>NZ_CP065365.1:0-2894451 GCF_050703575.1 Nonlabens sp. SCSIO 43208
TTAGGGACTGAAATATACCAACCTTTATTCATCCCAAGTTCGCATCAATTTTAACTATAAAAATACGACTTTTATGACACTGACAGCAGAATCGGTTTGGGACAATTGTCTACTTTTTATTCAGGACAATATTGCGCCCGAGGCTTTTAAAACTTGGTTCCAGCCCATTAAGCCTGTAAAATTAACTGATAATGCTTTACACCTTCAGGTACCTAGTCGTTTTTTCTATGAATGGTTAGAAGAACATTATATAGACTTACTTAAAACTGCTCTTACTAAAGAATTAGGATCCGATGCAAAATTAATCTATGCGATACGCATGGAGAACCCTGCAAAAGGAATGGAAGCTTTTACCGAAAAAATACCTAGTAGTAAGCGCAACTTTACCGACTCTCAAAATGTAGATGCTCCAGTCAAAACTAAAAGCCCAGAACTTAAAAATCCATTTATTATTCCTGGAATAAGAAATGTTCAAGTTGAATCCCAACTTAACCCTTCTTATAACTTTGATAGCTTTCTTGAAGGAGAATCAAATAGACTGGCTCGTAACGCAGGTATGGCTGTAGCTAACAAACCTGGAGGAACTAGTTTTAATCCGTTATTAATTTTTGGAGGAGTAGGATTGGGTAAAACTCACTTGGCACATGCTATAGGTGTAGGTATTAAGGAAAACTACCCAGATAAAACCGTACTCTATATAAGCGCAGAAAGATTCATACAACAGTACACTGAATCTATACGTAAGAATACAAGAAATGATTTTATTCATTTCTATCAACTTATAGATGTTCTTATTGTAGACGATATCCAATTTTTCTCTGGAAAGGCTGGTACTCAAGATGTTTTCTTCCATATTTTCAATCATTTGCATCAAAACGGTAAACAAGTAATTCTTACAAGTGATAAGAAGCCTGTTGATATGCAGGATATTGAACAACGTTTACTTTCCCGTTTTAAATGGGGACTTAGTGCAGAGCTTAATCATCCCGATTATGAAACGAGAGTTTCCATAATCCAAAACAAATTATACAGAGATGGTGTAGAAATGGATGATAATATCGTTCATTATCTAGCGGAAAATATAAAAACTAATATTAGAGAATTAGAAGGAGCAATAATTTCTTTAATTGCACATTCTTCTTTTAACCGTAAGGATATCACCATCGACCTAGCTCGTAAAATTGTTGAGAATTACGTTAAGAATACTAAGAGAGAAGTATCAATTGATCAAATCCAAAAAGTAGTAAGTGATTACTTTCAGATGGATATAGATACACTTCAATCAAAAACCCGTAAGAGACACATTGTTCAGGCAAGACAACTAGCTATGTATTTTGCCAAAAAAATGACCAAAGCTTCTCTAGCTAGTATAGGTTCTCAAATAGGGAAAAGAGATCATGCTACGGTATTACATGCTTGTAAAACCGTTGAAAACTTAGCATCTACTGACAAGCAGTTCAATAAATATGTGCAAGACTTACAAAAAAAGCTAGCAGACTAACATGTCAGATAAACAGCGCATATTAATGGTTTGTTTGGGCAACATTTGTCGCTCACCTCTTGCAGAAGGAATCATGAGGTCAAAATTAAACTTTACAAAATTTGAAGTGGATAGCGCTGGTACCTACGGCGGTCATGTGGGAGAACAACCTGACAATAGATCAATTGAGGTAGCTAGAAAAAACGGACTGGACATTACTAATCAAAAATGTAGAAAACTTACTGTTGACGATTTTGATAGGTTTGATTATATCTATGTGATGGATGATTCAAACTTTCGTGATGTCACCGCTCTTGCTCCTACTCCAGAACATGCCAATAAAGTTGTCAAAATCCTTGATGAGCTTTTTCCAGGAGAAGGACTTGACGTACCAGATCCTTATTACGGTGGTCAACAAGGTTTTGAAAATGTATACAAAATGCTTGATCAAGCGACCGATGTAATAGCAAAGAAACTGCAGGGCTAGTCTAAACTCCTATTTAAACATACTTATTTATACACTGTTGTACTTGGTTTAAATAACCAGTACCAAATAAGTTTAGATGAACCAGTAGATAATACAATTGATATAATGGTACTCTCTCCTCCCAACCTGGTAAAGGCGTACGCACCTCATGATACATCCAGTAGAACTTATCAGAAAATCCACCAAAAAGTTTCATCATAGCAATATCCATTTCTGCATGGCCAAAATGAGCAGCAGGATCAATTAAAACCGGCTGTCCATTTGAAGTAAAAATCACATTACCGTTCCATAAATCGCCGTGAATAAGAGCAGGTTTTTGCGATGGGATTAGACGTTCCATTTTTTTAAACAATCCTTCTATCCCTTTTAATTCAAAACCATTACTCACAGCTAGTTCGAATTGCGGGACCAATCGCTGGTGTAAAAAGAATTGTGTACCGCTTTCAGTTTGTAAATTATATTGAGGCAGGCTTCCTATATAATTATCCTCTTCTAATCCAAATAACTCATCAGTGCAATCGTGCAAAGCAGCTAATTGTATCGCAAGGTTTGATTCATCCTTTTTATTTAGAGCATCTGGAGTAATATATTCTAATAGTAGATATTGATATGTAGCACTCTCGCCTTGAGCGATAACTAAGGGAACTCTTATTGTACCTGACTTTCTAAGCAGTTGTAAACCATCATTTTCCCGCTTGAGCATTTTAGGAGATTGAATCTTATCATTATACTTTAAAACATATTGAATAGCCCCTTGATCAATGAGCATGACCTCATTTATATCTCCACCAGAAAGTTTTGAAGCTTTGTGTATCCTAAACGGTAATAGTGCTCTTATTTCTAAGGGAACAAGAGTGGTAGATGCAGCTTCCATGATTACTTCAATGCATCTAATTTTCTAGCGATATCATCTGCCTTTTTGAAAGCGGCATCGCTAGCCGCACGATTTGTAGTAGATAGTTTATGGTATTCTTTCATCAATCGTGCATATTCCTGTTGAAGCTTCTCCTTTTCTGTCTTCTTTTTGAATAAACCAAACATAATCTTATTGTAATACAACAAAGTTAGTTTGATTATAGATTCAATGGATATTTGATTGGTTAATTAAATGACTAGGTATATATAGAAAAGTTCCTAAAAGAATCAACGAAATTTCCAAAACAAATAATGAACAACCTTGGAACCTATTTTTGAACTTTTCACGTAGTGATTTGCTTGTTTTTTTGTCAAAAGTTTTTCAAGCCTAGCTATATGTCCTTTTTGAGATACTAAGGTTGAGAACAAACCTACCTGAGTTTTATAATCAATCGATTCCTTGATCATCCTTTTTATAAAGAGTGCTTCACCTCCGTTACACCATAACTCATCGGCGGTTCCCGAGAAGTTGTGTTTTCTATCGCCTCCTAAATTTTTAGCTTTTCGTTGAAAGGCTTTCATGGCTTCCTGCTCACTACTGAAAAATGGTGGATTACAAATCGTGAAATCTAAATACTCTCCTTTATGAATAATATTTTTGAAGATACTTCCTCGATCGGATTGTAGTCTTATATCTATTGAAGGGACTGTTTTGGTATTCGCTTTCGCGAAAGCGTAACTTTTCTCACTAACCTCTGATCCAATCATAATAAAATTGTAGCAACTTGCTCCCAATAAACTATAAATGGCTGTAGCTCCACAACCTATATCAAGTCCCTTTGCTCCTGCTTTAACCTCATCTGCGATGTGATGTATATAGTCTACACGACTAGGAACTGGTGCTAGCAAATATCCATGAGGATATTCGATAGGTGTTATACCATAATAGTGTACTAACAAAGCATTGTTTAGAGCCTTTAAAGCTAAAGGATCATTAAAGTTTATAGATGGTTTATCCTGAAACTGGACTGTAAACTTGTATAAAGGTGGATGAGCTTTAATTAGTTCATTAAAGGGATAATCTTCTTGATGAATATTGTTAGGATGCATGCAGAAGTGCCTGTTCTATTGATTTCTTTTTTTGGATTTTACCGGTATTAGTTTCAACTAAAGTCGGCAAAAAGTAAATAGCCCTAGGAATTTCAAACTTATCTAAATCGTTAAAATCAATATCAAAAGAAGATTCGCTTTCTACAATTAATACTACCTGTTCACCAAGGTCATTATCGGGTAAACTACCTATGAAAAAACGGTTTGAGATTTGACTGGATAATTTATCCTCAATTTTTGATGGATGTAACTTTACACCACCCGAATTAATAACGTCATCTAGTCTGCCTAGCAATTCAAATTTCTGCTCATTATGCAATAAAACAAGATCATTGGTAGTAAGTAAATCAGGTGATACTTGTGGAGCATCTATTACCAGTGTTTGATCCTTACTTAATGAAAAGGTAGTTTTACCTACTGCTGTATAGCAAGCTTCATAATGTGGGTACAATTGTCTAATCGCGACGTGGCTGCATGTTTCGGTCATACCGTAAGATTGATAAACCCTACTGTGCTTGCCTTGTAGTTGCCCCACAAGGGTTGCAGTTACCGGACTACCGCCTAATAACGTGACACGACTTTTATGAATATTGTCCAATGACTGTGACAATTGAAAAGGAGTCATTGCCGTAAAATCATAGCGCTTCTCAGCCTTTTTTAAGGGCTGACTTGTAGGCTCAACACAATCCAAATGCCAGCCATGTTGAATTGCTCTTATAAACATCATTTTACCAGCAATGTATTGTAATGGCAGGCAACACAACACTTGTTTTCCTGGTATAAGATCAAAATAATTAGCAGTTATAGCTGCACTGTTTAAAAAGAATTGTTTATTAATTTTAAGAGATTTTGGTTGTCCAGTAGAACCACTGGTATTAACCGTGAGAACTTCAAAATCATCCAGCCAGTTAAGTAAAAAGTCTCCCACCTCTTTTTCCCAGGCGTCACCTTCCTTCACATAGCTATAGGCAACTATCATTAGACCTTCGTGATCTAATGAGCGACCATTTAATTTAAAACTCGGGTGTACTTTGGGGATCATTTGTGCCTTCTTTTTCAAAAAATTCTTTTCTATCCAGTACGCGACCGAATAGTTTTTCTTTCCAATTTTTCCAGTTGTAAATCTTACCTAATATAATTAATAAAATAGGGTATCCAATAAAAATAGACAAGGTATCTGTCCACGCGAAAGTAGGTTCGGACATATCTATAAATACAGAATCGGTTTGTATGGCTGTCCATGTACTTGTCATGAGCAATGCGGCTGTGATATTATTGGCCGCGTGAAAACCTAGTGCCAGCTCTAACCCTTCATCGAGCAAAGTCATCGCTCCTAAGAGTAGACCTGTACCTATATAAAAAACCATAACAACTGGTCCTAATGTTTCTACTTCAGGATTTGCGGCATGCATTAATCCAAATAATACCGAAGTAACAATCCACGATATAGCACGACTCTTAGTAGCTATACCTAATCCCTGTAACAATTGACCTCTAAATAAATATTCCTCAAAACTAGTTTGAAATGGAAACATTAATAACGACAAAATCACAAGAGGAATAAACTTATCCCATTGAAGGTTATAGACATAATCTTCTGGAGCATTGAGAGCTGTCATAAAAATCATTCCACCTTGAAAAACAGCCCAAATAAAGAACATGGTAAATATGCGTTTCCAATCAATCTTTGAACGAGAAGTGGTAAAACTGGTCAAAGATTGACCATTGATGAACTTTACCCAAATAAAGACAATAATCAATCCGATTACAAAAACCATTAAGTTGATGGCCAAAAATGGTAATGTACCCATTTGATCAATCATAGTTTGCATAATCTCGCTAGTAGACTCACCAGATTCATCTAAAAATGCTTTGGTAGCAAAATAGTTGAAAGTCATTAATAAAATAAAACCTACTGGTAGAATAAAAGCATTCCAAATGCCTAACTTTCCTTTGTAACCTTGTTCTATATACATTTTATAAATTTAAATAGTTGGTGTTCCAATTTGTTGTATTGTTACACCATAATTCTCCTTTTTTAATTTCCAAAGGTGCATCAATATTATTTGTAAAAAGTCCACCAGTACCTAAACCTTGCGGCATTGTTACACCTAAAGTATATGTAAACTGTGCAATAGCATTCAAACCTACGTTAGATTCTAGGGCGCTGGTCATCCACCAGTCAATATTTCGCTCTTCAGCTATATTGATCCACTCGCGACAACTTTGAAATCCACCAACTAGAGCTGGTTTTAAAATAATAAATTGAGGACTTATTAAATCCAAACATTTTTGCTTTTCTTCCGTTGTATGCAACCCAATTAATTCCTCGTCAAGGGCAATAGGAACTGGCGTATTTTGACAAAGTTGCGCCATTGATTCATATTGACCAGGCTTTATAGGTTGTTCAATACTATGTACGTCATACACGGACAATCGATTTAATTTTTCCATGGCGTTTTCAATTGAAAAAGCTCCATTAGCATCTACTCTGATTGTCATCTCATTAGCAGAAAAACGTGATCTAATCACTTGTAATAAGTGTAGCTCTTTTTCAAAATCTATGGCACCTATTTTCAACTTAATACAAGAGAAACCAGTTTGCATTTTTTCTTCTAACTGGTCTAGCATAAACTCTTGGTCACCCATCCATATCAATCCATTAATAGAAATGCTATCTGCACCTTGAGTAAAAACACTAGGAAACAACTCAAAACAGTCTGTACTTTGAAAAGATTTTAATGCGGTTTCATAACCAAATCTAATAGCAGGCCATTCTAGTAATTCCTCAAGTATGATGGATGGTTTTAAATGAATATGATCGCACAACCATTCTAATTTTTGTTCAAAACCAGGTTTATCATCATAGGACAACCCACGAAACATATTAATCTCTCCTATTCCTTTTTTATTTTCATTTTCAAGAATTAAGAACCAAGTATCCTTGGTTTTAAGAATACCTCGTGAAGTTCCCGCAGGACTTTTAAATTCTAGGGTGTGTTTATGAATACGTGCTTTCAATTTTTAGGTATCTGATTTAAATTAGTCCAAGAAAAGTACCTATTTTCTTTTGACAGTCCATTCAAAATTAAATAAGCTCACCTGCACACCATCTTCATTTAATCCTTGAGCTTGCATCCATACGGTTTGACCTTCTCCAGTTTCTACCGTTTTTTCAATTGCTTCTTTAATTTTTAAACCATCGTTACAAGTAAAAGTAATTTTTCCTGTGGCTTTTTTTGTGAAAGTTGCGTTATTGTTAGCCACAAGCATACTTACTTTGGCGTTGCTTTCTTGAATATAAGACATAACAAGTGCACCCGTAGAAAGCTCGGCCGCCATGGCTTGAACAGCAAAATACATAGACTTAAAAGGGTTTTGATTAAACCATCGGTGCTTCACTCCTACTACACAACTTTGCTTGTCGATTTCTTTAACCCTAACTCCTGTCCACCAACAACTAGGTAGCTTGAAAAAGGTGAACGTATTAATTTTTGAAGGAGTAATCATAATTTTAACATTTCCCACAAATGTAAGGAAAGAGCTTGTATTTATTGCGCTTTCGGGAAAGCGTACATTAAAAAAACACAGTGCAATTAAAAAATATATGGTACTTTGTATTGCATAATACTATCTTTTAGATATATATTTGCATAAGAAATTAATATGCTATGGAAAAATCAATCGAGAAAAACCACAGGAACATAGCCACGGGTATTCATTTACTCACCTTTGGCAAATGGCTATTTCCGTTGGGCAATTTCATCCTGCCCATGCTACTTTGGATGATAAACTCAAAGAAGTCTCCTTTTATAGACTTTAATGGTAAGCAGGCCATTAATTTTCAATTAAGCATGACATTATACACATTTGCTCTTGCATTTTTAGGTGGTAGCGTTATAATAGGTTCCATTGTATCTGGTGGTCCTAGCTTATGGGAAGCGATGGACGGTAATGATTTCCCGTTTTTTAATAATATGGGAACTTTTAACCTTATAGTATCTAGCGGTATTATATGTGGTACAGGAATTCTATTTCTAGCCATATTGGATCTAGTTTGCAGTATAAAAGCAGCAGTTAAATCTCAAGAAGGTGAACTGTACCAGTATCCTTTAACCATTAATTTTCTTTCTACTCAAATTGAGCAGGAAGAGATTAAAAAATAAAATTATATGAAGATAGAAAACACAAAAGCGCAAATGCGCAAGGGCGTACTTGAGTACTGCATTCTTTCTATCCTTAAAGAGGACGATGCTTATGTTGCAGAGATATTAGAAACTCTTAAGGATGCAAAAATGCTGGTAGTTGAAGGAACGATTTATCCACTATTAACCAGACTTAAAAATGCTGGTCTCCTATCTTATAGATGGGAAGAATCAACAAGTGGACCACCACGTAAGTATTATGGACTTACTGAAACAGGAAAAATATTTTTAGAAGAATTAACCGGTACCTGGGAAGACTTAAAAAACGCTGTAAATATGGTTACCAACTCAAAAACTAAGAAATCATGAACAAAACAATAAATATAAATCTTGCTGGGCTGTTTTTTCATATAGATGAGGACGCCTACAACCGTTTACAACGCTATTTGAGCGCGGTAAGAAGATCTTTTAGTGGCACCAGTGGCGCCGATGAAATAATGCGTGATATCGAATCTAGAATCGCAGAACTTTTCATGGAAAAAAGAGCCAATGATCAACAAGTTATCTCTATCAATCATGTAGAAGACGTGATTGAAATCATGGGACAACCAGAAGATTATGAAGTTGATGAGGAAATCTTTGAAGATCCAAAACGCAAACACAGATCTGCTGGACCTAGTAAACAGCTTTTTAGAGACACGCAAAATGGTTATATAGGTGGTGTAAGTTCTGGGTTATCCTATTACTTCAACATAGATGCGATATGGGTACGTATTTTATGGGTACTACTTGCCTTTTTCAGTGCAGGATGGATTGTTCTTGTATACGTAATTATGTGGATCTTTGTACCTGATGCAGTGACTACGGCGCAGCGACTTACCATGCAAGGTAAAGAAGTGAACATTTCTAATATTGAAGAGCAAAATTCATTTGAAAATTTTAGTACAGTAGCCGATGAAAAGACCGACGCCGGCTACCGTGTGGTAGGTCAAAAAGGTAAACGTGGTACCGTAAAATTCTTTGGAGCTCTAGGTAGAATTATTAAAGGATTCTTTAAGGCCATAGTCAAATTGATTGGACTATGTATTTTTCTAGCAGCATCAATAGGTATAATTGCTTTATTGATATCACTAGTAACCGCAGGAAGTATCTCTATAGACGGTATGCAAGCAGCCGATATTTTGGACATAGGTATTCCTGCCGATGTTAATATTTGGTGGGCAACACTTGCTGTATTCTTTCTTGTAGGAATCCCACTATTAGTATTAGCCATTTTAGGACTTAAGCTTTTAGTATCTAACTTGCGCAGTATAGGTACCACCGCTAAGGTTGCACTTGCAGGTATCTGGATAGCATCAGTAATAGGAATGGTGTTCATAACCACTAAAATTGCTAGTAGCCAAGCTATTAAAGCATCTATTGCTAAACAAGAGAAGTTTACCGTGGCACCACAAAAAACCTTGTTTCTTGACGTTATTGAAACAGACTTTACCGATCAAGTACGCATCAACGCAAACAATGTAAAAATTGTTTATGACGATGAAGGACCAAAAGTGCTATCGCGTGATGTACGTGTAGCAGTAACCTCAACAACAGACTCGGTTGCGAGCATTACCCTTAATTACAAGGCGGCAGGATCAACTATGGACGAGGCCAAGGAAAATGCTAATAATATTATCTATAAATATGAGCTTACCGATAGCACGTTAACTCTTGATAATTATTTCGCTTTACGCGAAAATAAAAGGCTTAACCAGCAACGAGTAGATGCAATTATCGCCTTACCAGAAGGCACAATATTCAATTGGGATGATGATTTTATTCACCGCTATCGCAATGGTATCAGTAACGATGCCTTTGATTTGTACGATAATGAAAAAACTTATCAAGTGAAAAATGGTAAAGCTATTTGTATAGACTGTCCTGTGATCAATGAAGAAAAAAAAGTGACAACTCAAAATAATGAAGTAGTCAAGGATAGCGTTACTTCAAAGACTTTAAACGATCCAGAAGTTAACGAATGGCAATACCAAGACTAATGATTTAATGAAAAAGAAAAATCGTTGTTGTACTATGTTTTGTGATTGTAACATAGTATTTGAGAACCGCTTCATTTAATTGGAGCGGTTTTTGTTTACTTTTGAATCATAATATGAACTATATGAAAAATATACTCCTAATACTAGTGATGATAACGGCTACAGTAAGTGTAGGACAAGATCTAGAAAAAGTAAAAGGTAATCGTGAAGTAACAACTGAAATTAGCCCGATTGAAATATTCGAATCTCTTGAAATAAATTCAGATTATGAGGTAGAAATCGTTCCAGGCGCTGCCACACAAATTGAAATCACTACAGATTCAAACTTGCACCAATATTTACAACCAGTTATAGAGAACGGTAAATTAATGATAAATACAACTGCAAGAATTCGTTCAAAAAAAGAAATGAAATTTAGAATCATTTATGGGCCCGAACTTAATAAGATTCATGTGACAGACGATGGCGAGTTGACAAGTGTAACCGCTTTAAACTTTGAAAACTTAATTTTGAATGTTGATAACGATGCCGAGGTTTATATGACTGCAAACGTTAAAAACCTAGAACTCAATGCCGATGATAGTACAAAGTTAGAACTCAACCTATCTGGAGATCAAGCTAAAATTAATTTTAAAGGTAACGCAAACATTAAAGCCCTATTCAATTACAATTTTCTAGAATATAATATGAAAGATCGCGCTGATGCACGTATTGAAGGTGACATCAAAAATGGAGAACTTACTATTCAAGAAAGAGCAGAGTTAGAAGGTAAAAACCTAGTTGTTAACAACCTTAAACTAAGTAGTTCAAATAGTTCAAGAGTTGAAATTAACGCTACCGATGACATCATAATTAACGCTAGTAACAGTACAGAAATCACGCTTTACGGTTCGCCGGATATCAAGATTGAAGAATTCTCTGGTAAAGCAATACTTAAGAAATCATAGATAGCATTACTGCTACAAATAAAAAATGCGTTTGATAGATCAAACGCATTTTTTATTATACACTAAGTTGAGAATCTATTCTACGTGATAATCACCAGCAATAGTTTCCTCCACTACACCAACCTCAGCAAGATAACGTTCTGCATCTAGAGCTGCCATACAACCAGTACCAGCTGCTGTTATCGCTTGACGATAAATCTTATCTTGAACATCACCACTAGCAAATACTCCTGGAATATTGGTTTTAGTCGTACCAGGTTCAGTGATTAAATAACCATCTTCACCCATATCTAGTTGGCCTTTAAAAATATCTGTATTTGGCTTGTGCCCTATTGCGATAAACAAACCTGTAATAGCTATTTCATGCTTATCATTAGTCTGATTATTCACAATGCGCAAACCTTCTACGACTTGATCACCCAGTACCTCATCTACCTCACTGTTGTAAAGCACCGTTATATTTTCTTTACTATTTACTCTATGTTGCATCGCTTTTGAGGCGCGCATGTAGTCTTTACGTACTAGCATTGTCACACTCTTACAAATATTAGCTAGGTAGGTTGCCTCTTCTGCAGCAGTGTCTCCTGCGCCTACTATGGCAACATCTTGATTGCGATAGAAAAATCCATCACAAACTGCACACGCGCTTACTCCACCACCGCGCAATCTTTGTTCACTAGGTAGCCCTAGATATTTGGCGCTTGCTCCAGTTGATATAATAATAGTATTTGCCTGTACTTTAGTCTTACCATCGATAATTGCAGTATGTATACCACCTTCTTCACTAGCAAAATGAACTTCAGTAACCATTCCTAAACGAACCTCGGTACCGAAACGTTCAGCTTGTTTCTGTAAATCTACCATCATAGATGGCCCATCAATTCCTTCAGGATAACCAGGAAAGTTATCTACTTCGGTTGTTGTGGTAAGTTGTCCACCTGGTTCCATACCTGTATAAACAACCGGTTTCATATCGGCACGAGCTGCATATATTGCCGCTGTGTATCCAGCAGGACCAGAACCTATAATTAGGCATTTTATTCTTTCAACAGTTTCAGACATAGTTCATATTATTTACAACAAATGTAACTTTAAAAAGGCGTTTATCAGAACTTGCTTTATTGTTATTTATTATCCATTTATTAAGGTTCTCTTTAGCTACATTATTATTCAAATTTCTAGTGGCGCTGCTTCTATGTAATGGATAAGGAAAGTTACATTTTACGCTTTCGCGAAAGCGTGATATACAATTACCCATTTAATAGTATATTGCGACGTAACTACCTAAAAACTGAATAACGTTTATGGAAAGCCAAAACATCAATCAAGAAGACGAGAAAATTATTGAAAACAGAGAATTAAGCATTTTTGAAGCACTTATTCCTGTTATTGCGCTTGTGCTCATGCTAGCTGTAAACGTGTACTTGTACGGTGATAATTCACTAGGTGGTAGTAATCAATTTGTTCTTTTACTAGGAGCTGCCGTTGCAGGAATTGTGGGCTCCTTTAATGGAGTGAGTTATAAGAAAATGGTTGAAGAAGTAGCACAGAATATAAAATCTACTACTGGAGCCATTTTAATATTATTAATGGTAGGTGCTCTTGCCGGTACATGGCTATTGAGTGGTATTATACCTACTATGATTTATTACGGACTGGACTTGCTTAATCCATCTATATTCTTAACTGCTTGCGTTATTATTTGTGCGGTTATTTCCATTTCTACTGGTAGTAGCTGGACCACGAGTGCCACAGTTGGTATCGCCTTAATAGGAATTGCAGGCGCTCTAGATATAAGTGCTGGGATGACAGCTGGTGCTGTTCTCAGTGGTGCTTACTTTGGCGATAAGTTAAGCCCATTAAGCGACACCACTAACCTTGCCCCAGCCATGGCAGGAACCGACTTATTTACTCATATTAAGTATATGACTTATACGACTGTTCCTACCATATTAGTCACTTTGTTCGTCTTTATGTTTATCGGATTTACAATAGATAGTGCTGGCGATGTGGATGTAAGCGAGTATCAAGCAGCTATTGATGCTACGTTTAATACTTCGGCGTGGTTATTTCTAGTTCCGATTATTGTTATTGCGATGATTGTTAAAAAGGTATCACCGCTCATTGCTTTACTTCTAGGAACTTTACTCGCAGGTGTATTTGCTTTAATCTTTCAAAACCACATCGTTTATGAAAACGGTTTAAAATATCAAATTACAGAAATTCAAGACGAATTTAAATCCTATGTAGAATGGGATAACACTAGTAGCAACAACTTTCAAAACCCAGGCACTTATACACTACAACCTGTTGAAGATAGTGATGTGGTATTAAGTGAACCTGTTGTGTTTAATTTACCCAGCGGTGGTGAAAATGATTCCTTTACTACCAACAAAACAGTAACCATACTCAAGGATGACGTTGAACTAGGTACATTAGAGCTATCTGCAGTGCCTACTGGATATGCTGCTACAGCTTATTTTGCTATCATGGATGCAATTACAGTTTCTACCAGTGTAGATCCAATTACCAATAATACTAAAATCAAGGACAAGTTGACTGGACTATTTGAAGGAAAAGGTATGGAAAGTATGCTAGGCACCATTTGGTTGATTGTTTGTGCAATGGTATTTGGTGGAGTAATGGACGCTATAGGAGCATTGGCTAGAATTAGTCGCGCATTGCTTCAATTATTCGATTCTGTATTCGGATTATTTGCTAGTACTGTTGTGAGTTGTCTTGCTATTAATGTAACCGCAAGTGATCAATATCTAGCTCTTGTCGTACCTGGAAAAATGTATGCCAAAGCCTATAAGGACAAAGGACTGGCGCCAGAAAACCTATCACGTACTCTTGAAGATTCTGGAACTGTTACAAGTGTACTTATACCATGGAACACTTGCGGTGCATACCAAAGCTCAACCTTAGGAGTTGATGTTAAAGACTATTTTGTATATGCCATTTTTAACTGGTTATCTCCTTTTATGACCTTACTATTTGCGGCTTTTAGAATTAAAATCCGTCAATTAACTGGCAAACAACCTACCTTAGATACCATTGGTGAAGATTAAAAAAAAACCTACACAAATGTGTAGGTTTTTTGTTTAATTACGTTTTGGACCTTTAGGATTTTTATTGCGATTAGAACGTGAAGAGTTATTCTTGTTCCTATTTGAAGAACTGCGCTTGCCGTTGTTCTTACGACCTCGCTGCTGTGGTTTAGGCTTTTCAGTAGGCGCATTAGGATCTGGTTCATAACCTTCTATAATTTCAAAATCGAATCGTTGATCTAGGAGTTTTTCAATTCCCTTTACGTAAGAAACCTCATCACCAGCTACTAGAGAAATTGCCTGTCCACTAGCGCCTGCTCTACCCGTACGACCTATCCTATGAACATAATCTTCGGGCACATTAGGCAGCTCATAATTGATCACATAAGGTAATAATGGGATATCTAATCCACGAGCAGCAATATCAGTTGCCACTAAAACTCTAACACTAGAGTCTTTAAATCCAGCTAGCGCTCTTGTACGAGCACCTTGACTTTTGTTACCATGTATAGCAGCTGCAGTTACTTTGGATTTGTTCAATTTTTCAGCAAGTCTGTTTGCTCTATGTTTAGTACGAGTAAATACCAGAACCTGTGACCAATTTCCTTCGGTTATCATATTGATTAACACGTCTTGCTTCTGTTTTGTATCAACTCTATACATGAGTTGATCTACTTTTTCGGCGGTAGTATTTTCAGGAGTTGCTTCTACTAACACTGGATTATTAAGGAAACTAGCTGCTAGTTTTTTTATTTCTTTTGAAAATGTAGCTGAGAATAATAAGTTTTGCCTTTTTACTGGCAGCAAGGCTAGTATACGTTTTATGTCTCTTAGAAATCCCATATCCAACATACGATCTGCCTCGTCTAGAACTAAGGTTTCTACTTGATTAAGTTTTAAGAAACCTTGATTATTAAGATCGATCAATCGTCCTGGAGTTGCCACAAGAACATCAACACCTTTTTTAAGTAAATCAACTTGAGGATTCTGATTAACTCCGCCAAAAATAACAGCACTACGTACGTTTAAAAACTCACTGTACTCTTTTACATTATCATATACTTGAGCAGCAAGTTCTCTTGTTGGAGTTAAAATAAGAGCTCGCACTGGTCTCTTTTTTGCTTTAGATTCTCCTAATCTATGTAGCAATGGAAGTGTAAATCCAGCTGTTTTTCCGGTACCCGTTTGTGCACTGGCTAGAACATCCTTTCCTTTTAATACTTGTGGTATAGCTTTTTCCTGAATAGGAGAAGGCTGTGAGTATCCTTTTTTGTCGATCGCTTTCAACAAGGCAGCAGATAAGCCTAAATCTTTAAATAACATATAGGGTAATTACCATTGATATCATTAAAATGGATATCAACTTTAGAATAACTGCAAAGGTAGTCTATTATAACTGTTAGAATTTCACCTTTAAGAAAATAAGTTACAATTATTATTTTGATTTGACACCATAAGGAAACTCTATAATCATATATTGATATAAGATAAAAAAAATCACGCTTTCGCGAAAGCGTAACTTAAATTTGTCTTATCAAAAATCAATTAATTTTTAAATATAAAAAATGGCATTTGTAGGTAAACAATTTCCAAACATCGACGTTGACGCGATGAACGAAATGGGAGACACTTTTAAATTAAATGTACTTGAAGAGGCAAAAAATAAAGGAAAAAAAGTTCTTTTATTTTGGTACCCAAAAGACTTTACTTTTGTTTGTCCAACGGAATTACATGCATTCCAAGAGGCTCTAGGAGAATTTGAAAAAAGAAACACTATAGTTATTGGTGCTTCATGTGATACTCCAGAAGTACACTTTGCTTGGTTAAACACTCCAAAAGATGACGGTGGTATTGAAGGTGTAACATACCCAATCCTTGCAGATTCAAATCGTAATCTATCTGGTACATTAGACATTCTAGATGTTGAAGTAGAATATAATGAGGATTTAGACGATCACGTACTTGTAGGTGATAATGTAACATATAGAGCTACTTACCTTATCGACGAAGAAGGAACAGTATTCCATGAAGGAATCAATCACATGCCTGTAGGTCGTAATGTAAATGAGTTTTTACGTTTAATCGATGCTTACTCTCACGTACAGAAAAACGGTGAAGTATGTCCTGCGAACTGGGAAGAAGGTAAAACAGCGATGACTGCAAACCGTAAAGGAACTGCAGAATACTTTTCTCAAAACTAAAAATTAAGAACAAGCGCTTGTAACTACAAAAGTGATTACAAGCGCTTTTAAAAAAATTGTTATGCAAACTTTAGATCAAGATAATTTACAAGAAATTGTAGGTAACAACGACAAGGTTGTTGTGCAGTACATGGCGAGCTGGTGCGGAAACTGCAGACTAATGAAACCAAAATTCAAAAAACTATCTGCCGAAAATGAAGACACTGTTTTTATACTAGTTGATGCAGAAAAGTTTCCTGAATCAAGAAAATTAGCTACCGTGGACAACTTGCCTACCTTTGCTACTTTCAAAGGTGGAAGTTTTGTAAACCAAGTACAAACTAACAAATTTGAAAACCTTAAAGACCTAGTAAATGAAGTTACCAGTAATTAGACATTTACAAAAAGGAACTACCCCAGAACAGCTAGAAGCTACACTGGAAGTGTTAGAACATTTTTCTGAACATCGATCAGTAACAGATGAGGAAATGGATGTGGTAGGTGAGCTTATCACTAATATATGTGGAGCACTTGAGGTCCATGCTAATGTAGCACAAGGAATGTCAGGTGTTGAGGCTGCCAATGCCTTTGCCCAAAAAGTTATGGGTTCTATAGATCAATGATAAAAAGCACCTAAAGCAAGGTGCTTTTTTTATTTAATTAATACGCATGTAAGTTGCGGTGACAAAATCTGCTTGAGAGTGTCCTTCTTCACCTAGAATAGCAGATGATTCAGCATCCTTTTGAAGTAACACTAAATCGCCGTTGATATCATTGCCTAAGGCTGTTTTCTTTGTCCTAGAGCCATTTACGAATATTAAGGGTATCACGTAACTACCTTTTCTTATAACAAAAAGTTTATCTTTTAATTTTCCTTTGAGAATTAATGAATCTTGAGGGATTTTATTTTCAAAAAGTACAGCTTTAATCCTGTTATCGCCTTCCATTTTAAGTCCTACCGTACTTAAAGTTGAGCCTATCTGATTTTTTGAATTGTCATGAAAACACAGATCTTTCCATAAGCTGTTTTGTGTATCGCCTGGAACCCTATTTTGATATTCTGCTTCAAACGTATTTTTATTGAAATACATGATATCAGTTGATGTACGCTTACTTAATTCCTGAGTGGAATAACATGATGAAATAAAGGCAATAAGCACAACTAGAGTAATTTTTTTAATCATGGTATTTTGGTTTTAAAAGAAGTATCAAAGATGATGCCCAAAATCATGGCTAATTGTATCTTTATAAAAATTATTTATCATGAAAAGATTCTCTTTAATCTTTGCTTTACTACTAGTAGTTAGTAGCTGTAAAACACTTCAAGATATCGCCAACAACCTACCACAAGGAGGCGCTTTATCTCAAGCCGAAATTGGAAACGGACTAAGAGCTGCACTAGATCAAGGAATTGATAAAGAAGTAACTAAACTCATGCAGAAGGATGGGTTTTACAGGAATGAAGCAGTCAAAATTTTATTACCAGATGAACTGCAAAAAGTAGATAAAGGCTTGCGTAAAATAGGTTTAAGCTCCATAGCAGATGAAGGTTTGAAGTTATTAAATCGTGCTGCCGAAGATGCTACTAAAGAAGCCTTACCCATCTTTACCAATGCGGTAAAGGAAATTACTTTTAACGATGCTAAAAATATACTATTAGGTGATGATAGGGCTGCTACCAGTTATCTAGAAGCTAAAACAACTGAAGAGTTAAGAGCGAAGTTTAGTCCGGTAATTCAAAATAATTTAGGCAAGGTAGGAGCTACAGACTTATGGTCAAATGCGATTACCAAATACAACTCTTTACCACTTACTGATGATGTTAACCCAGATCTTACTCAATATGTAACTGAAAAAGCTCTAGAAGGAGTTTTCAAAATGATTGCACAAGAAGAACTACAAATAAGAAATAAAGTAAGTTCACGTAGTACTGACCTTTTAAAACGAGTATTTGCTTTGCAAGACTAGACTTAATAGTAATTTAACCCTAACATGTTACTGATTTTACATCACTTTTTAAGAATGGATATAATTTTACAGTATCAATGTTAAGGGAAAACATTTTTAAGGGGAAAGAAACCAGGTCTTAATTGATCTGGTTTTTTGTTTAGTCATCTTTTTAAGTTTCAAACAAAATATTAAGTTTTCCTTGTATACGTTTAACTTAATCGCAAGAGTACTGAATTGCAATATTTTATAATATTGTTATATGGATTCAGGAAAGGAGATAGAACGAGTTAAAAAACAAATTGAGATAAAGGAAAAACATTATACTCAATTAATAAGTAAAGCATTCAAGGTTGCCCCAAAAGATCGTAAATGGAGTGAACGGCTATGTTCCATTGCAAAAGAACTTAAAAACGACATACAGCAATTAAGAATTAAAATGGAGCAGTATCAAGAAGTGTAATCATAAAAACCTTATAACAATTACTCGCGTTAACAACAGTAATTTTTAACTAATCAATTTCTCCAACTAGTCGCATCCTCCTGTTATAGTAATCCTCTAGCCTTAATCTCCAAGTACTTATTGATCGTGTTTATGGTAAGATGTTGAGGTTCCGTAAGGATCGTTTGAATACCAAATTTGTTTAATTCATTAACAATAAGCTTCTTTTCGTAAGCAAACTTTTGAGCTATTGTTTTGTCAAAGATTTCTTGTGTGGTAGTTGCTTCTTTATCTGTAAGCTCCCTTAGTTCAGTATTTTCAAAGAAGATTACAACAAGCAAGTGACTTTTCGCTATTGCCTGCAAATAAGGTAATTGTCGATACAACGCATCTAAGGTTTCAAAGTTGGTATAGAGTAGTAATAAACTGCGTTGGGTAATTGACCTTTTGATATCTATATAAAGACGAGAAAAATCACTTTCCTTAAAATCAGTATCCAAGTTATACAAGGTTTCCAAAATCAAGTTCATTTGTGAGGCCTTTTTTTGAGCCATTACTTGATTATCTACCTTATTTGAAAAGGAAAACATGCCAGCTTTATCTCCTTTTTTAAGAGCAATATTTGATATTACTAAAGTAGCATTAAGAGCGTAATCTACTAATTTGAGCCCTTCGAAAGGCATTTTCATGACTCTACCCTTATCGATAACAGAATATACAGGTTGTGCTTTTTCGTCCTGATATTGATTTACCATTAATTGACTGCGTTTTGCACTAGCTTTCCAATTAATGTTTCTCACATCATCGCCATTCACATACTCTTTAATTTGTTCAAACTCCATCGTGTGCCCTATTCTCCTTATTTTCTTCATCCCAAAATCAATAAGTCTATTGCTAAAAGCCATCAACTCATACTTACGCATTTGTAAAAATGATGGATAACAAGGTATCATTACCTCTTGATTGAACACATATCTTCTACTAACGAGTCCCAATATGGTGTGCACGTGAATATTAAGGCCTCCGTAATAATACTCACCGCGATCAACCGGTCTTACTGTATAGGTATAGTCTGTAGAATTTCCATTTTTTAAAAATCCTTTTATCTCAAAATCCCTTTTTTGAAATTGAATAGGCAATTCATCTATTACTCTTATATGAACAGGAAATGTATATTGATTAGTTACTTTAATTTGAACTGGATTGTCGTCACTATTGGATAGTTTATCAGGAACTGCTCTCAACGCGGTAACACCTGATTTATTAAGATACAAAGAGAGTGTATCAATAATTGTAAGACCTATCAAACAATAAAATGCGAAGATGATATAGTCCAGCCACCTGGTAAAGAAAAAGCTTATTACAAAAGCAATTACTAGACCAGCTAGGATAAAAAACAGTCGTTGCCTTAGAAAGAAATTTTTATAAAATTGTTTCACTATCTAGGGATCTCAATGCTGTCTATGATTTGTTCAACCACCTTATCTGTGGTAAAACCTTCCATTTCTCTTTCAGGAGTCAAAATAATACGATGCCTCAATACCGATTTTGATATATACTTGATATCGTCTGGTGTAACAAAATCACGACCCATTATTGCTGCATATGCTTTTGATCCATTCATAATAGCAATACTTGCTCTAGGAGAAGCTCCTAAATACAGGTTAGGGTTTTCTCGTGTGTTTAGTGTTATTTGAGCTATATACCTGATAAGGTTATCCTCGATTATGATTTTTTTGATCGTATTTTGATACTCTGTTATTTTATCTGCCGTGAGTATAGGCTCTATTAAAGATTCAGGATCCTTATCAACTCGATTATGATTACCTAGTAGTATACTTATCTCGTCTTGAAGGTTTGGGTAATCCACATTGATCTTGAAAAGGAATCTGTCCAATTGCGCCTCTGGCAATCTATAGGTTCCTTCTTGTTCAACGGGATTTTGAGTAGCAAATACTAAAAATGGCGCATTTAAACTATACTCTTTACCATCTATAGTAACTTGACGTTCTGCCATGGCTTCAAATAACGCTGCCTGTGTTTTAGCTGGTGCTCGGTTTATTTCATCAATCAAAATAATGTTGGAAAATATCGGACCTGGCTTGAATTCAAATTCGTTATTTTTCATCGAGAACACACTAGTACCTAGAATATCACTTGGCATTAAATCGGGTGTAAATTGAATTCTCGAAAAGTTTACTCTCATCGTTTTGGCTAATAACTTAGCCGTTACAGTTTTTGCTACTCCAGGAACTCCTTCTATCAAGGAATGTCCGTTGGCTAGAATAGAAACAATAAGTAAATCGATCATTTCTTCCTGCCCGATGATTACTTTACGCAGTTCAGCTTTAATTCTATTGATTGCCTGAGCTACTTCTCCTAGATCTAATCGGTTTGAAAAGGTAGCTGGTTGTGATGGTTCCGCTTTCGCGAAAGCGTTATCCAAACGATCTACGTGCTGCTCAACCGGTTGTGATCCAGTTGAAGATTCGTTAGGTGATTGTGGTGATTGATGATCTTCCATATATTTATTTTAAGAAAGCGTCTATTTGGTCGTTAAGTTGCTTTAATTCGTATTTATTGTGAACTCCTTTACCCATAAGATATCCAAGAAATTGAACAAATTGAGTGGTTTCTTCCAGTGATTTCCCTGTTTTCACAGATAGTTTTTTAATAAATTGTTGATCTAATTTATCTGTCGGAATGTAATAATGTGAACGTACGTGCTCTAGAAAAAAACGTATTTTTTTTGACACAATCGAGCTGTAATCAGACTTCTCTAAATACATATTACTTATTGTCCTAGTGAAACTAAGTGTGCTGTTTTCTAATGGCTCTACCACAGGAACAGCTCGTTGTTCACGTTTTGACTTAAAAAGAAAATATAGCAGTATACTTCCTAGCGCTAGATACCAGGCCCATCGCAGGTGAACGTTACTTAATATAAACCTCAATGGACTTTCAATGATTCGTTTACCAGCCTTACCATAATCGTCAAAGAAAACAGGTCCGTCGTTCATGTAGGACATTACCTCGGCGATGTATTGTTCTTTACCATCTTGTAACATGTAGTAATTGGTAAAAGCAATTGGATTAAGGTGATGGTATATAGCCCCATCACCTACTTTAGTCTCAATAAAATTTGCTTGCGGAATTTCTCTCTCTTTACTTACTATTTTACTGTCTTCAAGTACTTTGGTAAAGGTGCTGTCTGATTCGTTTTCGGAATTTTCAATAAAATTTTTGAGATATCCTTTTATAGGTTCAAAGGGAAGAACCTCTCCTAATACTTGTGTTCGGGTTGTATCGTAACTCACAAAATATCTATAACTACTACCCTTTTTATAAATGTAACTGCGGTTTTTAAAGGACTGGTTGTTTAACCGTACTCTTACTGTATCCTCTTCATAATAAGCATAAGTATCGTTAGATTCAATGTTTAAAGTATCGGCAAGTGCCCCAAAAACACTTTTTGTAGAAATAAAAATTTTATTACCGCGACTAGCAAATTCTAAAAGGTCATCAACCTCAGAATTATCAAACCCTAAATACTCATTAATAAACAGGTAATTAGAATTTGTAACTGAGTCATTTTCTTTTAAAAACTGAACAGGATCCTTATCTATTGCTTGAACTTTTTCATTGACAAATAAGTCATCTAGTTGATCATAAAACACATAACTACCGAAAGGTATTTTATCATAACTTGTATAACTAGGCTTCCAGTTCAACGGTGGTGGTGCAGCTGTTTCTATCACTAAAACCGCAAGGACTAGCAGACCAAAAAGAATGAGTAATCTTTTACTTTTTTTATCCATTAAGCACTTGCTTTTTTAAGTAAATTAAAATCCTCTAAAGCCTTTTCATAATTAGATTGATCTATAGAAAACTCTCCGTACCATACGTAATCATACCAATTTGAAACTCTTTTAAAATAAGTTTTATTTTCTTGATCCTGGATCTCCCGGTAGTACTCTGAATTGGTTTTTTGAAAATCCCATTCAATAACACCTCTTTCACTTAGCATTTTAAGTGCTAGTAAATATTGATATCTAATTGCACTGCGGTAATCTGCTGCAGCAATACTATCTTTTATTAATGTGTTAAAATCAATATCTGTAATATGTGTATCTTCTAGAGAAACGCTGGGCCCATCAGAAGATCGAGATTTACCCAATAGAGATGATGGCTTTTCTGTACCTAAAAATCGAATAGAAAAATATAGTACTACACCTATTATAAGTGCGTAAAAAGTATATTCTATAATTTTTGCTGTTAAAGGTGATATTTCAAAACCGAATAGATCCCGTAAACCTTCCAAAACCCACGACAAAAATCGTCGGAATATATTAGAGTCGCTACCTTGAACTCGTTGGTATTCAAACTCGGCACTATCGTAAATCTTTGACAGCTCTTCCTTATAATGTTTAGGTTTAATCTCCCGATTGTCGTAATTGCGATCTAATGTGTCTACAATTTTATTAGGCTGCAATTCGATATCCCTAATAATATCTTGTATATCCTGACCGTAAACTAGGAAAGAATTAATCAATGCTAATATGACAAAGATCAGTTTTCTCATACGCTTAATTCATCTAAACGTTCTACACGGGTTTTAAGATAAACATTGTATTTGGACTCGTGTAAATTGAGGTAAATAAATCCAAAAATGAACATGGAAATAAAAGTTACTAATATACCCGATATACTATTGAGACCATAAAAAAGAAAGCTTAGAGCTTCAATGAAAAAATCATTTTGTAGTTCAATGTTATCCAGGTTTGAATTCATAGAATAGAATCCAATTAACATAGCAGGCAATATTTGGAAAAGAATACTAAGTATGTATAAAACTACAAGAGCTACAAACGAAGTAAAAAATGCTTTCCAAAATTTAAAAAATAAGAGTTGCCAACCTCGACCCATGGCATCAGTCATGCTTATCTCATCGGTATACGCATAACAAAAAACACTTAAGCCTATCCAAGTAAAGTAAGTGATAATTAATCCTGCAAAGGCAAAAAGTCCTAGTATTGGTATAAAAATCATTATAACTCCTACAATAGCAACAGGTATCACACAAATTGCCCCTAAAAACAGAATTACAAAACTGCCTAACATTTTTCCTAAGGCTCTTTTGAATACTAGTTTCTTTTCGGGTGTACCGCCTTGCCCCTCATATAGTTTCATGTAAGATCCAGCCAAAGATGAATTTAAAATATAGATTAAAGCGGTAAGTACATAGGTAGCAAGTGTCCCTATCAAGGTAACAGCATTATTTTGCTGAGCATTTTCTAGTAAATAACCATCTAGATTTCCTGTAGAAATAGCCACGATACTGGAAATACCAGCATCTACAATGTAATTAGTAAGGAACAGTAAAATGATTAAAATAAAATTGTAAGTGATAAATACACTGAACAATGATTTAGATTCTGCCTTCAAAAAATCCACCAAGGCTGTAAGTATCCCGCTAAAATCCCTGTTAATTCTAGGTTCTATGTAAGTGTTGCTCATTTTTTCTTTTTACAAATTGTGGGTAAAAACCATAATACCAAATAATAATAGCTGCACTTATTGCGATGATAATCCAATTTAACACAGGTGGCATAAATGCATATCTCGTTATAAAACCTTCTATAAATCCTGCTGTTATAAATAAAGGTATTGTACTTATGACTACCTTGAGTCCTGCTTTGGCGGCAACAATAAACGACCTACGACGTTCGTAAGTACCAGGAAATAAAATGCCATTACCTAGTATAATTCCTGCTGCACCACAAACTACTATTACTGATAATTCTATTGTCCCGTGTAACATTATCACTCGCCACGAATCAAGACTAACTCCTTCTTGATAAAACATCGTAAAAAATGCTCCTACCATAATACCGTTAGTGAGAATGACATACAATGCACCCAGAGAAGTAAGTAAACCCAGAGCAAAACATAACATGCCAACTCTAATGTTATTAATGGTGATTCCTAAAAACATAGAACCTTCTCCACTATTTTGATAAATGGCAGTTGGATTACCGTTTTCTATATTTTCCAAAGTTTGATTCACATACGCATCGGACAATATTAATCTCACAAAACTATCGTCATTAAGTGCACTAATTGTCCCGATGAAAATTGCTATTAAAAAAGCTCCTACAGCGTATAAGAATTCCTTTTGATAACCAGAAAAGAATAGAGGAAAATCGTGAAAAAAGAATTTAATAATAGAATTTCTACTTTCTTTTTTGTTTTTATAGATTTTCTGATGGGCTTGACTAGCTAGTGAATTTAGATATTTAAGAGTACTAGAATTAGGGTAATAGGTTTGAGCATAAGCCAAGTCGTTGGTTAATTGGATATACAAATTGGAAAGATGATCGGGTGTTAATGAAACTTTTGCGTCCATAGCCCTTTCAAACTCAATCCATTTTTCCTTATTTTGCTTGACAAAAGCTGCCTCGCGCATAGCTTATAATTTTTACAGCTATAAACTTATTAAAGTATGTCTAACACTGCAATAAATACAGCACAAAATGTGAATATAGAATACGTATACGCCGGATTAGGCAAGCGTATTTTAGCATTTATTATCGATGCATTGGTGCTATTTGCATATATAATTATACTCACTTTTACCGTTTACCGCGCTATTAGTGTATTAGACGGAGACAACGATATAGGTGCATATGAGCTTTCCATGATCCCCATTTTTATATATAGCCTTATAATGCATATTATCTTTAATGGTCGCACGGTAGGAAAATTTATAATGGGCATTAAAGTGGTTAAAGAGGATGGTTCTCCTGCAAGATGGAGCGATTTTATTGTTAGATGGATTGTAAGATTGGTTGACTTATGGCTTTTTATGTTCACAGTAGGTACAGTTTCAATTCTCCTAACTGATAAACAGCAACGATTAGGAGACATGATGGCTAAAACAATTGTTATAAACACCAGAAAATCAGTCAACATTTCTCATACAATTCTACAAGAAGTAGATGAAGGGTATCAACCTATTTTTCTCAATGCACACTTACTTTCTGATATTCAGGCAAATGAAATAAAAGAAATCTACAGACTAGCTGGTCAAAGTCGTGATTACAACGTTTTACATCAGCTTCGTTTAAAAATTGAAAGCATACTTCAAATTAAAAGCAACCTCAAAGATGGACAATTCGTACGTACTGTATTAAAAGATTATTTTCACTTAACATCAAAATAATGACGGTTGTTGAAATTGTAGACATTCTAGGAACCGTCGCGTTCGCCATATCTGGTGCAAGTGCAGCAATGCGACGCAAACTAGATCCCTTTGGCGTAATTATCGTTTCCTTTGCAACTGCAGCTGGTGGCGGTACAATTAGAGATGTACTTGTAGGAATTGAACCCGTATCATGGATGACAAATCCCAATTTAATCTACACGATTTTAATCAGCGTGTTTATATCATTTTTATTTAGAAGATACCTAGTTAAAATAAGCAAAACCTTATTTCTCTTTGACGCTATTGGTATAGGTTTATACACTGTTGTAGGTGTAGAAATAGGAATAACTGCAGGTTTGCCGCCTCTTATTTGTGTTACCTTAGGATGTATAACCGCGTGTTTTGGTGGAGTCCTTAGAGATGTATTACTTAATAAAATACCAGTTCTCTTCCGTCGTAATATATACGCAACAGCCTGTATTATAGGAGGGTTTATGTATTTTGGACTTAAAAAATTAGGAGTTCCAGCAGCTTGGACTTTTCCTAGCGCTGCTATTACCGTAATACTTATCAGGTTACTAGCGGTTACTTATAAAATTGAGCTACCTAGTCCTTACAAGGTAAAATCTTAATCTTGACTTGCTCTAAAAAGCACATCTTTTTCTTTTTTAGATAAACTATCATAACCAGATTCCTTTATCTTATCTAAAATAGCATCAATCTCTGATTGATTGGGCTTTTGAGAGTTTTTGACTTTGTTTTTACTGCGGTATACAGTTTTCATTTTACTTGAATTTGGCTTACTAGAAGATCTATCGAACCAACCTTTTATGGTATCTATTACGACTGCAATAGGTTCCATGATCATGTTACCTTGTTTCGCTTTCGCGGAAGCGTATAAACCTACGGCTGCACCTGCCAGATGAGCAAGAGATCCACCACGATTGTAACCAGAAGTAACACCTATTAGTTCAATTGCCAGTAAGGCATATCCTATATATTTTAATTTAAAAGTAAAGCTGAGTACTCGTATATCTTGTTCAGCAAAATAATGAAAGATAAAAAAAAGTATCGCGTAAACTCCTGCACTTGCTCCTACAATCCCACCTTTGTTAAAAAAATAAGGCGCAATCGAGGTACCTAAAGTAAAGCTTAAAGCCCCAGCAAGGACTCCTAAAATAAAAAGAGCAATAAAATGCCTAGACTTAAATAGGTTCAAAAAATACCTGCCACCATAATACAGGCCGATTGCATTACCCACAAAATGTAAAATACTAGAATGAATAAACGCGTAAGTAATGGCACTCCAAGGTTGAAACAACGGTTGTTTCCATCCCGATGGATATACCAAATAGTTATAAGCAGGGACAGAAATCTTACCAATCAACCAAATTGATAGGCTTGAAATAAGTAATACCACAATGAGTTTACCCGATGTGTCAAACCCAGAATAACGTCTTTTAAAATCGTTGATAAAGTCCATCTTTTAAAAAATTAGTCGATACGATATTGATTCATATCATTACGTTTCCAGTACCATGCAATAATGAACCCTACAATCGCTCCACCTAAATGTGCTGCGTGACCTACATTTTGCTGTAAAGTGATAAAACCAAATGCTGATAACGTTTCATAAATCACGTAAATACCTATAAGGTATTTGGCTTTAATAGGAATCGGAATGAATAATATCATAAGTTCTATATTAGGGTATAGAAAGGCAAACGCGGCTAATACACCAAATAAACAACCACTCGCTCCTACCATACCGCTCATCACCTTCCATCCATAAGGTTCTTGTCTTGTAAAGATTCCTTGTTCCACTTGTTCTACTGTATAACCACGGCTCAATCCTTCATTGACATAATCCATATACTCAAAATATTGAAAACCATAAGTCAAAGCAACTGCTCCAAGTCCTGCGCTTAAATAGAAAAATAAAAACCTGTTGCTACCCCAGCGTCGTTCTATGATTGGACCAAATAATATAAGACCGTACATGTTAAAGAAAATATGTGTTAGACCATATTTACTATGCATGAACATGTGGGAAAAAATTTGCCATATTTGAAACTCGGGATCTTTAAAAAAGTAAAGTACCAATGGATCGTATAAAGCTGGTGCTACCCAACCAGTTCCTATAAAAACCACTACATTAAGTATAATTAAATTCTTAACTACTGGTGTGAGGTTGTTAAATAGGTTATTAAACATATCTTATTGAAATTTTGAATCTAATGACTCGCTCGTCATGTTAATAAATATTTTTTTATGGTCGGGTGTAAGTTGTGGCTCGCTACATGAAAACAATTGATTAATAATCGTTTCCATTTCTTGAACACTTAAAATCGCTCCTGTTTTAATTGACATACTTTTAGATAATTGCCCAGCTAACTGCAAACTGAGTTGTGAAGTATCCTTTTCACTTGTGACCTTACTATCCAACACTGATTCTAGAACTGTTCTTACATCATTTTCATTGAGTTCTAAAGGCACACCTTCAACCTCAACAACATTATCTTTTAAGGTTTTAAAAACAAATCCAGCTCCTTCAAGATGATTTTCAAGCTCCTTGAGCTGCAACACTTCTTGTACTGCAAAATTCAGTTTAACAGGAAAAAGTAATTGCTGGCTTACAGCATGGTTTTTTGAAAGCTGTTTACTTAATTGCTCAAATAAAATACGTTCATGAGCACGTTGCTGGTTCACTAACAAAAGACCACTTTTTAATGTACTTACAATGTACTTGCGTTGTAATTGAAAAATAGGTTTTTGTTGATGTTCCTCACGTTGAAATAATTGAGGATTTTCTTCCTGATGTATAGTTTCGTCAATCAACTCAGTTGATTGATTCATTTCAGAATATAATGATTCCCACACAGGAGCCTTTTCCTTTTTAAAACTAGTGAATCCAACATTACTATTGGAAACCTTAGACGCACCAGAGTCTTTAAATGGATTGAAATCAGGATTAACCTCTATTCGAGGTTTTTCAGCTTGTGATTGCCGTGCTACTTCATAGGGAACTTCATATTGTTGTTCTAGATTAAAATCAATTCCTTGAACTGAAAATTGACCTAGGGCATGCTTTACACTAGCTCTTATAATAGCATACAAACTGTGTTCATCATCAAATTTCACTTCAGTCTTAGTAGGGTGAATATTAATATCAACACTATCTGCTGGGACAGTTAAAAACAAAAAATAACTAGGTATCGCTTTATCTTTTAATAACCCTTCAAAAGCACTTACTACTGCATGATGAAAATAGCTATGTTTTATAAATCGATCATTCACAAAAAAGAACTGTAGCCCACGAGATTTTCTTGCAAATTCGGGTTTACCTACAAAACCACTTATATTAATCAACTCTGTTTCTTCTTCAACGGGAACTAGTTTTTCATTTGATTTGGGTCCCATGATATTAACCACACGTTGTCTGAGAGTACTAGTAGGTAATTGAAAAAGAGAATTATCGTTATGATCAAATGAAAATTGTATACTGGGATGAGCCATGGCAACACGATGAAACTCATCAGTAATATTACGCAGCTCCACTTGATCAGATTTTAAAAATTTTCGACGCGCGGGAATATTGAAAAACAAATTACGCACGCTTATCATGGTTCCTTTTGCAGTTACAGTAGGTTCTTGTGAGGTTACTTTGGATCCTTCAATCTTTAGTAACGTTCCCAGGCTATCACTGTCCCTTTTTGTTTTTACTTCGACATGAGCCACCGCAGCTATAGATGCAAGAGCTTCTCCTCTAAATCCCTTTGTATTTAAATTAAAAAGATCTTCGGCTGTTGTAATTTTTGATGTAGCATGTCTTTCAAATGCCATTCTTGCATCTGTCATACTCATCCCTTTACCATTATCTATTACTTGAATTAAAGTTTTACCAGCATCTTTAACCATAAGTTTGATGGAGGTAGCACCTGCATCAATGGCATTTTCAAGAAGTTCTTTGACTACACTAGCGGGACGTTGTACAACCTCACCAGCTGCAATCTGGTTTGCCACGTGATCTGGCAATAGTTTAATGATATCAGACATGTATTGTTAAGACCTAAAAATGGAAAAATCAAAATCGATGAACCAAAGGAATAATAGTACAAGAACAGCTATGATAATAAGAATACGATTTTTAACAGCAACGTCCATACCGCTAGAATAATCATCTGCAGCTGCTTGAAACTTGCCTTTTATGCCTTTTGTTTTTTGTAAGGTTTTACGGTGCTCGTCAAACTTACCTTTTATTTCAAAGGGTCTTCCACCATCCTCATTTTTGTAATAACGAGGTTGATAATCGTACTTTTTATTTTTTCTGCGATGTAAAATTCCCATAATCGATGCTTTACAAATTTACAATATACTTTGTAAGCATGATACAAAGAGTGTGCCCTTAACTTGTTTTTAAATCAAGAGCTGATAAATAAATTAGAAAAAACCGATTATTGCTTTAATGCACTCCTATTTTGAGTACATCTTGTCTCGCAATTCTTTGATTTTTTTATCGTCCATATATTCCTCAAAAGTGGTATATCTATCAATTACTCCATTTGGAGTTAATTCGATAACTCTATTACCAACTGTTTGAGCAAATTGATGATCGTGAGTAGTCAATAGTACGGTTCCTTTAAAATTCTTTAGACTGTTATTAAAGGCTTGAATTGATTCAAGGTCCAAGTGGTTGGTAGGCTCATCAACCATAAGAACGTTTGCTCTTTTCATCATCATTCTCGATAACATGCATCGTACTTTCTCTCCACCCGAAAGAACCCTTGCACTTTTCAATGCTTCTTCACCAGAGAAGATCATTTTACCTAAAAATCCTCTTAGGAAAACTTCTTCGCGCTCTTCCTCGGTTTGAGCATATTGCCTCAACCAGTCAACTAAATTCATGTCGGTATCAAAGAACTCTGCATTATCAACAGGCAAGTAGCTTTGTGTAGTAGTCACACCCCACATAAATTTACCTGAATCTGCAGCTACTCTATCATTAATAATATCATAGAATAAGGTAGTCGCACGACTATCTTTAGAGTACATGATAACCTTATCACCTTTAGCAAGATTGATATCGATATCCTTAAAAAGAACTTCTCCATCAATTGATCCAGATAGTTTTTCTACATTTAATATTTGATCACCAGCTTCTCTATCTCGATCAAATATTATAGCTGGATATCTTCTAGAAGAAGGTTTGATTTCCTCTATATTAAGCTTCTCGATCATCTTTTTACGAGAAGTAGCTTGTTTAGATTTTGCCACATTGGCACTAAAACGTGCAATAAACTCTTGTAGTTCTTTCTTTTTCTCTTCGGCTTTTTTATTGGCTTGTGCTCTTTGTCTAGCAGCAAGTTGTGATGATTCATACCAGAATGTATAATTACCACTGTATAAATTTATTTTACCGAAATCAATGTCGGCAATGTGAGTACACACACTATCTAAAAAGTGACGGTCGTGAGAAACTACAATTACCGTATTCTCATAATTTGCTAGGAAATTCTCTAACCACGAGATTGTTTCATAATCTAGGTCGTTAGTAGGCTCATCCATAATCAAGACATCAGGATTACCAAACAAAGCTTGTGCTAGTAACACACGTACCTTGAGCTTACCATCCATATCCTGCATGAGAGTATAATGATACTCTTCACCTATACCTAAATTAGAGAGTAACGATGCAGCACTACTATCGGCATTCCAACCGTCCATTTCTTCAAATTCTACCTGAAGCTCTCCAATTTTTTCGGCATTTTCATCAGTATAATCGGCGTACAATGCATCAATTTGAGCCTTTAATTTATAAAGGACTTTATTTCCTTTAAGAACCGTTTCTAGCACTGTATCTTCATCATGAGCATTGTGATCCTGCTCCAGTACACTCATACGTTTACCAGACTCTAAATGTACGTGTCCACTTGTAGGCTCCATTTTCCCAGTAAGAATCCTCAAAAAGGTTGATTTACCAGCACCATTGGCACCGATAATCCCGTAGCAATTACTACCACCGAATTTTACATTTACCTCATCAAATAATATACGCTTACCGAACTGAACCGATAAATTAGAAACCGATAACATAATCTTGAATTTTAAGGCTGCAAAAATACTCATTCTATGTAGTTTGAGCATTACTTTCTTCAAGAGATTTAACAAGCTGTTAACGAGTAAGCCTATCTGTAACTACTTTATTTGTAATTACTGTGAATGAGTTGTGTATGAGTACGCTTTCGCGAAAGCAAAACATTTTTAAACTTTCTTGTTACCTATTACTCCTTTTAGTAATCATTACTTCTTGTGAGGAGAAACAACGAGATATCACCTATCTAGGAGGAAAAGTTGTCAACCCTAGAGCAGGATTTGTGATTATTCACAATTATTCAGATTTTAGGGATACGCTTGAATTAGATGAACAACAACGATTTTCATTTGTAAATAATAATTTTAAAACAGGATGGTACACTTTTCATCATGGAGACGAGTATCAATCTGTTTACATTAAAAAAGGTGACAGTTTAAAATGGAGATTTAATTCTAAATCCTTTGACGAAAGTCTTGCATTTACGGGTTCTAGAGCTAAAGAGAACAACTATTTAATAAACCTTTATATCGAGCTAGAACAGTTAAATGACCAAATTACTGCTAGATACAATCAACAACCAAAAGACTTTAAGAAGTATATAGACAGCATTATCAAAGCGCAAAAGAAGCGGTTACTCAAAGTCGCAAAAGTTCAAGAGTTTGATCCAAAATTTGTAGCCGATGCAGAAAAACTAATTGAATGGAACGGCTGGTCTAGATTAGAGCGTTACCCATACACACACTTTGGTAAAACGGACTTTTTACAAGCAAAAGGACTACCTAGTAACTTTTTCGCTCATCGCAATTCTACTAATATAAACGACATTGATAACCAGAACATGTATACCTTTCCTTCCTATGTAAGGTCACTGGTAAGCAATCTTTCTCTTTATCAATGTTCTTTAGACAAAGGAAATGGCGCCGATGTACACTTAGGCTCACTGGACTACCGAAAGAAAAAATTAAAAGTTATTGATAGCATTTTTACAGTTGATGAACTGAAAGACATTTATGCTAGTGCAGAAGTGCGTAATTACATACGCAGTCATAAGGGTGATGAAACGGTACAATCAATGATCGATGTTTTTACAGAGATTTCATCTAATGACAAGCTAGTTGCACAAATAAATGGTCTAGCATCAACCTATATAAACTTAAGTCCTGGGAATGAGATTCCTAATTTTGAACTGTACAATACAGAAAAGAATGAAGTCAAAATTAATGAAGTCATTGACCGAATGAGTGTTCTTTTCTTTTGGAGCTATGAGGATGAAGACTATGCCATTAGAATTCATAATCAAATAAGAGATTTGCGTACTAAATATCCTGAAATCAAATTCATAGGTATTAATATAGACAATCCGAATAGTGATTTATGGAATAAAGCAAATAAGAGGCTTGCATTTAATCCTAAACATGAATATCAAATCAGAGATCCAAAAACCATTAATAGTCAGCTTGCTTTAAGTAAAAAGAATCGCAGTATGGTAGTAAGCTCAAGAGGTATTATTATGGACCCTAATATTAATTTGTTTCATTATAAAATTGAAACCACCTTATTAGGTTACTTAAGCCGATAATGAAATTATACAAAAAACCCGAATCATTAGATTCGGGTTTTTTTATAGTTTCTTATTAAGAATTACCTTTCTTGTAATCAGCAAGAAATTTTTCTAATCCTATGTCGGTAAGAGGATGTTTAAGAAGCCCTTCAATCGAAGAAAGAGGACCTGTCATAACATCGGCTCCTATTTTTGCACAGTCAATAACGTGCATTGTATGTCTCACTGAAGCAGCTAGAATTTCAGTTTCAAACCCATAGTTATCATAGATATGTCTAATTTCTGATATTAAGTTAAGACCATCTGTGCTTATATCATCTAACCTTCCAATAAAAGGTGATACATATGTTGCACCTGCCTTGGCTGCAAGAATAGCTTGACCTGGAGAAAATACTAAGGTAACGTTTGTTTTGATCCCTTTGTCTGAAAAGTATTTACAAGCCTTTACACCGTCCTTAATCATAGGTAGTTTAACAACTATTTGATCATTAAGCGCAGCAAGTTTTTCACCTTCTTCTACCATACCTTTAAAATCAGTAGAAATAACCTCGGCACTTACGTGGCCATCTACTATATCACAAATTGCTTTGTAATGATTGATAATATTTTGTTCTCCAGTAATACCTTCCTTAGCCATAAGGGATGGATTAGTAGTTACGCCGTCAAGAACCCCTAAACCTTGAGCTTCAGCTATTTGATCTAGATTTGCAGTGTCAATAAAAAACTTCATTTGTGGTGTTTATTTGTTGTTGAATAAATAGGTTTACAAAAATGCTCAATACTTTATTAATACCCTATTTTTGAGGCAATTTTAATATTTTGTTTTTAACAACTTATGATCAAATCTAATATCCCTAATAAACTAGGTTTATTATTCATATTATTTCTACTAATTAATTGCAGTGGATATAAAAACATGGATAAATATGACCCTTTAGAGGTTGACCCTTCTACTCCACCTGGAACGATACAACTTACCGATAATTTGTATATAGATAAAGTACCGGTCACAAATTTAATGTACAATGAATTTTTAGATCATCTGGAGAATTACTGGTCTTTAAAAAGGCATGAAGAACTAAAGAACCTTCCTAGTTATGGCGTTAAACCCGATAGCGTTTTTATTCCTTGGTCAGGTAACACTAGACTTTATATGGCAATGAGCCATGAAAATCCATTTGAGTTAATCAATAACAAACTTAATGTTGATAATTACACCAGCGCACCATGGTACCAATGGCATCCTGTTGTACAAATTAATAAAGAACAGGCTGAAATGTATTGTAAATGGCGTACAGATGTGGTAAATGCTGTCTATGCTATAAGAAGTAAAAATGCTCGCAAAAGAGATAGATTTCCTTCAAAAGTAACGTATAGGTTACCTACAGTTGCCGAAATGAAGGCAGCTCAAAACAAACTAGATAGAGAATATAAACTATTACGGTACAAAGAACAGATTTATGGATATAATGGGGATTTTCACGAATTCAAAAGAATGCAAGATGATGATCAATTATTCATATTTGAATTAAATGAATACGCACAAACCGGAGAATACAATCCTTTATTTGATTACGAACCAAATGTGTATCAAAAATCAGAATTTCAAAATGGATTTAGATGTATATGTGAAGTAGAATAATTTAAACTTCTTCAATTTATAAAGGTCAGGTTAACTACAGTAAAAGTTAGCTTGACCTTTTTTGTTAATATCAACATCTTTAAATAATTGATAACAAGAATAAGACACTTCACCAAATCAAGAGTATTCGTGATGAAGTTCTTATTAAACGTAATATTAATACATTTCCTACTATTTAATTAACTAATGTTAAATCAATAAGTAAGATATCTTCTTAACCTATATGCTACAAAGTGCTGATAAATAAGGAAAACTCAACCAAAACCTTACTTTTATACTAAAAAGTAAAACAATCATTTATGATAGTATTGCTATCTTTTATAAAAGCATAACTGATATTTGTACCATCAAAAATTAAAAAAATGAAAAAGACACTTTTAAATCTGATTGCAATAGTGAGTTTCATAGCTCTTTACAATTGCCAAAATCCACAAAATGATTCAATGAATACAAATTCTGAGGACAATCAGAAAGAAGCATTGAACACAAACGCAGATCACGATCCTTTACTTTATTCGGATGAATGTATTACAGAACGAGAAGTTATAGAGGCTCAAAAATTATGGGGTCAGGGAATTGTAAGAATAGGAAAAGTCTATACTGATCAAGGCGATTACTCAGGTGAAGCCGCAGACTTTATACAGGACATGTACGGTTATGACCTAAGTAGCGTTCTTTTTAAACCTACTCTAGCGTCGGATGACCAATTTAGATCAAGCTTTGATGCAGCCTTATCCTATTTTGTTGCAGGTAATGAGGCTTACCCAGAGGACAAAGGATTTGCTATAAAGCCGTATAATAAAGTTACCTTTGATAATACTGGAATTATAAACAACAGTTGTAGAATGGCAATTGCTATGGGTAACTATTATTTTACAGACCTTCAAGGATCAACAACTAAAGTGGAGTATACATTTGCTTATGTAAAGGATAAAACTGGAAAACTAAGAATTGTAGCTCACCAGTCCTCTTTACCATATAATCCTAATTAATTTATACTTTTAAACAACCCGGTCACTACATGACTGGGTTGTTCTCAATATTTTCCTATGAATAAAATTATCTTACTATTAGTATTACTACTCTCTTTCTCTACTTATGCACAAGGTCCCGATGAAGATCAATTAGGTGCTTGGTACATGTATTTCTGGAATACAGAATTTAAAGAATCGAATTGGGGTCTTCAAGGTGATTACCAATACCGTGACTGGAGAGGTTTAGGCGATCGAGAACAATTGTTATTAAGAACAGGAGTTACATATACCCCAAAGAATAGCGGTGTTAAACTTACCTTAGGATATGCCAATATTACAACGGGACGCTTTGGGACCGATATAGACGCGCCTGTTTCTGAAAACAGGATATATCAAGAAGCCTTGTTTAACCAATCTCTCTTCACCAGATTATTACTTACGCATCGCATAAGATATGAGCAGCGATGGGTAGAGAATCAAGATTTTAGAACGAGATATCGTTATAATCTATTTGTTAACATACCATGGAATAAGAAAAACCTAAGTAAAGGAGCCATTTATACAGCTTTTTACAATGAGATTTTTATAAATGGTGAACGTAAAATTGGAGATGGTCGTAGTGTGCAATTCTTTGACCGCAATCGTACCTACATAGGAATGGGTTATTCTTTCTCAAACAATCTTAGAGCACAAATTGGTTTTATGGAACAAACCACTGTAAATTGGCAAAAAGGTCAATTACAATTTAGTTTACATCATAGTTTCTAATTTCACATAAGGAACACCAGTCACCTCTAGTGTTCCTTTTTTCTCATCTTGCCTATAAACTTATTAAGGGAAAATTTTTATAAATACCTTATTTTTGGTTTTTAACCAACCTATAGAAGACTTCAAATTGCAAAATTTGTAGACTTGAAAAACATGAAGCCAACCTTTTTCACTCCTCTCTTTATTGTCCTTTTTTTTCACGTACAATTAATTCAATCTCAAAGTGAATTTTGTCAGAGATCAAAACGAGTTATTGATTTAATAGAACAACATCATTATAATCCACAGTTCAAAGAGAAAAACTGGAATCTTAGCGCGGCTACAATTTTGGTCAATCAACTTGACGAGGACCATATACTCCTAAGCTCAGAACAGTTTGAATTAATTCAAGATCAAGCACAAGCAGATTTCAATTCTCTAATTAATCTAGATTGCATCAATACCAAGTTTTATGAAAACTTGATGTTACAATCCATAATCAAAAAGCACGATTTTCTTACGAGGTTTCTTACCACTAAACCAGATTACACATCGATTGAACAAGTCAAAAGAAGAAAAAATCTTGAGAATTATTGGATACCAAAAAATGAACTAGAAAATGTTTGGACAAAACAATTGAAATTATCCATTTTCTTTTCTCATTCAGCAAATTTTAAAGAGCTTGACATCGCTCTAGACAAATTCCCAGAACAAGAATCGGAGCACCGAATTAACGCAGTAAACGAATCTATTTGTCAGTTAGAATATTTAATCAATAATCCTATAGAAGTAAAACGTAAGATAGAGGCAAGTTTTCTTAATGCAATAGGCTTATCTCAGGACAAGCATACAAGATACTTTACTATCAATGAAAAGGAGTCTTTTGAAAAAGAGGTTAGTCTTAATCAAGAAAGTTTTGGAATTTCTTTAAGGAAAGATGATAATCTGGCAAACAAGCTGGTCGTTGGCGAACTACTATCCACAGGTTTAAATGAAAAAACTGAGTTACCCGAAGAGAACGATGTAGTGGTTTCAATTAAAACAGAAGACATCGAACTTGATTTTAATTGTTTATCAAACTCAGAAATAAATCAAAAAATCAACAGTGAGGCTCAAAAATCAATTACTCTAATTACACAAGATAAAGATGGTAACCAAAAAGAAACTACTATTAACAAAAGGGAACTACCTGTAATTTCAAATTTTCTAAGAGGTTACTTATTAAACGATAGATCTATAGGATATCTCAAAATCAACAGCTTTTATACAGATTTAGAAAAGCCAGATGGATTGGGAATGGCAAATGATGCTGCTGCCGAAATTTACAAGCTTATCCAATCAAATATCACAGGATTGATAATTGATTTAAGATTCAATGGCGGTGGATCCTTAAAAGAAGCAGTAGACTTTGCTGGTCTATTCATCAATCGTGGTCCAGTATCGATAATTAATACAACCGATCAAGAGGAGCCCATAATCCTTAAAGACTTTAATCGAGGAGCTGCTTACAGTGGACCACTAGTGATCCTTGTAAATAAATACAGTGCCTCTGCATCAGAATTGTTTACTAATGTTATGAAAGACTATAATCGTGCTGTGATTGTAGGCTCAACAACTTATGGTAAATCTACAATGCAAGTTGTCCTACCTGTTAATGAGGATGAACCTAAGGACGGTTTCATGAAACTCACCACTGGAGCATTTTATAATATCTACGGCAAGTCACATAATGAGAAAGGAATTACTCCAGATGTAGCGTTGCCAGACGGAACAAATACAACAGCACATGCTCCCAGTTTCACTCAACCGTTTGAAGTTCCCGATGTACAAGCAGCAAGTAGAATTCCCGTTAATGCTCCTTTAGGTTTAGATAACATCATTTCCTCATCCACAAAAAGAACAATGAACAATGATGTTTTCAAAAAAATGAATCTTCAACGTGAAAAATTTGATCAACTATTTCATAAATCATTTGATCTCACATTGGAAAGTGTATTCAAACATTATCAAGAAATAACCTCATTAATTTCTGACTTAGAGATTTCCTATACTGATGCGTTGTTCACCGTTGAAGATCACGAAAGCACTACCGAAATATTAAAATACAATTCTATTGATCAGGAGTACAATGAAGAAATTAAATTACAACTATCTTCCGATCCTTACGTGCAAGAAAGCATTCACATATTAACCAACTTTAATAATTAACTATGAAAAAACTATTTGTAACCTTATTATTTCTTTTGAGTTTCGCTTTCGCGAAAGCGCAACAATTCGACGACATGGGAGAATACTTAAACTTTATGAATAAGGAATACCGTAGCATCTCCAAACGCAGTTGGAAACTTACCCAAGCAGTTGCCCATTCAAAGAGAGATAAAACCATCCAAAAAAGAAAACAGCAATTGATAAAAGCAATTAATAATTCTATGAACAGAATTAAAAAAGCTGAAACTGTAGGTGGAGATGAGTACAAAAATGAAACTTTAAAAATCATGCAATTCAGGATTGACATCATGAATGAAGAATTTGAAAAAGTAATTGACCTGGAAAAAATAGCACAAGAATCTTATGATGCTATGGAAGCTTATATCCTAGCGCAAGAAGCTCTTGATGAAAAAAGCGCCGAAGTTGAACTACAATACGAAAAAGCTGTAAAAGAATTTGGAAATAAAAACAACATAAACTTTACCGATGAAGAATCTGAGTTAGGGAATAAAATGCGCAAGGCAGGTGAAGTATTTGATTATAAAAACGACCTTTTCCTAATTTACTTTAAAGTTAAAATAAACGAGATCTATCTATTTGAATCGTTAGAAAAACAAGATGTAAATGGCTTACAACAAAATGCCAATGCTCTTAAAACAGAAGCTCTTGCTGGTATTGAGAAATTAAAAACCTACAAGGGTTTTAATAATGATAAATCATTGATTCTTGCGATAAATAAATCGTTCAAGAATTACGTTAAAATGGCCGATACTTACATTGCTCCTATTACTGATTTTCTTATTTATCAAAAAGACTTTGAAAAGTTAAAGACAACCTTAGATAAAACTAGTCCCAACAAAAGGACTAAGAAGATGGTAGATGATTTTAATAAAAAAGTTGATGAAGTAAATAAAAAGCTTAAACTTTATAATAAGGCGCAAAGCGGCCTTGTGAATAATGCAAATAAGTTTAATACTAGCATCGCCAACTCTTTTGATAACTTTGTGCAAAAGCATATACCTAAAGACTAGTCTATAGATAGTCTTTCATATCATTAAGATTACTAATTATTATGAGTATACTTTATCTATTTCTTGGTTTAATTGCACTTATTGTAGGTGGTGAATTCTTGGTAAGGTCTTCAGTTGGACTTTCCTTAAAGCTAAATCTATCAAGAATGATAATAGGATTAACGGTAGTGTCATTTGCCACTAGCGCTCCAGAACTCATAGTAAGTGTGCAGGCAGCTCTCAATGGATCTCCAGGTTTATCATTAGGAAACGTTATAGGATCCAATGTAGCAAACATAGGATTAGTATTAGGAGTTACAGCTCTTATTTCCAGTTTGGCCATAGAAAGAGATTTCTTTAAATTTAATTGGCCATGGATGGTTCTTTTTAGCATTTTACTTTATTTGTGCCTTTACACAGGAAACATGCTGGAACGATGGGAAGGACTTCTATTATTAGGACTTATCGTATTGTTCTTAGTTCTTTTAATAAGAAGAGCAACTAAAGGTAATAGAGATTCTCAGGAAATGGATGAAGAATTGCAAGAAAGTCAATGGTGGAAAATCATTGTTTTCCTAACTATTGGCGGACTGGCTTTATGGAAAGGCTCTGAATGGTTAGTTACTGGTGCAATTGACATCGCTGAAAAATTAGAAATACCTAAAAGCATAATAGGCATAAGCATGGTAGCTGTAGGTACTAGTGTTCCAGAACTTGCTGCATCCATCATTGCTGCTCTCAAAAAAGAGAAAGCAATCTCGCTAGGTAATCTTATCGGTTCAAATATTTTCAATATAGGTTCAGTGTTAGGTATTACAGCTTTAATTACTCCTATTAATGTCCCAGAAGATGCTCCCAGTTTAATGTCCAATGATATATTTTGGATGTTAGGCTTTGCACTTATTCTTTTACCACTAGCTTATTTACCTAAGTGGTTTACTCTTACAAGAATTAAGGGAATAATTTTATTATCCCTTTATGTATTGTTTATTTACCTTGCCTACCAATCCCTATAAAAAATAGGGTTATTACAATTAAATAACGTCTTGTTAATAACACACCCCTAATTTTTTAGGGGTGTGTTATATTATTATAGTATTTTTGCGTTGTATTTTTTATTAAATCTATTAAAATGTCCACTTTAAGATTTCAAGCGATCAAAGAAACTTTGAATCGCAAACCAGTTCAAGTTAATGAACCAGCAAGACGTAGCGAGATTTTTGGAAAGCATGTTTTCAATAAGGCTGCTATGAGACAGCACCTTACTAAAGAAGCTTTTAAAAGTGTATTAGACGCAATGACTAACGGTTCTAAAATAAGCCGTGAGGTAGCAGACCACATATCTACAGGTATGAAGGAATGGGCTATACAAAATGGTGCTACGCACTACACGCACTGGTTTCAACCATTAACTGGTGCAACTGCTGAGAAACACGACGCCTTTTTTGAATTGGAAATGGATGGTGAAGTGATTGAAAAATTCGGTGGTGGACAATTAGTACAGCAAGAACCAGATGCATCATCGTTTCCAAATGGTGGTATTCGTAATACATTTGAAGCTCGTGGATATACAGCTTGGGATCCTACATCTCCTGCATTTATCATGGGTACCACTTTATGTATCCCTACAGTTTTTGTAGCTTATACGGGTGAAGCTCTGGATTACAAAACTCCTTTACTTAGATCGTTACAAACGATAGACCAAGCAGCTACGGACGTTTGTAAATATTTTGATAAGAACGTATCTAAGGTTACTGCAACTTTAGGATGGGAACAAGAATATTTCTTAATCGATAGTGCTCTTGCAAATTCACGCCCAGATCTAGTTCTAGCTGGTAGAACTCTTTTAGGTCATGCAAGTGCCAAAGGACAACAATTAGATGATCATTACTTTGGATCTATTCCTTCAAGAGTGATGAATTTTATGCGTGATCTTGAAACTGAATGTATGCTTTTAGGTATACCTGTGAAAACACGTCATAATGAAGTAGCTCCTAATCAATTTGAATTAGCACCTATTTTTGAAGAAGCAAATCTAGCAGTAGATCACAATTCGCTTCTAATGGACGTGATGAGAAAAGTAAGTGCTCGCCACAGTTTTACAGTTCTTTTCCATGAAAAACCTTTCGCAGGTGTAAACGGTAGCGGAAAACACAATAACTGGTCTCTTGCTACAAATACAGGTGTAAACTTATTATCACCAGGTAAGACACCTATGAAAAACTTGCAGTTCTTAACTTTCTTTATAAACACCATCAAGGCAGTTTATAAACATGAAGAACTTATTAGAGCAACGATTGCTAGTGCTTCTAACGATCACAGACTGGGTGCAAATGAAGCTCCACCTGCTATTATATCAGTATTCATCGGTTCTCAATTAACTAACGTTTTAGACGAGCTTGAAAAAGTTACTGATGGTAAACTTTCTCCTCAAGAAAAAACAGACCTTAAACTTAATGTTGTAGGCAAAATACCAGAAGTAATATTAGACAACACTGATCGTAACCGAACTTCACCATTTGCATTCACAGGAAATAAATTTGAATTGCGCGCCGTAGGATCAACTGCAAACTGTGCAAATCCAATGACAGTACTTAATGCTATCGTTGCAGACCAGCTTATCGAATTTAAACAAGAAGTTGACTCTTTAATTAAAGATAAAAAACTTAAGAAAGATGAGGCTATCTTTAATGTATTAAGAGAATACATTAAAGACTCTAAAAAGATTAGATTCGAAGGTGATGGATATGGTGATGCATGGGAGAAAGAAGCTAAAAAGCGTGGTTTAAGTAATAATAAAACTACTCCTACTGCCTTAAAAGCAAAAGTCTCAAAACAGTCACTTGAGCTGTTTGAAAGACTAAATATCATGAGCAAAGTTGAAAGTGAAGCTAGATATGAAATCGAGGTAGAAGAATACGCAATGCGCATTCAAATAGAAGGTAGACTTCTAGGCGATATTGCACGCAACCACGTAATTCCTACTGCTATAAAGTATCAAAACACCTTAATTGAAAACGTTCAAGGTTTAAAAGAAATTTACGGTAAGGATTTCAAGAAGATTGCTAAAGAGCAAATGAACATTATCGAGTCAATTTCAGAACACATTGAAAAAATCAATGCAGGAATTACCGACATGACCGATGCTCGTAAAAAAGCAAATAACGAAAAGAATGCTGAAAAAACGGCCGCAGCTTACTGCGATAATGTAAAGCCATTCTTTGACGTTATACGTTATCACTGTGATAAATTAGAGTTATTGGTGGACGACGAGATCTGGCCTTTAACTAAATACAGAGAATTATTATTTACTAGATAATAATTCTTTAATAACTCTAAAAGCCCCAGAAATTTTCTGGGGCTTTTTTATAAAAGTCATATAAGGTAGTGGTATCATATTTCTCTTAATAACTGTTTTATATCTATCAAATTACTTGAAGATCTCATACTAAAAAACAACCTAACTAATAGTACCTTTGCAACATGAGTCAAGATGTTTCTAAAAGATACGCACAGCGTGGTGTAAGTGCAGGTAAAGAAGACGTTCACAATGCTATTAAGAATGTCGACAAAGGATTATTCCCAAAAGCTTTTTGTAAAATAGTACCAGATCATTTAACGGGATCAAATGATCATTGCCTTATCATGCACGCAGACGGCGCTGGCACAAAATCCAGCCTAGCCTACATGTATTGGAAAGAGACTGGAGACATCACTGTATGGAAAGGTATTGCACAAGATGCTCTTATAATGAATGTTGATGATTTATTATGTGTAGGTGCAACCGATAATATTTTACTGTCTAGTACTATCGGTAGAAACAAAAACAACATACCTGGCGAAGTCATAAGCGCTATTATCAACGGTACAGAGGAACTCATTAAAGACCTTAAAAAACACGGCGTAGAAATTATCTCTACTGGTGGTGAAACAGCAGATGTAGGCGACCTAGTACGCACCATTATCGTGGATTCCACAGTAACAGCACGCATGAATCGCAAGGATGTTATTGACAACGCAAATATTAAACCTGGAGACGTCATAGTAGGTTTAGCGAGTTTCGGTCAGGCCACCTATGAAAGTGAATACAATGGTGGTATGGGATCAAATGGACTTACTAGTGCAAGACACGATGTTTTTAATAAAACCCTAGCATCAAAATTTAAGGAAAGTTACGATCCTGCAGTTCCTGAAGATTTAGTTTACAGTGGCAGTAAACAACTTACCGATCAAGTAGCAAACAGTCCATTGGACGCAGGGAAATTGGTATTATCACCTACTAGAACCTACGCTCCTATTATCAAAAAAATTCTTAGCGATGTAAATAAATCCTCCATTCACGGGATGGTACACTGCAGCGGTGGCGCTCAAACTAAAATTTTACATTTTGTAGACAACGTACATGTCATAAAAGACAATATGTTCCAATTGCCACCATTATTCAAAATGATTCAAGAAGAGTCTGGCACAGATTGGAAAGAAATGTACCAGGTCTTCAATATGGGACATCGTATGGAACTGTATGTAGATAAGGATATCGCACAACAAATCGTTGAAATTTCCCAATCCTTTAATGTGGATGCTCAGATTATTGGACGAGTTGAAGCAGCAGATAAGAAAAAACTTACCATAAAAAGTGAGTTTGGAACTTTTGAGTATTAAATATTACGCTTTCGCGAAAGCGTAATAACTACAACTAGAGCGAATTTTGATTATTTTCGCAAGACTTGAGATAGACCATGATAGATAAATTAAACATAGTAAAAAATCGTTTTGACGAGGTAAATGATTTGATCATTCAACCTGATGTAATCGCAGATCAAAAACGATATGTACAACTTACTAAAGAATATAAAGACCTCAAAAAATTGATGGACAAGCGCGAGGAGTACATGACGCTTGTAGCAAATTTAGATGAGGCAAAAGAAATTCTTGCCGATGGAAGTGATCCAGATATGGTAGAAATGGCTCAAATGCAACATGATGAAGCAAAAGAGGCTATTCCTGGGCTTGAAGAAGAAATACGCATGATGCTTATTCCTAAAGATCCTGAAGATGCCAAGAACGCAGTAATGGAAATAAGAGCAGGAACTGGTGGTGATGAAGCTAGTATTTTTGCAGGTGACCTATACCGCATGTACGAGAAATACTGCTCTAGCAAAGGCTGGAGTACTAGTGTCATGGATGTGAGTGAAGGTACAAGTGGTGGTTATAAAGAAATCATTTTTGAAGTAAATGGTGAGGACGTATATGGAACTCTTAAGTTTGAAGCTGGTGTACATCGTGTACAACGAGTACCACAAACTGAAACACAAGGTAGGGTTCATACAAGTGCTGCAACCGTAATGGTATTACCAGAGGCTGAGGAGTTTGATGTAGAACTAGATATGACTGAGGTTCGTATTGAGCGTACTACCTCAACAGGACCTGGTGGACAATCGGTAAACACTACATACAGTGCCATTAAATTACACCACGAACCTACCGGAATGATTGTAAGCTGTCAGGATCAAAAATCCTCACATAAAAACCTAGAAAAAGCTTTGAAAGTATTGAGATCTAGGCTTTATGAAATGGAACTTGCAAAGAAAATGGAAGCCGACTCTGAACGCCGTAAAAGTATGGTAAGTAGCGGTGACCGTAGTGCAAAAATTAGAACCTATAATTATCCACAAGGACGTGTGACCGATCATAGAATTAATTTGACGCTTTATGATCTTGATAACATCATCAACGGTGATATTCAAAAAATTATTGACGAATTACAATTAGTTGATAATACAGAAAAAATGAAAATGAGTGAGGATGGGCTATAACCCATCCTTTACTTTTTTTAATACAATGCTTTCTACCAAGGCAAATCAATTCAACAGACTTTATCAAAAACCATAACTAATGACTCTAGAGCAACTTACCAACGAAATTCACAAAAAGAAATCATTCCTATGTATAGGGTTGGATGTTGATTTAGATAAAATCCCACCGCATTTATTAGAAAAAGAAGATCCTATTTTTGAATTTTCTAAAGCGATAATAGACGCAACACATGATTTATGTGTAGCCTATAAACCTAATACTGCATTCTTTGAAGCCTATGGTGTAAAAGGTTGGCAAGCTTTACAAAAAACAATTAATTATCTTAATGAAAACTATCCTAATCATTTTACGATTGCCGATGCTAAACGTGGAGATATTGGGAATACCTCAACAAGATATGCCAAAGCTTTTTTCGAAGATCTAGAATTTGATAGTGTTACCATTGCACCCTATATGGGTAAAGATTCGGTTGAACCATTTTTACAGTTCAATAATAAATACGCAATTCTCCTTGCTCTTACTTCAAATGAGGGAGCTTTTGATTTTCAAACTAAGCAAGTTGATGGTGTGCCGTTGTATCAACAAGTACTACAGACTGCCTCTCAATACGATAATAGTGATAGATTAATGTATGTTGTAGGAGCTACCAAAGCTGAGTTCCTTACCGATATTAGAAAAATCATTCCAAATTCGTTCCTACTTGTACCAGGTGTAGGTGCACAAGGTGGTTCTCTTGAAGATGTCGTTAAATATGGAAAGTCTTCAAATGTAGGATTGCTTATAAACAGCTCCAGAGGAATAATATACGCGTCTTCAAATGAGGATTTTGAAAAAGCTGCCCGCGATAAAGCGCAGCAACTACAATTGCAAATGGCTAATCTGTTGTAGTTAATTTATCTATTTACGATTTTTAACCACTTACCACTCTCATCAACTTTAAGAAGGTAAATCCCTTTAGATAAAGCCGTTAAAACTATTCTACCAGAATTTTCAGCATCTATTAACAGCTGTCCTTGAATAGAATATATTTGAATTTTGGGGTATAATTCTTTATCTAAATAAAGGTGTTGATTCACTACGTGCCATTTAACTTCCTTGGTAGATTGATCTAGTTGAGAAAGAGTTTGAAATAGTAAGCCAAAATCAGGAATACCATAACCCAGAAGATTATCGGGCGAGTTAGATTGACTAGCATTTTGTTCTAGTGCACTCCTTATTTGCTGTGGAGTCAAATTAGGAAATGCCTCTAGTAAACAAGCTACGCCACCAGCTAGTAATGGACTACTAAAACTTGTACCGTTTGCAGTTCTTAAATTATCATTGTGATCTATTATAGCCGTATTACCACCTTGAGCAGCAAGATCTGGTTTTATTCGATTATCAAATGAAGGACCTATACTTGAAAATACTGTACGTTGACTACTCGCGTCAACAGCACCTACTGCGATTGCACCTTGTGCATCAGCAGGAGAAGAAATATAGGGATGATTAGTCGAATTTCCTGAGTTTCCAGCGCTTGTAATCACCAACATTCCTTTTTCAAAAGCTACGTTTGCACCACGTGAAGCAAAGCTAGTTTGACCATCCATATCATTGTAAGTCAAGCTTTCTGAAGCGTTATCAAATGCCAGATAACCTAATGAAGTATTGATCACATCTACTCCTAGAGAATCAGCACGTTCGGCAGCTGCTACCCAATAGGATAATTCTGCTGGCGTTTCTTGAGCTGCTTCCTCAGTTCTAAAAAGCCAATAGCTTGCATTAGGAGCGGCTCCTTCAAATTGACCAGTTATATGACCAGCCATTGTACTTAATACCCAAGTACCGTGAAAATGATCATCAGCATATGTAGCGTTTCTATCTACAAAGTCATAACCTCCTAAAATACCATTCTGACCTCTTAATTGTGAAAAACCAGACATACTATCTACATTAGGGAAACCAGAATCCATCACCGCAACATGTACACCATCTCCTGTGTAATCTTGATTGTGCAAATTATCCAATCCCATCATTACTATTTGATTTGAGGCGTTCCCATAATTAAAGGGAGCACTGGACATACGAGTAAATTTATCTTGAGATGTGGATAAAATACTTTTTGATGGATCTGCAAACACTACTCTATCAACAAAACTCAAATTTTCTAAAGCTCTTAAGTCTAACTCGGCACCAGTAACGTGTACGCAATTAAACCATTTTGATTGAGCCTTATATGAAATACCCGTAGCATTTTTAATTGCTGCTACATATTGTTGATTTACAGGTACATCTCGTTGATCAATTACAATACCATGTCTAGCTTTACGTGCTATGGCCCTAGCTGTTAATATGGTAGATGGGTTGTTAATGGAGCTAGTAACATTAGGCTTATCAGTAAAATACACCCAAGCGTGCCAGTCTTGGGCATCTAGCCCATAGCTTATTAAAAATAAGATTAACAACCATTTTTTCATATTATGCGATTACTCCAGATCCTATACATTCTGAATCTAAGTACCAAGCTACGAATTGTCCTGCAGATATGGCACTTTGCTCATAATCAAAGATAACGTACAATCCGTTTTCTTTTCTATACAAAATCGCAGGTTCTAATTCTTGCCTGTAACGTATGCGAGCCATCACCGGCATACTATCGCCTACTGCTATTTCGAGGTCCGGTCTTATCCAGTGCGTTTCATTCTCTTTTACAAACAAACCGCGACGGTACAAACCTGGATGACTTTTACTTTGACCTACATATATAGTATTAGTTTCTACATCTGTTTCAATCACAAACAAAGGTTCTTGAGTTCCTCCTACTCCTAGACCTCTGCGCTGTCCACGAGTAAAAAAATGAGCTCCTTGATGTGAACCAACTATTTTACCATCGGTTTTTTGATAGGTACGCTTTCGCGAAAGCGTAATTACATCAACCTCATCGTCACTATCGAGAGTGGTAACTGGCACCTGCGACTTTTGCAAGCTCACACTTGCTGGCACCTCTACGATATCTCCTACTTTAGGTTTGAGTTGTTGTTGTAGAAAATCTGGTAAACGCACTTTACCAATAAAGCAAAGTCCTTGAGAATCTTTTTTACCAGCCGTAATCAAGTCTTGGGCGGCTGCTATTTCACGAACTTCGGGCTTTTGCAGGTGACCAATTGGAAAAAGAGTACGTGCTAGTTGTTCCTGAGATACTTGACAAAGGAAATAGCTTTGGTCTTTATTAGGATCGGCACCGGCGACTAAGTGGTGAATTTCTTTACCATCTAGCATACTAGTCCTTTTTTGACAGTAATGACCAGTTGCTACAAAATCGGCTCCTAACTCCAGAGCTATATCTAAAAAGACATCAAATTTGATTTCACGATTGCAAAGCACATCTGGGTTAGGCGTGCGACCAGCTGCATACTCGTCAAACATATAATTTACAATACGCTCTTTGTACTGCTCACTTAAATCTACCGTTTGAAAAGGTATTCCTAATTTTTGCGCTACTAGCATAGCGTCATTTGAATCTTCCAACCAAGGACATTCATCACTTATAGTCACAGAATCATCGTGCCAATTCTTCATGAATAAACCAATTACTTCGTGACCTTGTTCCTTTAACAAGTGTGCAGCAACGCTACTGTCTACGCCACCACTAAGTCCTACTACTACTTTTGCCATGATGCAAAAATAATGCAACTATTTGTGCAGTTCTCATTCTAGTATCTTTTCTCTTTATAGTGGTTCAATTTCATTCTATTATAATTTGTTTAATCTTTTTAACAGATAATTAAACAAATAACGAAAACCTTTTCGTTTCTTTGAAGTGAAATAAAAAACAATACTCATGAAAAGCTTAAACCTTAAATCATTGCTATTTAGCTTTCTTGCTATAGCTTCACTTACCTTAACCTCTTGTGACGATGATGACGATAACATCATTGACTCAAATAACAGTGCTTACGACCTAACTGTTTCAAACTCAAACTTCACATCATTAAGAGCTGCCCTAGAAAGAACTGGTCTAGATGCAACTCTAGATGGTAATGGTACTTTTACCGTATTTGCTCCAACTGATACGGCGTTTGCTACTTTTTTAAGTGCTAACGGATTTGCAAGTCTAGATGCGGTACCAACAGATGTTTTAAGAAACGTACTTCTTAATCATGTTTTAGGATCAGTTAATAGAAGTGGTGATCTAGTTGATGGTTATGTAAAAACATCGGCGACTGATGCTAGTGGTAATAATCTGGATGCTTATATCGATGCATCAGCATTTACCGTAAATAATGCAGCTATTGACACTGCTCAAGTAAATATAGAAGTTGATAATGGTGTGGTGCACGTAATGGATGCAGTTATTCCTTTACCTACAGTTGCTGATCTTGCTGTCTACAATCCAGCTTTCGGTAACTTAGTTACAGCAGTTTCACAAGAAGGTTTAGTTGCGGCATTATCTGCTACAGATGCTAGTGCAACTCCTGCTCCACCATTCACTGTTTTTGCTCCTACAAACGATGCTTTCCAAGCGTTAATTGATGCAGATCCTAATGATGGACTTAATAATATTAATGATGTATTAGCATTAAATAACTTGAGTGATATTCTATTGTATCACGTAGTATCTGGCGCAGCTGTAAGAGCTGAGGCAATCATGGATGGTGATGTTGTAGACCCAATTACAATGGGAACATTTACTATCAATACTACAAATGGTGTAGTAATTACAGATGGAACTAATACTGAAACTAACGTAATTGTTACTAACGTAACAGGTATTAACGGTGTAGTACACGCAATTGATTTTGTACTAAGACCATAGAAGATATTTAAAACCTTGGTTGGTAGATTGAAAGGGTCGGTGATTGCTTAATCACTGGCCTTTTCTCATTTAAGGGTTAATTGAGTATATTTACTTTACATGAATGAAGGTGATTATTTAAAAACTAAGGAAAAAATTCATCATAAGTGTATGATGCTTATAGGTGAACAAATTGATAGATTGACTAAACAGCTATCAGATTTACAAGACGCAAAAAACAACGAAACCAAAAGTAGCGCAGGCGATAAATATGAGACTGGCCGTGCTATGATTCATAATCAAGAAAATCTTATTGATTCACAATTGGTTACTAGTATACGTTTACTCAATGAACTTTTACAAATAGATCCTTTTAAAAAGCAGGATGTAGTTACCACTGGATCTTTAGTCATTTTACATAACGGCATCTTCTACATAAGCGCTGGTCTAGGCGCGGTAATGGTAGATGAGCAACGCTATTTTGCATTGAGTTTAAAATCTCCTCTAGGAGTCGCAATAAGAAATAAGAAGTCTGGTGAACCTTATCATTTTCAAGATAAAGATTTTATTATTCTAAATGTGTTTTAATGAAGAGTATTAAAGATCAATTAAAGACTATAGCAACAGAGCTGGATAAAGGTAATTTAGTTGCGGCTAGTGTTTCAAAAAAAGGTACCTACTGGCACCTCGATCATAGTTTAAGAGTAATTGAAGGCGTTCTAGAAACTCTCATCTCCAGCAAACCAGAAGACTTTTCCCCTAGAATTAATTTTTGGAAAAAAATAATATTGCTTACTGGTTACATTCCCAGAGGTAAAGGTAAGGCTCCAAAACAAGTTGTTCCCTTACCGGAGATTTCAAAAGATGACTTATTGAAAAGACTAGAATCAATACAAGTCTTGTTGTCAAAAAGTGAAAACACTCACAAGAAAGCTCATTTTAATCATCCACTATTTAAAGATTTAAATAAGAAACAAACTTTAAGATTTTTGCGTATTCATACTCATCATCATCTGAAAATAATAGCTGATATTAATAAAAGAGCAATTTAATTTACCTCAATCTTATTTATTGACAATCCTTTGTTATGCAATGCTTTTTTTAATCTTTTCAATGATTCAGGTTGTATAACTTCAGTATCTATTACAATTTGAGAACTTTTCGAGATAACAGTAATCTCATTTGCAAACTCCTTAACCTGATTAACATCTTTAAATTGTACTTCTTTACCAAATAGAGTATTCTTTTTTATACTTGTTTCTGTAAGGGTTAAATACTGTTTGTACACCTCGTATTTATGGTATGCAAACATTAATATACCAACAATAAATTCACCCAAACCTATACTAAACCAGCTTATATCCTTAGCATCATCAAAAATCAATGAGATTATAAATAGAACTAATCCCAATCCCATAAACAATAGCGCAATCATTCTATTGTTGTATAAAACTGATGGTTTATAATAGATTTTTATACGGTTTTCCATATAGAATTAAAGTGATTTAATTTTATAACTAGCTATCTTCAAAAGTTGTTTTAATATGAGGTTTACTAATTTCAATAATAGTAAATACACACAGTAAAATACCCAGAACTCCTGTAAGTGCATTTAATACTGCCATAACTATAATAAAGGTATATCCTTTTCTCTTTTTAAGATTATTAGAGGCTTTTATAGTTAAGATCCCAAATACAATACAAATTACTAATCCAATAATACCAACAACTGTAAAAATAATTCCCGGGTTAAAAGGAGTTTCTTGATTTTCTATTGGAATAAAAGTCATAAAACTTCCTAATCCTATATAAATCAAAAACAATAAGGACAATAGTAAGTTTAAGATTCCCTTTACTAAAAACAAGGTACTGAATAAATTAACCTGATCATGTTGTTGGCTAGGTCTATAATTTTGCGGTTGGTTGGAACCATGCGCTGTTTGTGTTTCTGATTGATGCATTTTTTATTTTATCAGTATTAAATCACGTAAATATGTTACAAACCAGCTAAGATTAGACTCTCAAGCAAAAGTTAATTATAGCACTTCACTACCTTTGCAACATGTCACAAGAGGAAGGAATAAGAATAAATAAGTATCTCAGTGAACAAGGGTTTTGTTCACGACGTGCAGCCGATAAACTAATAGAACAGCAACGCATTACTATTAATGGTCAAGTACCTGAAATGGGAACAAAAGTACTGCCTGGTGATGAAGTTGCCGTTGATGGTGAAAAAGTAAGTAGTAAAAAAGAAAAACCAGTATATATAGCATTACACAAGCCGGTAGGAATTGTTTGTACGACAGATACTCGTGTAGAAAAGGACAATATTATTGACTATATAAATTATCCTACTCGTATTTTTCCTATAGGTAGATTAGATAAAATGAGTGAAGGGCTTATTTTTTTGACTAACGATGGCGACATTGTAAATAAGATTTTAAGAGCTCGTAACGGTCATGAAAAAGAGTATATAGTTCATGTAAATCACACGATAACCGACCGTTTTATAAAAAGAATGGCAAGTGGTGTTCCTATCCTTGATACGATTACCAGAGAATGCGAAGTAGAACAATTAGGAAAAAAAAGCTTTAGAATTGTTCTCACGCAAGGACTCAATAGACAAATACGCCGTATGTGTGAATATTTGGGTTATAGAGTTACTAAGCTTAAAAGAATACGAATCATGAACGTGAGTCTTGATATTCCTGTGGGACAATATCGCGACCTAACTAAAGAAGAATTATCTGAAATAAGACGACTTACCGCAGGTAGTACTAAGACGTTTGAATAGTAAAAAATCAAAACCAGCTATTAAGCTGGTTTTGATTTTTATATATCTCTCCTATTTACTGTTTAATCAACTTGTATTGATATTTCTGGCCGTTATGCTCTATTTCGATGAAATACATTCCTGCACTTAACTCCTCAATATTAACTGTTGTATGCTGGTTGTTTAGCTTTCGCGAAAGCGTGACCTTTCCACTAACATCATATATACGCATTAAACCATTATCCAAAGAACGTTCCCAAGATACCGTTATTTGTTTAGTTGCAGGATTAGGGAACACAGTGAACTGCGGTTGATCTACTTGAGGTTCACTTAAAGGAACTGTAAAGGTTGACGTAAAAGTGTTTGTAATTATAGGAGGATTAAAGTCAAAGTATATCTCTGCGGTATTAGGAATAACCGTTCCATTTGTCCAGCCGGATTGTGGTTTGATTTTGAAGTAAACATAACCATTACTTCCAACTGGGTTTGACAATGAATCTGGCAGCATTATGTTGTCAAATCTCCAAGTCACATCCTTTTCAACACGCTGCATAGAATAATGATGACTGGATGATATCATTTCAAGTGATTCCCAATCTAATTGAGCATCTAGCTCATCTTCTATTCTAACATTTATAGCACTAGCTGTTCCTGTATTTTGAAATCTAACCGTGTAATAAAAATAATCGTCGTTTGTAAATTCTTGTAGATTGATTGTCGGTCCTCTACTTTCCATTTTATCATTAGGGTCATAACTACCGATTACGACTTGATTACTACTTATTACATTGTTATTAGGCGTGAGATCATTGGCTACAGGTGTAATACTTGCGTCATTAGATAAAATGTCTCCTAAATTCACGGTTGGAATAACAGGTACTTGCATTGCTACTTCAAAAGTTCGATACTCAAAAGGCAACAAATTTGAATAGTTAAGATTTATTTGATTACCCGTAACCGTAGCATTAGGATCACTCACTGAAATAATTGTATTTAAGGGATCGACATCTACTTGTACTTGCCCTATGGAAACAGGTAATGGACCTAAATTACCGTAAACAATGGTTTCAGTATAAGTAAATCCAGGTCTGGGTTGTTGATTAGGAATAATATAAATAGCTACATCTTCATAACTATTAACTGCACTTATTAAGAAATCACGAGTTGTTAAACCACTGCCATTTGGTATGGTTTGATTAGTATAAGAAGCTGGAGCTACTGTATATGAAGTATTATAAGCTGAAAAAATATCGTAAGTAAGATCATAACTATTGGTAGGATCTATGTCATATATTTCAAATTCTCCATCGGGTGTAGCAATGTTCATGATAGATCCATTAGAGTTCAATTCCCACCCAAACGTTCCAAGAGGAAAAGGAACATCTGTGCTATCTACTACTCCATTTGCATTAACATCAAGTATTGATCTCATTTGTATTCCGTCACAACTTACGGTTGCCGTTGAACTTGAGGCTATTTCAAATTTTAAAAACCCAGGTTGTTGCGTAAAATTACTGGCTAGTAATAAATAGAATTCCCCAGCTTGAGCATTTGGAATTGTAGCAATTTCCGGCATTGCTAGGCTAAAACTAGAATCAATTAGGTCATTTGCTGTTAAGGAACCACAGTTTTGAGTAGGATTGGTAAACGGCCCATAAATTGCAAAATCAATATCTAATCCTTGACCATTGAAGGTAGGTGAAGTGTTTTGGTACAGTTCAAGTGTAAGAGAGCCACTAGTTTCAATAGGAATGTAATACCAAGATGGATTTCTAGGACCCGATGATTGTGAAAATGGATAATAATTACCAGCTTCGGCAAAAATATTTCCGAATACATTAGGTTGCGCTTGCCCTAGTTGGTTACACAAGGCCACAGCATCACTACATCTATAAGCAAAATTACAATTTGCATTGGCAATTAATTCAATAGGATATACAATATCGCAACCTGATGGAATAAATTCTCTGATAAAAATATCAATAGAAGCCGATGATGCTATACCTGCAACAGTATAGGAGCTTGGTGTAGCAATTGGGTTCACTTGATTTTGAGCGTCATTTAAACTTAAATAAAATTCAACACTATTTGAAGAGGACAAAAGGGATGAACTCTCTGTTAGATCAAAGTCAATGACACCATCAAGATCGTCATCGCATTCTACTAAGTCAGGAAGGTTATGATTATTATCTATTAAAGTGGGAGCTACTGTAAGATTAAAAAAATCAACACCGTAATTTCCTGTAAGATTATCCTCTAATCTTACATATACTTGTTGATCGGTAGCTACACAGTAATTATTTGTATTTGAAATAGCATTTACATTTGACTGCGCATCTGACAGTGAATTGTGATAGGTTACAGTAAATGAACTTGATGATTGTCCTGCAAGAATTACACTATCATTTAATGTCAAATCAAAGCAGCTTAAACCAGTTGTTGAGTCCAAACAATCGGTAAGATCAATTGGAGGATTAATTGCTAAACAATTGTTTGTTTGTGATACACTAACAGGAAATACAGAAAAACACAAACTAGGGTCATATTCTACTCTTACAAATATGGTATTTAGAGTATTAGAAGCTGTAAAACCAGCATGACTGCCAACTGCATTTATGGAAGCATCCGCATCTTGCTGAGATAAATGATAGGAAATATTGGCCGAGGCAACGCCATTGGGTAAAGAATGTGATTGTACTTCCGTTAAAATGGCGAATGCATCATAATCAATTATTCCAGATCCAGTTCTATCACAACCTTCAACAGTAGGAAAAGTATAATTTTGCGGTTCGGGAACACCTATGACATTAAATGTCATAGAAGTATCAACTGTGTTTACATCTATATTTTCAAAACGAACAAATATTAAATCAATAGAACTTGTACAGTATGGTGAGGCTATTGGATTTGAATTATTATCTGCATCAACTTGTGAAAGATGGTAAGAGATAGAATAGTTAACTGGGTTTGAATTTGATAATATCAACGAGTCTTGTTGAGAAAGATCGAAGCAGCTGGTGTTACTACCAGGAGTTAGGCATTCGAATAAATCAGGTAACGGAGAACTTGTAGCGTTACACAATCTAGGATAAACGGTTATATTTTCAATAACCCAACAATCGGATTGAAAATTAGGATCACCATATTGCTTAAGAAAAATGCTGGTACCATTTGGGCTTACGGGAATACTCGCATTTGAGGAAATGGGATTAATATCATTATCTGCATCTTGCTGAGATAAGAATATTTCTATCATAGGACTAGTTGATGCTATGGCATTAATCTCATTAATTATATCAACACGTGAGGTTAAAAAGCCACTACCTGGATTTTGTGCACTACATACAGTTACTGCCTGAACTGTCGTAGGCAAAGGCGTTGGATATAAAATTACAAATACTGAAACTACATCAAAACTTCCGGTAGCAGTCTCAAATACTCTTGCAAAGTATTGAGAGTTTTGAATACTTACAGGAGTACTCGATGGATTAGTAAAAAAATTAACTCCATTTGAAGCATCAGACATATTGTTGTAAAACGTAATCGTAAAATCAGATGGATTAAGTGACCCTAAAATATCGTTTTCTAAAGAGGTAAAATCAAATAATTCGACACCATCATTAGATAGATCATCACAAATTTCTGCAGTAGCGTCGTTTGCCCTCGTTTGAGCATAGCTCATACTGCATACTAATAAAAGTAAGGTAAGTAGTTTTATTTTCATGGTTAAGCTTTTTGGTTTCAGAAAGTTACAACATTTTGTTTAATAAAAAACCTAATTATCAACACTTTAGTTAAAACCAATCTTTTAAAACATTAAAAGCATTTTTAAATAAAAGTGTTGTAAACTATCTTTCACTTATGAGTAAAGAGCGAGCAGAATTACAAAAAGCTGAAGCCATAGCAGCTGAACTTTTTGAAGAGATCATAAAAAGAAATCTGATCCAATCAGGAATTACAGAAAAAGAACTTAATACTAAAATTTATGATCTAGCCGAAGAAGTATTTAATATTAAAAAATACTGGCACAAAAGAATCGTAAGGGTTGGGGAAAACACCTTACATCCATACGATGAAAATCCACCTAATATTAGTGTGCAAAATGACGATATATTATTTTTAGATTTTGGACCTATCATTGAGGATTATGAAGCTGATTATGGGCGTACGTATGTACTAGGAAATGATCCCATTAAAAAGCAACTTGCTCAGGATACAGAGAAGTTGTGGCACATTGCCAATAATTTCTATAAATCAAATCTTGATGTAACCGGTTCACAGTTGTACAAATACTGTGTTGACCTTGCAGAAGATTTTGGATGGCAGTACGGTGGACCCATTGCCGGTCACCTTATAGGACATTTTCCTCATGAGCAATTAGATAAAGAGGACAAAACGAACTACATACATCCAGAAAATCATACACCCATGTCATCTCTTGACCGTGCTGGAAGAAAAAGAGAATGGATTATAGAAATACACCTAATAGATAAATCAAAAAAGATCGGTGGATTCTTTGAACAACTAGCCGGATAGTAATCATAAAAAAGTCTGCCTAGTGGCAGACTTAATTATTTTATTCATTAATATGAATAAAAGGGGAAAGCAAATTCTTAGACAATCTCTGCGGTTAAGCCAGCTTCAAGCAAGGCCGAACAGCGAGGTTTTAAATCATCGTATTCTCCTGTTTTTACTGAACACTTTCCTTTATAGTGAACAATAATGGAACATTGTTCTGCTTGCACAGGAGTGTGATCACATGTTGCTACTAACATATCAATCACGTGATCAAAAGTATTGACATCGTCGTTGTAAAGTACGATTTTCTTTTCTTCCTTTTCTAGAACATCAACCTTTTGTTTAGGTTGAATTAATTCTTTAACATCCATTTTCATAACCTCTCAAATATACCTTTTTTTCTTGCGCTATTTTAATGAGTATGCAAATTTAATTATTTATTAGCTTTTAAACCTACCCAATTATCTTTCTCTATATGAGTCTCATAAGTGAGTCCAACCTTACTACAAGCCTCATTGATTAAGGGTAAGTCCTGTGTATAGAAACCACTGAAAATAATGCTTCCACCGTTTTTTAAACTTTCTGCATATTTGGGGATGTCTTGCAATAGTATGTTTCTATTAATATTTGCTATTATAAAGTCATATTGCTTACCTGCCAGCTGCTCTGCACCACCCAATATGACATTAACTTTATCGGCATTATTGCGTTCAGTATTTTCTTGGGCGTTTTCAAAACACCAGGTATCAATATCAATGGCATCTACAAGTGTTGCTCCTCTCATTTGGGCCAGTATGGCAAGAACTCCTGTCCCACTTCCCATATCTAGTACTTTTTTACCAGCTAGTTCCTCTTTTAGTAAAAATTGTATCATCATGTAAGTGGTTTGATGATGTCCTGTCCCAAAACTCATTTTAGGTTCCATTACAATTTCATACTTGACCTCTTTACTTTCATGAAATGGCGCTCTAATTAAGCATTGGTCGTTCACGAGAATCGGCGTGAAGTTTTTTTCCCATTCGGCATTCCAATTTGTAGGTGGTATATCTGCTTTCGCGAAAGCGATATCACAATAGTCACTGCTTATAAGATCTACTGTACTCAACACATTATCACTATCTAGATCTTTAAGAATGTAAGCTTTTACTCCAGATTGAGTATCAATAAAACTTTCAAAACCTGCGTCGCCTAATTGGGCACACAAAATATCGCTCCAAGGTTCGCGAGGCGTGACTGTGAAATCGTATTCTACGTAAATTTGATTTGTAATATTATTTGCCATATTTATAATGCCCTGTTATTGTAAATTTGAATAAACAATCTTCCAAGACCTGACCTGCTCCTATGTTATGAACGACAAGTGGATTACCAGTCTTAGAATCTTTTTTTGTGGATATTATTCCAATGTGAGTCATGTTATTTGTGAGTACCCATGTTACTACATCTCCAGGCAGGTAGTTTGATTTATCTTTTGAAATGGGAAGAATGGTCCCGTTTCTTTCAAAAAATTTACCCAGATTAGGTACTCTGCGATGATCAATATTGGTATCTGGTTTTTTTAATCCCCATAATTGCGGATATTCTTTGAAGTTTTCCTTCATATCTTCATGGACTAGCTGTTGTAAATCTATACCTACCTTACGATAGGCTCGTATTACTACATCGGTACAAACTCCATATTGTGCAGGGATATCTCCATTAGGATATGGGATTGAAAAATAGCTTCCATTATAAGTCATCTCATCCTTTGTAAGCTGCTCTGCTGCTACGGCCAAATCAAATGAAAAATCTTGTTGTAAGTGGCAAACAGGTAAGGCTGATAGAAAAAATAAAATAAGTTTTAATTTAAATAGCATTTGCGATGTTTAGAAAGCTTTCTGCATTTAAGGAAGCTCCACCTACAAGTCCACCATCAACATCTGGTTTAGCAAATAATTCTGCTGCGTTATTCGGTTTTACGCTACCACCGTATAAAATACTTGTATTTTGGGCAATTGAATCCTTGAATAAAGTGGACAATTCATTTCTTAAATGTGCGTGCATTTCTTGTGCTTGCTCTGGGGTTGCTGTTTCACCCGTTCCAATAGCCCAAACCGGTTCATAAGCAATTACTATTTGTGACATTTGCTCTTCGGTTAAATCTTGTAAAGCTATTTTAACCTGATTACCTACAAGGTCATAATGTTTATCTTCCTTACGTATCTCTAAATGTTCACCGCAACAAAATATCACTCTCATACCTTTATTGACACTGGCTTTAACTTTTTGAGCGATAAGCTCATTAGTTTCACCATATATATCGCGACGTTCAGAATGACCGATAATTATGGTTTTAATACCTATGCTTTGAAGCATATCTACAGAAGTTTCACCTGTAAATGCTCCTTTTTCTTGCTCACTTACATTTTGAGCAATCACTTCAATATCTGAATCTAGTGTACTATTAAAAGCATTATATAAAAATGGTGTTGAAGGTGCAATCATAAGCTCACAATTGAACTCCTTTACTAGACCTGTTTTAAGATCGGTTATTAATTTTTGTGTATCTGGAAGATCACAATTCATTTTCCAGTTGCCGGCTACAATTTGCTTTCTCATAGTTAAGTTTTTATGTCAGTTGTTATTAAGTGTCTAGTTTTACTCTAGGATCCAGTTTTATGTAGATCACATCTACTGCAATATTAATCAATATAAACAGGCTAGCAATGACTAGAACTGCTCCTGTGATTACGGGCAGGTCTTTTGTGTTTAATGCATCTACAATTTCTTTACCCAGACCGTTCCATCCAAAAATGTATTCGACAAAAACAGCTCCTGCTAGTAAACTCGCAAACCAGCCACTTACTGCTGTAACTACTGGATTGAGCGCATTTTTGAAAGCATGACGCTTTATTACCTGAAGTGTTGTCAATCCTTTTGCGTAGGCTGTTGTTATGTATTCTTGAGACAGAACTTCTAGTAAACTATTACGCATTAATTGAGTGATTACCGCAAGCGGACGTATTCCTAATACCAAAGCTGGTAGCACAAGATTGCGTAATTGTAGATGAATTCCTTCTCCATAATCATCCATCTCGTACAAACTACCACTCATAGGAAGTCCTGTATATTCGTGCCACAAATACCCGAACAGGTAAGCTGCGATTATCGCACTAAAGAAACTGGGAATGCTCATACCCATGGTACTTATTACTTGAATAACCTTATCAATCCAAGAATCTCTATATAATGCAGATATTACTCCAAGGGCAAGACCTATGAATAAAGCGATTAAGATGGAAGCAATCGCAAGCACAATAGTATTAGGTAAAGTGTCACCTATCACCTCACTGACCTGTTTGCCTGTTTTTTGAAACGATTCTCTTAAATAAGGTGTTTTTATAACTATATGATATCCTCCTAATTTTACGATAGAAGATCCGCTGTATCTATCGTCCCAATGAGTAAAATCATCAGCATTATCACTATGAAAACTTACTGGGTTCAAGTCGTTTATGAAATACAAGTATTGTTTTCCTAGAGTTTGATCCAGTCCGTACTTTTTCTGTACTGCAGCGACCTGCTCCATAGTTTGATTTTCACCTAGCATCATTTGCGCAGGATCACCTGGCATCAAATAAAAAAGAAAAAAAACTAGTGTCACAACTCCCCAAAGCGTAAAGAGTGCATATCCTAGTTTTTTTAAAAGGTAACTTATCATAATTCTAATGACTCTAGATCATTCCAGTGAGATTTTGCAGTTATAATACCTCTATCTACAAGAATAACACCAGGTACTGATCGTACTATGGTTTTTAAAGCAGTTTCATCGGCAGTATAAAATGTAGTTGAAAATTTATGTTTATTCATCACAGTTTTCACATCATCCATACTAGATGCCGTAAGACCTATAACCTCATAACCAGCAGTCTCTGCCCTATCTATAAATTTATTCAATTTATTTAATCCTTCAACCTCTGCTTTGTTTAGGTTATAAGTGATGATCATCGCAACTTTAGGTTTGGTTAAAAAGTCACTAGTAAAATCTTCACCATTTTCATCCTCAATTTTAAAATCGTGAATTGGTGGTTCGTAACCTTTTTCAACCAGTTCCGTTTCATATCTAACTAATTCTCCATAGCCACTAGGATAATCACCATTGGTAGTCACAACTTTCTCTGCACCATCGACATTAAAATACCATTTATATTCATAAACATCAGGTCTTGTAGGGTCTTCCTTCATGGCTTCTACCATATTAGTACCTACTTTATAAGCTCTAAAATCTAGAACCGGCAAGTGCATTAAAACGTAGTAAGCCAGAGCAAAACAACCAATTGTAGCGAGTAAAGTGATTATGCTTGATTTCGCTTTCGCGAAAGCGCTATACCAATAATCCTGTTTCACAAACAACACTATTATCATAATGAGTAAGATAACGTCCTTTGTAAATGATTCCCATGGTGTTAACGGAATAGCATCTCCAAAACAACCACAATCTGTCACTTTATTGAAGTAAGCACTATAAAACGTGAGAAACGTAAAAAACACAATCATTAAAAGTAAAGACCATGCTGTAAACTTTTTTTGAAAACCTAAAAGAAGCATTACTCCAAGAACCACTTCAAAAATCACCACAAATATGGCTATAGGAAGTGCAAGTGGCTGCAAGAATTCAAGACCTAGAACCGCCGCACTGAAGTATTCATCTAATTTATAACTGAACCCTAACGGATCGTTCAATTTTACAAGACCACTAAAGATGAATAATATTCCTACAAAAATTTGAAATATTCTAGCTATTATTTTCATGAAACAATGTTTGTTTCAAATATAACTAGCCTAGTTGTGGTAAAAAATATCTTGTTTAATTTTAGTATAAAATTATTGCAACTTGTGAATCTTTTTTGTCCCACGGTACATTTCATATTTAACTAATCTGGCATCTAGTTTACCATTATACAATTTGATTTTACGTGAAGGACGCAACCCAACATGTTTAATCGCCTCTAGATTTCCTGTGATGATCCAGGCTGTACTACCTTGGTAACGTTGTTTGAGCGTGTCACCTATTTGTTTATAAAACGTATCAATCTCAATACCTATACGTTCATCATAGGGTGGATTAAAAAGTAAGAAAGCTTTGGCTGTTTGATTATCTCTAAAAAAGTCTCCTTTTTCCAGTGATATGAAATCTTCAAGATTGGCATTTTTTACATTGTCCTTAGCTTTTTGAAGGGTATAGCCGTCGGCATCACGAGCTATAATTTTACCATCAAATTCACGCATTTTTTTAAGGCAGCTATCTTGGATTTTTTCAAAAAGGGCATTGTCATAATCCTTCCATTTTTCAAAACCGAATTCCATTCGATTAAGATTAGGAGCAATATTTGCAGCTATCATTGCCGCTTCTATAGCAATGGTACCACTACCACACATAGGATCAATAAAAGTAGATCGTTGATCCCAATCACTTAATAAAATAATTCCTGCTGCAAGAGCTTCATTAATAGGTGCAATATTTGTTTTATCTCGATAGCCACGTTTGTACAAGGGCTCACCACTGGAGTCAATAGAAACATCTACCCGTTGATCGTTAATGTGCACGGATACTCTTAAATCTGGATGTTTGGTATCCACGTTTGGCCTAGTACCAGTTTTCCTACGAAATTGATCTACAATCGCATCTTTTGTTTTTAAAGCTACATACTGGCTATGATTAAAATATCTGGAGGCTATTGTGCCGTGAACAGAAATACTATCATCTTCATTAATATATTGAGACCAATCATGTTGATAGATACCGTCATACAAATCAACCTCATTACGAGCTTTGAAACTGTATACAGGTTTAAGAATACGAATAGCAGTACGCAACATCATGTTTGCCTTGTACATAAATCCTAAATCACCAGAGAATTGAACCATGCGCACACCTCGTTTAATATCCATTGCACCCAGCTGGCGTAATTCTTTCTCTAGAACTTCTTCCAGTCCAAAGAGTGTTTTGGCGATCATCTTAAAATTTTGGGACATCCTTAGGTATTTTAGCCTGCAAAATTACGCTATTTTTGCCGCCTATGAGAGCACAGAAACAAGAGTGGTACGCAAGCTGGTTTAACACGCCCTATTATCACATACTTTATGGTGATCGAGATTATAAAGAAGCAGGCGCTTTTATGAATAACCTAGTCACTGCTCTTTCATTACAAGCAGATAGTCACATTATGGATCTTGCCTGTGGTCGTGGTCGTCACAGTTTGTTCCTTAACAAATTAGGATTCAAAGTTACTGGAGTTGATTTAAGTGAAAACAGTATTGACTTTGCTCGCAAACAATTAGAGCAAGATGCATCAGTAGATAGTAGTCGTATAACGTTTGACGTTCACAATATGACCTTGCCCTATCATGATAAATTTGATGCGGTATTTAATTTATTTACCAGTTTTGGGTATTTTGATGAAGAACAAGATAACTTAAACACCATTAAATCGATAAAGAAAAATTTGAAAGATGGTGCCTATGCAGTCATTGACTTTATGAATGTACCTCATGTACTCAGGCATTTAGTTATTTCAAATTCCAAAACCATTCAAGGCATTACATTTAATATGAACCGACGTTTTGAAAACGGGTTTATCTATAAAGATATTGAGTTTACAGATGGTGGTAATAAGTACCATTTTACAGAAAGGGTGAGCGCATTGATGCTATCAGATTTTCAAAAATATTTTGATCAAGCTGGTCTTGAACTAATAGACATTTATGGTGATTATCAACTCAATGAATATGATAAGTTCAACAGTTCTAGACTTATCATGATTTTGAGAAAACAATAGCTCCTAATTTCTAGTCATTCTTGCTCTTTAACATCTTTACTAGAGAGAATTTCCCTTGCGTAATATAACTTTAGCAACATGAAAGTGTTACTTACAGGCGCAAACGGTTATATAGGAGTGCGATTACTCTATGAGCTTCTTAAACAGGATCATGATGTGGTTTGTGCTGTGCGTAGCGCAAATAGACTTTCAGTACCTGAAGAAATCAAGGAACAAATACGTATTATCGAAGTAGATTTTCTCAAACCTGAGAAAAGTGATGCAATCCCAAAAGATATAGATGCAGCTTACTATCTAATTCATTCTATGACATCAAACACTGAAAATTTTGATGACCTAGAAGCTAGTAGTGCTCAAAATTTTCTCGAGGCTATTCACCCAACAAACTGTCAACAGATTATCTATTTATCAGGTATTGTTAATGAAGATAAACTGAGTAAACATCTGCTTTCGCGAAAGCGTGTAGAAGACATTCTTTACACTAGCAACATACCCGTCACTGTTTTAAGAGCTGGTATCATTGTAGGTAGTGGTAGTTCTTCTTTTGAAATCATAAGAGATCTATGTGAAAAATTACCTGTAATGATTACACCAAAATGGGTAAATACAAAAACACATCCTATTGCTATAAGAAATGTAATGAGTTATTTGACCTGTGTTTTGGGGTGTGTAGAATGTTATAACAATAGTTACGATATAGGAGGAAAAGATATTCTTACCTATAAGGAAATGATGTTACAATATGCACAAAAACGCAAATTGAAAATATTCATTTTTACAGTGCCTGTGATGACACCAACTTTAAGTAGTTATTGGCTTTATTTTGTAACGAGTACCTCTTATAAACTTGCTCAAAATTTAGTCAAGAGTATGACAATTGAAGTAGTTGCAAGACCGAACAATCTAGCAGAAAAATTCAACATTCAACCATTTACTTATAAAGAAGCACTTGACATGGCATTTGCTAAAATTGAACAAAGTCAGGTAGTTAGTAGCTGGAAAGACAGCATGGTAAGTGGAAGATTCAAAAAGAATTTAAATAAATACAAGCAAGTTCCTAAATACGGTTGTTTGAAGGATGAACAAACTCACAAAACCGATGACGCTACTAAAGCTCTTGAACGTATATGGAGTATAGGTGGAAAAAACGGTTATTACTACGCTACTTTCTTGTGGAAAATTAGAGGACTTGTAGACAAACTTTTTGGTGGTGTAGGGTTACGTAGAGGACGTACTAATCCAGATAAGATTTATCCTGGAGATTCCTTAGACTTTTGGAGAGTTCTTGTCGCAGACAAGGATGAAAAACGTCTCCTATTATTTGCTGAAATGAAAGTTCCTGGTGAAGCCTGGTTGGAATTTGAAATTGATGAAAATAACATAGTGCATCAAACAGCTACCTTTAGACCAAAAGGTATTTGGGGTAGACTTTACTGGTACAGTATGCTACCTTTTCATTATTTCATATTTGCAGGAATGATCAAGCATATAGCGACTGGCAAATAATCACTTCAAACTAGCGAGTACTCAACAGGTAGAAAATTCCTGACTTAAAGTAATAACCAGTTTAGAATTTTTGCTAGGTGGTTATAAATATTAGACTTACAACCACCTGGAAAAATTTAATTTATTTAGGTAAGAAAACTTCGGCCATCATACAACGTACTGATCCACCACCTAAGGTTTCTATAGTTTCAATAGAAGGATGTAAAATCTCATTATACGATTGCAGTTTTGTAATTTGAGATTCAGTAAGTGATGAATAAGCTTGATCACTCATAACAAGAAACCTTTCACCACTCGCATTATGAACTTGCATCATATTACCAGCAAAAGATTCTACTTGCTGCTCTGAAATGGTAATAACCTCTTTCCCATCTTCTTTGAGATGTTTAAGAACATTCTTACGCTCCTTTTTATCATCGATACAATCCAAACATATCACACAGTAATTCTCTCCTAATGCCATCATTACATTGGTATGATAAATAGGCAATCGTTTACCGTCTACACTTTGATATGCAGTAAAAATGACAGGTGTGTATTCAAAATCCTCGCAGAATTCAATAAGCAAATCCTCATCTGCTCTAGGTGAAATACTACAGTAAGCTTTACGATTTACACGATCTAACAACAAACTACCTGTACCTTCCAAAAACAGATCTTCCTCTTCGGCAGCAGTGTAGTCAACAACGTTTTCTATTGTAAAGCCACTTTCTTCTAAACGATTAAGAACTTCTGGTCGTCGTTCTAATCGTCGATTTTCGGCAAACATAGGGTACAGTGCAATATCACCATTTTCATGTGTTGAAATCCAGTTATTTGGAAAAATAGAATCTGGAGTATCGTGTTTAGGATCATCGCTTATTTCAATTACTGTAATACCTTTTGATCTTAACAATGCTACAAAGCCGTCAAATTCATTTTGTGCTTTCTCATTTTGGTTCTCTACTTGGACCTCATCATCTTGATAATAATTATTAACAGCGGTTTGTTCATTTAGTCTAAATTGAACAGGTCGTATCATGAAAACTGTGTCGGTAATTTGTTTCATTCTATTATTTATTGTCTCAAACTGCTGGTGTAGCAGTTTTCGCGAAAGCGAACTAATTAAAATTAATCTCTAATTAAAGGAAGTGTTGAACACCTTAACAATCCTTCTTGTTTTGCTATTTCGGCATAGGGAACCTCTTCTACAATTATACCGTGACTGCGCAACCAAGCGTTTAGTCTCGTGAAATTTCGTTCAGAAATGACTACATCAGGTGCTATTGAAAAAATATTAGAATTCATATTGTACATTTCCTCCTTGTCAATCTCAAAACAATTCTTTTTCCCAAATAAATCTATTAGGAATTGGTATTCTGATTCTTCTAGAAACCCATTACGGTGAATGATGCATTTATCATCACCGACTGGCTGAAAACAACAATCTAGGTGCAATGCGTTTTCCTTAGGATCTGTATTATGTTTTCTAAGATTAAAACTCACTACTTTTTTATTAGGAAACTGCTCTTTCAACCAATTAACAGCAGCGGTATTTGTGCGAGCAGTTATGTAGCTTGAATAGTCAGCTCCTCTATAAGTTCCTACGAATATATAGTCGTTATGAATCATAACATCACCACCTTCAATATGACATTCTTCTGGTGGCGTAAGTATATTTTCAGGATTGATTTTGTCTAAAACATATTTAATAGCATTGAGTTCTTGATCGCGATCTGGTAGAATGTTTGCTTTAATAAATACATTATCAATAACAAAACCTATATCTCTAGTAAAAATCTGATTGTAATCTTCAATTACATGAGGCCTATAAACCTCAACATCATATTTATCAAAGACTTGTGCAACAGCTTCCATCTCTTTTTCCATATCCTCATTCTTTGGATATGTACCGGCGATTAGGTGCTCTCTAGACTTTGGGTCATAAGCTTCTTCTATCGTAGGAGCAGGACCGTTACTAGATGCAGATCCTAAAACTACAGCCCTTAATCTTGATGTCTCGTTTGGTATGTACAGGTTCAATTTATCCATGTGGCAAAAATAATGGTTTAAACTAGGAAATAGAGAACTAAAACTATTGAGAATTTAGATCCTTAACATCCTTTTTTACCAACTTATATGAGTGATATTTATAAACTACCTAGCTTTATACAGACATGAGTGAGTAAAAAGAAAAAACCCAGCTTAGTAAGCTGGGTTCTTTTACTTGTTATAAGATTTTTTAGCGATTTGAAATATCGACAAAATTTCTTTTTGTTTCACCTATATAAACCTGACGTGGTCTACCGATCGGTTCTTTACGAGCTCTCATTTCTTTCCATTGTGCGATCCATCCAGGTAATCTACCTAAGGCAAACATCACTGTAAACATTTCTACAGGTATACCCATAGCACGATAAATTATTCCTGAATAAAAATCTACGTTTGGATATAATTTTCTATCTACGAAATAAGGATCTTCTAGAGCCTCTTTTTCAAGACCTTTAGCTATTTCCAAAATAGGATCTTCTACTCCTAAATCACTCAACACCTCATCGGCTGCTTTTTTGATGATACGTGCACGAGGATCAAAGTTTTTATAAACTCTATGTCCGAATCCCATTAAACGGAATGGATCTTCTTTATCCTTAGCTTTGGCCATGTACTTTTTAGTATCTCCACCATCTTCTTTGATAGCTTCTAGCATTTCAAGCACTGCTTGATTTGCACCACCGTGAAGTGGTCCCCAAAGAGCACTAATACCTGCTGAGATACTTGCAAATAGACCAGCATGAGATGAACCTACAATACGAACTGTACTTGTAGAACAGTTTTGCTCATGATCTGCATGTAGGATTAATAATTTATCAAGTGCATTTACAACTGTAGGATTAAGCTCATAATCTGAACTAGCTTTTTTGAACATCATTTTAAGGATGTTTTCCACATACCCTAAGTTATCATCACCGTAATCTAATGGCTGTCCATTTTTCTTACGTAGAGCCCAAGCTACCAGTACAGGAAACTTACCTAATAACTTCACAATAGCTTTATACATATCTTCATCGCTATCTACATTTACTGAAGAAGGATTAAATGCTATTAATGCACTTGTTAATGAAGATAATACACCCATTGGGTGAGCAGACTTTGGAAAACCGTCAAGGATTTTCTTTACGTCTTCATCTACATGAGACTCTGCTTTAATATCAGCATAAAACTTATCTAACTGTTCTTTAGTTGGTAACTCACCAAAAATAAGTAGATATGCAACTTCTAGGAAATCGGCCTTTTCAGCAAGATCTTCAATTGAATAACCTCTGTATCTAAGTATACCTTCTTCACCATTTAAGAAAGTAATAGCACTTTCACAGCTTCCAGTATTCTTATAACCAGGATCGATAGTGGTAACTCCACCAGTAGCTCCTCTTAGGGCTTTAATATCAATTGCTCTCTCGTTTTCTGTACCAGTGATGATAGGAAACTCATACTTCTCACCATCAATTTCTAATATTGCTTTATCTGACATTGTTTTATTGTGATTTTATGCCTACGAAAATACGGCAGGAAACTCATATTTAATACTCAATTTAAAAGAGATTGATAGAGTTTATAAAAAATTTAAGTAAAAACATAAACGTTCTTGAAAACGATGTAGTAAAAATGAACATAAATTAAAAGAGCGGTTAATAACCGCTCTTTAATACTGTAATTTGTTAACTACTTATTCCTTCACCAACTTAGTGGCATAGGAGCCTAGTTGGGAATCGATTGTCAGGATATAGGTACCAGAAGCTAATGAGCCTAAGTTGATACTTGAAACATCCCTGCCTAAACCAGCTTTAGATAAAACAGCTTGCCCTAGCATATTAGTCACGTTTATTGATAAACTTTCTTGTTTCAGTATACTAGTTAATTCGATATTTAAAATGTCTTTAACTGGATTTGGATATAGGGATATCATTCCATCCAACGAAACATCTCCATTGCTTAAAGTTACAGTTTCAAATTCAATATTGAACCTATTAGGGTTTTGAGATTGAACATTGCTATCTATATTAACGTTAACATTATTAATTCCAGATTGCAGTGGAGTTCTTGACATTAAATAATTATCTACTAATATTGGTTGAACCTGATCTAATTGCTGAATTTCAATTGAGAAAGTATAATCAGTTCCTCTTTGATTAAGGAAAGACAATGGATATACATTCCCAATTTGGGCACTGTTATTTTTAGCAATGGCCAATGATTGACCAGCAACTATAATTCCTAAGGTTTCATCTTGATTAGTAAACTTGATTGCATCTTCGGCTGTTACGTTGTCATCAAAACTTGAATCAAACAGCATTATAGACTCATCAAGTAATTGCTGTGTATTAGAGTTAAGTAACTCTATTCTTACAAACGAACTAGTTGAAGAAGACCTAAAAACGTTAGAAAGACCTTCATTGACTGCTTTATGAGATTCTTTAAATGCTATATTACTTGGACCAGTAGCTAGCATAAAAATAGATTGACCTGGTCTTATTTTACTAGATGCATTACTTGATGGGATCACAAAATCTGAAGGACCAGAAACATCTACAGTCGAGTATCCACCTCGGGCATTTAGGTTAGTATCCCAAACATAAACGAAATTAGGATTAATACCTGTTGTTCCTGTTTCAGCTATAAGATCTCTAACATCCACGATAGCTTGATATGGATTTGCAATCATAAGAAACTCTCCATTTGAAGTAGGGAAAGCTTGATTAAAATCTCCTATTTGTAGTTGACCTTCACTTACCAAAGTCGTTATCGTTGCTGGTGATGTGTTTGAAGACAAATCTACAGAACGATCACCGCGCACTAATAAACGGAATGCCTTACCTATTTCTAACTGGTTGCTCAAGGTGTTATCTTCTGCTACCCAAGCTTGATTCGTATTATCAAAATAGAACATATTACTATTACCGGTAGATGTTGCATCCAATCCATTGGCTCCACTTGTATTACCTGTAATATGCGTACCGATATTACTTTCAGACACTCCACCATTCTGGTAATTATTGTAAATTCCATTGGAAGTATTTACAGAACTAGCCATAAACCTATATGCTCTTCTTGCAGGAAAATAATTTTCCACGGTAACGTTACCAGTAAAAGTAGCTTGATTTGCATTATCCAACTGTCCTACCCTAGTCGCATCATTCTTGAATGTAAGGTTACCATTCGTCGTAATTGAGGAATTATTCGGATTCAAAACGTTATAAATATTCACGTTTGAATTCAAAAGAACTCCTGTAGTGTTTTGTACGGTCATATCATATAAATTAACATCACCTGAGCCACTTATAGTTTGTAAATTCGAAGAAGACATTTCGAGATTTCCGTTTGTTAAACCGGTTAAATTACCGTCAATTAACACATCTCCAGAAACTAATAGGTTATCAGCTAATTCTAGAGTTCCTCCTGATTGTACTGTTAAGTCTTTAATTTGTCCTGCTGCGCTCAAAGTTGTACTTCCATCTATAACAACGGCATTTAAAGACAAGGTTTCTAAATTAGGTTGAAAAGGACTCCAAGCTCCACCAGAGTATATTAAAGTAGGTTCACTGATTTCAATATTAAATACTTTCCCTTCAAGTACGGCTTGATCTGGAGTACGAGCTATGAAACCAAAACTATCATTATAAACAAGTTCCGTTGAAGTGTGCTCATAACTTATACGATCCTGATTGATATCTGACTGGGTAAACGTATCTCCTAAATTTAAAGCAGATCCTAATCGCAATATTCTTCCATGTTCTGGAATCGAAGTTATTACATAAGTCATATTAGCATTAGTAGTACCTGATTTTTGAGTACGCAATAACGTGTTTGAAATAATCGAAGTAGCGTTATAACCTAAAGTAAGTAAGTTATTTCGATTATTATCAATATCATTTACGTACTGCAATCTTCCACAAACAGTAACAGAGAATTCATTAAAAGTACCTCCTTGACTATCTGCTTCTCGGTCTGTAGCTAGTAAAACCCATTCACCTTGAGCACTACTACCGTTAAATCTTGAAAATGCTTGACCAGGAGTACGTACTCCTGTAATAGCACCTGTATATCCTGGATTACAACCAAAAGCTTCAGTACCCGAGTCGCTTACTGTGAGGTCAAAATTTCTTCCGGCCGCACATTCTCTATTGTAAACTTCAGAGAATCTTCCTGTAGGACTACTTAACTGCATTTTTAAATCTCCCGTATCACTATGAGTAGCATTCATATAAAAAGAAACCTGAGTTATCTCAATATCATCAGTTACTTGCACTCGCGCACTCACAGCATTATTACTATTTGTATTCCAAATGTTGTCATTATTTTCATAATACTCACTACCTATTCCTCCTGTTCCTCCATAAGTATTACAAACATCTTGAGCTGTTTGAAATGCAGAAATAGAATTTGCTGTACCTGTTGTACAATCATTAGATGGTGTTATCCTCCAAAAGTAAATTTTACTACTTTCTAATAAAGTCGGTTGGTATTGAGTAACATTAAATACTGCTGCCGATTCTACCACCGTAGAAAAATCAGATTGTTCAGAAATTTCAACTAAATAACCCGATGCACTTTCTAAATCGTCCCACATCAATAAAGGATTAGCAACTTGATTACCAGCACCATTTATTGGAGAAGTTAAATTTACCTGTCCAACATTTCCATCAAAAATCTTAAGAACCATCGGTTGAACTATTGTAGCAGAAGTCGTAGTAGTAATTAGATCAAATTCATACCTTCCTGCATCTACACCAGCGGTATTAGATATTGTAGCTTGAATAGTTCCAGTTGCACTAGTTGATGCTGGGGTGAAGTTAACATTAAGATTTGCCGGCAAATTATTGGTAGAAAAAGTTGCAGTTTCGATAAATCCTGGCGCAGGAACGTAATTAAATGAAAAAGCTGCATCACTTGGAGAACATGAGGAAACTGTATCATTTGCCAAGTTCAATTCAAAAGTACCTTCTTTAATTTCAAAATTCTGATTAGATATATCAAAGAAATAATTATCAACAGCTTCTATCATGATTCTTGCCTGGGTGGTTTTAACACCAGTCGGAATGTTCACGATTTGTGAACCGTCATTATTAACATTAGAAGCTAATGTTATAGGATAGGTATAACCACCATCAGTTGATAAGAGAATATTTACTTGAGTAGCATAAGTTGTATTATTTGTACCTGCTTCATTCCATGTAATATTGACATTTTCGCCTTCATACCACAATTCTGATCCCGTGTTTGGTGAAGAAACACTAAACGCTGCAGAGGCTCCAACTGTAATGGTGACACCTGCAAAATCTGATTGACCTCCATTAATGTTATTATCCCTAATCGTACAAAAGAATCTCATCTCTCGTTGTACATTTGGTAGTGTTTCCCATGTAGGATCAACATTATTTACTAAGTCATTTAGATTAGGAAAATATCTAGTTGGGCTTGTAGTTGGAAATAATGTTCTAAACACAGGTCCCCTATTGTTAGACGAAAGTGGTGGTTGTGTAGCTCCCGTATAACCACCTGCATTATATCCGTTATCAAGTTGTTCCCAGTTATAAGTATAAGTTTCTCCAGGATCTGGAGCTTGTGTAGAAATCCCGGTTAATTTGAAAGGAGTGTTTCTAGGTATTGTTTTGTTAGTTAAAGAAACTGAATTAGGTGCGCTAGCGTTTAATCCATTTAAACCTTGTTCCAATTCACAAGTATCAGAGACTAATTCATTATGCATTTGAAATAAACTAATCAAATGAAAATATGCATCTGAATTATCTTGTACATTAGGCGCACAAATCCCAGCATAACCCATAATAGTGGAAGCACTTCCCGTTTCAACAGGTGCAGAAGATGGACTACCACCGAAACACCCGTTATAAAATGTGTGAGAAGCACCAAATTGGTGTCCAATCTCATGGCTCACATAATCAATATCAAACGGGTCAAATTCTGGAGTAACGATACCCGTTACACCTTGGGCTTTACTTCCGCTACATCTTACAGCACTTGCTATTCCACCACCACCAGTTGAGAATACATGGCCTATATCATAAGCTGCACTTCCGATTCTTGAATTAATCGCATTAGTATTTGCTCCAATCATTTGACCACCACTATAATTATCATATGGGTCAGTACCAGCATTTGTAAAAACAATTGCAGAATTATTAGCTACTAATGTAAATCTGATAGACATTTCTTGTTCAAAAACGGAGTTCACCCTTGTCAAGGTCACCGCGATACCAGCAAGAGCATCAGCAACTGCATCACCGTTCCCAGCATTACCATCATCATGGTATGCAGTATATTCACCTGTTGCAGCAATCGCAATTCTATAAGTTCTAAAAACTCTATCTCTAAAAGCTTTTGAAATGGTAGAGGATTCAAAAGCATCAATAGTTTCCTTGCTTAAGGTATCTTCTACATGACAATCAAAAACTTCCTGATCAGATCTAGTTAGATTGTTACGATCATAAATCATAACAATATTAGGAGTCGATTTAGAGTAAGGATCAATATAAGTGATTTTTTCCCCTCTTATAACACCATGAAAACCTTTAGAGGTTATAGTAAAGTATATTACATTTTTAGGGTTATCAATGCCTTTTCCAATAAATGATTGAATATTGGGATACTGGTTGGAAAATCCTTTAGATAAAGAACCTGAATTAAAAACTTCGAAACTTTCAAATTTACCTTCTGACACTGGTAAATCGACAATTATTCCATTTCTGCCATCAAATCTATCTGGAGCACCAGTTAAATATTGAGAAAGAATGGAAGCATCTACTTGAATTAAGTCAAACTTTAACGGCTTTATAGGCCTGTCTTGTTCACTTATTACGGGCAATTCACTAGTGTCAATTGATTGCCACATGGAGCTTTGAGCACTTAATGTAAATGAAATAAGTAAACATAATAGGGATAATAGTCTTTTCATTTTGATAATTTAGAATGCCGCAATAAACAATAGAAAACGTTAAAAACACGTTTTTAATCGTAAAAAATGACTTTTTGAAGTCTAAACATGTATTTCATCGATAGTGTTAAACAAAAAAACCATCCCGTGTGGGATGGTTATGATTATCTCGCTTTCGCGAAAGCGTACTAACTCAAATTAAATTTGAAAAGCTTTCTTTCCTGGGTAATAAGCATTTTCAGCTAACTCCTCTTCAATTCTTAATAACTGATTGTATTTTGCCATACGATCAGATCTCGAAGCAGAACCTGTCTTAATTTGACCAGTTGTTAAAGCAACTGCAAGATCAGCAATAGTGTTATCCTCAGTTTCTCCCGACCTGTGAGACATAACAGAAGTATAACCAGCTTTGTGAGCCATATTCACCGCAGCAATTGTCTCTGTAAGAGTACCTATTTGATTTACTTTGATTAAAATAGAATTTGCGATGTGATTCTCAATACCTCTAGAGAGTCTTTCAACGTTTGTTACAAATAAATCATCACCTACTAATTGAACTTTATCACCTGCTTTCTCGGTCAGTGATTTCCAACCATCCCAATCATTTTCATCCATACCATCTTCTATCGAGATTATAGGATACTTATTGGCAAGATCTGCGAGGTAAGAAGCCTGTTCTTCACTTGAACGTTTAACACCTTTATCACCTTCGAATTTAGTATAATCATACATTCCATCTACATAAAACTCTGCCGCTGCACAATCCAAAGCTATCATTATTTGTTCTCCAGGAGTGTAACCCGCATTTTTGATTGCAAGTAGTATAGTCTCTAGAGCATCTTCAGTACCTTCAAGAGCAGGAGCAAAACCACCTTCATCACCTACGGCTGTACTCAAATTTCTATCATGTAACACTTTTTTAAGGTGATGAAAAATCTCAGTGCCCATTTGTAGTGCGTGTGAAAAACTTTCTGCGACCACAGGCATGATCATAAATTCCTGAAAAGCAATAGGAGCATCACTATGAGAACCTCCATTTATTATATTCATCATAGGAACAGGAAGAGTTGAAGCACTCATTCCTCCAATGTACTTATATAGAGGCTGATTAAGTTCTGCTGCTGCAGCCTTGGCGCATGCTAATGAAACACCAAGAATTGCATTTGCACCTAACTTTGCTTTATTAGGAGTTCCGTCAAGATCTATCATAGCTTGATCAATAGAAGCCTGATCAAAAACAGAAGCTCCAAGCAGCTCTTCTGATATAACGGTGTTTACGTTATTAACTGCTTTTCCTACACCTTTACCCATATAAGAAGATCCTCCATCTCTAAGCTCAACAGCCTCGTGTTCACCAGTTGAAGCACCAGATGGAACTGCAGCTCTTCCTATTACTCCATTTGAAGTAATAACATCTACTTCAACTGTAGGATTACCTCTAGAATCAAAAATTTGTCTTGCGTGTATATTAATTATTGTACTCATGCTACTCTTTCTTTATTGGTTTTTATAAGGTGGATAAATTCATCAAACAAATAGGTTGCATCGTTAGGTCCTGGTCCTGCTTCTGGATGATATTGTACACTAAAGCAAGGTTTTGATTTTATTCTCATACCTGCAACTGTATCATCATTAAGATGTACGTGGGTAATTTCTATATCATCATGACGCTCTGCTTGTTCTTTATTGATTGCAAATCCGTGATTCTGAGAAGTTATTTCGCCTTTTCCAGTTAAGAGGTTCTTAATCGGATGATTTATTCCTCTATGACCATTATGCATTTTATAAGTCTCTATGTTATGCGCCAAGGCGATTATTTGATGACCTAAGCAAATACCAAATAATGGCATACTTGAGTTCAATATTTCCCTAGCTGTTGCAATTACGGTTTCAAGTGGTTCTGGGTCACCAGGTCCATTTGAAATAAAATATCCATCAGGATTAAATGCCTTTAATTCTGCAAATGGTGTATTAAATGGAAAAACTTTAATGTAAACGTCACGACTGGCAAGATTTTTAAGAATGTTAGTTTTAACTCCTAAATCTAATGCCGCTACCTTGTATTGTGCATCAGGATTGCCGTAGTAATAAGCTTCAGTTGTAGAAACTTTACTAGCAAGCTCAAGCCCTTTCATACTTGGAACTTTGGAAAGTTGTTCCTTTAAGGCTTCTATATCATCAACAGCGGTTGAAATAATGGCATTTTGAGCACCATTATCTCTTATATAGGATACAAGTGCTCGAGTATCCACATCACACAAAATAACAAGATTTTGTTCTTGTAAATGTTTAAGTAAATCTGAAGTTGCAGCAGGACGACTGTGAATCGCAGAAAAATTTTTACAAACTAAGCCCGAAATTTTTATACTGTTTGATTCAGAATCATCATTCACAACACCATAGTTACCTATATGAGCATTAGTTGTAACCATTATCTGTCCAAAGTAGGAAGGATCTGTAAAAATCTCTTGATAACCTGTTGTACCTGTATTGAAGCAAATCTCACCAGTGGCAGTACCACCGTCACCTATTGCTTTGCCATAAAAGACAGTCCCATCTGATAGAACCACAACTGCGTCCTTTTTCTCTAAGTAAGCCATTAATTAAAAGTTTGGTAAAATTAATTATAAAAAAAGGACTGATGAAACATTCATCAGTCCTTTATTGTTATTTACGTAAAAAAGAATTTATTCTTCTTCATTAGTAGTTGTTGTATCAACAGCTGCTTTACTTGAGCGACTTCTTCTACTACGTCTGGTTGTTTTCTTAGAAGCACCTGTTTGGTAAACCTCGTTGAAATCAACTAACTCGATCATTGCCATATCAGCATTATCACCTAAACGATTACCAAGTTTGATAATTCTAGTGTAACCACCTGGACGATCACCCACTTTGATAGCAACTTCTCTGAAAAGTTGAGTAACTGCTTCCTTACTACGTAATTTAGAAAATGTAAGACGTCTATTATGTGTGGTGTCTTCTTTACTCTTAGTTATAATAGGCTCAACAAATTGTTTTAAAGCCTTTGCCTTAGCAAGTGTTGTATTAATACGTTTATGTTCGATCAATGAACAAGCCATATTTGAAAGCATAGCTTTTCTGTGAGCTGTCTTTCTGCTAAGATTGTTTATTTTGTTTCCGTGTCTCATTTTATTGTAATTCTATAACCAGTTACTACTAGTCACGGTCTAATTTATATTTACTTAAATCCATACCAAAGTTCAAACCTTTAGTATTAACTAACTCTTCTAATTCAGTTAAAGACTTTTTACCAAAGTTTCTAAACTTCATTAAATCGTTTTTGTTATATGAAACTAAATCACCTAAAGTTTCTACTTCTGCAGCTTTAAGACAATTTAATGCACGTACAGATAACTCCATATCAACCAGTTTAGTTTTAAGAAGTTGTCTCATGTGAAGACTTTCTTCATCATAAGTTTCTGTTTGCGCTATTTCATCTGCTTCTAGTGTAATTCTTTCATCGCTGAATAACATGAAGTGATGGATTAAAGTCTTAGCGGCCTCAGTAAGGGCTAATTTAGGATGAATACTACCATCTGTTTGAATTTCAAAAACCAATTTTTCATAATCCGTTTTTTGTTCAACACGGTAATTTTCAATACTATACTTAACGTTCTTGATAGGAGTAAATATAGAATCAATTGCGATTGTACCTATAGGTGCAGAAGGATTTTTATTCTCCTCAGCCGGAACATAACCTCTACCTTTTTCAATAGTGATTTCTAGATTTAAATTCACTGAAGGGTCTGTGTTACAAATAACCAATTCAGGATTTAAAACTTGAAAACCAGAGATGTACTTTTGCATATCACCAGCAGTAAATTGCTCTTTACCACCAAATGAAATATTTACTACCTCACTATCTACTTCGTCGATTTGTCTTCTAAAACGGGCTTGTTTGAAATTAAGCACCATTTCGGTAACATCCTCAACTACACCTTCTATAGTAGAAAATTCATGATCTACACCTTCTATGCGTATAGAAGTAATTGCGAAACCTTCTAAAGAAGACAACAAAACTCTACGCAAGGCATTACCAACAGTCAATCCATAACCTGGCTCCAACGGTCTGAACTCGAATTTACCCTCGAAATCAGTAGAGTCGATCATGATTACTTTATCAGGCTTCTGAAAATTTAAAATTGCCATAGTCGTTAGGAATTGTTGGTTATTATTTAGAGTAAAGCTCTACGATTAATTGTTCTTTTATGTTTTCCGGAATCTGGATACGCTCAGGAACCGAAACAAAAGAACCAGACATAGTTGCTTTATTGAATGTAACGAAATCATATACATGCTCATTAGAAGAAAGAGCATCATCAATAGATTGTAATGATTTAGACTTTTCACGAACAGCAACTTCGTCACCAGCTTTTAACTGATAAGATGGTATATTAACTAACTTACCGTTAACTGTAATGTGTCTATGCGAAACTAACTGACGAGCTCCACGTCTAGATCTTGCAAGACCCATACGATAAACCACGTTATCTAAACGAGATTCACAAAGTTGAAGTAAAACTTCACCTGTAATACCAGTACTTCTTACAGCCTTTTCAAACATTAAACGAAACTGCTTTTCAAGTACCCCATAGGTGTATTTAGCTTTTTGCTTTTCCTTTAATTGAACTGCATACTCTGATTCTTTTCCACGGCGTCTATTATTACCGTGCATTCCTGGAGGATAATTTTTCTTTTCCAGGGCTTTACTAGGGCCAAAAATTGGTTCTCTAAACCTTCTAGCAATTTTTGCCTTAGGACCTCTATATCTTGCCATTTAATATAAATTTAATGTGGGATGCTATGAATTCAGGTCAATATCCTTCGATAGCGCTAATAATTCCCTTGTTATACTCTTCTACGTTTTGGTGGACGACAACCATTGTGTGGTAACGGCGTAACATCAATAATTTCAGTTACTTCTATACCGGCATTATGGATACTACGAATTGCGCTTTCTCTTCCATTTCCTGGACCTTTAACATAAGCTTTTACCTTACGTAAACCAGCTTCGTGAGCAACTTTAGACGCATCCTCAGCAGCTAACTGCGCTGCATATGGAGTGTTTTTCTTCGATCCACGGAAACCCATTTTTCCAGCAGATGACCAAGAAATAACTTCACCCTTTTTATTTGTTAAAGAGATAAGAATATTATTGAAAGATGAAGAAATGTGAGCTTCTCCGTGACTATCAACAATTACCTTACGTTTCTTTGTTACAGTTTTAGACTTTGCCATTTGACTTAATTATTATTTAGTTGCTTTCTTTTTATTTGCAACGGTCTTACGCTTACCTTTACGAGTTCTCGAGTTATTCTTAGTTCTCTGACCTCTTAGTGGTAAACCACTACGATGACGAATACCGCGATAACACCCAATATCCATTAGACGCTTAATGTTAAGCTGAGTTTCGGAACGAAGTTCACCTTCTATAGTGAATTCTCCAACAGCGGCACGAATTTTACTGATTTCATCATCATTCCAATCGTTAACTTTCTTATCTAAACCAACACCTGTTGAGATAAGAATTTCTTTAGCACGACTTCTACCTACACCATATATGTAAGTTAATGCTACTTCACCACGTTTATTTTTAGGTATATCTACCCCTGCAATTCTAGCCATAGCTTAACCTTGTCTTTGTTTAAATTTTGGATTTTTTTTGTTGATGACATACAAACGACCTTTACGACGTACAATTTTGCAGTCAGCACTTCTTTTCTTAAGTGACGCTCTTACTTTCATAATTAGTATCTATAAGTGATCCTTGCTTTCGTTAAATCGTAAGGACTCATTTCAAGTTTTACTTTATCTCCAGGTAATAATTTAATATAGTGCATGCGCATTTTACCTGAAATATGCGCTGTAACAACATGACCATTTTCTAGCTCAACACGAAACATTGCATTCGATAAAGCTTCAATAATAGTACCATCTTGTTCAATTGCTGCTTGTTTAGCCATTATGCTACTGCTTTTCTATTTTTACCAGTTTTAATTAAACTATCGTAATGTTTATTCAACAAATAAGCATTAATCTGCTGCATTGTATCTATAGCTACACCGACCATAATCAATAATGACGTTCCACCATAAAACAGTGCCCATGCCTGAGTAACACCAAAAAGTGAAACGATGGCAGGGAATATTGCAACAGCCGCCAAAAATACGGAACCTGGAAGAGTTATCAAAGACATTATTTCATCTAAATAATCAGCTGTTTCTGTACCAGGACGAATTCCAGGAATAAAACCGTTACTTCTTTTCAAATTATCCGCCATCTCATTGGTTTTAACCGTAATTGCTGTATAGAAATAAGTGAAAATAATGATTAACAATGCAAAGACCAAATTATACCAGAAACCAAATATATCGCCAAAAGCATTACCTACTTCCTTGGCCCAACCAGCTTCAAGATTACCGATAGCTGCTGGAACAAACATAATAGCTTGAGCAAAAATAATAGGCATAACACCTGAAGCATTAAGCTTAAGCGGAATGTATTCCCTTGCACCACCAACTACCTTTTCATAACTACCAGTTGCGGATCTTCTTGCATATTGCACCGGTATTTTTCTTACTGCCATCACTAACATAATACATGCTAGAATTACCAACAACCAAATCACCACTTCAATAATAATAACAAACAATCCACCAGTTCCATTATATCTTGAGGTAATTTCCTGAATAAATGCCTGTGGTAATGTAGCAATGATTCCAACCATTATAAGTAACGATATACCGTTACCTATACCTTTATCAGTTATTTTCTCACCTAACCACATAGCAAAAATACATCCAGTAACTAGGATAATTGTACTAATGGTAATGAAACCAGCACCTCTACCATCTATAAATGCATCTTGAGGAACACCCAAAGTTTCTAAGGTCAACAAGTATGTAGGTGCTTGAATTACGCAAATACCTATGGTTAACCATCGTGTTATCTGATTAATTTTTCTACGCCCAGACTCACCTTCCTTCTGTAATTTTTGAAGATACGGAATAGCTAATCCCATAAGCTGAACGACAATGCTAGCTGAGATGTACGGCATAATCCCTAAGGCAAAAACTGAGGCATTAGCAAATGCTCCTCCTGTGAAGGCATTTAAAATACCACCTATTCCAGTATCAAAATTATCAGCAAAACCACCAAGTTTCGTAGAATCAATACCTGGAAGCACTACTTGAGCTCCAAAACGATAAACAAGAAGAAGGCTTAAAGTCATAAGAATACGATCTTTAAGCTCTTCTATTTTCCAAATATTTTTAAGAGTATCTATAAACTTCATGTGGATAGATTAAATTGTTACTGCTTCACCACCAGCTTTAGTAATAGCTTCTTGAGCCGACGCAGTGAATTTATGAGCGGTAACTTTAACTTTAGCAGAAAGCTCTCCTCTACCCAATACCTTAATTAAGTCATTCTTTCCTGCTAGACCTTGGCTTACGAAATCCTCTAAAGAAATATCCGAACCAAAACGATTAGCATCAACATAATTTTGGATGGTATCAAGATTAATTCCAACATATTCCTTACGATTTATGTTAGTAAAACCAAATTTAGGAACACGGCGTTGTAAAGGCATTTGTCCTCCTTCAAAACCAATTTTCTTAGAATAACCTGAACGTGATTTAGCTCCTTTATGACCTCTAGTAGAAGTACCACCTTTACCAGTACCCTGACCACGACCTATAATTTTACCAGCCTTTTTAGCTGCACCTTCAGCAGGTTTGATATTATGTAATTTCATCCTAATTTTTTTAAATGTTCTCGACTGTAATCAAATGAGAAACAGTTCTTATCATTCCTTGGATAACCGAATTATCATCGTGTTCAACAACCTGATTCATCTTTCTTAAACCAAGTGCCTCTAAAGTCTTTTTCTGGTTCGCTGTACGATTAATCGCACTTTTTACCTTTTTAATTCTCAACTTTGCCATCACTAAAACTATTATCCGTTAAACACTTTATCTAAAGAAACTCCTCTTTGCTTAGCAATTGTTGCAGCACTTCTTAATTGAAGTAAAGCGTCAAAAGTTGCCTTTACCACGTTATGTGGATTAGAAGATCCCTGATTCTTACTTAAAACATCGTGAACTCCAACTGACTCAAGAACTGCACGAATAGCTCCACCAGCAATCACCCCAGTACCAGTAGATGCAGGCATAAGTAAAACTCTCGCTCCACCAAATTTACCCTTTTGCTCATGTGGAATAGTACCATTTTGCAGTGGAATTCTTACCAAATTCTTTTTAGCATCCTCAACAGCTTTGGATATCGCTTCAGAAACTTCTTTAGACTTACCTAACCCATGACCGACTACACCATTTTCATCACCTACCACAACGATAGCAGAAAATCCAAATGCACGACCACCTTTAGTCACTTTAGTTACACGTTGAACACCTACCAAACGATCCTTTAATTCAAGTCCACCTGGTTTCACAGTTTCTACGTTTTTATATTTTTGATACATAATTTAATGTAATATGTGATTAAAATTGTAGTCCTCCTTCTCTAGCTCCTTCTGCTAATGAAAGTACTCTACCATGATATAAATAACCTCCACGATCAAAAGAAACCTTACTTACACCAGCAGCTTTTGCTTTCTCAGCAAGCTTAACACCAACTTGTTTCGCTAGGTCCATTTTTGGAGCTTTTGCATCAAGTTCTCTAGATGAAGCGGAAGCTATAGTTATACCATCTACATCATTAATAACTTGAGCATAAATTTCTTTATTACTTCTATAAACAGATAATCTAGGTCTTTCGGCAGTACCAGAAACTGTTCTTCTTATTCTCTTACGTATTTTTAATCTACGTTGTTCTTTTGAAAATGCCATTATATCTGTTTATTATGCTGATTTACCAGCTTTTCTTCTTAAAATCTCACCAACAAACTTAACACCCTTACCTTTATATGGTTCAGGCTTTCTAAATGATCGGATTTTAGCTGCTACCTGACCAACTAATTGCTTATCGTGCGAAGTAAGTTTAACTATTGGGTTTTTACCCTTTTCAGAAATTGTTTCCACTTTCACTTCCGGAGCAATGTCCAATACAATATTATGAGAAAAACCTAAAGCTAAATCTAGCTTTTGTCCCTGATTACTCGCTCTATAACCAACACCTACTAGTTCTAGCTGTTTAGTCCAACCCTCATTAACTCCTTGAACCATGTTTTGAACCAAAGCACGATATAAACCATGCTTAGCTCTGTGATCCTTTGAATCAGAAGGACGAGAAATCAACACTTGATTTTCTTCAATTTTAACTTCAACATCTGAAAATTTTTGAGATAAAGATCCCAATTTACCTTCCACATGAATGAAGTCGTCCTCAACCCTTACGGTAACACCTGCAGGAATCGCTACAGGACTTTTTCCTATTCTTGACATATTAATATATTAATAAACGTAACAAAGCACTTCCCCACCGACATTCTCTGAACGAGCCTGCTTATCAGTCATCACACCTTTAGATGTTGAAACGATAGCCACGCCTAAACCGTTCAAAATTCTTGGCAACTCTTTTGCACCAGCATACTTACGAAGACCTGGCTTACTAAGTCTTTGTAAATCCTTTATAACTGGTTCATTAGTTGACTTGTCATATTTCAAAGCTATCTTGATCACATCCTGGGCAGGAGCCTCAATTATTTTATAACTTAAAATATAACCTTGATCGAAAAGAATTTTAGTAATTTCTTTTTTAACATTAGAAGCTGGTATTTCAACAACTCTATGGTTAGCTCTTACCGCGTTTCTAATACGTGTAAGATAATCTGCTATTGGATCTGTATTCATAACTACAAAAAATCTTTATTTTACCAACTTGCTTTTTTGACACCAGGAATCAAACCTTTGTTTGCCATTTCTCTAAAAAGGACTCTTGAAATACCAAACTGACGCATATAACCTTTTGGCCTTCCGGTTAACTTACATCTATTGTGTAACCTAACAGGTGATGCATTCTTAGGTAATTTTTGAAGAGCTTCATAATCACCAGCTTCCTTCAAAGCCTGACGCTTTTCAGCATACTTATCTACTAGAGCTTGACGCTTGCGCTCACGCGCTTTCATTGATTCTTTTGCCATCTTAATTCTTTTTGAAAGGTAAACCTAGTTCTCCTAAAAGAGACTTAGCCTCCTTATCAGTATTTGCACTGGTAACGAATGTAATATCCATACCAGAAATTTTGTTTACTTTATCGATATTTATCTCTGGGAAAATGATCTGCTCAGTGATACCCAAGTTATAATTTCCTCTACCATCAAAACCATTTGCCTTAATTCCCTGAAAATCTCTAACTCTAGGCAATGCTACAGTAATTAAACGATCAAGAAATTCATACATTCTCTCACCTCTAAGCGTAACTTTGGCTCCAATAGGCATTCCTTTTCTTAACTTAAAGGAAGCAACATCCTTTTTAGATAAAGTAGCAACAGCTTTTTGACCAGTAATAGTAGTTAACTCCTCCACAGCATAATCAATAAGCTTCTTATCTGCTACCGCAGCACCTACTCCTCTACTTAAAACTATCTTTTGTAATTTAGGAATTTCCATTACATTTTTGTAACCGAATTCTTCCTGAAGAGATTTAGACACCCTTTCGTTGTATTCTTCTTTAAGTCTTGGTACGTATGACATGACTATATAGCTTGATTATTAGTTTTAGCGAAGCGAACCTTTTTACCATCTTCAGACTTGTAACCAACCTTAGTTGCTTTACCATCTGAGTCGATTAAAGACACATTAGAGATGTGAAGAGGAGCTTCCAATTCCTTTATACCACCTTGAGGATTTGTAGCGCTTGGTTTTTCATGCTTTGAAACCATGTTAACACCTTCCACAATTACGCGGTTTTTATCTTTAAGTATTTTGGTTACAACACCTTCAGAACCTTTGTGTTCACCTGTGGTAACCCTAACCTTATCTCCAGTTTTAATTTTTACCTTACTCATAATTCCTTATTATAACACCTCAGGTGCTAATGAAACAATTTTCATAAACTGCTTGTCCCTAAGCTCACGAGCAACCGGCCCAAAAACACGAGTTCCTCGCATTTCCGAATTAGGATTAAGAAGAACACAAGCGTTATCATCGAAACGAATATACGATCCGTCTGGTCTTCTAACCTCTTTCTTTGTTCTCACAACTACTGCAGTTGAAACAGCACCTTTTTTAATATTACCATTAGGTGTAGATTCTTTAACAGAAACAACAATTTTATCACCAACAGAAGCATATCTCCTTTTAGTCCCACCTAATACACGAATACAAAGAACTTCTTTAGCTCCAGTATTGTCTGCTACTTTTAATCTTGATTCTTGTTGTACCATTATTTAGCTCTTTCAATTATTTCAACTAATCTCCAGTTTTTAGATTTACTAAGAGGTCTAGTTTCCATTATACGAACTGTATCACCTTCGTTACAGTCATTCGTTTCATCGTGAGCAACATACTTTTTAGTCTTAAGTACGAACTTTCCATACATTGGATGCTTCTGACGTTTCACCTCTGAAACAACGATGCTTTTGTCCATCTTATTCGATGTAACTACACCGATACGTTCTTTTCTTAAATTTCTTGTTTCCATGTGAACTATTTGCTATTTAAAGCTGTTTTTAATCTAGCAATCGTTTTCCTAGCTTTAGTAATCTCTGAAGGATTATCTAAAGGAGACATACTATGCATTCTTCTCAACTCTGAGTAAGAAGAATTAAACTCAGCAAGTTTTGCTTGTAATTCTGTTTCTGACAGTTTTGCTATATCTGCGTTTTTCATAATATTCTATTCTTGGTAGTCTCTTGCTACGATGAATTTAGTTTTAACTGGCAATTTTTGAGCAGCTAACCTTAAAGCCTCCTGAGCAATAGCTTGAGGAACTCCTGCAACCTCAAAAAGCACACGACCTGGTTTCACAACAGCAGCCCAATATTCAACATTACCCTTTCCTTTACCCATACGAACCTCAAGAGGCTTTTTAGTGATAGGTTTATCCGGAAATATTTTGATCCAAAGAGAACCTTCTCTCTTCATATATCTAGTGGCAGCAATACGAGCCGCTTCAATCTGTCTTGAATTAATAAAATTAGAATCAAGAGATTTAATACCAAATGTACCGTAGGCTAGCTGGTTTCCTCGACCAGAGTTACCCTTCATACGGCCCTTCTGTTGCTTTCTAAATTTTGTCTTTCTAGGTTGTAACATCTCTATCTAATTTTATTTTCTACGACGACGATTTCCTCTGTTTCCAGATCCACCACCTTTACCACTCTTCTTAGATAAGCCTACCAATGGAGACAACTCACGCTTACCATAAACTTCTCCCTTCATAATCCACACTTTAATACCTAATCTTCCGTAGGTAGTATGAGCTTCAACTAATGCATAGTCGATATCTGCTCTAAAAGTAGACAAAGGAATACGTCCATCCTTGTAAGATTCTGATCGAGCCATTTCCGCTCCATTAAGACGACCTGAAATTTGAATTTTAATTCCTTCAGCATTCATTCTCATGGCAGCAGCAATAGCCATCTTTATTGCACGTCTATACGAGATACGATTCTCAATCTGACGAGCAATACTAGCTCCAACTAAATGAGCATCTAATTCTGGTCTTTTTATTTCATGAATGTTAATTTGAACATCCTTACCAGTAATCTTCTTCAACTCTTCTTTAAGCCTATCCACCTCTTGACCACCTTTACCAATAATAATTCCAGGTCTAGCGGTTGTGATAGTAATAGTCACTAACTTAAGAGTACGTTCAATAATAACTCTAGATACACTAGCCTTTGAAAGACGAGCATGAATATACTTACGTATTTTATCATCCTCAGCTAGTTTATCACCATAATCGTTTCCACCATACCAGTTAGATTCCCAACCTCTGATGATACCTAAACGATTTCCTATTGGATTAGTTTTTTGTCCCATATCCTAAATTAGTTAACCTCTTCATTATTTTTTTGACCTAACACAACAGTTACGTGGTTCGATCTCTTTCTTATTCTATGCGCTCTACCTTGAGGTGCTGGCCTTAGTCTTTTTAACATTGTACCACCATCTACACGAATCTCCTTAATAAACAAACCTGCATCAGCAACATCAGAATCCTCATTCTTAGACTGCCAATTTGCGATAGCAGACAAGACCAACTTATCCAAACGTCGTGCAGCCTCCTTAGATGAAAACTTAAGTATATTTAACGCATCCTCCACCTTTTTACCTCTAATGATATCAGCAACTAATCTCATTTTACGAGGAGATGTAGGACAATTATTTAATTTTGCTATAGCAATCTGGCTTTTTTGCTCCTTGAGCTTAGCAGCCATTTCTCTTTTACGACTTCCCATGACCTAGATTACTTTTTTCCTTTATTTTTAGCACCAGCATGTCCACGGAATGAACGAGTTGGTGAAAATTCACCTAACTTATGCCCTACCATATTCTCTGTTACGTAAACAGGAACAAACTGACGACCATTATGAACTGCAATTGTTTGACCTACAAAGTCTGGCGTAATCATAGATGAACGCGACCAAGTCTTTACTACAGCTTTCTTACCTGACTCAATATTTTGAGCAACCTTCTTTTCTAGTTTATGAAAAACGTAAGGTCCTTTTTTTAATGAACGTGCCATAACTTATTTCTTTCTGCGTTCTATTATAAATTGACTACTAGCTTTATTCTTGTCGCGAGTACGATAACCTTTAGCAGGAATACCATTACGAGATCTAGGATGACCTCCTGAAGCACGACCTTCACCACCACCCATTGGGTGATCAACTGGATTCATGGCAACAGGACGAGTTCTTGGCCTTCTTCCTAACCAACGACTACGACCAGCCTTACCACCGACGATTAACTGATGATCACTGTTTGATACAGCACCAACAGTTGCCATACACTGCTGTAAAATCATTCTAGTCTCACCAGAAGGTAACTTCACGGTAGCATACTTACCGTCTCTCGCCATTAATTGTGCAAACGCACCTGCACTACGAGCCAAAACAGCTCCCTGACCAGGATGCAACTCAATACAACTAATAACAGTACCCAGAGGAATATTAGCTAATTTCATAGCGTTACCAACCTCAGGAGCAACAGACTCACCGCTAACGATGTTTTGTCCTACCTTAAGACCATTTTGAGCAATAACATATCTTTTTTCACCATCTTGATAGCTAACAAGAGCAATAAAAGCTGATCTATTTGGATCATACTCAATAGTTGATACCGTTGCAGGTATTCCATGACGATCTCTTTTGAAATCGATTATACGGTAGCGCTTCTTATGACCGCCACCTTTATAACGCATAGTCATACGACCACTAGCGTTACGACCACCTGAACGTTTTTTCGGAGCAAGTAAACTCTTCTCCGGCTTATCAGTTGTAATAGCGTCGTAGCCATTAACAACTCTAAATCGCTGTCCAGGAGTTACAGGTTTTAATTTTCTTACTGACATCTCAGTTAATTATTATAAATTACTATAAAGGTCGATGGTATCACCATCTTTAAGTTGTACAAATGCTTTTTTAATAGCACCAGTTTTACCAACTTGAATACCTGACTTTGTATATTTCACGTTTCGCTCAATTCTAGTATTCATAGTTCTTACCTTAAGAACTGTAACACCATATTCAGCTTCCACAGCTTTTTTTATCTCAACTTTGTTTGCACTAGGAGACACTACAAAACCATAGCGATTTAACAACTCACTATCGTTAGTTGCCTTCTCTGTTATGATCGGTTTTAATAAAATACTCATAGTTACTTAGTTAAAAATTCTTCGATTTTCTCTAAAGAGCTCTCTAAAATCACTACATTATCAGCATTCATTACACTGTAAGTGTTTAATCCTGAGGTAGTTACAACGTTAGCTGCTTTCAAATTTCGCGATGACAAATATACATTATTATTTGATTCACCCAATACAAATAGAGATTTTTTATCAGAGAGACCTAAACCTTCTAAAACTTCTAAAAAATTCTTTGTTTTAGGAGCATCAAAATTGAAATCTTGAACTACATGTAAAGTACCTTCAGAAGCCTTCAAACTTAAGGCACTTTTACGAGCTAATCTTTTTTGATTCTTATTCAGTTTAAAAGAATAGTCACGTGGTACAGGACCAAAAATTCTACCACCACCTCTAAAAACTGGTGATTTAATAGAACCTGCACGAGCAGTTCCTGTTCCTTTTTGCTTCTTAATCTTTCTTGTACTTCCAGCAATTTCTGCTCGTTGCTTAGCTTTATGAGTACCTTGACGTTGTGCAGCTAAATACTGCTTAACATCTAAGTATATAGCATGCTCACTAGGCTCTATTCCAAAGACATTATCAGCCAACTCAACTTGACGACCTGTGTCTTTACCCTTAATGTCTATAACTGCTACTTTCATTACTTCTCAACTATTACATAAGAGTTTTTGTGACCAGGAACACAACCTTTAACTACTAAAAGGTTTTTATCTGCTACCACTTTAAGCACTCTTAAATTTTGAACTTTTACTTTTTCATTCCCCATTTGACCAGCCATACGCATACCTTTAAATACACGAGCAGGATAAGATGCTGCACCGATAGAACCAGGAGCTCTTAATCTGTTATGCTGTCCATGAGTTTGTTGTCCAACACCGCCGAAACCATGACGTTTTACAACACCTTGGAATCCTTTTCCTTTACTAGTTCCAGAAACATCAATAAAGTCACCTTCATTAAACATTTCAACAGTGATTGAATCACCTAATTTGTACTCCGCATCAAAACCTTGGAATTCAACTACTTTTCTTTTGACACCAGTACCTGCTTTTTTAAAGTGCCCGATAGCAGCTTTAGAAGCATTCTTGTCTGATTTGTCATCGAAACCTAATTGAAGGGCCTCATACCCATCTGTTTCTTCGGTTCTGACTTGGGTAACAACACAAGGACCGGCTTGTATGATCGTACAAGGGATATTTTTCCCGTTCTCATCATAAATGCTGGTCATTCCGATTTTTTTTCCTATTAACCCAGACATATTTATTTATTATAAAATGATTTTACTTATTTAAAAAAGAGTTACGCTTTCGCGAAAGCGTAACTCAAATATTTGATTATTAAATCTAATTAGACCTTAATCTCTACTTCAACACCACTAGGAAGCTCTAATTTCATTAGGGCATCAATAGTTTTAGAAGAAGAACTATAAATATCTAACAGACGCTTATAAGAGCTTAATTGAAATTGCTCACGAGACTTTTTATTAACGTGAGGAGATCTCAACACTGTGAAAATCTTCTTGTGTGTAGGAAGTGGGATTGGACCCGTTACTACAGCACCAGTACTCTTTACTGTCTTTACAATTTTTTCAGCAGATTTATCTACCAAATTGTAATCGTAAGATTTAAGCTTGATTCTGATTTTTTGACTCATCTTTTGAAAAAATTAATTATTTGAACCATTTGCTGCAGCAATCACTTCTTCACTTATATTAGAAGGAGTTTCTGCATAGTGTGAAAATTCCATCGTTGACGTAGCACGACCTGAAGACAATGTTCTCAATGAGGTAACATAACCAAACATCTCTGATAATGGAACATTAGCTTTTACCACTTTAGAACCTGAACGGTCACCCATATCATTTACCTGACCTCTACGACGGTTCAAGTCACCAACGATATCACCCATGTTTTCTTCAGGAGTAAGTACCTCTAACTTCATGATAGGCTCCATAATAACCGCCTTTGCAGCCTTGGCAGCATTTTTAAAACCAAGTTTTGCAGCAAGCTCGAAAGATAACTGATCCGAGTCAACATCGTGGTAAGAACCATCAACTAAAGTAACTTTAAGGCTATCAACTTCGTAACCTGCAAGAGGTCCGTTTTTCATAGCTTCTTTAAATCCTTTTTCAACAGAAGGAATAAATTCCTTTGGTACGTTACCACCCTTAATTTCAGATACAAATGTTAAACCATCTTTACCTTCTTCCGCAGGCTCCATTACAAATACGATATCAGCAAATTTACCACGACCACCAGATTGTTTCTTGTAAACTTCTCTGTGTTCAGCACGTGCTGTAACAGCTTCTTTGTACTCAACCTGTGGCTGTCCCTGATTTACTTCTACTTTAAACTCACGCTTAAGACGGTCTACAATAATATCTAAGTGAAGCTCACCCATTCCAGATATAATAGTTTGTCCTGAAGCTTCATCAGTACGAGCTGTAAAAGTTGGATCTTCTTCTGCTAATTTAGCAAGAGCCATACCTAACTTATCTACATCAGCCTTTGTTTTAGGCTCTACAGCAATACCAATTACTGGATCAGGGAATTCCATTGATTCAAGAACAATTGGGTTCTTTTCATCAGACATGGTATCACCTGTTTTAATATCTTTAAAACCAACTGCAGCTCCAATATCACCAGCCTCGATGAATTCAATAGCATTTTGTTTATTAGAATGCATTTGGTAAATACGTGAAATACGCTCTTTTTTACCAGATCTATTGTTTAAGATATACGAACCTGCATCTAAACGTCCTGAATAAGCTCTAAAGAACGCTAGACGACCTACGAAAGGATCTGTAGCAATCTTAAATGCTAATGCCGCGAAAGGCTCATCTACAGAAGGCTTACGTGTAATTTCTTCTCCTGTATCTGGATTTGTTCCTACAATCGCATCCTTATCTACCGGAGAAGGTAAATAACGACAAACAGCATCAAGTAGGAATTGAACTCCTTTATTCTTAAATGCACTACCACAAACCATTGGAATGATAGACATATCCATTACAGCTGCACGTAATGCCGCGTGAATTTCATCCTCAGTAATAGAATCCTCATCTTCCATGAATTTTTCAAGCAAGCTTTCATCATAAGCAGCAACTTCTTCTATTAAAAGTGCTCTGTATTCTCTAGCTTCTGCTTTTAATTCTTCTGGAATATCAATTACGTCAAATGTAGCTCCTTGTGTATTATCGTGCCATACAATAGCTCGGTTCTTAACAAGATCAACTATTCCTTTAAAGTCAGCTTCATCACCGATAGGTAAAACGATAGGCACCGCATTAGAACCTAACATTTCCTTAACCTGATTACAAACCGCAAGGAAATTAGAACCTTGACGGTCCATTTTATTAACAAATCCCATACGTGGGACTTTATAATTATCTGCTAATCTCCAGTTAGTTTCTGACTGAGGCTCAACACCATCAACTGCACTAAATAAGAATACCAATCCATCAAGTACACGTAAAGATCTATTTACTTCAACAGTAAAATCTACGTGACCAGGAGTATCGATAATATTAAAGTGATAATCCTTAGTTTCAGGTAATCTTTGAGCATTTTCCATAGGAAACTGCCATGTACAAGTTGTTGCAGCAGAAGTAATTGTAATACCACGCTCCTGCTCCTGCTCCATCCAGTCCATTGTTGCAGCACCATCATGCACCTCACCAATTTTATGTGAAACTCCTGTATAATAAAGTATACGCTCAGTAGTTGTTGTTTTACCAGCATCAATGTGAGCGGCAATACCAATATTTCTTGTGTATTTTAAATCTCTAGCCATGTCTTAGAATCTAAAGTGTGAGAATGCTTTATTAGCCTCTGCCATTTTGTGCGTATCCACACGTTTTTTAACAGCAGCACCTTCTTCTTTTGCAGCAGCAAGTATTTCAGCAGCTAATTTTTGAGAAAATGATTTTTCGTTACGCTTACGAGCATATCCAATTAACCATTTCATTGCTGTAGAAATTTTGCGATCTGGTCTAATCTGCATAGGGATTTGAAAAGTAGCACCACCTACACGTCTACTGCGCACCTCTACGTGAGGCATTACATTAGATAAGGCATCTTTCCAAAGCTCCAAAGCTGTTTTTTCTTCGTCTTGATTTTTCTCTTCTACGATATCCATTGCATCGTAAAAAAGTTTAAATGCTATCGACTTCTTTCCATGCAACATCATCATGTTTACAAAGCGAGTCACTAGCTGGTCGTTAAAACGTGGATCCGGAAGGATAGGACGTTTTTTTGCCTGTCTTTTTCTCATTTCTGTTGTTTCAGATTGTTAATTGAATTACTTCTTAGGGCGTTTTGCACCATACTTAGATCTACGTTGCGTGCGGTCTGCAACACCTGCTGTGTCCAAAGCACCACGTACAATGTGATATCTAACTCCTGGTAAATCTTTTACCCTTCCACCTCTAACTAATACTATCGAGTGCTCTTGTAGATTGTGACCTTCTCCTGGAATGTATGCGTTTACTTCCTTACCATTTGTAAGTCTTACACGAGCAACTTTTCTCATTGCCGAGTTAGGCTTTTTAGGCGTAGTAGTGTAAACACGCGTACATACTCCACGACGTTGCGGACAAGAATCTAAGGCAGCCGATTTACTCTTCTTAGTTATTTTGGCTCTTCCTTTTCGTACTAATTGTGAAATTGTTGGCATATTATTTTACGCTAAATATGTTAAATCCCTATTTTTAGGGTCGGCAAAGGTATAAATATTATTTTGTTATTCAAACCTCACTTTCAAATATTTACAATAAAGTTTATTTAAAAACGTTTTTACCCTATCAAAAAAGTTAAGCACACATACAAAAACCCTGTTTTATTTAATGAGAAAAATTACATACTAGGAGTACTTTTTACCCTTTTTTCTTTGTCCTTATTATATAGCCAACAATTTGATATATTTAATTTCATCTATTCAAATAGTCAAAAAACCACAGATACAATAGTCATATCTAGCAACTCTTTTGAAGAGTCAAAAAGAAAATCAGACAGCATCATTAAACTCTATCAAAATATTGGTTACATACGTTTACAGTACACCTCCATCAACCAAAATAAAACCAATCGCTATAGCCGAACGATATTCTTGAATCAACCGATAAAGGGAATAAATGTTCGTATACCAAAAGATTATTATTCAAAATATGAGTTTTTAAAAAGTATGCTTCCGCGAAAGCGAGAAATAAAAATACCTTTCAAACATAAAGACAGTTTACTAAATCTAATCACGAACTCTTTTTCCGAACAAGGGTTCGTATTCACTGAAACCAAATTGCTCTTTTTAAAAGAAACACAGGACACACTTTTCTCCCGCCTTACATCATCTACTTCAGAAAAAAGACGAATAGACAACATAGAAGTTAAGGGTTATAAAAAATTTCCAAAGAAAATCATCAAGTCACAAATTATTAACAAGAGCTTTACCCCTAAATTATCGACGGTAATTAATAAAAAAATAAATAGTATCCCATTCATCGAGTCCACAAGAAATTCGGAATTGTTGTTTCAAGAAAACTCCACTACTCTCTATCTATATCTAAAAAAGAAAAACATAAACACCGCTGAAGGTTTGTTAGGCTTCAATAACAACAATGGCAAACTAGAATTAAATGGTTATCTAGATCTGTATTTAGAGAACAACTTTGACGCTGCTGAAAGATTTCAACTTACCTATCGGAATGATCAAGAAGATCAAACCAGGGTACACTCAGCATTTACAATTCCATACGTAGCACAATCTAATTTTGGTTTGGGCGCATCTTTGGAAATTGTACGAAGAGATAGCACATACCAAAGAAACAACTTTGAAATAGGAACATCGTATAAAATAGATTGGAATAACACTATCACATTAAATTACGAAAGTCAAAATACCACGGACAGCGGGACGATACTCTCATTAAATAATCTTGAAACGGATCGTTCTGGATTGAACATTGGTTATAGATTAGAAAAATGGTCAACAGATTTATTGCACCGTCAAAATCTAATCTTCCAACTGAAGATAGGCACAGGAACAAGAGAATTACCAGAGGACAAAGAAAATTATTTGAATATTGACGCAACCATTACAAAACTTTGGCATCTATCAAATAGAAGTAAGATTCTAAGTTCTTTGAAAAGCCAAATTTTAAAAACAGATAAAATTCAATTTAATGAGTTGTATCAATTAGGTGGAAACAACAGCATAAGAGGCTTTAATCAAAATAGCATTGATAGCTCGCAATATGCAACCCTACTTTTAGAGTATAGATACAATTTATCTCCAACTTTATACATAAACAGTATTACAGATGCTGGTATTTTCCAAAGCTTTATTGACGATAAAGCAGAATATTTAACAGGATTTGGAGTAGGTGTAGGAATTTTAACAAATTCAGGAATACTAAGTTTAAATATCGCTTCAGGAAATTTTGAAGACGCTAACTTTAATCTAACCAACCTTATAGGCCATATAGAATATAAGGTTTTGTTCTAAAAAGGTTATACAAATGTTAAGCCAATATTAAATTTCCTAATAAAATAAATAGTTAAAAGTTGTTTTATTAAGTCTTTTTTTTGATTTTTACAGCTGGCTAATTCAAATAAATCTAAACATGAAAACAAAATTTAAAGGAATTTTGACGCTATTACTAGCGTTAGTTGCGCAAGTAGCTTTTGCGCAGCAGACTGTTACCGGTACGGTATCAGATGCAGATGGACCTGTTGGAGGTGCAACAGTGTCTATTAAAGGTTCGAATACCTTCGCATCAACTAATTTTGATGGTGAATATAGTATTCAAGCTAACCCTGAAGACGTGCTTGTCTTTAGTTATGTAGGATATGATGCTAAAGAAGAGACCGTTGGTAATAGAACAGTTATCGATGTAACACTTAGTTCTGCTCTTGAAGAGGTAGTAGTTCAGGCATATCGTACTTCATCTACCAAAAGGAGTAACATTGCTGCAAATGTTATTACCGCTAAACAAATCCAAGACAGACCTAACGCAAGTGCTATTCAAAGGTTACAAGGTCAGGTACCTGGACTTATTATTCAAACGGCTTCTGGTCAACCAGGCGCAAACTCTACAATTCAATTAAGAGGTGTGAGTTCTATTAATGGTAACACAGAGCCACTTATCATTATAGATGGTATTCCTGTTGATGAAGATGCCTTCAGAACAATAAACCCATTGGATATTGAAAGTCAGACTGTACTTAAAGATGCGGCAGCAACTGCAATCTATGGTAATAGAGGTGCAAATGGTGTGATTATCATCAAAACTAAAGGTGGTGCTTATAATCAAGAGCTTCAAGTTAGTTATACGGGACAGACTAGAATTACGGAATTAATAGACACAGAGTATGACCTGTTCAACTCACGTGACTACTTAAGGCTAGAAAACGAACGAGGAATCGGTCTAGGTGCAACTTTAACAGACGCTGAAATAAATGCATATGCGGTTAACACCGACTGGAGTGATACTTTCTATAGAACTGGGTTTAGTCAATTACACAATTTATCTCTAAGATCTGGTGGTAAAAACTTGAACCAATTCACATCTGTTAACTACACATACGAAGAAGGTTCTTTACAAGCATCAGACTTACAGAGATTTACGGTTAGAAACAATTTAAATGTAAAGTCAGATAATGATCGCTTTAATTTGGCAACCTCTCTTCAAGTAGGATATTCTAAAAACAATTCTCAGTCAGAGCCTGAGACAAGAAATAATGCTATTTACTTTAATTCTATCTATAATTCTAATTTTGGTTTACCTTATTTTGATCCAAACAATTATGATACAAGAATAGAGGAATGGGTTGGTAGTTTACAGGCACGTTTGTCTCCATATGTTACCTTAGACAACATTTTATTCAATGGTAATAGAGAAGATGAAATGAAAATCATTGCTGGTGCAAATTCATCTTATAAAATTAGTGATAATTGGACAGCGAGATACAACATTGGTGTGGATTATCGTCAACAAACATTTTTAAGATACGCCGATCCTAATTCTGCTCTAGCAAGAGTAAGAGCAAGTTTCATTGGACCTGGAGAAGTAGAAGGATTTCAAACTGAATCATTTTTCAATGACTTTAGATTTAATTCGACTGCAAGCATAGGTTATAAGAAAACTTTTGGTGCGAATGAAGACGGAAGTAATGGTCACACAATATTAGCAAACGGATATGTAGAATATGTAAAGGCTCACTTTAAAAGTTTCGGCTTTTCTCAGACAGGTTTAGACCCAAGAACATTTAGTCCTGGAAATGACGGTGGGGCATTCATTGGTGACAATGAAGATAATGACGAATTTGTTCCAACGGTTAACTCTGGAAAAGGTAGTACTGGTCTATTCTCATATTTTGCAGAATTTGATTATGATTATGCTGACAAATATGGTTTTGGTGCAACAATTCGTAGAGATGCTTCATCAAGATTTAGCGGAGACAACAAATGGGGTACTTTTTGGTCTGTTGCAGGTAGATGGAATATTTCGGAAGAAGCATTTATGAAAGATGTAAACTGGGTTAATTCATTAAAACTAAGAGCATCATATGGTAGCGTAGGTAATGACCGAATTGCTTCAACTTATTACGGAGCTCTTAACAATACAAGAACTTTATTTACTACAGGATTATCATATGCTGATAATCAAACCTTCGTAAGATCTCAACTAGGAAATGCAGACTTGAGATGGGAGTCGGTAAACACGGCAAACCTTGGTATTGATTATGAATTATTTAACCGAAGATTAAGAGGTACATTAGATTTCTATAACAGAAAAACTACTGATTTATTTTCACCGAGATCTGTTTCTACTTTAGTAATTGCTAGTGGTACACAGCAAGCTAACATTGGAGACTTGGTGAATCGTGGTATTGAATTAGGAGCTAGATTTGATTTAATCATTCCAAAATCAAATAAAGGATTTGATTTAGACATATTTGCTAACGTAAGTTACAATGAAAATGAGGTAACTTCAATTGATGCTCCAGATGGAATCATCGATAATGGTTCATCAGTAATCCAAGAAGGAGCTCAATTAAATGAATACTTTGTAGTGCCTTATCTAGGAGTAAATCCAGCAAACGGTAACTTGTTATTCTTAGATGCTAATGGAAATCCAACGGAAGCTCCAACACTAGATGATAGAAGATTAACTGGAACTGATACTGTGCCAGATTTCCAAGGTGGATTTGGTTTTGAAATGAACTACAACAACTTCTTTTTTGAAACTCAATTTAGTTTCATGACTGGATTACAAAGATTTGACTTTAATCAACGTGACTATTATGACATCAATAATTTAGGTCAAACTCAATTATCTAGCGACCTTACAAGATCGTGGACGCCAACAAATAGAGTTACAGATATGCCATCTTTAGCAGCTACTAATATAGCTACTGGACCATTATCAGATAGATTCTTAATAGACTCAGACTTTTTAAGAGTTCGTTTCATGCAATTGGGTTACAACTTTGATGAGACAGCATTAGATAAAATTTTCCTTGACAGTGCTAGAATATATGTAAATGCTGAAAACTTAGTTACTTGGACTAAGTGGTTAGGATCTGATCCAGAAAGTACACGTTTATCAGAATACAACAGATACCCAACACCACGTATTTTTAGTGTAGGTATTGATTTACAATTTTAATTTTAAAAGCAATGAGAAAAATATTTTTAACTTTAGGACTCGCAGCTGCCTTGTTTAGCTGTGAAGACGCAACTGAAATAATTCAGCCGAGTGAATTCGGATTTGATACTGCGTTCCAAAATGCGGACGATGTAAAAACAGCTGTTTTTGGAATCTACGGAAATGCAAATAGAACTACGGGTATCGCATTTACATCATATTTCACTGATGAATGTGGATTAGGTGAAGCTGGAAACAACGGTAACGAATCACACAGACTTCAGCTTAATGTAAACAATGCGCAAGCATCAGGTATATGGACTGGCTACAATAGTGCCATAAGAAATGCAAATATTTTCTTTGAAGGAGCAGCTCTAGTTACTCCAGCTGATGCTGCAGAACAAGCTACATATGATGAAGCTTTGGGTGAAGCACATGCTTTAAGAGCATATGCCTACTCTCAATTGCTTGCTTACTTTGCTCAAGATTTATCTGATCCTTCTAGTTTGGCAGTACCAGTATATGATTTTGTACCTGGTGTAGAAGACAGATTACCACGTAATACGGTGGCAGAAGTTGTTCAATTTATTAATGATGACTTAGATGCAGCTGATAATTTATTAACACAAGCTGGAACTGCATACACCGTAGACTTTATTTCACTTGATTTTGTAAATGCATTGAGAGCTCGTGTTGCTGCATATGTTGGTGACTACCCAAGAGCATCCAATTTTGCACAAGCAGTGTTAGGTAATTTTACTTTACCTACTACCGCTAACGCTGCTCAATTTACAGAGGTTTGGCAAGACATAAATGGTACAGCTACTTCACAAGAGGTTATTTTTAAATTTAATAATACTCTTGCTGTTGGGAGCAGTATGGGACAAATATGGAATACTAATTCAAGTGACGTAACAGGTTCACCATTATATGAGGTTGGAAGAAGACTTTTTAATGAATTAGAAAGTAATAGTTCAAATTTCGGTGATATCAGAAGACAAGTGTGGGTAGATCCATCTTCATTAATTTCTCCTGATTACCCTAATGCAACAAATCCTCGAGAAGACGACATTCTGGTTGTGGATAAATATCCAGGAGACCCTTCTTTACCAGGTCTGGTTGGTGGATATACTAATGATCAGAAAGTGTTTAGAACAGCTGAAATGCATTTTATTCTTGCTGAAGCAGCTGTTGAAAATGGAGATTTACCTGGTGCTGCAGCACAATTGAAAATTGTACGTGATGCTAGATACACTAGCCCACAGGCCGCACCGACTTATTCTAGCGCTACTGAAGCATGGGCAGATATCATGGCGGAACGCTATATTGAGTTAGCTTTTGAAGGGCACCGTTACATTGATGTTAAAAGATTAGGAGCACTTGCAAACCAAGGTTATGATAGAAATGACACGGACTGTTCACTTTACCCTGCACCTGAATGTGACATAAGCTTCAATGACTTTAGAGCCAGAGCATTACCGGTTCCTGCTGTAGAAGTAAGAGGTAATCCTACAATTACTCAAAACGACGGTTATTAATAAAATAAATTTAGTAAGATGAAAAACTTAAAATATAGCTTTATAGCAATCGCGACGCTTTTTTTAATAATTGGTTGTGAATATGAGCCTAAAATATTTGATGGTAATGGAGACTTAACCTTAGTTCAGTTTTCAAGATCCACTTATAACTTAGAAATTGAAATTGATGCGACAGGAGAATTAAATATTCCTGTACAATCATCAACGTTAGCTTCAACTGATAGAACTTTTAATGTAAGTGTTGTAAATGATGGAACAACTGCAATCACTGGTAGTTATTCAGTTCCGACTTCTGTAACTATTCCTGCAAATGAATACGAGGGTATTTTAACTATTTCAGGAACTGATGTTATGGGTGTTGACACAAATGCTGAAACATTAATCATTCAATTAGAAGAAGGCGCTGATTTTGCATCCGGAGGAGATGCTATTATAAGTGTTTATCAAGTTTGTCCAATACCTTCTACCTATATGGTTGGATCGTACGAAATATCGGATTTACAACCAGTATTCAGTGGATCGAATTTTGACACAGCAGATGTTAACATTACGGTAGGATCAAGTGCAACACAACGTACTTTTAATACAACATGGTCAGGTAATAATATATCTGTAGTTCTAAACTTAGTTTGTAATGAATTAATATATGCGAGTACTAATGACACTGGATTTGTAGCTGGTACACCACAAGGTCCAATTATCATTACAACTTCAACAAGCGGAAATACATCATACGATGTAAATGATGATAGCTTATTTGTAGTTCAATACGATAATCAAGCTGGTGGATTCGGAACTTTCGGTGGATCATTTATATTGGTTAAAAACCCATAAGGGTATATAACTAAACCTATAAAAATCCCGTCCTTAAGGACGGGATTTTTTTATTAGTCAAATCTTAATAATAAAACTATTTTTGCAGCATGAGTAAGACATCTTTTATATATGGTATTCGAGCTATCATTGAAGCCATTGAATCAGGAAAAGAAATTGATAAAATATACCTTTTAAAAGGTGGTGATGGCGTTCTAGCTCAACAGCTCAAAAAGGTTGCTGGGACTAAAAATATTTCAACTAGCTATGTGCCCATTGAGAAATTGGACCACCTTGCAAAAGGAAATCATCAGGGAGCAGTTGCCAGAATAGCAGCTATCTCCTATTCCAACTTAGAAGAAATATTAGAAAAAATTGACTTAGATACAAATCCAACTTTCTTGGTTTTAGATGGGATTACAGATGTACGTAACTTCGGCGCTATTGCTCGTACTGCAGAATGTACAGGAATTGCGGCTATAATTATACCTACAAAAGGTAGTGCGAGTATTAATGCAGATGCGATTAAGACAAGCGCAGGTGCCTTATTTAATATTCCTATCTGTAAAGTAAATCACGTGAAAGATGCGTTGTTTATGTTCCAATCCTACGGTATTCAACTGGCAGGAGCTACAGAAAAAGTTGATCAAGTACTCTACAATGAAAATCTCAATCTACCAATTGCGGTAGTTATGGGAAGTGAAGAGCGAGGTATACAGCCATCGGTCATAAAAATGCTAGACTACAAATTAAAATTACCGATGTTAGGAGATATCGCATCCCTTAATGTATCAGTAGCTTGTGGTGCTATACTTTATGAAATAACTAGGCAAAAAATGTCGTAGTCGTCACTCCTCTTCCTCACAAGGAATTTCAAAAAAATTACCTTCATCATCAAACTGCTGCATAAAAGGATCCTTTGAACTATCATAATTTCTAAGTTCCCATTGGAACTTTCTTTTTTCCGGCATCTTGTTTTTTGTAAACAAAGCAATGACTAGTCCGGTTATGAAACCACTAAGATGTCCTTCCCATGACATTCCTTCCTTAATAGGTAGCATATACCATATTAAACTCCCATAAAAAAAGGCAATTAAAAAACTTAAGGAAACCAATCGATAGTGTTTAACTAATAGCCCTTTAAAAAACAGAAAACTTACTAGCAGATAAATAATACCACTTGCACCAATATGATAACCATTGCTTGCAATTAACCAGGTTAATATTCCTGTACTTAACAAGCCTATAATAAAAACAAACCAAAACTGTTTCCTATAGAAATAATTGAGTAAAACAAGAAGTATGAAGGAAGGCACTGTATTACTCCACAAATGTTGTAAACTACCGTGAATGAAAGGACTTGTAAAGATCCCCTTTAAACCAGCTATACTTTTAGGATATATACCCATTTTGTTAAATCGGATATGAAAAGTTACTTCTACATAATAAACTAACCATATCAATAGAACAAAAAGTACGGCAGGAAGGAAGGTTATACCATCAAACTTAAAATACTCCTTATCTTGCATACTTATAAAATATCAATGTTTAAGCCACAAAGGGCTGTCATGTCAATATAACTTATGTCAATAAATACGCCACTAGCTGAACGCCTAAGACCGCAAAATCTGGATGATTACATAAGTCAAAATCATCTTGTAGGCGAGCATGGAAGTCTTACCCGTCATATTAAAAACGGAACAGTACCATCGTTGATTTTTTGGGGTCCACCTGGAACAGGTAAAACCACACTTGCTCAAATTATTGCTCAAGAAAGCAAGCGACCTTTTTTCACTTTAAGTGCGATAAATAGTGGTGTAAAAGATATAAGAGAAGTAATTAATAAAGCCAAAACATCAGGAGGACTGTTTACACAAAAGAATCCAATTTTGTTCATTGATGAAATTCATCGTTTCAGTAAATCACAACAAGATTCTCTTCTCGGTGCAGTGGAAAAGGGATGGGTAACCCTTATAGGTGCGACGACCGAAAATCCAAGCTTTGAGGTTATACCTGCCTTGTTATCTAGATGTCAGGTTTACGTTTTAAACGCTTTCGCAAAAGCGGAATTACACCAACTACTCCATCACGCTATACAAAAAGATGACATTTTAAAAAACTTATCCATTGAATTGATAGAAAGTGACGCACTGATGAGGATAAGCGGTGGTGATGCAAGAAAATTGTTAAACACATTTGAATTAGTTGTCCTATCCCAACCCGAAGGTGTAATTAAGGTTACCAATGAAATGGTCCTTGAGCAGGTTAAGTCAAATCCAGCACGATACGATAAAACAGGTGAGCAACATTATGATATTATAAGTGCGTTTATAAAATCGATAAGAGGATCAGATCCTAATGCGGCAGTCTACTGGCTAGCCAGAATGATAGAAGGCGGAGAAGACGTTAAGTTTATTGCTAGACGACTTATCATACTTGCTAGTGAAGATATAGGAAATGCAAATCCTACTGCCTTAATCATGGCTAATAATACTTTTCAAGCGGTAAGTACTGTAGGAATGCCAGAGTCCAGAATTATACTAAGTCAATGTGCAATCTATCTCGCAACCTCGCTAAAAAGTAATGCTAGTTACCTGGCAATAGGTAATGCACAAAAGTTGGTACGGGAGACCGGTGATTTACCTGTACCCTTAGGATTACGTAACGCTCCAACAACGTTGATGAAAGATTTAGGGTATGGAGACGATTATAAGTATGCCCATGATTATCCTGGTAATTTTGCATTTTACGATTTTTTACCTAAAGAAATAAGCGCTACCAAACTTTATGAACCCGGTAACAATTCAAGAGAACAAGCTCAAAGAGACTTTTTAAAAAGAAGATGGAAGGATCACTATCCTTATTCCGATAAATAAGTGAATATATCTAATAAACTCTCTACATAGGGCTGATCGTGCGCGGTTTGCTCATTTGTTGTTTTAAACCAAATACTATCCATCCCTATATTTTGAGCTCCTTCTATATCGGCAAGTAAGCTGTCCCCTATCATTACACTTTCTTCAACGCGAGCACCTGATTTTTGAAGAGCTATTTCAAATATTTTGGGATCAGGTTTTTTAACTCCAGCTTCATCGGCTGTTAAGATTACATCAAAGTATTTAGACAAACCGGATTTATTGATCTTATTATGCTGTACGTCAAAGAACCCATTAGTAATTAAATGTAATTTAAACTTGGGTTTTAACTGATCTAATAACTGAATACATCCAGCAAATAAATGGTTGTTATTAGGTAAATAAGCGATGTACATATCAGCAAATTTATTGATTTGTTCGGTAGTCGTCGGGTAATTACAAGCATCAAAAGCGGTTTTAAGACGTTGAAATCTGAGTTCTTCCTTAGTAATTAGGTTTTCTCTGAATTTTCGCCAAAACTCAAGATTCAACGGTTCATAAACCTTTATGAATACATCAAGATCTAATGAAATTTTCTCTTCTTGAAATATTTGTTGATAGGCTAGTTTACTATTCAAATTAAAATCCCATAAGGTGTGATCTAAATCAAAGAAAATGTGCTTTTTACCTTTAAATACCATTGATATCTTTTAAAAATGTATAACTGTGATTGCCTAATTCTCTGTCGAAATGATCATAATTCATAACAATATTTAAGTGACCATGTACAGCTTTAATTTGATGAACTATTTGTTTGAGCGCTATTCGTTGACTAGCTAACATTTTATTTACTAATGACGAATAATGAATAGCAACTGGATGAACAAGGACTGGTGTTTGAATTTCATAATCCAGATCATAAAAATAAAAGGGTAATGATGTACCTGCTCTAAAACCTACAACGTTTTCAAAGCACATACTATAATCATTTACCTTACCTAAGCCAGAAATATTTCTATAAAAATGAGGCACTTCCAATTTACTCTTGTTTACCCTTACGAATTTTAGGATACGATGGGTGTTTTTTTCAAACCTCGTAGCTTGTAAAATTGCCTGTTCTTCGCTTGAATTAATTCTCGCGAGAACACCTATATCAGAATAATCTGCAGCATGTTTTATCGCTATTTTATAAGTATGGTTTCTATAAGATACTCCAGGATTATCACGAGTAATATTACCTAGGTTGAATAAAAACAACGACTTACTTTCAGTTTGATTAGTCGATGTAAAAATTTTTAATAAATCATCTAGATTATCAAAGGGATCCTTTTTAAATCTAAGTAGCACTGAATAGAACAATATGAGCTTGTAGATACTGAACTTTTTAACATATGAAATAAACATCTCCCATTTTGTAATCCAACTACGACTGCGGTATTTAAAATAAATAGGAGTATCAATTACTGTTACTTGCTTATATTCATTAGCCAAATCAATAGTAAAATCAAATTTTTCTTCGAGAACAGTTTTAAATTTAAATACCCATAATTCAATTATAGGTAGTTTTAAAAAATCATTTTGATAAGCAACAGAGTCTTGTGCTTTAAATCTACCCAACTCATCCTTCATCTGTGGTAGATATTCTTCATAACGAGAAAGTAAATAAAATACTGCACTAAATAAATCAAAGGGTACTATCGACTCATAATCTAGTGATTGAAAAAAAACTGGTAAATCATCCCAATAACTTATTTCAACCTCATGTAGATCAATACCTACTTCATCCAACAAGCCTTCGGCATAGATACTCATTTCCTGACCAATGGTCTTTTGATTATAGCTAAATTTAGGTCCAGAATACCCTACAAATTCATTAAGCTCTGTAGTGAATTTATATTCTACCTCTAGAATTCTTTTAAACACGTGGCGAAAAACGTATTCTTTCCTACTTGTAATATTTGAACAATAAATCAAGATCATAGAATCCCTTCATCTGCAAAGCTATAATAAGCGCTTTGAGTAATAATTAAATGATCAAAGACCTTAATATCTAAAACTTTACCAGCTTCAATAAGTTTGGTCGTTATGTTTTTGTCCTGCTGGCTAGGCTGTAGTTTACCGCTAGGATGATTGTGCGCCAAAATCATAGCCACACAACCACTTTCTATAGCTTTTTTATAGACAATCCTAGTATCAACCATCGTCCCAGTTATACCACCTACACTTATTTGAGAAGATTCAATCACTTGATTACTATTATTAAGATACAATACCCAAAATTCTTCATGAGGCAACTCACCCAATCTAGGTTGTAAAATTTTAAAAGCATCTAGACTAGAGGTTATTTTTGGTTTAGTAACTGGCATTTCCATGGCACGACGTCTTCCTAATTCCATTGCCGCAGCAATGGTTATCGCTTTGGCTTCTCCTATACCCTTATACTTAATTAATTCTTTGATTGATTTCTTTCCTAAGGTATCTAGCGAATTACCCGAATCATTCACCATGATACGGCTTAATTCCACAGCGCTCATTTTACGAGTACCACTACCTATCAAAATGGCAATTAATTCTGCTATTGAAAGTGATGAACTGCCGCTTTTAAGAAGTTTCTCACGAGGACGATCGTCTAGTGACCAATCCTTAATTGAAAAATGCTCTTTTTCATCTTGCATGCAGCAATATAAAAATTACCTTACAAATACAGGTTCATTTTCTTTTTTTGTTTCTTCTGCCGAAAATGAATAACCATCTGTGGCAAAGGAAAGAATAGCCTCTTTGCCCCTATTTTCAGTAGTAATTAAATGTCTAGCCATAGCACCTCGAGCTTTTTTTGCAAAAAAGGAGATTACTTTAAGCTTACCATTTTTATAATCCTTGAATACAGGTGAAATCAATTTACCAGTAAGGGCTTTTTTATTAATAACCTTGAAATACTCATTACTTGCGAGGTTTACTACTAATTCATCCTCGGTCATTTCCTCATTAAGCGCTGGGGTTACAACATCCTTCCAATATTGATAAAGATTGTCGTTACCACCTATTGACCATTTGGTACCCATTTCTAATCGATAAGGCTGCATAAGATCTAAAGGCCTTAGGTAACCGTACAGTCCAGATAAAATTCTAATGGATTTTTGGGCTTTTTTTATTTGACTTTCTGATAGCGTGTAGGCATCTAGGCCGGTATAAACATCTCCATCAAAAGCATAGATAGCCTGCTTTGAGTTTTCTTGATTAAAATCTATTGCAAACTCTTGATTGCGATCGTAGTTCAAATCGGCAAGTTTATCAGAAATACTCATCAACTCACTCAGCTTTTTCCTTGATAGTTTTTTTAAACCTTTATTCAATTGTACAGCCTGATCTTTAAACAAGGGTGTAGTAAACTCAGTTACAACTGGTTTTGTTTCATAATTTAGAGACTTTGCAGGAGACAATAGAATTTTCATATCAATATTTTAATGTTTCAAAAATAAATATCCTTCTTCTCAATTATTGGATACCGGTGCCTAAATCTATCGATGATTTAATAAGAAATTTTGATACTGAATAACCAGATAGTATTTTGTTACTACGCTTTCGCGAAAGCGAAACTTAAACCTACTAATCAATCATTACTAGCATGTGTAGCATATACTCGCCATTTTTCAATACAAGCTTGCATATCGTCTGGTACCGGACATGAAAAACTAAGCCACTGACCAGTTGTTGGGTGCTCAAATCCTAAAGTGCGCGCATGTAAGGCCTGTCTAGGCAGGACCTTAAAGCAATTATCTACAAACTGTTTGTATTTTGTAAAACTTGTACCCTTGAGTATTTTATCACCACCGTAGCGTTCATCATTGAATAAGGTGTGCCCTATATGTTTCATGTGCACGCGAATTTGATGGGTACGTCCCGTTTCTAACCGGCAACTTATAACGCTTACATATCCTAAATCCTCAATCACTTTATAATGGGTAACGGCAGGTTTACCTTTATAGGATTCTTCTCCAGACCAAACTGTATTCTGCAATCTATTCTTGGGATGTCTACCTATATTACCTTCAACTGTTCCACTTGTTTCTTCAAAACTGCCCCATGTAATTGCAATGTATTCTCGTTCACTCGTTTTATTTGCAAATTGAGCAGATAGATGTGCCATGGCATGTTCCGTTTTGGCAATTACTAGCAATCCGCTAGTATCCTTATCTATTCTATGAACCAGGCCAGGACGATCACTAGAATTGTTAGGTAAGTTTTCAAAATGATAAATCAAAGCATTTATCAAGGTACCAGAGTAATTACCATGTCCTGGATGTACAACCATTCCTGCTGGTTTATTCACCACTACGACATCATCGTCTTCATGAATTATATCGAGATCGATATCTTCAGCAACCAGTAATTGTTCATAGGTAGGATGCTGCATTAACACACGTACAGTATCACCTGATTTTACCTTATAGTTAGCTTTTACTACTTGATCATTTACAAATACGCTACCTTCTTTAATGTATTGTTGAATTTTACTACGAGAATCGTTTTCAATACGATTCATTAAGAATTTATCTACTCGCAAAGGTTCTTGCCCTGGGCTTGCGGTAAATGAATGATGCTCATGTAGATTTTGGGAAGATTCCTGTGTCATAGTACTTATTTAGAATCTTCAGGTGTGGTGACTGGTCGTTTTCCATCAGCCAGCACTAGATCAATAACACTTGTTTTACGTAATTGTGTTCCAGATTCTAGGACCTCACCTTTATACCTCATTTCAAGCACAGTGTCCTCTGCATAGTTAGGTTTATAAGTAATTTCACCAATTTCAAATCCTAAACTTTGTAAGGTAGGTATAGCTTGTCTTTTAGTCTTGTAAATTACATTAGGAACGGTAACCATACCATATCCACTAGGATTCACTTTGAGATAAATCTGTCTATTTTCCTTAACAAATTTTCCTGCTTTAGGATTTTGCTCAATGATTGTTCTAGGAGGAAACTCTGGATTGAAACCAGAGCTATCTATAACCTTACTTCTTAAATCCAATTCTTCTAACTCTGTATTTGCCTGACTCAAGGTTAGTTTTTCAAGGCTAGGCACCTCAATACGTTGATCATGATTTGTATACCAATCTAGCCAATACAAATATCCTAGACATAAAACAAAAACAAGAACAACTGCCAGAACAACCTGTATCCAGAAGGTTTTAGTAAACATAAACCTGAAAAAATTCATACTTGAAAAATTAAGTAGTATTATGCACCAAAGATACATAATCGATTCCCTTATTTAAACGACATCTTTTTTAACTTTGTTGTTTACGCTCAGGGCGAAAACAGAACTATGAAAAACATTGCCGTACTCATGGGTGGCTATTCCAGTGAGAAAGACATCTCGATGAAGAGTGGAAAGGTAATTTCCAAATATTTAAACAAAGATCTTTACCAGGTCTATGAAATTGTAATATCAGAACAGTCATGGAGCTACACCAGTGCAGATGGTGAGGTCCATGAGATTGATAAAAATGATTTTTCAATTACCATTAATGACAATAAAGTAATATTTGATTGTTGCTACAATACCATTCACGGTACTCCTGGTGAGAATGGACTGTTACAAGCCTACTTAGAATTAATAGGCTTGCCGCAAACCTCTTGTGACAGTTACCAAAGTGCAATTACCTTTAATAAAAGGGACTGCATTGCAGTGTTGAAACCATGGGGAATAACTACTGCACAAAGTGTTTATTTAAATCAGTCTCAAGAGGTCGATGTAAATCTAATAGTTGATCGAGTGGGATTGCCTTGTTTTGTTAAAGCAAATCGCAGTGGTAGTAGTTATGGTGTTTCAAAAGTTTATCAAATCGAACAGTTACCAGCTGCACTTGATGTAGCATTTGCGGTAGATAACGAGATTATTATTGAGTCCTTTCTAGATGGCATTGAAGTTTCTGTAGGTGTTTATAAAAAAGATGGTACTATCATCGCTTTACCACCTACTGAAATTGTAAGTGAAAATGATTTTTTTGATTATGAAGCCAAATATCAAGGAAAATCCCAAGAAATTACGCCTGCAAGAATTAGTGAACGTATGACAGTTGCTGTTCAAGAATTAAGTAAAAGAATCTATGAATTACTTAATTGTAAAGGTATAGCACGTGCCGACTTTATATTTCATCAAGGAACACCTCATTTCATTGAAATAAATACCAATCCCGGTATGAGTGAGGAAAGTATAGTTCCTAAACAAGTAGAAGCTTCTAATCAATCCTTAACTGATTTTTTAACCGATATCATTGAGGAAACCTTAAATTAGCCCTATGAGAAGAGCCGTTTTTCCGGGTAGTTTTGACCCAATAACCCTAGGACACTATGATATAATTGAAAGAGGTTTAGGCCTTTTTGATGAAATCATAATCGCAATTGGTGTTAATGCAGATAAAAAGTACATGTTCAGTTTAGAAGAACGTAAAAGGTTTATAGAGGAAGCCTTTAAGGATCAACCACAAATAAAGGTAATGACGTATTCTGGACTAACCATTGAATTTTGTAAACAACAACAAGCTCAATTCATTCTTAGAGGATTACGTAACCCAGCCGACTTTGAATTTGAAAAAGCAATTGCCCATACAAATCGCAAGCTTTCCGAAATAGAAACCGTATTCCTACTTACCTCTTCTGGTAAAAGTTATATTTCATCATCAATAGTACGCGACGTAATTCGTAATAATGGAGACTACACAGGACTAGTCCCTACAACTGTAAGAATATGAGAAACCTGTTAATCTATTTTGCTTTCATCTTTGTTGTTACATCATGTGATAATAAAAAAACCACTAACAACGATCCAATAGATTGGGAAACTCCATTTGAAAAAGGTAATGGGAATCAAACTGCTACCTATCATGAAGTTATTTCATATTACGAAAAATTAGCAAACCACTACTCCTCTATTTCTATAAAGGAATATGGTAAAACAGATAGTGGTTTACCCTTACACCTTATCTCGTTCAAGTCGAACACTCAATCCAATGAGGAACCAGTAAAAATACTAGTAAATAATGGTATTCATCCAGGTGAAAGTGATGGAATTGACGCCAGTATGATGCTATTAAGAGATCTAGCTAACGAAAAATTGTCCATTGAATACCCAATTGAACTGCATGTAATAGCGGTGTATAATGTAGGTGGTTCTTTAAATAGGAATACGAGTTCAAGAACCAATCAAAATGGACCAGAAAGTTATGGATTTAGAGGTAACGCTCGTAATTATGATTTAAACAGAGATTTTATTAAAACAGATACAAGAAATGCAGTCACATTTCAAGAAATCTATCATACTGTAAATCCTGATTTCTTCATTGATAATCACGTGAGTAATGGTGCAGACTATCAATACGTTCTTACTCATTTAATCACACAATACAATAGATCAACCTCAAACCTTGCCAACTATATTGAAAACTCGTTTAGGCCAGAGCTTGAGCAAAAATTAAATGAAGAAAACTGGCCCATTACACCCTACGTAAGCGTTTGGGGCACTACTCCAGATAAAGGTTTTTCTCAATTCCTGGATGAACCTAGATATTCTACCGGATACACTTCATTATGGAACACGGTAGGACTTATGGTAGAAACTCACATGCTCAAACCTTATAAGGACCGAGTTGAAGGAACCAAAATACTAATGGAAAAAGTGCTAGAAATAGCACAATCAGGAGCTACTGAGGTAAAAGAATTGAGAAAAGATGCTTTTGCTACTTTAAAAGCAGGAGATTCATTCGCACTCACCTACAAACTAGATAGAACTAAAAATGATAGTATAGAGTTTTTAGGCTATGAAGGTGAATATATAACTAGTAAAGTCACTGGACTGGAACAACTCACCTATAACCGAAACAAACCTTTTAAAAAAATGGTTCCTTATTACAATACTTATAAAGGAACCGACAGTATCATAATCCCGTCGTATTATGTAATCCCTTCGGGCTATTGGAATATCATAGAAAAATTAGATCACAACCAAATTGATTACTTTACTTTAAAAAAGGATTCAACAATTCTTGCTCAAGAATATCGAATTGAAAACTACAATACCGCTCGCAGTGCCTATGAAGGACATTATCCTCATAGCAATGTATCTGTTAGTAGTAAAGAATATGAAGTACGCTTTCGCGAAAGCGATATCATCATACCTACTAATCAACCAGGAATTAAATATCTTGTCGAAACTCTAGAACCACAAGCAAGTGATAGCTTTTTTAAGTGGAATTACTTTGATACCATACTCCAACAAAAGGAAGGTTTTTCTAGCTATGTTTTTGACGCTAGCGCAGAAAAACTATTGGAACAAAATCCAAAGATTAGGATTGAATTTGATAGTTTAAAACAAGCCAATCCGAATTTTAAAAATAATGCAGCTGCGCAATTGTCCTGGTTACATAAACGCAGTCCTAATTACGAAAAAGCTCATCTAACCTATCCAATTTACAGAATTCTATGAAAAAAATTATAGCACTAGCAACAATCAGTTTGATTGTCTTAAGTTGTAACTCCGACAAGAAAAACAATTCAGAAAATCTAGACCCAATACCCAGTGATTTTGAACGAGGTCAAGTAATTGAAAACAATACAGATGGCGTATGGAGTAATCAAGTAGATTGTGATGGAGCTGTTTATAAATTTGAAATTCCAAAATTTTCAGGAACTCAAACTAAATCATTATACCAACCTATCTCCAATTTAATTGGCAAGGATTTGAGTGCTACTACCTATCCAAAAGATGCCACAATGGAAGAGGTTTTTGACATTTTTGCCAATGAGCGTAGCATGAATCTTTGTCTCAATAAAGATCGCGGTACAAGTATGATAAAGATTGATCATGTATCAGAAAATACAGATTTTATTTCTTACAGCATTGTTTATAAGAGAGAAGGAGAATTTGGAAGAATACTGCGCACTTTTTCAAAACCTAATTATAAAGAAATCAAACTAAATGATATGGTAAGCACTAAAAAGTTCCCTGATGTGCGCACTATTCTACAAGTTAATTTACAACAAGAAACAGCAAATCTTATTTTAGGATTACCAAAGGATATGCAGGCGACCTATGGAGATTATGCTAGAAATACGGCCTTTACTTTTACCGATGAAGAACTTAAAAATGCACCTGTTGCATTCAAAGTTGATCAAGATAAAAATGTTTTCTTACAAACTACTTTTAAAGTTGACTTACCAGATACTTTTAAAGAACTTAATAATCAGGTATTAATTACAATACCTGTTGATCAACTAAGCTATTACATGAATTTTGAGAAGGTAATAAAAGGTTAGTGACGCTTAGTCACTAACATGTTATCAGGAAAAAGCTCTCTTATATTAGCATAGGAATTCATAAGAGCTACTTGTGCCATTTCTTTATCTAACCAAACCGCTTTTTCTATTCCTTCCTTTTTTTGAGGCTTAAGCTTTTTATCTGAGTCTGTTTGCATAAGGTACCAGTGAGTAAGCTTGAGCTTTATTTTTGATTTCCAAGAATAAATGTGATAAGTACGACCTAGATAATCATTGAGTTTCAAATTTTTCACTTTAGTTTCTTCTTGAACCTCTCGAATAGCACAATCTTCAATGGTTTCTCCTTTATCAATTTTACCTTTAGGAAGATCCCATTTGTCATTACGATAAATAAATAAATATTGATTAAGCGAATTGAGAACAAGTCCACCACCGGCAACTACCACAGGAAGTTTTTTATGCAGCCTTTTGACAATTTTGTTGGGATTCTTGCTATACAACAACACTTTAGTAAGCTCACCAGCTTCAATACGCTTGATGATTTTTTTAAGATTTACAGTTCTTAATTTAAAGACTGTGTAATCTGGAAAATTGTCTTTGTTTGAAGTGACTAAAATAGGCACTTCTTTGACAAAAACTTTATACATTTGCTCCATGGTCAGAGATAAAAATGTTGCTGCAAAAACAGCAGAATTATTATTGCAAATTAAAGCAATAAAATTGCAACCACAAGAACCTTTTACATGGGCCAGTGGATGGAAATCACCTATTTATTGCGACAACCGCATAACTCTTTCATATCCAGAGGTTAGAAACTATTTAAAAGATCAATTATCAGATCTTGTTAAGAAAATGTATGGTACACCAGACGTTATCGCCGGAGTTGCTACAGGTGCCATAGGTATCGGTATGTTAGTGGCACACGCGCTAGACGTTCCTTTTATCTATGTACGACCAGAGCCTAAAAAACATGGTAGAAAAAACCAAATTGAAGGACAATTAAAGGCTGGTCAAAATGTGGTTGTAATTGAAGACCTTATAAGTACTGGTAAAAGCAGTTTAAATGCTGTAAAAGCTTTAAAAGAATCTGGGGCACATGTCAAAGGCATGCTTGCTCTTTTTTCATATGGCTTTACTTTTGCTGTAGAAAATTTCAAAGAACACGATCTAGAACTTACCACCTTAAGTGATTATAATCATTTAATTGAAAAGGCAGTAAGTGCTGGATTGTTTAATGATGAAGAAAAAGAATTACTAAAAAGCTGGAGAGAGAACCCTAGCCAGTGGAATAATTAAGCTATGAATTTAGAAAGCCGTAAAGTAACAACTCAAAAGAATCCAGAAGAATTGTACACGTTTTTAACAAACGTTGCTAATTTCAAGGAGCTCATGCCCGATGATACAAAGTTTGAATTAAGAGGTGATGATAGTTTTCTCTTTGGACTTAAAGGAATGCCAGAAATAAAACTTCAACTTAAAGAGCAAACCCCTTACTCTAAAGTTGTTTTAGGCTCAGCAAGTGATAAGTTTGATTTTAGTCTAATCTGTGATATTGAAGATAAAGAAGCTGGTAGTGAGGCTCAATTATTTTTTACAGGAGATTTTAATCCTATGATGGCTATGATGATTAAAGGCCCTATCAAGAAATTTTTGGAGCAACTAGCCAAAGGACTAGAACAATTCTAGTAAAACCATTTAAGTTCTTTTAAGTCTGCTGTGAGGTATTGACTATCAGTAGTCATTAACTCCAACAAACCGTTCTCAGTTACACCGATAATGGTTGCTGTAATAGGCCTATCAAGGTATTCAAAATTGAGAGTCCTACCCAGTTTATATAAGTGACTGTTGTAGTCATTTATAAACTCCTTAATTTCATAATTTGAAACATTCAAATATTGAACAAAGCTAAATAGTAACTCATCTAGGTTGAACTGTTTACCCGTTATTAATTTAAGTGAGATCGCTTTCAGGGAATCGGGAAACTCATCCTGGTTAACATTAAGACCTATACCAACGATCGCATGGCTTAGTGAACTACCTGAATAGACAGTTTCGATGAGAATTCCTGCTAGTTTATGATTAACTGCCAGAATGTCGTTTGGCCATTTAATATCTGCCTTTATGCCAAGATGGTTTTTAAGCCACGATACTAAACTTACGGTTATCCATTTATTAATTTGAAATGGTGTAAGACGCACCTTTGAATTATCAAGTAAAAAACTGAAAGTTAGGTTTTTACCAGGCTCAGAGTGCCATTTTGCTCCATGCTGCCCTTTGCCTGCCGACTGTTTGTAAGCAACAACAGTAGTAAGGTGAGTGAGTTCGCTTTCGCGAAAGCGAGACCTCAATTCATCATTTGTAGAGGTAGTGGCATATAATTTGACAATGTTCAAATCTAGAATTTAATTGTAGTTTAATGAATAAAGTGCAATTCTAGAACAAAAAAGAAATAAATTTGTACTTAACAAAAAGTTTTTAATGACTAAAACAGCAGTACCTACAGATACATTAATAAGCCAAATCATTGCCGGAATAGAAGATGTCAAAGGAAATGACATTACTATAATGGACCTAAGGGATTTAGACAATACCGTAACTAGTTACTTCATTATTTGCAACGGTAACTCCAATACTCAAGTTAACGCTATCGTTAACTCTATTCAGAAGAAAGTAAGTAAAGAATTGCAAGAAAAAGCCTGGCATGTAGAAGGTACAGATCAAGGTGAATGGGTACTTATTGACTATGTTGATGTAGTTGTTCACGTTTTTCAGAAACCTATTAGAGAATATTACGACCTAGAAGGATTATGGGGTGATGCAAAAATCACAGTTATTGAAAGTACTTACTAAAATTGAAGAAGAAAAAACATGTCTGATAAAAAAGCACCTAATAAAGATCCACGCAAACCTTTAATGAATTCAGGTAAACCAAAATTCAGCATTTGGTGGATTATTATTCCTTTGGGATTATTATTTTTTGGATACAGTCTATTTACTGACCAATTATACTCACCAAAAGAAATATCTATACAAGACTTCTATACTTACCTAAAAGACGGTGATGTAAAAAAAGTTGTTATTGTAGGAAACAGAAGAAAAGCTAACATTTTTCTTACTGATGAAGCAAAAAAGGAAGACCAGCATAAAGATGCTAAACGAGGTAGTGAAGTAGGATCAAATATTCCTATACCACAATATGTCGCAAATTATGGTTCACAAGAAAAGTTTGAAGAAAAGTTTTCTGAGATAAAAGAACAGAATAATCTAGATACTGAATATACTTTTGATCCAGAAGAGGAAGGATTTTTAAGTTACGTAGGCACCTTCCTACCCTTTATTATAATTCTTGCGATTTGGATTTTTATCATGCGTAGGATGAGTGCTGGAGCTGGTGGTGGCGCTGGTGGTCAAATTTTTAATATAGGTAAATCAAAAGCAAAGCTTTTTGACCAAAAAACTGATATTAAAACAACTTTTAAAGATGTTGCAGGATTAGAAGGTGCTAAAGAAGAAGTTCAAGAAATCGTAGATTTTCTTAAAAATCCAGAAAAATATACTTCGCTAGGTGGTAAAATTCCTAAAGGAGCCCTTTTGATAGGATCGCCTGGTACAGGTAAAACATTACTTGCTAAAGCGGTAGCTGGTGAAGCAAAAGTTCCTTTCTTCTCATTAAGTGGATCAGACTTTGTAGAAATGTTTGTAGGTGTAGGTGCAAGTAGAGTACGTGATCTCTTTAAACAAGCTAAAGAAAAATCACCATCTATTATTTTTATTGATGAGATTGATGCTATCGGTCGTGCAAGAGGTAAATCTAATTTTTCTGGATCAAACGACGAGCGTGAAAATACACTTAATCAATTATTGACAGAAATGGATGGTTTTGGCACCAATACAAATGTAATTGTGCTTGCTGCAACCAACCGTGGTGACATACTTGATAAAGCATTGATGAGAGCAGGTAGATTTGATCGTCAAATTTATGTAGACCTACCAGATGTAAGAGAACGTGAACAAATTTTTGAAGTTCACTTAAGACCGCTTAAGAAAGTAGATGAAGAACTAGACACTTCATTTCTTGCAAAACAAACACCTGGATTCTCTGGAGCCGATATTGCCAATGTTTGTAACGAGGCAGCACTTATAGCTGCGAGAAAAGGTAAAAAGGCAGTAACCAGACAAGACTTTTTAGATGCGGTAGACCGTATTGTAGGTGGACTTGAAAAGAAGAATAAGTTAATCACACCTAGCGAGAAAAAGACAATTGCTTATCATGAAGCTGGTCACGCAACTGTAAGTTGGATGACTGAGCATGCAGCGCCTTTAGTTAAGGTTACCATTGTTCCTCGTGGACAATCTCTAGGAGCAGCATGGTATTTACCTGAAGAAAGACAAATTGTAAGGCCAGAACAGATGCTTGACGAGATGTGTGCAACTATGGGTGGTCGTGCAGCAGAAAAGGTGATTTTCAATAAAATCTCAACGGGAGCTTTAAGTGATTTAGAAAAAGTCACTAAACAAGCTAAGGCTATGGTGACTATTTACGGTCTTAATGATAAAATAGGTAATATCACCTATTATGACAGCAGTGGTCAACAAGAATATTCTATGACCAAACCTTATAGTGAGGAAACAGCTGTAATTATTGATAAAGAAATATCAAAAATTATTGAGGAGCAGTATCAACGTGCTATTCAAATCTTGACAGACAATCAAGATAAATTAACCGAACTGGCAGAATTACTTTTAGAAAAAGAGGTGATTTTCAAGGATGACTTGGAACGCATATTTGGTAAAAGACCTTTTATTAAGGAAAAACCGATTGCATTAAAGTCAGCTATAAGCGGTACTCAAACTGATGCTGCTACAAGCAAGGATGAAGAAGAATAGTTTGTATGCTTTTAGTTAAAAAAGTATATTTACATCAACCCTAAATCCTTTTGCTTATAGAATGGGCATATTCGGCAAGTTTTTTAAAAAATCAACAGAAAGCGATGAATCAAAGAGCACTGATAATGAGCGCTCTAAATACATGCCTGAAAAAAAACTGCCTTTAGACGAACAATTTTTTCATCATTTTATCCAACAAGGAGGAAGATTGCTCTACTCGGTAAGTGAAGAAGAAATTCAAGCAAACTTTGAAGATATTTTAGTTGAACATGATTTTTTTGAAAAGGATGTTTTTTGTCACGATAAGCAATTACAACAAAGATTTCCTAATTTCAACTTGAATTTTGAGGGTAGTAATCGCTCCAGTAGTTTCTTTTTGACCACTTGTGAATATCTAATAAGTGACAAAGGAGCTTTATTATTTTCTTCAAATCAAATTAAGGAATGTAAATTACCTGAATTACCTAACACCTTTGTTGTCCTAGCAAGCACTAGTCAGATCGTAGAAAATATAGGTGAAGGTTTGAGAGGCATTAAACACCGTAGTAAAACATACATCCCTACTAACATTACTACTCTTAAAAACTTTAAAGATGGCGATGGCAAAGAGAGTAAGGATATTGAAACTTATGGAGCACCTAATAAAAGACTCTATCTTTTATTATTAGAAGATTTATAATGAGAGAATTATTAGTTCGTTCTATTTCGGGAATTGTATACGTTTCCCTAGTGGTATTAAGCGCCCTATATTCACGAGATGTGTTTATAGGTTTATTTTGTTTGTTTGCCTTTTTTTGCTTGATAGAGCTTATGCCAATGATAAGGCTAAAGCAATGGTTAATATATCCCGTACTACCTGCCGCTTACCTTTTACTGGTAAGGTATAATGTGTGGCCCGATCCTTTGGACGATTATTATCTTTATGTGATATATGCATTATTAGCTGGAACACTAGCAGTAAATCTATACCTTATTAGAGACTTAATACTTACAGATCGTATTCCCCTTTTCAATTCAAAAAAACACTTTATAGCTTTATTATATTTGATTGGATCAAGTTTATTCTTAGCATTAATACCAGATGTTTTAGAAAGCTATAAACCAGAATTAATAATTGGCCTATTTACAATCATATGGTCCAATGACAGCTTTGCCTATTTATTTGGTAAAAACTTTGGTAAGCATAAATTAATGCAACGCATCTCACCTAAAAAAACCGTGGAAGGATTTGTAGGTGGGTTGGTTATGGCAATGCTTACAGGTGTTGGTCTATTCTTTTATTTACAAAATATAGGAATAACAGATTACACCATATACCATTGGATAATTATAGCTTTTGTAGTTGCGTTTTTTGGAACACTGGGTGATTTAATTCAATCTAAATTTAAAAGACAGGCACAAATAAAAGACAGTGGTAGTATCATGCCAGGTCATGGTGGTATCTTTGACCGCATGGATAGTATTATCTTTGCAGCACCATTTGCTTATCTTACATTCTTAATTATTAATTATGTTTCATAAAGAGGGATCAAAAATTATTCTGATATCTGTTTTAATAACAGGAGCCTTAAATTTAGGTGTTTCCTATTTCAATCCTCCACATTGGATTACAGTAGCTGTAGGGATATTATCGATTGTTTTTTTAATTCTAATTCTGCAATTTTTTAGAAACCCAAAGAGATCTACACCAATAAGCGAAACCAATATAATATCACCTGTTGATGGTAAAGTAGTTGTAATCGAGAAAGTACAGGAGAATGAATATTTTAAGGAAGAACGTTTAATGATAAGCGTTTTTATGTCTCCTATCAATGTTCATGTAACTCGGTATCCAATTGGAGGCTCCATTGCTTATAGCAAATACCATCCAGGAAAATACTTGGTGGCATGGCACCCAAAAGCTAGTGAGGAAAATGAACGCACAACTGTTGTTATCAATCATAAAAATAAATTGCAAGTAATGTATAGACAAATAGCAGGTGCACTTGCAAAACGCATTGTTAATTACGCCAAAGAAGGTGAACAAGCTATTCAAGGTGATGATAGCGGTTTTATTAAATTTGGCTCTAGAGTAGACGTATATCTACCCATAGACACAGAAGTTAAAGTATCACTTAATCAAAAAGTAAAAGGTGGAATTACCACATTGGCTAAATTCTCTTAAAGGTAAGGAATTGGATAAGTACTTTGAATCAGCTTTTCACAAAGCGAGTTCTGAGGAACAGTCCGAAGTTCCTCTTGCTACTCAATTACATCTTTATGCATACTACAAAAGAGCTATAGATGAGCCTTATGTAAGTAATCGATCCTTTGAATTAAATGATTTGCGACAAGGCTTCAAAATGAATGCTTTAATTCAAGTTCAAAATATATCTAAAAGCGAGGCTAAAAGAAGGTATATAAAAATCGTTGAAGATCTATACCCTAAACCTTGGTAAACACAAGTGATTCAACACCAAAGAATCACTATATAACTACTATTTTTTCTTTAGAATATATATTGCCAGCGCAGCTACACAAACTACAATGGCGATAAAAATTATAGCAATGGTAGAGATTACATTCATCGTTTCAATAATTTTTTAAGCAACCAGATAGTTAGCAGCACACATAAAGCTACCACTATCAGGCTGCCTAGTAATATTAAAAATATATTACCCGTACTCATTATTTTAGAGCTACAATACTAGCATTAATAGTATCAATTTTTGCAAGAGCATCTGCTTCTTTTTTACGTTCAAGCTCGACTACTTTTTCAGGAGCTCCGGCAATGAATCGTTCATTAGACAATTTCTTTTGAACACCTAATAAGAATCCCTGCGCACGCTTTAATTCAGCCTCTAATTTCTCTAACTCTGCAGCCGTATCAACGTTTCCTGATAAGGGTATGAAGTATTCATTTGATTTAACTCTATAACTAGCTGCTCCAGATAATTGATCAGTTACCTGCATAATTGAATCAACATTACCCATTTTCATGATGAGATCATTATAATCTGCAGATAAACCTTCATTATTTATAACACTTAAAGAGATTTCATTTTTAAATGAAATTTGCTTTTCCTTACGCACCGTTCTTATACCAGATATGATGTCTTTAACCATCTCAAAATCCACAAGTAATTTATCATCTGGTTTTACAGTCGTAGGCCATGTGTTAATACACAATGCATCTTCGACTTTGCGATCAGTAATACTTTGCCAGATCTCCTCACTTATAAAAGGAGTAAATGGATGAATTAATCGCAAATTATTTTCAAACAACTCTATAACCTGCTTATAGGTTAAAGCGTCAATAGGTTGACCGTATTCTGGTTTAATAATTTCCAACAGCCATCCACAAAAATCATCCCAAATTAATTTGTAGGAGCTCATTAAAACATCACTAATTCTATATTTTGAATAGTGATCCTCAACCTCATCTAATACTTGCGCAAACCTAGATTGGAACCACTGGATTCCTTGTTTAGCATAAGAAGGTTGTTCTATTTTTGTATCAATTTCCCAACCTTTTATTAGTCTAAATGCATTCCACATTTTATTTACGAAACCTTTTCCTTGCTGGCATAAGCTTTCATCAAACATAAGGTCATTACCTGCAGCACTGCTTAATAAAAGTCCTACTCTTACACCATCAGCACCAAACTCTTCAATTAATTTAAGCGCATCAGGTGAATTCCCTAATGACTTAGACATTTTACGTCGTTGCTTATCCCTTACAAGTCCAGTTAAATAAACCTTATCAAACGGTTTCTCATCCTTATACTCATATCCAGCTACAATCATACGTGCCACCCAAAAGAAAAGAATATCTGGACCTGTCACAAGATCTCGCGTAGGATAATAATAGTTGATCTCTTTATTTTCAGGTTCTAGAATCCCGTTAAAAACGGATATAGGCCACAGCCAACTGGAAAACCAGGTATCAAGAACATCATTATCCTGTCTTAAATCCTGTTCTTGTAGATTGTTATTGTTAGTTCGCTTTCGCGAAAGCGTAAGAGCATCCTCTATACTTTCAGCTACTACAAAATCCTCTTTTCCATCTCCATAGTAATAAGCAGGAATACGTTGTCCCCACATCAACTGACGAGATATATTCCAATCTCTAACGTTATCCATCCAGTGGAAATAAGTAGACTTAAACTTAGCTGGTAACAACTCTACAATATCTTCTTTTACAGCCTTTATTGCAGGTTGAGCTAGTTCTTCCATTTTTAAGAACCATTGATCAGACAATCTAGGTTCTATGACTGCTTTGGTTCGTTCACTAGTACCTACCTTATGAATATGGTTTTCCTTTTTGACAAGGTAATTTTTCTCTTCTAATTCTTTTGCAATCAACTTGCGCACTTCAAATCTATCCTTACCTTGATAGTGCAAACCATAACTATTAAGGCTACCATCTTCATTGAAAATATCAATGATTTCTAGATCGTGTTTTTTCCCTAACTTATAGTCATTTTCATCGTGTGCAGGAGTTATTTTTAAACATCCTGTACCAAACTCCATATCTACATACTCATCAGCAATAATTGGTATTTCTCGATTAACAATAGGAACTATAACTGTTTTACCTATCAAATTTTGATACCTTTCATCTTCAGGATGAACACATATTGCCGTATCACCCAGGATTGTTTCGGGTCTGGTTGTTGCGATGATCACCTTATCATCACTATCCTTTAGGTTATAAGCTAGATGATAGAGATGTCCATTTCTTTCTTCATAAATAACCTCTTCATCGCTTAAGGTAGTTTTAGCTTGCGGATCCCAATTTACCATACGATATCCACGATAAATTTTACCTTTATTAAAAAGGTCCACAAATACTTTTATCACACTAGCTGACATGTCGTCATCCATGGTAAATTTTGTGCGAGACCAATCGCAACTAGCTCCTAATTTTTTAAGCTGTTCAAGGATTATCCCACCATATTCATGAGTCCAATCCCAAGCATGTTCAAGGAATTCCTCTCGTGTAAGGTCATTTTTATCAATACCTTGCTCTTTAAGCTTCTTCACCACCTTTGCCTCGGTTGCGATACTAGCATGATCAGTTCCTGGAACCCAGCAGGCATTATATCCTTTTAACCTAGCTCTTCTAATAAGAACATCCTGAATCGTATTATTAAGCATGTGCCCCATATGTAGAACTCCAGTAACATTAGGCGGCGGAATTACTATGGTATAACTTTCTCTATCATCTGGAACAGATTTGAAGAAGTCGTTTTCCATCCAGTAGTCGTACCACTTTTGCTCTGCTTTTTGAGAATCATATTTTGTTGCAAGGGACATGTTTGGCTTGATTTTTGAAATTTCTTCGACAAAAGTACTATTAACTTAAATTATATCTGGCATTAACTGCTATTTTAAATGAGTTAGTTTACCTTTAAAATCTAAAAAAGTAAATGATGAAAAATCTTATACTACTGGTAGCATTTTTAAGCTTTACCCAAATGGGTGTTGCTCAAAAACCTTCTACCCTAGACCCTATGACAACTGTGGAGTTTGAAACTACTACAATTGACTATGGTGAGATTAAAAAAGACAGTGATGGTGTGAGAACTTTTAAGTTTAAAAACACAGGCGAACATCCTCTAAAAATTTATCAAATCTATTCCTCATGCAGATGCGATATTTTGGAACAGCCCGAAAAGCCAATTGCACCTGGAGAAACTGGTGTAATTAAAGTCAAGTATGATACCAAAAAAATTGGGCCTATCGTAAAAACGCTAACCGTAATTACTAATATCAAAGAAAAACAAGTTGCTTTGCGACTAAAGGGACGCGTGATTGAATAATTAGCTTATCAACTAATCTATTAAAGGTATAAGTTTAAACTTATACCTTTTTTGTTTGCCATTTCTTTTAATCGTAATCCTAATAGTTGAATGTGGATTAGTGTAAAAAAAGTCATTTACCTCATTCAAAGTTAAATAGGGGAAAGATCTTCCATTTATTTTGACAATTTGATCTCCTACTTGCAAGCCTGCCTTTTCTGCTTCGCTATTTACTCTGATTTGATCAATGTAAATACCTGGTATTTGAACAATGTCATATTCGGGTTTATCTAATTGAATTAACTGCGCATCCACCTCATTACCATAACCATTTTCCGCCTTGCTTTCATAACTATAGAAAATCTCACGTTTTCCTAATTTTGCTGTAATACCTGACATATTGTAATAGAATCCGTCACGATATTTCCTAGTGTTCTGTAGGTAAATTGTATTGTTTCTGTAATCTAAAATTAAGAAAAACCTCTTAAGCACCTCTGCGCCAATACTAGACAGCAAGTTTTTAGAATTCAATAATTTTGACTCTTTAATATCTGGAAATGATGAAGTAATTCTTTGCAAATTGAAGCTCCCGAAATTTAGTTGATCTAACTTAGTCCTGTAACCACTTATTTCCCCATTAAGACCAAAACCTAAAAAGTCGTAAAAATTCTTTTCTGGAATTTTAAATTGCTGTGGTCGTTTATTAATCCATAAAGCGTCGTTACTTCCGGTATCTATTAAAACATCGGCATTATAGGAATTATCAGCTTCAACTATTTCACTCTTTATATAAGGTTTACCACTTGAGAGTTGTATGGGAATTGAATCATAACGCCTTAAACCTCTTAAATACTTTATGTCCTGAGTTAATGTTATATAGTTTTTTTCGTAATCTATTTTAACTACCGCATTTTTAAAAAAACTAGCACCTATTACCCCATTAATTTCCACTCCTATAAAATTGAAAAGGGATAGTTGCTCTTCTGCTAGTATAAAAATTCTTGCTTGCTCGTTAACATAATCTCCTAATTTTAAAACATTATTATCACTTACATACGCATTCACTCCATTCCTATTTCCATAACCCTTAAGTTTAAATTGTTTTCCTTTCTTTATTTCAAGGGAATCAATACCATTAAGATTATAAATAATATTTTTGGAGGCTCCAGTATCTAACATAAAGTTGAGCTTGGTGCCATTTAATTCTATGGGAACTATGATTAATCCACCAGAATTATCAAATTCAACAAAAATTTTCTTTTGGTCGTTTTTAAAAGTAAAATAATCTTGTTGAGCAATCATCAACAAGGGTTGGATGAAAACTATAAAAAACAAAATTTTCTTAAGCATATATTATAAAGATAAGCAATCGAATTGTTTTAGTACATAACAGCCTTAAACCTTACTTTTGTATCTCAAAAAAGAAAAAGATGCCACAGATTTCCCAAAAAGGTACAGCAATGCCTTCATCACCAGTGAGAAAACTGGTACCATTTGCAGAACAAGCAAAGAAAGAAGGAAAGCATATCTACCAACTTAATATAGGTCAACCAGACATTAAAACACCAGAACAAGCTATTGATGCTGTTCAAAGCGCTAATATTGAAGTACTATCTTACAGCCACAGTGCAGGTAATCAATCCTATAGAGATAAATTGATCGCCCATTACAACAAACTTGGATTTGGATTGGAAGACGATAATATTATTGTTTCTACTGGAGGAAGCGAGGCGCTATTATTCACTATGGGAAGTATTTGTGACTATGGTGACGAGGTCATTATTCCAGAACCATTTTATGCAAACTATAATGGATTTGCAACTGCTAGTGGTGTAACTGTAAAGCCTATTGAAACTAGCATAGAGAACAATTTTGCATTACCAGCCATCAGTGAATTTGAAAAGTTAATTACTGATAAAACTAAAGCTATCCTTATTTGTAATCCAGGAAACCCAACTGGTTACTTGTATACTAAAGAGGAAATGCAACAACTAGCTGATCTTGTTATAAAACACGATTTATTTCTAGTTGCCGATGAGGTGTATAGAGAATTTGCTTATGACGGTCGCGAGCATTTCTCAGTATTAAGCATGAAAGAATTAGACAATCACGCTATAATGATTGATTCCGTTTCAAAACGTTACAGTATGTGCGGTGCTCGTATAGGTTGCATGGTTTCTAAAAATAAAGAGGTAATGGCAACCGCCATGAAATTTGCACAAGCCAGATTGAGCCCACCTACATTTGCTCAAATAGCTGCCGAAGCTGCATTAGACACACCACAAACCTATTTTGATCAAGTAATAAATGAATACATAGAGCGTAGAGATATTCTTATCGCTGGACTCAAAGAAATCCCAGGAGTGACCGTAGCAAACCCTGGCGGAGCTTTCTATTGTGTAGCTCAATTACCTGTAGAAGATACCGATGTTTTTGCACAATGGATCCTAGAAAACTTTGACGTTGATGGTGAAACAATAATGGTTGCACCGGCGGCAGGCTTTTACTCAACACCAGGAATGGGTAAAAATCAAATACGAATTGCCTATGTCCTTGAAAAAGAATCGTTGAAAAAAGCAGTTAATATATTAGACCAAGCCCTTAAAGCCTACAATTCTTGATTCAAGTAAATCACAATTTTTCTCTCAAGGAGTTTAATACTTTTGGTATTTCCGCTTTCGCGAAAGCGTACTCACCTACAAACTCTATTGAACAACTTAAGGAAACTTTATCTTACTACCGTCGTGAAACTATTTTTTTACTTGGCGGCGGTAGTAATATGTTGATTACCCAGGATATTGAAACCCCTGTAATTCATGTTTTAATAAAAGGAATTAAGGAAGTCTATAGAGAAAACACTACCGTTAGATTACAAGCAATGGCTGGTGAAAACTGGCACGAGTTTGTGATGTATTGCATTTCAAAACGATATGCTGGTGTTGAAAACCTAGCTCTTATCCCAGGTAATATAGGGACCTCTCCTATCCAAAACATAGGTGCTTATGGAGTTGAATTAAAGGATGTTTTCTATTCATGTACGGTTCTGGATTTAAAGACCCAAGAGGAGAAAACATTATTCCTTGACGATTGTAAATTTGGGTACAGAGATTCCATATTTAAAAATGAAGCTAAAGGTAAGTACGTAATTACCTCTGTTACGCTAGAGCTTTCTGACTTAAACCTTACTGACAAGTATCAAGTAAAAACAAGCTATGGAGCTATCCAAAAAGAGCTTAATAAACTAAATAAGGGAGAAAGTATTGATCAAATAGCTCAGGCAGTAATCAATATTAGAAGCAGTAAATTACCCGATCCTAAACTATTAGGGAACAGTGGTAGCTTCTTTAAAAATCCAATCATTGATAAGGCTGCTTACCATAAACTACTAGAATTGAATGATGACATCCCATCATATCCAGTAAACGATGATCAGGTTAAAGTACCTGCAGGATGGCTCATTGATAAATGTGGACTTAAAGGATACAGGGATGGCGATGCGGCTGTTCATGATAAACAAGCGTTAGTATTGGTTAATCATGGTAATGCTACTGGATCTGACATTATAAATTTAGCTCGATTTATACAAAACCAGGTTTATTCAAAATTTGGAATAAAAATTCATCCTGAAGTAAACTTAATTAATCAGTAATACCATTGAAACTGTTTATCTTATCATTAAGATAAAATTAGTGCAATGTTCAATCTAAGTAGATTGTAAATTGTATTTTTGCACTATGAAATTATTTCTCATATCATTTGGTCTATTAGCTCTTGCAGTTGCTGGTATCGCAATTAAAATTTGGGGTAAAAAAGATGGTAAATTTGCCGGAACATGTGCAAGTCAAAACCCTTATCTAAACAAGGATGGAGAAGCCTGTTCACTATGTGGTAAATTACCAGAAGAGCAGGATTGTAAAAACGAAACAGCACAAGCTTAAACTTTTCATTAATGAGCATTGCTGACTGGCCTTTATTTCTATTCGGCATTATTGCCTTGATAAATATTATTTACTATGTGTTCTTCAGTAAATTTATTTTTCAAAAAAATAGTACACAAGCACAATCCAGCGATGATCCTGTATCCGTGATTGTATGTGCAAAAAACGCAGCCCAACATCTAAAGAAGAATATTCCCTTTTTGCTAGATCAAATTCACCCGAATTATGAGATCATTATTGTAAACGATGCTTCCATAGATGACTCTCTTGATGTCATAGAGCAATTTATGGAGCAGGACGATAAAGTTCACCTAGTTAACGTGGTCAATAATGAAAGCTTTTGGGGCAACAAGAAGTACGCACTTACTTTAGGAATAAAGAAAGCACGTCACGACAAATTATTATTTATTGATGCTGATTGTAAGCCAGCGACAGAATATTGGATTACTGAAATGAGTGCCCACTACGGCATGGATAAGCAACTTGCTTTGGGCTACGGTGGTTATAGTAAGATAAAAGGTAATTTGCTCAATGCATTAGTTCGCTTTGAAACAGCTATAACTGCAATGCAGTATTTTAGTTATGCCTTGTGGGGTAATCCGTATATGGGAGTAGGACGTAATTTAGGCTACACAAGTAAGCTTTTTTACGACACTAGCGGCTTTATGTCTCACATGAAAATTATGGGTGGTGATGATGATCTTTTTGTGAACGAGGCAGCAACCAAAAAAAACACCAGTGTAGTCACATCACCTAAATCATTTACAACAAGCGATTCAAAAAACAACTGGGCAGCCTGGTGGCGTCAAAAAAGAAGACACATCAACACAGCTCAATATTATAAATCAAGCCATAAGTTCTTATTAGGGCTTTTTTATCTTTCGCAGTTTGGATTCTTCATCACTATGGCATTAGCATTTTCCTTTTCGCCCTGGGAATTTGTTACCGCAATTGTTATTACTAGATACATCACCTCTTGGATAGTTGTTGGGTCTAGTTTATCTCGCTTTCGCGAAAGCGATATCATCATTATCTATCCGATTTTAGAACTACTACTTATATTTTCACAACTAGGATTATGGATGCATAACACTATCCAGAAACCGACACAGTGGAACTAAGACAGTTTTAAGGTTTATTACCGACTCATTCACTAAATTTGTAGTATGAATACAGTACAAGAATCAGTAGCACCACCAACTAAAGGTAAACCAAAATGGTTAAGGGTAAAATTACCTGTAGGTCAAAAGTATAAAGAACTGCGTGGCACTGTAGATAAGTATAAACTACATACTATTTGTACAAGTGGTAGTTGTCCAAACATGGGAGAATGCTGGACAGAAGGAACTGCTACATTCATGATTCTAGGTAATACGTGTACAAGATCTTGTGGATTTTGTGGAGTAAAAACGGGTAGACCAGATGATGTCGATTGGGCAGAACCTGAGAAAGTAGCACGTTCCATCAAGCTCATGGGAATTAAACATGCTGTAATCACGAGTGTAGACCGTGACGACCTTAAAGATATGGGATCTATCATTTGGCAAGAAACTGTAGCAGCCATTAGAAGAATGAACCCAGAAACAACTCTAGAAACTCTTATACCAGATTTTCAAGGAAATAGAAGAAACCTAGACCGTATCGTCGAGGCTAATCCCGAGGTTGTTTCACATAATATGGAAACCGTACGTCGCCTTACTCGTGAGGTAAGAATTCAAGCAAAATATGACCAAAGTTTGGGTGTTCTTAAATACTTAAAAGAGCAAGGAATTAATCGAACTAAATCTGGTATCATGCTAGGTCTAGGAGAGCAAGAAGATGAGGTAATTCAAACCATGCGTGATTTAAGAGATCACAATGTTGACGTTGTGACTATAGGTCAGTATTTACAACCTAGTAAAAAACACTTACCGGTTAAAGAATTTATAAAGCCAGAGCAATTTAAAAAATATGAGACCATTGGTCTAGAAATGGGTTTCCGTCATGTAGAAAGTGGCGCACTAGTGCGTAGCTCCTACAAGGCTCATAAACACATTTTATAATTACTATTTATGGTTAGAGTTGCTATAAACGGCTTTGGACGTATAGGTCGTACTTTTCTAAGAACCACATTGTCTCGTAACGATCTTGAAGTTGTTGCCATAAATGACATTGCCCCTATTGAGGTGATGGCTCATTTGTTTAAGTATGATAGTATTCATGGTAGAACTGATGCTGAGGTTTCTTTTGAAAATCAAGATTTAATTATTAACGGGTCAAGAATAGCTTATAGCACTCAATACAGTCTTGACGATCTCAATTGGAGAAATGTTGATATTGTAATTGAAGCAACTGGTAAATTCAAAGATAAATCTCAACTTTCTAAACATTTAGATGCAGGTGCCAGTAAAGTTATTTTAAGCGCACCGCCTATTGACGATGATATTAAGACAATTGTGCTAGGTGTTAATGAAGAAATTCTAGATACTTCGGATTTGATTGTATCCAATGCTAGTTGTACAACAAACAATGCTGCTCCCTTAATTAAAGTAGTAAAGGACTTGTGCGGGATTGAAAATGCTTACATTTCTACAGTTCACAGCTATACTAGTGACCAAAGTTTGCATGATCAACCTCACCGAGATTTACGAAGGGCAAGAGCAGCAGCGCAATCTATTATACCTACCACCACAGGTGCTGCTAAAGCATTAACCAAGGTATTTCCAGACTTGAGTAATGTTATAGGCGGTTGTGGCATAAGAGTTCCAGTTCCCAACGGCAGTTTAACAGATATGACAATTAATGTTGAAGAAGTTGTAAGTATAGAACAAGTGAATAAAGCCTTCTATGAATATGCTGCTAAAAACAATACTATCATGGAGTACACAGATCTGCCCTACGTTTCAAAGGACATCGCCGGATCTCCTTATTCGTGCGTGTTTGATTCCAGTATGACATCAGTAATAGGAAAGATGGTCAAACTAATTGGGTGGTACGATAATGAGACAGGATATTCCAATCGCCTTGCAGATTTGTCAGCAAAAATCAGTACCCTTTAAAGGGTATTTTATCGACGAACTGCATTATATAGAGGTAATTCGTATATTATTTAACATACTCAGAAATTAGAATGATATATTTGTTAGGCTAAAAAATACAGTATTAATCTTTTACGAAACATAGCGCTATTATTCGCACAATTATGTTGCGTGTTTGCTTTTGGACAAGTTTCCAATAGTGAAACAAATCAAGGGTTGAATACTGCATCTCGAGTTCTACTAGAACGAGTAGAAGGACTTATTGACTCACGAGATTTTGATGAAGCTAAATCATTGATCATTGATTCCAGAACATTAATCAATGATGACTATGGTGATCGTTTACTCGATCTTTATTTCATAGAACTAGAGTTAGAATCCTCTTCAGGTGAAAATCCTACATCACCTTTTGTGCAATTTAAAGACGAGGAATTATCACAGAATGCTTTCATTTATTTGGAGTATTTAAAAGGTAGAAGAGCATTCTTGAAAAAAGAATTCTCTAAAGCTGACTCCGTATTTACATCTACCTTTTCGATTACCAAAAAATTAGGTGACACTCATAGATTATTTTTGAAATCGGAATTATATACTGCTCAACTTAACTTTTTTGAAAAAAATTATACGGTTACTACTGCGGTACTTAACGATCTTATCCCTAGACTTGAAGAAAAAGGTCTGGAATATGAACAAACTCAAGCTTACCTTACTTTAGGAGAAATTGCACATTCTAAAAATAATTATGAAGAAGCGAATATTTATTATAGCCTAGCTCAAATACTTATTAAAGAAAATCAATTTCCTCTTCTCGAAATTAAGCTCTATAAGTTGTTTGCGCAGCATTACAGAGATCTCCAAGATTATCAAAATAGCTTAGTATATCTAGAAAAGCATGTTCAAACTATTGAAGACAATGGATTTATTGGTGGTGAAAATGCTAAACAACTTTCTAGTTTAAATAGTGAAATTGAGTCATTAAAAGGAATAATTACCCAAAAGGACAAGGAATTAGAAAACAAGGAGAATTACTACATCATACTTTGTATGTTTATTACTCTTTTAACAATCACTTCGTTAGCATTGTTCAGACGTAATATACTCAAAGCAAAACGTAACAGCCGACTTGCTCATGAAAAATCGGCACTTATAAATGAGCGTAATAAAGCACAAGATGCTGCACAAATCAAAGCGGATTTTTTATCTACCATTACGCACGAATTACGAACTCCTATGTATGCTGTTACGGGTCTTACACATTTACTTTTAAGTTCATCTCCTAGAGATGATCAACAAGAACATTTAGAAACATTAAAGTCATCAGGTGAATATCTTTTATCTCTTATAGACAACATTCTTGACTTTAATAAATTAGAAGCCAACAAAGTAGAGTTAGAAGAAATAAAATTTGATTTAAGAAAACGAATTGCAGATATAGTTAAAACTCTAGACAAACAGGTCAAGGATAAAAACAATAAAATTGTGATTATTCATGATGAAGCTATTGCTAGTTCTTTAGTTGGAGATCCAGTAAAGATTTCTCAAATTTTAATTAATCTCTTAGGAAATAGTATCAAGTTTACAAGTAATGGTACTATAACTATAAAAACTAAACTAATTAAAAAATCTAAAGAAAAGAGTAAGATTTTATTTGAGGTTCAAGATACTGGAAAAGGGATATCCAAGGATAGACAAGAACAAATTTTCGAAAATTTCACCCAAGAAAATATAGAAACTGCACGTGAACACGGTGGTACAGGCTTAGGACTTGCTATTGTTAAGAAGTTAGTTACTCTTATGGGTAGTGAAATAAAGCTCGAAAGCGAAGTTGGTAAAGGAAGTGTTTTTTCTTTTGCAATAGATTTTAATAATCCAGATAGTAATTCTTTTGTTGATCAATTAGATAGTAATAATACTAAGGCACCAACACCTACTCCAATCGCAGTTTACGGATCTCATGATGAAGTTCCTACACCTGCCAAAACAGCTCCTATTTTAAAAACTGAAACTCCAGAATTTGAAATATTAAAAGGGAAAAAAGTTCTCATAGTTGAGGACAACAAAATCAATCAAATGATTACTAAGAAAATTCTTGAACAAAAAGAATTTATATGTGATGTAGCAAATAACGGTGAAGAAGCTGTTGCTATGGCTAGAGCAAACGAGTATGACCTTATCCTTATGGACATTCATATGCCCGTCATGGATGGAAAAAGAGCGACTGTCGAAATACGCAAATTCAACTCTAAAACTCCACTACTGGCACTTACCGCTGTAACACTAGAAAATGCTCAAGATGAATTGATAGAAATAGGTTTTGATGATATTATACCAAAACCTTTTAAAATGGATGAATTCTTTGGAAAGATTCAAAGAGCTTTCTCAAATATTCAAATCATTTAATTCAAGTTTGTTCCCTAAGAACTTATTTTTTATCGGTAAATAAAAAAGATTGAGCTGCTTGAATTTTTTAAGCTTAACATAATCCTTTTCTGTAGTAATAATAACATCTTCACTCCAATTTTGAACCATTGAATGATTATAATCGAAATGGTCTTGATAAGTATAAGTAACTACCTTATTTAGATTTTCCTCTAAATGTTTAAAAAAAAAGGTAGGTTTTGCTATTCCAGCTACTGCAGCGATCGTCTGATTGTCTAGTGATTTAAGTGGCAATAATTCTCCTTCACTAATTACATTTTGTTCATAATCAATATAGCTGAAAAATAACTTTTGCTCAGGCAGTACTCGTAGTTTCTTTTTAATTTCCAGTCTATTTTGATCAGTTAGATTAACTGGGCATTTTGTAACAACGATACAAGTAGCCCTACTAGCACCTTTGCGTGATTCTCTTAAATTACCAGCAGGTAATACAAAATCATCACTATAAAGCTTATCATAACTAGTAAGTAAAATATAGTCACTTGCCTTTACATATCTATGTTGATAAGCGTCGTCTAGGATAATTACATCTACAGTATTTTGGGAAATTATTCTATCAATACCTTCAACTCTACTTTCACATACAGCACTTACAATAGAATTACCAAATTTCTGTTTGATTTGAGCAGGTTCATCTCCAACTTCCTTTGGAAGTGAATCGGTACCGACATATTTAAAACCTCTTGTTTTACGTCCATAACCTCTGCTCAGTACTGCAACACGTTTATTCGCAAGTAATTCAATCAAATACTCCACCATAGGTGTTTTTCCCGTTCCGCCAGTACTTAAATTACCTACAGCAATTACTGGAATATCGTACGATTTGGAAACAAGTAAACCTTTATCAAATGCCCAATTACGGACTCTTGTAATCCCATCGTACAAGACAGAAAATGGATATAAAATAAGCCGCCATTTTATCATAACCCAAAAGTAGACTAATTTTACATTAGATTAAATCTGGTTTATGACAGTTATTAGAGACATCACCAATTACATAGAAAAATTAGCACCGTTACGTTATGCCGAGGACTTTGACAACGTAGGTCTTTTAGTGGGATCTTACGAAACACCAATCACTGGCGTTTTAGTAACCTTAGACTGCTTAGAGAATGTGGTAGATGAAGCAATTGACAAATCCTGTAATTTAATTGTAGCATTTCACCCTATAATCTTTAAAGGAATTAAAAATTTAAGACCAGATGATTATGTGAAACGAGTTATAATTAAAGCTATCAAAAATGACATTGCGATCTATGCGACGCACACAGCACTAGACGTTGCTCACGGTGGTGTAAGCTATAGAATGGCACAAGAACTAGGTTTACAAAATTTAAAAACCCTTGCGCCTAAAAATAATCTCATTAAAAAACTTACCACCTACATACCTATTGAGCATTTCGATCAAGTACAAAATACTTTATTCCAATCCGGCGCTGGACACATAGGTAATTACAAGGAATGCGGTTTCAGTGTTGATGGTGACGGAACGTTTAAGGGTAATGAATTAAGCAATCCACGATATGGAGTGGCAGGAATTCGATCTACAGAAAAAGAAAAACAATTACATATAACCTATTTACCACATCTCGAATCAAAAATTCTCAAAACACTCAAAGAATCACATCCCTATGAGGAAGTTGCGTATGAAATAGTAACATTGGAAAATTCATACCAAAAAATTGGAATGGGTTGTGTAGGAGAATTTCCTGAAGAGTTAGAAATAGAAGATTTTATATCAACACTTAAGTCTACTTTTAACCATAATGCGATAAGAACTTCGCTTTCGCGAAAGCGTACTATAAAAAAAGTTGCAGTGTTAGGAGGATCTGGGGCTTTTGCTATTCAAAACGCAAAAAGCTATGGTGCAGATGCTTACGTTACGGCAGATTTAAAATACCACGATTTTTTTCAAGGTCAAGATATTCTATTGTGCGATATTGGACATTATGAGAGTGAGCAGTTTACAAAAAATCTTTTAACTGAATATCTTACTGAAAAATTTACTAATTTTGCAATTCTTTGTGCACAAGCGCAAACAAACCCAGTAAACTATTATTAGACGATGGCAAAAAAGAACGAAGCTACTGTAGAACAGAAGTTAAGAGAACTTTACAACCTACAATTAATTGATTCTAGAATAGATGAGATACGTAACGTACGAGGAGAACTACCTCTAGAGGTTCAAGATCTAGAAGATGAAGTAGCAGGTTTAAATGCACGTATAGGGAAACTAAATGTACATTTAGAAGAATTGCAAGGTAACATCAGTGATAGAAAAAACTTGATTGAAGAGGCTAAAGCCTTGATCTCGAAATACACTGAACAACAAAAAAATGTTAGAAACAATCGTGAGTTTAACTCGCTTTCTAAAGAAATAGAATTTCAAGAGCTAGAAATCCAACTAGCTGAGAAGCATATTAAGGAGTTTAAAGCTCAAATCGAGCAGCAAAAACAAGTGATCGACCAAAGTAAACAAAAACTATCTGATCGTGAAGAGCACTTAAAGCATAAAAAATCTGAGCTTGAAGAGATCCTTAAGGAAACTGAAAAGGAAGAAAATGCGTTGCTTAAATTATCGAACGACTACTCAACTAAAATTGAAGACCGTTTAATTAAAGCATACAAGCGTATTAGAGAAAGTGTACGTAATGGTCTAGCTGTGGTTCCTATAGAGCGTGGCGCTTCAAAAGGTTCCTTTTTTACTATTCCACCGCAAGTACAGGTGGAAATTGCTAGTCGTAAAAAAATAATTACTGACGAGCACTCTGGACGTATATTGGTAGATGCAGCCCTTGCAGAAGAACAAGCTGAAGAAATGCAAAAAACTTTTTCTAAGGTCAAATAATTATCCTTAAAAAAACTTACTTGAAAAACCTCAACTATACGTTGAGGTTTTTTTTTATTATATCCTTTTGTGATAGTTCTGTTACAGCTTTTAACGGCTCTTTAATATGGCTGGATTAACCTAATATCTAGTTTTGAAAAAAATATAATATGAAACTTTTAATGTATACACTTTTGGTTTTAATAAACACAGCATGTGGAAATGAAACCAAAGAAATCTCACAGCAAGAAATCACCTATGCAACTCCAGTTGAAGTCCCTGCGCAAGATGGGATGGAAAGAGCTTATTTTGCTAGTGGATGTTTTTGGTGTGTAGAAGAGATCTACGAAAACGTACAAGGTGTTAGTGAATCCATTTCTGGTTATTCTGGCGGTACTATGCAGAATCCAACCTATCGTAATCATGGCAACCATGCAGAGGCAAATGAAATCATCTATGACCCAAATAAAGTTAGTTTTAAAACGCTAGTTGACGTTTATTTTGCTTCCCAAAATATTGAGCAAGTTAACGGTCAAGGACCTGATATTGGAAAAGCATATCGTAGCATTATCTTTTATCAGAATGACGAGCAAAAACAGATTATTCAAAATAAAATTGAAGCTTTAACAAAAGAAGGTTACAAAGTTGCAGCAGAAGTAAAAGCTTTTCAAAAATTTTGGGTAGCCGAAGATTATCATCAAGATTACGCACGATTACATCCTAACAATAGTTACATACAAAACATCTCTATTCCTAGATTCAATCGTTTTGCTGCTAAGATGCCTGAGGTAATTAAAAAAAATGGCTCACATTAATTGATTTTTAAACTCAGTTTTGATTTTAAAAATTTTATTCTATCTTTGACACATGTTAAAAAACAATAATAATATCAATTCTAATAATAATTTATTGCGAAAGCGATGAAGTAGACTTGGTATTTATAAATATTACAAAAGGCCTGCTTCATAGTAGGCCTTTTTTTATTGAATAAATTTAAACCAAAAAAACCAACAATTATGTGCGGAATAGTAGGAGTCTTTGAACTTAAAAAAGACAGCAAAGAACAACGTCAATCAGTATTAGAACTATCAAAAAAATTAAGACATCGTGGTCCAGATTGGTCTGGAATATATTGTGGTGAAAAAGCTATACTTGCTCACGAAAGACTAACTATTGTTGATCCACAATCGGGAGGACAACCCTTGTATAGTCCAGATGGGAAAGTTGTACTTGCAGTTAACGGTGAAATATACAACCACCAAGAAATCAGAAAGCAATACCATGACTATGAGTTTCAAACAAAATCAGACTGTGAAGTTATACTAGCCTTATACCAAGAAAAAGGTGTAGACTTTTTAGATGATTTAACAGGCATGTATGGATTTGCACTATACGACAGTGAAAAAGATGTTTTTCTTTGTGCAAGAGATCATCAGGGAATAATACCCTTATATTATGGAACTGACGAACTAGGTCAATTCTATGTTGCTAGTGAATTAAAAGCCTTGGAAGGAACATGCAACGAAATTTCACCTTTCCCACCAGGACATTACTATTACAGTGAAGATAAGGATTTCACAAAATGGTATGATAGAGATTGGAAAGAATATGATGCAGTTAAATCAAATGTAAGCTCAGTTGCAGACTTACGTAAGGCCATGGAAGAATCAGTAAAACGTCATCTTATGAGTGATGTACCTTATGGTGTTTTATTATCAGGTGGTTTAGATAGCTCTCTAGTAAGTGCAGTCGCAAAGAAATTTGCATCTAGAAGAGTAGAGACGGGAGATCATGCCGATGCGTGGTGGCCTCAACTACACAGTTTTGCAATAGGACTTAAAGGTAGCCCAGATCTAGCAGCCGCACAGGTAGTAGCAGACCATATAGGAACCGTGCACCACGAGGTAAACTTCACTATTCAAGAAGGGTTAGATGCGATTAAAGACGTCATTTATTATTTAGAAACATATGATGTTACAACTGTAAGAGCATCAACACCAATGTATTTATTAGCTAGAGTGATTAAGTCTATGGGTATAAAAATGGTTTTATCAGGTGAAGGAAGTGACGAGATTTTCGGTGGTTATCTTTACTTTCATAAGGCACCAAATGCAGAAGAATTTCATAAAGAAACAGTTCGCAAACTAGATACCTTACACCTTTATGATAACTTAAGAGCAAATAAATCACTTGCAGCTTGGGGAATCGAAGGAAGAGTTCCTTTTCTAGATAAAGAATTTATGGATGTTGCAATGAGACTAAATCCAGAAGATAAGATGTGCAGTAATGGAAAAATGGAGAAGCATATTTTAAGAGAAGCCTTTGAAGACTATCTTCCTAAAAGTGTAGCATGGCGACAAAAAGAGCAATTTAGTGATGGTGTAGGCTATAGCTGGATTGATACTCTTAAAGAAATGGTTGAAAAGGAAGTTACTGATGAAATGATGGAAGCAGCTCCTTATAAATTTAAAATTAATCCACCACAAAACAAAGAAGAATACTACTACCGCAATATTTTCAGTACACATTTTCCTAGTGACGCTGCTGCCAGTTGTGTACCTAGTTTAAAGTCTGTTGCATGTTCCACACCTGTAGCTCTTGAATGGGATGAAGCATTTAAAAATATGAATGACCCTTCTGGAAGAGCAGTTAGTGGAATTCATGATGATGGATATTAAAATTTTGCTAACTCTTGTTTGTTTCAAAATGCAGTAGTAACTTTGACCACATGTTTACAAGAACTCTTCATACTTGGTGGTGGAATAATACAGCTCAATAGCCGTAAAGTCACCTGTATGTTTAAATAATTTAAATGGTCTACTTTACGGTAGACCATTTTTTTTTGATATGAAATGAATAAAATATTTAAAGCAAAAACAACACACCGGGAAATTCTAGCAGATACGCTTACACCTGTAAGTATTTATCTAAGATTAAGGGACAAGTATCCTAATAGCATCTTACTGGAGAGTAATGAATACGGACAGCGCAATAATAGCTACTCTTTCATTTGCTGCAACCCTATAGCATCATTTGAATTGACAAATGAAGAAGAAATTTCGGTTTTTCCTGATGGCAAAAAATCTGTCGTAGATCTAAAAAAGGAGTATCGCCTAACCTCTGGTCTTGAGAATTTCAAAAATCATTTTGAGCAGCAAGATCACGAATTCGCATTTCCCATTGAAGGTCTATATGGTTATTTAAGTTATGACGCCGTTCAACATTTTGAAAATATTGAATTCCGCTTTCGCGAAAGCGAAAACATACCACTCGCCTACTATCAAGTTTTTCAAAATGTAATTGTGTTTGATCATTTTCATAATCAATTATATGTATTTGATCACGTCTACGAAAATTATATAAGTAGATTAGAAGAGGTGTGTTCTATCATCACCCATCGTGATATTGCCACTTACAATTATTATAACATAGGAGAAGAAAGCTCTGAGATGAGTGATCAATCCTTTAAAGAATTAGTAAAACAAGGAAAAGCCCATTGTAAACGAGGTGATGTTTTTCAGATTGTACTTTCTAGAAAATTCAAGCAATCCTTTAAAGGAGACGACTTTCAAGTATACCGTCAATTACGAGCTATAAATCCTAGTCCTTATTTATTTTATTTTGACTACGGTAATTTCAGAATATTTGGCTCGTCACCAGAGGCTCAATTAATCGTAAAAAATGATTATGCCAGTATTCAACCTATTGCAGGTACTTACAAAAGAACAGGCAATGACACAGCTGACTATGAAGCTGCTCAAAAGCTTAAAAGCGATCCTAAGGAAACTGCGGAACATGTTATGTTAGTGGACCTAGCTCGTAATGATTTAAGCAGACATGCAAGAAATGTTCAAGTACAGGACTATCAAAGTATTCACTTTTACTCGCACGTAATTCACATGGTAAGTAAGGTAACAGGAAAAATTCTCGATGAAAAAGATCGATTAGAACTTGTGGGAGATACCTTTCCAGCTGGAACATTAAGCGGCGCTCCCAAACACAATGCCATGCAATTAATTGATAAATACGAAAAAAGTAATCGTGAATTTTATGGTGGTGCGATAGGCTATTTAGGTTTTGATGGAAATTTTAATCACGCCATTATAATCCGTAGTATTTTATCAAGAAATAATCAATTGGAATTTAGAGCTGGTGCAGGTGTTGTAATTGAAAGCAACATCGAAGATGAGACACAAGAGGTTTATAACAAAACAAACGCATTAAGAAAAGCAATAAAATTAGCAAATCATGAAAAATAAGTTTTTGACATTTTTAGCATTTATAGCAATAGTGAGTTGCACGACTGGAAATAAGAAAATTTTTTATGTGGATTATTCAAAAGATCAAAATGGTCTAGCGTTACCTAATGCCGATAAATTCTATACTCCAGAAGGTGAAGAATTACGATTGCTAACGGAGGATGAAATCGCTCTAGCTTATGCTATGGATACGAAATTCAATAATATCATTTATCCTAATGAAAATTTTGATGTTTTAATCCTTAAAAAAGAATATCGAAAGGATAAAAACAATATTGTGGAAATCCATATGCGTACATTTAATGATGAAGGCATCGTGTTAGACTCTTTTAAACTTGCTGAGTCTGGAGGAACAGAATATTGTGATGGCTTTTTGACAGAAAGTTTATCCATTGAAAGAGAATGTAATGGTTTTGTTGACAAATACTATATAGACAAGGAGTCCGGTAAATTCATCCAACAGTAACATGAAGAAAATAATTTTAATAGACAACTACGACAGCTTCACTTACAATCTAGTGCATTATCTAGAAGATCTGAATGCAGACGTAACGGTTGTGCGCAACGATGAAATTTCACCAGAGGATTGTGAAAAGTATGATGCTGTTGTACTATCACCAGGACCAGGAATTCCTAGCGAGGCTGGAAATTTATTACCAATCATTCAATATTTGAAAGACAAAAAGCCACTTTTAGGAATTTGTCTAGGACACCAAGCTATTACAGAAGTTTTTGGTGGTGAAATCATCAATCTAGAAAAGGTTTATCATGGTTTATCCACAAAAATGACTCATAAGAACGATGAATTATTTAAGGACATCCCATCTCAATTTGATGCAGGTAGGTATCACAGCTGGGTAGCAAAAAAAGAGGCTTTTCCAGATGAATTACAAATAACAGCTACAGATGAAAACGATCAAATAATGGCTCTCAGACATTCAACCTTACCAATTTATGGAGTTCAGTTTCATCCAGAAAGTATCATGACTCCACATGGAAAAAAAATGCTAGCTAACTTCCTAAATATCATTTAAATGAAAGAAGTTTTAACAGCCTTGTTTGAACATAGAACGCTTTCGCGAAAGCGAGCTCACGAAATCCTTACTGCCATAACAAGCGGTGAGGTAAACGCTAGTCAAATTGCAGCCTTCCTAACGGTATATGGAATGCGCAGTATCACTGTCGAGGAGCTTGCAGGATTTAGAGATGCAATGCTAGAGCAGGCACTTTTAGTAGACTTACAAAAATATAACCCAATCGATCTTTGTGGTACTGGTGGTGATGGCAAGGACACTTTTAATATAAGCACACTGGCCAGTTTTGTAACCGCAGGTGCTGGGATTCCTGTTGCAAAACATGGTAACTATGGTGTAAGTTCTGTGAGTGGATCTAGTAATGTCATGGAATATCTAGGCTTTAAATTTACTAACGACCTAGATTTAATAACCAAGCAAATTGAAAAGACTAACATCACTTTTCTTCATGCGCCCTTATTTCATCCGGCTATGAAAGCAGTTGCTCCTATAAGAAAAGAGTTAGGAGTAAAAACATTCTTCAACATGCTAGGACCGTTAGTTAATCCTGCCAGACCCAGATTACAAAGCGTAGGAGTTTTTAATTTACAACTAGCTCGTAACTATGAGTACTTATTTCAAACAGAATCTGATAAGAAATATGCCATTTTACATGCGCACGATGGATACGATGAAGTAAGTCTAACTAGTAATACAAGGGTTGCAACACATGAAGGAGTTAAAGACCTATCTCCACAAGATTTTAATCTAAATCAATTAAAAGCTGATCAAATTTACGGCGGTAACACGGTAAAAGAGGCTGCAAAAATTTTTACCAATGTACTTGAAAACAAAGCAACTTCCGAACAGCAAAACGTGGTAATTGCAAATGCTGCCACAGCCATATCAATAGCAAGAAACATCTCGTTAAAACAAGCGGTAATTGTTGCAAAAGATTCATTAGAGAGTGGTAAAGCATTAAGTAGCTTCAAAAACCTATTAAATATTCATCACGCATAAACGAATTATAATGTCGGATATTTTAGAAAAAATCACCATACAAACCACTAAGGATGTTGTTCAACGACGATCCTTGAAAAGCATACAAGATTTAAGAGAAATGCCTCTTTGTTCTCGTAAAACCTTGTCACTTCATGAATCCATTAAAAAAGGTAGCGGCATTATTGCAGAGCATAAACGTCAAAGCCCTAGTAAGGGCAGCTTCAATTGTCCTGCATCTCTTGAAGAGGTGGTGTTGGGTTATGAAAAGGCAGGTGCAAGCGCAATAAGCTGTTTAACTGACACTCCATTCTTTGGCGGAAGTTTACAAGATCTTGAACAAGCCAGAAAACTGATAAACATCCCTATACTAAGAAAGGATTTTATCGTGGACATGTATCAAATTCATGAAGCAAAAGCCTATGGCGCAGATGCTATCTTATTGATAGCAGCCTGTCTATCTAATGAACAACTTACTACTTTGGCTAATGAAGCACTCAATCTAGAATTAGAAATTCTATTTGAAGTTCACAACTTAACTGAGTTAGAAAACATTAAGAAGGTTACTGAAAACTTAGATCCTGAAAAATTTATAATAGGAGTTAATAACAGAGATCTTAAAAGGTTCAAAACAGACATTCAAAACAGTATTGATTTACTGCCTCATTTTCCTGAGAACGTAATTGCAATAAGTGAGAGCGGCATCTCAAATCCAGCAACTGTAAAAAAACTTCAATCTATAGGTTTTAAAGGCTTTTTAATCGGTGAAAATTTTATGAAAACCGATCAACCTGGTATAAGCTGTTCTACTTTTATTAAAGAAATCACAGTATGATTATAAAGGTTTGTGGCATGCGTGAGCCCAAAAATATAGAAGCACTCCAACAGCTTGATATCGACTTTATGGGTATAATCAAATACCCGAAAAGCAAAAGGTTTGTCGATCAAGATCAATCCCTAGCCATAGAGCAACTTACAATGAATAAAGGCACTGTTGGCGTTTATGTAAACGCCAGTATGCAAGAGATTCTTAATGACATTATTCCTTTGCAGTTAGACGTTGTTCAATTACATGGTGATGAGGATCCCGCTTTCGCGAAAGCATTGCTAGAATTAGATCTCAAAATTTTTAAAGCTTTCCAAATAAGTACCGACTATGATTTTGATAGTTTACGCAATTGGGAATCCCTAGCGACAGAGTATCCGGGTAAGGTTTTTTTCCTTTTTGATACAGCAACCAAACATTATGGAGGATCTGGGAAAAAATTCAATTGGTCAATACTTGAAAACTATATAGGAAATGTGCCCTTTATACTAAGTGGTGGGATAGGTCCTAAGGATGCAACAAACCTTAAAAACCTAAACCATGAAATGTTATTAGGAGTTGATTTGAACTCTCAGTTTGAAATTAGTCCTGGAGAAAAAAATATAGAAACGATTAAGCAATTTATTAAAGAACTACGCAATGAGTAAGTACCAAGTGAATGAACAAGGCTTTTATGGAGAATTCGGTGGTGCCTTTATACCAGAGTTATTGTACCCTAATATTGAAGAATTAAAGGAAAATTATCTCGCTATTGAAAAAAGTGAAAGTTTTCAAAACGAATTCCAACAGTTACTTAAGGACTACGTTGGTAGACCTACTCCTTTATTTCTAGCCCAAAGATTATCTGAGAAATATGGTGCAGAAATTTGGTTAAAACGTGAAGATTTATGTCACACTGGCGCTCACAAAGTTAATAATACCATTGGTCAGATCTTACTTGCTCAACGATTAGGTAAAAAAAGAATCATTGCAGAAACTGGTGCTGGTCAACATGGTGTAGCAACTGCTACTGTATGTGCTCTCAAGGGTCTTGATTGTATCGTGTATATGGGCGAAAAAGACATTGAACGCCAAGCACCAAATGTAGCGCGCATGAAAATGCTAGGTGCTACTGTAAAACCTGCTACTAGCGGATCCAAAACATTAAAGGATGCTACTAATGAGGCTATGAGAGACTGGATCAATAATCCTGAAGACACGCATTATATTATAGGTTCTGTTGTAGGACCTCATCCTTATCCAGATATGGTAGCTAGGTATCAATCTGTTATTTCACAAGAAATTAAAAATCAAATGGATGGTTTGCCTGATTATGTAATTGCATGTGTAGGTGGTGGATCAAATGCTATGGGTGCATTTTACCATTTTCTTGATGATCCATCGGTAAAATTAGTTGGTGTTGAAGCCGCTGGGTTAGGAATACATACTGACAAAACAGCCGCTACATTAAACCTAGGAACTCCAGGAGTACTCCACGCAAGTCGCAGTATAATGATGCAAGACAAGGACGGACAAGTTATAGAACCTCATAGCATAAGCGCTGGTTTAGATTATCCAGGAATTGGTCCAGCCCACGCATGGTTAAAAGTAAGTGAACGAGCACGATATATGGCTGTCACAGATGAAGATGCACTCAAGGCTGCTGTTGAATGTAGTCGATTAGAAGGTATTATTCCTGCATTGGAAACTGCTCATGCTTTTTCAGTCCTTAAAGACTTAGACCTAAAATCAACTGATAGGGTAGTCATTAATCTTTCTGGTCGTGGTGATAAAGACATGAACACTTATATGAATGAATTGAATCTCAAATAATATGATCTCAAATAAACTCACACACTTGTTCAACCGTAAGTCGACTGATTTACTCAATATATTTTTCACCGCAGGTTATCCTAAATTAGAGGATACAACGATTATTCTTAATGAATTAGAGAAATCTGGAGTAGATCTTATTGAAATTGGAATTCCATTCAGCGATCCACTAGCAGATGGCCCTACTATTCAAGAAAGTTCTAAAATAGCATTAGAAAATGGTATGAGTATCGAGGTACTGTTCAATCAATTGGAAACCTCAAAACATGATGTTCCAGTACTGCTTATGGGCTATTTTAATCCAGTAATGCAATATGGTATAGAACATTTTTGTAAAAGATGTAAGGAAGTCGGTGTGGATGGATTGATAATTCCTGATTTACCATTAGAAGTTTATACTTCACAATACAAGCATTTGTTTGAGAAATATGATTTATGCAATGTATTTTTAGTAACGCCTCAAACCTCAACAAACCGCATAAAACAAATAGATGAATTTTCTAATGGTTTCATTTACGCAGTAAGTAGTGCTAGCACTACAGGTACCAAATCCAATTTTGATGATGCTAGTGAGTATTTGAACAAATTAAAATCACTTAATCTTAAATCACCGATTTTAACTGGATTTAATATAAAAACAAGAGAAAACTACCTAGCAGCATGCAAGCACGTGAATGGAGCAATCATAGGTAGTGAATTCATCCGTCAGATTTCAAATCCGAAATCATCTTTACAAGATACCGTTAAAGACTTTGTTTCAAGTATCAAGAATGACTAATTATTGAAGGTCATAACAAATAAAAAGGCCACACAATTGTGTGGCCTTTTTATTTATTAAAATTCATCAATATGGATTTAAGCAACCACTAACTTGATAATAAAATAAGTTAAAAATCATATTGTTGCTAATTTACTATATTTATGCAAAATTAATATAGTTATGAAAATTTGCCCTAACTGTTCCTCTCAAAATCAGATAAAAAGCGGTGTGATTAAAGGTAGACAACGTTACAAATGTAAAGATTGTAACTATAATTTTACCGTTGAAAAAATGGGTAAGAAGATTGATGATTACTACGTTAACAAAGCACTTCAATTATATCTTGAAGGACTCACTTACAGAGAAATAGAGCGTATTTTAGGTATATCACATGTAAGCGTGATGAATTGGGTGAAAAAATATAAAATCAAAAGACCTTACAATAATAAATACCATCCAACTTATAAAATATTAAATCACACAGAACTAGCCAACTACTTCTCAAATATCAATGAATTAAAGGGCGCTGGTGTAGTAGTAACAGAACTTGGCGATAAATTCATGCTTATTAAATGGGAACGATTTAGAGATTAAAACCTATACTCTTACCAATTAACTATATTAAATTTTCCTTAACATAAGTTTTTATAGAGGTTAGTAGTGCGATTAATTTGATGATCGCATAACCAAACTCTTAATTATAAACTTATGAAAAACAAGTACATCCCTTTACTTCTATTTCTATTTACAGCTTCCTTTCTTGGCTTTAGTCAAGGCGCTACAGAATATACCGGAGGAATGAAAGTGAAATTAAATGAAGATGGTTCCAAGTATTTTAGAATTATCTCGTGGGCTCAATTTTGGGCACAACACACTGATAATACAACGCTCAATTCCACAGGTAATGAAGAAGCCGATCTCAATTTTTCTATAAGACGTGCCCGCATTCTTATGTATGCACAACTAACTAAAAAATTCCTGATCCTTACTCATTTTGGTCTTAACAGTCAAAATGCCAACAACATGGGACCTGTTGGTAAAAGTGATAGCTCTCAACTTTTCTTTCATGACGTATGGGGTGAATGGCAGTTAACTACAGATCACTCAATAGGTGGTGGATTGCATTATTGGAATGGAATATCAAGAGCCAATAATCAAAGTACCTTAAACATGCTCACGTTAGACAACAATCGTCAAAGTTGGTCTACGATAGGGTTGAGTGATCAATTTGCTAGACACATGGGCGTTTACTTAAAAGGTAAATTTGGTAATTTACAATACCGAGTTTCAGTAAATGAAGCTATCACAAACAGTCTAGACATCAATGGTACGCCTACCATAAACACAGCAACCTACAATGGTCGTGCTATTTTGGGTGGTGCAGAGGCTAGTAAGAACTATGCTGGTTATTTTGATTATAACTTCCTTGATCAAGAGAGTAATTTTTTACCTTATAAAGTAGGTTCCTATTTGGGTAGCAAACGAGTATTCAATATAGGAGCTGGTTTCTTCTATCATCCTAATGGATCTACAATTCTTGATGCTCAAACTAATGATTTTATAGGTGAAGATGTTTCCATTTTCTCATTAGATGCTTTCTATGATGCACCATTAGGTGACAATGGATCTTCAATTACTGCCTATTTACAATATCAAAACAGCAACTATGGTGAAAATTTCACGTTAGGTCAAACCTATGAGACAGGTAGTATGCTTTATACGCATGTAGGGTATCTATTACCAGGAGAGACAGATCGTAAAGTAAAAATACAGCCATATTCTTCCTTTAACTACCGCAGGATAGATGCTATAAATGACAACGCCACTAGATTTGGGATCGGTGGCAATCTATATTTCACAGGCCATCATTCAAAGTTGTCCGTTGAATATTCAAATCAAAAATATGGTAATCTAGATGCAGTAGGCACTTTTACTGTTCAAGGAATGATATATCTGTAACCTAAAATCAATTAATTATGTCTGATAAAAAATCAAATGCAACAGCATATTGGAAAGAGAATATCAAATATCTTGTAGGACTCTTACTCATATGGTTTCTAGTTTCATACGGCGCCGGAATTCTTTTTAAAGATGCTCTTAATCAATTCAGGTTAGGTGGATTTAAACTTGGATTTTGGTTTGCCCAACAAGGTTCTATTTATGTTTTCGTCATACTCATTTTCGTTTATGTACGCATTATGAATAAGCTAGACAAAAAATACGGTTTTGACGAAGACTAGTATTTAAAATCATTATACAATTGGTAGTGTTTAAGTACGCTTTCGCGAAAGCGAGATTATCAAAAATCTCATACACTACAATATCAAATAACACTAAAAAACTTTTCAATTATGGATGTTCAAATTTGGACTTATATTCTAGTAGGAGTCACTTTTGCCTTATACATAGGTATCGCTATCTGGTCACGAGCAGGTTCTACTAAAGAATTTTATGTTGCCGGTGGTGGCGTATCACCACTTGCTAATGGTATGGCTACCGCAGCAGACTGGATGAGCGCCGCATCATTTATCTCTATGGCAGGAATTATTGCCTTTGCCGGATATGACGGCTCGGTTTACCTCATGGGCTGGACTGGTGGATATGTACTACTAGCCTTATTACTAGCTCCTTACCTGAGAAAGTTTGGGAAATTTACAGTACCAGACTTCATAGGAGATCGTTATTATTCTAAAACTGCTCGACTGGTAGCAGTTTTTTGTGCTCTACTAGTTTCCTTTACTTATGTAGCTGGACAAATGCGAGGCGTAGGACTTGTGTTTTCACGTTTCCTAGAAGTTGAGATCAACACAGGTGTGATCATAGGTATGATAATCGTATTATTTTATGCGGTTTTAGGTGGTATGAAAGGAATAACCTATACTCAGGTAGCACAATATTGTGTCTTAATATTTGCGTTTACGGTTCCTGCAATTTTTATCTCTATCCAAATGACAGGAAACCCTGTTCCACAATTAGGAATGGGTAGTGAAATGGTAGATGGATCTGGATATTTACTGGATAAACTAGATGGATTAAGTACAGAACTAGGTTTCAATGCCTATACAGATGGTTCAAAATCTATGATTGATGTATTTGCAATTACTCTTGCTTTAATGGTAGGTACCGCAGGATTACCTCACGTGATTGTCCGTTTTTTCACGGTGAAACGTGTGAAAGATGCTCGTAAAAGTGCAGGATGGGCCTTGTTACTTATTGCAATTCTTTATACCATGGCACCTGCAGTAGCAGTATTTGCAAAAACTAATATGATTGACAGTGTAGTTGGTAAATCCTATGCCGATCAACCAGAATGGTTAAAGAACTATGAAGAAATTGGATTGATTGCATGGGCAGATAAAAATGGAGATGGGAAAATTCAATACGGGCCTGGAAATGCATTTGCAGGTAATAAAAACAAACCCATGTATGATGAAAAAAATAGAACTGCAATCGGTAATAGAATTACCACAAATGCAGATACTGCTGTAGCCAACGAACTTTATGTAGATAGAGACATTATGGTTCTTGCAAATCCTGAAATTGCAAATTTACCTGATTGGGTAATCGCTCTGGTTGCTGCCGGTGGTCTTGCTGCAGCTTTATCTACAGCAGCAGGATTATTGTTAGTTATTTCTTCATCTGTATCTCATGATTTAATCAAAAAGGTAGTAAATCCTAATATCTCAGAAAAAGGTGAGTTAATCGCTGCACGTTTAAGTGCTGTAGGTGCTGTGTGTGTAGCTGGTTATTTTGGTATCAATCCGCCAGGATTTGTGGCTGCTGTTGTAGCATTAGCCTTTGGACTAGCTGCTGCATCATTTTTCCCTGCAATAATACTGGGAATTTTCTACAAGCGTATGAATAAAGAAGGTGCTATTGCTGGTATGGTAGTAGGTATCGTTTGTATGCTACTTTACATGATAAAATATAAATTAGGATGGTTTGATGCCACCTTACCTAGTAAAGAAGAATGGTGGTTTGGTATCTCTCCAGAAGGGTTTGGTAGCATCGCTATGCTCGTAAACTTTGTGGTAAGTCTTGTGGTATGTCACCTGACTAGCGCTCCTCCAAAAGACGTCCAGGAAATTGTGGAGAACATTCGTATTCCTAGTGGTGCTGGTGAGGCTACTGGACATTAATAATTACAAACCTGGTAACATGCAAGGTTTCCCTAAACTTTGTATGTTATCTGGTTTTACTGTGTATTAACACCAATTTTTTCTGAACATAGCAAAGCTTATAATAATTTAAAAAACCGATATTTAAGGAATCAAAGATTATTTAAACTAGTATTTCAGTACTAAGCATGAAAAAAAGACACCAACAAAAATTAGTCATACTTTCAATAGCTCTAGTCATATTTTTGAACGTCCCAATCCTATGGATATTCAATTATAGTGATTCCATCCTTGGAGTGCCTATTTTATATGCCTACATATTCTTTATGTGGTTGGTAAGTATTTTCATTACTTATTTAATTGTAAAACGCTATGCCTAATTATGCTCTTATAATCGTAATAGTGTGCTACCTGCTTCTCCTATTTGGAATGGGTATTTGGGCCGATCGTAGATCTAATTCAAAATGGGTTCACAATCCTTGGGTGTACTCACTTTCACTTGCTGTTTATTGTAGTGCTTGGACTTACTATGGTAGTGTAGGAATTGCCGCTACTGATGGTATAGGTTTTTTAACCACTTACCTAGGTCCGGTTATCGCGCTACCCTTATGGATTTTAGTAATGAAACGCATTGTTTTAGTATCAAAGCAACATCAAGTATCGAGCATCGCAGACTTTATATCGCTACGATATGGTAATAATCGATCCATTGGAGCTATAGTAACCGTTATTTGTGTTATCGCTGTTGTTCCCTATATAGCATTGCAATTAAAAGCTGTATCAGAAACATTTGATATTTTGACTACAGGTGATAAAAGCAATTCATTACTTACAGATAGTACTTTCTACATAGCGATTTTACTCGCAGTGTTTGCTGCTCTTTTTGGCACACAAACTACTGATGCTTCACAACAACGCAGTGGCCTCATGTTCTCTGTTGCTATTGAAAGTGTTTTAAAACTCATATTCTTTTTAATTATAGGGATATATGCAACGTTCTATCTATTCGATGGAACTATTGATATCTATAATCAAATAAGCGCTCTGGAAGAATTTGACAAACTGGCCACCTTTGAAAATATGGAATCGAGTATCAATTGGTATTTTATGATCGCACTTTCCTTTTTTGCCATATTTCTACTTCCCAGACAATTCCAAGCGAGCGTTGTGGAAAACACGTCTACCAACCATTTAAAAAAAGCAAGTTGGGTTTTTCCATTGTATTTGTTGTTATTCAACGTATTTGTAATTTTTATTGCATGGGCAGGAAAATTAGTATTAGGCAATCAGGTTAATCCAGATTATTACACCTTGTTTTTACCCTTGCATCATGGTCACAAATTAATCGGATTAATGGTTTTTCTAGGTGGGCTTTCTTCCGTAATCTCTATGGTAGTAGTAAGCGCACTAGCATTGAGCACTATGGTAAGTAACAATTTAATTATACCCTACGGTTTTCTTAAGGTACTTAATAAAAACAATTCTGAAAGTAATTTTCAAACCATTAAGAACATTAGACGAGTTGCGATCTTCAGTTTAATAATTGGTGCTTATATTTTCTATGTCAACTTCAATATTGAGTTATCACTTTTTAGTATTGGGTTAATCGCATTTGTCATAATCGCACAACTGGCCCCAGCATTTTTCATAGGTTTATTTTGGAATAGAGGTAGTGCAACAGCTGCAAAAATGGGCATACTAGCAGGTTCAACTGTTACCTTTTATACGCTCGCACTACCTTTTATTACAGATGTTTTTGTTTCCAATAGTAAATTTACAAGTGATGGACCTTTTGGTTGGGAACTTTTAAAACCTTATGCCCTATTCGGGTTAGATTTTATGCCACCTGTACCACACGCTTTCTTTTGGTCAATGGTGATCAACCTTATGTTCTATCTCGTTTTTTCAGTTATTCGTAAAGGAAATTATCGAGAACGTAATTACGCTGAAATGGTGGTTAATGCAAGCAGTCTTAAAATGGGTGAAAATGCCTATGTATGGAAAGGCGAGGCAAATAAAACCGATATAGAGCAGGTCCTCATAAGATTTTTAGGAGCCAAAAAAACCCATCGAGCTCTTACCTTATTTTACCGTAAATACAACATAAACCCCAATGAAGAAAAGGCCGACGCAAGACTAGTCAATTTTTCTGAAAAAATACTAACGGGCTCCATAGGTGCTGCTAGTGCAAAGCTCATGATTGGTAGCGTTGTAAAAGAACAACCTGTCACTCTACCAGAAGTTCTCAAAATACTTGAAGAAAATAAAGAAACTATAAGCGCAAACAAGCAACTACAGCAACAATCTTATGACCTTCAAAGGTTAACCGACAGTTTGCAGCAGGCAAACGAAGCTTTGATTGAGAAAGACAAACAAAAAGATGAATTTCTTGACACAGTTGCTCATGAACTCAAAACACCTACAGCCTCAATAAGAGCAGCAAGTGAAATTCTGGCAGATGATGATGACATGCCAGAAGAACTCAGGCAAAAATTCCTAAATAACATCGTTGCCGATGCTGACCGTTTGAGTGTTTTAATTACCAACATTCTAGATCTAGAGAAATTATCTAGTGGTAGAGAAATCATGCATAAAAGAACCAATAACCTACAATCAACAGTTAAAAAGGCTGTCGACGGCATCTATCAATTGGCTAGTAGAAAAGGCGTTAAAATTGATGCATCGCAAGTTGAAGACGTTACGCTGGTTTACGATGAGGACCGCATCCTTCAGGTTTTTACTAATTTATTGAGTAACAGTATCAAATTTGTTCCTGAACATAACGGCCACATCAATATCAATGGTAAAGATCTAGGAAATCGCGTAAAGCTCACCTTTGAGGATAACGGTAAGGGAATTCCTCAAGAAGACATGAAATACATATTTGAAAAATTCTATCAATCAAATAATCAAAATATTAAAAAACCTTTAGGTAGTGGTATGGGATTAGCCATCAGTCGTCAAATCATTGAAAGCCATAACGGCATCATTGAAATAGATAAAAATTACCTTAAAGGAGCTAGATTCATTATTGAATTACAAAAAGAAAATGCATGAAAAAATTACTAATAGTAGACGATGAACCTAATATAGTTATGTCTTTGGAATACGCATTTCAAAAACAAAACTACAATGTTTTTATCGCTAGGGATGGAAGCGAGGCCCTTAAAATAATGGAGCAAGAGATTCCTGATCTGGTTATCCTAGACATTATGATGCCACAAGTAGATGGGTATGAAACTATCGCTAGAATTAAAGATAATCCCGCTTTCGCGAAAGCGAAAATCATATTTCTATCTGCAAAAAATAAAGCCGCCGACATTGAAAAGGGTCTTTCCTTAGGCGCCGACCTCTACTTCACAAAACCCTTTTCAGTCAAAAAACTTATAACAGCAGTAAATGACCTCATACGCATATAATTAACCTCAAAAAAACAACTTAACATGAGTAATTACCACATAAAACACCTTGAAGAATACTGGCAAGTATACCGCAAATCAGTACGAAATCCTGAAAATTTTTGGGAAGAAATAGCAGAGGAACATTTTCTCTGGCGCAAAAAATGGGACAACGTTCTCTCTTGGGATTTTACCAAACCAGAGATAAAATGGTTTGAAGGAGCTCAACTTAATATCACAGAAAATTGTTTAGACAGACACCTAGCAACAAGGGCCGATAAAACTGCCATTTTATTTGAACCTAATGACCCTAATGAAGAAACCCAGCACATAACCTATAAGGAGTTACACAAGCGTGTTTCTACTATGGCAAATGTTCTCAAATCTCAAGGAGTAGAAAAAGGAGATCGAGTATGTATTTATCTTCCTATGATTCCGGAACTTGCCATTGCTGTGCTTGCTTGTGCTAGGATAGGAGCCATTCACTCAGTAGTTTTTGCAGGTTTCAGCGCCACGGCACTTGCAACAAGAATTAACGATTGTGACTGTAAATTAATAATATGTAGTGATGGAAGTTATAGAGGTAACAAGACCATTGATTTAAAGAGAATTGTTGACGAGGCAATAGAAGACTGTCCTGGTTTAACAACCAGCTTAGTAGTAAAAAGAACAGGTGGTGAAGTTACCATGAAAGATGGTCGCGATAAATGGCTAGCACCTTTATTAGATACAGCCGATTCAGTTTGTAAAGCTACTGTGATGGATGCCGAGGATCCTTTGTTTATTCTGTATACCTCAGGTTCTACTGGGAAACCTAAAGGTATGGTGCATACCACTGCTGGATACATGGTATATGCAGCCTACAGTTTTAAAAACGTATTCCAGTATAGAGAAAATGATATTTATTGGTGTACTGCAGATATAGGATGGATTACAGGACACAGTTATATTGTATACGGGCCGTTATGCAACGGTGCTACTACGGTCATGTTTGAAGGTGTGCCTAGTTATCCAGACTTTAGTAGGTTTTGGCAGATTGTTGAAAAGCATAAAGTAACTCAATTTTATACTGCTCCTACTGCGATTCGAGCTTTGGCAAAACAGCATATCGATTTTGTAAACAAACACGATTTGAGCTCACTTAAAGTTCTAGGAACTGTAGGAGAGCCTATTAATGAAGAAGCATGGCACTGGTACAACGATAATGTAGGAAAACAAAACAGCCCGATAGTAGATACGTGGTGGCAAACAGAAACCGGTGGTATTATGATAAGTCCTATTCCCTACTCTACTCCTACAATCCCAACCTTTGCTACATTGCCGCTACCAGGAATTCAACCAGCCCTAATGGATGAAAACGCGCAGGAAATTAAAGGAAATCAAGTTGAAGGTAGATTATGTATCAAATTTCCATGGCCGTCCATCGCACGTACTATATACGGTAACCACGACCGCTATCGAGATACTTATTTTAGCGCTTACAAAAACATGTATTTCACAGGTGATGGTGCCCGACGAGATGCTGTAGGTTATTATCGTATTACAGGTCGTGTAGACGATGTTATAATTGTGAGCGGTCATAATTTAGGTACAGCACCAATTGAAGATGCAATAAATGAACATCCTGCAGTCGCAGAAAGTGCAATAGTAGGCTTCCCTCATGATGTTAAAGGAAATGCACTTTACGGTTACATCACATTAAAGGAAACAGGTGAAGATCGCAATCAAGATAACCTGCGCAAGGAAATCAATCAGCTTATTACAGACCGTATAGGACCTATCGCAAAATTGGATAAAATTCAATTTACCAACGGTTTACCAAAAACCCGTAGTGGTAAAATCATGCGTAGAATTTTACGTAAAATAGCAAGTAACGATACGGCCAATTTAGGTGATACCAGTACACTTTTAAACCCAGAAACTGTTCAAGAAATTATGGACAATAAACTGGTATAAGTTAAAATAATCTAATTTTTTAGAATTTCGCTTTCGCGAAAGCGAATCCTATACTATGTTTGCACCGTAATGAAAAAACAAAACCTACATCATCATCATTTTATTTACTCGCAACAGGCGTGCAAATGATGTATTGATGTAAGTCAACTATAATTATTAACCCGTCTGTTTTGCAGACGGGTTTTTTGTTTTTTACAATCATAAACTCTATGCAAATCAAATAACAGATAACACAGAGTTTAAAAGAAAAATGAATACAACAGAAAACAAAACAAACGATAAAGTCTCTAATATTAGCATGAAAATAGCAGTTCAAAAATCCGGAAGATTAAGCGATAAGAGCTTACAATTATTAAAAGACTGTGGGATCAAGTTTGACAATAGCTCTCGTAAATTATCTACTAAAGCTAAGAATTTTCCACTAGAAATTTTATTTCTTAGAGATGATGATATTCCACAATATGTGGCAAATGGAGTAGCAGATTTAGGGATTCTAGGACTTAATGAAGTAGAAGAAAAAGATCAAGCGGTAGATGTAATAAAACAACTAGGATTTGCAGGATGCCGTTTAAGTCTAGCCGTTCAAAAAGATGTGGATTACACAGGACTAGACTGGTTTGAAGGTAAAAAAATAGCTAGTAGTTATACCACCATTGTCAAAAAATTCTTTGCTAGTAAAGGGATAAACGCCACAACCGAAGAAATAGGTGGTAGTGTAGAGATCGCTCCAGGTATAGGACTTGCAGATGGTATTTGCGATATAGTCTCTACAGGATCAACACTGATCATGAATGGTCTTAAAGAAGTTGAAACTATCATGTATAGTGAGGCCGTGATGATTGCAAACAAACAACTGGACGGTGAAAAGGCAGCTCTTTTAAATAAACTACTCTTTAGACTTGAAGCAGTACAAAATGCTAAAAAGAATAAATACATTCTGCTTAATGCTCCCAATGAAAAGATTGATGAAATTACACGACTTCTTCCTGGTATGAAAAGCCCTACGGTGTTACCACTTGCAGAAGAAGGATGGTCTAGTTTACACAGCGTTATCGAAGAAGAAGATTTTTGGAATGTAATAGATCAACTTAAAGAAGCTGGTGCCGAAGGAATATTGGTGAGCGATATTCAAAAACTTATTGCATAATGTTACAAATTATTCAAAGCCCTACTCGGGAACAACAAGCAGATCTTTTACAAAGACCTCAACAGCAAAAAGCAAACATAGATACTGCGGTAAAAGAAATTTTAAATCAAGTTAAACAACAAGGTGATAGTGCCTTAATAGAGTTTGCTCAACGATTTGACAATGCTAGTTTAAGCAGTTTAAAGGTAAGTAATCAAGAAGTTACTGCAGCCATAGATAAAGTAAGTAACCAATTAAAAGAGGCGATAAAAACAGCTTACCAAAATATTTATAAGTTTCACAAGGCTTGTTATACCCAGGAATATCCAGTTGTTGAAACCATGCTAGGAATCACTTGCTGGCGTAAATCACTTCCTATTGAAAAAGTAGGCTTGTACATTCCTGGTGGTAGTGCTCCTTTATTTTCTACTGTACTTATGCTAGGTGTTCCTGCTCAAATTGCAGGTAACAAACAAGTGATTCTTTGCAGCCCAACAGATAGTGATGGTGCAATAAATCCAGTAGTTTTATACACTGCACAATTATGTGGCATTACCGAAATATATAAGGCTGGCGGCGCAGGAGCAATAGCAGCTATGACTTATGGCACAACCACCATTCCTGCAGTTGATAAAATATTTGGACCTGGTAATTCATTTGTTACTAGAGCCAAAGAACTCGCTCAACAGCAAGGTGTCGCGATTGACATGCCTGCTGGACCTAGTGAAGTTCTTGTAATCGCTGACAAAACAGCTAATCCAGATTTTATTGCAGCCGATTTGCTAGCGCAAGCAGAACACGGACCTGACAGCCAAGTAATTTTACTTACTGAATCTAGTGAGCTTGCAAACCGAGTTACAGATTCAGTTCAAGAACAACTGGTAGAATTAGAAAGGAAAGACATAGCTCGCGCAGCACTTCAAAATAGTAAAATCATCGTTTTAGAATCGATTCAAGAATGTGTGAACTGGTCCGATTTCTATGCTCCAGAACACCTTATCATAAACACTGAGAACGCAGAGAATGTGTCTTCACAAATAAATATTGCCGGTTCCATTTTTATAGGTGCTTACACTTGTGAAAGTTTAGGAGATTACGCTAGTGGTACAAATCACACATTACCTACTTATGGATATGCACGTAATTATAGTGGTGTGAGTGTAGATAGCTTTGTCAATAAGGTAACATATCAAAAAGCCACCTCACAAGGAATCACAAATTTAGGTCCAGCTGTGGAACTAATGGCGGCGGCAGAAGGATTAGATGCTCACAAAAATGCGGTGAGCGTTAGATTGAAAAGTTTAAAATCACAAGGTATCTAGTTTCATTCAACAGTAAAAAAACATGACATTTAACTTAAAAGATATCGTACGTAGGAATATTTGGGACCTGAAACCTTATTCTAGTGCACGCAGTGAATTTGACCTGTACAACAGCGGTAAAAACAAATTGACCTTATTAGACGCAAATGAAAATCCGCAAGGGCAATTAAATCGTTATCCGGATCCTTTACAACTGGAATTAAAGAAAGAACTAGCTTATCAAAAGAAATTATCCATAGATCAAATATTTGTAGGAAATGGAAGTGATGAGGCTATTGACCTACTTTACCGAATATTCTGTAATCCAGGTAAGGACAAAACCTTAATCCTTCCTCCTACTTATGGTATGTATGAGGTAAGCGCTGGTATTAATGATATTGAGGTTTTAAAAGCACCACTTAATTCGGTATTTGAGATTGATTTTGATGCGGTCAACAATCAAATTACAAATAACGAAAACTTAAAAATTATTTGGATTTGCTCGCCTAATAATCCTACTGGAAATGCCATTTTAAAAGCAGATCTTAAACACGATTGGCAAGCTCAAAACTATACTAAAGGTGGTATGATGGACCTTCCATTTAATCCAACTTTTGAAAACGAAATGCAGGAAAATCAAGTAAGGTTGGACAAGCTATTTAATAATTTTAAAGGGATTATTGTAGTTGATGAGGCTTATCAAGATTTTACAGAAAACATAAGTTTTATTAATAGATTACAGGATTACCCTAATCTTGTTGTCCTACAAACTATGTCAAAGGCACAAGGACTAGCTGCAGCTCGAGTAGGATTTGCTTTTGCAAGTAAAGAAATTATTGAACTTTTTAATAAGACTAAGCCACCCTACAATGTAAATGAGTTATCGCAAAAAGCAGCGTTATCAGCTATAAGAAACGTTGAACAAGCTCAAAAAAGTATTACTTCGTTAAATGCGAATAGGAAATGGCTAAGTGAACAATTAGATACATTTGATTTTATAAATAAGGTGTTCCCTAGCGAAGCTAATTTTATACTTGCCAGTGTAAAAAATGCCAACCACGTATACAACTACTTGAGAGATCAAGGCATTATTATACGTAATCGTAGTAGTCAAATTGAAAACACATTACGTTTCACTGTAGGTACTATGCAAGAATGCGAGGAAATGGTCCTAGCATTAAACAATTATCAAAAACAAGTCCAGTAAACTTTAAACCAATTAAGCAAACCTTTATAAGGTTATAGAATATGAAAAAAGTATTATTTATAGATCGTGACGGTACTATTGTAAAAGAACCACCTGTAGATTATCAATTAGATAGCTACGAGAAATTAGAATTTTTACCGCAAGCAATTACACAATTACACCGCATTGCACGAGAGTTAGATTATGAGCTAGTCATGGTTACCAATCAAGATGGTTTAGGAACAGATAGTTTTCCCGAAAATACTTTTTGGCCGGTACACAACCTTATGATGGACATATTACAAGGTGAAGGAGTTAACTTCAGTGAGGTGATTATAGACAAAACCTTTCCAGAAGATAATGCACCTACTAGAAAACCTGGAACAGCACTGCTCACTCATTTTATCAAGGGTGATTATGACCTTGCAAATAGTTTTGTAATAGGTGATCGCAATAGTGATATGCAATTAGCAAAAAACCTAGGATGTAAAGGAATTCAGTTACCTTCTATCACAGATGATAGTAATTTTGAAGATCAAGATATCGTAGCCTTAAAAACAGATAGCTGGAAAGAAATTTTCCAATTCCTAAGAGGCCAACCTCGCAAAGTGAACGTAAGTAGAACTACCAAGGAAACTGACATCAATATCACTTTAAATCTTGATGGAACTGGAAATGGAACTATCGATACCGGTTTGAAATTTTACGACCACATGCTAGAGCAATTACAACGTCACGGCTCATTGGATTTGGACATTAAAGTTAAGGGCGACCTTGAGATAGATGAACACCATACCATTGAGGATACAGCTATTGCTTTGGGTGACGCTTTCGCGAAAGCGTTATCAACTAAAAAAGGGATAAATAGATACGGCTTTTTACTACCTATGGACGATAGCCTTGCACAGGTTGCCATTGATTTTGGTGGACGACCATGGATAGTTTGGGACGCCGATTTTAAAAGAGAATATGTAGGTGATATGCCTACTGAATTATTCTTTCACTTCTTCAAAAGTTTTAGTGATGCAGCTAAATGTAACTTGAATATGAAGGTTGAAGGAGATAACGAACACCATAAAATCGAAAGTCTGTTTAAGGCATTTGCCAAGGCTATCAAAATGGCTGTAAAACAAACTGGCGATGGTAAACTACCATCTACAAAAGGAGTATTATGATTGCTATAGTAAAATACAACGCAGGTAATATAGGTAGCATTACCAATGCTTTAAACAGACTAGGTGTAGACAATATCGTAACTGACGATCCTAAAGAATTACAGGCTGCAGATAAGGTTATTTTTCCAGGAGTTGGAGAAGCAAGTACTGCCATGAAATACTTGAAAGAAAGAGGTCTGGATAAGGTGATTAAAGAACTTACACAGCCCGTTCTAGGTATTTGTTTGGGAATGCAGTTAATGTGCACGTATAGTGAAGAAGGTAGTACAGATTGTCTAGGGATTTTTGACACCATCGTTAAAAAATTCCCAGACAACCCAACGCTTAAAGTACCTCATATGGGATGGAACAATATCGCGAGCGAGCCATCAAATGGATCTAGTTCTCCATTATTAAAGAATATCGATTCACAGGATGATGTCTATTACGTTCACAGTTATTATGCTGTGCCCAATGAAGATTCACTTGCTGTGTGTAATTACATCAATCCATTTGCAAGCATGATGAACAAGGGTAACTTTTATGCTACCCAATTTCATCCAGAAAAAAGTGCTCAAGTAGGCGAGCAACTATTAACTAACTTTCTTAACCTCTAGAGAAAACAATCCATGTCAACAAGCAATATTGAAACACCACGCATGAGAATCATTCCGGCCATTGATATTATTGAAGGTAAGTGTGTAAGATTATCACAAGGTGATTACAACAAAAAAACAATTTATAATGAAGATCCACTAGAGGTTGCCAAGGAGTTTGAGGACTTTGGTATTAAACACTTGCACCTAGTTGATCTAGATGGGGCAAAAAACAGTCATGTCGTCAATTGGAAAGTACTAGAAGACCTATGTAATAAAACAAATCTTCAGGTAGATTTTGGAGGTGGCGTAAAGACAGATGAAGATATAAAAATAGTTTTTGAAAGTGGTGCACAACAGGTTACAGGTGGTAGTATAGCCGTTAAAAATCCTGAACAGTTAGAAAAATGGATTTCCAGGTATGGTAGTGAGAAAATCATTTTGGGTGCCGATGCTAAAGAAGGTAAAATTGCCACTCACGGTTGGCTAGAAAGTAGCGAACTCGAAGTAATTGAATTTATCAAAGAATGGCGCAAAAAAAATATTGAGTACGTTATTTGTACTGATATTGCCAAGGATGGGATGCTTTCTGGACCTAGCTATGACTTGTATAAATCTATTTTGGATATACAAGTAGATCCTTCTAACCATTCAACAACCAAACTTATTGCTAGCGGTGGTGTAACCTCGATAGATGACGTGTATAAATTAAATGAAATGGGTTGTGAAGGCGCCATAATTGGTAAAGCAATCTATGAGGGAACTATTGAATTAAAACAGTTGAGCTCCTTTTTACTTTCTAATTAAAAATCAATCAGGTTGAGATATTCAAATCTCATAATGTAAACTAATATGCTTAAAAAAAGAATTATACCTTGTTTAGACATTAAGGATGGTCGCACTGTAAAGGGAATTAACTTTGTAGGTTTGCGTGATGCTGGTGATCCCGTAGAGCTGGCTAAACAATATGCCTTGCAAGGCGCCGATGAGCTGTGTTTTCTAGACATCACAGCAACTATTGAAAAAAGAGAAACCTTGGTTCCGCTCGTTAAGGAAATTGCAAGCGTTCTTAATATCCCTTTTACCGTAGGAGGCGGAATTAACGATGTAAAGCTGGCTAAAGAAATCATTAAAGCAGGTGCCGATAAAATAGCCGTTAATAGTGCTGCTGTTAAACGACCTGAACTTATTAACGAACTGGCACAAGAGTTAGGTAGTCAGTGTGTTGTTGTAGCTGTGGACACTAAACTTATAGAAGTTGACAACACAGACAAATCAACAAATAAGGTTTTTATAGGTGGTGGACGATTTGAAACAGACAAGGAAACCATTACATGGTGTAAAGAATGTGAAACTCGTGGCGCAGGTGAAATTCTACTTACTAGCATGAATCACGATGGAACAAAGAACGGATTTGCACTTGAGATTACCGATATTCTTTCACGAGAACTTAATATACCGATTATAGCATCTGGTGGTGGCGGTAACACGCAACACTTTGTTGATCTGTTTTCTAAAACCCATGCAAGTGCTGGACTTGCGGCAAGTATATTTCATTTTGGTGAATTGCCGGTTCCAGATTTAAAAAATCAACTTAATGAAGCTGGTGTAGCTGTAAGAATATAAAAAGATACTAATGAAAACACCCAATTGGAATAAAGCTAGCGATGGACTATTACCCGTAATTGTTCAAGATGCCACTACCTCAAAAGTGTTGATGCTGGGATATATGAATGAAGAAGCTTTTACGCTTTCGCGAAAGCAGAACAGAGTAACATTCTATTCACGTAGTAAGCAGCGACTGTGGACTAAAGGAGAATCAAGCAATAACTTTCTAGATATTGAAGAAATAAGATTGGACTGCGATCAGGACGCTATTTTAATTAAAGCACACGCTCATGGACCTACTTGTCATCGAGGTGAGGTAAGTTGTTTTGATGATGACGATTCTAATTCACAAGCGTTTACGGTTTATGATTTAGAGAAAACCATACACCAGCGCATTGATGAAAAAATAGAAGGAAGTTATACGTATTCTCTAGTTCAAAAAGGCATCAATAAAGTAGCCCAAAAGGTAGGTGAAGAAGCTGTAGAAACCGTTATAGATGCTATAAATGGTAAGGAAGAAGATTTCATTTATGAAGCTGGTGATTTAATGTATCATTACTTGGTATTGCTCAAGGCCAAAGGTTACTCTCTAAAAGACATTGAGAATGAACTAGCTAAAAGACATAAGAAGTAATTTCTTTATTGCATTGGACTTAGAATGGCATCTGATTTTCATTCTAAGTCCATTATCAATTGCACGATAGATTAATGCAACTGTTAATTTGTAATTACTTTACGACCGTTTAGAAGTTCCTAAATAATTACCATTTTCCCAATACCCGACTTTTTGTTGGCCGTTGCTGTAGATCAGGATACCGAATCCGTGTTCTTTATTATTGAGCCAGTTTCCTGTGTAAGAAGTTCCATTTTTCCAAAAATATTCACCAAAACCACTGCGCAATCCGTTGACGTATTTACCTACGTAGCTATCTCCATTTCCAAATACTGTGAGCGAATAATTGCTTAATTTACTATTTTTCCAAAATCCAACACTTTGACCGCCATTACGGTATCGATAACCGCCGAAACCGTTACTGCAATTACCTCTACAACTACCGTATATTTTCTTGTTTACATATTGAGTTCCCAAGCTTAAGGTAAACTTATTGCTGTCTAAAATACCAGCGTTAAGAATTTTCTTTCCCTTTTTGTTGATACCGTAACCGTGCTGTACATTATTCTTCCAGCTACCTATGTAGTACTGGTCTGTTTCTTTCCAATAATACGTTCCGCTACCATTTCTTTTGCCATAAGCATATTCACCACGATAGTAATTTCCATTTTCTTGTGTAGCAACGATAATACCGTGTGGTTGTCCATTTTTAAATTCGCCTTTATATTCTATGGTCCCTTTGGTAGCTATTCCATATCCATCAATACAGTTTCCTTTTTTACAAATTAAGGTAGTAGTTGTGGGCGCTTTTTTTTCTTGATTTGAATCATTGCTAGCAACCACCGAAGCTAATTTCAAGGGTTCACCGTTATAGGGTAAAACAGGTTTTAACTCCTTGTCTTTGGCTTGATAGTAATCCTTAAGAATATAGGTAGGTATTTTGTTTACCGTTATCACTGGATCGCCATTTTCTAAAAATTCCCATTTACCAAATTTCGAATAGTCTGACATTCGTTCTCCCTTGTCAAGAACTACAAATTTATTAGTAGAAATATTGCGATAGTAAGCCATTTGAGTGTTGTAAACGGCTTTAGCTTCTGCTCGTGTTACTCTACCGTCAAGTGTAGGTAATAGATTTACATCGGGAACAACGTAGTAGTTGACTAATGGAAAATAAAACACCTCATAAGCTTTGTTTTTCTTACCTATTATAGTGCGTTGAGCTGCTCTAAAAATCTTATCGTTTAAGTAGGGATAGATTAAAGAAGTGTATTCCGTTCTAGGGTCTGGAGCAAAATGAAATGATGGCTTATTAAAATCTGAATAATAAATGATAGAGCGCACCTTTTTTGAAAATCTATCCTCTTTAGGAGAAAAACGATTATAAACCCAATTGCCTTTTTCATCAAATTTATATTCGTAGGTGTACTTATTTCTTTCAGAATAGGTGATTAAACCATTTTTATAATGATAGGTGGTATGGGTTATGTCGCCGTTGTAGTATTTAGACTCCATGTTTACTTTGATCTCACCGTTTTCTATATCCTGGTACCTGTATTTGGTATAAGTTTCTACCTCAGGCTGGTCATCCTTTGCTGGATGAATGGTGGTAGACAAAATAATTCTTCCTTTGTTATCGTACTCAAAATTACGCGTGTTCCACTTGGACACCTGCTTTATAAAAAGTCCATTTTTATAAAAATATTGAGTCGCATTTAATGTTCCATCAGCATCATAACTACCTCGCTCAATTAAACGGTCTTTTTCATCTCGCAAGCAATAGTATTTTCTCAAAGCTTTGGCTTCTTCCTTGGAGTATTTACAAAACTCAGTTACTTTACCTGCTAGACCTGTTAATACTTGTTTGCCATTCTTATCATACAAGTACTCATCAAGTGCATAAACATCTCCTGTAACATGTTCTGCATGCAGTGTGTGAAATTCTGGAACAGGATTGCAAGGCGCTATGTCAAAGTTTGGTTCATATTGCGCATGTAACCCTAGACATTGTAAAAAAAATAGCAGGCTCAGTTTTATAGTCTTATTCATTACGTTAGTTTAATCAATCAAACTTATGGCAACCATCTATCCAGTTCAATCAGGCAAATAGCGTATTTCTCTTAAACTAAAAAAGCCACAAGTCCCCTACAACCTGTGGCTTAAAAGATTACATAAATAATCTCCCTTTATTTCATTTTCTCCTTAAGTTCTGCGAGATGGTGTTTTAAAAATTTACTCATCGCCATTTTTGCTCCCTTGATATAGGCCGCACCATCTACCGGTACTGATTGAAATTTTCTAGTCGTTTTGTCGTAGGTGTAAACAATAGGATTAAAACTAGTAGCAGTTTCTGACATTCCTTTAGATTGCACGGCTTTGATTTTTTGCTTTTCTAGCACTCCTTCTATAGGTAGTGCCTTTTTCAAAGTACCGTTGTAATTATTCCCTTTAGCATCTGTAATATGAACCATTGTTTTTACTGGAAACACATCATTTGAACCTTTGAATCTCAAACCTTTTTTCTTTTCGGCGGTGATGTTGTCACTAGACACCAGTCGTAAATCAGTTTTAAAAGTAACTTTTGCAGCTCCAGGACTCCAGCCTTCTTTTACTTCGATAAACAAAATATTCAAATCCACTTTGGCAACTAGAACATCACCCAATTCCTTGGCTAATTTTTTGTTCTTGTTTAAATCTGTGTCCATTGAAAAAGGATTCCAGCCCTTTTTTTCATTTCCTTCTTTATCAAAACCTTTAACGTAGTAACTAAAATTTTCTGGAGTTACTGTAACAACGCCAGGTAATTTAGTAGGAATTATTTCTCCGCCTTCACGTCTCGTGTAATCTTTATAAACCTCTGTTTTACCAGCTTCATCGGCTGTGATGATTTCTAATCCAGCGTCCTTTAAATCAGACACAAAGTCGTTATAAACTTCATTGGTAATTCGTTTTAATTCATTCTCGTCTAGTCCATCTAGTGCTACGGCAAGTTTAGCCGTTGCCGAATTTCTACCGCCAAATGAACTACCACTTTTATAGCTCACAGCGTCCTTAAAAACCTCAAAATTGGTTTTAAATTGAGCGATGTAAATTCTTTTGTTTGCCTGCTTCAGTTTTTTAACTCCATATGATCCAGAAGTACTGGCTTTAAATTCTCCTAAGGATTGAGCTTGCAAAGCGGTGAAACTAAAAACACACATCAATAACAAGCATACTAAATTGTTTTTCATGGTTATATGTATTTATAGTTCAAATATGCCCTAGGCACCGTGGTTGTGAAATAGGTCAATTGGCCTAAATCACTATTTAGGAAGTAACACTGTTTGAGTTACGAGATTTAATAAAGGGATTTGATGGACCTCAACACTATCGCCACCATTGAGCTGTTGGTATACATCTACTGGGACAGTAATGCTTTTCTCGTTTATTTGTATATAATGAGTAGTACGCGATCCATTGCTACTACTGGAAAACTTATCAATAACTTGAGATCTTGTAACGGTTTTATTATTACTGGATAAAACCCTGCGATACTTGCTGTACCACTTTATTAAAGAAAACAACTGCCATCCGACAATAATGGGTAATGGAAATAAAAACAAGAGTAATCCAGATAAACCAGAACTTATTAAACTAATAATTATGAATAAGGGTACAATTGATATAAGTACTGCTTTGCGTAATTTGGTGTACCAGGCTGTTCTTAATGCTTGTTGATCTGTAGCAGTTAAAGAAACTATTTTGGGTATAAAAGCTGCCGTGTATTTAGTTGAGAATCTACTATCTTCTTCGTTAGTTTTAGTAGGTTCTATAACCGTTACATTCAAAATTACTTTACTTGTAGGTACCTGTTCTAGCTGAATAACATCACCTACCTGACCCTTTGAATATTGAGCGGCACTTACCTGGAACTCTGCATAATTTAATTTAAGATAATAGGTGATGGTTGTTTTACTACTTGATCGACCATTTCTTCCGCTACCTGATGACTGGGATCTTGTAATCGATTTACGTTTATCTTGTAAAACACCTGAATAGACGTGTTTAATACCTGCTCTAAAATCAATTACTTTTTTCCATAGCATTACGGTACAAAAGAGGATAATTATTGACATAAAGGCAATAACCATATATTCTGGCATCGCAATTTCTTGACTAAATAAAGGCTTACCCTGAACCCAGCTGAAACCAAAAAATATAAAAGCCCCAAAGAGTATTGGCACCACTACAAATCCTATGATACCAAATCTGAGCGTGCGTTTATCTTGTTGTGATAAAGGTGCTTCTTGAAATAAAACATTTGTTTCCATTGCTACATGCTGTTAGTATCGTTTTATTTTGTGCTGAAAAAGAATATCAAATTGAGTGCTACCTACGGTTGTACTATCAGGAAAGTATAATTTCCTAAACACCCATCTATCTTCAAGTTTTGAGAACATTTTGCGAGTTATGTGTCGTTTAGTCCATTCGCCGGTTGAACTTTCGGTTGATGTACTGTATTGCTCTAGCATCACTTCTTGCTGGGTAATTTCCTTTCTTTTGTTAAACAAATCGGTTCTTGAAATTGCAGCTGCTTTTTGTAATTCTTCAATGGCTTGTTCTTGAGATAACTGTGTACGTATTTTGTATACCCCAGTAAAATCGGCCACGGTGATTAATGGATCATCGGCAGTAACTCTAGCAATGGGAATACCGCTTGTATAATACACGGTAAATTCCTTTTTAAGTTCACCGTTTTCCTTGTATTCATGTTGTTTTACATAATCCAGGTTTCCTTTTTTATAGTAGTAAGTTGCTGTTCTACGATTACCTCTTTTCAACTTCATTTCAATATGTTGCAGTTGATTGTTCTCATAAGTATACTGGGTAACATAATTGATGTATTTACCTGTTGCCTTTTCACTGGTAACACGACCTTGATTGTCACATTCAAAAATCATGGTAGCATCAAATCCACCTGAACTCGTTTTTTTAACGATACTATCTAACCTGGTTCCTGTGTAATAAAAACTGTCTAAGGTCTCTGACTTGTACTTACCAAAAATTTGTTGATAGTCTTGAAATTTCAGCCCTGCTTCATTAAAATTTTGAACCTGTAGAACAACCGGTTCATAACCCAAACTATCGGCCTTATAAGTTGCCGTTTGTATTCTATACACTTCGTTTTTGGCCGTATTATCTGTCTGTGTTATTTGAGGTAACTTTAAGTGTTCTAGACTTGAATGAACTTGTGCTGTTATCGCTTTCGCGAAAGCGAACACTAAAAACATACTTATTAAACTCTTCATATTTTATAGATTGTAACTGTGAATCAAAAAAGGTTAGTACATGCGTACTCCTCGTAAGTAAATGTGAGGCTTACCATAGTTGGAAGGAATGGTTAACAAGTTGTTGCCTATAGGAAGCTCCAGAACATCGTATGTTTTACCTAGATTAGCAGCATTGATTTCACTAGATGAAACTGGGATTTTTAAGTAACGATTACTGCTGGGATCAAAAGCATAATGCACGTTTTTACCTTTATGTGTTTGCAGTTTCATGTCGTTTACAGTAACTACAAGGAATGGCGAGTATGTTCCTTTTTGAACGATTGCTTTATAAACTCTAGGCTCCTTTAATTGATCGTGATAAAACAAGTCCCTTTTTGAATTAATGACCTGTCCTTCTTTGTATTGAGTAATCCAATTGTAATTACTATCAAATTCATAGGTATAGGAAGTTGATTCTTGACCTACCTCTTCTCGTTGTCTGAGCAATCCGTCGCGGTAGGTATAGTTGTATTCATTAACCACAACACCATCTTTATTTGTTGTCACCTCATTAATCACCAATGATTTACCCTTGTTGGAATAGGTGTAAACAGAGGTATAGGTAAAGGTTGAGCTTGTAAAAACATCCTTGATGAGCCGGTTATCAGTATCATAAAAATAGGTCTTGACCTTTCCATCGGTTTGATAATTGCGCTCTATAAGTAAACCTTGCTCGTTATAAGTAAAGGTGGTGCTGTTTTCTTTCCCAGAATTAAACTCCTTGCTTTCAATGATTTGTCCTTTATCGTTTTTTATAAGGTAACGACCGTTGTATTTTTTAGCTATTTCTAGATTGTCCAGTACATTGGATTTTAACGAGAACCCAGACGTATCATACCAGTGATCATTTATTTTGAGAATGTTTCCTTTAATAGGACCTTGTGCAATAAAATGTAATTCTTCTAGCGGTGTGAGCGGATTTAAAGGCGCTCTATACCAATCTTTTACTATTTGATCCTGTGCTTTTAAGGTACTCACCAGTACGATAAAAAGCGTTAATAGATAATAGGTTCTATGTTTCATTGTGTAATATTTCATTTATAAAAAGCTAGTTAGTATCCTACTCGCGGTATGATTGTACCAGTTGATTGTTTTCATATTTTCCTACTTGGTACTGGTTGCTAGTAGCGATGTAACCCATGCCTTCTAGTTTACTGTCTTTATAGTGAGCTATGACATAATAATTTTGATTAGGACCCAAGAAAAAATTTACTCCGCTTGAATCAAAAAAGGCTACTGCAATCTTTTCGCGACCAAATTCTACAGCAGGTCCTATAGGTTTTCCATTCTGATAAAAGCCATAACTTTTGGTGTAATAACTGGTTGTTTTCTTTTGTACAAACCCGTCTTCACAAACATCCTGAGAACATAATTTTGTGTCGCCATTGACTGTATTAAGGTCGTAGGAGTTTTGAATGTTACCGTTCTTGTAAATCCCTGCTTCTACGGCAATTCCATTTACTATTTTGATACCATAGCCATCTAGTTTCCCTGCTTTAAACTCTCCTATTGTATAAGTATCCTTGGTTAAAAAATCCCGTATATAGCCTGGTCCATGCAACATGTTGTTTTTAAAATTACCTTCAACTCGTTTACCATAACCTTGTATCCATCCTATTCCTTGTAATTCCCCTTTTTTATAAAGTCCTTGAGACCTTACTAAATCACCTGCTGTATAACCGTTCCAGACTAACTTCTCGCTGGGCGCAGCCCATTTTTTTTGCACCTTATCAAATGAAATAGTACTGGCAGAACCATCAGAATAATGAAAGATCTTGATAGCATTATAGTCACCCTTATTATTTAATTGAGCAATAATGTTGTTCTTGTGATCCTTAACATAGGTATAAGTAGTTGGATTTGATGGTACAGCAGTACTTTTGTGATCGTAGTAAATTAAGCGGCCGTATTTATCGTACTTTTTTACAGTTTGACTACCATTGCTACCATAGGTAATGGTGAGTGTATTATTCTTTATGGAATAGTTATAGTCATAACCATTACCAGAAATCAACCTGTTGTCATTGTCATAAGTGAATTCTTTTACCTTGTCCTCTACCATTTTATAAACACCCTTGCGAAATTGCTTTCTACGGTATGTAATAAACTTAACTAGGTTACCACGATCGTCATAAGAATAAGAGTGCAGTTTAGGATCTTCTGAATTGACTGTCCATTTTTCTTGTACAATTCGGTTTTTTTTATCCTTTATAAAGGAGTAATCACTTATATCAAATTTGCCTTTTTGAGGATCAAACAAACTATCAACCACACCCTTTTCATTGTAATAGAGCGTGTATTTAAGGTCACCATGCTGCCATAAATGACTTATAGCTACAATCTCACCATAGCCATTGTGAGGCAACGGTGCAGGATCCATAAAAGGTTTAGGATTGAGAGGTGAGTAAGTGGATAGATCTACTTTTTCCTGAGCATTAAGAAAGCTACTCACTAACACAAGTAGCACTAAAAAAGAGCATCGCATAATTATAAATTTGATATTTTAAAATTGCGATGGGTGCGTTTTTTAAGCAATAAGGCAATTGTCCTAAATGGTGCCTTCCAACCCTAGACTGTTCTAGTAGAAGCGTGTGTGAAAGATTTTATATAATGAGGAAAAACGGATAGATCATTAACGGTGTATGCGGCAAAGACGATGAATTGTTTGCTTTTTAAACGACTTAACTATGTCACGAAGGAGTTAAATATAGCTTCTTATGGAACATAAACTTTTCTAGGTTTACTTAACCCTTAACTACCAGGTCTGTTTAGGTATTACATTTATCGTAATAGTGTATAAACATGCGTATCTACCATTTATACAACAATAAAGTAACAATGAGAAAAACCTATTTATATACCTGTGTTATGGGTAGTAAATGTCAATTTTTGATATATTGCTTATATAAACTAGTTGCCCACAATATGAAAAAACTGCTATCGATAATAATTATACTTCTCATTTGCTCTTGCGCAAGTCCGAAATATAAAGTTATTGACTTTGGACAATTTGAGATTACTGTTCCTGAAAATTGGAATAAATACGAGAGAAAAGGAATTGATAGTTATGTTGGCGGAATTATAACGGATAAAAATGATTCGCTGAATTTTGATTTTGGAAGATATTCTGCTGACTTGAGTAAAAGTGATTATCCAATGGTTTATGATTCTATCGGATTAGCAGAACTCACAAAAAAAGAGCGAGAATTATTACCTAAAACTAAACATCTAATTGTAGACGATTTATTTAAAACAGATGTTGACTTTAGCGAATATTTGCAATACCAAACTGAATTAGATTCAATTGATTGTTTCAAAGCGAAAATAATTACACCAAGAAACAAAGGTTATGGCGGAACTGGAATTTATATTGATAGTTTAACTGGTAGTAAAGAAAAGTATAATAAAATCGGAATTGGATTTTACGGATGGTATTTGAATGAAAAAACTCAAGCGGAATTTATCAAAGCATTGAAAACATTACGCTTCGAAAAATACTGTGGGCAACAACGTATATAATCCATTGCTAGTGAAAGCCTACTTACGAAAATCCTCGCGGATTTTCTATTCGGTTTTTATTTACTAAATTACGTGCTAAACCAAGCAACGCATCATATACAAAACCGTTGTGTGTAATTTGAGAAATGAGACAAACGATAACCAAAAGTGATAAAAACTTAAGAATTCTGAACAAATTAATTGTGAACGGATTCTATAATGGATATATCGGAACTGAAAAGTTTGAATTAATGCGGAATCGTTTCCCGAACAATCACAGACTAATCGGAATTGTGAATGAAACAGATAATTACGATTTGAAATTTGACTTTAAGCCACCGATGAATATTTTAGCGAAAATTTTACTCGGACTCGGAATTCTGATTTCAATAATTTCGCTGATTAAGGGAAATTGGATTTTGCCGATTGTGTTTGTTGTTTTCGGACTGATTATGTTTGCGGATTTTAAACTAAAAGAGAAAAAAGAAATAAATATTTTAACGGATAAACTATTGGAATTCCACAAAACGGAATATGACTGAAATAAAAAAACTACACACAACAATGAACTAAGCTAAAAACCAAGTGTTTTTTTGATTAGTTTCTAGTATAATTTGGATCATGACATAATTCCTATTTCACAATTCAATAGGCTCATTTTCTCGATTCTCACTCCTACTTTATTAGTATGGAATTCAATATATTTGAGAAAACTAATTACTAACCAAACCACTAGCTACCATACATTATAGAACACTACGCATTCTGCGTGAACTCGCCATAACCTGTGCGTGTTAGCACCAATATAAACCCAATGATGAAACACTTAATTATCATTCTGAATTTTACACTTCTTCTAACAAGTTGCAGAGGACAGAATAAATATTTCGAACCTAGTGGAATCGTTGACAAAACCGCGGAATATTCAAAAAATGGAAAAATTTGGATTTCTCTAAAAGACAAAGAAAGTGTTGATGGATACACAAGAATTGGAGATTCGATTTTTGGTGGAGAAATCGCTTGTAACGTTGAACCCTTAAAGGGAATTGATATCAAAACATTTAAAGTCCTGGCTGGAACAAATTATGCAAAAGACAAAAAAAACGTTTATTATCCTTTAGAACAACCTTGCATTGATTACGAGGATTGCGGAGTTTGTTATTACGGTAAAATAATAATGGAAAGTGCAGACCCTAAAAATTTTAAATATCTTGGAAAAGAATATGCTACAGACGGTAAAAATGTTTATTTCAGAGGAGAACTAATGCCAAATGCTGACGGAGAGACTTTTAAAATAATTAATGGACCAAAATTTTTCTATTTCGCTGTAGATAAGAATAATGTATTTAAACACAATCGGATTTTCAAAGAAGCGGATTCAGAAACATTTTATTATGACTCGAATGATAAAAGAAATATCGTTCGTGAATATGAACACAAATTCATAATTGGAGACAAAAACAAGGAGTGGGAATTCATTCCACCAAATACGATAAACGAAATAAAAAAACAATAAATACTGGTGCTTACATTGGCTATAAGTAATTGCTTGTTCCCGCCTACTTCTGAAAATCCTCGCGGATTTTCAGTTTGGTGTGTACTTGCAAAATTTAGTACTAACCCACGCAACTACTCATAGCCAGGACCGTTGCTGGACGATACCTACGGTCGTTCAGGCCATTTCGCTAGAGTTCAATTCTCTCCTGAACTTATAAGTTAGATCCACGCGTGTCTTCCTCTCGCAAACTGTGTTTGCTCGTCGGAGACAAGTCGCTGTAATTTGCTTTTATCTAACTATATTTATAACCTAAATAACTAAACACTAACCAACGTTACTGGTACCGTCAACAACTACGGTTATAGCAAATTTGTGCATTCCTCTCATGCCGCTTTCATAAAAGCGCATTCGTCGGATGCAAAAATGGCTACCCTACACTCTAGAATGCTACGCATTCTGCGTGAACTCGCCATAACCTGTGCGTGTTGGCAACAAGCTGAAAAAAATGAAACAGACGGAAAAACAGAAAAAAATTCGATTAATAATAATCATTCTGACAATTGTCGGACTGATTAGCTTTCTGTCTCAAACTGTAACAGTTTTTGCATATGGAATTGACAAAACAACAGACTTTTATTTGTTGCTTTATCCAATGTTATTTGTTTCTCTAATTTTAGTATTCACGAAACAGAAATTCGGAATTTTATTGACTTTACTGACTACCATTTCATATAGCATTTTACTAACAAACGAAGTCGGAAAATATTTGACTTTTGATTTTCATAACAGTATTTTGATTTTAGTTCTGCTTCTTCCCTATTTAATATTTTTGAGTTTAATTCCATTGTCAATTATCTATTTAACAGACAAAACGGAGAATAGGACGAAATTTCAAACAGCTTCTGTTTTATTTGCTCTTGGCTTTTTTGCTTTTATAGCAATTGACCGAATGGACAAAGATTATTCGAGAACTGTTTTTGTCGACGCAAACCTGAATAATAACGGAATTGTGGAATTAAAACTAAAACCGGGATTTGGAGATTCAAGAGAATTTTATGTAAAAACAAACTCGAAAGAATTAGAAAAAATCATAAAGGAAAAAGGAGAATTTGTACAAGGAAGTTACTTTTTATCAAACACACGAATTCAAACGAATTATAAATTTGACAAACTAAAATCTTTGACAATAATAGATTTTAATAAAAATATAGAGTTGCCTAAACTGACTTGGAATGTGGATGAAATAAACGGAAATTATGACTTTATTCGACCATAAAAAAAGCCAGTTGCCAACAATGTATAACCGCAATTACGGCGGATTCGACTACGTCCGAATCCACTCGGAATTGCTAACGTCAGTGCTAAACCGAAAATTAACGCATATAAACCCGTAACTGACGGTTGTACGTGACCGTTGTGTGTAAGTTAAAATCAGAACGTAAAAATGACAGAAACTGTTGAATTAAGGAATAAACCTGAATTGAAAATAATTTTGAATAAAGACGAATTTGAAATCGTTGATGTTTCTGACCCGAAAAACAGCGGAATATATTCTTTCGGAAAACTTAAAAAAGCGGAATTGAACGCAGAAAGAACGAATTGGTTGATTTCTACTTTAAGCATAATTGTGGATTTATTTACTGGAGGTGGTGTAGGTGGAAAATTTAAGGATAAAGCAAACTTAAATCTTGAAATAGAAAATCAGAATTTAAAAGTATGGCTGGTTGATGCGGATTTTGAAAAAGCGAAAAGAGTCACTAAATTAATAAATAACAAAAAACCTACACACAACATCGTATAAAAATAATTGCTTGGTCATTGCTTACTCGGAAAATCCTGCGGATTTTCAGTTTGGTGTGTACATGCAAAGTTAATCTCTAAACCACGCAACTACTCATAGCCGAGTCCGTTGTGAGCAATTAAAAAACATGAAATCTGGACTTAAAAAAATTGGAATTGTTGTTTTCTGTTGTTTTTTCCTCAAGGGTTGTTTATTTGGTGCTGGATTAGTTGAACAGGAAATAACTGGAGATTATTGGCTATTAGCTAATGGGTATTTGGACGAAATGAGTATTTGGCATTTTCCAGGTAATCACAAATCAAATTTGATTGTTGGAGAAACAGTATTCGAAGTTGGACATAACAAGGACTTTATAATTGCAAAAAGACATCCGAAGGATTCGACAAATGGAGTTAATAAAAAAGTTACTTTTTATCATTTGATTAAAATTTCAGAAACAGGAGAAAGTAATGACTTGACTTACGAGCAGTACCTAAATAAACGGAAAGAATTAAATGTGCCTGAGGAATTGGACTTCGATACTGTATTTCAGGAATTAAAATAATAACTGCTCACAACAAGGGCTATAATTCATTGCTATATTCTGACTAACTTGAAAATTTAAAACAAAAAAGCGGCTGGATTTCATACGGAAAATTTCCGTTGGAAATTATCCGCAACGAAACCATAGCCTAAACCGTTGCTGGACGATACCTACGGTCGTTCAGGCCATTTCGCTAGCGCTCAATTCTCTCCTGAACTTATAGGTTAGTTTCACGCGTGTCTTCCTCTCGCAAACTGCGTTTGCTCGTCGGAGACAAGTCGCTGTAATTTGCTTTTATCTAACTATATTTATAACCTAAATAACTAAACACTAACCAGCGTTACTGGTACCGTCCACAACTTCGGTTATAGCAAATTAACGCTAATGGCTACCGTACACTCTAGAATGCTGCGCATTCTGCGTGAACTCGCCATAACCTGTGCGTGTTATGTGTAACTGAAACAAATAATATAAATGTTCGATCCTCCACCGAAAACAAATAGAATAATTCTCAATTCGGTAAATTATCAAGCCCAAGTTGAATTTTACGAAGAACTCGGAATGTTATTCAATAAAACGATTCTTAAAAATGGATTAAAAACATTTACCTATATCTATGATGACTTTCATTTTGAAATTCATGAGGTGAAACTTGGAGATAGTGTGACAAAGAATGTTGAATTAAGATTCTTTGTTGATGAAATTGAAGGGTATTTAGAAGGTATTAGACAGTTAAATATTCAAATAACCAAGAATTTATGGAATTCTGAAAACCATCAACACATCTTATTAAAAGATATAGATGGAAATCTGATAGAATTAATGACTAAAAACAAAATCACATAAGAATATGAAATCAAATTTTTATGGAAGAAAACGAATACAAAATTGAGTTGAGAAAAGTACTAGATGAAAACTCATCAAGTGCCTTAGTAAATTTAAACAAGACATTACAAGCTCTACCTGAGAAAACTAAAGGCGTTGAATTAATGATTTTTCCTGATCAAGACGGAGAAGGAACTTTTGGAGTTCGAGTTTCTTTATCAGGTCCTGACTTATACGTACTAAATAAAGCAATTGAAGATTCTGCAGACTTAATTAATGTAATTCATACTCCAGAAGGTTTAAAACCTAATGTGCCTCTGATGGATCCATTTGATTCGAGCTTTGAAGTCAATGATGTTCTATCTGATGTGGTTGGGGATTGGTTAAAAACTGTTTGGAAAAAGGCAAATAATGAAAATATTAATCTTCCGGTGACAATTATTGCGGATGAAGATTATGGAATGAATTTACCAATCAAGCTAAATTAAAAATACACATAACAATGGCTAAAAAATCATAGCCTTCCTTTGGGATGGCAACGCTTTTTAGCCGAGACCGTTGTGCGTAAGTTGAAAAAATGAACTCGAAAGAAATATTGAAATATGGAATTGGAATTTTAATCCTTGAAATTATACTTCTTGGGTTATGGATTTATCAAATGAAACCTGACCCAAGCACTTCAATCGGAATTGTTCTAATCTTACCTTTTCTATTTGGATTAAATCTCATAATCGGACTAATATTCTATTTTTTAAAAAAACCTTTGTCAAAATTATTTCTTATCAATTCAATAATTTGTCCGTTGATTTTTTATGCATTTTGGAGTTTATGGTTTATATATTGGAATGAAAGAAACTACGAGGATTTCTCTTTTGGTGTTGACAAACGAAAACTTGAAGTGAGCTTATCAAAAACATCTGACTACTTCTCTATATCGGATTTAACAAACAAACCGAATGGTTCGACAACTGGACTTTATTTCGGCAAATACGAAAGAAAAGGTGATAGCATAAAATTGACTGATGGAGAAACTAAAATGTATATTATAAAAAATAAACTAATTGGATTTCCAGAAAAACCGACTGAAATAAAACTAACTAGAACTGAATAAAAAACCTACGCACAACACCGGCTATAGTTCATTACGGCTGAAATTCCTAATCGGAATTTCAGGCCTTTTTGCTAAATTTATGGTTACGGCGGAATGATACTCGTGTACCATTCCGTAAAGAAACCATAGCATAGACCGTTGCTGGACGATACCTACGGTCGTTCAGGCCATTTTGCTAGCGCTCAATTCTCTCCTGAACTTGTAGGTTAGATCCACGCGTGTCTTCCTCTCGCAAACTGAGTTTGCTCGTCGGAGACAAGTCGCTGTAATTTGCTTTTATCTAACTATATTTATAACCTAAACAAATAAACACTAATCAGCGTTACTGGTACCGTCCACAACTTCGGTTATAGCAAATTTGTACATTCCTCTCATGCCGCTTTAAAAAAGCGCACTCGTCGGATGCAAGAATGGCTACCGTACACTCTAGAATGCTACGCATTCTGCGTGAACTCGCCATAACCTGTGCGTGTTGTGCATAATGTCCCAAAATCGTAATCTGAACTAAAAATTTGAAGAAAAAAGAAACATTTTGGCTAATTGGAACAATAGTTTTCGTGCTGATTTTAATACTCTGGATTTTCGGAATAAGCGGACTGAAATCTGATTCAGTAACCGATATTAATGTTCACGACACTTACTATGTAATTGCGAATATTCATCTTATTATTCCAATGGTTACGCTGATTTTCTTTGGTGTTTACCTAATCCGAATGTTACGTCGGAATTTTAAAAACTTGACCGCAAATCTGATTTTTATGATTTCGGACATAACTCTGATTTTGATTTTCACATTTCTGATTTCGTTGGTAAATTCTATACGAGAAATTCCTGGCTCAACTGAATATCCACCTTTGAGTGGCGGAATTGTGGAAAATGCTGGAAATGGATGGAATAATGCTTTTTACATTTTATTAATCATTCAACTGATTTTAATAATCTTGCTGACAATAAGCGGAATAAAAACTGGACGAAATTACAATCGGAATTTCAGGCCTTTTTGCTAAATTTATGGTTACGGCGGAATGATACTCGTGTACCATTCCGTAAAGAAACCATAGCATAGACCGTTGCTGGACGATACCTACGGTCGTTCAGGCCATTTCGCTAGCGCTCAATTCTCTCCTGAACTTATAAATTAGATCCACGCGTGTCTTCCTCTCGCAAACTGCGTTTGCTCGTCGGAGACAAGTCGCTGTAATTTGCTTTTATCTAACTATATTTATAACCTAAATAACTAAACACTAACCAGCGTTACTGGTACCGTCAACAACTACGGTTATAGCAAATTTGTGCATTCCTCTCATGCCGCTTTCATAAAAGCGCACTCGTCGGATGCAAGAATGGCTACCGTACACTCTAGAATGCTGCGCATTCTACGTGAACTCGCCACAACCTGTGCGTGTTGGCAATAATTATGAAAAAACAAACTCTTATTTTACTTACTTTAGTGTTCCTTGTGTGCTTTCTGTCTTGTTCAGATAAATCAAATAAATATTCCTCTCAGTTCGACCAAAAAATATGGTTGGAAAATTCCGAAGTTGGAAATGGACTTTCTCAAAATCCAAGAGTAGGTATGATTGATGATTTAATTGAAAATCATCTTGAAAAAGGTATGACAAAATCTGAAATTATAGAACTACTTGGAAAGCCTTATAAAGACGGAATTGAATTTAGGTTACCTGCCAATATAAAAGTTCCTGATTCTTTAGACATTATTTCGACAGTTGGCAAATCAAAGGAAATTAGAGAAGAAATGTTAGACCATTGGAATAATTGGTACGCTGAAAATTCTCAACCAGATACTTTAATGTTATATGCTGCTGGTTGGTCTTTAGTTGATCCTAATTTTTTGGTTGTAAAGTTAGACGACAAAGAAATTGCTTATGACTTCTGGATTGAACAACATTAACATTAACGTCAGCCAACAATGAACCTAGCTAAAAACCAAGTGTTTTTTTGATTAGTTTCTAGCATGATTTGGATCATGACATAATTCCTATTTCACAATCCAATAGGCTCATTTTCTTAGTCTTCACTGCTACTTTATTAGTATGGAATTCAATATATTTGAGAAAAGAAAATACTAACCAAACCAACAGCTACCGTACACTTTAGAACACTACGCATTCTGCGTGAACTCGACATAACCTGTGCGTGTTGTCTGCAAGCTGAACAAACCAATGAGCAATAAGAAATCACAAATAAATTTACTAAACCATTCAGAAGCAAAGGTTAAACTTTTCGGAGACTATATTCAAAAGTATCTAAATATAATTTGCAATGATGGATACACAAAAGCAATTCATATAGTTGACTTATTCTGTGGTCCTGGAGTTTATGAAAACGGTGGAGAAGGAAGTCCAGTAATTGCATTGAAAAAAGTAAAACAAACTTATTATCAATTCATTGACAAAAGAGTGGTAAAATCACCAAAAATTCATTGTCATTTCAACGATATTGACCAAGATAGAATTAAAACCCTTGACGATCACATAAAAGAAAATAAATTACACTACCCAAATTTTGGGACTTTAAATTTAGTAAACAAAGACTATCTTAAAATTGTAGAAGAACTTCCAAATAAATTTAGAAAGTTTAAAGATACCAAAGCATTTGTGTTCATTGATCCTTTTGGTTATAAAGAGATAAAAGCAGAACACATATTAAACTTGCTCGACTGTAATAACAATGCAGAAGTTTTACTATGGTTACCTATTCAATTTATGTATCGTTTCTCAAAAGCTGGAACACCAGATGTTTTAGAAAATTTCAACACACAATTGGGAATTGATAAGAATAAACTGAAAAACGAATGGGAATATATTCGCTCATTAAAGGAAGGATTTCAATATTTTATTGGTAATAACTATTTTGTTGATAGTTTTACATTAAAAAAAGAAGAAAACACTGTTTTCTGTTTATTCTTTTTTAGTTCACACATTCGAGGTTATGAAAAAATGTTGGAGACTAAATGGGATATTGACACTGAACAAGGTCGAGGATGGAAATATAACAGTAATCAATCAACCCTTTTTTCAGTTTTAGAGACTAATAGGCTTGAAGATTTATTACTTGGTTATTTAAAAGAAGGCAGAACCAATGGAGAAATTTATGAATATACATTAAGACAAGGATTTTTGCCCAAGCATTCTACTCAAATATTGAAAAAGCTACAATCAGATAATAGACTGGATTTATCAAAAGAAGATAATTCTAAAATTAGAAAAGGTGCTTTTTATATAAATTATAAAGAATATAAAGAGTATCTTAATAAACTAACTATAAAACTTAAGTAATGGCACAATCAAGTATAGAATGGACTGAAATGACTTGGAATCCGACAACTGGTTGCACCAAAGTTTCTCAAGGCTGTAAATTCTGCTATGCAGAAATAATGTCCAAAAGACTACAAGCAATGGGTGTAGAAAAGTATAAGGATAATTTTGAGGTTAGAACTCACGAAGACGCTTTGAAAACACCATATGCGTGGAAAAAATCAAAAGTTGTTTTCGTAAACTCAATGAGTGATTTATTTCACGAAAATATTCCTTTAGAATTTATAAAAAAGGTTTTCAAAGTAATGAATGAAAATCCTCAACACGTTTTTCAAGTATTGACCAAAAGAGCTGAAAGATTAAAAGAACTTCATCAAGAATTAAAATGGACTCATAATATTTGGATGGGAGTTTCAGTAGAGGAACAAAAAGTAGAAAATAGAATTGATTTTTTAAGAGAAACCAACGCAAGAGTTAAATTCCTTTCGTTAGAACCATTAATTGGTCCACTTCCGAATATGAATTTAGACAAAATTGACTGGGTTATTGTTGGTGGAGAAAGCGGACATAATCCAAGACCAATGGATGCGGATTGGGTTCTTGACATACAAGAGCAATGCGAAAAGTCAGAAGTTGCATTCTTTTTTAAACAATGGGGTGGAAAAAACAAAAAGAAAAATGGCAGAATATTGAATGGCAGAACATATGACGAGATGCCAGAAATTGAATTACAGCACAGCGTATAAATGAAAAAAAGCCAGAAGGTAACAATGTATAACCGCAATTACGGCGGATTCGACTACGTCCGAATCCAATCGGAATTGCTAACATCTGCGCTAAACCGAAAAATTTGCGTACTTTAACCCGTAAACTGACGGTCATAAATGACCGTTGCTGGACGATACCTACGGTCGTTCAGGCTATTTCGCTAGTGCTCAATGCTCTCCTGTTCCTAGCGTAGCTCGTAGTGCCAATTAGTGGGTACTTTTCCACGTTTTCGCGAAAGCGAAAAGAATATAAAGGAATTAATAGGTTTTGTTATTTGAATGCCGGATCTATACTCACTTTACTTGCTCACACAATAAGCAGACAAGGGTTTTAGGATTGTATTTTTAAGCGGTTTGATCAAGAGCAATGTGCAAAGGAATGCGCAGTGTAATTACCGTACCGGTTTCTACCTGTGTATCTATCGTAAAGGTGGCTCCTATCTTGCTGGCGCGATGTTTCATATTGGATATTCCATTACCGCTGGATACTGTTTCTACTTGAAATCCTGGTCCGTGATCCTTGATGGTAAAGATTAATTGACCTTGTTCAATCACCGAGTATATCTCAATAGCGGTGTGCGCGTATTTTACGGCATTGTTTAGGGCTTCTTGTATTATTCTGAATACGTGCATGCCCATCTCTGAGGTAAAGGTGACACTGGTATTATTGACTAATTGTGTGGTAATGACTGGCTCGTGCTCCTCTAAGGAATTGAAATTTACGACAACGGCATGAATGCGTTCATTTATTTTATCCAGACTAATGTCGTTTAAATTCATGGCCCAAATGGTGTCTCTAAGCTCGGCAATGGTGGATCGGGTAAAGGTTCCTAAACCGCTTAATTTATCTTGTATGATGGGTTGAGTATTTTTAAGGGCATAGGCTAGATTGTCTATGGTGCTGATGATATAGGTGAGCTGGGAACCTATGTTATCGTGCAGATCTCTGGAGATACGTAAACGCTGGGTTTGTAATTTGTTTTGGGTTTCTATTTTGGCAAGAGCTAGTTCTAGTTCTTTTTCTTTTTTTAATTGGTGGTTTTTAAGTTGTTGCTGTCTGTAAATCACAAATCCTATTAATCCCAGTATAAATAGGGCTGCGATACTGAGGTACAGCATTTGATTTTGCTTTTGGATTTTCAATTGGTTTTCGGCAATTACGGCCCGTTGCAAGGTGATTTCTTGCTCTTTTTCGGCGGTTTTGTATTTTTCAAAATAGTCTTGGGCTTGGTCTGACCTGCGTTCGTAATCAAAACTGTCTCTAGCTTGCAATACTTGTGCATAGGAACGAGCGCTTGCTCTATAGTCTTTTAAGCCGGCTTCAATACGTGCTTTGATTTTGTAGGCTTCGGCTGTGTTTTTATAATCGGCTGAATCTTGTAGAGCGATAGATTCGTTGATGGTAGCAAGGCCTTTCTTATATTGCTTGTCCAGAAAATACAACTCGGCCAGGACTTGCAAGTTGTTTGAGGACAATCTTTTAAATCCAGAGGCTTTGTACATTTCATCGGCCTTAATGGAGTAATGCAAGGCGCTATCTAGCACATTTTTTCTTCTATAATCAATGGCTAGGTTTTGATAGGCGATGGCTAGTCCTCGTTTGTCACCAGATTTAAGTTTGGCATCAATGGCTTTATAGGTGTAATAGCGCACGCTATCGGGCTGATTTAATTTTGAAAATGCCGTAGCAATATTAGAATAACTCGCTCCTATTCCATAGGAATCCTGACGTTCTATCCTAGATTTTAATGAGCTTTTGTGGTATTCTAGCGCCTCGTCATAGCGGCCTAGGTCGTATAAAATTAAACCTATGTTGTTTTGAGCGCTCGCCAATCCATAGGTGTTTCCTAATTGTTTGAACAAGGTAGAACTTTGAATAAAGTCTTGCATAGCAGCCTCGAGCTCGGTACGGTTCCATTTGACTAATCCTATATTGTTGTAAGCTCCTGCCAGTGAAACCGTATCTTTATTAACACTTGCGATTTTGAGCACTTGGTTATAGAGTTGCAACGCACTGTCTGTTTTACTGATCACATCGTAGTAAATTCCCTTGCGCATTAAGGATTGAGCGTGCAGGTAATCATGCGGTGGTTGTGCTGTTCTATTGATAGTAGTATCGGCTAGTGCCTTGGCAATTTGCGGTTCTCTATAAACGTACACAAAAAACTGTTTGTGCAAATGAATGATGGCTAAACTATCGTTGGGCTTTGCTGCTGCCAGTTGCAACAAGCTGTCTAGTTTAGTCGGGTTGGATTGTTGTGCGGTGGTTACTCCGGTACTGGTAAGCAACAGGATTATAAAAAGATAGAGCAGTCTTTTCATGTGCTATATGATATTGTGTTTACGAGCTTTACTTACTGCTTCTAACTTACTGTGTACTTGTAGTTTTTTGTAGATATTTTCAATATGCTTGCGCACTGTACTGGGTGAAAGAATCAGGTTTTTTGCAATTACAGTATAGGATAAACCGCTAGCTAATTGTTCTAGTACTTGTTGTTCTCTTTCGCTTAAAGCGAAATCCTCCTTGTGCTCACTTAAATTATTAAGTTGTTCTGGTGAACGTAATAGTTTTAAGGTTTTTAAGGCTATCGCTGGATTCATTGCTGCGCCACCGTTTAAGGTTTGTAGGATTCCTGCATGTAACTTATCGGGATCAACATCCTTGAGTAGGTAACCGTCGGCGCCAGCTCTTATCGCATTGAATATATTGCTGTCGTTGTCAAAGACCGTAAGCATTACTATTTTTATGTGAGGATAACGCTGTTTTACGAGTTGTGTAGCTTCAATGCCATCCATTACGGGCATTTCTATATCCATAAGAATAAGGTCTATCCGACTATTTTGTTCGAGTTTTTCTAATAAATCCTTACCGTTTGTCGCGGTTAACCGCACCTGTATGTCTTCAAAAAAGCTAAGCTTTTCCTTTACAGCGTGAATTAAAAAGCTGTTATCATCTACTATGGCGGTTCTTATTTTCACTACACTTTAAATATACTAATTTTTACCAGCGGTTATACGCATCCTTACATAAGGCAATTAAAAAATTATTTTGCAACCTGGCTTGATCCAGCAACTTAGACTTTGCTTTCAATTGTTTGTAAAGGGATTTACGCCATGCGTTTTCCAATAAAAACAAAGCGATTACTAGGATGCTCACGCAACAAACAAGACAGATTAAACTCATAGGAATGTACCTGGCTTTACCGGCTATCAAAACTATTTTTACAATCATAGCATCAAATAAATGTTGAATATCCTAGGTAGTTCACTCCAATTGCAATGATTAACAGGAACCAAACCAACTTGTCTAAATACTTATTTTGCTTCCTCCTATCTTTTGACTTCGCTTTGTATAAATACGATGTGATTAAAAGTAGGAATCCCAAAATTAGAAAAGGAATACTGGTTATTAACGCTAGATAAAACAACCATACATAACCCATAACTGCACTCCAAATTACCATACCTAAACTAATCGTTCTTAAAAGCAATACTTTATCCTTGGGCTGGCTGGTCGTTGTATAAATAAATACAGGAATAGACAACGAGCTTATCAGGCCCAAAACGATTAAAACAGATATCAAACTACTCGTTTTTAATTACTTCTAAAGAACGTTTTACATTAAAAGTTTCATCACAAATATGGAACTGCACACTCTCGTCTTTAAATATTTCAATTTGTGAAATAATACTCATTGCATTCAAGGCATAATCCATGGAAGTATCAGAATAATAAGTGGGATCAGTAACCATTTTAAGATTAATGATACTGTCTTTTATAACTTGAAAACTCACAGTGCCATTCTTGCCATACTCCAGGCTATCTAACAACACCGACAAGCTTTGAGCCTGATTCTCTAATTCATTGGGCTTGTAGTATACTTCTACTCCACCGGTTTGCACCTTGGGACCATAACCGTTCAAGTCACATGAAGTAGTGAGTACAACTAAAAAAATAACGAGTATAAAATTTCTCATGATATCAAATTCAATGAATCAAAATTGACTTAATACCTGTGATTATTCAATAAGGCAATTGACCTATTCAAGTTTAACGATGTGACACACGAGCTTGTAAAAATTCATACAGTACTCTGGATTGAGGCTCGGCCTTTTTTTTACCCAACCTACCCAATACGTAAAAGGCAATCCATAATAACACTATTACAACCATGCCTATCACAGGAAGTCTTGTAGAGGCACCGACAACGACATTGGTATAACACCATATAGCTGCAGCCAGAAAACAACCAGCTAGTACAAAATGTAGGAACATAAAAAAGGTCCAAGCAGTAGGATTGGGACCAAAGGTTCCCTTTAGCAAGGTTTGATTATCGTCAGTTTCTTCTGATTCAATATGAAGATGCGGTGACCAAAAGTGTCTCTCTTCTTTATTGATCTTGATAAAGATATGACCGTCTAAAATTGAAGTATAGATGGTAGATGCTGTTCCTGGTGTAGTTTGTAATCGCTCTATAACTTCAGTTACAGGCATGGGAACAACAAGCTTAAACCTGGGACGTAAAACAACCTCATTTTGTAATTTCATTGTATTGATACTGAATAGCCTAACTAAGTTACGCAATTTTACATCATCAAAACCCAAAATGGAATTTATCCGCCTAAAGGCATACTTTTTGTATCTTCGTAACCATGAAATTGATCTATCAAATAAAAGCTGTTTTTTTAGCTTTACTTGTCCTTGCTTCTACGCAAGGATTAGTGATTGATCAACATTTTTGTGGTAGTTTTCTAGTCGATACTGCCGTTAATCATCAGGCTGACTCATGTGGAATGGATTCCATGGAAAAGTCAGGTTGTTGTTCTAACGAACAAATCGTAGTTGAAGGTCAGGATGAATTGCAGCTGCAAGTGGCAGCATCCTTGGACTTTCAATTTATCTTGCCTAGTCTAGAACATTCCTATGACTTCATCTATCAAGCACCCTTAGTTGAACAAAATACAGCGCTAGGTTTTCTAGAGGAATCACCGCCATGGAAACGGCACGACCTCATCATACTACACGATCAATTTTTGATTTAAAGTACCGGTTTTTAAAACTAAAATTTTAAAAATCAGCTCATTACTTTAAATTAATCATACAATGAAAAACATCATTTTAGGAGGTTTTATCTTGTTGTCTAGTTATCTAACTACAGCACAAGGACCACCTATAACTGCCGATAAACCTATCATGTTAGGCGGCAAAAGCTTTACAACAAAAACACTAATTGAATACCGACAAACTGAGCGTGGATCTGTTCTATACGCTCCAGTCATGTTGCATTATTTACCTACGGCAAACTCACTGGTAGCGCTGCATGTACCCTTTACCATTTATGATCTACAAGATCAATCGGGCAATGGCCTAGCAGATTTAAAAATCATGGGGAAATATCAATTCTATCGTAAAGATGGAACTGGTAAAACTTGGCGTATGGTTGCCAAAACATTGCAAACGCTTCCTACAGGTAAGGAAATTGATGTAATGGATATAAGCACAGGTAAATATGCTGGATATTACGGTATCGTTTCTGGAATCGAGACCTTAAAATACGGTATCAGTACTGAGGTTGGTTACAACTGGATGCCAGATGGTACTCTGGATGAAATGCGAGCAAAACTAGGTTTTGGTTTGCCCTTATTAAAGCCACAGTATCCCAATAAACAACTCAATCTATATTTTGAATACAGCAGCCATTGGTTGCACGAGCGCGATTGGTACCAGCTACTCTATGCGCAAGGTATTCAATACGCTCGCAAGAACATCACTTTTGACCTCGCTGTACAACTGCCTTTGGTTCAGGAAATTGATGATAATCGAGCCCTTAATTACTCTGTGTTTTTAGGAACACGTTACACTTTTTAAAAAAATAATATGAAAAATAGCATTTATATACTTAGCATTTTAATTGGTTTGTTCGCTTTCGCGAAAGCGGAATCACAAAACAACCAAGAACGAGATACTTTTGAAATTCAAGTCGACGGACTGGGATGTCCTTTCTGTGCCTATGGCCTAGAGAAAAAGTTCAAGGAATTCAAAGGGATAAAAGATGTCGCCATCGATATTGAAACGGGAGATTTTAGTTTCACTTATCCAGCAGAAAAATCACTAAGCATGCAAGCCGTGATCAAACAAGTTGAAAAAGCAGGTTACACACCCAATCTTGCCACTATCACAAGAGCAAATGGCGATGTAGAAACAAATGCAAGCAACAATAATGAAGTCGCCAGCACATCATTACAAGAAAGCAAATTGTGGGTAAACGGAAAATGCGGTATGTGTAAGGCCAGAATTGAAAAAGCAGTGTCTAACCTACCTGGCGTAGCAAGCGTTACTTGGGACGTTGACAGTAAACAACTTACTTATTCTCACGATGGTAGTACTACCGTCAATCAGGTGGAACAAAAAGTAACCCAAGTAGGTCATGATACTAAAAACACCAAAGCCAGTGATCAAGTATACGATCAACTACCTGGATGTTGTCATTATAAAAGAGTTCAATAATGAAATTGATATACGTTTTACTTTCGGTAGTTTTATTAGGCTGTTCACAACAACCTGTAGAGACGGAATGGACTTATGAAAAAAGCATAAGTCTAGATGGAATTAACCCTATTGGACTAGTTAGCGACGATGATCAATACATATTGAGTGATGGCGACCACAATCGAGTGGTTAAGGTTGACCATACTGGTGAAATTACCCAAACAATAGGTGAGTTTGAACGTCCCATGCACTTGGACTATGTCAAAGACAAATCAACTCAACGATTGTTTATACCAGAATACGGGAAAGATTCTATTGCTGTGATAGAAGGAACAAATAAAAGTTACCTTTCTATTACCGATTCCCTAGATGCACCTGCATCCATAAGTATGTTTAAGGATGAAATTGCCATTGCCGATTTTTACAACCATCGCGTATTGTACTTTTCAAACGGTACGTGGCAATCATTAGGTAGTGAAGGGAAAAAGCTAGGACAATTCTACTATCCTACAGATGTTCAAATAATGGAAAACCACCTGTACATCGCCGATGCTTATAACGATCGTGCCCAAGTGTGGACTAAAAATGGGGAACCGGTAATGGAAATAGGTATGAATGATAATCTAAAAGCAGCAACGGGTATTCACGTTACCGCAACTGAATTATTTTTAACAGACTTTGAAAACGATAGAATCCTTATTTATGATAGAATGGGTGACCTAAAACAGATTATTGAAAAAGGTATTGACAAACCTACTGATGTAATTCAAAACGATGACGAACTTATCATTGCTAATTATCGCAAGGGAGAACTCGTTTTTTACAAAAAAACAGCTATCAAAAGAAAACAATAATGAAACAAATCATTCATATTGAAGGTATGACCTGCAATGGTTGTCGCAGCGATGTTGAACAACAATTGCAGGGAATCCCTGCTGTAAAAACAGCAAGCGTATCACTATCAGAAAAAGAAGGTACTCTTGAGGTAGAAAACTACATCGAGATTGAGGAGTTGCAACAACACCTTACTGAAAAATATACGATAAGCAAAAAGTCAGATCGTATCGCTCAAGAATTGCCTAGCGACGAACCTAGCAAACTACAGCAATTAAAACCCTTGTTTCTCATTCTTTTTTATATCACCACCGCAAGCCTGCTGTTGCATAAAGAAACTTGGGATATAAAAGCAATCATGCTAGATTTCATGGGGCTTTTCCTAATAGTTTTCAGCTTTTTTAAATTGCTAGATTTAAAAGGATTTCCAGTTAGTTTTAGCATGTACGATCCACTTGCACGAGTAATTCCAGCTTACGGTTGGATTTATCCTTTTATTGAAACCGCACTCGGTCTCATGTTCTTATTAAGGTTTAATACAAACATCGCTATTTTAATAACCCTGGTTATTTTGTCTATAACCACAGGTGGAGTAGTTCAAACATTGCTCAACAAAAGAAAAATTCAATGTGCTTGTTTGGGAACTGCCTTAAAACTACCTATGACTGAAGCTACTTTTATTGAAAACGCCATAATGATCGTCATGGGAACGGCAATGCTTTTATTATAGCCTTAACGACTATACTAGGTTTCATGTGTACCTTTATCCCACTATAAGACATGAAACAAATCCTTTTTATCCTATTACTTTTTAGCGTATTAATAAGTATAGCTCAAGTAAATCAAGCACAGGTTCAACCTTTAGATACGGTCGCTCTTAAGGTGACTAGAATTGATAAAAATCCAGATCAAGTAACTGCTAGTTTTTCTAGAGTTCGCTTTCGCGAAAGCGCCCTAAATCAACAGCAATTATCATTGCAAGAATATCTCAATCAATTAAATGGGGTTTTTAGTCTGAACGCCAATAATTATGCGCAGGATTTACGAATAAGCATACGAGGCTTTGGCGCGAGAAGTGCGTTTGGAATACGCGGTATAAAATTGGTAGTTGATGGTATCCCTGAAACTACTCCTGATGGACAAGGGCAAATTGATAATTTACCTCTAGGGATTATTGATAATATAGCTGTTTTAAGAGGTTCATCTAGTGCCTTGTACGGTAATGCTAGCGGTGGAGTTATAAGCGTAAATACGATCGACGACTTTAAAAAAGATTTTGTAGAAATAGGACTTACGGCAGGATCCTATAACATGCTACAATCTCAAGTTACTGCTGGTTTTAAAACAGAAGCTTCACGTTATGTAATACACGCTAATCAAATCACAACCGATGGATATCGGGATCAAAGTGGTTTTGAGAATTACTTGTTCAACTATAGATCGTTTCATGATCTTTCAAAAAATACCCAGCTTAATTTTCAATTGAACTATGCAAATAGTCCCGAAGCAGAAGATTCGGGCAGTCTTAATGCAGAAGCTATCTCAACAGACCGCAGGCAGGCACGTGATCGTAACCTATTATTTGAAACTCAGGAAGCAGTCCAGCAAGTTAAACTAGGGACAAGTTTGAAGCATCAAACAGGTAATTGGACTTTCAACGGTTATGGGTTTTACAGCTATAGAGACTTTGAAGCTAGATTGCCTTTTGAATTTGGTGGAGCGATTGATTTAAACAGAAACTATTTTGGAGTTGGAGTTAATACGACTAGAGTTTCCAAAAAGGAACATCTTTCATTCAAACAGCAATTAGGAATAGACTACGGTTATCAAAATGATGCCCGACGCCGTTTTGAAAATCTGGAAGGTGAACGCGGCACCGAAACACTTAATCAAAACGAAAAATTTAGCGGTTTAGGATTTTTCTATTTACAAGATTATGAATGGAAAAAATGGACGGTAAATGCTGGCGTGCGCTATGACATAAATGAATTAAGCGTGAGCGATGAATTTGAATCTGATGGAATCAATAACGATGACATTACAATCAATCAATTCAGTTTAAATGCAGGTGCAGCTTATAAATTAAATGACAAGAATCAATTCTATGCTACTGTATCCAACAGTTATGAAACACCAGTATTAAGTGAGTTGAGTGCAAACCCAGAGGATGATGGTGGCTTTAATCAAAATCTAGAGGCTCAACAGGCATTAAATTTTGAAATAGGCTATCGTGGTAAATTCGAAAAATTAAATTTGACTTCTACTCTATTCTACACCTTTACTACCGATGATATTGTTCCTTTTGAATTGCAGGACTTTCCAGATAGAACGTTTTTTAGAAATGCCGGTAGCAGTGAAAGGTTCGGAACTGAAATTGCTGCACAATACCGTTTTAATCCTAATTGGAGTGCTGGACTTACTTACAATTTCTCCTACTTCACCTATCAAAACTATGAGCTACCTAATGGTGATTTTTCAGGAAACAATTTACCTGCCATTCCCAGACATCTGGCTCAACTCATGATTACTTATACCAAAAACAGTTTCAATCTTACTATGAGCGCTCAATATCGTGATCAAATGTTTACTGACGATGCAAACAGCACTATAGAACCAGAAGTAATCATAGGTCAACTACGTGGATCTTACAAGTTTCAATTATCCGGAGTAAGTCTTACTCCATTTGCAGGAATAAATAATTTATTTGACCAAAAGTACAACGATAACATTCGTATCAACGCCTTTGGAGGTCGGTACTTTGAACCAGCTCCAGGCATTAATACTTATGCAGGATTGAGAGTTAGGTTTTAATTTTGTGAAGAATCTAGTATTCGTTACAAGCAGCATTTAGTAATCAGACCTGAAGATTTCCTTATTTATTACTTTAATCTTATCTATACCATCCAAAGTCCAGCCTTGTCGAAATACTGTATTAAAAAAAGCCCATAAAACATAAGTATCATGGGCTTTGTTCTTAAAAATTTACTATTCTATAAAAACTTCAGAATAAATAAATCTATTACTTCTATAACGATGAGTATGATGATGATCCACTCCAATCTACTGCTTTCATTATGGAACATTATCTCTTTAAATAGATCCAGGTTTTCCTTGACAATATCCAACTGTTGCTTGATGATTCTATAACGTTCTTGTACGTCAAATGCTTTTTTAAGAGCATTATTGATGTCGTTTAAATTCTCATCGTCCCAAACCTCATCTGGTGAATCAAAAATATAAAGGTGCTCACTGATATCATTTTTAATATTAAGAACTCCACCTATATACTTCTTGAGCTTCTTCCCTTTTATTTGAAGTCTTCCATCACGTTCTAGTAAGGACGTGTGTTTTTTAGTCTCCATTAAAAGATCCTCAGCCTTACTGGCGTAGGTTGAAAGCGCTACAGATTGTGACAAATGTAACATGACCATTCTTATCTTTTGAGGATCATCGTCAATTAAATCTAACTGATTGTAGTGCAATTGTAATCGCTCCTTAAAAAGCTCAAGTTGAAAAGAATCACTGTTTTCTTCCTGGTATCCATACCAATTACTAGCCTGTTTTTTGACTAATTGTAATTGTTCTGTTATTCTATGAAAATCACTGGTTGAACATACTACTCCATAACTCAATACTTGTAAATATTCACCAGATTCCGTTTTTATAAACAGCTCATCCTTTACAGAATTGAGCTGTCTACCACTTAAACTAAGACTTAATTCCTTTAAGTCTATTTGATCTGCTACATGACAGGCAGTAATTTTCATTTTAAATTAAAAGTCAACTTCTGGTTGAAAATCAGCATCTTCATTTTCTGGAAGCATGCTGTCCTCACTGTCATCAAGTTCATTAGTAATGTCTTCCTCTTCAACATCACTCTCATAGGCTTCCATAGCTGTTTGAAGCCTTTTACTGATTTTAACTAGATAAATGGTATCGTGCGTGCGCACCTCAACACAATCTACCCATTCATAATCCTTATTTCTAAAACTTATAATATCCCTATCATCATACCCATCTGGATATCTATCTACAAGTAATTGTAATACTTGATCATTGAGTTTTTTATAATCTATAATAACTCGTTTGAAAGAAATAGCGTCTTGTTTCATGACTACATGTTAAGTAAATAAGCAAAAATCAAAGGAGCTACGATAGTAGCATCACTTTCTATTATAAATTTAGGAGTATCAATATCTAGCTTACCCCAAGTAATTTTTTCATTAGGCACGGCACCGGAATAAGATCCATAACTAGTAGTACTATCACTTATTTGACAGAAATAACTCCAGAATGGCGTATTGGTTCTTTCCATATCTTGATAAAGCATGGGAACCACACAAATAGGGAAATCACCAGCTATTCCACCACCTATTTGAAAGAATCCTATACCATTATCACTAGTATTCTCGGTGTACCAGTCTGCTAGCATTGTCATATACTCAATACCTGATTTAACTGTGCTTGCTTTTAATTCACCTTTCATAACATAACTAGCAAAAATGTTACCCATGGTGCTATCTTCCCATCCAGGTACCACGATAGGTAAATTAGCTTGTGCCGCAGCATACATCCAGCTATTTTTCAAATCGATTTCATAATACTCTTCTAGAACACCAGATAACAACATTTTGTACATGAATTCATGTGGGAAATAACGTTCGCCTGCATCCTCTGCTTCTTTCCACAATTTGTAGATATGCTTTTGTAACCGTCTGAATGCCTCTTCTTCAGGAATGCAGGTATCGGTAACGCGATTAAGGCCTTTTTCTAGTAAATCCCATTCATCTTGCGGTGTTAGGTCTCTATAATTAGGAACTCTTTTATAATGACTGTGCGCTACAAGATTCATGATATCTTCTTCTAGGTTTGCACCTGTACAAGAAATTATATGAACTTTATCTTGCCTGATCATTTCAGCAAAAATTTTACCTAATTCGGCAGTACTCATAGCTCCTGCTAGTGATACCAACATTTTGTTGCCTGCTGCCAGTTGATCTTCATAACCTTTTGCAGCATCAACTAGTGCAGCTGCGTTAAAATGCAAGTAATAGTTTTCTATGAATTGAGAAATAGCTCCTTTAGTATTCATCGTCGTCAATTTTTTCAGATTTTACATTGTTTTTTTCCGCTTTCGCGAAAGCGTAATCACCATCATGGTCTTGCTCATCGCTAGCAAATTTGTAGCTCAACATTTTGTAATAAAGTTTTGCCGCAGCAAATGCCGATGCTTTGTAATCGCCAGTTGCACACAGTTCTACTATATCAAATCCTACCACATTACGCTCCTCAAAAACACGTCGTAAAAACTCTAGAGTCTCGTACCACTGAAGTCCTCCAGGTTCTGGAGTTCCAGTCGCTGGTAAAATAGATGGATCAAATGCGTCTAAATCAAACGTGATATACACATCATCTGTAAGTGCATCTATAGCGCTATCCATCCAATAATCATCGGTAATCATTTCATGTGCAAAATATACTTGGTCTTTATTCATTACAGTAGTTTCTGCAACATCCATACTGCGTATTCCTACTTGAACCAAGTTCATATTTTCATTTGCTTCATACATAGCGCAAGCATGATTGTATGGCGACCCCATGTATTCTTTTCTCAAATCGGCATGAGCGTCCAATTGTAATACACTTAAATCTTGATACTGCTCATTCATAGCACGCATAGCGCCTATAGAAATGCTGTGTTCACCACCAAATAAGGTAACAAATTTGTTACGGTTTACGTGACCTTTGACTGCATTGTAAACTGCATTTACCATAGCATCTGGACTTGAATTTTCATCAATAGTTGGTGCTAGATAAATACCTTGTTTGTAAACTTCAGTATTTGTTTCAATATCGTACAACTCCATATTTTCTGAGGCTTCTAGAAAAGCATCAGGACCTTTATCGGCTCCTTTTCCCCAGGTACTTGTACCATCGTAAGGAACTGGAATTAATACTGTTTTTGCGTTATTCAGGTTTCCGAATTCATCTGGAATTCCTGCATAAGTCGATGAAAGTTTCATTTTTTATGAAAGGATTAAATAGAGTAATTGATTGTTTCAGGCAACTCGACATCCTCTTCACTTGTTACTGTAAGTGGTGACTCACTGTAACCTAAAAGAGACAAAAGCTGCTCAGATTTTTGTTGTTCAGAAAAAAGTGAAGTGGTTAAATTGCCTTCTTCATCTCTATCTATAAGAATATGTTTAGGTTGTGGTATCAAGCAGTGTTGTAAACCACCAAAACCACCAATGGTTTCTTGATAAGCACCTGTATTAAAAAATCCTAGGAACAACGGTCTATCCTTATTGTATTTGGGCAAATAAATAGCATTCATGTGTTGTTCACTGTTGTAATAGTCATCACTATCACAAGTAAGACCACCTAGTAATACGCGCTCATACTCATTATTCCACCCGTTAAGAGGTAACATAATGAATCGCTTATTTATGGCCCAAGTATCTGGTAATGTTGTGATAAACGAACTATTGATCATGTTCCATTTTTCACGATCATTTTGTTGTTTTTGATACAGCACTTGGAAAATAGCACCACCACTTTCTCCCACGGTATAGCTTCCAAACTCAGTAAAAATATTAGGCTCATCTACTCCTGCCTGAACACAATACTGTTTAATTTGACCTACAATCTCATGAATCATATAGGCATAGTCGTATTCAAATGCAAGTGAGTTTTTAATAGGAAATCCACCACCTATATTCAGACTGTCTAATTCTGGACATATTTTTTTGAGCTGTACATAAACATTTAAACATTTATTGAGCTCGTTCCAGTAGTAAGCAGTATCTCTTATTCCTGTATTAATGAAAAAGTGTAACATTTTGAGTGATACTTTTTCATCGTTTTGTATTTGTTTTTTGTAGAAAGGAACAATATCCTTATACCCAATCCCTAGTCTTGAAGTATAGAACTCAAACTTAGGTTCTTCTTCACTAGCAATGCGTATTCCCACATTAAACGGACGGTTAATTGCACCACGCAGTAACCCTAATTCTTCATAATTATCAATAACACTAATTGAGTTATCATGTCCTTGATTAACTAATTGTGCAATGTTGTCAATGTACTGGTCACGTTTAAAACCATTACTCACTATGTAAGTATCTGGTTTTATTTTTCCGCTTCTTTTAAGCTGTTGAACTATGTCCAAATCAAAAGCACTTGAAGTTTCAATATGAATATTATTCTTCAAAGCTTCATCTAGCACATGTTTAAAGTGCGAGCTTTTTGTACAATAACAATAATGGTACTCTCCTTTATAATCATGTGCTTTTATTGCATCCTGAAACCATCCTTGCGCCGCTTTTATATTTTGCGATATTTTAGGTAAGTAGGTAAATTTTAAAGGTGATCCATAATCAGCTACTAATTGTTTAAGGTCAATACCGTGAAATTGTAGCCAATTGTTTTTTAATTCAAATTCCTCTTGAGGAAAATAGAAGGTTTGATCAATAAGATCAATATACTTGTTCTTCATTATATAAAGCTATATGTCGATTATTAGTTAGCTTAAAGCTACTAACTATTAAAGTTTAAAAAATGAAGAGAAGGTTGATTAACAATTAAATAAGAGTTAATTCTACCTGTTAGATAAGATTGAATTTCAGAAGTCAGCCATAAAATTCGGTTCTCTATACCTAGAGCAGCTGTGAGGATAGACTTCTTTATGTCCTCCAGCCCGAATCTGAAAACAATTTTCATTTTAAAAGGCGATGCGCAGTTTAAAAAAAATGATTGCTGCTCATCATGGGGTCAAATGTATTCAAAAGTTTAAATAAAAAAACTTTTTTTTATTTTTTTTATATATTGAATATCAATACATTATGCTTAAAATAAAAAATCCGCAGAGATTATTTCTGCGGATTTTGATCTAAATTGTGCTAGAATTATTCTTTATCCAACATTAAGTAATCTAGTTTAATCTCGTTAAACTTATTATTGAACTGCTTAATATCTGATTGGAGTACCTTGTCAAACTCCTGAAGCTGTAATTCAATCGCACTAGTTAACTCATTTTTTACTTGAATCGCTTGATCAGTAGGTGCAAATTCACTCATTCCTGTTAGGCTATTTAAATGAGCCAACTTATTCGTCAAACGAATTGGGAAGTTTAATGGATCCTGACCACTGCGGTTTTGGGTTTGATACAGCGCTTTTTCTACCTCATTGAATTTCTTTTGCATTTGAGTGGCCATTTCCACCATTTCTTTCACTTCTTCTCTCTCATCCTCCTTATAAAGGTTTTTAAATGAAGTAAGTTTCTTATTAAACTCGCGTATATTTTTAATACTCTTATGCGCTTTGTCAACCGTTGCGTTTACCTCGGTTATAAAATCAAACTGTTTTTGCATGTCTGCCACAGTTGCCTCACTATTTGGTGGTGCGATAATGGTAATAGGTTGACTTAACTTCTCATCATTAATCTCTAATTCTACCTTATAATTACCAGGAACAGCTTTGGGCCCAGAAAGGTTTGCCCACCATAGAATCATACCTTTTAGCTGTTCAGCACCGTCGTATTGAGTATTCCAATTAAATAGATTTGCACCGGTTTTTGCCTTGAGCGGACTTTTTTTATCATAAGTAGCATACTTTTTAATCAACTTATTTTTATCGTCATAAAAGCTAAGTGCCACACTGTCCTTCTCATTTAATTTCGGTAAATAAAAATGAACTTGAACACCTGCTGGATGGTTTGTCCCTGCAGTTAAAGATCCTGGCCTACCATTTCCTGCCATCCTGTAGGCAGTTTTTGGTTTGAAAAGAATGTTTTCATTCTGCTTTCGCGAAAGCGTGTGCTGCACTCCTTGTCTAACTAAATCTAAGTCATCGTGAATCCACAAACTTCTTCCCTGAGTTGCGATGATTAGGTTACTATTCTTCACAGCAAGATCTGTTACTGGAACTATAGGGAGGTTAAGTTGAAAACTCTCCCAATTTTTACCATCGTTGAAGGAGATGTACAATCCAGTCTCGGTTCCTGCGTATAACATACCTTGAGTTTTGTCATCTTCACGGATAACACGCGTAAAATGCTCGTCTGGTATACCGGTGGTTATTTTTTTCCAGGTTTTCCCGTAATCGTCTGTTTTAAATAGGTACGGTTCAAAGTCTCCTAGCTTGTATCGTGTTGCTGCCACGTAGCATGTGGCTGCGTTGTAACGACTAGGTTCAATACTATTTATTTGAGCCCATTCTGGAAGTCCCTTAGGAGTTATATTTTGCCAGTTTTTCCCACCATCACGAGTAAGGTGTACTAGTCCATCATCACTTCCTACCCATAACTCACCAGCTTTCACAGGAGATTCGGCAGCGGCAAAAATGGTACAATAGTATTCTACACCTGTGTTATCTTTTGTAATAGGTCCACCACTAGGACCTAATTTTGTAGGGTCATTACGTGTAAGATCTTTACTTAGTAGTTCCCAACTTTGACCTTCGTCAGTAGTTACGTGAACGTGATTTGAGAACGCGTATAATTTATTAGGTTCATGTTTTGAAAACATAATAGGGAAGTTCCATTGAAAACGGTATTTCATTCCTTCTGCACCATGACCCATTGGATTATCTGGCCAAACGTTTACCGCACGTACCGATTTAGTTTGATGATTTACCCTAGTAAGATAACCACCATAGCTACCACCATAAACGATATCGTAATTTTTAGGATCCACTGCAATGTGAGCACTTTCTCCACCAGCAGTTCCTTCCCAGTCTTTATCTGTTATACTACGACCAGTAGTTCTATGAGGGATTCTAATAGTTCCATTATCTTGTTGTGCCACATAAATTCGATAAGGAAAGCTATCATCTGTGGTTACTCTATAATATTGAGCAGTAGGTTGATTGTGATAGGTACTCCAAGTTTGACCACCATCGTAGGTTACTTGTGCGCCACCGTCATCGGCCATGATCATTCTATTTGAATCCTCTGGTGCAATCCATAAATCGTGATGATCACCATGAGGCGCTCTGGCACTTTCAAAGGTTTTACCACCATCAACGCTTTTATGGTAGCTTACGTTTACTACGTAGAGTTTATCCACGTCTTCAGTATCGGCATAAATACGTGTGTAATACCAGGCTCTTTGTCTTAAACTACGGTCACTATTGGTGCGTCGCCATGTAAGGCCAGCGTCATTACTACGATAAACACCACCTTTGTCTTTATGTTCAACTATGGCATATAACCTGTCACTACTTACTGGTGATACGGTAATACCCATTATTCCTAAAGTACCTTGAGGGAAACCTTCATTGGAAGAGATTTCCTTCCATGTTTCACCGTAATCTGTACTTTTCCATAAAGCACTGCCATCACCACCACTGCTTAAACTATAAGGTGTGCGTTGAAGTCTCCAAGTACTAGCATATAAAACACGTGGATTGTTAGGGTCTATTATTAAATCAACAGCTCCTGCCATATCATTGGCATAAAGTTTTTTGCTCCATGTTTTACCACCATCGGTAGATTTATAGACGCCGCGATCTGTTGTGGGTTTGTAAATATTACCTAGTACAGCTGCGTAAACAATATTGTGGTCATTGGGATCGATAGCGATACGAGGTACGTGTCTACTATTAGGTAATCCTGCAGACTTCCATGTTTTACCTGCATCTTCACTTTTATACACACCATATCCGCTAGATACATTTCCTCTCACAGTTTTTTCTCCACCACCAACATAGATTACATTATGATCACTTGGTGCAACGCTTACAGCACCAATAGATCCTCCAAAAAATCCATCAGAGATATTCTTCCAGGTTCTACCACCATCTTGTGTTTTCCACACTCCACCACCGGTGCTTCCGAAATAAAACAAATTAGGCTTACCTGGAACACCCGTAACAGCGGCACTACGGCCACCTCTAAACGGACCTAATAATCTAAAGTTTTGAGATTCGTAAAGTTTTTGGGATTCTGGTGGTTCTGGTAGTTGTTGTGAATTTGTTTTGGCGCAAGCTAAAACAACCAATAAAGTCAAGAGTAATTTTAAACATTTCATGCATTCAAATTTTCCTTAAATATAAGTCTAAGAGCACAAAATTTAAGTATCGGGAATTATTGATAACGTATAAGGAAATAACCACATTTCTAAAGGTCTTTTCTCATCGGATATTTGTACCAACAAAACAAACAAGTACAATTAAATAAATACAATATGGCAACTTTTAATGTCCCAACAAGAGATCAAGTTAACAATACAAATCAAGGAATTTTTGACAACCTTGAGAAACAATTAGGGTTTGTACCTAATCTATACGCGACCTATGCGCTTTCCAATAATGCATTGAGTAATTATTTGAATTTCTCAAGCGCCAAAACTTCTTTAAATAATAAAGAAAAAGAAATCGTAAACCTTGCGGTAAGCCAGGTAAATGAATGTCAATATTGCTTGAGCGCTCATACTGCGATAGGAAAAATGAATGGATTTACTGACGAGGAAATCCTAGAGTTCCGATCAGGAAAATCTAGTAACAATGAGAGTTACAATGCTCTTGCAGCGCTGGCCAAAAATATTACTGAAAATAGAGGTCGCGCAGATAATGACAAAATAGAAGCTTTTTTTGACGCTGGATATTCGCAAGAAAATCTAGTTGATACTATCGTTTTAATAGGTGATAAAACCATTTCAAATTACCTACACAATACTACACAAGTGCCGGTAGATTTTCCAGAAGCACAAGCTTTGGAAGCTGCTACTGTATAAAGTGTATTTTTTTCATAGTTAGTTGGTTGATTGAAAACAGGCAGGTTCATAAAGAACTGCCTGTTTTTGTTTTAAAGATTGTATTTTTAATAAACCAAAATTTCAACATGAAAAACCTAGCCTTATTTACACTTTTTATCTTGATGACGAGCTGCAATAGTACTAAAACTGCTCTTGAAAAAAGTAATTCAAAAACTGAAGATACAGGTGTTGAGAAAACTCAAATTCTTCAAAACTCTTATGCCTTTCTTATAACTGCCAAGGCAACTGATAAGGATTATGGATATTCACCTGACAAGCCTGCCATGGTAGGTGGCGTTAATTCTAACGAAGGTCCAACTAATGAACGACGCTTTCTAAATGCACTAGCTGGTCCTAATGGAGAAGAGCTTGAATATTACAGAGCTGGAAGCTGTTGCCCTATGAAATCAAAAAATGGTTTTAAAGGTGTCGCTTTATTAGATAAGTACCGCGTTTATTACAAAGGAAGTAAAGACACTCTAGATGTGTATATCAATATGTATGACAGTCGCCAGTTATATATCCCTAGTGGTTTAACAGCTAGAAAGTTCTAGTGATCTTTGCGATACTGCAAGGGTGATATTCCTACATGTTTTTTAAAAAACTTAGAGAAATGACTAGCCTCGTTGTATCCTAATTCAAAAGCTATTTCCTCAGCGCTATGTTGAGAATTTCTCAACAAGCGTTTTGCTTCTACAACAATGCGCTCGTTTATAATCTGTAAGGGCGATTTTAAATTGTTTTTTTTGAACAAATTGGATAAGGTTTTGGGTGATTTGTATAACATGGCTGCATAATCACTTACTTGATGGTTTTCCTTAAAATGTTGCTCTACTAAAATGTTATACTGTCTAAATAAATCAAGCTGTTTAATGGATAGTTCCTCAGACAAACCATTTTCTTTGAGTAATCGAGTGCTGGTAATCAACACTCTTTTAAGCAACGTTCTTAACATTTCACCTTGAATACGATCCTTAGTCTCAAACTCTTCTTGAAAAAGTAAAAGCATAGCCTCAAAACTACGAGATTGTTTATCTGACAATGAGATTACCGGCGCGGTAGACGAGCCATAGAATAACAGCCCATTACAACTTACTTCTTCATCATTATGTTGAATACAATAAAACTCGCGATTAAACACAAAGGCAATTAAACCTTGATTGTTCTTTGGAACCTCAACTATATTATTTGGCGTACAAAACAGTACTTGATTTTGTTTGAGCAATAAGTCATACCCATCAACCATCATTTCTTGCTCTCCTTTATTACACCATATAATTTTATACATACCATCTTCCTTTAGCAAGTTTAAGGAAGGACCACATTGAAAGTTGGTAATGGTAAATTTACCTTCGGCCTTGATGTTATGATAATCCAATTTCATAGGGTAAAAATAGGAAAAATCTACTTTAATTCTTTTTGATATGTTTTTTAACGGAACCTATTCCACCAGCATCAATAACTTTAAATCCCTTAGACTTAAGTTTTGCAGTAGCCATAGTACTACGACCACCCATTTTACAATATGCGATTATGGGTTTTTCCTTATCCAATTTATCCAATTGACTCTCTAAAGAAGACAATGGTATGTTTAATGATCCAGGGATATTATTACCATTAAATTCTGATGATGTGCGCACATCAAGAAGCAATGCATCCTGATTAAGGTATTCCTGTATTCTTTGTTTCTTTTTATTTTTAAATAGTCCGAACATATTTATTTACTAATTTTTAAAGTCCTAAATGTAGCTTTTATACCTTAGTCGTATGGAATACATAAACTATATAATTATAGGTTTTGGTCTTGGGATACTTATTGTTCAATTCTTTAAGCAAGAAGAAAAAGCCGCCAAAAAAGCTACAGTAAAAGCTAGAGCAGCACATAGAACTCGCTTAAAAAAACAACACGACTTAATAAAATCCCTTGCTGCTAAACATACAGAAGAACCTTCAGTTAAAAACGAAGCTATCCATATTATTACCGATTACTCCCTTAAAAGTATAGAATTTTCTCTCGATGACCTTACTAAGCTTATCACAAATCTACAGGACCATTACAAGAAAACTTCCAGTAAAACGACTTTTAAAACCAGTTTTCCGACCTATTTAAACCAAAAGTTAGAACCTATACATTTCTGGAAATTACTAATACTAACAAACGAAGCACTGCACAACGCAGTTCAACACTCCGCAGCGACTTACATCACAAATATTGTTTCTATAGAAAACAAAGAACTTGTGATAATTACGCATGACACTGGCGTAGGCTTTACTAAAAAAGAACTCTTCTATTCCGATGGCTTAAAATTGCTCCATCAGTTAGTTGATGAATTGAACGGTATTACCACATTAACGAGCACACTTGGCAATGGAACTATTGTGCGTACTTCATTCCCACTTATAACTTTTTAAGTAAGTAACTCATTAATCTCATCTATCAACAACCATTGATCAGGAAATTCTTTTTCCACTTGATTCAAGATACCTGTAAGCTCATTGATTTGATCATCCTTTAGGACAGTGTTATTTGTTTTTACGCTTTCGCGAAAGCGTCGTACTTTTTCATACCATCCATGAACAACAAGTTGTTTTTCAGTGTAAACAGGTTTCACAGTTTTTGTATCACTCTCGTGGTATACCAGGTCAAAACTGTGATAATCGGCCGGACCAGCATAGGCACTAACTATTTCCTTTCCAACTGCTAAATGCAGCATACCATCTTGAGGTGTAAAAAGCACCTCATCCTTGTAAGTAACCGTGCAGTCCACAAATTGAATAAGCATAAGTTTACCATTCAAATTACGCATACCAGTTACATTTAAACCTTCTACGTGAATACCACTTTCATAGGTAAACTCTATACGTTCATTATCATAAAAATTATAAGCTTGTAAATCACGAGGTCCCATATCCTCAATGGCTAGTGAAATGCCTTTTAGTTTTCCTAGCGGACTCAAAAAGCCTTTTTTATGTGTAGAAATTCCATGCCCGATAAGTTCCTTCTCCCTATACGCTAGTGCCGATTCACCCGTTGTCTCAAAGAATACAACCTCATTATCCTCATTAGTAATCATACGAGTAAATACTCCTGATACTTGTAATCCGGTGCTCAATTCTATAGTCCCTAAACTCTTAGAATCTATTAATTTACGTAAGCCTCGATGACCACCTTTACGTACAGCCATAGTATTGGCAAACTCCTCAAGAACCTCGCTCAATCGGGCAAAATCTGGTGTAACATATAAATGCGGTTGTTTGCGAGTTATATCAAAGTCTTGATAAGCGGCCTCAATAGAATAGGGTCTTTTTTCCACTTCTGGCTCCAGGCAACTTTTACTTTCACCTATACTAGAAAGCAATCCTGCTCCATAAATCTTAGGGTCGTCTAGGGTTCCTACTAATCCGTATTCTACTGTCCACCAGTGCAAATTGCGAATGAGAGACATCTCGCTAGGTTCCACCTTTTTGTTTTGTAAACGTTCCACTTCTTCCTCGGCAATGGAGATTTGTTGATCTAGTTGTGCATCGTGAACAGCCGTGCGTGTTTCTTTAAGTATGGAAAGCTGCCTAACAGCCTCGTACATTTGATGATCGTGTGCACTTGAAATTGCTTTACTACCTATTTCTCCAAATCGTCTTAAATATTCTGCGTAGTCTGGGCTGGCAATTATAGGAGCATGTCCTGCAGCCTCGTGGATAATATCTGGAGCAGGCGTGTATTCAATATTCTCAAGCTTTCTTATATCGGCAGCAATTACCAATATTTTATAGGCTTGAAATTCCATAAAGGCAGCTGGTGGAATAAATCCATCAACCGCAACTGCTGCCCAGCCTATTTCCTTTAAAATACGATTCATTCCATACATAGAAGGAATCTCTTCAATAGAAATACCTGTTTTTTCCAATCCTTTTAAGTACGATCCATGAGCGACTTTACTTAAAAACTCAACATTACGTTGCATGACATGACGCCAAACAGCTTGATCTTGCGCTGTGTACAATTCATAGTTTTGTGGTTTTATGAATTGTTTTAAATGAGGTGGTAAACGGTCAATTAAAGGATTAGATTCTATGTTTTGTAGCATGTCTGCATATTTACACGCAAATCTAAAGTCTAATTATCACATGGATGGTATAAACTTTTGTGAATAATTTGTTTTAGAGGTATACTTGCAATCCCATGACCCAGCGTAAATCTCAAATTCTAACTACTGCAGCACGACTTTTTAAAGAACGTGGATATTCTGCCGTTACCATGCGAGATCTAGCTGCGGCGCTAGATATGAAGGCTGCAAGCTTGTATAATCATATATCTGGTAAACAAGAAATACTTACGATTTTAATTCTTGAGGTTGCTCACGAATTTACCAATGGAATGAAGCAAGTTGAAAGTGACGATAGCACTGCCTTTGTAAAGGCTCAAAATCTTATCGCCTTACATATAAAAATTGCTTTATCACTTACTGATTCACTAGCTGTTCTTAATAACGACTGGATGCATCTAGAAGGAGTTTCCTATGAAGAATATATTCGATTGCGTAAGAATTATGAGGCTGATTTTAAACAAATCATACTAGAAGGAATCGATAAAGGCGAGTTCAAAAACATGAGTGTTGAAACTATCTTATTCAATCTTTTGAGCACACTTAGATCCATCTATTTATGGATTCCAAAGAAATCTCCCAGTGAGATTGAAACCCTTAAAGTAGAACTGCCAGATTTACTTTTACTTGGACTTAAAAAATAGGTCCTTTTAAACTTTCTACAATTTTAAGGGTCTCATGATCGTTAAACATTAAAACCATTTATTATGAGAAAATTATTGATTTTACCTTTCATGACAGTATTACTTTCAATAGGCACCTCATGTTCTAGTGATGAAGAAAACACAAACCAATCTGATACAGAACTAGCAAAGGAAAGCGCAGCTATTGAAGTAGCAGAATCGTTTGATTTTGACCTAGTTCTAGATGTCGAGGATCTTAATTTCTCAAGAGATTTTACAGAAGAGGATAGCATTTCTAAAAATGGTTGTGTGGTTGTTACCACTCAAACTACAAACGGTGGTTTTCCTAAAACGTATACACTAGATTTTGGGACTGGCTGCACATCTCCTAGAGGTATTACCCGAACCGGGATAATCGAAATTACTTTAACTGACATGTTACGTGATCCAGGAGCAGTAGCAACTGTAGAAAGACGCAATTACACTATAAATGGAAGAGGTTTATCTGGTCTAGTAACTTATACAAATACGTCAACATCAACCAGTATTCAATGGAATCGAAATGTTTCAAATGGAAGTTTTACTAGTCTAAACGGATCGGTATTTAACTTTAATAGCGACGTTGACACTCGACTTATTCAAGGAGCTGGAACATTAACAAGAACTGATGATGTAGTGGAATTATTCATGGGTAATAGAACGGTAAGTAGACCAAATGGTTCTAGTCTTACAATTACGATCTCACAACCTTTACTCAAACCTTATACTTGTGCAAATATCACTCAAGGTGTTCTTGATTTTAATGGCACAGTTCTACAAGGTAGCTTGGATTATGGCTCTGGTGCTTGTGACAATCAAGCAGTGTATACAACAGTAACTGGTAATACTATCAATATTACTTTATAAGATTTTTAAACAAAAAAGAAGAAAAGCCTTTTCATTTTACGAAAAGGCTTTTTTTATTGAATCCATTGATACAATTCCTTTGGTGATAAATACTCAAAAGAACGCTTGATAACATTGAATTGTTCATCAAATAGTACGATTACAGGCGCTACAAAAGGTTTGTCTTTTCGACTTCCTAATAATTCGGCGAGCTCATGAGTCGGGTTTCTAGATTTTTTAAGATTTTTATTGACAAATTGATCATTGCCTATTTGGATAGTATTAGCCGTTTCAGCGTTTAATTTAATCGTATAATAATCCTTTTTTAATTTCTCTATTACCTGCAGATCTCTAAATGCAGATTGCTCCATTTTTTTACAATACACACACCAATCCGTATAAAAATAAAGGATTGTTTTTTTACGCTTTCGCGAAAGCGAGTCCTCAACATTCTCAATCGTGGTCCATTCTATTGAATTGTCTTGTGCGTTTAATGGTAATACCACAAAGGCCACAATAACAAAAACGAGTGTAGTATACAGTTTCATAATCAATGCATTTTACCAATTTTGATTCCTAAAAATACAGTTCTAGGAGCCATAGGCCCATAAACATAATCTGAATCTCTGGTAGCGCCTGTATCAAAATCATCTTGAAAACTATCAAAGATATTGCGCACACCACCAGAAATGGTAATCATAAAATCATCACTGTAATCAAAATGAGTTTCAACTTTGAGATTCATGTCTAAAAAAGGATTAGATCGATTTATTTGAAGAAATCCGCTGTCACTTATTACTCTAGGAACATTCATGCGACCTGTATAGGTACTGGTAAGATCGACATTAAACTTTTCTGACGGTAACCAGGTAGCATTTAAAAACCCATACCAATTAGGATTACGTACAAACTCATCTATAAAGATATCAGCCTCTCCTAAAGTACCATCGCTTTCAAAGAGTAATTGTTCATCATCATACCTAGATTCTTGATAAGTAGCGCCTATTTGAAACCTCCAATCGGACGATGGCGAAACACCAATTTCAATATTACTACCAAAGACAGTTGCACCAGAACCATTGCGCACCTCTTCTAATATAGAACCATTATTCAAGGTAGCACCTGTGCTCACTTGAGTAAATGGATCCTGAATAGTTGTATAAAATCCTTCTACTAGAAAATCTAATTGAAGTAAGTTTTTTGAGAGAGAGTAATTAAAAGAACTGGTAAACGCATTAGAGTATTCTGTTTTTAAATCTTCAGATAAGATAACAAAGAGCTGTTCTCCTCCTACACTAGATATATGTAAATCTTCATTAAAAGCTTGTGGAGCTCTAAAACCGCGAGCATAACCTGCTCGTAATTTAATTTGTTTTGTCAGGTCATAACTCATAGTTAATCTGGGAGAAATAGCTGTTTGATCAATTGATACCTCTCGCAAAACTGTCCCTACTGAATATTTCCCATCCACGTTTACATGGTCTAATCTTGCTCCTAATAAAGCAGTAACTTTTTCGGTAGGTTTCCACTCGTATTGTGAATAAAACCCAATAGTATTTACCTGTTGATCAATAGAACGATTATAACCAGGAATTTCATCTTCTGTATTGGTTGTTACGTATTCCAATCCTGAAGTAATTACATCTCTTGTGAACGATTTAGTATGTTGAACTCCTGTTACCCAAGCCAAATCCTTAGTAGTACCAAATGCATTATTGGCAATTAAACTATCCTGCCTAGTTCTTGATCCTCCTAAACCACCGTAATAGCTGTCTCGATTTGTATAAGATGTACTTGTATAAGCTTGTAGCTTGTGAGAGTAATCGGTGCTTTCCCATTCATAATCGGCACCACCTATGAATGTATCATGTTGAAGCTCTTCAGTAATATCGGTAAATTGAGGTGCAAGATCCAGTCGGTCACCACCACGTCTATATTCCTTTATGGCATTTAAATTTAATGAGATCCTACTGCGCTCATGAGGTTTCAAGAAAGCTTTTGCCCCTACAGTAGTGTTATCAATTTCTACTAATTCAGTAAAGCCATCATCATTAGCATCATAGGCGTCGCGATTGCGGTATGAGCCGTACAAGGTAACTCCAGTCTGTAAATCATCAGCTACTATAGATGAATTGAAATTTAAATTTCTATCCAGTGCGTCTCCTTTTATGCTTGATATGGCACTACCTATTTCCCAAGTATTTAAAACAGGATCTTTGGTGATTACGTTTACCGTTCCTGCAATAGCATTTGAGCCATATAGAGCACTACCACCACTGCGCACCACTTCAATACGATCAATGGTATTAACGGGTATTTGCTCTAGACCATAAACGCCCAATAGAGAAGTGAATACTGGTCTACTATTCAAAAGAATCTGAGTATAGGCTCCTTGTAATCCATTTAATCTTACTTGAGTAAATCCACAATTTTGACAATTATTTTCTACTCTTACTCCAGGAGCATAACCTAATCCATCGGCCAGTGTAGTTGATTGGGTTGCATTGAGCAATCTTGTACGTATAGAAGATATTACCACCGGTGCTTTTTTACGTTCTACTCGATTACGAGTAGCGCTTACTACAACTTGGTCTAATCCTAAAGCATCTTTTGTCAATGTGAATTCAAACGAGTATTCTTCTTGAGATAGATTAATGGTTTGGGTTGAATTGCGATATCCGGATGCTGAAATATAAAGAGTATACTCACCTTTCTCATCTAAGGTTATAGAAAATTCACCATCAATATTAGTGAATGCTCGTGTGTGTGTTTCTGCAACTACAACAGTAGCCAGAACTACAGGATCTTTATCACTTAAAACTTTACCCTTTATAGTTAAAGAAGGTGATTGAGCGAGTGAAATAATAGGCATTACAAAAGCCATTACTATACAAAATTCTAATTTACGAAGCGTCAAAACTTATTTTTAGACAAATCTAAATAATTAATTAGCTGCAAAAAAATAATATCAAATAATTTAAAAAACCTCTAACTTTTTTATGAGTTAGAGGTTTTTTAAATACAGTAAGTATTTATGTTATACTATGTGTTTTTAATATGAGCTGTGACCAAATAATCAGACCAAATGACCGCTTGTTCAATTTTATCAAATGCTTGAAAAGGAACTTTTGAAAATTTTTTTTCTATCCTGATATTTTGAATAGTAAGAGGTGAATATGCAACCACACCAATACCCAGAAGATTGGGAATCTCGGGAAAATGATGATAGACGAGTGGATTTACGCTATACGAGTTAATCCTATTACTCAAATATACCATCGGATTTGATCCGTAGGTTTTTTCTATGAACATTTTCAAATAACGAACATGACCTTCACCAACTACAATCCCTTCCGCTATTTGGGTGATTAAAAAATTTTTAAAAACAAATACTTCTGCATAACCGAAATCTTTATACGTAATTCTATCCATAGCAGAAATTTTGACCAAAGTTAAATTTTATAACCATGCAAAATTCCAAACATTATGATAATAGTAGTTAATTTTCTGTTTATCAGTAATTTCGGTATTTAAAACAAATTAACAAGAATATTCACCATTAATGAGGAAGCCTAGCTCGTAAAAGGCCATAAACGTAAGTGCCTATTAATGCACCACTAATTACGATTAAAATAGAAGGAAAACCAGCACCTATCAAAACATACATAGGTCCAGGGCATGCACCTGCAAGCGCCCAACCTAATCCAAAAAGAATTCCGCCAACTAAATACCTAGGAAAGCTAGGTTGTTTTTGATTTAATTGCATATCTCGTCCACCTAAGGCTTTGATATTTTTACGCTTAATTAATTGTATTCCTACTACTCCTAGAATAAGAGCACTTCCAATAATTCCGTACATATGAAAACTATCGAAACGAAACATTTCATAAATCCTAAACCAAGAAGCGGCCTCAGACTTATACATTACTAAACCAAAAAATACTCCTATGGCTAAATAAGCTGTATACTTTTTCATATTAGAATATTAAGGGGAAGAAAACGTGAATCATTATTAATCCACCTATAAAAAAACCTATAACAGCTATGAGAGATGGTAACTGTAAGTTGCTCAATCCAGATATAGCATGTCCCGATGTACAGCCACCTGCGTATCGCGCTCCAAATCCAACAAGAAAACCACCAACTAGCAATATTTCGATTGTTGTGAAGTCGTTTAAGCTTTCCATTGCAAACAACTCTTCTGGCAAATAACTTTCACCAGCACTTAGAAAATGATACTCACTTTTAAGCTCTTCTACAGTATTTTTTGAGATAGAAACACTGTTATCACCATTATTTGTCATAAAGGTGGATCCTAGGAATCCTCCAATTATCGCACCTAGCACAATCATTAAGTTCCATCGCTCTTCTTTCCAATCAAAATCAAAAAAATCTGATGTCTTACCAGCTCCGAAAGCCGCACATTTCGTTCTTAAATTTGCCGAGATTCCAAATTGCTTACCTAAAAACAATAATAAAAACATTACAAGCGCAATCAATGGCCCTGCAACATACCACGGCCACGGTTCATAAATCCAATGCATCAATATTAAATTTTTATGCAAATATCACGCTTTCGCGAAAGCGTAACAGTAACAAAAGTTACAGTATTACATAAATCTCTATTTTTTATCTAGATTCTTTTGGTGTTTTGTTTCACGTCTTGCTCTTTCAGCCTTTAAAGCCTCCTTGATTTTTGGATCAAAGTGAACACCATCAGCATGCATATCGGCTGGAGTTCTGTTAACCATAGGAACTCTATTTTTTTCTTTATCTGCCATAATTTCAATTTTCAATAAAGATACTTATTTTGTTTAATCTTTATTTTAATTTATTAAACATTTAATAGTTAATAGTTTCGTTTTAAAAAGGCATTAGCACGAGTTTAGGAATGATTTTAGAATTGTCCAGCTACAAGATTCTATTTTTATTTTATGAAAAAACCTATTCCACAACAACAAGCTCCAGAACTATCATTTCCTTTACTAGGAGATAAAGTATGGGATCTTAAAAAAGCAGATAGTGAAAATTTTACACTTGTAATATTTTATAGAGGACTGCATTGTCCATTATGTAAAAAATACTTGGAACAACTCAATGAACTCTTATCTGATTTTAAGGATAAAGGTGTTCAGGCAATGGCTGTAAGTATGGATGATGAAAAAAGAGCTAGACTTTCTAAACAAAAATGGGACATCGACAAAGTATCTCTAGGATATAATTTATCGGAAGAGTCGGCTAGAAATTGGGGACTTTATTTGAGCAAAGGAATTAAAGAAGGTGAACCTGATCTTTTTAGTGAACCTGGATTGTTCCTTGTTGATAGTCATAACGATATCTACTACGCTGCGATTAATAGTAATCCATGGGGTAGACCTCATTTACCATCTATGTTAAAAGCTATAGACTTTATACTAGATAAAGAGTATCCTGCACGAGGCGAAATGATGTAAATTTGTGAAATGCAATATACAGAATCTACCTACTTCTTTGACTATGAAAATCCTGTAATACAGGACATTCTCAAAGAATTTAGTCATCTGGAATCTAAACAGGAATTAATAGAGAAATTATATATTAAAGTAAGAGATGGATGGCGCTATCTTCCCTTTAATATAGGTTTGACTGCTGAACATTTTAAAGCTAGCAATATTGCTCAAAAAAAAGATGGTCATTGCATTGACAAAGCCATTTTATATATAGCATGTCTACGTGCCTTTAATATACCTGCACGATTGCATCTTGCTAAAGTTTCTAATCACATAGCTATTGAACGTCTAGAAAAGGTAATTGGAACTAATGAGCTAGCTCCTCATGGTCTGGTAGATGTGTATTTTAATAATCAATGGGTAAAGTGCTCACCAGCCTTCAACAAGGAGTTGTGCGACATTTATCAAGTAAACGTTCTAGAATTTGATGGTACCCAAGATTCTGTTTTACAGGAATACAATAATGAAAATGCAAAATTCATGTCGTACCTTGAAGATTACGGCCACTTTGAAGACGTTCCTCTAGAATTTATTAAAAACACTTTTAAATCTAATTATCCTGATTTTTATGAAAAATATAAAGATCAAGATCATATAGTCATCTAAATTAAGTCATTGTTTTAAAGCGACCTTAGAACATAATATATGTTCTAAGGTCGATTGCATTATCAATACTATTAATTAACTAAGATTTATCTCATCATAAACTAAGAAGAATAATTAGTTTGAACTTTTAAGATATGTTACCTAATACCTTTGTTATAGAGTAAACAAAAATGAAGTTCATATTAAAAATATTAAAAAAGGTGCTTTTAGGTCTAAGTATTGTTATAGCAGTGATTTTCCTCATAAGTGTAATATTCTTATACACTAGTCCACAATTTGGAGGCAAGGCTAGTGATGAAAAAAAACAGTCTTATACAAAATCCGACAACTATACTGACGGTAAGTTTAAGAATGCAGGAAACATCTCAACAGAAATGAGCTTTAAAGACATGATGAAGGCTACTGCTGGTATGTTTAAAAAAATCCCCAATGCCAGACCTAACCACTCACTACAAGTTCAAAAAATTGACTCTGTATCCATTGAAAATTATAAGGGTGAAGCAAGGATCATATGGTTCGGTCATTCTACTTTTTTAGTTCAGATCAATGAAAAAAACATTCTGATAGACCCTATGTTGAGTGATGTTCCTGCACCTCATCCATGGTTAGGTTCAAAACGTTTTAATGAGAAACCTCCGATTACTATAGAACAACTTCCAAAAATAGATGTGGTCCTATTATCCCATGATCATTATGACCATTTGGATTATGAATCCATTATAAAATTAAAAGACAAGGTAGAAGTCTTTTATACTCCTCTAGGATTAGGAAATCATTTATTAGCTTGGGGAATTGATAATGAAAAAATCACTGAATTTGATTGGTGGGAAAACACGCAATTTTATGGTTTAACCTTTACTAGCACACCTGCTCAACATTTCTCTGGTCGAGGTTTGAGCGACCGAGATCAAACATTATGGTGCTCGTGGATCATTAAATCTTCAACTGAACAGCTATTTTTTAGCGGTGATAGTGGTTATGGTGCTCATTTTAAAGAAATAGGTGAAAAATACGGCCCGTTTGATTTTGCGATGATTGAATGTGGTCAATACAATGAATTGTGGTCAGAAATACACATGTTTCCTGAGGAAACTGCCCAAGCGGCAATTGATCTCAAAACAAAATCTATGATGCCTATTCACTGGGGTGCATTCAAACTAGCGCAGCATTCTTGGACTGATCCAATTGAGCGTGTGGAGAAGAAAGCTACCGAACTTAGTGTTCCTATGGTAATCCCACAAATAGGAGAACCTGTGTTTATCTCAAAACCGGTAGCTGCTAGTAATGATTGGTGGAAATAATAATAATTTGAAAACCGTAAGGACACTTAAAACGATAAAAGCAAATTTTCAATTTAGTGATGAACCAATCTTTTAATTCTTACAATTAGAAGATTCTAGTACTATATAAAAAGAAAAAACGCAGGTTTTGAACCTGCGTTTCTCTATTTATAATCATTGCTTTTAAGCATTACTTAGTGAGTAAATCCACTACACTACGAGCTACTAATCCTGCTGATGCTGGATTTTGTCCTGTAACAACACGTTGATCTACACTTACTTTTTCTTGCCACATATCGGCTTTATCAATTTTGGCTCCTTTTTCCTTTAATTCATCCTCTAGTAAAAATGGAACAACCTCAGTAAGTTCAACATTTGCTTCTTCTTCGTTTGTAAATACGCTTAATGTTTTACCATCTACTAAATAGCTACCATCTGATAATTTGATATTGATCAATCCCGAAGGACCGTGACATACAGCACTTACAATTCCATCATTCTCATAAATCTCACTAGCTATATTTGCTAACTCCTGATTATTAGGGAAATCCCACATCGTTCCATGACCACCAGCGTAGTAAATTACTTGGTATTGACTCGCTTCAACTTGAGATGGCTTTAAGGTTGATTTCAATTTTGCTTGAAAATCCTCATCTTCCCAATATTTCTTATTAATCTCATCATCAAGATCAAAACCATCAACTGGTGGCAAACCACCTTCTGGACTTACAAATGTGATGTCATAACCTGCTTCTTTAAACACTTCATAAGCATGAGTAACTTCACTTAAATAATATCCTGTAGTTTTCCCAGTGTCTCCTAGCTCTTTATGACTAGACAAAATCATTAAAATTTTTGGTGTATCCATTGTTTTTTCTTTTTTATTGATAACTGTTAAAAGTGAAAAAATCACTAAAGCACTTACCGCTGTTATTGTTTTCATATTGTAACTTTTTTTTAAATCCTTAATGGGTTAAAGAGGTACAAAGTTCCAATAGTTTACGCAAGTTTGCGAGGACTGAACTCACCATTTTAAAGTGCTTTTCCTCACAGTTAATTTGTGACCTATGTCACATGTTAATTTTTATTATTGGATAAAGCTAGTTATACCAAAAGATTAATGATGTTAAGAAAATCTTGTAATGATTGCGCTTTCGCGAAAGCGTACTTAATAAAACCCTAATCAAACTAAAAGGAATATTAAGATTAATCGTTTTGTTCGAGGGATTTCCTAATGTGTTCACCATCCCAGTGCTTGTCGTAGGTTACTATACCACGTTTAAAATCACGTTCTAGAAGTTTTTCTTGCTGTTCCAGTTCTTGCCTAGCCTTAAAAATGTACCTTTCATCTCGCTTAGGTTCTTTGGCTAATCGTTTCAAACTTTCAACGTCGTAGGTAATAAAATTTTGCACTTGTCTATTTAAGGTATATTTCCTAAAACCTAATTTGTGTAAGGCATCACTGGCAAGAGAAAGAGAAGTATCCAAGGTTTCTCGGTATATATTTTCAATACCTAGATTAAGTAATTCATAGGCCTCATAACGATTTTTGGCTCTTACGAGCAGTTCAACATGAGGATATTTTTCTTTAACTAATAATGCAACTTCCTTATTCACCGCAGGATTATCAATCGCGCAGATTAACATTTTTGCTTGAGCTATCCCAGCAGATTCAAGAAGATCTTGCCTAGTAGCGTCGCCATAGTATACCTCAAAGCCCATTTTCCTCAAAAAATCAACACGGTTGGAATCTATGTCTAGTATGGTAGCCTCAACTCCATGAGATCTCATAAATCGCCCAACGGTACTTCCAAAATGTCCAAAGCCTACCAAAATTACCTTTTGAGATTTAGCGATATGATCCATAGGTCGTTTAATGGATTCTTTGGTACCAACTTTAGGTAAAATCACTCGTTCATTAATTAAACTGAGTATAGGTGTGAGCGACATAGAAAGTGCTGTAATCACTAGCATAACATCCATTTGCTCTGGTGCAAGAATTTCTAATTGAAAAGCAAATGAAAGTAAAACGAATGCAAATTCACCTACTTGTGCAAGGCTCAAAGTTAAGAGTAGTTTTTGATCAAGTTTAAGTTTAAACACTCGGCCCGTAATGTATAAAACAGCGGCTTTTAAGGTTATAATAAGTACCAGTAAGCCACCTATTGTAAAAGGACTTTCTGCTATTACAATAAAGTTTATGGAAGCACCTACTGCCATAAAAAACAAACCCAATAGTAAATTTTTAAAAGGCTCTAGTGTACTTTCTAACTCATGTTTAAATTCACTTGTTGAGAGCACTACTCCACCTAAAAATGCTCCTAATGCAGGACTTAAACCTACAAACTCCATTAAATACGAAATAGAAAATACGATTAAGAAAGCTGCTGCGATAAGTAATTCACGCACACCGGTTTTTGAAACCTTTCGAAGTATTGGTACTATTAAATATCTTCCTACTAGCACAATTACCACTACAGAGGCAAGAATAGCCAATGTTTGCAATCCAATGGGTAAATTTTCAATTAAGGTTGCTTCATGCCCATTTGAGCTTACATTTGATGGGTCTTGAGAAGACAATAAGGGCAAGGCTCCTAACATCACTATCACGATGATATCCTGAAAAAGCAATATTGAAAAGGAACTTATCCCAAAGGTGGTTTCCATTAAGCCTTTTTCCTTAATGGTTTGCAAGGCTATTGCAGTGGAAGACAAAGACACTGCCATGGCTATTACGAGTGCTACTTGCCATTCATATCCTAATATTGTAAAAAGTAAGTAAGTCAATACTAGCGTCGCTGTAACTTGTATTCCTCCCATACCTAGTATAGACTTACGCATGTTCCAGAAGCTCTTGGGTTCAATCTCTAGACCTATAAGAAATAGCATTACCACAACTCCAAATTCTGCAAAATGAAGAATATCATCTCCTTCTTCACCTATTAAACCTAAGACATAAGGTCCGATAATGACTCCTGCGATTAAATAACCTATCACAGAACTTAATCCTAGTCTTTTAGCGATAGAAACACAAATTAAGGCTCCTGCTAGAAATACAATTGCTTCAAAAAGTAATGTTCCTGTCATGAATTTGGGTTTTTAATCAATTCAAGATCGTTTAAAAAGAAGCAATTAGATAATCCAGTAGCATCAAAATCACCTTTGAGTAAATCAATGAGATTTTCATATTGATTTGCATAATCTAGTAATTGCTCTTCGGATAATTTATGAGTTCCCATTACCGCAAATGGTGGTAAATAATGCATTCCGCACAAATTTGCAGTTTGTTCAAAGGGTCTTAAAAACTCATTGATAGTATAACTGTTATACCCTTGTGAACAATATACCTCTCGAGAGCCGCCAGTGGTTATAACATTAAATACAGTTTTACCTTGCAACATGTTACCTTCAGGACCGTAAGCCCAATTAAACTCTAACACCATGTCCATCCATTGTTTTAAAATTGCTGGACTACTGTACCAGTACAATGGATGGTGCCAGATTATGATATCGTGTTCTTCTAATAATTTCTGTTCCTTTCTTACATTGATATGAAAATCTGGATAGGTTTCATACAGGTCGTGCAATGTAATATGACTTTTAGAGAATAATCGATCGATTAAAGTAGCATTGGCTCTTGAATCTTCAAATCTAGGATGAGCAAATAAGACTAATGTTTTTTTCATTTTTAAATTTAATCAAACCACAGATGTAAATGGCGATGTGTAACTTATACCTTCAATCTGCTTAATGATTCTCTACTTACACCTAGGTATGAAGCAAGAAGTTTTTTTGGAACTCGTTGAATCAAATGCGGCATTTCGTCAATTAATCGTTCATAACGCTGTTCAACCGTTTGGGTAAGATGAGAAAGTACTCTTTGTTGCAAATGAACAAACCCGTAATTTAATTTTACCCTGAAAAAGTTGGCCATAGCAGGTACTTCCTTACATATCAATTCTCGACTCTCAAAACTTAGACTTAAAAACTGTGTGTCCTCTAAACAATCTAAAAATAGAGTTGCAGGCATTTGATATTGATAAGCATGATAATCACTTATCCAGTAATTTTCTGAAGCAAACTGTAGGATGTGTTCCTTACCGCTTTCATCTAGGGAATAAGTCCTTAAAAGCCCCTTTAAAATCCAAAATTCATGATCTACAACTTGACCTGTTTGTATCACGAATTGATGTTTTTTCAAACTTCTATACTCAAAATGAGATGCAACAAACTGCCATTCACTATCGGTTAAACTTACTATTTCTTCAATATGTTTTCGCAAAGGTGATAGATCGTGAGTCATACTACGAAAATAATTAAAAGGAGCACTCCAAGTAACCTTTTAATTTGTTAATGATTTAAGTACTCTTAGTAATAATAAGTTATTTAAATATATCTGGTCTATGATTCCACATTGCAATGTATTGTCCTGTGCTCATTTTTCTTGCGATAAATTTTGCTTGTGTAGCAATTTCTCCTTGAAAAAGTTCGTCTACCGACTCAATCCAAAGTTGTAGCCAAATACCAAAATGTGTGGGCTCGATTTTATAAGATTCCGCTTTATCAACTTTAATGTGATGGGATACTGGACTGCCCTTGTATTTTGCCTTTTTGAATAAATTCGATTCCCAAAAATCAGTCAACTTACTATTATGCAATTGCCATTCATGATCTTTAATATGTTTTGAAAAAATAGGTGCAAGGACCTCGTTTTTTCTCACCTTGGAATAAAACAAATGAACGAGACTTGCCACGTCCTGCCTGTTCTCTATAGCATTAAGACCACTCATGAATCAATACATCGTGTTACTGAACAGGAACACCTCGAGTTGTAAATGACAATCCTTGAGACCCATAAGTAGATATCATCACAGCCTCAAACAGCGGTGGATTATCTGTATTTTTCATTGCCCATTCAAACAGAAAATTAGCACCAGATCCTCCTTCATAATCCTTTTCACGTATGATAATTTCTAGAGTTTCCATAGGATTTACCACTATAGGATCCTTAACATACGATCTTACTATTTCACCTGTGGTGTTATAATAATCTGCTTGCGTTATATATAGAGGTTCTGTAGGTGATATATTTCTTATACTCGCTGTTACAGTAAGGTCAAAGGCACGTTCATCATGCACGTGATAGATGTGCGAGTATACTGGCAGGTATGTTTTTGCTTTCGCGAAAGCGGAAAAATCCTCAACATCTGCTTTCTTTGTTTCCCAACTAGGCTGCTTGCTTGGATACTTGGCTGTTTCCTTTTCAAAACAACCTAACATCATAAAAACACCGATAAGTAAGATGATCTTTTTCATAACAGTAAAGTTAAGTGTCCCATGGTTAAGAAGCATCATAATACTTCTTTTTCAACCAAAAAGAAACTCTTACTAATAAAATTAATGCTGGAACTTCTACCAATGGACCAATTACTCCTGCAAATGCTTGTCCAGAGTTAAGTCCAAATACCGCTATAGCGACTGCGATTGCCAGTTCAAAATTATTTCCTGCTGCGGTAAATGCCACCGATGCCGTTTTATCATATTCTGCACCCATCGCACGGGTAAAGAAAAATCCAATGATGAACATTAAGGTAAAGTAAATCATTAAAGGGACTGCTATTATAATCACATCCATAGGGATTTCAACAATAAGCTCACCTTTTAATGAGAACATGATTATTATAGTAAACAACAGCGCTATCAAGGTTAATGGAGATATAGTTGGAATAAATGTTTGAGTATACCATTGTTCTCCTTTTACTCGAATTAAAATAAATCGACTTAGAATACCCATTAAAAAAGGTATTCCTAGATAAATAGCAACGCTTTCTGCAATAGTACTTATGGAAATATCAACTATCGCTCCTTCAAATCCAAAGTATGGTGGCAAAATGGTGATAAACAACCAAGCATAAAAACTATAACCGAAAACCTGAAAGATGCTATTGAGAGCAACTAAACCAGCACCGTATTCACTACTTCCTTCAGCAAGATCGTTCCATACAAGAACCATGGCTATACAGCGAGCTAGTCCTATCAAAATGAGTCCAACCATGTACTCTGGATAATCTTGCAGAAATAGAATTGCTAGTATGAACATAAGAACCGGACCTATCACCCAATTAAGAATCAATGAGGTGGATAGTATTTTTACGTTCTTAAAAACTTTGGGAAGTAATGAGTAATTCACCTTGGCTAGCGGTGGATACATCATCAATATCAAGCCAATCGCAATAGGAATATTGGTACTTCCACTACTAAATGAATTTACAATATCCGGAAAAGAAGGTATAAAATAACCTAACCCTACTCCTATTGCCATGGCAATAAAAATCCAAAGCGTTAAATTCCTATCAAGAAAGTTTAATTTTTTTGAAAACATTTCTCTACTGTTTTATAAAACACTTTTTTAGAGTGCTCACTCTTTATAATTACAAAGACTATTTTTGGGCTTGTTGAAACACATAAAGCATTTCTGTTGCGATTTGATGGCTGCGTTCTAAATAAACATCTTGCTGTTGTGGTGTGCCATCAGATATTTTAGGATCTAGAAAGGTGATTGGAATTCTTTTAATCGCTCCTGCTATGAAAGGACAGGTTTCATTTGCAGAATCACAAGTCATCACCGCGGCAAATTCTCCTTGTGGGTTAAAATTATTATTCAGCACCTTGGAAAATCCTATGATAGGATGTTCATTTTCACCATATTTTATGGAGTAAACTGGATTATCGGTTTCAGATAATTTTTCTATTTGAAATCCTTGCGATTCTAGGGTTTGAGCAACTACAGGAAAGAGTGCAGTAGCCTCAGTACCGGCAGAATAGGTTGTGACTTTATTGAAACCTAAGTACGATGCAGCAGCTTGAGCCCAAATTTGAGATAGGTGACTACGTCTAGAGTTATGAGTACAAATAAAGTTAATTCTAACTTCCTTATCTGCTTGTACTCGGTCTTTGATAAAATCAATTAAAGGTTGTAGTGTTTCTTTGCGTTGCTCATCTATAGAGTTTACTTGAATATTTTTCAAGTAATCAGAAATTTCTGTAAATACCATGACTAGTTTTTAATGTTTAACAACAACCGCTTCCTGGCGCACAGGTAGTGGTAGCAGTAAGTTGAGAGAGAGACTTCTTTTCTTTTTTAACTGGGATGCCACAATTATCCTTGGCAAGACAATCCGTCTGTTTAGAAGTAAGTAAAAAATGACTGCCGTTAAACTCCAAACCAAATTTCCCTATAGTATCTCCTTGATATTCTACCTCGATTTCTAGATCTTCTATTCCTAATATTTTTTCAGAAAGTGTAATTATATCTAGGAGTTTTTCTGGATGTAACCTGTGATCATAATCATTTGCACTCCAAAGCTGGAAGTTAACAACCTCTTCATTACGCACGGTACCGCCGCAGTCAATAAAGTTTTTGGTTACTTTACCTACTTCAGTTACATGAAAATGATTGGGTACAAGATCACCATTAGGTAATTCAAAGGCTATAACATCTAGTTCTTCAAGATGTTTTTTGATAGTGGATAGTTTCATAATTATAATATTGCGATATTACGATAAATAGACATAAATTTTTTTAACAACAAGATGAGTTTTCTACTACATCTTGATTAAGGAATTGAAACATGATATTCTTCATGGATTGCCAGTTCTCAACATTTATACAATAGCAAACACTTGTACCTTCAACCGTACCTTGAATCAAACCCAATTGCTTAAGTTCCTTTAGATGTTGTGAAATGGTAGGCTGTGCTAGACCTATTTCATTCACTAAATCTCCACAAACACAAGTATTAGTTTTATACAAGTGTTGTAGGATAGCTACACGAGCTGGATGGGAGAACGCTTTCGCGAAAGCGGAAATCGCATTTTGCTCATCGGTAAATATTTCAGTTTTAGCTAAACCCATATCCTTATTGTTACATTGCAATATTACGATAATAGAAGTTAAACCACCAAACCTTAAGAGATAATTTTCATTGCCTTAAGAAACTTTTAAACCTTACCAACTAATAATCAAAGACATAAGTTAAATTTTAATGGTGTTTTTTAAGACCATTTGTCGTCTTAAACACGACAAAATTTTAACATCTTATAGGTTTAACATCCTGTTATAGCTGTATCTAACGAGTGCCTTAAATGTTAAAGATCATGTTACAAAAGCGATTTTGTGAGTTTTAAGATTAGGAGTTCTTTGTGAGCAGTAAGCTACTAATGCCTGTAATTTTAAAAGAAAAAGAAAGAAAAAGTAAAGATTATGGCAATATTAGAAGGCGTTGACAAACAATATATAAACGGTCAATGGACAGAAGGAAGCAGCGAAACAATTATAGAGGACAAGAATCCTTTTAATCAAGAAAAACTACTATCCATTAAAGGAGCTTCTCAAGAAGATGTAGATAAAGCTTATAAAACGGCAGAGAAAGCGGCAGAGTCATGGGGAAAAGAGTTGCCCCAAAAACGTGCAGAAATAGTAAACAACTTTCATGATGCTATCGTTGACAATAAGGAAGAACTTATAGAGTGGTTAATTAAAGAGGCAGGTAGTTCAAGAGTTAAAGCAGAAGCAGAAATCCAGATAAGCTTAGGTATCATTAAGGAAGCTGCTTCATTTCCTAGCCGTATGCATGGATACATCACTAATTCTAGAGTACCTCACAAAGAAAACAGAGTTTACCGCAGACCATTGGGCGTGATGGGAATTATTAGTCCTTGGAACTTTCCACTCAATTTATCTATACGTTCAGTGGTGACTGCAATAGCGTTAGGAAACACAGTAGTATTGAAACCAGCATCACAAACTCCCATTACAGGAGCTCTTGCTATAGCTAAATTATTTGAAATTGCCGGTTTACCTAAAGGTGTTTGTAATGCCGTTGTAGGTAAAGGGTCAGATATTGGCGATTACTTTGTAGAACACGAGATTCCAAAACTTATCTCCTTTACAGGTTCTACTCCAGTAGGTAGAAACATAGGAAAACTAGCCGGACAAAAATTAAAACGCATGGCGCTTGAATTAGGTGGTAACAATGTATTTGTTGCTATGGAGGACGCTGATGTAGATCAAGCAGTAAAAGCAGCTTTATATGGTAAATTCATGCACCAAGGACAAATTTGTATGTCCATCAACAGAATTGTTGTTCACGAAAGTATAGCCGATGAGTTTGTCGAGAAATTTGTCGAAGGAACTAAAAAATTAAAAGTTGGTAATCCTCAAGATAAGGAAGTTACCATAGGACCTTTGATTGATTCCAAACAAGTGGAACGTATAAATGAAGATCTTCAAAAGAGTATTGATGCAGGTGCCAAGGTTGTTCTAGAAGGTAAAAGCGATGGTGCTCTCATGCATCCAACTGTCCTAGACCACGTAACCGATGATATGCCTATTGCTGCCAATGAAATATTTGGTCCAGTAGCTCCTATCATTAGATTTAAGTCTAACGATGAAGCACTAACTATTGCAAATAGTCAAGACTTTGGTTTAAGTGGAGCTGTACATACTAAGGATGTCGAAAAAGGACTTCAATTTGCGAGTAAAGTAATTACTGGTATGATTCATATTAATGATCAAACTGTAAATGATGAATCTAATGTCCCTTTTGGAGGTGAAAAAGGATCCGGTATTGGAAGGTTTAATGGAGATTTTATAATTGAAGAGTTCACCAGAGTTCAATGGATATCAGTACAGCACGAGCCTAGGGATTATACACCTTTCGCATAACCGATCAAAACATACATTTAAAATTTTAAATCAAAAACAAAAAACAAAATGGATTTACAAGGAAAAACAGCAATAATTACCGGTGCATCTAGTGGTATAGGTGAAGCAACCGCAAAAAAACTAGCAGAACAAGGAGTTAACGTCGTACTATGTGCACGACGTACTGAAAAACTAGAGGAATTAAAAGATGAAATCACTCAATCAGGAGGAAATGCTCTGGTAGTAACTGCCGATGTTACTAATAAGGAAGATTGGAATACCGTGATTGAGAATACTCAAGAGCATTTTAATTCGATAGATATTTTGTTCAATAATGCAGGACTAATGCCTCTATCCTATGTAGAAAAGTTAAAGACTGATGAATGGGAAAAAATGGTTGACGTAAACCTTAAGGGAGTTCTTAACGGAGTCGCAGCAACTTTACCTATCATGCAGGAACAGAAAAGCGGACACATTATTAATGTTTCATCCAGTGCAGGTCGTAAATATTTCCCAGGTGGTGCGGTTTATTGTGCTACCAAAGCGGCTGTTACCATGTTTTCAGAAGGATTACGACAAGAAATTGCTCCAGAATATGGGATCAATGTAACTCTCATCGAACCAGGTTTTGTAAGTACCGAATTACAAGATACTATTACTGATGAGGACATTAAAGACCAATTAGGCAATATGAGTGATATGACACCATTACAAGCTAATGATATTGCCCAAGCAGTTGCTTATGCTGCTGCTACACCAGATCACGTAAATGTGAACGATGTTTATATTTACCCTACTCAACAAAAACAGTAATGTAGTAGAGTCTTATCAAACTCGTTATGAACCCTAACGGTTTGTAACGAGTTTTTTTATCTTAATTTTTTTGACAAGGAATTTTAAAATTTCGCTTTCGCGAAAGCGAAAAACTTCAAGCTTAATTAACTCTTAGCACCTTAATTTCAGGAGATAACAAAATAAGATTATGAATCAGCTTTTTTGGGCAACAGCATAGTCACCCCAATCTGCAATTGATTGAACAAGAGGTATTAAAGTTTTACCAAAATCCGTTAAAGTATATTCTACTTTTAAAGGTGGTTTTGTGGTAAATACCTTACGACTTACAATTCCATCCTCTTCAAGTGCTTTAAGCTGAAGGCTTAATGTACGCTCAGTAACTTGTGGCATCATCTTACGCAACTCACTATACCTCAACGTATTATTCATTAAATGATAAAGAATGACCGTCTTCCACTTTCCTCCTATTACACCCATTGTTAAACTAGCACAACAAGGATATTCCTTTCCATTGAATGTTAATTTTTTAGGCTGCTCATTTGTCATTTTGTTACTATCTAAATTGACCGTTATTGCAAAGGTATAAAACTATATTTAGTTTTGTGACTATAAAAAGTATAGTTAATTAAAAACACTATGAAAACCATTCTAATTACCGGTAGCACAGATGGAATAGGAAAATTAGCCGCCATTGATTTGGCTAAGAACGGACATACTATTTTTATTCATGGCCGTAATCGTGAAAAGGTTAGTAAAGTTGTAGAGGAAATTACAAAATTAACAACGAGCAAAACTATTTATGGCTTTATTTGTGATCTTTCACAATTACAAAGTATTGACGACTTTGTTAATCAGGTAGCTTCAAAAACAATCAAATTAGATGTTTTGATTAATAATGCAGGTGTTTACAATTCACCTGTAGCAACTACTAAAAATGGAATCGATATTAGAATAGCTGTTAATTATCTAGCTCCCTATTTATTAACTACTAAACTATTGCCCTTGCTTGAGAAATCCGGTTCTGCAAGGGTTATAAACTTAAGTTCTGCCGCACAATCTAGTATTTCACCTGAATTTTTTCTGGGAAAGGAAACGGTTTCGGAAAGCGGTGCCTATGCACAAAGCAAATTAGCTCTTACGATGTGGAGTTTCCAGCTTGCCAAAGAGCGACCTGAACTTAATGTAATCGCTGTAAATCCAGGTTCCTTATTAAATACTAAAATGGTTAAGGAAGCTTTTGGTAATCACTGGTCCGATGCCAGTAAAGGAGCTGGCATATTAACTCAGCTTGCAACATCAAAACGTTTCAATGAATCATCAGGATCCTATTTTGATAACGATAAAGGTGATTTTTCTCATGCTCATGACGACGCTTATAACCACGAAAAATTAAACCAACTACACAATCTTACCCAAAAACTTTTAAAAAATAAATTATGATAAAAAGAACAATGATATTTGCAGCTTGTGCTCTGATTCTTATGAGATGCAATACCCAAAATAAAGAAGAAAAAGTAACGAGCACTACTAATAATCAAAATACTGAAGTTGTTTTGAGTTCGCAGGTAAACTGGAGTCCTTTAAATGCTGCTCGAGGTGATGCTAGTCCACAAGCTGGTGATTTATGGGGAAATCGCAAGGAAAATCAAGCCTCTGGATTCCTGGTTAAATTTAAAGAAGGGTTTTCATCACCACCTCACATTCATAATATAACCTATCGAGGAATTGTGATCAAAGGCTCCTTACATAATGATGACCCTAATGCCAAAAGCATGTGGATGCCACAAGGATCCTTTTGGACACAACCAGCTGGTGAAGGTCACATTACAGCAGCAAACGCTAGTAAAAATATGGCTTATGTAGAAATTGATAGTGGACCATACTTAGTTAAGCCAGAAGATCAAGCCTTTGAAAATGAAGAAAAACCAATAAACATTCATAAATCGAACCTAGTATGGATAGAAGCTTCTGATCTTCAATGGACCAATCTGAATACAAACGATAAATCAAGGAATAAACCAGAAATAGCCTTTCTTTGGGGACAGCCTAATAGTAACGATTCTTGCGGTGCTTTGATAAAGCTTCCTAGCGGTTTTTCTGGAACCTTTGAGGCTAGCGGCAAAGAGTTTAGAGCTATCGTGATAGGTGGAAATTTAACTTATAAAGCTAGCAAATCAAAAGAACTGGATCCTGGTAGTTACTTTGGTTCAACAGATAATGCCTCGCATATAATTATGAATGAATCTAGTGAACCCGTCATTTTGTATATAAAATCAACAGGAGCCTATCAACTATTATCTGAATGATATTTTAATGTAAGCAAATAATTTAATCACAAAAAAGTAACAGGTTGAATTTAGCAATACAAAAAAAGCTACCTTGATCTCAAGGCAGCTTTAGAAAAATTGAAAAACGAATACTATCTAACAATCAGTTTTGCAGCAGTGATTTGTTCATTTATAACAGCTTTGACGATATACATCCCAGACGGTAAAGTAGAAACGTCAATTATATTATTTTCTACTTGCACATTTATTTGTTTACCACTGAAATCGTAAAGCTTTACATCATGCACGTCATCCGAACTAGAGAATGTTACATGATCATTAGCTGGATTAGGGTATAACTTCAATTCAAACACATTAGTTTCATCACTTAATCCTAATGTTGAGTTATATTCATAAGCCCCTAAATCTATGGTAGTATTAACTACGCGATCATTTCCTGACAAATCTGAATTACCAAATAAAGCGACATCGTAGTAAGTGTTATCTCCCTGATCAATAATAAAAGTAGAGGCAGATGTAGGTTTGTAATCCGTACTTAAATTTAGGTTATCTGTTGCTGGATCTAAGGTTGTTACGTTTGTTGTATTAAAAGTTCCAGTGGTTCCAGCGTTTGATGATACTTTTGCAATAGAATTTCTAATAAATACATCGTATGTAGCAGTCGCTCCGTTAGAGATATCTCTGGTTGCTGCTGTACCATTAATGGTATTCTGCCAGAAAATAGAGTTATTGATATTAAGATTTACGTCTCTATTACCTGAGGCCGTAATAGAATTACCATAAGTATTGTTGTAGTCGTTATTAATAAACGTGCTGTTATTAATCACAACATCTAGAGTATTACCATTGTTAAAACCTTCACGGTTAATATTAAGTGCTGCAAGATTGACATCATTATCGGCTACTAGAACATTTGCCCAACGTGTGAAAATGTAACGATTGGTATTATCAGATTGAATAAATATTAACCCCATGTCAACTATGGTATTATTGATAAACTGAGTATTTTCAATAAGTAATCCTTGATTAAACTTTCTTATTTTTAGCAAATAACCATTTGAATAGTTGTTTCTAAATACCGCGTTTTTAATTTTTAAGTTATTAGAGTTCAGATTATTCGGTATAAATATTACGCCATTCTCTTCCACACCACCTGATTGTGAGGTGTCGTAAATGTTCTCAAATATAATTCCATCAAAAGTGACATTACTGGTTCTTAATTCAAACAATCGTTCTGCATTATCGCTTTTGTTTGATGAGAAATCACCTGCGATATCATCACCATTTATATCACCAGTAAAAATGGTTGCATTTGTAGTGTGAATGGCTGTTAAGTCCCTATCTGCTACAGTTGTTTCTGTACCTGCAAAGCCACCAATGATATCTACCTCGTTTGTACTAATTGCAATTGGAGTATTTTTATCTGCTAGAGTATACGTTCCTCGTGCCACCCAAACCGCATCATTTAAACTGGTAAGAGCTAAAGCGTCTGTTACACTTGTAAAAGCATCTGCCCATGAGCTACCATCGTTAGCTCCAGTTGCATTAGCATTCACATAATAAACTACTGGTATACAGTTCTCACTGTAACTTGTCTGACCATCCTTAGTCCAGCCTTGTGTAAATTGACCACTATTTGCAGGTGGTGAATATCCAGCATCTACCTGTATGCACGTTAAACTTGGATTATTATACGCTTTCATAAACAGAAAATTGCTATTATTTCCGTTTGAAATCAACAAAGTATCTAATGAACTGTTATCATAACAAAACAATTCATTGATACTTGTATTTAAACGAATATCTAAACTTGTTAAGTTATTGAAACCAACGTGCAAACGTGTTAAAGATAAATTGTTACTCACGTCAATAGTGGTTAAACTATTGTTAGGCACATCTAAACGTGTCAAATTAGTAAAAGCTTCAATTCCTGTTAAGTCTGCAATACCTATACCGTTCATAATTAACTCTGTAGTAGCTTGAGCTTCTGCCATCGTTATTTCAGTATCTCCATTTATATTGATATTGTTATCACTTACTAAAAAGTTTTTAAAATTAGCATCAGGAATATTTACTACTTGATTAAGAGCAACACAATCATCGCTATAAATTGCAGTGGCACCTTTTGTCCAACCTTGACTGAAATTTCCAACATCGTTAGGTGGTGTAAAATTAGGATCTATTTGAATACAGGATAAACTATTTCCATAGGCTTTCATATAAGTAAAGTTGCTGTTATTACCGTTAGCAATATTTAATTGATCCAATACACCATTATTATGACATTGAATATCATTAATCAATGTATTTACACTGATATCTAAAGTTGTAATTTGATTATTACTACAGTGTAAACGCGTTAATGCCAGGTTATTAGAAACATCTATAGTGGTTAAATTGTTATTGTAACAATCTAATCTATTGATGTTTACAAAAGCCTCTATACCCGTTAAGTCTGAAATTGACAATCCATTTACCAATATGGCACCAGTAAAAGCTGTGGCCTCTGCCACAGATATTTCGGAATTACCATCAGTATTAATAGCTGCAGAGTTAACTAAGTAATTTTTAAAATTTGCGTCAGGAATATTGACATTTTGAGCGTTTAAATAGGTCGTTGTTAAAAACGCACCAATAAGTAGTACAAGTAATTGTTTTTTCATTTTGCAGGATTGATTTATTAATACTGCAAATGAACAAGGTAAAAACAGCTAGTTCATCTCCACTTTTCTGTAACCGTTTAGTTTTTTTCTAAACGGTTCCTACAAAAAGGTTTCTTGTATCGCTGTTAAAAACTGGTCTCTTTTTGAACGAGAAATAGGTATTTGTTTTTTATCATCCATGACTATGTAATCCCCATCATGCTTGACAAGTTCACTGATGTGCTTTAAATTTATCATATAGGACCTATGACATTTAAAAAACAATTTATTGCCTTCTAATTGTTCAACAAAATGCTTTAATGGCTTACAAATAACATTACGTTTACCATTAATCATATACACATTAGTATACATGCCATCTGCCTCTAAATAGATGATATCGTTATGAGAGGTAAAAAGATATCCTCGTGGGATTTCCATTACAATTTTATCCATTGACAACTGTTGAACAGACTGTCTTAGACGTTCTATTTGCTCACTTATTTGTTGTGAGGATTGTTGTTGTTTCGCTTTCGCGAAAGCGGACTTCAATTCATCAACAGCTATAGGTTTTAATAAATAATCTATCGCATTCATACGAAAGGCATCAACGGCATACTGGTTATAAGCAGTAACAAAAATGATTTGAAAGGCTATTTCATCGTCTTTGAAATAATTCATGATTTCCAGACCAGTCTCGCCTGGCATTTCTATATCTAGAAAAACAATATCTGGCTTCAATTCTTTTATAGCTGTCACTCCATCTTTAAGGTTTGAGGCCTCGGCAACGACATGGAGCTCATTGATATGATCTCGTATTAACGTAGTCAATAAATGCCTAGCACGTTTTTCGTCGTCAATTATTATAGCTTGCATATAATCTAATTTAAAGGTAAAGTAATGGTCACTCTAGTACCTGAAGCTTGTCCGTCATTTACTAAATCCTCAATTACAATATCTACCGGTTTATTAAATTGCTCCTTGTAAAGTAAGGCTCTTTCGTTATTTACAGCGGTAGAAAACGATGTATGTGACCTTCCTCTATTCTTATTAAGCAATGCAGACTGTTGCCTGCCTATACCATTGTCTTCAATTTTGATGCTTAAGATTTTCTCATTTTTAATAACGCCGCAGTCGATCATTAACTTACGATTACTAGGTTTATGCATAAGACCATGTTTCAAAGCGTTTTCTACATAAGGTTGAACCAGTAATGATGGAATCATTATATGCTCAATATTTAAAGTATCATCTATTTTAATAGAATAATCAAGCTCATCGTCAAATCGCATTTTCTCTAATTCTAAATAGAGTTTGAGCGCAGCTATCTCCTGTCCTAAAGTAATTTCATCTTGCTGACTATAATCTAGGTACTTTCTTATAAGCCTACTAAATTTAACAAGATAATCACTGGCTAGTTCCCGTTCATTAGAAACTATAAAATCTTGGATGGAATTGAGTGAGTTAAAAACAAAATGCGGATTCATTTGAGACCTAATGTTCTCAAGCTTGAGACTTGCCATTTTCTTCTCCAGCAACAATCGATCAATCTCTATTTTACGTTGTTTATTTTTTCTCTTTTGTAATTGTTTCAAGATAAAAAAGGTAGCTCCAGCGATCCCTACTGCAATTAAAAAATAAAACCACGGTGTTTGCCAGAAGGGTGGTTCAATGGAAAACGTCACCGGACCAGCATATTTATAAACATCTGATTTACAGTTTTTTCCCCTCAACTTAAAGTTGTAGGTTCCCGGTGAAAGGCTTGCAAAATCAACCTGAGTGTTTCCTACGGGAATGGATATCCATTGTTTGTTGCTTTCAACGAGTTGGTATTCATAGGCTACATACTCTCGAGATTGAAAACCGTTTGAATTGAAGGCAATGGAAATATTATTCCTATCGTGCTTTAGATTGTAGTTTTCCTTTAACTCAAGCGATAAACTATTGATTTTTACATCTGTAATTTCGATAGGTGCAGTTTTGAGCGCTTGTGTGAACGCATACTTAGGAATGCGGTATAAAGCTTGAATAGAAGTAGAAATTATTAGATCATCATATAGTAGGTACTCGTTTATAAGTTCATTCATCCCCATCTGACCATTAAATTCTTGCACAGAATCATCGGTGAGATCATAGCGAGTTATGACTCCTTCATTGAGCATCCATAGATGTTGCTGATCTGATCTCAGTTTAGTTAATGAGGTTGAAGTTTGATTTTTATTTTTTGAAAGATTTAGATTTACGCTTTCGCGAAAGCGTAATCCATCATCTATTATCACACTTTTCAAAACTTTATTATCCTTAATGCCTACCCAGATCTCATCATCAATCTTGCTTAAGGAAGTAGCAAATACGGATTCATTACCATATTTAATTTCCCTCAATGTTGAAGAGGCTAGGTTATATAAATACAATCCATCTACAAATGATATCAAAAGCTTGTTCTCATCTATGACTAAAGCATCTTTCACACGATTTTTTCTGATGAGAATTGCATTTTCTTTAATTAAGCTGGAATCATAGAGTAAGGCCTCTTTGAAGTTTCCATAAAACAGAAACTGATCATTCAAACGCTCAATGCTTTTTGCAGAGTTGAACACAGATTTTAAAGCGGTAAGCTTAAAGGTGTCGAGATCCAGTTTGTAGGATAAATTACTTGAAATACTGATGAGCAGGGTATGCTCAGTAGTGTCGTGATACAAGAAGCTTATGTTGTTCTTATCATTGAGATCTAATTTATGTTTTAATGAAAGGTCGGTATTATATAAATAAAGTGTACCAACATCAGTTCCCAAAGCGAAATGATCATCGCCTACTTTTGTAACCGCAGTAATTTTTTGTTTACCTTCAGGTAAGGATTTTCGTGTAACTTCTTTGTTCGGGATTACAAAAATTCCATTGTCTAAGGTGGTCGCCCATTGATTTTTGTTGAAATCTGTAATTACTTCTGAAATTGATTGGGACTCGAGCAATTGATCAAAAATTTCTAACGTTTGTCCCTTCTTTTTGCAGACCCAAATACCATCACTGGTACAAAGCCATAATTCATTGTGATGACCTGTTATGTTGTATATATTTAATTTCTGAATGGTTTCAGGAATTGATATTTCTTTTAAAGGCTGATCCTTATCTATAGTATAAAGTTTGTTGCCACCTTTCAATTTGTAGGTCAGGAAAATGCTGTTATTAGCTTCAAATAAAGATGGAGCAACGACATCTTCACGATTAAATTCATCGACCACCGTAGACTCATTATTTGACTCTATAATAATTTTATGTATTTGGTCGGTAGAATCATCTATGGGTATATCTAAATGCCATATTTCCTCTCCTCTTGAGGTCGTAGTAAGTACTCTGTCCTTGCGTTGCAGGGTTTTCTCTTTAGAGCTTTTAGAAATGTGATAAATCCCACCAGATCGATTATAGATTATTACATTGTCCTCATCTACGCTGAAGGGGACTAACTGACCGTTTACTATGTCATGTGCATCATGAAAAAGCTTCATTTGTTCATTTTCAACATAGAAAAATTGGCCGTATATATTGTTGAACCACAAACGTCCCTTGTGATCCAGGGTCAGATTAAACACTGCATCACCATGTTGGTCTGGATGTGTATATAGAATAAACTGCTTGCCGTTATATTTATACAAGCCACTGTCTGCAGCTAGCCATATATTAAAATGATCATCTTCAATAATATCGTAAAAAGTAGCATCGGGTAATTGATCATTTCTAGAGAAGTGATGATATACTTCCTGTTGTCCAAAGATTAGATTACTGGACAAGGCTATAATAACATAAAGTAAGTTGTATATCTTCAAAATATAGAATCGATAATTTACAAATCTAAAGAATACCTATATGTTGCGAAGCCTTTTTTGCTAAACAAAGCGACTTTATTTCTAAATAGAAAAAGCGTCTGTTTCCAGACGCTTTATCAACTTAACCAACCTAAATTATAAACTATTTCAAAGTAGATGGACACACATAATTAGTTGTCGATACTCCTGCTTCTTTAATAGCTTTATAGCCGCCTTGAATATCGATTAGATTATGAATTCCTCTACTCTTTAAAATGGATGCAGCTATCATGCTGCGGTATCCACCTGCACAATGGATATAAAATGTTTTATCATCAGGAAATTCTGATAAATAATTATTTAATTCACTTAGAGGTGTGTGTTGTGCATCAATTACATGTTCACTTTGATATTCACCTGGTTTCCTTACATCAAAAATTTCAGGTTTATCATTTTCAAGCTTAGCTTTAAATTGAGATGCAGGTATGGAACTTACTGTATCGTATTCTTTGCTAGCCTTTTTCCACGCAGCAAAACTTCCTTTTAAATATCCAATTGTGTTATCAAAACCTACTCGAGATAGTCTTGTTATTGCTTCTTCAATTCGTTCTTCATCGGCGATTAAAAGTATAGGTTGATGCACATCTTTAACAAGGTCTCCCACCCATGGAGCAAAACTACCATCAAGCCCTATGAATATTGATCCTGGAACGTGCCCAACAGCAAATTCACTTTGATGTCGAACATCGAGCATTAAAGCACCTGATTCATTTGCAGCAGCTTCAAATTCATCAGGAGTGAGCGCAGTTTCACCTTGAGCTATTATTTCTTCTATATTTTTATAACCTTCTTTATTCATTTTTACATTAAGAGGAAAATAAGCTGGTGGTGGTAATAATCCATCAGTCACCTCTTTAATAAATTCCTCTTTGGTCATATCTGATCTCAAAGCATAATTAACTGCTTTTTGATTACCTAGTGAGTCTACAGTTTCCTTCATCATATTTTTACCACAAGCACTTCCTGCGCCATGAGCAGGATAAACTATGACATCATCGGCTAGTGGCATGATCTTGTTACGCAAACTTTCATATAAGGTTCCAGCAAGTTCCTCTTGTGTCATATTTGCTGCCTTTTGTGCTAGATCTGGTCTTCCGACATCTCCTAGAAACAAGGTATCACCGGTAAAAATCGCATGATCTTTTCCATTTTTATCTCTTAGAAGAAAGGTCGTGCTTTCCATAGTGTGTCCTGGAGTATGCAACACGACAAAAGTTATTTCTCCTAAAGAAAACTCCTGATTGTCTTGGGCGATAATCGCCTCAAAATCTGGATTGGCATTTGGGCCATAAACGATAGGAGCACCTGTTTTTTGAGAAAGTGTAACATGACCACTCACAAAATCGGCATGGAAATGGGTTTCAAAAATATATTTTATTGTTGCTCCATCCTTTTTTGCACGATCTATATAGGGTTGAACCTCTCGTAATGGATCAATAATAGCTACCTCACCATTACTTTCAATATAATAGGCTCCTTGCGCTAGACATCCGGTATAAATCTGTTCTATTTTCATAATCTTTTTTTTGCTTAAATTATAATACACTAATTCCAGTTTGTTGAAAGAGCACGCTTTCGCGAAAGCGGAATTATTTCTTATTTGATTTAAAATTAAATAAGCATCTCATCATTTACGGTAACATTTATTACATAGACACCTCTTTATAAATAATATATATTCCCATGATTAGAACAAACCACCCAAAAGCTGTTTTTAATCGTTTACCATCAATGAATTTATTGAGCCAGATCCCAATAAATATTCCAACTACGGAAACTGAAGTAAAGCTGAGTAAGAATAACCAATTGATGTCTAGGTTTTGAACATCTCCTATAAAACCAATCAGTGACTTTATAGCAATAATTAATAATGAGGTAGCTACCGCTTTTTTCATAGGCAATCTGGCCAGTAATACCAAAGCTGGAATTATTAGAAATCCACCACCAGCGCCTACAATTCCTGTAAGTACTCCAACAACAGATCCTTCTAACACAATTAAAGGATAGTTATAAGAAACCTCTTTATCGCCGTGATGTTCATTGCGCTTGTTACGTATCATTGAAATTGAAGCGACCAGCATTATTATGGCAAAAAACAGCATTATCGCAAGATTTTTAGAAACGATAAATGTTCCCACACTAAATAACTGTACGGGAATAGCTGGTATTAAATAAGCTCGTGTAAGGTAGACCGCAATAAATGCAGGTATAGCAAATATTATCGCTGTTTTAAAATCTACCATTCCTTTAAAAATGTTTCTTACAGCACCTACAAGGGCAGTGGTACCTACGACAAATAATGAATAGGCCGTTGCAATTACAGGATTAAGGGATAATGCATATACTAAAATGGGAACGGTAAGAATGGAGCCACCACCACCAATAAGTCCTAAAACTAGACCAATTAATAATGCGCCTACATAGCCTAAAACATCCATTAACTCCATAGTGTATTGATTTTGAAATCAAAAGTAAAATGGGTAATTATGTATTTATGTAACCCTTGTTACAGGAGTGAGAATTAATTAAAATTTAGTTTTCTTTTTTACAGCATTTCAATAAAGCTGCGATGAAGTTTTATCTGTGAATTATTCTCCGTTTTTTTAAGTAATCTAGAGATAACAACACGACTGGTGTGTAAATCGGCCGCGATTTCTTTATGAGTAATGTGGATATGTTTACTATTGAGTATTTTAACCTTGTCTAGTAAATAGTTTTCTAATCGCTCATCCATATTGTTAAAGGCAATGTTATCGATACTTTCTAGCATCTCCATTAACCTTTCATGGTAACTATTCATAACAAAGTTGCGCCAGGTTCTATACTTGCGAGACCATTCTTCCATTTTACCAACTGGAATCATAAGCAGTTTTACAGAAGTCTCGGTAACTGCATGTATTTCACTTTTGGTGGTTCCTAAACAACAAGTCATTGTCATTGCACAAGTGTCACCACGTTCAAGGTGATAAAGCAATAATTCATCACCTTCTTCATCTGGTCTTAATATTTTTATGCTACCATCTAGTAATAATGGCATGGACTTGATGTATTGCCCAGGTTTAATGAGGTCCTCACCTGCATCAACCTCCATAAAGGTAGCTACTTGATTAATCTCTTCAATTAAAGCAAGTTCAAACTGAGAACCATAATGTTTATTAAGTTCTTGAATCATTTTTTACCTGTTTGGCAATCTGTCGATCATATTTAAAGAAAAAATGTGCCCAGATAGATTTTGAAACAGCTCCTATATATGGGAATAAAAGAACTAACCCTACAAGTATCGCAATAAAGGCAATTAATGGACTAGATCCATAACCTGCTAACCACAATAAAACGTAAATAGCCACTGCTATCGCAACCCCAACTGCATAGGAAACGTACATGGAACCGTAATAAAAACTAGGCTCTATAGAATATTTAAGATTACATTTTGGACAATGTTCTCGTACCTTATTATAATTTGAAATTTTATAGGGATTTGACTCTAAAAATTCACCTTGCCTACAACGTGGACATTTTAAGAATAACAGACTGTATATGGCAGATTTTTTCAATTGGATCAGATTTTAAACAAATATAAGATGTGGTCACTTTTGCTTATGTAACTCTTGTTACAATTTTAATAATTATACTTCATTTAAGTGAGTTTAAACAAGAAAGCTATTCTTACAAATTGAGGAATTAGTAATAAATAATAATCCTTGTTAGGATCTTGTTATAGTCTTCTTTAGCCTGACTACGATAGGATTACTAACATCAAAACAGCACTATACTGTAAATAAGTCACTTATAATGATTACCGCATTTTCTTTTATTTAAACCTTGAATTACTCGAGGTTACTCCATAAAAAACACGCCTATTAGACGCGGTTATTGGAGTATTGTGAACTTGACAGGAGAAAATCCAGTCTTTTAAATCAAGACGTAGTACCTATAAATACCTTTTAAATAGGATTGCTGCTCATCCTGATAAAACTCCGGGTTGAAAATAGAAAAAGATGAAAAGAAATTTTGAGTAAACTCGACTTCTTTTCACCTTTTTTGGTTTATTCGTGACCACGGTAGGATTCAAACCTACGACCGCTGGAGCCGAAATCCAGTGCTCTATTCAGCTGAGCTACGTGGCCAGTTTTTAAGTCTAGCTAAACGCTTTAACTTAGTTTGCTTTTTACTATTGTGCTTATCGTACGGCCATCGGCTTTACCGGCTAGTAATTGGTTAGATCTACCCATTACTTTACCCATGTCTTTCATTCCTTGTGCCCCAGTTTCATCAATTACTTGCTGTACAATTTTTGCAATTTCATCTTCACTTAGTTGTTCTGGTAAAAATTGCTCAAGTACTTTTGCTTGCGCTAGTTCTGGTTCTGATAAATCTGTACGATCTTGTTCTTCAAATATTCTTGCGCTGTCTTTACGTTGTTTAACGAGTTTTTGAACGATCTTAATTTCTTCTTCTTCAGAAAGAGTATCAGATCCGCCAGAAGTTTTTGCTAGTAACAATTCACTTTTAACGGCTCTTAAGGCTGCAAGGGCTGTTTGATCTTTTGATTTCATGGCATCTTTCATTGCCGTCATTACAGATTTCTCTAAACTCATAACTTTACATTTAGGCATCAAAAATAATAAAATTGATAAGGGAACTACCTTTAATAAATACCAAAAAAAAGCGCTCAATACTTGGGGATGTATCAAACGCTGTAAAAAACACTTTTTAAACTAAATCTTAATCTGGCGCGTCGTGTAAAAACGAGTTGTTACTTGATCTAAACTGTAACTCATCATTTTCATCAATATTCAAGGTTGTTCTTGATCGTCCATCGTCAGTTTTTGGAGCTTCTAACTCTACACCTTGACGTTTAAAAGCTGGTTGCTTTTCCAGTTCTTCCAATCTGTGCGAACTCTTGAATTTAAAATTTAAGTGATGCATGGTGCGTTTGCGTTTTTCGGCATTACGCAACAACATTTCATTTATTGGTAATTCAGTAGGATCAATTTCTTCGTCAATTTCCATACTTGACTCCACATCTTCAGCTGGTGCTTGCACTGTTTTGGCAACTATTTCTAGTTCCGGTTCTATCACCGTATTTGTTTCCTCAACTTTTTTAACAGGTTGTGCATTGACTAGCTCATCTTCTTTTTCCATGTAGTCGTCTAGTGAATACTTAGTAACACCCGTTTCATTTACTTCAGTCACTGGAATAACGTGCACTGGATCATTAACCTCTAGGGCATTAATTTCTTCCGCATTTTCCTCGTCCACACCCAATTGTTGAGACAATGGTAAGTCAAAGTCTAGAAAGAATTGATCGCGTTCTTCATCTATTGATTCAACTTCTGGTTGTTGTACAACAGGAGTTTCCTCTATAACAAAATCTAATTGTGATTGAGGTTTTACATCTAGTACTTCCTCGTACACCACCTCTATATTCTTAAGAACTTCAGTTGTTGGGATAATAGGATTAGGTTCATCTTCAAACAACTTTGGCATAACTGGCATAGCGTCTTCTGGATCCTCATCGCCTAATTCATGTTTAATGATTAAAGGTTCTTGAGGTTGTGATGGCTGTACTGTTTTTTTTGGTTCCGCTTTCGCGAAAGCGTTATTATCAACTGCCTGTATTTCATCTTCATGATCTTCTTCTAAATCAAGAATCAGTTTTCCTGGCACCACTTTATCAGTAGCTTCATCTAAAACACGTGAAGCGCGCTGCTCTTCCTCTAAGGTGTGAATGATGCGTTTTGCTTCTGTATTAGATATTTCGTTTTGCTGTTCAGCATTAAAGCCAGTTGCGATAACCGTTACAGCAATTGAATCTCCTAATTCTTCGTCCTCACCTACACCCATGATGATGTTTGCGCTTCCACCAGCTTCAGACTGTATGTGCTCGTTAATCTCACTTATTTCATCAAGGGTAATCTCTTCTGATCCAGACACGATAAGTAGCAACACGTGTTTTGCACCAGTAATTTTATTATCATTAAGCAATGGTGAGTCCAATGCTTTAATTATTCCTTCTTGGGCACGATTTGATCCGGTAGCATGAGCACTACCCATTATTGCTGTACCAGAGTTTACTAGTACCGTTTTTGCATCGCGCAAGTCAATGTTCTGGATGTAGTGCTTTGTAATTACCTCGGCAATACCTCTTGAAGCAGTAGCGAGTACTTCATCTGCCTTAGAAAAACCGGCTTTAAATCCTAAATTACCATAAACGTCTCGTAGCTTGTTATTGTTTATAATAATCAGGGAATCAACTGACTTTCTAAGTTTATCTATTCCTTTTTGGGCTTGTTCGTTTCTTATTCTTCCCTCAAACTGGAAAGGTGTTGTTACGATACCTACAGTAAGAATATCCATTTCCTTTGCTACCTGAGCTATCACAGGTGCTGCACCAGTTCCTGTTCCTCCACCCATTCCCGCTGTAATAAATACCATTTTAGTATTGGTATCTAACAATCTTTGAATTTCTGAAATAGATTCTTGCGCTGCTCTTTCTCCAATTTCTGGATTTGCACCAGCACCCAATCCTTCTGTCAAGGATACTCCTAATTGTATTTTATTAGGGATAGGACTGTTCTCAAGCGCTTGAGCATCTGTATTACAAATGACAAAATCTACACCTTTAATTCCTTGTTGAAACATGTGTTTAATGGCGTTGCTTCCACCGCCGCCTACTCCTATTACCTTAATTACATTTGATTTGTTCTTAGGTAAGTCAAAGGATAAATCGCTTCCTACTTCCATACTCATTTATGCTACTTTAAATTTTGTTCTTTCTCTTTTATTCTGCGTTATCTATAAACTCTTTTACTGATTTTACCCAGTTTGAAAAGAAGTTGTTAGATGGTTTTTTCTGTGGTTTTTCTTTAGGTTGTGGAACTTCTTCTTCCTCAACCTCTGTAGTCGATTCAGGTTGTACCTGTTGTACTACTGGTGCTACTTCTTCTATTATCTCTTCCTCTTCTTCAATAACCTCAAGCTCTTGAAGGCCTTTCATTACCAGACCAACAGCTGTGGCAAAAATCGGACTTGTGTTTTCCTTATCGCTATCACCTGCCAGATGTTCATTAGGGTAGCCTATACGAGTAGGCATTCCTGTAACATACTCGGTAAGTTGTTTTATATGCTTTAATTGACTACCACCACCTGTAAGTACTATTCCTGCGATAAGTTGTTTTTTAGGTTGGTCAAAACCGTAGTTTTTGATTTCCATAAAAACGGATTCTAATATCTCAACCACTCGCGAGTGAATTATTTTACTTAGGTTTTTAAGCGTAATCTCCTTGGGTTCTCTACCTCTTAATCCAGGAATAGAAACAATCTCATTGTCTTTATTTTCTCCTGGCCAGGCGCTACCAAATTTTGTTTTAAGTAATTCTGCCTGCTTTTCTATAATTGAGCACCCAGCTTTTATGTCTTCAGTAATGATATTTCCTCCTTGTGGTATTACTGCTGTATGACGAATGATTCCATCTTTAAAGATGGCCAGATCAGTTGTTCCACCACCTATATCGATTAAAGCTACTCCAGCTTCCTTTTCATCACTTCCCAGAACAGCATCAGCACTAGCGAGTGGTTCTAGAGTTAGATTTTTAAGTTCCAGTCCAGCGCTTTTTATACATCTACCAATATTTCTTATTGAGGCAATTTGCCCTACTACTACATGAAAATTGGCTTCTAATCTACCACCGTACATACCGCATGGTTCTTGTACATCGCTTTGACCATCTATTTTATATTCTTGTGGTAGAACATGTATAATTTCTTCTCCAGGCAGCATCACTAGTTTGTGTACTTGATTGCAAAGGTTTGTAATATCAGTTTCATTTATTACGGATTCACTATCCTGTCGAGTAATATAATCGCTGTGTTGTAAACTGCGTATATGTTGACCTGCTATTCCTACTGTTACATTTTCAATTTTAATACCGCTTACGGTTTCAGCTTGTTGAACTGCTTGCTGTATAGATGTAATTGTTTGAGTAATGTTGTTTACAACACCACGATGTACACCTAAACTTTTTGATTTTCCTACACCTAGAATCTCGAGCTTACCATATTCATTTTTACGACCAATCATTGCCACAATTTTTGTGGTACCGATGTCTAGTCCTACTGCATATTCTTGTGCTTCCATTTCTTCCCCTTTTTTATTTTATAACAACCACCTGATTATTAAATCTTAGGTCAACAGTATTTATACTTTCTAGCGTTTTATCTTTTTCAGCCTTGGCTATAAAGGCTTTATAATTAATGAACTTATGCTCTAGTTTATCAATTTTACCCAGGTTTATTTTATGCTTCATTGCCCTAGGTTTCAACTTTACATTTCCTTTATTTAGTTCAATTGCTGCAATAACCTTTTGTAACCACTTATCTTTTCTTATAAAGGAAACTAATTCAAAAACATCATTTTGAAAGTCACTTTCATATCCAAAAATTACAGGCACACGTACTGCATATTCATCAGACAATGGCATCCATTTATTATCCTCGTCTAGATATCCAGACTTCTTTCCAATGATGCGCGCTATAGGCACTCGTTGTTCAATTACTGCGTTTATTTCACCATCAATTGACATGGAAACCTCAGCCTTTCTAATCATTGAGTTTTTATCAAGACGCTTTTCACTCTCTTGTAAAGCTAGTTTTTCTATCGTGAGATAATCTATACTGTCCTGATTTTGTATCAACAATTTATTAACGTTTTCTTCAGAAATTAAAGGGCTACTATAATCTGTAAATGTGATGGTTACATCCTTTATCTCCCTATTTTTATGCCTCACAGCCCCAAAAGCATATAAACTGAAAACCAGCACAATAGCCACAACCAATAAGATCGCATTTATGTAAGGTTTTATTTTACCCATTTTGCTGCTATTTTTTTGATTTCAACTCCTATATCTCCTGCTCCTAGCATACAGATTATTCTTTTATTACTTCTATGTAACTCGTTTTCTAACTGATCCTTTGTTACCATACTTGTTATCCCAGAGGTTATTTTCTCAATCCTGTTTTGAAGAGATTGAGATGTTATACCGGGAATAGGAAGTTCTCTTGCCGGATAAATATCCAACAAGTATACCTGATCAAACTGCGCCAAACTGCGCGCAAAATCATCCATAAAGTCTTTGGTACGAGAATACAAATGCGGTTGAAAAACCACTAGTTTTTCCTCATCCGGATATAATTCACTTACCGCTTGAAAAACAGCATTTATCTCTGTAGGATGATGGGCATAATCATCTATTAACACTAGCTCATTACTATTTAATCTGTATGTAAAGCGCCTGTCAACTCCAGGGAAAGTGCCAAGCGCTTTTATTAATTTTTCTGGTTGCACTCCATACTCTAACGCCATTGACATAGCAAGAGTAGCATTTGACAGGTTGTGCTTACCAGGTAAATTCCATTTTATATTCTTGAAAAGTTGATTAGGTGTTTTGAAATCAAAATAATAAGATTCATCTTGAATTCTATAATTCAAGATTTGATAATCTCCATTGTTGAATCCCACTTTTTTACCTGGTAACGAAACCACTTCAGTAGTCAATAAATTTCCTTGTGGAACTAATGCGGCAAAGTCTTCAAAGGTTTTTTCAAACTCCTCAACATCTCCATATATATCAAGATGATCTGCATCCATAGCTGTAACACCAGCAATTTCAGGCTGCAAGTTCATAAAGCTTCGGTCAAATTCATCAGCCTCTACGACCATTACCTCATTTCCAGTGTGGATATAATTAGTATTATACTTTTCAATTATGCCACCACAAAAAGCAGTCATAGGAACTCCACTTTCATAAAGCAGGTGTGTAAGAATTGCACTTGTTGTAGTTTTTCCATGAGTCCCTGCTACTGCTAGACATGTCATGGTTTTAGATATTTGCCCGAGTAGTTGCGCTCGTTTAAGTATGGTTATTCCGCTTTCGCGAAAGCGAACTAATTCTCCAAAATCTACTGGTATCGCAGGTGTATAAATCACTTGCGCATTATTGATATCCTTATACTGTGCTGGGATGCTATCATAGTCATCTTGATAATGGATATTAATCCCTTCACTGACTAATTGCTCTGTAAGCGCTGATGGCGTTTTATCGTAACCAGCAACATTTTTACCTGCTTGTTTAAGGTAGCGCGCTAGTGCACTCATCCCTATACCACCAATACCGATGAAATAACAATGTGATATGTGATCTAGATTACTCATTCAACAACTGTTCGATTTCATTTACAATATGACTAGTAGCTTGGGGCAAGGCTAGCTTCTTAATATTTTTACTTAAGGTTTCTTGTTTTTGAAAATCCTGTATAAGCCCTTTCCAAAGGGTCATGAAATTTTGCTCCAGATCAGATTCCTTAATCATCACAGCAGCATTTTCTTGAACAATAGCTTGTGCATTTTTCGTTTGATGATCTTCAGCAACGTGCGGAGAAGGAATAAAAATGACCGGTTTACCTACTATACAAAGTTCTGATATGGTGCCTGCTCCAGATCGTGAAATAATAAAATCTGCCGCAGCATATGCAAGATCCATTCTTTCCAAGAATGCTTTTACTTGCAGTTGTTTTTGCTCTTTAGCCTTGTAGGTTGTATAATAAAACTTACCGCATTGCCAGATAATTTGAACATCCTTGAGCAATTGTGCGCTGTTTTCTTCTATAAGTTGATTTATACGCCTAGCACCAAGACTACCTCCTAAAACTAATAAGGTTTTTTTATTTTCATCTAAACCAAAAAACTCTATGGCTTGTTGTTTTTTACTGGTAATATCCAATAAATCTTGTCTAACTGGGTTGCCAGTCATAACCATTTTATCTTTAGGAAAAAAACGCTCTAGACCTTTACTCGCTACACAAATGCGTTTAACTTTTTTTGATAGTAGTTTATTGGTTATTCCTGGAAAAGAATTTTGTTCTTGAATTAGCGTAGGAATTCCTTTTTGATTTGCCTTAAACAACAAGGGACCACTAGCATAACCACCTGTACCTATTGCGATATCTGGTTTAAAATTATTTATGATGCGACCAGCATCTATTAAGCTTTTTACAACCTTAAATGGGAATGCAATGTTTTTAAGACTTAGACTGCGCTGCAATCCACTTATCCACAATCCTTTTATAGGAAACCCGGCTGCTGGAACTTTTTCCATTTCCATGCGATCACGTGCTCCTACAAAAAGTATTTCACAATCTGGCCATCTTCTCTTGCATTCATTTGCAATAGATATAGCTGGATAAATATGACCACCGGTACCACCGCCTGATATGATAATTCTATATGGTTTCACTTAATACATCTAAAGGGTTCATATCTTCCTCTTTGGTTTCTTCAAGAGGTTCTTTTACATCTTTACTTGCACTCACACTCAATACTATTCCCATAGCTAGGCAACTCATTAATATTGACGTTCCACCACTACTTATAAACGGAAGAGTTTGACCTGTTACAGGCATCAAATTAACGGCAACGGCCATATTAATACAGGCTTGAAAAATTATTGGAAAGCCAACACCTATCACCACCAATCGACCAAAAATATCCTTTGCTTTTTTAGTGATTACAACCAGCCTAAATAGAATTAATAAATACATAATCACAATACCAAAAGCACCAATAAAACCGAATTCCTCGATAATAATTGCATAGATAAAATCACTACTTGACTGAGGTAAAAAAGGTCTCAACATACTTTTCCCTGGACCAACTCCTGGTATGCCACCTTCAGAAATGGCTGCAAGTGCACGTTCTGTTTGGTAATTAGTATCGGCCGTTCCAGAACCACTAAAATTCTCGATACGCGAGATCCAAGTGTCTACACGGTTTGGAAAAAGATCTGGAAAAGCTTTGGCGGTTAGAATAAAAAGAGAAAGCGACACAATTCCCACACCTATAATACCTAGTAAGTATTTCCAGGGATATCCTCCAATGAAACACAGTGCCAGCACCATAATGAATATAAGTGCGGTAGTAGAGAAATTAGATGGTAACACAAACAACAAAGTGAGTCCAACTGGTAACCACAATGGCAGTAAACTTTGTTTAAATGTAATAGTCTTGTGAGCTATGTTTGAAAGGTACTTTGCAACATATACCATAAGAATAACAAATACCAAGGTGCTAGTTTGCAACTGCATTCCAATACCTGGAATTGTAATCCACCTAGAAGCATTTGCACCACCCATGGTTGTTCCTTGTAATGCAGTTATTACTAATAAAACTATAGCAGGATATATAAGTAATACACTTAATCCATTAAACAATCTATATGGAGTTTTATGAACTGCCCACATGGCTATTAATCCCATTATGATATGTCCAAGATGGCGTATAAGGAAACGACTGGTATCACCAGTTCCCTTTCCTAGATAGGCCAAATTTGCACTAGCGCTATAGACCGGAATAATAGAAAACACCAGTAATGCCACTATGAGCGACCAAAGAAACAGATCTCCTGATATGTATCTACTTAATTTCAATATTATAAGTTTCTAACTGCTGCTTTAAATTGTCTTCCTCTGTCCTCGTAGTTTTCAAATAAATCAAAGCTGGCACAAGCTGGACTTAACAATACATTATCACCTGCTTTGGCCAATCTATAAGCTACTCGAACAGCATCTTCCATGGATGATGTTTCAACTACTGTATCAACACATTTTGCAAAGTTTTCTATGATTTTGCCATTGTCAATTCCTAAGCAAACAATCGCCTTTACTTTACGATTTACTAACTCATACAAATCGCTGTAATTATTTCCTTTATCAACTCCACCTACAATCCAAACTGTAGGATGCTCCATACTGTCTAACGCAAAATAAGTTGCATTTACATTGGTAGCTTTACTATCATTGATATATTGAACTTTATTGATTTTAAGAACATTTTCTAATCGATGCTCTACACCTTTAAAAGACTGTAGGCTTTGACGTATAGTCTCCTTTCTTATTTTCAAAAGTGTTGCCGCGGTGGCAGCTGCCATAGTATTGGCAGTGTTGTGTTTTCCTTTTAATGCTAGTTCCTGTATAGGCATGGTGAAAAGGGTGTTGTTAAGGGTTATAATAATTTGATTATCTTTTATAAAAGCTCCATTCTTCAGTTCCTGAGTCATAGAGAACGGCACTAACTGTGCTTTTATATCTTTATTTTTTAAAGCCTGGGTTATTGCTTGGTCATCGGCGTTGTAGATGAAGTAATCGCTAGCTTTTTGTGATTGAGCAATTCTCATCTTACTATCTATATAGTTTTCAAACTGGTAATCGTAACGATCTAAATGATCAGGTGTAATATTGAGTAGTATGGCGATGTGTGGTGCAAACTCATAACAACCATCTAATTGGAAACTACTTACCTCTAACAAGCGATGATTAGCTGGTTTTTGAGCAACTTGCAAGGCATAGCTCTCACCGATATTGCCACCGGTTGTTGCATTTACCTGTGCAGTTTCTAGCAAATAGCTCATTATGGAAGTTGTCGTAGTTTTTCCATTACTACCTGTAATAGCAATTACAGGAACTTCTAGTTCTTCTCTAAAAGCAAATTCAATTTCAGAAATGATTTCTATACCTGCTTGTTTTAATTGTTTAATCAAGTCAATGTGATCAGGTATTCCTGGACTTTTAATTATCACATCTGCCTCGATTAATTTTTCTAGTGTATGAGCACCTGATTCATAAGATATGCCGTATTCATTTAACGCTTTCGCGAAAGCGTCATTCACAACAGCTCTATCGCTTAAAAACACATCATAGCCACGACTAGCAGCAAGAACAGCAGCTCCTAAACCACTGACTCCACCACCAAGCACTACCACTTTCTTTGATATGTTAGTTTCACTATTCATTAACGAACCTTAAGTGTTACAATACTGATGATGGCTAGTAAAATTCCTACTACCCAAAACCTAACTACTATTTTACTCTCATGAATTCCTCTTTTTTGATAATGATGGTGCAATGGTGACATAAGAAATATTCTACGACCTTCTCCGTATTTTTTCTTTGTGTATTTGAACCAACTTACCTGCATCATTACAGATAAATTTTCCATAAGAAAAACACCACATAAAATAGGAATGAGCAATTCTTTACGAGTTGCAATAGCCAGAACAGCTATGATTCCACCTATAGTTAAGCTACCTGTGTCTCCCATAAAAACTTGGGCTGGATAGGTGTTGTACCATAAAAATCCTACAAGCGCACCTGCAAAAGCAGTTATAAATACCACCATCTCACCAGAGTTGGGTATATACATGACATTTAAGTAATCTGAAAATATAATATTCCCAGATATCCATGCAAATAAAGCTAGGGTAATTACGGCGATAGCACTTGTACCTGCGGCTAATCCATCAATACCGTCAGTAAGGTTTGCACCATTAGACACAGCGGTTACAATTACAACGACTATAGGGATAAAAATGAGCCACGCCCATGAGGCTAGGTCATCATCAATCCACGTGATCAATTCACTATAATCTAGTTCATTGTTTTTAGTAAAAGGTATCGTTGTTTTAGTGGATTTTTTTGCTGCTTCAAATTGAATAGGAATATTACCTTCCACTCTTTGCTGGGTATACTTTTCAGTCTTTAATTCTTCTTTTATGGTTATCCCTGGATGAAAATACATGATGGCACCTACAATAATTCCTAACCCTACTTGACCGACTACTTTAAATTTACCTTTTAAACCACCTTTGTCTTTCTTGAAAACCTTGATATAATCATCTGCAAATCCAATCATTCCCATCCAAAGCGTGGTAATGATTAAAAGAACTACATAGATGTTATCAAGTTGGCACAATAACAGAACCGGGATCAGAGTCGCTAATATTATGATTATTCCACCCATGGTAGGTGTACCTGCCTTTTGCGCTTGACCTTGTAAGCCTAGATCGCGAACTGTTTCACCTACTTGTTGATTACGTAAATAGTTGATTATACGCTTTCCATATATAGTTGAGAAACCTAGAGACATCATGAATGCTATCGCCGCCCTAAATGTGATAAACTCAAACAGCGATGCTCCAGGCAATTGAAATTGTTCTTCCAGGTATTTGAATAAATAGTAAAGCATATTATTTATTGAGTTTATTTAATAATGATGCAATAATTTCTCTATCATCAAAATCATTACGTACTCCGTTAATTTCTTGATATGTTTCATGACCTTTACCTGCAATCAAAATAATGTCATTAGGTTGAGCCATGACCGCAGCTGTTTTAATAGCCTGTTTACGATCTACAACTGTTACGGTTTTTTTAAAATCTTGAGGTTCAACACCAGCTTCAATATCATCTAGAATAGCTTGTGGATCTTCTGTTCTAGGATTATCACTAGTAAAAATCACTTTATCACTTAATGATGCTGCAATCATTCCCATCTTAGGTCTCTTAGTAGCGTCTCTATCTCCACCGCAGCCAACTACTGTTATAAGCGTTTCATTTTTAGTACGGATCGCATTAATGGTTTCAATTACATTTTTAAGTGCATCTGGGGTGTGTGCGTAATCCACAATCGCAGTGATTTTATCTTCAGCTGTTGTGAAATACTGAAATCTTCCAGAAACTCCTTCTAATTGTGAAATTTTTTCCAGAGCCTCAATAGGTTCTAGACCTAGCTCAACAGCACAACCATATATTGCTGCAATATTATAGGCATTAAATTGACCTATCATTTTACACCAAACTTCTTGGTCGTTAATTTTAAGCAACAAGCCACCAAATTGATTTTCTATAATGTGCGCTCGATAGTCTGTAAAAGATTTTAAAGCGTATCCTCTTTTTACAGCCTTGGTATTTTGAAGCATTACATCACCATTCTTGTCATCTTTATTTGTAAGAGCAAATGCAGATGCTGGCAATTCATCAAAGAATCTTTTTTTAACATCTCGGTATTCAGCAAATGTTTTATGGTAATCTAAATGATCATGTGATAGATTTGTGAAAATGCCACCTGCAAAATGCAATCCAGTAGTGCGCTCTTGATGTATACCATGACTACTCACCTCCATGAAACAATAATCCACTCCTGCATCTCTCATTTCTGCTAAATAATGATTGATAGTCAAAGGATCAGGAGTTGTATGAGTGGCCTTATATTCTGTGGTGTCTACGAGTATATGTACAGTTGATATCAATCCAGATTTAAAACCGCAAGATTTAAACAAGCGATATAATAAACTAGTACATGTTGTCTTTCCATTAGTTCCAGTAATACCTACAAGTTTTAGATCTTTAGAAGGATTACCGTAAAAATTTGCTGCCATAAAGGCCAAAGCCTTTTTGGTGTTAGGCACTTGAATGTAAGTAACATTTTCTATTTGATCTTCTGGTAGTTTTTCAACTACCACAGCAGTAGCACCTAGTTCAATGGCATTTTTAATAAATTTATGTCCATCAATTGCAACACCTGTAACAGCCACAAATACAGAATTCAATTCCACTTTCCTAGAATCGAAAACAATAGACTGCACTTTTTTATCGGTAGAACCAACGACAGATTCAATATTTACTTTGTATAATATTTCTTTAAGTAACATCATAACGTTAGTACTACTTTTTCTCCATTTTTAATAATTTGCCCTGGCGCCTTACTTTGATTAGATACAATTCCAGCTTCTCCCTTCACTTCAACATAGGCTCCCATATTTTCCAAAATCACTACAGCGTCCATTACTTCCATACCTTTGAGGTTAGGCACCTTTTTTTGAACAGATTGTAACTTGGAATAAAACACCTCATCAGACTTTTCTACTTCTTCTGATGCAATTTGTGGTAATTGAATCTCGTCTTTAATAGGACTGTTTGCGTAAATTTTATGAGCGATTTTTTTAAAAACCGGACCAGCAACTATATTTCCATAATAACCTTTCTTAACGTTGGGTTTATGAATCACAACTATGCAGCTATATTTAGGCTCGTCAGCCGGGAAATATCCAGCAAACGATGCAATATAATTACCTGGCTTTATCCAATATTCTGCTTGACAGGTTCCTGTTTTACCTGCCATGGAAAAATTAGGTGAATACAGATTATCTGCAGTTCCACGTCTAACTACATTTTCCATCATCACCTTTACCTTATCAATGGTTTCTTGTGAACAAATCGACGGGTTAATTATCTCCTTATCAAATTTTTCAACAAGTCGATCTTTAGAACGAACTTCTCTAATCAATCTAGGCTTAACCATTACTCCATCATTTGCAACGGCGTTGTAAAAAGTTAATGTTTGCAATGGAGTCAATTCCACACCATAACCGAATCCCATCCATGGTAAAGAAAGACCGTTCCATCCTTGATCATCTGGGTGAGGAATTAATGGCGACCCTTCACCTACTATAGGTAAACCAATCTTATTACCTAAATTCATTTCATAAAGTCTATCTACATAATCACTAGGATTAGATTTATAGTTATCGTAAATCATTTGAACTAGCGCTGTATTGGAAGAAACCTCAAATGCTTTAGCTACATTTATTTTTCCATATCCACCATACTTAGAATCTCTTACATTTCTACCATAGTAAGAAATCTTACCACCTTTAGTGTCAAAAACGGTACTTGTATCAACCACTTTATCTTCCAGGGCGGCAATAACACTCATTAATTTGAATGTAGAACCAGGCTCATGCGCTTCCCAAACGGCATAATTTCTTTTCTCATAATATTTACCGCTTTTTGCCCTTCCTAAATTTGTGAGCGCTTTAATTTCACCAGTTGCAACTTCCATTACTACTGCAGTACCATGATCTGCTTCATAGTATTCTAATTGCTCAAGTAAAGCGTGATGTGCAACATCCTGCATGTTGACATCAATAGTAGTATAGACATCGTATCCATCAACTGGCTCTACCTCGTTAGCTCCATTTACAGGCTTCCATTGACTTTTTGCAATTTTTTGCTTTAATCTTACACCATCGCTACCTCTTAAATAAGGAGCAAAAGCACCTTCCAATCCTACAGGAGCTCGACCAGGTTTATCATAACCCACAATACGTTCGGCCATTTTACCTATAGGATGATCACGCACTACGCGCTGCTCAACAATCACCCCACCTTTATACGGCCCTTTTTCAAATAAAGGAAAATTGATTACTTCTTTATAATCTCCGTAGTCTAAATTCTTGGCTATAAGAATGTATCTATTTTTATTTGCCCTAGCTTTTCTAAGCTTATTAAGGAAATAACTTTTTGGCTTATTTAGCTTTCGCGAAAGCGAATCACTCAACTTACCGACGTTCTCATTAAAATCTTTTTCACTAGGAGTAACAGCATCAAATCTTATATCAAACTTACTGATAGAAGTTGCTAGTAATTGCCCATTTGAATCATACAAATTACCTCTATTTGCTGGTATCGTATCATTTTTAAAGATGCGCTTCTCAGTAAGCGCACGGTATTTTCTCCCTTCAGCTACTTGAACATGAAGAATTTTAGCAAGAATCCCTATTCCTACCAGTAATAAAATACCAGCAGCGATATAAGCTCTATTAAGAATACCCTTATCCGTTGTTGCCATCTACTGGTAGTTTTATTTTAATTTTTTGTGGTGGCTCTTGCGCTGGAGCAATACCCGATTCTTTCAACCTTTTTGCCACTTCACTTTCCATTTGCATAAACATGAGTTTATTCTCTAAATCATAAAACTCACTGCGCAATTCATTCACCTCGTCATTTAACTTACTTAATCGATGAACTTTTTTCTCAAATGAATGACCCGTGTATATCATAATTAAAGCCAGTAATGCCATAAACAATATGAAGCGCCAATTTTTTGCCGCTCCTTCTTGAGTAAGAAAATCACCTTTTAATATTTTATGAAATCTAGACGCCATAACTACACGTTTGCGATTTTTTCTGCAATACGCAATTTTGCACTACGTGCACGATTATTTTCTTCTATTTGAGCAGCAGTAGGCACTATTAGTTTTCCAACTTTTTTAAATGGTACCTCGGCACGACCAAAAACATCTTTTTCTGGCTCTCCTTCAAACAAGCCATTACGCATAAATCTTTTAACCGGTCTATCTTCTAAGGAATGGTAAGAGATCACACTTAATCGTCCTCCAATTTTCAGCACCTCTTTTGCCTGGATCAAAAAATCATACAACACTTCCATCTCACGATTAACCTCTATCCTAATAGCCTGAAAAACCTGAGCCAGCAACTTGTTTTCCATACGCGCTGGTACTAGCGGCTTACAAATACGTTTTAAATCTCCTACTGTTTCTATAGGTTGCAGGGCACGCTCTTGCACTATTCGACGTACTAATTTTGGAGCTATTCGCAATTCACCGTACTCTTTAAAAATGCGTAACAAATCAGACTCATCATATTGATTCACTACATGAACAGCATCCACTTCACTCTCCTGATTCATTCGCATGTCCAAACGAGCGTCAAATCGAATGGAAAAACCACGATCAGCCTCGTCGAACTGGTGAGAGCTAACTCCTAAATCTGCCAAAACACCATCTACCTGCGACACACCATGAAGTTTTAAAAAACGCTTCATAAAACTAAAGTTGGACTGAATCAAAGTAAACCTCGGGTCATCTATTTCATTTTGAATAGCATCGGAATCCTGATCAAATGCATACAAGCGTCCGTCATCACCCAATCGTTTCAAGATCTCGCGTGAGTGACCACCACCACCAAACGTAACATCAACATAAATACCATCTGGCTTAATATTGAGTCCATCTATTGATTCTTCTAATAGAACTGATTTATGATATTGATTCTCCTGCATCACTTCCCATTACTTCTTCTGCGAGATCTGCAAAATCATCAGTAGCATCATCTATTGCTTCCTCATACTTTTGCTTATCCCATATTTCTATAATATTAATCGCACTAGACACGGTTACATCTTTTGTAATCCCAGCTACTGAAATCAAATCACGCGGTATTAACAAACGACCGTTAGAATCAACCTCAACCGTTTTAACACCAGCCGTAAAACGACGTATAAAGTCATTGTTTTTTTTATTAAAACGATTAAGCTTATTCATGCGACCCATCAATTCATTCCATTCTTTCATAGGGTAAAGCTCTAAACAAGGTTGAAAAACAGCTCGCTTTATCACAAAGCCTTCTTGCATGATAGGCGCAAGCTGCTTTTTGATAGCTGCTGGCATCATGAAACGGCCTTTGGAGTCGGCTTTACAATCGTATGTCCCTATAAAATTTATCAATGGTTCATCCTCATTTTGAGGTATTCTAATCAAATATATAAATCTTTTTACCACTTTTTACCACTTTTTACCACATTGTTGATAACTAAGCTCTTTTTTGAATAACTTGAGGACTTATGAACAATTTGAAATTCTACTTAGTGCTAATGATAGAGTGTTATGAAGTGCGCTTTCGCGAAAGCGAATTCCTCATAAAAAAAGTGGGAGATTCCATTCATTTTTGACTTCAAATCGCTGTGCTGTTTAATTGTCTTTTTACTATAAGATTATAAGTTATATTTGCGACAGACAGTTTTTTATGACGAGGAAGACAATCAAGGACGGAAAATTCGAATATTACAGCGCAGGAGAAGGAACACCTATCATCATACTTCACGGTCTGATGGGTGGTTTAAGTAATTTTGAAGGTGTTATCGATCATTTTCCAAAGGAAGGCTATCAAGTTGTAGTTCCTTCTTTACCACTATATACAATGCCGCTAATTAAAACTAGCGTAGGAACTTTTGCCAAGTTCATCAAGAAATTCATAGACCACATGGGATGGAAGGAAGTTATTCTTCTAGGAAATTCTCTAGGTGGTCACATAGGTCTTGTTACCACAAAATTATATCCAGAAGTAGTTAAAGCACTTATAATAACTGGTAGTTCTGGATTATATGAAAGCGCCATGGGCGAAAGCTACCCTAAACGTGGTGATTACGAATACATTAAGAAGAAAAGTGAAGATGTATTCTATGATCCTGCAGTAGCTACAAAGGAAATTGTGGACGAGGTTTTTGCTACGGTAAATGATCGTAATAAGTTGATTAAAACACTGGCCATTGCCAAAAGTGCAATCAGACATAACATGGCCAAAGATTTACCTAAAATGAACACTCCTACTTGTATCATTTGGGGTAGACAAGATAATGTTACACCACCTGAAGTGGCAGATGAATTTCATGAAAAACTGCCAGATAGTGACTTATTTTGGATTGATAAATGTGGCCACGCTGCCATGATGGAACACCCAGAGGAGTTTAATACCATACTGGATAAATGGTTAAAAGATAGAGGTTACTAACCTTTATTTGAATTTATCATCCTAGTACTAATACCTAGCTTTACATTATGAAAATTAACAGTGCCAAGTTTGTTGTTTCCAATCAAGATGTGAAGAAATGCCCGTCCAATCATTTTCCAGAATACGCTTTTATTGGAAGGTCTAATGTAGGTAAGTCTTCATTAATTAACATGTTGACCAACCATAAGAACCTTGCCAAAACATCTGGTAAACCAGGGAAAACACAGCTTATAAATCACTTTTTAATTAATAATGAATGGTACCTTGTAGATTTACCAGGTTACGGATACGCTCGTGTTTCTAAAACTCAAAAAGCTAAATTTCAAAAATTCATTACCCGATATTTTGAACAGCGCAAGCAACTTATTTGCGGTTTTGTTCTGGTAGATATTCGACATGATCCACAACCTATAGATACTGAATTCATGGAATGGCTAGGTAGCAATGGTGTGCCATTTGCCATTGTATTTACCAAAGCAGATAAACTCAAACCCAAAGCAATTGAAAAACAGGTCAATGATTACAAAGAAGCCTTATTGCAAACTACTTGGGAAGAAATGCCTCCTTATTTTATAACTAGTGCCTCAAAAGGTATTGGTAAGGAAGAACTTTTGGGATATATTGACGAAATAAATAAGTCTCTATAAATATACTTATTCCTAATTGTGTGGCCTGTTCTTACTTGTTACGTAACTGTTTTAGGATGATTTCTAGACCGTTTATTTTAAGCTCATAAACTGATTGCATATAAACACCTAGCTTACCTTGTGGCCAACCATTTCGTTTGAACCAAACAAAGTAAGCCTCTGGCAAATCACTCAAAAAGCTACCTTTGAATTTACCAAACGGCATTTTATAATGAGCTAGCTCTAGAAGCTGTTTTTTGTCAGGATTCAAGAATAATTCTTTATTGAAAAATTAAAGGTTTTTATTTTTTAAGATTTAATTTTTCGGCAAAATAATCGCAAAAGTCTAGCATGGTATCGCGCATTTTTTCATCATTTGTAGCACGATGATAAGTATCGGCCATACTTACTAGTGTTTGATGAAAAAACACACGCATTTCATCTACAGGCATGTCTTTAGTCCACAAATCGATTCTAAAACTCTCCTGCTGTGCACTATCCCACATGCTTACCATCATGGCTTTAGCATCGGCAGCATCAACACCACCATCTGGTGCGCTCCATCTTATTTTTTCTGGAACTCTATTTTCATCCAGTTCAATTCCTATTCTTATTTGTGATCTGTGATTCTTTGACATAATTATTGTTGTACAGGTTTATACTGTGAATTATTAAATATGGTTTCGGCTGGCAATGATACAAGTGTACTAGGATCAATCTCATTATTTTCCATGTAACTTGCTACTATTTTATATCCTATATATCTAGCGATTCCACCAGGTGTACTCGAGTCTATATCTAAATAAAATTTTGAAAATGGTGCTGGTTGTATGAATCTAGATTGAAGTTCAGGATTAGTACTATATAACAAATTTTGATCTATAAAGTAACGCCATACTTCTAATTCATTTTCCTTAGTAAATTCATATTCCTCCTTAGAGTATTTAAGAATCAGGTGATCCGGTTGGTCTGGCGTAAATAAACTTTGAAGGTAATGCAACTTACCATGATAGATTATGGATTCTAAAAAACGGCGATCGTTACCAGGTTCAACAAACAACTTTGCTATTGCGTGGGCTACATCGGCCTTTATATTTTCTTTATTAAAGTGTTGGCTTTGGTAGCTGTTCATCCCTGCATACAACTCGTTATCCTTGCCTAGATAAGTGTCGATTGAAATAAGTAAATCTTCTTGAAATGGAACTACTTGCATGCGGTAGTCTACTTCAGAAATTATAGTGGTAATAGGCGTAGCTTGATATTCTGGAAAATAATATTTCACATGTTTCATTACATCAACAACCTCTTCCTTCAGTTCCTTATAATCAAAACTTGCTTTTTCCACTTCTGCCTCAAGTATTGAGTAAATAGTATCGCGACCTTGCATTTTTTCATACCAAATGGAGTCTGGCAAATGTGATGGAAATAGATAAGGATATTTTGCTTTTAATTGAGATAGATCCGTAGTATCAGCATTCTTAAACTCTTTATGAAAAGTCCTCAACTCTACATTTATAGGGATTTGTGAAATTTCCTTCTCAATTTTCGACTCAGAATTACATGAGGATAACGCTTTCGCGAAAGCGAGAACTACCAATATTTTAAATAGATATTTCATACCCTTATAACTGAGAAACAATTTGATTATTTTTAGACTCGCAAAAATACGATTATGAATGTAGAAAAAGTGACTGATCACATAGTAAAATGGTTAAAGGATTATGCTACTAATGCAGGAATTAAAGGGTATGTTGTAGGAGTGAGTGGCGGCATTGATAGCGCAGTCACATCAACCTTGTGCGCCATGACAGGTCTAGAAGTTCTTTGTGTAGAAATGCCTATTCATCAACATATGGATCACGTTACTAGAGCGCAGGAACATATTGAGCAATTAAAGAATCGGTTTTCTAATGTAAGTGATGTGCGTAGTGATCTTACACCCGTGTTTGATACATTCATTAATCAAATGCCAGATATAGAGGATAGTGCACTTGTAGATTTAACGAGAGGAAATACCAGAGCCCGATTACGCATGACCACTTTGTATTATCATGGTGGCGTTAATGGACTATTGGTCGCAGGAACGGGTAACAAGGTTGAAGACTTTGGTGTAGGATTTTACACCAAGTATGGTGATGGTGGAGTTGACGTGAGTCCAATTGCCGATTTACTTAAAAGCGAAGTTTATGCCGTAGGAAAATATGTAAATGTTCCAGAAAGCATCATGAAAGCCGCACCTAGTGATGGCCTTTATGGCGCAGAGCGTACTGATGAGGATCAAATAGGAGCTAGTTATGATGAACTGGAATGGGCAATGAAGCAAATTAAGGAAGGAAAAACTACCACTGATTTTACAGGAAGAGAGCAAGAAGTCTTACAAATTTATCTGGATTTTAATCGTAGGAATCAACACAAGATGAATCCAATCCCAGTGTGCGTCATTCCCGACGAACTACTTGAATAACAGATTACAAGAAATTTACGTAAGGGCATACTCACAAATAAATCACAGTTTATACTGAGTAAACATTTTATCTTTGTAAAACCTCTGAAAACTTACAAAGAATGAACGTATTTTTAGCTGATCACCATCCTGTATTTAGACGTGGACTAAAGTCTTTAATGAAAGACGTTAAAGAATACACCGTTAAAGGAAAGGCGGAAAGCGGAAAAGATTTATTAGAAAACGTTAAAGCTGCCAAAGCTGATATTGTACTGTTAGAAATTGATTTACCAGAAAGTAAAGGTATAGGAGAGGTTCGAGATTTAAGAGCACAATTTCCAAACATTAAAGTACTTGTGGTAAGTTGTCATCCCGAGGAAATGTACGCTGCAAGTGCTATTAAAGCAGGAGCCAATGGTTATATCTCTAAGGTAAAATCAAGTAAGGAAATAAAAAAGGCAATCGCCAAGGTTGCTAGAGGCGAGCAATACTTATCTGAAGAGATTCTTACTTCATTAAACAGTGGAAGAAAAAATGGAGTAATGAAATTCAAAAAACTTTCTAAAAGAGAAATTGAAGTTTTAAATTTACTTTCTAAAGGACTTAGAAATAAGGATGTTGCCAAGGAGCTTAACATAAATGAGAAAACAGTGAGTACCTACAAAAATCGTTTGCTTAAAAAGCTTAAAGCAACCAGCATTGCCGATCTTATTCACCAAGCTAGAATCATGCAACTAGCTAATTAAATCACACGATTTAAACGATTTCCTATATACTTGTGAAGCTTGTTATATTCCATAACCTCTTCAAGCGCTGAAGCGTTATCGGAAGTAGGGTCTGGCGAGATGGAGTTATACAACGCCTTGATTTTTTCTTCTATCATCAATCTTCTTAAATTAAGTATGGTATCAAGAACGTGTGGCGCGATCGTATCCTCTTTTGTTTTTACAAAAATTTGATGTTCATCCCATTTATGTAATTGGTACTTATCATCATCCATTACAAGATCTGCTACCATTTGAGCTTCTTCATCAGACAACTCGGTCATAATGGTATTAACGTCAATGCGACCTTCTAAAAGTAGAATATCAATTAGTTTTGGATAAAGATGTTTAAACGCTGGATTTGAAAATTCCATTTCATCACTCTGCAGCTCCATATATACCTTTTCATACACCACATTTTCAACAGAGATTTTTTCAGTTTCTAGTTCACCGTCTTCACTTTCTTGAAAATATTCATCGTTAAAAACCACCGTGCGATCACCATACAGTAGTAAAGCTTTTATAAGAGCTTGTTCCAGTATCTCTCTTCTATTGACTGAAAGACTAGGACTTTGTTTATCAGAGACTTTTTGAAGTGTTTGTTGCTGTTGTTCTCTTATTTGTTTTTTACGTTCTTCTTTAACACTTGCATTTCGATTTTGTGCTAAAGAAGAGAATAATACATCTTCACCAATTTCTAAAATTGCAGCACTTTCTCTAACATAAATTTCTCTTGATATTGCATCGGGAATTTTGCTAATACTGGAAACAATATCACGAATCATTTCTGCCTTCTTTATAGGATCACCTGCAGCTTCCTTTTTTAATAAGTTAGATTTAAATCTTATAAAGTCAACGGCATTTGAATCTAAAAACTCTTGAATTTCCTGAGTAGTATGTTTTTTTGCGAAGCTGTCCGGATCTTCTCCTTCTGGAAAAGTGCAAACTCGCACATTCATACCAGCTTCAAGAATGAGATCTGTTCCTCTTATTGCTGCCCTTAATCCAGCTGCATCGCCATCATATAAGACGGTAATATTTTTGGTTAATCGCTGTATTAATCTAATTTGCTCCTTAGTAAGTGCAGTTCCTGAACTAGAAACTACATTTTTAATACCAGCTTGATACAATTGAATTACATCGGTATACCCTTCAACCAGGTAACAAACATCTTCTTTGGCAATGGTTTGTTTAGCCTCATAGATTCCATAAAGCACTTTGGATTTATCGTAGATAGGGCTTTGAGGAGAATTTAAATACTTGGCAGCTTTTTTATCATTCACTAGAATTCTACCACCAAATCCCAACACGCGACCAGACATGCTGCGTATAGGAAACATGACTCTACCTTTAAAGCGATCAAATTTCTTTTGCTCACCGCCGTTAATCGACTCCTTAACTATGGTCAAACCGGTTTTTTCTAAAAATTCAAGTTTATAACCTGCTTTAATAGCTGCATCGGTAAAGGCACTCCAAACATCTGGATTGTAGCCTAATTTAAAATAATTTATAGTATCATCGGTAAAACCTCGTTCTTTGAAATAACTGTATGCTATCGCACGCCCATCTTCCGTTTTAAGTTGCTTTTCAAACCATTCACTCGCAAATTTTGAAACAAGAAACATGGATTCTTTTTCATCCTGAACTTGTTTTTCTTCATCAGTTTGTTGAGTTTCTTCTATTTCAATTCCATATTTTTTGGCCAGCCATTTAATAGCTTCAGGAAAAGTAAAGTGTTCATGCTCCATGAGAAAGGTAACCACGTTACCACCTTTACCGCTACTAAAATCTTTCCATATTTGTTTAACTGGCGACACCATAAAGCTAGGTGTGCGCTCCTCTGAAAATGGACTTAGTCCTTTAAAGTTGGAGCCTGATTTTTTAAGTTGTACAAAATCTCCAATCACCTCTTCTACTCTAGCGGTGTCAAATACGGCATCTACTGTGGTTCTTGCAATCAACTTCGAATAAATTTAAAGCATAAAAATAACGAATTGCAAAGTTACGTTTCTATACACCTATCCTATGGGATATGACTAAAAAGTTTGTATTTGTTCAGTTGATCAATGCATAACCTTCTGTTCAAGTTGCTTTCAATTTTGTCCTAAAAAAAAAACCCGTCTATTTCTAGACGAGTTTTCTAATAATTCTTCATTTACCTAAATCTAAACCCGAAACTAAAATATTGTTGTTGAATCGGTGAGTCTTTTAAGATGTCATTTAGACCATATCTAGCAAAAATTTGAAAATCGTACCAACCTGCATACATACTAAGTCCATAGTTAAAGTTATTTATTTCAAAGTCATTGGTGACCGTTGTAGTCACATCCCTACCTTCTCTTTCAAACTTGAGCTCTTGAGTAGAGGTAGTTGTATAGCCTAAATAACCACCTAGCCCTACGACAAAGGCATCATCATCGTGGTACCTTTTAATTCCATTTTTATAGGTTTTTAAATCCCGACGTCCTATTTCAATATGTAAAGGAGCTACTACACTGAATTGATAAAATCTAGAACGATCTGTATCGATTCCTACAGGTACTAAATCTGTAATATTGTTGTTGGTTGCAAACTGACGATTATCAGTAATTCTTAAAGATTGAAATCTTAAATCCAAACCATAATTAAACCTAAATAAGTCATCTTTTGGTTGCAACCTAGTACTAAATTCAAGTCCTATGTCAAAAACACCACTACCCCAAAATCGATAGTCATCACCTATTCCGTTACCATCACCTAGTGCTTGATTCCAACCTATAGCCCAAACTAAATTAGTATTAGTGCGCACATTTTCTTTCTCTCTTCTCTCTGAATCAAACAAATCTAAAAAATCTAAAGGCGCTTTTTTTACATCTTGATCATCTTGAGCTCGAACTGCCGTAAACAGAAGAAGCAATAGAGAACTTAATAATAGTTTTTTCATAATATATGGTTTTTATAAAGTTACATACCTAAACACTTTATAATCTTTATTTTAACTCTAATTTAATTGATAAGCATCCTTATAATCGATTTATAAGGATGCTTATACTTTAAGTTATTTATGGCTAAATAAATCTAATTCCAAAGGATACATATTGCCCGTCCACTGATCCGCTTTTAAAAACATCATTTAAATTCATTCTTCCAAAGAATGAAATATTACCTTTTCCTATATAAGCATCTAGTCCATAGAAGAACACATTATTTTCAAAAGCATTTATGGTTGTTTGTTTTATATTTCTACCATTTTCTTCATACTTCAATTTTAAACGAGAACTTAAATTTAAACCTGCAAAACCTCCTATTCCTACTTTCCAGCTATTATCACTTGTAAACCTCACACGACCATCCTCGTATTCTCTTTTTTCTGTTCCTCCAAACTCAAAATGAACAGGAACCATTAATTGGTCTTGTCTGAACTTAGCTTTCTCAACACTAAATCCTATAGGAGCGACCATTGTATCGTCTGTATTTGGTGTAAAAATTCTATTACCATTCAATTCTAGTCCATGGGATTGATATTCTATACCATATCTAATTCTTATATGATTTTTTTCATCTAATTGAGTTAACCAACTAGGCCCAAATGCTATGTAGTTATTATTTGGATAACTAAAATCATTGATTCCTAGATTATCACCATTCAAAAAGTTATATCCTAGTGACAAGCTAAAACCTCTTTGAGTTTTGATAAATTTTTTCTTTTCTCTTTGTAGATTTTCTCCATTAAGAGAAATCTCGACTCCTTTTGTAGATATAGATAACGAGCCACCTTTTTCTGCTTCGGTCACTACAAAATCTTTTTCTGCTTCTATACGCTTTTTATGAGAAGTGATAAGTGCTGCTACTTGAGCTGCTCGCTCCCTTTTCAACTCTTGAGCTTTATCAGCACTTATTTTCCCTTTTTCCAGATCTTTATTTACTTTTTCTACATACTCCTTAAGTTCTGTTCTTAATTCTGATTCATATAATTGATGTAAACTATTTAAATCATCTATTTTTTTCTGGTAGTATTTAGGATATTGTTTGTCATTTGACAAACTATCTTGATATTTCCAATTATCGACGGTATTAGTTTTTTCCTGAGCAAATCCTGCTGCTGTGCATAGTAAGTAAGTGATAAAACTTATCCATAGTAATCCTGTTCTCATAGCATGAAAATTTTAAATTAATTATATGTTGATGAAAATTATTTCTTTGAAACTAAGGCAACTGCCTCTTTCTTAACTTGATTAAAACCTTTATCAATCCAGTTTTGAATTTTATTTTCCTGTTCAATTTGAATGTCCCATTCTGCTTCTCTCAGTAAGCTTTCTGGATTAACAGTATAAACAGCTTCTTCTTTATTTATATCAGACTCATTAAGCAATTCACTTAGTAGTTCATCTACTTCTTGATCGGCCGTTTTAATTGATAACTCTTTTTTAATATTTGAATTTTCGACTTGTGCAATCAACACTTGTTGTTCATTAATTTTTGGTTCTTTCACAACAGTATTCACATCGACCTCTTTCTTATGCTGGTTATCAATGGTAGCACTTACTACAACCTCATCTCGCTGTGAAAATTTAGGATCAAGCATTTTAACTTTTGATACCGTTGCCTTAATTCCAGCTGGTTCATCTTTATGATTAGCTTTAACCAATTCCTCATTCATAGTAGATGAACTCTTTTCACTCTCAATCTCTTCTTCAATAAAGAGATCCTTATTTATCAATGGCTGCTCATTAGACTGATCCTCTGTTACAGACCACTCTGTATTTTCAACTGGATTACTTTGAACAGGTGAAAACTTTACAATGGTTACAGCGAGTAACAGCACTGCTGCAACTCCTGCGATCCAGTACCAAAGCGGAATCGCCTTTTTATCACTTGCATCCAATCGCTCCTCTAACTTAGACCAAGCTTGAGTAGATGGATTGATCTCGCGATCGTTAAACTTATTTTTATATGAATCAAGCTTCATATTGTTGTCTTTTTAAACTATTAATTTCTTGCTGAAGCTGTAGTTTGGCTTTGCGTAATTGCGTCTTACTAGTATTTACACTTATATCCAGTATTTCTGCTATCTCATGATGTTTGTACCCATCGACGACATGCATTAAGAACACACTTTTATAACCTATAGGTAAAGCATCGATGACCGATTGCAATACATGCATTTCTAGATTACAATCATCTATTCCATCATCATCTGTTTCATCTTTTACTTCATCAATCGGTGTAGCAAATTTGAAAGGATTCTTCTTGCGCAAGTGATCCAGACAAGAGTTTACCATAATGCGACGCAACCATCCTTCAAAACTCCCATTGTGATTGTACTTTTTAATGTTCTTAAAAGCTTTAAAAAAACCATTTAACATGATTTCTTCTGCTGTTTCTACTGGCGAAATATATTGTCTACAAACACTTAACATTCTAGGCGCATGTTTATCAAAAATCTGCTTTTGCGCCTTGCGGTCGTTTTTAGCAGCTTTTTGAATAAGCTTTTTCTCGTTTGTATATAAGGAAATCACCTTCACAATTTACAGACTTTCTATTAACATAGACGAGACTTTTTTCAAAGGGTTGTCTGAATGCTCATTTTTTTTTGAAAAATTATTTTTTCGTAAGTACGCTTTCGCGAAAGCGTAATAAAAAAAACCTCTTTACCAGCAATAACTGATAAAGAGGTCATTAACCAACTTGAAAAAAATTACTCTGGCAAAACCACAGTATCTATTATGTGCACAACACCATTGCTTGCTTCAATATCTGTAGCTGTAATGGTTGAGGTACGACCTTGTGCATCTTCAAGAACGACCTTACCATCTACAATACTTGCATAGATAGGATCTCCTTGCACAGTTTTAGTCATGAATCCACCACCATTTCTCTTGATAGATTCAATTATGTCGCTAGCAGTTACTTTTCCTGCAAGTACATGGTAGGTGAGCACGGCTTGTAGTTTTGCCTTGTTTTCAGGTTTTAGCAAATTTGCTACTGTTCCTTCTGGCAACTTATCAAATGCTGCATTTGTAGGTGCAAAAACAGTAAAAGGACCATCACCTTGCAGGGTTTTTACCAAATCGGCTGCCTTTACCGCAGCTACTAGTGTAGCAAAATTTTTGTCGGACATGGCTACACCTACGATATCTGGAGTTTGATTATAGTGCCAGTTTTGAACATACACTACATTTGACGTAGCGTGATCATTATTGCTGGTTGAAGCTTGATGGTTATTACATTGAGCTGTTGCAAATATTGCCGTAAACATCATTGCAGCAGTAAGTAAAATACTTGAATTTTTCATTTTATTAGATTTTTAAGTTTAAAAAGTATAATTTGATGCATCTTTAGGTTTTACGTTTGGAAATTCCTTTTGGATTTCACAGGATTGATAAAAAAACGTTAAAGTGAAAAACGACCTTTTTCTAGAAAATCAAATAATAGAATTAATACGCGACAGAAATGATCGTGGTATGTCGTTATTATACGACCATTACAACGGTGCTCTATTTGGCTTATGTTTGAAATTCACTAAAGATCCTGATGACGCCAAAGAGGTTTTACAAGCTAGCCTAATTAAAGCATGGCAAAATATTGATTCCTATGATGCTGATAAAGCGAGACTTTTCACCTGGCTATATCAAATAACTAGGAATCAAGCTCTTGATTTTTTAAGAAAATCTCAAAGAAAACAGCAAAAGGAAATCCAAAACGATTATTCAAGCGTATCAATAGAAGAGGATAGTAGTTTACTATACAAAGAATTTAAAGAGCAATTAAATTTAAAAGTGACTTCTCTTGAATCTCAATATCAAGATGTCATTAATTGTGTGTTCTACAAAGGCATGACTCATATGGAAGCTAGTGAATACTTGAACATACCATTGGGAACATTTAAAACTAGAATACGTAATGCTCTTAAAAAATTACGAACTACTTATAGTATAATTGCTTTATTATTGTGGTCTTATATATAAATGGTCGAAAATAAAAACATACAAGAATTTTTAGAGTCTGGTGTACTGGACCGCTATGTTATGGGTAAAGCCACAGAAATTGAAATTCAACAGGCTGAACACTACATTGCTACCTTTGATGAGATAAAATTTGCGTATGACATGATGCAAATTGAATTACAGGCTCAAGCTTTTAAAACGCAAGAGAATCCACCCGAAGACTTAAAAAAAGAACTGTTTTCAACTATTCACACTAGCAATAAAGAAATAAAGAAACAAGATTCTATATCTTGGTTTCAAATAGCAGTGGCATGTATTGCTGCTGTTGGATTTGTGGGTATGCTGTATTACATGAATATTGCAAATGAAAAAACACAAAGATTGAAGCAACTAGAAGGTGAATTTTATTCTCTAGAAAATCGAATAAAAAATTTAGAGTCAGATAATTTAATCTTTGATGAAGAGATTCAATTTTTACGTAGCCCAAAAACTCAAAAGTATATTCTTAAAAAGGACACCTCGCTAGGTAATTTAAATGTTATCACCTATCATAATAACAAACGTAGTGTTGTTGACGTTACTTCTTTACCAAAATTGGATAAAGAACACGACTATCAATTATGGGCCGATGTAAATGGTGAAATGATTTCCTTGGCAGTACTCAATCAGGATTTCCTAGAGGTAGATTCTAAAATTATTGATGAGGCTTCTAGCCTTAACATCACCATTGAAAAAGCCGGTGGCAGTGATCACGCCACTGTAGAAAATCTGGTAGTAGGTTTGTCGATTTAGATTTAATTTTTGTTCTGGTAACCAAATCTGCGCAGTTGCCTGTCATCGCTACGCCAGTTCTTGTTGACTTTTACAAATAGTTCAATGTGAACTTGCTTTCCAAAGAACTTTTCAAGATCCTTTCTGGCTTCCATTCCCACGCGTTTTATGGCGCTACCCTTATGACCTATGATGATACCCTTTTGAGTATCGCGTTCCACCATAATAACAGCTCTAATTCTTATAATATCTTCATCTTCAAGAAACTCTTCTGTTTCAATTTCTACAGAATAAGGAATTTCTTTTTTGTAATGTAATAAGATTTTCTCTCTAATGCTTTCGTTTACAAAAAAGCGCTCTGGCTTATCAGTTAAAGCATCTTTCGGATAAAAGGCTGGAGATTCTGGTAAAGTTTCTATTACCCTATTCATTAATTGAGGAATACCAAAGTTTTCTAATGCGCTTATGGCAAATACCTCAGCATTGGGTAATCTATTTTTCCAATGCGCTACAGCTTCTTCTAGTTGTTCAGGAGTTCCTTTATCTATTTTATTGATAAGTACAAATACTGGAACTTCTGCAAATGTCAATCTTTTTTCAAAAGCTTCGTTTTTCAACTCTTTTTCGCCTAGCTCCACCATGTAAAGAATACAATCGGCATCTTCAAAAGCATTTTTAACAAACTCCATCATGCTTTCTTGAAGTTTGTAAGCAGGTTTAATGATACCAGGTGTGTCACTAAGAACCATTTGAAAATCCTCACCGTTTACTATTCCTAAAATTCTGTGACGAGTCGTCTGTGCTTTAGAAGTAATAATGGACAATCGCTCACCTACTAGAGCATTCATTAAGGTACTTTTTCCTACATTAGGATTACCTACAATATTTACAAAACCTGCTTTATGTGTCATAATGCAAAGGTAGGACTAGAACTTAGGTTTTTTCATAAGCGCTTCATAATATTCTCGCTCAATTTGCAATGCTGTTTCTTGAAGTTGTGAGATTTTTACTTTTGCTACAATTGATGGAAAGTCTTTAAAATGATAATCTACCCATTCCTTTTTTTCTCCTTCAACATCAATAACAGGTTCAAGATTAAAGGAAGACTGCAACTTTTTTTCAATATCGGCAAAAAAATAAACTTGATCTTCAACACTGGTGTAATAATCACTAATAATTTGTTTAAGATAAATACCCGTTGAGTTCAGGCTGTCGTTTGAAAAGAAAACGGGATTAACCAATTTATCCATCATCTCGTAATTATCTACTTCTCCAATAAAATTATCAATTTCATTCTTAACATGCTCTAACTGTTCTACTAATTGGGTGGTTTTATAATGAAACTCTTCTGCATTTATTTGGGCCACTGCGTATGTTTCTGGATGAGCTATGGCGCTGTCCTTAAACATGACTAAGAAATCTCGGTCATATTTTGAGTTTTCAAATTCAGTCTCTTTATTAATGTTGTCAAAAACATCTAATACTTCTTGCTTTTCTTTTTTACAAGAAGTCATCATCATTAGACCTATCAGTGAATACAAATAATACTTCATATTAAATTGAATCTTGATTTTCATTAAAGCAATACTTAGCACATTCAAACTGCTTTAAATTGATTATTTAAAAATACATTAAACTTTGTACAGTCTAAATTTAGACTTTTTAACATTAAAATGATTAAGAAATGTTAAATGCAAAAGGATCACGTTAATAGCCCACTATTTTCGTACTATGATTCAAGAACAAACAACCCAAAAAGTACAAGAAACAACTAAACAAATTGAAGATGTAAACTCAACTGAGCTTATATGGGATCAATTAACATCTTGGTATGAAGCTATATTACGCAACTTACCAAATCTTGCCGTTGCAGTTGTTGTCTTACTTATAGCTTACATCATTTCAAAATTTGTAAATCGTGGTGTACAACGCCTACTCAAATCAAAAGTTGAACAACAGTCTGTATTGAGATTAATAGGTAGAACTGCAGCTATAATAGTTGTTATAGGCGGTATGTTTATCGCATTAAACGTACTTGATCTTAATGAAACTGTACAAGCTATCATTGCTGGTGCTGGTGTTTCGGGTTTAGTAATTGGACTAGCTTTACAAGGAACTTTATCCAATACGATGAGCGGTATTCATTTGAGTTTCAGAAAAAATGTTCGTATAGGAGATTGGGTGCAGACCAACGGTTATGAAGGAGAAATAGTTGCTATTGATTTAAATAAATTTATACTAAGAGAAGCCGACAACAACACCGTAATCATACCTAACAAAATGATTCTGGAGAATCCTTTGAAAAATTTTGGATTAACTGATACTATGCGAGTTATTATTCATTGTGGTGTAGGATATGAAAGTGATTTACCAACAGTAGAAAAGATTGCAAAACAAGCTATCTTGGACAACTTTGATCAGGTAAATTCGATTGACGAAGTGGAGTTTTTCTATCGCGAATTTGCAGACAGTAGCATAAACTTTATGCTTAGATTTTACTACGACATCACAAACGGAAAGAAAAAATTGGAGGTTACCAGTAAGGCGATTATGGTGATTAAAAAGGCATTTGATGAAAATGATATCAATATACCATTCCCTATTAGAACGCTAGAATTCAATAACCAATTGAATTTGCAGCAATCTTCAAACAAAGAAGCCTAATAGGTAATTCTAACAAAAGTAAAAAAAGCATCAACTCTAGGAGTTGATGCTTTTTTTACTTTGAGACAAGTTTCTAAACACAAGGATGATTTGACCTAAATCAAATATTAACATTAATACAATAGCTATAGGAGCAAGCAGAACTGTAATCATAAAACCACCAGCTATTAAACCTACAAACCCTAGATATTTTGCTAATCCTTCTTCATTTTTACGTTGAGAAAGGTAGCCAGCTCCCAACATCAAATATGTTATACCGCTAGCAACAATAACAAAGATGCCAAACAAAATATCTCTAGGACTTATGAGATTACTATCATAATCAATAACTGTAATGAGTAGTATACTACTTACAACATTAATTATCATAGCAAGAATTGAAGAAAACTTTAATAAAGAGTTATTTTTGATTTGAGCTATATGATATATTCCTGTATAAAAAAGTACTACTGTTATTATGCTTACCACACCTAAAGCCGTATAAGAGGATTCAGGTAAAATACTATCTTGGGTAAACGAATGAAAAACATCATTAATCGTCATCAAATAATAACAGATAAAAAGAATAACACCACCAATACCTGAAAACAACAAAAGAGAATTATTAAATGAATATTTCATAGCAGAAGATTCAACCTCTTTGGAGGTTTGACTTTCTTTAGTGCCGGAGTAAACTTCATCAAAAGATTTTCCTAATACTTCCAGAATATTCTTAATAGTATAACTACGTGGAGAAACTTCGCCTGCCTCTATGCGTTGAATGGTGCGCACATTAATATTACATCGTTCTACCAATTCCTCTTGGGTAAGACCTTTTTCCTTTCTTAATTGTGCAATGTAAATTCCTAATTCCGGTTGTTTCATTATTACTGATTTTTGTATTCGATTACAAGATTACCAAACACACCTATTCTCCACCAAAATTAAGCTCGGTAAAATACCCGACATTTACCCGACAATCCCTTACAGATACTGTAAAACTTAAAATATTACTCTCTAGGTAATCTAGTAGAATGCATGAGTTCTAATTTCCAAACACTGTCGCTTTTAACTGCCACAACACTTTCTAACCAGGTTCTTTTAAATTCTAATGTATCCTTAACAAATGTCCCGTGATTCCAATAAGCTAGATAAACTCGATTCCCTTCTTGATGAGCCTTTATTCTATCAAATTTATTTGTCCTAGTAAATCCTTGATCTCTTTTGCTTGCTCTTTTACACCAATTTGCAATGGTATCATTAGTCCATAATTCACCATGCTCCAATAAAATAAAATCGTTTGTCTGATATTTTTTTATAGCATCTACTTTCTTATCAGACCACACACTATCAAAAACTTGTTGAACTACCGCTTCAACTGCTTCAATTGCTTGTTCTGAGTTATATTCCACCTTGGACTCTGGTTTGTTGCAACTTATGATCAGGATAGTTGTAAAAATTACAATTAATTTTTTCATAGTAATAGTTTTTAATTACCCCATATTCGATTCCATAACTTGTCCATGACAATGGTAACATCCATGGGTTCCTTAGGATTCTCTTTTGCTACTAGGGTTTTATTTTCTTCTTTAAGTTTATAACTAAAAACAAATTGTTCTTCGTCTTTATTAATGGGCATGGTACCAAATCTTAAATCATTAAAATACCAACTTCCGTTCTTTTTCTCCATCAAATACCAACCTTTAGAAATATCTATAAGTCGCCTCAAATTCTCCTCAGATTGTTCGTGTTTCCAAGTAGGCTCTAGGTTTCGGTTTTTGGGATAAGATTTGAATGAAATTGGTTTAGAATCAAAGAATGAGTAATCAGCCAATAAATACGCATCGCCTGCATCTACGTTGCAGTTCCATAGCAATGTTGTCAATGGCGCAGGACGTGTTGAAATTTGTGAGTAATTAAACTTATTTACATCTAGGGCCTTTTTAAACTCTTGGGTTGCATTCCACTTTAACAATACCGTCATTAATAGATAACTTGTAGAAATGAAGATACCGGTGAGGTTTGTTCGCTTTCGCGAAAGCGAACCCTTTTTTAAAAATAAAACCACAAGTGTGCACACTAAAAAAGGAAGTGTATAAAGCGGATCTATTACAAAAATTGTATTCCATGCGACAGCCTTATCAAACGGCCAAAAAAACTGTGTACCCCATGTCGTAAACATGTCCAATATGGGATGAGTTATCAATCCCCAAAAAAACAGCCACGACCATGATTTCCATCCTATACGTTTGCTGGATTCTATCCTATCTACTACAAAACCGAAAACAGGCGCAAAGAGCACACAAAACAGGATACTATGACTGAATCCTCGATGGATCTCGGTAGCTGTTATCGTATCGGTAAATGATCTTGCTAGTACATCAAGATCGGGAATGGTACCAGCGATTGCACCATATAACAATGCCTTGTTCCCGACCTTGTTGCCTAGAACAGTTTCTCCTACAGCAGCACCTAGTACGATCTGTGTGAGACTATCCATCTATTCAACGTCTTTAAGCAACTCTTCGATAGCGCGCTCTAGTTGTTGATCACGACCATTATCGATTACTCCTGGCATATTTTTTACCATTATGGACGGCTCGGTTTGATTGTTTTCCATCCAATTGCCATTAATATCTTTGGCGCTAATAGGAACTACACCCCAAACTGTTCCATCAGGAAGTCGTTCCCATCCTGCAAAACTACATGTTCCAGGAACTGGCATTCCTACTGTTTTACCAATTTTAAGATCGGTATAGCCGCAAGCAAAACAGTGTCCGTCACTATACTGGGCCTCATTAATCATAGCGAGTGTAGGTTTAGTCCATCTAGAAGTAGGTTCTCCACCTACAACTTTGGCTTCTGTCTCATAAGTAATAAATGGTGTACCAGTAAAGAACATAGCTAGATCGGCTACTAGATCACCACCGCCATTAAATCGAGTATCTACAATCACACCTTTACGACTGTGATATTTACCCATCATTTTTTCAAAAATGTTTCTATATGGCCCATCACTCATTCCAGGTATATGAACGTATCCTAATTGTCCGTTACTCCTTTGATCTACTTCTTTCTCGTTTTGTTTCACCCATCTTTTATAAAGTAAGCCTCGTTCTGCTCCTGTAGAAATAGGTTTAATTGTAATAACCATGTTCTCCTTTTTATCAGGACTTGACAGCTCTAGCAACGTAAATTTATTGGCTTTTCTGTTCAGGTAATAAGCATAATCTCTATCACTTGAAATTGTTTGACCATCTATTTTTTCAATAATCATTCCTGGCTTTATATCAAATTGAGCCTTATCCAGTGGTCCTCCTTTTATAACCTCGGTAATTTTTAGACCATCGCCTTGGTAAGAGTAATCGATAAATGCACCTAATGATGCTGTTGCATCTGGATTACTCATGTCATATCCTGCAGCTCTTGCACCAGCGTGGGATACATTCAACTCACCTATCATTTCTGAAAGCAGCTCTGCCAGCTCATTGGTATTTGAAACATAAGGCAAATGTTTTTCATACTCTTTTCTCATAAGCGGCCAGTCAACACCGTGAAAATTACTGTGATAAAAAACAGCATTTGTTCTTAACCATACGTGGTCAAACATTGCTTGTCTAGCAGCTACCTCATCATACTGCATTTCTGCAGTAATCTTAACTGCTGTTTTTTTCTTTTTACTTACATCAAGTTTAGATATTCTACCACCACTTAGTAGGTATAAATTTTCTCTTTTAGGATCCCATTCTAAACTACCACTGCGAGCACCTAAGTTGATAGCCATTTTGGTTTCTTTGGTTCGTAAGTCTGTTGACCAAAGATTAAGTTTATCTTCAAACCTAGCTAGGTAATACAATTTATCGCCATCCTTGGATAAAACAGCGTCAGAAAGATTAGAAGAATGTATAGTGAGACGTTTTGTTCTTTCCTTCATATCATCCCAGTCAAAAGTAAGCGGCTTAACCTCTTTCTCTTCATCCTTTTCTTTATCCTTATCCTTACCTTTCTTTTTCTTGTCTGATTTATCCTCGTCACCGTCTTTCTTCTTTGTTTTCTTCAATTCTTTAAGTAAAGCGTAATCTTCTTTACTCAAATTAAATTCATCCCAAGCTTCTTGTGTAAAGAACATGCTGTAAACATCACTTTGAGATCGACCACTAGTAGCATATGATTTTAACCCATCTCTATTTGAAAACCATAACATTTGTTTACCATCATTAGTCCATTTAGGAGAAGAGTCATAGTAACCGCTTTCATTAAGGTTGATTCGCTTTGAACCGTCGGCGGCCATTAAAAGTATATCGCTGTTGTTAAGACTTAGAGACCAATCTACCAATAACCACTTACTATCAGGACTCCAGGTGTAATACTTATCACCGTCACGCATATGAAATAGTTCTTCTTCACTTAACAACGTTGTTTTCTTTCCTGATTTAACGTCCTTCACCACTATATTCCTGCGGTTTTCCACATAGGCTAGCTTTGTGCCATCTGGAGAATATTCTGCTAGATAATTATCATTTTCATTTTCAAGAATAGCTGATTCTTTTAACAAGGTTGAGGCAAAAAAGAAAGGCTCTTCATCACGTACCTTTTCGGTTTTATAAACGCTCCACTTCCCATTTCTTTCACTACTATATATAACAGCTTTTCCGTCATGCGACCAACTCACAAAACTTTCTGTTTGTGCTGTATTAGTTATACGCTTTGTAAAACTTTCTTCTACAGATGTTACGAATACTTCACCTTTAGAAATAAATGCTATTTCCTTACCACTAGGTGATACTGCCATCTCTTCTACTCCACCGTTTACACTTACGAATTTATCTGTATTCTCGATATCTTGTGTCACTACCTGTACAGTTAGGATTTTAGGCTGTTGACCTTCTCTCATGGTGTAGAGCATTCCATCGTAACTAAAGCTTATTACACCATTACCTACACTTAAAAATCGCACTGGATGCAATTTAAAATCCGTAATCTGTGCAGATTCACCAGTTGCAAGATTCCATTTATGCACATTAAAACTGCCACTCTTTTCACTTAGGTAATACATGCTTTTACCGTCGCTAGAAAGCACTGGCATGCGGTCCTCTGCATTATGTGTAGTCAATTGCTTGTGTTGATTACTTGCTACATCATATACCCATATGTCACGAGTAATACTCGATGTATGATGTTTACGCCAGTAATTTTCTCCACCTTTTTTATCCTGGTAATACAATTTACTTCCATCCTTATTTGTTTCAACAAGTTCGGCAGGAATGGTAAATAATTGATCAATACGGCCACCTTTTACTGGAACGGTATAAACCTCATGTTGAGAGCCAGTTGGGAATTGTCTGTGTTCTGCAGTGTCCTGTCTAAGTCCACCAAAAATTATTTGTTGGTCGTCATGACTAAAACTATAGGGTGTCTCGCTACTTGAATGATAGGTCAATCTAGTGGCTGTTCCACCTGTCGCGTTCATAACAAACACATCAAAATTGCCATAACGATTTGATGCAAATGCTATTTTGCTTCCATCCTTGCTCCATATAGCCTGATAATCATGCGCTTTATGAAAGGTCAATTGCTGGGCTGTTCCTCCATCACTAGATACTTTATAAAGATCACCTTTGTAAGTGAAAACTATTTGTGAACCATCTGGAGATATTTTACTGTGACGCATCCAACTTGCGTTTTCTTGGGCTTGAGTTAAAAGTGAAACTAAAACCACAAGAGGTAAAAGAATATTTTTCATTTTAATTTTTTATTGGTGCCTAAAAATAGTGTAGAATTACTAATGATAACCACCTATTCATGGATTTAATAGATGTAAAATGGAATAGGATGTTACATACAAGTATAGGTCGGATAAAAATCTCATTAAGAAATGTGTTTAGGTTATACGCTTTCGCGAAAGCGTAATCATCAACAAATCATAACTTAACATATAATTAAAAGTTAAACTATCATAATTTAATAGTCTTGCTATTAGATTTGCGAGGAGTATGAAAAATTTATCTATCAATATTCAAATACATCCAAATTTGTATTTGAAAAATCCCGAAGGTACCGATCTAGGTAGACGCATTGTTTCAAAAAGCATTGAAATGATTGAAAACCTAGGTTTTGAAAGTTTTACTTTTAGAAAGTTAGGAAAAGAAATAGGATCTAATGAAAGTAGTATTTATAGATATTTTGACAGTAAACATGCACTACTTGTATACCTGTTTAACTGGTACTGGTCGTGGATTGAATACCGCATGTACATTGCTACACTAAATTTAAATCCCGAGGAAAAATTAAGACGTGCTATTGAAATGCTCACGCAGGTAATTGAAGAGGATTCTGCCTTTTCATTTGTTAATGAAGTATTACTGCATCGAATCATTATTGCTGAATCATCAAAGGCTTATTTGCATAAAGATATTGATGAGGAAAACGAGAAAGGCTTTTATAAAACTTATAAAAGAGTCGTAAAACGAGTGAGTGAAATGGTTACAGAAGTTAATCCAGAATATAAGTACCCTAACATGTTAGTCTCATCGGTTATTGAAGGTGCTCACAACCAACGCTATTTTGCAGAACATTTACCATCGGTCACAGATTCAATTGATGGTGAAGATGCCATTTTAAATTTTTATCTAGATATGGTGTTCAACTTAATTTCAAAAAAGAATTAAAGAATCATGGCAAAAAACACTGATTTAAAAACTCCTTGGAAACGATTTATAAGCATGTTGCAGCTGGATCGTAGAGATATAAAACAAATTTTGTTTTATGCGATTTTTGCTGGACTCGTTTCTTTGAGTTTACCGCTAGGAATTCAAGCAATTATAAATTTGATACAAGGAGCTCAAATTTCTACCTCGTGGATAGTCCTAGTTGTTCTGGTTACTCTAGGTGTTGCTTTTCAAGGAGCGTTACAACTCATGCAAATAAGAATTCTTGAAAATGTGCAGCAAAAAATCTTTGCCCGTGCATCCTTTGAATTTGCGTATCGCTTTCCTAAGATAAAGATGAAAGAATTACGCAATTATTATCCGCCAGAATTGGCAAACAGATTTTTTGACGTATTGACCGTACAAAAGGGATTAAGTAAAATATTACTGGATTTCCCTGCAGCCATCCTGCAAATTGTTTTTGGTATCATTCTCTTATCTTTTTATCATCCGTTTTTTATAATCTACGGTTTATTGCTATTAATTTTAGTTTTAATCGTTTTTAGATTTACTGCTCGTAAAGGACTAGAGACTAGTTTAAAAGAAAGCAAACTGAAGTACAAGGTAGCTCACTGGATTCAAGAAATTGCTCGTTCTATTGTTAGTTTCAAAATTTCAGGCAACACTACACTTGCAATGAATCGCAATGATGATTTAACAGCCTTATACTTAAAAGCGCGTGAAGGCCACTTTAGAGTTCTAATAATCCAATTTTTACAAATGATCGGTTTCAAAGTACTTGTGACGGCTGGTCTACTGGTTATTGGTGGTTTACTAGTTCTTAATCAACAAATGAATATAGGTCAATTCGTAGCAGCAGAAATTATCATATTACTGGTAATAAGTTCAGTGGAGAAGTTGATCCTAGGATTAGAAACCTTTTATGATGTACTTACCTCACTGGAAAAGATAGGACAAGTTGTAGATAAAGAAATTGAAAATCAAGAAGGTGTAGATCCTTTTGAAAAGGAAAAACCACTTCATATAGAATTAGAAAAGTTAGGTATAACAACTCCTGAAGGTCAAGTAATTCTTAAAGACATTAATTTAATTATTAATGAAAAAGAGCGCATGATCATTGATGGACCATCAGGATCGGGTAAGACAACATTGCTTAAGTTAATCTCTACCATTGAAAGTCCAACCGAAGGAAGCATATATGTAAATGGTAATTGCACAAATGGAATATTTTTAAATAAATACCGCAAGCGAGTAGGCCAAGTATTACCAGAAAACCAAACCTTTGAAGGCACCATATTAGAGAATATTACTCTAAATGATTCCTCAATAAGTATTGATAAGGTTAATGAAGTTATTGAACAATTGGGATTGTTGCCGTTTGTCAAGAAAAACTCAGCGAGTTTAAATACTTTGATTTATTCACAAGGTAAACAAATACCACATACCATTGCTCGCAAGATTGTAATTGCGCGTGCCATTGTACACGAGCCCAAACTACTATTACTCAAAGATCCACTAGATCAATTTGATCCTGTTGAAGCAAAAGAAATTATAACCTACTTGTCATCACATGATCGTCCATGGGCGCTAGTAGTAAGTTCAAAAAATCCTTTATGGAACACAGTGTGTAGTCATACTGTACATATTGAAAATGGAACCATTAAAAACAACAAACGCGATGCTTAATATTTCTAAAGACAGCCTATCAGATAAAGTGAGTCTTGAACAGTATAAGTCACACGACATCGCTTTTCACAAAAGACATTTTAGAGCTTTTAATAAATTCCTATATGGATTTGCTATCCTAGCCGTTATTATACTTTTTCTGCCTTGGACGCAAAATGTAACCGGTAATGGTTTTGTTACCACACTTACCCCAGATCAACGACCACAAACCGTACAATCTCAAATCCCAGGTCGAATTGAAAAATGGTACGTAAGAGAAGGTGATTTTGTTAACGCTGGCGATACGATCTTGCGTATATCTGAGATAAAAACTGAATACCAAGATCCGTTATTAGTAGAACGTACGCAGCAACAAGCAGATGCCAAACAAGGTAGCGCAGGTAGTTATAGAACCAAAATTCAGGCACTAACTAATCAAATAAGCGCCCTACAACAAGAACTTCAACTCAAACTAGAACAAGGACGCAACAAGGTTGAACAAAGCAAGTACAAGGTAAGAGCAGATAGCACTGATCTCATTGCCATACGCAACAATTTTGAAATTGCACAACGTCAATATGATCGTGTAGTAGAACTTATACAAGATGGTCTTAAATCACGTGTAGACGTAGAAGATAAAAGAACCAAACAACAAGAAATGCAGGCTAAAGTCATCGCTCAAGAGAATAAACTACTTGCGAGTAGAAACGACCTGATTAACGCACAAGTTGAACTAAATAGACTGCGAGCAAGCTATGCAGACAAAATAGCTAAAGCACAAAGTGATCGCGCAACAGCTGAAGGTTCCTTATTTCAAGCACAGGCCGATGTGGCAAAACTTGAAAATCAAACCAGTAGTTATCGTATTAGAAATAGCTTGTACTACGTACTAGCGCCACAAAATGGTTATATAAATAAAGCGATAAAAGGTGGTATAGGAGAAACTTTTAAAGAAGGTGAAAAACTTGTAGGGATCATGCCTGCAGATTATGATCTAGCCGTAGAAACCTTTGTAGAGCCCTTGGACTTGCCTCTTATTCATCTAGGTGAAGAGGTTCGTGTACAATTCGATGGATGGCCAGCAATATTTTTTAGCGGTTGGCCCAATGCATCTTTTGGAACGTATGGCGGTAAAGTAGTGGCTGTAGAAACTTTTATCACTCCAGAAAATGGGAAATTTAGAGTTCTAATTGCTCCAGATCCTCAAGATCACGAGTGGCCAGAAAACCTAAGAGTTGGTTCTGGTGCTTATACTATCGCATTGTTAGAAGATGTACCTATTTGGTATGAAATCTGGAGGCAGCTCAATGGCTTTCCTCCTAATTACTACCAGCCCGACGATAAATCAGACTCCAAAGACAAGAAATAATTTATGAAACGTCATATACCACTATTGTTTTTTGTTATTCTCGCTTTCGCGAAAGCGTACTCTCAAAACTTTCTAGATCAAGCCGGCAATTACACTCCCGTATGGCAAGTACAACCAGCGGATTCACTTGATTTAATGAGTTTTCAAGAGTATCTAGCTTTTGTAAAACAACATCATCCAGTTATGAAGCAAGCAAACTTGCAGCTAAATATGGGTGAAGCTAACTTATTGAAAGCACGAGGAGCATTTGATCCCAAAATCGAAGCGATAAAGGACCGCAAGAAGTTTAAGAATACCGAATACTACGACGAGTTCTATGCAGCATTTAAAATACCAACCTGGTATGGAATTGAATTAAAAGGAACTTTTGAACAAAATACAGGTACATTTTTAGACCCTAGTCTTACCGTTCCAGATGATGGACTCTATGGAGCAGGCGTTTCTTTTTCACTAGCGCAAGGTCTTTTAATCAATGAGCGCATGGCCGATTTAAGAAGAGCGAAATTCTTTATTAATCAAACCAAAGCAGAAAGAGATCTAATTTTAAACGATCTCATATTTGAAGCTAGTAAAGCTTATTTCAGATGGTTACAAGCGAGTAATGAACGTTTAATTTATGAGAACTTTCTGGAAAATGCCGAAATTCGATTCCAAGGAATTAAAAGACAAGTTGAGGTAGGTGACAAAGCCGCCATCGATAGTGTTGAGGCTAAAATAGCTTTTCAAAATCGCGTTCTTTTACTAGAGGCCGCAAAGTTAAAACAGCAAAAAGCTAGACTAGAAGCAAGTAACTTTCTATGGATTGATAATGTTCCAGTAGAACTTAGAGAAGATTTAAGACCTGTTGTACCGCAACGAGAAATGATAGCTGCAAGTTTGCAATTAGAAGGTATTACTGTATCGACCGATAGTTTAGACCAACATCCTAAAATACGCAGTATTGATGCTAAATTAAATGGTTTACAAGTTGATCGCAGGCTTAAACAAAACAAACTATTACCTAAGATAAATCTTGAGTATAATTTTCTCACACCTGACGGAGGCGAATTAAACAGTTTTAATACCAGTAATTACAAGTTCGGTCTTAACGCTAGCTTCCCTCTTTTTTTAAGAAAAGAACGTGGAGACCTTAGATTAGCTTCTATCAAAATCCAAGATACTGAATTAGAAAGAGCTGCTACCCAGTTAGAACTTAGAAATAAAATAGAAGCTGTAAGCGTAGAAATCACTTCTCTGGACGAACAGAATAGGCTTATCAACGAGATTGTATCCAATTACCAAGTAATGCTCAATGGTGAGCTACGTATGTTTCAAATAGGAGAAAGTAGCGTGTTCCTAATCAATACAAGAGAACAAAAGCTAATTGAAGCAACCTTAAAAGCCAATGAACTTTTGATCAAATCCTACAACGCCACAGCAAGTTTATATAACGCTCTAGGTATAGTCGAATAAGGTACGAGTCTATTAGACTGTAACAAAATCATTTTTTTACTACATATAAATAAAAAAAGAATCATGAATCAACCTTATCAAACTACATCAGAATATCACTCTCATTCCTATAAGCCGTGGGGAATGGAACAAAATCAATTTTGCTTACTAATGCACTTGTCTCAATTTGCAGGATGGATTGTTCCTTTTGGTGGGATTATTTTTCCAATAATTATGTGGTCCACAAATAAGGATTACAGTCAAAAGGTGGACTTACACGGTAAAGAAATACTTAATTTTATGATATCTTATTTTCTGTATAGCATCATAAGTATATTCCTTATGTTCTTTATCATAGGATTTATTACCATCTTCTTGGTAATGATATGCAGTTTTATTTTTACTATTATAGGAGCAATAAAAGCCAGCAATGGTGAATTATATAGATATCCATTGACGATTCGTTTTATTTCCTAATGAATCAAAGCAAGCAGATAACTATTCACTAAAAAATAAAACTTAAATAAATAAAAAAGGTCTTCATTTCTGAAGACCTTTTTTCTCTGTGGGCGCGAAGGGATTCGAACCCCTGACCCCTTGGGTGTAAACCAAGTGCTCTGAACCAACTGAGCTACGCGCCCTAAAGCGGTTGCAAATATACAACCCTTTTTTGTTTCTCCAACTATTTTTTAATGAAAAAAATTAAAAAATTTCTGCCACCACAAAAGTGCTTCCTGTAACTATCACAGCATCACTCTCCTGCGCTTTTTCAATAGCTACTTTTTTTGCTGTTTTCACATCATTTATTACTTCAAAACTTCTATTAAGCTCCTCAAAGTATTTAGAAAGAACCTCAACCGGCATTGCTCTACTTACTGTTGCTTGTGTAAGAATATAATAGGCAGTAGATGGTAATAACTTTATAACCTTTAAAGCATCTTTATCGCTTACCATACCCATTACGATATATAGTTTATCGAATTGCTCTTTCTTGATTTGTTTCATCAACGCCTTAACTCCTGCTACATTATGGGCAGTATCGGCAATCACTAAAGGATGTGAGCTTAATTTAGTGTATCTACCATAAAAACTAGTGTTAATAGAAACCTTATTACAACCTTTCTTTATGTGATTCTCATCAATGTTAAATGCGTAAAGAGTATCTAGTAATTTGAGTGTAGTTAAAGCTGTACGTAAATTATCTTTTTGATACCAGGCAGAAAGATCACTTACAGGAGCTTTTAATTTATGGTTTACTTGATGATAAGGAGCGTTTATGTTTTGTGCGCTTTCGCGAAAGCGAGATCTTAATAGACTTCTACGTTCACCTACAACAACAGGAACATTAGGCTTGATAATCCCTGCTTTTTCCATAGCAATTTTAGACAAAGTATTACCCAATATTGCGGTGTGGTCCTTGTCTATACTAGTAATGACAGAAATCAATGGAGTAATGATGTTAGTTGAATCTAATCTACCACCCAATCCAACTTCAATTATCGCAATATCGACTTGTCTCTCCTTAAAATATTGAAAGGCCATACCTACTGTCATCTCAAAAAAAGACAACTGATTGGACTCAAAAAAATCTTTATTTAATGAAATAAAGTCAACAACAAATTGCTTTTCACAAGGTTTACCATTGATTTTAATACGTTCTCTAAAATCGCGTAAATGAGGTGAGGTATAGAGACCAACTTTGTAACCAGCTTCTTGCAACACACTAGCTAGAATGTGGCAGGTACTTCCTTTACCATTAGTTCCTGCTACGTGAATACTAGGAAATGAGTGATGAGGATGTTTTAAATGTGTATCTAGTTTTTGGATATTAGATAAGTCGGCCTTGTAAGCGACCTTACCTACCTTTTGATACATCGGTAATTGGCTGAACAACCAATTTAACGTCTTTTGATATTTACTACTCACCTAATTTAAAGATGACTTCTATGAAACCTATTTGAATTTCTTTAGTAGCGTCTGGAGCGGCAGTAAACTTCCAGGTTTTAGCTGTTTTAGTTGCAGCGTCTAACAAACACTGTGCTCTGTTTGAAGTTCCTTTTTTTCCTGCTGTTGCCTTTACAACTTCGCCAGATCTATTTACTTCAATTTCGACAATTACCTTTCCGCTCTCATTACAATCTGGCGGTACTCCTTGACCACGTATTTTACCTCTTCCTTTAAGACCGTACCCCTTACCACCTTGACCTAATCCAGGATCTCCATAATAGGTATTTGCGTATGGATCTCCATTCAACTGACCTTTGTTCCCAGGACCATCACCTGGTCCTTCGCCATTATTATTTTCACCATCAATTTCATCGGCTCCAGTTACAGAACCTATAGCATTAAGAACATCAGAACTAGGTTTAGGGTCTTCCTTTACTGGTTCAGTTTGTGGTTTAGGATCTGTTTTCACAGGTTTGGTTGATGTTTCTACATCAGGACTGCTATTAATAACAGGCGCATCTTCAATTTCTTGAGTAGCGATATTTTCCTCACTAGACTGCGCAGGTTGCGGTTGTGAGGTTTGAGTAACTGGGGTAACCTTAGTAGGTTTTGCAGGTTCTACTGGTCCAGATCCTACTGCTGTGTTTCCAAAGTTTACAGCGATTCCACTTTCTGGCGGTGGATCAAGTTCTTTTAAAACCGTCACAAAAGTAAACACCAATAACAGCACACTCATCAAAATACTTGTAATGATGAAAGACTTACGTTTTTCTCTGGTGTCTAAAAATCCCATCTTTTACGGTTTTACGGCTAAAATTATTTTGTACTTATTACGATTTGCGATATCCATAACCGTGACAGCTTTTTGTAAAGCTACTTCATTATCTGCTCTTAATATAATGGTAGGATCTTCTTGATTTTCCATTATGGAAAGTAGCTCTTGCTCAATCGCATTTTCCTCTACTTGTTTACTGTTTACAAAAAACAGACCATCTTTAGAAATACTCACCGAGGCGTTTTGAACATTGGAGGATTTACCTTTTGCCTTTGGTAAAATTAAATCCAGAGCTTCTGGTGTGATGGATGGCGAAGTAAGTAGAAAAAATACTAGCAATAGAAATACGATATCAGTCATCGATGACATCGAGAATTCAGGACTTACTTTATTTCTTCCTCTTAAATTCATAATTAAGCTGGTTCATTTAGTAAATCAAGGAAATCAACTGCGTTTGCTTCCATTTGATGAACCACTTTATCTGTTTTAACAACTAAATGATTATATCCTATGTAAGCGATGATACCAACAATTAAACCAGCTACAGTCGTGGTCATTGCAGTATAAATACCTTCTGCTAGTGTTCCCATTTCAGCTTGTCCACCACTATTTGCAAGAGTATGAAAAGCAAGTACCATACCTATTACAGTTCCCAAAAATCCAATCATTGGAGCAGCTCCTGCAATAGTAGCCAAAATACTTACATTCTTTTCTAATTTGTATACTTCTAATTTACCAGCATTTTCTATAGCGCTATTGATATCCTCGAGCGGTGACCCTATGCGGCTTATACCTTTCTCCGTCAACCTTGCTACAGGAGAATCTTCTTTGGCACATAGCATTTTTGCAGCATCTAAGTTTCCATTAGTAACTTGATCTTTAATTTGAAGCATAAAGTTTTTATCAATCTTACTAGAAGCCTTGATCTTAAATAAACGCTCAAAGTATATATAAAGTGCTACAAAAAGTAACACTATCAATATAGCAATTACGATAGTTCCTGCCACTCCACCGCTTACAATAAGGTCATAAAGAGATAGGGTTTTCTCTTCTATTACTGGTTCTACAGCGTCAGTAATTCCTGCTGATTCTTGAATCATACTCATTAATATATTGTTTGATTGATAACGTAGGATAAACATAAACATTATACACCTACTTAAAACAAAGTCTAAAATTAGTTATTTACAAGGTTTTAAAGAGTAAGAATCACACAAGTTAAACCTACTATCGTTAAAACTATTGTGTAAGGTAATGCCATTTTTACCATTTTACCATATGATAAGTTAATTACCGGAGCTAATGCCGATGTCAATAAAAATAAAAACGCTGCCTGACCATTAGGTGTAGCCACACTTGGTAAATTAGTTCCTGTATTAATTGCAATGGCAAGATGTTCATATGTTTCTCTATCAATAACACCGTTTTGATGAGCAGCTGCCACTTCATTAATGTAAACAGTGGCCACAAATACGTTATCTGATATCATACTTAAGAATCCATTAGCCAGATAGAAGATCGCAGGTTGACTGCTAGGATCTTGGTGTAAGGCCCAATCAATTATTGGAGCAAACAAATGTTGATCGTGTATCATTGCTACAATCACAAAAAACACAACTAATAAACCTGTAAAAGGTAACGCCTCTTCAAAAGCTTTTCCTAGGCTGTGCTCATCTGTAATTCCCATAAATGCAGTTTGAATTACGATTAAACCTAAACCTATAAATCCTACTGGCGCAATATGCAAAGCTAGCCCTGTTATCAATAGTACCGCAGACACTGCTTGAACGATCAAAGCGTACTTTTCTTTTTCGGTACGTTCAGAATCACGTTTTTCCATCCAGCCTTCAATAATTTGTCTTACCACTGGTGGCATTTTTTCACCAAATCCAAATGTTTTGGTAGTTTCTAATAATACGGTTGTTAATATACCAGCGATAAATACTGGAATAGTAATCGGTGACATTTTTAGGAAGAATTCAATAAAGTTCCAATCCATCTTGGCACCTATAAGCAGGTTTTGAGGTTCTCCAACTATGGTACACACACCACCAAGAGCGGTACCTACCACACCATGCATTACAAGACTACGTAAAAAGGATCTAAACTTCTCAAGAGTTTCACCACTTAATTGTTTCCTATCCAAAGTATCATCAGCATCAAGATCTAGGTCACTAGAATGAATCTTGTGGTAAACATTATAAAACCCTAACCCTACACTAATAAGAACTGCCGTCACGGTCAATGCATCAAGAAATGCACTAAGGACCGCACTCAAAAACACGAAGAATAGGGATAATAAAAGCTTAGATTTAATTTTAGTAAAAACCTTAACGAAAATGTACATAAGCAGCGGTTTCATAAAGTAAATACCAGCTACCATAAAGACTAAAAGTAGGATTACTTCTAAGTTTTGAGAAACTTCTGCATACACACCGTGATCAGATCCTGGATGACCAGGACTGGTGAGTCCTAATGCCAGTACCTGAATAGCCAGTAATCCACCAGATTGTAGTGGATAACATTTTAAGGCCATTGCCAGACAGAAAATAAACTCTGCAATAAACACCCAACCCATTACAGTTCCAGGTAAAATAAAGTAACCAATGGTATTGAAAACTAAAAAAGCTATCATAGTCCACTTAAACCAATGTGGACTGTTTCCTAAAAAGTTTTTAAACATAATTATACTAATTGTTTTAAAGCTAGCTCAAATGCGGTTGAGCTGATTTGTTGTTTTGAACTATTATGATCGTAAATGTTTTGAATTGCATTACGTATTGTCATACTAGTATCGTTAAAAATTGCATCGTCAGTCATTTGCACACGACGCTCCATAAAATAGGCAAACACTCTTGCCATACCACAGTTGGAAATAAAATCTGGAATAAGACTCACTTTCTCATCTGTATGCTCCATGATAGGACCAAAGAAAATTTCTTTATCAGCAAATGGTACATTTGCTCCACAAGAAATCACTTCAAGACCACTATCTATCATTTGATCAATTTGATTTTGACTTATTAATCTAGAGGCTGCACATGGTGCAAAAATTTGTGTATTAAGTTCCCAAATTTTTTCATTGACCTCTTCAAACGGTATAAGTGAAGATGCTCTTAAGGTATTCCCGTCTTTATTTAAGAATAATTCTCTTATCTCTTCAAAACTAAAGCCATCTTCATTAATTAAACCACCTACTCTATCTATAATCCCTACGACTTTGGCACCCATTTGAGCCAAATAATAAGCCGCAGCGCTACCTACATTACCAAAGCCTTGTACAACAGCACGCTTACCTTTAACATCACCACCAAAAATATTGTAGTAATGCTTAACAGCCTCTGCTACTCCGTAACCCGTTATCATATCGGCAACAGTATACTTACGAGAAACATCAGGTGAAAACTCTGGATTTTCAATTACTTTGATTACACCATGTCGTAATTGTCCAATTCTATTGATTTTATCAGCTTCTGTTGGAGAAAAATGTCCATTAAAAACACCTTCTTGTGGATGCCATACACCGCTGTCTTCAGTAATAGGAATTACTTCATGTATTTCATCAACATTTAAGTCACCACCTGTACCATAATAGCTTTTAAGAAGTGGGGAAACTGCTTTGTACCAACGTTCCAAAACCCCTTTTTTACGTGGATCTTGTGGATCAAAGTTGATCCCAGATTTTGCACCACCAATCGCTGGTCCAGAAACAGTAAATTTGATTTCCATCGTTTTTGCTAGCGAAAGCACCTCATTCTTGTCCAGACCTTGTCTCATACGAGTACCACCACCAGCTGCGCCTCCTCTTAGACTATTAATCACTGTCCAACCTTCAGCCTCGGTTTCTGGGTCGTTCCAGTGAAAAACTATTTCTGGCTGCGCTTCCTCGTAGCGTTTAAGCAATTCCTTCATATAGTTAGTAGAATTTGTACAAATATAATCTAGCTAGATGAAGAAAAAGCAGGTTTTACAATTTCTTAAGGAAGGTAAATTTGACCACTTGAATGATCATGTCGCGAACCTGTCACACTACTTAAACAATTTACTTGATTACGCAATCGAAGTACTCCTAACAGCCCAAAGATTAATGCTTCTTTATACTCTACTATCTTTGATTCTGGAATAACGAGATCACCGTCGTAATGATACCTAATTCTATCCATTAAATATGTATTAAATGCACCACCTCCTGTACAAATAATTCTTTTTTTAGACGTGATAACTTTTGTTATTTGTATCGCTACATGTTCTACAAAAGTGGCAAGAACATCCTTTATATCGTAATTCTGTAATAAAGGAAATACATATTGATTAACCCATTCTATACCTAGTGACTTCGGTGGATTCATCCCATAATAAGGTATATCATTCAATTTATCGAGTAAAGGTATTTGTACTTTTCCCGCTTTCGCGAAAGCGCCATCCTCATCATACTCCTTACCCAACAGCAACGAAAAATGATTGAGTACCGTATTAACTGGACAAATATCGTAAGCGATACGACCATCACTAGAATCATGACTAATATTTACAAATCCGCCTAAATTTAAACAGTAATCATAATCATTGAATAGGAGCTGATCTCCTATAGGAACCAATGGTGCTCCTTGCCCACCAAGTAAAATATCCTGAACTCTAAAATCGCAAACAACTCGATGACCGATAATAGACGCTATCTCTGGAAGATTTCCTATTTGAAGGGTATATCCTTGTTCTGGCTTGTGAAATATAGTATGACCATGAGAACAAACGGCAATTAAGTCTTCAATAGGATTTTGATCGAGGTATTTTTTAACAAGTTGACCTAAGTATAAGGTATATTCCTTATTGAGATTTTCAATTTCTACAGAAGAACTATGTACAGCCTGACTCAATCTACGTTTCCATTGAGCGGAATACGGAATACAAACTGCATTACAAATTGTAAAGGTCCACTGTTTTTCACGTACTAATTGAACGTGTGCAATATCTACACCATCTAATGATGTACCTGACATGACTCCTAAAACGTTATAGTACTGATGATTCATAGGTATTTTATGAGGTAAAAAGGTGTAAACAAGTTAAATTTGCAAACTTAAAAATAACTCAAACAATATAGAACTATCATGGATTTTGGCCTTACTGAAGAGCATTTAATGATTAGAGATGCGGCAAGAGATTTTGCACGTACAGAATTACTTCCTGGTGTTATAGAAAGGGATACTCACCAAAGATTCCCTGCAGAACAGGTAAAAAAAATGGGTGAACTAGGATTTCTAGGTATGATGGCCGACCCTAAGTATGGTGGTGGTGGAATGGACACAATTTCTTATGTCCTTGTGATGGAAGAGCTTTCAAAAATTGACGCAAGTGCATCTGTGATCGTATCGGTTAACAACTCACTAGTTTGTTGGGGACTGGATACTTACGGTAACGAAGCTCAAAAAGAAAAATACTTAACTAAACTTACAACAGGTGAATCTATAGGTGCATTTTGTTTAAGTGAGCCTGAAGCTGGTAGTGATGCAACTTCACAAAAAACTACTGCTATTGACAAAGGTGACCATTATGTACTTAATGGTACTAAAAACTGGATCACTAACGGAAGTACCGCAGACTATTACCTAGTAATTGCACAAACCGATCGCGAGAAAAAACACCGTGGAATCAACGCTTTTATTGTAGAAAAAGGTTGGGACGGTTTTGAAATCGGTGTTAAAGAAGATAAATTAGGAATTAGAGGTAGTGATACTCATTCATTAATTTTTAATGATGTAAAAGTTCCTAAAGAAAATAGGATAGGTGAAGATGGATTTGGATTCAAATTTGCCATGAAAACTTTATCTGGTGGTCGTATAGGGATTGCTGCTCAAGCCTTGGGTATAGCAAGTGGAGCTTATGAACTTGCTAGAGATTATTCTAAAGTAAGGAAAGCTTTTGGTACAGAAATTTGTAACCACCAAGCAATCGCCTTTAAACTGGCTGATATGTATACCAATATTACTGCAGCACGTCACATGGTAATGCAAAGTGCTTGGGATAAGGACATGGGTAATAACTATGATGTAAGTGGTGCGGCAGCAAAATTATTTGCATCGCAGGTTGCTATGGAAACTAGTGTAGAGGCTGTACAAATTCATGGTGGTAACGGTTATGTGAAGGAATATCACGTAGAGCGTTTAATGAGAGATGCAAAAATCACTCAAATCTATGAAGGTACAAGTGAAATACAGAAAATCGTAATTTCAAGAGCTTTACTTAGAGATTAATTTTCCCCTTATATTTTGATAAGAAATGCTGTTCCTGTGTGAGCAGCATTTTTTGTTTATGGTTACTTCATGTAGAGAAGTTCGTTTACATTTGCTTTTATGAAAATATTAGTAACAGGCGGTTTAGGATATATAGGTTCACACGTTGTTGTAGAACTACTGGAATTAAATTATGAGGTTGTAATCATCGATAATTTATCTAATTCTAGTAAAGATGTTTTGGATAGAATCAAGAAAATATCTAAAAAAGAACCTTCCTTTTATCAAATTGATTTAAGAGACAAAAATCAAGTTAACAATCTGTTTACTAAAGAAAAAAATATAGACGGAGTAATTCATTTTGCAGCGTCTAAAGCAGTAGGTGAAAGTGTAGAGAACCCTTTACTCTATTACGAAAACAATATTAATGCATTAGTAAATTTACTTCAACAACTTAAAGACAAGGAAATCTCTTTTATTTTCAGTTCTTCTTGTACCGTATATGGACAAGCAGATGTTATGCCTATCACAGAAGAAGCTCCTATAAAACCAGCAGCTTCTCCCTATGGTAATACTAAGCAAATAGGTGAAGAAATAATTAATGATCTTTGTAAAACAAGTTCTACTTTCAAATGTATAAGTCTAAGATATTTTAATCCAATCGGAGCTCATGAGAGTTGCCTAATCGGCGAATTACCAAATGGCATTCCTCAAAATCTTGTTCCGTACATTACTCAAACTGCTATAGGAATAAGAGAGCAGCTTTCTATTTTTGGACAAGATTATCCTACTAGAGATGGAACTGCAATCAGAGATTATATCCATGTGGTTGACCTAGCCAAGGCTCATATAGCTGCACTTGAAAGGTTATTGAATAAAAATTCACAATCTAAATTTGAAACCTTTAATATAGGTACCGGTACTGGTAATACAGTACTAGAAGTAGTGAAAACCTTTGAAAAAGCAACTGGTCTAGAACTCAACTATAAAATAGTGAATCGTAGACCAGGTGATGTGATTGAAGCTTATGCAGATACCAGCAAGGCTAATAATATTTTAAATTGGAAGGCCGTGCATTCCTTGGAATCTGCATTATCCAGTGCTTGGGAATGGGAAAAAGCTATTCGCAAGGTTTAAATGATAGCTGCAATTTGTTCGTTTACCCATTCTAAAAAACGTTCGTCCTTTTCGTCAAATGCTTTTGGTGTATTGCTATCAATATCAATTTGACCTATGTTCTTACCATTTTTAAACATTGGAATTACCACTTCACTTTTTACATATATGCTACAAGCTATATAATTATCCTGTGCAGTAACATCGTCAACTACAAAATTTTGATTAGATACAGCCACTTGCCCACAAATACCTTTACCAAATGGAATAACCGTATGGTCAGTAGGCTCTCCAGCTTGTGCCCATAAATGCAATGTAGGTTCTGACTCATGAGCCATATAAAAACCAACCCAATCGTAAGTTTCCAGGTTAACTTGAAGCAATTCACAAACCGCTTGCATTTTATCCTTTACCGTACCATTAGAACTTCCTATGATTTTAAGAACAGCTGGTTTCAATTCGTTTATATTCATTGTAGTATTTTTGAAGCTACAAAACTAATATCCACAGCTGATTACTTAACAGTTTTAACATAGAATATACAAATGCTTTCATCACTTAGACCTTATATACCTGTGTTTAAATTTGTTGCCGTTTTTGGAGGACTGTATATCGGGCTCTCAATCATCTATTATTTCTATTTGAGTTTTGATTATGGCAGTTATCACTATCCTGATCCAATTACTTCTCAAATAAGTTTCCAGACACAAGAGTTATTAAGTTTAATAGGGTATAATGCGCAAACGATGAATAGTGCAGGACATCCATCTGTAGCTGTTTACTCTAATGAACAACTCTTATTTAGAATTATTGAAGGATGTAATGCAGTAAGTGTTATGATCTTGTTTTGCGCGTTTATTCTCGCTTTCGCGAAAGCGTGGAAAAAAACTATACTATTTCTATTAATTGGAGTAGTTATAATATACGCTATCAACCTTACCCGATTGGTGTTATTAGGAATTATCTATGCCGATTATCCGACCCTTACTCATGTGTCCCATGAGATAATTTTTCCAGCTATAATCTATGGAACCACTGTTTTATTGTGGTTGTATTGGCTCAAAAAACCAAAATCCAAACATGTACCAACTATATAGATACTTATTAATTATTCTATTAATCGGGTTATTAATAAGTGTAAGAGTTTTTGAAGATTTATTATTTATAGATGAATTAAAACAATTCTATCTATCAGATTTTCAAAACATGAGCTTGCCATCTATTAATATAGTTACAACAGGATTTTATACGACCCTTCGTTACGCCATTAATTCCCTTATTTCATTGGGTATTATTGGGCTTTTGTATAAAAAATTAGATTATATAAAGGCAGCGCTATGGGTTTATGTATTTGCCTATATTATTTTAATGACTTCCTTTATTACACTTTTACACATATCTCCAGACTCGTCAAAGATGATAATATTTTATATCAGGCGTTTTTTAATTCATCCATTATTACTCTTTGTGCTTACGGCAGGCTTTTATTTTTTATCAAATAAAAAGTTAGTGCAAGAATAGTCTAGTTCCATTTTCATCAGATGTTTTGTGGACAACAACAATGAATTTATTATTGTTATTAACCGCACATTGCGCCCAAGATGACTTTATAAGGGCTATTTGGATTTTTACATCAATTTCCCTTGATAGAGACTCAACTACTTCTGTTTTATTGATAGTTTGATCATCATTGAAAACGACTGCATAAATTCCAATCAATTTTGAATTAGATTTTATGAGGATATTTTGTAGAGTAGTACTAAACTGTATATTATCATTGAATTGAGTACAAAAAGTCCTAGAATCTGTAATCAGCTTATGATGTTTACGAAGCGTACGATACTTATTCAATTCTGTCACAAAACCTGAATCCATAGCAAACTTATTTCTTAGACAAGGCTTAGAAATTAGTTGCCCGTTATCCAAATTTCCGAATATCAAAAGTTCATCATTTGCTTTTAGATACAATCTACATTTATCGTTATTGATGTTGTTACCAACTTCTTGTTTTATAATCATAGAGTTGTTTTTTGGACCTTTTAATATTTCTAAAATATCAAAACGTACGTAATCTTGATTCTCAATAGGGTAGTTATAGTACACTTCATTTATGCGTACATGAGCGATAAAATCAACATTTTTGTAATCTGTAGCAATATTTTCTCTAAAACAAACACAAGATTGAGAAGCGCCGTAGGCGGAATAAAATATACTCAAAAAAAAGGCGATAAGAACTTTGTTCAATATTTTAATATTTATAAGAATGAGTTACATTTAAAAAATACGACCATAGGACAAGTTAAGCCTTAAATACAAATAAATACATTGTTAAATTAAAAAAGGTATGATTTTCATCATACCTTTTTTTCTAGTAAAACTTAAAACTAATCATTTGGATTAAGAATATAATCTATTCGTTCTTTTAAATCATTTAGATGGTATTTAGTCATCTCGTCTGATGTTCGATTAGAAGCTCTTGTAACATCTCTTAATAATGTTTTAAGTTGAGCTCTAACAATTGGTCTTATATCACTTTGAGAAACATCAACACTACTTTGACCAGCAAACGCTCTTACTCGAGCTGGTAATTTAGGTTGTTCGTTATTCATTATAAATTCTAAACGTTCTATATAAGCACGTTGTAAGTTACGTCTATATCGATCTATTTTTTGTCCGCGTTTCAACTCACTAAACAATCCCGATCTAAGATCATTCATCATTTCTAATAAACCATATCCGTTTGAACCATTAACCTCTTCATTCTCCATTAATCTTGACATTCTGCCAAAATCCAATAAATTATTAAGGGTTCTAGTTTGAACACCTCTAATTCTTTCTATTGCACCGTCAGATTCAATTTTATTGAAAATATTTTGATCAATTAACCACTCTGGTGTTGAAAATAATTGCTCGTTTAAGAACTTCATAGCTCTCGTTTGCTTATCTCTACTCGCATGCTCATATACGGCTCCGTCTTGTTGACCATAAGCTTTATATGTTTCTTTTACCCCACCAATATTGGCAGTTACGTGGCCCATGTATCGATTATACTGTCCTAATAACTGATCGTACATAGATTTTAATTCACTATAATTTTCACCTTCTTCACCCGTCCATTCGATTAGATTAGGAACAATGCGCTGTAAATTTTTGATACCGTATTCACTAGCTCTCATAGAGTCATCACCAAGATCTTCCGTTTGACTAGTGTGATCAACAACACCGAATTGCTGTCTTCCGAAACGGTACATAGGATCGCCTGCTTTTTCATTTATCCAGGAATCTAATATTTCCTTCTCTTCTTTGGCTGTCTTATCTAAAATTGGTTTATAACCCCACATGATTGAATATTTATCATACGGACCAATATTAGGCATTAGGGCAACATCACCATCTTCCGGTTGAGCTACATAATTAAATCTTGCGTAATCCATTATAGATGGTGCAGTACCATATTTTTTGGTAAATTCTGCATCCCTTAAATTTTCAACAGAATAAGCTATTGAACTTCCCATATTATGTGGTAGTCCTAACGTGTGACCAACCTCATGTGCACTAACGAATCTTATGAGCCTACCCATAACTTCATCATCAAATTTATTCATTCTGGCATCAGGATTAATTGCCGCAGTTTGAATGAAGAACCAATTATGTAAAAGAGTCATTACATTATGATACCAGTTAATATCACTTTCAAGAATCTCACCACTTCTAGGGTCACTTACATGAGGTCCATTTGCATTAGGTATAGGTGATGCTAGGTATCTTACTGTTGAAAAACGCACGTCCTCAGGACTCCAATCTGGATCTTCTTCTTTACTTGGTGGGTCTTTAGCGATAATTGCCTCTTTAAACCCGGCTGCCTCAAATGCCACTTGCCAGTCTTCAATACCTTGCTTGATAAATTGTCTCCATTTCTGCGGAGTGGCCGGATCTATATAATAAACAATTTGCTTTTTAGGAATAACCAACTCTCCATTAAGGAATTTTTGTTTGTCTTCCTCTTTAACCTCTAGTCTCCATCTATCTAAATAGCGAACAGTTTTGGTTTTTTGTTCATCTAATCCATAATCTTGTTGACCTCTTGCAAACCATCCTACACGTTGATCAAAATAACGACGCTTCATAGGCGTTTTAGGTAACAAAATCATTGAATTACTAATTTCAAGTGATATTGATTGAACACTTGAATTAGATGGTGGATCAGAGGAAAAATATGTTTTAACATGCCTCGATTCTATATTGAGTGGATAAGATCTTAAGGTGTCAATATAAGAACGACTATCATCTAACCTAGTTATTTTGTAGCGTTTTCTAGAGTTTTGAGGAAATCCAACCGCCTTAACATCCTTATTGAAAAAATTAGTAACATCAATGACTAGGTTATTAGATAAACTATCCTTTTTAATAGCCTTAATTGGAAAACTGTAAAGAATTGGTTCAAAATTAGAATTTTCAACCGCTAAACTTACTGGTAAAGAATCGTTAGCTACAATTTGATGGGAAACAACTCTTAGTAAGATATCATTTTTATTTCGTTGCCATCTCAAGGTTTGAGTATTTTGTTTACCGCCACCAAAACCAATTCCAGAAGCAGTTTTTGCAATCCGCGTCACCATCAACATCTCTCTATTTAATAAAGAATCGGGTATTTCATAATAGTATTTATCCTCCAAAAAGTGTACAGAGAAAAGACCTGGGTCGGTTTGAGCTTTAGAGGTAATTACCTTGTTGTAAGGTTGCATACCTCCTTTCTTTTTGCTTTTAGAACTAGCAACAACTTGAGATTTTGAGCCTTTTGCTTTCGAAGAAGTACTACAGCCTTGGGTAGTAATCAATACTAAGGAAAGTAAACTCAAAAAAAGATATTTTTTCATGAATTATAAATTTCAAGAAAAATACACCATACATATTTAAGAAGTTCCTAAGATATCGTTAACAAAGTTTACCACAACAAAAAACCCTTATCAAATTGATAAGGGTTTTAAAAGAAGGCGGCGACATACTCTCCCACAAATGCAGTACCATCTGCGCTAATGGGCTTAACTTCTCTGTTCGGAATGGTAAGAGGTGAGCCCCATTGCTATAACCACCTTAAAGGTTTCAGTTAAATTAAAATAATCCAACTGTATATGTTGACATTTTGAAAAGTTCAAAATCAATACAAGTAGATAGAGGTATCTAAGCTTACGGGTAATTAGTATCACTCGGCTATGACATTACTGCCTTTACACCTATGACCTATCAACGTGGTAGTCTCCCACGACCCTTTAAAGAAATCTCATCTTGTGATGGGTTTCGCGCTTATATGCTTTCAGCGCTTATCCCTTCCCGACGTAGCTACCCAGCAATGCCCCTGGCGGAACAACTGGTAGACCAGCGGTCAGTCCAACTCGGTCCTCTCGTACTAAAGTCAGATTCACTCAAATTTCTAGCGCCCACTACAGATAGAGACCGAACTGTCTCACGACGTTCTGAACCCAGCTCGCGTGCCACTTTAATGGGCGAACAGCCCAACCCTTGGGACCTTCTCCAGCCCCAGGATGTGACGAGCCGACATCGAGGTGCCAAACCCCCCCGTCGATGTGAGCTCTTGGGGGAGATCAGCCTGTTATCCCCGGCGTACCTTTTATCCTTTGAGCGATGGCCCTTCCATGCGGAACCACCGGATCACTATGCTCTTGTTTCCAACCTGATCGACCTGTATGTCTCTCAGTCAAGCTTCCTTATGCCATTGCACTCTACGCACGGTTACCAAGCGTGCTGAGGAAACCTTTAGAAGCCTCCGTTACTCTTTTGGAGGCGACCACCCCAGTCAAACTACCCACCAAGCAATGTCCCCATTTCTGGGTTAGATTTCAAATAAGCAAAGGGTGGTATTTCAACAATGACTCCACAACGCCTGGCGACGTCACTTCATAGTCTCCCACCTATCCTACACATTACTTATCCAAAATCAATACTAAGCTATAGTAAAGGTGCACGGGGTCTTTTCGTCCCGTAGCGGGTAATCGGCATCTTCACCGATACTACAATTTCACCGAGCTCATGGCTGAGACAGTATCCAAATCGTTACACCATTCGTGCAGGTCGGAACTTACCCGACAAGGAATTTCGCTACCTTAGGACCGTTATAGTTACGGCCGCCGTTTACTGGGGCTTCAATTCAGATCTTCGCCGAAGCTAAACCCTCCTCTTAACCTTCCAGCACCGGGCAGGTGTCAGGCCCTATACTTCATCTTTCGATTTTGCAGAGCCCTGTGTTTTTGATAAACAGTCGCTTGGATCTTTTCACTGCGCCCTATTAAATAGGGGACCTTTCTCCCGAAGTTACAGGTCTATTTTGCCTAGTTCCTTAGCCATGAATCACTCGAGCACCTTAGAATTCTCATCCCAACCACCTGTGTCGGTTTACGGTACGGGCTGCTTCACTTGCTTTTCTTGGAAGTTGCTCCTCTGGATTATCCACGTAGCCGTAGCCTTGTGGTACTATCCCAACCTTAACAGTTGGTTCAACGTACATTTCCGTCAGTACGCACCAAATTCACACCTCCGTCACTTTTATTGTGAGCAGGTACAGGAATATTAACCTGTTATCCATCCACTTCCCCGTTCGGGTACGCGTTAGGACCCGACTAACCCTCAGCTGATTAGCATAGCTGAGGAAACCTTGGTCTTTCGGTGAGGGGGTTTCTCGCCCCCTTTATCGTTACTTATGCCTACATTTTCGTTTCTAATCGTTCCAGCAAACCTCACAGTTCACCTTCAACACAATTAGAATGCTCTCCTACCACTCTCAATGGAGTCCATAGCTTCGGTAGTATGTTTATGCCCGATTATCATCCATGCCGTACCGCTCGACTAGTGAGCTGTTACGCACTCTTTAAATGAATGGCTGCTTCCAAGCCAACATCCTAGCTGTCTAAGCAGTACAACCTCGTTTTTTCAACTTAACATACATTTTGGGACCTTAGCTGATGGTCTGGGTTCTTTCCCTTTCGGACATGGACCTTAGCACCCATGCCCTCACTGCTGATCATCATTTTATAGCATTCGGAGTTTGTCAGGAATTGGTAGGCGGTGAAGCCCCCGCATCCAATCAGTAGCTCTACCTCTATAAAACTAAATCAACGCTGCACCTAAATGCATTTCGGAGAGTACGAGCTATTTCCGAGTTTGATTGGCCTTTCACCCCTACCCACAGGTCATCCGAAGACTTTTCAACGTCAACCGGTTCGGGCCTCCACTGTGTGTTACCACAGCTTCACCCTGCCCATGGGTAGATCACACGGTTTCGCGTCTACCACTACTAACTATAGCGCCCTATTCAGACTCGCTTTCGCTACGGCTCCGTGTCTGAAACACTTAACCTTGCTAGCAACGGTAACTCGTAGGCTCATTATGCAAAAGGCACGCCGTCACCCGAAGGCTCCGACCGCTTGTAAGCGTATGGTTTCAGGTTCTTTTTCACTCCCTTATTCAGGGTTCTTTTCACCTTTCCCTCACGGTACTGGTTCACTATCGGTCTCTCAGGAGTATTTAGCCTTAGCGGATGGTCCCGCTAGATTCATACAGGGTTTCCCGTGCCCCGCACTACTCAGGATACTACTATCAATAACTAAAATTACCAATACAGGGCTATCACCTTCTTTGGCTCCTCTTTCCAAAGGATTCTTATTCTTTTAGCATCAAATATTGTAGTCCTACAACCCCAATTAGGCCGTAACCTAATTGGTTTGGGCTTTTCCGCGTTCGCTCGCCACTACTGACGGAATCACTATTGTTTTCTCTTCCTCCGGCTACTTAGATGTTTCAGTTCACCGGGTTTGCTCCATTACTGGTGACATGTCTTCAACATGCCGGGTTGCCCCATTCGGAAATCTGCGGATCACATCGTATGTGCCAATCCCCGCAGCTTATCGCAGCTTATCACGTCCTTCATCGCCTCTGAGAGCCTAGGCATCCCCCATACGCCCTTATTTGCTTATGATACCTATTACTATACAACGATATATAGTAATATTATTTTTTCTATCTTGTATTAATCCTAATTAATATTAGAACTAATGCTCGTTTTGATCTTTTCAAAATGTCAATGAACGTTTAATGATTAATCTCTACTAATCATTCGTGGAGAATATCGGAGTCGAACCGATGACCTCCTGCGTGCAAGGCAGGCGCTCTAGCCAGCTGAGCTAATTCCCCATGACGAATCCTAAATACTGAATTCAGAATATCGAATTTAGAATCCTCAACCTCTAGAATTTCCATTAAAATTCTATAAATGAACTTTATCTCTTAGCTATAATTATCTACTCAATAACTACCTAAGACATCGTAGTCTCAGGCAGACTCGAACTGCCGACCTCTACATTATCAGTGTAGCGCTCTAACCAGCTGAGCTATGAGACTGAGTGTCTTGCGACTATTTCTTGATTGACTTGCTTTTTAAAATAAACACACACTAATTGAGTGTTAAAGGTCTTGAAACTATCCCTTGTTTCGTTCCATTATTTCAGGAACTCCAGAAAGGAGGTGTTCCAGCCGCACCTTCCGGTACGGCTACCTTGTTACGACTTAGCCCCAGTTACTAGTTTTACCCTAGGCAGCTCCTTTCGGTCACCGACTTCAGGCACCCCCAGCTTCCATGGCTTGACGGGCGGTGTGTACAAGGCCCGGGAACGTATTCACCGCATCATGGCTGATATGCGATTACTAGCGATTCCAGCTTCACGCAGTCGAGTTGCAGACTGCGATCCGAACTGAGATAGGGTTTGTAGATTCGCTCCTTCTCGCGAAGTGGCTGCTCTCTGTCCCTACCATTGTAGCACGTGTGTAGCCCAGGACGTAAGGGCCGTGATGATTTGACGTCATCCCCACCTTCCTCACGGTTTGCACCGGCAGTCTCTCTAGAGTCCCCACCATTATGTGCTGGCAACTAGAAATAGGGGTTGCGCTCGTTATAGGACTTAACCTGACACCTCACGGCACGAGCTGACGACAACCATGCAGCACCTTGCAATATGTCCGAAGAAAAATCTGTTTCCAAATCTGTCATACTGCATTTAAGCCCTGGTAAGGTTCCTCGCGTATCATCGAATTAAACCACATGCTCCACCGCTTGTGCGGGCCCCCGTCAATTCCTTTGAGTTTCATTCTTGCGAACGTACTCCCCAGGTGGGTTACTTATCACTTTCGCTTGGCCACTCAGATCTCAATCGATCCAAACAGCTAGTAACCATCGTTTACGGCGTGGACTACCAGGGTATCTAATCCTGTTCGCTCCCCACGCTTTCGTCCATCAGCGTCAATATATTGTTAGTGATCTGCCTTCGCAATCGGTATTCTATGTAATATCTAAGCATTTCACCGCTACACTACATATTCTAACCACTTCACAATAATTCAAGATAACCAGTATCAATGGCAGTGCCGGAGTTGAGCCCCTGCATTTCACCACTGACTTAATTACCCGCCTACGGACCCTTTAAACCCAATGATTCCGGATAACGCTTGCACCCTCCGTATTACCGCGGCTGCTGGCACGGAGTTAGCCGGTGCTTATTCTTACGGTACCGTCAAACAATCACACGTGACTGTATTTCTTCCCGTACAAAAGTAGTTTACAACCCATAGGGCCGTCTTCCTACACGCGGCATGGCTGGATCAGAGTTGCCTCCATTGTCCAATATTCCTCACTGCTGCCTCCCGTAGGAGTCTGGTCCGTGTCTCAGTACCAGTGTGGGGGATCTCCCTCTCAGGACCCCTACCTATCGTTGCCATGGTGAGCCGTTACCTCACCATCTAGCTAATAGGACGCATACCCATCTATTACCGTAACCTTTAATTATTAAATGATGCCATCTTATAATACTATGAGGTATTAATCCAAATTTCTTCGGGCTATCCCTCAGTAATAGGTAGGTTGTATACGCGTTACGCACCCGTGCGCCGGTCGCCATCAGATAGCAAGCTATCTATGCTGCCCCTCGACTTGCATGTGTTAGGCCTGCCGCTAGCGTTCATCCTGAGCCAGGATCAAACTCTTCATCGTAGAATCTTTTAAAGATCATTTATTAGAATAACTCCAAAAACCTCTTTTAAGAACCCTCAATTAGCGTACATGTGTCTATTTTTATTTTCTTACCAATACTTGCCTTTGTATTAATCAATACAAAAACAGTATCGCTGTGCTGTCAATCATTATTTTCAATGAACTACTTCAAAATATCTAGACCGAAAATTTGATGCGAAATCCTCACAATCCGCTACAAATATTTCCAACCTTTTTGAAGAACTATCGCTTTATTTAAACATCGTTGTTTCCCAAAGCGGGTGCAAATATACACACACTTTTTCTTACCAAACAAACTTTTATGACAAAAAAATTTGAAAAAAATTACAACAAACCCTTAAACACCTTCAAATCATTTATTTACAAAATGAAAAAAATCAAAATTTTTATATTACCGTAAATAAACTGTTTAAAGCGTTCTTATAATTTAATTCATTTGAAGATGAAACGTAAACTTTGTGCCTTTACCAATCTTACTGTCGACCCTAATAATTGAATCATGTAGTTCAAGAATTTTTTTAACGATCGACAATCCTATACCTGCACCTGTGAATCTATTTTGAGAATCATTTTGCGTAAATCGATCGAATATCATCAATTGATCACTTTCTTTAATTCCTATGCCAGAATCGCCAACAGAAATTTTTATTTTATTTTGTGACTTAGATTTATCCAAATCTAAAGTAATTACCCCACCGGCCTTTGTAAATTTAAAAGCATTGTCTATTAGATTCTGTAAAACCCGTTCAATTAATCCGATATCAGCGTACACTAGAATATTTTCCTTTTTTTCAATATTAAATATTAAGTCAATATTTTCCGTTTTGGATTTTAATTGGTACTTAGATACTAAGTCTAGACACAAATCGGTAATTGAAAACTTTACTTTTTCTGGTTTCACCTGTTTAGCCTCTAATTTAGAATACTCAAATAATTGTTCCACTAATCTAGAAAGCTTATCACTATTAGAGTTGACAATTTCTAAATATTTCTGTTTCTCTCCTTCTGAAAGCAAATGTTTCTTTTCTAATAATGTTTCTGAATAACCTTTTAATATTGCTAATGGCGTTCTTAAATCATGTGACACATTCGCTATAAGCTGCCTTCTTAATGAATCAACTTTTTTAACTTCCTCAATATTTTGACAAATCGTGTCAGCCATTGTGTTGAATGTATTTGCCAAAACACTGATATCAGATTTATCTGCGTTTTCTATTCTCGCATTAAAATCCCCTTCCTTAAATCGTTGGACTACAGAGGTGATTTTTCTTAAGTTTTTAGTTAAAAACCAAATAGAAACAAAACCTACCAACAAAGTGAAGAAAGTTGTCAAACCTATAGCTCCCAATCCAAAACTTTTTATGTATTTCTGAAAAATATTGTTGCTCGCCAATTGATAAGCCTCTCCTGATAGTATAATATATATGTAACCATCTTTGAGTTGGTTGGTTAATTTGGCTGCTGAGAAAATTTTTCTTTCTCCCATAGCTCTAGGGTCATCCCCTAAACAGTAATTTTTACCGTTAGTATTTACAAAATTTTCAATCGGAGCAACATCAACATACCTAGATGGTTCTCCAGGACTATGATCTAGTACCACAGAATATAATACTTCACCATCTAGACCCAGCAAGTAAACTTCAATACTTCTATTCACTGCCATCATATCGTGCATTAAACTCCCAAAGACCTCCTTATTAACAGAACCATCCTGATTAAAAGCGGAAGTTGTGGCAAACTTTTCTTCTATTAAATGCTGGGCTAATGGAGCGTGAATCTTTTGTTGCGTAGCTTGATGATGTTGATTTGAGTAATAATTAGTAACCACAATAAAACAAAATGCCATTCCTATGATTAACACTGAAAGTGCTATCCATAGTTTAAATACTAGTCGTGGAGTTAATGTAGATTGTTTACCAGTAGTCATTACACTTCTTCATTAAATCTATAACCTATTCCCCAAGTGGTCAATACATATAATGGATTTGACATATCCGGTTCAATTTTGGCTCTCAATCTATTGACATGACTATTTACTGTATGTTCGTAACCAGAAAAGTTATAACCCCAAACAACATCCAGTAACTCTGATCGACTGTAAGACCTACCAGGATGACTTGCTAATAAAATTAAGAGATCAAATTCCTTAGGTGATAATTCCACTTTATGCCCATTTAAGGTTACACGTCTCATTTCAACATTTAAAATTAAATCACCAAAAACCATTTCATTACTTGAGGCATTTTCTGTTTTCTTATTACTTATATCAGTTCTTCTCATAACAGCTTTTGCTCTAGCCTTCAATTCTCTTACTGAAAATGGCTTGGTTATATAATCATCTGCACCAATTTCCAAACCTAGGACTTTATCAATCTCCTCGGATTTTGCAGTAACCATAATTATAGGAGTGTTTTTAGTTTTTCTCAATTCCTTGCAAACTTCTATCCCGCTTAATTCAGGTATTGACAAATCCAATAGAATTAAATCATAGTCGAACTCCATTGCCTTTTTCAAGCCAAGCCTACCATTATCTGCGACATGCACATTTGCATGTAGATCCTTCATGTGAATAGTAAGAAGATCTATAATCTCTATATCATCTTCTACGATAAGAATTGTATACTCCATAATTCAAATTAAACTTATCCTTATCACAAAAGAATCACATAAAAAATATGAAAGTTGAATTTTACGTGACAGGATTGAGATAACATTATCATTAGTTTGTAGAGTAAAATTAAACTTTTAATCATGAATAAAAACTTCTCATATCTTATCCTAGGCTTACTCTCGATAGTAGGCTGTTCAAATGACGATGATTCAAATGCTGAACTTCAAACAAAAACATTAACTATTAATCTTCAAGGATTAGAAGATTTAGGAAACGATTTTAAATATGAAGGCTGGGTTATGGTAGATGGTACTCCTATAAGTACAGGTACATTTGATGTTGATGCTAATGGAGACTTAAGCCAAAACGAATTCGAAATCGATTCAAATGATTTGGATGCTGCAACTGCCTTTATCCTTACCATTGAGCCTGATCCAGATCCAAGTCCCGATCCTGCTGATAGTAAATATATAGCTGGCGCATTCACTGGGACAACAGCCCTTGTGGACACTAACTTTGGACCAGCTCCTGGAGATTTTACTAATGCTAGTGGTTCCTTCTTCCTGAGAACTCCTACCGATGAGACAATGGGAAATAACGGTAATGACGAAAGCGGTGTATGGTTCGGTCTACCTGGAATGCCTCCAACTGCCGACTTTACATTACCCGTTTTACCAGATGGATGGATTTATGAAGGTTGGGTAGTAGGCGACGCCGGTCCTATATCAACAGGAACCTTTACCGATTTTGATACCCGAGATTCAGGCAACCCGTTCTCAGGAACTCAAAACAATGCAGGTCCACCAGTTCCAGGAGAAGACTTTTTTAATAATTTACCAATGGGTGAGTCTTTACCATTTAGCGTAGTTGGAAGAAATGTTGTAATTACTGTAGAACCTGTTCCAGACAACAGCCCTGCTCCATTCACTCTAAAACCTCTTGCGGCAATTGCCAATTCTATGACAGCACCCAATGCACAAAACTTTAATAACAATGTTGCTGCAACATTTCCTTCTGGGAGCGTTGTACGTGAATAATTAATTATTGGTTGGTTAGTGAGAAAACGTCTTTCAACACCTCCGTTGAAAGGCGTTTTTGATGTTATATAAAGAAGAAGAGTTTTACTTAATAAGAATTACAGAGTTAATATGATCATGTTTATCATATTGAACACTGTTATTCATAGGATCAACTATCCAAATATCATCCACTATAAACTTATAATGATGAACGCCTCGTGTTAATGGTATTTCTATTTCCCAAAACCCATTAATCAAATTCATTTGAAGCTTGTTATTTTGCCAGTCTGTAAAATCACCTGCTAAATATACCTTTTTAAAATCAACGTTTTTCAATCTAAATTTTTGTAATTTTCTTTTAGTTATTACACTATTAAATTCATTGTATTCATTGGGCTTCTTCTTAGGGTTATGAGGATCTCTCATCCACTGGCCATCTACAATATATCGGTACTCATGCGTTCCTATTGGTAGATCTAAGGTAAGTTCCCAGTAACCGTCTTTACATTCCAACTCAAGTTCATTTTCATCCCAATTATTAAATGTACCTGTGACAACTACCCGTTGAGCGTTTGAATAACCGTGTAAATAAAATGTATGATTTCCATTTTCAGACTCCTTAATCTCATTCAATTTTAAATTATAAACACTTACAAAAATATCATCCAAGGTAAGCTGCTCACGATTGGGCGCAATGGCAGGTGGCTCAACCCAAAACTTATCATTAATTACGAATTTGAATGAAGCTCCACTATCGGTATTTAAATATTTAATCTTTTTCCTCAATTCATAAACACCGTTTTTTATATTCTTGAGTTTCCAGTCGTTCTTAGCCCATTTATTAAAGGTTCCAGCTACCGCTACTTTCTTTATGTTTATATCAGAAAGATCAAGTTTAACTTGTGTATCATTTATAGTAACCATCGAATAGTCCCGTACATCAAATTTAAATACGATATCCTCACCATCAATTCTATAACCATAATCATCTTGTCCCATAATCATGAGACTGATAAAAAAAATTAAAAGAGTGATAAACAGCTTCATTTATTCAGGCCACTTTGTAAAAAACAATTTCTTTTTACGATAATTAATTAAAACTCTACGATTTCTTAAAAACCAAAACCCTAAAACACCATCCACTTGAGTCCCGTATGCATTTGCTGCATAGGTCATAGTTGATAATACAGTTGGCATTTCTTCATTCTGTACAGCATTAGTAAACTTTAGATTTTTGAAAACTCCAGCAATCACTTCTTTCTTACCACCATCCATCCCCATTAACTCCAATCTTTTGAGAGGTTGAAAATTTTTATAAACTAATGAATCTAATTTGTTGCTTAATTGATTTATTTCTGCTCCGGTATCCAAAACAAAGGTAACATCTATCTCATTAATATTGGAATCAAGAATAATCGAGTGCTTGCGCCGTTTAAAACTTAAGGTGTCTACTATTTGTTCGGTTAAATATTTCTCATCAATACGATTGCCTTTTCTATCGATTTTAAAAAAGGTAATCTGTTCCAAATAAAAGTCAATATATAGTTCAAATCGTCTAAATGTATCGTATCCAATTATACCATTAATAGCGGTATGTTTTTCTTTTTCAATATGGCTTAAATCTACTACATCTGCATTTTTGGAATTAATTTTAAAACCATCAATATTAAAACTGTATACCGCAATTCCCTGTACATTGGGAATTTCTCGTTCAATAGAATACGTTGTCCTACCTGTCGTAGCTATTTTATTATAAATTCGTTTATTAAGTACCAGCCCATAGGATCCTGTATCAATAATAAAAGGACCCGACTCTCCATTAACCTTTGCTTGTACAGTTATCAATCTTCCAGCAAATTTAAATGGCATGCGCAAGGTGTTATCACTTAGTTTCGTTGCCTCTGGGAATGAAATTTCTTCAACAATTAAATCATTGGAATATGCTTTACAAACACACATCCATGTTGTCATAAACAACAACCACGGTAATATTTTCATAGCTAGTCTTTTGGTACTTTAAAGACTAGAGCTGTTATCGATTGTTACATTTTTATTCCATATTCCTAGAATTTATGCTAGGGATTAGTTTAATAGTACGCTTTCGCGAAAGCGTACTTAAGAATAATTATCTTCTCGTTTGATTGCTTTGTAAGGATGTTTGAGGTAGTTTTTGGCAAATTGATAACCTCGAGCATATTTAATTCTAAAAATTTCGACAGCAAGGTGACCAAAAACAGCACAACCCAACAGTAATAATGCAAGAGGCAAAAGAGCATCATTGACAAATTTAGACACATACCAACTAGCCAGTGAACCGTAAATCATACTAACGGCTCCTACAAATGCGCTTGCACTACCAGCCTTTGCAGTGAATGGCTGAAGAGCCAAAGCAGTTGCATTGGGGTTTTGAAATCCGATAGCCGTCATCATTAAGAATAAAGATGGGTATACGATCCAAAATTCAGGTGTCATAGTCGCCAAATGTATTGTCAATACACCTGTAAAAACAATGAGTAAAACACTCACCACATACGTTATCTCAAAAGTCGTGTATCGTTTTAAAAATAAACGATTTATTTGACTACCTGCAATTAGACCTGCAGCATTGCTACTAAAGGCAAATGCAAATTCAGTCTTTGACATTTCAAAAAACTCCATAAAAATAAAAGGAGCTGCAGCCACATACCCAAGTAGAGCTCCTATGATAAATCCACGTGTGGTACTGAAGAGAAAAAAGGCTTTATTTTTATAAATAGTCCAATATTCTCTAAGCACAGGAACCGGTTTTAAACTAGTAGCACGATTAGGAGTTACACTATCTGGGAGAAAAAAGATAATATTAAACAACATAAGTGTTGCAAAACCTGCTAGACCATAAAAAATTATTTGCCAGTGAAAATGAGTCACTACCCATCCACCTATTCCAGGGGCAATCACAGGTGCAATACCCATGATTAACATTAAATTGGACAGCACGCTAGCGACTTCCTCTTCATCAAATAAATCTCTTACTATCGCTTTACTAGCTACCATACCTGCACATGCACCTAGTGCTGTAAAAAATCTCAATGTTGCGAGAGCTATTACGTCATAGGCAAAAGCACTAGCTAGACTTGTACCTATATACAAAACAAGTCCAACAATGAGAGGTTTACGCCTACCAAAACGGTCCATCAATGGACCGTAGGCGAGCTGCCCTAGACCTATACCTATAAAGTAGGTAGTTAAGGTAAGACTTATAGCATTAACATCTACCTTAAAGTCTCCAGCTATTTGTTTAAAAGCAGGTAAATAAGCATCTATAGAAAAAGGTCCAATAGCGATTAAACTACCTAACACCAGTATAATACCCAGTCTTCTACCTGAAGATAATTGTCCTTTATAAACTCTCTTTGCCATAAAGTACAAAAGTACTTTTTTGACATAGCTTACTCTTGGTAATTAATAAAGCTTTACCATTTCATAAACTATTGTTCTTTGTATTTTTAGACAATCAAAACAGATACTATGAGAATTGTATTTTTTGCTCTTGTAGCAAGTCTTTTATTAAGCTGTAAAAATGATGTCAGCAACGTGGATGAAACATTGAAGACTAACAATGAAGAAACCAGCTTAACTCCTGCACAGCAAATCGCACAGTCTACCGGATTATCAGTTTGGGATGATGTTGAAGAAATACAATTCACATTCAATGTAAGTCGCTTTGGAGAAAAGATAATGGATAGAAATTGGACATGGAATGTTAAATCAGGTCTCATCAAATTAAAATCCAAACAAAAGGAAGTCGTTTACTATAGAAATAAAAAAATGGACAGTACAGCCCTAAACGCTGATCAAGCCTTTATCAATGATGTGTATTGGCTATTACCACAATTCAAATTAGTTTGGGATAAAGGAACGACCTTATCAACTCCTATTATTAAACAAGCTCCTATATCAAAGGATAGCCTGAACATGATCACCATTTTATATGATAATAAAGTAGGTTACACACCAGGTGACGCCTATGACCTGTATTATGACCAAAATAATACCGTTCGAGAGTGGACCTATAGAAAAGAAAATGATAGTTTACCAACCATGCAAACTACTTTTGAAGACTATCAAAGTTATGAGGGATTAAACATCGCCACAAACCATATCACTTTAGATGGCGACACAAATATTTATTTTTCAGATATTAAGGTAATCAAATCAAATGAATAAAGATACCAGCCTAACCTACGCACTAGAACTAGATCAACAAGATGAATTATCTCGCTTTCGCGAAAGCTTTCACATACCTAAACACATCGATGGCACAAACAGCATATATTTTTGTGGAAATTCTCTAGGGTTACAACCTAAAGCCACAAAAGGTCAGTTAAATCAAGAACTTGAAGATTGGGCAAGTCTAGGAGTTGAAGGTCATTTCCATGCCAAAAATCCATGGATGCCTTATCATGAGTTTTTAACTAAGAATATGGCAACTATTGTGGGTGCTCATCCACATGAAGTAGTAATAATGAATACACTTACCACAAATTTACATTTGATGATGGTGAGCTTTTATCGACCTACGCCAAAACGTTTTAAAATAATTATTGAAGCCGATGCTTTTCCCAGTGATCGATATGCTGTGGCATCACAAGCAAGCTTTCATGGATACGATCCTAACCTAGCTATAATTGAATGGAAATCTAGAAAGGGAGAGCATACTCCTCATCTAGAAGATTTAAAAGATTTACTAGAGACAAATAAAGATGAAATCGCTCTTGTAATGGTAGGTGCGGTAAACTACTACACTGGACAGTTTTTTAATTTAAAGGAAATTACTCAATTAGGACATCAACATGGAGCATTAGTAGGTTTTGACTGTGCACATGGAGCCGGTAATGTTGATTTACGACTTCACGATTCTGGTGCCGATTTTGCTGTTTGGTGTACTTACAAATATTTAAATAGTGGACCAGGAAGTTTAGGAGGTTGCTTTGTACATGAAAGACATGCTCAAAATAATGAACTGCCCAGATTTACCGGATGGTGGGGACACAATAAAGAAACTAGATTCAAAATGCGTGATGATTTTGATCCCATCTACGGCGCCGAAGGCTGGCAACTTTCAAATCCTCCTATATTAAGTATGGCTGCGGTAAAGGCGAGCTTAGAATTATTCAATGAAGCAGGTTTCCATAATCTGAGAAATAAGTCAATTCAACTTACCAATTATCTAGAATTCTTGTTAACACAAATCAATTCAGATAGAATAAGCATTATAACACCTACACAATCCAGTCAAAGAGGTTGTCAATTATCACTAGCTGTTAAGAATGCAGATAAATCACTATTTGAGTCTATAAGTGCTCGCGGTGTGATAGCTGACTGGAGAGAACCCGACGTAATACGTATAGCACCTGTTCCCTTATTTAATAACTATGAGGATTGCTGGAAATTTGTAAATATTCTTAAAGAAGAAATGTAAAAACAGTAGGCATAAGCTTATGGAAATAAACAATAAAGACACAAAAATATTAATCTCTGGGGCTGGTTTATGTGGCTCACTATTAGGGCTACGTCTAGCACAACGAGGATACAAGGTTGACATTTTAGAAAAACGACCAGACATGAGGTCTCAACAAGTTGATGGTGGTAGATCTATAAATCTTGCTCTTTCTGATCGCGGCCTTAAAGGTTTAAAACTTGTAGGTCTTGAGGAAAAAGTCAAGGATTTATGTATTCCTATGCACGGCAGGTTAATACATAATATAGATGGTAGCACATTTACTTCAAATTACAGTGGTCGAGAAGGTGAGTACATCAATTCGATATCTCGTGAAGAACTCAATAAATTATTATTGGATGAAGCAGATAAATATGACGATGTGCAAATTGATTTCAATGATGAAGTTTTACATGTAGATTTAGAGAACACTACTATCACATATCATGATATCGAGTCAAACGAAGAAAAAACATGGAAGGCTGATTTAATTTTTGGTGCTGATGGTGCTGGGAGCGCCGTTCGTAAGGCTATGGTCAAACAAAGAGATTTTTTGTTTTCTCATAGTATTGAATGGTTACCTCATGGTTATAAAGAATTAAGTATTCCTCCTGCAGAAGATGGAAGTTGGCGTATAGAAAAAAATGCCTTACACATTTGGCCTAGAGGTGGTTTCATGCTTATTGCGTTACCTAATTTAGATGGAAGCTTTACACTTACTTTATTCCTAGATTATAAAAGTAAAGAAGGTCCTTCGTTTGAAGATTTAAAAAATGATCGCAGTGTTATTGAGTTTTTCAACACCTATTTTAGTGATGTTGTTCCACACATACCAGATCTTGTCGAGCAATTTAATAATAATCCTACTCCACCGTTAGGTACTATCAAATGTAATCCGTGGGATGCTTACGGTAAAAGCCTTTTAATTGGTGATGCTGCACATGCCATCGTACCATTCTATGGACAAGGTATGAATGCCAGTTTTGAGGATGTAGTTGATTTTGATTTGACATTAGACCGAAATAAATATTGGAGCAAAGCATTCAGTGATTTCGCAGAAACAAGAAAACCTAATACCGACGCGATAGCAGATCTTGCTCTTGATAATTTTATTGAGATGCGTGATAGTGTAGCAAACAGTGACTTTAAGAAAAAACGTCAAATTGAAATGCTATTGGAGTCTCATTTTGCCAAAGAAGAATATCAATCTAAATATTCACTAGTTACATTTCCAGTAGAAGGCATCTCATACCGAGAAGCCATGCTTCAAGGAAGAGCGCAAGACAGAGCTATTTTATACTTATTAAAAGAAAATATAATCAGTCCAGAGGATCATGAAAACGATTTATTATTTGAAATATCTCGTAAGACTAAAGATATTCTCTGGTTTAGAAATTAATTATGGGAGTAATAGAAGGAAAAGCAAAGCCACGTGGTAAATATCCACATGTAAAGAGAGTTGGCGACTTTTTATACGTTTCAGGAACGAGCAGTAGACGATCAGACAACACGTTTGCAGGTGTTGAAGTGGATGAAATGGGAACCACAAATCTCGATATTAAAGAGCAAACCAAAGCAGTTCTAGAAAACATCGATAGTATCTTAAAGACTCAAGGAGCTAGTTTGAAGAACATAGTTGATATAACAACGTTTCTCGTTAACATGAACGACTTTGGTGGTTATAACGAGACTTATGCTCAATATTTTGATTATTCTGGTCCTACTCGAACCACCGTAGCCGTGCATCAATTACCGCATCCGCACTTGTTGATAGAAATTAAAGCAGTTGCTTATTTACCTGTACAACCAGAGTAAATAAATTCCATATTCGCATTTTAATGAAATAAAAAACCCAGCTTTAAAAGCTGGGTTTTTTAATATAAATGAGAAGTATTAACCTCCAAAATCGTCAAATCTGATATTTTCATCAGGTATTCCAAAATCCTCACCCATTTTTTGAACCGCTTGATTCATCAATGGAGGACCACAGAAATATAGCTCAATATCCTCTGGTGCTTCATGCTTAGATAGATATTGATCAATTACCACTTGGTGTATGAAACCTTGGAAACCATCACCTTCACTATGGATATCATCTTTAAGCTTCCAATTATCTTCTTCCATTGGTTCACTTAAAGCCATGAAGAACTTAAAGTTTGGAAATTCTCTTTCTAACTCACGGAAATGCTCAATGTAGAATAATTCACGCTTTGAACGACCACCATACCAATAAGTAACTGTACGACCAGTTTTCAAGGTTTTGAATAAGTGGTACAAGTGAGATCTCATAGGTGCCATTCCTGCTCCACCACCTACGTAAAGCATTTCTGCATCACTGTGATTAATAAAGAACTCTCCATAAGGTCCTGATATCACTACCTTATTACCTGGTTTCTGATTAAAAATGTAAGAACTAGCTACACCAGGGTTTACATCCATCCAACCATTTTTAGCTCGATCCCATGGTGGCGTAGCAATACGCACGTTAAGCATTACTTCTCTACCTTCAGCAGGGAAAGAAGCCATCGAGTAAGCACGTTCTACAGTTTCAGGGTTTTTCATTACTAATGGCCATAAATTAAATTTATCCCATTCTGCCTGAAATTTGTCTGGCGTATCATGCTCCTCTGGGTGAGCAGTGATATCCATATCCTCAAAACGAACTTCACATTTAGGAACCTCGATTTGAATGTATCCACCGGCTTCATAATCCATATCTTCAGGAAGACGTACTACGAACTCTTTAATAAAAGATGCTACATTGTAATTACGCACAACTTCTGCCTCCCATTTTTTAATTCCAAATACCTCTTCAGGAATTTCGATTTTCATGTCTTGTTTTACCTTAACCTGACAACCTAATCTCCATCCATTTGCAATCTCTTTACGAGTAAAATGTGGTACCTCAGTTGGTAGGATAGCACCACCACCTTCAGTAACAATACATTTACACTGAACACAAGTTCCACCACCACCACAAGCTGATGGTAAGAATAATTTATTATTACCCAAAGTACCTAATAAAGTTCCTCCAGAATCAGTAGTGATATCTTTTTCACCGTTTACATTAATGGTCACAGGACCAGACGGTAAAAGCTTTGATTTTGCTCCTAAAAGTAAAGATACTAGCAACAGAATAAGTGTTAAGAAAATAACAACTGCTGCAATTAATGTAATCATATTAGAATCCATAATAGCTGTTTCTAAAATTATATTTCAATTCCCATAAAACTCATAAACCCTAGAGCCATAAGTCCTGTTATTATAAATGTAATACCTAGTCCTCTAAGCGGTGCAGGTACATTTGAGTAAGCAATTTTCTCACGAATGGCAGAAATCGCTAGAATCGCAAGGAAAAATCCTACTCCAGATCCTAAACCATATACAGCAGACTCAGTTATACCACTGAAGTCTTTTTGTTGCATAAATAAAGAACCTCCCAAAATAGCACAGTTAACCGCAATAAGAGGTAAAAATATACCTAGAGCACCATACAAAGCTGGAGCAAATCGTTCTACAACCATTTCAACTAATTGAACCATGCTGGCGATAACCGCAATAAACATGATAAAACTTAAAAAGCTTAAATCAACGTTTGCATAACTAGCATCTAACCAAGTTAAAGCACCTGGCTTTAGTAGATAAGTATCTAGTAAAAAGTTGATAGGAACTGTAATTCCAAGTACAAATACAACTGCGGCACCTAGACCAACAGCAGTCTTAACCGACTTAGATACCGCTAGATAAGAACACATACCTAAGAAATAGGCAAAAACCATGTTTTCTATGAAAACGCTTCTTACAAAAAGATTAATTAAATCCATGATATATACTATTTCTTAGTTTAGTTTTCTTCTATTAATGCTCTGTTTCTACTTCTTTGCACCCAAATTATGATTCCTACCGTTATAAGTGCCATAGGCGACAATAACATCAAGCCATTATTGGAATATCCAAATTCATAGAAAGAATCTGGGATCACTTGATAACCAAAAAGTTTCCCAGCACCTAATAACTCTCTGAAAAATGCTACCAGTATAAGTATGAAAGCATATCCTGCTGCATTTCCTATACCATCAAGAAATGATTTATAAACACCATTACCTAATGCAAATGCTTCAAGACGACCCATTACAATACAATTGGTAATAATTAAACCTACGAATACCGATAATTCCTTTGAAACATCATAAGCATAGGCTCTTAATACTTGATCTACAAGAATTACAAGTGCAGCAACCACAACAAGTTGAACGATAATACGTATTCTTGAAGGAATAGAATTTCTAAGTAATGAGATAATCATGTTACTGAAAGCCATTACGGCCATTACAGCAAGACTCATTACAATCGCAGGCTTCAATTGAACTGTAATTGCAAGTGCACTACAAATACCTAATACCTGTACGGTAATAGGGTTGTTATCGGTAAGAGGATCAGAAAGAAGTTTACGATTTTTCTTTCCCAACAATCCTTCTCTTTCATCCGTATCAGATAGAAAAAGGATTAGTTCTTCTTTTTTGTTTAGTTGTTTTGACATAAAATTTGTTTTTATCTCGCTTTCGCGAAAGCGTAACAACAGTAAGCACCGGCTTACTTCATAGCCACTTTTATGTTAGTATTTTTCTCGAAATAAGGAAGGTAATTCTTAAGTCTTTCTGAAATCATATCAGTAACACCATCACCTGTAATGGTAGCTCCCGAAATGGCATCTACTGCGTTATCGTCCTTATTATCTCCACCTTGATATCCTTTAGCAACAGATACACCTATAAAATTACCATCACCATCAAAGATTTTTTCTTCTTCAAATCTTTTACGGAACCATCCTTGAGTAATTTCGGCACCTAGACCAGGAGTTTCACCCTTGTGATCAAATACAGCACCTTTAATGGTGTTCACATCATCTTTAAGAGCTATGTAACCCCATATTGCATCCCAAAGACCTTTACCTCTTAAAGGAACAACATAATATTTTGAGCCTTCAACATTTGCCACGTAAAGTGGAAATGCTTGTTCTTCTACAGGCTTCTTAAGTTCTTTTTTAAGATCTACCTCAAAAGCATTTACATCAGCCTTAGGAGTACCATCACTAGAAAGTGCAACCTGATCTACAATATATTTATTGAACAAAACCTGAGCACTATCTCTAGAAGTCTCAATTCCTACTGTACCTAGGATGTTTTGCATTTTTTCTTCTTTAACGTTTTTTGCTTGTGCTGGTTGTAGACTAGTAGCTGCAAATGCTAGAGCACTAGCAACAACTGCTACAAGAGCAATAGCAAACAAAAAAGTATAAGCGTTTGAATTTCTATCCATGACTAAGCTGTTTGAAGATTAGCCTTAGCTTTTGCCAGGCGTTTTTTACGTTTACTCACATTTGCTTGAACCACGTAATGATCAATGGTTGGAGCAAACACATTCATTAATAAAATAGCAAGCATAATTCCTTCTGGATACGCTGGATTGAATACACGTATCATAACCCCAAAGAATCCACATAAGAAACCATAAATCCATTTACCTTTAAAAGTTTGAGCAGCACTCACAGGATCTGTTGCCATAAATACTAGTCCAAATGCCAATCCGCCAACTACTAAATGCATGTACCAATCAAATGACATTAGAGCATTTGCACCAAAGGCATTAAAAATCAATCCCATTACAGCGGCTCCTATAAATCCACTTAATATGATTCTCCAGCTTCCTACCTTAGTAAGGATTAAAATGGCAGCTCCTATTAAAATCATAAGAGTAGATGTCTCTGACACTGATCCTGGTATAAAGCCTATGAAAGCATCAGAAAAACTATAAGCCACTTCTTTACCTTCAGCTAGTGATCCTAAAATCGTTTCACCAGAAATAGAATCGGTACTACCTTCATGAACCCATATTTGATTACCTGACATGTATAATGGGTAAGCAAAGAACGCAAATGCACGCGCTGTTAATGCTGGGTTTAAGATATTCATACCTGTACCTCCAAAAGCTTCTTTACCTATAAGTACGGCAAAAGCAACCGATATAGCTAACATCCACAATGGAATATCTACCGGAAAAATCATAGGTATAAGCAAACCAGTTACTAGGTAACCTTCATTCACTTCGTGACCACGATAAATCGCAAAAATAAATTCGATAGTCAATCCAACTATATAACTAACTGCAATAAGAGGAAACACTAATATTGCTCCTTCAGTTAATGCTTCCCAAAAAGGAACATCAGTCACACTACCAAGGTTTCTTTCTTGATAAAGGTATTGAGCTCCTGCATTCCACATACCAAAAATTAAGGCTGGTATAAGCGCAATTACAACCGTAATCATAGTACGCTTAAGATCCACAACGTCACGTACGTGAGCACCTTTCTTTGTAGTGTGATTTGGGGTAAATAAGAAAGTATCAAATGCATTAATAGCAGGTGCATACTTCTCTAATTTCTGACCTGGTCCAAAAGGCTTTCTAGCCTGATCCAGTTTACGTCTAATCCATTTCATAGTTTATCCTACTTCTGTTATCATTAAGTCCAAACCGTTGCGTATTATTTCTTGCGCTTCAAGTTTGGAAGTATTAGTAAAATCAACAAGTGCAAAATCCTCTGGTGCAACCTCGTAAATACCTAGATTTTCCATTTTTTCAATATCACCTGACATACAAGCCTTGATCAATTGCATTGGATAAATATCCATAGGCATTACATCTTCCATTTCACCGGTAACAACTAGAGCACGTTCCTCACCGTTAAGGTTTGTGTCTACTTTTCTTTTACCACCTAACAACCAGGATAAAGAAGTTCCTGCATTTGAAGGTACTTTGTTACGTGTAAATGGCAACCAACCCATAAACGCATACTCATTTCCTTCAGGAATTAAAGTAAGTGTGTTATGATAGTAGTTAATAAATTGTCCGTTCTCTAACTTATCACCAGTAAGAACATCTCCAGATATGATTCTCGTATTTTCGGTATCTACGTTCCCACCTGTAAGACTATCAACTTGGGCTCCTAGAATAGTTCTGTAATACTTTCTAGAATCCTTATCAGCATCAGTACCCACAAGAGCTACAGTACGTTGTGCTGAGAATACTCCAGTGGTAAAAACATCTCCAATAGTAGCTACATCTTCAAAACCAACTGTCCACACGCGTTCACCAGCATTAACTGGTAGCACCTTATGGATTTGCACACCTACGTTACCTGCTGGATGCTTACCTTTCACTTTATAAACAGTAGCATCTTTAACAGTGGCAATAGGCGAGTTTTTACCTACACCAATATAAACTGGAGCTATTTTGCTAAGTGCAGTTACACCATTTTGAAAAGCTTCTTTCTTATCTGCGAGTATTACATCTGCATCACCGGCTAGTGGCGCAGTCGTGTAAGCCGAAATAAAAATTGCTTTTGGTGTATCTTCTGGACTAGCAACAATGCTGTAAGGACGCTGGATGATAAACGGCCAACAACCGCTTTCAAGTAAAATCTCACGCACCTGTTCTGCACTGGCTTGTGAAGGATTCACAACATCATGTTTAACAACATCATTACTTCCGTTAGGAGTAATTTGAACTTCTAGAATTCTGCGTTTTGCACCACGTAAAATTTTAGTCAATGTTCCAGAAACTGGCGACACAAATTTTACCTTTTCATCATACTTTGAATAAAAGATGACCTCTCCAGCTTTAACTGAAGCACCTTCCTTAAGCACCATTTTTGGTACTACCGCATGAAAATCAGCAGGTTTGATTGCATAAACAGAAGACTTTGAAGCATCTACGATCGCATTATCTGCTTCTCCTTTGAGCTTTAAATCAAGCCCTTTTCTTACTCTAATGTCTTTTGACATAGGACGTTATTTTAGTCTTATTTTTAAGGTCTGCAAATTTAAGGATAAAAGGTCTTTTTTAACTCTAACTTATTTATTTAGAAAGGTTCTAAATTGTTGTTTAAGCAAGTTTTTGGCACTGCTTTCGCGAAAGCGTAATAAAAACAGCATCATACCTTATATTTATCCCATATTTGACCATTATGAAGTCGTATTTATTGTTATTCTTTACAGTTTTTCTCAATGCTTTTTTCTTGCAATCGCAAGAGATGAATGAACTTGTTAATGATCCAGATTACATAAAAACTGTAGTATTTAATGTTCCTGCCGAAAATATGCTACCTATATTTAATATGGGTGATACCATCAAACTAGAATTTGATGATATTATAGGTGACGAAGCAGACTATTATTATCAATTTGAACACTACGACCACGACTGGAAATCTAGTAGATTGTTTAAAAATGAATTTCTAGAAGGTATCGATGATATGCGCATCTTCAATTATCGCAATTCCTTTACCACATTACAACCTTATTCCCACTATACATTAACGATACCTAATCAATTTACACAAGGTTTCAAAGTGAGTGGAAATTACATGATTCATATCTACAATGATGATAGGGAACTTGTTTTTTCAAGGAAATTTATGATCGTAGAGGATATAGCTCAAGTAGGTGTTGCCGTGAGAAGAGCTCGAGACTTAAATTACGTTAACACCCAACAACGAGTTGAGTTTAACATAGATAGTAAAGAAGTAAATTTTATAAATCCTAATGAGCAATTAAAGGTTACTGTAATTCAAAACTTGGACTTAACAAATACGATTGATCAACTTAAGCCACAATTTAACTTAGGAAACAAACAAGTATATCGATATGATGAGAAATCAAGCTTTTGGGCCGGTAATGAATATCTAAATTTTGAAAATAGAGATTTTAGAGCACCTAATGTAAATATCGATTACGTCATTAAAAAAGATCTCTATGAGGCTTTTCTATTTGTAGATTTACCCAGAAAAAACAGAGATTACACTTTTTTCCCTGATATAAATGGTGGATTCAAAGTAACTACAATTGACAATGAAGACAATGCTGTACAAGCAGAGTATGTAAAGATCCACTTTAGCTTAGACACAAAGGATATAGAAATCCCTAGAGGATCTACCTTACATGTTATGGGTAATTATAATGGATTTCAAGTAAGTGATGAAAACATGATGATTCCTAGTGAGAACGGTAGTTATTACAGCACCACACTGACTTTGAAACAAGGGTTTTACAATTATAAATATGCAGTTGTACATCCTGATGGCCGCATAGATTACGGATTCGTAGCAGGAAATAATTGGCAAACAGAAAACGAGTACACTGTCTTGGCATATTTTAGAGAGATAGGTGGCCGTTATGATAGGTTAATAGGAAAAGGGTCTGCGAATAGCAGAAACATTACAAATTAAATCATTAAGCCACATTTGATTTTATGAAACCTACCAACCGATCACTTATAAAATATAGAGGTCAAGAATGTTTGAACTGCGGCACTCCGCTTGAAAATATTGACAAGTATTGTCACCAGTGTGGTCAATTAAATACCACGAAACGTCTTGCGCTTAAAGATTTCTTTCAAGAGTTTTTCTCCAATGTATTTTCGTATGATTCTAGATTGTGGCGAACTATTAAACATCTTTTATTCAAGCCAGGGCACGTTACTAAAGAATACTGCGCAGGCAAGAGAATATCCTATGCAAATCCTTTTAGGTTTTTCTTATCTGTTACCATCGTATTTTTCTTACTCGTACAACTTTTAATACTAGCAAGCTCATATGTTGACAAAGATCAATCTGACCAAGATCCACTTAAATTCACTGTAAAAAAAGAGGATCAAAACCTATTCAATATAGAAATCGATAGCAATGTTGTAAACAAACAAGACTTAATTAATAAAATCAAAAAATCTAGGGACAGCCTGTATGGATCACGTAACATGATTGAGAATTTTGCAATAGACCAATCTATAAAAGCGCTTGAAAAGGATTCTACTAAAATCAAACTGAGTAAGGAATATACTACTCAATCAAAACTAGATAGTATAAATTATTTTTCAGGCTTTTTTAAACAAATGGATGATTACTCCCATTATTCTAAAAAACATCCCGAAGCAAGTGCTGTAAGTGCATTGACAGCACTTGAACATAGAACCGACGCTTTCAATATTAAACGCTATAACAACTCTAGAAAATTTGAAAATATTTCTGACAGTCCATTAGAAATACTAGGTGTCATAATCCCAAAAATTCCAATATTTCTATTCTTTTTTGCACCATTTATTAGTCTGTTTTTTTGGTTAATTTATGCACGAGGACCGTGGAATTATATGGAACATATGGTTTTCAATTTTCATTTACTCACATTTGTGTTTTTATGCCTTTACCTGGTACTATTAGAAACCTTAATTTTTAATACAAGTATCGTTTCCAGTATCCTTTTCTTGCTGATTGGTCCCTTTTATCTATACAAGTCGTTACGCAAGTTTTATGGACAAAGTAGGATTAAAACTATTATAAAATTTGTTCTTATCAATTTTGCATTTTTCTTTCTTCTTAGTATCGCCAGTAGCTTATTTTTAATCTTTAGTATCTTTGCATCAGTAGATTTATGATACAACAAGTCACTAGAGGTATAAAAATTTCTGTTCAAACGAGTTTTGAAGGTACATTTTATAAGAATTATAAAATGCACTATGCCTTTGGTTATAAAATCACCATTGAAAATCAAGGTAAGGACAGTGTACAATTAACCTATAGACACTGGCGCATTAAAGATAGTCTATCAAAAACAGAACATGTAGATGGTGAAGGCGTGATAGGAAAAAAACCCGTTCTTAAACCAGGAGAAAGACACAGTTATCAAAGCGGCTGTTTACTAACCTCACCATTCGGTAATATGAGCGGTCATTACACCATGGTAAATTTCACTACTACAAAACAGTTTAATGTAGTCATTCCTACCTTCAAACTTAGCGCTCCATTTGCGTTAAACTAGTCTAGTGTTTATTACGCTTTCGCGAAAGCTAGATTACACACAATCAACTTTCCATCCATTCACATTAATTTATAATCAGGCTTTTATTCAAGCCTGAATAAAGTTGTATTTTCACACCATAATTAAAAGTATAAATTTCACAACATGGGAAAAGGATTTTTCAACGTACCAGTTGCAGTTAATGAACCAATAAAAAGCTATGAACCAGGCTCTAAAGAAAGAGAAGAAGTTCTAGCTGCATATAGCGAATTGTTTAACGCCAATACAGAAATACCATTATTTATCAATGGTAAAGAAATAAAAACTGGCACGACAGGAACGGTACGACCACCACATGATCACCAGCATAGTGCAGGTACTTACCACATTGCAGGCAAGGATGAAGTACAGCAAGCTATTGCGGCAGCACTTGAAGCGCGCAAAGAATGGTCACAAATGAGCTGGGAAAACCGCGCCGGGATCTTCCTAAAAGCAGCAGAACTAATTGCAGGACCTTATCGTGCCAAGATTAATGCTGCCACCATGATCAATCAATCAAAAACGATTTATCAAGCAGAAATTGATAGCGCTTGTGAATTAATAGACTTTTTGAGATTCAATGTAGAATACATGACAGAGATCTATTCTGAGCAGCCTGAGTCAACAAGCGGTGCATGGAATCGTTTAGAATACCGACCGTTAGAAGGTTTTGTTTACTGTGTAACTCCTTTCAACTTTACCGCAATTGCTGGTAATTTACCAGCGAGTGCTGCCCTTATGGGTAATGTTACTGTATGGAAACCTAGCGACCATCAAATGTTGAGTGCAAAAGTTGTTATGGACGTTTTCAGAGAAGCAGGTGTTCCAGATGGAGTAATAAATATGGTAAATGCAGATCCAGTTATGATGACTGAAGAAGTGCTTGCTCATCCAGACTTTGCTGGAATACACTTTACCGGATCAACAGGAGTATTCAAAAGTATTTGGGGACAAATAGGTGCAAATATTAACACTTATAAAACCTATCCTAGAATTGTAGGTGAAACAGGTGGAAAAGACTTTATAGTTGCACATAAAAGTGCTATACCTCAACAAGTAGCTACGGCTATATCAAGAGGTGCTTTTGAATTTCAAGGTCAGAAGTGTAGCGCTGCATCTAGGGCTTATATTCCACAAAGCATGTGGCCAGAGGTTGAAAAATTAGTACGCCAGGACTGTGACAGTTTTAAAATGGGTAGTCCTGAAGACATGAGTAATTTCATTACAGCAGTTATACACGAAGGCTCATTTGATAAAATAACTTCTTACATAGACCAAGCTAAAAAAGATTCTAATGCCGAAGTAATAATTGGTGGTAACTATGATAAATCAAAAGGATATTTTATTGACCCTACGGTTATTGTAACAACTGATCCAAAATACCCAACTATGGAAACAGAGTTGTTTGGTCCAGTAATCACAGTGTATGTATATGAAGATGAAGATTTTGAAGCTACCCTAAAGTTAGTTGATAGCACAAGTGAATACGCTCTTACCGGAGCTGTTTTTTCACAGGATAGATATGCACTAGGCACAGCCGTAAAAGCATTAGAAAACTGTGCAGGAAACTTCTATTTAAACGATAAACCTACTGGTGCTGTTGTAGGTCAACAACCATTTGGTGGAGCTAGAGCCTCTGGAACCAACGACAAAGCAGGTTCAAAATTAAATCTTTTGCGATGGGTTTCTCCTAGAATGATTAAAGAAACATTTGTAAGTCCTGTGGATTACAGATACCCTTTCTTGGGTGAATAGTTATAAAACTAGATGTAAAAAAAGCCGATTCAATAAAATTGAATCGGCTTTTTTTGTGTTGAAATTTAATTAATCAAAGTCAACATTAGTACCAACTTGTGCCTTTTGCACGTTTACTACTTTACCCGAAGCGTCTACCACAAATGCAACAATCTCCATATCATTTTGATTTGCAACTCCAGCCACACTAGATGTAAGCGTTACAGAATACTCATTTCCTCCGGCCTGTTGATCTGCTGGTATAGGATCTCCAAAAACATCAGTAAGATTCTTTGATAAAACATGCTCATGAACAAATCCTTGTATAGGATCTACTCCTCCGTAATTATTTGTATAATTACTTTGGTTCGCTATGATTCCATTTTCTAAAGCATAAACAACAAGATATAATCCTGATTCGTCTAAATCAAATCCTACTTTTACTGTTGCAGAAAGTAGATCATTACTGATCGAAGAATTAATCGCTAAACCAACTGGCTGTACTCTATTTAAATACACATTTGGCTGGGTTAAGTTCATTGAACTTCCCGATGTTGAACTCCATGTTTGATCTCTATTAAGTATTCCGGTCGGAAAACCGTTTACCCCAAATTGTTGTCTCATTTGACCTTCCAATGGAAAGGCCATGGAATCACCATTATGAATCGCAACAGCAATAACATTAGGGTTTGATCCTGTTAAATCTTCAATCCCTTGAGAGATTCTAGGGCACCATCCACACCAAGCACCGGTATAATCCTCTATTAACATTTTTGTGGAGTACGAAGGTACAATTACCTCAACATCAACATTATTAGTACTAGCACCATCATATTCGGCAGTAACTACCTTTGATCCGACAGTTGATAATAAAGCAGAATTGCCACTGATAGGAGTTCCATCCAAGGAAATCGTGGATTGAGAAGTTACATTAGTACTACCGTTCATTACTGTGAAAGTCACGACTGTATTTTCATATACTCTAGTCTTATTTGCAGATAGCACTAATTCACCATTGCCATTACCATTGCCTCCTCCATCATCTGTAGATTCTGATGAACACGAGGTTAAGGTTACCGCAACTAAAAGCAAAAAGATCTTTAAAAAGTTAGCTGTTTTCATAATTTAAGTTGTTTTAACGATTATTTAAGAATAACCAAATATAAAAACAATGTTTTAAAAACCTAATACATTGATTTTTAATAATGAAAAGTTTTAACTAAAATGCAGTTTGGCACATTATTTATTAAAGAACTGTTATAATTGTATTTCAAAACTTAATTATATGAAAAAACTTATTCTATTAGCTTTATTGATATTTTCATCAATAAGCTATTCTCAAACCGAACTTCCGGAAATCATTCTTAAGGATCTCAATGGCAAAAAAGTAACTCTCTCTGAGCTCAGCAAGGATAAACCAGTAGTATTTTCATTTTGGGCAACATGGTGTACTCCTTGCATGAAAGAGCTAGATGCTATTAAATTAGATTATAACGAGCTGCAAGAAGAGATCGGATTTGAACTATATGCTATAGCAACTGACGACGCTAGATCAAAACCAAGGGTAAAAACAGAAGTAAATGGTAGAGCATGGCCCTATACAGTTTTGTTAGATAAAAAAAATGAAATTATCAGGTATCTAGGCAATCCTAACATTCCTCTCACCTTAATCGTAAAGGACAATAAAATTGTATACCGCCACTCTAGCTTCACACCTGGAGCTGAGGAAGAACTTTATGAAGAGTACAAAAAACACATTTAAAATTCAATCCAACACTGATTTATGAAAAATTATCTGCTATTGGCAGCACTTTTAATCGCTTTTAATATAAACGCTCAAGATGGGACATTTTCTGGTGGTTTGGAATCCAATTCTCAATGGTATCAAGATGATGACGGGATACTTAATGGTGTAGCTCCTCAAGATCAATTTCGTTCAAACAACTATCTAAAGCTTCAATATACTCAAGGTAAATTTACTGTCGGCGCTCAATATGAATTGTATCAACCTTCTCCTTTATTAGGTTACTTTGAAGGATTTGAAGGAAATGGAATCGCGACCTATTTTGCGACTTTTAAACATAAGGATCTGGAAATCACAGCTGGTAATTTCTATGATCAATTTGGTAGCGGATTAATATTTAGAACATGGGAAGATCACACCTTAGGTATCGATAATTCGATAAGAGGAATAAGAGTCAACTATGCCTTTAATGATTATCTTGAAGCTACAGGATTCATTGGGAATCAAAGAACTGGCTTTGAATTATCTGAAGGTACAGTACAAGGTATAAATTCAGAATTTGATTTAGGAGAACTATTAGATACGGAAACTGGAATAAATATAGGTGCTAGCTATGTAGGACGATATCAAGTAAACACATCTGCAGATCCAGATTTCCCATCGACCGTCAATGCATATAGTATGAGAGGAGATCTTTACTTTGACAAATTTAACTTACAAGCAGAGTATGTTTACAAGGAACCAGATGCAGTTATTGTTGGTGGCACACCTTTATTAGGTAACTACTTTGACGGGCGTGCGTTATTACTAAATCTAGGATACTCTATCAAAGGTTTAGGAATAAATACAACTTTAAGAGCTACCGAAAATATGGGCTTTTTCTCTGACAGAGAACAAGCAGGTAACCCTTTTTTAAATCAAACTATCAATTTTGTACCAGGGTACACTAAGCAAAGTAGTTACATGGTACGCAATATCTATGTATACAATCCACAAGTATTCTTAAATCCAGATGAAGAAGAAGCCGGAGAAATTGGAGGGCAGTTAGACGTAGTTCACACAGCAAAACCTGGTTCTCTATTCGGATTTAAACATGGAACTACTTACTCTTTAAACTACTCAAATTGGGCAGGTTTAGACTCATCATTTGACGTACCGAACAATGATTATGATGCAAGCTTGTTTTCTAGAGGTAAGAAATACTTTGAAGAGTTTAGCTTTCAATTAAACACCAAATTTAGCAAAGCGCTTTCTGCTAAGTTTACAGCCGCTCAAACTTATTACAACGCTAAAAATATTGAAGGTGGAAATTTACTAGATGGTCAGTCAGAACTTAATGGTACTGCATTTGTTGCAGATCTTCTCTATGATTTAGGAAAGGGAAGATCAGTTAGATTTGACGCTCAACATTTATCTGCAGATGCTGATAGAGGTAACTGGGCAGCAGCAACATTGGAATACGCTTTTAACACGTCACTTTCTCTTTATGTGGCCGACTTGTACAACTATGATGATACCGAGATTCACTACTATTCAGTTGGTGGTTCTTATACCAAAGGCCGTACGAGAGTAGCCCTTAATTATGGAAGACAGCGTGGTGGACTGATTTGCGTAGGTGGTGTTTGTAGGTTTGTTCCAGAAAATACTGGCCTTACACTTAATCTCACGACTAATTTTTAATCCGAGATTTTAAACATAAAAAAACCTGCATAAAGCAGGTTTTTTTATGTTATATACTTTACAAAGCTAGATGAACCACTTTTTTCGTTTCAAAAAATTCATCTTCAAAAACCTCATCAAGATTATACTGATAAGCATTTGGAAATGGTTTCAGCTCCTTGGTTAAGTCTCCACCTTTTAAATATAAAATTCCATTCTCAATGCTGTGATAACTATCCTTTCTAATTTTATTACGAGTCCATTTAACAAAATCTGGCATATTTGTTACAGCACGACTTACCACAAAGTCAAACCTTCCTTTCACTTTTTCTGCTCTTCCATGTTCAGTAGTCACATTTTGTAAACCCAAAGCCTCTACTACCGCGTTAACAACCTTTATCTTTTTGCCAATCGCATCTATAAGATGAAATTTAGTTTTTGGAAACATAATTGCAAGCGGTATTCCAGGAAAGCCTCCGCCAGTTCCTACATCAAGCACCCTTGTTCCTCCTGGAGTATTGGGTAAGCTTTCGCGAAAGCGTACCACAGAAACAATCCCTAAACTGTGTAAAACATGCCTTGTGTAGAGCTCGTCTATATCTTTACGTGAAATTACATTAATCTGACTGTTCCATTCCTTATAAAGGGATTCTAGCGCCTGAAATTGAGAAAACTGTTCATCAGTAATGTGAGGAAAATAATCTTTTATGATTTGTGCCAAGGTGTAAAATTTTTGTACAAAAATAGAACATTATCTTAGCCTGTTAGGTATATTCTTATCACCTTGGTTATTTTTGTATTTAAACATCACTACTAATGAAAGAGCATCTATCTAACAGGATCAACAACTTACCTACAAGTGCAACTCTCGCAATGGCTGCAAAAGCTAGAGAATTAAGAGAACAAGGGAAAGATATAATAGGATTAAGCCTAGGTGAACCTGATTTTAATACACCAGATTTTGTTAAAGATGCTGCTATCCAGGCAATCAATGAAAATTATAACAGCTACACACCTGTCGATGGATATACTGAATTAAAGGATGCTGTAATCGAAAAGTTTAAAAGGGATAATAATCTTACGTATAACCGCGATCAAATTGTAGTCTCTACTGGAGCAAAACAATCTATTGCTAATGTAGCAATGGTCTTGCTCAATGAAGGTGATGAATGTATTCTACCTGCACCTTATTGGGTAAGTTATGCGGCAATCGTGCAACTAGCAGAAGGAGTCCCGGTAGAGGTAAGAGCTGGAGTAGAACAAAATTTCAAAATAACTCCTCAACAATTAAAAGATGCTATAACACCTAAAACTAAAATGGTTTTGTTTTCATCGCCAAATAATCCTAGTGGTGCCGTTTACAGTAAGGAAGAGCTAGAAGGTCTCGCTGGTGTATTAAAAGACTACCCTAATATTATCGTGGTAAGTGATGAAATTTACGAACATATTAATTACACAGGAACTTACACTAGCATGGCTGAGATTGATGGAATGTATGAAAGAACTGTTGTGGTGAATGGTGTTTCAAAGGCTTTTGCGATGACTGGTTGGAGAATTGGTTATATAGGCGCTCCTTCCTGGATCGCTAGAGCGTGTAATAAAATGCAAGGCCAAATTACTAGTGGTGCAAATTGTATCGCACAACGTGCTGTAATTACTGCATTAAAAGCTCCAGTGAGCAAAATACAGTACATGATAGATGCATTTTCTAAACGCAGAGATCTAGTTCTCAGTTTACTTTCTGAAATAGAAGGCTTTGTAACTGATACTCCAGATGGTGCGTTTTACGTATTTCCAGACGTGAGTTCATTTTTTGGAAAGACTATGAAAGGTCATGTGATTAAAGATGCTACAGATTTTTCTTTAATGATTCTGGAGGAAGCAAATGTAGCAACAGTCTCTGGCGATGCGTTTGGAGCTCCTAACTGTATTAGAATATCCTATGCTGCAAGTGAAGATCAAATTAAAGAAGCTTTACAAAGAATAAAAACTGTACTTTCTTAATCTAGAAAGTACAGTTTTTTTCAATTATATGATAAGCAAATCTTAATTATCGATTACGCCAAAAGAAAGGCGTGAAAAGGATAAGTACTGTAAATAACTCTAACCTTCCAATAAGCATAAGGAAGCTACACCACCATTTTCCTAAATCTGGTAAACCCGCAAAATTATCTACAGGAGAAAGATCACCAAAAGCAGGCCCAACGTTACCCAAACTACTAAGCGCTCCTCCAATAGCTGTATCAAAATCAAGCCCTAATGCAGCAAGTACTACTGCACCTATAATAAAGGATAGCATGTAAAGAATAAAAAAACCTAGAACGCTAAATACATTATTGCTAGGGACCGCTCTTCCGTTATAACGAACAGGAATTATAGCACTAGGATGCAAGGTCCTTTTAAATTCCATAATACCATTCCTTATCAAGATGATGTGTCTAACTACTTTTACTCCACCAGATGTAGATCCTGCACTACCGCCTAGAAAGAAGAGACCAAAGAACATTATAGTTAAAAATGGAGTCCAAAGCGTATAATCTGCAGTCACAAATCCAGTAGTGGTCATCACTGCCAAAACTTGAAAAACCGCATGCCTTAATGAGCCTTCTGCTCTTCCTGCAACTAATGGGTGAGAAATTGTTGAGGCAGTTAAATCTGCTTGATAATAAATAAGAACAGCAGAAATTAATGTAAATAATAAAACAAATCCTGCGTACCATTTAAATTCAGTGTCCTTTAATATCCTACTGAATCTTCCCTTGAAAGCAAAATAACTAAGTACAAAATTAGTTCCTGCAATAAACATGAAAACAATGATGATCCACTGTACCGCTGGATTATCATTCCAATACGCCATACTAGCATTTTTTGTAGAGAATCCACCTGTAGATAAAGTACTTAAAGCGTGGTTAATAGCATCAAACCAATTCATTCCTGCTATTCTAAGTAGTATTGTTTCAATTCCTGTAAAACCTACATAAATAAGCCATAATCTTTTTGCTGTGTCGGTGATTCTAGGATGTAATTTATCAGCACTTGGACCAGGTGCTTCTGCGGCAAATAATTGCATACCACCAATTCCTAATAAAGGTAAAATAGCAACTGCTAGTACAATAATACCCATTCCACCAATCCAATGTGTGAGACTACGCCAGAATAAAACACCTTTTGGCATTATTTCTATATCATTCATTATGCTAGCACCAGTAGTAGTAAAACCACTCATTGTTTCAAAAAAAGCATCGGTATAATTATCCAAAGCACCTGAAAAAACATAAGGCATAGTTCCCGCAAAAGCCATAATTAACCATCCCAATGAAACAATTAAATAGCCTTCTTTTTTATGTAAAACACGTTGATGTTTACGAGTTAGATACATAGAAATAGCACCTAAAATTATAGCTACTACTCCAGCCATAAGTATATCAATGCCTTCTGGCTCTCTATAAATAGCACTTACAGCAGCACTCAAAAACATAAAACCACCGTTAAACAATAACAGTAGTCCCATGATGTAAATAATTATTTTGTAATTAAGTCTAGTCATTACAAGAATAATTTTTCAACCTTAGAAATGGATCTAGGTAGACAGCATACCACTACTCTATCACCTGCTTCAATTTTGAAATTTCCTAGAGCAATATTTCCGATCCCATTTCTTATTACACCACCAACGATTGCACTTCTAGGCAAACCTGCTTCAACTAGGTTTTTATTGCAGATGTCACTGTCTGGTTTTACAATAAATTCCAGCAGCTCGGCATTCATGTTATTCAGCTTGGTCATCGCAACCACTTCGCCTTTTCTCACATATCTAAAGATATTGTTTGCTGCAAGTAACTTTTTATTAATTAAGGTATCAATACCTATACTATGAGATAATTGAAAATAATCCATATTCTCAACAAGTGCTATTGTCTTATTAACACTTTTACTTTTAGCCATTAAGCTAGAAATAATGTTTGTCTCACTATTACCAGTTACAGAGATAAAAGCATCCATTTCATGTATACTCTCCTCTTGAAGTAGTTCAACATTCCTTCCATCTCCATTAAGAACGAGAACATCTGGCAACTGATCTGCTAGGTCAAAGGCCTTGGCTGGATTTATTTCTATTAACTTAACATTTATTCCTGCTTTTGAAAGTTTTTCGGCACTTTGAATTCCTATTTTACTTCCTCCTAAAATCATTAAGTTCTTTACAGTATGTTTGGTTTTACCCGAAAGTTTGTAAAGCTCTTCGACACCATCTGGAGTGGTAATAAAATAAACCTGATCTCCTTCTTTAAACTTAGTATCACCACGAGGTATCAAAGTGTATTGTGTACCAAATCTTTGAATCGCAATCGGCATGAAATGAACTTCAGGAAATATTTCACCAGCTTGTTGTACTGTTTTTCCAACCATTTGAGCATTTCTAGGAAGGTTTACACCTACCATAGTCAATGCCCCATTCTCAAATTCATAAGAATCATTGAAAGCACTTTGATTAAGTAATAATTCAATTTCTTTACTAGCTAAACTTTCAGGACTGATTAATTCATCAATACCAAAATTTTTAAAACCTAAATTGTCTTGATGTTCTAAAAATTCGGTATTAGAAATTCTGGCTATGGTACGTTTTGCTCCTAATTGTTTAGCCAGAACAGATATAGTAATATTAGTAGTTTCACTCGCTGTTACAGCTATAACAAGATCTGCAGCATCAATTTTGGCATCTTGAAGAATTTTGATAGATGTTGCATCACCTCTTAAGGTTCTTATATCTAGATGTGAGTCTGCATGATATAGATTCTCCTTAACAGGATCGATAAGTGTAATGTCCTGTGATTCAAAGGACAGCAACTTAGCAAGATGAAAACCTACCTCACCTGCACCTGCAATAATGATTTTCATAAAAACAATGTTCTATACCTCAAAGATAGGAGAATGCAAGGAATAAGTCTCATAAATAACCATAATTAAAAGCCTGTTTAGGAATAAAAACTATTGTTACAAAAAACAAAAGTTTACATCTTGCTTAACAGTTAATCCTAATAATCATAACAATAAGCTCTTTTATACCTATTATCTTTGCATAATAAATCTGTATCAATTGGCAAACGAAGTTAAACCATACAAAAACAATCAGACCGGTAAAAAACAACAAGTCACAAAAATGTTTGACAACATTAGTGGTGAATACGACGGTTTGAATAGAGTTATCTCTTTAGGATTAGATCAAAAATGGAGAGATAATGTTGTAGATCTTGTAGCTCAATCAAAACCAGATGTAATAATGGACATCGCTACAGGGACTGGTGATCTGGTTATTAAAATGGCTCAAAAGACCAATGCTACTAAATTAATAGGACTGGATATCTCTAGCGGTATGCTAGAAATAGGAAAAATTAAGGTTAATAAAGAAGAACTAGATGACCGTATTGAAATGGTACTTGGAGATTCAGAAAACCTAAAGTATGATGATAATTCAATTGATGCAATTACCGTAAGTTACGGCGTAAGAAACTTTGAAGATTTAGAGAAAGGGTTATCAGAAATACTAAGAGTTTTAAAACCTGGTGGTATTCTAGTTGTTCTAGAGACCAGTGTTCCTACCAAATTTCCTTTTAAGCAAGGGTACTATTTATATTCTAATTTAATTGTTCCTACTTTAGGAAAGCTTTTTTCTAAAGATAAAACTGCATATGGATATCTTTCTAAAAGCGCCGCACAATTTCCTCATGGGGAAGCTTTCAACAATATTTTAAAGAAAGTTGGGTTTAATGAAGTAGATAATTATTTACAATTTTACGGTGCTTCCACCATTTATAAAGCTACAAAAGGATAATATGAGAATATTCATTATCACTATAGTGCTATTATTGAGCGCTCAACTATCTAATGCTCAACTTTTTTCTAAAGAAAAAATTTTAAATAGAGAAAATTTTGACAAACAACGATACACTTGGGGTTACTATTTAGGCTTTAACTCTTATGATTATAAATTTGATTATAATGAATTAACCGAGGAAATTAATACCGAAACAAGTGTTGGTTTTAATGTAGGTCTTGTAGGTGATGTCAGACTAAATGACTATTTCAATTTAAGACTTGAACCTGGGATTGTTTTTGTAAATAGAACACTTACTTTTCCAGATGCATCTTTAATGACGCCTGCTCAACAGGAACGAGAGGTGGTATCTACTTACATCAACGTACCCTTATTACTCAAATTTTCGACAAAAAGAAAAAACAATTGGAAACCCTTTGTCGTAGGTGGCTTTTCATGGTCGTCTAACTTATCCAGTAATGAAGAAAATCCTGATGATAATTCTGCTGGACAGTTTAGACAGATGACTAATGTATTTAACTATGAAATAGGAATTGGTGTTGACCTGTACCTATTCTACTTTAAATTCTCTCCATCTATACGAGGTGTATTTGCTATGACGGACGAATTGGTTCCAGACATGGATGTAAACAGTCCATGGACAGGAAATATTTCGAGTATGCAGTCTAGAGGTATCTTTATCAATTTTACTTTCCAGTAAAAGACAAACTCTTTTTCCAGTGAGCCGTAATTATAGCGGCTGCGATAGCTACGTTTAAACTTTCAGTCGCACCATGTGTACTATGAGATGGGATACTAATTGGTGTTCCTAATTGCTTAATTGAATCACTTACACCATGAGACTCGCTACCCATAACTATGGCAGCGTTTTCAGGGATTGAGGTAGAATATAACGACTCACCATCCATATGAGCAATATATACAGATCGTTGTGTTTCACTTAGGAATTCTTCAATATCCCTATAATAAACTTGTACTCTTGCAATAGATGACATCGTTGCTTGGATACATTTTGGATTAAATAAATCAACAGTATCACGAGAGCAAACTATATGAGAAACGCCATACCAATCTGCTAGTCTTATTATAGTGCCTAGGTTCCCTGGATCCTTAACACCATCTAGCACTATTATACCACCATCATGTGGAATAGCAGATTGCTTAGGTATTTCAAAAACGGCTAAATATCCAGGAGGCGTTGTTAAATTTGAAATTGTCTTCATCTCCTTTTCTGTAACAACCGTAAGCTCTAGATGATCAAGCTTGTGATTTCCAGAATTTACAAATACACTCTTGCAATCAAGACCAGATTGGTATAACTCTTGAATAGATTTATAGCCTTCAACTACAAACAATCCATGAGTATCTCTTCCTTTTTTACGAGAAAGTGATTTTATGAGTTTTATATAGTTTCTAGTAAGCAATTATTAATACTTTTGATTTTTAGAATGACAAAGAAACGATTTACTCTACATATAGCAGCCATATGCACTCTATTATTACTTATCGTTTCTTGTAATGCGGTAAAAAGAGTGCCGCAAAACAAAAATCTACTTGTTAAAAATAGAATTTTAGTTGACAGTCTAGCGCCGGACGATCCTAGAGTAAAAACTTTACCAGCACTACAACCTAATACAAAACTACCACTTATAGGTTACCCACTACGATTACATATTTATAACTTAGCAAGACCCAATAAAGACTCTCTTGTCGCTGCCTGGAAGAATAGTCATTCTGGTACTGATGAGTTTTTGGAAAATACGCTTTCGCGAAAGCAAACTAACAAACTATACAATTCATTAATCGATTTCAATAAGTGGTTAAAACGTACTGGAGAATCACCGGCAATAATAGACAAAGAGCTCGTTACAAAATCTGAAGAGCGTTTAAAAGCCTGGTACTGGAATCAAGGATATTTTAACACAGAGGTTTCTCATGAAATCATAGAAAAGTCCAGAAAAAAAAGAGCCGAAATTTTATATAAAGTTGAGCGCAACCAACCTTATATAATTGACTCAATTACATCTAAAATAGAATCAACAGCGATAGATTCATTATATCAAATTACAAAAGGGAAAAGTTTTGTCGTAGCTGGAGAACAATATCTATCCCAAAATTTTACTGATGAACGCGATAGACTAAACACCTACTTTAGAAACCATGGAGCCTATCACATGGAAAAAGAATATATTAAATTTGAAGGCGACACTGTTAATACCGATCATAAAGCAAACATCACGCTTATTATCAAAGACAGAGAAGAACAGTTAGGCGATTCTACCTATACAACCCCATTTAGAGTTCATAAAATAAGTAAGGTAAATATTATTCCAGACTATACAAATGAGCTAGATAGTATTCCAGCAGATACCACTAGGTATGAAGATTATAATATCATTAGATATGGAAAACGTAAATACCGCAGTAATACATTAACTGACGCTGTGTTCTTTCATGAAGGCGATATATATCGTGATCTAGATCGAGATCGAACTTATAAGCGCATTACTGAGCTACAGAGTTTTTTGTATCCACAAATACGCTATGTATCAGATCCTGCAGATTCAACTGGTCGTGACCTGATAGCCAATGTTCTTCTTACCTCAAAGAAAAAGTTTAATGTAAAAATCGCACCAGAGGCTACACACAGCAACATTCAAACATTAGGTATTGGTTTAAACACTTCATTACTCATACGTAACTTATTTAAAGGAAGTGAGTTGTTAGACATCTCCTTTAGAGGAAATATAGGAGCAAGTTCAAATGCAGCAACAGGAGATTCTAGATTTTTTGATCTACAAGAATTTGGCGCTGATGCACGATTATCATTCCCTAGGTTATTTGTACCCTTTGAAACAGATGGTTTCATTCCTAAGTACATGTCACCATCTACCGATTTTACCATTGGATTTACCAGTCAAACTAACATCGGTCTAGACAAACAAAGTTTACAAGGTGCATTAAGGTATAATTGGCAGCAAACGCCAGTAAAAAGTACCATTTTTGAATTAGTGAATGCACAGTACGTGCGCAATTTAGATCCAGGCAACTTTTTCAATGTCTATCGCAGCAGCTATGGTAGTTTAAATGATATTGCAAATGATTTAAGCCTGAGCAGTCCTACCTATGTAAATGATGAAGGCGACCTAATTGTACCTGATGGAACTTCTCAATTTATTCAAGATGGATTAAATGGTACTTTATCTACAACTGCAGAACAGCAGCAAGTAATACGTAATATAAGAGAAAGAAGACAACGTTTATCTCAAAACAACCTTATAATAAGCTCTAGTTACAACTGGATTCGTAATAATAGGCAAGGAATCTATGATGATGATTTCTCACGAATAAGCGTTAGAGTAGAACTCGCAGGAAATGTCCTTGCCGGAATTTCAGATTTAGCTGGGGTTGAAGAAAACAGCAATGGACAAAAGGAGGTTTTTGGAGTTGAGTTTTCACAGTATGTAAAAACAGAGTTTGATTATGTAAAACACTGGCAATATTACAACGGTCATGTGTTAGCAATAAGAACCTTTGCTGGTATTGCAATACCTTATGGAAACTCGGACAACATTCCATTCATAAGATCTTTCTTTGCAGGTGGTCCCAACGACAACCGTGCTTGGCAAGCTTATGAATTAGGTCCAGGAAGAACTGGTGGAATTAACGATTTCAATGAAGCCAATATGAAAATTGCTTTAAATGCAGAATATCGATTTCCTATTACCGGTGCGTTTAAAGGTGCAGTTTTTGCCGACATCGGTAACATATGGAATGTGCTAGATAGTGAGGACGATCCAGATGCTATATTCAATAATTTTTCTGACCTAGGTGCTCTTGCAATAGGTACTGGTGTTGGATTACGTTATGACTTTGGATTTTTCGTAATGAGATTAGATGCTGGTTTTAAAACATACAATCCTGCTGCCGATCCAGGTGAAAGATGGTTCAAAGAAATGAAATTTAATCGTGCTGTTCTTAACGTAGGGATTAATTACCCGTTCTAAAACGTTGTAGGACATTAAACTGCAAATAGTTGACACACTCACTGGTATATTAAGGATAGCTGCTTATAATTACCTATTTTTGTTAACTTAAGAATTGAAACACATGAGTCACAACATAAAACCAGGAGTTGCTACTGGCGACCAAGTTCAAGAAATATTTAACCATGCTAAAGCCAACGGATATGCCTTACCAGCAGTAAACGTTGTAGGATCAAATTCTGTAAATGCCGTTTTGGAAACTGCTGCAGAATTGAATTCGCCTGTCATCATTCAGTATTCAAATGGTGGAGCTCAATTCAATGCTGGTAAAGGTCTAAGTAATGAGAACCAGCGTGCAGCCGTATTAGGTAGTATAGCAGGTGCTCAACATGTTCATCAACTGGCCGAAGCTTACGGCGCAACGGTTATTCTGCATACTGACCATTGTGCAAAAAATCTATTACCTTGGATCGACGGACTATTAGATGCTAGTGAGGCTCGCTTTCGCGAAAGCGGAAAAAGTCTATTCTCTTCTCACATGATTGACCTAAGTGAGGAACCTCTAGAAGAAAACATAGAAATATGTAAAAGGTATCTAGAGCGCATGGAGAAAATGAACATGACACTAGAAATCGAATTAGGAATTACCGGCGGTGAAGAAGATGGAGTAGATAATAGCGATGTGGATGAGTCAAAACTATATACCCAACCTGAAGAAGTTGCTTATGCTTATGAAGAATTAAACAAGGTTAGTAATCGTTTTACGATTGCTGCTGCATTTGGAAACGTTCACGGTGTATACAAACCTGGTAACGTAAAACTTACTCCAAAAATCCTTAAAAATTCTCAAGAGTACATCTCAAACAAATATGGAGTAGAAAACAATCATATAGATTTTGTTTTCCATGGTGGTTCTGGATCTACATTAGAGGAAATAAGAGAAGCAATAGGATATGGTGTAATTAAAATGAATATTGACACCGATTTACAATGGGCTTTTGCCACTGGTATCAAAGGGTATATGGATACTAACAATGATTACCTGCTGTCACAAATAGGAAATCCAACTGGAGCCGATGCGCCTAACAAAAAGTATTATGACCCACGTAAATGGTTGCGTGTAGGTGAAGATTCTTTCAAAGCGAGATTAAAACAAGCTTTTGAAGACCTAAACAATATAAACACTCTTTAATCCGATTTTTTGAGGATTAATAGACAACACTAAACTAAAAAACGGTAGTTTTGAGAAGAGAATACTTCTCACCTTACAACCCTAAAATCATAACTTAATTATGGCTTGGTTTAAAAGAGATAAAAAAGGTATAACCACACCTACTGAAGCTAAAAAAGACACACCTAAAGGATTGTGGTACAAGTCACCTACTGGAAAAATAGTAGATGCAGAACAACTTAAAAACAACTTCTACGTAAGTCCAGAGGATGGATACCATGTACGTGTAGGAAGTAAAGAATATTTTGAAATCATGTTTGACAACAATGAGTTCAAAGAACTTAATCCAGATATTCTTTCTAAAGATCCTCTAAATTTTGAGGATACTAAAAAGTACACTGACAGACTAGAAGCAGCTAAGAAAAAGACAGGTCTTAATGATGCTGTGCGTACTGCTGTTGGTAAATCAAATGGACACGACCTTGTCATTGCTTGTATGGACTTTTCTTTCATCGGTGGTTCAATGGGTAGTGTCGTAGGTGAAAAAATAGCTCGTGCTGCAGACTATTCGTTAAAGAACAATATTCCATTTATGATCATTTCAAAATCTGGTGGTGCTCGTATGATGGAAGCTGCTTTATCCTTAATGCAACTTGCAAAAACAAGTGCAAAACTTGCTCAACTTGCTGAAGCTGGTATACCATACATCTCATTGTGTACAGACCCAACGACCGGTGGTACAACCGCTTCATTTGCAATGCTAGGTGATATCAACATTGCAGAGCCTGGTGCACTTATAGGTTTTGCTGGCCCTAGAGTTGTTCGTGACACGACTGGTAAAGAACTTCCTGAAGGTTTTCAAACAGCCGAGTTTGTATTAGAAAAAGGATTTCTAGACTTTATCGTTCCTAGAAGTGAATTGAAGAAAAAAGTTAATCTATATCTAGGATTAATTTTAAATAGGGCAATAGCTATTTAAGGTTTCAACCTCATCTTATCATAAAAAAACGTTCTAGTTGATTCTAGAACGTTTTTTATTTAAACAGGTTTTCTAATTACTCTTATTTTTTCAACAGGTCCATTAAGTCTACATCTTGTCCTAACAGTACATCCTGTGGATTTATACGTCCTTCTAATGGGCCATTCTCTAGTTTAAGAACACCACGTGGACATACAGCACTACAAACTCCACAGCCCACACAACTTGCTCTTACTATGTTCTCACCTTTTTGCGCATAGGCACGAACATCAATTCCCATTTCACAGTATGTAGAACAATTACCACATGAGATACATTGACCTCCATTTGTAGTGATTCTGAATTTAGAAAACAATCGCTGCTGTAAACCTAAAATTGCTGCCATCGGACAACCGAATCTACACCATACCCTACTTCCCATAATTGGATAAAAACCTGTTCCTACAACTCCGCTAAAAATAGATCCAATTAAAAATCCATACGTAGATCTTACTTCATGGGATTTGAAGAAAAACAAAGCATCTGTTTGAGAAAAGAAATGCATTGCTATAAAAGACAGTATAATCACAAGAAAACCAACTGCTCCAAATTTTGCATCTTTTTTTAATTCTTCTCTTTTAAATATCCATATAAACGCAAGCAACAACGTCAAGAAAACTGCTACTCCTATTAAAAAGGTTGTAGCGCTCAACCAATATTTTGAGCCATCGCCTAAATACGAATGTATTACTCCCGTTGTGCTTATAACGGCAAAAACCAGCACCGTGTGAACCAACCAACGTTCTACTTTCCAAGCCTTCCTTGATTTATCCGATAGTTGTCTGAATGCATCACCAGCGGTTTCTGCAAGTCCACCGCAACCGCAAACCCAACTGCAGTACCATCGTTTACCGTATTTATAAGTTAAAATAGGAGTAATTACAAAAATGGAAGCAATTCCCCATAACAGCAAGGTAAGACCTACACTACCATTTGCCAGCAATCCGTTTACATTCCATTGATCAAACAGATAATAATTAAGTGGCCAAACATTTTTAAGATCATAGTACGGCAAGTCACCGTTTAATCCAGCCATTATTTCAGGTATTAAAAATGCAAATGCTGTTTGAAAAAACATAACGCTATAGGTACGTAATCGTTCATACCTATTGTGACGGTATTTCATCAAAAACTTTATCCCAAAAGATATTATAGCTATAGTATAAAGAACACCATAAACAAACCATTGACTTGCAGGTTGACCCTTTAACAAATAAGACAATGGATCAAACAATCCAATTAGCCCTGTATTTGCTGCCCCATCTGAACCTTGTCCTAAATATTGAGGATAGAAATAAAGGACTATATAAAAACCACATAAGCCTACCGCAGATAACCATCCTAATAAACCACGACTTGATATAGATTTAAACCAGACTCCATTATTTTTAATTCCTGGCTGCGTGTTTTTATATTGAGAACGGGCAAACCAGATTATCCCACCTGCAATCATTGAGAGACTAATAGTAAGCCATAGAGCTTTATTAGGAAAAGTGATATTGAATATTGATAATACCAGTATTCCCAAACCAAACAAACCAATCGCAGATCCTACTTTTTGACCAGTGTTCAATGCTTTAGGCGGCTCACCTGTTAAAGCCATATTACGTTGATACGTACTCATAATATTAGTTTGTTAATAGATTAGAAAATTGACTTTTTATATCGTGATAAGGTTCTTTAAAAAACTCTGGATTAAAGCAAGCACCCCTTAAGTTATAAACAACGTGATCTATAGTTTGTTCTTCATTAAGCCACTTATCAAAAACCTCATGACGCATGCGTATATTAAACGTATTAATACCGATGAATTTACGTGAGGCTATTTCATACTCAATAGTTATCATACTACGCCCATCATTACCTTTCCATGTAAAATGATCATTTCCTTCCTTAGGGTTATTCCATACCCAACCATAGGTTTGGTATTCGATCTCAAAAAATTTAGCACTATTAAACCAGTGACCAGGATTCCATCTTACAGGATTTCCACAAATGTTTTGAGCTACTACCTCACCCATCATCCTTCCTGTATACCATACAGCCTCAACCGCTTTGCGTTCACCGACAGGTTCTCGCTGTTCTGCACAATCTCCTATGGCATATATATTTGAAAAATTGGTTTGAAGATTACGATTAACCATAATACCACGATTATATTCAATACCGCTTTCTTTTAAAAATTCAATTTGCGGTCTTACTCCGGCACATAATCCTACAAGGTTGCAAGGAATTTCCTCACCCTTTTTTGTAATCACAGCTCTTACATGACCATTATCATCCGATAAAATCTCTTTGAGTTCTTCTTCTTCGCGCAAGTCTATATGGTGCTCTTTTATATGATTAGAAATCATTGTAGCGTTAGGCAGCGGTAACACACCTCTCCAAAATCCTTTTTCCCTAACTAAAAAAGTTACTGGTATTTCACGAGTGTGTAGCATTTCTGCAAGCTCTACTCCTATTAAACCACCACCGATAATTACTGCTCGCTTACAAACTTTATTATTTGGTGCTGTTTGTTCTAATTGTAATAAATCTTGTTTACTTACTAAGCCTTGAACACCTTTTAAATCTTGTCCTGGCCAGCCAAATTTGTTAGGAATACTACCCGTAGCAAGAATTAACTTGTCGTAGGTTAAGTGACTACCATCCTCAAACTCTATCTTATTCTCATCAGGAAGTATTTTGTTGACATAGGCATTCATTAATTCAATCCGATTCTCTTTCCAAAACCAATTTTCATAAGGTTGTGTGTGCTCAAACTTCATGTGTCCCATATAAACATACATAAGTGCTGTACGAGAGAAAAAGTAATCCGTTTCGGCCGAGATAATTGTAATGCGCTTATTCGAGTTTTTTCTAATATGTCTAGCTGCAGTAACACCTGCAATCCCATTACCTATTATTATAATATGTTCCATAGATGGCGATTGTGTTTACAAAGTACGATTAATTACGCTTTCGCGAAAGCGTAAACTATTCCCACCACATTACACATACTTCCTATTTAATGCTTAATGAACCCATGTATTTTTCAATCTATCGATAAAAGCAACTAAAAAGGAACGATTTATGTACCTTTAATTTTTCGTACAACTTAGTTAATGAATAAAGTCGCTACATATAAAAGTTTATTAAACTTTCTGATAATAGGTTGTTCTCTTTTATTAATGTCCTGTTTGAACTCATCACAGTCAAACCAGACGGCCTTTTTGAATTCAAACTTACCTCAAACAATTAATAAAATAAATGGTATCTCATTTGTTGCTACCCGTAATCCTATTGATAAAAATGACGTACAACCACTAGTTCAATACAATGCTAATTACGTAGCTGTTATACCCTATGCCTGGATGCGTTCAATTGATAGTCCACAAGTTATATATGACCAGGATCACGGTTGGTGGGGCGAAAAACCGCATGGTGTATCACAAACCATTGACCTAATGAATGATCAAAATATTGAGGTAATGCTCAAACCTCAAATTTGGATAAATAAAGGAACCTACACCGGTACCATTCAATTAAAAACAAATGAAGATTGGCAAATTCTGGAAAACTCCTATCGTGAGTATATTTTGAGATTTGCTCGTATCGCACAAGAAAAAAAAGTAGGGCTATTTTGTATAGGAACAGAACTTGAATCCTTTGTAACTGCTAGACCAGACTACTGGAGACAATTAATTAAAGAAATCCGTACTATTTATAAAGGTAAAATCACCTATGCTGGTAACTGGGACAGCTATAAACAAGTTACATTTTGGGATGAATTGGATTATATAGGAGTAGACGCTTATTTCCCTGTTTGTAATAAAAAAACACCCGATATTGATAACATAAATCAAAGTTGGGATAAATGGAAAAAAGAATTAAAATCTTTCTCGACTAGCTTTAAAAAACAAATCCTGTTCACAGAATATGGTTATATAAGCGCAGATTATGCCGGAAAGGAACCATGGAAAAATGCCCAAGATCACCATGAAGTAAATGAAAAAGCTCAAGATATTTTATATCAATGCTTATTCGATAAGGTTTGGGGAGAATCCTGGATGGCAGGCGGTTTTTTATGGAAATACCATGCCGAAGATAGTAGATGGCGAGGTTTTGCAAAACGTTTTACGCCACAAGGAAAAATGGCTCAAAAAACAATTACTCAAGCATATCTTGAGCATTAAAAAAACATTCATATAACAGATGGTATCGCATCTATAATCAATCTTTAATGAAGATAAATAAAACGTCGTTATACAAGGTAATAACTCTAATTATATTTTGTTTAATTGGAATTCAAGCACAAGCACAGTTACTCCAAAATAAAAAACAATTTACAAGACAAGATAGCTTGAGAGGTAGTATTACTCCAGAACGTGCATGGTGGGAATTACAACGTTACGACCTAAACGTTAAGGTAGAACCTGATGAAAAATTTATTTCTGGCAGCAACCAAATAACCTATAAGGTGCTTGCAAGTAATAATAAAATGCAGATTGATCTACAGGAGCCTATGCACATTACCAAAGTAGTTCAAAATGATAAGGAATTAAAGTTCACCCGTGATGGTAATGTCTATAATATTCTTTTACAAGACAAGCAACAGGTAGTTACCACAAAAACTATTACGGTATTTTTTAAAGGACATCCCAGAGAAGCAAAAAATGCTCCATGGGACGGCGGCTTTTCATGGAAAAAAGACGAAAAAGGGAACCATTTCATCGCAACTTCAAATCAAGGTTTGGGAGCAAGTGTATGGTGGCCATGTAAAGATCATATGTATGAAGAAGCAAAAGGTATGACAATATCTGTAAACGTACCTTCTAATTTAATGAACGTGTCCAATGGTAGATTAATTAAGGTTAAAGAACTCATTGACAACACCACAACATATACCTGGCAAGTGACAAACCCTATAAATAATTACGGAGTCAATATCAATATAGGTAACTACACCCATTTCGGTGAAGTCTACTCTGGTGAAAAGGGTGATCTACATATGGATTATTATGTTCTGGAACATCATCTAGAAAAAGCAAAAAACCATTTTACCGATGCCCCAAAAATGATGAAAGCTTTTGAACACTGGTTTGGACCTTATCCTTTTTATGAAGACAGTTTTAAACTAGTTGAGGTTCCCTATTTAGGTATGGAACATCAAAGTTCTGTCACTTATGGAAATAAGTTCAAACAAGGCTATTTGGGCAGAGATTTATCGGGCACTGGCTGGGGTTTAAAGTTTGATTTTATTATCATTCATGAAGCTGGTCATGAGTGGTTTGCAAACAGCATAACCAATAAGGACATTGCAGACATGTGGATTCATGAAAGTTTTACAGCATACAGTGAAAGTTTATTTTTAGACTATTATTATGGCAAGCAAGCTGCACAAGAGTATATCATAGGTACTCGCAGAACTATTCAAAATGACAGACCTTTAATAGGGCATTATAACGTTAATCATGAAGGTAGTGGCGACATGTATTACAAAGGAGCCAATTTATTACATACCATACGCACACTAGTAGATGATGACGATAAATGGAGATCAATACTGCGCGATATGAATAAAACTTTTTACCATCAAACAGTTACGACTAAACAAATAGAGGATTTTTTAATTGACAAAACGGGTATTGCGCTACAAAAAGTTTTTGATCAATACTTAAGAGATACTCGTATCCCTAAATTAGTTATTAAAAGTAAAGGAAATAAACTTGTTTATTATTGGGAAAATACGGTCGATGATTTTAGCATGCCTGTAGATGTTTATATAGGTAACAATAAACAACGTATCATACCGACTACAAAAAAACAAACCATGAAATTGTCGTCTAAGTTTAACGAGGTCAACGTAGACGACAATTATTATATACAGAGTTAAATCAAATCTTGTACAGCAGCATCATGGGTATTGTAGTCCCATTTAAAACCAGAATTTTCTAATTTCTCTGGTAATACAAACCTACTTTTTAGGACTAGCTCAGTTTCGGTCTTCATGAAAAGAGCACCTAGCTCTAGCAACCACCTAGGTTGTGATATGGCAATAGGTATTCTTAAACTCTTTTGTAGGTTAAACATAAAATCTTTGTTGCTCACAGGTTTAGGAGCCGTAACATTAACCACACCTTCCAATTCTGATTGAATTAAAAAGTCAACAGCGCGGCAAAAATCATCTACATGTATCCAACTAATCATTTGTTGTCCTTTACCTTGCATTCCTCCTAACCCCAATTTAGTCAAACGTTTTATTACAGGAAAAGCGCCACCTGTAGCTCCTAAAACAATTGAAGTACGCATAGCAATCTTGCGAGTACCAGGCAATTCTTTTTTAAAGAAAACACGCTCCCATTCTTGAGCTACATTGGTAGAAAAGTCGTCACCTAGCACACCTTCTTTCTCCGTGTTTGGCCTGGTTTCAGAATGTCTATAAATAGTAGCGGTACTAGCATTTAACCAAACTCGTGGACGATTACTGCACTTTTCAACTGCTTTGTTTAACACAGCAGTACTAGACAATCGGGACATTAGAATTGCTTTCATATTAGCAGGATTGTACCTACAGTCTACGCTCTTACCTGCTAAATTTATGATAACATCCACAGTTTCCAGTTCCTTTTCCCATTCTCCCAGATTCTCACCATCCCAGTAGAGTGACTTAGAATCACGCTTTCGCGAAAGCGTAATCACCTCATGACCTTGTGCTTTTAAATATCTTGATAAAGATTTACCTAAAAACCCTGTTCCTCCTGGTATCAAAATTTTACTCATAATTCTTTATGTTTACTTAGATTCAGGTGATAAATAAATGGGTGTTTTTACGACAGTTTTGGATTGTTTGCTTTTTCTGCGACCTCTAAAAAAGAAAAACAGATTGATGAAAAGCATGACACCTAAATAGATAGAGAATCCACCAATCTTTGCGCTTAATACCTCTATCAGATTCTGATACGTGTTGTGCCATTTATAATCTGATATTTCTAGAATCCATAACCCAAAACCCAAGTTCAACAGGTAAAATCCTATTTGAAAAAGATTGTTTGTTGAGGTTGCGATATCGTTTTTACCGTGAAAAATATCGAGCATAAAAATCTTTGCATTTTTAAAAAGCGTACGCGATACATAATAGGTAAGTCCCAGCATGATAGGTACATAAATAAAATAACCGATGATAATTTTTGAAGTTTCCATATTATTTGAATTTAAATTGATAGATAAGTTTAATAATGAATAGGTTGCTATAATGTAAGACAGCAAGTATGAGTAGAATCATTGAAAAGTGACTCGTTACGGATTGAACAACTCCTATGATATTTTGAACGTCTTCCCAGGTCGCAACGACAGTTACTCCATAACCTAGATTGATTAAATAATAAGCCACTAATAACACATCGTTGATGCTTTTTGAAAACTCAGCATCTGTAGGAAAAAAAGCATCGGTGTATACTCGTCCATGACGGTAACACAAATGTCCAATGCGTAAAATCACTGTCACTAGTAATACGGTATAAATGGCATAAGCAATTAAGTTCATAATTTTTATATTTTCAGAAATTATTGAAAGTTATAACGAAATAAAAAAGACTATGAAATAGCCTTTATCATTTTCTTCAGGTAACTATTGCTATTAATCCTGCTTGCAAGATTCAGTAAATTTTCCATTTGCGCGACAAATTCTTCTAGGTCTTTTATCAATACCTGAAAATGTTTCACCTCATCATCCTTACCTTCTAATTCTGTTTTCTTTAGATCTTTTAATAAAGAAAGTACAGGTTCTATCTCCCTACGTTTTCTTTCCTCCATAATATGTTGTGCCATAGAATATATGTCATGAATGGCCTCAAAAAACTCTTTGCGCTCACCTAGTACCGTCTTCTTGCGTACAAGACGCCAGTTGATCAATTCACGTACATTGGTATTCACATTTCCTCTAGAAAGCTGTGTACGACCCATGATGTCATCAGTACTTAAACCATTGGGCGAGGCCAGTAGTAAAGCGTGAATTTGCGCCATACTCTTAGAAATTCCCCATGAGCTGCCTAATGAGCCCCATGCTTGAATAAATTGACCTTGTGCTTCCTGTAATTTCATAATTCAAATATAAACTTATTTTTTATATTTTCAATATTTTCTGAAAGTTTAATTTTATTTTGATTATTCCGCTTTCGCGAAAGCGCACTACCTTTATCCCTTATGAACTACACACCTTTCATTGAACAAACTATAAGTTTTGTCAAATCTGAATTACACGACGCAGAAGGCGGTCACGACTGGTTTCACATTGAGCGAGTGTGGCGTAATGCCCAACTTATTGCGGCTCAAGAAAATGACTGCGATAAACTAGTAGTAGAACTGGGCGCCTTACTTCATGATATTGCAGATTCAAAATTTCATGATGGCAACGAGGAAGCTGGTCCTATTAAAGCAACAACTTTTCTTAAAGGATTACGTGTTGACGATTCTATTATAGACCACGTGGTACAAATAATACGTCATGTATCCTATAAAGGTGGACATACAACCGGATCCTTTAACAGTATAGAGCTACAAATAGTTCAAGACGCCGATAGGTTAGACGCATTGGGTGCCATAGGAATTGCACGTACCTTTAACTACGGCGGTTATAAAAACAATGTTCTTTACAACCCAGAAATTCCTCCCAATCTTACTATGAGTAAAGAAGAGTATAAAAAGGGTAATAACCCTACTCTCAATCATTTTTACGAAAAACTACTGCTACTTAAAGACCTTATGAACACCTCTACTGGAAAGCGACTGGCTCAATCACGACATAATTTTATGGAAAACTATCTTGAACAGTTCTATGCAGAATGGAATGGAGAGCAATAGTCAAAAGTAAAAGATCTTATGAAAAAGAATGATCCCTTTTTACAGTTAAGCAGACAGTACTTTCTGATCAAATTGCAATATTTAGGTTTTAGGTTTCACGGATGGCAACAACAACCTAACGATATTCCTACAGTCGAACGCATGATTAATAGAACGCTTAGGTTTGTATTTGACCATAATGATTTTAAAGTAGTTGCAGCTGGTAGAACAGATTCAAAGGTATCTGTTAATGAAACTTGGGTAGAACTTTTTCTCGATGCAAAGGAACCTTTAAATCAAGAGCACTTTTTAGAACAATTTAATTTAAACTTACCTAGTGATATAAGAGCTTTAGAAATAAAAAAAACCACTGCAGACTTTAATGTTATCCAGCATCCTAAGATTAAAGAGTACATCTATTTATTCTCTCATGGAGAGAAGTTTCATCCTTTTTGTGCGCCATTAATGGTTTACATGAAGGATGAACTCAATATAGAACTCATGCAACAAGCTGCCCAGATGTTTGTAGGAACTCATGATTACTGGTCCTACACCTATAAACCTAAACCTACTACAAATACAATTTGCACCATCGAAAGTGCAGTGATTGAGGAGAATGAGTTGTACACAGCAAACTTTTTTCCTGAAATCAGTTATGTTTTTCGAGTACGAGGCAGCGGTTTTAAAAGGTATCAAATTAGGCTTATGATGGGGATTCTCTTTGATATAGGGCATGAAAAGATTTCACTTGATGAGTTCAAAAAAACGTTAATAGGAAGTAATAGAATTCATTTGAGTCATGTTGCTCCACCTAGTGGTTTACAACTGTTTAAGACAGATTTAACAAGGCAGTGATACTTCTGTGAGAACAATTCATTTAGTTTAGACCTTTTAAAACCAGATATTATGAAAACAAAAATTCTATTAATGGCATTTTTAATGGGTGCCGGAAGTTTATTTGCCCAAGAATTGGATGACAAACTTGATAAAAGTCCTATGGATGCTACTTTTTATCCAGCTGAAGCTGCTAAGAGAGCGTTTAGAAAGGGCGTAACTGCTCCAAAGGTTAGAGTATTATATTCAAGGCCAGCATTAAAAGGAAGAGAAATATTTAAAAAAGAAAAAGAAGATAAAGGTATCACCATGTATGGTCAAGCATGGCGATTAGGAGCTAATGAGAGCACCGAATTATTATTAATGCAAGACGCAATGATAGGCGGTAAAAAAATTGCCGCTGGTAGATATACGATTGTGGTAACTCCACATGAGGATTATTGGGTGTTCCACATCAATTCAGAAAACGATGGATGGGGAAACTATGGACATAAACCAGAATTAGATCTTGTAACTGTAAAAGTTCCAGTAAAGAATGTTGAAAATAGTCTAGAACATCTTACAATCGCATTATACTCTCCTAATGAAGACAATGTAATTCATTTAAAAGTGGGTTGGGGAACTTACCGTGCTGAAATGCCAATTACACTCATGTAATTGAAGTAACATAAACAAAAAAAGCTGACTTAAAAGTCAGCTTTTTTTTGTTAGTAATTTAAACGATTATTATTCTTCAGGAGCTAACTCAATAACGAGACCATCAAGCTCTTCGGTAATTGGAATTTGACAACCTAATCTAGAGTTATCTTTTACAAAACTTGCTTCCCATAACATAGCTTCTTCGTCATCATTGCGTTCTCCTAGATCATGATCACTGATTATATAACATTGACAAGTGGCACACATTGCCATTCCACCACATGTAGCCTGTACAGGAAGTTCGTATGACTTACAAATTTCCATTACATTCATATTCATATCTGTAGGAGCAAGTAGTTCATGCTTCTCTCCTTCTCTATCAATCACGGTAATAGTTACATCGACTGCCATATTGCATTAAGCTTTTTGACCTATTTTTTTTACAACAGCTTTTTCAGCAACCTTATGCGATCCATCAAAACCAGATACACCACCTACCGTGGTATATTTCATAACATATCTTTTGTCTGGAAATATACGTTGATAAGCACTTTGACACATTAAAGTTGCCTCATGAAAACCACAGAGTATTAATTTCAATTTCCCTGGATATGTATTAACATCACCAATGGCATAAATTCCTGGTATGTTAGTTTGATAATCTAGAGTGTTGTCAACCTTAATAGCATTTTTTTCAATCTCTAATCCCCAATCGGCGATTGGACCCAATTTTGGTGCAAGCCCGAATAATGGAATGAAGGCATCACAGTCAATCACCTCCATTCTTTTGGCTTTATCATTATGTTGAATTTCAACAGACTCCACTCGACTCTCACCATTTATTGCCTTCACTTCTGCAGGAGTAATTAACCTAATTTTATCCTGCTCAACTAGTTCTTGAACTTTTTCAACGCTATCTAATGCACCTCTAAATTCTTCTCTCCTATGAACTAGTGTCACTTCACTAGCAACATCGGCCAAATAAATAGTCCAATCCAAAGCACTATCGCCACCACCAGCAATTACTACTTTTTTATCGCGATAATCCTCTGGATTTTTAATCATGTAGACTAGACCATTGTCTTCATACTTGTCTAGATTTTCGATAGCTGGTTTACGCGGTTCAAAGGATCCCAATCCACCAGCAATCGCCACTATTTTTGTGTGATGCTGCGTTCCCTTATTTGTAGTAACTATAAAGGAACCATCTTCTTGTTTCTCTATAGTTTGTGCTCTTTCTCCTAATGTAAAACCAGGTTGAAAAGGCTCTATTTGTTTCATTAGATTATCGATCAAATCACCAGCAAGAACATCTGGAAAGCCAGGAATATCATAAATGGGTTTTTTAGGATATAGTTCGGTAAGCTGCCCACCTGGTTGCGCAAGTGCATCAATTATATGACATTTAAGTTTAAGTAATCCAGCTTCAAAAACCGCAAATAATCCTGTGGGACCAGCACCGATAATAAGAATATCGGTTGTAATCATTTCTTTACTCATGATTTGATTTGTATTATACTACAAAGGTCGCTATCAACGTATTGCTATCCAAATAAAAGCAGACAATGTTAAAAAGAAATGATCTTAAAGTTTTGAGAAGAAAACAGTCAAGGAAGCGAGTGTAATAAAAAGAAAACAGCCCATCTTAATATCGTCAGATCACTCGCTTAACATGACCTTTCAAAACTATCGGTTAAAACTTAACGGCACGAATATACTTCATAAAGTAATACCCTACCAAAATAGTAGGGTATTATTTTTTACTTTAATAAATCTGCTAATGTTTGATTTTCTAATATAGCGAGTGTATTATCCCTTACTTGAGCCATAAGTCTATTCACACTGCAGGTTTCTTCGTCTTTACAGTCTTCGCACTTTTCATAAAAATTTAAACTTACACAAGGTAACATAGCAATAGGCCCTTCCAATATTCGGTGGACCTTACTCATTTTTATTTCATCAGGTGTAGTTAACAACAAGTATCCTCCACCTTTTCCCTTACGACTTGTAAGAATGTCCTGCCTACGTAATTCAAGCAAGATGCTTTCTAGAAATTTATGTGGGATGTTTTCTGCTTTGGCAATCGTCGATATAGCTATAGGCTTTTCATTGCCGTTTTTTGCTAGATATGTGAGTGCTTTAATCCCGTATTTTGTTTTTCTGGATAACATAACTGCTTAATTTTACGCAACGGTAAATATAAAAAACCTTTTATCTTAAAACCGGTTGTCCAGCGATCATTGCTACCTTTATGATATCTGATAATAGACCGCGAGCTGTCACCTGTTTACCAGCTCCAGCTCCTTGAATGACTAAGGGTTGTTTTCCGTAAGATTTTGTGTAAACCTCAAAAAAACCATCACTGCCTCGTAATAAACCAGCAGGCGATTGTTTATCTACTACTTCTAACTTTACTGTAAGACTTTCTTTTTTAAGATCAAGAATACCTAGATGGCGTAATACGCTATTTTCACCTAGATTCTTCTTTAAATTTTGAAAAGGTGTGTCAAGTTCGTTGATACGGTCAAGGAATTCTTGCTTTCCAATATTCCTTAATTCAACTGGTACTAGATTATCGACCTCAATATCATCCAATTCAATCACATACCCTGCTTCACGTGCCAATATCAATAGTTTTCTAGCAACATCCATTCCAGACAAATCATCTCTAGGATCAGGCTCGGTATAACCATCTACAAGTGCGTCATGTAACAACTGTGAAAATTGTTTCTCTTCTTGAGAAAAACGTGAAAAAATATAGCCTAGAGAACCAGAAAAAACTCCTGATATTTTCACGATCTCTTCACCGCTTTTATACAATTGCTTTATCGACTCTACAATAGGTAAAGCTGCACCTACATTAGTCTCGTATTCAAACCGTAAATCCTTAAAAGCCGCTATTTCACGAATTTCTTTGTAGTAGGTATAATTTAATGTGTTTGCAATTTTATTAGCTGTCACGATATGAAAACCCTTTGATAACAACTCTACGTAATAAAGGCTTAAATCTTTACTCGCGGTAGCGTCTACGGCAATTTTAAAATCTGGAATAGTGGCAAACGATTCATAAAAAGCATCGGGCTTGCGATCCATACCTTTAGATTTAAATTCATTTTGCCAGTCCTCATCAACACCCGATTCCTTTAAAACAGTATGTGTGCTGTTGGCCAAACCTACAATTCGTAGATCTAATTCGTGTTTTTCTTTGAAGAAGGTATGGGATTCAAGAACCTGTTCTATTAGAGTTTTACCCACATTTCCTATTCCAAAAATATATAAGTGTACTAGTTTCATCCTTTTAGTATTTTTAAGCAAGTGCTTTTGTTTCTGAAACCAAATGAAGTTTCACGCGTTTTTTTACAATCCGTTTTAAAATATTAATTAATTGATCGTGTTCAATGAGAAATGCATCGTGACCGTGAACAGATTGTATAATATTCAATGACGATGGAACCTTGTTTTTAATTCTTTCATACGTAGCTATATCTTCCTCAGCAAGGAAAAAACCGTCACTATTTATACAAATAATATCGATACTAGCTTTAGACTTAATAGCGATGGACTCAATATCATTGCTTCCATTTGTAACGTCAAATTGACTTAACAAATGATTTAAATGTCTGTATGCTGGTAGTGTAAATCGTTCTTGTAATGCAAGACCATGATAATTTAACCATGCTTGTACAGTTCCAGCATCTTTTTCAAATTTTTGATTAATGCCTGCTGGCGATCTATATAACGTCATCGCATGTTGTCTAGCTGTTTCAATAGGTTTATCACTGTTTTCTAAAATGGTTTGTTGTACATGACAACACGCTTGTAACCATAAAGTAGACTTCCAGTCTGCAGCAATAGGAACAATACTTTTAATTAGGGACGGCGCAATCGTAATTAACTCCCATAGTACAGCTCCACCTATACTTCCTCCTAAAGCTAGGTCAATGGTTGAGATGTTTAAGGTGTTGATCGCTTTCGCGAAAGCGTATCCCACATCTTTTAAATTCCAATCTTGATAATTAAAGATAAGCTCATCAACTTCTTCTGAGTATCCGTTTCCCGGTATATCAAAGGTCAATACGGTATAACGATCAAGGTCGATGACCTTTCCCAAACCTACCAATTGTGGCCACCAAGAAGTAACATTTGAATTGCCCGTGAGTGCATGAGTAATCAGAATTATGGGCGCGGTATGTAGTTCACGCCCAAAAATCTGATAGGAAACACTAATATCTTGAATTTTACCAGATACTGTTTTAAAGTCTGGAATTCTCACTTTTTTTAACTGTGACATATTAAATTTTTACAGTTTGTGATACTTTTTCAAAAGCAGATTCTAGATCGGCTATTAAGTCATCAACGCTTTCTAGACCTACCGAAAGTCGAATTAAATCTTTTGAAACACCTGTACTTAATTGCTGTTCATCAGACAATTGTTGGTGTGTGGTACTGGTAGGATGTATTATTAGAGATTTAGTATCGCCTATATTAGCTAAAAGCGAAAACAACTCCGTTTTATCGGCGATAGTTTTTGCTCCTTCAAAACCGGACTTTACTCCAAAGGTGACGATTCCACTTTGTCCTTTAGGCAAGTACTCTTGGGCAAGCTGATAATACTTACTCGATGATAAACCAGGATAATTAACCCAGGCAACTTCTTCCCTTGACTCTAACCAATTTGCGATTTTAAGGGCATTCTCAGAATGCTTTTGGATTCGTAACTCTAGAGTTTCTAGGCCTTGTATGATTTGCCAAGCATTGAATGGTGAAATTGCCGCACCTAAATCTCTCAAACCTTCAATTCGCACCTTGGCAATAAATGCTGCCGCTTCTAAAACCTCACTATACACCAGGCCATGATAGCCCGGTGAAGGCTCTGTAAATTCAGGGAATTTACCATTTGTCCAATCAAACGTTCCCGCATCTATAATAATTCCTCCTAGCGCTGTTCCATTCCCATTTATGTATTTTGTAAGTGAGTGGATAACGATATTTGCACCATGTTCAATAGGGTTGAGTAAAAAGGGTGTTGCAACAGTATTATCAACAATTAACGGCACCTTTGCTTGTTGAGCTTGTGAACTTATTTTTTTAAGGTCGAGCACATCTAATTTGGGATTTCCAAGCGACTCTACAAAAACAGCTCTAGTGTTTTCTTGTAACGCATTGATAAAAGAATCTGGCTCATTAGGATCTACAAAAGTGGTAGTAATCCCAAGTCTTGGTAAGGTTACTGATAGTAGGTTATAAGTACCACCATAAAGAGAATTGCTCGCAATAATATGATCACCAGCTCGCAATAAAGTTAGTAAGGTAGTTGATATCGCACTGGTACCAGATGCTGTGGCTACAGCAGCAATACCACCTTCTAAGGCAGCTAATCGCTGTTCAAGAACATCTACTGTAGGGTTGTTAATCCTAGTATAAATAAAACCAGGTTCAGCTAGTGAAAATAAATTTGCAGCATGATCACTGTTGTTAAAGACATAGCTTGTGGATTGATACAAAGGTACTGCTCTTGTACCAGCATTTGCTTTAAAATCATGACCTGCGTGTAATGAAGTTGTTGAAAATTTTTGTGACATTGTAATTGTTTTAAAAAATTAATTAAATGCCCAAAACCGTATGAAATAGATATCCACTTGCTCTATGCAAGAATCGATAAATCAAAAAAGAAACGTAATGGAGTAGTTACCTACTGGCCTGCGTATCATCTCTCCTATTAACTAGGCAGAAAGTAGCACCTTCTTAATTTAGAATTAAGGGTTGCTAAGGAGTCATCGGGTCTGTTCCCTCGTCCTTTCTTGATAATTTCAGTATGGTAATGAACGTGAGTACAAATATTCAAAAAGAAATTTTACAATTCCAAAGTTTTAATGAAATTTAATCCCTATTAATTTACTAGGATTTACAAATAGCTGTTCTTAAACATATTACACTTAATTAAAATAAAGTTAAACTCTCAAATTGTTAATTTAATATGAACTCTTAATAACTATTAATTTAATAACTCTTACATTTGTTGCCGATTAAACGAGGACAGATTTGGCTGATTGCGACCTCGAATTGAGATTTCTTAATTCATAAACGCTAAAACAGTAAGACTATCTAACTATACAGCCCAATTTTGTTCTTAATTATTAATGCGTAGTATGCCTTAAGGTATGCTTTCGCGAAAGCGTAATAAAAATATGCCCTATTTATTTACAAGTGAATCTGTGAGTGAAGGTCACCCAGATAAAGTCGCAGATCAAATAAGCGACGCTTTATTAGATAATTTTCTTGCTTTTGATCCAGAATCAAAAGTTGCTTGTGAAACTCTTGTCACAACTGGTCAAGTAGTTCTTGCCGGCGAGGTAAAAACTGATTCTTACATTGATGTTCAACACATCGCGCGAGATGTAATTAACCGTATAGGTTATACTAAAGGAGAATATCAATTTTCTGGAGATTCATGCGGTGTTATTTCTTTAATACATGAACAATCTCAAGACATTAATCAAGGTGTAGATAGAGCTACAAAAGAAGAACAAGGAGCAGGTGACCAAGGAATGATGTTTGGTTATGCTACGAATGAAACTGAGAATTTCATGCCACTAGCACTGGATATCTCGCACAAAATATTAATCGAACTAGCAGCCTTACGCAGAGAAAATAAGGATATTAATTATTTAAGACCAGATGCAAAATCACAAGTAACTATTGAATACAGTGATGATAATGTACCTCAACGTATAGATGCTATAGTTATATCTACACAACACGATCCGTTTTCTAATAACGATAATGAGATGTTATCGAAAATTAAAAAAGATCTTGTAGAAATTTTAATTCCTAGAGTTATCGCCCAGCTGCCAGAATATGCTCAAAAGCTGTTTAACGATGATATCACCTATCACATCAATCCGACTGGAAAATTTGTAATTGGTGGTCCTCATGGAGATACTGGACTTACTGGACGTAAAATAATTGTAGACACTTATGGTGGTAAAGGAGCTCACGGTGGCGGAGCGTTTTCTGGTAAAGATCCTTCTAAAGTAGATCGCAGTGCAGCCTATGCTGCTAGACATGTTGCAAAAAATTTAGTTGCGGCAGGACTTGCAAGCGAGGTGCTTATACAGGTAAGTTATGCAATAGGTGTGGTAGAACCTACCTCAATCCTAGTAGACACTTATGGAACAGCAAATGTTGAATTGACTGATGGTGAGATTTCTAAAATCGTAGCCGAGATATTTGACATGAGACCTGCGGCAATAGAAAGTAGGTTGAAATTACGTAACCCGATTTATGAAAAAACAGCGGCTTATGGTCACATGGGTCGTGAACCTTATGTTGAAAAACGTGTTTTTGAAAGCCCTTATAAAGGTCGAGTAGAAAAGGAAGTTGAATTTTTCACTTGGGAAAAACTAGACTATGTAGACCAAGTTAAAGAAGCTTTTAATTTATAATCTTTAAAGTGTTTCAATAAAAAAAGGTAGCTTTTAAAAGCTACCTTTTTTTATTGAGATATAATTTTTTATCTGTATTCGATGGTAACTACCTCTTCTTTAACAGGCTCAACAATTAATTCCTTTTTAGTCTGATCCTCGTTATTAACTTGTGCATCTTCAGAATGACCGCCTAATATAGGAGCCACTACTAAACCAATTAAACAAGTCAATTTAATTAAAATATTCATGGACGGACCAGATGTATCTTTAAATGGATCTCCTACTGTATCACCAGTTACTGCAGCCTTATGAGCATCTGACCCTTTGTATGTCATTTCACCGTTGATTTCAACACCTGCTTCAAAAGACTTTTTAGCATTGTCCCAAGCGCCACCAGCATTGTTTTGGAAAATTGCCCAAAGAACACCACTTACCGTTACACCAGCCATATAACCACCTAGCATTTCGGCAATAGCAAGATGATCCATTCCAAATATCATAGGGACAAATGCAATAATCAATGGAAAACCTATGGTTAACAAACCAGGTAGTAACATTTGTTTTAAAGATGCCTGAGTTGATATAGCTACACATTTATCGTACTCTGGCTTTCCAGTTCCTTCCATTATTCCAGCTATTTCCTTGAATTGACGACGTACCTCATATACCATTTCCATAGCTGCCTTACCTACCGCATTCATGGCAAGTGCGCTAAATACAACTGGCACCATGCCTCCTACAAATAACATCGCAAGAACAGGAGCCTTATAGATATTGATACCGTCTATTCCTGTGAATGTAACATAGGCCGCAAACAAGGCTAATGAGGTTAATGCTGCCGATGCAATTGCAAAACCTTTTCCGGTTGCTGCCGTAGTATTACCTACTGAATCCAATATATCAGTACGTTCTCTTACGATAGGGTCTTGTTCACTCATTTCGGCAATACCACCAGCATTATCAGAAATTGGTCCAAAGGCATCAATTGCTAATTGCATTGCAGTTGTAGCCATCATTGCACTTGCTGCAAGCGCAACACCATAGAAACCAGCAAAAGCATAAGATGCCCAAATCGCTCCGGCAAATAAAATTACTGAAGGAAAGGTAGAAATCATTCCCGTAGCTAGACCTGCAATAATGTTCGTTCCTGCACCTGTTGAAGATTGTTGTACAATCTTAAGAATAGGTCTTTTTCCCAAACCAGTATAATATTCTGTAACCGAGGATATAACTGCACCTACTACTAATCCAACAAGAGTTGCTAGAAAAACATTAAAAGAAGACACCTCAACAGGGTTTGTTATACCAAAGAAATCCATTTTCATCGTTTCTGGCAACATCCAGGTACACAGGCCATAACAGGCTATTGCTACAAGAACAATAGATGTCCAGTTTCCTATATTTAAAGCACCCATTACCTGAGCTTCTTTAGCCTCATTACTTTTAATTTTAACAAGCATTGTACCTATTACAGATATGATGATTCCTACACCTGCAATTGCCATAGGTAATAAGATAGGACCTATTCCTCCAAACCCTTCACTAGTTATATCACCACCCATATCTCTAATTACATAATTTCCTAAAACCATAGCTGCTAGAACCGTTGCCACGTAGGACCCAAAGAGGTCTGCACCCATTCCTGCTACATCACCTACATTATCCCCAACATTATCTGCAATGGTTGCTGGATTACGAGGATCATCCTCGGGAATGCCAGCTTCAACTTTACCTACTAGATCTGCTCCAACGTCGGCTGCTTTAGTATAAATTCCACCACCTACTCTAGCAAACAGTGCAATCGATTCTGCTCCAAGTGAAAAACCTGCTAGTGTTTCCAGTACAATAGTCATAAGATCTCCTGCTGTTCTTGTTTCACCCATAAATTCTGTTGCAGCCCACTCCCCATTCATAAATAACTGGAAAAACAAGATAAAGAATGCTGTGAGTCCTAATACAGCTAGACCAGCTACTCCTAGACCCATTACAGTTCCTCCACCAAATGAAATTCCAAGAGCTTTAGGTAAGCTCGTTTTTGCAGCTTGCGTAGTTCTAACGTTAGTTTTTGTGGCTATCTTCATCCCAATATTACCAGCATAAGCAGAGAAGACGGCTCCGAAAACAAAAGCAATAACAATCATCCAGTGTGTAGTAGGGACAACTACTGATACAATCGCCAGTAAAACACTGACAATGATTACAAAAATGGAAAGCAGTTTGTATTCTGCTTTTAAAAATGCGAGTGCACCTTCATAGATATGATCCGAAATTTCTTTCATCGTTCCATCTCCAGCATCTTGTTTCATAACCCAAGATTTTTTGATGACCATATAAACAAGGCCTAAAAGCGCCAGTGCAACTGGCAAATAAATCATGTATGATTCCATAAGTAATAAAATTGTTTGGTTTAAAATCTTGCTAATGTAACAAATAAATGTTAAGAAATCGATTGAGTAACTTAAATCTAATAGCCTTAATTATTGAAATAATGAAATAAATGTTAAAGCTTCAAACGACCTAAAAAGGAGATTCCATAAAGTTTTCTTATTTTTTGTTTAATTTTTATCTAATCAAGTTAAACAAAAAGATATGTGTGAGTACTTTTATAAAAAAAAGATGATACAAGATTTAGGTAATTCCAACTTTGAAAATTATGTAGGAGCGACAGAAGGTTTCTCCGAAATGGCCTACCAAATGACCTCACATGTACTTACTTTAGGATATGCGGTAATGTTTGCAGGGCTTCTGTACTTTATCCTCACCATTAAAAACGTCGATAAAAAATATAGAATGTCTAACATTCTATCGGCAGTTGTAATGGTTTCTGCGGCATTATTGCTATACGCACAAGCAGGTAACTGGACTTCTAGCTTTTCCTTTGATCCAGAAGCAGGTAAGTATTTTTTAAATCCAGATGGAGACTTGTTTAACAATGGATACAGGTACCTTAATTGGTTAATAGATGTTCCTATGTTACTTTTTCAAATTCTATTTGTGGTTACATTAACAAAATCTAAAGTTAGCTCTGTGAGAAATCAATTTTGGTTTTCAGGAGCGATGATGATTATAACCGGTTACATAGGTCAATATTATGAGGTAACAAATCTTCCTGCCTTTTTCATTTGGGGTGCTATCTCAACGGTATTTTTCTTCCATATATTATGGTTAATGAATAAGGTTATTAAAGAAGGTAAAGAAGGTATTCCAAAAAAAGGCCAAAAAATACTTTCCAATATTTGGATATTATTTTTAATCTCATGGTTTTTATATCCGGGAGCGTATTTAATGCCTCACCTAGCAGGGATAGAAGGTTTCTTATACAACGAGTCTGGTGTAGTAGGTAGACAGATCACTTATACGATTGCAGATGTTTGTTCTAAAGTTATTTATGGTGTTTTACTAGGTAACTTAGCTTTAGTCTTAAGTCATAATAAGAAAATGATTGAGACAGCTCAATAGTAGTTGGTTGTTTGTTGATTGAAAAAGCCGGTTCTTTAAAATAAGCATCGGCTTTTTAGTATTAATTACTAGGTATGGGTTAGTAGAATGCCACGCTTTCGCGAAAGCGCACACCTATATTTACTATTAAAAACTAAAACCAAAACTACCGGTAATTGCCATCGACCTAGCATCGGGTAAAAAGTTATAACTACCTCTAAAACTAACATCAATGCGCAATATTTTAAAGATATTACCTATACCTGCGCTATATTCCCAGTAAACATCCTCTGGAGCGCGGTACATTAAACCACTGCGATTTATAGCCCTGTTTTCATCACTGATAGTTCCATATACTGCCTTTATACCAACCAGCTCTCTAAGCTGTAAATCTCTTAATCCCGGTATACGAGAAAACAAACGACCATTGAAATTATGATCTAAATGTATAGTGGCGTATTGGTCTGTAACAAACTCGTAGAAATCCATCGTATTGAATGTCCCTTGTATATTAAAATAAGTTTGATTTCCTGGAACTACATTAAGTAAGGATAATGGCACAGTTCCAAAAGTTTTACCAGCTTCAACCCGAGCGGTCAATCGTCCAAAAGCACCTATTTGAAATGGGTGAGAGTAATAAAAAGAAAACTTATCATAATTAAAGTCACTATTCAAAAGATCTTTAATCCCTTTGGTATAGTTCATATAGAGAATGGGATATGCGCCCTCATTTATCAATGTTCTATCAACTCCATAATTAGACATTTTTCTACCAGGCGTGTAAGTGGTGGTTAATGTTATTGCAGATTGTTTTACTTCACCTGATACCTCACCAGTGTCAGGATCCAAATAATCCAAACTGAAAACTCCTGGATTGGCAGTTTCTATGGTCCTATAGCTACCGTTTAATCTAACCTCAAAATTATAAACCGGTTCAAAACTTACACCTACGGTACTTAAGTTAATGTTGGATAATCTGTTATTGTTACCTGCACTTATCAGTGCGCTTGAAGCTAGACTGCGACCTAGTACGTCGTTTGTATTTGTTAAACTCGCTCCTAGTTGTTCTACATCTCTTCTGTTTCCTGCGTATACAGTAAGCCTGCTACGCTTGTCTAATAACGCTTTTCCAGAAATCCCATATTTAAACTTGTCGTCTCTAAATCCATAGGCGGTATATCCTTCAATACGCCACGGGTCATTGGAAGTAAAAAAAGTTCTTCCACCAGCTCTTAGTCTTAATCCTTCAACATCGTTAAATCCAAAGATTGAAAATATAGGTCCAATATCGTAACCATCCATTTCATAGTAACCAGATGCGAGTATGGTCCCTAAATTGTACAGTCGCTTAAATTTCTTATTCTTTTTAAGCGTGTCCAGCATTACATAAATTTGTTTCTCGTCTTTATTGAGTTTTTCCAATCTATTTTGATCCCAATACGCCTCGTCACGGTTATAAACTTCTGGATCAAAATCATTGACCCTACGCTTGTAAAAGTCTGCTGGTTTTTCAATATCAAATTGATAATTATCATAAAGGGTAGTACGCTTACCGTAAATACCCTTGGATTTTTCTTTTTTATTGAGTGCAAAATCACTCATGAAATAATCTCTGGTGATTAAGAATAAACTGTCATTGAGAACGTCAAATTCTTGCTCTATATAAATCTCTTTTACCCAATTAATATTAGCACTTTTAGTGGCTTGCATATTTATTTCTTTGATAGCATAGGATTCTGCAGCCACCCAAAAATCACCTTTAAAAGTAAGTTCATTTTTACGTCGAGGATAGTAGATAATATTATAAGATTCGACACCATCAACTAAAGCGGTATCTCTCAAGACGTAATTATAAGTATCAATACCTGCTTTACCTACTGGGCTAGCAAAGCTCTTATCAAAGAATTTTAAATATCTATCGTAGACATCTATATCATTATATAGATCTTTTACAAATGCGATTATAGTTTGATTGTTTGAAAAACCTGAGTTTTTATTAGCCTTGACATCTTCCTTTTTTTTATTTAATTGATTATCTCCGTATACCTTAGCCAGTGACTCATTAATAAAAATAGGCAAGTAAGTTTTACCTGTAACCCTACTTGTATCTGCATAATCAAAAATAAACTCCATCCCTCTAAAAAGCTTAGAATTAATCATAGCACTATCGATAGTGTTCATGTCAAATTCTAATTTCTCGTATTTATCATATTGATACTGCTTAAATTGAGCTAGACCATTCTTACGTCTATTCTCCCATACTTTTCTCAAAATATCTATGGCAGGATTATTCTTTTTTGAAGTTTTACCAGTGTATACAACCACTTCATCTAACGAAGCTGTTTCAGTTTCCAAAGTGATAGTTAAATCTAGGGAAACTTTAGCATTAAGTTTTATAACTTGGGTTTTATAACCGATAAAGGATACTTCTATACTGTCAAATGAATTATCAGATTGTAGGTAAAATCTTCCGTTGTCATTAGTGATTGTACCTTCATTGGAATTTGGAAACACCACATTTGCAAAAGCAACTGTTTCTCCTAGATCATCATAAACTACTCCACCTACTTTAGTTTGAGCCATGGAATAATAAGAACATATAAAAATGGAAAACAGTAATGAATGTAGACTTCTCAATAAACAGGTAGGTGATTTTTCCATGACAAGTGGGATAGGTGTCAAATTATATAATAATAGAAGAAACGAATATAAGTAAGTGAAGTTATAAGTCTATTACTTTTTAATCACGAAGTGTTAACCTTTTAATTTAAAAACCCATAAACGAGAAACCAATTCTCATGAAAAACTTACTAATTTCATTGTTTTTAATTATTAATACCGTATGCCTAAGTCAGGTTGGTATAAACACCACAAGTCCTAATGCAAATCTTGAAATTGCAGCAGGAACAACTGCTGAATACAACGGTATTTTATTACCGAAAAATGATGAATTTCCAACTTCCGTAACTTCAAACCAAGATGGCATGATGATATACATAACAGGTAACGGATCTGTTACAAAAGGTTATTGGTATTACGATCATGGTAGTGGCTGGAGAAAGCTAATTCAAGGAGAAAATGAAGGTTTCTTAAAAACATATTTAAATCCCAAATTCCCAGATGGAATGAACGAACTACAACCAGTTACTGTAAACTTGAGCTTAGGAAGCTTTACAGTTCCTACTGGAAAAAATTTATATATTACCTCTGTTTATCGCGGGAATGCCGCCCTTACTTTACAAGCATTTGATTTTTCACTATCCTTATCTTATACATTAATAAGCAACACTCGCGCTACCTACGGATTTCCGACATTTAATAATCCTATTATCATAGGACAACAAGATTACGCGTTAGGTAATTGTGTAATCAATGGTTTTTTAGTAGATGCCACTATAGTACCTATCTATGCAAATACGTCGTATACTGTTCCTGCAAACAAGGTATTCGTTTATCTAACTTCCAATCAAACCAACACTAACCCTATAAATGAAATTGAAATTGACGGATCCTTTGTTACCAATACAGGAACAAATAATAGTAATTTTGGCAGTGCAGAAGCTTCCACCATGCCTCTATTTGTTGATGAAGGTCAGATAATAAGGTTAAGAAATGGAGGAATTATGAATGGTTACTTAATAGACAAATAAAAACCCAGCTAGAAAGCTGGGTTATAAACTCTTTAAGTTATAGAAATCTATTTTCTATACATCACTTTTTTGACACCTTCTATCACATCCTCGTGATTAGGTAACCATTCCTTTAAAAGTACTGGTGAATAGGGTGCAGGAGTGTCTTGAGTATTAATTTTATAAATAGGAGCATCTAAGTAATCAAATGCTTCAGCTTGAACCATGTGCGAGATCTCTGTAGATACATTTCCAAATGGCCATGCTTCCTCAAGAATAACCAATCTATTCGTTTTCTTTACCGATTCAAGAATCGCTTCTTTATCATATGGTCTCACTGTTCTTAGATCTATGATTTCACAAGAAATACCATCCTTCTCAAGCTCTTCTGCTGCTGTATACGCTTCTTTAATAATTTTTCCAAATGAAACTATCGTAACATCAGTTCCTTCTCTTTTTATATCAGCAACACCTAGTGGCAATACATATTCATCCTCTGGCACCTCACCTTTATCACCATACATTTGCTCAGATTCCATGAAAATTACTGGATCATCATCTCGAATTGCAGCCTTCAATAAACCTTTGGCGTCATAAGGATTTGACGGTACAACAACTTTAAGCCCAGGACAGTTTGCAAACCAGCTTTCAAAAGCTTGTGAGTGAGTCGCGGCAAGTTGCCCAGCACTAGCTGTAGGTCCACGAAAAACGATTGGACATTTAATTTGTCCACCTGACATCTGACGGATTTTTGCAGCATTGTTTATAATTTGATCAATACCTACAAGAGAGAAATTGAACGTCATAAACTCAATAATAGGACGATTACCCGTCATGGTAGACCCTACTCCTACTCCTGCAAAACCTAACTCAGATATTGGTGTATCAATAACACGTTTAGGACCAAACTCATCCAACATTCCTTTTGATGCCTTATAAGCACCGTTATATTCTGCCACTTCTTCACCCATTAAATAGATAGACTCATCACGTCTCATCTCTTCACTCATGGCCTCACAAACGGCCTCACGGAATTGTATTGTTTTCATAGAACTGTTTTAACAATAAGGACAACAAAAATAAAGCACTACTATCAATAAAAATGCTAAAAAGCGTTATAAAATATTTGATATTTTCGATCCTTACAGACTACAACGTTTGAGAATAGCGTATATTTGAAGCACTACTACCTTCAATTCAAGTTAAAATTCCGTTTTTTTGTAAAAATTTATTATGCACGCATAGTTTTTTTGCCGATTTTATCGTAATTTCGCAAACGTTTGAAAAAGACGATAAAAGCATATAAATATGAAGATTTTAGTTTGTATAAGTCATGTTCCAGACACGACTTCAAAAATTAATTTTACCGATAACGATTCAAAATTTGACACTAACGGTGTACAATTTGTAATTAATCCCAACGATGAGTTCGGTCTTACTCGTGCCATGTGGTTTAAAGAAAAACAAGGCGCAAGTGTTGAGGTTGTAACAGTAGGTGGTGCCGAGGTAGAACCTACCTTAAGAAAAGCACTTGCCATAGGTGCCGATACTGCAATTAGAGTAGATGCTCCTGCAACCGATGGTTATTCTGTAGCTCAAGAGCTTGCTGCGGTAGTTAAAGAAGGTGGTTATGATCTAGTTATAGGAGGACGTGAATCGATCGACTATAACGGTGGCATGGTTCCTGGAATGGTTGCTGCAATGACAGGTGCTAGTTTTGTAAATACTTGTATCTCTCTAGAAATCGATGGTAATAACGCTACTGCAATACGTGAAATCGATGGTGGTAAAGAAACAGTAACCACTACATTACCTTTAGTTATAGGTGGTCAGAAAGGATTAGTAGAAGAAAGCGACTTACGTATTCCTAACATGAGAGGAATTATGATGGCTCGTAAAAAGCCTTTAAATGTAAAGCCAGCTGCTCAAGGTTCAGAAGAAACAAAAACTGTTTCATTTGAAAAACCAGCTCCTAAAGGTGATGTAAAGTTAGTAGATGCAGACAATCTAGACCAGCTTATCGACCTTTTACACAACGAGGCAAAAGCTATTTAAATAAAACATTAATGTGGTAGAGTTTACGCTTTCGCGAAAGCGTAATTACCACAAACTTTAAACACAACACATATGTCAGTTTTAGTATATACAGAATCAGAAAACGGTGCATTCAAGAAAAATGCATACGAAGTGGCTAGCTATGCAAAAGGTATTGCAGACATGCTAGGTACAGATGTTGCTGCAGTTGCATTTCATGCAAACGGCGCTGGTGATCTAGGAACTTATGGAGTGAATAGATTACACAATGCAACAAACAGCTCTCTAGAAAAATTTAATGCAGGCGCTTATGCCAAGGCTATTGCACAGGCTGCTAAAGCAGAAAATGCTCAAGTAGTAGTTATAAGCTCTAGCGCAAATTCAAAATACCTAGGATCTCTATTAAGCGTAGCTCTTGAAGCGGGATACGTTACTAATGTAGTAGGATTACCATCTAGTACCTCTCCATTTACAGTAAAGCGTAGTGTTTTTACAAACAAAGCATTTGCCAATACAGAAATCACTACCGATGTTAAACTGGTAGGACTTTCTCAAAATGCTTATGGTCTTAAAGAGAATGCAGTTGAGTGTACAGTAAACGAACTTGCTACTCAAATTGAAGAATCAGATCTTAAGGTGCACGTGCAGTCTGTAGATAAAGCTACAGATAAAGTAAGTATCGCAGATGCAGAAATCGTAGTAAGCGCAGGTCGTGGTCTTAAAGGTCCAGAAAATTGGGGAATGATTGAAGAACTTGCAGAAGTTCTAGGAGCCGCTACAGCTTGTTCAAAACCTGTATCTGATATGGGATGGAGACCTCATGGTGAACACGTAGGACAAACTGGTAAGCCAGTTGCTACAAACCTATACATCGCAATTGGAATTTCTGGTGCGATACAACACCTAGCTGGTATTAACGCTTCAAAAACTAAAGTTGTTATTAATACAGACCCAGAAGCACCTTTCTTTAAAGCTGCTGATTATGGTGTTGTAGGTGACGCTTTTGAAGTTGTACCTGCTCTAATTGAGAAATTAAAGGCTTTTAAAGCAGCAAATTCATAATTTCTAGATTATTTCTTAAGAAAATCTTAGATTTAAGGCTGTGCAAAAGGAGAAAAACCTCATTTTTGCACAGCTTTTTTAATTCATGAAATAAATTTATGAGTCTAAAACGACTTAGCATACGAGGAATATCTTACAGCCAAACACAAAATGGCGCTTATGCACTCGTATTAAAGGAAGTAGATGGCACTAGACAATTACCTATTGTCATAGGAGCTTTTGAAGCACAAAGTATTGCCATAGCACTGGAAAAGGAATTAAGTCCACCCAGACCACTTACTCATGATTTATTTAAAAACTTTGCCGAACGTTATAGCATTGTTGTAAAACAAGTAATTATACACAAGCTAGTCGATGGTGTTTTTTACAGTAGTTTAATCTGTGAAAGAGATAAGATAGAAGAAATAATTGATGCAAGAACTAGTGATGCCATAGCACTTGCAGTACGTTTTAAAGCTCCTGTTTTTACTTATGAGAACATATTAGATGAAGCAGGGATTCAACAAAACATTACACCAGACAAAGAATTATCTCAAGATCCTGTAGACAGTGATGAGGTTGTTGAAGAATTGATGAGCTCTACAACAGATACAAAAGAAGATTATAGCAATTACAGCTTAAAAGAACTTAATAAAATGCTAGGCGATGCTGTTTCAAGAGAAGACTACGAATTGGCAGCACAAATAAGAGACGAGATCTCAAAACGATAATCCAATCACCACATGACAGCTCTAACAGCAAAACTTAAATACGTTTTACCTATTTTATTGTTTTTGACACCCGTTTTTGGACTTGCTCAAACGGAAAGTACCACCGCAGCATTTGAATCCACTAAGGCTTTTGGGATAACATTTGAAAGTCTCTATCGTGGACTCATAGGAATGATTTTTATAATTGGAATCTGCTTTTTATTAAGTTCCAATCGCAAACAAATAGATTGGAAACTAGTAGGGATAGGTCTTGCCTTGCAAATATTATTTGCCATTGCAGTTCTTAACTTTGAAACAGTAGCTATCATATTTGATGCAATATCTACCGGTGTAGTAAAATTTCTTAACGTTAGTGAGGCTGGTGCCGAGTTTGTTTTTGGGAGTTTTGTTGACGACAAGCAATCATGGGGTTACATTTTTGCATTTAAAGTTCTACCTACCATAGTATTCTTTTCAGCTTTTACATCACTCATGTACTACCTAGGTATTTTACAAAAAGTGGTATTTGTATTTGCATGGGTAATGAGTAAAACAATGAGACTAAGTGGAGCAGAATCACTTGCTGCCGCAGCAAATATTTTTATTGGACAAACCGAAGCTCCTCTTGTCGTTAAACCGTACTTAGAAAAAATGACTAAGTCAGAAATACTGTGTTTAATGGTAGGTGGTATGGCAACCATTGCCGGTGGTGTACTTGCAGCATTCATAGGATTTTTGGGACAAGGAGATCCAGAACAAGAAGTATTTTTTACAAAACAATTACTCACAGCATCTATCATGAGTGCCCCAGCAGCAATTGTAATAGCCAAAATGTTATTTCCTGAAACTAATCCTGAAAAAATTGATCGATCATTAAAAGTATCTAAAGACAAAATAGGAACTAATATATTAGATGCTATTTCCCGAGGTACTACCGATGGTTTAAAGTTAGCTGTTAATGTAGGTGCTATGTTATTAGTATTTACAGCACTTATCGCCGTTGTAAACTGGACATTAGGCGATTTAATAGGTGAATGGACAGGACTTAATATGGTAATTAATGATTACACTAACGGTCAATACGAGAATTTATCAATGCAGTATATATTAGGGAACATTTTTGCCCCAGTAGCATGGATAATTGGAGTTCATAGTGACGATATTGTATTGATAGGACAACTACTTGGTGAAAAAACAATACTTAATGAGTTCATTGCATATGGTTCATTAAAAGATCTCAAAGAAGCCGGTAAAATCGCACATCCTAAATCAATCATTATCGCTACCTATGCATTATGTGGATTTGCAAATTTTGCTTCGATTGGAATTCAAATAGGTGGAATAGGCGTACTTGCTCCTAGTCAAAGAGCAACTTTAGCTAAATTCGGAATCAAAGCATTGATAGATGGAACTTGCGCAGCACTACTTACTGCTACCATAGCCGGAATGCTTTACGGTTAATTAACACTAATTTTAGCTACACCTTAACATTTCCTTAATAATTTGTATAAATTTGCAGACGAGTTTAAAACAATGACGTCTACAAATTATTTCAAAAAATATGAATATCCTAATGCCGAGTTGCTCTGCTACGACAACTACGTCATTGGCAAAGTTCATGAAGGCGCTACCGTAGATACTGAGCTAGCGATGCGCATGCTTACAGATGTTAATGAGTCTTATAAGGATAAAAAAGTAATTTTCATCTCAAACCGAAAATTCGGCTATTCCGTTGACCCAAAAGTGTACAAACTAGTTAATCCGAAAAAGTTAATTGGTATTGCAATTGTAGGTCACACCAAAGAGCAAAAAATCCAGGCTACAATTGAACAAACTCTATATTCAGGATCCTTTGGTTTTTTTGATTCTTTAGATAAAGCAATTGCATGGGCTCACAGTTTTTTCCCAGAGTTAAGAAATTCCTCTGCTGGTTAAAACCACAATTAATTAGTTGTCTTTATATTTGATTGTTGGCATTTCGCTTTCGCGAAAGCGAAATATAACTAGTAGTAATTTTACACAATAACATTTTCATACATGAAGCAATATCACGACTTACTGCAATTAATTTTAGACCAAGGTATAGATAAAGGAGATCGCACCGGAACTGGAACTCGCAGTATTTTTGGACATCAGCTTCGATTTAATCTTCAAGAAGGCTTCCCGTTAGTAACAACCAAAAAAGTACATCTTAAATCAATAATTTACGAACTGCTGTGGTTACTTTCTGGAGACACAAATATTGCCTTTCTAAAGGACAACAATGTACGTATTTGGAATGAATGGGCCGATGAGAATGGTGACCTAGGTCCCGTTTATGGTCATCAATGGCGCAACTGGAATAGTGAAGGCATTGATCAAATAAAGGATGTTATCCATACTTTAAAAACAAATCCCAACAGTCGCCGTATGATGGTAAGCGCCTGGAATCCTAGCGTTATGCCAGACACTAGCGTAAGCTTTTCAGAAAATGTAGCCAATGGAAAAGCCGCATTACCACCATGTCATGCTTTTTTTCAATTTTATGTAGCCGATAATAAGTTGAGCTGTCAACTTTATCAACGCAGCGCCGATGTTTTCTTAGGTGTTCCCTTTAATATAGCTAGTTACGCCTTACTTACCATGATGGTTGCACAAGTGTGTGGATTTGAATACGGTGATTTTGTTCACACATTTGGTGATGTTCATATATACCACAACCTAATGGATCAAGTTAAATTACAACTTACTAGAGAACCTAGAAAATTACCTGTCATGAAGTTAAATCCAGAAATTACTGATATTTTTGACTTCAAATACGAAGACTTTACTCTTGAAAATTACGATCCTCACCCAGCCATTAAAGGTGTCGTTTCTGTATAGCCTATTCTTTTTAGGATTATGCCAACTTATAAGTGCTCAAGGCACATTAACCGATCCCTTTGAAAACTACAGAAGTATTGACAATACACAATACAAACATTCTAAGACCTTATATGTATTTGATCTTAACATAAAGCCGCACAAGGACTCGACGCTGGCTATTCTAGAATGGCGGTCACATCCTAATTTGTATAAATACATGATAGAGATGTATGACCAACCAGGCGGAGAATTAATCTATAGACAAATTCACAGGTCCAAGGAAAATTACATGCCAGCTTCAGGACATTTTGTAGTTTATCCAATAACTGGAAAATTGTCTGGAACACCCTTAAGCATCAATTTAAACGAAGCCAAGGAACGAGAATTTGAACCCAAGAACACCTCTAGATATCTCCAAATAAAAAAACGTGAAGCCGAACAAAGGGAAATAGACAAAAGAAGAGAAGCCAAAGAGGCTCAACTGGAACTAGAGCGTAATTCAAGATTAACACCTCAATCTTTTTTAATGGTGCTATATATTCTGATTTTAGCAATCTTTGTTACCGTGGTAGTCCTGATTTTTAAAAATTCAGGAAAATAATGTACTAGCCTACTTCATAAGGTATTCATAAAAAAAGCACCTTGAGTATCTTAATTCAAAAAAGGTTATAAATTTGAGTCGATGTCCGAACTCAAAGAACTATTTCTATCTACTAGACAACAAACCGAGAACATATGTAGGCCTTTAAAAACTGAAGACTATGTGGTTCAACCTATTGTTGACGTATCGCCACCTAAATGGCATCTAGGACATACTACTTGGTTTTTTGAAGAATTTGTATTGTCTAAATTTTATAAGGGATACAAAAGGTTTCATGATCACTATGCTTACGTATTTAATAGTTATTACGAAAGCGTAGGTAAAAGAGTAGTTCGTACGGATAGAGGAAACCTATCTAGACCATGTGTTGAAGATATTTATAAATACCGCTTCTATGTGACTACTCATATGAATGAGTTTTTAAATCAAACCTTAACTAAGGAGCACACAGAGATCGTAGAGATAGGAATTCATCATGAAAAACAACATCAGGAATTATTACTTACCGATATCAAATACATATTAGGTAATAACCCTTTACTTCCTGTTTATGATATTGATGCTATAGATGCGCTTGTAGAGCCTCAAAACCAGGAATGGATTGAAGTCCCAGAAGGTATTTATAAGATAGGCCATTCCAATGAAGGTTTTTCATACGACAATGAAAAACCACAACATAAAGTTTATGTTGAGCCCTATTCAATTTCTAACAAATTAGTTACGAATGGCGAATGGCTCGAATTTATAAATGACAATGGGTATAATCAAGTCTTACTTTGGCACACCGAAGGCTGGGATTGGGTTCAAAAAAACAACATTTGTGCACCACAGTATTGGTTCAATGAAAACAACCAGTGGAAACATTACACGCTTAATGGTGTTCAAAACATTGATCCTAAAGCTATAGTAACGCACATAAGTTACTTTGAAGCATTTGCATTTGCTCAATGGTGCAAAAAAAGAGTACCTACGGAATTTGAATGGGAAATTGCAGCACCTAACTTCAATTTTGGCAAAAGATGGGAATGGACTGAAAGCGCCTATCTTCCCTATCCCAATTATCAAAAACCACCAGGAGCAATTGGTGAGTACAACGGTAAATTCATGGTGAATCAAAAAGTGCTACGCGGTTATTCTATCGCTACACCTGATCATCATGCCCGTTTAACTTACCGTAATTTTTTTCACGCACCACTTAGATGGCAATTTACTGGCCTTAGACTGGCCCAATCGATATGACAAAACAAGAACGTTTTCAAAAAGAATTTCAAGAACACGTAAAAGAAGGATTAACAGCTTACCCCAAATACTTAAGCTCGAGATACATTTATGATGAAAAAGGAGATGTACTTTTTCAAAAAATCATGGCCCTACCGGAGTATTATTTAACTCAGGCCGAATACAATATAATAGACCAGCATAAAGATGCTCTTGCACAAATCGCTATAGATGAGAAGGGAATAGACCTTATTGAATTAGGAGCTGGTGACGGTAAAAAGACTAAGGTTTTACTTAAGCACCTAAATGACCGTAAGGCAAATTTCACTTACATACCTATTGATATATCGCAACACTCCATAGACGAACTCACCAGCAGTATTAAAGATTTATGGCCAGATATGGATGTGCAAGGAGAGCAAGGAAGGTATTTTAGCGTATTAGACAAACTCGCTTCCTACAATAACAGACCAAAGTTAATCATCGTTTTAGGTTCTAATATTGGAAATCTGGAACATCCAGAAGCTATTAAATTTCTAGAGCAAATCCAGAACAGTATGAGTGATAAGGACTATCTATTCATGGGGTTTGACCAAAAGAAAGATCCTCTTACCATTCAAAATGCGTACTCAGATGAAACAGGAGTCACCCAAGAATTCAACAGAAACCTACTTCATAGAATCAACAAGGAAATGGATGCAAATTTCCCTGTAGACACTTTTGAACACTGGGAATCCTATGATCCAGAAACAGGGACTGCTAAAAGCTTCTTATTAGCCACACAACCTTGTACGGTAAAGATAAACGCTATAGAATTAGATATCAATTTTGATAAATGGGAAACCATTCACACAGAGATTTCACAAAAATACGATGATCGAACGGTAGAGTGGCTAGCGCAGCAAGCAGGTCTAAAGATTAAAGAAATTTATGAAGATAACGACCAATTGTTCAAAAACTATTTATTTATAAAAAATTAAATCATGAAAGCTATTTGGAACAACACTGTTATTGCTGAGAGTGATCAAACTCTAGTTATAGAAAACAATCATTACTTTCCTCCTAATTCAATTAAAAAGGAATTTTTTAAAGAAAGTAACACACAAACAAATTGCCCTTGGAAAGGTGTTGCAAGTTATTACAGCATTGACGTGGATGGAAAACAAAATAACGATGCTGCCTGGTATTACCCTGAAACAAAACACGCTGCTAAAGATATAGAAGGCTACGTGGCATTTTGGAAAGGCGTAGAAGTTGTCGAGTAATAGTGTTTACAACGCTTTCGCGAAAGCGTAATCACCAAAAATTACTAGAGTAACCTTCAAAAAAATAATTTAGCTCAAAGGCAAAGTGCAATAAAAGATAAGAATTAGTAAAAATATTTTAAAGAGCTGCTTGTCAATCTAAATATAAATATTACTTTTGCACTCCGATTTTAGTTAGAAAAAATCGTAATAGAGAATTAAAACAGTTTCATAGTGAATACTTTAAGTTACAAAACGATATCAGCAAACAGTGCTACAGTCAATAAAGAATGGGTACTTATAGATGCGGCAGACCAGCCATTAGGACGTATGTCGTCAATTGCTGCAAAGTTTTTAAGAGGAAAATACAAGACAGACTTTACTCCTCACGTAGATTGCGGTGATAACGTGATTATCATAAACGCAGACAAAGTAAAGTTAAGCGGTAACAAATGGAGCCAGAAGACTTACATTAGACACACTGGATATCCAGGTGGACAACGCTCTTTAACTGCACAGGAACTTTATGATAAAGATCCAAGTCGTGTAGTAGAAAAGGCGATAAAAGGTATGTTACCTAAAAATAAATTAGGTAGTGCGATTTTCCGCAACCTTAAAGTATATTCTGGTGCAGAGCACGGTCATGAAGCTCAGCAACCTAAAACTATTAATCTTAACGAGGTAAAGTAATATGGATACGTTACACAAAATAGGTAGAAGAAAAACAGCTGTTGCGAGAGTATACCTTAATGAAGGTTCTGGTAACATCACTGTTAACAACAAAGAATTAAATGCATACTTTACCACTGCACCTTTACAGTACAAGGTAAAGCAACCATTTTCTCTTACAGAGAACGTTGACAAATACGATGTAAACGTAAATGTAAATGGTGGTGGAATCACTGGACAAGCAGAAGCTGTTCGTCTAGCTATTTCAAGAGCACTTGTAGAAATAGATGCAGAAAATAGAACTGCGCTTAAACCTGAAGGACTTCTTACTCGTGACCCAAGAATGGTAGAACGTAAGAAATTCGGTCAGAAGAAAGCAAGAAAGAAATTCCAGTTCTCTAAACGTTAATCAACAAATACTCATCCCACTTGTTTTTCAAGTGGGATTTGTTCTTTTTTTATTTTCAATAATTTGCTGTCAAGCCTGGTTGCCACCAGAGCGTAGTTTAGCATCTAAATGAAATAGGCGATTGATTCATTTTCAAGACCACTAGTTCATTGCTATCTGACAGAACGTAAACTAAATTAATATGGCAAATCAAGTTGAAGTCAAGTCGTTACTTGACGCTGGTGTACACTTTGGACACCTTACCCGTAAGTGGGACCCAAACATGGCTCCGTACATCTACATGGAGCGTAATGGTATCCACATCATTAACCTTTACAAAACAGCTGCAAAGCTAGATGAAGCATGTGAAGCATTGCGTAAGATCGCTGCATCTGGTCGTAAAGTTCTTTTTGTTGCTACTAAAAAGCAAGCTAAAGATATCGTTGCAAAGCATGCTGGTGAAGCAAACATGCCTTACATCACAGAAAGATGGCCAGGTGGAATGCTTACAAACTTTGTAACTATTAGAAAAGCCGTTAAGAAAATGGCTCTTGTAGACCGCATGAAAAAAGATGGTCGCTATGAGACATTATCTAAAAAAGAGCGTTTACAAGTAGACCGTATGCGTGATAAGCTAGAAAAGAACTTAGGTTCTATTGTAGACATGACTCGTATGCCTGCTGCTTTATTTATTGTTGACACAGTACGTGAACACATCGCAGTAAAAGAAGCTCTTAAATTAGGAATTCCAATTTTTGCAATGGTTGATACTAATGCAAATCCACGTAATATCGATTACGTTATTCCTGCAAATGATGACGCATCAAAATCTGTAGATATTGTTGTAAAAGCTGCTGCCGATGCTATCAAAGCTGGTTTAGAAGATCGCAAAAAGGAGAAGAACGCAGAGCAACCTTCTCCAAAAGCTGCTAAAAAAGAAGCTTCAAACGAAGAAGAAGAATAAACATTTAAAAACACACAATCATGTCTAAAATTAGTGCTGCAGACGTAGGTAAGTTAAGAAAAGCTACCGGAGCTGGAATGATGGACTGTAAAAAGGCCCTTGTTGAAGCCGAAGGTGACTTTGATAAAGCAATTGAAATCCTTAGAAAAAAAGGTCAAAAAGTAGCTGCAAAGCGTGCAGACCGTGATTCTTCTGAAGGACTTGTTGTTGCTAAAGTTAATGATGATAACAATAGAGCTGTTCTTATTTCTTTAAACTGTGAAACTGACTTTGTTGCAAAGAACGATTCATACAAAGAACTAGCTAATCAATTCGTTGATATCGCTTTAAATCACAACTCTAAAGAGGAGTTTCTTAAAGCAGATTTTGATGGAATGACTGTTGAAGAAAAGCTTATAGAACAAACTGGTGTAATCGGTGAAAAAATCGAAATAGGTAGCTTTGAAGTTTTTGAAGCTCCATTTATCGGTTCTTATGTTCATGGTGGGAAAATTGGTGCTGTAACTGGTCTTTCTACAAATAGCGATAACAAAGAAGAAGTTGCTAAAAACGTATCAATGCAGGTAGCTTCAATGGGTGCTACTACTTTATCTTACAAGGATTTTGATCCTGAGTTTGTAAAGGCAGAAACTGAAGCTCGTATTGCTGCTATAGAAAAAGATAATATTGAATTAGGTCGTTTAGGTAAGCCACAAAAAAATGTTCCAGAATTTATTTCTAGAGCACAACTTACTGACGATGCTATCGCTGCTGCTAAGAAACGTTTTGAAGACGAACTTGCTGCAGAAGGCAAGCCTGAGGCTATTTGGGATAGAATTATTCCTGGAAAGATCGATCGTTACATTTCAGACAATTCAACTCTTGACAAGGAGCAAGCTCTTCTAGACCAAGATTTTATCATGGATGACAAAAAGACTGTTGCTCAGTATGTAGAATCTAAAGGTGCTGAAGTAGTAGGATTTAAAAGAGTTTCTCTTTCTTAATTAAAAAGATCTTTATACAATCAAAACCGCTTAGTAATCTAAGCGGTTTTTTTTGTGCTTTACAATTATCTTTATATCATGAAGAAATTATTCCTAATTATTACTCTCACACTGATTTGTAATTGCTCAAAAGTACATACTTCCAGCTCTTACTCTCATGAGAATGGCACAAGGTATATATTTACTACTATAGGAACTTTACCTTCATCCATCAATGAAAGTTCAGGTATAATAGCTCATAATAAACAACTGTATACCCATAACGATTCGGGTGATACACCGTCACTTTTTAAAATTGACACTACTGGTCGAATTCTCAATAAAACCACCTACCAAAACATAAACAATTATGATTGGGAAGACATTTCTAACTCTGAAAAACACGTATATATTGCAGACATAGGTAACAATGCTGGTAACAGAAAAGACCTTACCATTTATCAGATAAACATATCTGATATAGAAAATAGCGAAGCTGTTTCTGATAATCTACACATTGAATATATAGATCAAAACGATTTTAGCATAAGAAATCAACAGCATCCTTTTGATGCAGAAGCAATCGTATATGTTCAAGACAAATTGCTTTTGTTTTCCAAAGATTGGAAAAACTTCACCACAAACGTTTACAACGTATCGCTTGAGGTTACCTCGTCATCACTAAAAGCAACTCATACTTTAGCTATCAATGGTCTTATTACGGGTGCTACTACCAACAATCAAGGCACAATTACCCTTTGCGGTTATAATTCAAATTTAGAGGCGTTTGTTACATTCATTAAAACAGATCAAAAAGGCTATACAATTTTGGATAGATACAACCTACCTTTAGAAGGAGCACAAGTTGAAGCTATAACCTATTACGACTCTAATGAGAAATACGACATTTACTATCTTACAAGTGAAGCGGTAAGTATCAAACTAGGAGATGAAGAAGCAAATAGTCCTGGTGAATTATATAAATTGAAAGTAAAAAGAGACTAATACACCTTATCCCCATTCTTAATATATTCCGACCATTTCTTGCTGTACGTATGAACTTTATGGGTAGTGTTCCCATTTAAATCCACAACTTTGTAACCAGCATCAAACCACGTAAACAAGCCTCCTTGCAAATTATAGACGGTCTTAAACCCTTGCTCTAGGAGTTTTTCACCGTAATTCTCTGACCTTACCCCTATTGAACAATAAACTACCACCTTTTGAGATTTATCTAAATTCTCAATTCGTGAAGATTTAAAAAATTGACCTACCCAAATCGCATTTGGTAAGTGACTCACTTCAAATTCCGCACGTGTTCTCGTATCTAAAAGGATATAATCGCTCAAATTGTTGGATAATGTGTCAACTGTAATATAGGGCACAGTGTCATCATTGTATTTCTTTAATGCATCCTGAATTTGATCATTCTGAGCTAGTGCAATTGTAGAAATTAAGAAAAAAAAAGCTGTTAGGTATCTCATTTCTTGATGCGTTTTTCATTTTGCTTCACAAATGAAGCCCAACCAGAATAACTCTTGCTCACCTGGGGTTTACCACTATTATAGAAATGACAAACAGCTGCTGCCAGTCCATCAGTACTGTCTAAATTCTTAGGAAGTTCCTTTAATCCCAGAAGACTTTGTAACATGCGAGCCACTTGTTCTTTACTAGCCTGACCTCTTCCTGTAATAGCCTGTTTAATACGTAATGGAGCATATTCTACAACAGGAATATCTCTAGATAAACCTGCAGCCATAGCTACGCCTTGAGCTCTACCTAGTTTGAGCATTGATTGAACGTTTTTACCAAAGAATGGTGCTTCTAGCGCTATTTCATCTGGATTGAAGGTATCAATAAGTTCGATCGTGCGCTCAAATATTTTTCTTAGCTTGATATAAGGATCCTTTATTTTCCGCATATCAAGCTCGTTCATTTGAACAAAACTCATCTTGTTTCCCACCACCTTTATCACTCCAAAACCCATAATAGCAGTTCCTGGGTCAATCCCTAATATTATCCTCTCAGTTTTGTCGTAATTTGCGATCATGATCTCCTTATCCTACAAAACTAAACAATTACTAAGCATCCTTTTAAAAACGGCTGTCTTTTTAATAAGTATTGTATGGATCTACTTTACATGGAAGGACCGTTCCATGAATTTTAAATGGTTTATAGACTCCATAAGTCTGGAAATGATAAGTTGGATTATTCTTATGATTGCAATAAGCTTAATTAGTTGGCTTATCGAGAGTCGCAAGTGGCAATACCTTGTAAAAGAGTTTTATGAATTACGCTTTCGCGAAAGCGTACTACAAAACTTAACCAGTCAAGCAGCAAGTTTTATCACTCCTTTTAGGTTGGGAGAGTTTGCACTCAAATCACTTTTTTTTTCCAAAGCACATAGAAAAAACGTGGTTAGCAAAGTGTTTTGGGCCAATTTTAGTCAAATGGTTGTCACCTCTACGTTTGGAATTGCATCAATAATTACCCTATCAAGCATAAATGACAAGCAAGATATTTATTTCATTTTACTCGTCTTAAGCATACTCATAATAGGATTATTCTCTGTAAGATTTATAGATAAAAAATTGCAAATTAGCACCATTCCTCAAACACAGCTGGTAATCACTATAGGCTATTCCTTGTTAAGATATTTAGTTTTTGCAAGTAATTGGATAATAGTATTATGGGCGCTTAATTATGATTTTGAACTCATTGATGTAATGTTAAAAATAGGCCTTTACTACCTACTAGTCTCTGTTGTTCCCGTTTTACAATTATTAGATCTTCCTGTAAGGTATACGGTTGCGAGTATCGTTTTTGAATCTACATTACAACAAGAAGAGGTAATATTAATCGCTAGTACTATAGTTTGGTTTACTAATACGGCTATACCTACTTTACTCGGTTGTGCCTTATTACCTTTTAAATCATTTAAACTAGCACAAGCATGATCGTTCTAATCTTGGTCGTAGTTTTAGGATACTTTTTTATAATAACAAGTCTTTCTCTCGAGGCACACTCCTATCGGCCAGAAAGGCATTTCAATCTTAAAAAATTAAAGTTAAATCCAGCTACTGGCTTTAGTGTGCTAATTTGTTACCGTAACGAAGCTGGAAATCTATTGAAACTCCTTAACGCCTTAGTTGATTTAAATAAAGATCATCTAGACGTAGAATTTATTTTGATTAATGATGAATCCACAGATCATAGTGAGTCTATTATCAATAAATTCTCTTCCCGATTAAATATGATTAATTTAAATCGCGTAAAACAATCAGCAAGCGGTAAAAAGGACTGTATTGAACAAGGAATAGCAAAAAGTAAATTCTCACATATAATAACGATTGATGCAGACTGTACTCCTCATAAAAATTGGTTACAATCTTACAAACAGTTCTACGACAATTATGCTGAGGCTCATTTTGTAAGTGGCCCAGTTGAAATCAGATCTAAAAATACGCTGAATGAACAGTTGCAAAGACTAGAAATGAAAGCCCTTCAATTAACAGGAATAGGTGCGTATGGATGGAAAAAACCTTTCCTTGCAAATGGAGCTAATATGAGCTTTACCAAGGAAGTTTTTTATCAAGTAAATGGATATGCTGGAAATAACCATATTTCTAGTGGCGATGATATATTCTTACTAGAGAAATGTTGTGAAGTTGATAGTGCAAGATGTTATTTTATTAGAGATAAAGATGCCTTAGTCTTCACAGAACCAGTACAGACCTTTCACAACACTATTAATCAACGTGCAAGATGGGCACAAAAAGGAACTCATACCAGCAGTATACTGAATAAACTTGTTGCTGTACAAGTATTGTTCATGAGTGTGTTGTTTATATTAGCCCCATTTCTCTTATGGATGCAATTAATCTCAATAGAGCTTTTCCTAACGATATATTTTCTGAAACTAATAGCTGATTACATCTCAAACTTTATCTACGATCATCATTTTAAAGGTCATAAAGAATGGAAGTGGCTACTACCTGTGTACCTTACCTATCCGTTTTTGGTATTATTGATAACCTATAAGAGTTTATTTAAAATTACATGGCGAGGACGATCTCTTAATACTCAACCTCAATAGGTTCAAACACTACTGGCACAATAAAACTTGATGAAACTGGAATATCTTTTTTTAAGGCGCTATTGATACGAGGTAATTCGGTTAATGCTTCTGATAGAAATAAGGTGATTTGATCACTATTTACATGATGAGCATGTGTAACTAGACTATCATATTTGATATTACCTTCTTTCGTTACCGTTATAGAAATTGATATACTATCCTGTTTAATAAGCTCGATCTTGTTTGTTGACGACGCAAGCTTTTTATAAATAAGGGAATGCAGTTCACGAGAAAAACATTCTTTATTATCTAACATTTCATCACAATTAGGAAATAAAGGATATTGATCAAGTTTTGAAAGATCTACTTTTTCAAACTGTTGTTGTGCAATTTTTGAAGCACGTTGTTGCCTTTCATGCTCATTCATACAAGAACTTGAAAGAACTATCAATAACACAAGTAAGGACAACCTGTAAATCATAGTGCTAATTTACAATTAGTTTACTATTCCTTAGCCTCCATAAAATCTATCTTTCTCAAATCGCTCAATCTGGCTTGTGCCATTTCTTTAAATGAGCTTTTTGGGTGTGCTTTTATGAAGTTCTCGTAGTATTTGATAATTGTTTTTTTTTCTTTGAAATATTCATCTGCGGCGATGACTAATTGGTAATGTACAAGATCATCGTTTTTATTTTCTTGATAAGCCTTCTTTATAAAATTAAAAGCCTCTTTTTCATTGCGCTGACCTCTGTAAATGGTAGCCTTTTGTAAAAATTCATTTGACAAGGCCGGTCTACGAATTTCAATGGATCTATCTATCATTTCAAGGGCCATTTCCCAGTTTTCCATTCTAGAATATGCCTTAGATAAATAGAAGTAAGATAAAGCACTTTCCTTTTCAAACATTTCGATATATTTTTTGAGCCACTCTATTGATTTTTCATATTGTTGCGATTCAAAATAAGCAATACCAATAGTTCGTGTCGTATAGTCTGTAACCTTACCATTTTGAATTAATAATTCAAGTTCATCAACTGCATTATCATACAGCTTACTATTGTAAAAAGCCTGAGCTAGATATAACCTTGCTTTATTATTCTCAGGATGTTTTTTTAATACCTCTCGAGCATATTTAATGGCATACATTTCATTACGTGTTTTAATATAAGAGGCTATAAGTGCATAGTAACTATTTAGATAATCTTCATTTAAAGCAATAGACGTTTTAAATGATTCGGTAGCTTTTTCCTCGACACCTAATTCTTGTTGCGCTTTTCCTAGGTAATAGAAATAAGTAGCATTTTCCGGAAAACGTTCTGTCAAGTTTAAAAAAAGAGTGAAGGCTCTTGCTGGATTATTTGACAATTCAATTTTCCCCAATTGAAATTGCGCTTGAACGTGTTTAGAGTCTCTTAAAATAGACTGAGAAAGGTAAAAAACAGCTTGCTCTCTATTTCCTAGTTGCTGGTATATGCGTCCCAATTTATAAGCAGAATCAGCATCTTCTTTTACCTGGTATAAGGATATTGCTTTTTTAAATTCACCTGCCTCGTACAAGCTGTCAGCTTCACTTTGTGAGATGGAAAAATTGATATTAAAAACACAAACAAGTAAAAGAAATATTAGATTTTTCATTTTTAGGCACGCTTATTGAAGAAAGATAAGAAACTTTTACCATGAAAAAAATAATACTTTTAGTAATTGCAGCAGTAACATTTGCAGCATGTGAAGGACCACAAGGTCCACCGGGTTTTGATGGATTAGATGGAGTTAATATTACAGCCCAGTCATTCGAAGTTACAACTGACTTTTTTGCACCAGACTATGCACAACTAATTCCTTTCCCAAATAACATTCAAACTTTCCCAGATGACATGGTACTTACGTATTTATTGTGGGATGAAGTTCCAGGAAATAACGGCGGCACAGTTGATGTATGGCGATTACTACCACAAGTATTGTATACTGATTTTGGTGAGTTTCAATATAATTATGATGCAACAAACGGTGACGTAGAGTTGTTTATTGACGCTCCTGCAACGACCGATTTGTCGCAGCTTGCTCCTGCAGACTTACAAAATCAGACATTCAGGATTGTAATTTTACCTGTGGAATTAGCTGGTACTGTTGATGTAACCAATTATCAAGAAGTAATGAGCGCAGCACAATTATCTACTAATGATATTATAGTAATCGAATAGTAATTGATTGCACAACCTATATGAAAAGGCGGTCTTCACCATGTGTGAGGCCGCTTTTTTTATTGGAACAAACGAGAATTTTTTATTAACCAATTTGCAACACCATCTTGTTTATGATGGTCAGTAACTTCGACAGCAACCTCTTTCACCTTGTCTCTTGCGTTATCAACCGCTATCCCATAACCAACTTCTTTAATCATGGTAACGTCGTTGTAATTATCTCCAAAAGCAACAACCTGCTCAACAGTTATGTTGGAAAAATCGTGCTTTAAAAGCTCCTTCAATGCTTCTATTTTGGAAATTCCATTTGGTGTTATTTCGGTATACGTGTTTTTTGATCTGTATAAGTGTACGGGTAATTTTTTAGATTCCGCTTTCGCGAAAGCGAGATCCATAAACTCCTCGTCACCCATCAACATTATTTTATGAGCACCACCTTTATGTCTAGTCTGATTGAAATATTCTAAAGTACGCCCGTAATCCTGAACAACTGGCTCTACCTTAGTATTATTGATTTCTCTATTTGCCCAGAAATCCAACTCAGGAACAAACCACTCCTTACCTCTATAAATACTACAATGTAAATCATGTGTTCTGGCAATTTCGACAAAATCAGAAATGGTATTAAAAGGTATCGTTATATCCACAATTGACTGATCCTTTGAGATTACAAGCGCTCCATTGTAACAAATCATGGGATGATCTGTAATTTTTAAATCTTCTTGTAAGTGCGTCATGGCTTGAGGCATGCGTGCAGATATCAAAATTTTAGGAATATGAAGATCTTTAAATGCCTTTATAGTTGAAGATGAAATCTCTCGATTATCATTTAAAAGAGTCCCATCTATATCGGTAGCTAATAATTTTATCATAGCGTAAAAGTATCTAATCACCTTTAAACAAAGCTGTTTAGAATGCTATCTTAAGGTTAAAAAATAAATTAATTGAAAAAAGTAAAAAATTGTTTGTGCAAAACTAAAAATGAGTATATATTTGCAACCGCTAAAGCAAAAAGCTGCGATAGCAAAGTTCTTTAGAACACGGTCTGGTAGTTCAGCTGGTTAGAATACATGCCTGTCACGCATGGGGTCGCGGGTTCGAATCCCGTCCAGACCGCTTTTCTTTTTAAAAGAAAACAAATCAAGTTGTGTGGTCTTCAATTTGAAGACAGAAAGTGTGAAAACACTTTGTGAGAAGCTTTTCCAAAAGGAGAGGCTTTTTTGTTTTACAGCTATTTTGAATTGAATCCATTTCTACATTTTATTCCACCGATTACAACACCTTTAAAACATTGAATATTCTAGACAGTACTTTTGAGTTAATGTTTATCATTAATTTTGCTATACATCAACTATTAAACTAATCGGTGAATCCTAAAAGAATATTCTTTATTGATGCGGTAAGAGCATTTGCTATTTTAATGATGTTACAAGGGCATTTTATCTCTACCTTACTGGCGCCAGAATTTCATGTACAAGGCAACTTTTTTTACGAGATATGGAATTATTTTAGAGGAATAACTGCGCCTACCTTTTTCACTATCTCAGGATTAATATTTTCATTCCTTTTGTTAAAATCTAAAAAACAAGGAATAGCGAATGAACGCATAAAAAAAGGGTTTTATAGAGGATTACTTTTAATAGGAATTGGCTACTCTTTACGCATCTCTTTATTTACCTGGCTAGATGGAAGACTAGGTACCAATTTTTTACGGGTAGATGTTTTACAGTGTATAGGTCTATCACTTATTATTACTGTAGGATGTTATTATCTAGTTCTTAAAAATTCTCTTGTTTTTTCCCTAATTCAATTTATTCTGGGTGCAAGCATCTTTCTACTAGAACCGTATTATAGAGAATTAGATACCAGCCAGCTGCCTGTTTTTATAGCCAATTATTTATCAAAAAATAATGGTAGCATCTTTACTATTTTGCCTTGGTTAGGATATATGTCCATAGGTAGTTTTATTGCCTCCATTTTTTATAAATATCATTTGAAAGAAAAGTTCAAGTCCTTATTAATTATCGGATTTTTTGTGGTTGGTATTTTATTGATTTATCACTCTAGCTGGTTTTTAATGATATTATACCGCACTACTGACATTGAGCTATTTAAATCGGTCGCCTACTACAATTACCTTATTACTAGATTAGGAAATGTTTTTATCCTTTTCGGTACTTTTTATGCGCTCGAAAGGTTCTTTAAAGATTCTAAGCTTTTAATAATTGGGCAAAAGACTCTTTCTATATACGTTATCCATTTTATAATTATTTACGGGTCTTTTACTGGTTTTGGACTGCATCAATTGATAGGTAAAACATTGAATCCGTACACTGCTATTATTGGAGCGTTTACCTTTATACTTATCGTTTGTGCTCTGGCATTATACGGTGCTCGCACCAATAAATTTTTATATTCAAAAGCTAGAGAATACTTTAAAACAGAGTCATAAAAAAACTTCCCTCGGTAAAGGGAAGTTTATATTATTGACGACTCAATTATTTTATTGATTGTAAATGTAATTTTGAAGCTGTCTTATTTTTTCATCATCATTAAATTTGCCTCCATAAAAAGCAGTCACGGTAGACGACGTATCATCCTTTACTCCTCGAGAAGAAACACACAAATGTTTAGCGTCTATCACAACTGCAACATCTTCTGTATTCAGAATCTCTTGTAGATCTGTCCCTATTTGATTTGTCAATCTCTCTTGGACCTGTGGGCGCTTTGCATAATACTGTACAATTCGATTAAGTTTTGACAAACCTATCACCCTGCCAGATGAAATATAGGCCACATGAGCTTTACCTATAATTGGAACAAAATGATGTTCACAGTTGGAATAAAAAGTAATATTCTTTTCAACCAACATTTGATTGTATTGATACTTATTATCGAATAATGCGATTTTGGGTTTATTTGCAGGATTAAGACCTGAAAAAATCTCGTCTATATACATTTTGGCCACTCTTCTGGGTGTTCCTTTGAGTGAATCATCTGTAAGATCAAGACCCATGACATCCATGATTTGAGAAAATAAATTGGCAATCTTATCCTTTTTCTCATCATCACTCATCACAAAAGCATCAGCTTTCATAGGTGTTTCCATTCCAGTAAATAAGTGATCGTCTCCTATTTCATCAAAGGTTAAATTGTTAAGTAGATTATCATTAGTAATCAACTCATCAACCTCAAGTTCTTTGTTTTTCATACGTTTTAATTCCAGTGAGTTTAATAACTCCAGTTCAATTAATTTTATCTAAAGATAGTATTTTGTTTAATTTATAATGTTAATTATTAAACAATTTAAAATTCCATAGATTAGTAGTAAGAATTTTACAAACTTACATGTACATAAATCAAGCCAATTATTAAGTAGCCAATAATTGGTGATTTACTATAAGATATATTGAAAACTAGATGAAATTAAAACTGCAACAGCAGATATTTGACATAAAAAAAAGCCCGCTTAAAGCGAGCTTTTCTTTTGTGCGGATGACAGGAATCGAACCTGCACACCTTGCGGCACTAGATCCTAAGTCTAGCGTGTCTACCAGTTCCACCACATCCGCATTACTGATAGTACCCTTACGGGACGGCAAATATACTAACTTTTCACATATTACAAATTCTTTCAGATAAATATTTTACCTCTTCCTTATCTTTACCTAAAACAACAACACATGAACACTAAACCTTATATAGAAAAACACAAGGATAGATTCATAAATGAATTGATTGAACTACTTAAAATTCCGTCCATTAGTGCTGATCCTGCTTATAAGAATGACGTGATAAAAACTAGTGAACATATCAAAAAGTCGCTTGAGGATGCTGGTTGTGATCAAGTAGAAATTTGTGAAAACCCCAGGATACCCAATCGTCTATGGAGAAAAAATAATAAATCCAGATCTTCCTACTGTTTTGATTTACGGTCATTATGACGTACAACCACCAGACCCTATTAAATCTTTGGGACAGTCCGCCATTTGAACCGGTAATTAAAAAAACAGAGCTTCATCCAGAAGGAGCAATTTTTTGCTCGTGGTGCTTGCGATGATAAAGGACAAATGTACATGCATGTAAAGGCGCTTGAATATCTTACTGCAAATAATGAGTTGCCCTGTAATGTTAAATTTATGATTGAAGGTGAAGAAGAAGTAGGAAGTGAATCTCTAGGTTGGTTTTTAGAAAACAACAGGGAAAAACTAGCCAATGATGTCATTTTAATCTCTGACACAGGTATGATATCAAAAGAAGTTCCTAGTATCACTACAGGTCTAAGAGGATTAAGTTATGTTGAAGTAGAAGTTACGGGACCTAATCGTGATTTACATTCTGGCCTTTATGGTGGTGCAGTAGCAAACCCTATCAACATTTTGTGCGATATGATAGCACAATTACATGATGAGAACAACCACATTACTATACCTGGATTTTATGATAAGGTCGAAGAATTAAGTAAAGAAGAACGTTCCGAAATGGCCAAAGCTCCTTTTTCACAAGAGGACTACAATAAAGCCCTAGACATAGCACAGGAACACGGTGAAAAAGGATACACTACAAACGAACGTAATAGCATACGTCCTACTCTAGATGTGAATGGTATTTGGGGTGGCTTATACTGGTGAAGGTGCAAAAACTGTCATTGCAAGCAAGGCCTATGCAAAAATTTCAATGCGACTAGTCCCAGATCAAGATTGGAAGGAAATTACCGATCTTTTTCAAAAACACTTTGAAAGTATTGCTCCTAAAAGTGTAAAAGTTAAAGTTTCACCTCATCACGGTGGTACTGCCTATGTTACCCCAATTGATAGTGTAGGATACCAAGCAGCTAGCAAAGCCTATGAGGATACTTTTGGTAAAACTCCTATACCACAACGCAGTGGTGGATCTATACCTATCGTAGCTTTATTTGAAAAAGAATTAAATAGTAAATCTATTCTTATGGGATTTGGATTAGACAGTGATGCTATCCACTCACCTAATGAGCATTTTGGTATTTGGAATTATTTAAAAGGGATTGAAACAATTCCACATTTTTATAAACACTTTGCAACGATGAGTAAATAAATCACTTATGATTGCATTAAAAATCCCATTCACTTACTGAATGGGATTTTTTTTATTGACGCTTTCGCGAAAGCGAAATATTTAAAACTATTTATCGTACACTTACGTTCTCTGAAAAAACAACCAATCCATCAGTTCCTGAACCGGTTAACCTATCAGCGAAAATCTCGATCCTATCACCAGGTTCAAGGGTTAATATCCCGTTCAAGGCAACATTTTGAATTTGAGTATTGCTAGCAATTTGAACCACACTATTAGTTTCTAAAACGAGACTACCGTTTTTTGCAATCGCAAAAGCGTAAAAATCATTCACAGCATCAGTAACACGAATACTAAGTGAAACATTTATCTGAACATTCCTCCGTTTTTTTCCCTCATAAATTAGGTCATTATTATTATCCTCGGCTCTAAATCTAAAAAGGTCGGTAGCCACAAAATCAGTAGCGCTTTTAATTTGTACAGGAGCACCACTAGATATGGTCTGTGGGTAACCTGTCGTTAATGTACCACTATAATAAATATTCCCAGCTGCTACCTGATCGGACTCAAAGGGTATACCAGAACAATTTACATTCCAGTCTTTTGTGAAGCTAAATCCCGTATAAGAACCTGTAGTATATCCATCAATAAATTGCCCATCACCTACAAAACTTAGTTGAGATAATGTGGCATCGTTTACGATGGTAGGATTTGTGCTCACATCAATTCCTATCTCAGTTCCGTTGGACTCTATACGGACCACCATTCATTTGTAAATTGCTAAAAGAACCTGTAAGCTCCATGAACGTACCTGTATTGGATTGTGTCCAGAAAATATTACTTACAAAGAAGTTAGTAATATTATTGATAGTAAATCCATCATCATTATCAAGATATTGTGTTACGCTAAAAAATACCGGTGCTCAAACCAGTTAATGTTCCAACCTTACTGGCATTGACAACAATTGTATTGTTAATAAGTAATAATTCTCCAGCAGTTGCATTGATATCAAATATTTGTGTTTTTGTTCCAGCTGGTAAAGAGCCTGAAAGTGTTAAATTAACGCAATCCACCACCCTTAGTACCTTCAAATAGACTACCGCTAGAAACATTAATCAAAATATCTTCAGATGAATCTACTCCTTCTACATAAGCTCCGTTCAAATCAATAGGAAAGTCAACCAATATCGCACCATTAATTTCGTAAAGAAAATTAGTATTGAGAAGATACTTAGTACCACCACCAGCTACCAATTCATCCGACAGGTCGTCAATACTTTTTACCAATTTGTAATTATCCCTTAATTGCTTTGAACCTAAAGAAACCCAAACAGTACCGTCAAAATACTGGAAAGCATTTAAATCAGTATCAAAAACTAATAATCCCGTTGCTGGACTTGTAATAGCATCCCGTTGGGCAGTAGTCATTCTAGGTGTAAGAAGACCTTTATCAACTGAATCTATATCCAGCATCGCACTAGGGTCTGGAGAATTAGTATTTATACCTACTTGTGAGTAAGCTATACTAACCAACAGTAGAAAAAACAGAAAAAATAATTTTATTCATTACAATTGAATTTGAGTTAATTAAAAAAATAATGAATTCGACCGCAAGAATAATTCAAATTATAATTAATTTAACGATGGGTAATCTTTTTTAACAAAAATTAGGTCGTTTATCGATAATAAGTGCGTTACAATTTCTCTTCTAGCTCTCAAAGGAACGGTATACTATAAAGACAAGAGCTTGATATTGAGGCAAGCCTAGCTCTATAGTTAATTATTACTGAATTATATATTTTTTTATATCGACTTCGTAGAATAGGTATTACATCGGCAATGAAATTCGATTTTGATCGTAACCTGGTAAAATTTGCCACTAATTTCATAAAACACACTTCTACACTTGTAGAATTAAAATTTTATTCTACATTTGTAGAGTTAATTCTAATTATGTAGAACATGAAATTGTCAAAAAGTGAAGAAGAACTAATGAATCATCTATGGGAACTTGACAAAGCCTATATGAAAGATTTATTAGAAAACTATCCAGAGCCTAAACCAGCAACAACAACCGTTGCTACCTTATTAAAACGAATGACCGATAAAGGTTTTTGTAGGTTTTTAAGCCTTTTTGGTCGTAGTCGTCAATATTACCCCACTAATTAAAAAAAGTGATTATTTCTCTAAACATGTAAATGGATTGATCAAGAATTTCTTTAATGACAGTGCTTCACAGTTTGCCTCTTTTTTTACAAAAGAGACGAATCTAAGCCAGGAAGAATTACAGGAATTACGGGATATTATAGATAGTCAAATTAAAAAGAAATAGTTTATGGAACATTACCTTATCAATAGCACTGCTTCTTTATTTGCACTATGGTTGTTTTACAAACTGACACTTGAAAACAGTTCATGGCATCATGTTAAAAGATATTACTTGCTTTTAGCAACAATTTTCTCTTTGTTAATTCCATTTGTAGTTGTAAACACAGTCGTTGTTTCAGTTGATCGTGCATCTGCTTTTCTAGTAGAGCAACCAATAATAACAGATTTACATAATGAGCAACCAACTGAAACCTTTGATTGGACCGCAGTTCTATTATCTGTTTATGCAATTGGAATTCTCATCATGTCATGGCGATTTGTAAAAAACATCATCAGATTTAGGGTTGAAAACGAAGATGAGATTAAACCTTACAATAACTATCAATTAATACTTCGTAATGCATTTACAGTCCCACATTCTTTTATCAATAGAATATTTGTATCTAAAAATCAGTATGCTAACGATCAAATACCTGAACTCGTTTTAGAACATGAAAAAGTACATTTGGATCAACGTCATTCAATAGATGTTTTGATGGTTGAACTGTTATTAATTCTTCTATGGTTCAATCCCGTTTTATACCTTTTACGATATTCTATAAAATTAAATCATGAGTTTCTTGCCGGATAAAGCTGTATTGGACCAAGGTGTAGACACCACAGAATACCAAGAAACACTTTTGAATTATAGCCAGCATAGTCATTATACCTCACTAGCTAACACCTTTAACTTCCCAATCATTAAAAAAAGATTCCGCATTATGAAAACTAAAACATCTAACACAAGCTTGATCATTAGATCACTTGCATTAATTCCTTTACTTGCAATTTTAATAATCAGCTGTGGAAAAGAAGAAACTAAATTCCAGGAAGTTGAGGAAGTAGAAATACCTGAACAAAACCAAAAGCTAATTGTTGTAGATGCTAACACTACAGAAGGTTATTTAAAAATACAAGGTGATGATTATTTCTATAAAATCAATGATGATCAAATAGATATTTATAACAAATTCGGAGAACTGCAAGATTTTGAAAAACAGGGATATACAGTATCTAAAGAAATAGTGGTAGAAAAAGAAGTAATTGAGGAATTAGGTAATCTAAGCGCGATTGAATACATCAATCAACATAAAGAAGAGCTTAACTATTACTTAAGAGATGATCAAATAGATGCAGATAATGCGATTTACATTATTGAAAAAGTAGGTCAAAATGGTGTTGAAATAAGTCCAGACAGCAATGGAATCATGTCCATAAAAATTTTGGAAACGAATGATAATAAGAAGCTATTGCCACCACCGCCACCACCACCGCCATTGACTAAATCAGGTTATATTAAAGTAGATAATAAAATACATTACTACACCACAAAAGATAATGACGGTAAATTATATGATAGAGCTGGTAATATTATTGACGTTAAAAACAAAAAAATTGAACAAATAGATCCAAAGGATTTACCGCCACCACCGCCACCGGCGCCAGAGTATGAAGACTTGGTAAAATATAATTTGTGGGCAAAAGAAATCAATGCAAAAAATAAACTAGCTACTAAAAACGGTAACGCTGAATACCCAATTGTTAAATTAAAGGAAGTGGAAAAGTATAAGGCTATCTACAATAAACTAACCAAAGCTCAAAAAGCAAATGCCCAGCCATGGCCCAACTTACCACCACCGCCACCTGCTACGAATAATAAAATGTAAATTCAATAAACAGCCAAACAGCTAGAACATTTTCAATTTTAACTTCCTATGTAACATTCCACAATTTCAAGCGTTTATAAGATAACCTCAACTTGTAAACGCTTTTTTTATGCAATCCTTTTTCATATTCTGCAGCGGCGCCGATGCCGATCTCCTAGACCAGTGTACAGCTGGTGAACGTAACAAATACGCCCGGTATAGGTGCCACCGTTTTCTTTACCGCACTTATGGCATTTTTTGCTGCTAGTTATGCCCTTTTTACAGTATTTGATAACTATTGGATCGCAGGTTTTTTTGGCTTTATTTGGGGTTTGCTCATCTTCAATTTGGATAGATACATTGTTTCTACCCTAAAGAAAAGTGATAAAAAAATTAATGAAATATGGCAGGCAACACCGCGTATATTATTGGCCATTATAATCGCAATGGTGATTTCAAAACCGCTTGAACTTAAAATCTTTGAAAAAGAAATTGATCAAGTCTTGCTAGAAGAAAAAAACGCGATGACGCTAGAAAATCAGGAGCAAGTCGCTGCATTATATGAGGTTGAGGAATCCGCTTTCGCGAAAGCGATCCAAGATCTAAAACAAGAGATTACAGATAAGGAAAGTGAGGTAAATGAACTCTACAACACTTACATCGCCGAAGCGGAAGGACGAGCAGGAACCAACTTGCTAGGTAAAGGTCCCGTTTATAAGGAAAAACGAGAAAAACACGATGCAGCTCTAGCAGAGTTAACAGACCTAAAAGCCACTAATGCAGAAAAAATTGAGGCCCTAGAAACTCAAATGGCCACACTCGCAGAACAAGAGAAAGCACAAATCGCAAGCACTCAACCCATCATAGACAAATTTGACGGACTTATGGCTCGAATTGAAGCATTAAATCAATTACCTTTTATTACGTCATTTTTCATCTTTCTACTTTTCCTAGCCATTGAAACATCGCCTATTATAGCCAAACTTCTCTCACCACGAGGTGAATATGATTTAAAGTTAGAAGAACGACTAGCAGTAGTGGAGAATTGGGTAGCACAACAACGTCAACAGCATGCAATCTTATTACAAACTGATCGCGAAGTAAACAATAGAGTTTATGCAGATATTGCCGAGGAGGACGCCCTATACAACCATCGTAAACGTGTAGCCCGAGAACTCATGCAACAACAAGCAGATGCGTTTTATAAGAAAAATAAAAAGGTGCTTAGTTAAGGCTTTATTATTATAAAACCAGATGTTGAATTATATCTATTTTAGTCACTTGTTCACCCGAAAATTAATGGGATTAGTATGAATTAAAGTTCCTAGATAAAGCAATAAAAATCATTTTATACAATCCATCCATGTTGTCTAGCGTGTTTTACTGCTTCATTTGACTCTTCAACTAGGATCATAGGACAAATGGTAAAGGAGTTTGCAATGGCTTTTACTCGCGCCATTTTCTTACTGTGTTTAACTGATCTTAAATAAATAGCCAAGATTCTATTTGGGAACTGTTGCGCAACCTCTTTATAATAATCGGCATCATGCTCACCGCTATCGCCTATCAAAATGAATTTGAGATCGGGATAATGTTTTAAGATATTTAGTAATTCATGGGCTTTATGTGGCCGTTTAAGCTTTGGCGTGCGATCCCAAGGAGTAGGAAAATCTCTTAATAAAATAGGCCCTTTTGGAAATCCATGAAAATCCAAAAACTTTTCAAGATACTTGTATAGATTCCACGGACTATTGCTCAAATAAAACATAGGATTGTGATCATTTCCTCCCATACCGCGATGTAGCAATTGATACAAACTGGCAGCTCCCTTTAAAGGCACACGCCTATCATAATTTTTAAAAAAAGTATTGAAAGCAACACGCATTTTTAAAAAACTAGTCACACCAGTATGCATGATGGTATCGTCAATATCGCTTATAATTCCGTAAGACGAGGTTTCTTTAGGGATTAAAATCTCACCGCTAAATCGGTTGATAGCAATACGCTTTTGAGTTTTTGCTTTCGCGAAAGCGGCATTATCCTCATGAAAACTTACCACGACAGGCAAGTAACCAGACTCATCTACCAGATCGAGCAAATTGTAATCAACCTCTAAATTGAATAAAAAGTATCCTTCATGATCGGCTCGCGTTTCAAACTTATCACCGTTTGATAAGGTTAACACTACTAAAGCATTGCGAATTTCATCGGTAGCAAAAGTGCGCCAGGTGTTACGTAAGGTTTGATAGAAGGTTTGTTGTTCATAGTGTTTAAGAGGTTGATCCTCAAGCGCCCTACCACGCACGTATAAGTGATGCTCGCCGCCGTAAGTACGGTAAACATCTAGAATCCAAGGATCTCTTTTGAACAACGCCATAGTGTGAATTTAGATAATCTTATTCAAATCTCATGGCTTTTACCGGTGATATCTTACTAGCGACGTAACTAGGTAACAATAAAGATAACAGGCAAACTACAAATGTTCCTGCATTTAGTAAAAGAACATGGTACCAACTTATGTACACAGGTGCCTGTGTAACATAGTAATTTTGTGGATCTAGAGTTATCGGGCTGAAGAAATATTGAACAGCTATTAAACCTATTCCTAATATATTGCCTATTATCAATCCTTGTAGAACAAGGTTCATAGCATTGTATAAGAAAATTTTACGCACGGTCCAATTGCTGGCGCCTAGAGATTTAAGAACGCCTATCATACGAGTACGATCCAAAATAAGCACTAATAACGCTGTTATCATATTTATAATTCCTACAACTAGAATAATTCCTATAATCCCATAAATATTTGAATCTAATAAACTCAACCACTGGAACATACTTGGGAACTGCTGTGTGAGCGTTCTTGCATTAAGATTAAAAGGTGTTTTAGATTGTATGAGTTTACCTGCATCGTCTAATTGATCAAAATCTGCAATAAACACTTCAAAATTACCTACCTCATCCTCGTTCCATTTATTGATTTTTTGAATATGACGTAAATCTCCTAGAACAAATTTAGAATCGTATTCCTCTAGTCCACTGTCATATATACCTGAAACCACAAACGCCTTAGCTATTGGAGTAGATCTATCTGACCTCATAAAGAATGTAGGAGCTTTATCTCCTACCTCAAGTTGCAATCGTCTAGCAATATCGTCAGAAATCAATATTTCTTTGGATGCTTTATCAGTATCTAAATCAGGAGCTTGTCCCGAGATAATAAAATCACTAAAGTATTCCCATTTATAATCAAGCCCTATTCCTTTAAATATTATGCCTTCAAAATCCTTTTCAGTACGAATCATGGCACCTTTAGTGGCTACAGCTTGTATGTGCTCAACTTGTGGTGCTTCATTAAATTTAGGATAAAAGTCTTGATAAATACTTATAGGTTTTACTGTTGTGATGGAATTATTTCTGTCAAATAAAGCAATGGTAACATGACCATTAAAAGCACTCACTTTTTCCTTTATTTTTCGCTGTAATCCAACTCCAGTGGCTATAGCAATTAACATTACGATTACACCTATTGCGATTGCTGCTATGGCAATTTTAATTATAGGTGCACTTACACTATTTTTATAAGCGGTACTACTTTGTATTCTTTTAGCTATGAAATATTCTAAATTCAAACTTTCTTTTTCTGCAATCAAATATAGCGTTTTACTGCTTTTACTAGTGTTTACAAACTGTAAACCTAAGGTAGAAAAAGTCGTTGCCATAAATGACGCTGCGATTGAAACCACTGTTGACTCATCGATAAGTCCTACCTATCCCAAACCTGCTGCAGATCGTATTGGAATTTGGGGTCGTGGTTTTGTAAACAAAACCGTTGCTGTAGTAGGAAATCAAACCAGTGTAGTTCAAAAAATTAAAGGCCAGGACACCACTTATGTACATCTTGTAGACACTTTACTATCGCTTGGAGTCAAAGTAAAAAGGGTGTTTGCTCCAGAACATGGGTTTAGAGGTACTGCTGATGCTGGCGCAACCATAAAAGATGGAATTGATGCAAAAACAGGTATACCAGTTATATCGCTTTATGGAAAAAACAAACAACCTAAAGACGAACACATCACCGATGTGGATTTTGTCATTTTTGACATTCAAGATGTAGGTGCTAGATTTTATACTTACATAAGTACTTTACATTATGTAATGCAAGCTTGTGCAGCAAACGATCGAAAGTTATTTGTTCTAGATCGGCCTAATCCAAATGGACATTATGTCGATGGACCTGTTTTAGAAAAAGAACATCAAAGTTTCGTCGGCATGCATCCAATTCCGGTTGTACATGGAATGACTATTGGTGAATATGCTCAAATGATCAATGGTGAAGGTTGGTTAGATTATAAGTTGCAATGTCCGTTGTCTATTATTAAAATGAGTGATTACAGTCATGACAGTAATTATTCAATACCCATAGCTCCTTCTCCAAATTTACCCAACGATAAATCCATCAATTTATATCCTAGCCTTTGCTTTTTTGAAGGAACAACGGTTAGTGTAGGTAGAGGTACGGATAAACAATTTCAAATTTTTGGAGCTCCATATTATAAAAATGATTACGAGTTTTCCTTTACTCCACAATCAAATCCAGGAGCACAATATCCAAAACATGAAAATAAAACTTGTTATGGTATGGATTTACAAGAGAGCAAGTCATTAAGCAATCTAGATCTTGAATATTTAGTTACCGCTTACGCGAAAGCGCCCAACCAAAGTGAATTCTTCAACTCCTTTTTCACTAAGCTCGCTGGAACAAAAAAGCTGCAAGAACAGATTCAAGCTGGCTTAACGCCTGAGGAAATTAGAGACAGTTGGCAAAATGACCTTAATGTATTCTTGAAAATCCGTAAGAATTATTTACTATACCCTTAACTATAACCGCTATGGAATCATTTTTTAATTCTCAATCCTATCATCAATTACTTGAAAGACTGGATTCTATTAATCCTGACGACGCACCTTTATGGGGTAAAATGACGACGGCACAAATGATGAATCATTGTCAAGAGCCTTTAAAGATTGCACTGGGCTATAACGATAAAAATCTGAAATCAAATTGGGTCGTCAAACTATTATTCAAGAAGATGCTTTACAGCCCAAAACCTTTTAAAAAAAACGCTCCTACTCCACCTGCATTTCGATCAACCGCTACTTTTAATTTTGAAGAACAAAAAGCAGAATTAAAGAAATGGATGCAAGAATTGTATAACGATAGACATAATCCCAATAGGGCACCTCATCCTGTTTTTGGTACATTTACAGATGAGCAATGGGGAATTTTACAATGGAAACACCTTAATCATCACTTTGAACAGTTTGGAGTTTAAAGGAATTATTCAGTTACTTCTATCATATAGAAAATATGGCCTTTTTCTAAATCTTCAATTAGTAAGCTGTTATCAGTTTGTTGGTAAACAGCCCATTTTTTAAAAGATTGATTTTTACTTTCTATCAATATAATTCCTTTATCTTCAGTTGTTTCCCATTTAAGTTTAGCGTCCATAAACAAAACTTTAGTCGAAACAATTTCAGGAGATAAAAAGTGTAATGAAAAATCAAGAAGTAGAAGCTCTTCCCTAGAAGACTCTGGTGATTGATCGCGCATTCTTACCTCTTCAGTTTTCCATTTTTTAAGAAGTTTGACCGTATCAACTTCAATGGTAGCATACTCTAATTTTTTAATATAAGAGTAATTCACTTTAGTATTAGCTACCTTTCCTTTATGCATGATGAGATGTGCATTTCCAGAAACTAGCACTCCTGTTTCATCACCGTTCCAATAGAATACTCCACTTTTATCACTAAACCTTATTACATTTTCTTCAATCTCATAGGTTAAGTTGTACGATTTTCCAGCAAAGTTAAGGACAGAGCTATTGTCTTTATTCAATTTAAAAGATAGGTCTTGAAACATCCTAGCTAATCTATTAAGTTCAACAGCTGTTGGTTTTACACCTTGAATGGCTGTCGTATCAACTTCCTTAAAGCTCCACTCTCCTAAATATTCTTGAGCTGTGAGCTCAATAGAAAAGAAAAGAATAAGAAATAATGAACAAAAACTTATTCGGTAGATTTGTTGAGCATGTTCCATAGTTGATCCTTTAACTCGGTTAGGTTGTAATGTGTAGCGCTAGAAATAAACATATAAGGCCTTCCTTGAAAAGCTCCTTGATCATCTAGTGATTCCCTCATTTCTGTCATAAGTTCATCATCTAGCATATCAGATTTTGATATACAAATAAAGCGCTCTTTATCTAAGAGTTCTGGATTGTATTTTTTTAACTCATTTACTAGTACATCATATTCTGCACTGATATCATCCGCATCAGCCGGAATTAGAAATAATAAGGTTGAATTACGCTCTATATGTCTTAAGAATCTATGCCCTATTCCCTTACCTTCTGCAGCGCCTTCAATAATACCTGGAATATCGGCTATGACAAAAGTTTTGAAATCACGATATTCTACAATTCCTAAATTAGGCTTAAGAGTAGTAAACTCATAATTGGCAATTTTAGGTTTAGCCGATGTTAGAACTGATAATAAAGTAGATTTACCTGCATTAGGGAATCCTACTAATCCAATATCTGCAAGAACTTTAAGTTCAAAAATCACATCCAGTTCCTCACCTTCGGTACCAGGCTGCGCATATCTAGGAGTTTGATTGGTAGAACTTTTAAAATGCCAGTTACCACGACCACCCATTCCTCCTTCACAGATGATAAACTCCTGACCATCATCTAGAATTTCGGTAATGACCTGGCCTGTTTCAGCATTTTTAACCACTGTTCCTATAGGAAGTTCAATGGTTACATCCTGACCATCCTCACCAGTACGACGTTGCTTGGCACCATTTCCTCCTGCGCCGGCTTTAAAATGTCGTTTGAATTTAAAGTGATATAAGGTCCAAAGATTTTTATTACCCTTAAGAATAATATGACCACCACGACCACCATCTCCACCATCTGGACCACCTTTTTCTACATACTTTTCCCTGTGCAAGTGCGTACTACCTTTTCCGCCTCGACCAGATTCTAAGTGTATCTTAGTATAGTCTACAAAATTTCCTTCGGTCATTTTTTCAATTTCTTATTTAATTAATAATGCTTATCGCATTTTTAGAGTGAGGTCAATGTTATAACTTATCAAACTCTACACTCAATCGCTGTGTAATTTCATCAATAGCTCCTACTCCATCAACTCCATAATACTTGTCTTGAGCAGCATAGTAGTCTTTAAGTGGTGCTGTTTGCTTATAATAAACTTTTACTCGGTCTCTAATAACATCTTCATTAGCATCATCGGCACGACCGCTTGTTTTTCCTCTTTCAAGTAAACGCTTTACTAAAATTTCATCTTCTACTTCTAGTGCAACCATACCGCTTACCTCAGTATCCATGGACTGCAATAAGTTATCAAGTGCCTCGGCTTGAGCGTTTGTTCTAGGAAACCCATCAAAAATAAAACCTTCGGCTTGAGGATTTTTTTCGACTTCGGCTTTAAGCATTTTGATCGTTACCTCATCAGGAACCAAATCTCCTTTATCTATATAAGATTTTGCAAGGGTACCTAGTTCTGTTGCATTTTTGATGTTGTATCTAAAAACGTCTCCTGTAGAAATATGAACGAGGTTGTATTTTTCCTTTAAACGTTCTGCTTGAGTTCCTTTTCCAGCACCAGGAGGACCGAATAATACGATGTTTTTCATTTTATTAGTTTGTACGTAAAGCTGGGGTAATTCTCTCCCCAAATTATTATAATCCATGCCGTATCCCACGACAAATTTGTTTTCAATATTAAGACCTACGTAGTCTATTTTAAGTTCTTGTTTGTAAACATCAGGTTTTAAAAACAAGGTAGCTACTAGTAGTTCTTTGGGATTTAGTTGTGTTAGCTTTCGCGAAAGCGTAACCACAGTAAGCCCAGTATCTACTATATCTTCTACTACCACGACTGTCCTATTGGATAAATCTAAATCCAATCCTTCTAACTTTACTTGGCCAGTACTTTGTGTTCCGTCGTAACTTTTTGCCTTGATAAATGCTATTTCACAAGGATGCTGAAATTTGCGCACCAAATCTGCAAGGACCATAAAACTACCATTCAGAATCCCGAGAAATATTGGCTTTTTATCTGCTAAATCACGATTAAGTTGATAGGCAAGATTATCAACCGCGCTATCAATTTCCCTAGCGCTCATAAAGGGTTTAAAATAAAGGTCGTGTAGTTTGATCAACTCGTAGCTTTTATGCAAAGATAGTTATAATGAAAATAGCCAATTTCTATTGAACGTGCTTATTTTTGAAGCATGGAACAAACTTATTTTTCTTCAGACTTTAGATTAGGGATTTTGGGCGGTGGCCAATTGGGCAAGATGATGCTTTATACAACGCGCAAATGGGACATTCAAACCTATGTAATGGACGATGTTGAAACGGCTCCGGCGTTTGAAGGAAGTACCGTTTTCTTTGTAGGCGATATAATGAATTACGATGCTGTGATGGAAATGGGAGAACAAGTGGATGTTCTTACTATTGAAATTGAAAACGTCAATGTACAAGCACTTCAAGATTTAGAAGATAAGGGCATTGCAGTTTCACCTAGTGCCAGCGTACTTAATTTAATACGTAATAAATCTAGACAGAAAGAGTTTTACCGCTCACAAAATATTCCTACTAGTCCTTTTGAAACCTATGACTCTCCAAAAATGGATCACGGTCGTGAATTCCCGTTTATTTGGAAAAGCGCCGAAGGCGGTTATGACGGTAAAGGCGTCAAAGTAATTCGAAATCAAGATGATTTAAAAGAGTTACCTGAACAACCATGTTTATACGAGGACATGATTGATTTTGACCTAGAGCTTGCGGTTATCGTAGCACGTAATGCAAGTGGTGAAATGAAAACCTATCCTGTTGTTGAAATGGAGTTTCATCCAGAGGCTAATCAAGTAGAATACGTGTTGTGTCCGGCAAGGATTAGTGACGATATTTCTAATAAAGCACGTGAAGTGGCTTTAAAGGTGAGCGAGGCTTTTAATCATGTAGGCTTACTCGCAGTAGAAATGTTTTTGACTAAGGATGGAGAAATACTTGTGAATGAAGTAGCTCCACGACCTCATAATTCTGGTCACTATTCCATAGAAGGCTCTATGACCGATCAGTTTGAACAACATATAAGATGTGTTTGCAACCTTCCATTAGGTGATACAGAAAGTGTTATAAGTAGCGTAATGGTAAATCTTGTAGGTGAAGAAAATCATACTGGCGATGTTATTTATGATGGAATTGAAGAAATTCTATCTATGCCTGGAGTAACTCCTCATATTTATGGTAAAAAACAAACTAGACCTTTTAGAAAAATGGGGCACGTTACCATAGTTAATAAGGATATAAACGAAGCACGTAAAATAGCCGAAGAGGTTAAAAAGAAAATAAGAGTTATTGCAGCAGAATAACCAATTATATTTTTAAAGAAAGAAAGCCCCAATTACAAATGGTAATTGGGGCTTTTCATCAACCAAACAAAAAATATTTTAGGCAATATCCTCCATTGCATTCACTCGATTAAGTGCAGTTTGAATGTTGTCTCGGTGTTTAGTTAAAATTGTTCTTGTAGAAACTGGCAGCGATGTTTCGGCTAGAACTTCATTGTACTCCTCTACAGCCGCTTTTTCTCCACGTATGGCTTCTTCAAGTATAGTTTCTTCCTTATCAGATGAGAAGGTAGACTTTATATTCATCCATGCTCTATGGGCATCACCAGTGATACTTGTTCCTTTATCTGGTTCTTGACCAAAACTTCTTATTTCAGATTTTAGCTCATGACCAAAATCATATCGTTCTTGTGCTTGTTGAGAAAAGAAATCTTTCAATCTACTGCTATCTACCTGGTCTTTTGCTTCCTTGTAACCGGCTTCGGCGTCGTAGTTTTTCTCTAATAAATCGTTTAACTTGTTGGCAACTTTTTCTGTGTAACTCATAGCTTTTGTTTTTTAATTTGCCTACAAGTTAGCACGATCATAGGTTAGATACAGGTCACTTCACAAAGCTTTAGTAGGATATTAAAATCATTTTTTGAAATAGAATCAATAACCTACTAATTATGTTAAACCTGCTGTAAAATAAATGCCAGAGCATTAACATAACCCTACTTATAGTTCTGTGCGATGTCCTCTAACTCTTCATACCATTGAGCACCAAATTTTCGTATCAAAGAATCCTTCAAAAATTTATAAACTGGAACCGACAATTCTTTACCCAACTCACAAGCATCATTACAAATTTCCCATTTGTGGTAATTCACTGCGCTAAAGTCGGTGTATTCTTGTATACGCACAGGATACAAATGACAAGAAATAGGTTTGTAAAAAGGTGTTTTACCTGCATGATAGGCTGCCTCGATACCACATTTTGCAGTTCCATCCTCATTAAAAATGGTATAAGCACACTCGGCACCATTTACTAAGGGCGTTTCCAGTTCACCATTCTCACGCTCGATCCAGGTACCTTGTTCCTCTATTGCAGCCCTACCTTTATCATTTAAAAAGGGTTTGATATTTTCATACTCGTTATCAAGAATTTCCAATTCCTTTTGCTCGAGCGGTGCGCCTGCCTCACCAGCAACACAGCATATTCCTTTACAAGCGCTTATGTTACAAACAAATTCCTTTTCTAATAGATCGTCCGACACTATGGTTTTCCCTAACTGAAACATCTTCCTTACTTTTTTGCAAAGATACTTCAGTCGTACTATTGATGTAATTTTTTTAGATACGCTTTCGCGAAAGCGAACTCACACCTATTCCATTCCTATTTACTTTCAATTATATTTGCACAACTTTGTAAAAAACACCCATGGAATACAAGAGAATATTACTCAAACTATCAGGAGAAGCGTTAATGGGAGATCGCCAGTACGGTATAGACCCAAAACGTCTTGCAGAATATGCCCAAGAAATTAAAAAAGTCACTGATATGGGTGTAGAGGTAGCCATTGTAATTGGTGGCGGTAATATTTTTAGAGGTGTAGCAGGTGCTAGCGCAGGAATGGATCGCGTACAAGGTGATCATATGGGAATGCTAGCAACGGTTATTAACGGACTGGCCTTACAAAGTGCTTGTGAAGATGCAGGAATACCTACTAGACTGCAAACTGCAATTAAAATTAATGAGGTGGCAGAACCTTTTATACGTCGCAAGGCAATACGTCATTTAGAAAAAGGACGTGTCGTAATTTTTGGCGGTGGTACTGGTAATCCCTATTTCACAACAGATAGTGCTGCCGTACTACGAGCTATTGAAATTGAAGCCGATGTAATCCTTAAAGGAACAAGAGTTGATGGAATTTACACTGCAGATCCAGAAAAAGACACTAGCGCCACTAAATTTGACTTAATAAGCTTTGAAGAGGTTCTTAATAAAGGCCTGAAAGTAATGGATACCACAGCGTTTACTTTAAGTCAAGAAAATAAATTACCAATAATTGTATTTGATATGAATACAAACGGTAATTTAGTAAAGCTTTTAAATGGAGAAAAAATAGGAACAAGAGTACAATAATTGAAAACGGCAATATATTTGTACAAGTGCTCAATAAATTGACATCATGAACGAAGAATCAACTTTTATTTTAGATACAGCTAAAGAAGCTATGGATGGTGCTATCAAGCACTTAGAAAAAGAATTACTTAACATACGAGCTGGTAAGGCTAGTCCTGCTATGTTAGGAAGCGTGACTGTAGACTATTACGGTAGTCAAACGCCACTTACCCAGGTTGCAAATGTAAGTACTCCCGATGCGCGTACTATAAGTGTACAGCCATGGGAAAAAGCAATGATTCCTGAAATCGAGAAAGGTATCATGATTGCAAACTTAGGATTGAATCCCATGAATAATGGTGAGAGTATTATCATTAATGTTCCTGCTTTGACAGAAGAACGTCGTCGTCAACTTGCAAAACAAGCTAAGGCAGAAGGAGAAGATTCAAAAGTAGGTGTGCGTAATGACCGTAAAAATGCTCTTAATGATTTAAGAAAACTTGATTTATCAGAAGATGAACTTAAAAATGCAGAACAAGAAGTTCAGGTTCTTACTGATAAGTATGTTGCCAAAATTGATGAAATGATCGTGGTTAAAGAAAAAGAAATCATGACTGTTTAAAAATATCTTTTATAGTATTTAAAAAAGCGAGCCTTGAAAGGCTCGCTTTTTATTTTTAGGTATAATTAAATCTTATCACACCGCTCTATCCTTTTATACAGTTTCTCCTTTTTAAAGTCACTAGGTTGTATCTTTGTAATCAGATTAAGTGATACCCATGAAAATAGAGAAAAAAGATGTTCTCAAGGCTCTTGAAACTATATCAGTTCCTGGTGAAGGACAGAATATGGTAGAAAGTGGAGCCATTAAAAACGTTATAGTATTTGGAGAAGAGGTAGTGGTTGATGTTACTATAAACAATCCTAGCTTACAAGCAAAAAAGAAAACTGAAGTTTCCATCCTACAAGCTATTCACAAAGAGGTTTATCAAAAAGCTCAAGTGAAAGTTAATTTAAAGGTTGAAGCACCAGTTCAAGAAAATAAAGCTCCTCAAATTAAAGGAAAACCTATACCAGGAATTGATAATATCATAGCAGTAGCAAGTGGTAAAGGTGGTGTAGGAAAATCTACTGTAACAGCAAACCTTGCTGTTTCATTGGCAAAAATGGGATTTAATGTCGGATTATTAGATGCCGATATTTACGGTCCTAGTGCTACGATTATGTTTGATGTGATTAATGAAAAACCACTTTCTGTTAACGTGGATGGAAAATCCAAAATGAAACCAGTGGAAAGTTATGGTGTAAAGGTACTGTCCATCGGCTTTTTTACGCAACCAGACCAGGCAGTAGTTTGGCGTGGCCCTATGGCAGCAAAGGCTCTTAATCAAATGATTTTTGACGCTGCATGGGGAGAATTGGATTTTTTACTAGTTGACCTTCCTCCAGGTACTGGTGATATTCATTTAAGCATAATGCAATCACTACCCTTAACAGGTGCAGTAGTAGTATCAACTCCTCAAAATGTAGCATTGGCAGATGCCCGCAAGGGTGTTGCTATGTTCCAACAAGAAAGTATCAACGTTCCTGTTCTAGGAATTATAGAAAACATGGCTTATTTCACTCCGCCTGAATTACCTGAAAATAAATATCATATCTTTGGAAAGGATGGAGCACGTAATCTTGCAGAAGATTTACAAGTAAGATTTTTAGGAGAATTACCATTAATGCAAACGATAAGAGAAGCCGGCGATGTAGGTAGACCTGCAGCCATGCAAGAAGATACTCTAGTTGAACAAGCATTTATTGATATTACTCGTAATGTAGTTGAAGAAACAGTTAAACGAAATGAAAACTTACCACCTACTCAAGCTATTAAAATAACTACTATGGCTGGATGTAGTCCGGTGAACAAACAAAAGCAATAATGACAGGAGCAGCATTACAAGCAGCAGTTGAAGCTGGATTAGAGGAAATCCGACCATTTCTACAAAGAGATAATGGAGATATTGAACTGGTTGAGATAAAAGACGATAAACATGTTATTGTTAGATTATTGGGAACTTGTGTAGGTTGTCACGTAAATCAAATGACTTTAAAATCTGGTGTTGAACTTACCATCAAAAAACACGCACCACAAATAGAGAAAGTTGAAGATATTTCTGGAATCGCAGAAAAAGAAGAATCGCGAGATACTTTATAACTTTTATAAAATACCAAAAAAAAGGCGCTTCATGGTTATGAAGCGCCATTTTTAATAAACAGTCCTTTATAAATTATTTATTTAAAGCTAAGCCTTTTGTTCTTGTAATTAAAACCAGCTTTAAGCATATCAGGATACAACCATTTAAAGTGTCCAGCACCATATACAACCGCAATTTTTTTATTTTCAGATTTCAATAATTCATTAAAAAGATGTTCAGTACGTGCTATATCTACTACGTAAAAACTCTTTTTCAACGCATTACCATCTTTACATTCATATTTATCATACAAATCAGTCTGCCAATCACATTTTGTCAACCTGATCGCTCCATACTTTTCTTCATGTAAATTGATCATTTTGTTATAACTCAAATCAACTAACCTATCTGTTTTATTTAATCCTAATAAGCTATCTGTTTGCATTAAATAATCACCATCAGAGTAAAATTTAGGTAAGGTTTTATTATTCTTGTCCGTATAATCTCCAATTGTCAAACCCATTAATTGTCTGAATTTTCTCTGCAAAGTATCTTTTAGTCCTGCGGCTGTATTTTGCTCAAAATAAACTCCTTCTTTAAAAAAAACATAACCTTCATCACGTAATGAATCGATTTGCATTTTCATTTCTTGAAAAAAGCTAGGTTTGGCAATATGTGTAGTGCCTAAATAAAGAATTTCCCGATCACCTTTTTGAAAAACTTTTATTTCTCTAGCATGAGTAGCTTTTGAATTTAAAATAGCTTTACTACAGGAAAAGAAAAATAAAAAGGATAAAAGGCATATTGCCTGTAAACCCAAACGATATACCTTTTTATTTATTCTATGAGTAACCATATCATTAGAGAGCAGGCACGATTGCTTCCACTAAACGTATTGCTGTATCTACCCAACAGTTGGCTTTGCAAGCACCTCTGCCTCTAATTTTATTTCCATTCTCGTCAGTGTATTTATCTTTGCACGTTTCAATACATTGCGCATGAGGAGATAAACCGTCATTTGGATCATCATCATCATCACTATTCACTTCAGTTTGCAATTGAGAATCAAATTCTGATTGTGATATCCCAATTGCGTCTAATATGTTGCTACTAACAATGACTGAGTTTGCAACTTCTTTTTCATGATTCCAATCTAATAATATTTCACCATTAATTTTTTCACCATCAACGACTATACTAAACTCCCATACTTCTGGAATATCCTCATTTTCAACACTCTTTAACAAAACATCATTTTTGTAATCATCAGATACTGTTTCATCATCAGAACATGAAATATAGGTCAAAGAGAAAACAAGGAATAAAAACGGTATAAATTTAAATTTTTTCATCTGTAATATTTTAAATTATTAATGTTTTATTTCGATTTGCAAATCATCTACAAAAAAAAAAGAAATAACTTTCGTATATTTAAAAAAGTCCTTAACACCTTATTTTCAAAAGTTTAACAGCAATAATTTGCCTTATGTTTGCTCTTGAAATTCACTCTTAAAAAGTAAATTAACCTTAAACCACATTATGATTTATTCAAACCACAGATAGAAACAGTAGTAGATATTTCTGGAATCGCAGAAAAAGAAGAATCGCGAGATACTTTATGACTTTTTATAAAATACCAAAAAAAGGCGCTTCATGGTTATGAAGCGCCATTTTTATATAACAACTTGAATGTTCTCTATTGCTTAGTAAAGCGTATTTCCAACTCATAAGAGGAATCACCGTCCACCTCATTAAGTGAAAGTGTCATGTTTGAACTTGTAAGTGTTTGCACCTCAAAAGTCTCATCTGCATCAGACAAGTAAATTGAATTTCCAACTACAGAATAAGTCCCAGAACTGGTTAAGGAATCAATGTCTGTATCTGTATCTACTACTACACCATTTACTTGCTCTTCATAATCATAAGTATAAGTACCAGAGCTCGTGTAAGTACCATTAGCATTAAATACAAAAATGGCGTTGTTAAAGGCAGTACCTTCTTCTAGGTATACCCTTGTTACTGTACTACCATTTACCGTTTCATTGTAGGTTTCTTGAGATCTAAAAAAAGTCAAGGAATAAGTTCCAGCAATATTCTCGGCATTTACCGGTAAATTTTCTGGTCCGTCATCATCACCACATGATATGGTTGCAATTGTTAGTAAAGACAGAAATAAAATTTTTAAAGTTTTTCATATCGTTAATTTGATTGATTAATTCTTCAAAAATATCTATTTCATTAATTACTCTATATTTTTATAAGTTAAATACTGCTAATTGTTAAGCAACTAGACTAATTCTGGAACCCCAATAGCTGCATAAATACCATCAAATAACTCAATACGTTTTTGTAAAGGATCATTTGCGACATGTGCTGCTTGTTCCCATTTCAGACTATCATCGCCACACAAAAGAGCCACCATTTTATGCGCCATTGGGCCGTGCTCATCACCATCTAACTCAATGTGTCTATCAAAATAATATCGCAAGGCAGTAAGATCTACTCCTTCTTCTACTCGCATTCCTTTAAGAATTTCAGTAAACATTTCAGGAATTAAATCTTCACGCCCATAAGTAAATGCAGCAGCAATTTCGTGAGGTTGATTACGCTCGATAATTTCAAATGTGAAGGTCAAAAATCTTTTGACAAAATCTGGTATGTCCGTTTTTGAAATTTGTTCAATAGGATTATTATGGTTAGAAATCGTTAGAATTTGATTTACTATCAAATCTGTATTAACATCTAGTCCTTCCATGGCATTTAAATACATTTCAAAATGACTCAATCTATTGCCATCTTGATCTAGATCAGATTCTTCAGCTAGAAACAATTTCATTAATTAAATATCTAGTATCATTACTACCTTTAGGAAACCAAGGAGAAGTTGTACAGGTAAGTTCTCTTTGCAGAGCTTTGAGCAAAGACATAAAATCCCAAACAGCAAAAACATGATGAGATGTAAAAACCTGTAAATCTCCTAAATTAGAAATAGCATTGTATAAAGGATGACTCAACAATCTTTTACGATTGTCACTAATTCTAGATTCAATTATAGTTGTATTCATAGCTCAATTTGTGCAAAAATAAAAGGCTGCCTATTGTTGTAGGCAGCCTCTATAATATATTTAACGAATTACCTACTTAAAAGCATTTTCTCCAGTAATATCAAGTCCGGTGATCAACAAATGAATATCGTGAGAGTTCCTTCATAAGTAATAACACTTTCTAGATTCATCATATGTCTCATGATACTATATTCACCTGTTATTCCCATTCCTCCCAAAATTTGTCGAGCCTCGCGAGCAATCTTAACAGCCATTTCAACATTATTACGCTTTGCCATAGAAATTTGAGCGCTTGTTGCCTTTCCTTCTTCCCGCAACACTCCTAATCTCCATGCTAGTAGTTGTGCCTTGGTAATCTCAGTAATCATTTCGGCAAGCTTCTTTTGCTGTAATTGAAAAGCTGCAATTGGTTTCCCAAATTGGATACGTTCTTTTGCATATCTAAGCGCTGTATCGTAGCAATCCATTGCAGCACCTATAGCACCCCATGCAATACCAAAACGAGCACTATCTAGACAACTAAGAGGAGCACCTAGACCAGAGCGACCTGGTAAAATATTACTTTTTGGAACTTTTACATCCTGAAAAATCAACTCACCTGTAGCACTTGCTCTCAAAGACCATTTGTTATGAGTCTCTGGAGTAGAGAAACCTTCCATGCCTCTTTCTACAATAACTCCATGGATACGACCTTCTTCATTCTTTGCCCAAACCACTGCCACATCACAAAATGGGCTGTTTGATATCCATAACTTGGCTCCATTTAAAATAATATTTTCTCCATCTCCAGCATCTTTAAAATTAGTAGTCATTCCTCCTGGATTACTACCGTGGTCCGGTTCAGTAAGACCGAATGAGCCCATAAATTCACCACTTGCTAGTTTAGGTAAAAACTTTTTTCTATGTTCTTCACTACCGTATTTCCATATAGGATACATAACTAGCGATGACTGGACTGATGCTGTACTGCGCACACCACTGTCACCTCGTTCTATTTCTTGCATGATCAAACCATAAGAGATTTGGTCCAATCCTGCACCACCATATTCTTCTGGAATATAAGGACCAAAAGCACCTATTGATGCTAATCCTGGTATAATACTTTCAGGAAACTTGGCATCCTGTGCTGCTTGTTCAATGATAGGTGAAACATCACGTTTAACCCAAGAACGAGCTGCATCACGTATCATCTTGTGTTCCTCGGTAAGTAACTCATCTAGGTTATAATAATCTGGTGCTTCAAATAGATCTGGTTTCATAGATATAATTTGTATAGAGTAACTACATCGTTTGAGTGTAGTTCCAATAGTTTTTGAATTGGTCGTAAAAATAAGAGAATGCTCACTTATTGCCCAGAAAAATGATAAGGATTACATTTTTAAATAAAAGTCCTTTGTAAGTGCGATATACTCATCGGTATACTCATGCCTAGAATGTTCAATTACCATATGCTGGGTAACTAGTTTTTGATTGGATTTTATTACGCTTTCGCGAAAGCGTAATTCCATAAACACTCTTTTAACAGGACTATCCACAGTTCCACGTACGTACATTTTACGTGTAGGCATCATGGTGAAGTAATCGGCAATTTCAAGAACTCGTTCTTCTCTATCTACAGGAAATACGAGTGCAAAAGTCCCATCGATAGCAAGAAGCTTATAAACTCCATAGAAAAGCTCTTCAAAAGGTAAAGCATCGTCAAATCTTGCTTGTTGCCTACGACTCTCTATTTGATCATCAGATTTAATTGACTGAGCATTATAAAATGGCGGATTACTCACCATAAAATCATAGCGCTCATCAACCTCATCATAAAACTCTTGAAAGCTAGCATGATATGCATATAGCTGGTCTTTAAACTTGCTAGATTCAAAGTTGGATGCAGTTTGCTCAAAGGCATCGTGATCGATCTCTACAGCCTCAATAAACGCTTGTGGAAACCGTTGAGCGCACATTATAGAGATGAGCCCTGTTCCTGATCCTATATCTAATATTTTGTGTGGTTGCTTATCAAGACTACACCATGCTCCTAAAAGAACACCGTCGGTACCTACCTTTTGAGCAACCTTATCTTGAACGATGTCAAACTGTTTAAAAGAGAACGTACTCATTACTCTAAATACAACTCAATTAAACCTGGTGGTGTTTCTACTAAAATTTGTTTGTTGTCACGGTCTACATTTAAAATAAACTCGTCGTGAACTGGTATAAGAATTTCTTTCTCACCTTGCTTTATTTCAAAAAGAGCTTGTGAGGTTGTATCGTTAACACCATCTACAATTCCCACCTCGCCATAATTAGAATCAACAATGGTAAAACCTATGATTTCATGGTAGTAAAATTTATTACCTGTAAGCGGTGGTAATGCAGTAAGAGGCAAATACAAATCCTTTTGAAGCAAGGAATCTGCCGTAGGTTCATCGTCTACATCTTCAAATTTGATACGCAGTAAAGCAGATTTGTGTAGTTGACTGCGTTCAATAAAAAATGGAATCAAGTTTTTGCCTACTTCGACAAAAACTGATTCCATTTCAAGAAAAAGATCCGGTTCATCAGTGTCTAACTTGACAAGGATTTCACCTTTAAAACTAAATTTGTTTACGATCGTACCTACGTAAAAACAGTCTTTTTTACGCATGATATATCGATTTACTCTTCTTCTCCTGTTGCGTCTTCGCTAGCTGCAGCTGGCTCTTCCACTTCTGGTTCTGGAGCATTTGCTGCGATACGAGCTTCGTTTACTGCTTTTTCTGCTTCTAGAGCTTCAGCTGCAATTTTATCTGCATCAGCCTTAAGGCCAGCAGCTTTGTTTGCAATTTTTGCTTCTTTTTCAGAAATCCAAGCTTGGAATTTTTCTTCAGCTTGTTCTTCAGTGATCGCACCTTTTTTCACACCACCTTTAAGGTGCTTTTTAAGTAACGCACCTTTGTAGCTTAAAAGAGCACGAGCTGTATCAGTAGGCTGCGCACCATTCTCTAACCATTGTACAGCACCATCTACATCTAGGTTGATAGTTGCAGGGTTAGTGTTAGGATTGTAAGTTCCTATTTTTTCAAGGAATCTACCATCTCTCTTTGCGCGAGCATCTGCTGCTACGATCCAGTAAAAAGGCTTTCCTTTTTTACCGTGTCTTTGTAATCTGATTTTTACAGGCATAACATTAAAGTTTGCGGGAACACGTCCCTTTTTATTAATTTAAGGCTGCAAAAGTACCATTATTTTAATAATGAGCATCATATATACAGATTTAATTCTTATTAAATCCTTACATTTACCCCAAACTTAATGAGATTACCGATGAAAAAACTAATTGTAGCTGTCCTTACTTTGATTGCCATTGTAGGATGTGAAAAAAATCTAGATGAAGATAACAGCCCTGCAATCCAGGCTGTGCGTAATGGAGAATTTTTCAAAGCGCAGGATATGGCTGCTTCAATCGACATCGATGGAAGACTGATTATTCAAGGAACTAATCAATTAGAATCTCTAACAATTTCTCTAGACGACAGTAGCCCTGGAACCTACATTCTAGGTCAAGGTGCATCTAGTGAGGCTACTTATGTTTTTAACAACTCTCAATCTTTTTCTAGTAACGCAAATGATGGCCGTGGTGAAGTTACGATCACCTCTAGTTCTAATTCAGGTTTTGTATCTGGAACCTTCGATTTTGTCACCTACACTGCAAATGCTGCTGACTCGCTTTACATGAGAAAAGGTGTGATTTTTGAAGTCCCATTAGGAGGAACTATTAACCCAGGAAATGGCAATACAACAAATTCTTTTGCTGCCGATGTAGATGGACAAGCTCTTAATCCATCACTTATATCGCCTAATGTATCATCTGGTACGATTCTAATATTTGCTAGTAACCAGAACATAAGCTTATCTATTTCATTCCCTGATACTATCGTTCCAGGAGTTTATTCATTCCCAACGGATGCTACAGGATTATATGCTCAAGGTACTTCTGGTGAGACTGCTCAAAGCGGGACAATTGAAATTCTAACTCACGATACAGCAAACAATTCAATTACAGGTACATTTAATTACACTACTACTGGTGGAATTGTAATTGACAATGGAAGTTTTGATGTACAATATTAAAACTAACTAGAAACACTCATAAAAAAAAGCTGCTCCACGAGCAGCTTTTTTTATACGCTTTACTTTCATCTATCACTTCATGTAAATATATTTTCCTTTATAATCAATAATCGCCTGTGAACTTATCAAAAAGTCTGCACCTAACAATCCCTGGATAGAATGCATGCGTTCACTTTTAAGCGCGGTATTAATAAAGGTCATATCCATTGATAAAACCGTCACATCTTGATCTTCCCAATCACCCAGTTCTAGTACATTATGATGAGCTATTCTTGGACGCAAGGAACCACTCGCGGTACCTATTGCTTTATCCATAAACTCTGTATTCAATTGAAACTCTTTATACAAATCTTGATTTACACAAGTTGCGCTAGCTCCAGTATCAATAATAAATCTGCCCTGATATCCATTTAACACAGCTTTGGTTACAATGTGACCGCTTTTTTTAGACAATCGTATTGGATGTGCCGTATAACCTTGACTGACGAGCCATTTTTTTAATGATTTCATATTCTTTGAATCTGGGTTTAAAGATATTCCGCTTTCGCGAAAGCATACCTACAACAAGCCTTATTTTTGCAGTATGATTTTAACTGATACGCACACTCATTTATACAGCGAGGCCTTTGATAAAGATAGAGATGAAATGATCTCGCGTGCCAAGGCAGCAGGAGTTCAACGATTTTTTGTACCAGCTATTGATTCTGAGTATACAGATCGCATGTTACAATTAAAAGCAAATTATCCTAGCGAAGTGTTTTTAATGTGTGGTTTGCACCCTACGCACGTAAAGGAAAATTATAAAGATGAGTTAAAGCATGTTTCTCAAATGCTAGAACAACATGAGTATGTCGCTATTGGAGAAATAGGTGTTGATTTATACTGGGACAAGTCCTTTAAAAAAGAACAACTAGAAGCATTTCACACTCAAATCAAATGGTCATTGGACCGTGACTTACCCATTGCTATTCATTGTAGAGATGCGTTTGATGAAGTTTTTGAAGTTTTAGAGGACTATAGAAACACTTCTTTAAAAGGAATTTTTCATTGTTTTACGGGAACGATTGATCATGCAAAGCAAGCTGTGGATCTAAATTTACACCTGGGAATAGGTGGCGTTGCTACATTTAAAAATGGCAAAATTGATCAATTTTTAAATAAGATCGACCTACATCACATCGTGCTAGAAACCGATGCTCCTTACCTTGCTCCTGTGCCTTACAGAGGAAAGCGCAATGAAAGTGCTTATACTAAACTTGTTGCGGATAAACTTTCTTTGATTTACGATGTTAGTGTGGAAGAAATCGCAAGAATCACTACGGATAATAGTAAAAGAATTTTTGGGATATAAGTACATTTGCGACTAGAATGGAAGTTTACGACGACATACGATTTTTTAAGGATGATGAAGTGCAAACTGTCTTACAAAGTGCAGTAAGGCATCCTATGATTAAAACCTTATTCCAATATACATTTCCAGACAAATCCGACGATGAGATTAAGGATATCGTAACTAGATGCACGTCTATAAATGAGTTTCAAAGAGAAGTTATAAGTAAAACGGTAACGCGTGTAATCGACACCACAAGTGCTGGCATGACTAGTAGTGGTTTTGACGAACTAGATACTAATACATCCTATTTATATATATCAAATCATAGAGACATCGTACTAGATACCTCGTTGCTCAATCTTATTTTATTTGAAAAGAACTTAATAAGAACAGCAAGTGCTATAGGTGATAATTTAGTACAGCGCCCGTTTGTAAACATGTTAAGTAAACTTACTCGTAATTTTATAGTAAGAAGAGGTGGATCACCTAGAGAGACATTACTTAGCAGTATTAAACTTAGCGATTACATCTTTCACCTATTAATGGAAGAAAATCGCAGTGTATGGATCGCTCAAAGACAAGGTCGAACGAAAGATGGAAATGATCATACGGAGCAAGGTGTTCTTAAAATGATAGCACTAGCTGCTGGTAAAAAAGACATTGCAAACTATTTGAACGATTTAAAAATAGTACCCGTTTCTATTTCTTATGAGTACGACCCTACTGACGCCTTAAAAGTACCTGAATTGCTTGCCAAAGCCGCAGATCAAGAATACGTAAAGTCTGAAAACGAAGATTTTAACAGTATCATGTATGGTGCACTAGGACAAAAGAAACATATTCATATACACGCTTCAAAACCATTGGAAATAGTAAAAATAGATGGTGAAAAAACAAACAAAACTTTACAACGTGTTGTTGACCAATTAGACACCACGATACAACTTAATTATCATTTGTGGCCAACTAATTATGTTGCACACGATTTATTACATGTTTCTAGAAAATACAGCAAACATTATAGTGAGCATGATATGGCTCAATTTGAGAGACGATTGAGACTACGTGTTGATGTAGAAGATCAAATGACTGTAACTAGCTTTTTGAAAATGTATGCCCAACCTGTAACTAATAAAGAACTCCTAAACGCAGAATAATGAAACCAAATATCCTGCTTATCTACACAGGTGGAACAATTGGAATGATGAAAGACATTAAAACAGGTGCTTTAAAAGCATTTGATTTTGACAAACTTCTATACCACATTCCAGAGCTTAAACAACTAGACTGTACAATAGAAACCATTTCTTTTGAAACACCTATCGATAGTTCTGATATGAATACGGAAGAATGGCGCTTGATAGGAGACATGATTTATGATCGTTATGACAATTATGATGGGTTTGTTGTTTTACACGGCAGCGACACTATGTCGTTCACAGGCAGTGCACTCAGTTTTATGTTTGAAAACTTGACAAAACCTGTTATCCTAACAGGATCTCAACTGCCTATAGGCGATTTAAGAACTGATGCAAAAGAAAACTTAATTACAAGCATACAGATAGCTACGTTACGCAAGAAGAAGAAGCCCTTAATAAGGGAAGTTTGCATTTACTTTGAATATCAGCTATACAGAGCAAATCGTACCGCAAAAATGAATGCAGAACATTTTGAAGCCTTCAGTTCGCCTAATTTTCCACCTCTCGCTATAAGTGGTGTGCATTTAAATGTTGATGAAGATCTTTTATGGAAAGGATACAAAAACCGAGAGGTTCAAGTACATAGAGTCATACCTCGTAGTGATGATAGAATGCATTATCGACCACAAATGATAGCCGATGTCGTTGTACTCAAATTATTTCCTGGAATTACAGAGACCACCGTACAAGCCATATGTAATATTCCAAATCTAAAAGGTATTATCCTTGAAACTTATGGAAGTGGCAACGCTCCTACTAAATCATGGTTCATTGATGCAATGAAAGATTGCTTGTCAAAGGATATACGTATTGTTAATGTAACACAGTGTCGTGGTGGATCAGTAGATATGGGTAAGTATGAAACAAGTCGTGCTTTGAAGGAAATGGGTATGATAAGTGGTAAAGATCTAACTACTGAAGCTGCTCTAGCCAAAATGATGTATTTACTTGCTTACATCGAGGATGATTTGATGTTTAAAGATTGTTTTGAAACAAGTTTAAGAGGTGAGATAACTAATTAGAAATTGGTAAACATAAAGTATTACGGTATTTTTGCGATCAGTTTTACAAAAATAGTGAGGTGGCCGAGTGGTCGAAGGCGCACGCCTGGAAAGTGTGTAAACGGCAAAACCGTTTCGAGGGTTCGAATCCCTTCCTCACTGCTAGAACCGTTGTTATCCCTTTGATAGCAACGGTTTTATTTTTTAAAATTAAAATTTTGTCAATCCTTCCCCTTAGAAACCTCTCTTTTTATAAAATCAAGTAGGTATTCCAACATGGTTAAAACAATCAACGGAATACACAATATTAAAGACCCATAAAGCAATTCTAATTCTACATTCCCTAAAATGTTTATTGATAGCGACAACACATTGAAATACGCAAGCAAAGCAAGAACTATGGAAAAAAGCAGAAACTTAAAAACTTTATTTTTTTGTTCATTACTCAGGTAAAATAAGTAAAGGCACTTGACTTACTTTACCGATTTCCATTACCATATTAGTAGAAAACCAACTTGTAAATAGATTGTGTTTGCGATTTACGATTGCCACCATGCTACTATCCCTACTCTCTACAAAATGTTTTACAGCTAGGTTTACATCGCTACCCGTTAAAACATGAAAACTATGCCTGTTGTTGGATAACGCATCATCTAAAATTTGTTTATTATCTTCTTGAACTGTTTCTAGGCCGCTACTGGTATCAACATGTAAGACACAGATAGCTGCATCTTGAATAGTTGCAAGGTCTATTAGGCTTTGCAATCTTAAACTACTATAGGCACTTTTATAATCAGTAGGAAAAACTATTTCTTTTATTTCTTCTACCTCTGAGTCTTGTGGAACAGTAAGAATAGTACAACTACCAGCCTCTTTCATGGTCGCTATTGTATTACTACCAAATACACTTTTTTCATAATTAGTTATTCCTTTACTACCCATTACTATCAAAGAGATATTTTCAGTAGATAAGGTTTTTGTAACCGCAGTGGCTACATCATCATGCATTAAGTGTGTTTTATAGGTATGCTTTTCATTAGCACATTCTAATGCAATCTTTTCAAGCATTTTATTAAGTAAAACGTCACCTTTATCCTTTGGAGATTCATAAGTGAATGAAGCATCGTTGCCTTGTTTTAATTCATTGCGGCTATGATATTCAGTATCATAAGCATGCAATAAATGAAACATACAAGTTTCATCTTTAAAAAGCGTTGAAACATAAGTGAATGCGTGCCATGAATTTGAAGAAAAATCTGTTGCTACGAGGATATTTTTTGCCATAAAAACGGGTGTTTTCGTATTAAACCTATAGGTATAAATTTAATAAAAAAAAAAGGTGTTTAGCATAAACTACAGCTTTATTTCAAGCTTTATTATACCTGATTAGGCATCGATCGCATAAACTTTCAATGTTTCCAAATTTGTAAATTTCAATGCGTTACTATCAGTTCCTTTTAGAATAATATGGGGCGCACATCCAGCTTTTTCTGCTTCGATCCATCTTAATACACACAAACACCATTTATCACCTGGTTTAAGACCTGGAAATTGATATGCAGGTATGGGTGATGTAAGGTCGTTCCCTTTAGACTTTGTAAACTCTAGAAATTCTTCCGTCATAACAGCACATACCACATGGGTACCTACATCTTGTATCGACGTCCTGCAGTATCCATCACGCCAATAACCTGTAATCGGATTGGTACAACAGGACTCTAAAGCAGTTCCTAGAACGTTTTTGGGTCGCGTGTTATTTTGAGACATAGTTACCAAACATTTGGTTTAAAAATTAGTAAGTCGTAATTATGTCAAATTCCTATTATTATAAAAAGAAGACCCATTTAATTCTGAGACTCTTCCTTGCGGCGCACTGTATATTCATCTACCACTTCAAGCTCTGTACGGAAACTCAGAACCTTATCTGCCCATTTTTCAAGACCGTCTTTTTGTAACGCTTCAGAATGTTTGTCTTTATACTCCTGCAAGGCCTGTGCGCTATAAGCTTTGTATTGAATTGAGTAGGTATGGGAACCGTCTTGCTCTTTGACAAGCACTTTAGTAAACCTAGCTTCCATAAATAGCCCTGTTCCCAGCACTTGTGGTATATGTTCACGCATCCATACTATCCATTGATCATGAACACTAGAATCTACATTACAGGTTACATTATAAATTACCATAATTAAAAAGCTTTTTCATTAGTATCACCACGCAATCTGCGGTATCGACGTCTAGCGTCTGTGAAGTAAATGCTATCTGCGTGTGAGAAAATTATTTGTTCAAAATATTCTTGTGCTTTTGCAGGATCATCAAGTACTTCTTCATATAACTTTCCTAGCTCGTAAAGCGCATCATCACTCAAAATACCATCACCATGATTTTTGATAATCCTAGTGTAATTCTGGATAGCATTTTGTGTATCTCCTTCTACCTGATATAGCTTTGCCTGTCTTAACAATGCCTCATCCTCAATGTCGTCACCTGCATGGTTTTGCAGCACATTATTGTAGGCTTCAATAGCCTGCTTTCTTTTGTTTTGATATTGTTTTAATTCCGCTTTCGCGAAAGCGGACAAAGCAACATACGTAGTATCTTGTCCAGAGTGGTCAGAAATCGTTAGACTCAATTGCATGGCATCATTTGCTATAAGCTTACTGCTAGCGCTACGTAATACTTTTAATTGAGTAAGTGCCCAAGGAAAATCTCCTTTATAAAAACTGGTACGAGCTACTCTATATTGAGATTCCTGAGCCAATAAATCATTGGGCAAATCATTTTGAATTTGACTGTATAAAATAAGAGCTCGATTAAATTGCTCTTGAAGAACAAGGACATCGGCCAGTAACATTTTTACCCTAGCCTTATCAAATTGAGAAAAATTAGCTTTATTGAGATCTGCCAATAAATCAATGGCTAATGGTGCATTGTCATTTTTGAACGCCAAGAACTGAGCATAATCTAGTTGTAACCTAAAACTGCGCTGATCACGACCATAGAATTCAAGCAGCTGTTCATATTCTTGCTTTATTTGAGAATATTCATCAACTGAAGCTCCATTAGAGCGTAATTTAAGTTTGAGTACCTGAGCATTGTATCTAGTAAAGGGAGATTGAGCATTCTCAATCATAAAGTCCAGTATGTCAAATGCAGCAGGAATATCATTTTCCTCGACTGCGACCTCGGCAAGGTCCTGCAAGTTGTCCATACTTTCTTTATCCCTATTGTAAATTGCCTTTTCTTGAATAAAGGCATTTTTAAAATCCTTTTGCTGCACAAACAACCATGAAAGCAATTGATTGTATAAAACATCTGGATTTGAACGTAATCTTTTAAGAAGTACTTTACGCAATATCGTATTAGTCTCGGACAATGCGTAGTCAGTTATATATTGAGAAAAAAGAGCTTGTGCTCTTGCCCTGTAAGCGACATTTTTTTCAATGAGTTTAATGTTTTCCTCAAACATTTTCTCCATATCACCTAGTTCACCATACAATCTAGCTAACTGAAAACTATAATTTGCTTGTGGCCTAAGCTGGGTTCCTATTTCATAGACTTGTACAGCCTCATCCAGTTCTGTACGTTTTTCAAACCTACTTGCGATACTGTAAGTAAGCTCTGGCTTTTCTTTTACTAGATCGATTGCTTGTTGATAATAGCTACTAGCTATCGAATCATTTCCTTGCAATACTTGATTATAACCTTTTTCTATTAGTAGGGTTTGTTTGTATGCAAAAGATGTAGATACCTTTTTATCAATTAAAGAATCTACTTTACCGTATTCTTCTAATTGATGATAAGCATCAATTAAAGAAAATACGGTATTGTAGTTCCTATTTTTCTTATCGTTGACTAATTTTTCATATATGCTGGCTGCCTTACTGTACTCGCCTTGGTCCATGTAGTTTTGCGCCAACTGCAAACTTTGGGCCGTTGACCACGTCACTAAAGACAAAAAAAGAAGCGTTACAGCATATTTCATAAATTATTGTATCATATCAAAACCGCAGTAAGGTACAAGAACTTCAGGGATCTTAATACCATCAGCTGTTTGATAGTTCTCCAAAATTCCTGCCATTATTCTAGGTAATGCTAGTGCGCTCCCGTTAAGAGTATGTAACAGTTCTGTTTGTTTTTCACCTGCACGGAATCTTAATTTCAAACGATTTGCTTGAAAGGTTTTAAAATTAGAAACACTACTTACTTCTAACCATTTTTCTTGTGCCGTACTATAAACTTCAAAATCATAAGTAAGTGTTGAAGTAAACCCAAGATCACCACCGCACAATCTAAGAATACGATAAGGCAATTTTAATTCATCAAGAATATTCTTTACGTGGCTTACCATATCATCGAGAGCCTGATCACTTTTATCAGGATGCTCTATTCTTAAAATTTCTACTTTATCAAATTGATGTAAACGATTAAGACCTCGTACATGTGCCCCATAACTTCCTGCTTCCCTTCTAAAACAAGGAGTATAACCAGTCATTGCAATAGGAAGGTCCTTTTCTTCTAATAGATCACCTCTATAAAGATTAGTAATGGGAACCTCGGCAGTAGGAATTAAATACAAATCATCATTACCTACATGGTACATTTGACCTTCTTTATCTGGCAACTGACCTGTACCATATCCACTTGCCTCATTAACAAGGTGTGGTACTTGCATTTCTTGATAACCTGCTGCTGTATTTTTATCTAAAAAGTAGTTTATCAAAGCTCTTTGAAGTCGCGCTCCTTTATTTTTATAGACAGGAAATCCTGCTCCGGTAATTTTATTACCTAGTTCAAAGTCAATAATATCGTACTTTTTAACTAGTTCCCAGTGCGGCTGAGCTTGTTCATCTAGCACTGGCACTACACCATGCTCCTCAACAACTTCATTATCCTCGTCTGTAGAACCTGCTGGAACACTTTCTTGAGGCACATTAGGAATGTTGTACAACAACTCTTGTAAGTCATTTTGAGCAGTTTGTAACTGCTCAGCAAGATTCTTTGAAGATTCCTTAAGCTCGCCAGTTTGTGCTTTTAGCTCATTAGCCTCTTGTGCTTTACCAGATTTAAATAATTCTCCTATTTGTTTGGACAACTTATTACTTTGAGAAAGTGTTTCATCTAGTTGAGCCTGCAAACTTCTTCTGCGCTCATCTACTTCGATAGCTTGTTCTAGCATAGGCATGGCATCAATATTACGCTTGGTAAGTGCCTGAGCAAATGCCTCTTTGTTTTCTCTGATTGCTGCAATTTGTAGCATTGAAATAAGTTTTAATTATTTAAGCCGATAAAATTACTGATTCTCCTTGTATTAAACGAGAATCAAGGTCGGTTTGTTGGCGTATCTTGTAAAGGTGACGGCATTAACCAGGTTGCATGTTTAAATTGAGACCATGGCTGTGATGCGATGTCAATAGTATCATTTGTAAACTTTGATCTAGGTCTACCATTTATAGAAACACTTGAAGATATATAAACAGCTACATCTTCACCTTTATCAGCATACTCTTTTTTAAGCCTTTGAGCCAGTTGCCACATGAAATCAGGCTTCGTATTTGCCGAATTAAATTGTTTTCTAGACAATCTTTCTTTGATATTCACGCGTTCACGTTTACCAGTTTCTTTATTCTCCACATAATAAACAGCTCTTCCAGAACGACTGCGCAACATCATGCGCCAGCTTAATCGATGACCTTCTTCAGTCCACAATACATCATCCTCTATCACCCAATGACGCAACGGAAGAACTAGCATGATTAGTAAAAAACTTATAGTAAACACTTTTATAATACCTGCGTGTTTTGGTACAATTACCTCTCGTGCAGCATAAAAGGTTTTTTTACTCAAAAATCTTTTATGAACGGTTTCAGTGGTAAGAAAAAACAATAAAAACGATAGTGCCAGATAAGGGAAAACACCAATCTTAAAGACTATAGAGTTGAATAAATGGAAGAATACACTTGCTATAATTGCAATCCACCTAGTTCGTTTCCACAATAACAACGGGACAATAATTAAATCGAAAAGTAGCCCATAGTATAAAATAGCAACATGAGCCCAATCTTGTTGAAGAATCTTATAATCACGTCCACGAGTCGACATTAAAAATTTCTCAAAACTTCCATCCAACCAGTCTGGGTAGAACTTAGCTATACTGGCGTAGCTGTAAACGATCCATACAAACCCGATAATTAGAATATAAATCCATCGACTCATATGAATTTTCAATAGTTCTTTGTTTTTTTTAGCATCAATAGATCCAGCTTTATGAGCAGGTAAGAAAACAAGTAACCAATTAAGTAACATAATCAAATAACAATGATTATTGTAACTAGATTTTTGAAGTAAATAAACGTAAGTCCATGTAATCGCATAAAACAGCATTGCCATCCTATACTTGTACCCTAACATAATAAAGATGCCTGCTATTCCCATAGCACTGTATAGAACGTACATGCCATATCCTGGCAATGGCTCTAAAAACTCAAAACCTATGAATGTAAACGTAAACTCAGTATCTATAAATAAACGTTTAACAGCACCCAAGGCAATACTTCCAAAAGCCTCGCAAGTAAGAATGAGTCCATAGACCATTCTAAAAACAACAAGAGCAGAATTATCTACTTGGGTAAAAAACCATTTATTTATCGTCTCTCGCATAATCTTGTGTACGCTTTAAATCATCATCCATAGCACTTACGAGTTCCTGCATGGTATCAAACTTCTTTTCATCCCTTAACCGTTTATGAAAAAACAGCTCCATTGAGGTATCATACAAATCACCATCAAAATCTAAATAATAGGTTTCAATGGTACGGTAGTTTCCATTCCCAATGGTAGGGTTAACACCTATGTTAGTCATACCAAAAAAGTGTTTCCCGTTAATACAACTAGATGTTATATAAACTCCATTTCCTGGAATTAATTTGTACTCTTGGTGAACATGTAGGTTTGCCGTTGGGTAACCAATAGTTCGGCCTATTTGTTTACCAGATCTTACATGACCTTTTAAACTATAAGTTCTATTCAAATAGCGATTTGCTCGTTCTATCTCGCCGCTTTCTAGCGATTGTCTCACTTTAGTACTGCTTACTGCAACCTCTTCTACTTCTTCCTTTGAGATTTCAATTATATCAAAGTGGTACTCACTAGCATATTCTTTAAGCTCATTAATGCTTGCACTACGATTACGACCAAAACGATGATCATAACCTATAACGACAACACTAGCCTTTAATTGATCAACCAATATTTCCTTAACATATTCCTGTGCGGTAGTTCTTGAAAACTCTATTGAGAAAGGGTGAATAACCATGTTCTCAATTCCTTGATCTTTTACAAGTTCAGTGCGTTCCTCGATACTATTAATTAATTTCAAATCATGGTCTGGTTGCAATACCATTCTAGGATGAGGAAAAAAGGTAAGAAGCACACTCGTCAAATTGTCTGCTTGAGCACGATTAACCACACGTTGTAAAATTTTTTGATGTCCATGATGCACACCATCAAATGTACCTATGGTAACTACACTCTTTCTATCTGATTTAAATTCGGATATGTTATTATATATTTTCAATTCGCAATTAGTCGATTACTTTATTAAGTCTAGTATACTATTTTTTCACCTTGATGATTTAAGTTTTGTACGCTTTCGCGAAAGCGTACTAACTCTACTCACTACTTACCATTAAATTCATTCATAGCATTAGACAATCCTGCATGAATAAAAGCCAAAGCAGCATTTGAAGCTTTGTCAATACGTTCTGGTAAAGCTGCTTGTTCTTCCTTATTCCATTCTCCCAACACATAATCAACCTGTCGACCTTTACCAAATTGGGCCGATATACCGAATCGAAGCCTAGGGTAATTAGGAGTATTCAACGTAATTTGAACATCCTTGAGACCGTTATGACCACCATCACTACCTTTTCCCTTCATGCGTATTGTCCCGAACTCCAGATTAAGATCGTCTGTAATAATTAGGATATTCTCTTTTTCTATTTTTTCCTGTTTCATGTAATATTTCACCGCCTTACCACTCAAATTCATAAAGGTATTAGGTTTAAGGAGCACCACTTTCTTTCCTTTATGTGTAGTAGTTGCTACATCGCCTAACTTTAGAGTCTCAAAGGTAACATCTTTCATAGCAGCAAGTTCGTCTAGTATCTTGAAACCTATATTATGTCGTGTTTCTGTATATTTTGAACCTGGATTTCCTAATCCTACAACTAGAAATTTTTTCATATCACTTTCATGAGTTTTTACTTTATCACCTAGTAATTTTTGCAACCATGTAAACATCTTTCAAAGCTATAAAAACGAGACGATCTTTTTGTTATAAGTTTATAAAATGCTGGCACAAAAAAAGCCTTGAGAACTCTCAAGGCTTGTAATTTAGGTTTAAGAAAATTTATGCATCTTCCTTAACTGCTGCCACATCGCTAGTTTCAGTAGCTGGCACATCTTCATCATCATCATCATCGTCATCTGCAACAGCATTACGAGATGTTTTAACCATTACAACAACCATTGTATCTGGGTGCATAATTTCATAAGAATCAGAACGCAATTCCTTAACCTGTCTCTTCATACCAATTTTAAGGTCTGATATTTCTACATTAATGTAGTCAGGTAAGTTTGCAGGTACTGCTTTAACTCTAAGCTTACGGTTAGGGAATTTAAGTACACCTCCGTTAAGCACACCACGTGAATTACCGTGAAGTTTCACAGGAATTTCCATAGTCACTGCTTTATCATCAAAGATTTGATAGAAATCAGCATGTAATAATAATTCTTTTACTGGGTGCCATTGTAAATCTTGAGCAATAGCATTGTAAGTACCGTCTTTTCCTAGATCTATCACTACAGTGTGAGCATCTGGAGTATAAACAAGGTTTCTGAACGCATTTTCGTGCGCTGCAAAGTGTACTGGCTCGTCTCCTCCGTAGATGACACAAGGAACCATACCAGCATTACGTAGGGCTTTAGTTGCCTTTTTACCCACGCTTTCTCTTTTAGATCCGTTGATCGTGATTGACTTCATTTATTTAAATTTAAATTAATTTACATTATAAAATTATCGCTGATGGACTCATTTTGTTGCACGCTTTTCATCACAGTCGCAAACAGTCCTGCACAGGATAATACTTTTATTTTAGAACTCTCCTGTCTTAAAGGAATAGAATCGGTTACAATTAACTCTTCTAATTGAGAATTCTCAATTCTCTCATAGGCTTTACCAGAAAGAATTGCATGAGTACAAATAGCTCTTACACTTTTTGCACCGCGCTCCATCATTACATCAGCAGCTTTAGTTAATGTCCCGGCAGTATCTACCATATCATCAACTAGTACCACATTCTTACCTGTCACGTCTCCAATTAACTCCATGTGAGAAATCACATTGGCTTTTTGACGTTGTTTATAACAAACTACCACATCACTTTCTAGAGTTTTGGCATAAGCATAAGCTCTTTTAGAACCACCCATATCAGGTGAAGCGATAGTAAGATCCTCTAAAGCTAACTCCTTCAAATGAGGAACAAATAAAGAGCTCGCAAAAAGATGATCTACTGGTTTTTCAAAGAAACCTTGAATTTGATCAGCATGTAAATCCATGGTAATGATTCTTGTTGCACCTGCTGTCTCAAGCACTTTAGCAATCATTTTTGCTCCTATTGGAACACGTGGTTTATCCTTTCGATCTTGTCTAGCCCATCCAAAATATGGAATTACCGCTGTGATGTGTCTTGCACTTGCTCTTTTTGCAGCATCTAGCATCAATAACATTTCCATAAGGTTATCGCTACTAGGCTGTGTGGAACCTATTATAAAGATGCGACGACCTCTTATAGATTCTTCAAAGCTAGGTTGAAACTCACCATCACTAAAGGTAGAGAAGTTAACCTGACCTAACTCGGCACCATATGCCGTAGCAATTCTTTTGGCAAGGTCCATACTTTGCCTACAGCCGAATAATTTTGCGTCCTTAAGTGCGTAGCTCATTTCTCTAGTCTTTATAGGATGTTGGTTTTGAGCGTGCAAAAGTACAATTATATATTGAGTTGTCCATATTTATTAATAATAATATCGCTACAATGATTACTTTTATTACTTTTGCGCTCTCTACTTATTGCCTCAGTGGTGGAATTGGTAGACACGTTGGATTCAAAATCCAATGCTTCACGGCGTGCCGGTTCGATTCCGGCCTGAGGTACAAAAGCCCATCCTTAAGGTTGGGCTTTTATTTTACAATAAATTTTAGTGTTTAAAGTTGACTATACATTAAGGAACACTTATACAGGTATAAATGTTAAGTTAATGTCATTTTTTACGATTGTTAGCCCTTTGCTTGTATAATCTGTTTGAGATATTATATATTTACCTCCTTAACTTGAAAATTCAAATAAATCAATATCTAAAAATGAAACGATCACTTTCAATTTTACTCGTTGCGGTTATGATGATGCTAGGTATGGCAAACACTTCAACTGCTGCTACAACAACTACTACTAATGCTGCGATTACTACAATTGTTACGCAAAATGCTGAACCTGTAGAAAAGGTAAGCTTTCACCAAGAGCTTAAAAAGCGATTCATAGAAGGTGGTCCTGTGTTTATGGCGATTGTATTACTTTGTCTTATCTTAGGTCTAGCTATCGCTATTGAAAGAATTATTTATCTTAATCTTTCCACAACAAACTCTAAGAAACTAGCTGCAAACGTAGAAGACGCGCTTAAAAGTGGTGGTGTTGAAGCTGCTAAGGAAGTTTGTAGAAACACAAAAGGTCCAGTTGCTTCTATCTACTACCAAGGTTTAGACCGTGTAGATGAAGGTATAGACGCTGCAGAAAAAGCTGTAGTTGCTTATGGTGGTGTTCAAATGGGCCAATTAGAAAAAAATGTTTCTTGGGTATCTCTATTCATCGCACTAGCACCGATGCTTGGTTTCATGGGTACAGTAATCGGGATGATCAAATCTTTCGATAGTATCGCAGAAGCAGGTGCTATGGAGCCATCACTAGTTGCAACAGGTATTAAAGTTGCACTTCTTACAACTGTATTTGGTCTGATTGTTGCTATTATTCTTCAAATCTTTTACAACTACATCATTGCTAAAATCGATAGTATTGTAAATGACATGGAAGATGCATCAATTACATTGATAGACATCTTGTCTGACTACAAAAACGGTAAACTTTAATAGTAGAATCTTAAAAAACTAAAACCATGGCATTACATAAAGTAATAAAATATCTTGTACTCTTGCTAGGTTTAGTGGCTTTTGGATTCTTTTTCTACACCCTTGCTGTGGGTGATGAGGCTATTGAACTTAATGAGAACGGAGTTCAAAGCTCTACAGTAACACCAATGATGTATCTATCTTATATCATTTTAGGAATAATCATATTATCTGTAGTAGTATTTGTACTTAAAGGACTATTTACAAGTCCAGAAACTCTTAAAAAGAGTTTGATCTCAATAGGTCTACTCGTAGTAGTAGTTCTAATTTCTTATTTTGCATTTGCTGATAATTCAGTAGTAAACGCACAAGGAGAAGCTATCATGTTAGACGACGGTGAGCAGTTAACTGCGAGCACCTCACAATGGATCGGAACATCTTTATATGTATTCTACATACTAGCAATAGTTGCTGTAGGTACTATCGTTTGGTCTGGAGTGAGTAAAGTTTTAAAAAGATAAATTATGGCTAGAAGATCAGCACCAGAAGTGAATGCAGGTTCCATGGCTGATATAGCGTTTTTGCTACTTATCTTCTTCCTAGTTACAACAACTATTGAAGTTGATAGTGGTATCAAACGTAAGTTACCGCCACCTGCGCCAGAAGAGCAAGAAGCTCCACCAATTAAGGAAAAAAATATCTTCCAAGTACTGGTTAATAAAAACGACCAGCTACTAGTAGAAGAGAAACCTATGGAAGTTAAAGATTTAACTAAAGCTGCTATAGAATTCCTAGATAATGGTGGTGGAGACACACCTAGAACTGCTTGTGGATACTGTCAAGGTAAAAAGGATCCAGCATCATCTGATAATCCAGATAAGGCTGTGATTTCACTTGTAAATGATAGACAAGCTAGCTACAGTATGTACATCACTGTAATGGATCAATTAGTAAAGGCTTACACAACACTTAGAAATCGTGAAGCTAATAGACTATATGGTGTATCTTACGAAGAGCTAAAAGCAGAAAAGGATGGTTGGCCAGAAACAGAAAAGGAAGATAATCCTGACTATGAAAAACTGGTTGAGAAAATCGAAAAAGTAGAAGAGTTGTTCCCTGGTAAATTATCAGAAGCAGAACCTCAAAAAGCAGGATAATTATGTCAAAGTTTAAAAAGAAAAAGAGTGGTGATTTACCAGCGATTTCTACGGCTTCCCTGCCAGATATCGTATTTATGCTTTTATTCTTTTTCATGGTTGCTACGGTAATGCGTGAAAATGAATTAAGCGTTGAAAATAATCTTCCACTTGCAGGTGAAGTAGAAAAGTTATCCGACAAAAACAAAGTAGCTTTCATTTACATTGGAAAACCTAACGAAAAAATGCAAAAGCAATTTGGTACTAACGATGTAGTACAACTAGGTGATAAAATCTCAAGTGTTAAACAAGTTCAAGACTACGTTAACACTAAGAGAAATAAAATGAATGAAGACGAAAAGGATGAATTTTTGGTTTCACTTAAAGTAGATAGAAACTCTAAAGTTGGTATTCTTACTGATGTTAAACAAGAACTTAGAGATGCCTATGCACTCAAGGTTAATTACACTTCTAAAGAAGGTAATTCAATGAAAAACATTAAGAAGTAAACTTCACTTTAATACAAGTTAAAAGCCAGTCCCTAGGGACTGGCTTTTTTTGTTTTATTGCATTTCATACAATTGCCTGATAATCAGTGGCACGACCTTTGATTTTGGTTATGAGAGTACTTACGAATTATAACTAAGCTTTATCAACTTATTGCTTCGTAATTCTCATTAATGTTAACCTTAAATTTTATCAAAATGGCAAAACGAAATGCACCAGAAGTGAATGCAGGCTCAATGGCAGATATAGCATTCCTGTTACTTATCTTCTTTCTAGTAACAACAACCATTGAAACAGACACCGGAATCTTAAGAAAGTTATCTAAACCTAACGACACACCTGCGGTTAGTATTCCTGAAAGAAACATTTATCAAGTAATAGTAACATCGGACAATCAAATAATGGTTGAAGGATCGCCAATGGAGATAGAAGACATCACAACAAGCGCTATTGCCTTTTTAGACAATGGTGGTGGATCTGGAAATAAAACCTGTAATTATTGTCAAGGAGAACGAAATCCAGAATCCTCTGACAATCCAGATAAGGCAGTGATCTCACTGGTAAGTGACCGACAAACCGATTACAAGACCTATTTGACAGTTACTGATCAACTTATCAAAGCATATAACCATTTACGAGACAGAGAGGCTCTAAGACTTTTTAACACGAGCTACAAAGCATTGAAGCTAGAACGTCAAAATTGGCCGCAAAACGATTTAAACTCACCAGAATTTCTCGAATTGAAAAGAAAAATTGAACTGGTTGAAGATCTCTTTCCAGGAAAGCTATCGGAGGCTGAACCTGTAAAAATTGAATAATCTCAAATCAATAACTATATGGCTAATATGTGACTTTAATATATTGTATAATCTTGCATTGTCAAATAATTACAATTTTATAGTCACATATTTTCTTTTACTATTAGTAACTTGCTTACGGCAAAAAAAACCTTATGAGAACATACTCGCTTTTACTAATTATCTTTCTTGTTAGTTATATCTCTTTTGGACAGGATACCACTGTTCAAACACAAGAATTTGAGAAAATACCAGAAAGCGTAAATGATTCATTGTATAGAGAAGATCAAATATATGTAGGACTAACTTTTAATCTAATCAATAATGAACCCGATGAGTTTTCTCAAAATGGATTTTCAGGTGGTTTACATTTAGGGTTTATTAGAGACATGCCAATTAATAAAAAAAGAAATATTGCCATAGGTATAGGTTTAGGATACAGCACAAATAGATATAATTCCAACTTATTTATTAATACCGATGAAAGCGGTAAAACAACCTATCAGATTATTGATGACGACATTGATGTAGATCGCAATCGTTTACACACCAATCTAATTGAGATGCCCATACAATTTAGATGGCGTACTTCTACTCCTACAGAATATACCTTTTGGCGTATCTACTCTGGTGTAAGACTAGGGTATATCTTTCATCACAAATCCGACTTTCAAGGCGATGGAGTTACAAGAGTTTTAAAAGACATTCCAGAACTAGAAAAATTTAGATTTGCTGCAACTTTAAGCATCGGTAATGGAAGTTTTAACGCTTTTGTGATGTATAACCTAAATCCATTATTTAATGAAAACGCACAAATAAATAACGATTCTATCAATCTTCAACCGATAAAATTTGGAATAGAATTTTACATTCTATAATACGTATTAAACCCCAATATAAATTTGAGTAATCAAACCGGTCAAAAAGCCAAATATTATTTCGTGATTAGAATGTGCTTTTAAATATAATCGTGCAGACGCTGTAAACCCAGCTATTATACTTATACCAGCTATTAAATACAACAACGGTAGATTCATTGTGAATAAAAGAACAAACACAAAACCTAGCAATCCGCCTATTCCCATCATATGCAAACTTATTTTATACCTCATAAAAGAGAGAACTGCTGCGATAAATGAAGCAACTACAATCCCGATAAAGAAATAATACAAGGGTGTGTGAAATCCATCTCTAAAGCCGCCACGTGCTACGATCACAATCAATATCGTATAACAAATAAGTGGCCAGGTGCGTTCCTTTGATGTTTTTAAATCTATAGATTGAACTATACCAAGTATCTTTAATATTACATAAATCAACAACGGGATAATAATGGTAAGCAATCCTATCAAATACAACTTGACATCAACTTGCTGATCATTATCATAGGTATTATAACTAAGAAACCAAAACGACACAACAAAAGGAATCCATATAGGATTTGTCACGACGCTCCATATCTTAAAAAAGCGCTCCTGCATTAGATCTCTTTACGCAATCTTGCTACGGGAATATCTAGCTGCTCACGATACTTAGCTACCGTTCTTCTGGCTATAGGATAACCTTTTTCCTTAAGAATCTCAGCTAGTTTTTGATCTGTAAGAGGTTTTTTCTTATCCTCTTCATTAATTACAGTTTCTAGTATTTTCTTTATTTCCCTAGTAGAAACCTCTTCTCCGTCTGTATTAGTCATGGATTCCGAGAAAAATTCCTTGATCAACTTTGTTCCATAAGGTGTGTCCACATACTTTGAATTTGCTACACGGCTCACGGTAGAAACGTCCATACCAATTTCATCGGCGATGTCCTTTAAAATCATAGGACGTAAGTTACGTTCATCACCTGTAAGGAAATATTCTTTTTGATAATGCATAATGCTAGACATCGTTACAAACAGTGTTTCTTGTCGTTGCTTTATTGCCTCAATGAACCACTTTGCACTATCAAGCTTTTGTTTTATGAACATCACAGCGTCCTTTTGAGACTTAGTCTTCTCCTTTGCCTCTTTATAACCTTTAAGCATGTTAGAGTAGTCTCTAGACACGTGTAGCTCTGGAGCATTACGACCATTTAGAGTAAGTTCTAACTCGCCGTCTTTAATTCTAATTGTAAAATCTGGAACAACTTGCTCTACGATTTTTGTACTGCCACCAGCGTATGAGCCTCCAGGTTTTGGGTTTAAATGCTCTATTTCTTCAATAGCATCACGCAATTCTTCCTCACTTACGTTGTATTTAGAAAGTAATTTTTTATAATGCTTCTTACTGAAAGCGTCAAAACTGTCTCTAATCAATTTAATTGCAAGCTCAGTATCTGGGGAATTACGCTTTCGCGAAAGCTGAATCAATAAACACTCCTGCAAACTACGTGCTCCTACTCCAGCAGGATCTAGCTGTTGTACGATACGCAACACTTTTTCTACCTCATCCACATCGGTGTAAACGTTCATGGTAAAGGCTAGGTCATCTGCAATATCCTCCAATGACCTACGTATGTAACCGCTACCATCTATGCTACCTACTAAAAATTGCGCGATACTAGCTTCTTGATCGGATAATCGCCTGGTATTAAGCTGATCAAGAAGGGTTTGAGTAAATGATTTTCCTGCTGCATAAGGAACACTTTTCTCGTCCTCATCCGCACTATAGTTATTAGATTGCGTACGATATTCTGGTATCTCGTCGTCGCTTAAATATTCATCAACATTGATATCTGCCTCGATGGTTTCATTATCTTGATCAAAATCATCGTTAGTAAGTGAGTCATACTCATCTTCTGATTTTTCCTTACCACTATCAAGCGCTGGATTTTCCTCAAGTTCAGATTTAACTCGTTGTTCAAATGCCTGTGTAGGCAGTTGAATCAATTTCATGAGTTGAATTTGCTGCGGAGACAGCTTTTGAGAAAGTTTAAAATTGAGTGTTTGCTTAAGCATTTACAAATATTCTTACTTGTAAAAATAAAAAAAGCCTGTGTGATCACAGGCTTAAGTTTGATTTTTGTGAATTATTTAGTTAGAATTCAGCATTTCCTGGTGTGCGAGGATAAGGAATTACGTCACGTACATTACCCATTCCTGTAACAAACATTACCAATCGTTCAAATCCTAATCCAAATCCGCTATGTACTACACTACCGAATTTTCTCATCTCTAGATACCACCAAAGTTCCTCTTCTGGAATTCCCATGTCATCCATTTTTTGTTTAAGAACGTCATAACGCTCTTCACGTTGAGAACCACCAACAATTTCACCAATTCCAGGGAATAAGATATCCATGGCGCGCACAGTTTTATGATCATCATTTAACCTCATATAAAAGGCTTTAATTTTTGCTGGATAATCAAAAAGAATCACGGGACACTTAAAATGTTTTTCAACTAGATAACGTTCATGTTCCGATTGAAGATCTGCTCCCCATTCTTCTATGACATAGTTGAACTTTTTCTTCTTATTAGGCTTAGAGTTTTTAAGTATATCTATCGCCTCGGTATAAGAAACTCGTTTAAAGTTGTTTTTTAAAACAAACTCTAACTTTTCACGTAACGGCATAGGACTACGTTCTGCTTGAGGCTTGAGCTTATCTTCATTAACCAATCGTTGCTCTAGAAATTCTAAATCATCGGCGCATTGTTCAATGGTATACTTAATTACTTCTTTAATAAAATCCTCGGCAAGATCCATGTTTGCATCTAGATCATTAAACGCTACTTCAGGTTCAATCATCCAAAATTCGGCTAAATGTCGAGATGTATTTGAATTTTCTGCTCTAAAGGTAGGTCCAAAGGTATATACTTGACCTAATCCCATGGCATAAGTTTCTGCTTCTAACTGTCCTGAAACAGTTAAGTTGGTTTCTTTACCAAAAAAATCTTTTGAGTAATCTATTTCCCCTTCTTTTGTAAGCGGAGGATTTTTTGTATCTAAGGTAGAAATGCGAAACATTTCTCCAGCTCCTTCAGCATCACTACCAGTAATGATTGGTGTATGAGCTTGATAAAATCCTTTTTCTTGGAAATATTTATGGATAGCAAAAGATAAGGCCGCTCTTACACGCATTACTGCTCCAAAGGTATTAGTACGCACGCGTAAGTGAGCTTGTTCTCTTAGTGTATCCAATTTATGCCTTTTAGGAGACAAAATTGTTTTTGCTACTTCTTCAGAATCTGCGGTTGCAAGAATCTCTACCGAATTAGCTTGTAGTTCTACACGTTGTCCTTTTCCTTCACTTTCGACTAAATTACCTGTAACTGCCACGGCAGATGCTACTGTAATTTGATCTCTTACAGCTTGATCTATTTTTTCAGGATCTATTACTGCTTGCAAATTCTTTATGGTCGAACCGTCATTAATCGCTATAAATCTATCGTTTCTAAAACTGCGCACCCATCCTTTAACGGTAATTTCAACCATACTAGGATCGTCCTTTAAAATATCTACTATTCTTTTCATTTCTAGGAATAACTTGAATGGCAAATATAGATTTTATGCACTCTATGAACAATAATTGCTGCAACGAATTACACTAGAGATACGCGTCCTATTCTTCTTCGTCAGATTTTGGTGCGATAATAGGAATGGCTGGTTTTTTAAATGTACGTTCATTTGCAATGCTGCGTTCTAGTGATAACAACATACTAGGCAACAACAAAAGATTGGACAACATAGCAAATAACAAGGTTGCACTTACCAAAGCTCCTAGTGCAACTGTGCCTCCAAAACTTGATATGGTAAATGTAGAAAATCCAAAAAACAAAACGATACTAGTATAAAACATACTAACTCCAGTTTCTTTTAAGGCACTATAAACAGACTTCTTAATTTTCCAATTATTTGCCATAAGCTCTTGCCTATACTTAGCTAAGAAGTGAATAGTATCATCAACAGAAATTCCAAAGGCTATTGAAAAAACCAAGATTGTTGAAGCTTTTATGGGCACACCTATGAAACCCATTAATCCAGCAGTCATTAACAAAGGAAGTAAGTTAGGTACAATCGAAACAAAAATCATCCTAAGCGACTTAAACATAAATGCGATAAACAACGCTATTAATAAAATGGCTAAGGATAATGACAAAATCAAATTATTAATTAAGTAATTGGTTCCTTTTTGAAATACAAGCGCTTTACCCGTTAAGGTAATTTCATAATCTTCAACAGGAAAAAGGGTTTCAAGTTTTGCTCTTAAATTTTCTTCTACATACTCAAGACGTTCAGTAGGCATATCTTTCATGAAAGTTGTCACGCGTGCGTATTGACCTGTACTATCCACATAACTTTTCATCAAACCTACTTCTCCATTACTATTCTTGAGAAATTTAGCCATAAATAAACGTTCATTGCTTGTTGGCAGATCAAAGAACTCGGGATCACCTTGATAGAAAGCCTGTTTTGCAAACTTAATTAATGAAATTACCGACATTGGTCTGGACAACTCGGGTGTTTCAATGATATGCTCTTCTAACTTGTCAATCTTTTTAAGCGTTTTTGGTTTATTAACACCTTTCTTTTTCTTGGTATTGATGACAATTTCAACAGGCATGACACCATCAAAACTTTCTTCAAAAAATTTAATATCCTTGTAAAAGCCCATGCTTTTAGGCATATCCTCAATTAAACTTCCAGAAACTCTAATTTGATACATCCCAATGAAGCTGAGAATAAGGACAACAACGCTGGTAATATAAATAGCGATTCTATAGTTCTTCACCATAACACCTAACCAATTGGCAAAACTGTTGATCCACGTTTTTCCTAAATGCTTAAGATGTTTTTCCTTAGGCAACGGTAAATAGCTATAAATGATAGGAATAATCATCAAGCTTAAAACGAATATGGTAACGATACAGATACTTGCTACAATACCAAATTCTTTAAGCAATTTACTTTGCGTAAAAATAAAAGTTGCAAATCCACTTGCAGTGGTAAGGTTAGTCATTAAAGTAGCATTACCTACCTTAGTAATGACTCGTTGTAAAGAGAGAGCTTGATTACCGTGTTTCCTGATTTCCTGCTGGTATTTATTGATTAAGAATATGCAATTAGGTATCCCAATTACAATAATTAAAGGAGGAATGATAGCTGTGAGTACAGTGATCTCAAATCGAAATAGACCCAAAAATCCAAATGCCCACATCACTCCTATTATTACGGTGACAATAGATATAAAAGTTGCGCGCCACGATCTGAAAAAGAAAAAGAATAACCCAGAGGTTATAAGCAATGCTGCTAACAAAAACATACCTATTTCATCAACAATATTTTGTGCATTTAAGGTACGTATGTAAGGCATTCCTGATGTTCTAACATCTAGTCCATTATTTCTATAAGAATCTATTAAAGGAACTAATTCATTAAGAACAAACTCTTTTCGAGTGATTGTATTTACAATGTCTTTCTTTAAATAAACAGCGGTACGTATTACACTATCCTTTTCACTATAAATTAAATTTTTGTAAAACGGTAAATCGGTAAATAGCTTTTTCTTAAAAGTGGCATAGTCTGCCTCGCTTTTTAATTTTGTAGGCAGTAATTCGTTTACTTTAAAACTAGAACTAGGTTCATCTAATTCAAGAACAGGTAAGTTACTGGTAGATAAAACGAAGTCGATTTCCTCAAATTTTGAAATACTATCTGCCAGTTGGTTCCAAGCATTTAATTTCTCGTAAGTATTAAGAGTCTCTTGGGTAGCTCCAAGAATAATTAAATTCCCTTCTTCACCAAATTGTTTAATAAACTCATCATACTCAATATTCACTGGATGATCATCAGGAAGCAAATTAGCCTCAGTATGAGAAAACTTCATGTATTTCCACTGAGTTCCTAGGGCAATTGTTGCAAGAACAATAAGTCCGAGAATCACCTCACGATTGCGCAGTATTAATCGCGCTAAACTATTCCAAAAGCTGAAACTAAATAATTTATGCATAGGTCTTTACCGATGGGCTGCAAAGGTAAATCTTATACACGTGATAATCCTTATTTCAAGTGTAAACTATTCTAAAGGCTACAATTCTAAATAAAAGGTAAATTTTAACGCAAGATTGTCCTCAATATCAGGCAAATGATAAGCCCCATAGCGGTAAGAAAAGCTTAATCCAAATCCGAAAAGGAGTTTATTTAATTCAACACCACTTTCAAAATAACCGTGTTCTAGAGTGTCAAACCCAATTCCTATATGCTCTTCAGTATTGTTCATACTACCTAAGGCTGCCCTAGTAATAAAGGCAACCTCAGGCTTTAAAAACGATGCAATGTTAAGTGCAGGGAACCTATGCTTTACTTGTGCTGTGATCAATCTATCAGAAAAGAACTCATTGAAATACATGGTTTCAAAACTGCGCCTACCTGCAACTGAAAACCTTTGCAATAATTCATCTTTTGTAGGTGAGTTAGGGTAAGCATGATAAAGATGGGTAAGAGGAATATCGCCACGGCCGTAGTGACCTTCTACTTGCAATTCAGTAAAAGAATTGTCCTTCCAAGGTTGAAAATATACTGCTTTGGCAGACAACTTTCCGTAATTAAAGTTTGATCCATACAATCCTTTTATTCCTTGTGTGTATTGAGCACTTAATATTGGATAACCTCGGGTTATTTCTTGATAACCGCTAGGAGTAAGCATAAAGGTGCTTACTGGACTATACCTCGCACCTATAACCACTTCAGATAAGGTATAGTTAGTAAAACTATTATCCCTAGGCCTGAATTCATAAAATGTTGTTTGAGTAATTCGCTTTCGCGAAAGCGAGATCTCACTTATCAACGAAGGGAATAATCGCTGTTGTAGTGAGGCTCCTACACTATTGTATTTAAAGAAGGTTGGAATATTGATTAGTCTAGGTTCAAAAAGACTATAAACACGTGCATCAGTCAAGAATTTTTCGGCACCTATTTCAGCAATATCCTCACTTTTATATAGGTTGAGCCATGTGTTTTTTTCTTCGTCAATTCTAAAACCTGCGCTTATTTTATACTTGAATCGATCATCCTTAGTACCGTAGGCCACGTAACCACTTAACCTCCATTTTTCACTTAATTTCTCATTAGTTTGACCACCAACTCCCAATCTAAACGCCTCGTAATCATTGTATTTTACTAGATACTTTAAATCAATATCAAAAAATCCTACTGGATAATAGCCCACCTTAAACTTATCAAGTGTTTCTAGTTTTCTATTAATCTTGGTCGCGGTAACCACACTATCCAAGTTTGTAAATTGAGCTAGTTGTGTTGTTGTATAGGCCTCTTTTGAATCTCGATATTCATCCCAATATGATTCTGGCCGACCTATTGCCTCGTCAGGGATTTCAGTAAGAATACCTTTCTTTCCAAAATCTACAGGTATATTTAATTCATAATTGAAGTAATCCACTTCTAGAATCATATACAAATCTTGTCCTGTTTGATTCTCGGAAGGAGATTCGTTACCTACCTCTAGCCTACCACCAAAAAGCTCCAATTCCTTTTTAGTTTTCTGCTTTTTTACATACAAAGATCTTTTTAAAGGAACCCAAACTCCGGCTTTTGTATTGTAGGTAAAGCTATGAAGAGTCTCTATATTGAGTTCTCCTGGTGTATCAATTTCAAAGAGAACAACATCATAATTAACAGCATCTATGTAAACGGTACCTTCTAATAAATTAGGAATTTCTGCAAGAGGTTGTGGTTTAAAATTTACTTTATAGACAGTTCTGTTCTCTATTACGGAATCTTTTTCGATTTGATAATCGTAGAATTGAGTTCTTGAAGAATGCAATGGATTTTTAAATCGTTGATCAAGTATTATATAATCCTTTTGATTTAAAAACTGGGATTGAAATATGATAGTATATACAGGATATACAGGTTTTTCAAAACCTGGCATTTGAGCTGCTGTTACTACCTCTTTATATCCTTTTATTGAATCGTATACATGCAGGATGGTACGCTCTGAAAAAAGTACTTGCGTTTTTTTTAAAGTCTTACGTAATTCGGTTTTTTTATAACCTGGACCTGTTAAAGCCTCTGGATCACCAGTTATTTTAAAATTCTCATAAGACTCATAGCTAAAGCTATTTACTTGATTAAGCAGTTCGTTTTGCGATAATCTTTCGGCTGCCTTTTGAATGATAAAAGGTGTAGACTCTTGGGCCATCATTATGAATGGCAAGAAAAAGAAGAACAAAAAACTGTTTCTCATAGCAATGGCATAGACGCGGTGTAAAAGTAAATAACTGTATGAGTAATCCACCTATAATTATTGTTATTGTTAAACACTACAGATTGTTTGCCTGAAAGGTTGATTTACTCATTGTATAAAACCTACCGGGAATAACGCCTTCCCATAAAAACCTATGATGGATTTGCATTCCCAACCTTTCTGCAACAATTTGAGATCCTATATTTTCCTCTGCTATATGTGCTGCTATTGAATCAAAATTTCTAGTATTGAATCCATGATCTAGAAGAGCTTTACAAGATTCTGTTGCGTAACCTCGACCCCAAAATTCCTTTAAAAATTTATATCCTATCTCAATAATGTTTTTAGATTGAGTATAATTTAAACCTGCGCTGCCTATTTTTTTTCCTGTAGATTTATCAATAACGGCATACCTTCCTAATTGGTATGAAGCGTATTGACCTTTTTCTGGATGCAATATTTCTTCTAATAAGAGTTTTGCCTCTAGAACAGTTGTCATAGGTTGTTTTCCTGTAAACTGCATGACCTGAGGATCCTTGTGCAAGTCAAACACAAATTCTTTATCAGAAATCTCAAACGGCCTTAATAGTAATCGTTCAGTTTCTAATATTGGCATCAAACCCTTAGATCGCTCCATTGGTCGTTTTCATCAAATAAAACTTCAGCAAATGGACATAAAGGATGAACCTTCATATTATTTTTTTGAGCATACTCAACCGCCTTATGAACTAATTGAGTTCCTATTCCATTACCTTCTAAATCTGGATTTACTTCGGTATGATCAATGGTCATAACATTATCCTCATGAGAGTATGTAAGTTCGGCCATCGTTTTTTCCTCCTTTTTATAAAAGAAGATTCCTCTACTATCGTTTTGATTGTGTTTTATATCAATATTCATAGGTTTAAGATTTAAGTTAATGTGGCAAAATCAAAATCTGGTGAGACCTCAACCGGTTTATTGTCTTTATTAAAAACTCGTGCGGTCAATTCACCTTTGAGCAATTCTTTATCTCCTAACACTCTTATGTAACTACCTTCTCGCAATCCAACTACCGGTATGTGATGGTACGTGTGAAACTCGTTGATTCTTGTTTCTCTCGTTTCACCCATGTGAGTAGATCCTGAAACCGGATCTAGATAATGCGGATTAATATTGTAACCTATTACGCCTAATGCCTTGAGACTTGGAGGATGTATAATAGGCATATCATTAGTATTATTAACTGTAAGACCACACAAATTGCTCCCAGCACTAGTTCCTAGATAGAAGGTTCCTGAAAATATCGCTTTTCTAAGAGCAGTTAAAACATCTCGTTTGTAAAGCTCATTAAGTAATACAAAGGTATTTCCACCACCGGTAAAAATTGCTTTGGCCTCAAGAATAGCCTTTTTAGGATCCTTCACTTCATGCAAACCAACTACCTTAATACCGGTGTCTTCTAGTGCTACTTGCACTTTTTTAGTATAATCTTCATGCGTAATTCCACCAGGTCTTGCGAATGGAATAAAGAGTAGACTTGTAGCTCCAACTTCTTTGAGGGCTGTAAGAACATCTTCTTTAATATAATCTAAATATCCAGATCCATGTATCGTAGATGTACTAGCAATAATAAGATTGCGCATAAATTTTTACCACTTTAAGAATAACAATTATCATCAAAATTACAAGTTAATCTCTCCTTGTATTTGTAAATTAAGTAAACTTTAATGTAAAGTCTTTTTACAAACATTAACTTAAAGCTTAATTTAAGTGTGTCATACAGCAACAAGTATGAGTAACTTTGTTTTAAATAGAATAAGCTATGAAAGCAATTATTAATATCGGTCTCCTATTATTTTCAGTCCTTTTATGGTCACAAAATAATCGCACTCAAATAGAAGGGAAAATTCTAAGCGCAACAGAAGAACCACTATCTGGAATTACCATTTTTAATAATAACAGCATTGATGGTACTGTCACTAATGATGATGGTATCTTTTATTTGAATGTAAAAGCAGGTGATAAACTCACCTTGAGAGCTGTACAATATGAACCTCTTACTTTAGTGGTTACTGAGCAAACTATTGAGGATAAAAAAGCTACTATACAGCTTAGGCAAGGAGTAAACGTTCTAGATGAGGTTGTTATTAATGAAAGCTTGATGCTTATAGATGTAAAAGAAGTTGCCAACGTCGATCCCAAAATAGACGAAGTAAGTGAATTTAATGTACGTACAAGAGCAGTAGATCGTATTGACAACACCTTTTCTGATCGTCAACGTCAACCAGAAGAATACGCTATAAGGCACGAAGCCATGGCGCAAAGTATGCCCAGGTTTAATATGTTTAACCTAGTAGGACTACTAGGTGCAGTTGTTCTCAACAGTACTTTGAGCGCTCTTGATTTAAACTCGGGACCAGTAGAAGAAAAAAAAGAGTTTGACGTGATTTTAATTAAAAATAAATACCAAACTAAGTTCCTAACTGAATTCTTGAAATTAGAAGAAAAATACCTCTATGAATTCATGTATTATGCCAAGGACAGAGGATTAAATGAAGAGATGTTTTCTAAACAAAATGAGTTAGATTTACTTCAGTTTCTTAACATGACCGCAACAGAATTCAAAAGAAAAAAGAATCTACCTGACTATCATCCAACTGAATCAACACAAGAAATTAATATTCAAGTTGACTCAATGTCCACAGACTCTTTAAAAATGAAAGAAACCATTAAAAAGCAATAAAATGACTACAAAAAACTTAATCCCAATAAAGTTAGTGCTATCCTTACTCTTAATTATAGGGATCAACTCTTGTAGCAATGATGATGATTTGCCAGAATTGCCACCCATTACCTTTAATGTTTTTTGTTACGGTCCCGATCTTCAAGACAATCAAGGCGTAAGACCGGCTTATCTTGAAGAATTTTTACAAATTTCTAGCGACACTTATTCCACACAATTATTGATAACCGACGAGAATATCACAGAAAATTCTGGTACGCTTTCAGGTACAGGCTTTGCCATTGATCTTGAGTTTTTTGGCAATCGAAATACCCCATTACAAAGTGGTACTTATGAAATCAACTCAACACAAGAAATTGGTGATGTGAATGCAGGTTTTTCAGAGAATTATGATACCGGTAACAACCTCAATGCGATTACCGCATTTGAATCAGGTTTTATACGAGTAAGTCCATACAGCACTGGATTCTACATTGAAATAGATGCTGTTTATAATACTGATGAGCGCTTTCACGGCATCTTTCTAGGTAACGTAACACAATTATAATTTTTGGAACATAACTTGTAACTTTTAAGTGCAAAATTTATCTAGTAAGTATGAAATACCTTATTCTAATTGTAACCAGTAGTTTGATGCTGTTTACGCTTTCGCGAAAGCATACTAAACAAAACGATCATAAATACTATTTATCAGTTTCCAATGTCGCTTATAAACAAAAGGCTAGCGCACTTCAAATGACCAGTCGATTTTTTATAGACGATATGGAAGATGCCTTACAAGATCGTTTTGGCAAGGAAGTGAAGCTAGATGGAATTAAGGATTTAAAAACTTTAAATTTTTATTTAGAAAAGTATTTTCAAAGCAAAATTGAAGCCACTGTAGATGGTAAGGAACTAACTGTAAACGTATTGGGCGCAGAGTTTATTGATGATCAAATTGTGCTTTACATAGAATTACCGGTTACCAAAATGCCAGAAACTATTAAAATGAAATTCACTGCTCTTTTTGAGGTGTTTGATGACCAAAAAAATATGGTACATTATAAAATCAACGACAAAAGAAAGAGCATGGTAATGACAAAAGAACGCCCACAAGAAACCTTAACTTTTTCTTAATCTTTATAAAAGGTGCGTATATTTCTTATTTTAGCAATCCTTAAACCTAATTTGCAACATGAAAACTATTAAATTTTTGTTTTTCAGTTTGTTAATGATTTCCTTCGGTTTACAAGCACAGGAAACAGAACAACAAGAAGAACCAAAAGCAGAGGAACACTATAACATCAACAAGTTCCGTCAACTGTACCAAGAATTTTCCACTCCTAACCAATACCGCAGTGCAAGTGGAGCACCTGGTCCTGCCTACTATCAGCAACGAGCAGACTACAAGATGGACATCAAATTAGATGATGCCAATCATCATATTTATGGTTATGAAACGATTACTTACACTAACAACTCACCAGATGCATTAGACTATCTATGGGTGCAGTTAGACCAAAACGTAAGACAGAAGGATACTAAGTCTGCACTTATTGAAGGTGGTGGCGTTAATCCATTCATGCGTCCGTCTGATTTTGCATCTCAATATATGAAAGAACCGTTTGATGGTGGTTTCAATATAAAGAAAGTATTAGATTCAAAAGGTAACGCTCTTCCATACATGATTAATCAAACTATGATGAGAGTTGAATTACCTAAAACGCTAAAAACAGGTGAGAAATTTAGTTTTGATATAGAATGGGACTACAACATCAACAACCACGTTGATGGTAGAGGACGTAGTGGATATGAGCAATTTCCTGATGGACATAGAGCCTATGTAATCGCTCAGTTTTATCCTCGCATGTGTGTGTATAACGACGTTGAAGGATGGCAGAATAGTCAATTCTGGGGTCGTGATGAGTTTGCATTACCATTCGGAACTTTTGAAGTAAACCTTACTGTACCAGAAGATCACTGGGTTGATGCAACTGGTAAGTTAGAAAACAGAAAAGACGTTTATTCTAAAACAGAATTAAAGCGTTATGAGCAGGCTACAAAAAGTTATGACAAACCTGTTATAATAAGAACTCAACCAGAGGCTGAGAAACTTGCAATGATGCCAGGTGCTACTAAAACTAAAACTTGGGAATTCAAGGCTGATTATGTACGTGACTTTGGATGGACTTCATCTCGTCGTTACGTAGCAGATGCTATGGCTGTTAAGGTAGGTGATAAAGATGTTATGGCTGTTTCTATATATCCGCCAGAAGGTAATCCATTATGGGAGCAATGGTCCACATATGCAGTAGCGCAAACTTTAAAGTCCTACAGTAGAATGACTTTTGACTACCCTTACCACAAAGCAATATCGGTTCACGCAAAGAATCAAGGAATGGAATATCCAATGATTTGCTGGAACTACGGTAGACCAGATGCTGAAGGAAACTACACAGATCGTACTAAATTTGGTATGATCTCAGTAATTATCCACGAGGTTGGACACAACTTCTTCCCAATGATTGTTAATAGTGATGAGCGTCAATGGACATGGATGGACGAAGGTCTTAATACTTTTGTACAATACGTTGCCGAACAAGATTTTGGTGAAAATTATCCAGCTGCTATTGAAGGTTTAGATGCGTACCCATCTCGTCGTGGACCTGCTGCGAAAATTGTTCCTTATATGGCAGGTGATCAAAGATACATCGCTCCAATTATGAGTAAAGGTTTAAATACGTATCAATTTGGTTCAAACGCTTATAGTAAGCCTGCTACTGGTCTTAACATCTTAAGAGAAACCGTAATGGGTCGTGATCTTTTTGATTATGCATTCCGTACTTATTCTCAAAGATGGATGTTCAAGCACCCTACACCAGAGGATTTCTTCCGCTCTATGGAAGATGCAAGTGCTATGGATCTAGACTGGTTCTGGAGAGGATGGTTCTATACTACTCGTTTCAATGATATGGGACTTAAAGAGGTAAGCAAATATTATGTTTCAAATGAAATGAACCAAGCTATGAAGGATTATGCTAAAGAAAACGGCATTCCTGTTGAACGTATTAAAGAAGCTGGTCTCGTTTACATGGTAAAAGAAGATAGCGAAGATTTTGACGCTGCCTTGAAGGGTAAGCAACCAGGAGAAGTAGTAAGCGGTATAGATGATTACTTAAAAGAAAATTTCACAGCCGAAGAAAGAGCTAGAATGAAAGCTCCTAAATACTTCTATGAAATTACTGTTGAAAAACCAGGAGGATTAGTTATGCCTATTATCATTGAATACACGTTTGCAGATGGTACTAAAGAACGTGTCACTCATCCAGCAGAAATTTGGAGATACAATGATAAAGAAGTTGGTCTAAGTAAAGCAAGCGATAAAGAAATCGTAGGTATTACTATAGATCCGGACCTAGAAACAGCTGACATTGATGTGTCAAACAACAGCTGGCCACAACAGCTTAAAGTTGATAAGTTTGAAGAAATGAGAAAGCAATAATCTCTGTTTTATAAACGTTTAAAAAGCCAGTTTCAATAGAAACTGGCTTTTTGTTTTACCATAAATTGTACTTTTACTCTGTTGTAAAATTATCAATCCAATTCAATCGCTTTTACGTGAAATATTTATATACTCTATTAATTCTACTTTTGGTTTCTTGCGATGAGGATCCTACATTGTCCAATAATCAAAGTCAAGGAGATAACGATATTACCACTATTGACGATAAAGTAAGACTTAGTTCAATTCAAATAGCAGAAAACACAGCTAGCAATATTGTAACAAACATTGATATAGTATACGATAATGAAAATCTTATATCTGAGATCGTATTCTCTGGTCAACAATCAAAAACATATCAATTTCAATACGCACCAAACAACCAAGTAATCAATTATACAAAGATTGAAAATCAAAGTACTAGTACTTACAGTATAGAATACGATGAAAATATCATTACAAGCAGCAATGTTTCAAACCCTAATCAAATACAACAATTTGAAATAGATAATTTTAATCGTGTAGATGAAATTCTTTCTATAACAACCAGCTCTAATGGTTCAGTGATACAAGAAAATAGCGAGGTGTTTGATATCAATGCAAACTTTAATATTGAAAGAATAACCTATCTAGAAAATAACAACACGACAGGATTTAGCGACTTTACTTATGAATTAAATGATAATCCTTTTAAGGATATGAATGATATAATAAGGTTACTTGTTTTTAAAGATTTTATACCTTCATCAAGATTTCTACCCTTAACTCAAGAAAAGTACGATACGAGTACTGGCTCAATACAGCTCGTTCAAGAAATGATTTACACCTACAACTTAAATTCTGAAGGTATGCCAGTGAGTAGAGAAATTTCTACCACTAATAATGGTATTTCTAGCACTAGTTATAACCTATTCTCTTATTTATAAAATTAGAAAATTAATTACTCAAGAAGCGTACTGCATTAACATTATGTAATTGCACACGATATACTATAAATGTATCTTTGTCCCATGATTCATCATGTACTTTTTATAAGCACACCAGAACTATTCTTAGTAGGATTAGTAGTGTTATTAGTATTTGGAAGCGACAAGCTTCCAGAAATAGCTCGTGGTCTGGGAAAAGCCATAAAAACAGTTCGCAATGCAACTGATGACATTAAACATGAAATCACTAAAACTGCTACTGATGACTTTAGTTCTAAAGAAGTAGAACATTTCAAAAAGCAAATCGAAGAAGTAAAGGACAAAATTGAAGAAACCGGTTCCATTAAACGTAAACTTTAATGTGGGAATCTCTTTTAGAAATTGATCGAGAATTACTCAAACTACTCAATAATTCTTTTCTTAACAACCTACCAGAATTTTGGGAGTTCATAACGCATCCAGAACGATCTATACCTATCTTTCTTTTTTTTAGCTTCTTGTTGTACAAACAATATAACAAACCTATGAGTTACTATCTCATCGTTTGTTTGCCAGTGATAGCGGGAATAACTCTTTTCATTACTAACTTGGTAAAAAATGCTGTGGAAAGATTGCGACCAAGCAATGAACCCGTTTTACTAGATAGTATTTTAATAAGTCAACGTCCAGAAAACTTTAGCTTTTGGTCAGGACACAGCGCAGTGAGTTTTGCTGTCACATTTTTTGTTTATTTAATGCTGTTTGGGCCTACAAAAAATCACTTTTTGAAACTCTTGTTTCTATGGCCTATTTTATTTGCACTATCTAGAATAATGGTTGGTGTACATTATCCTGCCGATGTTATTGTAGGTGCTATCGCAGGTAGTATTTTAGGTTGTCTAGGTTATAAACTAGCTCTTTATTACACGAGAAAGAGTAAGACCATCACGCACCGACAATAGAACAGTTTGCAACCTAGGATCTTCCTTCAACAACTTATTATACTCGAGAAGCACAGGTGTCGATAGATCTTTTTTCTTTACAGTTTCGACCACTTTACCGTGCCACAAAACATTATCAGAAATTATTAAAGAACCAGGCCGCACTTTCTTCATAATTTGATGAAAGTAGTTTACATAGTTTGGCTTATCAGCATCAATAAATACTAAATCAAAATAGCCTTCTAATTCGGGTATAATATCCAGCGCTGGACCTATTTTTTGAATGAAATTAATTTTCTTTACGCTTTCGCGAAAGCGTAAAAAATACCTGCTACATAAGGGTTCTAGCTCTTCATTGATATCTATAGTAACTAGATCGCTATTTTCTGGCATACCTTCGGCAAGACATAGTGCAGAATAACCTGTGAAAGTACCAACTTCTAGCACACGTTTGGGGCTTATCAAACTAGAAATCATACTTAACACTCGACCTTGATAAGGACCAGAAAGCATAATGGGCTGAAGCACTTTTTGATAAGTTTCTCGACTAAGATCTTTTAAAATTTGAGGTTCATTTTGAGAATGAGCTACTATATAATCATCTAGATCTTGAGGTAAAAAAAACATGCTAATACTTTGGAATTTTATTCACGCAAAAGTACCGATTACGCTTAAGAGTTTTGTAGCAACATTAAAATCGTTTGTTAATCCAAGTCGCCATGGTTTCTAAGACTACTGGCGCTATTGTCTCCTCGATTTCAAAATATTCTGATCCTGCACCGGTAGTAGCATTTTGGAACAAATGATTTAAACCAGGAAAAATTTTAACTGTAACATCGTTGTTTCCAGAATCTTTTAAAGCTTTTTCAACCGGCGGCACATTAATTTCAGGTATGACTTGAAAATCTATCGAGCCATTCATTATTAAAGTTGGTACCTTAATTTTTGCAACGTCGTCAACAGGATTATAATTCATGAAATACACAAACCAATCAGTGCTGAATTGATTGGCAAGAGATTGTGCTGTTTGATCAGAGTATTCTGCGGCAATCAAAGGATCAACCTGACTCCTTTTAGTCTCAATCGTTTTAAGGATGATCTTCTTTCTTTGATCAATAGATAAATCCTTTACTCCATCTTTAGCCATTTCATCAATGACAGCATCCATTATTTTCATTCCTTCTTCAACAGCTGCTTCAGGTTGACCTTGTAACAGCGCCGATTTACGTATTTGTGTTTTTAGAACTTGTACACCAGTAGTTCCTGTTCCTGCCATCGATATGAAAAATGCAATGTCTTTAGGATGATCGGCTATAACCATAGGCGCTATCATACCACCTTCACTGTGACCTATCAATCCTATTTGTGAGGTATTTATATCCTTTCTCTTCTTAAGAAATGCTACTGCTGCGTATACATCTGTGGCAAAATCGGCGCTAGTGGCAGTACTGTGATCACCTTCAGATTTGGCCGTGCCGCGATCGTCATAACGTAAAACCGCGATTCCATTTTTTGCAAAATAATCTGCAATAACCGCAAATGGTTTGTGATCTAACAACGTTTCATCGCGATCCTGTGGACCTGATCCTGAAATTAAAATTGCAACAGGAGGATTTTTAACTTTTTGGGGTAATGTAAGCGTGCCTGATAATTTAATATCACCTGCTGTTTTATTTTTAAAAGAAACTTCTTCAATCTTATAATCAAAGGGTGCTTTGGGTGTTTGAGGTCTTGAGGCTTGATTTAAATACAATCCTTTTTTTAAGCTTAGTGCGTTTGACATTCCACCTTGTGTAAAGGTACCTTCGATTAAATCACCTTTTTTTATTCCTTTATACACAATTTGAAAAGCACTTAATTTGAATGAGATACTATCACCGTTTATTTTGACCTCATCTAACGAAGCGTAATTTTTAGATTGCTTAGGACTTTGTAATTTACCTACATATCCTAACTCCACCTGCTCAAAATTCAGGTTAAGAGGTAATGGTCCTAGTTGCCCATTCCAGTTACCCGCAAACTCTTGTGCGTTCCCTATCAATATAGATAATAATCCTAAAAAAAGTACTTTATTTTTCATAGCAGGTTGTTGATTAGTTCATTGATAGGTAGCTTTTTAGATTAAAAAGTTACAATAAATTTAATTCATATGTTTGGACAATTGACTTTTAAGCTCGTGTAACGGTTGCACACCACTACCGCGCCATTGCTGGGTTCCATTTTTAAATATCATAAAGGCAGGTACTCCTCGTACTTGAAATTGTGCGGCAAGGGCTTGATTTTTATCAACATCAATCTTTAGGATTGTAACTTTCTCTCCTAGATCCATTTTAAGTTGATCGAGCACTGGCATCATGGTTTGACATGGTCCACACCAAGTGGCATAAAAATCTATAAGTACCGGTGTATCTTTATTAATGAGTTCAGAAAATTTTGCCATAATTAGTCTATTAAATGATTAAAAAAAAGATATGCGGTAAAACAAATTACCAAAACAGTTTTAAACAACCATGAGAAGGTAATTTTTCGATATTGCTTTAAAGAGTAAAACATTAGATAAAGGGAGAATGCTGAAATAAATAAAGCTACAATCCATATCCAATCCCATCCATAATCCTTACCCAGCTTATATAATAAAATATTACCAATCAAACTGGTGCTTGCCCATTCTTGGATTTCAAGTGATTTTGAATGTTCCACAACCATAATTTTCACTAAGTTAAATTTCTTCTTGTAGCGAGAGTTTTAAAGAAATGATAAAAGTGAGTGAGAAATGGATATATATTTCGCTTTCGCGAAAGCGAAATTTTAAAAAGATAGTACCTTTACCTAGCTATGAATAGTGCTCCCTTAGAAGTTCAGATTAAAACATTACCGCTATCACCAGGTGTATATCTTTATTACGATAAAAAAGATAAGCTGCTTTATGTGGGTAAGGCAAAAAAACTTAAAAAAAGAGTACAATCTTATTTTACAAAAAATCATGATAGCCACCGCATACGCACTTTGGTTAAAAACATAGCTCGTATCGAGCACATTGTTGTTCAAACTGAAACAGATGCGCTCTTATTAGAAAATAGTTTGATTAAATCTCGTAATCCACGATACAACATCATGCTACGAGATGACAAGACTTACCCGTGGCTATGTATTAAAAAAGAGAGGTTTCCTAGAGTTTTCCTTACTCGTAAAATGATTAAAGATGGTAGTGAATACTTTGGACCTTTTACCAGTGTGCGCACAGTAAAAACATTACTTGAACTAGTTAAATCATTATATCCTATACGCACTTGTAATTATGATTTGCAGCAAGACAAGATAGATGCTGGCAAATTCAAATTATGCTTGGAATATCACATAGGTAATTGTAAAGGACCCTGTACAGGTCTACAGTCAGAAGTAGCCTACAACCGAAATATTGAGGCTATTAGACAGATCGTGAAAGGTGATTTTAAACAAGCTGTAAAATACTTTGAAGAACTCATGATGGAATACGCTGAGGCTATGGAGTTTGAAGAAGCACAGCGTATTAAAGAAAAATTAAATGTACTAACTAGATATCAAGCAAAATCTACTATCGTAAACCCTAATATATCTAATGTGGATGTATTTACCATTATTAGTGATGAAAGTGCTGGATATGTAAATTACCTACAAATAAATCATGGTGCCATTACTCGTTCACATACTATGGAGCTTAAAAAGCAGTTAGATGAAACCGATAAAGAATTACTTGAGCTCGCTGTTGTTGAAATACGTAATCGATTTGATTCTCAATCTAGAGAAATCTATACACACCTAAATATTGATGTAGGAGAAGAACTTAAAATAACCATCCCAAAATTAGGAGACAAGAAACGAATAGTTGAATTAAGTCAACGTAATGCTAAGTTCTATCGACAGGAGCAATTTAAAACCATTAAAATTGTAGATCCAGAACGTCATGTAAAAAGATTGATGGCTCAAATGAAGGCTGATTTAAGGTTAGATGAAGAACCACGTCATATGGAATGTTTTGACAATTCAAATATTCAAGGAACTAATCCGGTTGCCGCATGCGTAGTGTTTAAAAACGGGAAGCCTAGCAAGAAAGATTACAGGCACTTCAATATTAAAACTGTTGAAGGACCTGATGATTTTGCTAGTATGGAAGAAGTGGTTTATAGACGCTATCGCCGACTGTTAGAAGAAGATGAACCGCTACCACAACTTGTAATTGTTGATGGTGGTAAAGGTCAATTGTCTAGTGGTGTAAAAGCCTTGGACAGATTAGGATTAAGAGGAAAAGTACCAATTATAGGAATTGCAAAACGATTAGAAGAATTGTTTTACCCAAACGATCCTGTACCTTTATACCTAGATAAAAGATCTGAATCATTAAAAGTGATTCAACAAATGAGAAATGAAGCTCACCGCTTTGGGATTACTCACCACCGTAACAAAAGAAGTAAAGGTGCGATAGAAACCGAACTGGATAACATTCCTGGAATAGGAGAAAAAACTGTGGTTGAGTTATTGAAACATTTTAGAAGTACAAAAAGAGTTAAAAAGGCTACTAAAAAGGAATTAGAAGAAGTAATAGGATTGTCAAAAGCTCAAAAAATTATTGATTATTACAAAAAACATGAAGATTAGCGTTACTTTTTTATGTTCCTTGCTTTTGCTCGTAGCTCCCATTTTAACCAAAGGTCAAAATGCTATTCCTGCAGATTCTTTATTGAAACCTACTCAACCAACTAAAGTTGATAGCATTCTGCAAAAAGTACAAAATCCCAAAATAGGTCTAGTCCTTTCTGGTGGTGGAGCTAAAGGATTGGCGCACATCGGTACACTTAAAGTAATTGATAGTTTAGGTATTAAAATAGATTATATAGCAGGAACATCTATGGGAGCTATTATAGGTTCTCTTTACGCTTCTGGATATTCAGGTAAACAACTAGACTCGATTTTTTACGCTACCGATTTTGATAAAATTATAAGTGACGATATCCCAAGACGGGCAGAAACTTTTTACGAACGTAAGGACCGGGAAAGATATGCTGTGACTTTACCCTTTAAAGATTTTCAGGTAAGTCTTCCTAGCTCGTTGAGTAAAGGTCAAAACATATACAATTTCTTATCCAAGTTGATGGGTCCAGTGAATCAGATTGATGACTTTTCAAAACTTCCTATTCCATTCTTTTGTATTGCCACCAATGTAGTCACCGGTGAAGAAGTAGTTCTAGATAAAGGTAGCCTGCCTAAGGCTGTAAATGCAAGTGGTGCATTACCTAGCTTGTTTGCACCTGTACAAATCGATAATATGTTATTAATTGATGGAGGTGTAATCGATAATTATCCTATTGAAAAGTTAAGGGAAAAGGGAATGGACATAATCATAGGAGTAGATGTTCAAGATGATAAAAAGAAAGAAGAGGAATTACAAAATGCACTTGACATATTATCACAGATAAATAATTTCCGCACGATTAGTGATATGGAAATAAAACGTCCCAAGACAGATATTTATATTCAACCTGATATCGAACAATTTACCGTCATTTCTTTTGACGAAGGTCAGGCCATAATTACAAAAGGAAAAGAAGCCTCCTTACAAAAAATTGACGACCTTATAAAAGTCGCAACAGGTTATAGGAGACCTGATCTAAAAAATATCGCAAGTGATAGTTTATACTTAACTCGTATAGAAATAAAGGGTAATAAACAATATTCAAGAGCTTTTATAAGTGGGCGATTCAAATTGAATGCTCCAGAAATGATAGCTTATGATGATATCTCTAACGGGATTAACAACTTACAAGCGACTAACAATTTTAAAAAGATAAACTACTCATTAATCCCTGAGTTATTAGGTTATGCCCTAGAGATTGAAGTTGTTGAATCTGATGTACGTAATTATTTAAGACTAGGAATCCACTACGATGAATTATTGCGCAGTAGTGCCTTGATTAATCTGAGTAGAAAAGGTGTTCTAGTGAGCAACGATGTCATAAGTGCCGATGTTATCGTTGGTGACAATATTAGATACAATTTAGATTACTACATTGACAAAGGACGTTATTGGTCAATTGGTGTTAATAGCAATTATGTTCAATTTGATCAAGACATTCAAGCCGATTTTGTAGCAGATGTGGACAATACTAACTTAGGAGTAAACAGTATTGAAGTAAAATATAAAGATTGGACCAATCAGGTGTTTATGCGTTCTAGATTTAATAAAAACCTGTATTTAACAGCTGGTTTAGAATTTAAATACCTTGATATTTTTACGAATACAATTTCAGATCCTAACAGAACGAATGAGGATCTTACTTTTGATGACAGTTTGTACACTAGCTTGTACGGAGAAATACTGGTAGACAGTATGGATAATATGTTTTTTCCAAATGAAGGTTGGCGTATTAACGGAGATTTTCATGTTTATCTAGCAAACTCTGAACAAGAAGATTTTAGTAGTTTCAGCATTGCTCAATTACAAGTACAAAGAGCTTTTAGCTTTGATAAATTAAGTTTTATTGGAGATGCTCAGGTGGGAATCGCAATAGGAAATCCAGCTAATAGTAGTCTTGATTTCTTTTTAGGCGGCTATGGATCGAGGCCCATAAATAATTTTGTATCATTTTACGGATATGACTTTGTCAGTATAAGTGGTGATACCATGATTAAATTTGGGATCACGGCAGACTATGAAATATTCAAAAAAAACCACATTAATTTCACCGCTAATTATGCCAATGTAGATGATGAACTTTTTGAACAAGATGACTGGTTTAGTCAAGCAAGATATACTGGTTATGCAATTGGCTATGGAATAGAAACCTTTCTGGGACCAATCGAAATCAAGTATAGCTTCTCTCCGCAACTTGATGACGATCAATTTTTTGTTTCTTTAGGTTATCGTTTCTAAATAATTCTAGAAAAACATTCAGATTCAAAAAAGATCCATATATCTATGGAATGGTCTGAAGAATTTCCGAAATTTAGGGCAGAAAAGTTAAACGCATGCCCTTTTATCACAAACTAGGAAAAATTCCACCTAAAAGACATACTATTTTTAGGAAAGAAAATGGTGAATTATATTACGAACAATTGTTTGGAACTATTGGATTTGATGGAATGTCAACAAATTCATATCACGTTTACCGCCCGACAATGGTGAAGGAAATTTCGGATCAATATTCTGTAAAGCCAGAAATAGCAATTCCCAATAATATGAAAAGCTATCGTTTTAGAGGATTTGAAGTGGCTCCCGAGTTAGACTATTTAGATTCTAGGAAGATTGTATTAACAAATAGTGATTGTAACATTACTCTTGCTTCACCGCAAAACAAAACTCAGGACTATTTTTATAAAAATACCGATGCTGATGAACTCCTATTTATTCATAAGGGATCCGGGAAATTGCGTACTCATTTAGGAAATTTGGATTTTAAATACGGTGATTACTTGCTAATCCCAAGAGGGATTATTTACAAAATTGATTTTGATACCAATGACAACAGGTTGTTTATTGTTGAAAGTCGAAGACCTATTTATACCCCAAAACGATATAGAAATTGGTTTGGACAATTATTAGAACATTCTCCTTTTTGTGAAAGAGACCTTAGACAACCACAAGAGCTAGAAACTCATGATGAAAAAGGTGAGTTTTTAATAAAAGTGCGCAAGCAAGATGAGATTTTTGATATGGTGTATGCATCGCACCCATTTGATGTTGTAGGATACGATGGCTATAATTATCCGTACGCCTTTTCAATACATGATTTTGAACCGATCACTGGACGTATTCATCAACCACCACCAGTTCATCAAACCTTTGAAACTGATGCATTTGTTGTATGCAGCTTTGTTCCTAGATTATACGATTATCACCCGCAAAGTATTCCTGCACCATATAATCACAGTAACATCGATAGTGACGAGGTACTATATTATGTAGATGGTGATTTTATGAGTAGGAACGATATTGCTCCTGGACACATAAGCTTGCATCCTGCTGGAATTCCACACGGACCACATCCAGGTGCTGCCGAGCGTAGTATAGGGCAAACGGTTACAGAAGAACTCGCAGTTATGGTAGACACCTTTGCACCATTGCAAGTAACTAAGGAAGCAATGAAAGTTGCAGATGAGAGTTATCACAAAAGTTGGTTAGAATAACCGACTATATTTGTCTATAATTTAAATAAACCTTTACATTGGAAAATAATAACGACTCGCAGAATCCTTTTGGAAATCAACAATCATCATCTGGTTACGAAAGTACACCTACACAACATCAACAATCCTATTCTGATGGAGGATTTGATAATAGGATACAACAATCTGTCCCTGGTGATCCTGCAGCACTTGTTATTGGAATAATTTCTATTGTCTTTTTCTTTATTTCATGTTGCTTATACGGTATAGGAGCACCATTATCCTTAATAGGTGGAATCATAGGTTTAGTGATAGCCAATAAAGGAGTAAGAGCCTATAAGTCGGATCCTAGGTCCTATTCACAATCATCATATAAATCAGTTAATGCAGGGAAAATAATTAATATAATTACCATTGCAATATCTGGAATAACCACTCTTATCATCATCTTATTTGTTGCTATTATAGGTCTTTCTTTAAGTGAACTTGCCGATGGAGATTTTAGCAATTTTGGACAAGAGTATGAATATGAAAAGGAAGAAACTATAGAAGATGATTGGTATTATTATGAGGAAGATATTGACACATTAGATCAAAAAGTAGACTCTTTAAATACAGAAGGAATAATTGAGATAGAAGAGTTAATTGAAGAAGAAAATGAGCAAGATCAATAACAGTAAATTAGAATGTGCTGCACACATGAGAGCCATGTGGTAGTTATTTTTATAACAGCCACAATTAAAAATTAATTATCAAAAAACAACATCATGCCAGCAGAAATAAAAAATCTAAAAGACTTAAAAAACACAGAATACTCGCTCAAAAAATTATTTAAAGAAGCCGAAGATTTTCTACCTCTATTAGGGACAGACTATGTAGAACTATACGTAGGTAATGCAAAACAAAGTGCACACTTCTATAAAACAGCCTTTGGTTTTCAATCAGAAGCCTATGCAGGACTTGAAACAGGTTTAAAAGACCGTGTTTCATATGTACTTAAGCAAGATAAAATACGACTAGTTCTTACATCACCACTACAGAAAGACGGACCAATCAACGACCACGTAAACTTACACGGTGATGGTGTTAAAGTGGTTGCGTTATGGGTAGAAGATGCTCGTAAAGCTTTTGAAGAAACAACCAAAAGAGGTGCAAAACCCTACCTAGAACCTACTGTTGAAAGCGACGAATATGGTGAGGTCGTGAGGTCTGGAATCTATACTTATGGTGAGACCGTTCATATATTCGTCGAACGTAAAAATTACAATGGTGTTTTCTTACCAGGATTTGAAAAGTGGGAATCACATTACAATCCAGAACCAGTTGGACTTAAATTTATAGATCACATGGTCGGTAACGTAGGTTGGGACCAAATGAATACATGGTGCAAATTTTACGGAGAAGTAATGGGCTTTGCTCAAATCATATCTTTTGCCGATGATGATATCTCTACCGAGTTCACTGCTCTCATGAGTAAAGTTATGAGCAATGGTAATGGTCGTATAAAGTTCCCAATCAATGAACCAGCAGAAGGAAAGAAAAAATCTCAAATTGAGGAGTATCTAGACTTCTATAACGGTCCAGGTGTGCAGCACATTGCAGTCGCAACCGATGATATTGTAGCAACTGTAAGCGCTATGAGAGATCGTGGAGTAGAGTTCCTTTACGTCCCAGACACGTACTATGATGATATTTTAGAAAGAGTAGGTGATATAGATGAAGATGTAGAACTCCTTAAAAAACATGGAATTCTTATTGATCGAGATGAAGAAGGTTACCTTTTACAACTATTTACAAAAACAGTTGTAGATAGACCAACCATGTTTATAGAAGTAATACAACGTAAGGGTGCACAGTCTTTCGGAGTTGGTAATTTTAAAGCCTTATTTGAAGCTATAGAAAGAGAACAAGCAAGAAGAGGAACCTTATAACAAAATGGTATAACCTTTGTAATACATCATGTGAAACGATTAATCCATAAATCATGAGACATATTCTTTCTTTATCATTAGTAGTTGTTTTGTTTTTGAGTACCGCTTTTACTAGTGCTACCTATAAAAATTCTCTACAACAAACATTTCAAGAAGGAGAATGGTTTAAGTTTAGAATTCACTACGGTATTTTCAATGCAAGTTATGCAGAACTAGAGGTCATCGACAGTCAACTTGAAGGTAAGGATGTATACCATATTAAAGGACATGGTAGATCAACAGGACTACTAGATCTCTTTTTTACGGTAGACGATCATTACGAATCTTATATTGACAAAAACGAGGTTAAACCCTATAGATTCATAAGAGACATCAATGAAGGTGGTTATAAAAAGGACATTGTAATAGATTTTGATCACGAAAAAAATGAAGCACTAGTTCACGATAAAAAACGTAACACAAAAAGTACCGAAAAAATAAAACCTGGTACACAGGATATGGTGAGCGCCTTCTATCATTTACGAGATCAAATAGACACTAAAACTCTTAAAAAAGGCGACGAATTTATTTTACCCATGTTCTTTGACAAGGAGAATTATGACTTTAAACTGAAGTTTTTAAAACGCACTACAGTAAAAACTAAATTTGGTAAAGTTCCTGCGTTAAAATTCAAACCTTACGTTCAATCTGGTCGTGTTTTTAAAGAACAAGAAAGCCTTACCGTATGGATATCTGATGATGAAAATAAAATCCCACTACGCATTAAAGCAAAGTTGGCTGTAGGTTCACTAACCGCAGATTTAGAAGCTTTCAAAGGATTAAAACACAGTTTTAAAATTATCCCATAATTAGTTAAAACTAATTAACACTTAAGCCGTATAAACATTGAACAGTTTATACGGCTTTGTTATTTTTGTAAATCCACCAAGATTCAATCTATGTCACAAGAAATTAGTCCAGAAATCGCAAAGCGTATCGAACTTCTTCAGGAGAAGTTCAAAAATTCTGGACAGGATATGTTATCCTACCTCGATGGTTTGTTATACGACCAGTACATTACTTACTGGGATTACATAAGACTAGACACACTTTTGAGCCTACAAGTTCCCGCTACACATTTTCCCGATGAAATGATATTTATCGGTTATCATCAAATAACTGAACTGTATTTTAAGCTTATCATTCACGAGCAGAAACAAATTATAGAAAATGAGCAGTTGACAGGTGCTTTTTTTGCTGAAAAGGCAAAGCGAATTAATCGTTACTTCACAGTCTTGATCAATTCATTTGATGTGATGGTACGAGGAATGGAACGCGAGCAGTTTTTAAAATTCCGTATGTCACTACTTCCTGCAAGCGGTTTCCAAAGCGCTCAATTTAGAATGATTGAATTTTACAGTACTGATCTTATCAACCTGGTCCATCCTACCGTGCGTGATAACTATCGCAATAAAGATAATGTGCAGGATTACGCTTTCGCGAAAGCAGAATCAGTAACAAATCAAGAACTATACGAAAACATCTACTGGAAAAAAGGCGGTATTGACATGCATACCGGTGAAAAAACACTTACCTTAAAACAGTTTGAAAAAAGATATACCCCACGTTTTTTAAGAATCGCAGGTGAAGTTCAAAACACTAATTTAAACCAGCAATTTTTACAATTACCAGATGAAGAAAAAACAGAGGACCTTATAGAGGCCTTGCGCATGCTAGATCAAAATGCAAATATCAACTGGTTACTCATGCACATGGGTGCAGCGCATAGGTATTTACGCAAAGAAGGACAAGCTGTTCAAGCAACTGGTGGTACAAACTGGAAACAGTTCTTACCGCCTAGTTTTCAGAAAATTAGTTTCTTCCCATCGTTATGGACACAGCAAGAACACGACGAATGGGGTAAGCAATGGGTTACACACGCACTTAATACAAAATAATACATGAAAAAGTATCTTATAGGTTGTTTATCTGTTTTATTACTATTTATTTCTTGTGACAAGAAAAAACAGAAGCAAATACCTGTTAATCAAATAACACCAGTAGCGCCAAAACCGATAATGAAATATGGGTTTAACCTTACTGATTTTGAAGTAGTGGAAGACACTGTAAAGTCAGGTGACACCTTTGGTGATCTATTAGACGATTATTTGGTTGAAGGTCAAAGTACCTTTAAAGCAGCCCAAGAATTTAATGAAGTATTTGACGTGCGTCGTATACAAACCGGCAAACCATTTAAAATTTTAAGAAAAAAAGACAGTATAGGAACTCCTGCCGCCTTTGTATACGAGCCTACCAGGCTAGACTATGTGGTTGTAGAATTAACAGACAGTCTTAATGCTTATCGAGACAAACACCCTATTTCATTCAAACGTAAAACCGCTAGTGGAGTAATAACCTCTACACTTTCAGAAGCAATGGAAGAAGAAGGTTTAGGATTGAGTGCGATCTATGAATTATCTGATATCTATAGATGGTCCATCGATTTCTTTAGATTACAAAAAGGCGATCGTTTTAAAATGATTTATAACGAACGTTATATAAACGACAGCATTTTTGCAGGTATTGAATCTATAGAAGCAGCAGTGTTTGAAACTGATGGTAATCCTTACTATGCTTTTGATTACCAAACTGATTCCATAGCAAACGTTCATGATTATTACGACGAGACTGGTAAAACATTGCGCAGTTTCTTCTTAAAGGCACCAGTAAATTACACCCGAATTTCTAGTAGATTCACAAAACGTAGATTTCATCCAGTACAAAAGCGATGGAAAGCACACAAGGGAACAGATTATGCAGCACCGCGAGGAACACCTATCGTTGCAACCGCAAATGGTGTCGTTACTAAATCCAGCTACACACGAGGTAATGGTAATTACGTAAAAATTAAGCACAATGGCACCTACTCAACTCAATACCTACACATGACTAAGCGCAAGGTAAAGGTAGGTCAACGAGTTAAACAAGGTCAGGTAATAGGTACTGTAGGTAGTACCGGTCTTGCAACAGGTCCACACGTATGTTATCGTTTTTGGGTAAACGGCGTACAGGTTGACCCTTACAAACAAAAACTACCTGCTGCTGACCCATTGCCAAAAGAAAAAATTAATAACTACCTAGAGTTCATCGCCCCATTAAAGGAGGAAATAGATCAGCTAGCTTTTAAAAATGACGACATTTTATAACAGCCGCCATTATTATGAAAAACATCAATCCTACTCAAACTGAAGCTTGGAAAAAGCTAGAAGAACATTATAATAACAACCAAGGTTTAAACCTGAAACAGGCTTTTAAAGACAATAGCAATAGAGCTCAAGAATTCACCACTATTTTTGAAGATTTCTATGTTGACTTTTCAAAAAACTTATGGGATTCAACTACAAAAGATCTATTAGTTCAACTTGCTCGTGAAACTCATCTAGATGCAGCCATAGAAGCGTATTTTTCTGGTAAGCCTATTAACGCAACTGAAGGAAGGTCGGTCCTTCACACTGCTCTACGAGCACAACAAGCTCATGAAGGAGCACAACAGTTCGTTGACGCTGCTGTTACAAGCAAACAGAAAATGTTTGAATTTGTAGACAAAGTAATAAGCGGCGAATTTAAAACTGCTAGTGGAGCAGCTTTTGATACTGTTGTGAATATAGGAATAGGTGGTAGCGATCTAGGGCCAGTAATGATTACTGAGGCTTTACAAGCCTATAAGAATCACCTCAATCTTCATTTTGTTTCTAATGTTGAAGGTGATCACGTAGAAGAAGTTTTAAAAACGATTAATCCTAGTACCACACTCTTTGTAATAGTTTCAAAATCCTTTGGAACTCAAGAAACCTTATCCAATGCAACTACTATACGTAATTGGTTTACACAACAAGTGAATCAAGATGCTGTAGGAACACATTTTATAGCAGTAAGCAGTAATGTAAACAGAGCTGTAGATTTTGGCATAGAGGAAGAAAATATTTTTCCAATGTTTGATTGGGTAGGTGGTAGATTTTCTTTGTGGAGCACGGTAGGAATGAGTATAGCATTGAGTGTGGGCACTCACAACTTCCAACAACTACTTGATGGAGCGTCACAAATGGATGAACATTTTAAAACAGCTTCATTTGAAAATAACATACCTGTTCAATTAGCTTTATTAACTATTTGGTACAACAACTTTTATAAGGCTCAAAGCGAGGCAGTAATTCCATACACTCAATATTTACATCGATTACCAGCCTACCTACAACAGGCTATAATGGAAAGTAATGGTAAAACTATAGATCGTAACGGTTCTAGAGTGAATTATGAAACTGGAAATATCGTTTGGGGAGAACCTGGAACAAATTCCCAACATGCCTTTTTCCAACTAATTCATCAAGGATCAAAACTGATTCCTGCTCATTTTATCGCTTTCGCGAAAGCGAAATACCAACATAAAGATCATCACAACAAGCTTATGGCAAACTTTATTGCTCAAACAGAAGCATTAATGAATGGTAAGACAAAAGAAGAAGCCTTTGACGATCTAAAAACTGCAGGAAAAAACCAAGACGAGATAGAATTTCTATTACCATACAAAGTTTTTGAAGGAAACAAACCTACTACTACCCTACTTATAGATGAGCTTACACCAGCTAGCCTAGGGAAATTAATAGCGATGTATGAACACAAAATCTTTACAGAAGGTGTTATATGGAACATTTATAGCTATGACCAATGGGGTGTAGAATTAGGAAAAGTTCTAGCTGATGCTGTTTTAAAAGACATAGAGAACGGCTCGACTGGCCAGCACGATGCTAGCACACAACAAATCTTGAGTAGATTTTACCAATTTCAATAACATTATTAATTAGAACCAGAAAAAATAAGTGTTAAAAAGTGTAATTTAATGTTAGCTTAATATTGGAAAGGGATTTAGTACGGACATTTGCAAAAATTTTAACTCAAGCTAATTCATACCCAAATGAAGAAACAATTACAATTTTTAGCAACGCTAGCAATGTTTTTTGTTGCTCTAGTGGCCACTGCTCAGGTTACAACCTCGAGTATTAATGGTCGAGTTCTAGAAGCTGGTGACGAACCACTTTTAGGCGCTACAATCGTTGCTGTGCACGGACCTACAGGTACAAACTACGGTTCTGCTACAGACATCAATGGTTACTACCGTATAACAAACATGCGTGTAGGTGGTCCTTACACCATTACTTTCTCTTACGTTGGAAAGAAGGATGAAGTTTTTGAAAATATTTTCCTACAGTTAGGTGAATCAGAAACTTTTAATGTAACCTTATCTGATGAGGCTAATGCCCTAGACGAAGTTGTTATTAAAGCAACACGTGATGGTATTTTTGATTCAAACAATACAGGTCCAGAGACAAACATCTCTACTCGTGAAATCAACACGTTACCTACAGTAACTCGTGGTATTGATGACATTTTGAGAAAAACTCCACAGGCTCAAGTTGGTGAAGGTGGCGCTATCTCAATTGCTGGTCAAAACAATCGTTACAACTCAATCTTTATTGATGGTGCCGTTAACAACGACGTTTTTGGTCTTGCAGGTACAGGTACTAATGGTGGACAAATTGGTATCAATCCAATTTCTCTAGATGCTATTGAATCATTCCAAGTTAACATTGCTCCTTTTGATGTAAGACAATCAGGTTTTACTGGTGGTGCTATAAACGCAATTACTCGTTCTGGTACTAACAACTGGGAAGGTAGTGCTTACTGGTTTAATAGAAATGAAAAACTTGCAGGTAAAACACCTCAAGCGGTTATCGATGAAATAGACGATAGAAACGGTAGTGACCCAGCTCCAGATAGAGAAAGATTAGATGAATTCTCTACTAACCTTTACGGTTTTAGAGTAGGTGGTCCTATTATCAAGAACAAACTTTTCATGTTTGTTAATGCAGAAATTGAAAGAGAAGAAACTCCTAGACCTTTTGATTTTAACCAATATGTAGGTGATGCAAGAAATGCTGCAGGTGACACTAACTTACCAGCAGACCCAACAAGGATTAACAACTTAAGAGATAACCTAATAAACTTATTCGGTTACAATCCTGGTGGTTATGAAAACACGAACAGAACATTAGATACTGATAGATTTACTATTCGTTTAGATTACAACGTTAATGATAAGAACACTCTTGTACTTAAGCACAACTATGTACGTGGTGAGTCTACTTCACCAAGTACAAGTAGCGCTACTTCTATTAACTTTGCTAACGCAGGTATTTTCTTCCCTTCTGAAACTAATTTCACTACTCTGGAATGGAACAGTCAAATCAACAATAAATTATCTAACAATTTAATTGCTAGTTATACTACTGTAAGAGATGACCGGGACCCAATAGGTGGTGCATTCCCTAGAGTAACAATCAATGACGGTGCTGGTAGCATAACATTTGGTTCTGAGGCTTTCTCTACAGGAAACATTCTTGATCAAGACGTATTCACTATCACAAATAACTTCCAAATTGCTGCTGGTGCTCACAACATTACTTTAGGTGGTAACTTTGAATCTTATGATATACGTAATGTATTCATTCGTCAAAATTTTGGACAGTATAGATTTAATTCTTTATCTGATTTTGAATCTTATTTTGACAATGATCCTTCAAACGACGTTGCTCCTACTGATTACGACTACTCTTATTCTTTACTAGATCCAGCAGGAACAACAGGAGACGATGCGACAGCAGCGGCTGCAAAATTCAACTACTCTCAGTTGGGTCTTTATGCTCAGGATGAGTGGAAATTAACTAAAGACTTTAAATTATCGTACGGTGTAAGAGTTGATGTACCATTCTTTGAAGAAGGTACTGCAAACGATGACTTCAACACAAGAACAGTTGCTTTATTAGAAGCTGCTGGTAAAGATCTTCAAGGTGCTAGAGTTGGTAAGAAAATAAAAAGCCAGATTCATGTTTCTCCACGTTTAGGATTTAACTGGGATGCTTTTGGTGACAAAACAACTCAAGTACGTGGTGGATTAGGAATCTTTACTTCACGTATCCCATTAGTATGGCCAGGTGGTGCTTACAACAACAATGGTATCTCTGTAGGTGGAGTTAATGAGAACGACTTTGATTCAGGAACATTATTCTTTGAAGCAGATCCATTTAATCAACCTATTGGAAATGGTCCAGCACCAGGTAGTGGTACAATCGGTGGACAAATCGATTTATTTGCACCAGACTTTAAATTACCTCAGGTAGCAAAATACAGTCTAGGTGTTGACCAAAAATTAGGTGTATGGGGATTAATTGCTAGTGCAGACTTCCTTTACAATGAAACAATCAACAATGTACTTTACCAAAACTTAAACATTGGTGAACCAGTAGGTACCCTTAACGGTGCAGATACTCGTCCACTTTGGAATGACAGTCAGCGTATAGATAGTGAGTATTCTCGTATTATCTTGGGAACAAATACAAATGAAGGTTGGTCATACAACGCATCATTCGTATTAACAAAGCCATTTGACAATGGATTCTCTGGACAGATCGCTTATACATACGGACAAGGTAAATCTATCTTTGAAGGTACTTCTTCACAAAACAGTTCTCAATGGAGAAACGTAGTTACTGTAAATGGTAAAAACCGTGCAACTATTGGAAACTCACAGTTTGCATTAGGTCACAGAATTACTGCAAACGCTTCTTACCAAATGGAATGGAGTGAAAACTTTGCTACTACAGTAAGTTTATTCTATAACGGACAACAAGGTGGTACTTTAAGTTACATCTATGATGAAGGAGCTGATCTTTTAAATGACGACTCTCGTGATAATGCTTTATTCTACATTCCTAGAAACCAGAGCGAGATTAACCTAGTAGATGCAAATGGTGTTTCGGCTGCAGATCAATGGGCTGCTCTTGATGCGTTCATTGAAGGTAATGATTACCTAAGAGAAAGAAGAGGACAATATGCAGAGCGTAATGGTGACCGTGGACCATGGAACCACATTGTAGACTTAAAAGTTCTTCAAGACTTTAAATTAGACTTTGGTGGTAAAAAGCACACGTTCCAAGCTTCATTAGACATCTTCAACTTCTTCAACTTCTTAAACAAAGACTGGGGTGTTCAAAAGAGAATCACAGGAAGCTTTGGTGAAGTTGAAATCGTAGAAACTGAAAGAGGTGGACCAGACCCAGAATTCTCATTTGATCCTGATTTTGCAGAAGGATTTGAGCAAATTGATGATGCTGGTATACGTTCTTCAAGATGGCAAGCTCAAATAGGACTTAGATACATCTTTAACTAAGAACTATTAAATAAATTGTTTTACAATAACCCTATCTAGAGAGATAGGGTTATTTTTTTGCCTTATTTTTGATTTCAAATTAAGAGATCTATGTACAATATTATTCAACATGCACATTCCGGTTGGGCTTATCTATTACTTTTAGTATTAGGTATCGCAACGATCAATTCACTAATCGGTTGGTTAGGAAAAAAAGAATTTGGAAATAAAGATTTCAGTCTGGCATTAGTAGGGTTAATTGTAACTCATATTCAATTACTTCTAGGGATTGTTCTTTGGATAGTTTCTCCATATTCCAGCATGCTTTTTAATAACACAAGTGAAGTGATGGGCAACAGTGGACTACGATTACTAGCCCTAGAACATCCTTTAATGATGATAATTGGTGTTACACTTTTAACCATCGGTTATTCAAAACACAAGAAAAAAGTTATAAGCAGTGGCAAGTTCAAAATGCTAGGTATATTTTACACCTTGGCGTTTGTTGTTGTTCTTAGTCGTCTTCCATGGAGTCAATGGTTAGCCTAGAAGATAACCTCTATAATATAAGCCAGGTCTTTTTGATCTGGCTTTTTTTGTTTCTACGCTTTCGCGAAAGCGTAAAATTAAATATCATAATCAAACTGAAAATCACTCGCTACCTCAATCATCTAATTACCTTAAGTTCAAACAATAACCCTTTGAATAGACTCTTTGTAATATCTTTGTTGCTATGAGAACAGCGCTTTTATCATTTATTGTTTTATTGACTACAACAACATTTCGAGCTCAACAACCAGATTGGATATTTAGAACTCCTATAAAAAACATTTCTGAAATTACGGAAGTTGAAGTATCGCCAGATGGTAGTATATTCTTGTTTGATGAAGTCAATCTTCTTAATCGTATGTATATAAGTGAAAACGATGGTAATTCTTATAGACTAGAAGGTAATGGACAAGGTTTTGATCTACAGGTCCTGCGTAATGATCTCGCTTACATAGTAAATAGAAATCGAGTTATAAAATCAAATGATAAATTTAGAAGTACTATCAATTATAATCTACCCAGCAGCGGATTTTCTACTTTATATTTTCTCAATGAGAATGAAGGCTATGTTGCTGGTGGTAATGGTAAACTTATCAAAACTATCGATGGTGGTAGTAATTGGACTATTCTTAATGTAGGAACAACTGAAGCAATAAGAGACATTCACTTTATTGATAGTAATACCGGATTTGTAGTGGGCGACGACATCACATTCTATAGAACCGACGATGGCGGTACCACATGGACTAGTATAGCATTACCTATTCAAAATTTTTGGACTATAACTAAAATTGATTTTAGAGATTCTCTCAATGGGATAGTTATCGCATCAGGCGGTTTTATTTTTTATACTAACGATGCAGGATTAACCTGGAACCAAGCTACATCAGGAACTAACGAGCGACTTAATGACCTGGTTTTTCATAATAATACCTATTACGTTGTGGGCAACGATGGTAATATATTAAGTTCAAATGATCAGGGCCTTTCATGGAGCCTACAAGATATAGGACGAGATGATCTTTTAAGCATTGATGCCAGCGCAACTAAATTATATATTGGATTAGAAGGAGCTGCACTAGAATCTATAGATGGAACTACATGGAACAGTCTTTTAAATGATTTTATACCGAGCTCACTAGAACAAGCCTCATTTGGTAATAATGCTACAGGATTAGTAGTAGGTCTAGGTAATAATGGTAGTGCGGTATTTAGGGATGTTATGTATCGTACTACAGATTATGGCGTAACATGGGACCGCAAGACAGTTTCTGGCGGCTATAATGCCGTTCACCTAAAGCCTAATGGTGAAGCACTTACTACACGTGGAAATATAAGTCGAGTAAGTTATTCTGATGATCATGGTGACACCTGGATTAACATAACGGGACCTAATATTACCCAACAGTTTATTGCAAAAGACGTTTGGTTAAAATCTAGAGATGACTTTTTTGTGGTAGGTGGTAACTTCTTTGCAAGCGATGGAATTTATCGTTACCAAACTGGTTCTGGATGGAGCCATATCACTACTACAGGTAATACTGAATACATCGTTTTCCTCGATGATTTGATAGGTATTGCGACTAATACCAGTAATCAAGCTTTTAAGACAATTGATGGTGGTGCATCCTGGAATCCTATCAATTACACAGGTGGGAATTTTGAAGGAATACAATTGATTGATGCAAACACATTTTATATAGGTCAACAGGTTTCTTATGATGGCGGACAAACCTTTCAGTACAATAATTTCCCAGGATTTATAGGTACCTTCAAATTCTTTACTCCATCTTACGGAATAGGAATTACAACCTCAACTGGAGATTTATATCTCACAACAGACTCAGGTACCACCTGGCAACTGTTACTGAATACGATTGAGGATGGTGCTGGAAATTACTTTATCACAGAAGAAACGATTTATGGTTTTGGATCCAATAGCGACATTGTCACATTAGATATAAGCGGTTTATTAAACTATGAAAATGCACCAAACACGCGATCTCAAATCAAACTTTACCCAAATCCCGCAAGTGACCAGATTAATATAGCGTGTTTAAATAACACTATAAACAGACTAGAAATCTACAACCTACAAGGTAAGCCTGTGAAAAATTGCAAGCTTGGTACAGATCAATTGAACAACATATCCATTCAAGACTTAGCAAAAGGCGTTTATTTTTTCAGATTATTAAACGATCAACAGGTAATTGAAATACACAAATTGATAAAGAAATAATTTGGGCTAAAGCTTCTGCTTTTATTAAGCTTTTTCATGGACCGGCAATGGTAATATTTTATTTAAAGCTTCAAATGCTTTATCAACTGTTTTAATATCTGGTATAGTGAGTAATAAACGTAATCCAGCTCTTGTTTGTTTCTCCTTCATCTTAAATTGTCTAGGATGAGATTGAACTGCCTGTAACACCTTTCCAAATGCTGGTGATTGATAAAAATCACTTTGTTGATCACTTACAAAGTAGCCTACGAACTTTCCGTTTTTCATAACAATTTTTTCAAGCCCCATATTAGCAGCAATCCACTTTATACGAATACTTGTAAGTAAGTCTTCTGCTTCATCTGGTAATTCTCCAAAACGATCTACTAATTCTTTTCGATAATTTTGTAACTCATCCTCGTTTTCAACCTCATTCAATTTTGAATAAAGCGATAATCTTTCTGTAATGGAGTTGATATAATCATCTGGAAACAATAATTCAAAATCAGTATCTATATTGACATCAGTAACAGGTTTTTTATCTACTTCATCCTCAATATAAAGATCCTTGAATTCATTTTCTTTTAATTCAGAAATAGCTTCGGCAAGGATTTTTTGATAGGTATCAAAACCAATTTCATTCATAAAACCGCTTTGTTCACCACCTAAAATGTCTCCAGCTCCACGTATTTCAAGGTCTTTCATAGCGATATTGAAACCACTTCCTAAATCAGAAAATGTTTCAATTGCTTGAATACGTTTACGTGCGTCATCAGTCATAACCTCATAGGGTGGCGTTATGAAGTAACAGAAGGCTTTTTTATTACTACGCCCTACTCTACCTCTCATTTGATGTAGATCAGACAAGCCAAAATTATTAGCGTTATTTATAAAAATCGTATTAGCATTTGGGACATCCAGACCACTTTCAATTATGGTTGTTGAAACGAGTACATCAAACTCACCGTTCATAAATGAAAGCATGAGTTCCTCTAATTTTTTACCATCCATTTGACCATGACCTATACCAATTTTTGCATCGGGTACTGATCTTTGAATCATTCCTGCTACTTCCTTTATATTCTCGATTCGATTATGGACAAAAAACACTTGTCCGCCTCTTGATATTTCATAACTCACAGCATCACGAATTACCTCTTCACTAAAACGAACCACCTTTGTTTCGACAGGATGTCTATTAGGCGGTGGTGTTTTAATAACACTTAAATCACGAGCGGCCATTAATGAAAACTGAAGTGTTCTAGGAATAGGTGTCGCTGTTAACGTGAGCGTATCGATATTTTCTTTAAGGGTTTTTAATTTATCCTTTATTGCAACTCCAAATTTTTGCTCCTCATCAATAATCAAAAGTCCGAGATCCTTAAAACGAACAGATTTATTTACAAGTTGATGGGTTCCTATTACTATATCGATACTTCCATCGGCTAGTCCATCAAGAACCGCCCGACGTTCTTTTGCTGTTCTGAAACGGTTTAAGTAATCTACCTTCACAGGTAAATCTGACAATCGTTCTTTAAAAGATTTAGCATGCTGAAAAGCTAGAATAGTTGTAGGCACAAGAACAGCGACTTGTTTTCCATTAACCGCTGCTTTAAAGGCAGCTCTTATAGCTACCTCTGTCTTACCAAAACCTACATCACCACAAACCAATCTATCCATTGGTTTATCGCTTTCCATGTCGGCCTTTACATCGGCGGTGGCTGCACTTTGATCCGGAGTATCTTCATAGATAAAACTAGCCTCGAGTTCATTTTGTAAATAACCATCTGGCGCATACTGAAATCCTTTTTTCGATTTACGTTTTGCGTACAGTTTGATAAGATCAAAAGCAATTTCCTTTACCTTTTTCTTAGTTTTTTGTTTCAGTTTCTTCCAGGCTGGACTACCTAATTTGTAAATTTTTGGTGGTTTACCATCTTTACTTGAAAATCGGGTAATTTTATGTAGGGAATGAATTGATACATACAAGATATCTCGTTCACCATAAATTAGTTTAATGGCCTCTTGTTGTTTACCATTTTGATCGACCTTCTGTAATCCACCAAATTTCCCTATTCCATGATCTATATGAGTAACATAATCTCCAATCTCGAGCGAGTTAAGTTCCTTTAAGGTAATCGCTTGTTTTTTTGCGTATCCATTTTTGAGATGAAACTTATGATATCGTTCAAATATTTGATGATCAGTATAACATGCAATACGCAAATCATAACTTATAAATCCACGATATAAAGGAGCTACTACGGTTTCATACTCGACGGTAGCATTCATGTCGTCAAAAATGTCATGAAAACGTTTTGCTTGTTGTGCGGTACCACAAAAGATATAGTTCTTGATACCATCTGCTTTGTTAGTTTCAAGATTTTCAATCAATAACTCAAACTGCTTGTTAAAAGATGGTTGTGGCTGTGTCTTAAATGCTATTTCTCCTTGATTGGCAACAAATTCAAAATGATTATATTCTTTAAGCTGCTTTTTGATAAGCTCAGAATTTGCAAAAATTTCCTGTGGAGTTAATTGACGTATTTCGCCTTGCAAATTGTTATATTCTTGTTCCGCTTTCGCGAAAAGCGAGTCTAATCGACCGTAGAGTAGTTCTAAGTGAAAAGCAAAAATACTGGTCTTATTAGACAGGTATTTAAGGAAACTCTCTCTAGTTTCTTCAAGTTTTTTGTGTTCAACATTTGGAATAATTGAGATTTTTCTAACCTGTTCCTTACTTAATTGGGTTTCAACATTAAAAACTCGAATGGAATCGATTTCATTTCCAAAAAACTCAATTCGATAGGGCTCGTCGTTACTAAAAGAGAACACATCTAATATTCCTCCTCTCAGGGAAAATTCTCCTGGCTCAGTCACAAAATCAACTCTTTTAAACTCGTACTCGAATAAAACTTCGTTAGCAAAATCAACGGTGATTTGATCGCCAACCGAAATTTTAAGGGTGTTTTTTTCAAGTTCTTTCCGAGTCACAACCTTTTCAAACAAAGCATCTGGATAAGTAACGATTACCGCTGGTTTTTTTCTAGAGTTTATCCTATTGAGGACCTCAGCTCGTAGCAATACATTGGCGTTGTCAGTCTTCTCAATTTGATAAGGCCTGCGATAACTACCTGGATAAAATAGCACGTGATCTTCTCCTATACTTTGTTCCAAATCATTTAAAAAATACGCTGCTTGTTCCTTATCATCACATATAAGTAAAAACGGTTTTTCTGCCTGATCAAAAAGAACCTTTATCAACATGGAATAACTACTACCGTTTAATCCACTAATAGTATGATAGCCCTTTGCATCTTGAACTAGGTCATTTAAAACGTTGGTTTGTGATAAGCTTTTAAAACGCTCTAATATAGAAGTATAACTCAAAATCCTTGTATTGAGTCGCAAAGATAGGTCGCTCCCTGAGTTTTAGAAAAGCTTTGGATTGAGTTTAAGAGCATTTAACAGTATCTAGGTTTAACTTGCTTACTATGAAAACATATGATGTATTTGTAATAGGAACTGGAACTGCAGGACAGTTAGTAGCTACTCAATGTGCCAACTCTGGAAAAAAAGTAGGAGTTATCGATATAAGAGAATATGGAGGAACATGCGCCCAACGTGGCTGTGATCCCAAAAAAATTCTTCTTGCAGCAATTGAAGCTCAAAATTTAAGCGGTGACTTAAAGGGAAATGGGATATCTAGAACTGCTACAGCTTCTTGGGAGCAAATGCTGAATCAAGTTGAATCTTATCGTGACAACATACCGCAGCGTACCGAAAATAAATTTAAAGAAGCAGGGATAGATTGTTACCACGGTAATTCCTCTTTTGTAGATAAAAATACACTAGATATTGAAGGAGAGAAGATATACTCTAAAAAGTTTGTGATAGCAACTGGAATGAAAACTAGACCTCTAGATATTCCTGGTGCTGAATATACGTTGTCCAGTGGCGACTTTTTTTCAATGAAGCAACTTCCAAAGAAAGTTCTTTTTATAGGTGGTGGATATATAGGAATGGAATTTAGTCACATTCTTCACAGATTAGGGTGCGAAGTAACCGTACTGCAAAGAAGTGAACGCATTCTAAATCCATTTGAAGAATATACGGTACATCATGCTCAACAGTTAAGTATAGAATTAGGAATTTCAATACAACTTAATTCTCAAGCCAGCTCTATTGAAAAGATAGATGATAAACATATTGTTTATTATCATCAAGATGGTGTTCAACATCAAAAAACGGTCGATGTGGTTTTTAACACATCGGGTAGAGTGCCATCCATTGACGATTTACAATTGGAAAATACTGGTGTAGTGACAAACCGTAATGGTATCGTCGTAAACTCTAAATTACAAAGTGAGAGTCAAGAAAACTTTTACGCTTGTGGTGATGTAAGTATTAAAACCCTACCCTTAACTCCTTTAAGTGGTATTGAAGCACAAGTTGTAAGTCAAAACATACTAGGGAATAATAAAGAATTAAAAGTACCAGCAATTCCTAGCGCTGTTTTTATGATTCCTACAATTGCTGGAATAGGCCTTACAGAAAAACAAGCTAATGAAAACGGGCTAAACTATGAGGTTATTGAAAACGATGCTTCCTCCTGGTTTAATAACAGACGCTTACAAGGAATTAAATATGCATACAAAATATTACTAGATAAAAGTAACAATGAGATTGTAGGAGCTCATATTATAGGTCCAGAGGCATCAGAACAAATAAACATGTTTGCAGTTGCCATGAATGCCGGAATGACATTTGAAAATTTAAAAAACACCATTTTCACGTATCCAAGTTGGGGTAATGATATACGCAGTTTTTAACTTATTACTTTCTTAGAGATTTATATTCCTTGTACTTCATTATTGGACTTGTTTCTTTATTTCTAGAACCATGAATTCCAGCCGCAATAAATAGAACAACTGCTCCTAGCAAAGAAGTATAAGCAATCAATGTCACCTCTTCAAAGTGTCTAACTGCAATAGCTATTAATGCCCATACTCCAACTAATGCAAACTCGCGCATATTACGTTTTACAATCATAAATAGATTGATAACAACTGCTACAGCAACCATTACAATGGTTATTGTAATTTGTTCATCAATAGTAAAATCAGTCACACTTACAAGATAGGATGCCACATTTGCAATAGTTGCAACACTTATCCATCCCGCGTACAAACATAGCGGCCACCATACAAAAGCAATAATGTGAATAGGAGCATCCCAAATTTCAAGATCCAAACGTTTTATGCATATAAGTAGACTACTTAATAGTCCAAACATTATGAGAACGGATACTAAAATCATTTCTTCTAGCCAAAATGCTACCCATAAGGAACACAAGACGTTTGCTATAAAGAAAAATGGAGCGGTGGTTAGAATGAAGTCAGTTCGGTTTTCAAACTTTTTCTGATTGTTGCTTATCAAATCAGAACTACATAACCTCCTAAGTAAATCTCTATGTTTATCATTAAAAGCATAATAAAGACCATAAGCGCAAAATATCAATAGGGATAAAAAAATAAGGCCCCAAATGGAAAAGGCATAACTAGCAGGAGTAAACAGGTTATTATATTCTGCACTGAGCTCACCTACATTCTTTCCATTAAAATTACCTGAATTTGCATATCCATTCCAGCCTATTAAAACAACTACTATAATGGCATTGAGTATTGCGTAAAGTTTTCTTCTCATAGTACTAAGGTACTAACAAGAAAACGATAAAGAAGTTTCTTTTGTAAAGGCTTAACGCATTTCAATCACTTCATTGTCGGCAACAACAAATACTCGATCTCCTTTTTTAGGCTGAATAGTATAGGTTCCAGTGAAATCGCCAAATGCTGGCAGGATCATTCCCGTCTCACATACATGAAAGCAAGGTAATTTCATAGATTGTTTTCCGGTGCCTTGTAATTTCACACTAGGGTGAATATGTCCAGCGATATTGAAAAAGCCTTGTTTAATTTCTGGATGATGTGTTAAGAAAACAGCATCCATTCTAATTGCCTCATAGGTCTTTAATCCTATACGGTTGAATTCTTTTTTTGAAATCACATCATGATTTCCCATAATAAGAGCTATATCAGCAGTTTGAAACCTCATCCATTGTTCAAAAAAATGCCATTCAGCATTTTGATATGAGTGAAATAAATCACCTAAAAACCACAACCTACTCGCCTTGTATTTATGAATAAGGTTGGTAAGCTTGTCATATTCTTTATCATCGGCAGTAGCAGGAACTGCCATCCCGTTTTTTCTAAAATGAGCACTTTTACCTAAATGGACATCGGCAATTAGCAACACATCTTGTTCTACCCAATAAACCGCTCCAGTAGGATCTAATTCAAATCGCTGACCATATATAGAAGCCCGTGTACTCAATCCTTAAAAGTCAAATCTAAGTGCAACAATCAAATTGCGACCTGCAGCAGCAATACCACTAGAGTAAGTTCGATAACGTTGATCGGTTATATTTTCAATAATTACTGTTGCCGTTATATCGTCCTTTAACTGGTAATTACCTCGCACATTAAACGTGTACCATCTAGGTGAATAAGGATTACCATCTTCATCTAGAGCGTACAAATAAGGTCTATTGCGTTGTGTAGGATCTAGATCGTTAAATCCTAACTCTCCATTGAACATCACCCAAGCAGCTGCATTCCATCTAGAGCCAGTTTTCTCAATTTCAAGTCTTCCAAAATCTGGTGCAACATGCCTCACGTTCTCTTTACTACCATCCTCTTCTGTTTGCTCACCATTTACATGAGTATAAGTTCCTTTAATGGACCAGTTATTCTCTAAATTCCATTTACCTGCAACTTCGATTCCCCAAATACTAGCCTCTTGCCCATTTTGGATAGCAAATACGTTTCTAGTTTCCCCTTGATAATCAATTTGGTCTTGACCATTAAAAGAGAAAGGTCTAGGTACCAAAGCGTCTTTCAAGAAGGTATGATAGCCTGCTATCTCGAACTGTACGTTTTTCCATTTTCTTTTTACACCCAGTTCGGTATTATAGGAGTATTCAGATTCTACGTCAGGATTTGGTACAATAAGAGTTCCCGGATCTGGGTCAAATATTTTTCCAACATCATCTACGTTTGGAGCTCTAAATGCCGTACTAAAATTTGCTCGGAGTTCCCATGATGGATTAGGTAAGTATGTTAATCCAGCTGCACCGGTAAGTGCTCCTGTGTTAACTGTTGCGCTTTGAAAAGGGAAATCAAAAAACCTTCGATCAAAATCTGCATTAAGCCAGATGTGATTATAACGCAATCCAGATTGCAATGTTAGATTTTTTTTGATGCTCCATTGATAGTTAAAATACGCAGCGAGTGAGCGCCATGAGGCACCATCAGGATATCTAGAGGCCGCAGCCTGGACCTCATTAGTTTCTATATTAACTTCACTACCCTTAGAATTTACGCGGTTGTGAATAAACTCGACACCATAGAAAAGAACATTATTTTCTCTATCTCGTCGCTCTGCATCTACACTGGTGCTCCAAATATTTACCTGTTCTTTATTTCGGAATAACGAATTACTTTGGAACGATCTAGTATTACGACTTTCTTCAGCTTTTTGAAAGGACTGGCTGATAACCAATTTATCATACCATTTCCCATTACCTCTGTGCGTAGCAACTCCATGTGCGAGCAACCATTTTTGTGGCCCATAATACCATGCCGCATTTCTGGGTTCTCCGCTTTCGCGAAAGCGTGTCAATGCATCATACCTAGAATAGTCACTAGTAGCTGTGTAAATAAGACTGGCATCTAATCGCCATTTTAAACTAGGCTCATAACTTACTTTTTGTAATAAATTGATTTGATCATAACCACTAGAAATTTGTACTCTGGAGTCTGGATTATCAACTACTACATCCTGCTGATTTGCTCTAGTTTGATATTGTAATCTTAAATAATCGTCTGGACCGTGTTCTCCCATGCGTAGATCATCAAAATAATTTAAGCTTATACTAGTAGCAGTGGCCCATTGATCACCGTGATAATTAAACCTAGCATGAACGGTATTTTCATTATTTGCCGACGAATATCTTCCCATTACACGACCACTTACCATGGAAGAATCTTGAGCAAATTTAGGTTGTGCTGTATAAAAATTCATTACACCACCTATAGCATCACTACCATACACCACGCTGCCTGGACCTAGAATCACCTCGCTGCGATCAATGCTTAATGGGTCTATTGATATGATGTTTTGAAGGTTTCCTCCTCTAAAAATCGCATTGTTCATGCGCACTCCATCAACAGTAATTAATAATCTATTAGTTGAAAAGCCTCGTATCATAGGACTACCACCACCTTGTTGAGATTTTTGCACAAATACTTGTCCTGTTTGCTCCAAAAAATCTGCTGTGGTTTGTGGTTGATACTCTTGAACTTTTAAACCTGGAATAGCTATTATTTTTTGAGGTATGTCTCTCTCTCGCTGTTCAAATTTTGAAGCAGAAATAACAATAGGATCTATAGTCTCTGATCTAGGTGTAAGTCCTACTAAATTATCATTTGCAATAATTTGATTTTTTGTCAATCGTATAGTCAAGTAAGAAATAGCTTGAAAATATAAATTTTCATCTAGATCAAATTTATCCAGTCTAGCTTTACCATCAATATTAGTATAGGTGCTTAACTTCTTTGATTTATTATAGATGGCAACGTTTACTGCAGGTTCACCGGTCTCACTATTAACAACAGTAACTGTTTGAGAAAAAGCATTAAATGCACTTAAAAAAACTAGTAAAAATATTATTCTAATCAAGAATCAAACAGCTGTTTTAATATCGCCAAGGACGATGGTTTTTTAAAGACTTGCAAATGTATTTGAAAATAGTCGATCACCAAACTAAGTAAGGAATTACGACTAGATCTATTCATTTTTATAGTACCTAGCTCATCAAATTTTATGCCCATAAATTGCTTTATGAGACTTGCCTCACTTTGAGTAGTGTGATGAGGTTGTAATCCATTATCATCAAAAACACCAGTAAGCAAATTAAGGTAGGGTTGATCGTTTGAAGCCTGATCAATACCAAATCCCATTATAACACTTGTATCCAGAAGAACTTTGATAGAAAAATTTGCGACATGATCGGTCACGTCCAAAAATTCAAAAGCGTAGTTTAAATAATCAAAGAGGGATTCATCTGGTTGATCATTTATCAATAACTGACTGAGCACCTCGCTGAAAAACAAAGCAATACTACCTTTAACAATATCAGTGTGAATATTTGAATACGGTACTCTTACTCGAGCTTCTTTAATATACTCTAAATTACCCTTTCCTTTATGATTGGTTTGAATCTCTAATTGTGTAAGTGGTTGAAAGAATGAAATACGCAACTTGCCTTTGCGCGATTTGCGCACTCCTTTTATCATATAGGATTGAACTCCTAATTCACGAGTGAATAATTTTGCTATGATATCGCTTTCACCATATTTGACCGTAGAAAGCACGAGTACAGCAGTGTTTACTAGCATACTGGTTATCTAATAATCATCAATTTAGCAACCGTCGTTTCTATGTTATCATCGGTTGAAATGAGAAGTAAATAAACGCCACTAGCAACTTTTACTCCACCAAAATTGCGTTGATCCCAGGTAATGCTTCCACCTTGTGAAACTTCCTCGTATACTAGATTACCTTCTACATCGGTAATTTTTACCCGTGCACGATCTGTCAATCCATCAATAGTGACATTACCATTGAATCCTGGTCTAACCGGATTAGGGAAAACGAAAACATTTTCTAAATTTTCTCTAGGTTCACTAGAACGATCACCTTGAAAAGCTACAATACCGTTGTTCGTTGCAAAATATACTTTACCTGTAGCACCATCTATTGCAATATCATTAATCACATCACTAGGTAATGGAGAGTTTTCCTTTGTAAATTGAAAAATTGTTTCCCTCCCACTAGGAGAAAACAGGAAAGCACCTGATCCTGCGGTAGCTATCCACTTTCTATTGTTTCCATCTATTTCTATGTCCAAAATGGTCACACCATCTAACAACTCTCTAGGAATATTGTTTGAATCCTCTATAACTATTGGTCTAGCATCAGTCACTTGATCTTCAAAAATACTATTAGCATTAAACAATACTCTTAAACCTAGATTTGAGCCTATCCAAAGTGCATTATTTTGATCCAGTCGTACAGCACTTACATAATTATTTACCAAGTTACCTTCTTGAATATTCTCATTTAAATTCCCAAAGGTTCCATCAGTTGGATTATAAGCATATAATCCGGCTCCTGTGGTACCAAAAAACAAATTACCTGTACTAGACACATCTATTTTTGTAGCGCTGGTTAATTCTAATTCTCCAGGATAAGGCACCGAAAAATCAACGGCAGTCCAATTATCTGTAGGAGATTTTCTATTAATAGTAGTATTGGTAATAGAATTAAGAACCCATAAATCACCAGAACTATCAAATACACTGCTAGGAATTCTTGTACCGTTATTTGGGTTTCCTCCAATTTGAGTCATTGATGTATTACTCTCAGTAAATTGTTGTACCGCAACATCATCTGTAAATTCAATAAGGCCGTCAATCATTGAATTCAAATAGACTTGATTTGTATTTGACGGGTTTATTGTAATACTTGCGATAGAACGAGCGTTTAAAACATCGTCAAATTCATGATTAATCCAAGACTCATTCACTAGGTGAGAGACACCAAATGATTCTAGTGGAAACGGATTATAAAAAATATCATAGTCGCCATAGGCTACCCATAATTCATTAGGAACAGCACTTATCGAGAAAGCAGAATTTCTTGATGGTCCATCAGCAAGAACTTGTTGTGCAGTTATAATATTTGATTGGTCAAAAATCAACATACCGTTATTTTGCGTTCCTAAATAAAATTGAGAAGCATCAATCACACCTGCATTGTAATTAAAAGATTCTCCATTTACCAGATCAATAGTACTTACTATATTCAAGTTAGTATCATAAAGAAACGATCTATTATTCCCTACAAATAAAATAGTAGAATCTATAGTATCGACATCTTTAACCGGTTGAGGCACTCTAATTCCTGTAGATACTAATGAAGATCCGTTATATCTAAATATGAATCTACCTTCAGTCACGGCGTAAATTTCACTATCAAACGGAAAAACCTCAACCCAAACATCACCGTTTGTCTGGGTCCAATTTGCAAAATCAATTAAAAAAGGATTTGTGATATCGGCAATTCTAAATCCTCCATCCTGTGTAGCTGCAAAAAGCGTGTTATTTGATACTGCTATAGAATTTACCTGTATTTGACTTCCATTATCTCCTATAAAGTATGTGTCATCAAACTCTAGGTCTTCAAGATTATAAATTGCAATACCAAAGTTTGTCGCGATGTAAAGCAAATCACCTCGCTCAAGAAATTCATTGACTCTTTTATTTTCTTGAGAGATTATTGCTTTGTCTCTTATAGCTACCTCGGTAGTGATATCTCCAGTAGACTCTACAATCTGTAACAATCCATTTTCAAATGCGATCACTAGCACATCCTTATCCTCACTATAAAATATTTGACTAATTCGTTCACCACTCAAACCATTGATAGTAGTGATAGTTGAGATTTCCCCTGAAGCTATATTGTACGTAAAAATTGAATTGGAAGCAGCTGCATAGATGACTTCATCAGTACGTTCTAGATCTATAATTTCATTAAATGAGAAAAAACCTTCCCATGAATTTTCGAAGTTTTGAGCCTGAAGCCTAATAGACAATACAATCAGTAAACTAAAAAAGAAATATTTCATATAGAAAGGATAACGCTATTTTTAAACCTTGCGTATTTATTTATACAAAAATAGGTATAAGAAAAAAACCCTGAACCATTGCTGGTAAAGGGTTTTAAAATTTATGATTTGAATAACGCTTTCGCGAAAGCGTAATCACTAAAAGCGATGTTATTAAACCACGCCTTGTGCTAGCATTGCATCAGCAACTTTTACAAAACCTGCGATGTTTGCTCCTTTTACATAGTCTACAAAACCGTTTTCATCTTTACCGTATTCAACACATTGTTCGTGAATACTGTTCATGATGTCTTTCAGCTTGTTGTCTACCTCTTCTTTAGTCCAGTTGTATCTCATTGAATTTTGAGACATTTCTAGTCCTGAAGTTGCAACACCACCGGCGTTACTTGCTTTTCCTGGTGAAAAAAGGATTTTATTATCAAGAAATACTTCAATAGCTTCTGGAGTACAAGGCATGTTTGCACCTTCACCTACTGCTTTACATCCATTCTCAACAAGTGTTTTTGCCTCGTCACCGTTTAACTCGTTTTGAGTAGCACATGGTAAGGCGATATCACACTTAACACTCCATGGACGATCTCCTTCATGGAAGGTAGCATTTGTGTACTTATCAGTATATTCTTTTATACGACCTCTCTTGTTATTTTTAAGGTCCATAATGAATTCTAGCTTTTCTGTATCTATACCGTCTTCATCGTAAATATATCCACCTGAATCTGACATAGCTACTACCTTACCACCTAATTCTAGAATCTTCTCGGCAGCAAACTGTGCTACATTTCCAGAACCAGAAATCACTACAGTTTTTCCTTCGATTTTATCATTTTGAGTAGCTAGCATGTTTTGAGTAAAATATACGTTACCGTATCCTGTAGCTTCTGGGCGCATAAGCGATCCACCATAAGACAAACCTTTACCAGTAAGAACACCTGTAAACTCGTTACGTAATTTCTTATAGTATCCAAATAGGTAACCGATTTCTCTTGCTCCTACTCCAATATCTCCAGCAGGCACGTCAGTATCTGCTCCTATAACGCGTTGTAGTTCTACCATAAAGCTTTGACAAAAACGCATTACCTCACGGTCTGATTTTCCTTTTGGGTTAAAATCAGAACCACCTTTACCACCACCCATAGGTAATGTTGTAAGGCTATTTTTAAATACTTGTTCAAAAGCAAGAAACTTAAGTATACTAAGATTTACTGATGGGTGAAATCTTAATCCACCTTTGTATGGTCCAATAGCACTATTCATTTGAATACGGTAACCACGGTTTACATGTACATTACCTTGGTCATCGGTCCACGGCACTCTAAACATGGTTACACGCTCTGGCTCTGCCATACGTTCAAGTAAATTATCTACTTGGTACTTTGGGTTTTTTTCGATGAATGGGATTACAGCCTCTGCAACTTCAGTCACAGCTTGAATGAATTCTGGCTCATTAGGATTTTTACTCTCTATAAGGTCAACAAATTCTTGAACTTTTTTTTCCATTATTGATATATAAATACGTTTAAGAAAACGTTTTCGTTAACGATGCAAATATAGGATAGTCCATTTACGTGAATGCATTTTTAGGTTATTTTTAGGTATGCGAGCATAATAAAAAGTAATAAGGATTGTAGTTCGTCTATGGGATAGGTTATGTTTGATTGATATTTGCGCTGTGAAAGCCTAATTAACTCATAAAGTGGTATATATTTTTATATATTTGACGCTTTACAAAGTCTTCCTACATGACACCAAGTATTAAGAAAATTCTAGTCCTTCTTCTATTTGTAACATCATTGCAAAGTATAAATGCTCAATTGGGATTCTCTCACGAACTAGGTTTTATAACTGGACCTGTTGCTTTTCAAAGTGATTATGGAGAACGATATGATTTTGACACTAACTCAGGTAATGTAGGTATAGGTGTAGGACTGGTACATTACATAAATTTTGCATATCGAGCAGACTGTAATTGTTATAGTCGCGACACATACTGGAATGATCATTTTAAAATAAGAAGTGAGGCTAGTTATCACGTTACCACTCTTAACCATTTAAGTGAGCTAGCTGACAGACCATCAATAGCTGGTTTACAATTGCGCTCAATGGAAGGTAAAGCTAGAGTGTTTGAAATAGGAGCCCATTTAGAATGGTTTCCTTGGAGTATAAGAGATTTTCAATCTGGAAGCCCAAAGGTGGCTCCATATTTAGGTTTCGGCGCACATTATGTAAGTTATAGACCAGAAGCTACAAGTTCCCTAGGACCCTTAAACAATCCTATTACAACGTATCCAACTTTTTTAGATCGTATAGATACATCGCAAGGTAGTGCTATTGCGCTAGTAGGTGATATAGGAATGAGATATAAACTTGGACCATTAAGTGACTTATTAATCTCTTCAAAATGGCATTATTATGTTAATGATAACTACGTTGACGGTCTAAGTCCTTTAAACGAGAACAACCGTGCCAATGATTGGATATGGTGGTTTAATGTAGGATATATTTTGTATCTATAATTTTAGAAAACCTGTAATCTAAAAACGATTAACGCTCTAATTCAATATTAGGATCCCAAAACACCGCATCAAGGTTTTGGACTTGATCATCAATAATATCTAGCCCTTCATTTTCTAATAATTGTTGCATAAGGTTTGTACCAGGAAAATGGTGTTTACCTGTAAGAACACCGTTACGATTCACCACTCGTTGCGCTGGCACATCATCTTGTGTGTGACTGCTATTCATTGCGTATCCAACTACCCTACTACTGCGAGGCGCTCCTAAAAATCTAGCAATAGCACCATAACTAGTAACCCTACCTACTGGTATTTGCCTTACCACATCGTACACCTTATTAAAAAAATCGTCTTTAGAAGATGTCATCTCTCATTTTAATAAGTGAAACCAGTGCTATCAAAAATGTCAATCCACTTAACAAATAATTGATATTTCTCGCAAAATTCACACTATCAAACCCGAACTTCTTGACATACTTCACATAGGCCAACAACATTAAAAAAGTCCCTAGACAAGCTCCAAATATGAAAAAATGAGCAGTAGGTGATTCAAATTTGAATAAATCTCTATCAGCCAAAAAAGAACTAAACCCTATATAAAAAGGAATAGGAAATACATTAAGTGTAGAAAGAATAATACCATGACCTAATAACTTATAGCCAGATTTTTCAACTGCCTTTACTTCAGTAGCTGTATCTAATCTAGCTTTAATAAAAAAGAAAATAGATAAAGCAAAGAATGCAATAATAGCAAACCGTTCTAGAGCAATTAGCACTTGTTGATTATCCGTAAGAAGCTTTGAAAAAAACACACCTACATAGACCTGGGCCACAACAACTAGTGAAGCTCCTACACAAAATAAAACCGCAGCTCTACGACCTTGATTAACACTAATTTTTGCTGCAGTCAGATTTAATAATCCTGGTGGAATAACACCTATAAATCCAACTGAAAAACCAAAAACAAAGTGCCAAAACGAATCCATTACTTAATCTTAAATTTCAAATAAGTAATAGGCTTTCCTACTTCTAAGTATTGTTTTTCATAAAAGGTTTGTGTAGATACTACCTCTTCAGGAGCCTCAGTATTTGAGTAAATATCATGATGAGCATAAAGAATTTCATCACCACGACCATGTAACAATCCTATGGTGTAGCCATGCATAAACTCTGAATCCGTTTTCAAGTGCATCACACCGTCTTCCTGTAAAACATGCTTGTACTTGGCTAGAAAAGCATCATTTGTCATGCGGTGCTTAGTTCGTTTGTATTTAATTTGAGGATCTGGAAATGTAATCCAGATTTCTGCTATTTCCGCTTTCGCGAAAGCGCAATCTACTAATTCAATTTGAGTACGTAAAAAAGCTACGTTATCTAATCCTTCTTCCAGAGCAGTCTTTGCACCACGCCAAAATCTAGCTCCTTTTATATCGATACCAATAAAATTACGATCTGGATATTTTCTTGCTAGTGCAAGAGTGTATTCACCTTTACCACAACCTAATTCAAGAGTTATGGGTTTATCATTACCGAAGTGTTCATTCCACCTTCCTTTAAGAGTAAAATTGTTTAACATTTCATCCCTAGTAGGCTGAATTACATTGTCAAAGGTCTCATTTTCTTTAAATCTCTTAAGCTTATTTTTACTTCCCAAATACAATAATTTAAAGGTTACTTAATGCCTACAAAGATATCAGATTCCAACTGTTAGGTATCTTTGATTCGTGCGAAATTACAAAAACATACTTGTTGCTCCACTTAATTGGGGATTAGGTCATGCCACTAGATGTATACCTATTATCAATGCGATTATTGATAATGGGGACAGACCAATTATAGCAAGTGATGGCGACGCACTTAACCTGCTGAAAAAGGAATTTCCAACTTTAACGTTTATCGAGTTGCCATCCTATGAGATATCCTATCAAAACGAGCGAGGATCTCTTAAGTTGAAATTGATCAAGGATTCTCCTAGAATATGGCAAGCTATAAGATCTGAACATAAAGCATTGCAGCACCTGATTATCAAGTATAAACTAGACGGAATAATTTCAGACAATAGATTAGGGCTTTATACTAATCTAATTCCTACTGTATTTATCACTCATCAATTGCAGGTTTTATCTGGAGGAACCACTTGGTTAAGTACACAACTGCACTTACACTATATTAAGAAGTTTGATCAATGCTGGATTCCTGATGTTAAATCTTATCCTAACTTAAGTGGGAAATTAAGCTATAATGAGGATAGTGATTTAAAGAAAATCTATTTGGGTCCACTATCTCGTTTTGTACCAAACAACGTTCAAAGTCACACCTATGACTTAATGGTCTTACTATCTGGGCCAGAACCACAGAAATCAATTCTAGAACGTCGTTTAAAAAAAGAGTGTGAAAAGTTTAATGGTAAGGTCCTTTTTATTTCTGGTAAGGTAGAAAAAGAACAGACTATTGTTAAAAGTGGACACATTACTTATTGCAACTACCTAGATACACAGGGATTACAGAAGGCCTTTGACAGAAGTAAATTAATTTTATCACGTAGTGGTTATACCACCGTAATGGATTTACAAAAATTAAAAAAGAAGGCTTTTTTCATCCCAACACCAGGTCAATTTGAGCAAGAATACCTCGCAGAACATTTACAAAAAGCTGGATTTGCTCCTTATTGCAATCAGGATGAGTTTGACATCAATATGCTTAAAATGGTAGATGAATATAAAGGACTAGTTGAGAGTTATTCTTCAACTACTTCAATATCTTCTAGCCTAGACGAAGCTTTTTCTAGAGTAAATGAAAACTCAGAACCGATTCCTAATTCACTGTCAACGTAGATGCTTTCTCGATGAGCGTCGATAATATGTTTAACAATAGCAAGTCCTAAACCAGAGCCTCCTTCTTTACGAGAACCCGTTCGGTCAACCCTAAAGAAGCGCTCAAATAACCTAGGAACAAACTCCTTGTCAATACCTTCACCATTATCAGTCACTCTAATAATCACCTTGTTATTTACTAGATCTTCTATAGCAATCTCAGTAGTTCCATTGTTTCTCCCATACTTGATGCTGTTTACAATCAAATTAGCAATTACTTGCTGAATACGTTCTTGATCGGCTCTTACCATTATTGGTGAATCGTAATTCATATCTAGTGCAAGCGTAATATTTTTTTTACCTGCCTTCATTTCGAACTGATCAAAGACTTGTTTTATCAAGGCAACAATATCAAATTCTTTTTTATCCAACGACATATCACCTACCTCTAGTCGAGTGATCATATCCATGTCATTAATAATATAAGTAAGACGCTCTACTCCTTTTTGAGCTCGTTGCAGGTATTTTTTCCTAATAACCTTGTCTTTATGAGCGCCATCCAAAAGGGTGTCAATATAGCCTTGAATAGTAAATAACGGAGTTTTAAGCTCATGAGAGATATTACCTAGAAACTCTTTACGATAATTCTCACGCACCTTTAAAGTTTCGATTTCTATTTTTTTCTTACGAGCAAATTTTTCAACTTGATTTTTCAAGGTCCTCATATCGGTAGTCACCGGTTGCTCGATAAGAGAAGTGGATTCTAAAATACTTATCTCATCATATATTTTTTGAATACTCTTGTAAATGTATTGCTGGGCCCTGTATTGAACGACCAAAAAAGAAATAACAAAAAGTAAAAATGGAAATACAATACAAAATACAAGAGGTAATTCTGGATGAAAGAGAATCTCGTATAAAATAATAAGAATAGCTGCAATACTGCTTATAAATAAAGATGATCTAAAAGCAAACCTATAACTCTTTCTATTTTGAGAAATTGGATTGTTATTTGACATATTTATAGCCTACTCCTTTTACGGTTTTAAAGCTCTTCTCTCCTAGTTTTTCTCTTAATTTCCTAATGTGAACATCTATAGTGCGTCCTCCAACTACAACCTCATTTCCCCAAACGACATCAAGAATTTCTTCTCTTTTAAACACTTTACCCGGATTACTTGTAAGCAAAGACAATAATTCAAACTCCTTTCTAGGTAGAATCATTTCTTCCTTCTTGTAAAAGATTTTGTATTGATCTTTATCGATTACTAAATCACCAAGTTTTACCACATTTTCATCAGACTCAACTTCCTTTATTTTTCTTCTAAGTAATGACTTTACCTTACTTATAAGTAATCTAGGTTTAACGGGTTTTGTAATATAATCATCGGCACCTGCATCAAATCCAGCTATCATAGAGAAGTCCTCGCCTCGAGCAGTGAAAAAGGTAATGATAGAATTATCCAATTCAGGAATTTTTCTCATTTTTTCACAAGCTTCAATCCCATCCATAATAGGCATCATAACGTCTAGTATGATAAGATCCGGCTTCTTTTTCTTGGCTTTTTTAACACCTTCATCGCCGTTCTCTGCTGTGTAAACCTGATATCCTTCATTCTTAAGATTATAACCAACAATTTCTAGGATATCTGGTTCATCATCTACTATTAAAATCTTCTCTTTTAAGTCTTTCATGTTGAATTGTAAGTAAAGTTCGAAATTATATCGAATGGTTTAAAAGCGTTTTAAGGTTGTGTTAGGTTTAGGTTAATTTAAACCACGTGGAAAATTACAATTATTATAGCAGACTTGAAATGAGGAAGTTTGGAAAGAATTTCTTTCAAATGTTATCTTAATATTAAATCCTAGATTATCAAACAGATACCTTAATTAATCGTGGTATCTTTGCACAAAATTTATATCAATTATGAAACAAATTTACTTTTTAGTAGCCTTATTTGCTGCTTCTTTTTCTTTTGCTCAACAACCTATTATTACATCAATAATGGACGGTACCTGTTCAGGTGGTACTCCTAAATTAATTGAGATCTATGCTGATGGAACAGTTGATTTCACACAGTATACTTTAGAAAAATCTGCAAATGGTGGTGCTTTCGGTTCTCCTTTTGACCTAAGCGTTTTTGGAACTAGAACAGATTCATTTGTCTACGTGTACTCAGGTACCGAGGCTACCTTAAATTTGGAATTTCCAAATATTCCTGCAACTGATTATGCTAGCGCCAGTGCTGCAAACAACAATGGAGATGATGCTATTCGTATTATTGAAACTGTAAGTACAAATGTGGTAGACACATACGGTACTATGGTTGATGGTACCGGAGAAACTTGGGAATATCTAGACTCTTATGCAAAAAGAGTTGATGGCACTGGTCCAGATGCTACTTTTAATCAAGCAAACTGGAATACTACTGCCCCTAACACTCTAGATAATCAGTGTGGTACAACAACTTTTGAATCTATCATCAATGTAGGGTCTTATACCACTACTGCAAATACTAACCCAACATTGAGTATTACTGCTCCTGCAAATGGAAGTACAGTAACTAGCAATGTAGATGTTTCATTTGTGGTAACCAATTTTAACGTAGCATCAGCTGGTGGTGATGGTTATGTTCAATATGAATTAGACAACAACGGCTTTGTTGATAAATTCGACACTACAGATATTTCATTTACAAGTTTAAGTCCTGCTACTTATACCGTAACAATTCAACTAGTAGATAATGTAGGTGCTCCTTTAAATCCTGCTGTTTCTCAATCAGTAAGCTTTACAGTTCCAGGTGCTCAACAAGTTCAAGACCTTGCTGCATTAAGAGCAATAAGCCTTCCTACTTCTGATGTTATTACTGTTGCCGGAGAAGTAATAATTACTCATACTGAAGGTTTTAGAAACCAAAAATGGATACAAGACGCGACTGCTGGTGTTTTAATTGATGATAATTCTGGTATTATTACAACAGCTCTAGTAAGAGGTGATGGAATCACAGGAGTTACAGGTACTCTTAGTGAATTCAATGGACTACTTCAATTCACTCCAACTGTAGACACTGGCGCTCCAACGAGCACAGGAAACACAGTTGCTCCAGAAATAGTTACTCTTGCTCAATTAAACGCAAACCCAGAAGACTACGAATCTGAAATTGTACAAATTGATAATGTTACTTTTGACAATGCAGATGGTACTCTAGCATTTTCAAACGGTGACGAGCAACCTATTTCTGTTGGAATGGACAGTTTTTCTCATAGAGCTCTTTTCAATGTAGATTACATAGGATCAATATACCCTACACAACCTACAAGCCTTATTGGTTTTATTACTCAAAGAAGTAATGGTTACCACATTCAAGCTAGAGATCTTACTGATATCACTATCCTTTCTAACGATACGATTGACTCAGTAGATTTCAACATTTATCCTAATCCTAACAGTACTGATAAATTATTTATCAATACTTCAAACGGACAACCAGTTAACGTAACTGTATACAGCACATTAGGACAACAGATAATTAATGTACAGAATGTTACAAGAGAATTAAACATTTCTAGTCTTGATGCTGGTCTTTATATCGTAAGAATTTCTCAAGATGAAGTTTCTCAAACTCGTAAACTAATCGTTAAGTAAACTACGATCACATTATAGAATAAAAAGCACTGCGATACGCAGTGCTTTTTTATTTTTGCCTTTAATATGAATACTACAAGAAAAAATCCTTTTACCATAAAAGACCATAAGGAATTTAATGAACAATGTATTCATCAATTCAATTATCAGTACAACAACAATCCCGTTTATAAAAGGTACTGTAATTACCTCTTAGGAAATAAACAAGTTCACCAGATAGAGGAAATACCGTTTTTACCTATTGAATTTTTCAAAACTCATGATGTGGTAATTACAGGAAAACAAATACAACAAACATTTACAAGTTCTGGTACAACAGGCAGCACAGTCTCAAGACATCTAGTACATTCGATAGAAGATTATCACAGTAGTCTAGATCTATCTTTCAAAGAAGTATATGGCAATATTGAAGATTATGTAGTTCTTGGCCTCTTACCGCATTATCTAGATCGCACTGGCTCGTCTCTAGTACACATGGTTAACAGATGGATCCAACAAAGTAAACATGAGAAAAGCGGCTTCTATTTAAGAAACATGGAAGACCTCATTATAATCCTTCAAGAATTAAAGGATAAAAAAGTAATATTAATTGGTGTTACGTTTGCTCTTTTACAACTCGCTGAAATGTGCCCGATGGATTTGCCTAATACAATAATCATTGAAACTGGAGGAATGAAAGGCATGAGAAAGGAAATTATTAAGTCTGAACTTCATGACATACTAAAGAACTCTTTCTCAAAGGCTCAAATTCACAGTGAGTATGGAATGACAGAATTACTGTCACAAGCATATTCATCTGATGGTAGGCTATTTAAAACTCCAAATTGGATGCGTGTATCTGCCAGGCAACTCAATGATCCGTTGAGTAGTCAAGATTACGGCAAGACAGGTGGCTTAAACATTATCGACCTTGCTAATTATTATTCTTGTAGTTTTATTGCTACCCAAGATCTAGGAAAGGTTTACCAGGACGGTACCTTTGAAGTTCTTGGTAGGTTTGACCACAGCGATATTAGAGGCTGTAACCTTATGGCTACTACCTAACGATGAATAGGATTATAACCTAGGTATTTTGTTTCGCTTTCGCGAAAGCGAATATCATAAGACTCTAATTCTTTTAAAATTGGTTCGTAAACAGAACTGCAAATTGGAATTTGCACACCTGGATTTGTAATTTCTTTATCAAGTATTTTTAACGTAGCAATTGCAACTGGTAATCCCACTGTTTTGGCCATTGCTGTTTTATAGTCACCTTCACCCAGACAAACCGTGGTACTATCTATTTGTTTGCGCTCACCATCAAGTTCATATCCAAATTTGTGATACATAACTATCATGTCCTTTTCACCTTCCTCCAAGGTCCAAGAATCCTGTAAAATATATTGAAGAATTTGTGCAGGAGTTGCATTTTTTAGACTTATCATTTTAGTAGAACTAAAAAGATCTAGCTCTAATAGTTTATCCCACATTATATCATCTTGATCAATTTTAAGCTCATTGCGCATTTTGAGCTCTACGCTATCAGTTGGTGAATACGGTAAAAAGCTATTTACAAAATCTCGATAAGACATGTTTTCAGAACCTTCCATGACGTAAGTATCATCGGTCATTCCCAGTTGGACAAACATATTCCAAGCCCTACTAAACCCTACTCTTCTCATTGTACCACGATATAGAGTAAGAACGTCGTCTAAGCCATAAATTTCACGATAATGCAAGCTATTGCGGTTTGCATAAGCTTCAAACCTTCCATAATCTTCTACATCAAGAAACTCGGTTCTCCTAAAAAGTCGGTTATAGGGTATGTATTTGTAAGTTCCTTCTTGTATAAATTTTGCAGCACCACCTTGACCAGCAGTGACCACATTTCTAGGATTCCACGTGAACTTGTAATTCCATAAATTATCATCATGTTCTGGCGCAACTAATCCACCAGTAAACGATTCAAAAAGCAACATTTTTCCACCTTGTTTTTTGATTTTATCGATAACCTGCATGGCGCTCATATGATCAATTCCTGGGTCAACACCAATCTCATTCATGAACACAAGTCCCTTTTTCACCACATCATCGTGAAGTTCTTGCATTTCTTCACTCACATAACTTGCGGTAACCATATTTTTCTCGAGCTTCAAACAATCCTTTGCCACTTCAATATGAAATCTAGCTGGCAACATAGACACAACGATATCAGCCTTTTCAATTTGCGTCTTTCTATCTGCGGCATTAAAAACATCTAGCGCTATCGCCTCACAGTTTTTATGCCCGTGAGTCAACCTCAATGCCTGGTCTATATCCTTATCACCTACAGTGATAAACAATTGATGAGTTTCAGATTTTTCTTTTAAATAATCTAATAGGACACCTGTTGATTTTCCTGCTCCGATTACTAAGATATGACGCATATGAGTTGTAATTTTAGACCAAAGTACATAGATAATAATCAAAAGAAAATTTTGTGAGAAAGAATTTTTTAGTCACAGGAAGTGTATTTATCCTTATCGGAGTGATACTAGGAGCATTAGGTGCGCATGCTTTAAAAGAAGCACTTACACCAGAACAATTGGCAAGTTTTGAAACAGGAGTTAGATACCAAATCTACCACGGATTTGCTTTATTAATTATGAGTTTAATCGATCAAGCAACCGCTACTCACAAAAAAACAGTTTATTATTTATTCACGGTAGGAACCATTTTCTTCTCATTGAGTATTTACTTACTTAGTTTACAGGAAATACTGGGAATTACCTTAAAGTTGCTAGGACCAATTACACCAATTGGTGGGCTGCTTTTAATCATAGGATGGGCTGTAAACGTGTACAATTTTTTAAAATTAAAACGTTAAAAAGGTTGTACTACAACGTTATAGTGCGTTACTTTTGCATCAAATTTTAACTCCCAAACCACACAACATGGGTTCAAATACACTAGCTATGAGAACTATCTCACTAGAAAAATGGGGAATCACAGATTCTCAATTACATTACCAACTTGCACCAAAAGATCTGCAAGAAATCTCCGTAGAGCGTTTCAATGGTAAGGAAACTAAAAACGGTACCCTAGCCGTAAACACAGGTGAATTTACAGGACGATCCCCAAAGGATCGTTTTATCGTTAAAGACGATGTAACATCTGACAAAATTTGGTGGGGTGACATCAATATTCCTTTTGAACCGGATCATTTTGATGCTTTATTAGAAAAAGTTACAGCATACCTAAATGGAAAAGAGCTTTTTGTGAGAGATGCTTATGCATGTGCACATGATGACTATAGACTTAATTTACGAGTGATTAATGAATATCCATGGTCTAACATGTTTGCTCACAATATGTTTTTAAGACCTGATGAAAGCGAATTAGACAACTTTGATCCAGAATGGACGGTAATTAACGCTCCAGGATTTATGGCTAATCCTGAGGTTGATCATACCAGACAACACAATTTTGCAATTTTGAATTTTTCAAGAAAAATTGCTTTGATTGGAGGAACAGGATATACAGGTGAAATCAAGAAAGGTATCTTCAGTGCCTTAAACTTCATTCTTCCGGTAGACAAAAATACATTACCTATGCACTGTAGTGCCAATGTAGGTAAGGATGGAAATACAGCAATATTCTTTGGTTTAAGTGGAACAGGAAAAACTACTTTATCGACCGATCCTAATAGAGCGCTTATCGGTGACGATGAGCACGGTTGGACCTCAAACAATGAAGTTTTTAACTTTGAAGGTGGTTGTTATGCCAAGGTCATAAACCTAGACCCAAAGGGTGAACCTGAGATTTATAATGCGATTAAACCAGGAGCTATTTTAGAAAACGTGATTTTCAATGAGGATGGCACCGTTAATTTTGCAGATACTAGTATTACTCAAAACACCAGAGTAAGCTACCCTATTTATCATATTGAAAACATCAAGCAACCATCAAAGGGAAAGAATCCTAAAAATATATTCTTCCTTACAGCAGATGCTTTTGGTGTGTTACCTCCAATTTCAAAACTTACGCCAGGACAAGCTGCATACCACTTTATTAGTGGATATACTGCAAAGGTAGCTGGTACTGAAGCTGGAGTAAATGAACCACAACCTAGTTTCTCAGCTTGTTTTGGAGCTCCTTTTATGCCTTTACATCCAACTAAGTATGCTGAAATGTTGAGCGCCAAAATGAAGGAAACTGGCACCAATGTTTGGCTAGTGAACACTGGATGGACTGGTGGTCCTTATGGAGTTGGCCACAGAATGAAGCTTAAATATACAAGAGCGATGATTACCGCAGCCCTTGACGGAAGTTTAGAAGAGGCAAATAAAGACAATTATCACATACACTCTATGTTTGGCGTGGCGCAACCTAGAACATGCCCTAACGTGCCTGACGAAGTTTTAAGCCCGAGAAAATCATGGAACAATGATGAAGGTTATTATAAGACCGCACATAAATTAAGAGATTACTTTATGAATAACTTCAAAAAATTTGAAAGTTATGCTAGTGAAGAAATCCTTGCTGGTGGTCCACCAGTAATTAGTGAATAACACAATTAAAAAAGGCTTCTCAATGAGAAGCCTTTTTTGTTTTTATTAAGTTTCGCTTTCGCGAAAGCGAAAACTCTACCTTTTATTTTCCTTTAATATAATTCTCGATCGCCATTGACATAGACGGCGATTCTGGAGTAGGTGCCTGAATATCTATTCGAAGACCTTTTTCTTGCGCTGCTTTCATCGTAGTGTTACCAAAAACAGCAATACGAGTTTTATCCTGTACAAAGTCAGGGAAATTCTTGAACAAACTCTCTATACCACTTGGACTAAAAAATACTAGAACGTCGTATTTTACATCTGCAAGGTCAGAAAGATCACTAATTACTGTTCTAAAGAAAACAGCACTCTTCCAATTCACTCCTAGCGAATCAAGCTCTCTAGGTACATCATCCTTTAATTTATCAGAACTAGGAACTAAAAAAGATTCGTTTTTATGCTTTTTGATAAGAGGAGTAAGCTCTGCAAAAGTCCTTTTACCTACATAAATTTTACGCTTTCTATAGACTACATATTTTTGCAAGTAATAAGCTACAGCCTCTGACTGACAAAAATACTTTAGAGAGTCTGGAATTTTAAAACGCATTTCTTCAGCAACGCGGAAAAAATGATCAACGGCATTTCTACTAGTAAGGATGATAGCACTAAACTTAGAAAGATCAATTTTTTGTTCTCTTACCTCCTTAGCACTCGCGCCTTCCACGTGAATGAAAGAGCGAAAATCAATCTTCACCTTAGTACGATCTACAAGATTTTGATAAGGTGAGGTTTCAGCCTTTGGTTGTGGCTGTGAAACCAGAATTGTTTTCACTTTGTTGTCCATATGCAATTTCAATTATCCACCCTTAACATACTTATACAAAAGTAAGTAGGGTGCGATTTCAAGGGCGCAAAGGTACAAAATAAAATAAAACCAATTGTTTAAAAGCACCTTCTTTAACTTAACTATAATTAAAATACTGATAAGTATTTCCATGAATACAGCTGTAATTCCCGCTATAACAAGGGTATCGTGCTGCAAACTTTTAAACGCTGCTACAATAGCAAATAAAATGGCAACAATAGCAAACCCGTTTCTCATAAACCACCTATAGTGCCAGCCTAAATAAACAACATCCTCTGTCTTTGTTATTACAGAACAAATTTTTGACACAAAGTATTGAAAACTATAAAACAAGATGATTAAAAGCAGTTTCATTACCCATTCCTTACTTATAAGGTGGTTATCACCCCAAACCAGTTGGGCTATGGTTGTAAGAGCAACAAAATAGCAAATGATTAAGGCTGCATGAATCCACCTGTAAGTTTTAGGCTCGTCCAAGGTTACTTTTATTATTTTGTCATTTATAAAAACAGATAAGTAATCGGTAATTTGAATACTAGACATGTAACGCGCAATCACCACAAAAACGAGTAATGTAGTAAGTACTATAAAAAACCAATCAAAATTTTGTGCGAGTGGACTCATAAGCAAGTGAACACAAAAATAAGCTATTCAACTAGTCGTTTAAAATAGGGTAGAATATTTGAGTATTTTTGCGCCTGCTATATGAAAAAGACATTAGTCATAATACCTACTTATAATGAGATTGAAAATATCTCATCCATTTGTAATGCAGTATTACTTTTAAATGATGACATTCATTTATTAGTCGTAGACGATAATTCACCAGACGGCACTGCAAATGAAGTAAAACAGATCCAGAAAAACTTTGACAATAGACTGCATTTAGAAATTAGAAAAAATAAAGCTGGTCTGGGAACGGCCTATATCCATGGGTTTAAATGGGCTTTAAAAAGAGAATATGACTTTATATTTGAAATGGATGCTGATTTTAGTCATAATCCAGCTGATCTTCCTATTCTTTATGAAGCATGTGCTACACATGGCGCAGACCTTGCCATTGGTAGCCGTTATGTCAAAGGTGTCAACGTGGTTAACTGGCCTATGAGTCGCATATTACTATCTTATTTTGCATCAAAATATGTGAGATTCATAACTGGTATGGATATCCATGACACGACAGCAGGATTCAAATGTTATAAATCAATTTTATTAAGGAAAATTAATTTAGATAAGATTAAATTTGTGGGCTATGCTTTCCAAATTGAACTTAAGTTCAAAGCCTACTTATTGAAAGCAAAAATTGTTGAAATACCAGTCATTTTCACTGACCGCTCAAAAGGTGAATCTAAAATGTCGAAGGGAATAATAAGCGAGGCTATTATTGGTGTAATAGCTATGAAAATAAAGAGTGTACTAGGGAAATTAGAAATATGAAAAAGACTTTAATTAAGAATGCTAAAATTGTCAATGAAGGAACCGTTTTTGAAGGAGACATATTCATTGAAGGTGATACTATTCTTGAAATCGATGAATCAATAAGTGCTAAAGATCCTAACACCATTATTATTGATGCCGAAGGAAAATATGTTCTACCAGGTGTAATTGATGATCAAGTACATTTTAGAGAACCAGGTCTTACTCATAAAGGTAACATCGCTTCAGAAAGTGCTGCTGCTGTAGCTGGTGGTATAACCACCTTTATGGAACAACCTAATACAAAACCACAAACCACCACTATTCCAGAGTGGGAAAATAAAATGGCTATTGCAGCAGCAACTAGTCATGCTAATTATGGTTTTATGTTTGGTGGTACTAATAACAACCTTGATGAAATACTCAAAGTGGACATTAATAGAGTACCTGGTATTAAATTGTTCTTAGGATCATCAACAGGGAATATGCTGGTGAATGACGAGGAAGTTCTTAAAGAAATTTTTTCTAAAGTAAAGCTTAGAATATCGCTACACTGTGAAGATGAAGACACCATAAAAGCAAACTTACAAGAGGCTCTAAATACATATGGTGAAGAAATTCCAATAACCGAACATCCAAAAATACGCAGTGCAGAAGCCTGTTATAAAAGTAGCTCAAAGGCCGTTGAGCTTGCTAAACAAACTGGTGGGAGAATTCACGTTTTTCATTTGTCAACCGGTAAGGAAACCGAGCTTTTTGATAATAAATTACCTATAGAGCAAAAACAAATCACTGCCGAGGTTTGTATACATCACTTGTGGTTTAGTGACGAGGATTACAAAGAAAAAGGAGCGTTTATAAAATGGAATCCTGCGGTAAAAACAAAAAGTGATAGAGATCAATTATGGGAAGCGCTATTGGATGATAGGATTGACGTAATAGCTACAGACCATGCGCCACATACTATTGAAGAAAAATCAAACACTTATACAAACTGCCCTAGTGGTGGTCCTTTAGTCCAACACGCTTTACCAGCCATGTTACAATTTGTACATGAAGGAAAAATCTCTATTGAGAAAGTGGTTGAAAAAATGTGTCACAATCCAGCGAGATTATTTGACATCGAAAAACGTGGCTATATAAGAAAAGGATATAAAGCAGATCTAGTTATTGTAGACACCAATAACCCATGGACTGTCACCAAAGATAACATTCTTGCGAGCTGTGGATGGTCTCCTTTTGAAGGTGTTACCTTTAAAAGTAGAATTTCACATACTATCGTTAATGGTCACATAGCCTATCACAACTTTAAAGTAAGTGCAGAAAGAAATGCCCAAGAATTAAGTTTCAATCGATGAAAAAAATAATTTTCATACTCTTTATCACAATTGTAGGTTGTGTTAACATCAATAAAGTGGAACGTCCAGAATCCTTTCTTGATATTGAGAAGATGTCTGATGTTTTTGCCGACTTGTATTTGATTGAAGGTGCGATAGGAACAAATCGTGATAATTTTATGAAAACGGGCACTCTTCCTACAGCCTATATTTATAAGAAACATCAAATCGACAGTCTTGTATTTAAAGAGAATTTGGAATACTACAACCAAAGACCTGATGAATATATGGAAATGATTGAGCTCACTCAATCTAAATTAAACACCATCAAGGATAGCATTGCAGCACGTCAACAACGTGAAAATAAATTAGGTGAATTAAAAACACCCTTAAACACACTATTAGAAAGGGATAGTATCAATAATTTAAAAGAAGAAAATTAATTTAGATTCTTATAAAAAGTTGTAACCCTTTGTAGGGTTTGATCAAAATGCTTGGTCTCATAATTCGGGAAGACAGCTTTTATTTTATCGTTACTATAATACGTTTCACTAGTGAGACTCTTAATTGTGGCACTAGTTAAACTTGAACCTCCTAACCAGCCTATAGGCTGAGATAGTATAGATAGAAACTGTAAAAACCATGCGCTTAATTTGATATTAGGCTTTTTTACCTTTAAATGACCTGCTATTTGATCAAGAACAGTTTTGTAATTAAGATTGTTAGACACTAGGATAAAACGTTCATTTTCCACATCACTTTCCATTAGATTAACCATGTAATGCACAACATCACGTACATCTATAAAACCACTACTACCCGTAGTATAAAATTTATTCCCGCCAGCTGTTCTAGATATTAACTTACCCGATCCTGAATTAAAATCACCTTCGCCTAGAATAACTCCAGGATTGACAATTATAACCTTAATACCTTCTTGAGTAGCACGCCAGGCCTCCATTTCGGCACCATATTTTGTAATGCCATAATCACTATTAATTCCATCCAAATTAAAGAAGTCTTCCTCGCTAGTTGGTTTTCCTGCTGGAGCATCTCCTAAAGCGGCTATACTACTTACGTGACAAAATTTTTCTACTTTGTGGTGCAATGCTGTATTAATAACATTAGCAGTTCCAGTGACATTTATTTTTTCAAGTTCTTCAAAATTATTTGCTTCAATAGCCGCTGCACAGTGATATACTTGTTTCACATTGTTAAAGACAAGGTTTAAACTAGGCACGTCTAAAATATCAGCCTTTACCCAATTAAAATTCTCAATAAGATGTCCACTTTCTTTGTCGTATGATTCAAAAATGCGGCGTACTTTATCCTTGCTACTCTCTGTTCTAAAAATGGCGATTATTTGTGTTGCGCTTTCGCGAAAGCGATATAACAAATGTCCTCCTAATAATCCAGTTGCTCCTGTGATAAGAATCATGTTGTAAAAGTAATGAATACATCACGATCACAGTGCTACAAAACTGCCAAAACCCCATATATTTGCAGGTCAAAACACAAGCTTATGTCCTACGATTTTGTAAATGAATTGAGATGGAGAGGAATGATACATGATATCATGCCCGATACTGAAGAACTACTTAACAAGGAAACTGTTACTGGTTATATAGGCTTTGACCCTACTGCAGATTCTCTTCACATAGGAAGTCTAGTACAAATCATTTTACTCATGCACCTACAACGATCTGGTCACAGACCGGTTGCACTTGTAGGTGGAGCCACTGGTATGATAGGAGATCCAAGTGGTAAAAGCAGTGAGCGTAACTTACTTACCCAAGAGATTCTAGATAAAAATATAAAAGGTGTCAAAAACGTAATATCTAGATTTGTTGATTTTGAATCTGGTGATGAAAGTACTCGGGCTGTTCTAGTGAATAATTACGACTGGATGAAAGAATTTAGCCTGATCGATTTTGCTAGAGATATTGGTAAACACATTACTGTAAACTACATGATGGCCAAGGATAGCGTGAAAAAACGCTTTACGGGTGAAGTGGATGGCATGAGCTTTACAGAATTTACCTACCAGCTGTTTCAGGGATATGATTTCTTACATCTCTATGAAACAATGGGTTGTAAACTGCAAATAGGTGGTAGTGACCAATGGGGAAATATCACCACCGGTACAGAGTTAATACGACGTAAGACTGGTGGAAAAGCTTATGCACTTACTACTCCTTTAGTTACTAAGGCTGATGGTACGAAATTCGGTAAAACAGAATCGGGAAATATATGGTTAGATGCAGACAAAACAAGTGTTTATCAATTTTACCAATTCTGGTTTAATGCTACGGATGCCGATGCTGAAAACTGGATTAAAATTTTCACTTTTCTAGACAAGGAAACATGTGAACAATTAATCGAAGAACACAATCAGGATGCAGGCCGAAGATCTCTTCAAAAACGCCTAGCTGAAGAAGTAACCGTTATGGTCCATGGTAAAGAAGCTTATGAAACAGCTGTAGAAGCTTCACAAATTCTATTTAGTAAAACGGTGACACCAGAGCAATGGAACAAATTTGACAAAGCTACTTTACTCGAGATTTTTGAAGGTGTTCCACAAGTAGAAGTAGATCGCAAAGTGGTTGAAAATGGGATAGACCTAGTTCAATTCTTTGCAGAGACTACTGGATTCCTAAAATCTAATAGTGAAGTAAGAAGAGCTCTTAAAGAAAATAGTTTATCCATAAATAAAAATAAGATAACCGAGGAAAGAGCTATAAATGAAGACGATATTATTGCTGGTGACTTAATGCTTTTACAGCGAGGTAAGCGTAATAAGTTTCTAGTTATTTTAAAATAAAAACTTCTTTAACCCAATCAAAAAAAGCCTCTGAAATATCAGAGGCTTTTTTTATTTGAGAATTTTTAATCTCTTCTTCCTAAATATATAGACAAGAAGTATAAAAGTGTGGCGAGTGAACCTACAGCAGCAACCAGATAGGTACGTGCTGCCCATTTTAAGGCATCCTTGGCGCCTTCATGTTCTTCTCTAGTAAGCATATTGTTACCTTCTAACCAAGCTAGAGCACGATTACTAGCATCATACTCAACTGGCAAGGTGATAAAAGAAAATAAAGTTCCTGTAGCATACATTAGAATACCTATTAATAGTAGAGTATTTCCAAATTGAGTAGTCGCGGCAAGTGTGATCCCACCGATAATAACCCATTGTGAAAATCGTGATGCGATGCTTACTACAGGCACTAGTTTTGACCTCATTCCTAACCACGAGTAAGCTGTAGCATGTTGTATCGCATGGCCTACTTCATGAGCCGCAACAGCAGCAGCAGCAGCGTTACGTTGAGAGTACACTACGTCACTTAAATTAACAGTTTTATTCGCCGGATTGTAGTGATCTGTTAATTGACCTTTTACAGAAATTATTTTTACATCCGTTATGCCATTATCGTCTAGCATTTTTTGAGCTATTTCTGCCCCAGACATTCCATTACGTAAATGAATTTTTGAATAGTGCTTGAATTTAGATTTCAATTTATTACTTACATACATACTTACCAGCATTACCAATCCTCCGATAATGTAGTACCCCATTAAACCCATTCTTTTTATGTTTTAAATTATTAAATAAAAGTAGTTTTTTATTCTTAATTACAAGAACCGCACCATTATGAAATGATTATTTTTACCCTATAATTTGCCCTATGAAGGTTTTACATCTAGACGAGAACCACCCTATTTTGATTCAGAAGCTGTCTGATTTTGGATTTCAAAATGAATGTGATTTTAACTCTTCAAAAGAAGAAGTTGAAAAAACAGTTGAACAGTACGATGGATTAATCGTACGTAGTAGATTCCCTATTGATCAAACCTTTCTAAAGAAGGCCAAGAATCTAAAGTTTATAGGAAGAATAGGTGCTGGATTAGAAAATATAGATCTAGAAACCGCAAGCAAGTTGGGAATAGTATGCTATAACGCACCTGAAGGCAACCGCAATGCAGTAGGCGAGCACTCACTAGGAATGTTACTTGCCCTTTTTAATAAACTACATACAGCAGATCATGAGGTGCGCAACGGCCTTTGGCAAAGGGAAGAAAATCGCGGCATCGAGGTAGATGGAAAAACCATTGGATTAATAGGTTACGGGAATATGGGTAAAGCATTTGCCAAAAAACTTAAAGGGTTTGACTGCAAGGTGATTTTTCATGATTTAAAGTCAGGTTTACAAGATGAAAATGCCAGCCAGGTAACCCTTGAGGAATTACAGCAACAGGCAGATGTTCTCTCATTGCACACACCACAAACTGATCTAACGATAGGAATGGTGAATGAAGATTTTATTAACGCTTTCGCGAAAGCGTTCTATCTAATTAACACTGCAAGAGGAAAGGCGGTTGTCACTAAGGATTTAGTCACGGCCTTGAGGAATAAAAAGATATTAGGAGCTGGATTAGACGTACTAGAATTTGAAAAGAGTAGTTTTACATCGTTATTTGAAAATGATACCATGCCACAAGAGTTTAAAGAGCTTATAAGTATGAAAAATGTGATATTGAGTCCTCACGTGGCTGGATGGACGATTGAATCAAAGTATAAATTGGCAGAAGTTATTGCCGATAAAATCATTAAGAATCATGGCTAAAGTAACTGGATTAGGAGGAATATTTTTTGTTTGTAACGATCCTGAAAGAACAAAACAATGGTATCAAAAACATTTGGGATTAAATACTGATCAATATGGATGTACTTTTTTTATGTCAGAAGAAGTAAAAAGAGAACCCAAAGCTAGTCAACAGTGGAGTCCTTTTCCTGCAGATACTACTTACTACCCAAAAGAGCAAAAATTCATGATTAATTATCGTGTTGATAATCTTATAGAATTATTAGCAGACTTACAAAATTCTGGCATTCAACAAGAAGGAGATATGCAGGAATTTGATTACGGTAAATTTGCTTGGATCATAGATTGTGATGGTAGGAAAGTCGAATTGTGGGAACCTAAGCAAGAAGAATTATTTGAAAAACAGTAATATTGTAACATTAACAACCTTAATAACCAATAATTATGAGCGAGGAAAACAACCCCTTTGACAAGGCAAAAGAATCTGCATCGGATGCCTATGACAGCACAAAAGAAACATTTAATGAAGCCGCTGATGCTGCAAAAGAAAGTGCACGAGACTTTCAACGTGGCTTAAATGACACGGTAAACAATGGAGATAATAAAAAATTACTTGCAGGACTTCTAGGAATTTTCTTAGGTAGTTTTGGGGTACACAAGTTTATTCTAGGTTATCAAAAAGAAGGGTTCATTCTTGCTGGACTTACCGTGATAGGATGGATTACGACCTGTCTGTTTTTTGGTATATTCATAGTTATAGCTACTTATGCAGTAGGTTTAATAGAAGGTATTATTTACCTGACCAAGTCAGATGAAGAGTTCTACAACACTTATCAAGCAGGCAGAAAACCTTGGTTCTAACAAATAGAATCATTTCAATAAAAAACCGCCATTTTAAAGATGGCGGTTTTTTTTATTCAGAATAGGTAGATTTTGAATCTCCGTTTTTAAAATATTTAGACTCCATTTCTGCTTGAAATTCCTCCATCACAGGTTTAACTGTGCTTTCTGGCAAATCAGCAATTCGTATATACATAAGACCGTCAATAGCGTCATTAAATAAAGGATCTACATTAAAAGCTACGACCTTAGCATTTTGCTTTACATATTTTTTAATGAGTACTGGCAACCTTAATTCATTAGGCTCTAGCTCATCAATAAGCTTATCAAATTTATTTAAATCAGCCTGAGATTCGTCAAAAATGAAATCCTTATCAGCATCGGCCAGCTTAACTTTAAATTCTTTTTTAGGCTTTATATATTGTGCGATATAAGGATCGTAATAATTACTTCTCATAAATTCAATCATTAATGATTTTGAAAAATTTGAGAATTTATTGCTAATACTCACTCCGCCAATTAGGTACTTGTGCGACGGGAAACGTAGTGTACAATGCACAATTCCTTTCCATAATAAAAACAGTGGCATAGGCTTTTGTTGATAGTCCGATGTAATGAATGCTCGTCCCATCTCTATACTCTCGCTCATCATTTTATGTAACTCGTTGTCAAACCTGAAGAGCTCATTTAAGTAAAAACCTTCGATACCATATTTCTTGTAGATCTGTTGCCCCATTCCCATACGATAAGCACCAGCGATACATTTTGCATCCTTGTCCCAGAGAAACATTTGATGATAATAGGAATCGTATTTGTCTAAATCAATAGATTTATTCGTTCCTTCACCTATTTTTCTAAAAGTAATTTCACGCAGCCTACCAATTTCATGTAAAATCTTTGGAATAGATTTACTTTCAGCTAGAAATACCTCATAGTTTTTAGAGATCAATAACCTCTTGTCGTTCTCTCTTAGGTATTCGATTTCCTTTTCCATATCTTCAGGCTTAACGTGACCTACGATACGCTCAGGAGCTTTAGGAAGTTTTATGCTTTTAGGTAAATCAGTAAACTTTTTACCTGATTCATCGTATGCTCTAGAAAGCATGTATGTCTTTTTTCTAAGAAAATCAGTAAACTCTCCTAGATCGGTATACTCTTGCTGATGTTTTACGTGGATTGCGTTTCCTACTCGCACTTTAATAACTCTCTTTTTCTGAGTTAATAATTCACTAGGAAGCTTTGCCGTACGCAATGTGTCTGAAATCTTTGCAAGTCTATAGAATAACCTGCTGTTCTTTGCATGAAAATAGATTGGAATAACAGGTACTTGAGCACGATGTATGAGTTTCATTGCCGCCTCTTCCCATTCTTTATCTACCACCAATTTACCATCTCTATAAGTTGAAACCTCACCAGCAGGAAAAATCCCTAGAGGTTGATCTGCTTTTAAATGCCTGATGGCTTGCATAAAACCTGCTGTGCTGCTTTTTGCATCCTTATGATTTTCAAAAGGATTTACAGGCATTACATAGGGCTTTAAGGGCTCTATACGATGTAATAAAAAGTTTGCAACAATTTTAAAATCGGGTCTTCTATCTAGAAGTAATTTTAGTAATAATATACCGTCAATTCCACCCAAGGGATGATTGGAAATAGTTATAAACGGTCCTGTTTTTGGTATACGTCTTAAATCCTCTTCTGGAATCTCAAAGGAAATTTGTAAATCATCCAGTAAGGCATTCAAAAATTCTGAACCTTGCAGATGTTTAAATTTATCATACTTTCTATTTAAAGCAGAAAGTCTCAAGATTTTCATCAACGACCAACCGCCTAAAGTACCTAATGCACCGTATTTATCAATATTTATCGCTTTTGCGACCTCTTTGGCAGTTACAAGTCCCATAAAATAAAGTCCTGGTCAATTAATAGATTGACTCACAAATATACTATAAATGTTAAGTCACTATTGTTTAACGACAACCTGCAAGGTTTCTTGTGTGCGTTGTTTTAGTAATACCTGCTGCTCATTTTCAATACTAGCTACTTTTTCACCATTATAATGTCTAATCGTATGTAAAGCAACATTCTTTACCACACTTACGTCGTAACGTTCTTGTAATCTAGACAATAGAACATTAATTAGACTATATTTATCTTCAACACAAATTGAAAAACTTATTGCCGAATTTTGTAATAAACCTACCTGCATTTTAGCCTCGCTCAACTCGTGAAATATTTCCGAAATATTTCCTTCACCTATAAAGCTAAAATCTCTAGAAGAAACTCTTAAAAAAATCAAATTCTTACGAACGATATAGCAAGGAATTTCAGGTAATAAGGTATTTGAGTGAGTAATCGTTGACCCGTTTTCTTTAGGATTTAAAAAGGACTTCACATGTAGTGGTATACTCTTTCTTTGTAAAGGCTGTAAAGTTTTAGGATGGATGACACTCGCTCCATAAAATGCTAATTCAATTGCCTCATTGTATGGGATTTTTTCTAGCAAAACAGTGTCATGAAACACTCTAGGATCTGCGTTTAGAACACCAGGAACATCTTTCCATATAGTGACACTTTCGGCATCCAGACAATATGCAAGGATAGCAGCTGTATAATCGCTTCCTTCTCTACCTAGCGTGGTTGTAAAACCATTGTCATCGCTTCCTATAAATCCTTGAGTAAGGAACGAGGAGCCACTTATATTTTTAATAGCATTTTCTGTTTCCTGCCATTGCACTCCAGCATCCCGGTACTTAGTATCAGTTTTAATTAATTCTCTTGCATCCACCCATTGCACAGGAATGTTACAGGCGTTTAAAAAAGCTGCAACAATTTTAGTTGAAATAAGTTCTCCATGACTTACGACTTGATCGTATAAAAAAGTGTAGTTCTTTGTTTTATTACGTAACAACTCGCCCTTTAAAGCTTCAATAATTCCTTTAAGTATATTTTTTATTCCGCTTTCGCGAAAGCGTAATACCTCATCCTCATTTATGAAATCTGTAACCTCTTCTAACTCTACAATAACTTCATTATGTTGCTCGTAGAGTTTATCAATCAATTTTAGATAAGAATTATCATTTTTTTGATATTGTGCAAGTATTTCTTCAAGAGCGTTTGTTGTTTTACCCATTGCTGAAACTACCACTCCTAAATCACGAAATCCAGTAATACGCAATACGTTAACTACATTTCTTACACCATTTGCATCTTTAACCGATGCTCCACCAAATTTGAATATCCTCATTACTGTTTGTCAATATAAGCCGTTAAAGAACCGTGATCCATTTGAACAACTCGCCACTCGTCAAATACGGTTGCTCCAGTATTCTTGTAAAAATCAATAGCGTGTGTATTCCAATCCAGCACTACCCATTCTACTCGCCTTACACCCTTTTTTAACGCGTGTTTAAGAACTTCGTTATATAAGGCTTTTCCTAGACCAACTCCTCTCATTTTTTGAGTAACAATTAAATCTTCTAGATGAATGGTAACACCTTTCCATGTCGAAAATCTGGGGTAGCACAATGCCATTCCTTCAATATTACCTTTATATTCACCTACAAAGCAAGTAAAAAGAGGATTATTTCCTGTCCCGTTTTGAATTAAATCTTCTATTGAAATTTCAACTGCATCGGGCTCCTTTTCAAAAAGGGCTAATTCATTAATTAATTCAAGAACTCTAGAAAAATCTTGTTGGGTGGCCTGTCGAATGTTTATCATGGTTTTTTTGCTAAATTAAAGTCTAGTAGAGTATAATTCAAAAAAGTTAGCACTACATCGTTGTAGTTACCTGCATTTATTAAGATATTTGCAGCAACGATATAAAATATGGCTACCAAAAACCAATCCCTAGGAGAATTTATCATAGAACATCAAGCTGCATTTCCTTATAGTAGCGGTGAATTAAGTAGACTTATCAACTCGATAAGACTAGCAGCAAAGATGGTTAACCACGAGGTTAACAAGGCTGGTCTGGTAGACATTACTGGTAGTATAGGTGAAATCAATACCCAAGGTGAAGACCAACAAAAATTAGATGTTTTTGCAAACGATACTTTTATAAGGACATTGACTAACAGGCAAATCGTTTGTGGTATCGCAAGTGAAGAAAATGACGACTTTATAACTATTGAAGGTAACGATGGTAACCACGCAAGTAAATATGTGGTACTTATGGATCCACTTGATGGTAGTTCAAACATCGACGTAAATGTGTCAGTAGGAACTATCTTTTCCATCTACAGAAGAGTAACACCACCAGGAACACCAGTACAACTGGAAGATTTTCTTCAACCAGGTAATCAACAAGTTGCAGCTGGATACATTATATACGGAACATCTACAATGCTAGTTTACACTACAGGTCATGGTGTAAATGGATTTACTCTAAACCCAGCGCTGGGAACCTATTACCTTTCACACCCTAACATGCAATTTCCAGAAGATGGAAGAATTTACAGTGTCAATGAAGGTAATTATGTGCATTTTCCACAAGGGATTAAAGATTACATAAAATACTGCCAAAAGGAAGAAGGAGATCGACCTTACACTAGTAGATATATAGGAAGTCTTGTAAGTGATATTCATCGTAACATGATAAAAGGCGGTATTTATATGTACCCTAAAAGCAGCAAGGCAAGTAATGGAAAACTACGCCTTCTCTATGAGTGCAATCCCATGGCATTTATTGCCGAACAAGCTGGAGGAAAAGCCAGCGATGGCCACACAAGAATCTTAGATCTTAAACCAGAAGAACTTCATCAAAGGGTACCATTTATTTGCGGAAGCAAAAACATGGTTGAAAAGGCTGAGCAGTTTATTCAAAGAATACCATAATTTAATAAAAAATGGTATTTTAGCTATTTGAAAATGTATTGAGATGGCCCAACCTGAAAAAAACACCCCTAATGAAGCTGTTGTTGATAGTAATTCAAAATTAGAGGCTATAAAAAACCTCATTTTTGGAGAAAATATACAACAATATGATTCTGAATTTGAACTACTTAAAAAAGATCTTCAGAAAAAAAAGCAGGAACTTCAAGATTTAATCGACGATGCTAGAGAAGAGCTATCAAAAAGTATTGATAGTTTGTCAACTGATTTAAACATTCGTCTTACTGATCTTGAAAGCAAGATGGAAGACCGACTAGACGAGCTAGATGATGCTAAAACAAGTCGAAAAATGCTTGGAGATTCATTAATAGAACTTGGGGAGAAAATTAAAGCCCAGTAAAAGGTTCCTTGATGAATACCGATGAGAAATTAGAACTACTAAAATCTCTCTTACTTACTGACGAACGTGAATATGCACAGAGCATTTCTGTAAAAATCAGTAAGCTGGAAGAAACTTTGCGTGAACGTGCTAAACTTTCAGAAAAGGTATCTCCAATAATACAAGACGAATTACTAGAATTTACCGAACGTATTCCTCAAGAATTAGGACCAATTATTACCGAGACTTTAAAAACTCAAATCGCCGAATCAAAAGATCAAGTAGTTGAAGCCCTATACCCAATTATGGGGCAAATGATAAAAAAATATATCGCACAAGAAATTAAAATTTTATCTGAGCGTATAGAACAAACTACTCAGGACGTATTTTCAGTTCAAACCATTAAAAGAAAAATAAAGAGTATGTTCACAGGTGTCAAGGAAGAAGAACTTATCATAAGCGATCTTGCCGAGGCAGAATTAGAACAAGTTTTTATAATTGAAAAAGGCTCCGGAATATTATTAGGAAGTTATCAAATTAAAGCAACCCTGGATGAAGATATGATTAGTGGTATGTTAACAGCAATTAAAGCATTTGTAGAAGATGCTTTTAAAACATCCACCCGTAATTTACAGTCTATAGAATATGATTTATATGAAATTCATCTACATAGTTTTCACCAATACTACATAGCAAGTGCGATAAGCGGTACATTTACTGAAAACTTGCAAAATAAATTAGAAGACCATAATTTAAAGGTCAGTCAAAACATTAATAAAAATAAACTTATTTCAAAAAGAGAAGAATTACAGCAATTTCTCATAAAGCAATATTCCCAATTTGAATTAGGAAATTAATATGGTATCAAAAAAGATTGTAATAGTAGGAAGTTTTGGAGTTGGTAAAACATCCCTGATAAGAAGGTTTGTAGAAGATCAGTTTTCTGAGGACTATAAAGTTACTATAGGTGTCCATATCATGAAAAAACAACTTAATTTAAATGATAATGATGTTAATCTTATCATTTGGGATACAGAAGGAACAGATGATATTGAAGAAGTGAGACCTGCATACCTGCTTGGAACTCATGGGTTTATATATGTAGCAGATATTAGTAGACCAAAAACTTTTAGTAAAGTTGATGAACATTTAAACTTTCTTCAAAATAAATATCAAAAAACCCCTATCTTAAAGGTCGGAAATAAGTCTGACCTAATCCCTAAAGGTATGATGGCCGAAAAGAAAGATGAATTTGATTTTTTAGATATATTGGTAAGTGCCAAAGAAGGTAATAATGTGCAGCGCATGTTTGAAAGAATCACAAAAATGATGCTTACATGACACCGCACCTAGACATCAATCCCCAAAATTCTCAAATAATTGTCCTTGATGAGAACTTTCAAGTAATTTCATCAAACGATATTATTTTTAATCTAAAGGAAGGAAGTAGCATAGAGCAATTCCATCCTTTTTTTACACAGGTTGATTTGTACTTTGAATCAGAGGAAAAAAAACTAAACTGTGTTGAAATACATGACAAGCTCTTAGACATAAGCTTCAGTAAGAATGCTTCAAATAGAACGATTCAGCTTGTAGATAACAGCGTATTTTATTCTAGACTACAAGAAATTGCTCAAAAAAGAAATGAGTCTTACATATTCAATGAAGTTCTAGAACTTAAAAATGATATGTTAGAGGAGGCTGCCTCCTTCAAAAACAAATTTATTTCAAACTTTTCTCACGAGATGAAGTCACCGCTTACACTAATAAGTGCGTTCTCATCTATGCTAGTGAAAAGTGATTTGCCGCTAGAGCAAAATAAGCTTGTAGAAGCTATCTATGAACAAAGTGAAAACTTAAAGAAGATTCTTGAAGATATTATTGAGTTGTCTTTTCTTAAAAGAAATCAGATTGAGCTCAATCCAGAAACAATCAATTTTATAGAATATCTTGAGAATTTTAAGTTTAAATACACAACCAAAGCATCTAATTTAGGATTTTCATTTTCCTTAAAAATAGGTTCTCAAGTACCTGAATACATTGAAATAGATAAGCGTAGGTTAGATCAAATATTGATAAACCTTATAGAAAACGCGATCTATTTTAATAATGGAGAAAACATAGTTTTAACCGTTAAAGAAAATCAACGACGTGCTAGTAAAGCAAGTCTGCGATTTAAAATTTCTGGAGAAGGTGTTATTCCAGAAACAGTAGCGTCTAATAATCTTCCTGAACTCTCTAGTGACATTCAGATTAAAGGTTTAGGATTCTCAATAGCCAAAGAACTTCTAGATGTTTACAGTGGAAGTCTATATATCGAAAAAGACGAATCAGGCAATAGTGTACAAGTAGCAAATTTGAGAGTGAAAGTTCCTTTGAATGTTGATATTCCTAAAGCAGCTCCAACTGAATCTCCAACAAAGCCCATGTTTTCTGAAAAAGCAAAAATTATTATTGCAGAGGACAACGGAATTACACAATACACAGCCATTAAAGTTCTTGTAAATGAAAAGAACTTTAATACAATAGTATTTTCTGATCCTAGAGATTTATTAAACGCAGTTGAAAACAAGGACTATGACCTTATTTTAATGTCATCAAGTCTATCTCAAGTGGACGCGATTGAACTCCTTAACATGATTAAAGAGTTTGCAAATGATCACAATAAAAAAATCCCGGTAATCGCTCTTACGACAGAATCTGACAAAAAGCGAATATCGGAATTTAAGAAATCTGGATTCAAACAAGTGGTTCAAAAACCATATACTGACGACGAATTATTAGAATCCGTATACAGCAACTTGAAGATCAAAAAATTTATTTAGACTACTTGTCTTTATTTAAAAGGTATCGATAATCTTCAAGAGCTAGATGTCCTGAGAAAATTTCGATACTGCGCTTTACTAGATATTCAGCATCGGCATCATTGTATCCTATGGCTGTTGCATATCTTTTTAGTAATCTGTGCTCATCCTCGTCCATACTATGATCGGCAAAGACAACTTTAAAAAGATCGTGTAACCATTGAATACGCTCCTCATTTGTAGTAGGCGGATTAATTGGGTATTTAGACGGATTTTTTATAATAGCCTCAAAATCAGAATCTGCTATACTCAATTTAGTTTTAATACGTCCCAGTATAACTAATTCCTCATCAGAGATTACACCGTTTGTAATTGCAATATTTACTAATGAAGCTAAATGGCTTTTATTTCTAGTAGATTCTCCTGATTCAAATAAACTTGAAAATGACATAGATTAAATTTAGGCTACAAATATACTTATATCTTAAACTCTAGAAATAAGATTTTTTAGGAAGATGAGCTATCATTTCCTTAACCATATTTTCTAAATCAAAATGGTGTTCCCAGCCCCAATCTTCACGCGCCTCTTTATCATTTATTGATGCTGGCCAGCTATCAGCAATGGATTGTCTGAAATCAGGTTCGTACGCTATTTCAAATTCTGAAATATGTTTCTTAATTTCTTGAGCAATTTGTTGTGGAGTAAAACTCATTGCGCTCAAATTGTAACTTGAACGGTCCTTAATTTTATCACCAGGCACATGCATTATATCAACTGTCGCTTTGATAGCGTCATCCATATACATCATAGGTAGTGCAGTATCTTCTTTTAAAAAGCACGTATATTCTCCTTTGTTGATGGCATCATGAAAAATTTCAATGGCATAATCGGTAGTTCCTCCACCAGGCATTGTCTTCCAGGATATTAATCCTGGGTAACGTATGGATCTAACATCTACACCATATTTGTTGTGATAGTATTCGCACCAGCGTTCCCCAGTTTGTTTACTTATACCATATACAGTACTAGGTTCCATTACTGTTTTTTGCGGTGTATTGTCCTTTGGTGTAGTAGGTCCAAAAACAGCTATACTACTAGGCCAAAAGATTTTCTCTATTTTACCTTCTTTACCTAGATCTAGGACATTAAATAAACTATCCATATTTAGATTCCAGGCTTTAGAAGGGTATTTTTCGGCAGTTGCACTTAACATTGCGGCCATTAAATAGACATCTGTTACTTCATAATGTGCACAAATATCCTCTACCGCATCAGCATCGGTAGCATCAAGAACTTCAAAAGGACCTGCCTCCATCATTTCTTTATCTCCTTCTCTTATATCGCTTGCTATTACCGCTTCAGCACCGTGCAGTTCACGTAGTTTTGCCGTTAACTCACTACCTATTTGACCACAGGCTCCTATTACTAAAATCTTTGTTGCCATGAATTATAACGTTTGCGCAAATATAATTGCACCAGCTTATCAGATTACTTAACGAATAGGTAAATAAATAAGAAATTATCAATCTTATGTAAGAATTAATTCCGCTTTCGCGAAAGCGAAGTAGAAAAAGCTCTATTTTTTAACAAAACATCTAATAATAACCAAACAGAAATACAAACTATGTTAACTATTAACACAATTTAATTAAAAACCGAAATGCATTATTATTTCATTATATAAAATAATTGAGATGAGACTGTACTTTTATTTCAAACAAAAAATAATATTATGAAAAAGATTGGAATAAGTTTAATAGTAGCTGCTGCCATGGTTGCTTGTAATAATGAAAAGAAAAACACGGAAGAACTAGTAGAAGATGCTGGTAATGAAATGCAACAAGCTTACAATGATATAGGAGATGTATCAAGAGAATACGTAAGCTATACAGAGAATGAGGCAGAAAGCATGGCCCAAGACATGAAAACAAATGTCCAAGTTATGGACGATGGGAGCGTGAATATTTCAAATTTTACAGCCTATGGAGAATTACAAAATCAGGTAAAAAACCTATCAACATCACCTAATGTACGTGATGAAATGAATAGTGAAAATGCATATCAAGCATTTCAAACCTTTGTAGAAGAAATGCCAGCTTACTTGAAAACTAATGTTATCATGAAAGAAGTTGATGACGTCGAGAAAGCAATGAAAAAATTAGTTGCAGATCTTGAGGATGAATCAACAAAAGAAAGTACAATTAAAGATCACATCGAGGATATTCAAGAAGCTGTAGAGGATTTAAATGATGAAATTGTAGATGCCAGATTAAGATTTGACGGTTATGAGGATGAAGAACTTGCAAACTATGCAGACTTTGTGAGTAATGTAAACTATGATGATGAAGGTATAATAACGATTGTAGATTTTAATGATTACGAGACTGTGAAAACGGACCGTATGAATATGATGAATGCACAAGAAGACCAAAAAATTACTTATGCTCAAACACTAGTTACGGATTTTAATTCTATGCTTAACAACATGCCTGAGTACTTAAAAGTAGATGATGTAATGGATGCTGTAGAAGATGTTCAAAAAGAAATGAAAGAATATCAAGATGAAAAAGCCACATCTACTTTAGATGAAAATCTTGAAAATTTAGAAGAAATCGATGAGGCTCTTTATGACTTAAACAAAGAAATGTTGAAAGCTCGTAAAAAGTATGACGAGAATCGTAGAGATGCTATTGAAGAATACCTAGAGGAATTGAACGACACTGATGAACCTATGTCACAAAGGTTGAAAGAAGCTCGTGAAGAGTATAATGAAGAAATGAATGACTAATTAATTAGTGGGAAGCAATGTAAAACCGCACTTTATTGTGCGGTTTTTTTATTCTAGCAATATTAGCATCTTTGTAATAATGAAAGGCTTTCCTATACTACTAATATTTTTTGTTCTATTTTCTTGTAAAAAGGAAGAACAAGCAGTCGCAGTTACCAAAACAGACCCTAACACTTTGACTTTTGCGCAAAGTAAAATGCAACTTATTGGTAAAGCACAACAAGAAGTTATCGCTTGGTCTAATTATGAAAGATTTAAAAATCTATTAGAAAATCTAGACCATACACCTGTAGCAGCTCAAAATTTATATGATGCAGCCCAGGACCTTTCAAAAGATATACCAGAAGAGTTAAACAGTCAGGAAGTAGTTAGCAGAATTAAACTAGTTATTACTCGTGCAGGTATTTACAATAGTTATATAAACTATTCCAACGTGGATGATAATATTCTAGTTAAAAAACACGCTGACCTAATTGAATCATGGGATATGTTAACCATAATCATAAATGAAAAAATAAACATTTATGATAAAATAAAACAAGAAACGCTAGAAGACTTGAAAATCATAAATCAAGCAAAACAACCGGGAACAGATTCACTTGACAATAATCTACCAGGATAAATAACATCTACCAGCCCGGCTTTAAATGAAAATAACATGAGCAGGGAACCTTTATTAAAATTTACAGAACGCGGCATATATTGCTCTGCGGCAAATGTGTATCTAGACCCATGGAAACCTGTTGACAAGGCTTTAATCACACATGGTCATGCAGATCATTCAAGATGGGGAAATAAAAAGTATATTACTCATTTAGATAACTTACCGATTATCAAACATCGCTTGGGAGAAATTAATGCAAGTGGTGTTAATTACGACGAGTCATTTAATATAAATGGTGTTACCTTTTCCTTTCATCCTGCTGGCCATATTCCTGGCTCATCCCAAATAAGAGTTGAACACAAAGGCGAAGTATGGGTTTTTACTGGTGATTATAAAACAGAAAATGATGGTATTTCCGTGCCATATGAGCCCATTCGTTGCAACACTTTTATAACGGAATGCACCTTTGGATTACCAGCATTTAAATGGCGTGATCAAAAAGATGTTATGCATGACATCAATATTTGGTGTTCTCAAAATAACGAAGAAGGTAAAACATCAGTTCTATTTGCTTATTCTTTAGGCAAAGCTCAAAGACTCATTAAGCATCTAGACACTTCTCAAATGAAAATTTATTGTCATGGTGCTGTTTTCAAAATGACAGAAGTTCTTAAAGAGTTAATCAACTTTCCTGATTTCAATCTAATTACCAGAGAAACAAAAAAAGAGGAACTTATAGGAAATATTGTCATTGCTCCACCTAGTGCTCATGGGTCATCATGGATGAGAAAATTAGTCCCGTATGCAACTGCAAGTGCTAGTGGATGGATGACATTCAGAGGAGCGAGAAGAAGAAGAGCTATAGATAAAGGTTTTGTACTTTCTGATCATTGTGATTGGGATGGATTGCTATCCTCTATTGAAGCTACTAGGTGTGAAAATGTAATAACAACGCACGGTTATCAAGAGATTTTTGCTAGATACTTAAGAGAAGAAAAAGGGTTGAACGCAATTTCAGAACGCACTCAGTATGAAGGAGAAAACCTTAATGAACAAGAGGATTTATCCACTAATACGAGTAACACATGAAACAGTTTGCCGAACTCATAAGAACCATAGACGGAACTAATAAGACTAATCTTAAAGTTCAAGCGCTCACCGAATATTTTAAAAATGCTCCAGAGCAAGATAAACTATGGACTATTGCTATTCTTTCTCACAGAAGACCTAAAAGACCGGTAAACACAACTCAGTTAAGAGAATGGGCTACAGAAATAAGCGGTATCCCTAGCTGGTTATTTGAAGAGTCCTACCACATCGTAGGTGACCTAGCCGAAACCATCGCCCTCATTTTACCTAGTTCAAACAATAGCACTGACAAAAGCTTATCTACTGTAATCGAAGAACTAATCGAATTGAGAAAAAAAACCGATGATGAAAAAAAAGCTTATTTAAAAGAAAACTGGCTAGGCCTTAATTATTATGAACGATTTGTTTTTAACAAGATAATGACCGGTGGTTTTAGAATCGGAGTCTCACAAAAATTGATGACAAGAGCTCTTTCAAATGCCACAAATATTGACAAGGATATTCTTGCTCATAAATTAATGGGCAGTTGGACAGGAGAAAATACCACCTACAATGAATTGATTTTTGAGGACAATGAAGTAGCTAGAAGAGGAAAACCTTATCCTTTCTATCTAGCTTATGCAATTGAAGGTAATATTGAGGACCTAGGAGATGTTTCCCAATGGAGTGCCGAGCATAAATGGGATGGAATAAGATCCCAAACCATTTTACGTAGCAACGAAATTTTTATTTGGTCACGAGGTGAAGAATTAGTGACGGATAAATATCCCGAATTTCAATCCTTCCTAAAATACATTCCCAACGGGACAGTTATCGATGGTGAGATTTTACCTTATAAAAATGGAGAAATACTAAACTTTAACGACCTGCAAACAAGGATTGGACGTAAAACTATAGGTAAAAAATTGTTACAAGATGTTCCCGTTGTCATAGTTGCCTATGACCTACTAGAATGGCAAGGTAAAGACATTAGAAATCTTCCATTTGAGGAACGTCGCGCCCTTTTAGACCAACTTGTTTTAGACACTAGAACAAAGGCTAGTATACAGGAACCTGATTCTGATTTTCCTTTATTACTTTCTGAAACTATGAGCTTTTCAACTTGGGATGAAATGGGTGAAGAGCGTGCGCTTTCGCGAAAGCGAAAAAGTGAAGGTCTTATGATTAAACATAAAAAAAGTCCTTATCAAGTAGGCCGAAAAAAAGGTGATTGGTGGAAATGGAAAACTGACCCTTATAGTATTGACGCTGTTCTCACATATGCGATGCGAGGACATGGTAGGCGTGCAAACCTGTTTACAGACTACACCTTTGCTCTTTGGGATAATGGTGAATTAGTCACTTTTGCCAAGGCCTACTCTGGCCTTACGGATGCCGAGTTTAGAAAGGTAGACGCTTGGATTAAGAAAAACACATTAGAACGATTTGGTCCAGTGCGCAGTGTAACGCCGCATCATGTTTTTGAAATTGCTTTTGAAGGAATCGCTCCTAGTAAAAGACATAAATCGGGTGTAGCTACAAGGTTTCCTAGGATTTTACGATGGCGACATGACAAAACCATTGACCAAGCAAACACGATCGAAGACCTCAAAGCTCTTATCCCAAAAGAAGGAGATTTGATTTAACTTACTCTACCCATAAGTTTTAGACTGAAATTGGTGAGTTCCTCTTTTGCTTGTTCTGGAATATCAAGACCTTTAATATCTTGTAAAGCCTTTTCAGTGTAGGATTTTATAGCCTCTAGAGTGGCTTGCGCTCCACCACTTTTTTCAAAATGAACCTTAACTTGTTCTTTTTTATCATCGATCTCATCCATGGTCATGTCTAGATGATTAACAGCAAACCATGTTTTTAAATCGTGAGTATGCTCTAGGTTCTCTATACTTTTTAAGTATAGATACGTCTTTTTATTCTCACGTATATCACCACCAACTTCTTTCCCAAAAGTTGCTGGATCACCAAATGCGTCTAGATAATCATCCATTAATTGAAAAGCTAATCCTAGGTTTATTCCATAGTTGTAAACCTTTTGTTGTTCCTCTTCATTTTTGCCAGCGATAATAGCTCCCATTTGTAACGCACATCCTACTAGAACTGATGTTTTTAACTTAATCATGTTCATGTATTCGGCAATCGTAACATCATCCCTACTCTCAAAATCCACATCAAATTGTTGACCTTCACAAACCTCTAGTGCGGTTTGAGAGAATAATGTAGTGAGTTGCTTAAAAGTACCTGCATCGTACTCATCAAATAGTTGATAAGCTATAATTAACATGGCATCACCACTTAAAATACCTGTGTTTTCATCCCATTTTTTATGAACAGTAGGATTACCACGTCTTAAATCTGCCTGATCCATTATATCATCGTGTAACAAGGTAAAATTATGAAACACCTCAACAGCCAGTGCCGCATTAAGAGCCTTCTCAATACTCTCACCATACATTTGTGCACTTAATAAGGTGAGCAATGGTCTTAATCGCTTTCCTCCTAAATCTAGAATGTAGTGAACAGGATCGTACAATCCTTTAGGCTCGTTATGATTTATGGTTGATTTTAAATGTTTTAGAAAAACTTCTCTTAACTGTTCTAGTGATTTCATGCTGTAAAAATAAGACAGACCGGCAAGTAGTCGATAAAAATGTTTCCTACATGTTAAACAAATGTAAAACTTAGGAAACTATTTTTGTTTTCAAAGTTTCCTATGGGTATATTTGCACGCTGAAACAGAAGCAGGAAAATGTCGCAATTGAAAGATCAAATTATTAAAAAATCGCTAGAGATGTTCCTTACACTAGGTTTTAAGAGTGTAACTATGGATGACATCGCAGCAAAATTGGGTATGAGTAAAAAAACTCTTTATACCCATTTTAAAAACAAACAAGAACTTGTAGCTCACGCATCACTTCATATGTGTAATACTATTTGTGATGGTGTGGATCATATTATAGAGCAATATAAAGACAAACCTATCGAGGAGCTGTATGCTGTAAAACGTTTTGTAATGGAAGAAATGAAAGGAGATCAAACTAGCTCAATTCATCAATTACAGCGATACTATCCTGAGGCTTACAAACCGGTGCACGATATCAAATTTCACTACATGGATTCTTGTATTAAAAAAAATGTGAATAACGGTATCAAACTAGGAGTGTATAGAAATAATGTAAATCCTGACTTCATCGCTCGCATCTATTTTATTGGAATGCAAGGGATAAAAGACATTTCCATATTTCCAACAAACGAATTTCCGGTAAATGATTTATATGACGATTATCTAGAATACCACTTACGAGGAATCCTAACTCCTAAAGGAAGACAAATATTAAACCAAATCATAAATTCTAATCACGATTAAATGAATAAATCTGTTCTATATATAATGGCTTTTATGGGTCTCGCTTTCGCGAAAGCGTACTCACAACAAACCGTTCCAGACACCTTCAGTCTACAAGAAGCGATAGACTATGGTTTAGAAAACAATTACCAAGCAATTAATGCACAACGAGAGGTTGCCAAAGCATTGAAGCAAAAATGGGAAACCACAGCTACGGGACTACCACAAATTAACGGATCAGTTGATTACACCAATCAATTAAAACAACCTGTAACTCCATTACCTGGTGAGGTTGTAGGTGGACAGCCAGGAACTTTTGTACCGGTTGTGTTTGCGCCAAAACAATCTATGAACTTAACAGCCACTTTATCACAATTAATATTTGATGGAAGTTACCTTGTGGCGCTCGAGGCTTCTAAAACATTTTTGGATTACTCAAAAAATGCAGACAACAAGACTAAACTAGAGGTACGTAAAGGTATTATAAACGCCTATGGTGGTGTTTTACTGGCACAAGAAAACGTTGCCATCCTAACTCGTAATAGAGACAATCTAGATAGTAACTTAAAAGAAACGCAAGAGATTTTTAAAAATGGCCTTACCGAGGAAGAAAGTGTTGAACAACTACAAATCACACTGGCACAAATTGAGAATCAGCTAGCAAATGCTAGACGTCAAGCAGATATTGCAATGGACATGCTTAAATTGTCTTTAGGGATTGATTTATCTGAACAAATAAGCCTGACCGATGACCTAGAGTCCTTAACAAAACAACACTTAGATCCTAGTATCACACAATCTTCCCTAACTCTAGAAGAAAACGTCGATTATCAAATTGCATTAAATTTTTCTGAACAGCGTCGATTGGAATGGAAACTAGAACGAGCAAAATCACTTCCTACGGTTTCAGGATTTGTTAACTACGGTACTCAAACTTTTGATGATGAATTCGTGTTCTTTAATAGCGATCAGCCTTGGTTTCAACAGAGTGTGGCTGGAGTAAGCATTCAAGTCCCTATTTTCAGTTCCTTTGGTCGTAAAGCTGCTCAAGACAGAACAAAAATTGCGTGGGAACAAGCACTTACCGATCTTGAACGAACTGAGCAGGAATTAAACCTCAATTATCAAACAGCGGTAAACAACTATCAACTAGCAATTGACACATATCAAACTACAAAAGATAATTTATCCCTTGCTGAGCGTATAGAGAATAAAAACTCGGTGAAGTTCAAAGAAGGTATTGCTACTAGCTTTGAATTAAGACAAGCACAAACACAGTTGTACAGTACTCAGTCAGAATACCTTAATAGCATGTACCGTGTTATTCAAGAAAAAGTAAATATTGAAACACTACTTAATACACCTAAATTTAAATAAAAACACCCATCCTAATAATTATCCTATCATGAAACATATTTTAACCATAGCAGTTGCTTTATTTCTGATTTCTTGTGGTGGAGAAAAAACCGCTGAAGAATTAATTGCTGCTGGAGACAAACAAGCTCTTGCAACAAAAAAATCTGAATTGAAAAAACAAAAAGAGACTATAGAAAAAACGATTGCTAAAATTGAAGCCTATGAAAAAAAGAGTAAGGGCGAGGCAATTAAAGCACAAGTAAGTACTATGGTGTTAAAAGACACCCTATTTAATCATTATGTAGAACTGCAAGGTAGTGTAGATACTAAACAGAACATCACTGTAATGCCTGAGACAGCTGGATTACTTACCCAAGTTTATGTAAAAGAAGGACAGCGAGTGTCAAAAGGTCAACGACTAGCTAGTATTGACGATGGTGGTGCCGCTCAAAACCTAGAACAAATGAAGGTACAAGCTCAACTGGCTAAAACTACCTATGAGCGTCAAAAACGCCTTTGGGAACAAAACATAGGTTCAGAGATTCAATATCTGCAATCAAAAGCTAATTATGAAGCTCAAGAGCGCTCAATAAACGCAATGCAACAACAACTTGCCAAAACAGTGGTTACAGCACCTTTTTCAGGAACTATTGACGACGTCATTACAGAACAAGGAAATGTGGTGAGTCCAGGAATGCCTCTATTCCGATTAGTAAGTCTTAAGGACATGTATCTTAAAGTAGACGTTCCAGAAACTTACTTAACCGCAATTAATAAAAATACTGATGTTATAGTTGAATTTCCAGTTTTGGGTGAGACCGTTAAGAGTAAAATTAGACAAACAAGTAACTATATTAACCCGTCAAATCGCTCATTTTCTATAGAGGTTCCTGTTGATAATAAGTCTGGTAACATCAAACCTAATCTTACAGCAAAATTGCGTATAAATGATTACACCTCTAAAAATGCGATTTTAGTTCCTCTTAATGTAATAAACGAGAATCAAGATGGTGATCAATATGTGATGGTTACCGCTCAAGGCGAAAACGGATTAATTGCAAAAAGACGTGAGGTAACAACAGGAAAAGCTTCTGGTGATTATATCGAGATCCTAAGCGGTCTTGAACCTGGTGATGAAATCATCACTGAAGGTGCTCGTAGTGTAAAACCAGATCAAGAAATTAATATTATAAACTCATAAGTATGTCAAATAAGAAAAACAGTGACAAAGAGTTTAAACTCTCATCATGGGCAATTGACAACAGTGTTGTTGTTTATGTCATGATGGTAATCATCTTCTTTCTAGGATTAAATGCTTACAACAGCATGCCTAGGGAAGATTTTCCAGAAATTAAAGAAACAAAAATTTACATCTCAAGTGTTTGGCCTGGAAATACGGCTGAGGACGTTGAACGATTGATTACCGATCCCTTAGAAGACAAGCTTAAAAATATTAGTGGCGTAACAGAAACTGAATCTACATCTCAAGAGGACTATTCAATAATCATTGTTGAATTTGATGATGATATAGCTGTAGAGGCTGCTAAACAACGTGTGAAAGACGAAGTAGATCAAGAATCTGCTGGTGAAGACTGGCCTACATTTAACGATAAGCCGGTTACTCCTAATGTTTTTGACCTTACCCTTAGTGAGGAAATGCCTATAATGAACATCAACATCAAAGGTGATTACACTGTGCGTAAACTTAAAACCTTTGCCGAATATCTAGAAGATGAAATTGAAGATATAGAGCAAATTAAACAAGTAGACATACGCGGTGCACAAGATCTTGAAGTAGAGATTGCTGTTGATATATATAAAATGACAGCAGCTAAGGTAAGTTTTGATAATATCTTAAATACGGTAAGAGGAGGAAATGCAACCGTAAGTGCTGGTAATTTAAAATCTAGTGGTCAACGACGTACTATTAGAATTATAGGAGAAATCGACAACCCTAAAGAATTAGAAAATTTTGTAGTCAAAAATGAAAATGGACCTATTTACCTAAGGGATGTAGCTACCATCAAATTTGAAGAAGAAGATAAAAATACATTTGCAAGGGAATCAGGTGATCAGGTAGTAATGCTAGACGTAAAGAAACGTTCTGGTAAAAACATGATTATTGCGGCAGATAATATACGTGAGGTAATTAAGGAGTCTCAGGATTCCGGAGCATTGCCTTCTGACCTAGAAATTACAGTGACAAATGATTTATCTAGCAAGACACTTAATCAAGTAGATGACCTAGTTAATAATATCATTTTTGGTATTCTACTGGTAGTAGGTGTATTGATGTTCTTTTTAGGGTTTAGAAATGCCTTATTCGTTGGTTTTGCGATACCTATGTCTATGTTCATGTCCTTTGCCATTATCAGCCTATTAGGTTACACCTTAAACACAATGATATTATTTGCTATGATTATGGGGCTGGGAATGCTTGTAGACAATGGTATTGTGGTTGTTGAGAATGTTTATAGGTTGATGGATGAAGAAGGTATGTCACGTATCGAAGCTGCAAAAAAAGGAGTAGGTGAAATCGCCATTCCAATTATTATTTCTACTCTAACTACAGTTGCGGCATTCGTTCCATTAGGTTTATGGCCTGGTTTAATGGGACAGTTTATGATTTACTTCCCAATTACTCTTTCTATAGTTTTAGGAAGTTCCTTATTTGTCGCAATATTCTTTAACTCCATGCTAGTTTCAAAATTCATGGAAATTGATGACCGCAACCTATCTATAAAATCCCTAATATACCTAACCGCTATCATGGTTCCTCTAGGAATATTTATCTTATTAGTAGGTGGACCTGTATCTGGTTTAGGTTCTTTGATGATACTTGTAGCGGTTTTATTTTGGCTATATAAGTTTGCTATCAAACCTCTTACAAGAGGATTCCAACGCACGTTTTTAGTATGGTTAGATAATCTATATGAGCGATTTTTAAGATTTGCATTAAGCGGTATAAAACCATACATCTTTATGATTGGTATGGCGGTAATGTTTGTGGGAATTTTAATGGCATATTTTGGGTGGTCTGTTGCATCTGGAAGAACTAAAATTGAATTTTTTCCAGATAATAAGCCTAATCAAATTATTGTTTACATAGAATATCCTCAAGGAACTTCAATTGAAAAAACAAACAGTATTACCAAAGAAATTGAAGAAGTAGTCTATGAAGTGATCAACGATGATTTCTATATGAAAGACGGAAGAAACGTGCTTGTAGAAAGCGCTGTTTCTCAAGTAGGAATGGGAGCTGGTAATCCTCAAACAGACGGTGGTAGCTCCGCAGAGATGCCTCATAAGGGTAAAATCACCGCGAGTATGCGTGAATATAAATTTCGTGAAGGAAAAGATGGAGAATTAAGAGATAGTGAAGTTTTACGTAAAAAAGTTCAAGAAACTCTCGAAGGTAGATTCCCTGGAGTTGCTATTTCAGTAGAAAAAGATGCAAATGGACCACCACAAGGATATCCTGTGAATATAGAATTAGAAGGTCCTGATTACGGCGAGCTTATATCAACAGCAGAACAAATGGTAAAATTTCTCAACACTAGAAATGTAGCCGGAGTTGATCAATTAAAGGTTGATGTAAATAAAAGTAAACCTTCGATGATTGTTGAAGTTGATCGTGAAAAAGCTGGTGAATTAGGAATAAGCAATAGCCAGGTAGGAATGCAGCTTAGAAGAGCAGTGTTTGGTGAAAAAGCGGGTATCTATAAAAAAGACGGTGAAGATTACGACATCAATGTAAGGTTTAACGAAGATCAACGCTATGATCGTAGTGCGATCTTTAATCAAAGAATAACCTTTAGAGATATGGTAACAGGACAGGTAAAAGAAATACCAGTAAGTGCTATTGCCAAACAACGTAATACTTCTAGCTTTAGTGCTATTAAGCATAAAGATGCAAAACGTGTGGTTACAGTATACTCTGCTCTTAAACCAGGTTTCACCGATGCTGGAGCCGTAGTAGAATCAATAAAATTAGAGATGGTTGACTTTACGATTCCAAATGGTATTAAAGTTGATTATACAGGACAAATTGAAGAGCAAGAAAAAGAGATGGCATTTTTAATGAGTGCTCTATTCGGTGGTTTATTCTTGATCTTCTTGATATTAGTATTTCAATTTGGATCTATATCTAAACCTACTATTATCATGATCGCCATCTTTTTAAGTTTTATTGGTGTTTTCTTAGGGTTGATTATAACGGGAGATCCTTTTGTTATTTTAATGACAATGATGGGAATAATTTCACTTGCAGGTATCGTGGTAAATAACGGTGTGGTACTTATTGATTATATAGACTTACTTAAGTTAAGACGTAGTGAGAAATTAGAACTTGGTGACGATGAAATTCTTCCTAAAAAAGAAATGTTTGAAGCTATAGTTAAAGGAGGAAAGGCTAGGCTTAGACCAGTTATATTGACTGCCATCACAACAGTTCTAGGACTTATTCCTCTTGCTATTGGATTAAATATTAATTTCTTTACGTTATTTACTGAATTTGACCCACAAATTTTCATTGGTGGTGACAACGTAATATTCTGGGGACCATTAGCTTGGACTGTTATTTACGGTCTAATTTTTGCAACCTTTTTAACCCTAGTTATAGTTCCTATCCTATTGTACATGGTACATAGAATCAAGATCAGAATTTACAACTGGCGCAATAATAAAAAGTCATCTGAAGTACAAGTAGCGACTTAGATTTCCCCTATTTCATTTGTCGTTACTACGAGCCCGATTCCCTAATCGGGCTCTTTTTATTTAAGTAGGAATTACCTTTACGCTCTATATTAATGATATATATCCAATAGTAATTCGTTTGACCTATACTAAAGCTTTTCAAACAATAACCTTCGTTTGGAGCTTTATCAATAAGCTGTAAATTTTAATTTGGATGATAAATTAATGTTGTTCTGAAGAAATAAATAGATCTGCTATGATCAACTAACAACTATAAAAAAAGCTCTGTAGAACATACAGAGCTTTTTATATTAAAGGATGTCATCCTTTTATTCTAAGTCAACTTTTTTATCGTACTGTATATAATACTCTTCTACTACTTGCATAGTAGTTTCAATCAAGTCCCTAGTTTCTAACAAAAGGCTAAAATATAAGGTAGTATTCTTAGGAGATTGCTCATCATCCTTAGTACGTTTAACCTGTCTATCGATTTTTGCATCGACTAATGCAAGCAATTCACGTTTTGATCTTATAATTTCATCAAGTGATGAAAACTCTTTATTCTTAAAAGTCTGTTCTGCTTTTCTAAGTATTTGACTCACTTCAGTAATAACCTCTTTCAGGTCTTTCATTTGATTGAACTTCAAACTCTTGTGATTATTACTAATATGTCTAGTACTATTCTTTGTAATTAAGTCCAAAGACTGAGTCATATCTTGAAGATGTCCTAAAACTTCAATGTAAAATTTACTCGCTCCTAGATTCTGTTCATCAAGATTCTTTATAAAGTAGAAAATATTATTCCTAAGATCGTCTATTTCTTCACCTAGCTTATTACTTTCCTTTTTAGAAGATTTAAGAACACTTAAATCTTGAGACATCAAACCCTCTAGAGTATTATTATAAATACGTTTTGATCGCTTAAACACCATTGAAACATTATCAGAACTCTCGTGAATAATACCTTGAATGGTTTTACTTTCTGCCTTTTTAAGCTCATCAGTCTCTTTAATTTTAGTAACAGATTTTTTATGAGCTAAATAACTACGGTATAGCAATAACACGGCCAATATAATTAATGGAAATATGGCATAGTTATTAGTTATATAAATTAAGTAGGCCATTATCGCAGCAGCTGTAAAAGCACTAAAAGCTGTAAAGAACCAACCGCCTATCACATTAATAACACCTGCTATTCTATAAACAGCACTTTCAGTACCCCATGCACGATCAGCAAGAGAAGTACCCATCGCAACCATAAAAGTTACATAGGTAGTAGATAAAGGCAATTTGTAAGAAGTAGCAACCGAGATTAAAATAGCTGCCACCATTAAATTCACACTAGCACGCACATAATCAAATGCAGGCTTATCCTCGTGTTTAGGCACTACATCAAGTTCCGCCACTTTTTCAAACCTCGATGATATATAATTTGATGTTTTTTCTGGTAAAATTGCCTGAATTCCTTCTGCAGCTCTTAATGAATAACGTACTAAAAATCTTGACAATGCATTAGCTTTGAATCGTTCAGTACCTGTATCTTGTCTAGCAAGATCAACTGAGGTTTTAACAACCGCTTGGGCTTTTGATGAGAACCATAGAGTTGCTACCATTATCACACCAGCCACTACTAACAACCACTTATTAGAAGGTAATTTGTTCCCTAGAAAATCCATTGCAACACCAGAAACATCTCCAGGCTGTGTGATAGCATATTCATAAGCTTGATAAGCACCAATAGGCACACCAATAAAGTTCACTAAATCATTACCTGCAAAAGCCATGGCAAGACCAAAGGTTCCCGTGATTATTATTAGTTTATAGATATCCTTTTTAAGTAGAATGACATAAACAAAACTGAACAAGGTCCAGAAAATAGCCGAAATCGTAATAATCTTGGAAACGCTAGTTGTTACTATTATCTCGCCTACCTTACCTAGATCAGCTCCTTTAAGACCTTTTACTATGATGAAGTAAAACAAGCTAGTAAGTGATAAACCACCAAAAATTCCAGCAAAAAAAGCTGGCCTTTTACGGTAGTCAAAGGTGAGCATTAAGCGCGAAATAAACTGCACCAGTGCTCCAATAGTAAAGGCGATGACGACCGATAACAAGATCCCCATGATTATTTGAAGAGCCTTGTCTGATTCAATGTACTTACCTAGGTCTAGAAAGGATTCTTCTCCAACTTGAGAAATTTTGATCAAAGACATGCAAACCGCCGCACCTAAAAGTTCAAAGACAATAGAAACTGTTGTAGAAGTAGGCAATCCCATCGTATTGAAAAAATCTAACAACAGCACATCGGTTATCATTACCGCCATGAAAATGATCATCACCTCACTAAAATCAAATTGAGATGGAATGAATATTCCTTTACGAGCAACTTCCATCATTCCACTGGAAGAAAGAGCTCCAAAAGCAATTCCCACACTCGCAATAATCATGATGGTTTTAAAGTTGATCGCCTTGGAACCTATAGCACTGTTTAAGAAGTTTACAGCGTCATTACTCACACCTACCACTAGATCGGTTATCGCTAGACCTGCTAGAATGATGAGCATTATTAGATAAATATCTGGCATCTATGTACAAATTTTCGACCCGCAAAAGTCGTTAAAAAAATCCTTTACAATGTTATCTAATCGTTATTTATATTGAGGATAGATTCATTACGCTTTCGCGAAAGCGAACCAAACTAAAATCATTTAAATAAAAAAGAACCGCACTTGTGCGGTTCTTTCATTTATCTATAGTGTTGTTTCTTATTAGAAAGAATAACCAGTCCAAGCAAATACTGAAGCATCAGCACCTGTATTTGAAGCTGAAACATTTACCGTAGCTCCAGGAGCATTCTTAACGTCTGTACCATCAGCATTACCACCAGCAGTAGCGTTAACCACAGTAGCGCTAGTAGAATCACCTCTACTATCTTCTAAATCAATAAAGTCAGAAGCTGTAGCAGTACCCGTAATAGATGCCAATGCGTTGTTGATAGTTGCAGTTGCTCCTCTTCTTACTTTAATAAGATCTGAGAATTCTACGTTGTTACCGCTGTTGATTATTGTAATATCTTGAACAGTAAAGTCTGATTGTACATTGTCAGTCGGTGAGTTACCGTCTAGGTTACCATCTGCCTCGATACCACGTGGGTCTGAAGTAACAGCTGTATAACCAGGCTCACGTACACCATATAAGTTTGTACAAGTACCTCTATAACCTTGTGTGAAATCGAACATGTCATCTTTTGCATTAAGTACAAAAATGTTTGAAGCGTTTACAGAACCTCCAAAGAATTCAATTGCATCATCATCACCATCTTTAATCCAGATGTTAGACAAAGTTGTTCCAGATCCTACACCATTTAATGTAAGCCCATTATGTTCTGCACTACCATCAATACGTGCTCCTGTATATTCAATGATCACGTGATCAAGGATACCTGAATCTTCAGTATCATTATTTCCACCAAATAATACACCAGTGTTAACCTCGGTACCAGCTTCGTTTTGTCCAGCTGGGTTTTGTCCAGAAATCCATGCGTTACCATTTATGATAACTCCACCCCAAGCAGCAGGAGTTTGTGAGCTAGCTGTAAAGCGTATAGGAGCTGATGGACTACCATCTGCAACGATTCTTCCACCTCTTTCTACTAGTAAGTAAACATCAGTACCACCAGCCTGAGCTGTAATAGTAGTTCCTTCTTCGATTGTTAATGTAGCACCATTTTTCACAAACAATGGGCCGTTTAATACGTATGCGTTACCTGCAGTTAATGTTCTGTCTTCAGTTAAGTTTCCAGAAAGATTTAGGTCGTTGTTGTTACCGTTTCCACCACCATTTACATCATCATCAGTTTCACAAGATGTGAAAGTAAGTGCTGCAACAGTTAATAAAGATAAGATTGCTTTTTTCATTGTAATCGTGTTAGTTAATTTTTAAAAAATTTAGTTGTGCAAATATGAATCGTTATTATACGATTAATGTTATCTAAACTTTATCAAACTTTTAAAATTGGTAGCTATAACCTAGGCTAATGTCAACTCCACGTTTATAATTGCTTAACACAACGTTACCTAATTCACCATCACGTTCTAATTGAATCTTTGGATTAAGCAGGTTTCTTGCTTTAAGGGATATTTTACTATTATCACCTAATTTTAAACTACTTACAAAATCCAATGTTGGAACTCCTTTTTCTGTAATGTTTTCAAATCCTCTTGTTCCCACAGAGTATACTCTATCACTGAAGTAACTGAAAACTAAAGCTGTATTTAGGTTGCTAGTTCCTATGAATGTGTTATAATTAATATCTGCATTAATCAAAAATGGTGCAGCTCCTTGTAATTCTGTCGAATCCTCAGAAAATTGTGCTAGTGGATTATCTAGATCTTGCTTACTATTGATATAAGAAGCAGTAATTCCTCCAGATAGTTTAGATTCTCTTACTACATCATTAAGGGTAGTCATCTCCTTAGTCACAAAATCTTTTTTAGCTTCAAGCTCAATACCTAAAACTGTTGCTTTTTCACCTACATTTAAATACGTTAAAGTATTTCCTGCAGATGGAATCTCAACTCGTGAAACTGGATCTGAGATATTCTTATAAAAACCAGTTAATGAGATTAATTCACCTTTTGAAGGGTAAAATTCATATGCTACATCTAGGTTGATAATGTTAGATATTTCTAGATCTGGATTACCTTGAATAGCAAACTGAACTCCATCATATCTAAAAGGAGCAATCTCCTTAAACCTAGGCAACATGTAAGTTTGACTAGCTCCTAGTCTAACGATATTTTCTTCATCAATGGTGTATTTAACACCCAAACTCGGTAAGAAGAAGCTTTCATTTATTTCAGAAGGACCATTTATAGAGCTACGTGCAATGTTGGTATTGTATTCAACTTCTTGATTAATATTTTCAAATCTACCACCTACGTTAATTAAGAACTTTTCATTGAACGCTTTAACATAATTCAAATTTCCTGCAATTGTAGACTTATCTCCTATGTAGAAGAAAGGAGTAAATGCTTCTGGATTGATAGCACTACCACGCCCAGTCTCTAGTCTAAAAACACCAGCAGTCAATGATGGTTGATTGTATATTGAATCTGGATTGTTGATATCAACGGCAACACGTGTGTTAAAAGTATGATTGAAAACAGTTGCTTTAAACACGTGATGTGTATTGCGGTAGTCTCCACCCAATTCGATATAGTTTAATAGATCATTATCTATATCCTTGTTCAAATTGTATTTTAACTTCACTGTAGCATTATAATCATTCTCTTGAAGTTCACTGAAATAACGTTGATTATTTCCACCAGAATCAACGTCTGGACTATAGAATCCATCTCGGAAAAGATATTGAAAATCACGACGATCAGGCTCACTTCCTCTTATGGCATTAAAACTTCCCTTAACTTTTAATTCAAGCTTTTCAGACAGGTCAAATCTTCCCAACAATTGATTTACGAAAAGATTGTTATCATTAGTTTGCTGTCTATTGATATAAACTCTATCACCATCTTGTTCTGGGTTGTTTATACCTTCGTACTCCTGAAAACTTTGTGTGTTTTTATGGATGTAAAGAGAAATGAATTCAATATTATTTTTACCCATTCGATAATCCAAGTTTACCATTCCTATCTGTTGGGTATCATAATTATAATTTTGACCTTCTACATCAAAAAATAAAGAACCATTACTAGTAGTGTTTTTCACTTCTCTTTCTAAAAATCTATAACCATTATCAAAGGTTAATAATCCATATACATTTAAATAATTATCACCTATATCAATTCTTCTTCCTCCCATTACAGAGAAGCCTACATTAGGAGCAAAACTGTTCGTGTTAGGAGCAAGATTATTTTCAAATCCATATACGGCAAGATTATTTACGGGAATATTAGAATCACTGAACCCAAAATATCCCTCGCCATCAATACTCTTAAAATCCTCTCCAACAGTTTGAGAGTTCACACCAGTAGAAAGACCAAATCCAAACGCTTTGCGACCGGACAAACCTTTTAAATCTATATTAATATTAGCACCTGCGTTGTCACCAGTGATGTTTGACGTATATACTTTATTAATATCAACTGTTTCTAACAAATCTGAACCAAAGAAATCCAATGAAATATTTTTATATTCTGGATCATCAGATGGTAATGGCAAACCATTAAGAGTAGTTGAGTTATAGCGATCACCTAATCCACGTACAAAAACATTTTTCACACCAGATTGCTTACTCACACCACTTACTTTAGTAACTGCGCCTTCTGCATCACTTACCCCTTTTTTAGATAGCTCCTCTGCACCTATCGACTGTACAATAGTTACTGAGTTTTTCTTTTCTTGGATAAGAGCCTCTTCACTCTCTCTTGTTTTTGCTACAGTAATTTGGATTTCAGTAAGCTGGTCCGCTTTAGCTGTCATAGGAGTATTTACCGTTGTTGTAAATCCAGCCTTAACTTCAATATTTTCGATTTCGACAGTTTGCATACCTACATACGTAAAAATTACAGTGTAAGTCCCTACCGGTGCTGTAATACTGTAATTTCCATCCATATCAGTTTGTGCACCTAAAGAAGTCCCCTTCAACGCTACAGAAGCAAAGGCAAGTGGTTCGTTCTCAAAATCAGCGTCGGTTACTAATCCTGCTACCTTACCAGATTGAGCTGACAATAAGGCGCTTACAAGTAAAAAGCTAAATAAAAAATACTTTTTCATTACATTAAATTTCATCTTGCAAAAGAACTAAGGATATACGTGTACAAAGGTTACCTCAACATTAACTTTAATAGATTCTTACGTTAAGAAATAGTAAATTTCAAATTGTAATCACCAAATCATTCAAAACGTTATCTTGCAAAAAAATGTACCGTATGAACTGGGAGCAATTACTGTCACTTAAAAGATTTGGAGACAAAAAGCCTAGGCCTAGAAACCAGCAAGATGAACTACGATTAGGTTTTGAGGTGGATTATGACAGGGTTATTTTTTCTAAACCTTTTAGAACCCTTCAAGATAAAACTCAAGTAATACCACTTAGTCAATCTGGATTTGTACATACTAGACTCACTCACAGTCTAGAAGTAAGTGTGGTTGGCAGATCGTTGGGTCGAATGGCAGGGAAAGCAATATTAGAAAAACACCCACATCTGGTTGAACTTGGTTATAAACAACAAGATTTTGGGGCAATTGTAGCTGCAGCCGCACTGGCTCATGATATAGGAAATCCTCCATTTGGACACAGCGGTGAAAAAGCAATAGGAAGTTATTTTAATACTCGTGTGGATAAGATGGTATGGGACACGCTTTCGCGAAAGCAGAAACAAGACCTACTCTTATATGAAGGAAATGCAAATGGATATCATCTACTTAATCAAAACAGCCCAGGAACTCCTGGTGGCCTACGTCTGTCCTATGCAACATTAGGTGCATTCATTAAATACCCTAAAGAATCATTACCACATCGTCCTACTAAACACATATCCCAGAAAAAATATGGCGTTTTTCAAGCTGATGTGGATCATTTTAATGACGTGGTTAATGAATTAGGTTTAAAAACTGAAAATAAGCAGGAACCTTTTCATCGTCATCCACTTACATATCTTGTTGAAGCCGCCGATGATATATGCTATACTATTATTGATTTTGAAGATGGAATTAATCTAGGCTATATAAGTGAAGATCATGCTTTGGAACAACTAATTAAACTAGTCAAGGATTCAATAAAGATTGAAACCTACACTCAACTTACAGGTACACAAGAACGGTTAACCTATTTGAGATCACTAGCAATTAATAGCCTGATCAATGATGCAGTAAAGATATTCATGGAAAATGAATCAACTATTTTGGATGGTAATTTTACTTGTTCATTGATGGATAAATCTGCTTACAAACCACAGATCGACGACATATTAAAAATCACCATTGAACGAGTTTACCAGCACCCAGAAGTCATCGAAAAGGAATTAGCAGGATATAAAATGATACAAGATATTTTACATGCTACCATTATCGCTCAACTCAATAAATATAAAGGTAATGAGACGCATTACGACCAATTGATTTATAAAGCCTGTGGAACAGAATTAAGATCGGGAACAACAGAATATGAATGCATGCTTAACGCTTGTGGCTTTGTAGCTTCACTTACTGATAGTAAAGCAATGAATCTTTTTCATATAATCAACGGGCAAACTAAAATAACTTAATTACTTTTATACAAAATTCAGGCTATGAAAACCCTTAGTAAGTTACTTATTATCATGTCGTTTGCCTTTCTTTATTCTTGTGGCAATAACGATACTACCCAAATCAAAGAAGATAGAGAGCAACACGAAGCTTTTCTAGATATTCATCCTTTTAACCAAACTATACAATTATCCAGAGAAGATAGAAAAAAACAAGGTCTTCCACCAAACGCGTATTATGAAAGAGAATACCTGTTAACCATGAACCCTAGTCTGGGTAGACCTACTCCAGAGAAAGTTAAGCTAATAAATAAGGATCTTGAAATTGCTAAAAGTGTTCCAGGAAACTCTAGAAGTTGGGAAGATCGTGGACCAAATAATATCGGTGGTCGCACTCATGTAGTTTTCTTTGACCCGAACGATGTTGGACCTAATAATGGTGATGGAATAGATTACAACCGTGCTTTCGCAGGTGGTGTAGGAGGCGGATTGTGGGTTAACGAGGATGTTACCGATGCAAACTCTTCATGGACTACAATCCCTGGTGTAGCATCTAATCTTAATGTAAGTTGTTATGCAATAGATCCCAACGATCCATTAACCATGTATATAGGGACAGGAGAAATTTATACTTCTGGAGCGGCTGTTGGTAACGGTCTTTACAAAACAACCGATGGTGGTTTAACGTGGAATGAAGTTCCTATTCCAGCTGCCAGTGGTACGGATGTAACAGTTTCAGGGAATTTATTTAAATCTGGAATTTTCTATGTGACAGATGTAATCGTTAGAAATGTAAATGGAACATCTGAAGTATACGTGGGAATAGGTGGTGAAGATTATGTATCACCTAACTTTAATATAAGTAATCCAAACAATACACTAGGAGCACAAAATGCTGGTTTGTATAGAAGTACTGATGCCGGTAGTAACTGGACTCGTGTAGATGGACCGTTATTAAGATACACTGCTAACGGTGACACCTATTACGTTATTCCAAATGATTTTGCAATTGCGGCAGATAACGAACTTTACTTTGGAACCATAGGATCACCAATAAACAATCAAGGAGCTGGTAGAGTATATAGAAGTACTAACGGTACTACATGGCTACTTGCAGATGTCATTCCTGGAGCGGATCGTGTAGAACTAGCTGCATCAAAAACCAACTCTAATTTGTTTTATGTTGCTGTTCAAACAGGAAGCAACCAAGGTGATCTATATATTACTACTGATGATTTTGCTACTTTAAATCCAATGAACGAACCAAATGATGCCGATGTGACCATCCCTGCAACAGACTTCACCAGAGGACAAGCATTTTATGATTTGGTTATTGAAGTAGACCCCAATAATGATCAAATAATATATGCTGGAGGAATTGATTCTTTCCGAAGTACTGATGGAGGAAATAGTTGGAGACAAATATCGAAATGGACAAATGGTAATGGTCTAAGTTCAATACCTGCACCATTTGTTCACGCGGATATTCATGCAATCAGTTTTCGACCTGGAAATTCTAATGAAGGCTTAATAGGATCAGATGGAGGATGCTCTTATGTAAGTAGTTATAGTAGCGCTCCTACCAATGTAAATGTCATCCAAAATAGAAATAATAATTTAAATATTACTCAATTTTATTATGCTGCAATAGATGAAAATGGAGCTGCAGGAGGAGACGACTTTGTAGGCGGTACTCAAGACAATGGTACTCTTAGAGTAAATAACGCTCAACCTGGAGCAAACTCATTTATAGAAGCTGTTGGTGGTGATGGGGCACATGCAGACATTGATGGTGCAGACGGATACGTAGTAGTTTCTACCCAATATAATAATCATAGGTATTACACCTATCCAGGTTATAGTTTTAGATATTGCATAACCTCTCCAAATTGCGGCGATAATGCAGGTGGTACTGGAGATTTCATTAATGTTGCAGAACTAGACAAGGTCAATAATTACTTATTTGCAAATAGTAGAACATTCAATGGTAGTAATGGTATTGAAGTATGTGAATTATTTAATTCATCTTCAAATTGTAATACGATTACAAATACTCAAATAACCAGCGATAGACCAACGGCAATGAAAGCTTCACCTTTTGCTAACGGTAATCCAGTTTTATATGTAGGAACTGAAAGATCGAATTTATACCGAGTAAGTAATATTACAACTACACCTGTATGGAACAATATTCGTCCTGCTGGATTGCTGGGTAGCGTTTCTGATATTGAATTTGGAGCTACAGAACAAGAAATTTATCTAACCATGCATAATTATGGTGTGAATAATATTTATTACACGAACGACGGTGGTACGACCTGGGATCTCAAGGATGGTGATTTACCAGATATTCCCGTAAAAACAATTCTTCCAAATCCATTATTACCAGGAGAAGTTCTTATAGGAACCGAATTAGGAGTTTACACCTCATCAAATTTTAATAGCACTTCACCTAACTGGATTCCAGCAATTAATGGTATGACTAACGTTAAAGTAGTTGATCTAGACTATCGAGCCAGCGACAACACAGTATTAGCAGCTACTCATGGTAGAGGACTATTTACTGGTACTTTAGATACAGCAAGCATAACTGACAGTAACGAAATTTCCAATGAAATTTTTGTTACACCAACTGTGTCAAATGGAACTTTTTCAATTCACAGTGAATTGGAAAATACATATGATGTAAAGCTACATGATTTAAACGGTCGCAGAGTTTGGTCAAAAGAGAATATGACGCTTAGCAAACAAGGTTCTCAAGTACAATTAAACTTAAAATCAGGTTACTATATTTTAAGTGCTTATAAAGACAACATTGCAATAAGTACCAAACTACTGATTAAGTAACTTGCTAAGTAGATTTAGTATAGATTCCTCATCTATACTTACCTCTTTATACAATTGTTCTGTAGGGCCATGACTTATAAATGTGTCTGGAATTCCTAAAGAATGGATTTTGACAGAATATGCTTTTTTGGATTCATCACCGATTGATGGATTTGAAAAAGCATAATTTTTTATAGTGGATCCCAATCCTCCTATCAAACTACCATCTTCAATAGTTACAATATGCTCATGAGATTCAAAAACCGATTGTAACATATTCTTGTCAAGTGGTTTTAAAAAGCGAACGTCAATGTGAGTTACGGATAATTGATTTTCTAGAATAAGTTTTTGCACGGTAACCCCAATAGGTCCCAAGGTTAATACAGCAACCTTTTTACCTCTAGACAAAGTTCTAGATGTACCAATTGAAATTTTTCCCAAGGTAGATCGCCAATTTATTGAATGACATCGACCTCTAGGATAACGTATAGCAATAGGTAAATCCAACCCTAAAGAAGCAGTGAACATCATACTTCTTAACTCCATCGCATCCATAGGCGCAGCTATAATTAAATCGGGTATACAATTAAGATAGGCAAGGTCAAAAACCCCATGATGTGTAGGCCCATCTTTTCCTACAAGTCCTGCCCTATCCAAACAAAAGATCACGGGTAATTTTTGCAACGCCACGTCGTGAATCACCTGATCATAAGCCCTTTGTAAAAATGTTGAGTACACATTACAAAAAGGAATTAATCCTTGTGTGGCCATCCCAGCTGCCAATGTCACAGCATGCTGCTCTGCTATTCCTACATCAAATGCTCGATCAGGAAATGCTTGCATCATGATTTTCATAGAGCTACCAGTAGGCATTGCAGGCGTTATGCCTATTATCTTATCATTAGCTTCTGCAAGTTCAACAAGCGTATGACCAAAAACATCTTGGAATTTTGGCGGTAACATACTCGTATCACTAGGTGTAAGATCACCCGTTATCTTATCAAATTTACCAGGAGCGTGATATCTTACTTGATCAATTTCAGCCTGCTTTAGACCTTTTCCTTTAACAGTTCTTATATGCAATAAACGTGGGCCATTAAGAGTTTTTTGCCTCTTCAGCTCACGTAATAAACCATTCATATCATGGCCATCAATAGGTCCCGAATAATCAAATTTGAGCGCTTCAAAAATATTATCTTGTCCTGTTTCTTTTCCAGATTTGGTAGTGGTTAAGTACTCTTTAAGAGCTCCTACACTAGGATCAATACCTATGGCATTGTCGTTTAGTATAACTAATAAATCTACGTTACTTACTCCGGCGTGGTTGAGCGCTTCAAATGCCATACCACTAGCTATACTAGCATCTCCTACAACGGCTATATGTTTTTTTGACGAGTTTGATAAATTACTGGCTATCGCCATTCCTAATGCTGCACTTATAGCTGTAGAGCTGTGTCCTACACCAAATGTATCGTAGATGCTCTCATCAATTTTTGGAAAACCGGATAATCCACCATAATCACGGTTAGTTTTAAACGCTTCTCTGCGGCCCGTCAAAATCTTATGGCCATAAGCTTGATGACCTACATCCCAAACTAATAAATCATTAGGTGTATCAAAGACATAATGCAACGCTATAGTAAGCTCTATTACTCCTAAACTAGCTCCTAAATGTCCTTCCTTCTGAGAAATTATTTCTATGATATAATCTCTTAGCTCTTGAGCAATTTGGGTGAGTTCGCTTTCGCGAAAGCGTCTTAAATCACATGGATCTTCTATCCTAGAAAGCAATGTTTCCTGCATGAGTCAAAGGTAATTCTTATCGTTGGGAATTTACTACTACCTCTTTAATTAAGGCTGTATAGTCCTATTGCACCTATATTTTGTACAAAGTTATCACGTAACTTACATTTAGATAGTAATAGTTCTACTACTTTTACAGCATGATTGAACCTTACGACGATATTTACTTTATGAAAAAAGCGATTCAAGAAGCTCAAGAAGCTCTTGACCGCAATGAAATACCGGTAGGTGCTATCATCGTTACACAAAATAGAATCATAGCACGAGGACACAATTTAACCGAAACATTAAACGATGTTACCGCTCATGCCGAAATGCAAGCTATTACAGCTGGCGCTAGTTTTCTAGGTGGCAAATATCTTAAAGATTGTACTATGTATATCACACTAGAACCTTGTCAAATGTGTGCCGGCGCATTGTACTGGTCACAAATAAGCAAGATAGTTTTTGGCGCTAGCGACAGCTCACGAGGATACAGGAATATGGGAACTCAACTTCACCCTAAAACTGAAGTTGTAAGTGGTATATTAGAAAATGAATGTGCTGCCTTGATGACGGAGTTCTTCAGAAGAAAAAGAGCGCTTAATTAGCAAAATAATTTGGTCTTTGTAGAAGAGTAACCTTTGAAGTCAAATTTTGATAAACACCCAAATGCTTGGCTCGCCAAGTAACTAACTCACCTTCCTCTATTAATCCACTAGTTTTTCCAGCGATCGCGCGTTCCTTGCTACCAGATGTTGAAATAAGATGAAAATCTATGCTTCTGGCTAGATCAAAAACAACTTTCACATCGCCTTTAATACGTGTTTCTATTTTAATTACAGGCATATAAGCCTAGTTCCCGTTAAAATATCTCTTACTTAATCTAGTAGCCAGCTCACTCATCTCATCTTGTGACATACTTACTTTTGACGAGAAACGCATATCATCCATCGTACGTATGGGAATTAAATGTACATGAACGTGTGGTACTTCTAATCCAATAACCGACATTCCTATACGTTCACAAGTAACCTCTTGTCTTAATATTAAAGCGACCTCTCTTGAGAAACTCATTAGATCGTCATACTCTTGCTTTTCTAGATCAAATAGTTTGTTCACTTCCTTTTTTGGTATACATAGAGTATGTCCAGGAGCATTTGGATTAATATCTAGAAAAGCTAGAAAATTCTCATTTTCTGCCACCTTATGACAAGGAATTTCACCAGTGATAATTTTAGAAAAAATACTCATTACCTACTTATTTCCAGTATTTCTAATTTAATGGTTCCTACAGGAACTTGAACTTCGGCCACTTGACCAACTTCCTTACCCAAAAGTCCTTTACCTATAGGAGAATCGACTGAGATGTATCCCTTAGCTAGATCTGCCTCGCTTTGAGCAACAAGTTTGTAATTCATCACCATGTTGTTGTTCAAATTTTTAATCTTAACAGTGCTATGAATAAGTGCTTTGGATAAATCCAGGCTGTTCTCATCAATAATCCTAGCGTTAGCTACGACTTGTTCTAGTTTTGAAATTCTCATCTCGAGCAAGCCTTGAGCCTCTTTGGCTGCGTCATATTCGGCATTTTCACTCAAATCACCTTTATCTCTTGCCTCGGCGATAGCTTGTGATGCCTTTGGACGTTCAACGTCTTTTAGTTGCTTTAATTCGTCTTTTAATTTCTTTAGACCTTCTTCCGTATAGTATGATACATTACTCATAATGATATTTTTATGTGGATGCTTGTGTCGTATTTCGCTTTCGCGAAAGCGGAATAACTACGCCATCATGTTCAAACATCACACAGGTTGTTCCATAAATAAGAAAATCCCATCATTGCTGCGGGATTCTAAATCAAATATACGAAATAACTAAGTTTGCGTTATACATTTACACTCATTTTAAAAAAAGCTATGAAAAATTGGAAATTAATTTTAATTGTTTTGGGTTTTATATCCTGTGAGGACGACGAGTTGCGCAATCGTAATCCTAACTTACTGGATCTAGGGTTTGCAGTCGAGTTGAACACATCCTTACCTCAATATAGTGGTTTAAACTTTCCCGGTAACACGGTTGAGGTTTCGGGTTTTGGGAATCGTGGTATTGTGGTCTATAATTCAAACAATAGAGATTATTTTGCCTTTGATTTAAGCGATCCTAACCATACACCTAATGAATGTTCTAGAATGGAAATAAATGGTATTGAAGCTAGTTGCCCATGCCCTACAGATAATAATAAATATAGCCTAATCAACGGTCAACCTTTAGAAGGCAATGGAGAATATGGCATGAAGGCATATCGTGTAGTGCGCAATGGAAATATTATTACCGTTTCAAATTGATTAGATCAAGTATAGCTACAAACCTTATGATTAGAAAGGATATGGACTAATCTAGGGTTTTCCTACTTTGGTGTTCAATACATTTCAAAATGATTTGGAATACCGGATTTAAAACTTAAATTACTTCTGTCATGACAATTAATAGTGCGCGGAACTCTGAAAAGCACCTAATAGAGTAGGAATTAATCTAATTTTATTTGCGGCTCTTAAAAGTGTTCAGGAATTACAAGTTGGTTGCGAAAAATTTGTTTTCAATGTTGATTCAAGTATAGATTATTATATAAATGATATATTTCAGTATAATTATACTAAAACAATGCCTAGTGGAACATATGTTTACGATGAACAGAGTAATGAAGTAGTAATATTTTCAGAATCACATAATGATTACATTAAATTAGTCAATATTTCAAATGATGGTAAAATTTTTGATATAGTTGCTTTTAATGGGCAAGATATTGTAACCGTAAGTGATGCTCAATCAAATTTCAACGTTGTAGTTGAAAGTGGTCCTTGTGTCCCATGTTGGGTTTCGGGTGCTGGACTTATTTCGGAAATTATGGAAGTATTTACACCTGCTGAATCTATTAATTGTGGTGAGACTGCGGAAGATGCATGCGGAGCTGGAAATGTTCAATCAGTTACATCTGAAGTTGTAGATAATTGGTTTGGAGAAACCATAGCATGTGAATTTGAATGTAGGTAAAAAATAATGGTATATTGTTCATTGCAGCACACCTAACTTTTTGATCATGGATAAATTTCAGTGGAAACAAATTACGTCTATTAGTGTTTTGACCTTCATAATAGGTTTAATTCTAGTACTGTCATCCCTTTCGTATAACACTCCATCAAATTTGATTAACGGTATTTTCAACAATTTATCTATAGAGTTATTTCTTATTGTTTCTATAGTGGTTGTACCGTTCTACGAAGAATTTTTATTTAGAGGTTCATTCTTAAGAAAAAAGATTCTGCAATATTTCTCAATAGGTTTGTTGATACTAATTCACTTATTCATACTTCAAGTGAGTCTTATAAAACTGTTGATATTGAGTATTTTTCTTGTGCTATATTTTATATACAGAAAGAAAGGTTCCATCATATTGTATTATTTTTCCGCATTTTTATTTGCTACATTTCATTTTGATGAGTTTGTATTTTTTGATTTTCAATATGTAGGCTCTTTTTTATTGAGGTTTTCCCTTGGTCTATTTTCCATAGTTCTCTTAAAAAAATTTAATCTGGCTGTTTCTATATTGTTCCACTCGTTCTGGAATTTATGCTTTTTGCTCCCGATGATATACAATACATTTTTTATGAAAACGTCTTTACGTACAGTAGCGTCTAAAGATTTTAAATTCGAGATACAACAAGTTCCTAAGTCGATTAAAACAAGTGTATCAGAAGTTAGCAAGGACGGTATACAGTGCGAAAATTGCAGAATAACTAGAGTGCTAGAAGATTTAAAAGTTTTCTATCCAGTGCTAAAAAATTACGAATACACGGAACGCAATCCTTATACATATTATAAATTTAAAGCAGATTTTCATTCTTTAAATTTTCAGATTGAAAGTTTTATAGATAGTTTAGAAAGTAACAAATTAATTACAGTAAAACATAAATAAACTAAAAACCGTTTTCTATTTTGTTAGAAAACGGTTTTTTATTTAAAAGAAATTTCCTCGTTAGAAATTAAGCGTTACTCCTGCTAAAAAGTTGATTCCAGCTTGTGGATAATAACCTACACCTTCAATTGTAGTAATTGTATTTGGATTAGACCACGTGTCATCAAATGTGAAATAATAACCATTTGAGACGTACTTCTCATTAAAGATATTATTAATCAATCCAGTAAAAACTATTGAATCAAAAATGGATTTAGTTTTAAGAGTGTATATAAAGTTGATGTCAGTGGTTGAATAACTATCTAACCTTGATAAATCAGCTTCTGTATTACTCATAAATTGTTCTCCTACAAACTTGGTCAATAAACTTACTTGAAAGGCTTCACTAGGTTGGTAAGTAAGCTGATTTGCTCCTACTATATTAGGTGAAAAAGCGATATCTGTAGATCCTAAGTCAACTAGCTCTCCATCTCTAGAAACTACAGTATCCAGGTTCTTATTTGAGCTTAAAGTAACATTGGTTTGTAATGTGAACTCATCAGATAATTGAATGGCAGTTTCTAATTCTAAACCTAGTCTATAACTCTCGCCACTATTATCTCTTAATGCAGCACCTACGTCATTGATTTCACCAGTAAGAACAAGTTGCTCCTCGTAATACATGAAGTAGGCATTTGCATTAAAGGCAATCTTATTTTTTTTATGACGCCATCCCAGTTCAAAATCATTTAAACGTTCTGGCTCTATATCAGGATTATTCTCAAAATCATCTCTATTAGGTTCTCTACTAGCTCTTGCATAAGAGAAGTATAAATCATCATTTGAATCAATTGAATAAGTCAATCCTGCTTTTGGATTGAAGAATAAATAGTTCTCATCTACATTAAACATAGTAAGATTTGAATTTATACCCGATGTCTCGTAGTTAACATTTCTTACTTGCGCATCTAGATATAATTGAAATCTATCATCGAGTTTAAAGGTTCCTTTGGCAAAGGTTGAAAAATCATTTTTCTTACCATTTCCTTCATAATAACGGTCTCTAATTTCACTTTGACTAGCAAATCGCGCCCATATAACCTCACCGAAGTGATCTCCATCATAGTGACTAAAAGATGTTCCTAACAAAATATCCATCTTATTGTCCTTGTAATTAACGTTTGCATTAACCACATAATAGTCATTATCTAACCATCTTCTGCGTATGAGATCAGTAGTATTAACCACCTGACCATCAACCGTTAATTCATCAAAACCGTAGGTACTGAAATCATCATCCTCTCTATACTGCTCAAAGAAACCTCTGCCATAGGTATAGTTCAAACCTACATTTGATGACCAATTGTTATTGAAACGTTCATTCCAATGTAACTGATAATGATCTTGTTTATAATCATCAACTTCACGATCATAAAATTGTGTAACACCGTTTTCATCTTCATATTGACCAGCAGGATTGAACCTGCGGTCTTCTCTTAATTGATCTCCATCGATACCGAACCAAGATTGGTAAGTAACCTCTTCGTTGGCAAAAGTTATGGCCTTGATCAGTGTATTATCATCAACATAGGAGCCTTGTAGGTAATACGATTTTAAATCGGTTGACGCTCTATCGATATACCCATCTGATGCTATGTTAGATAACCTTCCTGATATTTCAAAATGTTCATTAAGTAATCCTGTAGAGAACTTTAAAGTATGCTTTCTACTATTAAAGCTACCATAACTATTTGCAATTTGGCCAGTAGCGTTTTTATTAACCGCATCAGTCAACAAATTAATACTTGCACCAAATGCTCCACTACCGTTAGTAGATGTTCCTACACCTCTTTGTAATTGTAAACTTTCAACAGAAGATGAAAAGTCCCCTAAATTTACCCAAAACGTACCTAGAGATTCTGCATCGGTATAGGGAATACCATTAATAGTAACATTGGTAGATTGTGAACTTACACCACGCACTCTTAAACTGGTATAACCTATACCAGCACCAGCGTCACTAGTGGTAACAACAGATGGTAAAAAATTAAGTAATGTAGGGATATCTTGTCCTAAATTACGCTTTGCAAGTTCCTCTTTGGACACGTTGCTGTGTGTGATTGGTGAGTTTGCGTTTACACGAACGGCTTTTACAAGAACCTCATCCAACTTTTCGGCATTGGTAGTATCGGATACTTGTGTGTTTTGTGCTGTGACGCCTAATCCTAGTAAGGTCAATACAGCGACTGATAAATACTTCATTTTGAACTTTTTCGTTCAAATAAAAGGGGCATCTATTCGGTCTTGTTAATTAAAAATTTAAGAGGAATGTCTTTTCCTTTAATTAAGTGGATAATTACGCTTTCGCGAAAGCATAACAATCACCAACTTTAAAGAATATCCCTTGGCAGCATTACCTGCCCAGGTTCCTCGGGTATAATCTCAGCCAGTAATACCAGCACCCCTTGAGACGGCGCAAAAGTAATATGTACAAACTAAATACCAACTAAAAAAAGAGAGTAATTATTAGGCCTTATTTTCCTACAAATAATAAGAACTTACTTGAATTTATAAATACAAAAAAGTCCTTTAAGCAAGAAGCTTAAAGGACTTTTATACTATGATTTAGGCAATTATTAGTTGCTTGTAATTCTAATGTTATCTAATTCGTAAGTTCCATCAAAACCAGCATCACCTGATCCCTCGTACTTAAATGCGATATAACCATTACCCGTTAAACAGTCTAGGCTAGCAAATCCTGAAGGAACCCAGTTACCGAAGAATTCACTGTCTTCCACAATTGTAGGATCAGCAAGAGCTTCCCAAGTTGCTGTAGTTATTCCAGCAGTTGTTCCATCCCAGTCTGCACTGTAAAGTACTTGCATTTCTGAACCATCAGCGAAGCTATTAGACGTTTCAAAATCAAAAACTTCACCAGTTTGAGCATCAAAATCAATTTGTGGAGTAATTAACCACGAGATAGTACTTGTATCGTTTGAACGGAAAGAACCTACTCTTACACTATTACCTAATGAAGCATTAGTTCCTCCTGCGCTATAAACTTCCCAAGTTTCAGTACCAGCTTCAATGAAGTTAGTCCACCCAGCTGGCTGTGCTATTTGACCTGTTGATTGTGTCTCAAAATTCTCTGAAAGAATTGTTGTTGCACCAGCGGCACCTACTAATCCACATGATACTACGTCAAAATCACAACGTACATTAGGATCAAAATCAAAGTCTGCAGGACCGTTTACCACGATTACAAAATTGTCATCTTCAAAATCTCTAGAAAGAATAGCAGTTACACTACCGCTTCCACCTGGTACACTTGCAGCTTTAAAATCTGAAAAAGTACTAGTTTCTAGGCGTACTGCAGGTGCAAAAAAGTCGGTACAAGATTGAAGAAATCTTAGTCCATCAAACTGATCAGTTGCCTCGGCAGCAAATGAACGATTATTAGCCACATCCTCGTCAGAGAACTGTGCACCATCTAAAACGATGTACGTATTAAGTTTATCAGTAGCAAAGTCGCTAGGAGTTACAACTGTAGGAACAATTTCTGCAACGATGTCATCTCTCAAAATGAAATCTTCTTGTTGTGAAGGTGCGATCTTCTCGATGTTAGTACCACTACCAGCTATTCCAATAACAGGAACACCATTAGAAATACCAGCAGTCAATCCATCTAATTTTACAAAAATTCTACGACCAAATTCATAGGTTGTAAATAAAGGACTGTTATCTATAAGAACTTTTATACCAACTGTTGGGTTTTCAGGAGCATCCTGGATAACTATCTCTTCAAAAAAGTTTCCTGCTTCGTCACTTGAAATTACATAACCTTCCATGAATTCACCTGGAGTATCAAATGTTACTGTACCGTTTTGTGACTGGTCAATTTGTGATACTATGTTACCTATTGTAACAATATTACTAGGATCTTCAATATCTACTAATCTTGTATCTGGCACTTCATATTCATCGTCTTCTACACACGAGAATGCAACAGCCATGATAGCTGCTAGTGCAAAAATTTTATTAATGTGTTTCATTGTTGCTTTATTTAAAAATTTCATCATTGCTTTATTAGAATCTTAAATATACGTTTAAGTAATAAGTTGTTCCATTTCCAAAGAAATATCTAGGAGCAAAAACTTCTTGAGGATTGTTTTGGTCATCCCTTACCGATCTAAAGTTAGAGTTACGTGCTTGTTCAAAACCACCTGTTTTGTATTCTCTATCAAATACATTATTAATAGTAGCAAAGAATCCAACAAACTTGTCTCCAATCTTCCATGATTTACCACCAATTACATTTACAAGCACATAATCTTCAAATTGTTCTTGAGCAAGTAATTCATTAGCCAGATCTTGATCATAATCATTAAATACCTGACCGTCATAATCTAAGATAAAATTATCACTTCTGCGTAATGCGTTAACATCGATATAACCATTTGCAAAGTAATTCGTAGTTAGACCAATGTTCCAGTAATCAGGATCACGATATTCAAAACCTATTTGTAAAGCAGTTTCTGGTCCACCAGCTACATGATATCCGTCTAGCTTTGCAGTACCATCACCAAATCTAAGTTGACCGTCAAAATCATCACTAGTTAAATATAAGTCTGGATTATTAGTAAATACATTTTGTCCTAGTGCTGCAGCAGCTTTTAATTTAATCGTTGGAGTTGCTTGAACTTCAAGACCCATTTCAAGACCCATATTTCTACGGTCTATATTAGTCATTACTTCTTGAACAAAAGCACTACCATCATCTAGCGGTAAACCAGTAAGATCCTCTGTAAAGTAAAAACCTACATCGCTACCATCCATAAACTTGGTATAGTAGGCAGTTAAACGTGCTTTTACATTTGGAGTACTCAATACATAGCTCAAATCTGCGCTGTAAGAACGCTGCGATTCTATACCATCAACAATGTCGTTGTTTTGTCTTGCATTTGAAAAAACTGTTCTTATGTAAGGAGCTTGCGTCATATAAGCTGCGTGAAAATCTAAGAAGTTTTGTCCATTGATCTTATAAGTAGCACCACCTTTTACACCAAAATCGGTAAAGTCAACTTTATCACTTTTACCAAATGAACGATCACCTTGGAAGTTTCCGTTTTCAAATTTACCATTACGTTGGTATGAGGTTTGTGACACAGATCCAGAAAGGAAGAAATCAACCTTTGCCGTTTTAAATTGTGCTTGTGCAAATGATGATATCACATCACTATCAATTTCATAACTGTACTTATAACGATCACCTAGCCCAACGATTCTATTCGGGTTTCTTACATCTGATTGAGCAAGAACATCAAGGTTTACATCTACCGACTCTTCCGCAAAAAAGTCTACATCTAGATAACCAGTTCCTCCTAATAAATCGTCAATTCTAGCATAGTTGTCACTATTTAAAGTTCGGTAACGAATTCCTCCGTTAAATAGGATATTATCTGTGATATCGGCAGTAATTATAGTGTTTGCAGAGAATAATTTGTCGTCAATTCTATCTTCTTGTAAAACATAAAGTGCGTTTCTGCCTTGATCAGCAAGAACTCTATTAGCTTCATAAAGACTGTTCCAGTCTAACTGACCGTCATTGATAAAGGCTTGTTCTGCTAGATAAGCATATTGAAAATCAATCGGATCAGACCCATTTCTTAAAAAGTAAGAAGGTAAGTTTTGATAATAATCCGGATTAGGATTTCTTGCACCACCTACATATACATTTTGACCACCAATTGTTTCTTGCGTAGTTCCTCCATTATCAATTCTAGTGTTACCTATTTTACCAAATTGATATGCCACATTGGTATTAACTCTAAGTTTAGGGTTTACATCCCAATAGTGGTTAAGCATTAGTATTGGCTCTTCTATCTCACGAATTCTAGAGTTGCGCTCATCATTGTTTAATTCACCCCAAAATGGATTGTAAGTAATTCCTTTTAAATCACGAATTTCTTGAGTAATAGCAGTACGTCTACCTCTTCTATTTGGAGTATACATACCTGTGAAGTTTAAGCTGTGTTTATCATTAAACTTCTTTTCAACAGAAATACCTAAAGAATTTGCATCGTAAGGTGTTCCATCAGTAAAACCTTCTTCACCAGCACGTCTTGAAGCATTAATTGCATAAGCCCAACCGTTATTCATTAAGCCAGATCTATAACTAGCCATTAAACGATGTTGGTAACTACGATTACTTGATGCATAAGATATTTGAGATCCTGGACGCTGTTGCGACGCTCTCATATTTATACTTTGAACACCACCATAACCACCAAAGGTCTCATCAGCAGCACTTAGCCCCATAGTAAACACCTGGTTTCTCATGATATCATTAAGTCCACCCCAGTTACTCCATTGTGGACGACCAGAGAATTGCTTATTCATTTCAATACCATTAATAAGAACTTTACCGTCCTCACTATTTAAACCACGCGGTCTGAAGAAAGTTGCACTAAAATCAAATGCTGCAGCTCTCAAGAATTGATCTCTAGCACTCATCAATAGACCAGATACGTTGTTTGCCGCATTTTCATCATCGGCAAGATCATTCTCAGTTAAAGAAATAATACCTTGTGACTGCACCTCTAGTGAATTATCTGGTGTCATGTACAAAGGATCTAAATCAACAGGATTTTGTAAAGAAATCACTACAGGTAGTGAAAGGGCGTAGTATCCTGTGCGAACTACTTGAACCGTTTGGTCTCCTACTGGGATTGCTCCTTCTATAACAAAGTATCCATCTGCATTAGAAGTGGCCTTGAAGTCCAGACCTTTAACGGTAATAATAGCACTAGGAATGGGCTCTTCTGTAACTTCATCAATCACGCGTCCTTTAATTAGTTCTTGCGCTTGGATTAAAGAAGTAAACAAAATTAAAAACCCGAAAAGTGCTTTTCTTAAGCTAGTAATCATAAGGTTAATATTAACATTTCGTTATTAAATCGGCGCAAAACTACGTCTTTATTATCAGTTATGTACCTTTGGCACCGATTTTGACTAGATATTTTACAATAACATAATATTTGAAAGAAAAAATGTTCAAAAAATTATTTCTAGGTGCTTTATGTATTTTTGCTTTCGCGAAAGCGAACTCACTACAAGCCCAGACTACACAAGCAAAACAGTACAAAGTTAAAACTGTTGCTTTTTACAATTTAGAAAACCTATTTGACGCCGAAGACGACACTACTATTAATGATGAGGCTAGTCCAATAATGGAAATGGCTGAAGGTAGACGCGCAGAAGTTTATAAGAAAAAGCTTACTAGTATGGCGCGAGTTATTAGAAAAATAGGTGCCGATAAAGCTCAAACAGCTCCAACCATTCTAGGAGTTTGTGAAATTGAAAATCGCCGAGTTCTTGAAGATCTTGTCAACCATCCTTTACTCAAGGAATTTGACTATGGCATTGTACATTTTGATTCACCAGATCGTCGTGGGATTGACACTGCAATGTTGTATAAAAAAGCTGATTTTACAGTAACCAATGCAGAATCAAAAGAGCTTTTGATTTTTGATAAATCAAGCGGAAGAAGAATATACACTCGTGACCAAACTGTTGTGACAGGAAAACTAGATGGAGATGAGATTACATTTATTGTAAACCACTGGCCATCACGTCGTGGTGGTGAACAAAAAAGTAGACCCAACCGTGTTGCTGCTGCTGCATTGAATAAAAAAATCATGGATTCAATTCATAGTATTAATTCAATGGCAAAAATCATTACCATGGGTGACTTAAATGATGACCCTACAAATGAAAGTGTAAAGGTTACATTAAACGCTCAAAAGGATCGTGAAGATGTTAAACCACAAATGATTTACAACCCGTATATTCAAATGTTAAAAGATGGTTATAATACATTAGCTTATAGAGACGCAGGTAACGTTTTTGACCAAATAATGTTTACATATCCTTTATTAAGTGAGGCAAAACAAGATGGATACATGTATTATCAAGCTAATATTTTTAATCCTAGTTTTATGACCAATAAGACTGGACGTTATAAAGGTTACCCTAAAAGAAGTTTTTCTGATGGTGATTTTACCGGTGGTTACAGTGACCACTTTCCTGTTTACATTTATTTAGTAAAAGAAATTGAAGCTAAAACAGCAAGTCAAAAAGGATAGTTTTTACTAATCTAATATTTTAAAAATCCGTAGGCTCTACTTACGGATTTTTTTGTTTTCATTAAAAGTGATAGAAAGCATCTGTTATGAATTCCATACGAGTTCCTGCTTTATTTTTTATTATACTCATAATATCAAAACGCACTTCTACATCTTCTTGTGGCTCTAGGATTTCTTCTACAAAATGATGAGCTGCTGCTACTATCCTTTTAATTTGACTAGGTTTTAAAAAATCCTTAGGATCACCAAAGTCTGGTGTACTTCTGGTTTTAACCTCTACAATGGATATAACATCGTTTAATCGAGCTATAATGTCAATCTCATTTTTTTGATAGACAAAGTTGGTAGCCAGAATTTCATAACCCAATTTTTCAAGATGAGCTACCGCCATGTTCTCTCCTTGTTTCCCTAATTCATTGTGTTGCGCCATCCTATTGAGTTAATGTAATATGAGATTCTTCAATCGAGATATTTATAATTCTTCCCATTATCAAGCTTTGATTATTCTCGACATGTCCAGCTGGAATGTTGTAAATGACAGGATATGAATATTGTGCAGTACGTTCTTCAATAATTTGTATAGCTGTTTTACCAAAGGGAATGTCGTGATCATTCATACTGGTTAATCCACCAACTACTATCGCCTTTAATTGCGATAACACACCAGCTCTGTGCAATGAATACAACATACGCTCAAAATGATACAAATACTCATCTATTTCTTCTATAAACAAGATGGAATTATGTGTTTTTGGGAAATCATCACTTCCTAGTAAACTGTATAAGATAGACAAATTACCACCTATGAGAGTTCCCTGAATTTCCTGTGGTTTGATACCTTTATCATTTGGTACCATCATCTTAACAACTGGGTTAAAAAGAACCTCTATGAAACTAGACTGATTAGCTGGTGATTTATTGGTCCACTCCATAGGCATTAAAGCATGAATACTTTCAAGACCTAGATTAATAATTTTTGAATGAATTAATGTGATGTCCGAATAACCGATTATCCATTTAGGATACTTTAAAAGGACATCAAAATCTATCAAATCAAGAATTTGAATAGTACCATAGCCACCGCGTGCAATCCAAATTGCTTTTACATCTGGATTGCTTAATGCATTATTGAAATCATCTACTCGTTGTTGGATGGATCCTCCTTGTTGATGCTCTATTTTTCCAATGGTATCGCCACATATAACAGACAATCCTTGCTGTTCCAGTGCTTTGATAGCAGGTTGCAAAGAATCTTTTTGTGCACTTCTTGCTGTGCATAGTATATAAACAAGATCTCCTTTCTCTAAGTAATTTACTGGTTTACAACTCAATACAATTGGTTTTTAATCGATTTTTAAACTTTTATGAGTAATAAAAGTCATAGAACTAAGTTATAAATTTTTAACTTACCCTTTTAAACCACGTTGACATGACGGCCACACTTACTTCTTGTAATACAGATACTCTTAATACTTATGTACCTAGCGGTTCAAAACCATGGAATATTAATAGGGTTAGGCACGCTGTACGGAGGTTAGGTTATGGAATAGATCACATTCAAGAAAACAATGCATTGTCTGTTTTACCAGACGTATTTATTGAAGGTCTTATCACCGATGCGCTGGCCTACAATAACACTCCAGCTCCTAATTGGGGTTATTGGAGTCAAAGTGATTATACGGATTACAATAATGAAAGAGTAACCCAAATACAACAATGGTGGACTCAAACTATGAATGACAATCTGAATCTTGGATTGAAGGCACGAATGACCATGTTCTGGCATAATCATTTTGTTACCCGTGTAGAGGATTATAATGCGCCCAGTTGGTTATTTCAATATTACAATTTGCTACAAACTCATTGTTTAGGGAATTTTAAATCACTTACCAAAGCCATAGGAAAAAATGAATCCATGCTTGTATTCCTCAATGGAGTTCTAAATTATCAAGGTAATCCTAATGAGAATTATGCCAGAGAACTTTTTGAACTGTTTACTTTAGGAGAAAACAATAACTACACCCAGCAAGATATTGTTGAAGCTGCAAGAGCGCTCACTGGATATAATAGTTATACAGAGCTAGGTGCTCCCATTAACTTTTTACCAGCAGGATTTGATAATCAGTCCAAAACAATCTTTGGAGTATCGAGTAATTTTAATCACGATACTCTAATTGATCATTTATTTGCTGTAAGGGCAAATGAAATTTCAGATTTCATCATTAAAAAATTATATCGTTATTTCGTAAGCCCAGAACTACCTGCACAATCTATTATTGATACTCTCGCACTTACCTTTAGATCAAATAACTGGGAAATACTTCCCGTTCTCAGACAATTATTTAAAAGTGAACATTTTTTTGCTCAAGATGCTATAGGTGTCGTTATTAAATCTCCTATAGATTGCTTTTTAACCTTTATCAAAGAAGCGAATTTTACGATAACAGATCAACAATTATCAATCGTACATTACGTAAGTGCCGCATTAAGCCAAGAGCTTTTTAATCCTGTCGATGTTGCTGGATGGCAAGGAGATCAAGAATGGATCAATAGCACTAGCTTAACAGGTCGCTGGCAAGGATTAGAGTATATTATGTGGCAAGTATGGAATGACGATCCAGAACATTATCGCAATCTAGCCCTAGATATCGCCACCTCAAATACCGACCCTGCAATTATCGCACGTGATATTGTGGATAGGTTTGTTCCTCAATCATTGCATACAAATACAGATTACACCCTTGCAACACAAGTGTTTAAAGGAGATGTTCCAGAGAATTACTTCACATCAGGACAATGGAATTTACAATGGGGCAGCGCTCCATGGCAAACTCTTTTGCTCATTCAACACATATTTAGAATGCCAGAATTCCAACTTAAATAAGAAGCGTCATGTGTCAAAATAATAACAACTATCAAGATCCTAAATCACAAGCTCATCATGACGAACATGAAGCATGGAATCGTAGAACTTTTATACAAGCTTTAGGACTAGCAGGTGCAGGAGCATTTACTTTAGGCGGCAGCCAGATAAGTAGTGCCATGGCCTCACCCATAACAGCAGCACTTACTACAAGTACCAATGACCGAATTTTAGTACTCATTAGACTTAAAGGTGGAAACGATGGCCTAAACACTATCGTCCCTATATACGACTATGGAACCTATGCTAGTCGTAGACCTAGTATTTCATTACCTCAAAATACGCTGTACAATCTTAATTCCAATCTCGGGTTACCATCATTCATGAGCAGCCTGCAATCTAGATGGGGAAATGGAGAAATGAAAGTTGTTCAAGGTGTAGGTTATAATAATCAAGACTTATCTCATTTTAGATCTTCAGATATTTGGGCAAGCGCAGTAGAAACTACCAATGAAGAAACCGGCTGGCTAGGGAGATTATTTGAAAATGAGTATCCTAACTTTATACTCAATCCGCCAGCAGTGCCACCTGCCATTCAAATAGGTAGTTTAGGTAACTTAATATTTGACGGACAACAAACCAACTACGCCTTTTCAGTTGCCGATCCTCAACAATTGTATAATCTCGCACAAAATGGATGGCAGCATGATGTACTTAATGTCCCACCATGTACTTATGGAGACCAACTGAGTTTTTTAAGAACGACTACAAACACCACTTTTCAATATGCTGGTGTCATTCACAGTGCTTACCAAGCAAGTACTACACAAGCATCGTATAACAACAACACTATAGCCGATCAACTAGCCATTGTTGCTCGATTAATAAAAGGAAATTTAGGTACTAAGGTTTACATGGTAACTCTCGATGGATACGACACGCATGCTAGTCAAGCGGCAACACATGCAGATCGTATGCAAAAATTAAGTGATGCCATAGATGCTTTTTACACCGATCTAGCAGCTTATGGAAATCAGGACGAAGTACTCGCGATGACTATTTCAGAATTTGGTCGTAGAGTAGAAGAAAATGGCTCTAATGGTACGGATCATGGAGCTGCTGCACCCATGATGCTTTTTGGACCAGGATTAAACGGTAATGGGTTTGTAGGAAACCACCCTAGCCTTACGCAATTAGACGCTGCAGGTAATATGATCCATAATATAGATTTTAGAGATGTTTATAAAACCGTACTGCAAGATTGGTTATGTATACCTCAATCAACCATCGATCAAGCCATGCTCAATGGGAATTATAATACCTTAAATCTTGGTTTTAATTGCACAACTTTAAGTTTTGATGATAGTTCAATCCAAGACATCAAACATTTAGTCTACCACTCTGGCACTGAAAATATTTTACACCTAACCTTACAATCAGGTCGTAAATGTGACATTCGTATCTACGATATGCTAGGTAAGGAGATAGGTCAAATTTCTTCGGGATATTTAATGCCTGGTACACACGAATTTAACATTAAAAACACCCTAAACACAAGGCTTCAAGAAGGTATTTATATTTATAAAATTCAAGCCGGTCAGGATCAATTATCTAGTCAGTTCCTTATGAAGTAAACGGGTTATTTGAATTAAGTTATCCTGAGCTCAAGAAAGTGCTTAAGATTGCTTGTGCAGTGATCGCTTTCGCAAAAGCGAACTAAAAATTACAACTATTACAGGCCTATAAAATATTTTATAAATGCTTTAAAACACTAGTAGTAACCTGTAACTTTGTACTCTTAATTTTACATGCATGAGTAATAGAGTAACAATAACGGCAGCATTACCTTACACAAACGGACCGGTTCACATAGGACACCTAGCTGGAGTGTATGTGCCAGCAGATATCTATGCCCGTTATAAACGTTTAAAAGGTGAAGATGTAGCATTTATTTGCGGTAGTGATGAACATGGAGTACCTATTACAATACGTGCTAAAAAGGAAGGTGTTACACCACAAGAAATAGTAGATCGATATCACAAGATTATAGGTGATAGTTTTAATGATTTTGGTATTTCATTTGACAATTACAGTAGAACCAGCGCACCTATCCATCATAAAACAGCAAGCGACTTTTTTGAGAAATTGTATAAAGAAGGTAAATTCATTGAACAGGTTACTGAACAACTATACGATGAAGAGGCTGATGAATTTCTGGCAGATCGATTTGTTGTAGGTACTTGCCCAAAATGTGGTAATCCAGAATCGTATGGTGATCAATGTGAAAAATGTGGGACAAGTCACAATGCAACAGACTTAATCGATCCACGTAGTGCAATTACTGGGAATAAACCACAACTTAAAGAAACAAAACACTGGTTTTTACCACTTGATCAATACAGTGATTTTTTAGAACAATGGATTGTTAAAGACCACGCTGAAGACTGGAAAACCAATGTTCTAGGACAGGTGAAAAGCTGGATAAATGACGGTCTTAAACCACGCGCTGTAACTCGTGACCTAGACTGGGGTATTCCTGTACCTGTAGAAGGTGGTGATGGTAAAGTACTTTACGTTTGGTTTGACGCTCCTATAGGTTATATAAGTGCTACAAAAGAATGGGCAGATCGTACAGGTAAAAATTGGGAGAATTACTGGAAGGACAAAAACACCAAACTGTATCACTTTATCGGTAAGGATAATATCGTATTTCACTGTATTATATTCCCTGCCATGTTGAAGGCACACGGCGAATTCATCCTACCAGAAAATGTCCCTGCAAATGAATTTTTGAATCTAGAAGACGATAAAATTTCAACCTCGCGCAACTGGGCTGTATGGCTACATGAATATCTAGAGGATTTCCCAGGGCAACAAGATGTATTAAGATATGTACTTACTGCAAATGCCCCAGAAACAAAAGACAATAATTTTACTTGGAAAGATTTTCAAGCACGTAATAATAACGAACTAGTAGCTGTCCTCGGTAACTTTATTAATCGCGCACTCGTGCTCACGCATAAGTACTACGATGGAATAGTACCGCAGCCCAATGATTATACTAGTTACGACCTACAAACCCTGGAAGAATTAAAGAAATTCCCTTCTATTATAGAGGAGAGTATTGAAAAATTCCGCTATCGCGAAAGCGCAACAGAATTACTAAATCTAGCCAGATTAGGAAATAAATACCTCGCTGATGAAGAACCATGGAAACTTATAAAAACAGATCCTGATCGAGTGCAAACAATCATGTTTGTTGGGTTACAAATCGCCACAGCTTTATCAGTATTAAGTAAACCCTTTTTACCTCACACGGCAGTTAAATTAGATAACATGCTTAATTTAAAAGCAGAGGATTTATCATGGAACGACATAGCGACTAAGGACATTTTACTTCCTTCTAATCATCAAATTAATAAAACTCAATTGTTATTCTCACGTATTGAGGATGAACAAGTTCAACAACAGTTAGATAAGCTTGAAGCAACTAAAAAAGAAAACGCACAATCAAATCCTAAACTAATGCCACAAAAAGAAGAGACAAATTACGATGACTTCATGAAAATGGATCTGCGAGTAGGAGAAATTCTAACTGCCGAAAAGATGCCTAAAACGGACAAATTAATGGTAATGACCGTAGACACTGGTATTGATAAACGTACTATAGTGTCTGGGATAGCACAACACTTTACAGCAGAAGAATTAATAGGACGTAAAGTTACCGTGCTTGCCAATCTTGCGCCTAGAAAATTACGTGGTGTAGAATCTCAAGGGATGATTTTACTAGCCGAAGATCCTGATGGTAAACTGGTTTTTGTTAATCCAGATGACGCTGTTGTAAATGGCGCTACCATAGCATAAACATACTAAGTAATCCTTCTTATAAATAAAAAAGCAGCTGTACAGCTGCTTTTTTATTTAATGAACCTAAGGTTTTATTTTAGTTCGCTGGAATCAAGAATTTTCTATGATCTAGGCAATGGTACATAACTATCGTCATTATCCATCATAGGAAATGTTTTGTTACGCCACGCTTGCTTTGCTTCTTCAATCTTATCCTTTGAACTACTCACAAAATTCCAGTGTATAAAACGTTGTTCTGGAAATGGTTCTCCACCAAAAAGTAATATATGGCTGTTGGCTTTGATGGTAAGGTTGCACACGTTTTCTGTTTTACTTACCAGCATGTTTCCTGCACTTACGGCTTTATCACAACCGATCACACCACCTTCAACTATGGTAACACCTACCTCTCCTTTTAAATTATCAGCAATACACAAATCATAATCGGCTGTGGTTTTAATATCAATCATGAATAAAGGAGAATGTACGGGAACAGGTGATGTTTTACCATAACCAGTTCCAGCTACAAGTGTGAATTTTGCAGCGCCATCTTCCCAATTAGGTAACTCATTAGCATCGATGTGATGAAATTCTGGTAGCGTATTTTCAAGTTCCTTGGGCAAGGCCACCCATATTTGATAACCATGCATGGTAAACTCAACTCTATCTTGCCTTAATTGATCTGGTGTACGTTCTGTGTGAGAGCAACCACTTCCTGATACCATCCAATTAACAGAACCTGGTTCAATGAGCTGTCTGGTTCCTAGAGAGTCTTCATGCATTATCGAACCTTCCATTAAATAGGTAAGAGTGGATAACCCTATGTGAGGATGTTGATCAACATCCATATACTTATCTGGACCTAGTTTTGTTGGTCCCATGTGATCGATAAATATAAATGGGCCTACCATGCGCTTTTTCCTAAAAGGAATCAACCTACCTACTAGAAAGTCACCTATATCGCGACTGCGCTCCTCAATAATTAAATCAGTATTTGACATGGGTTATTTTTCATAAATATAGTAGGAATATCGCTTTCGCGAAAGCGAGGTAACACTCAAATCTTTTTACATAAAAAAACCGTTACTTGAATAAGTAACGGTTTCTATATTCTATAAGAATCACTTATTATTTCAAAGTTTTCTTTACTTCTACCTCACGGAAACATTCAATAATATCTCCTTCTTGTAGATCATTGTAATTCTTGATTTGCATACCACATTCGTAACCTTTTGCTACTTCCTTAACGTCATCTTTGAAACGTTTAAGAGCTGCAAGTTCACCAGTATACTTAACAACACCATCTCGAATTAGGCGCACGCCACCATTACGATATATCTTACCATTAAGAACCATACAACCTGCAATGGTACCTACTTTAGATATCTTGAATGTCTGACGAACCTCTGCATCTCCGGTAATTTCCTCCTTAAGCTCAGGAGAAAGCATTCCTTCCATAGCATCCTTAAGATCGTTAATCGCATCATAGATTATGCTATAAGTACGGATATCCACCTCTTCCTTCTCTGCTACTGTACGAGCATTACCTTGAGGTCTTACGTTAAACCCGATGATAATCGCATCTGAAGCTGTTGCAAGAAGCACATCACTTTCTGTAATTGCACCTACACCTTTATGGATGATATTAACTTGTATTTCTTCAGTTGAAAGTTTCTGGAACGAGTCAGTAAGTGCCTCTACAGATCCATCAACATCTCCTTTCAGGATTAAGTTAAGTTCTTTAAAGTCTCCTAAAGCAATACGTCTACCGATTTCATCAAGTGACAGCGTTTTCTGAGTACGTACAGATTGTTCACGTTGTAACTGTGTACGTTTAGCGGCAATATCTTTGGCCTCGCGTTCATCTTCAAACACATGGAACTTATCACCTGCTTGTGGCGCTCCATCCAATCCTAAAATAGAAACCGGAGTTGATGGTCCAGCTATTTCAATAACTTTACCACGCTCATCATGCATTGCTTTTACTTTACCGTGTGTACGTCCTGCAAGAACGTAGTCTCCGATTTTAAGAGTACCAGCTTCAACAAGAATGGTAGAAACATATCCACGTCCTTTATCCAAGTAAGCTTCTACAACTGTACCTACAGCAGGCTTATTAGGATTTGCTTTTAGATCAAGCAGCTCGGCTTCTAAGATTACTTTTTCAAGTAATTCTTGAACACCTAAACCGGTTTTGGCTGATATATCGTGTGATTGAATTTTTCCACCCCAATCTTCGACTAGTAAATTCATATTTGCTAGCGACTCTTTTACCTTATCAGGATTTGCAGTTGGTTTATCTACCTTATTTATTGCAAATACGATAGGAACTCCTGCGGCTTGGGCGTGACTAATTGCCTCTTTGGTTTGTGGCATTACATCATCATCTGCTGCAATTACAATTATTGCGATGTCAGTAACTTGTGCACCACGAGCACGCATGGCTGTAAAGGCCTCGTGACCTGGTGTATCAAGAAAAGCAATACGTTGACCATTATCAAGAGTCACACCATAAGCACCAATGTGCTGTGTAATTCCTCCACTTTCGCCAGCGATTACATTTTCCTCACGTATGTAATCCAGTAATGATGTTTTACCGTGATCTACGTGTCCCATTACTGTAACAATAGGAGCTCTTGTTTCTAGATCTTCTTCGTTGTCCGCAACTTCTGTAATTGAATCTTCAATATCGGCAGTAACAAACTCTACTTCATAGCCAAATTCCTCAGCTACTATAGTCATTGTTTCTGCATCCAACCTTTGATTCATTGTCACCATCATACCTAGGGACATACAAGCTCCAATAATCTGGTTAACCTGAACATCCATCATAGTAGCTAGATCGTTAACAGTAACAAACTCTGTTACTTTAAGGATCTTTTCTTCTGCACTAGCTTGTTCTTGTTCAACGCGCTCTCTATGTTGATCACGTTTATCACGACGGTAACGAGCAGCTTTGGACTTGTTAGATTTACCTTGCAGTTTTTCTAATGTCTCGCGAACTTGTTTTTGGATTTCCTCATCAGTAGGTTCCTCCTTAACAACATTCTTTCTACCTCGTTTATTACTTGGTTTGTTTCCTCCTGGTTTACCGCCACGACGGTTATCAGGTTTAGAGATACGTTTACGTTTACCTCTTGAAGAATCTGTCTTCTTTTTCGGTTTTTGGAATTTAGAAAGGTCTATTTTTTGTCCCGTAACCTTTAACCCATCTAATTTCTTATATTCCGTTTGAATCTTCTCTGGTTCAGAGTTTTCAGGAGCTGCAGCTTTCTCAGGAGCAGGCTTCTCTGTCTTTACTTCCTTTTTAGGAGTTTCCTTTTTTGGAATCGGTTTTTGATCTTGTCTAGCTTCCTCTTTTTTAGGAGCAGCTTTTTTAGGCGCTTCCTTTTTCTTCTTAGGTTCAAGATCAATTTTACCCTTAATAGTTGCTCCTTTAACAGCTTTTCTGTTTGAAACTACTGCTGGTCCTTGAGTCTCCTTTTCAGGAGTTTTCTCTTCTACCTTTTCAGGAGTTTTGTCCTGGGTTTGTTTTTCAACTTTAGCAACAGGTTCTTCCTTTTTCTCAGGAGTTGGTTCCTCAACAGTTTCTTCAGGTTTAGCATCTAAATCTACTTTACCTACCTGTTTAGGTCCGTCCAGTTTAGCTTTGGCTTTAATGATTTTTTCTTCCTTAATGCGCTGCTTTTCCTCTTGCTCCTTCTCACGCTGTAAACGCAATTCTTCTTGTTCCTTGCGTTTTTCGGCGCTTACTTCTTTAGAAGCTACCTTCTTGCTTTTGTCTGTCTGAAACTCATCAGCAAGTGCCTGATACACGGTAGCATCAATCTTAGTCGTAGGTCGAGCTTCAATCTCGATACCTTGAGCGTTAAGATATTCTACAGCGCGATCAAGAGAAATATTAAATTCTCGAAGCACTTTATTAAGTCTCATATTTTTAATTTCAGCCATAAATATGGTTACGGGTTGTGACTACTATTTAATCTTCAAATTCAGACTTAAGAATGTTTACTACCTCATAAATAGTTTCATCCTCAAGATCAGTACGTTTTATTAAGTCAGCAACGTCTTGCTCTAGAACACTTTTGGCAGTATCCAAACCTATTTTCTTGAATTCTTCAATAATCCACATTTCGATTTCATCAGAGAATTCGGTAAGCTCTACATCTTCTTCAGCACCTTCACGAATAACATCTATTTCGTACCCTGTAAGCTTTCCTGCAAGACGTATGTTATGTCCGCGTCTACCTATCGCTTTTGATACTTCATCAGGATGTAAAGTTACTTCAGCACGTTTATTTTCCTCATCTAGATTCATTGAAATAATCTTAGCTGGACTCAATGCGCGTGCAATATACAACTGTGTATTGTTAGTAAAGTTAATTACATCAATATTTTCATTTCCTAGTTCACGTACAATACCGTGAATACGAGAACCTTTAACACCAACACAGGCTCCTACAGGATCAATTCTATCATCGTAACTATCGACTGCTACTTTTGCTTTTTCACCTGGTTCTCGAACCACTGCTTTAACCTGAATAACCCCATCAAAAACTTCTGGAATTTCTTGCTCAAAAAGCTTTTCTAAGAATTTAGGAGATGTACGAGAAAGAACGATGTTAGGTTTTGTACCTCTCATTTCAACACTCTCTATTACTCCTCTAACATTCTCCCCTTTTCTAAAAAAGTCAGATGGTATTTGTCGATCTTTAGGTAGAATAATTTCATTTCCTTCATCATCTAGCAATATAATCGCTCTATGTCTGATGTGGTGAACTTCGGCACTGTACAACTCACCTTCAAGATCTTTAAATTGTTTAAAGATGTTTGTGTTATCGTGCTCATGAATTTTTGAAATTAAATTTTGTCTAAGTGCCAATATAGCTCGGCGACCTAATTGTACTAATTTAACCTCTTCTGCAACATCTTCTCCAACTTCATAATCTGGCTCTATTTTACGAGCCTCGGTTAATGAAATCTCTGAATTATCATCCTCAACCTCATCATCTGCCACTACGACGCGATTACGCCATATTTCTAAATCTCCTTTATCAGGATTAATGATAATATCAAAGTTATCATCCTCTCCATACTTTCTTTTCAATGCAGTCCTAAGAACATCTTCAAGTATCGCCATCAACGTGACGCGATCTATCATTTTTTCATCCTTAAACTCAGAAAAAGACTCGATCAACGCGAGATTTTCCATATCTTGATATTAATTAAATTTTATTACCACTTTTGCTTTTTTGATCTCTTCAAATGAAGGAGACCATTCTTTTTCAACAGTCATTTTTCCTTTTCCCACCGTTTTAGGAACACGTGCTTTCCACTTAATGGTTACACCATTTTCTTGAACCGAAATAAGCTCACCAGTTTCTGAACGTTTTTCTCGATCGGTAATCTCTAGTGTGCGTCCTATATTTTTCTTGTATTGTCTAGGCAGTTCTAAAGGAGTTGTAGCTCCTGCACTCGTAACCTCTATTGAGAAATCAACTTCATCTCTATCCAGGTTGTGCTCTACTGCTCTAGAAACAAATACGCAATCTGCAAGAGTCACGCCATTATCACCATCGATGATTACTTTCATGTCATTACTAGCTCCCATTTTAAAATCGATTAGATATAAATCAGGACGCTCTTCAAACGCTTCATTTAGTAATTCAAGTGCTTTTTCTTTCAACATAGCTATAAAAAGAGGGGACAATCGTCCCCTCGAATCCTTTCAAATACGCTGCAAATATAACACGATTTAATGATTACTGCAAGTAACACAGCTATTTATGATTATCGATAAATTCACTATCTTTAATACTCACTAAAATCCACCAAGATGAAAAAAATAATCGTCCCTACTGATTTCTCCATTCAAGCAGAAAACGCATTGAGAATAGCGGCCGACATGGCACGTGAAAACGATGGCGAAGTATACCTTCTTCATCAACTAGATCTTCCTTTACACCTAGCAAATAATGGCAGCTCTAATTTACCCGAAGCTGTATTCTTTATGAAATTAGCCAAAGAAAAATTTGACAACTTGATGAAAGCAGATTTCTTAGACGGAGTAACCGTTCATGGTGACGTTGCTACTGGCGCAGCATTTAGCGGAATTATGGACACCGTAAAAAGACATAATGCCGATATTATTGTAATGGGTTCACATGGTGCCGATGGTGTTAAAAATCTATTTATAGGTTCTAATGCAGAAAAAGTAGTGCGCAATTCTGAAATTCCGGTACTTATCGTAAAAGACCGTAAAGAAAGATTGGATGTAAACGAATTCGTTTTTGCAACGGATCTAGATCCTAATTCAACAAGCGCTCTTAAAGAGGCTGATAATTTTGCCAGACAAACAAATTGCCAGTTACACTTACTATACGTAAATACACCAGGAAACTTTTTATCCACTAGAGACGCCAGCGCCAAAATGCAGGAATATTTAAAAAATGTAAATGTAGAACCCAAAGACTACACTATATACAATGATCAATCGGTAGAAGAAGGTGTTTTTAATTTCTCCAAGGATATCAAGGCCGATGTTATAGGAATGGCAACACACGGACGTCGTGGTTTATCTCACTTCTTCAATGGTAGTGTAAGTGAAGATGTAGTTAACCACAGCAGTCTTCCAGTTATCACTTTTAGAATTAAGTAGTCTAAAAACTAAATTTAAAAACAAGAACAATAAAAAAATCCCGAAGCAAAAACTTCGGGATTTCTCGTTACTTGTTGGCCTACTAGGACTCGAACCTAGAATGACGGTACCAAAAACCGCAGTGTTACCATTACACCATAGGCCATCTAAGCGGATGCAAATTTAATACAAACCTATAACTGTGCAAAAAAAATCGAAAAAAAATTAAAAAAATTGTTCCCACCCATAATCTAGCCTTTTGCCGTACAAGAACTACTAGGTTTTGCCGTTATGCTTTACAAAAGCATGAATAAGAATGCTTATTTTCGCCCATAGATTTTACCACAATTATGAATTGGAATTACGATCAACTAAATAAAATCATTGGATGGATCACCTTTACCATCGCTTTAACCATATTCTGGCTTACAGTAGAACCTACAATTAGTTTTTGGGACGCTGGTGAGTACATCGCAACATCGGCAATGCTCGAGGTAGGACATCCACCTGGAGCACCGTTGTATCAAATGCTAGGCGCATTCTTCTCAATTTTCACTACCGATGCTACTCAAATCGCCTACATGGTGAATTTGATGTCGGTGTTCTCAAGTGCCTTTGCTGTGCTTTTTATGTTTTGGTCACTCACTTTATTACTTAAAAACCACATACTTAAAGATAAGGCAAGCGATACTATGGTTCTAGGTAGCGCAATGATAGGCTCATTAGCCTTTGCTGTAACTGATAGCTTTTGGTTTAATGCTGTAGAGGCAGAAGTATACGCCATGACAACCATGCTCATGAGTTTAATGTTTTACCTAGGCCTTTTGTGGGAACGCGACATGCTTAAACCTAGAGGTAATCGCTGGCTTATTTTAATCTCATTTATTATAGGTCTTTCCTTTGGAGTGCACTTTCTAGGATTACTTACCATACCAGCTATTGGACTTTTATGGTACTTCAAGCATTATAAAAAAATCACTCCTCTTAATTTCATACTCGCAAATGTCGCTGTTGTCGCAGTCCTTCTATTTGTTTTCCTATTCTTAGGACCTAATACCTTGGCTATTTTTGGCCAACTGGAAATTTTCTTTGTCAATGACATTGGGTTGCCATTCAATTATGGTACTATTATAGTTTTTGTTTTAATTGTAGCCTTATTCATTTATTTAATTACGCTTTCGCGAAAGCGTAATCTACCACTACTAAATACCATAACACTAAGTATCGCATTTATCCTCATAGGTTTTTCCTCATGGGTAATGTTACCCATAAGATCAAATGCTGGAGTTCCTATAAATGAAAACCGTCCCGAGGACGCACGATCATTACTGGCTTACTATAATCGTGAACAGTATCCTAAACAAACTATTTTCTACGGACCTTCATTTACCGACAGGTATGTAGGTCTAGATCCTGATGAGCCTTACGTGGATGAGAAACCTAAATATGAGCGCAATGATGAGTTAGGAAAGTACGTGATCGTAAATAATTATGAGGATGCTGCTCAAAACACCCATAGCGATCACAAAGGATTTTTTCCTAGAATGACCGACGGTAGTAGGGCTACTAATTATGTTGAATACATGGGTGAGCTGCCTTATGAAATCAAAAAAGGGTATGAAAACAATCCACAACTACTAGAGGTTTTAGGCCAGTTAGAACTAGATTACAAATCAGGAAAAATTGAAACTAACGAGTATATCAATGCCATTGTAGGTTTACGAGATTATATTACTGTTTCAAAACCAGGGTTCTTTCAAAACGTAGATTACATGTTGAATTATCAAATTTCATACATGTACTTAAGATACTTCATGTGGAATTTTACCGGAAGACAGAATGATGTTCAAGGAGAATGGGATCCATTTAATGGTAACTGGATAAGCGGAATTAAGTTTATTGATGAATTCAGACTAGGTAATCAAGATGAGTTAAGTGAGGACATGTTAAATAATCCTGCACGCAACACTTATTTCTTTTTACCATTAATCCTAGGTTTATTAGGTGCTATATTTCATTTTACAAAAGATAAAAAGTCTTTTTATGTTACCCTAGTACTTTTTGTTTTCACCGGGATTGCCATAATTATTTATCTTAATCAAGCCATTTTTCAAGTAAGAGAACGTGATTATGCCTATGTAGGTTCCTTTTTAGTATTTTCTATGTGGATAGGAATGGGAGTTTATTCTATCTATGAAGGATTAAGAGATCTTATAAAATCAAAGCCAGCACAATTAGTTTCACTCGTAGCTTGTTTTGCAGCAGCACCTTTACTCATGGGTGTTCAAAACTGGGACGACCATGATAGATCAGGAAAATACTCTGCCTTAGAAAATGCGCGTAAATACTTGGATAGCTGCCTACCTAACGCCATGATATTTACAATAGGTGACAATGACACGTTCCCTTTATGGTATTTACAAGAGGTTGAGAATTATCGCACTGATGTTAGGGTTGTATGTACTTCCCTATTAAGCACAGCCTGGTATATGGATGATATGAAAAAGCAAGCATGGGACAGCGCTCCAGTTCCTAGCACTTTATCACACAGCGATTACACCTATGGCACTAGAGATGTTTTATTACCATTAGATAAAGAAAAAGCTGTTGAAATGGGTGCTCCTAAGGCATTCCTTAAAGATACGCTGGACATCACAGACTGGATGGCATGGGTACGCAGCAACAAGCGTTATACCATGGAAGATCGATTCGGGCCTTATGAAGAGCATACTTATCCTAGTAAATTCATACGAGTTCCTGTCAATAAGCAGGCTGTACTAGCTAATGGTGTGGTACCTGAAAAAGATGCTGATAAAATAGTTGACGAAATAATCATTGAACTAGACAGTGATTATGTATATAAAAACAGAATGTTCATGCTGGATATTCTTGCAGCTAATAACTGGGAACGACCTATTTATTTTTCTGGTGGTGCCTTTGGTGACGAAGACTATATCTGGATGAAAGATTATCTTCAATTAGATGGCTGCGCTTATCGTCTAATACCTATAAAATCAGAATACGACCCTAGAGATCCATTTTCAATGGGTCGCGTTGATGCTGATCATGGATATGAGGTATTAAAAAGTTGGAAATGGGGCAACAGCGGTAATCCAGATGTTTTACACGATGTAGAAACTAGACGCAATAGTGTAGGGTTTAGAAGTAACATTACCCGAGTAGCTACCGCACTTACCGAAGAAGGCAAACTAGATAAAGCTGAGGAAATCCTAGACCTTGGAATGGAAAAAATGCCTTTAGAATTATTTGGCCATTATTCCATGATAGAACCTTTTGTGACTGGTTATTATAATATCGGTAAAAGAGAAAAAGCACGAGATTTACTATTGAGAGTAATTGCCAAATATCAAGATGAATTAGAGTTCTATGAAAACTTTAATATTGACGATCAAGGTGAAGATGTAAGCATTGCAATTATTACTGCTGTTGAGAGGTATAGAAACCTTGTACAGTCTGCTATTCTAGCAAAAGATATGAAATTTGCTACTGAGCAAATTGATATTTTTAATGAATATATGATGCGATTCCCTAAACAGTATGATCCTAGAGAAAAATTAAGTATTGTAAATACTATATCGTCAAATAGCGACGATTTAGATCCTGCGTTAATCGATAGTGCAATGCTAGAATTACTAAGAATAAACGAGGAAAATACTGATCTTGAATCTTTACAAACTCCAAAGTCAGATAGCCTGGATTAAAAATGAGATGGTATCCCTTTCATAATCCTGATTGGGTCACTTCCCTTTTCCCAGGTTGTACCTGGCACAAAAGCCGTTCAGAAAAAAAAGTTTATTTAACCTTTGATGATGGACCTCAACCAGATGCAACAGCTTATGTTCTAGAGCTTTTAGATTCCTATGGAATGAAAGCTACCTTTTTTTGTGTAGGAGATAATGTAATTAAACATCCTGATCTTTATGACAGTATATTAAATGGTGGTCATCAAACAGGTAATCATACTCAACACCATTTAAATAGTTGGAAAACCAATGACAAACAATACATTAAAAATGTAAAGCTTGCAGAGTTTTCTATTAAATCAATGTTGTTTAGACCACCGTATGGTAAATTGGGGTTATCTACTTATAACTCATTAAAAAAACTAGGGTATCAAATTACAATGTGGGACGTACTTTCAGGAGATTTTGATGTTAATCAAAACCCGACGGTTGTATTAAAACAGTTAAAAAAGCATACTAAAAACGGAAGTATTATTGTATTTCATGACAGTGACAAATTTCTAGAAATGTTGAAACAAGTGCTTCCCGAATATTTACAATACGTGAAGGACAACGGCTGGGAAACAGCGACTCTTTAATTTAAGAGTATTGTTGTAATAGGGTAACAAGAGCATTTCCATCTTGTATTCCACTTTGACGCCACATCATCTCACCAGACTTATAAAGAATAAAAGTAGGCAAGGTTTTAATACGTAGGGCATTGGACAACTCGACATTCTTATCGACATTGATTTTTATCACTTTTGCCTGATCACCAAGGGTAGCAGCAACATTTTTTAAAATATCCTGCATACTTTGTGATTCCTCATTCCACTCAGTAAAAAAACTAAGTAGAACAGGTTTTTCAGTATTTATAAGCTCGCCAAATTTTGACATATCAAGTACACCTTATCTTATCAAAAATAAGAAACTTTACCCTATTAAGCACGTTTTAAGGTTATCACTGTTATCTCTGGCCAAATTCCTGCACGTCCAGAATAACCTATGAAACCAAATCCACGATTAACATTTAAAAATTGATCTAATTCCTTATAGATACCAGCCCATCGTTTGTAAACAAAACTCACTGGACTCCATTTAAAAAAACCAGGTATCTCAACACCAAATTGCATTCCATGAGTATGACCACTTAGAGTGAGATGAAACTTTTTAGGATGATCTTTAACTTGTAATTCCCAGTGACTAGGATCATGACTCATTAAAACTTTAAAACTAGAATCCGACAACGAGGCGCTAGCTTTGTCTAGATTACCATATTTAGGAAAACGTCCACCACCATAATTTTGAACTCCTACAATATGTAAACTATCCGCACCTCTCTTAATTTCATGTGCTTCATCCATCATTAATCGCCATCCCATATTCTTTTGAATTTCGAACAACTCTTCAAGATTTTTACGCTTTTCACTTTGACTAACCCAATTCACATAATCACCATAATCATGATTCCCTAATACAGAAAACACACCATCCTTGGCCTTTAATCTTCCCAAGATTTCTTCCCAGCCATAAAGTTCTCGTGCCACATTATTAACCAGATCACCTGTGAACAATATGACATCACTTTGTTGTTTATTTACAAGGTCAATGGCATAGGCTACCTCATCCTTATCATCAAAACTACCTACGTGAATATCACTTATTTGAGAAATTTTATAACCATTAAATTCTTCGGGTAAATCATCAAAACTTAATTCATATTCACGTACTTGATAATTGTATTTCCCTTTCCAGGCTCCATATAAAATAGCACCAAAAGGCAATGCAGCAAGTGCTAGTCCCGTTTTGGCTATAAATGAACGACGGCTAGGCAGGAAAGATGAGCTAGCGTCAGACATTCCTTCTAGGTCGGTAGAATTATGCTTTCGCGAAAGCGAGACAACACCTTCTACAATCCTCACAATATCCTCGAAGAACATGATGAGTAAGAAGACCGTTTTGGCTGCTAGAAAAGCCAAAAATAAGGTTACTGCAAAATCTCTTACTGGAACTACTTGAGTGCGATCTGGAGATAAATAGAATTGTAAAACAACGTTTAGGAAAATAAGTACTGATACCGCTAGATATACCCATTTCCACCAATGACCCTTGGCTAGTACTCGAATAAGTTGAAAAGCATAAATTTCAACAATAATGAAAAAACCTATGATATATATAAATCTCATGGCGCTAAATTAACTCAATACAACAGGTTATGGATTAAGATAAAGTTAAAGCCGGCGATCTTGCTCACCCTAGCATATAGTTTTATCTTTAACCTTCTCAAATTTTCATCATGACGAACGACGGAACCGACGATAAAAGACTGTTTTTACTAGATGCTTATGCTTTAATTTTTAGAGGATATTATGCTCTTATTAAAAATCCTAGAATCAATTCACAAGGCATGGATACCAGTGCAATAATGGGATTTACTAACAGCCTTTTTGATGTTATAAGACGTGAAAAACCAGAATATCTAGCTGTTGCCTTTGACAAGGAAGGAAGTGCAGAGCGTACCGAACTATATGCAGATTATAAAGCTAATCGTGACGAAACACCAGAAGCAATTAAAATAGCCGTACCCTACATTCAACAAATATTAAAGGCAATGCATATTCCTATTATTGAGGAAGCTGGTATCGAGGCCGATGATTTAATAGGTACTTTATCAAAACAAGCCGAAAAAGAAGGATTTACCGTTTATATGGTAACACCTGATAAGGATTATGCACAATTAGTTTCTGACAATATCTACATGTATCGTCCTGCTCGCATGGGTAATGGGATAGAAATATGGGGCATTCCTGAAGTTCAAAAAAAGTTTGAAGTAGATCGACCTGAACAAGTAATCGACTATTTAGGAATGATGGGTGATGCCAGTGATAACATTCCAGGGTTACCTGGAGTAGGAGATAAAACTGCAAAAAAGTTTATTAAGGCCTATGGATCCATGGAAGGACTTTATGAAAACCTTGATCAACTTAAAGGTAAAATGAAAGAAAAAGTAGAAGCTAATAGAGAATTAGGTTTTCTTTCAAAACAGCTTGCAACCATTAAATTGGATTGTCCTGTTCAATTTAACGCAAGTAAATACACACTAGATGATCCAGATGTTGAGAAAGTTCATGAGATTTTTGATGAATTGGAATTTCGTCGTGCCAAAGAAACACTAGCCAAAATATTTGCTCCAGATAATGTCCCTGGTGTTAACTACAAAGAAGACAATAAAAAAACACCGTCTGATAACAGCACCAGTTCTTCAAGTGGTCAATTTGATTTGTTTTCTACACCAGGATCAGGTACCGCTGCAGAGGCTGATGCCACTGGTCGTAATACACTTTCAACCACCGATCATTTGTACCAGATCGTGCAGCCTGGAATGGGGACAAAATTATTTATTCAGACCTTAATGAATCAAAACAGCGTTTGTTTTGATACTGAAACCACAGGACTTGATCCTTTAATAGCTCAACTAGTAGGAATTGCATTTTCATGGGAAAAAGGCAAGGGTTATTACCTGCCTTTTCCAGAGGATCAAGAACAAGCCATAGAACTATTACAGCAGTTAAAACCATTTTTTGAATCTGAACAGATTGAAAAAGTTGGACAAAATTTGAAGTACGACATTAAAGTACTAGACAAATATGAGGTTAAAGTAAAGGGCCCTATGTTTGACACTATGCTAGCGCACTATTTAATTAATCCTGACATGCGTCACAATATGGATGTCCTAGCAGAGACCTACTTGAACTATACGCCACAAAGTATTACCGAATTAATTGGAAAGAAAGGTAAAAATCAAAAATCCATGCGCGACGTGGATTTGGATAAAGTAAAAGAATACGCCGTAGAGGATGCAGACATCACGTTCCAGCTTAAGGAATTTTTTATCAAAGAACTAGCTGCCGCTGGTACTGATAAGTTATTTCATGAAATAGAAATGCCACTTTTGAAGGTGCTTGCTGCTATGGAGATTGAAGGTATAAATCTTGATTGCGATTATTTAGATACGCTTTCGCGAAAGCTAACAGAAGACATAGCCCAGTTAGAATCCAACATATATGAAATTGCAGGTGAAGAATTTAACATAGGATCTCCTAAACAATTAGGAGAAATACTATTTGGCAAAATGAAACTTGTCGATAAGCCGAAGAAAACTAAAACAGGACAATATTCTACTGCAGAAGATGTACTAAGTTATCTAGCTAAAGATCATCAAATTGTTGCCAATGTTTTAGAATACCGAGGACTCACTAAACTTAAATCAACCTATGTAGACGCATTGCCTAATCAGGTCAATCAACAAACGAAACGCATACACACTAACTACATGCAAACTGTAGCTGCAACGGGAAGATTAAGCTCTACAGATCCTAATTTACAAAACATACCTATACGTACTGAACGTGGCCGACAAGTGCGTAAGGCTTTTGTACCACGCAATGAAAATTACAGGCTTGTCGCGGCTGATTACTCCCAAATTGAATTGCGCATTATTGCAGCATTAAGTGAAGAGGAAAACATGATCGCAGCTTTTCAAAACAATGAAGATATTCATGCCAGTACAGCAGCAAGGGTATTTAATGTTCCCATTCAAGATGTTACCCGTGAGCAACGTAGTAATGCAAAGACTGTGAACTTTGGGATTATTTATGGGGTAAGTGCATTTGGTTTAAGCAATCAGACTGATTTATCTCGTAGTGAAGCTAAAGAGCTTATTGATACCTATTACGCAACTTATCCTAAGTTAAAAGCATACATGCAAGAACAAGTCGACTTTGCTAGAGAGAATGGATATGTAGAAACTGTGTTAGGTCGTAGACGCTACTTGAAGGATATAAACAGTTCTAATGCTGTTGTTCGAGGCGCTGCTGAACGAAATGCGGTGAACGCACCTATTCAAGGTAGTGCTGCTGACATCATTAAGTTAGCAATGATCAATATTCACAACAAGTTTGAAGCATTAAATTGCAAATCAAAAATGCTACTTCAGGTGCATGATGAATTGGTTTTTGATATTCATGATGATGAATTAGAAGACATGAAAATACTCATTAAAACAGAGATGGAAAATGCCTATAAAATGAGTGTACCGCTAGATGTTGAAGTTGGTTTAGGAAATGATTGGTTAGAGGCGCATTAAGTCAAAAAAAGATCTCGATGAAAACAGCTTTTATCTTAATAATTACTTTAATGAGTTTATCGTGTACTCATTCTCAAGAGGATTTGCCAGAGGTATCCCAAGGTAGTATTCAACGAATTCCTGATTTTAAATCAAATTACGTTACAGCTAGGAATATTGATATATGGTTACCAGATGATTATTCTAAAAATAAAAGGTATTCAGTTTTATACATGCACGATGGTCAAATGCTATACGATGCTAAAGATTCGTGGAATAAACAGTCATGGGAAATGGATGAGGCTGCACATCAACTCTATAAGAGAGATGCATGTTCAAAGGAATTTATTATTGTAGGTATTTGGAATGGTGGTGAAACTAGACATAGTGATTATTTCCCACAAAAACCTTTTGAAATGCTCACGAAAGATGAAAGAAATATTGTAAGCGAACAATTAAAACAGTCGCATGTTCCTCTTGAATCTAGCTTTACTCCAACTTCGGATAATTATTTGAAATTCATAGTGCGTGAGTTAAAACCTCACATTGATGAGATGTTCAACACCTATACAGATAAAGACAACACTTATATTGCAGGCAGCAGTATGGGTGGCTTGATTTCTATATATGCTCTATGTGAATATCCACAAGTTTTTGGAGGTGCTGCATGTCTTTCAACTCACTGGCCTGGAACGTTTACTTTGGAAAACAATCCTATTCCAAACGCCTTCAAACAATACTTAAAGAACAATCTTCCAGATCCAGCTACACACAAATTATATTTTGACTGTGGTGATGAAACTTTGGATGCCCTATATCCAGAGATTCAAAAAGAGGTTGATTTCATTATTAAAGAGAAAGGTTACACCGCTAAAAATTGGAGAACGGGATACTTCCCTGGAGAGAATCACAGCGAAAATGCCTGGAGAGATAGAGTTATTATCCCTTTAGAATTTCTTTTTCAATAGTTACCTAATTAAAGAGAACGTGATTTTTTTGACACACCTGTTTATTAGTGATGGATTATAACTTTATCAGTTATAACAATATCATCTATTTTAGCCTTAAATAAATAAGTTCCATTACTAAATTGAGAGACATCAATAGTTCCTATATTATTTTGATTGAAATAAACCTGTTTTCCCATCATATCAAAAATATATAACTCATCTATGGTTTTTGAAGATGTTATGATAATCCTTTCTTTTGCAGGGTTTGGATATAATTTTAAGGTATAACTAGATTCATCATCTAGTGATAGCACATTTTGATAAATACGTACATAGTCGATTTGCATATCACTCTGCACAAAATTAGGATCTACCGTTCCAGCAATACCACCCATGGCTACATTCAATAATAAATATTGATCTGCATCAAATGGCCAAGTATCGACATTACGTATAGTAGGGCTGTAGGTATAAAAAGGTACATCATCTATCAGAAACGTTATTTGTTGTGGCGACCAGTTTACCGAATATATATGAAACGTATTTGCAACATCTGATAACATAAACGGCTGATAATTCATGGTTGCTCCAAAACATCCTGAACAATTTGTATGTAAGGCCGCAGAAACCTGATTTACGGGCCCTAATCCATGTTCCATAATATCGATTTCCCCACACAAAGGCCAATTGGTTGTACCGAACTGGCTGTCCCAATAACCACCATCTTCATTTATATTTTTACCTAACATCCAAATAGCTGGCCACGTACCATCACCCATTGGTAGTTTAGCCCTTACGTCTACTCTACCATGAGTAAACGCAAACTTAGAATTCAATCTAGCACTAGTATATTGTTTCGTCTCACCTTGATCAGTAAAATTTTCTCTTTTTGCAACTATATGCAGCATTCCATTTTCTACATAAGAATTATCTAATCGATTTGTATAGTGCTGAATCTCGCCGTTTGCCCATCCTGTTGGAGTAATCATTTGTGTTTGATGAAACCACTTTGTTGGATCAACAGGATTGTTGAAACCAGGTGTATTAAATTCATCTGACCATACAAGATCTGTATAGACTACATCAATAGGATTAGGTGGTGGAGATACGACAGCATTGTTATCGATATCGTCTATGAGGTAGGTTCCAGGTGTTAAGGAACCACCATCGATAAATAAGGTTATCCGACTGTAAGTACCCGTTCCAGTAACTGTATTTCCTGTAGCAGTTTCTGTAGCATTTGAAAAGTCAAAATTGAGTGTTGTCCAAGAATTTTGAGAATTAACTACAGTTGTACTGACTTCAATATCAGTATTTATACCATTCTCAAGTTTTACTATAATATTGTGACTATTTGGATCAAAGGCAAAAAACCTAAGAGATAGATTTGAATCGTTATCTAAATCTACAGGAGTTCCTAAATCAATAAAAAACCCTTGATAAGCAGCAGCACCATTATTGAAAAATTCACCCACTTGGTTACCTGCTTGTGAAGGATCACCTCTAAAGGAAAATCCTGATCCCGAAAACGAAGAAAAAGGAAAAGAATTGTTTTCAAAATCTAACGGTAATTGCTGGCTATTGGACCAACAAAATCCTATAATAAAGAAGAAAAGACTATAAATTTTCATGTATCAAATGTAACTGAACCAGCATACACGACACCTATTTACCACCTCTACAAAAACTATACAGAGGTGCTACTATTTACTTTTCCTTACTTTTTTTCTTCAAATAAACATGCTTCAACTCAAATCATAGATTTATATAAGTCTATCTATAAGCTTTATACATTACCACGATCTGATTCTCTCTACTATTAGTGCTAGATCCCGCAAGGAATCTATCTACATTAATCGTAAATCCATCGGTATCAAAAGAAGTCATTGAGGCTCTTATCAAGCCTTCTTGAGCATCTGTACCGCCAGTAGCTGATCCATTATCGTGAATAGGCTCTCCATTATTATTTACAAATAATGCGGCAAAACAATGGTTAGTAGAAGAATAAGTTCCAATGTTATTTATACTGGAGCCACTCAAACCAGTTGCCATTGCATATTGATCTATGGTACCACCATTATTTTGGGCAAAACCAGTTGTCATTCCACCAGCCATTCTAATATCATTGCTATTATTTTGGCTAGATCGAGACGCTCCTTCGTTAGCTGTTTGCACCCTATTTATCGCAACAAATTCAACACTAGATGGCTCAAACCCTACACCTGTAACAGATACTGATCCACTGCTTGTTATAGTTATTGTTCCAAAGTGAATTTGTTTTTCTCTATCTGTAGTCATAAGCGCCCAACTACCGCTTTCAAAAATGAAGATTCCTGCAGGTGTTAAACCGCCTGTTCCGGTGTTGTAAACAATAGTACCATCGGCGATAGGACCTCCATTAGGATTTATTATAGTAGTGTTATCCGTATTGGATGAAAGCGCTATTCTAGGTAATAAAACACCCGTATTGGAAGAAACTATATCGAGCACTCCTTCTGGTGAACTAGTATTAAGACCAACTTGAGAAAAAACAACAAAAGGAACTAGAAAAAATAGAATTTTTAGGGACTTCATAATACGTTTTCTTTTAAAATCAACGCAAATAAAGTTTCTATAGACGAAAGGACAAAAAAAATAATTATCAATTGTTAACCATTGTTTTTAATCGAATTTAACACCGTTTTAATCGGTGAATTCAATTAAAATAAATGCGATTCATCGATTTTTATCTAACCAGAGCAAAATTTCCTGAAACCTTTGGTCTATTTTCAATCTCTAGTGTAAACCAATAAGTGGATGAAGGTAAAGGGTTACCATTATACGTACCATCCCAACCTACTGTATCTGGCGATAGCTGCTTAAGTAACTTACCATGACGATCATAAATAAAAAGTTGAGCTCCTGGATATTCTTTAAGTCCGTCAAATGTCCAGTAATCATTAAAGCCATCTTGATTTGGAGTAAAAAAACGTTGATAATCCAATGTTACAAAAGTGGCAAAAATTACACCACATCCGTTTCTATCTCTCACCCTTAGATCATGATAGCCTTTGTACAACCCATCAAAGAAATTAGAACTTTGATAGGCACCGTCATCTACTGAAAATTCGTAGTCTCCAGAACCGCTTACCAGTATTGTAGCTGTATTATCGCCATTTCTAAAATCCTGAGTGATGATTTCATCAATAGTAGCTTTTGAAGATGGTAGAGCCTCGATAGTCAGCTGAGAGGTACATCCCTCATTGTTTGTAACAGTTACCGTATAAGATCCCGGTGAGAGTACATCAATTGTGTTGGTGTCTTGTCCACTTTCACCTGTACTCCATTCATAGAATTCAAATCCAAATTCCACACCTATAGTAATAGGCTGTGTATTCTCTTCGCATATAATTATTGGGTCCTGCATCCTTAAGTCAGGCGTTCTATTCAATACAACATTAAAATCTAAATCAGTAAAGCATCCTGAATTTACATCAGTAACACGAGAAAAAATACTAGTAACAGGTTGTGAAATTTGCGGTGTACCCGATAAGTTATTGGTAGGTACTGAGCGATCATTATTAGTTAGATAATGCCTTACTTCAAATAAATTTGGGTCTAAAGCACCAAGTATCTCAGACGTTAAATCACTTAAAATAATTTGCTCTAACCCATCATTTTCTATATCACAAACAAGATAATTATTAGGATTTTGCACAACTGGAGGATTATACAGTCTCAAAGGAACTCGAACCACAGAATCACAAATAATACCTGCTGGATCGGTAACCTTTAAAAAATAAAAAGTTTGTGTGGTAGTAGCTGTAACATTTGGATTTATAGGATTGGTGTCGTTAAAAGCATCTTGTTCAGTATCATGATAGGTAATGTTGTACGAACTCGCATTTGCTACAAATAAATCTACATTTGCCGCAAGATCATAAGACTCTGTATTATTAACTGAGCATACAACTACTTCATCAAGATCATTAGGTATGCCATTTTCATCAACCACAATTTCAAACTCTGTAAAGTCAGTACAATTTGAGTCAGTACGTTCAATTCTAGCAAATACTGAAAAAGTACTTGTTGAATTTGTATAAGGAAATGATAATGCACCAGTACCTATATTAGCATCATTCAAGCTTTCGTGGTAAGTTACTATTACGTTGGATTGACCATTTATAATAGTAGCGTCAAACTGGGTAAAATCAAACTCTCTAATTCCGTCTTGTGGCCCTAGGTTATCACAATACTCTTGATCTTGTACAGGATGTGCTATAGGACCTGGCGGCAAGGTTGCCGTTCCTCCAGGATTAAGTTGAAATCCTCCTGTACCTACTGCAAGTCCTACAATAATATAATATACTTCACCAGCTGTAGCATCAATCTCTCTTAAATATCCATTCCCATTTGCACCAGGACCTTCTGTTACATCAGTCTCTGTATCATTTAATCCTGTGTTACTTGAAACACCAGCACGTTGTGGGTTTGTACTGCTACATCTAATTGCAGCTCCCAAATTATTACAATCTGTCACAGGTCCAAAGACAGCGAAATCATAATCAGCATATGCAACATCGGGCACCAAATCAAATCTAAAGCTTCCCGTATTTTCAATTTCCACCCTAAACCAGGCCTGATCTACCGGAAAATCATAACAAAAAGGCACTTGATTGTTGGGGCTTGCAAAATCATTGGTCCCAGCTCCTGATGGTGTTAATCCTAAATCTGTATTACCACAAAGTAAAATGGCATTGGTACAATCATTGGGATTTTGAGCAACCGAGGAAAAACCAATCACTAAACAAATAAAAAACTGTAAAAATTTAAAACGCTTCATTTAGTAAAAATAGGTTTAATTATTTAACCAGTACGTGTAATAAATGATGCAATTCCTCGAGAGTATTCAAATAACAAAAACTCACTCTTATACCGGGACCTCGTAACGAGGTAATAATATTTGAATCAAGCAACTTTTGATACAAGTGTTCATCACCATTAATGTTAAATATACCTGAATGGGATTCTCTGTGCATGACAGATGGATCTAACAACTTACGCTGCTTAAATTCTTGAAATACATTCTTGGACAATGTTTTATGCCTTAAATCAATATTTTGAATTCCTATTTTTTCTACTTCTTTTAAAGCTAGATTCAATGAAGATATAGCTAGCAAATCAACATGTCCTGGCTCAAACTGCTGTATCATTAAACTGCGATTATCCTGACGAGTATTTATAAGTTGATTTAAATGACTAGATACCTTTGAATATGAATCTGGTTGAATTGAAATAAATCCTATTCCATCACCTGCGTGTAGCCATTTGTAACAACTTGCGATGATTATATCTATTCCGCTTTCGCGAAAGCGGAACTCCTCACATCCCACGTATTGAGTTAAATCTGCAATAAAAACCGTATCGGGAAATTCGAGTTTAAGTTGTTTTATGAATTCATTGTTTAATTGAATGCCAGAAATATATTGAACCATACTAAAGCAGAAAAAATCAGGAGCTTCCTTTCTAAAAGCTTCTAGGATTTTCTGCTCAATTTCATTGTCTATAGTAACATATTGAGTAATAAAACCTCGTTGCCTTACAGCGTCGTTAAGTGATGGGTAATCATTTTCAATTAATAAAAATTTAGATTCCTTATCCAGAGTATGCAAAACGTGAATAAAAGCTTGTGAAAAATTAGGGACAAAAGCTGTGTAATCAATATGTGAATCAAGAAATTGCGATAGACGTTTCCTGCAGGTATCAATCAAATTACTGGAAAGGTTAGTAAACTTTGATCCTTCATCTCTTAATTGATTTAGTATGTGAATGCGTTCATTAATGACCGCTTGAGAAAGCAACCCGTGATTAGCCACATTTAAATAAGTGTACCTATTAAGAATGGGGTAAGCTGCTCTTAAATTCTTGATAAGGGATGAGTCCATAAAGTCTTTATACTGTACATTTGAGTATAAAAATACAACTAATCATGTTCGGTTTTAAAAAGAAACACGTACCAGAAATCGATCCTCTACAAAAGGAACTTATAGAAAATGCCCAACGACGCATTAAGGAAAAACGTGGTCTATTCACTCATTTTGTTGTTTTCCTTGTAGGAGCTATTGGTTTAATAATCATCTCACAAGTTCTTATGCAAAGTGAACCTAAAAAATTTCTAGGTGTGGAATGGTGGATATGGGTACTGTTTGTTTGGTTGTTATTATTGATTTATCACGCATTTAAAGTATTCATCACAAATAGACTGCTGGGTCCAGAATGGGAGAAAAAACAGTACAACCGATTGGTTCAAAAACAACAAGAACGCATCGCACAGCTTGAATCTAAAATTAATAGTGAAAAGCCTTTACCTAAAACAAAAATCATATCTCAATCTTCAAACAATAAAACTTTGACCATGATTGCAGCTGCAGGCAGCAATAATGAATTGGGGAAAGATGGTGATTTAGTATGGCATTTGCCAGACGACTTTAAACGTTTCAAAGCTATTACAACTGGTCATCATATTATTATGGGAAGAAAAACTTTTGAGTCCTTCCCTAAACCTTTACCTAATCGCACTCATATCGTACTCACACGTGATAAAAATTACAAAACCGCACAAGCCATCGTAGTCCACGACATGGAAACTGCCCTTGCAGCAGCAAGTGAAGATGAAAAACCGTTTATAATAGGTGGTGGAGAAATTTATCAATTAGCTCTACCTTACGCCACTCACATTGAACTTACTAGAGTTCATGGCTCTTTCACTGCTGATGCTTTTTTTCCAGAAATTGATACCAACGAGTGGAGTCTTATAAATAAAGTACATCATCCTAAGGATGATAAGCATGACTATGCTTTTGATTTTGAAACTTGGAAGCGTAAATAACAACAATCAAGATAAAGGACACCTGCAAACTAGTTATAGCAAGTAAACCTACAAAAGCCTACTTTTACAACCTGAAAAATTACTAATATGAAAGCATACGTTTTTCCTGGACAAGGAGCCCAGTTCACAGGAATGGGAAAAGACTTATATGATAATCACGCCTCTGCAAGGGCTTTATTTGAACAAGCAAACGAGCAACTAGGATTTGACATTGCCAAAATCATGTTTGAAGGAACAGCAGAAGAACTTAAGCAAACTAAGGTTACACAACCTGCCGTTTTTTTACATTCTGTAATTCTAGCAAAAACGATGGGCGATGCCTTTAAACCGGATATGGTAGCTGGACATTCTTTAGGAGAATTAAGTGCACTTACTGCTACAAATTGTTTAAAATTTGAGGACGGACTTAATCTAGTTTCTAAACGTGCACTAGCGATGCAAGCCGCATGTGAAATACAGTCTAGTACTATGGCCGCAATTTTAGGCTTGACAGATGATGTTGTAGAACAGGTTTGTAAAGAAGTAAAAGGAACCGTTGTTGCTGCCAACTATAATTGTCCCGGACAATTAGTAATTTCTGGAGCAGTACCTGCTGTTGAGGAAGCTTGTGAAAGATTAAAGGCGGCAGGAGCAAAACGTGCTTTAATACTTCCAGTAGGTGGTGCTTTTCACTCTCCGTTAATGGAACCTGCAAGAGAAGAACTAGCCGCAGCTATTGAAGCTACAGAATTCTCAAAACCAATTTGTCCTATTTACCAGAACGTAACCACGTTTGCTCTAAACAATACCGACGACATAAAAACAAACCTTATTTATCAGCTTACGGCACCTGTAAAATGGACTCAATCCATTCAAGAAATGATCAAGGATGGTGCTAATGAGTTTATTGAAGTAGGGCCTGGTCGCGCGCTACAGGGAATGATTAAAAAGATCGATAGAGAAGTTACCACAAGCAGTGCAACTATAGAATAATTCATACTAGAATAAAAACAAAAAACCCTATTCAATTAAGAATAGGGTTTATTTATTCCTTTTAAAATGTCTTACATTTCAAGCGCTTTCTTCACATCGCCATCCATCAATAAATTGATAGGATCTTCTAGTGCTTCTTTAATAGCTACTAAGAAGCCTACAGATTCCTTACCATCGATAATTCTATGATCGTAAGATAAAGCAAGGTACATCATAGGACGTATTACAACTTGCCCGTTTTCTGCAATTGGTCGCTCAATAATATTGTGCATTCCCAAAATACCACTTTGAGGTGGATTAATAATAGGAGTACTCATCATACTACCGAAAACTCCACCATTTGAAATAGTAAAGGTTCCACCTGTCATCTCATCAACTGTGATTTGTCCATCACGAGCACGCAATGCTAGACGTTTTACTTCTGCCTCTACTCCTCTAAAACTTAGATTCTCTGCATTTCGTATTACTGGCACCATTAACCCTTTAGGACCTGATACAGCAATAGAAATATCTTTATAATCATAAGTAATCATTTCTTTACCATCAATCATACTGTTCACAGCAGGATATAAATCTAGGGCACGTACTACTGCCTTGGTAAAGAAGGACATAAAGCCTAGAGAAACTCCGTGTTTTGCTTTAAAGTCTTCTTTATATTCTTTACGTAAGTCAAAAATAGGTTGCATGTTTGCCTCGTTAAAGGTGGTCAACATCGCTGTTTCATTTTTTGCACTTACTAAACGTTCTGCTACTTTACGACGCAGCATGGATAATTTAGATCGAGAAACTCCTCTAGAACCAGCTCCAGGTGTTCCCATAGAAGGTGTTGCGCTTACCGCATCTTCTTTTGTTATACGACCATCGCGACCAGTACCTTTAACGCTACCAGCATCAATACCTTTTTCATCTAAAATTTTCTTAGCTGCTGGACTAGCTGTACCTGTAGCATAAGACTCTTTAGCCTGTGTAGGTTGTGGTGCTTTATCATGACTAGTAGATTTTGAATCGGGTGCACTTTTTGCCTGCTCTTTTTCAGCTGCTTGTCCACCACCTTCATCACCACCTTCATAGGTTGAGCTCTCGTTATTTACATCTTGAGAACCTCCATTTGGATTTGGAGCTTCAGTATCAATTAAACAGACTACTTCACCTACTGCAACAGCATCACCTTCTTCTGCTTTTAGGGTTATAATACCACTAGCTTCTGCTGGTAATTCTAAGGTTGCTTTATCGCTATCTACCTCGGCAATTGCCTGGTCTTTTTCTACCCAGTCGCCATCGGCAACGAGCCATTCTGCGATTTCTACTTCTGTAATCGACTCGCCTGGTGAAGGCACTTTCATTTCTAGAGCCATAATTTACTTATTGTTATTAAAAACGTCTTCTATTACTTTACTATGACGCAATTTTGAACGAGTTGCACTACCCGTTGCTGGTGCGGCATACATATTTCTTGAACATACTCGCCAGTTTCTTGTTTCTGGCATGTGCAGTAGTAAGTGAGCATATGCTCCCATGTTACGAGGCTCTTCTTGAGCCCAAACGATGTCCTCGCTACCGTAATTTTTTATAATTTCTTGAATTTGATTTACTGGTAAAGGGAATAGTTGTTCAATACGTACGATTGCAACATCGTTACGATTATTCTCTTTTCTATACTCTAATAAATCGTAGTAGAATTTACCTGATGTAAACACTAGTGTTTTTGCTTTCGCGAAAGCGGAATCACCAGCATCACTATCGATAATTTCTTGGAAATGTCCATTCTCAAACTCTTCTACTTTACTTACCGCTGCCGGTAATCTAAGCAATGATTTTGGAGTGAACACGATAAGTGGTTTACGATAATCCACAACCATTTGACGACGCAATAGGTGGAACATGTTTGCCGGAGTTGTACAATTTGCAACAAACATATTATCTCTAGCACATAGTTGCAGGTAACGTTCTGGACGAGCACTAGAGTGTTCAGCTCCTTGACCTTCATAACCATGTGGTAAAAGCATTACCAGCCCGTTTTGGTTTTTCCACTTATCTTCTCCAGCACTGATATACTGGTCAATCATAATCTGTGCACCATTTGAGAAATCTCCAAACTGGGCTTCCCAAATAGTCAATGTTTTTGGTCTTGCTAGTGCATATCCATACTCAAATCCTACAACACCATATTCTGAAAGATGTGAATTGTAAATCTCAAATTTACCAGTTGCGTCTAGATTGTTATGAAGGATAAATTCTTGCTCTTGATTTTCTGACTTTACAACTGCATGACGGTGTGAGAATGTACCGCGTTCTACATCCTGACCACTCATACGTATGTTATATCCTTCAAGCATTAAGCTACCATAGGCTAGGTGCTCTCCCATTGCCCAGTCTAGCTCATCCTTATCAAACATGGTTTGTCTAACCTCAACAATTTTCTTGATTTTACGTATGAAATTACGATCCTCTGGAAGTTGGGAGATTGTGTTGGTGATTTTTTCAAGTACCTCTCTTTTTACTCCAGTAGTCACTTTTTCCATCATTTTATCTTCAGTTGCTGTGTGGTATCCTTCCCACTCATCTTGCATAAAAGGTGTGATGATGGTATTTTCTTTTTTTCGCGAACTCTCTAGTTCTTCTTCTAATCCTTCTTTGTAGGATTTCTCAAGATTCTTTACGTGATCCTTATTGATCAGTCCTTCTTTAAGCAATTTATCAGCATAAATATCTCTAGAATTCTTATGCTTTTTAATTGCTTTATATAATTGGGGTTGAGTGAACATAGGTTCATCACCTTCATTGTGACCGTATTTTCTATAACCTAATAGGTCAATAAAAACATCACGCCCAAACTCCATTCTGTAATCTAGCGCAAAATTCATCGCATGGACTACAGCTTCGGCATCATCGGCATTTACATGAAGAACTGGTGATAAAGTAACTTTTGCTATATCAGTACAATATGTACTTGATCTAGCATCTAGGTAATTAGTTGTAAAACCTACCTGATTATTAACTACTACATGAATGGTTCCTCCTGTTTTATAAGCTTCTAGCTGCGCCATTTGCACCACTTCATAAACAATACCTTGTCCAGCGACAGCAGCATCACCATGTAATACGATAGGTAAGGTCTTACTCATATCATTAGGTGTGTGCATGTCCTGTTTAGCTCTTGCTATACCTTCTACGACCGCTCCTACAGTTTCAAGGTGTGATGGATTAGGAACAATATTGATGTTAATATCATTTCCATTATCAGTCTTGCGCTTGCTTGTGTAACCTAAGTGGTATTTAACATCACCATCAAAGATGTCTTGTTCATAATCCTTTCCATCAAATTCTGAAAAGATATCAGTTACTGGCTTACCGAATATATTGGTAAGAACATTAAGACGTCCACGGTGTGCCATTCCTAGTACAAATTGATTAACGCCTTTATCGGCAGCGTTTTCAATTAATGCATCAAGACCAGGAATTAAGGACTCGTTACCTTCTAATGAGAATCTTTTTTGACCTACATATTTTGTATGTAAGAAAGATTCAAAAGATACTGCTTCGTTTAATTTTTTCAGAATTTGTTTTTTCTGATTTTCATTAAATTTTGCGTGATTATTATTTTGGTGTAACCAGTTTTGTATCCACTTTACCTCATCTGGTTTTCTTATATACATGTACTCCACACCTATACTTTCACAGTAAACCATCTTAAGATGATCTATGATATTTTGAAGTGTAGCTTTACCTATACCTATAAGTTCTCCAGAATCAAACTCTTTGCCCAAATCTTCATTAGACAATCCAAAGTTCTGGATATCTAATTTAGGCTCATAGTTACGTCGCTCTCTTACCGGATTTGTTCTTGTAAACAAATGTCCTCTAGAACGATAGGCATCTATAAGTTTAACAACTTGAAATTCTTTTTTAACATTATCGGGAACTGTAACGCTGCTTCCCTGATGTTCTACTACTAAGTCACCTTCATGAGCACTTTCCATACCGAAATCAAAGCCTTGGAAGAAAGCTCTCCATGAAGGTTCAATGCGATCTGGATTGATCAAATATTCGTCGTAAAGCTGAGCAAAGTAAGCAGTGTGTGCTGCGTTCAGAAATGAATACTTATCCATAAAATTGTAAGGAAATTTCCTTTTTTTCAAATATGATAGCAAAAGTAAAGAAAAGTGCTCGCTTGACATCGACTTTTGTATATTTATAACGATTGAAATTCCTAAAACTCAGAATAATGAAAAACAGACATTCTAACATTATTGCATTTTTCATAATTTTTACCTTGGTAATTTGTAAATCTTTCAGTCAGTCTACTACCACAGAGTCAGATTTTTGGAATAAAGTAAGATTTGGAGGAAATATTGGAGCTGGATTCAATAACAATTTCACCTCAATCATTATTGCTCCACAAGCTATTTATCAACTTAAACCCAATTTTGGGGTTGGTTTAGGCTTAAATTACAGCTATTCTGAAAGAGATGTTAATAATGCTAGTTTTCAAGATTTCTCGTCAAATATTTATGGAGCTAGTATAATTGGTATTGCAAATCCTATTGATTATTTACAGGTAAGCGCGGATTTTGAATATTTCTACGTGAATCAAAATTTTGAAAACAGTGCTTTGGATAGAGAGTACTGGGTACCTGCACTATTTCTAGGTGCTGGTTATCGACAAGGGAATTTTGTTATTGGATTTAGGTATGACATTCTTTACAATGATGATAAAAGCATCTACAACAATGGTTTACAACCATTTGTAAGATTACTCTTCTAATTATTGCCTCAATCTAAATTGAATTTTCACCCATTCTCGATACAAGAACCCTATTACTATACCATGTTCCAAGTGTCGTTCCTGCACATCTGCCAGGTAATACAATTGCTGTAACTTGGGATCGCTATCTTCTATTGCGTCTGATAATAATTGGATAACGGATTCCAGAAATTCGTCCGGCGTGTCAGACTGCACAACTGGATAACCACTGCGCTCCAAATCTTTATTGATTTGATTGCGATAAAGTGAAAACACGTGATGTCGTTGCAGCTTATCTTTAATAAGCTCTAATTGATGAGACATTTTATACTTTTTTGTAAATGGTTTGTTTCACGCTTTCGCGAAAGCGAATCATTTAATAATTCACTCAAACAACAAATTAAGGTAATAGTAACAACTTTTTACAGACAAAAAGAGTAAAATTGGATAGCATACTCAATACATGACCAATAAAGATCTATTTAAAATTGCCGAAACTTTTTTTGAAGACAAAGGATGGACACCGTTTCCTTTTCAAAAAAACGCATGGCATGCCTTTTTAAAAGGAAAACACGGCTTGCTCAATGCACCAACGGGTAGTGGTAAAACGTATGCTCTTTGGATCGCGATTGTGTTAAATTACATCAAACAAAATCCCGATTATAAGAAAAAGCCCAGTAAAGGATTAAAAGCTGTCTGGATAACACCTTTACGATCTCTGTCGAATGAAATTGCACAAACCACACAATCCTTTGTAGATGCTATTGAATTACCCTTTAAAGTGGGAATAAGAACAGGTGATACATCGAGCAAGGAAAGAAGCGCTCAAAAAAAGAGCATGCCCGATTTATTAATTACAACTCCTGAAAGTTTACATTTATTACTAGCAAGTAAAGATTGTAATAATACTTTTAAAACGTGTGAAGCTCTAGTCATTGATGAATGGCATGAGCTGCTGGGCACTAAACGAGGTGTACAAATGGAACTAGCCATTTCCCGTTTGAGAACAATAAGTTCAGGAATAAGGATTTGGGGAATTAGTGCTACCATTGGAAATTTAAATCAGGCTCAAGATGTCTTATTAGGCGTTCCTACCCACGAACATAATACGCAATTGAATGACAATGTAATCCCTAAAGATTGTGTTTTAATAAAGGCAAATATTAAAAAGGACATTAAGGTACAATCCATCATCCCCAAAAAGATGGATAAAATGCCATGGAGAGGCCACTTAGGTTTGCACTTATTGGAAGACGTTGTACACATAATAAACTCCAGTAAAAGCACTTTAATATTTACAAACACAAGAGCGCAATGTGAAATATGGTTTCAAGCATTGATGAGCAGCCATCCAGAATTTGCTGGTGAGGTAGCTATGCATCATGGATCTATTAATAAAGAAACTCGCATATGGGTAGAAAACGCGATACGCAATGAGTCGTTAAAGGCTTGTGTTTGTACCTCATCATTAGATTTAGGAGTAGATTTTGCACCGGTAGAAACAATCATCCAAGTAGGTGGTCCAAAAGGGGTTGCGCGATTTTTACAAAGGGCTGGTCGTAGTGGACATAGACCTGGAGAGACCAGTGTAATCTACTTTTTACCTACACACGCACTTGAACTTATTGAAGCAAGTGCGCTGCAAAAAGCGGTAACAAATCAAGCCGTTGAAGACAGGCTGCCCTACCTATTATGTTACGATGTGCTCATTCAATATCTATGTACACTAGCGGTAGGTGGTGGTTTTTATCCCGATCAAATTTATAAGGAAATTAAACAAACATTTTGCTTTCAATCCATTAGCCAGGAAGAATGGCAATGGTGTCTCAATTTTATTGTTCATGGAAGCAATAGTTTAAGTAACTACGATGAATATAAAAAAGTAGAAATAGATGATACCGGTCGGTATTTTATCGATTCTAGAGCAATAGCGATGAGACATCGATTACAAATAGGAACCATCGTTACAGGACAAGATGTGACTGTGAAATACGTGACAGGCGGATATGTAGGAACTATTGAAGAGTATTTTATAAGTAAACTTAATCGTGGTGATGTGTTTGTATTTGCTGGACGCACTTTAGAATTTGTACGACTAAAGGGAATGGTAGCACAAGTACGCATTTCAAATAAAAAGAAAGGACAAGTGAGCAATTGGCAAGGTAGTCGTTTACCGCTGAGCTCTCAATTAGGTGAATTGCTAAGGGAAGAGATGATAAATTTTCAAACAGGGAAAAAGAAATCACCAGAGGTGCAAGCTCTTAAAGATATTATTAAACGTCAACAACAAGAAAGCATCATACCACTACCTGATCAATTTTTAATAGAAACCTTTAAAACTAGAGAAGGATACCATTCGGTATTTTATCCGTTTGAAGGAAGATTTGTTCATGAAGCCATGGCAGGTTTGATCGCTTATAGAGTAAGTTTGCTTCAGCCCATTTCTTTTTCACTTGCCTTTAACGATTACGGTTTTGAATTACTAAGTGATCAGCCTTTTAATATGCAAGACCTATTGGATAACAATCTACTTACACCCGATATGCTATCCCAAGACATGATAGCTAGTGTTAATGCCACAGAATTAGCTAAAAGACAGTTTAGAGATATCGCAGTAATTACAGGATTGGTCTTTACTGGTTATCCCAACAAAATCATTAAAACAAAACATTTACAAAACAGCAGTCAATTATTATTTGAAGTATTCAAAGACAATGAACCGGATAATCTTCTCTTGCGACAAGCTTATACAGAAACTTACGAGCAACAAATAGAAGAATACCGCTTGCGCGAAAGCCTAGAACGTATCAAGTCGCAAGATATCATCTGGAATCAGTGTGATAAACCTACACCCTTTTCATTCCCCATAATTACCGATAGATTGAGAGCTAAATTATCGAGTGAAAAACTAGCTGACCGCATTAAACGAATGCAATTGAAATGGGAATAATTGTATTATGTTCCAGTAAATAAGTATTGTGATAAATCAAGTCTAAACGCCTTGAGAAAAGTAATGCTTACAAGATTTAAAAAGCTATTAAAACTCGTACCTTTTCCCTACTTTTGCACACCTTAAAACACTGGTGACATGAGTACTAAATTCAATGAATACAAAGGTTTAAATCTTCCTGAAGTTGATAAGAAAATCAAACAATTCTGGAAAGATCAGGACATCTTCAACAAGTCGGTAACTACAAGAGAAGGTAACGAACCTTTTATTTTCTTTGAAGGACCACCATCGGCAAATGGATTACCTGGTATTCACCATGTTATGGGTCGTACTATCAAGGATTTGTTCTGTCGTTTTAAGACACAGCAAGGCTACCAAGTTAATCGTAAAGCCGGATGGGACACGCACGGTTTACCAGTGGAACTAGGTGTGGAAAAAGCTTTAGGCATTACCAAAGAAGATATAGGTACTAAAATATCTATTGAAGAATACAACCAAGCCTGTAAAGACGCTGTATTAAAATACACCGATATATGGAGTAACTTAACTGAGGATATGGGTTATTGGGTAGACATGGAAGATCCATACATAACCTACAAGCCTAAATACATGGAAAGTGTATGGTGGTTACTTAAGAAAATTTATAACAATGATTTACTTTATAAAGGTTACACCATCCAACCTTATTCACCAGCTGCCGGAACAGGTTTGAGTTCGCACGAATTAAACCAACCAGGTTGCTACCGTGATGTTACAGATACTACTGTGACTGCGCAGTTTAAAGTAACTGATCCTGCACAGTTACCGTTTACCACTCAAGGTGAAGTTTTCTTCCTAGCATGGACTACTACTCCATGGACTTTACCATCTAACACAGCGCTTACTGTTGGGCCAAAGATTGACTACGTACTTGTAGAAACTTTCAACCAATATACGGGTGAATCAATGCAAGTCATACTAGCAGAAGCCCTTGTAAACTATCAGTTTGGTAAGAAATATGAACATTTTGACAATGACGCTTTCGCGAAAGCGAAACAAGAATACAAACTGGGCGACAAAAAAATACCATATACGCTATTAGGAACTTGTAAAGGAGTAGATTTGGTAAATATCAAATACGACCAACTACTAGAATACGCATTACCTTATGAAAATGCAGAAAATGCTTTTAGAGTAATAGCGGGCGATTTTGTAACTACAGAAGATGGAACTGGTATTGTACACACTGCACCAACCTTTGGAGCAGATGATGCACTTGTAGCAAAACAAGCAACTCCAGAAATTCCACCAATGCTAGTATTGGATGAAAACAATAATCCAGTACCGCTTGTAGATTTACAAGGTAAATTTAGAGGAGACTTACCTTTTATAGGTGGCAAGTATGTGAAAAACGAATACTATAAAGACAATGCTCCAGAACGCAGTGTCGATGTAGAAATAGCCATCGCCCTAAAAGAACAAAATCGTGCTTTTAAAGTAGAAAAATATGTACACAGTTATCCACATTGTTGGAGAACTGACAAGCCTGTACTTTATTATCCACTAGATAGCTGGTTTATCAAAGCTACGGATTTCAAAGACCGTATGCACGAGTTAAATAAGACCATTAATTGGAAACCAAAATCAACTGGAGAAGGAAGATTTGGTAACTGGTTGGCTAATGCCAATGATTGGAATCTTTCTAGATCACGTTTTTGGGGTATCCCACTACCTATATGGCGCAATGAGACAGGGACTAAAGAAATCATAATAGGCTCTGTAGAAGAACTGGTAAACGAGATAGAAAAATCTATCGCAGCTGGTGTTATGTCAAAAAATCCGTTTGAAGGATTTACAGCTGGTGACATGAGTGATCAAAATTATGATTTGATTGATTTACACAAAAATGTTGTAGATCAAATAACACTTGTTGCTGACAATGGAGAGCACTTGCACCGCGAGGCAGACTTGATAGACGTATGGTTTGATAGTGGTTCAATGCCGTATTCTCAATGGCACTATCCTTTTGAAAATAAAGAGGCCGTAGAGAACGGTTTACGCAAGGCAGATTTTATAGCCGAAGGTGTGGATCAAACTCGTGGATGGTTTTACACACTACATGCTATTGCTACTATGATTAGTGACGATGTTGCTTACAAAAATGTAGTATCAAACGGACTGGTTCTGGATAAGAATGGTCAAAAAATGTCTAAGCGATTAGGGAATGCAGTGGACCCATTTGAGACTTTAGGCAAATATGGCGCCGATGCCACAAGATGGTACATGGTGAGTAATGCAAATCCTTGGGACAACCTAAGATTTGATACTGATGGTATACAAGAAGTGCAGCGTAAATTTTTTGGAACCTTGTATAATACCTATAGCTTTTTTGCCCTGTATGCAAATGTTGATGGCTTTAAATACGATGAAAAGGATATTCCATTAAATGAACGTCCAGAAATTGATCGATGGATCCTGTCTGAACTTAATACTCTTATCAAAGACACAACAGCTTTCTACGAGGAATACGAACCTACTAGAGCTGCAAGAGCAATCACCACCTTTGTGACAGAGAATTTAAGTAACTGGTACGTAAGATTATGTAGAAGACGTTTTTGGAAAGGTAGTTACGAGCAAGATAAAATCGCTGCTTATCAAACCCTATATACTTGTTTGAAAACAGTAGCTCAATTAGGCGCTCCTATCGCTCCTTTTTTCATGGATCAATTATACCGTGACTTGACAAGTGTTTGCGAGAGCAACAGCAGTGAAAGTGTACACCTATCCCAATTCCCTATCGCAAACAACGATCTTATCAATAGTGAGTTAGAGGAAAAAATGCACAAAGCACAAGTGATTTCAAGTCTCACACTTTCATTACGTAAAAAAGAAAGCATTAAAGTAAGACAACCCTTGCAACGTGTTATGATTCCTGTTTTAGACACTAAGGACAAGGCTCAAATAGAAGCTATTGCAGATCTAGTAAAGAGCGAGGTAAATGTTAAAGAGGTGGAGTTAATCGATGACGCAAGTGGGATACTTGTTAAAGAAATAAAGCCAAACTTTAAAGTTCTGGGACCTCGTTTTGGTAAGGAAATGGGCAAGATCGCTGGGAAAATCAAAAGTTTTCAACAAGAAGACATTGCTTTGTTAGAAAAAAATGGAGAAATTAACATAAACATTAATGGTACTGATACTATATTGAGCCTCGAAGACGTTGAGATAACATCTTCGGATATAGAAGGATGGCTAGTTGCTAATCAATCAGGCATTACAGTTGCGCTCGATGTAACTATTTCTCCAGAGCTCAAACAGGAAGGGATTTCACGTGAATTAGTGAATCGTATTCAAAACATAAGAAAGGACTCCGGACTCGAGGTAACAGACCGCATAACGATCACAATGCAATCGCACCCAGAAATGGATGCTGCGGTAGAGAAAAATGCCCAGTATATTAAAGATGAAACATTAGCCAATGATTTAACAATAACACAATCTGTAGATAACGGTACGATAATTGAGTTTGACGACATTGCGACCGCAATACAGATAACAAAACAATAAATTATGAGCGATGTAGAAGTAAAAAAGGAACGTTATAGCGATGAAGATCTAGCATACTTTAAAGAGTTAATTGAAGCTAAAATTAAAGATGCACAAGAGCAGTATGAGCTTATTAAAAGCTCCTATGCAAACGATGCTAATAATGGTACTGATGATACCGCACCACAATTCAAAGCATTTGATGAAGGTAGTGAGGTCATGAGCAAGGAAGCAAACGCGCAACTTGCGATTCGTCAAGAGAAATTTATAAGAGATCTTAAAAATGCTCTTATAAGAATTGAGAACAAAACGTACGGTATTTGCCGTAAACTAGGCAAAAAGATCAAGAAAGAACGCCTAGAGCTTGTTCCACATGCCACTCTAAGTATAGAGGCTAAAAACATGCAATAACAAATTACTTCTCCCTAAATACAGGCCTTTTATGAGCTATCTGCATGGTATTACAAATCAGATAACTTGTAAAAGGTTTTTTTATACCAGTGTTTTAGTGTTGTTCGCTTTCGCGAAAGCGTACTCTCAAGACAACTCTTCAAATACTAGAGCTACAACATTTACCGCAGGTAACCTGCGTACCTTAATGATTGAACTTAATGAGTATGCCGAAATCCATTTACAAGCTACTCAAACAACTAATATATCCATAACGACAACACAACGTGGTGAATATAAAGAAGCCGTTGAACTCACTCATTATATTAAAAATGACACGGTATTTTTTAAAGATCCAATCTCAAATATCTATCAAAAACCTGATGATAAACTAGCTGCTCACAAAGTGACAGACGCAGTAGTAAAAATGGTAATACCACACGACATGAATCTAAATATTGTTGCGCAAAGTGCTTCAATTCATACACGAGGTTTATTTTCTTATATTCAGATTAATTGTACATCTGGCGCTATCACTATTGAAGACCCTAATTGCGACCTGGACATCACCAACATTCTAGGTTCTACGACTATTTATTGCGATTCTATTTCACCAGAAATTCGTCTAGGAAAAAAAGCGACATTTAATGATAAAAGAAGAAAAAAACGTCCCAATAAAAATGGTGGTATCATTCAAACATCTTCTGGTAATATTAGCATTTTAAATACAGAGGATAAGTAGTATTTTAGCAGTTCACAAAAGCCGTACATGAAATTATCAAAAGCATTACTTATTGTTTTTTCAGTTCTCCTACTGGATCAAATAAGTAAGATATATATTAAACTTAATTATCAACTAGCAAGTAATTCAAATGATGCCATACTAGATTGGGGTAAATTCAAATTAGTTTTTTATGAAAATGCTGGCGCAGCATGGGGAACCGAAATCCCAGGAGATTATGGTAAGATAATCTTAGTAGTTTTCAGAATTTTTGCTGTAATGGGAATAGGTTATTGGCTATGGAGCAGTATTAAAAAACACAGTCATAAAATACTAATCATATGCATATCCTTAATTCTCGCTGGTGCGATAGGAAATATAATCGATAGTGTGTTTTATGGTGTTTTATTTTCTGACAGCTACCATGGTGTAGCAGAATTTTTACCAGAGGAAGGTGGATACGCTCCTATTTTCTATGGAAAGGTAGTAGACATGCTTTACTTCCCTTTATTTGATGGAACTTTTCCTAATTGGGTTCCAGGTATAGGAGGAAATAAATTTACATTTTTCAATGCTGTTTTTAATATTGCAGATAGTGCGATTACGATTGGTGTAATTCTGCTGCTACTTTTCAGTAAAAAAGCTTTTCCTAAAAATTAATTCTAGGAAGAAATCTTATTGAAAATTTCGAGTAAATGTGTTTTAGATAGTGGTTTTGTAATGAAATCACTTACAAGAGCGTGTTTCTTTGCTTTAGCAATTTCATTTTGATTAATACTAGAACTTACCACTAATAAATGTATTCCTTTTTCTTGTAAGGCAGCGGTGTGATCTTCTAAGACATCTAGTAATTCCCATCCATTCATGATAGGCATATTCAGATCTAATAAGACAACCTGCGGCGCCTCGATTTTATCTTTTAAAACGAGCTCAAAAAACTTTAATGCCTGATCACCATTTTCAAAAAGTACAAGTTCATCAACGAGATCATATTTATCTACAATCATACTCATCAAGCTCACATAGAGCCGATCATCATCAATAATACAAGCTTTTTTTAAAACGCTCATTTTTAAAATTTAATAGTAAACGACGTTCCTTTATTTAATTTGCTTTTTACCATGACATCACCACCTAAGCTTTCTACTTGATTTTTAAGAACAAATAAACCTATACCTTGTGACTCACCACTAGCATCAGTTGATTCAAACATTTTAAAGATATAATCTGCCTGTTTGTTCATATCTATACCGACACCGTTATCTTTAAAAACCAATAGTTTCCTCTTATTTTTAACCTTAGTTCTTACCTTGATTCTAAGAGGTTCTTTTCTACTTCTAAATTTAATACTATTAGATATAAGTTGAATGAAAATATTTTTTAAAAACGAAGGCACATAATTTATCACGGATAGATCTGTGAAATCACCTCTAACTTTTGCATCAATAGCAAGAAGCTCTTCTTTAAACTCAAGTAAACACTCTTTGAAAATTGTTTCTAAGTTAACCTGTTGAACCTTTTTTTCTTCTATATTAATAGTAACGACCTGGTTGAGATGCTCCAATGTAGAAGAAAGGTTATTGCTTATCTCGGTTAGATAATTAAAGAAAATATCTGTTTGTTGACTTTTATCTCTTATATCATTAAATGCATCTAAAGTAAGCTGTAAATTGCTAGCGTGAGATCTAAGGTTGTGCGAAACTATATGTGCAAAATGGACCAATCTATCATTTTGTTCTTGAATAAGTTTTGCTCTATTTTCAAGCTCATTGCCTCTTCTTACAAACCTATCAATACTGGTGAACACACCTCTAACCCCAACAATGTTATGCTCGCTATCATGTAAAGGTTTACCACTGGCCTTTGCCCAGAAGACATTACCATGATAATCTTTCATTTCAATATCGAGAACAAAGCTACCGCCATTGATACAAGAGTAAAACAGTTCTACTGCTTTCTTACGATCAGCAAAAAAACTGAGTGCAGAGTGAATGTCTAGATTATAGTTTTTAGGTATATCCAAAATATTTCTTCCAATATCATCGATATAACCTTCTCCTGTCTTTAAGTTACCACTGTAAGCTCCAGTAACGGTAAGCTCTGCAGTTTCACTTAAAAAATATTCTTTATCCTCTAATAATTTTTTAAGAGGTTGATTGGATTTTTCTATCATCGTTCTTAGGGAAAAACGTGAATCTTATTTATTAGGAACAATTCCTTTAGAATCTAAAACTATGAATTAAATGTTAATTAACAAAAGTCAAAATTTAACTTAGGTAATATTTTTAATCATTCTTTGTTATACGGTATATTTTTTCTGGCGTAACAACCATATCTAATGTAACATCCATGTCGTGAACATCCTCAATTTCATTTATTGGTTCAAAAAAAGAAATACCTATTTTCAATACGTTTGGTCGGCAATTGGCTAAAAACCTATCATAAAAACCTTTCCCGTAACCTACCCTGTAACCTTTTTCATCTGTTATTAATAAAGGAACAAAAACTACATCCATAAGATGATCCCTAATTCTTTCTCCATTAATAGGCTCTGGGATTCCATATTTGTTTTCTTTTATTACAGTTTGCTCTTCTAACAAAATATTGATCATTTGAATAGAATCAAAATCACTATGACTAATAACAATATTTTTATCCTTGGACATAAGGATATTCATAATAGGTTGGGTATCGACTTCATTCCACTTCTTTATAGGTAGGAACAAATGGTAATAATCATAATGCCAAATATCTAATTGAAGTAAGTTATTAGCAATTTGAACGCTCTTGTGCTGCACCTCATCTGTAGATAAGGATAGGCGCTTTTTTTTATAAAGTTTACGTAACTGAGCCTTATTCATCTTTAGAGATATGAAAAATAGCATCGCCCTGATAAACTACTGGTCCATAATTAACATTGAGCAAGAAGGTATCATGCGGTGCTTTTATTTCATGTCGCAATTTTCCATACGGATCCGTAATACTAGCGATAATTTCATCTTTTTTTACTTTATTGCCTGCCTGAGCTTTAGGATGAATAAAGCCGGATTTTTTCGCTCTTAGCCATGAAGATTTAGTAATCTCTACAGTAGTATGATTAACAGAAATATCCGGCAGACCTTCTGTTACCATATCTAAATGCTCTAAAACTCTTAAAACTCCTTTTACAGCCTCGACAGCAATAGTTTTGTCGCTATCGCCTGATTTACCACCTTCATATAACAAATAAGGAATACCTTTTTTTGAACATGTCGCTCTAAAAGTTTTTGAAATATTACTTGAAAAGTACAAGCAAGGTGCGTTGAATACTTTTGCCAATTCAATAGATTTACTCTCTGCAGCATCAACTCTTAGGTGAGGTGCATTATAACGTTGAGCTCCACCTGTATGAAAATCCATAACAATATCAACTATTGGCAACACTTCATTAGAAAGTTGATAAGCAAAACGGCTAGCTAAAGATCCCTTTTTTGTTCCCGGAAAAACTCTATTCAAGTCTCTACCATCAGGAAACTCTCTTTTTAACTGCAAGAAACCAAAAATATTAACTACCGGAATACATATTATGGTCCCGCGTTTGGGTTTGTTCCAGCCGTGCGCTATAATTTGACGCACAACCTCAATCCCGTTAATCTCATCGCCATGAATACCACCTGTAAGTAACACAACAGGTCCATCTAGTTCACCACGCTCAATAATGACTGGCACTTCAACTTCAGAAGTTGAATAAAGTTTTACTTTATTGAGATTGAGTGTATAACTATTACCTGCTTTAATTTCGGTTCCTAATATTCTCAATGCTTACATGTTTTTTTCTATGAACTTGATAATTTCACGAGCGATATTATACCCAGTCGCTCCTTCAATTCCTTCTAATCCAGGAGAACTGTTCACCTCGAGGACTAAAGGTCCTCGTGAACTTTGTAATAAATCAACACCACAAACCCCTAATCCTAGCGCTTTGGCCGCGGCAAGAGCCGTGCGTTCTTCTTCAGGAGTTAATTTGATTTTTGATGCTGTTCCACCACGATGTAAATTGGATCTAAACTCGCCTTTTTTGGCTTGTCTTTTCATCGCTCCTACCACTTTATTCCCAACCACAAAGGCTCTTAAATCGGCACCACCAGCTTCTTTTATGAATTCCTGAATTATAACCCTTGTTCTTAGATCATTATGAGCATCTATAATGGCGTCTGCAGCCTCTAGAGATTCTGCTAGATTTACACCTATTCCTTGTGTCCCTTCTAGTACTTTGATGACTACTGGTGGTCCACCTACTTGCTCACAAATTTCATCTGTATGCTCACCAAAATTAGTGAAAACCGTTTTGGGCATTCCCACACCGCTACGAGCTAGTTTTTGCAAACTTTGTAATTTATCTCTTGAGGTAACTAGCGCCTGACTGCTCACAGTCGTAAAACAATTCATCATCTCAAATTGTCGTACAATAGCGGTTCCATAAAAAGTGATACTAGCTCCTATTCTAGGTATTACAGCATCTGGCACGGGTAATCTCTCACCGTGATAATAAACACTGGGCTTATGTTTTTCTAATTTTATATCGCAATGCAATACATTTATAGCCCTGGCTTTATGTCCTGCATTTTTTGCCTCTTCTAGTAATCGCTTTGTACTGTATAATGTGGTACTGCGTGATAGAATATCAATTTTCATTTTGTGAAAGTATAAAAGAAAGGTCTTGTAATTCGGTATCCACTACAAATTTCTTAGATAAAAATTTACGCCCTATTAAAACAGGGTACCTCATTTCCTTGCGATCAGATAGCGTAAGGGATATTACATAATGTTTTTTGAATAAGGTAATAATAGTTTTTACCTCATACCTTAATTGTGACTGACCGTTACTACTGCGTACTTGGGTAATTTCATACTCCTCAAAATACATTTTACGACCGTTGTACTTGGGATGTTCTGGATCAAGAAAATTTGCAGTAAGCGCACCGTCTTCCTCTCCAATATCAGTACAATAAATGGACGATGTATAAGCTCCTGTATCGATTTTTATATCAATATCTAGAAATCCAAGTTCAGGAAAATGAGCACGATCTGTGCGACCTATGGTTATTTTTTTTGTCAAGTATTTAAAATGATTTAAAAATTGGATTCTGTTTCGCTTTCGCGAAAGCGAAATCAACATACTCCATCACATATTACGAAAATTCGCGGCAAAAAAAGACAATTCTTCTCATATATTTATAATGATAACATTCCATTAACGCACACTAAAAATTTTGAGCAGAAATTTGAAAAAAAATTATCATGAATAAATTTTGGATTTTCCTTTTGTTAGTAGCCACTACTTTAAACGCTCAACAAGACTTATTGCAGTCTGGTCCTATGGTAGGATATTCTGCTTATCGAGAAGCCTTAATTTGGGTTCAAACTACACAGCCAGCTCAGGTCAAAATAGGTTATTATAAAGAAGGTGAACAAGAGGTTTTTACTCCGACAGTAACAACAAGTATTGAGGATGATTTTATTGCAAAACTATATCCTAGACAGGTAGAATTTGGTACTCAATATACCTATAAATTATACATCAATAATGTACATGTACCTAGAGATTACAAGTTGTCATTCAAAACGCAGGCATTATGGCAATATCGTACGGAACCGCCTAACTTTTCATTTGCTATAGGCTCATGTGCTTTTATAAATGAAAAGAAAGACGACAGGCCTAGTCCTTATGGAGGTGGTTATGAAATATTTAATAGTATACTCGCTAAACAGCCTGATTTTATGCTATGGACTGGTGATAATACTTATTTACGCACACCTGATTTTATGACTGAAACAGGAATACGCCATCGTCATAGACATACTCGCAGTACTCCAGAACTACAACCTCTTTTAGGTAGTGTACATCACTATGCTACATGGGACGATCATGATTATGGCCCTAATAATGCAGACAGGAGTTATGTAAATAAACATATTGCAGAAAAAGCCTTTAACGATTACTGGGGTAATCTTAATACAAATGCTGCTGGTAATGGTGGTGTAGCCCAACACTTTTCCTGGGCCGATGTTGAAGTATTCATGCTAGACAACAGGTATCATAGAGCTCCTAATGATAGTAGAGAAAAAAACAAAGCTTATTTTGGAATGGAGCAAGTTAATTGGTTAATCGACGCTCTTCAAAATAGTCGTGCTCCTTTTAAGATTATCGTGAGTGGTGGTCAGGTTGTGAGCGATGCTGCAAAGTTTGAAAACTATGCTACCTATCCTGAGGAAAGAGATTATTTATTCAAGCGTTTACATGAAGAAAGAATAAGTGGTGTTTTATTTATGAGTGGTGATAGGCATCACACAGAAATATCTAGACTAGAACGAGAAAACGCCTATCCTCTTATCGACATTACTTGTTCACCATTGACCTCTGGAACACATGCTGCGAGAGACGAAGGAAACACACTTCAGGTGAAAGACAAGACTTTTTATGAAAAAAACTTTGGGATTGTAGAAGTGAGTGGACCACGTAAAGAACGCAAATTAGTTCTCACTATATATGACCAAAAAGGTAAAAAAGTATTTGACTATAGCATTACCGCAAAAGAATTGAGATATTAGAAAAGTAGTCCTAGCGGCACTACTTTTCTAATGCTTGTTCTAGGTCCTTTATTAAATCCTCAACATCTTCTATACCTATACTTAAACGAATAAGGGAATCCACTACACCAGTCTTTTCTCTTTCTTCCTTAGGAATACTTCCATGGGTCATTGTAACAGGATGACCAGCCAAGGATTCAATGCCTCCTAGGGATTCGGCTAGGGTAAAGAGATGTAGATTTTCTAGAATGGAAAGTGCACTTTCTTTGGTGTCATTTTTAGTACTGAAGGATATCATACCGCCGAAGTCTCTCATTTGACTGCTGGCAATTTCATGATTAGGATGACTTTTAAGACCAGGCCAGTATACCTTATCAACTTTAGAATGAGATTGTAGGAAGTTAGCAATTTGAGCAGCATTTTCACAGTGCCGTTGCATACGCACATGCAGCGTTTTAATACCACGCAACACTAGAAAACAATCTTGCGGACCTGGAATGGCTCCGCTTGCATTTTGAATAAAGTACAGTTTTTTAGCAAGTATTTCGTCATCAACCACAAGAGCGCCCAAAACCACATCACTATGACCACCTAAATATTTAGTTGCGCTATGCATTACTATATGAGCACCTAGCTCGATAGGGTTTTGAAGATAGGGCGTTGCAAATGTATTATCAACCACTACGAGTATATCTCTACTCTCTGTCAGTGTAGCTATAGCACGTATATCAATTATACTCATAGTAGGATTTGTAGGTGTTTCTACCCATATCATTTTGGTAGCGCTTGTGATATGCTCCTCAATTAAATGAGCATCTTTCATATCTACAAACTTGAATTTAACACCTAATTGTTCAAAAATTTGGGTGAATAATCGATAAGATCCACCATAAAGGTCACTAGTGGAAATGACTTCATCTCCTGGTTTTAATAATTTAAGAACCGCGTCTATGGCCGCCATACCTGATCCAAAGGTTATTCCGTACTGAGCATTCTCTATACTAGCAATGGCATTTTCTAGCGCTGTTCTAGTAGGATTTGCACTACGTGAATAAGCATAACCTTTATTTTTACCTGGACTCGATTGTTTGTAGGATGTTGTTTGATATATGGGTGGCATTACAGCATTATAAGCTGGATCGATATTTTTTTGGCCACCATGTATAGCTTTGGTATTGAATTTCATTTTCTCTTTTTCTAACTTGTGGTTGAAGATAACAAATTGCTATTATAGCGTGGCAATTGATGATTATTACGCTTTCGCGAAAGCGTATACCTTTCTATTTCAATACATAAAATTATATCATAATTCACATTAAGCTAGCGTACCTTTGCAACATGGAAAATAGATTCATTTATTTAAATACATGTAAACGTATTCAGAAAGAGTTGCATCTACCTGAATCTGTTATTCTTCAAAATACCAAAGAAGAACCTGTGACTGAAGAACAAGTGAATTTTTTAAAAGATCAAGCAGGATCTTATGAAGCCTTATTTAATAGAAGATCCCAACAGTACAGAGGTCGTGGTTTACATGAACAAAAGTTATCTGAAAAAGACTATAGATCACTATTGCTGGATCATTACTCCTTTATTAAACGCCCTATTCTAATACTTGATGGAGTTGCTTTTATAGGAAATAGTAAGAAAACTGTAGCAGCAGCTGCACAAGCACTTGGAAATGAGTAAAAGAGCAATTGCTATTGTATGTGCTTTTCTAGTCGCACTTTTTTACGCGTTTAATTTTACTGCAGCCAAAGAGGTTACTCCTGCACTTATAGGTCCTTACGGGCTTACTTTGTACCGTGTTTTAATTACCGGACTAATATTCTGGGGTTTAAGTTTTGTTTTTGCTCCTAGAACAAAAATGACCTTAAAGGAGCTTGCTCATATTGCATTGGCAGCTTTTTGCGGTGTGGGATTTAACATGCTTACCTTTATGAAAGGTTTGTCGCTTACATCACCTATAAGCGCAGCAGTTTTAATGGTTACTACTCCTATTTTGGTTCTTGTATTAAGCGCAATATTTCTTAAAGAAAAATTATTTGGGATTCGTATACTTGGGATTTTAATAGGTTTTTCTGGTGCTACTTTTCTTATTTTACAATCAACTGGTATAGGAGCAGATGCTTCAAACCCAACACTGGGGAATTTTTTGATTTTTGTAAATGCTCTTAGTTATGCGTTTTACATTATTCTAGCAAAAAAGCTCACACAGAAATACCATGTTCTAATCTTACTTAGGTGGCTGTATTTCTTTGGAGTATTATTTATTTTACCATTTGGCTATAATGAGATTGTTGCATTTGATATAAGTAGCGCCAGCTGGGAAACTTTAATGTTTATAGGTTACGTGATTGTGTTTGCTACATTAGGAACTTATGGTCTTAATATTATAGCGATCAAAAACCTAAAACCTAGTGTAGTAGCCGTGTTTGTCTATTTACAACCTTTACTGGCGACTATTATCGCTGTAAGTTTAGATAAGGATACTATTACCTGGCAAAAAATAGCTGCTGGGATAATGATTTTTTCTGGAGTGTTTTTAAGCAGCTTAAAGCAAAAGCAAAAAATCAGGACGACTTAACTAGCTCATCATGCAATGCAGCTGCCCATTGAACTGCATCAAGTAAACTTTGGAAGGTTTTGAATTTAGATTTCATGAACAAAGATTCAAGCTTTGCATTCTGTGTACCAACACTTGAATCGGTAACAACGGCATAACCTTTTAGAGAGAAAGTATGCATGAAAAATTTAAGCCAATCTACTGGCTTTACGTCATACTTATTAATCCTATTTGTTATGTATATTAAATTGCTACCATCGGTTTGATCGTAAAAATCAGTTACCTCTTCAATAACTAATTTTGCATGAGTCCAAGAAAAGGTAACGCCTTCATCAACTTCGGCAATGACAAATTTTTCAAACAAGTAGAACTTACCAAAAGGAAAATGAAGTTCCTTTAGCACCGAAGGATAAAATGGTGATTGTTCAACTGACTGCATATCTGCAATTTAATAGAATTGCCTATTTTAAGCAAATAATATCATCGAACAAATCACCACTTTTATCTAATCAACTGATAAGATCATTAGGAGCTTGACCATGTGAACGAGTATCTTCTCGTGTTAACCATTTAAAATCATCTGCTCGTTCCACATTATTAATCTTCTGCAACAATTCATCGGGTAAAGCCGTCATTCGACGTGACGATAGATCCATCCATGCACCCATCATTGTTCCTCTAGTAAGGTTACGACCTTTATAATCGTAAAAATTGTGTCTAAAACTGAATAAACTACCGTCTTCACTTAGACCAATAAGCTCACAAGTAACTGTTATTGGTTTCCCTTGATGAACTTCTTTAAAATAAAAAATATTCTCATTAAAGATGACAGGACCTATATTGTGCTCATGCATTTCTCGTTGTCCAAATCCCATTTCAATGAGATAACCCATACGGGTATGACTCATAAAGTTTTGATAGGCACTATTTGCTAGATGCCTATTGGCATCTATATCACTCCATCTTACATCAAATTCTTTTTTGTACATTTTTTATTAGTTTAAATGATTAAAATCCGGCGACTTCACAGCCGAATTATCTTTTAATTTCTTCATGGCTTTCCATAGGAAATAAGCCGTTATTAAAGTGGCACTTATATCTGCAATAGGAAAACTTATCCAAACTCCTGTTTCTCCAAAAAAATTGGGTAAAATCAAAAGTAAAGGAATTAAGATAATCGCAGTTCGTAGTAGGGTGAGCAATAAAGCAGGTATTGCTTTACCTATTGCTTGATAGTAAGCCGCTCCAATTAATTGTATACTTATGATAGGCAAGGAAAGAAAAACAAGACCCAAGGCAAATGAAGTACGATCAATCACTTGTGGGGTGTCTGTAAAAACATCTCCTATAAAATCCGTATTTAAAATTAATAATAGGAAAATGATAGTTCCTAAAATACAAGCCCAAATAATACTTGTGAAAATCACCTCTCTTACACGGTCATACTTCTTTGCTCCATAATTAAATCCAGCAATAGGTAAAAAACCTTGAGTAATTCCAAGTACAGGGAACAATGCAAACATCATCATTCTACCTATAATTCCAAATACAGCAACACTTTCTTCGCCACCCAACTCAAACAATATGTTATTTAAAATTAAGTAAAGCACACTGGTAGTTGCTTGTCTGGATAAGGAAACAAAACCCAAAGCTCCTATTTCTCTTATTATTGAAAAGTTAGGCACAAAATCTTTAATTGAGCACAGCAATTCACTTTTACCAGAAATAAAAAAACCGGCTACATAAAGAAAGCATAATCCATAACTCGCCGTGGTAGCCCATGCGGCACCCATCATTCCCCAGCCTAAATACTTAATAAAGACGTAATCCAGCAGCAGGTTACCTATAGAAGGAATAAGCATGGCTATCATTGCATGAATAGGAGCTCCTTCAGCTCTTATGACATTATTCCCCATCATACACATAGCAAGAATAGGCACTCCATAAAGTACAATGCGATAGTAAATAGCAGCAGGTTCGTAGATGGCTCCTTTTCCACCAAATGCAGGTACTAAATTCTCAATAAATAACAACCCAACAACAACCAAGACTACGGTTATTATTAAGGTGATGCTTATCATATTACCAAAGGTCGTTTTGGCCTTTGAATAATTATTATCACCCATTGCTCGGGATATAATACTTGAGCCTCCTATACCGATCGCCATTCCCAAAGCGGCAATAAAAAAAGATACTGGCAAAACGACGTTTATCGCTGCAATGGCGACATCTCCAATCCAATTACCTACAAAAATGGTATCTACTAAAATATTTAAGGACATTACAAGAATTCCAATACTTGCAGGAATTGCTTGTTTTATCAATAATCCTTTAATTGGTAAAATACCTAAAGACTGTGATTTATTATGTGCTACAGAGGTTTGGGACATGGCGCACAAAGTTACAGCACGAGTAGCACTCTTGTCTTATAAGAATGTTATTTATACGGTGGCTTCAGCTCCTTGTAATGCCCATTCATCAATCCATCTAGACATTACTTTCACCCAATCTTCTCTTGTATTTAAGCATGGAATAACGTGAAACTGTTTCCCACCCACTTCGTGAAAGATTTCTTCACCTTCCATAGCAATTTCTTCCAAGGTTTCTAGACAATCACTTACAAAAGCTGGTGTTGCGATAGCGAGCTTTTTAACTCCACCTAGACCCATTTTTTCAATAGTTCGATCGGTATAAGGAGTTAACCATGGATCAAAGCCTAATCTAGATTGAAATGTAGTGCTGTAGGTACCATCTTCTAAATTTAAGTACTCACCTACTAATCTTGTAACCTCATGGCATTGATGACTATAACAAAACTCATGTGCTGGTGATGGTGTAGCACAACAAGTACCATTCATTTTACAATGACCATTTGTTATATCGCTTTTTCTTATATGACGTTTAGGGACTCCGTGATATGAGAATAAAAGATGTTCATAATCCTTACCTTCTAACGATTCTTTAATCGATTCAGACAATACTCTGATATAATCAGGGTGATTATAAAAAGGAGGCATTACAGTAAATTCCATTTGTGGAAATTGTTCCTTTCTTATTTCCTCGGCTAACACAAGTATGGTTTCAGTAGTTGCCATTGCGTATTGAGGATATAACGGAATAAGTAGAACCTCTTCAACTCCTTGGTCGTGCAGCTCTTTAAGACCATTCTCAATAGTCATAGAGCCGTATCTCATAGCAAGAGAAATAGGCACACTGGTGTATGCATCTATTTTTTCCTGAAGACGCTCTGAAAGGACGATCAACGGACTTCCTTCTTCCCACCAAATCTTACTATAAGCTTCTGCACTTTTCTTTGGTCTCGTATTAAGTATAATTCCTTTTACTAAAAGAGCTCTTAATATGTAAGGTAAATCAACTACCCGTTCGTCCATTAAAAACTCATCTAGATATTTCTTTACATCTTTAGGATCGGTACTATCTGGCGAACCCAGATTAACAAGAAGAACTCCTTTTTTCATTGAACAAATTTAGAACTACAAAATTAACTTTTGTGTGGTCGTTATTATTTTTAGTCAATTACTATTACTTATAGTAATATTTGGAAATTTTAATCCCAATTTACTCCATTTTCATCAATATCTTCCTTCTCCTTGTCTTTATTCAGGTTGAAACCTGATAAGTCCTTTTTACTATATCTAACCCAAATAAAGGCAGGCATTATGATGAAAAAAATAAACAAGGTAGATAAACCTATAAGTTTATGCCCCATAGCAACGGCATTACCTAAATGCACTAGATAAAACCCTGCACCTATAACGATAACAGCTAGTATCAATAAGACTGCAAGGATTTTCAATGGTTTCATTTAACTAAAGGATATTTGACTAATTATTCTACTGTTACCTTTAAATTTAATTCTTGTAATTGCTCCTGATCAATTGCTGCAGGTGCATCAATCATAACGTCGCGACCACTATTATTCTTAGGAAATGCGATGAAATCACGAATAGTTTCCTGACCACCTAGAATAGAAACCAATCTATCAAATCCAAAAGCAAGTCCTGCGTGAGGTGGTGCCCCATATTCAAAAGCATCCATTAAAAAGCCAAATTGAGCTCTAGCCTCTTCAGGCGTAAAACCTAAATGGTTAAACATAAGCGCCTGTAATTCCTTATCAAATATTCTTACCGATCCACCACCTATTTCATTTCCATTAAGGACAAGATCATATGCATTGGCTCTTACATTACCAGGATCTGTAGAAAGTTTCTCAATATCTTCAGGTTTTGGTGATGTGAATGGGTGATGCATCGCGTGATAGCGCTCTGTATCCTCATCCCATTCTAATAATGGAAAATCAATTACCCACAAAGGAGCAAATTCTTCTGGATTGCGCAGTCCTAGTCTTTCTGCCATTTCCATACGTAGAGCGCTTAATTGCGTGCGCGTTTTATTTGTAGGTCCAGACAATACACAAATCAAGTCACCGGCCTGTGCTCCTGTAGCTTCTGCCCATTGAGCTAGATCTTCTTGTGAATAAAATTTATCTACACTAGATTTAAAACTACCATCCTCATTGCACTTTACATAGACCATTCCTAGAGCGCCTACTTGAGGACGTTTTACCCAATCAATTAACTTATCAATTTCCTTACGAGTCATGCTAGCTGCACCTGGAACAGCAATTCCAACTACAATTTCTGCTTCATTAAAGATTTTAAAATCTCTCGCTTTCGCGAAAGCGGAAAGATCACCAAACTCCATCCCAAAGCGAATATCTGGTTTGTCATTACCGTATTTTTCCATCGCTTCCTGATAAGTCATACGAGGAAACTTATCAACCTGGACATTCTTAACTTCTTTTAGTAAATGCCTCGTCATTTCCTCAAAAATGTTAAGTACATCTTCCTGCTCAACAAATGACATTTCACAGTCTATTTGTGTGAATTCCGGCTGCCTGTCTGCTCTTAAGTCCTCATCACGGAAACATTTAACTATCTGAAAATATTTATCCAGTCCACCTACCATAAGCAACTGCTTAAAGGTTTGAGGAGATTGTGGTAGTGCATAAAACTGACCTTCATTCATTCGACTAGGGACTACAAAGTCACGAGCGCCTTCAGGAGTTGATTTGATCAAAACAGGTGTTTCTACCTCTACAAAATCCTTAGATGCAAGAAAATTACGTACCTGCATAGCTACCTTAGATCGGAAAATAAGATTTTCACGCACGGGATTACGACGTATATCTAGGTAGCGGTATTTCATTCTAAGTTCTTCACCACCATCTGTTTCATCTTCAATAGTAAACGGTGGCGTTTTTGAAGCACTTAGAATTTTTAATTCCTTTACAAGTATTTCAACATCACCTGTAGGTATTTTAGCATTTTTTGATTCACGCTCGATTACAGTACCTTTTACTTGTATTACATACTCGCGACCTAACGTTTGAGCGGTTTTCATAACTGTCTCATCTGTACGGTCCTCATCAAAAATAAGCTGTGTAATACCGTAACGATCTCTCAAATCAACCCAAATCATAAATCCTTTGTCACGAGATTTTTGAACCCAACCAGACAGGGTTACCTCTTTATTTACATCGCTCACTCTTAAACTTCCGCAGTCGTGTGTTCTATACATAATATGTTCTATAAGGAGCAGCAAAAATAAACCGATTCCAACGGATATTAAACATTAAATACTTAACATTTTAAATCATAGCAATGACAAAACACGATAAAACATGTGATTTTAAAAATTAATAATATTCTGTTATTCAGAATGATACACCTTTAATGTAAATTTAACGTTACCTAATTGTTGCGTATATGTAATTTTAAAGTTAACTTTGGGTAGAACTTAAAAAGTATAGGTCATGAAAAACGTATTGATGGTAGCAGCATTGCTTGTAGGTTTTATAGTAAGCGCTCAAGAAGAAAACAAGCCCCAATTTGAACAATTAGAAAATGGTATGGTTAAGGCGACTTATTTCCATGACAACGGTTCAATTGCAGAGGAAGGAACATTTTTAAACAAAAAACGCCATGGTGAATGGATTTCTTATGATCAAAATGGTAATAAGATAGCACAGGCAGAATATTCACAAAATGAAAGAAGTGGTAAGTGGTTTTTTTGGAAAGGTGAAACACTAGTAGAGGTTGATTATTCTAATAATGCAATTGTTGCTGTAAACAACTGGACAAATAAGGAGGCAGTAGCCATTAATAAACCTTAATTTTAAAAATTTATACAATAAAAACCTCGCCAAATGGCGAGGTTTTTTTGTTTCTAGTTTTAAGTTCTGAGATCTATTAACGACTAATCTTTAACAAATCTTTGTTTAACTTAATTAACGTATTTGTTAAACAAAATTGTATTTTTACCAAAAGGATTAATTGTTATGGCCACAGTAAAAAAATCTACCGCAAAAAAGACAACTAAAAAGAAAACTCCTAATCGCCAGGATATTATAACGGCTTACATGGAATACGTTTTAGAGCATGAAAAAGAACCTAAAAGTGTATACAAGTTTGCCAAGGAAAATAAAATGGAAGAGCAAGAATTCTATGCACATTTTGGAAGCATAGAAGGTTTACGCAAGGAAATTTGGAATACCTTTTTTACTATGACAATGGACGTTGCTCATAAGAATGAGGATTATGCACATTTTTCTAATCGTGAAAAAATGCTCACTTTTTTCTACACCTTTTTTGAATTACTAACTATGAATCGTAGTTATGTTTTATTTACTCTACATGGTAAACAAAGCATGATGAACAAAATGGATGAACTTAAAGGTTTAAGAAAACATGTAAAGGATTTTGCCCGAACATTAATTCAAGAACGTAATGAAAGTAAGACCAATATTTTACTAGAGCGTTCAGAAAGTATCTACAGCGAGGGCGCATGGATTCAAATGCTTTTCCTTTTAAAATTTTGGATGGATGACGATAGTCCAGGATTTGAAAAAACAGACATGGCTATTGAAAAATCCGTTAATACCATTTTTGATGTTTTTGATAATACACCCTTAGATGCAGTTTTAGACTTTGGCAAATTCCTATGGAAGGAGCGCATGGCTTAAAATCTAAATGATGTAAAGAATTTTAAGGTGTAAAAGCAACTAAATCGTTTTGCAATCGGTTACAGCTATAAGCCTTTTGCATGTAAATCAGGTTTTACATTTTCTTGTTATGAAAACAATTGACAAAATACCTACTAGTAAAATAGGCCGCACTACAGAGCTAGTAAAGACTGGTGCCAAAATAGGTGCCAACTACCTAAAGTATTATTCAAAAAAAGCTGTTAATCCAACTCTTGACCGCAGTACTTTGGACGAGGACAATGCTGCCGATATTTATGATGGATTAAAAAGTTTAAAAGGTAGCGCTCTTAAAGTAGCTCAAATGCTTTCTATGGATAAGAGCTTGTTACCTGGTGCTTATGTAGAAAAATTTAGTTTAGCTCAATTTAGCGTTCCACCATTATCAGCACCCTTAGTTCGTAAAACATTTAGAAAGTATCAAAACGCATATCCTGAAGATATATATGATTCGTTTTCAAAAGATTCTGTAAATGCAGCTAGTATCGGTCAAGTGCACAAAGCGACTAAGGATGGTAAACAGCTCGCTGTAAAAATTCAATATCCAGGAGTGGCAGATTCTATAAGTAGTGACCTTGCCCTTGTAAAGCCTATCGCCATCAAAATGTTCAATTTGAAAGGCGAAGACAGCAAGCGTTATTTTGCCGAAGTAGAAGAAAAACTTTTAGAAGAAACCGACTATGAATTAGAGGTAAAGCAAAGTATAGAAGTTACTGAGGCTTGTAGCCATATACCTGGATTAAAATTTCCATCTTACTATCCAGAGCTTTCTAGCAAGCGCATTATAACCATGGATTGGATGCAAGGAACACACTTAAGTGAATTTGCAAAAACAGATTTTAACTCTAAAACCGGGAATAGATTAGGTCAAACGCTCTGGGATTTTTACATGTTTCAAATGCACGGTCTTAAAGCCGTACATGCAGATCCTCATCCTGGTAATTTTCTAATTTCAGAGGATAATGAATTAATTGCAATAGATTTTGGGTGTATCAAACAAGTACCTGAAGAATTTTACCAGCCTTACTTTGAGCTTGCAGTACCAGAACATATCAACAACCCTGATACATTCAAGGAAAAATTGAAACAGCTAGAAATCCTACGTCCAGACGATACTGATCAAGAAATTGAATATTTCTCTGCTTTATTCCATGAGATGCTTAGTTTGTTTACTAAACCTTTTCAAGAAAAAACTTTCGACTTTTCTGATGAATCTTTTTGGGATGAAATATCCTCTTTAAGTGAGAAGTATAGCAACGATAAGGAATTGCGTAAAATGAACGGTAATAGAGGTAGTAAGCATTTCCTATATATCAATCGTACTTTCTTTGGACTATATAATCTATTACACGATTTAAAAGCAACTGTAAACACTCACGATTATATAAAGTATCTAGAAGAAAAAGGTCTTAAAAATCATAGCGCGCTCTCATAATGTGAGGCGCGCTATTATAAATTATAGTTTTAGGCAGTTTATAGAATCGATACTTAGTTTTTATAAACCACTCCATCCTTCATAACAAAATCTATTTGCTCTAGGATGGCGATATTTTTTTCTGGATTTTCTGTTACCGCTACCATATCTGCATAGAAACCAGGTTGCAACTGTCCGATTTCATTTTCCATATTAAGGATTATAGCTGGTGTAATAGTGGCGCTTTGCAAGGCTTCCATAGGTTTCATTCCAGCTTCTACCATGTAGCCAAATTCCTTGGCATTTTTACCATGGGCAAACACACCAGCATCAGTACCAAAAACAATAGGCACACCTCGTTTGTAGGCTCTTGCAAAGGTACCTTGTATTTGTGGACCAACTTCTCTCGCCTTGGGTACAACCACTTCTGGATAAAAACCTTCTTCCTCTGCTTTGAGTGCAACTTCTTTCCCTGCCGTTATGGTAGGAACTAGATAGCAATTTTTCTCAATCATAAGATCCATTGTTTCTTCACTCATATAGGTACCATGCTCAATGGTTTTAACACCACCTTCAACAGCCCTACGCATGCCCTCGTCACCGTGAGCATGAGCAGCTACATGAAATCCATAATCAGCAGCGGTTTGTGTAATCGAGCGTATTTCTTCAATAGTAAATTGTGGGTTACTGCCGTTTTTTGCAACACTTAAAACACCACCAGTTGCTGTAATCTTTATACAGTCTGCGCCATTTTTATACCTATGTCTAACAGCTTCCCTACCTTCTTCGGGAGAATTAATTACTCCTTGTCTGGGACCTGGATCACCCATTAATTTTTGATTACTACCATTTGTAGGGTCTGCATGACCGCCAGTACTAGCAATAGATTTTCCAGCCGTAAAAATACGCGGTCCCGGCACTTTCCCTTTATTAATAGCATCTCGCAAGGAAATATTTATACCACTACCACCTAAATCTCTTACTGTTGTAAAACCTGAAAGAAGTGTGATTTCAGCATACTTTACTGAGTCATAAGCAACATCTGCTGGATCATCTACATATTTTTGGACATATGCATGTGGATTATATTCTGTCTCCATATGCACATGCATATCTGTAAATCCTGGCATCACCCATTGATCTTTTAAATCTATAAGGTTTATTTGTCCTGTAGGTGTTTTGTATCCCTTCTGCACTGATTGTATTTTATTCCCTTCAATGATTAAAGTCATTTCGGTTTGCCACTCACCTTTTTTGGCATCTAGTAAGTGACCTGCGTGTATGAACGTTGTGGTTGAAGGTTGTTGTGAGTACGCTTTCGCGAAAGCGAGACATACCAACAACATCAGTGCTGCGATATTTTTCATAATTAAGAATTTACAAACTCTAATACTTTGTCTGTTATAAATTTGATTTGCTCGTCATCCAATTCTGTGTGCATAGGTAATGATATACATTCCTTTACTAATCTATTTGTTACTCCAAAGTCCTTTTCTTGATAGCGATCATCGGCATAGGCTTTTTGAAGGTGTAATGGTATAGGATAGTAAACACCGCAAGGAATATCATGTTGGTTCAAATAGGCTACGAGCGCATCGCGATCGGTATCTTTTACAAGTAAGGTATATTGATGAAACACATGACAATCACAGTTATCACAAATGAGCGGCGTGATAATCTTCTCGTTACCAGCAAGTGCTGCCGTGTATTTTCTAGCAGCGGCTCTACGAGCCTCATTGTATTGATCTAGACGACGTAATTTTGATCTAAGAACAGTTGCCTGAACAGAATCCAATCGTGAATTGACTCCTACAACATCGTGGTGATATCTAACATACATTCCATGATTCACGATTCCTCTTATGGTATGAGCAAGATCATCATCATTAGTAAAAATAGCGCCACCATCACCATAACAACCTAAATTTTTGGAAGGAAAAAAGGAAGTGGTACCTACATTACCTATTGTTCCAGTCTTAGACTTAGTACCATCCTCATTTAAGTAGTTAGCTCCAATAGCTTGTGCATTATCCTCAATCACATACAAATCATGCTCTCTGGCAATTTCCATGATTTCACTCATGTTTGCTACTTGCCCAAATAAATGAACAGGTACGATGGCCTTAGTTTTAGGAGTAATGGCTTTTCTTATAGCCTCTGGATCAATGTTAAAATTGAAAGGATTAACATCCACTAGAACTGGTGTAAGCCTAAGTAGCGCAATTACCTCAACTGTCGCTGCAAACGTAAAATCGGCAGTAATCACTTCATCACCTGGCTCTAGACCCAATCCCATCATAGCTATTTGAAGAGCATCAGTACCATTGGCACATGGTATCACATGTTTTACATCTAGGTATTCTTCTAGCTCTTTTTGAAAAGCGTGAACTTCGGGACCATTTATATATGCGGTAGATTCTATCACATTCATGATACCTGCATCTACCTCTTCTTTTATTTTTTCATATTGACCTTTGAGGTCAACCATTTGAATCTTACGCATTTGTAATTTAATTTTTGGAAAAAGTCAATGTTTTGACTCTACTTGTAAAAATACGCAATATTAGGAGCATGACCCAAGCGTATTTTTTGTACTATTTTTGAGTAAAATCAATTGTTTTTTGAAAGTTTTATATCGTATTATAATCGCTGCTGCAAAGGCTGGCTTGCCCCTAATCGGATTATTTAATAAAAAGATTAACCTAGGGGCAAAAGGTCGTGGTGCTACGTGGGATATCCTTGATCAAAAGGTAAAGAAAACTACTCCAAAAATCTGGGTTCACGCAGCCAGCCTAGGAGAGTTTGAACAAGTAGTCCCAGTGCTAGAAAAAATTAATCGAGAAAAATATCAAGTTGTTTTAAGCTTTTTCTCACCTAGTGGTTATGAAAATAAAAAGCATACTTCGCTGGCTGATGTTGTTTGTTACCTACCTCTTGACACAAGAACTAATGCTCAAAAATTCATAAAGGTGGTTGACCCCAGTCTCGCAATTATGGTAAAATATGAGTTTTGGCCACAATACCTTAATAAACTTAAACTTAAAAAGATTCACACCATACTAGTAAGTGGAGTTTTTAGAGAAAAAATGTCTTTTAATTCCTGGTACGGCAAGTGGATGACACCTTCTTTAGAAGCCTTTTCTCATTTCTTTTTACAAGATGAACATTCATTATTCCATCTTAAAAATCTGGGATATACAAATGCAACCGTGAGCGGCGATACTAGGTTTGATCGTGCCAGCCAGCTCATTGAGCGTAGTAACCATCTAGATTTCTTAGATGAATTTCTCGCTAACAAAAAGTGCCTCGTGGTAGGTAGTAGCTGGCCAGAGGATATTTCGGTTATGAAGAACTGGTTAAACTCCAATAGTCAAAATGAAGATTACAAGGTAATTATAGCACCACACGAAGTTCATAGTAATGCGATAAAGCAATTAATAGATCAACTTGATCATCCTGTACAATTATACAGTGAGATTGAAAAAAATAAAGTGGTCGAAGAAACAACTACCCTTATCATTGACAGTATAGGAAAGCTTACTCTAGCCTATAGCTACGCTAGTATTGCTTATGTAGGTGGAGCTATGGGTACAAAAGGATTGCATAATATTCTTGAGGCCGCAACCTTTGGAATACCGGTAGTGATTGGAAAAAACTATGAAAAATTTCCTGAGGCAGGAAAACTAGAAGATTTAGGTGGACTGTTTTCAATAGAAAACAAACAAGAATTCAATGAGATAATCAATAAACTTTTTGAAGATGATTATTTAAGAGACAAAACTGGTATGATTTCTGGACATTGGATTAACAGCAATACGGGTGCCACTCGATTAATACTTAATTATTTAAAAAAATACAATGAAGACATGGTTGTCCATAATTAGCCTTTTTATAAGTTTAATTAATAATGCTCAAGATAACATTGTTGTAGTGGACAATGAAACAAAGGACGGCATTGCATTTGCCACGGTAAGTTTTGGTAACGGTAATGGAACCTTTGCCGATGGTGATGGTGTATTCAAATTCTCAAAGATCCTTTATAAGGATGTTGATTCTTTATTCATTAGCTCGATAGGCTATCAAGAATTAGCTTTATCGTCGAGTAAAATCACAGACACTTTATTCCTCAAAGCCAAACAAAACAATCTGGAAACAGTTATTATAAACGCACAACTTACAGGAAAACATAAACGAAAGAAAAAGAAGGAGCTCGTTCATGATAATTATCATGATTGCTGGCTACCTACTGTAGAAAGTGAAATTGCTGTAAGATTTGATCGCTATGAAAACGCACCTACTCAAATCAAAATATTAAAACTACCTATATTACTAGAAGACACGCAGCGCAGCAAAAATCGTAAACAGACCAGAAGATTCTCTACCATGTTTAGAGTTGTGTTTTACGACGTATCACCAGATGGCAAACCAGTAAGAGAATCTCTGTGGCCTTCAAAAACTTTTATAATTACCCAAGAAGCTGGCGACGTGTACGAGCTGGATATTGAAGATCTCAATATTAATATTCCTCAGGAAGGCATTTTTGCTTCCATACAAGTTTTAGGCTATACCACGCCCAAGGGCGAATTAATAAAAGCAAAAAAATATCGTGAATTCAAATCTAAGTACGGTACCCAAAAAATAGCCACAACTTATAGACCTCTATTACCGTTTACTGACGAGATAGAAGGGAAGAAAACGTATGTACGTCGTATATTTTTAAACAACAAACAATGGACACTTTTTGATTTTTCCTATAATCCAAAAAGCAAATTACTGCGCAGTGGTCATGAAAATTACGGCATGGGCGCCGAGTTTAAAGTGTTCTACAAAGACTAATCCAAAGAAAAAATCTAGACTAAACAGTTACCGCCTTATTCAAATAGTCTCTAAAGGGCATCATCTCTTTATAAACATGCACACAATGATCCATAAAATCGGCTTGCATAATTTCCTTTTGGGTAAGAGAATGCGATACAGCATGTGTTTTTTTACGCAATAAATCAATATGTTCATGATCTTGTGAGAATCCTTTAGGCGCGGTTTTCAAGCTTTCGCCGTCATCGATAAGGTCAAAGGTGTCTTTAAAAGACTTCTTATTAAGCACCTTCTTGAATTCATCGCCGTTATAATCAATAGCATCCCTTATAGAGTCTAGCAATTCCTTTTTAGGTTTCCAATAACCACCAGCCAGAAAAGACTCATTTACACCTATATGGATATAAAAATCACCCTGCTTACCGCTAGCGTTTAAATCTAATCCTGCCCCAAAATGATCTTTATATATTGGCTTGTTAGGATGATATAACAAGTTGTTATTAATTCGATTAAGCGCCTTACGTCCATCAGTTGAAATATAATTATCATCAACTTGCATTAGTTTTTGATCCAGCTCATTCAACCAGGTTATATAATCGTCCCGTACCTCATGGTAGCGTTTCCGATTTTGATCCATCCATTCTTTATTATTGTTTTTTTGCAAATCACGCAAAAAATCAAACATCTTTCTAAAATTCATATTTTAAACAATTTGTGTTAAAATAGTTTCGCTTTCGCGAAAGCGTAAACAATTTAACAGTTTTTATAAGTACTTAATATAATTATAAGACTAACTGCTAGGTGAGCTACATATCTTTGAACAAAACAAACACCGACATGAAAAAAATAGTTTTATTACTTGCGATTGCTTGTACCACATTAGTCGTTTCTTGTAGAGAAACTGAAACTAAAACAGTAATCAAAGAAGTTGAAAAGGAAGCTGAAGAAACTGAAGGAGCTCTTGAACGTGCTGCTAAAAAAGTAGATAAGGAAGTTAATGAAGAGATTGATGAGCAAATAGAAAAAATAGGCGACGATAATTAAAAAATTGCTATGAAAAAGATATTATTAGGTCTATTATTCTTATTCACCTTAAGCTTAACCAGTTGTCGTGACGAACGACCTGGGATGGACAAAGTTGAAGTACAAGGACTAGGTGAAGACGCTAACGACAGCGATGCTCAAGAAAGTTTTGATACTAATCCTACACCAGCAGATAAGGATTAAAATCAAGATTAATCTTATAAAAAAGGCACTTTTAAGTGCCTTTTTTTATGCTTTGGATTTAAAGTCTTGCTAAATTCAACCCATAAGTTCAACACATTTGTTTATTTATCTGTTCGATAGGCTTATTATAATTAAACTTATTTAATGCACTTTTCATTTCAATTTAGATTGATGTTGTAAGAATAGTAAAAACATTTAACCTATATTAATCATGAACAACACTGCTCAGTAATACTGGAAAATGATATTGGTTCTACGTCTACTAACATCCAAGCACCTTCGCTTTGTTCATAAAAACCGATCATGCCATTTTCACCAATGAAAGAACCACTACAACAGCCTGTTTCATCTTCTACACTATACTTTATCAAACCTGTCTCAAAATTCCCACAATCACAGTTTTTTCCAAAAGAAAAGTTTAGAAAAAACATAGATATAATTAATACATAGATTTTTAGCTTCATAACAAATTAATTTAAGAATTGCAGTTTATTAAGCTGTCCTAATTTCTGTTTTTGAAGTTCTTGATTATTCCAAGAAGCATTCTCTAAATACATTTTGTTTTTATTATAAAAATCATCCAATAATTTTTTCCTTTTTGGGTCTGATAATTTATAATTTTTGTTTACCAATGAATAAAAAGTAGCCATTGAGGGGATATTAGAATTCATCCTTGACATGTCATTTATTAAAACATTGACTTGCTCTTCATTTAATTGAGAAGTCCTACTATAAAAATTAGTGTGCCACATAGCTAATAAATTGTTATAATACAATTCCGATCGATGTTCATTTTTTTCAGCTTTGTAAACATCAAACAAATCATCAATTGACAACTTATTAAATTTATCCGAATTCCAGCTGACAGAAGATTTTGGAACTGCATATTTTTCTACTTCTGATGGAATGGTCCCTTTTTCTGAATCATCTTTAATCTGTTCAGAATTGTTAGTACACGCCATAAGTATTATAGCTAGTAAAACAAAATAGAATAATTTATTTTTTTTCATAATATAAAAATTTAAACGTTTTGACCTGAACAACAAGATTCTTGTGCGGCTGCCGGTGAAATAAATTCCCTACCAATCCAATGCCATGCTTCACCCTCATTTACATAAGTATCGTAATAAGCGTATTCACCGACCACAGTCCCAGTACAGCAACCTCTACCATTATTCAAAATTTGGTAATGTGTAATACCTCCTTCAAAATCCCCACATCCACAATAATTGTAATCAGATGTTGAAAAATTTGAAAAAGTCATTAATAATCCAATAAGATAAAATGTTTTCATAATTCATTAATTTCCATAAAGTTAAATAAAATTGCATTGTTTAACTTATTAACAAAATATTGATACTATTGTTAATATTAAAAATTAATTATAGCTCTTTATTTTTTTAATTTCTTCTCTTAAACTTTCTAAACCTTCTTGTAAGCTAATCATAGCTTCTTGACCTTCTCGTACCTCTAGGTCAAAACTTAGTTTTGAATTCACTTCCCATAGTTCTGTAATTTCTTCTACGGGTTGTTCAATAACTGGATATTCTCTATTTAATGAAATCAAGTATACCTCGCGACTAGATTCGGTTTTACGTAGTTTTTTAACTAGAACACTATCAGGTGTTACTACAACATGAATACGATTGTTATTTGCAGCAGCCATACTTTCTACCGCTTTACCCATTACCCATTCTTTAGGTTGTAGTACGGGTAACATACTATCTCCTTTTACTTGAAAAGCTCTATAACTACCTTCCTTATATTGAGGTAATGGTATATTAAAAGCAGGCAATTCATTATACCAATCTGTATCTTGCACATTACTGGCATAACCGGCACTAGCTTTAATAGGCACCATAATCATATTCTCGCGCTCATTTGAATCTAGAGTTACCACTTTTGGTGCAGTACTAGCGCTTGTATCCAGCTTCTTATTATAACTTGTACCATACAGCCACATAGGGTTTATTTGAAATTGCTTTAATAGTTCAACTACTACGCTTCCTGTAATCTTCTTTTTGCCGCGTTCAATATCTGCGGTTGATGATCCAGCTCCTAGCAATTGAGCAAATTCAGACTGGGTTTTACCCAACTCTTCTCTAATTATTTTAAAGCGTTTAGCCTCTATTGGAATGTCTTGTGCCATAAAACAAATATACATATTAATGGAATATTTCCAATTTTAACACTGGAATATTTCCTACTTAATGGAATTATTCCATATATTTGACCTGTTAAACGGAATTTTTATTGGAATTATTCCAAAATAAGATTTATTATGTGTGGAAGAGCAACTTTACTATCGTCACAAGCAACATTAGAAAAACGATTTAATGCAAGATTTGCTAGTAAAATACCATTAGTAGAAAATGTAAACATAAGCGCCGGTGACCTCATACCTGTAGTTACATCTAGTAACCCACATCACATACAAATGTTTACATTAGGATTTACTCCACACTGGGCACACAAGCAAACTTATATGCTTAATGCTCGTGCAGAAGGAAGTAACAATAAAGAAAACAACAGTCAATATGATGGAGCACTAGGTATATTCCAGAAACCTATGTTTCGTAAAGCGATAAAAAGCCAGCGTTGTTTAGTGCTAGTCGATGGTTTTATTGAAGGACCTAAACACCAGAAACTAAATAGACCTTATTTTATTTATCCAAATCAAAATCAAGGTCCATTTGCACTAGCTGGTATTTACGACATATGGCAACATCCTCTTACAGGTCAATTACATCACACAGTAGCGATAGTAACCACAGCTGCAAACCGTATCACAAAACGTATCGAGCATCACCGCGCTCCTTTAGTCCTTACAAAAAAACAAGAAGAGCTCTGGCTAGACACAGATCTAGATGTAAAACAATTATCATCAATTATGAAGCCTTTTGACCCTAAAGGTTTTAACGCATATCCTATTTCTCAAAAAATTAAAAATCCAAAATCTAACGGTTTAGACTTATTAAAACCAATAGGAGATAAATTATTTATGGACTTTAATCGCAGTCCTTATGAAAAGTTGAAATACAAGGAAGAGCATTCTTATAGTATAAGAGAAGAACGCCTGGTTGAAGGGGATCAATTTGTATTGTTTTAATCACCAATACCGTGAATGAAATGTCAATAGAAAAAATTAAATGTGAGGTTGCATCAAGGATTGAACAACTCATGCAGCACAGGAAAAAATCATTACTAGTAGCTCAACTTTTAAAACAAAATGTAAAAAGCTGGCCAGAAAAAGTTGCAGAGACTAATGAACTAGTTAATAAAGCTTACGAGGTCATCAACGAAGTATTGTTACAGCATCAAATCAAATGGAATAATGACCTAGAACGCGAGGGAATAATTAGTTATTTGGAACCTACAGTACATGACATTGTCATAAAAAACATGGACGATTAAAAATAAAGCTTCCTTTATAACACGAATTGCACCTCACAGGATTTCCTAGTGAGGTTTTTTAACCTCTAATTTTAAAGTAAAGACATAAATGTCAGTTCAAAAAAAACACATCATGCATTTAGATCTAGATACCTTTTACGTTTCTGTTGAACGCAAAATGGATTCTAGGTTAAAAACAAAACCTATACTAGTAGGTGGCACAAGTGATCGTGGTGTAGTAGCGGCATGCAGTTATGAAACTCGTGGTTATGGGGTACACAGTGGTATGTCCATGAAGCTGGCCCGGCAACTGTGTCCAGAAGCTATCGTTATCAGGGGTAATGCTGGTGTGTATTCAAAGCATTCAGACGAAATAACAGAAATAATAAAAGAAGAGGTTCCTCTTTTTGAGAAATCTAGCATAGATGAATTTTATGCCGATTTAACAGGAATGGACAAATTCTACGGCTGTTACAAGTTTGCTACTGAGATGAGGCGTAGGATTATAAGGGAGACTGGATTACCTATTTCATTTGGTTTGTCCATCAATAAAGTTGTTTCTAAAGTGGCTACCGGCGAGGCAAAACCTAACAATCAACTCATGATTGATTATGGTTTAGAAAAACCTTTTCTAGCGCCATTGTCCATAAAAAAGATTCCTCAAGTCGGAGATAAAACATATCAAACTCTACGTAACCTAGGAATCAAAAAAATAAAAACCATACAAGAAATGCCTAGTGATGTTATGCAAAATGTATTAGGTAAAAATGGTTTACTCATATGGCGTAGAGCACATGGTATAGACAACACGCCTGTTATTGCATTTAACGAACGTAAGTCTATATCAACCGAGCGCACATTTGACAAAGACACTATAGACGTAAAACGATTACACAGCATACTTACCGCTATGACAGAAAACCTAGCTTTTCAATTAAGACGTGGTGAGAAATTAACCGCTTGTGTGAGTATTAAAATACGTTACTCTGATTTTAACACCTATAGTAAACAGGTCAAAATACCCTATTGCAGTGCAGATCATATTTTGATTCCCAAGGTGCTAGAATTATTTAAACAACTGTACAATCGTAGGTTAAGAGTGCGATTAATAGGTGTGAGATTTTCACACCTAGTCACTGGCAACTATCAAATAAACCTATTTGATGATACAGAACAAGCACTCAATTTATACCACGCCCTAGACCACATAAGAGAAAAATATGGTGACCGCAAAGTAATACGCGCCTCTGGAATGGGTGCCAAAACTATAGGACGTATGATGAATCCATTCAATGGCTTACCACCCGTAGTACTAGCTCATCGCAAGCAATAAATAAGAAAAAACACAATCATATTAGGGATTAAGCTTCAGACAACATGTATTTAAACAATCACACCTATTACTCTTTAAGATACGGTACCTATGATGAGCAATCATTGATTGATTTAAGCTTACAATGTGGTGTAAAACATTTTGTGATTACTGATATCAACAACACTAGTGCTTGTCTAAATTTTGTAAGATTGTGCACCCTGCAAAACCTAAAAAGTATTGTAGGAATCGATTTTCGCAATGACAATAAGCAGTTGTATGTAGGTATAGCTCGTAATAATTTAGGATTTCAAGAACTCAACTCCTTTCTATCCGATCATTTACACAGTAAAAAAACTCTACCCGATAGAGCTCCTGTATTTAAACACGCTTATGTAGTCTATCCTCTAGAACGAGTGATGGAAATGGGAATAGTACGCTTACGCGAAAGCGAAAAAATAGGAATCTCAACAGCATCGATACGCAAATTGATTTTTACCAAGTATGCGAGCTACAAGGACCACCTTGTTATTTTACAAACTACAAGTTTTAGAAACAAAAGGGATTATAACGCACACAGATTGCTACGTGCTATTGATCGTAATCTTTTATTAAGTCAATTACCCGAAGATCAACAAGGACATCCTAACGATAAAATGATTCCCGTAGAAGAACTACAGGAGCATTTTAAATCATTTCCTGAGTTAATCGAGAATACAGAAAAGCTACTGCAACAATGCTCTATAGATTTTAATTTTGATAATGCCCAACTCAATGAAAATCAGCAAATTTTTACAGAAAATAAAGAAGATGATTTCAAGTTACTTAGTCAACTAGCACATGACGGGATTAACTTGCGATATCAGGACGTGGTTGACAAAACTGCTATTTACGAGCGCATTGAAAAAGAACTTACTACTGTAAAGCGCAAAGGTTTTGTCGCTTACTTTTTGATTAATTGGGAAATTTGCCGGTATGCCCGTGAACGTAATTATTTCTATGTAGGTCGTGGTAGCGGCGCAAACAGTATACTTGCGTATTTACTACAAATAACAGAGGTTGACCCTATAGATCTAGACTTATACTTTGAAAGATTCATTAATGACTACCGGACCAGCCCACCAGATTTTGATCTAGATTTCTCATGGGACGACCGTGAAGATATTACACAGTTTATCTTTAAAAGATTCAAAAACACAGCTCTATTAGGAACCTACAACACTTTTCAATTTAGAGCCGTAATAAGAGAATTGGGTAAAGTATTTGGACTACCTAAAAGCGATATTGACAAACTTACCAGCGGGCAACTACCTGCTCATGAAATGGACGATATGCACCGACTGGTTTTTAAGTACGGTAACCTTATACAAGGCATGCCCAATTATATAAGTATTCATGCTGGTGGTATTTTAATTACACAAAAAAATATTCATTATTACAGCGCTACCGACTTGCCTCCTAAAGGATTTGCTACTGTTCAATTTGACATGCACATTGCAGAGGATGCCGGAATTCACAAATTTGATATTCTGGCACAACGAGGTTTAGGAAAAATACGAGATACCGTGAGTATCGTTAAATACAACCAGCCAAATGCCAATATTAAGGATTTGAGAGCTTGTGTAAAAGAGTTTAAAGAAGATCCTGAGATTAATGCCATGATATCGCAAGCAAAGTGTATAGGCTGTTTTTATATTGAATCGCCAGCCATGCGCATGTTGTTGAGCAAATTGCGCACCCATGATTATTTAGGTTTAGTAGCAGCCAGTTCTGTGATAAGACCAGGAGTAGCGCAAAGCGGTATGATGAGAGAGTACATACTGCGTACTAGATATCCCGAGCGTCGCAAGCAAGCACACCCAATCATGTCTAGTATTATGCCAGACACGTATGGAATAATGGTGTACCAAGAAGACGTTATCAAGGTCGCTCATTATTATGCAAAATTAGATTTAGGTGCTGCAGATGTTTTACGTAGGGGAATGAGCGGCAAGTATAGATCTAGAGAGGAATTTAAAGCCGTAGAAAAACAATATTTTGACAATTGTAAAAAACATGGTCGTGACGATAAGCAAGCAAAAGAAATTTGGGAACAAATTAAAAGCTTTGCAGGATATGCCTTTGCCAAAGGACACTCGGCATCATATGCTGTTGAGAGTTATCAAAGTCTGTATTTAAAACGCTATTTCCCATTAGAGTACATGACAGCCACACTTAATAACGGCGGTGGCTTTTACAGACCAGAGTTATATGTTCATGAGGCTAAAATGTGTGGAGCAACCATAGAGGCACCTTGTATAAATAACAGTGATTTTCAGAATACTATAAAAGGAACAACCATTTACCTAGCCTTAGGTTACTTAAAAGAACTAGAAAAACGTACTATACAGCGCCTTCTTGAGAGTAGAAATTTTGATGGGCCTTTTAATTCATTTGACGATTTTATAAATCGAGTTCCTATAAGCGCAGACCAAGCGGCTATTCTAATAAGGATAAATGCTTTTAGATTTACGGGTTTAGACAGATGTATTTTACTGTGGCAGGCATACTTTAAACTCAACAAAAAAACCGCAGTTGATGTACAAAGTAAATTGTTTGCTCCACAAAATAAAAAGGTCAATTTACCGCAACTAAAAACTTCAAAACTAGAACATGCTTTTGAGCAAATGGAACTACTAGGTTTTCCGTTATGTTCCCATTTTGAACTTTTGGCTCAACAGCCCGACAACTATTTAACTCACAAAGATTTACCATCAAAAAAAGGTAAAACAATAACAATATACGGGTATGTAATTAACATTAAAACTACTCATACTTCAAATAGAAAACGTATGCAGTTTGGTACTTTTTTAGACCGTGATGGTGGTTTTTTTGATACCGTGATGTTTCCTCAAGTGGCTTCAAAATTACGCTTTCGCGGAAGCGGAATATATAAAGTCACCGGCAAGGTAGTAGAAGAATTTGACTTTTACTCTATTGAGGTCACACATATGGACAAAATGGATTATATCCAAGATCCTAGATACGCTGAAGACAACCCACAAACCATTCACAGGCTAGATAAACAAACCAGTTTGAGAGATCGCAGACTAGGTAATTCAACCGGAAAACGCAGTGATGAAGTAAACATGAATTAAAATGAATTACGAAAGAATCAAAGAAAAATTAGAAATCCTAGCTGATGCAGCAAAATACGATGTGAGTTGTAGTAGTAGCGGAAGTAAAAGGGCAAATAAAAATGGCGGATTGGGTAATTCCAACGGCACCGGGATTTGTCATAGCTATACGGAAGACGGTAGGTGTGTTTCGTTGCTTAAAATATTGCTTACCAACCATTGCATATTTGATTGTGCATACTGTGTTACTAGAAAGTCTAATGATATAAAACGAGCTGCTTTTACGGTACAAGAAGTAGTAGATCTAACGATAAATTTCTATAGGCGTAATTATATAGAAGGGCTGTTTTTGAGTTCTGGAATATTTAAAAATCCAGATACCACTATGGAGAGGCTTATAAGAGTAGCCAAAAAACTGAGAGAAGAAGAGAATTTTAACGGTTACATACATTTAAAATCTATTCCAGGTGCTAGCGATGAGCTTATGAAAGAAGCTGGTCTATACGCTGATCGTTTATCCGTGAACATAGAGATTCCTACAAAAGAAGGTCTTAAACTATTAGCCCCAGACAAGGATCATAAAGATTTTATACAACCCATGAAGGCGGTTAAATCTAACATTGAGATATATCAATCGGAGAAAAGATTAATAAAAAACACACCTATATACGCTCCTGCTGGACAAAGCACACAAATGATTGTCGGAGCAACAGGCGAGTCAGACAAGGATATTATGTATAGTGCTCATTTTTTTTACGAGAAATTTAAAATGAAAAGAGTTTACTACTCTGGGTATATTCCCGTAGCAGATGATAAAAGACTGCCTTCAATAGGTACTGCAGTACCCGTGATACGAGAGAATAGACTTTATCAAACAGATTGGCTACTTAGGTTCTACGGTTTTAATATCAAAGAGTTGTTAAATGAAGATCAACCAAATTTAGATATGGATATTGATCCTAAATTAAGCTGGGCACTACGAAACTTACATTTATTTCCTTTAGATATTAATAGATGTTCCAAGGAAATGCTATCGCGTATTCCCGGTGTCGGAATGAAATCGGTAAGAAAAATAATTAATGCACGTAGATATCGAAAGTTGAATTGGGAACATCTCAAAAAAATTGGAATCGCTTTAAACAGAAGTAGGTATTTTATTACATGTGATTCAACGTATTTTGAGAAAAAAGACCTTACTCCATTACAATTAAAAAATAAGATACTGCAAGAGAGTAGCAGTAAATACTCAACCCATCTAAATAATCAGTTAACCTTGTTTTCATGATTTTAGTATATGATGATACTTTTGACGGTTTACTTAGTGCAATATTCGACAGCTATCTTTATAAGCTTGATTCGATAGAAATTCGATCCGTCCGCGTCTATCAGCCTGAAATATTTAACGAAACCCAAGAAGTAATTACAGACGAGATAAAAGTAAAAAGACTTCAAAAAAAATTGTTGCAACTTTTTGGCACCTCTGGTTTAAACAAAATTTTTAAAGCTTTTCTTAGTGAGAGTCAGGATGTAGAAAATTTACTATTCTATATAATTAAAACAAGTATCTCTAATAACAAATCTAATTTAAATGATGCGGCTAATGACATTGTTCTAAGCTTTGATAAACTTGTAAAAAAAGTTCATCGAGAAAAACATCGTATGGAAGCCTTTGTAAGATTTCATTTGATTGAAGGAGATATTTATTATGCTAACATTGAGCCCGATTTTAATGTTCTTCCGCTAATTTCAAAACATTTTAAATCCAGGTACGCGGATCAAAAATGGATTATTTATGATCTAAAAAGATCTTATGGCATATTCTATGACCTAAAAACAGTTAAGGAAATAACAATTGATCTAACCACTCAAAATAAAAAAGGAATTTATAACACTATTCAGACTGGACAAGGAGATAAAAATTTACTCACCACTAAACAACTTAAAGAAAATAATTACACGAATCTTTGGAATCAATATTTTAAGAGTACCAACATAGAATCTAGAAAAAATTTAAAACTTCATATACAGCACGTTCCAAAAAGGTACTGGAAATACTTGAGTGAAAAAGTATAACTTTCACCCTGTTTTTAATCGATGAAAGGTGTAAATCATGGAGCAAATTTGATTTTATAACAAATTTTACTGTAGTTTTCTTAAAAAACATACATTTGTTAAATCAATTATCAAAATAAACAAAAAATGAAAAAATTATTAATGGGTGCTGCTGCACTAGCAATGATCTTTGCAGTAAGCTGTAAAGAAGTTAAAGAAGGAATGGAGGATGCGAAAGATGGTGTTGAAAATGCTACTGATAGCGCAAAAGAAGGACTAGAAGAGGCTGGTGAAGGATTAGAAAATGCTGCTGATAAGGCAATGGAAACTGCTGATGAAGCAATGGAAGACGCTAAGGAAGGATTAAATGAGGCTGGAGAGGCGATGGATAATGCAGCAGAAAACCTTGAAGGTGCTGCTAAAGAAGGAGTTCAAAAAGCAAAAGAAGGTATTAAAGATGCTGGAGAGGCACTAGAGCAGGCAGGTGATGATATGAAAAAAGCCGCTGGAGATGCTAAAGAAGGAATGAAAGATGCTGCCAAAAAAGTTACTGGTAAGTAAATTCTCAAACTTTAATTCATAAAAAAATCCGCTGGGGTTCCAGCGGATTTTTTTATTGGAAACATTTTTATTTTAATATAATAAAAAAGCTCCTGAAATTACAGGAGCTTTTATAAGTACTGAAGACGGGACTTGAACCCGTACGGGCATTACTGCCCATTGGATTTTAAGTCCAACGTGTCTACCAATTCCACCACTTCAGCATGGAAGTGCCCGCGGCACTGTTTAATTCGTATTAATCGAACTTAGAGCGAAAGACGGGATTTGAACCCGCGACCCTCACCTTGGCAAGGTGATGCTCTACCCCTGAGCTACTTTCGCAATTCATTTTGTTGATGAACAATCGACTTTTTCAAATCGGATTGCAAATTTAACAACTTTAATCACAAGTCAAAGAAAAAAATGAAAAATTATTAATCTACTTTGTTTTTACCAATCAACATCCTCTTTATTTCATTAAGTTTCATCAAAGCTTCTACTGGGGTAAGTGTATCAATATCAACCTGTAATATTTCATTTTTAATATCCTCTAACAACGGATCGTCTAGTTGAAAAAAACTAAGTTGCATTTCCTCATCCTGTAAAGCACTTATTGCATTTTGATCATCTTGCTGCTTGTGAGAGTGCTCTAACGTCTTTAGAATTTTATTTGCTTTAAGAATGACTTGCTGTGGCATTCCTGCCATCTTTGCTACGTGAATTCCAAAACTATGGTGACTACCGCCTGGAACTAGCTTACGCATAAAAAGAACCTTATCAGTAAGTTCTTTAACCTCAACATTATAATTTTTGATACGTTCAAATTTGTCCGTCATCTCATTAAGCTCATGGTAGTGAGTTGCAAATAAGGTTTTAGGTTTAAAAGGATGCTCGTGCAAATATTCAGTTATAGCCCAAGCAATAGAAATACCATCATAAGTACTAGTCCCACGACCGATTTCATCTAAAAGCACCAAACTATTTTCAGAGATGTTATTAAGAATACTAGCGCTCTCATTCATTTCTGTCATAAATGTTGACTCTCCTTGAGAAATATTATCACTAGCGCCCACACGGGTGAATATTTTATCTACAATTCCCATTTGAACATTCTCCGCAGGAACAAAGCTTCCTATTTGGGCTAATAACACTATAAGTGCAGTTTGCCTAAGAATAGCAGATTTACCACTCATATTGGGTCCAGTAATCATAATTATTTGCTGGGATTCCCTATCCAACCTAACATCGTTAGGAATATAAGGAGTATCTGCTGGTAGCATTTTTTCAATTACCGGATGACGACCACTTTTTATTTCCAAAACGTCTTCCTCCAGTAATTCTGGTCTAACATAATTGGAAATCATGGCATGATCTGCAAATGAGATTAAGCAATCTATCTTTCCTAATAACTGTGCGTTTAGTTGAATTGCTTTAATAAAAGGCATTATTTCTCTTACCACCTCTTCATACAATTCTTGTTGTAAAACATTAATGCGCTCTTCTGCACCTAAAATTTTACTTTCATACTCTTTTAATTCATCAGTAATATAACGCTCTGCATTTACTAGGGTTTGCTTTCTAATCCAGGTATCTGGAACCTTATCCTTATGAGCATTTCTCACCTCAATATAGTATCCAAATACGTTATTACTGCTTATTTTTAGACTTGAAATACCGGTTTCTTGAGAACACCTTTCTAGCATTTTATCAAGATATTCCTTACCAGAAGTTGCTAATTCCCTTATATCATCTAATTCCTTATGATATCCATATGCAATTGTGGTCCCTTTTAAAATATTTACAGGAGCTTCTTCATGTATAGCACTTTTTATAGTGTCTATCAAATGTAAACATGGATTTAATTGTTCGCCAATTATATTAAGTGCTTTGTTTCCTGCCGTTTGAGCAAGCTCTTTAATAGGCGCTACAGCCTCGAGACTATTTTTAAGCTGAACAACCTCTCGTGGACAAATTTTGCCTGTAGCGACTTTAGACACTAATCGCTCTAAATCACTCATTTGCTTAAGAAGATCCTTAACACTCTCACGTTGTTCTATTTGTTTTGTAAAAAACTCTACTACATCATGTCTACGTTTGATCTCCTGAATACTTTTTAGAGGAAAAGCCATCCATCTTTTCAACATCCTACCACCCATCGCGGTAGTGGTTTTATCAATCACATCAATTAGTGTGACAGCGCCTGAACTAAGCGCTTGATAAAGCTCCAGGTTACGCACAGTAAACCTATCCATCCATACGTAGTTATCATCCTCAATACGGGAAATGCTAGCTATATGGTCTATTTTGTTGTGTTGAGTTTCGGCAAGGTAATGTAGAATCGCTCCAGACGAAATAAGCGCAGTTTCTAGGTTTTCTACACCAAATCCTTTTAAAGAATTTACCTTAAAATGATTTAAAAGTGATTCTCGTGAATAATCTATTTGAAAAACCCAGTCTTCAAGATGGAAAAAAGGCAAGTCATAAGGAAACTTTTGTGCAAGCTCTTTCTTCAAGCTACGTGGCACGAGCAGTTCACTAGGGTTGAAGTTCTGTAATAATTTATCAACTTCCTCTTTATTACCTTGAGACACTAAAAATTCACCAGTACTAATGTCTAGAAAAGCAACACCGTAAATGTTTTTTGAAAAGGTAATTGCTGCTAAAAAGTTGTTCGATTTTGAAGACAGCACTTCATCGTTAAGCGCTACTCCAGGTGTAATTAATTCCGTTACTCCACGCTTAACAATACCTTTTACTGATTTTGGGTCTTCTAATTGATCACAAATTGCAACACGCTCACCTGCCCTTACTAACTTGGGTAAGTAGGTGTTTAAAGAATGGTGTGGAAACCCTGCAAGTTCAGTCTTTTCACCACCATTGTTTCTATTAGTAAGGACTATATTTAATATGCGCGCTGCTCTTACTGCGTCCTCACCAAAGGTTTCATAAAAATCTCCTACCCTAAACAACAATAAAGCATCGGGATACTTACTTTTTATCCTGTTGTATTGTTGCATTAATGGGGTAACCTTTTTTGCTTTTGAAGCCAAAACCTTTTTTATTTCTGATGAAAATCAAAGGTACAATTACGTGTCGTGATGCGCTATTCAACGCAGGTTCTTTTTTCCACATTTTGTAAAAAGCAAAACGTGCTGTTTTCTACTTCAATTAAACACAGTAGAAAGCTACAAACAGCACGTTTCTATTAAAACTCAAAATTCAACCCTTTATTTCCACGTGTAGCTCTTTTTTTCTGCTTGCTTTTGGATCGCCTTAAAAATGGCTGTTTCTAAGCCATTACCTTCGGCCATATTTTGCTCACTAATGTACTTTTCACGTTTTATGTTTAACCCAGCTATTTGATTTTGTAGTTGTTTTCTAGTTTTTAATTCCGCTTTCGCGAAAGCGACCACCTCATCCACACTTTTATTCTTAAGTGAATCTGGTAAAGTAGATTTATTTTCTTTTATAATCTTTTTCAAAAGCTTGTCATCACCTGCATTATCGACAAGATCCCAGCTCGCATTTTGGTAATTCGAAGACGATTTTGCTACCGATCTTTTTACCTGAACCTCTTCAGACACAACCATTGCCTCAACATCCATCTCAATTTGCAATTTTTGTTTTTGATTACCATAATCACCATAAGCGATATAGGTAGAGTTGAGTTGATTATTAAGTTCCAAAATTTTATCATCATAAGGTGTCGCGACATACACCGTTCTTTTATTAGCATCAATATTAGTGTACTCTCCATTACCTAGTGAAGCACCTTCTTTCCACTTGAGGTTTATACCCGTTTGATATTCACCACAAAAAATGGTGTTTACTGTAATATCTTTTTTTTGCGCATCAATGATACTCTCCTTAAACGAAATTGTTCCCTGTGTAAAAACTTCGTTTCCTGCGATAAAAATCATTTTAAGATCTTGTTTTCCATCACGCCATTCCAGTTTCTTTATAGAGTTGTCAATTACTGCTCCACAATACTCGTCACCGCCATTAGTGCGCAAGGCAAATAACTCTTTACTCAACATATCTAGATCTGTAGAAAAAGGTAACACCTGTCTGATGTAATCGTCTTTTTCAGAAAGGCCAGAATTCCCGTACTCATATAATGCAATCTCTAATCCTGCCTGTTGATCGTTACAATGAGCCGAAGTCATTTTATTGACCACATCCCACAGCTGAGATTTTGCCTGATTGATAAGTCCATCCATACTATTGCTCGTATCTAATAATAAAGCGATTTGAATGGTTGCTTTTTGGGATCTATCAACCGGTTGATCAATAGGTGCTTGTTGATTAATCGAAAGTCGCACCTCGGTTTCTTTTTTCTCGGCGTTGCATGCTATACTTATTAAAGCTAGTCCTAGCATCAATATTTTCTTTTTCATAGTTATTTATTTTTATTTATTAAGACCAGTCCATAGGGATGATATTTAATCTCCTCGCGCCATACACTGCCATACTTTTGATCCAAATAGGCAGCTATTGCGCAATTGTTTTTAGTAGCTTTTACTAACGATAGTGGATCAATAACACATCCCATTGATATAGAGCTAACTCCAAATTTATCTTCGAATTCCTTGACATCGTCTCTGGAAGGCGGCACCAAACCGTAAACAATGAACTGTTTAGGTAAGCTATCATTTACCACAATCGCCTCTCGCTCCTGTGCATGACTTAAAACAGTTGCTAGCAGGAATAGCATAATACACACATGTTTTTTCATCTTTCTATATTTTTAAGAATCCGGCATTTGTTTAATGTGAACTGGTCCATCTGGCGAGATCACATATACTTTAGGTTTAGGTGGTGCAGGTGCAGGTGGCGCCGGTTTAGGCTCCTTAGGTTTTTCTGGTTTTGGTTGATATCTTAAGCTCAAATCCATGCCCAGTTGTATTACAGGTTTTGATATACCTGCATTAACCACAACATCATATCCATCGTAAGAGATTGGGTCGTAGTAATAGGAAGTCGGTTTTTTTACTCTGGTTACTTTCTTTTTTTGAGCAGCTTCTACACTTACATTTTCGGCAGCTTGGTAACTGCGGTAATAATCCTTAGGCACGTGATAGTACTTTTTATCGGCCATGAAAACATCGTAGGTACTCATATCAAAACCTAATGCTTCATAATAATTCTTTTTTGCACTAACTTCTTCTAACAGCTTTTCTTGCAGTTTTTTATAGATCTCGTCTAGGTTATTCACATAGTAATCTACCTTGACTAGGTTATAAACCTCATTATTTGCACATGCAGTGAGAATTTTTTGAAAGTCATCGTCGTTTTTGTAACTAATCAATAGATTTTGTTGCAGCTCAAATCCTACAGGAACCTCGGTGTAAGTTTTGGAAAATAATTTTTTAGTAACCTCTATCTCATACTGCGGTACAAACGAGATCATATCCATGGAAAACTGTCCTGTGAATCCATCTTGTTTGAGAGCTGCTTTTATAGCATCTACTTTTTGATTCATTAAATCTGTTGCCTCCTGAGCACTTGCACCTACTTGGTTGATATTGAAAACCGCGGTATAATCTGTAGCTTCAATATTGTATAAGGATTTTAAATTTAAGGTAAGTACATTACTAGGTTGCAAGGGTTGAGAATGGTGGCGCTTTTGTTGATTGATATATCCGTTACCCATGGAAGTAGCAATATTTGCACGTGAGATATCCATTTGAACCGCTTGATTATTAAAATTTCCTAGGTGTTGGGCTGGTATAGCGCTGCATACAGCTAGAAAACAGATACATAGAATAGTTTTCATGTCAATTATTTTTATCAAATGTACCGGCTTGAACTACGTGTATCACAGTTATAATGAGTAAACGATAGGTTTGAATGAGTGAAGTATTGTAGGTGTTGAGTACGCTTTCGCGAAAGCATAATAAAAACCCTTAAATCGGCCCATTCTAGGAACTTGACGAGTAACTATCAAATTAATAATGACTAGTTTTACCACATGATGAAAAAGATTCTTGTCATAATAATATTACTTATAAGCTGCACGTCCTTAAATGCGCAGTCCAAGTTTTCTAAAACCAAAACAGAGCAGACAAGCCTATCCATTTCGGGTAGAGTACTCACGGAAGATGGAAAGCCTATTGTAGGAGTTAATATTGAAGGTCCAAATGGCAGATACGCCAGTACAGATAGTCGCGGGAATTTTCAAATTCCTGCCAATTATGGAGATAGATTAGTTATACGAGGTATTGATTTTGAAACTGTTTATCATACTGTATACAGCAACGACGATTTAGAGATTAGGGTAACTGATGAGGATGATTCCTTAAATAATCTTACTTACTCACAAGCCATAGATAGTGCCCAAGTATATTTTAATAAGGATCCAAAAAAAACGGCAGATTTCCTAATCGCCGCCTTATCAAACAATCCAAAATCATTATCAAAACGACAACAGGCCGTAGCCTATGAAAAATTAGGTGACTTATACTTTAATAATAAACAATATGATCTTGCAATTGACAATTTTAAAGCGTCAATAAACTTTATTGCAAATAAAAGTGTCTCCCTAAAAAGAGCCTCAGCTTTAAGAGAAAATGGTAATTATCAAGAATCCATAAAGGCTTTTATTGAACTAGGTCCTTTTAAAAACAAGGATGATGAAATTAAACGCTTAAAAGGTCTAGCAGATGCTTATGCTGCAACTAACGATCAACAACAAGCCATTGCTGTGTATCAAAAGGCATTACTACTTTCTGAAGAAGTAGGTAACTTAAATGAGGTAACCACCCTAAATACTAAAATAGGAAACAATCTTGATCGCGCTGGACAAACTGAAAAAGCTGAAGGATATTTTAATAAAGCCATTTCAAATTCTACCGTTGAAGGTCGTTCAAATACCATAGTAACCCAATCTCAAACTGCCGATTTTTATAATGCTAACCAGCAATATGACAAGGAGATTGCCCTGCGTAAAAAAAACATACAGCTGTTTGAAGAAGAAGCCAAAGAAAAGGACTCGATAACACCTGATCGTGAGACTTTTTCAGATCCTAGCAATTTGTCAAATAAAACAGCTGTTATTACTCCTGAGGCACCAAAGCTTACTCTTCAAAAAGAGCAACTTAAAATTGCTACCGCTCTTAAAGAGCAAAACAAAATTGATGATGCTATTGATTACTATTTAAAAAGTCTGAATGAAGCCGAGAAAAACGAGGATCTAGATGTATTAAAAGATGCATCTAAAGAGCTTTCAAAATTATATCGAATTAAAGGAAACTCTAGCAAGGCATTATCCTACAGTGAAAAGTACATTGAAGCCGTCGACCAATTGTACCTTGAGAAAGAAAATCAATTAGAAGAAGCTACTCGCAATGCCAAAGAATTAGTCGCAAAACAAACACGTATTCTCACTCTAGAAAAAGACCGTAAACTGACTGACAATAAACTAGCCCTAGCAAGTGCAGAACAGGCATTGTCCATTGAAGCAAATCGCAGACAGCGCTGGATTATCTACTCACTAGGTGCCGCTGTAATCCTGCTTCTTACGTTAGCCTATTTCATGTACCGTAACAATAAACAGCAAAAAATTAATAATCATTTACTAGCGCTTAAATCCCTGCGCAGTCAAATGAATCCTCATTTCATTTTCAACGCGCTTAATTCAGTCAATAACTTTATCGCTACTAATGATGAACGTAAAGCCAATAAATATCTAGCAGATTTTTCCAAACTAATGCGAAGCGTGCTAGAAAACAGTGAATTAGACTTTATTCCTGCTAGTAAGGAAATTGAGTTGCTCAATCTTTACCTACATCTAGAACATGAGAGATTTAAGGACAAATTTGAATTTGAATTAAGTGTAGACCCATCTATAAAGGAGTCTAATATTCCTGTTCCACCTATGCTACTGCAACCAATAATTGAAAACGCTGTATGGCATGGCCTACGATACAAAAAGGAAAAGGGCCTGCTTAAAGTAAGTTTTGAACCGCATAATCAATCTGGGATTAAAGTAGTAATACAGGATAATGGGATAGGTAGAGAAAAATCCAAAGAGCTTAAAACGAAACATCAAAAGAAAAGAGATTCAAAAGGTCTAGGCAATATTAAAAATCGTATCGACTTACTTAATGAACTTCATAATAAAAACATCACTCTTACTGTAGAAGATGCTAATCTTAAGCCCGATATAGGGACAACAGTGATTGTTATAATAAACTAATCTATCAAAACCATGAAAGCTGTAATCGTAGAAGACGAGCAAATTTCTAGAGAAATTCTCATAAACTATTTATCAAAATACTGTCCCGAAGTAGAGGTAATTGCACAAGCAACCGATGTGGATGAAGCCTTACAAGTACTACGAAAAACAGATATGGATTTAGTTTTTCTAGATGTTGAATTGCCCTATGGGACAGCCTTTGACATACTAGAAAAAGTAGGTCAAAAAGACTTTGAGACTATTTTTGTCACAGCCTATGATCAATATGCCAAAGACGCTCTCAACATGCAGGCAGCCTACTATTTAACTAAACCAATTGAAATTGACGAACTTATTAAAGCTGTTGACACTGTCAAGAATATAAGAGCACGAGAAGAAGAATTACAAGTAGACTTAAAATTACATGCTAGTAGTCCTGTTCTAGAAGACAAAATAACTATTCCTACTCAAGAAGGTTTTGAAGTTCTTGCTATCAATGAAATAACATACTGTCAGGCAGACGATAACTATACCCACGTTCATTTGACTAATGACACCAAACTTGTTTCAAAAACACTTAAGCATTTTGAAGAGTTACTAGACGATAAAGGGTTTTGCCGTATACATAAATCTTACCTTATAAACACCAGCCATGTAACTGCCTATAAAAAAGGAAAAGGTGGTAGTGTGATAGTAGCAAATACTGAATTATCAGTAAGCCCTAGTAAAAAATCATCGCTGTTTAGTTACTTCAAATAAGGGTTTAAAAATCTAATAGTCTAATTGATTTATTACTTACCTCGGTGGTTAATTCTGAAAGTACGTCAGTTTTAAGATTTGAATACAAGTAATGATGCCCTAATTCTTTCTTTAAGTTTAATAGATTAGCGTTTTTAAGTACATGTAAGGTTTGTCTAGCAACAGCTTCACCACTATCAATTATTTTCACTCTCGCTGGTAGCAATTCAGCAAGATGATCTTTGATGTAAGGATAATGACTACAACCTAAAACTAAATAGTCTATACCAGAAATCATGAAAGGTTCAATAATTCCTATAAGTAGTTCTCGCATTTGTACAGTATCCTTTTTTCCGGCTTCAATTAGTTCAACAATTCCTGTGCCTACGATTTCAATTGTATTAACATGCGTAGTAAACTCTGCATGTGTTTTATTAAAAAGTTCACTGGATAACGTCCCTTTTGTAGCAAGCACACCTACTTTTTTTGTAGTCGAATTAAGTGCCGCTGGCTTTATTGCGGGCTCAATTCCAATGAAAGGCACATCGTAGTTATCACGTAAATAGGAGATAGCATTTGTAGTGGCTGTATTACAAGGAATCCCTATTAATTTACATCCACGATCCAATAAATATTCCGTGTTTTTGACACACAGCTCAATGATTTCTTGCTTACTACGTCTACCGTAAGGTGCATTTTTAGAATCAGCTAGATAAATCGTGTCTTCGTGTGGTAATAATTTGATTACTTCTTTCCACACGCTGGTTCCACCTACTCCAGAATCAAAAAAACCTAAAGGCTGTTTACTCATTATTGTAAAAATAAGAAAGTATAATGGAAGTAGTTATAGTTCGCTTTCGCGAAAGCGTAAAAAAAAGCCCCAACTTAAGTTAAGGCTTCTATTTTAATAAACTTCCCAATGTTTAATTGAGGTAAAGAGTTCCTAAGTTCTTTTTATCCTTATTGCTGGCAAAAATAACGTATTCACCTGGGGCCTTTCTATAGGTAATAGCAGGACGTAAAACAAGTTGCTTTTTCTTGTATTCATCAGGATCGGTACGAGTCATTTTTCCTGTGGCATCATCAAATTCAAACAACACCGGAATCATTTTTTTTACATTACGCACCTTGCGCATGTCATCCATTTCAGTGATTCCAATATTTTTAGGGTCATCGTTTACAAGTACAGATAGTTTCCCTTTTTCATACATAGCAATCGAGCTTAAATACTCTGGTCCCTCATTAAGCACTCCTAGCGGAAACATAAATCCTGCAGCAATGTTTACTCCGTTCCCACCACCAACAGCAAAAAATCCAATAGATAGTTGAGTCACGGTTACTTTTTGTTCTTTAGGCAATACATTACTCCATTCTAAGTTACCTTCAGCATCCATGGCTGACACGATAACTTCATTAGTAATGTAAGTAATGGGAGTGAAGGCTAGTGGTCCTATACCCGAGCTTTGTCCAACAAATGTTTGATAAAACTCTGACATCACGATTATACCACCATTATCTCTTTCAATGATATGAGTATTGCGATAAAAAGGAAGTAAGTTTTTACCTTTTTTGGCTCTACGTTCACCGATTAATTTTTTCTTTACATCATAAGTAAATGTATTGAAATTGTTTTTTACGACTGAATTAGTCTCCGTATCAACGCTTACGTTGAAAATACCTTCAATTCTATATTCTGATCGACCTCGTTTTGTAAGGTTTGAGTAGAAACCTACTAATTGTAAACGACCTTGTAAGGTGTTTAACATATTACAATTAACCACTTTTTTACCTTTAAGATCTACAGGAATCTCAGTCATTTCATAATTATTATTTGCATAATAAGCATGTATCATCAATCTTGTTACTGTAGTTCTTTTCTTTTTATCTCTATAGGAATCACTAATAACAACAAATACATCACCGTATTCATTTGCGATAAAATCGTCAAAGCTAAAGTCAAGATCTTTCCTGTCCTTAAACACTTGCTCATTATGCTTTGTAAACACGGTCTTCATATCGCCGTTTAGCAGTGTTACATCATATGTAAGTGATTCTTCCCAGCTACGAACAGTTACATAAGTTACTATATAATTGCGCTCGTCATATGATGGTTTATAGAAAAAATAACCTCTTTTACTTTTTTTCTCTACATCAATAGCTACAGCTTTTATAGGCTTGCCGAGAGTAAGATTAGACTTAATTGGAAATGCTGCAAGGATGTCTTGTTTTGCTTTTTTATCGTAATAGTTTCCAAAGATGTATGGTTTACCATCGATGATTTCCATGTCCTCGATATTAACACGAGCTTTTCCTATTTTTTCTATCTTCAACTCCTTACTACACTTAAGGTAATCGTTTGAAGAGGCATCAAAGGTTTGAATAAAGAATTTTTTCTTGTGTTTTGCTAGAGCATATCTTACCCCATCTACTTCACCTGCCACTTTAATCACATCACCTTTTGGCGCTGTAACATGACTACCAAATTGTAGTGAGACATTTCCTACAGAGCTTAATTGAGCGTAAGTAAAACAAGCTATTGATAGGAACAATAGCAACGATAACTTTGTTTTCATATTGGTTGGTTAAAATTTTTCACGAATATAAGACAGAATCTTAAACTCGTTAAAACTCTTATTTAACCGAGAAAATCCACTATCTTACTTACATCCACAGTCACCATTACCACAATTGTTTGAGTCTTTAGATTGCCCTATATACTTGCGTAACAACCACAACAGGGCTATAACAAATAGAATTACGACTACAATGATTTGAGCAGTATACATTATTTTAAAATTTGAAATGCAGCCAAGGCACTAGCATAGGCTATAACCGTCATCGCTACAAATTGGATGGCTGGCCATTTCCAGCTATTGGTTTCTCGTTTTACAATGGCTAGAGTACTCATACATTGCATGGCAAATGCATAAAAAAGCAACAAAGAGATACCACTAGCAAAATTGAACAATGGTCCTCCCAAAATGGGATTAACCTCTTCTTTCATCCTGTTTTTAATAGTAAGTTCATCTTCTCCATCACTTTCTACACTATAAATTGTAGCTAGAGTACCTACAAACACTTCTCTTGCTGCAAATGAGCTTACAATGGCAATACCTATCTTCCAGTCATATCCTAATGGGGCTACTACCGGCTCTATTCCTTTACCTATATATCCTATAAAACTGTATTCCAATTTATGGGATGCGATCTTTTGATTTAAGTCTTTCTCACTTAAATTTTCTGACTCGTACTTTTCTGTAACAATTTGTTCTGCATTAGTATATTGCTCGCCTAGACCATAACTTGCTAATACCCATAGAATAACGGAGATTGCCATTATAATTTTCCCTGCACCAAAGACAAAACTTTTTGTTTTTTCAAGTACTGTATAAAGGACGTTTTTAAGTATGGGTAGCTTATAGGCAGGCATTTCCATAACAAAAAACGACTTCCTATTAATTGGTAAGATCTTATTAAGCACCCAAGCTCCTAGAATCGCTGTAGCAAATCCTAATAGGTACAGCAACATTAAAGTAAGCGCTTGGTAACTTAATAAACCACCTAAAATGCTACCTTCAGGAATAACCAATCCTACAATAATAAGATAAACAGGCAACCTAGCAGAACAGGTCGTAAATGGCACCACTAAAATGGTGATTAAACGCTCCTTCCAATCTTCAATGTTACGAGTAGCCATAACTGCTGGAATTGCACAGGCTGTTCCAGAAACTAAAGGAACAACACTTTTACCACTTAATCCGAATTTTTTCATCAAGTGATCCATCAAGAAAACTACCCTACTCATATAACCGCTTTCTTCCAAAATTGATATGAATAAAAACAGAAAAGCTATTTGTGGTATAAAAATGACAATACCGCCTAATCCAGGTATTATACCTTCGGACAGCAAGTCGGCTATGGGTCCAGCAGGTAACTTGTTTGACAACCAGCTGCTCAAACTAGCAAAAGACTCGTCAATGAAATCCATAGGATAACCAGACCAATCGTAGATAGCTTGAAAAATAACTAGCAACACAGTAAAAAATATTAGGTAACCCCAAATTTTGTGCAACAGTATACGGTCCAGTCTTGATCTTAAATCTTTGGCTGTTGCGGTATCTATAGACAGCGCCTTTTTAAGTAGACCATTTATAAATTGGTAACGCACAACAGTTTCTTTGTGCTGTAATCTCTTTAAATCTGCTTCAGATTTAATTTCAAAAGACGTGGTTTTAAGATCAGTTAAATCGCGATTTCTATCAATCTTACCAAAATTGACATCCTGTGTAATTACTAACCACAACTTGTACAGCAACTGATTAGGATAGGCCTTTCTAAGTCGCTCAAAATATACAGGATCGATGACCGAGGCGTTAACACAAGGCTCAATATCTAAACTTTTAAAATCAGTGATAGCTTTTTTAAGCTCCTCTACTCCCATATTCTTGCGAGAACTTACTAGAACAACTTTCGTTTTTAAGTCTTCCTCTAATTGCTTAATGTCTAGAGAAATTGCCTTCCTTTTCATCCTGTCGGCCATATTAATGACAAGAATTGTAGGAATCTCTAAATCTTTTATTTGAGTAAAAAGTAAAAGGTTGCGTTTTAGGTTTTCTACATCGCTTACCACGACAGCAACATCAGGGAAATCTTTAGAGGTACGATCAAGTAAAGTTTCTATAACAACACTTTCATCTAGTGAGGTTGTATTTAAAGAATAGGTGCCTGGTAAATCAAGGATATGAGCTTTAATTCCTCGATCTAATTTGCATATACCTTCCTTTTTTTCAACCGTAATTCCAGGATAATTACCTACTTTTTGATTGAGTCCAGTCAATCTATTGAACAATGAGGTTTTACCAGTATTTGGATTACCTATAAGAGAAACTTTAATCGATCTAGCCATAACGTTCTACAGAAATTTTTTGGGCCGTTTCTCTACGTATAGCTAGGTGAGTACCATTTATATTTAGGTAAATAGGATCTTGAAATGGAGCACTTTGCATTACGGTTACTTCATTACCTGGCAAACATCCCATTTCCAATAATTTTAATGGAACATCAATTTCATTAAAATGTAGTATGATGGCGCTTTCACCTCTTTTTAAATGGGCTATTGTTATGCTCAACTGTTATTTAGACTTAATTTGAATAAGCAAAAATAAGGTAGAAATTGAGTTTGAAGAAATTAATGCTTTGTTAAGATTAAAATAATCCCTTATCCACCTGTTCAAAACCTTCATCAATTAGGTGAGTGGATTTATTGAGAGCGGCGTCTACTGCCAGTTGATCACAGCGCTCGTTCATAGGATTGTTATTATGACCTTTAACCCATTGAAATTTTGCAGGTGCACGATTGTAAGCTCTTATAAAACGTCTCCATAAATCGGGATTTTTAACGTTTTTCCATTGACGTCTTATCCATCCATCGATCCATTTTTTATTTACTGCATCACACACATATTTACTATCTGAAAAAACAGTAATATCAACGGGTTGTTTTTTGATCTTTTCTAGAGCTACGATAACTGCAAGCAGCTCCATTCTATTGTTTGTCGTTTTTCTGTAACCTTGAGAAAATTCCTTCTTTATTTTTTTATTGACATCCATCATAACAATACCATAGCCGCCAGGACCAGGATTACCTCTCGATGAACCATCAGTATAAATGTGTACCACATCCATTAAGACAGTAATTTTTCAATAGTTACTGGAAAATGCTCGTGCTCTAATTGATGGATACGATTTGCAAGTGATTCTATTGTATCATTCATTAAAACAGGACAAGTAGCTTGATGAATTATTCCTCCTTCATCATAATGCTCATTTACGTAATGTATGGTGATCCCACTTTCTTTCTCCTTGTTAGATAGGACAGCACCATGTACATGATTTCCATACATTCCTTTTCCACCATATTTTGGTAATAGAGCAGGATGAATATTAACTATACGATTGGGAAACTCTTCAACCATAAACTCTGGTATCTTCCATAAAAAACCTGCTAGCACGATTAAATCGGGATTAATTTGTTTTAAAATAGAATGAATGGATCCCGCTTTCGCGAAAGCGAACTTGTTAAAACTTATCCCTTCAATACCAGCTTGTGTAGCCCTTTTTAAAACAAATGCGTTAGGTTTATTACTCAAAATATGAGTTACCTGTACTTGATCATTATTTTCAAAATGATTTATAATTGCCTGAGCATTAGACCCATTACCACTAGCAAATATTACAATTTTCTTCATAAATTTATGGCAAGCTTGTTGTTACCCGACTGGTAGAGTTAAGAATAAAATAGATTAATAAATTCAATGGCAAGTTAACTCTAAATAAGTAAAAGACGGTTTTGTCACAAAGTTTGTTATTTTTGCCATTCATTTAAAATTAAAAAAAGAATATTATGTCAGACATTGCATCAAGAGTAAAAGCGATTATCGTTGACAAATTAGGCGTAGATGAAAATGAAGTTGTTGCAGAAGCAAGCTTCACAAACGATCTAGGAGCAGACTCTCTAGACACTGTTGAACTAATTATGGAATTTGAAAAGGAATTTGATATCCAAATTCCAGACGATCAAGCAGAAAACATAGCTACTGTAGGTCAAGCAGTTTCATACATAGAAGAAGCAAAAGCGTAATTTTAATTACATGGAATTAAAGCGAGTAGTCATTACTGGAATGGGAGCCCTTACTCCTATAGGTAACAATTTACAGGAATATTGGGAAGGTTTAATTGCTGGTAAGAGCGGTGCTGCTCCTATCACCTATTTTGATACAGAACATTTCAAGACTAAATTCGCTTGTGAGGTTAAGAATTTTAATGTTCAAGACTTCATAGACCGTAAGGAAGCTAGACGCATGGATCGTTTTGCACAGTATGCACTGGTTGCTGGCGATGAGGCTATAGCTGACTCTGGATTAGACACCGACTCTGTAGACAAATACAGAGTCGGAGTTATCTGGGGTGCAGGAATCGGCGGTCTGGAAACTTTTCAAGAAGAGGTTAAATCGTTTGCCAATGGTAATGGTACTCCTAGATTTAATCCTTTCTTTATACCAAAAATGATTGCAGATATCGCACCAGCTCATATTTCCATAAAATATGGATTTATGGGACCTAACTACACGACGGTTTCTGCATGTGCATCTAGTGCCAATGCGATGCTAGACGCACTCAACTATATTAGACTAGGACATTGTGACGTAATTGTAACAGGTGGATCAGAAGCTGCCGTTACACAAGCAGGAATGGGTGGTTTTAATGCTATGCACGCCTTATCAACTCGCAATGAAAGTCCAGAAACCGCAAGTAGACCTTTTGATGGTACACGTGATGGTTTTGTCCTAGGTGAAGGAGCTGGAGCTCTTGTTCTAGAAGAATATGAGTATGCCAAAGCTCGTGGAGCAAAAATCTATGCCGAAGTTATTGGTGGTGGATTCTCAAGTGATGCCTACCACATGACTGCACCACATCCAGAAGGAACCGGAGTAATTGCTGTAATGAAAAACACATTACAAAATGCCGGTATTAATCCTGAAGATGTAGATCACATAAATACGCACGGAACATCAACACCTCTGGGCGATGTTGCCGAACTTAAAGCTATAAAAGCTGTATTTGGTGATCACGCTCCTAACATAAGCATCAACTCTACCAAATCTATGACTGGTCACTTATTAGGAGCAGCAGGCGCCGTAGAGAGCATCGCAAGTGTAATGGCCATTCAAGAAGGCATCGTTCCTCCTACGATTAACCACACCACTGTTGATGAGAATATCGATCCTTCTTTAAAATTAGTATTAAATCAACCTGAAAAACGAGAAGTTAAAGTAGCATTGAGTAACACCTTTGGTTTTGGTGGTCACAATTGCTGTATCGCTTTCAGAAAGATTTAATGGCTATTGTTTTGAATGAATAGATTCCGTAAAATATTTTCAAATCGTTCAAAATCTTCCGTAGATCCATTAGCGGTTTCAGTTCAAAATATTACAGGTCTTAAAGTTCAAGATGTATCTCTTTATCATACAGCCTTTACTCACAAATCCACAGGTGAAAAGACTGAAGATGGCATTGCCATAAGTTATGAACGTCTAGAGTTTCTGGGCGACGCAATTTTGGGCGCTGTAATCGCCGAATATATTTATAATGAAGTTCCTAGTGGTGACGAAGGATATCTCACAAAAATGAGATCTAAAATCGTAAGCCGTGAACATCTTAATGAATTAGGAGAAGACTTTGAACTTATCCACTTTATTAAAGCTCAGGTTCCCGTAGAAAACTTTGGAAGAAACATCCATGGAAACCTATTTGAAGCCTTAGTAGGTGCCGTTTATTTAGACCGTGGATACAAGTTTTGCAAACGATTTATTGAAAACAAGGTTATCGAACCTTACGTGGACATTCAAAAATTAGAAGGCAAAATTATCTCCTATAAAAGCTTATTAATTGAGTGGTGTCAAAAGCATAAAAAGCAATTTCGCTATCATACCTATGAAGATACTGGGGCAAGTGAACTTAGACACTACGCTGTTAAGTTATACCTAGATAACAAGGTTATTGCCAAAGCTAGAGCCACAAGTAAGAAAAAAGCTGAAGAGAAAGCAAGTAAAAGAGCCTACTTTGCTTTACAAGATAAAATGAACAATAGAAAGCGATAACATAGCTTACCCTATAATCTTCTATTTTTATAAGTTCCTGTAGGGAAAGGAAGACCTTTCCTTGGCTATCAAGAATATAAAAAATCCCTATATCGTTTTCGTAAAGAATTAACGGTAATACAACATCTTACACTCTTAATTTATCAAGTAGTTAAATATATTTGTGTGGTTATGCATCTCGCTTATGGCAACTTTTAAATTAAGTGATTGGGAAGAAGAAGAGGATGTTTCTCTTATAGGAATTCACTCAAGCCTACCTGCCTATCGTGTTGCGTATTATATCAATAAGCACAGTGATCATTGTTTTGAAAGAAAACAAACAGATCATGAACTGTTTACTGATAGGATAATAGCAACGTTTCCTGTGTACAAGGATTATGACGAGAAACTGCAAACTCAACTTTATCTAGTTGCCAATAGGTTTAAGGGCGTTTTAAAAGGAGTATCTGGCACAGGGCTTTTTGAAACTATAGATGAAGAGGAAATTACCGTGACATTACTTAAGGAATATCATAAGGTTGATTTTATCCTTAAAATAGAACAGAATAACATGAGCTATCCTGTGCAAAAATTAATAAATGATCTAAATAAAGCCCAGACTTTCACAAGCTGTTATTTATTAGATTATTTTAAATTGAAAAATAAAGACTATTTAATCTTTGAATAAATGCCGACATCTAAAAAAACTAAAATAGTAGCCACACTAGGACCAGCAACATCAAGCAAGGAAACACTCCTTAATATGATGAAAGCTGGTGTAAATGTATTTAGAATTAATTTCTCACACGCCGATCACGATGATGTAAGAGAGCGCGTTCAAATGATTCGTGACTTAAATAAAGAACACGGTTATACTACAGGAATTTTGGGAGACCTACAAGGCCCAAAATTAAGAGTAGGTGTTATGGCAGAAGAAGTAGTAGTACAACCTGGTGATGAAATCACGTTTGTAACTGGAGAGCCTTTTCAAGGAAATAAGGAACGTGTTTATATGAATTATGAACAGTTTCCGAGAGATGTTCAAAAAGGTGAACGCATACTTCTAGATGATGGTAAACTAATATTTGAAGTAAAATCTACTAATAAACAAGATGAAGTAGTTGCCAAAGTTATTCAAGGTGGTCCTTTACGTTCAAAAAAAGGAGTGAACTTACCACAAACGAATATTTCACTACCAGCTCTTACTGAAAAAGATATTGTAGACGCAAAATTTGCTTGTGAACTTCAGGTAGATTGGATGGCATTGTCATTTGTGCGTCACAGCAAAGATCTGATGGAACTGCAAGACTTGATTAAGGAAAATAGTGAAAATAAAATTCCTATTGTTGCCAAGATTGAGAAACCTGAAGCAGTAGAAAACATTGATAAAATAGTAGCATATTGCGATGGTCTTATGGTAGCACGTGGTGACCTAGGAGTAGAAATACCTGCACACGAAGTTCCTCTTATTCAAAAACAACTTGTATTAAAAGCTAAAAAAGCACGTATACCCGTAATTATAGCCACTCAAATGATGGAAACTATGATTACTAGTCTTACTCCTACTAGAGCAGAGGTAAATGATGTAGCAAATTCTGTTATGGATGGAGCTGATGCCGTAATGCTTTCTGGTGAAACATCGGTAGGTAAGTATCCTGTACAAGTTATTGAAAAGATGGCAAGTATTTGTAAATCAGTAGAAGACAGTGACTTAATAAAAGTTCCTTATGAACCACCACACATAAGAACAAAACGATACATCACTAAGTCAGTGTGTTATCACGCAGCCAAAATGGCAAATGAAATAGATGCCAAAGCCATAACTACCATGACCAATTCTGGTTACACTGCTTTTCAAATAAGCGCCTGGCGACCAGATGCACACATACTCACGTTCACCTCAAATGAACGAATTTTAACTCAACTTAGCTTGCTATGGGGCGTAAAAGCTTTTATGTATGAAAAGTTTGTGAGTACTGATGAGACTATTGAAGATGTAAACAAGTTTGCTAAAGAAAAAGGATTTGTTGCCAAGGGAGATTTCTTGATTAATCTAGCCGCAATGCCTGTAACTGATAAAGGAATGGTAAATACCTTAAGAGTTACCGAAGTGGAATAACTTAACTAAAATAAAGCCGCATCGTTTGATGCGGCTTTTTTTATATCAACTTATATTCTTTTTCAAATGCTATATGATGAGTGAGAACTCCATTTCCATTATATATAGGAAAAGCATCCAACTCACAACCGTATTCTACACCGTCTTTTTTATAATTAAGCAACCTAGCTTTAAAAGCTATACCGGATATCAAAGCCTCACGAGTACGCTCAACAGCATCTAGATCAGTATTAACACCTTGCAATATTTTTGGAGTTTGTCCCACCATTTCATAAGGGTCATAACCTGTCAAATCTTCAATATTCTTAGACGCAAATACGATTTTTAAATCCGATCCAGTAATGATAACCGAATAGTCCGTAGAATGGCTGTATCCATCAACAAAATAATTAAAATGCCAATCATATTTCCTGGCTATCTCGTCCATTTTATTCAATATTCTAGGTGTAAGATCCCACATTAATTTACCTACAACCTTCCAAGGAATTAGTGGTGTTGTTTTCAAATCATGATGTATGATTGTAAATTGTGTGTTTTTGAAAGTCATACTTAAATGTAGTGCAAGATAGTTAAGTATGAAAATGTACTAGATAAAATTAAGTTACTGTACTAGAACTTAAAATCTAATTGTACCTCTTCAATTTCATGTTCATCTTGTTCAGATTGATCATTATTAAGATTACTAAGGGTTATACCTAATAGCCTTACGCTTTCGCGAAAGCGATCTTGTTCTAACAACTCAATTGCAGTTCTCAGTATAGTCTCCTTATCTCTAATGTAGTAGGGTAAGGTGATGCTACGGGTTTGAGTTTTGAAATCACTGTACTTGATTTTGAGCGTTACCGTTTTACCAGCAACATCAGATTTTTCAATGCGTTTTTCTATTTCGCCTGCTATTTGCTGCAAGCGCTCTTTCATAAATAATTCGCTAGAAATATTCTCGGCAAAAGTACGCTCTGCTCCTAGAGATTTACGTATCCTATGAGGTTGTACGGGACTATTATGAATACCTCGTACAATATTAAAATAATGCCTACCGCTTTTACCGAAATGCTCTGCAAGATATTCTAAGGACTTACTTTTTAAATCGGCGCCAGTAAAGATTCCATGTTGATACATTTTGTCTGCGGTTACCTTTCCTATACCATAAAACTTTCTGATTTCTAATTTTTCTAAAAAAGAAACCACTTGATCAGGAGTTATTGTTTTTTGACCATTAGGTTTATTTATATCACTGGCAACCTTAGCAATAAATTTATTTATGGAGATGCCAGCACTGGCGGTAAGACCAGTAGTTTCATAAATACGCCTACGAATTTCATAAGCTATTATAGTAGCACTGGGAAAATTAAATTTATTTGCCGTAACATCTAGATAAGCCTCGTCCAGTGATAAAGGTTCGACTAGATCAGTATAATCATGGAATATTTCTCTTATTTGATTACTCACTTCTTTATAGCGATCAAACCTATGTTTTACAAAAATTAAATGAGGACACAATCGTGCAGCTGTCACACTGGGCATAGCGCTACGCACACCATATTTTCTAGCCTCGTAACTTGCTGCAGCTACTACTCCACGCTTACTACTACCACCTACAGCTATAGGTTTACCTCGTAATGATGGGTTATCATGCTGTTCGACACTTGCATAAAAAGCATCCATATCAACATGAATAATTTTTCTAGATACTTGATGTGATTCGTTTGACATTTTCAACTACAAATATCGTAATAAGCAAATCAAAAAAATGGAGCAACAACTAATTTAACCTATTTGCATTTATCTTAATTTATATGTTCATTGTTAACTATAATATAGCATTAATGCATTTATAATCATTTTATCTATTTTATTTGTATTTTGTCTATATAATGAATAAAAATAATAGTGATTTTAGTTAAAATACACTTTTAACAGGTCAATACGCTATATAGATATTTATATTTATGATAATCAATCTAATACAGCCTATGAAATCACTACTAACCTTAATTTTTATATTCTATAATATAACTTTCATTTACTGTCAAGTTGGAGTAAACACCACCACGCCACAAGCCACCTTAGACATAAATGGAAATGTTATGATACGTAATGTAGATCCAGTTACAAATCCTACTGATAGAAATCTCGCTGCACAAGATAGTATACTTGTGAGATCTAATAACGAGGTGATGAGAGTTTCATCTAGCGATGTATTAAACGCCACCCTTAAAACCGCGGTAAAAGGAGGATTTACAAATGCGACCTCTGCAACACTTGTTCTTTCATCTACCTATACACAAATTCCTTTTGACAGTGAAGAGTTTGATCTTAACGATGAGTATGATCCTGCCACACACACGTTCACCGCAAAACAAGATGGTATTTATACCATAAAAGTTAGAATAAATGCCTCAAATTCAATTAATGCATCTATTAACTATGGCGTTTGTATAAGGAAGAACGGTGTTGTTGTTGCTCGTGAGAATTTTGCCAATATTACTGTAGATGTTGTTTTTCCAGAACTTACAGTAGGGATAATAACTATTCCCGAAACAGATCTTCTTGAGCTTCCTGTAACTCCACCAGTAAGAAAAGTTGAGTCACTAGAACAATTAAATACAGGTGACACTATCACATTTGAACTTTTTTCAGACCTTGGAGCTACTGTAAACCTATCAGAAGGTATTGAAGATTGCCAATTTACTATTGTACAAATACGATAACACTTATCTTAGTACTATCCTCAAATCAATCTTTATGGGTTATAGTGCTATAATAATTGGAGCCACTGGACTATGTGGTAGTGTTTTATTGGAAAAATTACTGCAAAATGAGCAGTATGATAGTGTGATTACGCTTTCGCGAAAGCGTATCAACCACCAAAACCCTAAACATAAAAATTATATTGTTGACCTATTTGATCCATCTACTTATGTGAACCACTTATATGGAGATCATTTATTTATTTGTACCGGTACTACCCAATCAAAGACACCAGATAAAGCAGAATACTACAAAATTGAGCATGATCTACCACTTTTAGTAGCTCAACAGGCTAAGGACAATGAAATATCCACTGTCATAGCCATAAGTGCACTAGGAGCAAATCCTGAAAGCAGATTTCTATATAACCGAGGCAAAGGAGAAATGGAGCGCGACATAAAGGATCTAAATTTCAAAGCCGCCTATTTTGTTCAACCAGCATTGATAAGTGGACCCAGAGATGAAAAACGCCCCTTTGAAAGCATGTGGAAAAAAGTACAGAAATTGATTGATCCACTACTTGTAGGACCTCTTAAAAAATACCGCAGTATTGCACCAAAAACAATTGCCACTGCTATGATTCGCATAGCATTACATGGGTATGAAAAATCACGGATTGAAAGCGATGAACTCATTCAAATAGCAAACGTAAAATAACTGTTTCTTAATGGCTTACTATTAATTGTGGTTTATCTTTAGACCACATGATTAATAAACGACTTCTCGTAAAAAATCTATTAGCTCATAATGATGAGAATAGTTTTTATGACAAGAAGTTGCGAATTGATTTAGGCAGTAAAGAAGGAAAGGCTAAGTTTTTAAAACATATTTGTGCGCTTTCAAATTCTAATCCTAAGAACAACAGTTACATTGTTATAGGGATCGATGATGCGAGTAACTCCATTGTAGGCGTAGATTTTTTTGATGATTCTAAACTACAAAACCTTGTCAATGCTTATTTACAAAACGCTCCTATAATTCAATATGAGAATATTGCATTTCCACACTTACCTACAGGAAAAGTGGTCGGATTAGTTACTATACGAGCACAAAATGGTCTTACTGTCCTACGCAAAAACATTTGGAAATATTATGGCGGAGCAGCCTTTTTTAGGGATGGAAGCGTTTCAATGCCCAAGGATTTCTATAGCGAAATCAATGATGTTAATTCTGAAATCGTTCGACAAATTGAAAAACAATCTAGCAACCATATTGAACACACACTTGATAGTGTAGTTACGTTTATGGAAAGACGTCACAACGGTCTACATGCAGAATATAAAGTTTTTAAAGAACAGTTTGTCATATGTTGGTCTGGCAAAGTAAAACATAAAAAAGGCCAAACTTACTATTCACGAGTTGACATTGAAATGGTCAATGAGCAAGTACAACTTTTTTACAGCGCCCTAGATGAAGTTCAAATAACACATGATGATTCCAGTTTTAGTATACTTGAATTTGTGCATTTAGGTATTGGAGCACAACAGCGGTATCATCCACTTGAAAAGCAAACGTTTAGATTTCTACCTAATGGAACCTATACTTTAGAGAATAAAATTCTCTTTAATCCTCCTTACTACGATAGAAGAACGCTACACCACATTTACAATGCAAACCTGGCTTTATTGCAAAAAATAGCAACTGATGCACCGCTTACCGATAGGGAACTAATGGATCTTAGGCAGTTGCCGGAAACCATGCTTATTTGTAAGTTTAACAATGTAGGTGAACCGGTTGAAAAAATGCGAGTTCACAAGCAACATCTCAAAAAATATGTAACAACATATAAGGCATTTAAAGAAGCTTTACGCATTTTAAGAAAAGTACAATACAATTCATGAGAACTATAGCAATAGGAGATATACACGGTGGCTACAAAGCCTTACTACAATTGTTAGACCGCATAAATATTAAAGGTGATGATCATTTAATATTTTTAGGCGACTATGTAGATGGATGGTCACAAAGTGTCGAAGTCATTGACTTTTTAATCAATTTTAAAAAAGAAAGAAAAGAAAACGGTCATTTAGAACCGGTTTATCTCATGGGTAATCATGATGAGTTATTATTGAATTATTTTAAAACCAACCAGAAAAACAATTCTTGGTTACAACACGGCGGACAGATAACTGTAGATAAATATGAAGCTAAAGAATCTGCAATTATAAATAAACATGTAGAGTTTTTGGAAAAACATTTGTTACCCTATTTTGAGAAAGATAACAATGGATTTTTTCATGCAGGGTTTCATAATTTGAAAGGTCCCAAATATGAATATTACTCAAATATCACATATTGGGATCGATCATTATGGGAACTCGCCTTATGCTTGAATCCTGAACTTAGTATAGAAAACGAACGGTATCCTGATAGATTAAAATTGTACCATGAGATTTTTATTGGACATACTCCAACAACAAGACTAGACAGTTTTTCTCCTATTAACGCAGCCAATGTATGGAATATAGACACAGGCGCAGCCTACAAAGGACCTTTAACAGCAATATGCATTGAAGATAAAACAGTCTGGCAAAGCGATCCCGTTCACACCTTTTATCCCAATGAAAAGGGTCGCAATTAAAAATAGGCTTTTAACTGCACACTGCCCGTGTGCACTGTAGGCGCACTTTCAGTTGCTCTACCGTTATAAGATAAGTTAAGGTCTAAAAAGCTTGTGATATTACGTTGAAACAGTAATTGCCAGGTCAAGTTATCACCGTCTTGTAGTCCTTCCAATATTTGAAAACCTGCTGGTGAAAAAGCCTGTCCCTCAAAATCATTTTTGATATATGTAAGAGTACCATTAACAGCATATGCCTGCTGCTTATTAAATGAAAAATTAACCCCAAAATTGTGCTGTTCTAAATTAGCCTGATCATTGAATTTATTCTCCTTTTTTTGATATTGATAAAATAAATCAAATTGATTGCTGGCACTAAATAAGTAACTCAATTTAGGTTTAAATAAGCTTTGATCTATTTTAAAATTTCGATTTTCAAAATTTTCACTCAAACTGGATGTAGATCCTGATTGTAAGCTTATATCAATAAGCCAACTTTTCTTGAATCGATGGACCATTCCTAACTGGTGACTATTTACTTTACTTAAAAACAAACCTATACTTTGCAAGTTTTGCGATTCTGTAGAGATATAGGTGTAATTAGTAGTAAAATCCTGCTTTCCTCGATTAAAGAAAAGACTGTTTCTAAAGGATTTGTTCAATCCTAATTGCTCATCTTCATCATTAAAAGGATTTAGGCTAAAACTTGTACCTTCTCTTGCAATCATGCGATCTATTTGATAGCTAGTTTGATTAAAAAAATGAGACAGTATCCTTTTGTATCCTGTTTTATCATTCCACGAACTAGGATTTAGGTTAAGAGTAAGAGCAAGTTTATTTTGATGAGTAGGAACAAATAGTTGATTAGGAAGTAAGACTCTTACATAATTTGCTTGATCTTGAAATTGGGCTACTTCAAATTCAGTTAAATCTTGTATTCCATCATTGTTATAATCAATCCAAGTAAAGGTTCCTTGGCCAGGATTAACCTCGACGTAGGTAAAATCTTGACGTGCGATTGATGCACTGTTAGTCTCATAGGCAGAGGTGAAATTTACTTTCTTATCATAAAAGGATCGTTGGTATTGAACTCTTGAATTAAATGAAACTTCATCTTCAATATTATCGACAGTGGCTTTAAGTTTTCTATAATTTGCGTACAACAGTAGTTTCTGTTTCTCGTCTTTAATGGGTTGTGCTCTTATGTAATAATTGTTTGATTTATTAACCTGTACCAGTTGATTGTCCCTTAAACTATCATTTACTCTATGTCTATAACCCAATTCAACAAAAACTTTAGTAGTATCGCCGCGACCTGCAAAGATCTCATATTGATTAAATCGCTGTGATAAGTTTGTAAACCGATCGGTATTTACATTTTTCTGCTCATTTCCCTCACCGTTCAAATTAGTTCCTATATAGTTTTTTCCAATCTTTCTTTTAACGGCAATATCGTATCTATTAAATTTTGAAGAAAATTCAGTACCACTTGTTTTTAGTACGCTTCCGCGAAAGCGTGACTGCCACAAACTATCGTTATAAGCGCCACTTAAAACGTGTCTATTCCCATTATAGGTATCACTAAATTCTAAATGCTGAAAAGAATAAGTAGTTGTGAGTGTTGAATCTATTTTAAAATCAGTAGACAGTGTAGTAAACAGTTGATTTCCTTGTGGAGTAACTAAATTCCAATCCCTAGCAAACTCGATGTTATAAATACGTTCAACGTTCCTAAAATTCTCATTTATATAATCCAGAGATAGTGATGAGGCTACATCATACTTTTTAGGTTTTTTAATCAATACCTGTTTGATAGCAAACCTACCTGCAACACCATCATTATCATCATCATCTAGATTAGAAAATTTATTAAGATCATTGCGGCTAGCGGCAAACTCGGTTGCTATCTGTGTTTTTTCGGACGGAGCATAGTCAGCCTTAACACCCGTAATGGTTAAATTTTGAGGAGCAAAAAGTCTTACTATAGGTGCATAATTACCTTGTGAAACACCATTCACAGGTGCTACATATTCATAAATATTTGCGATGGCTTGGTCATTGATCAATACATAATCGCCTTGATTGTCTCCAACTAAAGTGAATCGAACTGTAAACAAATCATCATTGGGATCCTGTGAAAACACAAAACGTTCAACACCATTAATAATGTCCCGTCTATAAAGAATCTTATTTTCTGAAAAATCATCAGGAATCGCACTAGGTGCTACTTGTAAATCTGGATTATCTCCTGCAGCTGCAAGAGCTTGCACTTGTTGTTCAGAGAGGTTTTGTTGTAAAGGTTGATTTTTTGCATCAGACTCTGTATAGGCATATGCCTCTATATTAAGTTTTTCTGACTGATATCCTGCCGTTCCATAACCCACAAAACGGGTAAAATTACGCTCGCTATATTGATACTCTATAGAAATTCTCATTTCACTTGTTATCGGAAAAGTTGGTGTAAACCTAACCTCACCAGCATTATAGTCGATTACATAATCATTGTTTTCACCACGTTGTAGTAATATTCCATTTACATATACTCGCTCACTACCAGAGACAATTAGAATAAACAGTTCTCCATTTTGCCCAGTTAATTTGTAGGGTCCTTGATTACCTTCTTGACCCACAAATCTAGAAGTATTGAATGTTCCTCTTACCAGAGCACCAGCTGCGTTTATATAACTGTTTGATGAGTCTCCATCAAACCGCACCGATCCAGAAATACCTTGAACTCTTTTGGTAAATTTATTAAAGGCAAATTGTTGTTGCTCTAGATCTACATCACCAGCTCTTATTTTCCATGAGTCACTGTATAGCTCAATAAAAATTTGATCAAATTCGTCCAATCTTTGAGAATAACCATTCTGTGTTTGAGGAACATTTGCATCTTGAATGGATGCTCTTAAGGATACTTTATCATTAAGCTTACCCGTTATCCTAAGATCCAACTCGGCATCTACTACACTATTTTGATTATTTCCTATTCTTAAACCTCTGGAAATACTTCCGCTAGTTTGTAAACCATTGAAGGGTACTTGAATCTCTTGCTTTTTGGGCTGGATTAATTGTACTAACTGTTCTTGTGGACTTTCATCACTTAGGATGATAGAAGGATCATATAATCGAACTCCCTTGAATAATTCCTTGGGAAAAGGTAGGTATTGTACTCGCAATGAGTCGTTAGAGGCTGCTATAATGGGGTTTAAATAAATACGGCCTGTTGCATAGTCAACTGTATATAAACTAGTATCAATCGCAACGCCCTTAATATTGGTTAATTTGAAATTGGATTTTTGAATAGGAAGACTATCTATTAATAAACTATCTGATGGTTTAAAAGTCTTCACCTTTACATTTTCAAAACTTTGAGAATAGCAATTTCCCAATGCCAAAAAGAAGAAAAGAAACAAGACCAACCTCATACTAACAGCAAACTACCACAATTATAAAATATTTTATCAATAACCAGAGAAATAAAAAATCCCAAGCCGAAATGACTTGGGATTTATAAACTAAGTTTAAAAAGGACTACTTTTTCATTTCAAAATCATTCATAAAAGCAGTGGTATAATTACCAGCTACATAATCTGGATGATCCATTAATTGTCTGTGAAAAGGTATCGTAGTTTTAATTCCTTCTATATGGAACTCATCAAGAGCTCTTTTCATTTTATCAATAGCCTCTTGTCTAGTTCTAGCTGTTGTAATTAACTTAGCTATCATAGAGTCATAGTTAGGCGGTATTATATAACCAGCATATACGTGAGTATCTAAACGCACTCCATGTCCTCCTGGAGCATGTAACACTGTTATTTTTCCTGGCGAAGGTCTAAAATCATAGTAAGGATCTTCAGCATTAATTCTACATTCTATCGAGTGTAAGGTAGGCTCATAATTCTTACCAGATATCTTAACACCTGCAGCGACTAATATTTGCTCTCTAATAAGGTCAAAATCAATTACCTGTTCAGTAATTGGGTGCTCAACCTGAATCCTAGTATTCATTTCCATAAAATAGAAATTACGGTGTTTATCTACTAGAAATTCTACAGTTCCGGCACCTTCGTATTTAATAAACTCTGCTGCTTTTACCGCTGCTTCACCCATATCCTTACGTAACTTTTTAGTCATGAAAGGAGAAGGAACTTCTTCAGTTAATTTTTGGTGACGACGTTGAATAGAACAATCACGTTCTGATAGGTGACACGCTTTTCCATCTTGATCTCCAACGATTTGAATTTCGATATGACGAGGTTCCTCAATGAGTTTCTCCATGTACATATCGTCGTTACCAAATGCCGCTTTTGATTCCGTTTTTGCACTATTCCATGCGTCTTCAAGGTCCTCTTCCTTCCATACCGCACGCATACCTTTTCCACCACCACCAGCACTTGCTTTAAGCATTACTGGGTAACCAGTTTCTTTGGCTACTTTTATACAAGTTTCAAAATCAGGAATTACACCTTCAGATCCAGGAACACAAGGAACACCAGCCTCTTTCATAGTAGCTTTGGCAGTTGCCTTATCACCCATTTTGCTTATCATTTCTGGGCTAGCACCGATGAATTTTATATCGTGCTCTTGACAAATACGTGAAAAATCAGCATTCTCAGATAAAAATCCATATCCTGGATGAATAGCATCTGCATTTGTAATTTCTGCAGCGCTTATAATATTTGACATCTTTAGATAAGACTCGCTACTAGGCGCAGGACCTATACACACAGCCTCATCAGCAAACTTCACGTGTAAACTTTCAGCATCAGCAGTAGAATATACAGCTACTGTCTTGATACCCATCTCCTTACAGGTTCTTATAACCCTTAGAGCAATTTCACCACGGTTTGCTATCAATACTTTTTTAAACATGATAATCAGTTTTTTAGTTACCGCGATAGTGTTGTTTTGGATTACGCTTTCGCGAAAGCGTAATTTTCCATGGACACTAACACAAACAATAAATCCCTCTTAAATTAAGAAGGATCTACTAAAAATAATGGTTGATCAAACTCTACTGGAGAAGAATCGTCTACTAATACTTTTACGATAGTACCAGAAACTTCACTTTCGATTTCGTTAAATAGTTTCATTGCTTCAATGATACATAAGGTATCACCTTCTTTTATAGAGTCTCCTACTTCAACAAACAGTGGTTTGTCTGGAGCTGGCTTTCTATAAAAAGTTCCAATAATTGGTGATTTTACTGTAATGTACTTACTGTCATCGCTAACAGCTGCTGGTGCAGGAGCATCACTTGAAGCCGGTGCTGCTGGCGCTGCTGGTGCAACAGGTGCAGGAGCTGCTGGTTGTGGAGCTGCCATTACCGGTGCTTGTTGAACATAAGTAACAGGTTCGTCTGATTGTGTTTTAATGGTGATTTTTACATCATCCATTTCTAATTTCACCTCACTTGCGCCAGACTTTGCGACAAATTTGATTAGGTTTTGTATTTCTTTTAATTCCATAATTTAAGGGTGGTTAATTAAAGGATTAACTATCATAGGCCCAAGTAAGTAGAACTGATCCCCATGTAAAGCCACCACCAAAGGCTGCAAACACGAGATGATCTCCTTTCTTTAATTGGGATTCATATTCATATAAACACAAAGGTAAGGTAGCACTGGTTGTATTACCATATTTGTGTATGTTCATCATTACTTTTTCTTGTGGTAATTCTACTCTCCTAGCTGTGGCGTCTATAATACGTTTATTTGCTTGATGAGGAACTAACCAATCTATATCATCGTTACTTAAACCGTTTCTTTGAACTACTTGTTCTGCAACATCGGCCATGCTGGAAACCGCGTACTTAAATACACTTTTCCCATCCTGAAAAACATAATGTTGCTTATTTTCTACAGTTTCATGAGAGGCTGGAAGAATTGATCCACCTGCTTCAATTTTTAAGAATTCACGACCTATACCGTCGGTTCTTAAAATTTCATCTTGAACACCATAGCCTTCTTCATTAGGTTCAAAAAGAACCGCGCCAGCTGCATCTCCAAAGATAATGCAAGTAGCGCGGTCTTCGTAATCTATGATTGAGGACATTTTATCTGCCCCAATAAGTAATACTCGTTTATATCGACCTGATTCGATGTAACTGCTAGCTGTACTCATTCCAAAAAGAAAACTTGAACATGCCGCCATTAAATCATATGAGAAAGCATTTGTAGCTCCAATTTGTGTTGCTACATAGGCTCCTGTTGACGCAACCGGCATATCGGGTGTAGCAGAAGCTAGTAATACTAAATCTATTGTTTTAGGGTCGATACCTTTTTTTTCTATAAGGTCTTGTGCAGCTTTAATGGCCATATATGAGGTTCCTTTACCAGGTTCCTTTAGAATACGACGCTCTTTAATACCTGTACGCGTGGTGATCCACTCATCATTAGTATCTACCATTGTTTCAAGAATGGCATTTGTAAGGCGATATTCTGGCAAATAGGCACCTACACCTGTTATTGCTGCTGTTATTTTACCCATAAGTATCGTTCTAATTAGACGATTAGAGCTGCGAAAGCTACTAAAAAACAGTCTAAAACCACAAAAAATGACACATTTTTAATTGAAAATGTGTCATTTTAATAATTTTAAAAATAAGTTATTATATCGAATAACCTGTGTTAAACGATAGAGACTAAGCCTCTACTTCTTCTGTTTTGTCAATTAAAACATTACCACGGTAGTATAATTTACCTTCGTGCCAGTGAGCTCTGTGGTATAAGTGAGATTCTCCTGTTGTTGAATCTACTGCGATTTGAGGAACACTCGCTTTATAATGAGTTCTCCTTTTATCTCTTCTTGTTTTACTGATTTTTCTCTTTGGATGCGCCATGGCTATTAATTATTATCCGTTTTTAATTTTTTTAATGCGTCCCATCTGGGATCTACTTGTTCTGTCTCTTTCTCTTCTGGAGCTGCTACACTTAACTCATCAAGTTTATCTAACACTTCTGAGTCTAGTGTGCCGTCTTCAACACCTGGATGTACTCTTTTTTGAGGAATTGATAAAACAATCATCTCATATACGTACTGGCTTATATTGAATTGGTATTCACCATGAGGTAAAATTAACAACTCTATATTTTCATCGTTAAACTCCTCACCGAATTTGATTACCAAATCCATATCTACCTCAACAGGTAAATCAAAGGGTTCATTAGTCACATCACAATTAACGTTAACCACTCCATGAGCAGTTAATTTAAGATCCATAATTGTGGTTCTTTTATCTAGTACCGCAGTTACAGCAAGGGATGAGCTATTAAACTCTTCAAATCCGAAATTTTCAAAAAACGTATTATCGACCTCGTACTCAAATTGATGCTGCCCTACTTTAAGACCAGCAAACGCAATATTAAAAGCTTTGAGTTCCATAATATAGCTCTTATAAAGAGCGTGCAAAGATAATAAAAGTTATTAAAAATCAACTGTTAATATCATCTTCGTTTTTTAGATTGTATTTTTAATACGTTTGAAGTCAGTTCATCATATTCCTTTCTAGCATTAAAAATATCTGCAGCCATATGTACAGCAGCAGTAAAACTACTAGCACTTGCTTCATTTTTTCCTGCTATGTCAAAACCAGTTCCATGATCTGGACTGGTGCGCACATGACTTAATCCTGCTGTGTAATTAACACCTTCACCAAAGCTTAATGTTTTAAATGGAACTAAACCTTGGTCATGATAGCTTGCCAAAATAGCGTCAAATTGTTCGTGACGTTTCTGACCAAAAAAAGAGTCGGCTGCGTAAGGGCCAAATATCAAAGTACCATCATTGCGTAATTCCTCTAAAACAGGTATTAGCTGTTTTTGATCATCATCTCCTATAACACCATTATCTCCTACGTGTGGATTAATTCCTAGAACTGCAATTTTAGGTTTGGAAATTTTAAAGTCTCGTTTTAATGACTCTTTTATTGTTCCTATTTTGGTTTTAATACTTTTAGCCGTGATGTTTGAAGGAACATCTTTTACTGGAACATGGTCGGTAAGCAAACCTACCTTTAATTTATCCGAAACCATAAACATTAAGCTTTCTCCTGATAGTTCCTGATTCAAATAGTCCGTATGTCCAGGAAATTTAAACTCTTCACTTTGAATGGATTCCTTATTAATAGGCGCTGTTACAAGTACGTCAACATTCCCTGACTTAAGCGCCTTGGTTGCTTCTTGAAGACTTTTAACCGCGATTTCTCCTGCTTTTTTATCTACTTTTCCCCAATCAACATGAAAAGGCTCCTTAAAAAGACGCATAACATTAATTTTACCCGGCACGACATCTTCCAAAGACTTTATCCCTTGAAACTTTGTGTTGATTTTAAAAACTTTTGCGTAGTAGGAAAACAATTTTGTACTACCAAAAATTATAGGCGTGTACATTTCTAGCATTCTATTATCTTCAAAAGCTTTAAGAATAATTTCACCACCGATTCCGTTAGGATCTCCTATTGATATACCTACTTTGATATTGTCAGTTTTTACCATGTATTGCGCTATTTAAGCCGTATTTTTGAAAAAGTAAAATTAAGGTTTTTTCACAAGTTATGTTTACAGGAATTATTGAACAAACTGCACGTGTAGTTGAAATAAAAAAAGAAGGGTCTAATATTCATTTTACATTACATTCGGATATTACAAATGAATTTAAAATTGATCAAAGCATAGCACATAATGGAGTGTGTCTCACTATTGTTGATCTGAATGAAGACTTATATACAGTTACTGCAATCGACGAAACACTTAAAAAAACCAATTTAGGCGAACTTAAAGTTGGCAACACCGTAAATATTGAACGTGCCATGCTTATGAATGCCCGTTTAGACGGACATATTGTTCAAGGACACGTGGACCAGACTGGAACCTGTATAAATGTAGAGGAACAAGATGGATCATGGATATTCACTTTCAGATACGACTCTGCTTTGAATAATGTGACTATTGAAAAGGGAAGTATTTGTATTAATGGCGTAAGTCTCACTGTAGTAAACTCAAAAATCAATGAGTTTTCCGTCGCTATAATACCTTATACCTATGAACACACTGGTTTTAAGGAGATGAAATCAGGTGATATCGTAAATCTAGAGTTTGACGTTATAGGAAAATATGTAAAACGTTTAATGGAATTACAAAATAATTAAAAGCTTTTTAAGCTTTTGTAATTCTTCTTCTTTGTAAAACGGAGTAAATTCCTATAGCAAGTGCAACAGCAATAAGTATTAGAATACCACTATCAACTGGAACTACATCACCAACAGGTGGCGGTGGCCCCATAGGAGGAGGCGGTGGCGGTGGCGTAGGTCCACCAGTACCTGTACCAAGTATTAATAATAACAAGAATTGCATAGGGGCATTTTCTTTAAGTTGCGAATATATTTATTTATCAATCTTCTCCAAAAAAAGAGCTGTAAACTTAATGTCAATTTAAACAAATTTACCGTTTATCGATTTTTTAATGTTTATTATCTATAATATTCGCTATGATTAAGTTTTAAATTTACACTACAATCTATATCAAAAAAAAATGCCTCACTATATTAATGAGGCACTTTTATTAGTAATATAAAAACAGCTTCTTACATTTTTGAAGCAAGTATTAAAGCATTATAAAGGTTTGCCATTCTACCCGATTTAGTAATCTCTTTAAACGGCTTTGTTGTCTCTCTACTTCTACTTAAAGTCATGTTTGCATTTGTAGTCAATCCACTTTCCATAATAACTTGCTTCACTTGACCTGCACTCAATTTAGGAAAATAACTTCTCACTACGGCAGCAACTCCTGCTACTGCAGGAGAAGCCATAGACGTACCTTGCGCAAATCTATACTCACTATTTGGAGCAGTTGAATAGATTTTCACTCCAGGACCAAAAACATCTACACTAGATTTACCGTAATTAGAAAAACCAGCAATCATATTAGCTCCATATTCCGGACCCATAGCTCCTACAGTTAAAAAGTTATCAGATATTTCTTCTCCTACTCCTTGTTGGTCTTGAGGATATACTTGAGTAAAATCTGTGTCAATACCTTCATTTCCAGCAGCATTTACAATAAGAACATCCTTACTAGCAGCATATTTAATTGCTTCCCATACCCATTCTGGATTAGGAGAATGATATTTACCAAAACTTGTATTAATCACTTTAGCACCATTATCCGCAGCATATCGTATCGCCTTAGCAATATCTTTATCGTATTCGTCAGCGGTAGATACAGCTCTTAGAACCATTATCTCTACATTTTCAGCCACTCCATTAACACCTAATCCATTATTACGCTCTGCAGCAATTATCCCAGCAACGTGTGTTCCATGAAAAGCATCTTCTTTCTTTGGATCTGGACCACTATACTCATTATTTCCATAGACAGGAGTGTCCCATACATAAGGGTCATCACCTAGGATATCTTTTCTATAATTTGTCTTTAACTTAGATCCGTTTAACAAATCTGCTTGATCGTTAATAAGCTCGGTAATAGTGTCTATAGCATCTTTGTTAGACTCTAAACCTTGAGAGAACAAGAACATCATCAATTGCTTGCCTTGTTGTACAGCTTGATCTTCAGATTCAACGGTTTTTAAATCCTCTGATTTGTATACGTCTTTTCCAGTCGCTTTTTTCAACAACGGATCAACTTGATTTATTTGCTGAAGGATTTGTTCATAACGACCCTTTGCAACTTGAGCTTGCTCTAGTTTTTCGTCGTACTCTTTTTGAGCTTTAGCCACTAGATCTGCAGGTAGCTTATCCTTATCACGAACAATACGTTCATATTCTAAATTTTCATCAACAATATCTCCTAAAAAGTTCCATCCATGAACATCGTCGATATAACCATTGTTATCGTCATCAATTCCATTATTTGGGATTTCATCATCATTTACCCAAATAACATCATCTAGATCCTCGTGTTCAACATCAATACCACTATCAATAACTGCGACTACAACAGTTTCACCTTTTTTTCCTTTTAGGATTTCATTATAAGCTCTATTAACACTCATTCCAGGAATAGTATCCTGTTGAAGATCGTAGTCCTTCCAATTTTTCTCTTGCTCTTCAGTAAGGGCAGTTGTCTTAATAGGAGTAGTATCAATATTTTCAATAGGTGGTGATACTATATCAAATCCACTACCACAGCTAGCTAGCATACCAGCAACGGCTGTTACCACAAGGGTATTTTTAAATGTAAACTTCATATTCTAATTATTAAAAAAGTCATTAAATGTATAAACTTGGTCCAATCGCACACCTTTATCGGTGTGTTTAACCGTAATAATCTCATTAAAAGGATCGTGTTCTAAAATGAGGTAGTACTTCTCAGTGGCTGCCTTTTGTAAAAACCTCTCTTTTTCATCAAGAGTCAGTAAAGGCCTTGTGTCGTATCCCATAACGTATGGCAGGGGCAAATGTCCTGCGGTAGGCAATAAGTCGGCCATGAAAACAAATGTTTTACTATCATACTCAATATGCGGTATCATCATTTTTTCTGTATGACCATCAACAAACAAAATGTCAAAATCCATTTCATTTGCTTTCTCAAAAGTTTGATTTTGTTTTACAAACTCTAATTGACCGCTTTCTTGAATCGGGATAATATTTTCTTTTAAAAATGAGGCCTTTTCTCTAGCGTTAGGTTCAATTGCCCATTGCCAGTGTGATTCGTTGGTATAAACACGGGCATTTTTAAAAGCAGGTTCATATCCATCGTGATTACCAGCTTTTTTTATAACGCCACCACAATGATCAAAATGTAGGTGTGTCAAAAAAACATCGGTAATATCATCTCTATTAAAACCTAGATTTTTAAGACTGGAATCTAAGTCAAATCTATGGTCCATGTAATAGTATCCAAAGAATTTTTCCGATTGCTTAGTACCCATTCCGGTATCAATTAAAGTCAACCGATCACCATTTTCAATTAACAAACATCTCGCCGCCATGTCGATCATGTTGTTTGAATCGGCTGGATTTGTGCGTTGCCATAAAGATTTAGGCACTACACCAAACATAGCACCGCCATCTAATTTAAAATTCCCAGATTCTACCTTATGTATTTTCATTGCTGCAAAATACAAAATAGGCATTGGTAATCAGTGGTCATTTATCAGTTTTTTAATAGCTAATTATGCATCATGAATCTATGTTAAAATCAATAGCGGTATATCATAATTGCACGTTAAGAATGTGGTAATTACGCTTTCGCGAAAGCGGAACCTCAACATCTATTTAAAAAAGGTCGTAAATTGGCCCTAAAATCTATCCAAATATGCTAGAACTAGCAGGAATTATAATTTTAGGTATACTAGCGCAATGGGTCGCATGGCGTTTTAAAATACCCGCAATTTTACCCCTTATCATCATTGGACTGTTAGTAGGTCCCATCGCAACCATTTATACGGAAGATCACACGAAACTCATTCACCCCATTTGGAATGGTGATAACGGACTGTTTCCTGGAGAAAGTTTATTCTATTTTGTCTCATTAGCAATTAGTATAATTCTATTTGAAGGTGGTTTAACCCTGAAACGAGCCGAAATTCTAAATACTGGTCCTGTTATTGGAAAACTTATATCTGTGGCTGTAATAATTACGTTTATAGGTGCTGGTGTTGCTGCTCACTATATCTTTGACTTGAGCTGGGAAATTTCACTTTTATTCAGTGCGTTGATTATTGTTACTGGTCCTACCGTTATCTCTCCTATTTTACGAAACATTCCATTGAAAAAAGATATAAGTTCTATTCTTAAATGGGAAGGAATACTCATTGATCCTATAGGAGCTCTATTTGCCGTATTGGTATTTGAATTTATAAGCACCGGATCTGGCGGGAAATTTACCATAGTGGCACTTGAAGAGTTTGGTAAGATTGTGTTGTTCGGATTTGCTTTTGGTTTTTCTTTTGCTCATGCGCTTGCCTTTGCTATCAAGAAAAAATTTATTCCACATTACTTGCTTAATGTAGTGACTCTAGCTGCTGTATTGGGCGTCTTTGTTTTGAGCGACACCTTTGCCAAAGAATCTGGTTTACTTGCCGTGGTAGTTATGGGAATGGTGATGGGTAACATTAATTTACCTAATATTAAGGAACTCCTTTACTTCAAAGAATCCCTAAGTGTTTTATTAATCTCCATCTTATTCATTTTGCTAGCAGCAAATATTAACATGGAAGATCTATACTTAATCTATACATGGAAAACTGCAGTGCTTTTTGCCATAGTTGTACTTTTAATAAGACCATTGGGTGTGTTTGCGAGTTCTGTCAACAGCGGACTTAAAATAAATGAAAAACTCTTCATATCATGGGTAGGTCCTCGTGGTATCGTGGCAGCTGGTATTGCATCTTTATTTGGATCAAAATTAGTTTCTCAAGGTATTGAAGGGGCAGAGTATATTACACCTCTCGTTTTTATGATCGTATTAGGAACTGTACTTCTTAATGCTACCACGGCACGTGCTTTTGCAAAAATTGTAGGAGTTTTTCTTAAGAAATCTAATGGAATTATGATAATAGGAGCCAGCAAGTTCTCAAGACTTGTGGCTGACTACTTAAAAAAACACGAACGTGCGGTTGTGCTAGTTGACAGCAATGCTAATAATGTAAGACTGGCTAAGGAAAAGGGTCTTGACGCTGTCATCGCTGATGTATATAGTGACGCTCTTACAGATGATGTTGAATTTAATAACATTGGATTTTTGCTAGCTCTCACTGGGAACTCTCAAATTAATGAATATGCGGTTGAAAGGTTCGGCAATCAATTTGGAGAGAACGGCACCTTTAGATTGGTACATGCCAATGAAATAAACAATCCTAATCAAAATCCTGAGGAAGGTTTATTCTCTCCTACCGACGATTTTATCAATATTAATGAAGTAGCTAGATATCACGGTCACATAAGAGAAATTGAATTAAAATCTCAAGAACATTTTAATGCTCTTCTAGAAATAACAAAAACCGACTCTAATATCATTCCATTATTTATACGCAAAGGAAAGGCAATAGATGTTATACCATCACTTAATCAAGATCTTGAAATAGATGAAGGATCCTTGCTGGTATATCTAGGTAAAGAAATAGTAGAAACTACCACCGGTGAAGTACTACTTGAAGAAAATTAATAAAAAAACAGCGACCAATTGGTCGCTGTTTTAATTTATAAAGCATATTGAATTAATCATTCAACTTCAATACCGCCATAAACGCCTGTTGTGGAATTTCTACATTACCTACCTGGCGCATACGCTTTTTACCTTTCTTTTGTTTTTCTAGTAACTTACGCTTACGAGAAATATCACCACCGTAACATTTTGCCGTCACATCTTTACGCAACGCTTTGATAGTTTCACGAGCAATAATTTTGGCTCCTATGGCTGCTTGTACCGGTATGTCAAATTGCTGTCTAGGGATTAACTCTCTTAACTTTTCAACCATCTTTTTACCAATAGTATAAGCATTATCAAAATGCACAAGCGCACTAAGAGCATCTACAGTTTGAGCATTTAACAGAATATCTACTCGCACAAGTTTTGACTCTTTCATACCAATAGGCGCATAATCAAAACTAGCATAACCTTTACTTACTGTTTTTAATCTATCGTAGAAATCAAAAACAATTTCTGCCAACGGCATGTCAAAAACTAGTTCCACACGCTCTTGAGTAAGGTAGGTTTGATTTTTTACTTGACCACGTTTTTCAATACACAATGACATTACATTACCCACAAAGTCAGATTTTGTAATAATCGTAGCTTTAATAAATGGCTCTTCTACTCGATTAAGTGTTGATGGTTCAGGTAAATCACTAGGATTATTAACGATTACAATGTCGTTAGGATTTTTGTTAGTGTAAGCGTGATAGGATACGTTAGGTACCGTAGTGATCACCGTCATATCAAACTCACGTTCTAATCTTTCTTGTATAATCTCTAAATGTAACATTCCCAAGAACCCACATCTAAAACCAAATCCTAATGCAGCACTACTTTCAGCTTGAAATACAAGCGAGGCATCATTAAGCTGTAATTTTTCCATACTAGCTCTCAAATCCTCGTAATCTTCAGTGTCTACAGGATATATACCTGCAAAAACCATAGGCTTAACATCTTCAAAACCTTCAATTGCATTCTTAGTCGGATTATCGTGATCAGTTATAGTATCACCTACTTTAACTTCCTTTGCCTCTTTAATACCTGTAATCAAGTAACCTACATCACCACAGCTTATTTCTTTCTTAGGTTCTTGTTTCAGCTTAAGAGTTCCAATCTCATCGGCATAGTAGCTTTCACCGGTTGCAACAAACTTAATATGTTGACCTTTTTTAATACTACCATTTATAACTCTAAAGATGGTTTCCACACCTCTAAATTGATTATATTGAGAATCAAAAATCAATGCCTGCAACGGCTCATCGGGATTACCTACAGGAGCTGGTACACGCTCAACGATAGCGTCTAGAATCTCTTGGATTCCTATTCCTGTTTTGGCACTTGCTGGTATTACCTCTTCTGGGGCACAACCTAACAGGTCTACAATATCGTCGGTTACTTCTTCTGGATTTGCACTAGGTAAATCAACTTTATTAAGCACAGGTATGATTTCGAGATCGTTTTCTAATGCTAGATAAAGGTTAGAGATCGTTTGTGCCTGAATACTTTGTGCGGCATCAACTACCAACAAAGCACCTTCACAAGCAGCAATAGATCTAGAAACTTCATAGGAAAAATCTACGTGACCAGGAGTATCTATCAGATTAAGAATATATTGCTCGCCATCTGGAGCTGTATAATTCATCTGTATCGCGTGAGATTTAATGGTAATACCACGCTCACGCTCTAGATCCATATTGTCTAATAGCTGTGCTTGAGCCTCACGCTTTGTAACAGTTTGAGTAGCATCTAACAGCCTGTCTGCCAGTGTACTTTTACCGTGGTCAATATGCGCAATAATGCAAAAATTACGTATGTTCTTCATAGTCGTTTCAATCGAGATGCAAATATAGTCGAATTTAAAGTCGGTATTTTCCTATCCCTTTTTTATTTTAGTGGTCTAAATTCCAACTCAAAAGCCTCATGAATAGATTTTTCCCTTACCTATTCTTCCTTGTTTCCTTTAGTTCGTTTGCACAGCACGAGCTTACAGCAAGACTCATCGATGAAAAGAACGAATCCCTACCCTATCTAAATAGTATTCTTTACAAAATGCCAGACAGTACGTTTTATCAAGGTACAAGCAGTGACGATCTGGGCAAAGTCCTTTTTAAGAATATAGAAGATGGTGAATATACGATGGTAGTTACTGGTGTAGGTTATGTTACGCTTTCGCGAAAGCTTACCATTAACAGCAATCAAAATCTAGGTGACCTTATAGTCCAAGAGCAAATTGAATCCATGGATGCGGTCACTGTCACGGCCAAAAGACCTACTGTAACTAAGAAAGCGGATAGGCTCATTTTTAATGTAGAGAATACCAGTCTGAGTAATACTGATGCATTGACCATATTACGCAGTTCGCCTGGTGTTTTTAAACAAAACAACACTTATATAGTTAAAGGACAGGCCGCTCAAATTTATATTAATAATAAAAGAGTATACCTAACCGATGATGAGCTCAATCAATTACTAGCTGGCTATAGTGGTGATAATGTCAAAAATGTAGAGGTCATTACCAATCCACCGGCAAGTTACGACGCCGAAGGTGGAACAGTCATCAATATTAACACTAGTAAAGGAATCTCATTAGGTTACAAGGGTAATGTGATGGGTAGTTATACTATCGACGAGCTTGCCAAATACAAAATAGGTACTTCACATTTTTATAAAAATAATTGGGTAAATATATATGCCAACTACAGTTACAACCCAAGAGAAGATCTTTATATAGAAGAAAACGAAATCGGCTTTTTTAATCCTGATGGTACTAGATCGCAACGCTGGTTCACTGATTATAATAATGTGAATGAAAGTGATGCTCACAGCCTGAATACTGTTATAGATTTTAGCATAAGCAGTAAAAGCTACCTAAGTGTTTCTGGAAATATTAATGTTAACAACAATCAAGATGGTGATGCTTTTACACGCACATTAATTCTTCAAGATGGTGATACCGATTTTTCAGGCTTAGAAACTAACGGTCTCAATGAACGAGACGCAACAACTGGTTTTGTGAATGCCGACTACAACTATCTTGCAGATAACGGGAACGTCCTTAGGCTTTATGGAAATCATGTATTTACCAATAAAGACAACTATCAGGATGTTTTTACAAGATTTTTTGACACTCAAAATAATACCACTGGAAGTAATAGTTTTTTGTCGGACATAGATCTTGATGTGGCTATTTACACAGCTGGGATAGACTATCAATTCGCATTAGGCGAATACCAATTAAGTACTGGAGCAAAGTATAATCAAATTGATTCACAAACCGTACAGGATTTCTTTGATTCAAATGGAACTTCACCGATTATCGTTCCTGCTAACTCGGATAACTATGCCTATGATGAAAAAATCATTGCTTTCTACGGACAAATGGAACGCAATTGGGAAAAATGGTTTCTGACCGCTGGACTAAGAGCTGAGCAAACTGATATTACAGGTGATTCAAGAAGTCTAGGAATAGTGAATACTCAAAACTATCTTTCATGGTTTCCTACGGCATCATTAGGACATTCGCTTGATGAAAGCAACACTCTTACTTTAAGTTACAAAAGAAGCATTGAAAGACCACGTTATGAGAGTCTAAATCCCTATAGAATTTTTGTAAATGAAACCAATTTTAATTCTGGTAATCCTAATTTAATGCCATCATTCAACAATAAATATAGTGTTGCATGGAATCATAACGACACCTGGTTTTTTGACGCTTATTATTTGTATTCAAAGGACTTACTTTCTATTCTACCTTTTCAAGATAATAATGCAAACAGTTTAAATTTTCAAAATGCTAATTTGAACTACGAGCTACAATATAGTCTAGATATTGAAACCTTTCAATACCCAACTGATTCTTGGTTGCTTGCACTTTCTGCTAGTTTCTTTTATTTAGAAAACGAATTTGTTGCAGTACAGTCCGGCGGTGTAGACCAAAAGCAGGACGTGACAGGAGTTTATCTCTCTAGCTTTAGTAGATTTAGTCTTTCAGAAGATCGTACCTGGTCTTTGGATGCCGAGCTAAATTATGTAAGTGATATCTTATTTGGTTCGTTTAGAATGCAAAATATGATCGTGAGTAACTTTGCCATAAACAAATCGTTATGGAATCGTAGAGCAAATCTTAGGATTGCATATAATGATGTTTTTAGAGGTCAAAACAGATTAATGGAGTCTATTTATCGTAATCAAGATGTAGGCGTTACTTATTTACCAGAGACTAACACCTTTAGTGTCGCATTCACTTACAATTTTGGAAATTATGGTCTAAGAAACAATGAAGTAGAAGAACCTGAAGAGAAAGAACGTACACAACAACAATCTCTAGGACTTTAATCCAGTTTTTTAATCAAGGCTTTCTTGATAAACCATTGCTCGTAAATAAAAAGCACCATGGACCAACAGCTTTTTAAAAAAGAGTAATTAAGGTGGTTGCGATATACAGCATAGTTATATTTAATCAGACTACTTTTTCGTGAACTCAACCCATTGCCTGCTCTATAACTCGCAATGGGTTTTTCTATACCGATAGCTGTACCCGACAGTTTAATTACATCCAACCACATGGCCCAATCTTGTCTTTTACGTAATGAACACACGGCAACCTTTCCTATTTTATGGGTGTCGTAAATTCCTGTCAAATTCCCTACATAGTTTGCTCGTAGTAATTTTTTATAAGTTAGTGAATTGAAAACCTTTTGAAGGTATTTAGGCTCGTTTGCATTTTCTGTGAATATCTCATAAGCACCATAGGACATCGCCGTTTGTGACAGTCTCATTTGTTCGATTTGCAAGGAGAGTTTATAGGGTTTCCAAAGATCATCGGCGTCTAAAAAGGCAATATATCTACCCTTTGCTAGCTCGACTGCCCGATTACGAGTAAAACCAGCTCCTTTGTTTTCTTTATTTTCTTGAATTATAAAACTTATTCCTTGAGAAGAATTTTTTGTAGAATACGCTTTCGCGAAAGCGTGACTATCATCAACACTCCAGTCGTCAACAATTATTAATTCAATAGGCCGGTAGTCTTGATTTAAAACGCTATCTAGGGTTTCTCCTAATGTATCCTGGTTGTTGTAAGTTGGTATTATAACACTTACTAAATCCATTAATATGCCTTTTCCTCACCCTTAAACACGTTGGTGATTGTTTTAATTATAATCTTGATGTCCAAATTAATATTCCAGTTCTCAATGTAGTAAATATCATTGCGCACGCGACCTTTAATATCGTCTTCTGTTTCTACCTCGCCGCGATATCCACTTACCTGTGCTAGTCCTGTTATTCCTGGTTTCACAAAATGACGCACCATGAATTTATCGATACGTTCGGCATACATGTGTGTGTGACTAACCATATGAGGTCTAGGACCTACCACACTCATGGAGCCTAGTAACACATTAAAAAATTGAGGTAATTCGTCAATGCTGGTTTTCCTTAAAAACCTACCAATTTTGGTTATTCGTTGATCGCCACGTGTTACTTGTTCCAGGTGTGCCTTGTTGTTAGGAACCATGGATCTAAACTTAAAACAAGTGAATTCTTTATAGTCCAAACCGTTACGCTTTTGCGTAAAAAAGACAGGTCCCTTGGATTCTAGTTTGATAATCAAGGCTATTAAAGGTGTTAACCATGACATTAAAAAAACAATAACAAATAAAGAAAAAAGAATATCAAAGGCTCGTTTTATAAATTGATTACCAAAATCATCTAAAGGTATTTGACGTAGGGATATTATTGGTGTACGACCGTAGTACTCATAATGTAATTGCCTAGAAAGAGGCATATCAGTATCGGGTATGAATTTAAGTGTCCTTAAATTATTGTCAACAAATTCAGTAAGATCAATGAGATCTTCATTTTTAAGTTCTCTAACCGAACAAAAGATTTCGTCTATTTGATTGTCTAAAACATATTCTTGAAATTCCTGCATGGAAAACTCGCTAGAACTAGTGTCAATAATATTTTGAGTGCGATAACCGTAATCCTTGTGCTTATTAAAAAAACTTGACAACTGCTTAGTATCCTTGTTGACTCCTAGTAGTACTACATTTCTAAAATTACCGCCTAAAACCGACCTATAATGTTTTAAAATATAGAACAAACTTATTTTTATTATCGAGATTGTTCCCATGGTCCACAGTAGGTATTTGGAAACAATCATAGTATTATTATTTATCTCATAATAAAAGCCAAAGAAGGCAAATACCATAAATGCAAAAACTACGGCTTGTTTAACCAGTCTTCCTAAAAGGGTTATTATATCAGTATTGCGTTGAGTTTTATAAAAATCAAACTGCATGGATACTAGCACCCAGCAAATACCAATAAAAATTCCATAGGTAAGCACGTCAAAGGAGCTCGCAAAAAAATGTGAAGCAAATATGACGATCAAACTTAAATCAATGAGATACGATAATGGCCTTATAAACCCAGAATACCGTTGATCTCTATAAGTGATTTTATCTTCGGTTATGTTGTGTAAAGTCTTTGTGCTCACGTTTATCTAATTCTTCTGGAGATAACGTTTTAAAATACTCAAAAGTACGTCGCATCCCTTCTTCTCTTGAAACTTGTGGTTCCCAGTTTAAAATTTCTTTGGCAAGTGAAATATCAGGTTTACGCTTCATAGGATCATCTTGTGGTAAGTCCTTATAAATCACCTTTTGATCAGTACCTGTTAATTTAATTATTTCTTGTGCAAAATCACTTATCGATATTTCATTGGGATTACCAATGTTTACTGGCATGGGATAGTCGCTCATTAATAACCTAAAAATACCTTCTACCTGATCATCTACATAACAAAAAGACCTGGTTTGTGATCCATCTCCAAAAACAGTGAGATCCTCGCCACGTAGCGCTTGCCCCATAAAAGCAGGAATTACTCTACCATCATTAAGTCTCATACGAGGTCCGTAGGTATTAAAAATGCGTACAATTCTAGTTTCTAAACCATGGAACCTGTGGTAAGCCATCGTTATAGACTCTTGAAACCTTTTTGCTTCATCATATACACCACGAGGACCTATTGTGTTTACGTTACCGTAATAATCTTCTGCTTGTGGATGAACAAGAGGATCACCGTAAACCTCACTAGTACTAGCGATAAGCAACCTTGCTTTTTTATTTTTGGCTAGACCAAGTAGGTTGTGAGTTCCTAGCGATCCTACCTTTAAAGTTTGTATAGGGATTTTAAGATAATCAATAGGACTAGCCGGGCTCGCAAAATGTAGAATATAATCTAAATCTCCTGCAACATGAACGTACTTTGAAACATCATGGTGAAAAAATTCAAATTGTTCTAGTGGAAATAAATGCTCTATATTTTTAAGATCTCCTGTAATCAGGTTATCCATTCCAATAACATGAAAGCCTTCTTTTATAAATCTATCACATAGATGAGACCCTAAAAATCCCGCTGCTCCTGTTATAAGTACGCGCTTTTTCATAGATGAGGTTGTAGAAGCAAATATAAGTAAATACCCTACTTACTCGAGAAATGACATAGGATCTAATACTATATCCTTATACTGTTCAAGCTCCTCTTTGGCGGCTACTCCTGGGAAATCTCCTTGATATCCTTTCATATCTGTCATTACTTGAAAATGTAAATGCGGACTGTAACCACCATTTTCTTGAGGTGTTCCTAAATGAGCTATTATTTCGCTTTCGCGAAAGCGATATCCAACTTCCCACTTGTTTACATCATCCAAACTCAAATGACCGTACAGTGTATATATCGTTTGTCCATCAATATTGTGTTGCAAGATCAACGTAGGACCATAATTTCCAGGATCACTATTGTGCGCATAACTATGAACTACACCATCATACAGTGCATGAACAGTGGTTCCTGCTGGCGCCCATATGTCTACTCCTAGATGAATGTCACGTACGATTCCTTTATTGAATCTTTCATTTTTTTGATAAAGAGCTCGCTGTTCTAAGTAGCCACCTATGGCCAAAAAAGCGCCGTGAGATTTACGCTGTTGCTCGATATACTCATGACACACCGATATGTCGGCCACATCATTACGCTTCCAAAAAGGATTATTGATTGAAAGGTCAAGAGGGAAATAACCTTTTTGTGACAATTGTGGATCAAGCAAATGTCTTTTCATAGGAGCTTTTCTTATAAGGACATTTCAGGAATATCACCTTCAACGATAAGAGTTCCTTCGGTTGCTGCTTTTATATCGTCTACAGAGACGCCTGGAGCTCTTTCTAGTAATTTAAAGCCATCATCAGTAACCTCGAGCACAGCAAGATTGGTAACCACTTTATTAATACAGTTTACACCGGTAAGAGGTAATGAACATTTTTTAAGAAGTTTACTATCACCAGCACGGTTTGTATGCATCATAGCTACGATAATATTTTCGGCACTAGCAACTAGATCCATGGCTCCACCCATTCCTTTTACCATCTTACCTGGAATTTTCCAATTTGCTATATCACCGTTCTCGGCTACTTCCATAGCTCCTAGTATCGTTAAATCAACGTGCTGTCCACGTATCATCCCAAAACTTGTTGCGCTATCAAAAAAACTGGCTCCAGGTAAAGTTGTAATGGTTTGTTTACCTGCATTAATTACATCAGCATCTTCATCTCCTTCAAAAGGAAATGGTCCCATTCCTAAAACACCATTTTCAGATTGAAATTCAACCTGAACACCTTCAGGAATATAATTTGCAACTAGGGTAGGAATTCCAATCCCTAGATTGACGTAGTAACCGTCTTGTAGTTCTTGAGCGATTCTTTTGGCAATTCCTGTTTTATCTAGACTCATGGTGTGTTTTGTTTACGTGATATACTACCAAAGATAAATAGTTTTTAAAGAGCTAAAAAACTATTTATGGTTGTTTCTAAAGAAGGTTGACTAGGTCTTGCAGCATTGTTATCTACCAGTCTACCATTTTTATCAAAAAGCATATATCTAGGTATGCGACTCACATCATTTTTTTGGAACAAGGAGGCTTTTGGATAATTTTTTGCATGAAAGGAGTATTCATTAATATCATATTGTTGAATTCCTTGTTTCCATCTTTCCTCTGCTTGATCGATGGATATGTAAGCAAATACAACTTCCTTACCCGCGAACTTTTCTTTAAGTTTTTTGGCGTGAGGAAATTGAGCTTTACAAGGTCCACACCAGCTTGCCCAAATATCTAGATAAACTACTTTGCCACGGTTTTTCTCTAGAAAATTTTCCCAATTATCGTAAGTCCCATCAACTGTTGACAAATGAACTACATCATTACTGCTCATGTCCACTTCACTTACCTTTCTGGGTTTCTCTGTCTTTTCTATGGTTTTACTCTCATTACAAGAGGTAATGATCAATAACAAACAAATTATAATAGATAAATATTTCATTATTTAAGTTTTACGCAAAAAGGTATCTAACTAAGTCTTCAATTTTTGAAAAGGCAACAACCTGAGCAGTAGAGTTTTTAAAATTTTGTTTGGCTGGTGCAATACAAATTCTTTCAAAGCCTAATTTACCAGCTTCATTAATACGTTGCTCCATTCTACTAGCTGTTCTTATTTCTCCGCCCAGACCAACCTCAGCACTGAAACAGTGTTTGGGATTGAGTGCTATATCAAAATTTGATGACAATATAGCTGCGACCACTGCAAGGTCGATTGCTGGATCATCAACATTAATACCGCCAGTAATGTTTAAAAAAACATCCTTTTGTCCTAATTTGAATCCTGCTCTTTTTTCTAGGACTGCTAGTATCATATTAAGACGTTTTAAATTATAACCCGTTGCACTGCGTTGTGGTGTTCCATAAACAGCGGTACTTACTAGTGCTTGAACCTCGATCATAAGTGGTCGCATACCTTCCATTGTAGCTGCAATTGCGGTTCCACTAATTTCAAGATCTTTGTTTGCAATCAATATTTCACTAGGATTAGTTACTTCACGCAATCCATGGCCTAACATTTCATAAATGCCTATCTCATGCGTGCTACCAAAACGATTTTTAAGAGCTCGCAAAATTCTATACGTATGGTTGCGATCTCCTTCAAATTGTAGTACGGTGTCTACCATGTGCTCAAGAATCTTGGGCCCAGCAATGTGACCATCTTTTGTAATATGGCCTATTACAATAACAGGAGTAGCTGTTTGTTTGGCAAATTTTATTAATTCACCTGTACATTCTCTTATTTGTGAAACACTACCTGCAGTACTTTCTATGTGTTGTGTTTGTAAAGTTTGAATCGAATCGATTATTAAAACATCAGGCTCAATATCACTTACTTGTTTAAAAATGTTTTGAGTCTTCGTCTCAGTGAGTATGTAGCAATTTTCGGCGTTTTTGTTAATACGATCTGCTCGCATTTTTATTTGTTGCGCACTTTCCTCACCACTTACATACAAAGTTTTAAAAGGCAGATTCAAACACACTTGCAACAATAGTGTTGATTTACCTATACCTGGTTCACCACCTAGCAAGGTAACCGATCCAGGAACCAATCCACCACCTAGCACTCTATTGAATTCTAGATTAGTAGTATCCAATCGTGGACTTTCTTGTGCATTTATTTCGGAAATACGTTGAGGTTTTGAATTACGCTTTCGCGAAAGCGTACCTGGCGCATCACCTGTTTGCCAACTAGGAGTTTGCTCTTTTTGAACTACTTCTTCTACCAAAGAATCCCACTTTTTACAGGTGGTGCATTGTCCTTGCCATTTTGCGTACTGGGCACCACAATTTTGACAGTACCACGTTGTCTTTACTTTTGCCATTATTCTTTAGCTTGTAAGGCCTCTACCTTATCTAAACAATCATCCTTTGTTAAACCTACTGCCTCTTCTAATATATAGGCCTGTTCAAAAGATTTGATCGCACGACCATATCTACCTATACCTTCGTATCCCATTCCTTCTATAAACTTACCGTACATGATATCTGGATATTCCTTATCAACAATGGTTGCCATGTCAAGTAATTGTTCCCAGTCTTTTTCTCTAATAATATATTCTGACATAGTTACGAGGTCCTTTAATCTCAATTTCATGTCTATGCCATACACTTTTTTTACATATTCATATTTGTCCAGCAAAGTTTGTACGGCTGTTTTCATATCAGCAGTACGATTTGCACTTTCTTTAGAGGTATCCTGGGCAAGATTGGAATTCAATAGTTGCTCACCTTCTACCAATTGGTATTCATTAAATATGAAATCCAATCCACGTGGTATAGCTTGCGCTGCAACGTTATAAAAATTAGTTTCTTCAATACTTTCATGCTTCAACTTCACATTCTCTTTAGTAGAAAACAGAGAATCTGTTTGTTCAGAGAACAGCTCGCTGGCGACATTTTTTTGTGCGCTGGTAGCTACATAAAAATAATTGTACTCATCCAGACTAGATATTTTGTTAACTAGATTCTCTTGAATAAGTGTAGTGTAATCCGGTTCTATTTGTAAAAAAGCATCTATAGCCACTTTTTTACGCATGAGAAAGAAGCTCGCAAGATTTGCATTTATATCCTTTGCCACTAGAACGGTAAATGGTGCAACTCGATATTCTTTTTGCATGGTCGTCACAAGTTCCATGATAAAATCCATGTAACGTTGAGCTTGCTCCTCGGGAAAGCCTGATTCGACGTTGATAGCTGTATCATCGTACCTGCTTTTACGTTGATTTATTCCTACTACAAAGGATTCGGGCATTTGATCCCAATAAGACAAATAATCCACAACTCCTGAAACGGGTTCAAATAGATAATCACCATCTAAGACTAGGATTAATGGATAAGTTTTTTCTTGGTTACTATTGTAGTTACGTGGTTTAAGAATTTTTACGTTGCGTTCTTCTCCTAAAACATCGCTAGGAAATGACCTGTACAATGCTTGTGCATACGTGGTTAAACAGGACAGAAAAGCAAACGCAATAACAATATTTTTCATCTCCGTTTTTTGAGATGCTGAATTTAAGAAAAATGAAGAGATTATTTTTTTAAACTCAATAATATGAAGGAAATTAATCCGTACACTAGAACCAGTGCTGTTTGTGATAGCCACAATATCCAGCCCAATGAAGTTCCTACCGTTTCTGGTACTTGAAACAATAATAACACCTGAGCAATCAAAAAAGGATAAGCCCCAAATCCTCCATTTGTAAACGCTACTGCAAAACTACCTGCTACAAAGGCTGCTAATACAGCAGCAACATCAAATGTTCCCTCATATGAAATTGCAAATACACTTACGTAAAACATGGCTAGGTACATGGACCAGATAAAAAAGGTATGTATTAAATACAGCCACTTTTTTTTCATTGTCCAAATGGTTGAAAAGCCTTCTTTCATACCTTTTAAAAAGTCAAGTACTTTTCGGTACAATCCTAACTTTTTGATTAAAAATATTCCCAGTAGTATTACTGAGATTACGATGGCTAAGTATAGCAATAGTTGTGATGAGTTCGCTTTCGCGAAAGCGGACTTAAAACCACCAATAAAGTATTCTAAAAAGACGTCTTGTGATAGTAATAAAGCGATGGCGGTTATTAATAGTAAGATACCAAAATCCAGCACACGTTCTGCAACTATAGTACCTATTGCTTTATTAACAGGTATACCGTGGTTACGATTTACAACTATCGCTCTAGATAATTCACCACTACGAGGAATAAAAATATTCATAGCATACCCTATTCCAATTGCAGTAATATTTGTCAAAAATGTAGGTGGTTTTCCAAACTGGGATAGCATGTAATTCCATCTCCAAGCTCTAGACAAATGACTGAGTAAAGCTAGAATTAAACCTACAATAACATAGTAATAATTTGCACCTTTAATTTGTGCATATATTTGTTCTAACTGCTCGTTTGTGAACTGATTATATGAATAATAAATGAGCCATACACCTATAAATAAAGGCAAGCCTATTTTCAAAAATTTAATCAGATTGTTTTTCAAAGATTAGGTGAGCAAGTTGTTCTCCTCATTAGGAAATAAAAGAGATGGTTTAAAACTGCGAGCTTCTTCCATGGTCATTTGTGCGTAGGTAATTAAGATAAGAACATCACCTGGAGAGACTAATCTAGCAGCAGCACCATTAAGTGTGATTTCTCCACTTCCTCTAGGACCAGGTATTGCATATGTTTCTAGCCTATGCCCGTTGTTGTTATTTACTATTTGGACTTTTTCACCTTCTACAATATTTGCACCGTCCATTAAATCTTCATCAATGGTGATACTGCCTATGTAATTAAGATCTGCTCCTGTGACCTTAACACGGTGAATTTTTGATTTGACAACTGTAATTAACATGGTGCAAAGATACGATTATGTAATAATTAGATTAACATATAGTCTAACAGACTTTTAAAAAATGATTTACAAATCTAATGCCAGGTTATCTATAAGTCTTACACCTTCAACGTGCACTACTATAAACGCCCTTAAAGCAGTGTTTTTTGATTTACGAATTGCAGGTTTTAAATCGCTTTCTCGATTTATAGTAAAATACTCTAATTCAAAATTCTCTAGATTCTCAAAAATATTACTCACCATGTTGATGGTGGATGAAATACTGTTATTTTTTAAATAATCATTTGCACGTTGCAAAGTTTGAAAAATCACTTGTGATTCATGTCTAGCATGTGAGCTTAACCTTTCATTACGACTACTCATTGCAAGACCATTTGGCTCTCGTTTAATAGGACAGCCAACAACCTTTACATTGAGTTTCAATTTTTGCACCAATTTTTTCACAATTTGGAGCTGCTGGAAATCTTTTTCACCAAAATAAGCTTTGTCTGGTGACACCACTTTAAATAAAAATTCTAGTATAGTTCCAACACCATCAAAATGACCTGGCCTATTTGCGCCTTCCATTACTTTCTCTAATCCATCGTATTGGTAAGATTTTGAATGTACATTTTCCCCATACACATCCTGCACACTAGGTGTGTAAACTAAAATAGTAGCATCATTAAACTCTTTCTTAATTAATGCGTAATCTTTTTCAATCGTCCTAGGGTATTTCTCTAAATCATCTTGATTATTAAATTGAGTAGGGTTTACAAATATGGAAACCACTAGGACAACATTTTCATTAACTGCCTGTTGCATAAGAGATAAGTGTCCCTTGTGCAATGCTCCCATTGTTGGGACAAAACCAATGGTTTTATTCTCTAGCTGTATTGATTTGAGTTGCTTTTTAAGGCTGTTGTGAGTTTTAACAATCATAGTGCTTAACAATCATTAGCAGTTGTTATACAAGGGTTTTGACGCAAAAGTGGTTAAAAATGCTTATTTTTGCATCTTGCTAAATGTAAGGCTACAATAATACAATATATGAAGGAAAAAAGAGTACTGTACGTATCTTCAGAAGTAATTCCCTACTTACCAGAAACCGAAGCATCTTCAATGTCTTATTTTTCACCTAAGATGGTTAATGATCGAGGTGGACAAATACGCATATTCATGCCAAGATTCGGTAATATCAATGAGCGTAGACACCAACTGCATGAAGTAATACGTTTAAGTGGAATGAATCTTATCATTAATGATCTAGACATGCCATTGATTATAAAGGTTGCTTCTATCCCAAAGGAACGTATGCAAGTTTATTTTATCGATAATGAAGAATACTTTAAACGTAAAGCAACTCTTACGGATGAAGACGGAAATCTGTTTCCTGATAACGATGAAAGAGCCATTTTCTTTGCTAAAGGAGTTATAGAAACTGTGAAGAAATTGAACTGGGCACCAGACATTATACACGTTCATGGTTGGATGGCTGGAATGTTACCCTTATACCTAAAGAACTACTACGGGAACGACCCATTATTTGAAGATAGTAAAATTGTTACCTCGGTATACAATCAATCATTTGATGGTTCGTTAGATAATGAAATGATAGATAAGTTAAGGTTTGATGCATTGGATGAAGAAGCACTAGAGTTTCTTGAAGAACCTACTTATGATAATATCATGAAAACATCATTAAAGTACAGTGATGCCATAATTAAAGGTAGTGAAGAACTAAGTCCAGAAATAGAATCTTTTGTGAGTTCATTAGATAGACCAGTATTGGAATATCATGCGCCTGATTCATTTGCTGACGCCTATGAGAACTTCTATCTTAATGATGTTCTAACTGAAGAAAAAGAAGAAGCTTAATTGCACATGAAAAAAATTGCTTTACGATTAACAACCCTTCTTGTCGGGATGTTATGCGTCCTATCTTGTGACCAAGATCCTACAACAATTGGTCAGGATCTTATTGGGGTGGATCCTAATGACATTATAAAAGAAACAGAATTTGAAGTAACTGCTTATTCACAACGACTAGACGCTGTTCAAACGGGTCGTCAAATTGTGAGCACAGCAGATAGACCTCATGTCTTAGGTATTTATGACGATCCTATTTATGGTCGAACTGAATACAGTTTTGTAAGTCAATTATCGTTGCCTTTTGCAGGTCTTGATTTCGGATCACATGATACCGATACTGATATGACAAATCCTGTTCCTGCACCTTTAATTGAAAGAGTAAGTATTGAAATACCATACTATTCAACGATTACAGGTATCGATGGAGAGTCAAGAGAATTTGAATTAGACTCACTATTTAATGGTGACGTAACCTATAAAGTCGAAATTTTTAGAAACAACTACTTTATTAATTCACTGAATCCAAACAACCTAGATGAAGACCAAGTTTATTTTAATGATGAAAAATCCTTGGTGGAAAATTCTCTAGATCCAACTCCTATATACTCAAATTCTTCCTTCAAACCTGATAATCTTGAGGTGGAAGTGCTAGATCGAGATTTTGAAGTTGAGCAAAGGAAAACCCCAAGATTTATTATATCTGAGCAGTCTGATATCTCTTGCATTGCCGGTTGTGAGGATCCTAACGTACAGGATCAATATGTGTTAAACTCTCCATATACCGAATTAATTCAATATTTTCAAGATACAATTCTGAATCAAGAAGGATCTTCGGTACTTGCTAGTGATTCAAATTTTCAAAATTATTTCAGAGGATTATATTTTAAGGTTACACCTTCTGGGGCTGGAGGTAATGCTATCTATGTCAACTTAGCAGATGCACATGTGAATCTGCAAGTTTTAGTTTCAAATAGGGACACTTCAGATTTAGACGGTGACGGTGACGTTAATGAAATAAACACGATAAGCAGTGCATTTAGATTTGACTTCTCTCCTCGATCTGTACAGTTTATTGATCAAGAAATTCCGGTAAATATTGAAAATGAAATAACTTCAAATTCTAATAATAATGGCGCGGAACGACTTTTTCTAAAAGGAGGTCCAGGAAGCGCTGCTATAATAAAACTGTTTCCATCCGATTCTGAATTTGATGCTTTTTTAGAAAATAATTGGCTCATTAATGATGCTTATCTTGATTTTTATGTAGACCAGTCGCGTTTTACTGGTATAAATGGAGAAATAGAGCCTGAGCGTATTCTTGTATATAATGCAAGAAATGGAGAAATTCTAGCAGATTACAACTTCACTTCAAGTAATGTAAGTGCTCTAAATTCCAACACAGTTCATTTAGGGAGACTAGAAAGAGAAACAGAAGATGATTTATCGAGTAAAGGCGTTAAATATCGAATTAGGTTGACAAATCATCTTAATTCATTACTAAACTCAACCAATCCGATTAATGATCCAATAGCCGTGGTAGTTTCTCAAAATGTAAATGTAATCACAGGACAAAGAATTAAAGATGCTACAGATTCTATTGAATTAGAAAATGTACCTTTGTCAACTGTAATCGCTCCTGAAGGTACTGTACTTCATGGTAATCTTTCTACAGATCCTGATAAGCGATTACAACTTAAAGTTTTTTATACAGAAACAAACTAACCTATTATGTGTGGAATTGTAGGATACATAGGCCATAGAAAGGCTTATCCAATCGTTTTAAACGGTTTAAAACGACTTGAATATAGAGGATATGACAGTGCCGGAATCGCAATTTATGACGGTTCTGAATTAAGCTACTCAAAAACTAAAGGTAAAGTAGCAGACCTAGCTACAAAATTAGAATCAGAGATAAGCACCGAAGGTACTATAGCAATCGGTCATACTAGATGGGCAACACATGGTGTTCCTAATGATGTAAATTCTCACCCACATTTGTCAAACAGTGGCGACCTAGTTATAATCCATAATGGAATTATTGAGAATTATGAACCATTAAGACAGGAACTTACTAATAGAGGTTACACCTTCAAATCAGATACCGATACCGAAGTGTTGGTAAACCTTATTGAAGATGTTAAAACTAAAGAGAAGGTTAAACTAGGGAAAGCCGTTCAAATAGCTTTAAATCAAACCATTGGCGCCTATGCAATAGCTGTGTTTGATAAAAACAAACCTAATGAAATTGTGGTTGCAAGATTGGGTTCTCCACTGGCGATTGGCGTAGGAGAAGATGAATTTTTTATAGCAAGTGATGCAAGTCCTTTTTTAGAGTTCACAAAAAATGCTATTTATCTTGAGGATGGAGAAATGGCTGTGGTAAGAACGCATAAGCCTATGAAGGTTCGTAAGATTAAAGATGATAGTCTTGTACAACCTTACGTTCAAGAACTTCAAATGAATCTTGAGCAAATAGAAAAAGGAGGCTATGATCACTTTATGCTTAAGGAAATATATGAACAGCCTGACGCCATTAAAGACACTTTTAGAGGTAGGATGCTAGTAGATCAAGGTCTAATCAAAATGGCCGGAATTGATGATCATATAGATAAATTCTTAAACGCAAGAAGAATTTTAATCGTTGCCTGTGGAACGAGCTGGCATGCAGGATTGGTTGCTGAATATATTTTTGAAGAATTAGCAAGAGTACCTGTTGAGGTGGAGTACGCTTCGGAATTTAGATATAGAAATCCTGTTATTTATGAGGACGACATTCTAATTGCGATATCACAATCAGGAGAAACCGCTGATACTATGGCAGCTATTAAGCTGGCTAAGGAAAATGGTGCATTTGTATTTGGAGTTTGTAATGTGGTTGGAAGTTCTATTTCTAGACTTTCTGATGCCGGTGCCTATACCCATGCAGGACCTGAAATAGGTGTTGCTAGTACAAAGGCATTTACAACTCAAATAACTGTCCTTACTCTTATAGCATTGCAACTAGCTAAAAAGAAAGGTAAAATTTCTACGAGTGATTTCCATACTTATTTAGCCGAATTAGAGACGATACCTGCTAAAGTAGAAAAAGCATTGCAATCAAACGATCATATCTTACAAATAGCAAATATCTACAAGAACGCTCAAAACTGTTTGTATTTAGGAAGAGGTTTTAACTTCCCTGTAGCTCTAGAAGGAGCCTTAAAGCTTAAAGAGATTAGTTACATTCATGCTGAAGGATATCCTGCGGCAGAGATGAAACATGGTCCCATTGCTTTAATCGATGAGCAAATGCCCGTGGTAGTTATTGCTACAAAAAAAGGACATTATGAGAAAGTAGTAAGTAATATTCAGGAGATTAAATCCCGTAGCGGTAAAATTATTGGTATAGTGACCGAAGGTGATAAGGATGTAAAAAACATGGCCGATCATGTAATTGAAGTTCCTGAAACCATCGAGTTTATGACTCCATTATTAACTACGATACCTCTACAGCTTCTATCGTATCACATCGCTGTTTTATTAGATAAAAACGTAGATCAACCTCGTAATCTTGCTAAGTCAGTGACTGTAGAATAATCTTAAGGTTAATTCACTTACAATACAAAAGGCCACTATTATTATAATAGTGGCCTTTGTACTTAAAAAGAGGTTACTACCTTAAAACTTGAATTTCACAGGGACTTCTAAGCTGTCAACAACCGGAACTGTAATAGAAAAAACACCTTTTTCTATATCTACTGAGCCATCATACTTCACAGCTACCTTTTTATTGCCCAATACCTGAAGGGCGATATCAATCATTTGATTACCTCTTTTTCCGATTAAATCTTTAGGCGATAACTGAGCCTTAATGGGAAATTCAAATTCTGAATTTCCTGGCATTATTGCATCTGAAGTTTGATGAATATTAGCAGACTTATAATTATTGATGTACACATCAAAATCAGCTTGTTTTAATTGTAGACCAATATCATTAGGGTTATACATAACACAAACTGCTTGTAGCTCAACAGAATCTCGTGTAATATTTAATAACTCTGCTTGCTCGATTCGCAAGAACACTACATCCTCATATGGATTGGAACAAGAAAAGGAAACCAATGCAACGACAAAAAGTATAAAAATCTTTTTCATTATTTTATTATTCTTATAGAAACAAAAATATCAATACTAATATCACTGTCATGATAAAAGTACACGTAAATATCTTTTAATAAAGCTTTTACTAGATAGGTACTTCCCTCAAAAAAGGTTTGCACAACTTGTACTTTGACTCCTTCATTACCAACAATCTCAATGCCATGAGGATAGACTAGCAACTCTTTATTATTATTAAGATATCCTGGTGGTATCACATTTACCTCTTCAAATAAAGATGCTGTGTAGAAGGTTTTGGGATAATTATAAATATTATGAGTATCGCCTTGAATTTCTATATGACCATCTTTCATCACAACAGTACGGTTTGTAAACGATAGAACATCATTCTTATCATGAGTAGCAATCATGCACGCTATCCGATTGTTTTTTAAATAGGCAAATAACCTACGCCTTAATTCATTTTTCCTAAAATTATCAATGTGTGAAAATGGCTCATCTAGCAATAAAAGCTGTGGCTCTTGCGCAAGTGCCTTAGCTAGGGCTACTCTTTGTTTTTGTCCACCAGAAAGGTTTTTAACCACTGTATTCTTAAATGACGTAAGATCAACTGTATCTAAAAGTTCATCAATACGGTTTGCTCTATTATCATTTTGAATTGATAAATGCTCACCTATATTTTCGGCAACTGTGGTAAATGGCATCAAATCAAACTCTTGTGGCACGTATTTCATCATTGAATGCCCGGGGACCAAATGATAATCAGGACCTAGTAATTCTTCATCATACCAATAAACTTTACCGCTTTGTTGTTGTAATAATCCATATGTCAAATTCAACAACGTACTTTTCCCACATCCACTTTCACCAATAATTGCCGCAATCTCACCTGTTTTGATTTCCAGGTTGATATTTTTTAGATTGTACGATGATTCTTGGTTTTGATTATCCGCTTTCGCGAAAGCGAAATTTATATCTACTAATCGTAACATAAACACAAAGATAAGAGACAGAAAACCCTAGCCATTTGACTAGGGTTATTTCTAATTTAATGTGTGTAATTGATTACATTTTTACTTGTTGCTGATCATTAGGTAATTCAGTGAATCCCATATTGTATAAAGCAAAACTGTATATATCTGTTTGCTCATTAATGGTTTGTTCTGTGGATTTACCTGCGCCATGACCAGCGTCAACATCGATACGAATCAATGTAGGCGCGTCACCTGCTTGTTTAGATTGAAGCTCAGCTGCAAATTTAAATGAATGCGCTGGTACTACACGGTCGTCATGATCTGCAGTGGTAACCATTGTTGCTGGATATTCTACACCTTCCTTAACGTTGTGTAAAGGAGAATAGCCTTTTAGATATTCAAACATCTCTGGGCTGTCCTCTGCTGTTCCATAATCATATGCCCAACCTGCGCCAGCTGTAAATTTATTATAACGCAACATATCTAAAACTCCTACAGCAGGAAAGGCAACTGCTGCAAGGTCTGGACGTTGAGTCATAGTAGCTCCTACTAATAAACCTCCATTTGATCCTCCTTGAATAGCGAGGTACTCTGTAGAAGTGTAGTTATTTGCTTTGAGCCACTCACCTGCTGCTATGAAATCATCAAATACGTTTTGCTTTTGCATTTTAGTACCTGCATCGTGCCATTTTTTACCGTATTCTCCACCACCTCTTAAATTTGCTACTGCGTAAACTCCGCCCATTTCCATCCATGCTGCTCTAGAAGTTGAAAATGATGGATTTAAGCTTATATTGAATCCACCATATCCATAAAGTATAGTTGGGTTTTTACCGTCCAGTTTAAGACCCTTTTTATGGGAAATGATCATGGGCACTTTTGTACCATCTTTTGAGGTGTAAAATACCTGGGTACTTGTATAGTCATCACTATTAAAATTCACCTTGGACTTACGGTACATGGTTGAGGTACCATCTTCAATATTCAATTCGTAAATACTTGATGGTATAACATAGTTTGTAAATGAATAATACAATGTTTTCTCATCTTCCTCTGCACCAAAACCGCTTGCATTACCAATCCCTGGAAGTTCTATCTCTCTAACTTCAGTACCATCATAATTATACTGTACAACTTTTGAAACTGCATCTACCGTGTATTCAACAAAGAAATAGCCACCAGCTTTTGAAGGACTCATTACTTGTTCGGCCTCTGGAATTATATCGATCCATTTATTTGGGTCTAGGTTGCCCAACTTTGTTTTCACAATTCTTTGATTCGGTGCGTTGTAGTCAGTCACTAACCAAAACATGTCACCTTCATTGTGAATTGGATAGGTATTAGTATCAAAATTGTCAATAATTGCGACCGGTGGAGTATTTTTCACCAAATCTTTTACAAATAGCTTATTCCCATTTGTAGAAGTGCTTGCTGTTATAATAAGGTATCGCTCATCCTTGGTAACATTTCCTCCTACATAACGATATTTCTCTTGTGGAACACCTCCAAAAACTACTTTGTCTTTATCTTGTGAAGTGCCTAAAACGTGATAATACAGTTTATGCTGGTCCGTTTTGGCACTGAGCTCACTACCATCTGGTTTGTCGTAACTAGAGTAGAAAAAACCATCATTACCTCTCCAAGATATACCAGAGAATTTTACGTCTTTAAGGGTATCGCCAACCATTTCTTTAGTCTGAGTATCCAGTACTATAATTTTACGCCAATCACTACCACCTTCAGATATTGCATAGGCAAAAAGAGAACCATCCTGAGTAAAACTACTGCCTGCTAGAGAAGTTGTTCCATCTTTGCTAAACGTATTTGGGTCAAGGAATAATTCGGCATTTTCTGGTTTATCACCTATTTTATATCTGTAAAGAACACTCTGATTCTGTAAACCATCATTTTTAGAAAAATATTCCCAATCACCTTCCTTAGATGGAGCGCTCACTCTCTCATAATTAAAAAGCTCAGTTAATCGATTTTTTATCTTATCTCTATAGCTTATTTGGTCAAGAAATGAGAAGGTTGTTTTGTTTTGTTGAGCTACCCATTGTGCAGTTTCATCGCTCTTATCATCTTCTAGCCATCTGTAGGGATCTTTTACTTCTTTTCCGTGATAAACATCTACTGTGTCTACTTTTTTAGTTTCTGGATAAGTCATCGCCATTGTTGCGTCATCATTCTTTTTGTTTTCATTTTCACAAGAAATGAACACAGCTACTGCGGCCATTCCTAAAAGAATTTTTTTCATAGTATTTCAGTTTTGGTTTTTTATATTTTAACTAGCTTAAAGGTCTTATAACTAGTTGAATTGACCGTTTTTCCACCATTTAAAGCTTCCTTACTTTCTATCGTTAATAGATAAGTTCCTGTCTTAAGGTTACTAATTGATATTTCTTCTACATTAAATTCCTGCTTAACTACTCGTCCATTTAGATCGTATATCATAATCGCGTCAAATGAAGTTGCTGTTGTGAACCTAACGATATCGGTAGCTGGATTAGGAAACATTGTGAGTGATGCTTGCTCTTCTTCTGCCAAGTTAAGAACGTTGCTGTCATAAACAAACATACCGTCAACAGTTGAGGATATATTAAAACCGCCGCTATATCCAGTATCTTCATTAAAAAATGCCACATCTAAATGCTGGTTTGTATCAATATTAATCCAGGTTACTCCATCATCTAGACTGTATGAACTTCCTGAATAAGTAGTTCGTTGCCCACAACTCACAATTCTATTGGAATCGGGCACATATGCTATAAAATCACCATATGGAAAACCGGTTCCTGAAATATTAATTCCTTGCCAGGTAGCTCCCGAATCATTGGTTCTATATAAGTTACCATTGTTATCCTGAATAATCCCTTTGTTTGAATCAGCAAATGAAATATCTCCAAAAACAGTTGTCCCACCAAAATCTGATAACGGTGACTGATATGCTGTCCAATTCACACCACGATCTGAGCTGTGAATGATTCGTCCTTTACTAGTAGTAAACCAGATATTATTACCATAGTAAGTATACTGTCCAAAATATCCGAATTCACCTGGTAAAACAGCTGGTATATTTGCACTAGGAACTCTTGTATAAGTAGAACCTCCATTGCTAGAAACATATATTTCCCAAAACCCATTTACAGGGTCACCTGCCGTCACACCTGCGTTGTCAAAAAAATGCACAAAATTGGGAAAACTACTTGAATCTTGATATAGCGCTCCTGACTGTCGTGTCCAAGTTAATCCAGCATCGGTAGTTTTCCACACACCACCTTGATCTCCTGCATTTAATGGATGAGCTGCTACATAAGCGGTAGTTCCTCCTGCATCACAAACATTTGATATACCAAGATTGACATTTCCTAAATCAAAACTTCCTGGTATCCATGATTGGCCAGCATCATTTGTTCTAACAAATTCCTGAATATTGTTACTAGGAGTTATTCCATCATAAGCAACACCCCATGCAGTTGTAGCAGTTCCTATGTGGATTTTATTGACACCTCTAGAGGTATTAGAAAATCCCGAAGCTTCTACACGCCAAAATTGAGCTTGAACCGTTGATGTTGTAAATACTACTGCTATTAGTGCAAGTACTAGTTTCATACTTAGTAAAATCTTTACATTAAGTAGTAAAGATACTACCTGATAAAACTAATCACAACCACTATACTAACTTGTTTTCAATTAAATACTGAGCGATTTGAACAGCGTTTGTCGCAGCTCCTTTTCTCAGATTATCTGCCACAATCCACATATTAAGTGAATTCTCTTGCGAGTGATCTCTACGTATACGACCCACAAAAACATCATCCTTACCATGTGCCATAAGTGGCATAGGATAATTATTTACATCAACATTATCTTGCACTGTAACACCATCAGTTTGTGAGAGTAATCGACGCACGTCTTTTACATCAAAATCAGACCTGAATTCAACATTTACAGATTCTGAGTGGCCACCTACAACCGGTATACGAACAGCTGTGGCTGTAACAGCAACTGTATTATCATCAAGAATTTTTTGAGTTTCCCTTACTAACTTCATCTCCTCTTTGGTATACAAATTATCCTCAAAAACATCACAATGCGGTAAGGCATTACGGTGAATTTGATATGGATATGCCATCTCTCCCTTTTTACCTACATATTCATTCTCTAACTGTTGAACAGCTTTTACACCAGTCCCAGTTATAGATTGATAGGTAGAAACTACAAGCCTTTTTATACGATACTCCTTATGTAAAGGAGACAAAGCAAGCACCATTTGAATAGTTGAACAATTGGGATTTGCAATAATTTTATCGTCTTTAGTTAAGGTATGCGCGTTAATTTCAGGAACTATTAATCGCTTATCTGCATCCATTCTAAAAGCACTAGAGTTGTCAATAACTGTGGTTCCTACTGCAGCAAATTCAGGAGCATATTTTAAACTAACGTTCCCGCCGGCAGAAAATAAGGCAATTGCAGGTTTCATTTCAATAGCCTGTTTCATACCTACTACCTTATACTGTTTACCCTTAAAAGTAATCTCGCTACCTACTGATTTTTCTGAGGCAACAGGTATCAAGTTTGAAATTGGGATGTTTCGCTCTTCCAGCACTTGTAACATCACTTGGCCTACCATTCCGGTAACACCTACTACTGCTATATTCATGAAATAAAAATTTAAGCCTACAAAAATATATCATAAACAGTGACGGTAAGGCCTTTAAGAAATAATTAATAATGAGAAACTCAAGATTGCTATTACCGTTTTGTAAGATGGTTTACGCTTTCGCGAAAGCAAAATACAAAAACACAACAGTCTTAATACAAGCTATTTAGACCACACATCAGAATAGGCTAAAAAAATCCAAATCAATAGATACAATTTAAACATTTTAAGCAGTATCTTTGCACGACGAAAAAACAGCTCTAATGAGCTGCAATTATTTAAGTACTAAAACATTATATAAATGTCTCAAGTAAAAGGTAGCGTTTCACAGATCATCGGACCGGTGGTTGACGTAACATTTGACGCGGCACAAGGTGCCCTTCCTAGAATTTATGACTCACTAGAAATAGCGCAAGCTGACGGTACAAAACTTGTATTAGAGGTTCAATCTCACATAGGTGAAGATACTGTGCGTACTATATCTATGGACTCTACTGATGGATTAAGTAGAGGTGCAGAAGTTGTAGCTACGGGTAACCCAATTCAAATGCCTATAGGTGACGATGTATACGGTCGTCTTTTTAATGTAATAGGTAGTGCAATTGACGGATTAGGTGAATTACCTAAAGAAGGTGATAATGGTTTACCTATTCACCGTGCAGCGCCAGCCTTTGAAGATTTATCGACTTCTACAGAAGTTTTATTCACTGGTATTAAAGTAATCGATCTTATCGAACCTTATGCAAAAGGAGGTAAAATTGGTCTTTTCGGTGGTGCTGGAGTAGGTAAAACGGTACTTATACAAGAATTAATTAACAACATTGCAAAAGGTCACGGTGGACTTTCTGTATTTGCTGGTGTAGGAGAGCGTACTCGTGAAGGTAATGACCTTTTACGTGAGATGCTTGAATCGGGAATTATCAAGTATGGTGATGACTTCTTACACTCTATGGAAGAAGGTGGATGGGATCTTCAAAAGGTTGATAAGGAAGCAATGAAAGAATCTAAAGCTACCTTTGTATTTGGACAAATGAATGAACCACCAGGAGCACGTGCTCGTGTTGCTTTATCTGGTCTTACAATAGCTGAATACTTCCGTGATGGAGCAGGCGATGGTCAAGGTAAAGACGTACTTTTCTTCGTTGATAATATTTTCCGTTTTACTCAAGCAGGTTCTGAGGTATCGGCACTATTAGGTCGTATGCCATCGGCGGTAGGATATCAACCTACACTTGCTACTGAGATGGGTGCTATGCAGGAACGTATTACCTCAACTAAGAAAGGTTCGATTACATCTGTACAAGCTGTATACGTACCTGCGGATGACCTTACTGACCCAGCACCGGCAACAACGTTTGCTCACTTAGATGCGACAACGGTACTTTCTCGTAAGATTGCTGAGCTTGGTATTTATCCAGCGGTAGATCCATTAGATTCTACTTCTCGTATTCTTACTGCTGATATTTTAGGTAACGAGCACTATGACTGTGCACAACGTGTAAAAGAGTTGTTACAACGTTATAAAGAGCTACAAGATATTATCGCCATCCTAGGTATGGAAGAATTATCTGAAGAAGATAAACTTGCGGTATCTCGTGCACGTAGAGTTCAACGTTTCTTATCACAGCCTTTCCATGTAGCAGAACAGTTTACTGGAATACCAGGTGTATTAGTTGATATTAAAGATACTATCAAAGGATTTAACATGATTATGGATGGTGAACTAGATCACTTACCAGAAAGTGCTTTTAACCTTAAGGGTACTATTGAGGAAGCTATTGAAGCAGGAGAAAAAATGCTTGCTGAAGCTTAATTCTGAAAAACACTATTATGAAATTAGAAATTGTAACTCCAGAATTAACTGTTTTTAGTGGTGAAGTGGAATCTGTAGCTGTACCTGGTGTCAATGGTGAATTCCAGATGCTTGACAATCACGCGCCTGTAGTTTCTCTTCTAGTAGAAGGTGATGTTCGTATTTATGGATCAGTTACTTTAAATGAAGATCAACAAAAGTTGTTTGTTTCTAATGATGGCACAACTAATTATAAAATTTCTGGTGGTGTGATTGAAATGAAAGATAACAAAGCAGTTGTACTGGCAGACTAATACAACTTACTTACTTATAAAAAAAACCAGCTCAATGAGCTGGTTTTTTTATGTCATAATATTTATAAAGTGATTAAATGTTTTTATCGCTCCCATCACGATTTCATCCATTTCAGACGTTGAATAATCCTCTTTAAGTAATTTTAAAGTAGCTTTCCATCTAGCCCGCCTTTCTTCATTAGAAGAAGTATAAAACTGCATGGAATTGATATTATAATCTAAGTTTTTATTCTCTGATAGCTTTTTACCTATTACTGCACCGCCCAATAAAGATCCTTCTACTACGTAAAACGCACCTATCATTTCTAAAGGTGTGAAAGAAATGGATTCTATATTTGGCAAGTGAATATCTCGTTGTGTAAGTTCAAAATAATCATGCTCAATCCACCTAGATATGGGTTGCCTTTCCATACTTAATGATTTTTCAATTGGTAGATAAGCTTTATAATTAAGCATTAATATTTCTAAAAAATATTCTCTTGAAATATTCTGATTAAAAATGGCAATAGAATGAGGAGCCTTATCCAATTTCTCATGTAACTCCTTGGTTCTCGATCTTAGGTTATTAATTAGTGTCATACCCTAAAAAAAGAAGAAATATTCTCATCAAGATCCTGTATTACTTTATCATAATACTCTTTCAATTTAAGATCTTTTTCATCTGTTCTTGCAGCAGATTTTAAAATTTCATGAATACGTCGTAACTCCTCTCTCCTTAATTTTAGTTCGTTTAATTTATCCAGTGTTTTTTGCTTTTTTACAATGATATCCTGGACTAATGGTTCTAACCGTTTATGAAGATTACTGATATCGTTCTTTAATAAATAACCAGATGCTCCACTCAAAATAACATTAGCTGCTAATTCTTCATTATTCAATGTACCTGTTATTACAATTATAGGAGTACTAGGCTCGATCTCTTTTACGGCATTAATTACATCAATTGCTGTAAACCCAACCAAATCATAGTCTGTACAAACCAAATCAGGTATAAAATCTTTAAGAGCATAACGCACATTACTGAGCTTATCAGAAATTCTAATTTCAGGTTCTGAAACAAACTTTTCAAACTGTCGTTGCAGTAGAATGGTATCGCTTACTAGGTCTTCAACGATAAGGATTCGTAGATTTTGGTTGATCATTTTAACTTAGATTAATTTCAACCCAATACTTTACAGCGTTTACAACGGTATATTTCAACGACTGAAAAGATTTAGGTTTTTCCACATAAGAGTTAGCACCTAGATTATAAGCGTGTTCGATATCACTATTTATAGTACTTGAACTAAACATTATTTTTGGAATTCTACGGAATTCTTGTTTATTTAAATCTCCCAAAAGCTCCAATCCAGAAACTTTTGGCATTTTCAAATCAATAAAAATTAAATCTGGTCTAATTTTTTCAAATTCATTGTTCTCAATTAAATGCCGTACTTTTTCTGAATCATCGAAAGATATAAAATTTGAGTCAGAAAATTCTTTCTTAATGATTCTTTTAAACAATTGTATATCTTCTAACCTATCTTCTATATAGACAATATTTTTTCTTTGAATTGAATCCATTCTACCTAATTGATTTAAAATAAAATTTTATCGTCGTTCCTTTGTTTAGTTCACTTTCTGCCCAGATATCGCCACCGTGTCTAAACACCACCCTTTGCGCAATAGCCAGTCCTACACCTGTACCTTCGTACTCTTCTTTAACAAGACGTGTAAATACACCAAAAATCTTTTTACCATATTTAGGATCAAATCCTACACCGTTATCAGTTACAACATAAACATCCTTTTCACCGTCGTTGTATTGCGATACGGTTACTTGTGGAGCTTCCTTTTTGGAACTGTATTTAAAAGCGTTTGATAGTAAATTAAAAAACAACTGGTACAACATTGCTCTATCTCCATATATTGAAGGTAATCCTTTTTGAATATTAAATTGAGTCTTTGGATAGCGCCTTTTCATATTACTATCTTTTAAGATATCATTACAAAGTTTCTCAACATCGATATCATCATCAATTTTCCTGAGCTTACTAAGACCACTATAACTCAAAATAGAGTCCATTAAATCGTTCATTCTAGCGGCACTATTAATGATTATTTGAAGACTCTGCTTACCATCCTCATCTAATTGATCCATGTAATCCTCCATAAGTATTTGAGCAAAACCATCTATACCACGCAATGGACCTCTCAAATCATGCGATACACTGTAACTAAAACTTTCTAATTCTTGATTTAAAGACAAAAGCTGTCTATTTAGTTTAGATACTTCAGAAAATTTAGTTACGATTATATTTTTAACATCCTCAACAAAGGCTTTAATAGCTGCTATTTCGTGTGTTTGCCATGGTATGGAATGCTCTCTTACTTGTTCTGTGAATTTTTCAAATGATTTACGAGGAGTTAGATTTCCTTGGATTTGTTTTTTGTCTGGATTACCACCCCAATTAATTTCAGCAATCTGTTCTTTTCTTAGCCATACTATACAGTCACCTTTCTTCTTGCTTATTTTATATAAGACCACACCAGCGAATTGTAACTTTTCTAAACTAGGAATGGAAGTTTCTTTGCTAAAGGAATTAGAACTATAAAAACCGTTTTCATCACATAGAACTTCAAATTTCTTGATTATATTTTTAATATCTGTGACTTCCAATGACAGACCTATTGAGCTTAATTGAGTGTCATACTTAATGATAAAAGCATCTGATTTAACCAAATCTAGTGCGGTAACCTCATTGTTTGTAAGTCCGTGCACGAGATCCCATTTTTCACTCATATAGTGAACAAGTTTAGAACGTACATGACTGTTTTGATTCAAACGTGATATAAAGTCATTTGACGTTTTTATCGTAATTTGATTGCTTATTATGTCAGAAAGTAAAAAACAGGTTTGACGTTCTTGAAAGTCGATAAACTTTGGACTATAATGATGACAAGCAATTAATCCCCATAATTTATCCTCGATCACTATTGCACAACTTAAAGTTGCACAAACTCCCATATTCCCTAAATATTCTTTATGAATATCACTAGAACCTCTAAGAATAGAGTTACTTAAATTAGTTAAAAAACCTGACTGTGGATTTACCATAGGAAATAAAGGGTAATCTGGTTCTTTTAGATTTGATATAATTCTTACACCTTGTTCCTTAAAAAGGTCACGTGCGTTTTTTGGTATATCACCGGCAGGATAATGTAGACCTAACCAGGAGTGCAAATCATTATTAGCCGCTTCTGCTATTACTTCTCCGTTCCAATCTGCATCAAACTTGTAAACCATAACCCTATCATAATTAAGGAAATGTTTTATTTCATTTACTGCAGTATTTAAAACCTCCTGAACACTATTACACGAAGACATTTTATTGAGAGCGCTTATAATTAGTTGTTGCTCTTCTAGAAGATTTAATGTTGAATCATACTTTTCAATATCCAACAACAATCCCTCATTACTCAAAGAAAGTTTATAAGAAAATTCACCGTCTACTACTGTCTTGAAATCGTTATTTATAAGCTGTATTTTCAATTTATAAATTACCTCTTCCTGCAGTAACGTAGATAAGTTACTGTTTAAAAGATCAATCTGAACATTCAAAAAATCGGTTGCATTCTTAGAATATTGTAGGATGTTAAAACCTTTATCTATGACTAATAGTACACCATGTGATTGAGTTCTATGTATAAAACGAATAGGCTCGTCTTCACATGTTGAAATTTCAATTTTTTTAGGGTAGGATTTTAACATCGTTAATATTTTAACTTAGTAAAGATACTTGTTTAGTTTTATTTGATAAAATTTAAACAATAATTGAGTTCAGTTTTTAAGAGTCATTCAAAAAAAAAACCCTGACAAAACTGTCAGGGTTTCCGTTGGTTATAGTTAAGAGTATATATTACTTTCTTAGTGCAGCTATAGTTGCAATATTTTTAGTTTCTTCAGCATAATCTAGTGCTGTTTTACCATCTATCTTTATTGATGCATCTGCACCAGCTTCTAACAATGTAGATATTAAAGAGCTATTCCCTGCTTTAGCGGCCATCATTAATGGAGTCATGTTGTTACAAGTGCCATTAACATCTGCTTTAGCCTGTTGTATTAAATAAACAGCTATATCATTACTTTTCATCATAGCACTGTATTGAAGAAGGTTGTATTCCTGACTTCCAGATACTAGACATGCATCCTTGTTAGAATCATTAACTAATGAAGAAATAGCTCTAACATCATCATTTTTGAGAGCTATAGTCATTTCCTTAGATAAATCTTGTGCAAAAACTCCCGAAGTTCCTGCAATAAATGCTATTAACAAAAGTGCTTTTTTCATTCTTTCTTTAATTTAAAAGATAAATATACTGATATCTTAAGAATATCTTTAAAATAATTAAACAAAATCGTTTTATACTACCTAATCAACCTTTACATTATGAATGAAATTTAATAATATCACCCGGCATACAATCTAATACTTTGCAGATAGCCTCTAAAGTAGAAAATCTAACTGCCTTGGCTTTACCCGTTTTTAGAATAGAAAGGTTTGCCGTGGTAATTCCTATTGCCTGAGCAAGTTCATTACTTCTCATACCTCTCTCTGCGAGAATTTTATCTAATTCGATTACAATAGGCATAGGCTAAATAGTTAAGTCATTTTCTTGTTTCAATTTCACTCCTTCTGATGCTAATTTGCTCAAGATTACTAAAAACAAGCCGAAAGACACAATTACTAAAGTAGCCCCAAATCCGGATTCTATTCTCACAGCAGAGTTCCCAAGATCAATGTTTTGCATCAACGAAAAAAGATGGTAAATCCAAGCAGGAACATTCATTAATACAACGCCTATTATACAAAACCAGCCGGCTTTTTTAAGCGAATTAGCGATCTGGTCATTAAACAATTGTTTAGGCGTGATTTTAAATGCAGCATTTTTCAAATGATACAACATCATTACAAAGAACAAATATCCCACAAAAAACAATATCATAACTAGATAAAATGACCAATGGTGATTACTTAATAAGTATCCTGAAATTTGAAAAATCACATCAGCATTTGAAGCAATAATAAAAGTTATTGGAAGAAATAACCCATTTAAAATTGAGAAAAAATAGAGCAATCTTAAAATCGCTCTTAGAATCCGAATAGCTTTCATAATTATTGTTTTACGATAACAAACATACGCATTATTATCGAAAAACAATAATTTTTTAATTTTTAAGCTAATCTAATTGTTCTTCAAACTCTTTAATAGTCATAGCATTTTCTACTCGATAATCACCTATTGCAGTTCTACGCAAGGCACTTAAATGAGCTCCATTATTTAGTGCGACGCCTAAATCATTAGCCAGTGATCTTATATAGGTTCCTTTACTACAACTTACCTTAAAATCAACTTCTGGCAAATCAATTCTAGTGATTGCAAAATCATGAATGGTCACCTCTCGACTTTTTATTTCAGTAGTTTCACCAGCTCTTGCTAGCTCATACAAGCGTTTTCCATCTTTTTTAATGGCCGAAAATATCGGCGGCTTTTGAGCAATGGTGCCCACAAAACTGTTTGCCGCTTTTCTAATGTCGTCTTCAGTTAAATGATCGTAATCAAACCTTTTATCAATCTCCGTTTCTAAGTCGTAGCTAGGTGTAGTAGCTCCTAAAGTAATGGTCCCGGTATATTCTTTACGTTGCGCTTGATAGGTAGTAATATTTTTAGTCTCTTTACCAGTACACAATATAAGTAATCCGCTTGCTAGTGGATCTAGAGTACCTGCATGACCTACTTTGATCTTTTTAAGCTTAAACTTTCTTTTAATCAGCCAGCGCACTTTATTCACTACTTGAAATGAAGTCCATTCTAGCGGCTTATCAATTAATATCACTTTACCTTGTAAAAAAGGATTGTCAGCTTGTGTCATAGCTTGCAAAGGAAAGAAAATAAACTAATTTTAATATACTTAAATTTTAAATTCATATTCGTGTTCTACCTTACAAATGCGAACCTTATAATAGGAATACCATAGGGTTTTACCCAATTTTTGCGCTTTCAAATGCTGCAAATTACGTTTCCACTTTTTAATGGAGCTCAAATCCTTCCAGTATGATATAGTAATTCCTAAATCATCACGGGCACTTTCAAGTTGTATAAATCCGTCATTGTTAGTAACAGCCTGCTCCATTAAACTGGCCATTGAATGATATTCAGGATCATCTTTTTTAAGAATTGAAGTGAAGATTACTGCATAATAAGGAGTTGTTATCATTTATCACCGCTTTACTGTAATCCATTTTCCCTGACTGCGCACAACATAATCACCATCGTACATAGCCTCAGCTTGTGAACCTGGCAAGTAGTAGTCTCCCAAATAACTTGCGTTAATAACCGTTTTTAAACTAATGGATTTTTTAGGCTGTAAATCAAAATAGTAATGCACTCTATCATCTCTTATATCCTTATATTCTACCTGATTGTTTTCTTCGTCACCGTATTCAGTAAATCGAGTGTTTACCATTTCCCAACCAGACGGCACAATTTGTGAAAAAGCAACATCTCTAATAGTGACACCTGTTGTATTTGTTATGGTAGCTATTGCGGTAACCTCGGTTCCTTGAGAAAGATTACTAACGTCTATTGGATTTCCATTTTTGTCTGTATAAGCAACAACCATTGACAATTTACTTTGGATTACTTTATCTTTACCTACGGGTAATTTCCCAGTTAAAGCTGTATTTAGAAACACGTCTACATTCCCTGTATTGGTCACTTGAATAGTTGTTGGATTATAAGCCACTTGTAAATCTCGCATCACTATACTTTTCTTGGACTCAATAACTTCCTTATTACCCTTATCAAGCAACTCGATACTAAATCCTGTACCGCCTAAACTCTCTACATATTTATTAATTGATACCAGACTGTAACTTATTGCCTGCGTATTCATATATCGATTATCAGCTAGTTGTTTGGCAATATTCTCAAGTAATTCTCTTGCTTTTTCTTTTTTACCCATGATGACATAAGTTTCCAATGCCATAGCACGATTTCTTTCTGGCGACCCATATGACCTGTAATCCCATTGATAGGGTTTAAAATCTATATTTGAATTGCTTAAAAGTTCATTTGCTACCTTTTGCTGTCCCACCATAGCATAGGCTGCTGCTAGTCGTAACTTAGAATTGTTTGATAAATTACCGCTTTCGCGAAAGCGATTCATAGCACTTAAATCTGCAACACCAGCCAGCGCTAGTGTGTACAATCGATACGCTTGATTAAAGTCATTGTGATCATTGTAACGCCATCTACTAGCAGCTTGTTTTTGATAAGCTATCCAATTTGATTTGAAAGTAACTGGGATAGCGTATCCAGCACGTTCTGCCTCTAACATAAAATGACCTGCATAACTTGTTCCCCAATCATTTGGACTTCCTGCACCTGGCCAGTATGACAATCCACCATCAGGGCGCTGAAAACTCGTCAACCTATTGATAGCCATCTTTACATTATTTGAGAGTGTCGATTGCTCTTGAGAATTCAAGTTTGCAACAGTAGACAATCCTAATTGTGGAAACGCTGCACTAGTGGTTTGTTCCACACAACCATGTGGATACCTTATTAAATAATTCAATCGCTTACCAATATTCATTTCTGGCAAGGTTGAGGCTGTAATTTTTCCCGAATTTGTTCCTTTACTTCCAAAAGGCTCTATAGGAAGTGTTTTACTTTCTCCTGCCTTGAGTAATACCTGCTGAATACTTGTGGTAAAAGGGTTGGGATTGACAATATCAATTTCAGTTTTATAACTTGCCTTTTCACCAGATGAACTCGCAGAAAATTCTAATTGAGCAATTCCTACCTGATCTTTTACTTTAACATCAAAATAAGCTAATTGATCTCCTATTTCTTCAAATTTTAACTGTTGTTGCTTAGATCCTACTATTTCAAAATGATTTGATGGTTTAAAGCTTACTGTTACATTTTTAATGTTGTCTTCCATGGCAAACACTGTTACTGGTAATTTGACAGTTTCTCCTGGAGTAAGCTTTCGCGGAAGCGAAGCCAGCATCATCAATGGTTTTTTTACTGGTGTTGTTTTTTGAGCGTTTCCATAAGACTCATCTTTAACATTTGAGGCAACAACCATAGTACGCACTGATCCCACATAATTGGGAATATCAATAGTGTGTGTACGACTTTTACCAGCTGCTACCTCAAAAGGACCAATATGACGCACCATAGGTTCAAATCGATTGGCCTTTTTTGCTTTGGCCGCTTGTGCTGTACCATCACCACCTATTGCAAATGCCGCATCTATTCTACCACCATAAGCTCCAATTACATCATCATAAATATCCCAGGTTTTTACACCTAGGGCTTCTCTTGCAAAGAACTTATCCCAAGGATTTGGTGTTTTAAAATTTGTTAAGTCTAGTAGCCCTTCATCCACAACAGCCAGTGTATAGGTCATAGGCTTGTTATTCTTTTCACTTACGGTTATAGAAACCTTACTTTCTGGTTGTAACGTTTCAGGCATTTTAATAACTGGTTGTAAATGCGTGTTTTTATTTTCTACCATTAAAGGTATTACTCCATACATTCTTAATGGTAAATCGTTTGCTGTTGATGCATGAGGCTGTAAGTATGTTATATGTACATAAACATTAGGAACATACCTGCTATCTATTGTTAATGTGGTGGTCGTTTTATCCTTGTTGGTTTGAACCCATTTTGCGTCTAAAATCTCTGTTCCATTTTCAATGGTAATCAAAGCTCTACCACCGGAACTGCTAGGAAATGTTATTTGCGCTTGTTCATTTACATTATAGGATTCTTTATCTGCATTAAAGACCAGCATACTTGCGGTTTCTGGATCAGCTTTTCGTGATTTTCCTGCCCAACCTGGCCAATCCACGTAAACTATTTTACCTGTGCTGTGACCACTTTCTGGATCATAAACTTTAACAAAATACCTACCCCATTCTGGGTACTTGATTTGCATTTTAAAACTACCTTTTCCAGAGCCGTTTGTGGATATTTTTTGAGAATTTACTAATTGCCTGGATTCCATTGACTCATATCTCGATAAGGAGTTTGAAGTGCTTTGCCACCACCATCTCCACGATACTTTGTATACATTCACTTCAAGGTTTTGTCTAGCAGCTGCCTCTCCTTTCTCATTAACTGTGACCACGTCAAAGGTGTGGTCTTTATCGGTTACTAACATCCCACGTCTTTTATCTCCTGGTGGTACTTTTAACCCGACATAATGCGTATATGGTGAGTAGGGTGATGAAGTGACATTGGTGCTGAAATCACCTCCGTTTTCATAAACCTTAGTGAGAAAATTAGCTTTTAGAATTCCAGGTGCTTGACTATTTAGCTCAGGATTAATGGAAAAACTTGCCTTTCCATCATTATTTAATTTGCCATCAAAAACCTCGTTTTCTATCATTTCAAAATATCGAGATGGATCATCAAAATTATAGTTGTCATATTTAGGAAATTTTGTCGATGTACTATAGTATTTTACAGTAGTATTTGCTTTTAGGTTTTTAGCCTTGGCACCATGTAACCACATAGCAGATAAATCAATATCAACCTTTTTACCGCTTGTGATTAGATCATCTTCAAAATCTAACTGCACTTTAAGCCTATTGGGTTTTATTGTTTCAATCTTTAAAGTTTTATAAAAGCTTATTCCTCCTACTTGAACTTGTACATTCCAATTTCCAGTAGGTGCTGTTTCGTCTGTTTGTAAATCAAATTGATACACTTTATTCAAGCCATTTTTTTGAACCTCTTGATGTATCATTTTACCATTAGGATCTCTTAACTCTAATTTGATAGGGTGATTAGCAGGCAGTTTATTATCACTATCATTTAAAACAAATGATAAATAAATATGATCTCCTGGTCTCCATACTCCACGTTCTGTGTAGATATATCCTTTAATTCCCTTTTGCAAATGTTCTCCAGACGTGTCGAACTTACTTACCGGTAATACTTGCCCGTTATCTAATCTTACATAAGCATATTGATCCTTGTATTTAACTTTAACAAAATAAGCGACTTGATCAAGTTTAATTTGCGAGAGTCCACTAGCACTCGTTCTAGTAGTTGCAATTTCTTGTTGCTGGTAGTTATAAAAGGTCACTAATGATCCAGCAAGAGGACTTGTTGAAAGTAAATTAGTCACAGCTACTAAAAAGCTATTATCCTGTCCTTTTTTAACTGTGACTCCTATATCACTAGCTAATATGTTTGTGCTTACTGTTTTATTCCTATAAAAACTATGTGTACAAGGATCTTCCCTATCTCGCCAGTTATAGGAATAATCGTATTCATCGTAATAATAGTTTTGGTAACTATCCCAATTTGTTGTTTCAAAGGAATCGTTATAATCTATTTCTTCGATTTCAGGTTGGTTTTCGGCAGTATAGTTGCAAGAATAGGCGCTGTAAGCTAGTTTGTAATCCAATTCTACTCGATATATTGCGCCAGGTTCTGGTGTAATAAGTTCATTTAAATCAACTGAAAATACATTCCATGTACTTATATTTTTAACGGAAGATTTCAAATCAAGTACCTTACGTGCAATAGGCCTGCCAACCCTTCTCATATTCCCAGTAGATGCTATATTGTTAGATTGAAGAAATTGCAAAACATTATTTTCATATATACGATAAACCATTACATCAACAGCGTTTAAGTTTACCGCTTTGAAACGAACGCTAGTATTTTGTGAACTAGGTAAAATAGCACCAGACTTAATCAATTTGACTTCTGGCTCTACTTGCTCAAAAGCGATATAGCTAGAAAATGGTTTTTTCAATTTGTACCCATCAGTACTTTCAACACCATTGAAAACCTCGACCATTTTGGAACCTGTGATAGCATTTAGTGTGTAGACTTTAACAGTATTAGATTCAATTTCTAGTTTGAGATCTTTTTGTCCTTCTATAGAAATTAAGCCATCTAAATTTTGTGTTTTTTTCAAAGGATCAGAAAAATGCACAGCAACATAAGAGGATTCTGAATTGACAAGTTGAATATCAGTGACTAAAAAATTATCCTTTCCTGGTAAGGTAATGGATACTTCATCTTTATCGTTTACTCCAATTGCAGCACCATTCCAAAAAACTTTAAGCTCCTGATCGTCGACGGTGCGTTTAATATTGTCAATCATAAAGCTAAAAGAACTGGCTTTTTCAATATCAGATTGAAAGCTAATATCTTGTTCTTTACTGTTAATCCTGGCTGTGACGATTTTTCTTGCATCTTCAAGTGTGAGAATATCGCTTGCCCGTATAAAGCCTATAACACGTTGCGTGTTTTTGTCAACGCTTATAACAGGCTCAATGTTTACTATAAAATCTTGCTTAATCGTCTTGAAAGAAAAATTAAACTCTTTTAAATCGTCTTCTACCTGTAATAATTTACCAACCAGAAGTTTGACCTGATAATTAGTATTGTTTTCTAAAGGTTCGTCCGGAACAAATGAAATTGTTTGATTATCAATAAAAATAGATTTTCCCTTAACCTCTGGAGATATTTTAAACACATCTTCTGGTACTATTTGTCCAGAATTCCAATTAGTTTGTGGATTTGTAAATCTTACAGTTATATTTTCATGAGCACTTACAACATTATCGGTTACTTGATCTATTATAGTTCGGAATTTAAAAAACTCGGCAGCTTGTTCTTCTTGAAGTTCTTTAGGGTTTTTCTCAGAACATGAAAAAAGTAATAATAAACAAGACGACAATAAAAGAAGTTTTTTCATAATGGTATGGTTAGTAATCGGATAATGTCTTAAAGTTAATACAGTTATCACTGATTTATAGTAGAACGGCAATTATTTTACAATTATTTTATTTTACCATGCCTGTAAAGAGTGTTTTACAAAATGAATATCGTTCTCACTACTAAAATCGTAATAGGGATTAATACCAGAATGATTTTTAAAACTCTATTTGATGAAGAAGTAAAAATGTAGCTTAGAAAAAGAACAGTTGGTAAAAACAGTAATAGTTGACTGGCTGTCTGATTTTTATCTAACCATAAAAAAATTATTGCAGAAACTAGACTATAAAAGAATAACACTGAATACTTTGCTCTAGTCTTATGAATGACACTTATTATTGATCCTACATATAAAATTATTCCTGCTACAATAAGTGATAGCAATAGGATAGAAACCCAGTTAAGTTGTAAAACATGTGATTCCGCAAACTCATAGGAAGAACTCAAAATTAATCTAGGTAATAAGTCAATATTAAAATATAATTGAATTACCCAGCTAATTATTAACACGGTTGTAATCCCTAAAAATGGAATAACCCAGAATCTATAATTATTGCGAGCCCACAAAAAGACTCCAACAAAAACTGGAAGAAAAAAAAGGCAAAATTTTGGTTCAATTAAGGAAGCTATAGTTATCCAGAAACTAGCATCAAAAATTTTGGCCAATATGGAATGCCTAGTACGCATACTAAGCAATCGCCTTAAAGACATAAATATTAAAAGATTAGCTAACCACAACCAATCCAAAAAAACATCAGGAAACAACAAACACAATAACACAGACATGCTCATAAAAGCATAACTAGAGTTTTGAGTAAGTTCATTTTTTATTAGAATGAACTGAGTCAACAGCAATAAAAAGACTAATCCCAAAACGGTTATAACCGTCTGGAACGAGAGTTGCTCAAACCAAAATACAGATGTAAATCCAGCAACAATTACGAGCCCACTATAAAGTGCGTAATGAATAGGTTGAGTAGTTTCAAAAAATCTATGTAGCATCAGCTTTTTATATTACTTTTGCAGGATAACAAGCAATTTACTGCAATGAAAGAATTATTAGAAGGAATCGAATACTTATTTGTAGATCTTTTATTTGCTCCTTTAGATTTTTTAAGAGAGCTAGAAAATGAAAATTGGTGGGCTGCAAACTCTATTACTTGGATCGCCATCATTATACTTATCGTAGCATTAGGTTACTGGATGAAGCAATTGCGCATCTTTGACCAAAATGGTGAAGAAGATAAAACACAAACGTCTCACTCGTTTTTGAAGTAAGACGTTTGAATCATAAGTTTTATAGGTCAAATCCTATATCACTTCTATAATACATCTTATCAAATTGTAACTGTTTTACATTTTGATAAGATTTTTTTAGTGCCTGTTTGAAATCTTCACCATAACTGGTTACAGCAATAACTCTACCTCCATTAGTGACAACAGCACCATCTTTAACAGTTGTACCTGCGTGAAACACAATGCTGTCTTCAACTTCATTAATCCCTGTAATCACTTTCCCTTTTTCATAGGCTTCTGGATATCCACCAGACACACACATTACTGTAGTAGCACTACGACTGTCTATTTCAAGTTGCTCCTTGTTTAATTCCGCTTTCGCGAAAGCGGACAAATGTCTTAATAAATCGGACTTAATTCTAGGTAGAACAACCTCTGTTTCAGGATCACCCATGCGCACGTTGTATTCTATTACATAGGGTTCTTGATTTACTATCATTAGGCCAATAAATACAAAACCTTTATAAGTAATCGATTCCTTTTTAAATCCAGAAATGGTAGGCTGTATAATACGTTGCTCAACCTTTTCCATCAAGATATGATCTGCAAATGGTACTGGAGACACGGCGCCCATTCCACCCGTGTTTAAACCAGTATCGCCTTCACCTATTCGTTTATAGTCCTTAGCATTAGGTAATATTTTATAATTCTCTCCATCGGTCATTACAAATACACTCATTTCAATACCGTCAAGGAATTCTTCAATCACGACTTTATTGGACGCTTCACCAAATTTTCCTCCTACAAGCATTTCTTCTAGGTTATCTTGAGCTTCTTTAAGATCCTTAATTATAAGTACACCTTTTCCTCCTGCTAGACCATCGGCTTTAAGCACATAAGGAGCTTTTAGAGTTTCTAAAAATCTCTTTCCATCCTCTACAGTTTGGGCCGTAAAACTAGAATAGGCAGCCGTTGGAACACCGTTGCGCTGCATGAATTCCTTGGCAAACTCTTTAGAACCTTCCAAAACAGCACCTTTCTTTGAAGGACCTATAACATTAATATGTGATGTTTCTTCTTGTTGGAAATAATCATAAATCCCGGCAACTAGTGGTGCCTCTGGACCTACAACAATCATATTAATATCGTTTTTTAACGAGAACTCTTTGATAGCATCAAAATCAGTGACACCTAGATCAACATTTGTTGCTATTGCTGCCGTACCTGCGTTACCAGGTGCAACATATAATTGGGTTAGTAATTCGCTTTTTTCAATAGCGTGGGCAAATGCGTGCTCACGACCACCGCTACCTAAAATAAGTACGTTCATGTGAAAAGTGATTTGCCTGCAAAAGTAATTTATCTCAAAGGAAAATTCACCAGGATAAGTATCTTAAAGGAAAGAGATTTAATTCATGCCGCGTTCTTTCCTGATACTCTCATAAGCCTCTTGTACCTTACGGAACTTTTCTTCGGCGCCTTTACGGTACGCCTCGTCCATGTGGACAAGTTTATCTGGGTGATACTTTTTGGCCATTGATCTGTAGGCCTTTTTCACCTCATTATCTGTTGCCGATTTTTCTATCTCAAGGATTTTATAAGCATTATCACGATCCTTTACAAACATGGCCTTAATAGATATAAAATCTCTACTGCTTAATCTACAGTAACTAGCTATGTTTTGCAGGACTCGCAATTCTGAGTCACTAACGTGACCATCGGCTTGTGCTATACCAAATAGAAAATGAAGAATTTGCAATCGTGTCTCGTAGGTGGTACGAGTATTAAGCATTTGACAAATGCGTTGTGCGTTTACTTGTCGCTTTTTTACCACATCGTTAAATACCCTAAAAACAGCATTGGCTCTTTCCTTACCATAAGAACTTACAAAGTAATTTCTCACATAATCCAGTTCTCGTTGACTTACACTACCATCTGCCTTAATGACTATACTAGTAAGCGAAAGTAAATTGAGTTCAAAATCTTGTGGACTTACTGTATTATTAGAATGGCTGCGATATCTAGGTTGGGTAGAGCTTTGTTGGGTATAACCACCCATAAAGCTCACATATAACCATCTTAAGATTAAGAAAACAGCAATATACCCTATAAAAGACATTGTTATTTTTTAGGCTTTTTAAAAATAGGAACGGCGCTACATGCCTCACCGTACATTATAGATCGGGCGATAGGTTGTAATTTTTCAGTAAGCATTAAGTAGGCGTTTACCGGTACTGGTTTGTTTGAACATCCTTTAATGATTACTGGTAGGTCTTGATATTCTGATAAATCAAGGTTATTAAGAACTTCTGTATACAACACGCTTTCAAGGTGTTGAAGATCTCCATAAACCACCTTTTTTGCTATTCCAGTAAGGTGACTTTGTAACAACATCCATATCCACTGTGGCACGATTGCATCGGTACTGCAATGAATGGCTACATAGTGGTCTTTATAAATAGAGAAATCAGTGTTTTTTACGCTTTCGCGAAAGCGAGATTCTACCACTACCAGACCTTCAAGTAACCATTGTGATATATCAATAACACTGCGTGTTCCTGGCAAATAAAAATCTTCAAGGTCAATGGTGCGCAGCTTGCTTTGCGCTACTCGATTCACGATTTCCTCCATACTACAACATGCCTAATTCTAGTTTTGCCTCTTCACTCATGAGATCTTTACTCCATGGTGGATCAAAGGTGATTTCTACCTCGGCATCGTTAACCTCTTTGAGAGTTTTTACTTTCTCTTCTACCTCAACTGGTAGAGTTTCTGCCACCGGACAATTAGGTGATGTTAAGGTCATGAGGATTTTCACATCGGCATCAGTGCTTACCATCACATCATATATAAGTCCTAGCTCGTATATATCTACTGGGATTTCTGGATCGTAGATAGTTTTAAGAACTCGTACTACTTTTTCTCCTATTTCCTGACCGTTTATTTCTTCCATGGTTTAATTTAATTGTGATTGGTATGCTACAGCATACATTTTAAGCTGTTTAATCATTGATACAAGACCATTTGCTCTGGTAGGAGATAAATGCTCCTTGAGACCTATTTGATCTATAAAATCTGTATTTGCGGCAATAATATCTTGTGGTTTTTGACCTGACCAAGCTCTTATAAGTATAGCTATAATTCCTTTGGTAATAATAGCATCGCTATCTGCCGTAAAATGTACTTTTTCGTTATCTAATTGCGCGTCAACCCAAACTTTGGATTGACAACCTTTAATAAGTTTGTCCTCGGTTTTTTGAGTTTCGTCAATCAATGGTAAGTTCTTACCTAGATCAATCATGTACTCGTACCTCTGCATCCAGTCATCAAACATTGCAAACTCATCAACTATCTCCTCTTGTATATCTTGTATAGTAGCCATTATTTAATCTTGATTGCTTTTATAGTAAGTGTACCTGATTCATCAAATAATTCTAGACCATCTTCAGTAGGTTTTACTTGCACTGATTTTGCCAAGTGTGCGGTATAATCTCTTTCGATTTTGTCCAATTCCCTACAATACATTTTTGTGCCCATAAGTGGTCCAATCTCAATAGACGTTCCCTGGTATTTAAATTCACCCGAATACTGGTTACAAGCAGATTTTCCAGAGATTCTATTTACTGTTCCATCGGTTTCAATATTTAAAGTGATATCATACTCACCATAATTATTACCACCTACAGTAGTTACTTTATAATTACCATTCATGTCTTCTATCGTTTTACAACTTAAGGTTGTAAAAATGATCATTACAAAAATTGCTGCTTTTTTCATCATAACTTCACTTATTTAAGCTTACACTAAGCTAACATATTAACAGCTCGTTGCAAAGCTTGTACCATTATGTCTATTTCTTCTTTAGTATTATAAAAAGCAAAGCTTGCTCTTATAGTTCCTGGAATTTGAAATCTATCCATAACTGGCTGTGCACAGTGATGACCCGTGCGTACTGCAACGCCTAATTTGTCTACAATGGTTCCTATATCGTATGGATGCAGCTTATCTACAACAAAACTAATTACCGCCGCTTTGTCAGTTACTTCGCCTAAAATTGTAACACCTGGAATTGTTTTGAGCTGTGCTGTACCGTATTCTAATAACTCATTCTCGTATGTTGCAATATTGTCCATACCTATTTCATTTAGGTAATCGATAGCCGCTCCTAAGGCAATACCACCAGCAATATTTGGAGTTCCTGCTTCAAATTTATGAGGTAAACCTGCGTAGGTAGTGTGCTCAAAAGTTACTTGATCAATCATCTCGCCACCACCTTGATAAGGTGGTAATTGGTTTAACAAGTTTTCTTTACCGTATAAAACTCCTATACCAGTAGGACCGCACATTTTATGACCGGCCATTGTGTAAAAATCTGCATCAAGAGCCTGCACGTCGACAGTCATGTGTCCACAAGATTGAGCACCATCAACTAAAACTAAAGCATTAAACTCATGCGCTTGTTTAATTATTTCCTTAACAGGATTAGTAACACCTAGTGCATTTGAAATATGGTTTACAACTACAAATGCAGTCTTATTACTTAGTAGATTAGAATAGGTTTTCATGTCTAATGTACCGTCGTCTAAAACTGGAATCACTTTAAGTACAGCTCCTACTTTTTCACAAAGCATTTGCCAAGGAACTATGTTTGAATGGTGTTCAACTGCACTTACAATCACCTCATCACCTTTTGAGACAAAAACATGTGCTCCACTGGCAACTGCATTTATCGAATGTGTATTACCCGATGTGAAGATTACTTGTTTAGCCTGTGGTATATTAAAAAATGCTCTTGTCTTTTCACGGGCTTGCTCAAATAAATCTGTCGCCTCCTGACTTAAAGCATGAACACCACGATGAATATTTGCATTGTAATGACTGTAATATTTTACAATGGCATCAATTACTGCTTGGGGCTTTTGTGAGGTTGCAGCATTGTCAAAATATATTAAAGGCTTTCCATCGACTTCTCTTTGAAGTATTGGAAACTGTTGTCTTATTTTTTGTACATCAAACATATTACAAAGGTACGTTCTGTAAGTGAACACTACGATAAGAATAGTGTTTTCCTTAAGTTTAATTTTTTAAAACAAAAACCAGTCTCAAGGACTGGTTTTTAAAGTATTACTTCTAATAATCTTTATAATTCCAATCCTATTTCTACTCCTAATTTAAGAGCTATGATCTTGGTTATTCTAGACTTTACTTCTGGTATTTTAACACTTTCTAATACACTGTTTGCAAAGGCAAACATGAGTAAAGCTCTAGCTTCCTTTTTACCAATACCACGAGACTGCATGTAAAACATAGCATCCTCATCTAATTGGCCAATAGTACAACCATGTGAACATCTTACATCGTCAGCAAAAATTTCTAATTGTGGTTTTGCATTTATAGTTGCTTTATCACTAATTAAAATATTATTGTTTTGCTGGAAGGCGTTAATTTTTTGGGCAATTTTATCTACATAAACTTTACCATTAAATACACCTACAGATCTATCATCAAAGATTTGCTTGTATTCCTGATAGCTTTCACAATTAGGTTGTGTGTGATGAACAAGTGTACTATGATCTACATGTTGTTTACCTTCTAATATAGTCACACCATTAAGTAAAGAATTACAGTGCTCTCCTTTTTGATAGAAATATAAATTGTTACGTGTTATAGAACCGCCAAATGAAAAAGTATGCAATCTTACCTCACTATTTGACTGTTGCTCAACGCTTGTGTGATCTATTAAAGAAGCTTCAACATTGTCGTTCTGTATTTTGTAATAATCCACCATAGCGCGTTGATCTGCATAAATCTCTGTAACAACATTTGTCAACACAGAGTTTGAACTCAGGCTTTGATGGCGTTCTATAATTTGAACTTGAGAATTCTCACCTACTACAACTAGGTTTCTAGGTTGCATCATTGCAGCATTTTCATTTCCTGTTGAGAAATAAACTATCTCAATAGGTTTGCGTACTGCTACATTTTTACCAACATGTATGTAAGCACCTTCACGAGCAAATGCTGTATTGAGAGAAGTTAAGCTATCATTACCAGCAATTTTATTGTAGTGGTTCTCAATTACAGGAGCATATTTATCCTTGCTTAACGCACTTGACATCAAACAAATATCATACTTGTCGTGTGTAGTTTGTGATAATTGGGAATTGTAAACACCATCTACAAAAATCACCTTGTAAGTATCAATCTCGTGCATCAAATACTTTTTGATGTCACGATATTCAATATGAGAATCTGTTTTTGGGAATAAAGAATAGTCTTTATTAAAAAGAGATTTTAAACTCGTGTATTTATAAGCTTCATCCTTGCGTTGTGGTATTCCTACTGTTTCAAATTGCTTTAAAGCATCGCTGCGCAATCCATGTACATAAGAATCTGTATCTACCTGAGATTCTAACGCTATAAAGGAGGAAATAATATTGTCTTTAAAACTCATAATTCTTTTTATTATGTTTTTACAGTATTATCGTAAATGTTTGATCAACTGCAAAAATCATTATTAGACTACTAGGCGTCAACCTCTTCTTTAATCCAGTCGTAACCTCTTTCTTCTAATTCATGAGCTAGTTCCTTACCACCAGACTTTACAATTCTACCTTTATATAGTACATGTACATAATCTGGAACTATATAATCAAGTAACCTTTGATAGTGAGTAATCACTACGGTTGCATTATCCTTGCTTTTAAGCTTATTCACACCATTTGCAACAATGCGCAATGCATCAATATCTAATCCTGAATCTGTTTCATCAAGAATAGATAGTTTAGGCTCTAGCATCGCCATTTGAAAAATTTCATTACGCTTTTTCTCACCACCAGAAAAACCTTCATTTAGCGATCGAGACAAAAATTTACGATCTATTTCAAGTAGCTCTGATTTTTCACGAATCAATTTAAGCATGTCCTTTGCAGGCATTTCATCTTTACCTTGTGCCTTGCGAGTCTCGTTGATCGCAGTTTTCATGAAATTTGTTACTGATACACCTGGAATTTCTACTGGGTACTGAAACGAAAGAAAAACGCCGCGGTGTGCTCTTTCCTCTGGATCAAGTTCAGAAATTTCCTCACCATCTAATTCGATAGAACCATCTGTCATTTCATATTCCTCGCGACCTGCAATAACATTGGCAAATGTAGATTTACCAGAACCATTAGGTCCCATTATAGCATGCACTTCTCCAGGCTTAATTTCTAGATTTATTCCTTTTAAGATTTCTTTGTCCTCAATTGAGGCTTTAAGGTTTTTTATCTTTAACATATCGATCTACTTGATGTCTTTTAATTCTACTTTGGATCCTGTTGTGATCACGTTGCTCTCAAGAGCTGGGTTAATTTCTATTATTTTATGAATGGTAAAAACTTCTGGCCATCCTTCTTCACCTCGTTCTAGTTTTGGGTTTGGTTTAAGTTTACCTTGAAGAGTAACTATAGGCGCATCGTACTCATTCTTTTTAAGTGGATTTGTTCTATCAATTAGTTGTAACGCCACATCATTTCTTTCTACTTCATGAATTTTACTAGTTGTATTGAGAACGATAATATCCTCGTATACAATAAATTCTCCTCGCAATTCAACTTGACCTTCAGGAATACTACTTGTATTGTCCATTTCAACCACAGAAGCGTCCGTGTTTTCGTCATCCTTGGATTGTTGCTTACAAGCTATTGAGATGATTGTTAAAAGTGTAATCGCTAGTATTTTTCTCATAGTGAATAAAATGATGATTGGTTTTTTTTAAGTACGCTTTCGCGAAAGCGATATCCTAAACAACTACGTTTTATTATTAATTTATCCTACAGATCCTTCTAAACTTATTTCAAGAAGTTTTTGAGCCTCTACAGCAAATTCCATAGGAAGCTTATTAAGTACTTCTTTTGAAAAACCATTTACAATAAGGGCGATTGCCTTCTCAGTATCTATTCCTCGTTGATTACAATAGAATATTTGATCTTCACCTATTTTACTAGTTGTGGCCTCGTGCTCAATGCGAGAGCTACTGTTCTTGTTCTCTATGTATGGGAAAGTGTGCGCTCCACATTCATTCCCCATAAGTAAACTATCACATTGAGAGAAATTACGAGCATTTGCAGCACGTGGACTTACGTGAACTAATCCTCTATATGAATTTTGAGATTTTCCAGCACTTATTCCTTTTGAAATAATCGTGGACTTAGTATTCTTTCCTAGGTGAACCATTTTGGTCCCTGTATCTGCCTGCTGAAAGTTGTTAGTAACTGCAATGGAGTAAAACTCACCTATTGAATTGTCACCTTTTAATACACAGCTAGGGTATTTCCATGTAACAGCACTACCGGTTTCAACTTGTGTCCATGAGATTTTTGCATTTTTCTCACACAAACCTCTTTTTGTTACAAAATTGAATACTCCACCTTTACCTTCTTTGTCACCTGGAAACCAGTTTTGAACGGTACTGTATTTAATCTCTGCATCATCAAGTGCAATGAGCTCTACCACTGCTGCATGTAATTGGTTTTCATCACGACTAGGAGCTGTACACCCTTCAAGGTAAGAGACATAACTACCTTCATCGGCAACTACAAGGGTGCGTTCAAATTGACCAGTTCCTGCTTGATTTATTCTAAAATAAGTAGACAACTCCATAGGACATCTCACACCTTTTGGGATGTAACAGAAAGATCCATCTGAGAACACAGCACTATTTAACGCTGCATAGTAGTTATCCTTTTGTGGTACAACAGTTCCTAAATATTTTTTAACTAACTCTGGATGTTCTTGAATAGCCTCTGAAATTGAACAGAATATGATTCCTTTTTCGGCTAGGGTTTCTTTAAAGGTCGTTGCCACAGAAACTGAATCCATTACAATATCCACAGCTACTCCTGCTAATTTCTTTTGCTCATCAAGGGAAATTCCTAATTTATTAAAGGTCTCCAACAATTCTGGATCCACTTCATCTAGAGATTCGTACTTAGGCTTTTTATTAGGAGCACTGTAGTATGATATAGCTTGTAAATCTGGTTTTTTGTAATGTACGTTTGCCCATTCTGGCTCGACCATATCTTTAAAAGCCTTGTACGCTTCTAATCGCCAATCTGTCATCCATTGTGGCTCGTTCTTTTTTTGAGAAATTAGTTTTATCACATCCTCATTAAGACCTACGGGAATCGTATCAGATTCAATATCGGTATAAAAGCCGTACTCGTACTCTTTAGTCTCGAGTTCCTTTTTTAATTCTTCTTCTGTGTACTTAGACATCTTAAATGTGTTTAAAAATTAAAGCGAAAAGCTCTCACCACAACCGCATGTGCGTTGTGCATTTGGGTTATTGAACACAAACCCTTTTCCATTAAGTCCACCACTATATTCTAGAGTGGTTCCTACTAGGTAAAGAAAGCTTTTTTTATCGACCACTATACGCACGTCGTTTGCTTCAAAAATTTTATCTGTATCAGTTGTTGAGTCGTCAAAATTTAACTCGTATGACAAACCACTACAACCACCACTTTTTACTCCTACACGCACATAGTCCTTATCTATGGTAAATCCATCCTCGCTCATAAGTTGAGCTAGCTTAACCTTAGCTGTTTCTGAAACGTTTATCATAATATTATTTGATTAATCAAAATGTGTGCAAATATACGACAGCAAGGGCATACAAAGGGTTAATACACTTATAAATACTACCTATAACAAGATAGAGATTGTACACGGGTAAAACCGTAAGTAAATTGTAATTTTGCATCATGCTAGAGAATAAAAATCAAAGCCGAACAGGTATAGAGAATTTAGGTGAATTTGGTCTTATAGAGACTCTTACTAAACAAGTGGAAATTAATAATGACAGTACATTACTGGGAATAGGTGATGATGCTGCAATTATTCACACTAAACAACCTAATGTCATAACTACTGATATGCTGGTAGAAGGTATACACTTTGACCTTTCTTATGTTCCATTAAAACATCTAGGGTATAAGGCTATTATGGTTAATTTATCTGATGTTTATGCTATGAATGCCCAGGCTTCTCAAGTAACTGTTTCTATAGCTGTATCTAACCGTTTTCCCCTTGAGGCCCTTGAAGAACTCTATCAAGGAATTCACCTTGCTTGTAAAACTTACGGTGTTGATTTAATAGGTGGTGACACCACATCATCCACCAGCGGTCTAATAATTTCTGTAACCGCGATAGGTCATCAAGAGGAAAGTAAAATTGTAAAACGCAGCGGCGCACATGATGGTGATTTACTCGTAATCACTGGAGATATAGGTGCGGCTTATATGGGATTACAAATTCTTGAAAGAGAAAAAGCTGTTTTTAAGGCAAATCCAAATAATCAACCCGATATGGAGCCTTACAGTTATCTTCTGGAAAGACAATTAAAACCTGAAGCCCGAAAAGATATTCCGCTACTATTAGAACAGTTACACGTAGTTCCTACCTCAATGATTGATTTGAGTGATGGTTTAAGTTCAGAAATTTTACACCTTAGTAAAAATAGCGATGTTGGTATTAAACTTTATGAAGAAAAAATACCGTTAGATCCAACAGTAATTAATGTTTGTGAAGAGTTCAACCTAGACAGCACTACTATCGCCTTAAGTGGCGGCGAAGACTATGAATTGTTATTCACTATTAGTCAAGAAGATTATCCAAAGATCAAGGCAAACCCTAATCTAACGGTGATTGGACATGTAGTGGATAAAAGCTTTGGCAATCATCTAGTCACAAGAGGTGGAGAACAAATTGAGATTAAGGCAATGGGCTGGAACAGCTTTCAAGAATAGCTTTCTTTTAATACTTTGGCTTGTTGTAGTGAGCTAAGCGCTCTATTCAATCTAGAGTACTGATCATTAAGAGGTAGTAGTTGACCATAAATGGTCGATGTCATTTTCTTGTTGCACTTACAACACGTATACTCCTTAACGTGCTCGGTTATTTCTTTACTCACTCGGTATTTATGTCCAGTGATGGAACAAAGCAAGGATTTAGAGGAAAACTTCTTACTCATAATTGACAAATGATTAATTACGAGGATGAATTTATGCTTTATTTAAGGAAAAAACCTATTAAATGATATTTTTATTCGATGAAATGCATGTTTCTTGCAATTTCTTCAGGATGAGTTACCAGGCTCATATGTCCACACGCTATTACAAAAAGACCTCCTCGAGTTAATTTAATCTCTTCTTTAATCCTATTTAAAGGAACAACTTCATCCTCTTCACCTGCTATATAGATTAAATTTTTCACCTTACTTAGCTCATTTGAATAAGAAGGTCTATCACGCATTGCTACTATAGCATGACGTACGCTAGTAATATCCATTTCTTTTGCTTTATTGATCATATCACGGATAATTCCCTTATGAACCGACTTCTCTTGGACAGTGAATAAATTTCCAATAGCCATTTTCATATAGGTCTCTTGGTATTTATCAATAAAGTTTAATGAATGATTACGTACTTCTTTACGCTGATCGGTATCACGAGTAGCCAAACTGTTAATTAATGTAAGCGACAATAGTTTGTTAGATTGCGCTTTCGCGAAAGCGGACCACACATATCCACCCATACTATGACCTACCGCATGAAATTTAGATACCCCAATTGATTCAATAAGCGTGTTTATTTCATTTGCCAGATCTTCAATTGAATAGGGCTCATCTTGACTAGCACTGTTTCCATGACCAGGTAATTCTATAAAAATTAGATTAAACCCCTTTAGAAAGGGCAATAATCCATTCCATTGTTGTTTGTATCCTAAAAAACCGTGTAACAAAACGATGCTTTCTTTATTACCTGGCACTAATTCGTAACTTAATTTCATACTTGTATGTTATGATACCATTTGGTATTTTTGAGTATGCGCAATCCAGAAAAAACAAAATCACATATTCTCAATACAAGTGCAAATTTATTCAATAAGCATGGATATAAAGCCACTTCACTAAGTGATATTACTAACGCTACAGGCTTTACTAAAGGAGCCATTTACAAACATTTTAAGAATAAAGAAGACCTAGAACAACAGGCGTTACGCAGCTTAAATAAAAGAATGTTCTCCACTTTAACTACAAACATCAAACAAGCCACAGATTTTATATCTAGAATGAATGTAGTATTTGATTTTTTTGAGAATTATCTAGTAGATCCACCATTTGAAGGAGGATGCCCGTTGCTTAATAGCGCCATTGAAAGTGATGACGCAAATCTTGTTCTCAGACAGCAATCTTTTGGAATGCTTGTAAACTTAAAAAGCTCCATAAAACGAATTATTGAACAAGGAATAAAACATAAACAAATTAAAGCTGATATAAATACGGAGCAGTTAATAAACGTTTATATCGCAACATTGGAAGGCGCCGTAATGACGAGTAAATTAGAGAGAGATACGGTGGCAATTACCAATTGTATTGACTTTTTAAAAAAATACAATCTATCCATTTCCATATAAATTAAATTTTGCTGGATACTGTTTGGTATTTTAAACCACTACTTTGTAAAAACAAGGATCTTACTTTTAAAAATTAAATCAACAACACTATGTCAGCAGCGATACCTAGTCATGCTTTTGAACAATACACCATCGCGTTTTATAACCTCGAGAACTTTTTTGATGTAATAAACGACCCTAATATTTTAGATGATGATTTTACTGAGTTTGGAAGAAATGAATGGACTCCACATAGGTATCAAAAAAAACTGAATAGAATAAGTGATTGCATAAGTAAAATTGGTTTTGAAGAAACAGGAAAATTGCCAGTAATAATAGGTATAGCTGAAATTGAGAATAAAAAAGTTATTAAAGAGTTACTTAGTCAACCCAAACTGTCTCATCAAAACTATAACTTTATTCATTACAACAGTCCCGATGAACGAGGAATCGATGTTGCCCTTATTTACAACGAGGATCTATTTACCGTACATCATAGTGCTCCTATAAGCATAGAACTTATAGAAGAGAACGGAACTAAGGATTATACCAGAGATATTTTATATGTCAAAGGAAAGCTAGCTGGCATGCCTTTAGATATTTATGTAAATCACTGGCCGTCGAGAAGAGATGGCGCCGAAGAGACCAATCATAAAAGAGTCGAAGTTGCTAAAAAATTAATAGCTCATATCAACAACAATGACCCTGAAAAAAAGAGATATAGCAACACTCACGATACACATGACAGTCATAACGTAATTATTCTAGGTGATTTTAATGACGATCCTGAGAATGATAGTATTAAAAATGTGATTATACCACAAGGCTTTAAAAATGTAACAGCTCCACTTAAAACTTTTTATAGAGGTACCCTAAATCATCAATTTAAGTGGAATTTATTTGATCAAATCATTATAAGTCAAAGTCTTGAAAATGATATCCCTAAGTCATTATACTTTTCAAAAGCCAATATTTTTGACGACATCATGTTAAGACAATGGAAAGGTAAATATAGAGGTCAACCTTCAAGAACTTTTGTAGGAAGAAGATACAAAGGTGGATATAGTGATCATTTTCCCGTTTATAGTGTTTTTAGACGAAACTAACATCCATTAGTCCTCAAAACGATGCTCTTAATCTATTAAGGAAATCTTATAGGCTTCCAGAAAATCAATTTTCATATATTCGAACATTATGGAGTGTTGTATTAAAACAATTATACTACATTTGATAATTAAACAAACGGAAAACTTAATTTACATAATTAAACCAACTTGTAAGAATGAGAAAATTACTTGCAATGGGGATACTCTTAACACTAGCCTGTACCAGCGTAGTGCAAGCGCAACAAGATCCTCAGTACACCCAGTACATGTACAACCAAAACATTATTAATCCAGCATATGCTGGTACTAAAGAAGGCTTATCAGTTACTTCACTTTACAGACAGCAATGGTCCGGTGTAGTAGGAGCCCCAGAAACCATCACCTTTTCAGGTAGCGCACCAATAGGTGATCGTGTAGGACTAGGATTATCCTTTATTAATGATGTTATTGGTCCAGTAAATGAAAAAAACATTTATGCTGATTTTAGTTATAAATTACAAGTAGGACAAAAAACTACTTTGGCACTAGGTCTTAAAGCTGGTGTTACCTTTCATAACGTAGACCTAGCAACGGTAGGCACTACACAACCAGGCGACCCTTTATTTAGTGAAAGATTAAATGAGCTTTATCCAAACATTGGAGCTGGAGCTTTTCTATATGGGGAAAATTGGTATACTGGTTTCTCAGTACCTAATATGTTAAGTGCTACTCACCTTGATGAAAATGGCCTTGAATTTGGAAGTGAAACACAACACTTTTTCTTAACTGCAGGTTATGTATTTGATCTAAGCGACACAGTAAAGTTTAAACCTCATACTTTAATTAAAGGTGCCTTTGATGCTCCTATAAGTTTTGATGTGAATACTAATTTCTTATTTAATAATCGCTTTGAATTAGGTGTAGGTTACCGTTATGAGGATTCTTTTACAGGTCTTTTTGGTGTTAATCTTACAGACACTTTAAAAGTGGGTTATGCTTATGACCGAGTTGTCTCTGACATCTCTGTTGCTTCTGATAGTTCTCATGAAGTTTTTGTGACTTTCGACCTATCATTCCCACGTAGAGTAATGCAATCACCTCGTTTCTTCTAAAATAATCACCAAAGAATCATGAAAAAATTTACCTTCATATTTATTGTATTGTTTGCTGGAGTTTATGCTTTCGCGCAAAGCGATGCTACTAAAAAAGCAGACAAACTATATGACCAATTACGTTATGTGGATGCTGCCAAGGCTTATGAAAAAGTCCTTAAAAATGGTGAGCGTTCTGAGTATGTATACACTCAATTAGCTAATGCGTACTACTTTAACTCTGACTTTACTAATGCGGAGCGCAATTATGCGCGTGCGGTTAAAAAAGGAGGAGACGCAGAAACTCTTTATCGATACGCACAAACCTTAAAAGCAAATGGTAAGACTGATATGTCTAACACTATAATGAAACAATTTGCTAGTGCTGCTCCAAACGACGATAGAGCAAAAATGTTTAAAGCAAATCCTAATTACCTTAATGATATCATGGCAATGGAGCCTGGATTTACCAGTGAAGCTTTTAAAGCTAACGGTGAGTCTAGTGACTTTGCGGCCGTTCAGGTAGGTAATAAAGTTTATTTCTCAAGTTCACGTAATGAAAAAAGAGGTAATTACTCTTGGAATAAAGAACCTTACCTTGATATATACGAAGCAACTGTTGATGAAGCTGGTGTGGTAGGTGAAGCAAATCTTGTAAAAGGAGACGTTAACACTAAATATCACGAAGGTACACTAGCGGTTACTCCTGATGGAAAGTACATGTTCTTTACAAGAGTAGATTACTACAATGGTGATTATGAAAAAGCTGAAGATGGTGAAAGTAAACTTAACATTTATCGAGCTACAAATGTAGGCGGTGAGTGGAAAGATGTTCAAACTACTTCTTTAGAAGCAAGAGCTTATGGTGTAGGTCATCCTAGCATCACTGCAGATGGTAAAACTATTTATTTTGCAAGTGAAGCTCCAGGTGGACAAGGTGGATCTGATATTTACAAAGCCGATCTTAATAATGGTAAAATCTCTAACCCAGTAAACCTAGGTTCTAAGGTTAATACAGCTGGTGACGATTCGTTCCCGTACATTGCCGAGGATGGTACATTATATTTTTCAAGTAATGGACATCTAGGACTAGGTGCTCTTGATATCTTCAAATATAAAGATGGAGAAGTTTCTAACATGGGTGCTCCTATCAACTCATCATTAGACGATTTTGCTTTTTCATATTCTGAAAATACTGGAAAAGGATTCTACTCATCTAACCGCAAAGGCGGTAAAGGTGGTGATGATATTTATAGTGCTACACGAATTGAAATTTGCGAAGTTGCTGTAACTGTTAAAGCAATTGATGAACAAACGAATCAACCTATTCCTGGTGCTATCGTTTCCTTACAAGATGCTGATGGTATGACTATGCCAGGCCAAACTACTGATAGTAATGGAGAAGCCGTGTTTATGGTTGAATGTAATAAAGAGCTTACTGCTCGTGGCGCAAAAGACAAGTATGAAAGTGGTGAAGCATCATTAACTATTGCAGAAGAGGAAACCGCAATGGTTGAAGTTACTATGATGCCAGAACCAGAAATAGTTGAAGAAAAGATTATTCTTAATAAAATATACTTTGATTTAGATAAGTCTAATATTAGACCAGATGCTGCGCTTGAACTTGATCGCTTAGTTAACTTAATGAAGAAATATCCAACTCTAGAAGTACTAGCTGAAACTTATGCAGATATCAGAGGTTCTGACTCATACAACCTAGCTCTTACACAACGACGCGCTCAATCTATTGTTGATTATGTGGTATCACAAGGTATTGACTCATCAAGATTAGAAGCTAAGGGTCGTGGTGAAGAAAACCCTATCGTTGATTGTACAGCTAAAAAATGTACCAAAGATGAATACGAATTATCTCGTAGATCAGAATTCACGATCACGAAGAGATAAACTTTTAACAATCAAAAAACGAAAAGCCCATTCTTGAAAAAGAGTGGGTTTTTTAATTGATAAACATTACACTTCTTAGTACTTTTCACTTATGCAAACTTTCCTTGAACACATAATTGACGACCTTACAAGAAAAGGTGAAAACCTCCTAGAACTTACTTATATAGTACCATCAAGAAGAGTTGGAGTTTTCCTTACAAGGTATATAGCTAGCCGTTATGATCAACCTATTATTCAACCTGAAATTTTAAGTATTGAGGAATTCGTTTCTAGAAAATCAGGGCTTGAAATAAAGCCTGATCTTGAAATCATTCCTCATTTTTATAAAGCATATAAATCTGTTGAAGGAGTTCAGGCAGAAAGTTTTGAAAGCTTTTTATCTTGGGCGATGACGGTATTACAGGACTTCAATGAAATAGATCGCTATATCCTACCAACTGACAGATTCTTTACCTACTTAGGCAACATTAAAGAGTTGAGCGATCCACACTGGAGCTTAGAGGCAAATCCTACTAAAATGGTCTCCGATTATTTAAAATTTTGGAAGCGCTTACATTTATATTATCAAGCCCTAGTAGATGAGTGTAAAAAAGTTGGTGTATCCTATCAGGGATTAGCTTATCGTCAAGCTCACGAGCTTATAATGAACAATGCTTCAAATCTAAAAGACAATTATGTATTTCTAGGTCTCAATGCTCTTAACACAGCAGAAGAAAATATTATAAAGGAATTATTAGATACTGGGAAGGCAAAAATTTATTGGGATACAGACCAATATTTTTTGTCTAGACCGTACCATGAAGCTGGTACCTTTTTAAATAAACATTTTAATACTTGGAAGTATTTTGAAAGGAACAGTCCACAGTTTATTGGTGACAACTACTCAAAAAACAAACAAATCCATATTACCGGCGCTACTGGAAATCTTACTCAAGTTCAAATAGCTATAAAAAAATTACTTGAGCTACCAAACAATGAACTCAGTGAGACTGCCATTATTTTAGCCGATGAAAAATTGCTTATACCCTTAATTAATGCTCTCCCTAGTGAAATAGAACACTATAATATTACCATGGGCTTACCTCTAGAAACGGTAGGATACAGTTCTTTTTTTAAACAGCTTGTGACCTTGTATACCAGCATGACAAACAATGGATTTTATTACAAAGATGTTCAAGCCTTGTGCAATACGCTGTTATTTAAAACAGTCCTTTCAAAATCTTCAAATACCCTACAAAATAAAATCCATCAAGAAAATTTAGTCATTCTAAATAAACAAATCATTGCTGACGTCATAGACGAGCCATGGTCAATATTATTTGAACCTTTAAATAAACCTACTGATTTAGTAAAGTATGCCTTAGAGTTTATTACTCATGCAAAAAACGTTTTGATTGAACAAAAAAACAAACGTTTTGAGCTTGAACAATTGGTTGGTATTTATGAAGTAATCACACAAATACAGAATCTTTTAAGCGACTACCCAGAAATAAGTGACTATCGTACAGTTGAATTTCTTTATGATAAACTAATAAGTTCAAAGACGCTCGATTTTATAGGCGAACCAGTACAAGGTCTACAGATTATGGGGCTTTTAGAAACTAGAGGTTTGGATTATAAGAATGTAATTATGTTATCGGTTAATGAAGGTACGTTACCAGCAGGAAAATCAACTAACTCCTACATTCCCTTTGATGTAAAAAAAGAATTTGAACTACCTACCTATTCTGATAAAGACAGTGTATACGCATACCACTTTTATAGACTATTACATAGAGTACAAAAAGCAAGTTTTATATTTAATTCAGACACTAAGTCTAGTATAGGTCAAAAAGAACAAAGTAGATTTCTAGTTCAACTGATAAACGATCAAGAAAATGAGCATCAACTTGTAACTGAAAGCTATGAGGTGCCTAATGAAATTCACTCTAGGGAACTTATTTCTATTGATAAAAATGATCATTTGATCAACCGATTAAAAGAGATTGCTCAAAGCGGCTTTAGCCCTAGTGCATTAACTAGTTTTGTGCGCAATCCTTTAGACTTTTACCGTCAAAAAGTTTTGCGTGTAGATCAATTAGAAGAAGTAGAAGAGAATATTGAAGCAAATACGATGGGTACCATTATCCATTCTGCTCTAGAAGAATTATACAAACCCTATATCAATCAAGTACTCAAAAAAGAACACTTTAAATTATTATTTAAGCAGGTCGATGAACAACTACAAATAGCCTATTATAAAACCTATAATACCAACCAAATTCCTACAGGCAAAAACAAAATAATTTTTGAGGTGTGCCGTAAATATATTAATAAACTATTGCAACTAGATTTAGAATCTATTGAAGCAGGTAGTGAGCTCATCATTAAATCTTTAGAAAAGGATATAAGAGCACATATTGACCATCCTGAATTAGGAATTATACACTTACGTGGAAATGTAGATCGTATTGATTTGTATAACAATCAAATACGCATTATTGATTATAAAACAGGACAAGTTAAGTCCAATCAACTCAAAATTAAGGATGCTAATTATCAAGATATCATACTAGATTATGAGTATAGTAAGGCCTTTCAAGTACTCATGTATGCATATTTATATGAAAAAGAATACGGCGCGCTTCCAGATCAAGCTGGTATCATTAGCTTTAAAAATTTTAAAGAGAAGTTCATTAAATTTTCTGATGAGCAAGTGGATGACAAACATCAAATCACCGTAGAAATTTTAGACCAATTTGAAAAACAACTTTTCCTAATGTTAAGTGACATCATGGATCCTAACCAACCTATAATTGAAAAAGCAGTTTAATATGAAAGTCACAAGAAATCTTTCCGTTTTAGGGGAAAATGACCGTCCTCTAGTATATGACGTTTTTGATCCAGAAGTATCTGATAAACATCCAGTCATCTTATTTTGTCATGGATTTAAAGGTTTTAAAGATTGGGGTGCGTGGGATTTGATGTGTTCCGCTTTCGCGAAAGCGGGATATCTCACAATCAAGTTTAACTACTCCCACAATGGCGGTACCTTAAAACAACCTATAGATTTTCCAGATTTAGAGGCCTTTGGCAATAATAATTACAGTATTGAACTACGTGATACAAACAGAATGCTAGATTTAATAACCTCTAGTAACTTACCTATTGATAATGATCACATAACAATTATGGGACACTCTAGGGCTGGTGGAATCACTACAATAACTGCTGCTAAAGATAAAAGAGTAAAAAAGCTAATCACACTTGCTGGTGTCGCAGACTATAAATCAAGGTTTCCTAGTGGAACAGAATTAAAAGATTGGGAGAATAAGGGCGTTATGCACATTAAAAATGGCCGCACCCAACAGGAAATGCCACTTTATTATCAATTCTATCAAGACTTTATCGCTCATGAAAACGAGCTTACAATTTTAGACCAAGCCACACGGTTAAATTGTCCGCATCTTATTATTCATGGAACATTAGACCCAACAGTTTCTATCAACGAAGCATATAGATTAAAACAAGCTAATTCTCTCGCAGAGATGGCTTTTATAAATGGCGCAAATCATGTTTTTGGTGCCATGCATCCCTGGAATAGAAGTAATTTACCTAATGATCTACAACGTGTGGTACAATGTAGTTTAAACTTCTTAAATAAGTAAAGTGGAGAATACCGGGCTCGAACCGGTGACCTTTTGACTGCCAGTCAAACGCTCTAGCCAACTGAGCTAATTCCCCATCTTTGTCCTCACTTATGACTAAGTTTGCATCGTGCAAAATAAACCAAACATTACAACCTCTCAAATTTTGTCACTCGCTATTCCTGCAATTTTTGCAGGAATAGCAGAGCCGCTTATTAGCTTAACTGATCTCGCAATCATTGGACAAATACCAGAAAACTCTGCTACTGCGCTAGCTGCTGTGGGAACTGTAGGATCCTTTTTAAGTGCCATCATCTGGACAATCGCACAAACAAAAACAAGTATCTCTAGTATTGTATCAAGAGCGCTAGGTGCTGGTGAATTAACTAAAGCATCCGTTTTAATACCCCAAGCTATATGGTTGAATATAAGTTTGGGATTACTTATTTATGTGATTACTTATTTCCTTGCGCCAACTATTTTTCACTTTTATACCAATGAGAAACCAGTTTTAGACATTGCTGTTTCATATTATAAAATAAGAGCTTTTGGGTTTCCATTTACTCTATGTGCATTTGCGATTTTTGGAATCTTTAGAGGAATTCAAAATACAAGTTGGGCTATGATAGCTAGCTTAACAGGTGCAGCGGTAAACATTATTCTTACTTATATTTTAGTACTAGGAAGTCCTTTTTCCGAATCCTATGGGATAGAAGGAGCTGCAATTGCTAGTGTAATTGCACAAGCCACGTTGCTCCTGGTAGCTCTGTTTTTTCTTTATAAAAAAACTAGTTATAGGATCACCCTACCAGATTTTAAAAATCTATACTTACTTAAAAAGCACGTTCAACTTACTACAAATTTCTTTTTACGCACTCTTGCCATCAATGTGGCAATTTACTTATCCTATCGATATGCAAACAATTACGGGATAGAACAAGCGGCCACACACGCCATTCTCATGAATATCTGGCTGTTTTTCTCCTTTTTAATTGATGGATTTGCTAATGCTGGAAACGCACTAGGTGGAAAACTTCTGGGCTCCAAAGATCCAGATTCGTTACTGTACCTATCAAAAAAGACAAACGGTTATGGAATTGCGATTGCGTTAATTTTGGCTATACTCTGCGGTGTAGCCTATCCCTTTCTAGGACATTTGTTTACAGATAATAGCGAGGTTTTAAAGCTTTTATCCATTACATTTTGGCTTGTGCTTGTTATGCAACCCATCAACGCGGTAGCTTTTGTCTATGACGGCATTTTTAAAGGTTGGGGCGAGGCTAGTTACCTGCGTAATTTATTATGGATTCTTACAGGGTTTGTTTTCATACCCGTATTGCTAATTTTAGACTACTTTAATCTTGAGTTATTTGCTATCTGGCTCGCTTTTTTTGCATGGATGCTAGGACGATCGATTTTACTTCATTTGAAGTTTAAACAAAAAATAAAAGAACTTCTATAAACACAAAGGATAGGTAGACAACCCAAGTAAAAACTTATCTTTGCGACAAAATTATACGAATCATGACGTGGTCAGATGCTTTAGGCTTTCTAGGTGGTAATGGACTTTTCCTAATTTTAGGAATCGTTCTTATTGTAGTGGTGTTATATAATAAATGGAAAAGAAAACGTCGATGAAAAAGGTACGTATTACTAAAGAATTTACATTTGAAACTGGTCATGCATTATACGGTTATGACGGTAAATGTCGTAACGTACATGGACACAGTTATAAACTTGCGGTAACCGTAATTGGCACACCAAAAGATGAGCTAGGACATGTAAAGCATGGTATGGTAATCGACTTTGGAGACTTAAAGAAAATTGTTAAAGAGGAAATTGTAGACCCATTTGATCATGCAACTGTATTTAACAAAAACACACCACACGTAGAACTGGCAAAAGAACTATCAGATCGTGGTCACGAGGTTATACTTGTAGATTACCAGCCTACTAGCGAGATGATGATCCTAGATTTTGCTGATAAAATTAAGGCACGATTACCACAGGAAATACAGCTACATTCTCTTAGATTAAGAGAAACTGAAACCAGTTATGCAGAGTGGCACGCTGCCGATCAATAGTAAAAAAATATCACGTTTAATCCTTACATTTATAACGTGTTACCAGATAAACTTTATCGTAAAATTGGACTCAGGCATTTTTCAGGAAGTCTAAGGAAATTAAGCGAGGTTAATGAGAAAATTGATTTTGCCTCAAATGACTATCTCGGCTTTTCCAACTCTCTTAAAATAGAACATAAACATTTTCCATCAGGATCGACAGGCTCTAGGTTGATAACGGGTCACAGTCAATTCCACACACAAGTAGAACAACAAATTGCAGCCTTTCACGATGTTGAGGCAGCATTGCTTTTCAACTCAGGTTATGATGCAAATCTAGGAGTAATTTCATCACTTACAGATCGTATGGATCTTATTCTTTACGATGAAAAAGTTCATGCTAGTATAAGAGATGGAATACAGCTTTCTAAAGCCAAGGCACTTAAATTCAAACATAACGATCTAGATCATCTTAAAATTTTACTTGAGAAGTTTCATGATGGACTAGATAGAGAGGTTTACATCCTTACCGAATCCGTGTTTTCTATGGATGGTAATTCACCCGATCTTGCTAGGTTAATAGAAATTACTTCCTCTTTTAAAAATGCTCACCTCATCCTAGATGAGGCTCATAGTCTAGGAGTTCATGGAAATCAAGGAGAAGGACTTGCGCAGTCTTTAAACTTGCATAAAGCGATTTTTGCACGTATCATCACCTATGGAAAAGCTTTGGGCGCACATGGCGCAGCAGTTCTAGGTAGTGAGGATCTCAAAGAATATTTGATAAACTATTCTCGACCTTTCATTTACACTACGGCTATTCCACCGCACGCAATTGCTTGTATACAATCGGCCTATAAAAAATTACAAGACCAACCTGAAATCGTTAAACAACTGCAAGAAAACATTGCGTTTTTCAATAAATGTATAATTAGAATGGGATTGAGATTACGCTTTCGCGAAAGCGTAACACCTATACAAATATGTATTATACCAGATAACCATAAAGTAAAACAACTCTCTAGTGTATTGCAAGCAAAAGGTTTTGATGTAAGAGCCATACTATCACCTACAGTTCCTAAAGGAGAAGAGAGGTTGCGTATTTGCCTGCACTCCTTTAACACTAAAAACGAAATGGAAGATTTGTTACAACTACTTGCCAAAAACATTTGAGTAGATGAGTAAATTTAAAACAGTTGCTATCTTCTCATATCCAGCCGATGCCGCTGTAATTAAAAGCAAGCTTGAGAGTGAAGGCGTTACTGTAATTCTAAGAGATGAATTTACCATCGCCACCGATCCATTTGCTACAAATGCTATAGGAGGAATTAAAATGGATGTTTACCGCGAGGAATATCTTAAAGCCATTAATATAATTGAAACAGTAAATCCTGAAATTTTATCTACTGTAACGCAACTAATAAAGTGCCCAAACTGTAAAAAAAGACAAGTTAGGGAACAGCATGATGTGCACACCGCAACTAATTTTAAGGAAACAATAACAGCAATATACCTGAGCATTTTTCCCTTTACGAGCAGCGAGCACTATGTTTGCAGAAATTGCAATCATAAATTTGATATAAATGGGTAGCTATTTTATTACCGGAATAGGAACAGATGTAGGAAAGACAGTAGTTGCAGCTATAGTTACACAAGCCTTAAAAGCCGATTATTGGAAACCAGTACAAAGCGGTCTAGACACAACAGATAAAGGAACCGTTGCCTCGCTTGTAGACAACGACCAAAGTTATTTTCATGAAGAATCATACCGTTTAAATACACCTATGAGTCCTCATAAATCTGCCGAAATTGATAGTGTACTTATAGATTTACAACAAATCAAACGACCACACACTAACAATCATTTAGTCATTGAAGGTGCTGGTGGGTTACTAGTTCCTCTTAATCAAGATCAAACCATCGCCGACTTAATTTTGCCAGATGACAAAATCATAGTAGTGAGCTCAGGATATTTAGGAAGTATCAATCACACCTTGCTTACTGTTGAAAGTTTAAAATCACGAGGGTTAACATGTTCTGGAATCATATATAACCACGTGGATTTGGATGGTACAATCGAGGTTATTGAAAAAATGACTGGTGTGCCTACTTTGGGCCATTTGAAAAAAGAAAATGAGATTAATAAGCAAATTATTAATCAGTACGCACAAGAATTTAAAGAGACGTTACACTCTTTATGAGAGAAGAACAAATAAAAGCCCTCGATCAGGCACACATTTGGCATCCACTTACACAGCATAAGACAGCAGGTAATCCACTTCCTATTGAACGGGCGCAAGGAAATTATTTGTATGATTTTGAGAACAAGGCTTATTTTGATGCTATTTCAAGTTGGTATACCTGTAGTTATGGACATGTGAATCCAGCATTAACAACGGCATTAAAAGACCAAGTTGATAAACTACACCATGTGGTCTTTGCAGGTATGACACATGAACCGGTTGCTAGATTAAGCAAAAGCTTAATAAATATCTTACCTGATAATCAAGAGAAACTTTTTTTCTCAGAAAACGGATCGACCAGCGTTGAAATAGCTCTAAAAATGGCTTTTCAATTTCACTTCAATCAAGGAGAAAAACGCAATGTAGTCATCGCGCTAGAGAATGGTTTTCATGGAGACACCTTTGGTGCTATGAGCGCTTCGGGTTTATCGGTGTACAACGGACCATTTGAAGATTTCTTTATTGAGGTAATTCGCATTCCTGCTCCCACGAAAAACAATGTTGAACAAATTCTCAATTCATTAGAAAGCCTTATAGAGAATAACCGCATTTCAAGCTTCATTTATGAACCTCTTGTCCAAGGTGCGGCTGCAATGCAACTTAACGATGCAGCTGCTATGTCTCAGGTAATAGAATTGTGCAAGCAACAAGGAATCATTACCATAGCCGATGAAGTAATGACAGGTTTTGGTAAAACAGGAACTTATTTTGCAAGCGATCAAATAGATCAAAAGCCTGATATCATGTGTCTATCAAAAGCTTTAACTGGTGGAATCATGCCTATGGCAATTACAACATGCACGCAGCAAGTGTTTGACGCTTTTTATGATGATGAAATGGCTCGTGGCCTTTTTCACGGCCACACTTACAGTGGTAATCCATTAGGCTGTGCAGTTGCTGCGGCAGCAATCGATCAATTGACCAGTAATTCCATTCAACAGAATATAGATTATATTACAAAGAAAAACCTAGAGTTCAAACATGTTTTATCCAGCCATCCACGAGTGAGTAATGCGCGCAGTAAAGGAGTAATACTAGCAATGGACCTTGCAATTAAAATGGAGCGTTACGGAAATCAAAGGGATAAAATGTTTAAATGGTTTTGGGATCGTGGTGTGTTTTTGAGACCACTAGGCAATACTATTTATATTGTTCCGCCTTTTACTACATCACCCGAGCAGTTAAAATCCTTACATGAAACTATGCTGCAATTCCTAAACGAATTCTAGAATCCAACAGCAATGTCGGGTTTATTACCGATTTTTGCCCTTAAACAAATTTACATTGTTGAAATCACCCATTTTCATACAGAAATCTGCATTTATTGCTGCAGTTGATAGTTTTACTATACAACCGCAACAAGCTCAATTTACTGTAGAGAATAACGCATTGGTAAGCCGTATTAATCCTAAAGACGAGGAGCGGTTACAAAGCTTTCTAGAAACTCATTCTTCTTACAAGAATTTAGATCGTAGTGTTCAATTAGCATTACTCTGCGCGCAAGATTTAGAAGTTAATAATACACAAACTGCTGTGAATATAGGCAGTAGTCGTGGCGCTACAGGACTATGGGAAAATTTTTATTCTCGCTTTCGCGAAAGCGGAACTGTTCCTACTCCTACCTCACCACTTACTACATTAGGTAATATTTCTAGTTGGGTGGCACAGGATTTAGATCTGAAGGGAATGGCAATGTCACACAGTATTACCTGCGCTACCGCATCGCATGCTATTGTCAATGGTATCGCGTGGTTAGAAAGCGGAATGGCACAACAAGTTATTGCTGGTGGTAGCGAGGCTCCATTAACGGAGTTCACCATAGCACAAATGAAAGCGTTGCGCATCTATAGTGAAGCTATTAATGATGAATATCCATGTAAAGCACTGGACGTTGATAAAAAAGAAAATAGTATGATTTTAGGTGAAGCTGCTGCCCTATTACTACTTTCAAAAAAGCAAGAGAATACTAACATTGCAATCACTGGATATGGTACTGCTATAGAGCCCTTAACCAGTGCTACATCCGTATCAGACACAGGCACATGTTTGCAAGAATCAATGAAGCAGGCTATAGGAAAAACTCCATTAAGTGATATCGACGCAGTGATCACACATGCTCCTGGTACGATAAAAGGTGACCGTGCAGAACTTAATGCTATTAAAAAACTCTTTGGCAGCAAGACTCCGATACTGTGTAACAATAAATGGCAAGTTGGACATTCGCTAGGAGCAAGTGGTGCATTAAGCGTGTGTATGGCAATTGAAATGCTAGAAAAGCAATGTATTGTATCACCACCATACTTGAACAATCATAAGATTAATACTGCACAAAAAATTCTGGTAAATGCAACTGGTTTTGGTGGTAATGCAGTAAGTTTATTAATTGAAAAACTAAAGTAAACAAGCCTGTCAAGGCTGTTCAACTGATAAAGTGTATTTTTACCCTTGATAAATGAAGACCATGAAACATAATTGGACTAAGGAAGAGATTCTAGAAATATATAACAAACCTATGATGGAGTTGCTTTATGAAGCAGCAAGTGTTCATAGGCAACATCACAACCCTAATCAAGTACAAGTATCTACATTACTATCCATCAAAACAGGTGGTTGCCCTGAAGATTGTGGATATTGTCCACAAGCAGCAAGATACCACACTGACATTGAAGGAAACGACCTTATGAGTGTACAGCAAGTGAAGGCACAAGCCCTACGTGCAAAATCTGGAGGAAGTTCTCGAGTTTGTATGGGAGCTGCATGGCGTAATGTTAAGGATGGACCAGAATTTGATCAAGTTCTAGAGATGGTGCGCACCATTAATAAACTAGATATGGAAGTATGTTGTACTCTAGGAATGATTACGGAAAATCAGGCCAAACGTCTAGCTGAAGCTGGATTGTATGCCTATAACCACAATCTTGATAGTAGTGAAGAATATTATGAAGAGGTAATAAGTACAAGAGGCTACCAAGATCGACTGGACACTATTGATAACGTGCGTAAAACTAACGTAACTGTTTGTAGTGGTGGAATTATAGGAATGGGTGAATCCATAGAAGATCGAGCAGGAATGCTTGTAGCACTTGCAACGTTAAGTCCGCAACCAGAAAGTGTACCTATTAATGCCCTTGTAGCTGTTGAAGGAACACCTCTTGAAGAGCAGGAACCTGTTTCTATTTGGGAAATGATTCGAATGGTTGCCACTACTCGTATAGTTATGCCACAAACACAAGTAAGATTGAGTGCTGGTAGAACAAGTATGAGCCGTGAAGGACAAGCTATGTGTTTCTTTGCTGGTGCTAATTCAATTTTTGCTGGTGATAAACTGTTAACCACGCCTAATCCAGATGTGAATGAAGACATGAAGATGTTTGAAATGCTAGGATTACAACCTATGAAGCCTTTTGTGAAAAAAGCACAACCTGAAACAGTTGAGGCTCAATATTCACAATATAAAGATCTAGGTGAAAAGCCTAAATGGTCTCGTCCTGGTCACAAAATCGACCGAAATGAACAAGCAAAAGCAGCTGCCAAGGTGGCCAAGTAAAATATAGATATAATTTTAAAACCCCATGCTATTACTTTCAATAGCATGGGGTTTTTAATTACGTAAATAAATAAAAGGCCTTACTGAAAAAGTAAGACCTTTTGAAAACACCTCATTCCCTGACGGTGCTATTTTTTATAACTAGTTCTTCCCTCCTAAAAGCAATACCTCGTTACAAACAACTTCAGTTGTATATCGTTTAATACCGTCTTTGTCTTCCCAAGCACGAGTAGTCAGCTTACCTTCTATTCCTATTCGGTTTCCTTTTTTTACGTATTCATTAATAATTTTGGCAGTCCCGTTATAAGCTACAATGCGATGCCATTGTGTATCAGTTACTTTCTCGCCTATTTTGTTAGTGTAGCGATCTGTAGTTGCCAAAGAGAATTTTGCGATTTGCGAACCACTTTCTAAGTTAATGATTTCTGGATCTTGACCTAGGTTTCCGATAAGTTGTACTTTGTTTGATAAATTACTCATAATAAATTAGTTTGTATGGTTTAAAAAAAACTTGTTGTCATTGCAGTAACCTTGTGAACTGTTGACGATGCAAATATGAGATGATAACCAAAAGCTATAAGTATTTTAAATGATTGCTTTCGTTTATTTACGTTTGTAAACGTTTAATTAGAAGATTTCACCTTGCAGAATACACAGACCATTCAATCTTTTAATGAATTCTAAATGACTTTATAGCTGTAATTATCTAGCCTATCTTTGCAATGACTTTAAACGTTTTGTATGTATCCATTAAGAAGAAATAGAAGATTGCGTGCCAGCCATGCTGTGCGCTCACTGGTGCGTGAAACGCAAATTTCACCTAACGATTTTATTGTGCCTCTTTTCGTTGTAGAAGGTAGTGGTATTAAAGAGGAAATTGCATCAATGCCAGATTATTACCGTTATAGTCTTGATTTACTAGAACATGAAGTAAAATCTTTATGGGAAATGGGATTAAAATCGGTACTTCTTTTTGTAAAAGTACCCGACAATCTCAAAGACAATAAAGGTACTGAGGCCATAAATAAGGATGGATTAATGCAGCGAGCTATCAAAACCGTTAAAAACGCTGTTCCTGATATGTACGTAATGACAGATGTAGCTCTTGATCCTTATTCTAGTTACGGGCATGATGGTATTGTAAAGGATCAGTACGTGATAAATGATGAGACCTGCGATGTTCTTGCTCAAATGGCTGTTTCACATGCCGCAGCTGGTGCCGATATGGTTGCTCCTAGCGACATGATGGATGGTCGTATTCTCTATTTGCGTGAAGCACTGGAAGAAGAAGGTTATAAAAACACAGGTATAATGAGTTATTCTGCAAAATATGCTAGTGCGTTTTATGGCCCTTTTAGAGATGCTCTTGATAGTGCTCCTGGTTTTGGTGATAAAAAAACCTATCAAATGGATCCAGCTAACAGAACCGAAGCGATTAGAGAAACTCTAATGGATATTGATGAAGGAGCAGATATCGTTATGGTTAAACCAGGTTTGTGCTATTTAGATATCGTGCGTGACCTAAAAAATGAAATCGAAGTACCTATAAGTGTCTATCAAGTAAGTGGTGAATATTCAATGCTCAAAGCTGCTGCCGCACAAGGCTGGTTAGATCATGATGCTGTTATGATGGAACAAGTTACCGCAATCAAAAGAGCAGGTGCAGATTTAATCGCAAGTTACTTTGCAAAAGATGTAGTGCGTTTATTATCCTAATATTTAGAGTAAAACCAAATAAAAAAAGCCGCTATCTGTTTAGATAGCGGCTTTCCTATTTTACGATTAAAGAATCTAGTTCTTTGACTTTAATACATCACGTATCTCAGCAAGTAATTCTTCTTGCGTAGGACCTGCTGGAGCAGCTGGAGCCTCTTCTTTCGGCTTTTTAGTTTTGTTATAAGCTTTTACGATTAGGAAAAGAACAAAACCTACAGTGATCAAATTAATGATAGCGTTGATCCACTTTCCATAAAGGATAGCGTTTTCTGGTTTTTCAACAGTTCCATCGGCTGCTACGACAGCATCTGCAAGAACTACTTTGAACTCTGAAAAATCTTGACCACCAGCAAAGTGACCTACAACTGGCATCATAATATCACTTACGAAACCATTGATTACTAGTCCCATTGCACCAGCTAAAATTACCGCTACTGCAAGATCTATGACATTACCTGTCATAATAAAATCTCTAAACTCTTTAAGCATTGTTTTATATTTTTAAGGTTAACTACCGCAAAATTAGCATTAGTCTTAGAATTAAGGTTTTTTTAAGAAAAAAAAGTAACCGATGTTACATTTTATCGATAAAATACAATATATATCGCTTAAACACCTTCCTCAATGTAGACTCTTGGAACACGTGCCTGAATACCTGTTATTAATTCGTAAGAAATAATACCTACTTCTTCGGCCATTTCTTGGGCATTATGTTCGTTATCATAGATAATAACCTCATCACCTCGTTTACAAGGAATATCCGTTACATCTACCATGAACATGTCCATACAAATTATACCTAGAGTGCGTGCTGGCTTTCCATTTATGTAGACAAAAGCGCCACCATAGCCGTAAACTCTTTTCATACCATCACCGTGACCTAGAGGTATTACCGCGTATGTCATGTCTTTTGAAGCATGGTGGGATCTATTATAACTTATACTCTCGCCTTTTTTAATAGACCGCACCTGTGAGACCACAGATTTAAGCGTTCCTACAGGTTTAAAATTGTCTTGATACTTCTTATCGTTACCGTAACCATACAAACCTATTCCAGATCGCACCATATCAAAATGGGCGTTTGGAAAATTTAATATGCCACTAGTATTACATTGATGTTTTATACAATCATATCCCAATACTGATTCAGCCTTTTTAGCTAATTCAGTAAATGTATCTATTTGCTTTTGAGTGAAGGTAATTTCCTCTAAATCTTCACTAGCTGCTAGATGAGACATCAATCCTTTAACCTTTAAGTGATCCTGCTTATTAAGCATTCCTAGAATAGCATCAAGTTCCTCAGCATCAATTCCTATACGATTTAGACCCGTATTAAATTCAAGGTGAACAGGATAGTTGGTCTGGTGTTTCGCTTTCGCGAAAGCGTAAAAATCCTCCAACATTTCCTTGCTGTAAATCACAGGTTCTATGCACCTATCTATACAATCTGGTAGGTTGTGTTGCTGCGCATGTAATACTAAAATAGGTGTTGTGATTCCGTTGTTGCGCAATTCAACTGCCTCGTCAACATAGGCAACAGCAAAATAGTTCACACCACATTCTTGTAATTTTTGAGCCACTGGGACTAGACCGTGACCATAGGCCTGTGCTTTCACTACAGCCATAAACAAGGTGCTGTCACTTGTTTTACTACGTAAGTACTTGTAGTTGTGCTCAAGTGCAGCAAGGTTTACAACAAGTCTTGTTCCTCTATGAATCATTGGTTGATTTTGAAGAGATTGATTCTGGATCTTTGACTGGTATGCGTTTTACTTTATCCTCGAGCATTGCTTTGTAATAAGCCGCGCGACTTAAAGGCTCATATTCTTGATGTTCCCCTAAAAGGACTACGTCATCATCGGCAGTTTTACGATAGCTGTATTGAGCAAGATTACCCGTGCGAGTACAAACTGCGTGTACTTTAGTCACGTATTCGGCGGTTGCCATAAGAGCTGGCATGGGACCAAATGGATTGCCTTTGAAATCCATGTCTAATCCTGCAACAATAACTCTTATTCCACTATTAGCTAGATCATTGCATACTTTTACAATCTCGTTATCAAAGAATTGCGCTTCATCGATCCCTACAACATCGCAATTCATAGCTAGTAAAGGAATATTTGCGGCAGCAGGAACCGGTGTGCTTTGAATTTCATTGGCATCATGTGAAACGACCATTTCTTCATCATAGCGTACATCAACTGCCGGTTTAAAGATTTCTACTTTCTGTTTAGCAAATTGAGCCCTTTTAAGTCTTCTAATAAGCTCTTCTGTTTTTCCAGAAAACATTGAGCCACAAATGACTTCAATCCAGCCAAACTGTTCTTTATGATTTACCGTATTTTCTAGAAACATTTTGTAATTTACAGGCGTTAAAAAAGTGAGCTTGTCAAGATACTTGCTCATGCCCAAAAATACAAATAAACTACAGGCAGAAGATAGCATGGAAAAGAAAATAGTAGCACAACTTACAAGTATTGCGCACCGCATTTTACAAATGAAGAATAAAGAAGATGTGCTCCAGCTTAAAAGTGAAGCGAGAGAATTGTATGAAAAATTAAGTGTACTAGCATTTGTACAAGAGAATTTAGATGCTGGTTCTTTATCTGGCAATGATTCTTCTGAAAAAATCAAAGCTGCCTCACCTACAGATAGTGTTACTACAGATGAAGAGACTGTAAACCTATCTAGTAATAGTGAAAATATTGTTGAAGAAAATACAGCCGCTGTTATTAATGATCAGGATTCTACATCTAACCTACAAAATGAAGTTGAAGATGATACTGTTATTGATAACTATGCCGATGAGAATGAAGATCATGTATTTGCCAGTAATGATTTGAGTGATTTATTTGTTCCTGTTGATGAAGACACCCGTGAAGAGATGGATTTACCTGGTATTAAAACTATCCATAAAATGGTAGAAGAAATGCCCGATGAAGTTCCTGAAGTAGAAATAGAGCTGCCAGACACTCAAAAATACATGAAGAATGATTTTGAAGAAATCACTGCAGACTTTAAAGAAATGCCGGTATTTGAGCGTAAGGTCAACGACACTAATGAAGATAAACCCAAGTCATTAAATGAGCGATTAAATGCTGGAATGAAAATTGGGATGAACGATAGGTTAGGATTTGTTAAACACTTATTTGGTGGTAGTGATCAAGATTTTAATCGAGTGGTCTCTCAATTGAATACGATTCCTAGTTATGATCAAGCCTTACAATTTATTAATACTATGGTTAAACCAGATTATAACAATTGGTCAGGTAAGGAACCGTATGAACAGCGTTTTCTTGAAATAGTAGAACGCAGTTTCTAAAAAATCATATTTTGCCGTTACCCTTATTCTCTAAAACCTTAAGCTTACAAGGATATGATATAGAACAAGCTAAGCTAGAGTATGCTCTATTATCACAAAGTACAGTTCAAGAAATTGAGGATAGAAAAGCAGCAATAGTAGCGCACCATATTACACATAATCCATTTTATTCTTCTATAACTCAAAGTAATGAATGGGATTCATTACCTATTCTCACTAAAAGAGATCTACAACAACCGCTTGAAAAAAGAATAACACCAGGATACAAAAAACTATTTAAAGGAAAAACTAGCGGTAGCAGTGGTCATCCTTTTTATTTTGCCAAGGACAAATATGCCCATGCCATCACTTGGGCAGCTTTTTTTAATGCTTATAATGAACATGATATAAACCTAGATAAAGATTATCAAGCTAGGTTTTATGGGATACCTTTAAGTGGCAAGTCTAGGTATATTGAACTATTAAAAGACTATGTAAGCCAGCGCAAGCGATTTCCTATTTTCAATCTTAATGAAGAGGTCCTTGAGTATTTTATAGATAGATTCAAAAAATCTCCCTTTCAATACATCAATGGTTATACGAGTAGCATTTTATTACTTGCACAATATTGTATCAATAACAATCAGGTATTAAAAAATATATGCCCTACTCTAAAAGCGTGTATTGTTACTAGTGAAATGTTGTTTCCTGATGATCGAATAACGCTAGAAAAGGGTTTAGGTATTCCTATTATTAATGAGTATGGCGCTAGTGAAGTTGGATTGATTGCTATGGAGAATTCAAACAACCTGTTTGTACTTAATAATAACAATCTATTTATTGAAGTAGTTGACGATAACAACAAATCAGTTCTACCAGGTCAAACTGGACGTATATTAATCACCGATTTATATAACAAGGCACATCCTATGATACGCTATGAAATAGGCGATATAGGTAGTATTGAAACCCATTCTAGTGGCAAGTTAATTTTAAAACAATTACAAGGTAGAACAAGCGATGTAGCTAGGTTACCAAGCGGCAAGGTTGTGCCAGGCCTTACCTTTTACTACGTTACAAAAAGTATTATTAATACAGATTCTGATATTCTAGAATTTATTGTAATTCAAACAACTCCTAGTGAATTTGAGATCCAATATGTGAGTAAAAACGAATTGTCTGATTCATTGAAAAGTAACATTCAGCGCTCTATGGATGAATATTTAGAACCTGGTTTATCTGTAATTTTCACAAAAAAAGAATATCTAGATCGTAGTACACGAGGAAAATTAAAACAATTTATAAGCAACGTTCACAGTATTTAGCCTGTCCTTTTTATTCAATGTTATTTCTTACTTTTGTCCGTTGCTATGGGACTTAATCTAGAACAAATACCGAGAGTAAAAACACTTAGTAAAGCAGATTTTATAAAGTATTATTTAAAACCTCAAAAACCAGTTGTAATTGAACAACTTACAGAGGACTGGCCTGCATATGAAAAGTGGAATCTAGAATACATACGTAAAATGGCTGGCGATCAGACTGTGCCACTTTACGATGACAGACCTGTACGACATGATGAAGGTTTTAATCAAGCTCATGCAGAAATGAAAATGACAGATTATATAGATCTGTTACTTGAAAAACCTACCAATTTCAGAATATTTCTTTATAACATTCTTAAAGAAGTACCTGCCTTACAAAAAGACTTTAAATTTCCAGACATTGGCTTAAAGTTGATTAAAGGTTTACCCATGATGTTCTTTGGTGGGACCGATTCAAAAGTGTTTATGCATTTTGATATAGACTTTACAAACATTTTACACTTTCATTTTCACGGTAAAAAACGTTGTATAATTCTACCACCTGATCAATCAAAGTATTTATATAGAGTTCCTCATTCTTTAATTTCTAGAGAAGATATCGATTTTACAAATCCTGATTTTGATAAGTGGCCAGCGCTTAAGCAAGCACAAGGGTATGTATGTGAGCTCAATCATGGTGAGATGTTATATATGCCAGAAGGTTACTGGCATTACATGCACTATTTAACACCAGGGTTTTCAATAAGCTTGCGCAGTTACCCTAGAAAAATTAAAAATCTAGGAAAAGCTCTTTATAATCTACTTATCATGAGACACTATGACAACCTCATGCGCAGGCGTAAAGGTCAAGAATGGATAGATTATAAAAACGAGCAAGCTATCGTACGTACTCATAAAAAATTAGGGATCAAGGTATAAGTTCTTGAATTTTCTCATATACCAAATTACTTTCCCATCCTCGGTAAAGTAGGTAATCAGCAAGTTTTTTACGTCTTTTATACTTATCCTTCTCTTTAAGTTGGTTATTACGCTTTCGCGAAAGCGTATCAAATACATGGTAATAATCCTCTGGTTCAATCTCTTGGAGTCCAACCTTTATGGTTCTATCATTAAGACCTCGCATTTTGAGCTCTCTGATAATTCGTTGTTTTCCCCAACTTTTAATTCTGAACTTGCCTCTGGCAAAAGCACCTGCAAACCTAGTTTCATTCAAAAAGTCGTGTTCTATCAAATGACCAACCACCTCATCGATTGCGAGTTGAATCATGTTCATTTTTCTTAACTTTTCAACTACTTCCTTGTGACAACGTTCCTGATAAGCACAGTATCGTTCTAGGGTGCGTTTTGCCTCCTCAACAGTAAAAGAACCGTGTGTAGGGTTCATAAAACTATATTTCTTTTTTCACTATGGTACTGCTGGCCTGCGCTGTGCACATCATGGTAAGATCGGCAATATTTACATGTGGTGGTCTTGTGATTGCAAACAAAATAGCATCTGCCACGTCTTCTGGTTGTAAAGGCATGTAACCTTTATAGACCTGATCGGCTCGATTAGTATCTCCTTTAAACCTCACCTTGCTAAAATTTGTTTCTACTAATCCTGGGTTCACAGCTCCTACTCTAATACCGTAGGGATTTAAATCCAATCTCATTCCTGTTGTAATTGCATCAACCGCATGTTTACTACCACAGTAAACATTCCCTTTTGGATAAACCTCTTTACCAGCGGTTGATCCTATGTTTATTATATGACCACGGCCTGCGTCTCTCATTTGTGGTATAATAGCCTTGCTTACATAGAGCAATCCCTTTACGTTAATATCCAGCATGGCGTCCCAATCTTCAGTTGAACCTTGATCAATCGCATCAAGACCATGAGCGTTACCAGCGTTATTGATTAAAATATCAATAAAATCAAATGGCTCGTTTGTCAAACTAGCTATTGCCTTGTTGACAGCCACCTGATCTCGTACGTCAAAACTTAATGTTGTAACTGGAACGAGATCTCCTAATTCCTTCTCTAGTTCATTTAACTTTTGGGTGTTACGTCCACATAGAACAAGTGAAAAACCATTTTCTGCTAGCGTAATGGCGGTTGCTAATCCTATTCCACTAGTGGCACCGGTAATTAAAGCTGTCTTCATTTAATTTGTTTTAAACTTCCTTTTTCAAATTCGTTATAATGGATAATTAAAGCTATTATCCTACTAAATAAGGATATGGTAAAGATAAAGTTTTGCCATTCCCGATAAAAAGGTTTAGAAAAGATCTTCCCTTTCATCTAGTTAAAATAGAAAATGACAGTTGAGGTATGTGATTTCACATTTCAGGTAACTCAATTCTTTGTACACATAAGGTAATCACACTTTTGTATCAGAATAAAAACTGAAACCATGAAAATCCTTAATTACCTTATTTTCTTTATAAGTATATCATCAATAGCCCAAACCAGCATTACAGGAACAGTTGTAGAACCAGATGGTACACCAGTTCTAGGTGCCAATGTTTATTTAGAAGGCACCTATGATGGAACGACTACAAACATAGATGGAGCATTTAATTTTACCACTACGCAGACAGGTGCTCATACCCTGGTAATTACATTTATAGGATATGATGAGTTTAGGCATAATGCAAGCGTAGGCCAAATGCAAGAAATCAAAGTACGCTTACGCGAAAGCATGAATTCACTTAACACCGTTGTGATTAGTGCAGGTAGCTTTAGTGCTGGAGATAATTCAAAAACCAACGCTTTAAAACCCTTAGACATTGTTACTACTGCAGGTGCGCTAGGAGATGTTATAGGCGCTTTTCAAACACTTCCTGGAACCAGCGCAAATCCAGATGACGGACGCTTATTCATAAGAGGTGGCCAGGCAGATGAAACACAAATTTTCATCGATGGTAGTAGAGTTTTTCAACCTTTCTTACCCGTTACAGGAAACATTCCTACTCGTGGTAGGTTTTCTCCTTTCTTATTTGATGGCATTTCTTTTTCCACTGGTGGTTACAGTGCGGAATTTGGTAATGCACTGAGCGGAGTTTTACTTCTAAACTCAACCGATCTACCGCTCGAGGAACGTACAGATTTATCTGTCATGACCGTAGGAGCATCAGCTAGTAGAACAGAAATTTGGGATAACGAAAGTATTACTGTAAACGCATCCTACTTTAACCTAGGCCCTTACAACGAGCTCATCCCTCAAAACAATCAGTTTGAAGACCCATATCAATCTCTCGCAGGTGAAGCTGTATATCGTAAAAAAACTAACAAAGGCCTGTTCAAAGCCTATGGAGCCTATTCCTACTCAGATTTTAGTCTCATTCAAGAAGACATTAATTTACCAGATGGAATTTTCTTTGGACTTAATAATAACAATCTTTATGGTAATTTAAATTACGAAGTCGAATTAGGTAACGAGTGGTCATTAGAATCAGGAGCAAGTTTATCCCATGACCGCACCCAATTAAAGATATCAGAAACTAGAATTAGAACACAGCAAAATGCTACCCATTTAAAAGTAAAAACAAACAAACGGTATAGCAATTATTTTAATATGAGTTATGGAGTAGAACAGCTCTCTATTAACACCAATCAAGACGTTGCATTAACTAATGAAAGCTTTAAATCAGGGATCACTTTTTCCAATACTGCTGCCTATGCTGAATCTGAAATATTTGCCAATAAAAGCCTGGCCTTTAAGATAGGCGTACGTGCCGATTATTATGACCACCTACAAAAAGTTAATGTCTCACCTAGATTGAGCGCAGCACTCAGTTTAACTGATCACAGTCAGGTCTCTCTCGCTTATGGTGATTTTTACCAACCGCAAACAGATCAAGCTTTGCAATATGAGTCTAGGCTAGATAATCAAAGAGCAACCCATTTTATAGCTAATTATTTATATAAGAAAAATGGCCGCATGCTACGTATTGAAGCTTATCGTAAAAACTATAACCAGTTATTACGATACGATACGAGCATGCCAGAGATCAATAGTTCATTTAATACAACTGGTGATGGATATGCGCAAGGGTTAGACGTATTTTGGAGAGATGACAAAAGCTTGAAAAATCTTGAGTACTGGGTAAGTTATAGTTATTTAGACACTGAAAGACAATTTAGAAACTTTCCTGAACAGGCAACTCCCAATTTTGCTACCGATCATAATTTGAGTATCGTAACTAAGTATTGGGTAGAAGATTGGAAGTCTCAATTAGGTCTTACTTACAATTTAGCAAGTGGTAGACCTTATACCGATCCCAACAGTAGCGGATTTCAAAACAGCAAGGCAAAATCATTCCAATCTTTAGATATGAGCTGGGCTTACCTCATCGATGATCAAAAAATCTTGTATCTATCTGTAAGCAACGTTTTAGGTCGTGATAATGTATTTGGTTATCAATATAGTAATACACAAAACTCAAATGCGCAATTTGACCGTAGAACTATAGGGCAAGCTGCGGATAGGTTTATTTTCCTTGGATTTTTCTGGACGATAGGTGGTAACGATAATCAATTGGATAATTTATAAGACCAACAACTCAGTACTATTAAATAACAGTTGGGTTAATTACGCTTTCGCGAAAGCGAACTCACACATAAACTTGTATCATATTTAAAACAAAACATTATGAAAACTCTTTATTTACTACTAGTAATATTTATCAGTCAACAAGTCATTGCTCAATCACCTTATGAAAAAGCCATGAACAAAGCATTCACCTCGATGAAAACAGACTTGATTGAAGCCGCACCACAATTTGAACAAATCGCGAGAGTAGAAAAAGAAAATTGGTTACCAACATATTATGCTGCATTTTGCTATTTAAATAGTTCTTGGGGACAAAACCCAAAAGATCAAACTGCACTGTACTTGAAAAAAGCGCAAGAACAAATTGATAATGCCTTGCTAATTTCTCCGGATAATACAGAGGTTATGGTTTTACAAGCACTACTTTATACTGCTTATATAACCATGGATAGTAGCGCTTATGGTATGAAGTTATCACCTAAAGTAACAGCGATCTATGAGAAAGCAATGAAGTTAACACCTAATAATCCACGAGTAGTGACTAGCAGGGCACAATGGTTAATAGGTAGTGCCAAGTTTTTTGGTAAAGACATAACACCTTACTGCAGTCAACTTGATACCGCACTTGAGTTATTTGAAAAAGAAACTCCAGATGGTTATGCACCTAGATGGGGAAAAGAAGGGACTATTGAACAGCTTAAAAATTGTCAATAATACTTATGTAGTATTTTTGAAAAAAACTTTTATGCTAGGTAAAATTGAACATTTAGGTATAGCCGTGAAGGATCTCGATAAAGCAAACGAAACCTATACCAAGTTATTAGGAAGAAAACCTTATAAACAAGAAGAAGTAGCTAGTGAGCACGTTATGACTAGCTTTTTCATGAGCGGTGAGAATAAAATTGAACTTTTGGCCGCTACGCATGAAGACAGCGCTATTTCAAAATACATCGCAAAACGAGGAGAAGGAATACATCATGTGGCTTTTGCTGTTGAAAACATCTATGAAGAACTAGAAAGGCTTAAAAAAGAAGGGTTCACTATTTTAAATGCAGAACCTAAGAAAGGTGCTGATAATAAGCTTATTGCGTTTGTGCATCCAAAAGACAGTAATGGTGTTCTAGTAGAATTATGTCAAGAAATAACAGAATAATTTGCTACAACCGACAAATAGATTAAATTTGCAGTCCTTTTAAAGGAAGAAAGAAATAAAACAACTTCTTTCGGGCCTATAACTCAGTTGGTTAGAGTATCTGACTCATAATCAGAAAGTCCCTGGTTCGAGCCCAGGTGGGCCCACAACTTGAAAAGCCATTCAGTTTACTGAGTGGCTTTTTTGCTTTACAATACTTTATGTAATTAGTTTATAACTCGTTACGTCTGTACTATTTAGTAAAAGACAAAAGGTGACTTAATGCATTACACAAAGAGAAAAACCATTCGTCGACACTTAACTGCCATCCGTCGACACTTAAAAGTGTAGTCATCGATAATAGAGCTGAGATTTTGAGCATACATGCTAATTTGCTGCACAATTTTACCGTTATGAAAGGTCGTTCCCTTAAAATTTTACTTTTAGAAGATAACACTCTAGAAGTTTTGAAAAGTATTCGTAAAAACAGCCCTCAACGAGTAAGTGTTGTTGATATTAAAAAGAACGCTGGAAAAGCAGCTGCAGTTCGTTCAGGTGCTAGATACTTATACAACAGAGAGGATAATGACTATATAGGTTTCATTGATGCAGATTTATCTACCGACTTTAAAGACTTTAAAAAGTTGGTAGATACGTTGCATAATAATGATGAGCTTACAATGGTTTACGGTTCCAGAGGTAAAGGAAATGGTACTATCGAGCGTAATCCGTTGAGATTACTGTTTTCTAAAATCGTGAAAATGTTCATCTTCTTTATTTTAGGTTTATCTATAGAAGACACACAATGCGGAGCCAAAGTGTTTAAAAGAGATATAATTCCATTAGCCTATCAACAAGCATTCTTGACAAGATGGTTATTTGATGTCGAGATCTTTTTGAGACTTAAGAAATATTATGGAAATCATGTCATGAATAAAATGCACGAACAAGCATTAGATAGATGGGTTCACGTTGACGATTCAAAGTTAGGATTAAAGGATGCTTTAAACATACCTCTTCAACTTACTCAAATATTCTACCAGTATAATGTTGTGAATTCGTTTGCTCAGGCACAATTCGCTGTAAATTCAGGCTTCAATGTTAATACAGCAACCTTAATAGAAATGCCAGTAAATACTCCACAAGTAATTGCCGCGTAATTCTATTGAACCACAGTTAATATTAAAAACTTGTTTTATTAGTTTGTAAACTAAAAACATTTATAAAGAATTAATATTAGAACTCTTTTAAATCTCTTTGAAGCGTTTTCAACATTTGTTTCTCTTTCTTAATCTGGTAAGCAATAAATACAATCATTGCAATTGCAATAGGTATGCTTGAAATCCAGGTATATTGAAACCAAAAATCACTTAAATACTTTTTAAAAGTAGGAATAAGCATAACAAATCCTACCCAGTACAGTGTAAGTAGTACCGGTGTCCATACCTGGTGAATTTGTAATCTCAATTGATGTCGGTCTTCATTTAACTGTGTGTACTGCTTTGCGTTCAAAGATGGGTCTATAGGTTTAAATTGCTTAGAAGACTTGATTTCTAAAGCGATACGCACCGCAATAACACCTATCATAAGTAACAGTCCTGCAGTAAATAAAGGCTCGTTTGATGTGGCTGTGTAAATAAAATAAGCTACTAAAATTAGAGCAGTTACAAGTAGTACAGCTATTGTGATGTGTTGTCCTCTTTTAATTTGTGCTAGGGTGTTTGTTGCTTTTGTGGTAATATTTGAATCAGGCTGGGATTTTTGATCCGGCCAGGTTTTAGTTATTTCTTCAAATGTTTTCATGATTGACACATTTAGTAAGTTGTTGTTTAATTCTATTAATTCTAGTGCGCACAGCATTGTGTTTTAATCCTACAATAGCTGCGATTTCTTGCTTTGGCACCTCTTCTAGTTCAAGTAGGAGAATGGACTTATTCACCTTATTAAGCTTATTCATGCATGCGTAAAGTGTTGCATATTGAAGTTCCTTATCTACTGCAGTTTCTACAGCTTGTTCTATCTCATTATCTAAACTCTCTGTTAGTTTATTTTTATTGTCTCGTAAAAACTGCAAGCAGGTATTTACAGCAATACGGTACAACCAAGTAGAACGTTTTGCGGTTCCTTTAAAGGAATTCCAGTGTTGCCAGACTTTCATAAAAACCTCTTGTTGTAAGTCTGTAGCTAGTGGTTGATTTCCTTTTACATACCCTAAACAGAGTCGGTGGACTTTATCGACATTATCGTGGTAAAGTTGTTCAAATGCTTTTTGCTGGTCGGTTATCATCAGTCTAAAATAGCTTGTAATTTCTCATTTAACCAATCTGGAGCATCGTACATAATAAAATGCTTAGAGTCTGCCTTGATATGAAAGTCATAATTATTCAAGTTACTGTACTGATTTTTATAAGTTTGAGTTGCTCCTTCTACACCATAGGGTTGTCCTGCGGCTAGAATGGTTACAGGAATAGTTATTTGCTTAAGTAGTGGTCGTACATCTAGTTTTAAATAATCCGTATATCCATGGACATAGGATTTGCGATCGCATTTTTTGATGGACTTAGCAACCAGGTTTTGATGTTCTGGTGAGCTTGTCATTCCTTGTGCCATCATCACTGCCATCTGACTGAATTGTTCATCAGTCATAGTTAGCATTTGTTTGTTGTAAGGGCTGTCATAGGTAAGTGTACTAGGATCCACTCCAGGAAACATAAGCGCTGCCGTACCAGGTAATCCATCAATAACCACTACTTGTTTGACGTTCAAGTTTTCTTGAGCAGCTAACCATGTGGCAATGGTACCACCCATGCTATGACCTACAACAGTCCATTCTTCACTGTTGTTTTGAGCTATATAGGATTTAATTTCCTTTAAAACCCTAGGTAACCACAACGAGTCAATCGGTTGAACCTGACCAAAACCAGCATAATCTATTAAATGTAATTCGTTATGGTCTTTGAATTCAGTTATTACAGAATCCCAAACTGTGTGGTCACTTGCAAACCCAGGTAAAAGTAGAACAGGTTTTCCAGAGCCTTTTACGGTGGTTTTGATAGCGTTTTGGGCATCGCTGTGAGAAAAAATAAATAATGCTATAGCGAAAAGAATAATGCGTTTCATAATGATGTTTTTAATTGTTATTCACCCTTATGATGTAACTTCTTTAAAATGTTACATGACTATTTTAAAAATTTATGTTTTAGATACTCCGCTTTCGCGAAAGCGTACTAAAATAAAAGCAAATGAATAATCATTTTGTTATTAAGCCTGTATACAAATCCGAAAACTCTATAACCTATTCAAAAGATTTTTATACTTAACTAACTCCTTTTTGGAAATAGAATTTGTTACAGTTAAAGCTGAATAATTAGATAAGCCGAAAAGTATATGATCTACGATCTGCTTTCTATGCTCAACTGCTTGTATACGCATAACCGATTTATACACCATGTTTGGATTGTGTATAAAACACATTACGATGGCATCACTAGTTAACTCGTTAGCGGAACTTGAGTCTGCAATCATGGTTTGTATAAATAAATGAAGAAGCTCTATGTCTTTAGTGTTCTTAAAGTATTCAGGTATAAATTCTAAAACATAATTATATCTAGAGTCGCTGTAAAAAGCGGCTTTTTGAAATGATTCCTTAATGAGAATTTGGTTTTTTGTTGCTAAAGATTTGTTTGCTTTTTCTCGAAGGTCTTTATAGTTTTTAAGAGTCTTTTCGATAAGGTCCTTTTGATATTGTTCACTAAGTTCTTCAACCGGTTGTATGCGGCTTTTATGAACAAATCCTGATATGTTTTTGTTTTTCCAGGTTTGTACATAAAACCAATTTGTTGTGTCAGTCGCATAGAACTCAAAGAAGTCTTCATTATAAAGAGTGTCTTTTACTTTCGTTTGTAATCCAGCTGATTCTCGGACAAGAGTATAACCATCTACATCTTTGATAATCCCTATATGGCTTTGAGCACTGGTGTTATAAAAAACCGAAAATGAGATCCACAAAATACAGCTGAATATCTTCATTATTACTTGCTAGTTAATTCTATCCAAACCATTAATTAAGTGCTTTTTTATATACGTCACTTGTTTATAAATTCCAACAAATAGTAACAGCAAGAAAAACACATATAATCCAATTAATGCCAATACCAAATAAACAAATGTGTCATCAATTTCTAAATTTACAGCGCAATAAACTAGGAGCAGCAAAAAGAATGTAGAAATGGCATAAAAAGAAACTCTAATTTTTCGAGTTCTGTGGTAAGACACTTGTACAATTGACTTATAGTCATGGACAGGTTCAATTCTACCCAATGCAAACACATAATCTCCTATGGAATTCTTTTTAAAAACAGATGATTTTGGCCTCAACGTAAATTCCCTACCATAATAGCCGTGAATAAAACCCGTAAAGGGTTGATGAGTGGTAAACATCTTCTTAAAACTTTCATTTTGTGAACACAAGGAATTAATGTGGTCGCTTATCGTTTTATCTGATAGATCAAAACTACTTTTCCTATTTATAGGAGAACCAGTAAATAATAGTAAAAAGAGTTCTTTGAACAACATTTATCGCAGTTAATTAATATCATTCTATTTTTTAAGAACTTATTCTATTATAATTTTTTTAGATTTAGTTCCCGTATTCAAAACGGCTTGTAGAATGTAAACTCCGGTTGACAAATTTGTAGTTGTAATTCTAGGATCAAATGATTCGTAAACAAGTTTTCCTGACATTTCAAACAATCGTAACTCTTTAAACGTAGTATCATTGTCAAATGTAAGATATAATTCATCTCCATCATTATCTACTATCACATCAAAGCTCGTAGTGTTTTCGGCTGAACTTTTAAATTTGAAAACTCTAGCATAGCCATTTTCGCTTGAATTTGAACTTGAATTGCGAGATGGCGATCCAATCGCTACAGTCAAGCCATCTGAAGATAAGCTTGTACTCCACCCGTTAAAATCATTAGAGAATTTACCGTAAATATTATTACCCACTTGAACCCAATTATCATTCTCAAAACGATATAGTTTTACTAGTCCTGCACGAAAAGCAACATCTTGATTGAAACTTTCATCAATAACCAAAAAATTTCCATTATCAGATAGGTTTACACTACCACCGTTTCCAGATTCAGAATGGCTTCCATTAATACTTTGACCCATTTGAATCCATTCATTCATAGTTTTCCTGAAAACCCTAGTTTGACCCGTGCTTTCTCCATTAACAGTAGCGGTTCGTGCTCCTACTGCCAATATATTACCGTCTGAAGACAATGAAACACTTGTTCCAAAGTAGTCTCCTGGATAGTTCCCTTTAATTTCTTCGCCATAAGGAACCCAATTATTGTTTATATAGTGAAAAACCCTGACGTGTCCAGATGCGCTTCCAGCCGCATCATTTAATTCGCTGCCTATAGCGATGATATTTCCATCTGAGGATAAACTTAGACTTACACCTGACTGATCAAATGCTTGTGCTCCAAGAATTCTTTCACCCATATTCCTCCAAACATTAGATTCAATTTTATAAACAGTCACATGCCCAGAACTAGTGCCATTATAATTACTATATGGGGCTCCAATCGCAACGATAGTTCCGTCATCATTAAGTTCTAGTGACCAACCACTTAAAAACCCTCTATTTTCACCGTAAATAGTATTTCCATACTGAACCCAACTATTTTGAATATATTTAAAAACCCTTACGGCTCCAGCATTAAAAATAAACTGACGGAGGCCATGGCTACTTATTGCTAAGGTAGTACCATCTGAAGAAAGAGAAAGATTAGTACCGCTTAATTCGTTTGGAAACTCACCGTAAATAGTCTGCCCCATTTGAACCCAATTTCCAGATTTGTTTTCAAAAATTCTTACCATTCCAGAGACATCTCCATTATCACTATTTCCAGGAGATCCAACAGCAATAATCTTTCCATTAGAAGATAAACTAACAGCATTTCCACAAGATTCACTATAACTCAGTCCAACGATATCCTCACCTACTTGTATTTGTGCAAAACTAAGTTTAAAGGTGAAAAACAAACATAGGCTGAACGTAAGCAACAATCTTTTAAATCCCATAGGCATAAAGATAAGGTTTCTTAAACTCATGCACGTATTTGGACTATTTAAGCCTTAATAAAAATGAAACCGCTCCCAAATTGGGAGCGGTCTTAAGTTGTATTATGAAAGAAAAACTTACTAGTTATTCAATGCCTCTGCACCACCAACGATTTCAAGAATCTCATTAGTAATAGCAGCTTGTCTAGCTTTGTTGTAGGTTAATTTCAACTGATCTCTAAGTTCAGTAGCGTTATCTGTAGCTTTGTGCATTGCAGTCATACGTGCACCATGCTCACTTGCCCATGAATCACGTACTGCTTTATAAAGCTGTGTTTTTAGTGATTTAGGTATAAGTTCCTCAATGATTTCTTCTTTAGAAGGCTCAAAGATGTAATCCATCTCTTTTTGAGCAGCGATAGCTTCTTCGTCTTTGGCTACTGGTGCAAGTGGTAAGAAATCTTCAGTTCTTACTATTTGTGTTGCCGCATTTTTAAAGCTGTTATAAACTAGGATGATTTTATCAAAGTCTCCGTTCTTGAACAACTCCATCAATTCTTCTGCAATTGCAGCGACATTTTCAAAAGAAATGTTGTCAAACAAATCACTTTTGTTAGATTGAACTGTGTCGTTCTTACTTACAAAGTCGTTTGCTTTCTTCCCTATCGTCATGTATGAAACTGCCACACCATTAAGCTCTTCTTGATTCAAACGAACTAACTCTTTTATGATGTTTGAATTAAAAGCACCAGCCAGACCACGATTAGAAGTAATAGCTACTACTAAAGCCTTTTCAACTGGTCGTTGAATAGAATAAGCACTCGCAGAATCACCTTCTAGCGTAGCGCTTAAATTTTGTAGCATTTCAGTAAGTTTATCAGAATAAGGACGCATTGCTGTAATGGCATCTTGGGCCTTTTTAAGCTTTGCTGCACTCACCATCTTCATTGCACTAGTAATTTGCATGGTTGAAGATACCGAGGATATTCTGTTTCTTATTTCTTTTAGGTTTGCCATAGTTTATTAAGAAAAGAGATAAGGAGAAAAGAAACAAGAGAGGTTCTCTTGTTTCTTTTTCTTTATTCTATTAGTAACGTGCTGAAAGATCTTTTGCTACTGCTGTTAATACGTCAATAGCTTCATCAGTTAATTTTCCAGCCTTAAGAGTATCTAGAGTATCTCTATGCTTTGCATTAAGTAATTCTAAATAATCTCTTTCAAATTCTTTTACTTTCTCTACAGGTACATTTCTTAACAAGTTCTTTGAACCAGCATAGATAATTGCAACCTGATCTTCTACCGTGTAAGGTGAGTTTTGAGCTTGCTTTAAGATCTCTACGTTACGTCTACCCTTTTCAATTACGTTAAGTGTAGCAGCATCAAGATCAGAACCAAACTTAGCAAATGCTTCAAGTTCACGGAACTGTGCTTGGTCAAGCTTAAGAGTACCCGACACTTTTTTCATAGACTTAATTTGTGCACTACCACCTACACGAGATACCGAAATACCTACGTTAATTGCTGGACGCACACCAGAGTTAAATAAATCTGATTCTAAGAAAATCTGACCGTCAGTAATCGAAATTACGTTTGTAGGAATATAAGCAGAAACGTCACCAGCCTGAGTTTCAATAATAGGAAGTGCAGTAAGAGAACCACCACCTTTTACGATAGGCTTAAGACTTTCTGGCAAGTCATTCATATTTTTTGCGATATCATCATCTGCAATAACTTTTGCAGCACGCTCTAATAATCTAGAGTGTAGGTAGAAAACGTCTCCTGGATACGCCTCACGTCCTGGTGGACGACGTAATAAAAGAGATACCTCACGATATGCAACAGCTTGTTTAGATAAATCATCATATACAATAAGAGCAGGACGACCTGTATCACGGAAGTACTCACCTATTGCTGCACCAGCAAATGGAGCATATACCTGCATTGGAGCAGGATCAGAAGCATTTGCAGCAACGATGGTAGTATAAGCTAGGGCACCAGCATCTTCTAGTACCTTAGCAATGTTAGCTACTGTAGAAGCCTTTTGACCAACAGCTACATAAATACAATATACTGGCTCACCAGCATCGTAAAACTCCTTTTGGTTAAGGATTGTATCAATACATACTGTTGATTTACCAGTCTGACGGTCACCAATTACAAGCTCACGCTGTCCACGACCTACAGGAATCATGGCGTCAATTGACTTAATACCTGTTTGCATTGGTTCGTTTACAGGTTGACGATAGATAACCCCAGGAGCTTTACGCTCAAGTGGCATTTCATAAAGGTCTCCTTCAATAGCTCCTTTACCATCTATAGGCTCACCTAGTGTGTTTACCACACGACCTACAATACCTTCACCTACTTTGATAGATGCAATACGTTGTGTTCTTTTTACCGTATCACCTTCTTTGATTTCCTGTGATGGGCCTAAAAGTACCACACCTACGTTATCCTCTTCAAGGTTTAATACGATTCCTTCCATTCCTGTTTCAAAAGAAACAAGTTCTCCATATTGAGCGTTTGAAAGACCATAAACACGTGCGATACCGTCACCTACAGTAAGAACAGTTCCCACTTCATCAAGAGATGCAGTTGCATCAAATCCTGATAATTGTTGCTTAAGTATTGCAGATACTTCTGCTGGATTTACTTCTGCCATGTTATTGTTTTTATTCTATGTTTAAACCTTGCGGTTTTTACTTTTCTATTAAGTTGTAGTAAGTACGCTTTTGCGAAAGCAGACTAACCACAGATATTATTATTTATTGAGCAAACTCTCTTTTTAACGCACTGAATTTGTTTGTAACACTAGCGTTAATTTCCTTATCACCTACTCTTAAAATGAAACCACCTAGTATAGATGAATCTATTTTTTTCTCTAAAGTTACCTCTTTACCAGCAAGTTCGGTTGCCTTAGCAAGTATTTTTGCTTCTAAGTCTGCTGTAATTTCTACGGCAGTTGTGACTGTAGCAATCTCGCGCTTGTTCATCTCTTCAAATAAGAAGATGTAACGTGTAGCAACATCAGCAAGGATATCAGCTCTTTTATTGTCCACTAATAGATCAAATGACCCCATAGTTATCGCTCCCGAATCCTTAAAAACTTGACGTAATGCATTACGTTTTTGCTCCGTCTTAATTAAAGGACTAGATAGAAACTGGCTGAGCTCCTTATTATTTGCTAGCGTGGCTAGTATGGTTTTCATGTCATCATTCACAGCAGCCGCCTCGTTCTTCTCAACCGCAAGATTAAGAATAGCTTTTGCGTATCGTGATGCAGCTCTTGATAATTTCATAATTCCTAGATATTAGCTTCAGTAAGCATTTTATCAATTAAAGCTAGTTGCGCATCTTTCTCAGATAATTCTTTACGAGTTACCTTTTCAGCGATATCAACAGAAAGTTCAGCTACTTGTGTTTTAATATCAGCAAGTGCAGCTTTCTTTTCAGCTTCAATAGTTTCTTGAGCTTGTGCGATAATTTTATCAGCCTTTTCTTGAGCTTCAGTGCTTGCCTCGGCAATCATTTTTTCTTTGATCTCACGAGCTTCTTTAAGCATAGTATCTCTTTGAGCACGAGCCTCGGCAGCAGCAGCTTCATTTGAAGCCTCAAGCTTTTTCATTTCAAGCTTTGCGTTTTCTGCAGCAGCAAGTGCCTCACTGATTCCTTGCTCACGATCATCTAATGAATTGATGATTGGTTTCCATGCAAATTTCCCTAATAATACTACTAATATGATAAGGATTATCGCTTGCATGATAAACAAGCCTGGAGAAAAGTCGTTTAAAAGAGTTTCCATTTATAGTTATTCTAAAATTTGAGTTTAATTCTAATTTTAAAACACATCCTGTAACCAACCGTTACAGGAATGTGTTCTATTTTTTAATGATTACTTACCTAAGATAAGTGCACCAAATGCAAGTCCTTCAAGAAGTGCACCGATGATGATCATCGCAGTTTGGATTTTTCCAGCTGCTTCAGGTTGACGAGCGATAGCTTCCATCGCTTTTCCACCGATTTGACCAAGACCGATACCACCACCGATAACGATAAGACCAGCTCCAATTAAATTGTACATAACAATTGATTTAAAAATTAAACAAAACGTTCTCTAGTTTCCTCAACCTCACCTTGAGTTAAGATCTCATCCTCATGTTCTTCATCATGATGATGATCGTGTTCTTCAACGGCCATACCGATGAATAACGAACTTAACATTGTAAAAATGAAGGCCTGTAAGAAAGCCACTAATAATTCTATTACCATAATGAATAACGCTAGAACTAATGAAAGTCCTGTTGAACCTACTGGTCCAAAACTTTCCTTCAAGGTTATCATAAGGGCTATAAGACTCATCACCACAAAGTGACCAGCTGTAATATTTGCAAACAAACGCACTAAAAGTGAGAACGGCTTAATAAGCACGTATCCTACTAATTCTATAACGGCAAGAATTGGTCTAAGTAAAACTGGAACACCTGGCATCCATAAAGTGTGACCCCAAAATTCTTTTGTACCACTAAATAGGTAAATAATTGCAGTGAATATTGCAAGACATGCTGTAACTGCAATTTGACCTGTTACATTAAATCCTATAGGAGTAAGTCCTAATAAATTCAAAATCCAGATGAAGAAAAATACCGTTAATAAATAAGGCATAAATCTTCTATACTTTTTCTCTCCTATGTTAGGACGAGCGATTTCATCACGCACATAGATTACTAGAGGCTCTAGCACTCTACCAAATCCAGTTGGGATGTTTTTCTTTTTATACTGCTTAGCTAGTCCACCAAACAATAAAAGTAATATCAAACCAGTAACTAAAATTCCGAATACAGATTTTGTGATTGAAAAGTCAAGTACCTTGTGCGCATTAGTCGGGTGATGCTCTTCATCAAAAGCTACAGTAGTAGCTCCATTATCTAACTCATAGATTTTACTATGAAGTTTAGTTAAGGTAACTCCACCTTTTTGAACGAGTTTTTTACCATCATCATCATGTTCAAATTCAGAAGACATGAAAGTTTTTAAACCTTCACTAGTCCAAACAATTACGGGAAGTGGAAATCCTACATGCTTGCGTTCACCAGCATCGTTTGTATACGAAAACAGGTGAAAATCGTGAGCATCCTTCAAGTGATGCTTAATGTAAGCGTTAATTTCTTCTTTAGAATTTACTCTACCGCCATCGGCCTCAGTAGTATGGTTGTCGTGACCATGATCTTCTTGAGCATTAACTGTTCCTGAAAAGACAGTAAAAAGTAAAGCAAAAAAAGCTGTTTTAATATAAGCTCTGTACATGTATTACACCTTAAATAGTTAGGTTCTCAAATTCGGGTGCAAATGTACGACAAAAAACATTTGAAATAACCTTAAAAACTAGGCTATTATTTTATTAATTTTTTAAACCGGTTATAAACGGTAATTATTTATCATTAAGCCACTTAATTACAATGGCAGATTCAATCATGAGATAAATGAAGTAAGGAACAAGTAAGTGTAACTTATCAACACGAGATAATGACTCTTCTTCTGCTAGCAATTCTGGGAATATTAAAAGTGCTGCTCCTATCTTTACCATTAATATAGCAATGAATACGAATCCTAGTTTTTCACTAGCAATCGTGTGCACGTAGTTTAAGGCAGCAACCGTAAAATATCCTGCTATACCTAAAAACAAATAGATCTTTACTAAACTGATCTCTCCTGCCAGGATAAGAAAAAAGTGCGCAGCATACAGTAAAAGGGTTATTACGGTTATTGCTGCTAGGGACTTTACATAAAAATTCATTAGGCAGTTTTACCTTTTTTACTTGAGTCATTAATGTTTTTAACACCAGATTGCATACTACAAGTAGCGTTGAACTCTGCACCTGGTTCTACAGCTAGTTTACCTGTTGTCACTTCACCATCGATACGAGCAGTTGCTTTGAGCGTTAAAAGATTATCCACTACTAATTTTCCTTTAATGGTTCCCTCAACGTCGGCATTTTGACAATGCATGGAGCCGTCTATTTTACCTTCTTTCCCTATTACTACTTTGGCTGTAGTTTCCAATGAACCTATAATTGTACCATCTATTCTAAAGCCACCTGTGCTTTTAATATCTCCTTCAATAACAGTTCCTTGTCCTATACGGTTTTGAGATTTTCCTGACTCCATAGTTCCTTTACCTGATTTTTTATCGCTAAACATTTTCTTTAAGGGGTTATTTACTTCATTTCGGCGGTGTACTTATCCAATGATTTATACACTTGAATGATTTTATAGTTTTCTGTTGCTATTGCAATATAAGGTCTTGAAATATTATAACCATTTTCTGGCTTCTGTAGTAATTCACCCAATCCTTTGGCTCCTAATTTAGTGTTGAAACCGTGAATTACTAACAGTTTTTCGTTTTCATTGTACACGTCGGTTGAATAGGTGAATGAGTATTCCGCTTTCGCGAAAGCGTCATCAAGAGCAGCAGTCAGGTTATCGATTGCAGATTGCTCACTTTTATTAAACCTATAAACCAGTTTAAAATCTGTAAGCCCATCTTCTGGTAGGTAAACTTCTGGTATTTTGAGAGATTCTGCTTTTTTTACTAAATCCTGTGCGCTTTTACCTACCTCACTATTTGGATAATTAAGTGCTACATAATCTATTCCTCGCTTATAAGCTTGAAAACCGTATAATCTACCTGATGCAAATGCTTTAAGTAGTTCTAATCTAGGAACAATTTCATCTCCATTAAATATTTTGACATATTCTGGAACAAGAGCTATTACTTGATCGTACTGCTCAGCCTCATACATTTTATACAGTCTATTATAAACCGCAAGCGGTGTTTCACTATTATCTAATTTTGATTCTGGATTACGCAATAACTCGGCATATCTAGAATCTGGATACTCAGAGATTATTTTGTTTTTATAGAGATTGGCCTTTTGTGCATTTGGTGTTTTACTGTCTTCCTTATAAATAAGGTATAGGTTGTAAAGGGCAGGTAATTCTAGTTTTTCTACTGGTTCAAAATCCAGAAGTCTAGTGAATCGATCAATAGCCAGATCGTTTCTTTTAAATTTCTCTTTATAGATTACACCTAACTGATAGTAGGCAAAGTCTCTAGAGTCGGCAATGCTGTCCAACACAAACCTGCCTTTTGGTAGTTGTTCAATATAAAAGGAGGTTGTAAACTCTGGTCGTAGTTCTTCTTCTTCATTTACAATTTCATCTTCTATCTCACCATCCAGGGTAGACTTTTTGTTTTTACGTCGCCAGTTATCCTCTAATTTGCGTTTACCCCATTTTGATCTAAAATCTTGTTTACCACGAGCAACAGTTTGCGTGTTGTAGAAATAGAAAGATGAGTTACCTAAAGAAGGTCCTGTAGGTCCTGGTGGTGTTGCTCCACCAAAGGTTGGTCCTATATTACCTCTTCTAGAGGTTTTGTTATTTTGAATTTTGGCAAAGGCCGTTTGCTGCTGTGCTTCTTTTGCTGCGGCAACTTCGGCAGCTCGAGCTTCTCTTTCTTCTTGAGCTTTTAAACTATCAATATATACTTGATAATATTGTTCTTGTTCTTGTGGAGACATTGCTAGTACTTTAAAAATACTATCGGCACTACTACGCCATCCTTCATATACTATAACACCTTCTAAATTGTCTCGCTTTTTACGTACCAATCTATGTTCTGGCGTGCGTTCCTTATATTGCGCTACTGCGCTATCATAGTATTTCCCAGCATTGACATATTCTGCCTGATCAAAACTAATTTTTGCAAGTGCGCTGTAATTATTACCTCTTAAATATTTATCAGTACCACCTTTGGCTCTTAGCGATTTATTAAAGTATTCTTTGGCAAGATTTAAGCTGTCCTTGTCATGATAGTAAATTGCCTTACGAGAATAAATAGCATCTAACCACAGTCTATTTTCTCTGTTTTCCTCAAGATCGGTGATGGTTTCAAAAAGCTCGGCATCACTATCAACGGCCGGATCGTACAGTTTTATTTTTTCTATAAAAGCATTTATATAATAACGTCTAGGTATTTTACGATGCCATTCAATAAGTTGATCGTAATGTGCAAAAGCACTGTCGCGTTGACCCGATTTTGCAAATAATTGCCCTGCTATAAAGTTATACCTTGCTTGTGTCTCTCTATTTTTAGTTTGTTGAGCTGCTTTATTCATGTAGACTAACGCGCTATCAACTTCTTCTAAGTTTAAAAAAGCTTGTGCAAAAATGGCATTTGCTAGTGCTAGATCCTCTTGTTCAAATTTTTCCTCGTCCTGAGAAAGTAATTTTCTCAAGTTCTTAATTGCGATTTCATTATTATCTAATCGCATATTTGTTTTTTCTCGCCAGATTTTTGCTCTATTGAGCTCATCACTTTCTGGCATGAACTGTAAAATGTAATTAAATGCTTCAAGGGCAGGAACAAATCGCTGGTCGTAATAGCGAGCTTTTCCTAAAAGCATGTATGCCTCATCGATTTGAGGATTATATTCTACCTCATTGATAAGCATGCTGTGTTTTTGTACAGCTTTAACCGCTTTTTCTTCAGCTCGTTCAAAATTGGGATCTAGCGCTCGCTGTCCTGGTAAAAAAACCTCGTCCTTAACGGACATTCTTTCAACTGGTAGAACTTCCCAGTAGTTGTCTTTATAATTTTGCTCTAGTTGATCCAGTCCTGCTTGTAAAGCAAGATCGCCGTTATACAATACATTGTATTCTGTTCCTACGGCATGTAGGTTGCGACTTATAAAGGAGTTTTTCTTACGACTACATCCTACAAGTCCTGAAACGACTACAAGTATTAATAAAAACTGTGATAAATATTTATTCAAAAGAGCTCTTTTTAAGTCTACCTTACATAACTACAAAGCCTTATAGTTATTGTAATAAGTCGGTAAAAATAAGAAAACTGTAGACGTCTATCCTAATCTAAAGAATCAACCTGTAAGTATTCTTTACGGTTATAATACTATAAGTCCTAGTTTGTCCAACTCACTCAATCATATTGGTCATTAACTAAATACCTTTTTTATTTCATCCTTTTGTACCTATTTTTAAACGATAATTAAATGATTGCATGAAAAACTATTTATGGATAGGTGCTTGTTTGTGGTGCCTACTAATGACTGCTCAACAAGAAGAGAACAGCTTGTTATGGAAAATTACCGGTAATGGTCTAGAAAAACCATCCTACTTATATGGAACCATGCACGTGAGTAAAAAGGTGGCTTTTAGACTGGACGATGTTTTTTATAAAGCCCTAAATGAAAGTGATGCTATTGCTTTAGAATCAGATCCAACCTTCTGGATGGGTGAGTATTATGAAGAAGAAAAAAATGATCCTAAGAATCTTACTCGTGGTGGATATGATGATGATTTTTATGAAGGCATGTTTAAACTAGGTCATCCTGAACCTCAACTAGTAAGATACAGTTTAAGATTAGGTGACGAGGCTTTAAACGGTTTTCTTTATAGGAAATCAAATGGCGGCGATAATTTTGAAGAGGAAACCTACCTCGATTTATTTATTTATCAAGCTGGTAAAAAGAATAATAAGCCCATTATAAGTCTTGAGGATTTTAAAGAATCTCAATATTTAACTACCGTAGCAGGAAATAGCGAGCCAAAGAAAGAGGTCGATAAATGGTTACAAGAACGTTTAGAAAATAAAAATCGATATACCTTAATGGAAGATGTTTATCGCGATAGAAACATCTCATTACTAGACAGCATAGGGCAAGCAACCGATACCGAATACTATAGAGAATATATGCTTTACAAGCGTAATCAAAATATGGTTGATGAGCTTATAAAATCCATGGGTGATAAAAGCATTTTTGCAGGTGTAGGAGCAGCACATCTACCTGGGGAAAAAGGTATGATTCACTTACTTGAAAAGGAAGGTTATACGGTCGTACCCTATACGAGTGAACAAACTGAATACGCAAGTGCACAAAAAGAATTACTGGACGATACGTTTGTGGCTCCTACGCTTTCGCGAAAGCGTACCGATGACGACTTTATTTCCATTGAAAGTTTTGATGAATTAAGAGGTTTTTCTGCTAGTAATCAAACTTTTATAATGGTACCAGAAATGACAAATGGTGCTTATTTAATGATGTATCGTATAAACACTTTTCCCTATTTACCAATTACTCCAGAGGAAACAGAAGAAATTAATCTGGAGTATATAGAGAATTTTCTGTACGAGGATATTCCAGGTGAAATTGTAAGTAAGGAAAAAATAACCCGTCCCTATCCTGGTTTTGATATCTTGAATAAAACCAAAAAAGGTGATTATCAACGATACCGTATTTATGAAACACCATTGGAACTACTGATTATAAAATTAGGTGGTAAACAAGGCTATGTTAAACAATATGGCGATTCGATTTTTAATACGTTAGAAATTAAACAGGTAACTACTGGAATGGAAGAGTTTAATTCTCCTAATAAAGGATTTAAAGTAATGTTTCCTAAGTACCGTACTGCTACAAACGTTTCCTTAGCTGGTAAAAAATTACTGCAAGGTAAGAGTGATGGTATTACTTATTTTCTACAGGAAACTGTTGTTAATAGTACTAACTATATTGAAGACGATAAATTTGAAGCTCAGTTCATTGTCGAGGAATTTGCACAAAATCAGAAACTTCAATTAAAAGACGGTTATTTATCAAAAAACCCTTACCAATCATACACTGCCCTAGCACAAGACACAATTAATAACACCGCTATGTACTTGCATAGTGTTATGCGTAATAATAAGTACTATCTTCTAGGAGCAACTACAACTGATAAAAAAACTGCTGATGCGTATTTTAATTCGCTTGAATTCAATACTCCTAAGTATGAAAAGTTTGAAACCGTTGTTGACACAGCATTGTATTTCACTGTAAAAAGTCCAGTGGACGCACCTTATAGAAAAAGCAATTCTTATGACAGACCAAAAGCACATGAAAGTCTAGAAAAATCTACCACTTACTACACTCCTGCAAACGAGTTTATCAGAGTAAAAATGGAAAAATTTCATGATCTTCAAATGTATAAGGATGCACAAGAAATGTGGGAAGATTATAACAATGACCTAGCTGATAATTATAGTTTTGAGGAGTTAGGTGCTACTCTTAAAGATAGTATAACTTCACAAAATAATGACTTATACACCTATTCTAGGACTTATACAGATAGTTCAAGTGCCAAGATTTTAAAGTACAAGAATATATATTACAAAGGGCGTATTTATGAAATAAAGACAGTGTATGATACTATCCAAGAACCTTCTGAATTCATATCAAATTTCTTTGAAACTTTCACTCCAAAAGATACTTTACTAGGCAAAGATGTGTTTGTGGATAAGGTTGATATTTTCTTTAATGCAGTTAAAAATAGAGATACACTAGCTTTTGTTTCAAACGAATTACTACGATTTAATAAGAAACATATTGACCAACTCATTGAATGGATACCAACCGTAAAAGCCGATGAGAAGAATTTCAAAAGTGAACGTAATGATGCTATAAAACAATTAATGGCGTTACAAGAAGAAGATGATAGAGTGTTACCATTTATTGAATATTTGTATGAACTTTCTTACGACCAACCTGATGTACAAAGCCTTATCCTGAACGAACTCATGCGAACTGATACTCGCAAAGGTCAAAAAATATTATTGGGCCTTTTAGAAAAAGATCTACCATTGAGTACCAGTTATCAGGACAACTTTTTAAGAAGAAATGATCGCAACCTTGTTCTAAGAAAAGAACTATTCCCTGAACTGTTTAAATACGCATCTATCTCAGAATATAAGGAGCCTGTTTATGAATTGCTAGCTAAACTGAAAGATAGCGGCCTTATGAAAGTAAAGCAATATAAGCGATATAGAGATCAAATAATCACCGACGGGAAGATTGATATTAAACGTAATTTAAGTGCTAGTAGTTCCTATGGTTCTACCAGTAATCTTCTTCCCTATGCAAAACTTATATTTCCATTTAGAGAGGAGCGCAATGCTAAGATTTTCTTTGAAAAATTAATAAAAAGTAAAAACGATAAGGTTTTGTCTTATTATTACCTAGAGCTGCTCAAAAACAATGAATCAATACCAGCTGAACTGGATGAATACAAAAATACCGATGCCGACTTTGAAGCAGTAATCATAAGAAAAGGAGCACGATATGGAGTAAAACCTTATAACAACCTAAATGATCAAGAAATAGCAAGAGCTACTTTATTAGGTCGAATTAACATTGAAAAGAAAAAGGATTCCATGTTCTTCCTTAAAAAGGAAATTATTAAAACTGATCTTGATGAGGAAGTAAGTGTATACTTTTTCAAGTTGATAAAAGAGAACACCTACAAAGACAAGGAGTATGTCATGTATGCAGCCTACTTGCCTGAAAATGATCGTGAGTATAAAACAGAAACCTATGATGAATCCTCAAGTAATGGTATTTCTATAACACCTACTCGAGATGAAGAGGATATTATTAAAAAGGTTACTAAAAAATTAAAGCACCTTACACGTGGTCGTGTACCTAGAATAGGTGGTAGGTATTAAAACCACCACACATCTTTTTTAAAAATCCATTTTAAACCGTAGCGCTTTCCACTTTGGTATTGCGCTACGTGTGGTTTTGGTGCCACCACTACTGCTACAATTATGGGTAACATCGTAGTAAAAACAGATGTCTTATTAGTAATTGCCTTGGTTATAAAAAAAGTTCCCATAAATAAAACAAGAAAACTAATTGAATACACTAAATACGTTTTAATCTTAGGGCTCATAATTATTCTTCTTCTTGATAATTTTCAGATATTCCTTTAAAATATGACTCTAATTCGTGGAATGTACCAGCCGTTTTTACAATGTCCTTTACCACCTTACCTTTTTCAAGTAAAACGACACGTTGTGCTACCTCAGTAACGTGTATTAAATCATGACTAGACACTAGCACAGTGACCTCAGGATCGTTGGCTAGATCCTTGATGATGTTCTTTAAACGTATTTGAGTACTTGGATCAAGATTTGCAAACGGTTCATCTAGAATGATAACTTTAGGGTTGCCTATAAGAGATGCAACAATCCCTACTTTTTTCTGGTTTCCTTTAGAAAGATCTCTTAAATATTTTTTCTGGCCGATAGCTTCGCCATTAAAAAAGTCCATGTATTTGGCCATCACAGTATCTACATCGGCTTTATTTAATCCTCGTAGCTCACCTATAAAATAAAAATACTCTTCGGGAGTAAGATATCCTATAAGAAAACTCTCATCAACAAAAGCGCTTGTAAAAGGTTTCCACTCTTCACTCTTATCCACGCGTACGCCATTTGATTCAATGTGTCCGCTATTTGCCTGGATCAAGTCTAGTAATAATGAAAATAATGTCGTTTTTCCTGCGCCATTGTTTCCAACTAGTCCTATTGCTTGACCTTGTGGAATTTCTAAGTGTTCTATATCCAGAACTGAAACTCCATTATATTGTTTTGAAAGATTTTGAATACTTATCATGATGTGTAAATATTATTGGTTTTTTAGGGTTTCGCTTTCGCGAAAGCGGACTATTTAAATCTCACTCCTACTCTTTTTTTAATTGTATTATTATTGAGGCTAGTTTTTTTGCGCATAGGCAGCAATAGTGTCGTACTTTTCTTCCTTATATAGACCTTCAATTATCTCAAAAATTTTATTTCTAAATAGCAATCCTAGTATACCTGTCACTGCAATAGCGATAAATCCAGCAGATTCACTTATCGTAAGTCCAAATGCATAATAAATTACTATAGGTAGAATAAGTTTTGGGATAAGCATGAGTAAAGTCTTTGCATTAAAAGCCTTGCTATCTCCAAATGCTTTTTTGTTTGAGGTTAAATCAATAGGTGTTTTAACATAGGCACCACCCCATAAAACTACAGAAGAATTAAAACCAATATTATAGATAGCTCCACAAACCATGGCTAACCACCAGTCCAGTCCAAAGTATAAATAGAACGTACATATTAAGAAACTTACAGCGGTACATATTACCATAAGCCACCATTTGCTTAATAGAAACTCTCTGTATGGAATATTTTGAGACATCATTAATTTATAATAGCTACTATCCCATGAAGGTACTAATCCACCAAAGCTGAATAGGAATCCACCGGTACAAAATAATCCTGCAAAAATTTTCATACCGTTTATTTGCTCATAGATATCATTCATAAAGAAGAATCCATAGAACACAAACAGAAAGCCCATGATAAAGGTTGTTCTTGCACGCTTGTTACGTTTTATAAGTTTAATGTCGTTTTTTAAATAGGTTGATATTTTACCGAATCTATCGAGAAAGCTTAGATCTTCTGTCTTGGCTTCTTTAACCTTTGATTTTAGTCCAGCATCTAAATAAAGTTGTCCTTTAAAATATTTATAGGCGTACCAGCCAAAAAATACTGCTGCTCCTATTGGTAATACAAATGACCAGGCATTGTTGTAAAAGAACTCAAAAACAGGTTGAGTATAGATAGTGATGTCAAATATGCCGTAGTATTGAGTAATGGCAAAAACTCCCATTATGGCTGCAACTGGATAAAAAACAACGTCTTTATTATTGATGAAAATGTTTAAGAAATTGAGCGAAAGTGTTATTCCTAACATCGCTAAATGCCAACTAATTACTCCAGCTACGTCATAACCCTTAACAAGTAATACGATACTAAATGGAATAAAAAACATGGCCGGTAGTAAAGTAAAGAACGAAAAAACAGTTTTACCTAAGGCATATTTTACAATCTTTCCCTTTGTAAATGGTAAATAAAGTAAAGGTTTAATATTAGCCACTGGCATCTTTTGCATAGCATATCTAAAAACTAAATCTACTACGAACCAAAAAATCAAAAACTTGTTTATTACTTCAAAAGGACTTCCGGCATTGATTTTACCATCCACAATGAATTCTTCTAGGATAAAGTAACTACCAGCTCCTAAACCTATAAATTCAAGTAAAATGATAAAGGCAAAGAATCCTAATATTATCTTGATTGCTAGATTTTGTTTAAAGGCGGCGCTTCTTAGAAAACTCTTCCATTCTAAACTCAAAAAGTACTTAAGCATAAGATTATATATTGTGGTTGATGTATATGTAGACCTTGATAAAAAATTGTTACAGTATAAAGATATGGTCTAATCCCGGTAATCTGGATATTGATGGCTACTCATTACTCTTGTAGCTTATAAAAGCAGCTTGTTATGAATTATATTTGCATTAAAATTAAGTACATGTTTTCAGATAAGGCAAATAAGTTATTTCAAGAAGTTATAGAGAAGTATCACGTGATAAATACTGTGGATCAATCTTTTGAAAACCCATATGATCGTAATTCACACCTTATTGAACATTTACTATATCGCAAATGCTGGATAGATACTGTCCAATGGCATTATGAAGATATCATACGCGACCCTAATATTGAACCAGTTGCTGCTCTAACTCTTAAAAGACAAATTGATGCCAGTAACCAGGATCGTACCGATATGGTTGAATATATTGACAGTTATTTCCTTGAAAAATACAAGGAGGTTGTACCACACAATAATGCGACTATTAACACAGAAAGTCCTGCATGGGCTATAGATAGACTTTCTATTTTGGCTCTTAAAATATTTCATATGCATGAAGAGGCTACTAGAGAAGAAGCTTCACAAGATCATCGTAATGCTTGCCAAAAAAAATTAGATGTTCTTCTTGAACAACGTATTGATTTGTCAACTGCTCTTGATCAACTTTTGTCTGATATTGCTTCTGGTGATAAGTATATGAAAGTGTACAAGCAAATGAAGATGTACAATGACGACGAGCTTAATCCTGTATTGCGCGCGGCAAATAAATAAAAATGCCTAATTCTCCTAAAAACATCTTAGTAACGCGCCTAAGTGCGATGGGCGATGTTGCTATGATGGTTCCAGTACTTATTGGATTTAAAAAGAAATATCCAGAAGTAAAGGTAACCGTATTATCGCGCAAGCGATTCAAGGATATTATAGAACAAGTCCCAGACGTTCAATTTATTGAGGCACAAGTTCAAGAGAAACATAGTGGCGCTCTAGGAATTTATAAGTTGTCACAAGAATTGCAACACTATTCGTTTGATGCTATTGCCGACTTTCATAACGTATTACGTACTAAAGCATTAAGATTATTTCTCACAGGAAAAAAAGCTGTGATAGACAAGGGTAGACTAGAGAAAAAACGTTTAATTAATGACCCTAACTTTTTTAAGCCATTAATCACTACTCACGAGCGCTACACGCAAGTTTTAAGAAATTTAGGTTTTGAAATTAACTTGCATGGTGATGAATTTCTTACATCCTTACCTCTATCAACACGCCTACAAGATTTTTTACCTACTAACACTTATAAATGGATAGGATTTGCCCCATTTGCAGCACATCCTTCTAAAGGGTTAAGTGTAGAAAGAATGGACGAATATTTAAAAGAGTTAAGTGGTCTGGAAAATGTTAATGTTTTTTTATTTGGTGGTGGTAAAAAGGAAGTAATAGTTTTAGATAAGCTAGCAGACTCCTATAACAACGTCATCAATCTTGCCGGTAAATTCTCTTTTAAGGAAGAACTAGCGATCATTTCAAAATTGGATCACATGATAGCCATGGACAGTGGTAATGGACACCTTGCAGCAATGTATGGTGTTGATACGATCACTGTTTGGGGATGCACGCATCCCTACGCAGGGTTTGCACCATTTGGACAACCTATAAAAAACCAAGTGACGGTTAATAGAGATCGTTTTCCTTTGATTCCTACTTCCGTTTATGGTAATAAATGGCCTAACGGTTATGAAAATGCTATCAACACCATCCCTATCAAAAAAGTCATTCAATTAATAGTCAATAAATAAAGAAGGAGCACTTTGTAAAATGCTCCTTCTTTATATTCTTTATACTATCAAGTTTTTACTCTCTAGGTCTAGTAGTACGCTGCTCTATACGTTTCTCATATTTCTCTCCTTGGAAAATACGTTTAACAAAAATGCCTGGTATATGAATTTCATTGGGATCCAATTGTCCTGCAGGCACAAGTTCTTCCACCTCAGCAACAGTAATAGTTGCAGCACCACACATACAAGGATTAAAATTACGAGCAGTTCCTTTAAAAATTAGATTACCAGCTTCATCTCCTTTCCAAGCTTTTACAAATGCAAAGTCTGCCTTAAAGGCATGCTCTAGGATATGTGGTTTCCCATTAAATTCTCTTACTTCCTTTCCTTCTGCAACTTCAGTACCATATCCAGCTGGAGTATAAAACGCTGGAATTCCTGCTTGTGCAGCCCTACAACGCTCAGCAAGTGTTCCTTGAGGAATTAAATCAACCTCTAATTCGCCACTTAACATTTGTCTTTCAAACTCGTCATTTTCACCTACATAGGAAGAGATCATTTTTTTTACCTGCTTACCTTGTAAAAGTAATCCTAAACCAAAATCATCTACACCAGCGTTATTAGAGATACAAGTAAGGTCCTTTACTTCTAGCTTTACTAATTGAGCGATACTGTTTTCTGGAATTCCAGACAGGCCAAAACCACCTACCATCAGCGTCATACCACTTTTAACTCCTTCGAGAGCTTTCTCTACATTAGCAACTGTTCTATTGATCATAATGTGTTTTTATTATCGGTATGAAAATACAATAATTATAAGACAATGAAAGCTGGTAGGGCTATACCTCATCAAAATTTACAACTACTTTTGAACTAGTTGGATAAGCTTGACAGGATAAGTATAATCCATCGCTTACTTCTTGATCAGTAAGTATAGCATTCTTAGCCATTTGGGCAGTTCCTTCTTCAATTAAACAAATACAAGAACTGCATATTCCACCTTGGCAAGAATATGGTGCATCTATATCGTTTTTGAGAATTACATCTAGTAATTTTTGATCTCTAGTCATGGTAAAGGAATGCTCTTCATCATCTAGAATAACTTTTACTTCTGTTAAATGTGAATCTTCAGTTATTTCAATATCGTTCTCTTGAGTTGTAAACAGTTCAAACAAAATGTTTTCTTTGTCTAAATACCCTTTTTCATTTAGATTGTCGCTGGCCATTTTAATCATATCCTCTGGTCCGCATAAGTACGCTTTCGCGAAAGCGAGATCTTTACAATCATTTTTCAAAAAGTAATTCAAATTTCCTTTTGAAATACGACCAAATAGAGCTTCATCTCGTTCTTCACGTGAGAAAGAATACTTCAAAATGAATCTATCGCCGTATTGATCTTTCAAATCATTAAGTTGCTCAAAGTAAATAGTTTGAGATAGAGATTGATTACCGTATAACAAGGCAAACTTGCTATCTAATTCTTGTGAAAGAACGGTTTTAATCATTGAAATTATAGGTGTAATTCCACTACCGGCAGCAATGGCAAGGTAGGTGTTACCGTTGTCAATGTTATGAACAAAAAGACCTTGTGGCGCAGCTACTTCAAGAGTATCACCTGCTTTTAAGCTTAATGCATAGTTAGAAAACAAACCATTAGGAACAGCTTTAACCACAACACTTATTGAGTCCTCAAATGGAGCGCTAGATAAGGAGTAAGCTCTACGTACATCCTGATCGTTTATCTTAGATTTTAACGTAAGATATTGTCCAGATTCATATTCAAATTCCGATTTTAAATTATCTGGAATCTGAAATACAATCTCCACAGCTTGTGGAGTTACTCTAGTTACTTGTTTTATAGTGAGTTTATGAAAAACCATCTTGTAATTTTAAAAATGTAAAAATAAGAACTGTCGCTTGCTTAATTACCAATTGCATTCAAATAGTCGCAGTAGGTCATAATTCTTATCTTAGCATCATAAAAACAGAGGTTATAAGAAAAAATCGATTGATTTGAACTTGTAATCACTAGGAATTAACCATAATTACACATGAAAAAAATTGCATTATTATTACTCGCAGCATTTATAGTGAGCTGTGGATCAACCTCATCAACTAGTTCGGTGGCATCATCAAGTGATGAAACTACTTACTGGCAACAACATGTTGATTATACCATGGATGTTGATATGGACGTGGACCGATATCAGTATACAGGAAAACAAACTTTGGTGTACACCAACAATTCGCCAGAAACGCTAGACCGTGTTTATTATCATTTATTTTTTAATGCTTTTCAACCAGGTAGTGATATGGATGTAAGGTCACGCAGTATCGAAGATCCTGATAGAAGAGTTGGATCTCGTATTGCTGGACTGGATCAAAATGAGATAGGTTATCTGTACGTGGATAATATGACGCAGGATGGGACTGCGTTAAATCCACAACGTGAAGGAACAATACTGGTAGTACCACTAGCCAAACCTCTTGCTCCAGGAGCTTCTACAACTCTTAAATTAGATTTTGATGGGCAAGTTCCTGTTCAAATACGTCGTAGTGGTCGCAATAATGCTGAAGGTGTGGCGCTTTCAATGACACAGTGGTATCCTAAAATGGCCGAATTTGACAAAACCGGTTGGAACACTAGTCCATACATAGGTCGTGAATTTCATGGTGTATGGGGAGATTTTGACGTTAAATTAACAATGGATCGTACTTATACAGTTGGTGGAACAGGTTATTTACAAAACCCTAAGGAGATAGGCCATGGATATGACAAAGCAAATTCTGGACCCGGAAAAGGAAAGGACGGCAAATTAACGTGGCATTTTGTGGCTCCACAGGTTCATGATTTTGCATGGGGTGCAGATCCTGATTTTGTTCATGATATTTACAAAGGAGCAAATGGTGTAGATCTTCATTTCTTCTATAAGAATAAAGCATCTATCAAGGATAATTGGAAGAAGTTACAACCAGTAACAAATGAATTTTTGAAATTTTTCAATAAAAATATCGGTGAATATCCATACAAGCAATACTCTGTAATCCAAGGTGGTGACGGAGGAATGGAGTACGCAATGTGTACCCTAATTACAGGTGAGAGAAAATTCAACAGTCTTGCAGGAGTTACTGCTCATGAGTTTGCACACTCATGGTTTAATCACATACTAGCTACAGACGAATCTAAACACGAATGGATGGATGAAGGATTTACTACCTACATATCAAATCTAGCAGAAGCGTATGTGAGCGGTGGTGACATGTCAAAAGCAAATCAAAGCTCTTACCGCGGTTATATTTACCTGGCAACGTCTGGTAAGGAAGAACCACAAACTACTCATGCCGATCATTATCATACTAACCTAGCCTATGGTGTAAGCGCTTATAATAAAGGAGCTACTTTCCTAGCTCAATTAGGATACATAGTAGGTAACGATGTACGTGATCAAATCATTAAAGAATATTACAACACTTGGAAATTCAAACACCCAGACCCTAATGACTTTAAAAGAGTAGCAGAGCGTGTAAGCGGTTTTGATCTTGAATGGTACTTGCGCGATTGGACCATGACGACTAAGACAATTGACTATGCAGTTAACGATATGAATAGCTTAGATGGTGTTAATGTAATCGAGCTAGAACGTAAGGGTCAAATGGGCATGCCGTTGGATATAGAAGTGACAATGACAGATGGAACGAAGAAAATGTTTTACATACCATTACAAGAAATGAGAGGTGAAAAGGAAATTCCTTCTAATTGGACAAAACTGGCTGATTGGTCGTGGGCAAATCCTACTTATAATCTAATATTGGATGGGATCAATATGAACGATGTAAAATCTGTAACTATAGATCCATTAAACCAAATGGCTGATATCGATAAAGAAAACAATAGCTGGAGTCTAGAGATGTAATCGAGCTTAAATTATTTATAAAAACGCCATTTCATAGTTTCATGAAATGGCGTTTTTTTATTTATAGAACCTAGATATAGCTAAATTTGCTCCCAAGAATAATTATCTGATGATTAGATTTACCTTTTCAAAAAATCAAAAATTAAAAAGTCGCAAACTTATTGAGCAACTTTTTAAAGATGGTAAATCAATTAAATCAGGTCCATTACGTCTGGTTTATCTTCCCGTAGAGAAAGAAACTCAAATAGGTGTAAGTGTCTCAAAAAGATACTTTAAAAGGGCTGTTGACCGCAATAGATTAAAACGATTATTGCGTGAGGCGTATAGACTATCACAACATGATTTTCCATTTGATAAACAGCCTATCGCAGGTATGTTCATCTACCATTCTAATCGTATGCCAGAATACACCTTTTTAGAAAATCAAATGAAAAAACTAATCAAGAAGTACCATCTTTTAAATACAAATTCTAAATAAAAATAAGAAGGACTTCTAATTACAAACTGTGGAATGCTATTTGATTTATCGTGGTTAATTGTAATTAACCTATCTTTATGCGTTACCCTATTGAGTAAGGATAAGAATTAACAAGTAATGAAATTATTAAAACGTAAAATAATCATTCCTATAATTGCTGTTATAGGAGTTTTCTCACTAGTTAGTTTTCAAAATGACTTTTTTGAAATTGCTAAGCAAATAGAAATTTTCAACGAAATGTATAAACAGATCAACATGAACTATGTTGACGAGACTAATCCAGGCGATCTTATGGATAATGCTATTGAAGGCATGATGGATGAGCTAGATCCCTATACAAAGTACTGGACAGAACAAGAAGTTGAAAAATCAAAAATTAATAGACGTGGAGCTTATACCGGTATAGGTGCTAGTGTATTAACTAAAGATGATAAAATCATAATAGTAGAACCGTGGAAAGATTATCCAGCAGACAAGGCTGGTCTAAAAGCAGGAGATGAAATTATAAGTATAGATGCGGTTCAAATTTCTGATTATAAGGACAACGCCGGTGATTTATTAAAAGGATCTCCTGGAAGTGAGCTAAAAGTAGTTTACAGAAGACAAGGCAATTTACTGAATGCGACACTTAAAAGAGCTGCGGTAGATATACATGCTGTCCCTTTTTATGATATGGCTACTCCTGAAATAGGTTACGTTGTACTCTCTAAATTCAATGAAAAAGCTAGCAGAGAGACAAAAGCTGCTATTAAAGAACTTCAAGAAAAAGGTGCTCAAAAAATAATCCTAGACCTACGAGGTAATCCAGGTGGTTTATTAAGTGAGGCTGTAAATGTGTCCAACCTTTTCATTCCAAAAGATAAATTAATTACCAGTACTAAATCTGTTGTTCCAGAATACAACAAAACGTACCTGACCAAACGTAATGAGACATTTGAAGGTATGCCAATTGCTGTGCTTATTAATGGTCGCAGCGCGAGTGCAAGTGAAATTGTAAGTGGTAGTATACAAGATTATGATCGTGGAGTAATAGTAGGTGCACGTAGTTTTGGTAAAGGTCTTGTGCAACGCCCAAAAAAGCTGAGTTATGGAACACAAATTAAAATTACCATTTCTAGATATTATACACCTAGTGGTAGATGTATACAAGCACTAGATTATTGGAATCGAGATGAAGATGGAAACGCCGTACGTACCAAAAAAGAAGATTACAATGCCTTTAAGACTGTAAACAGTGGTCGTACAGTGTATGATGGTGGTGGCGTTGATCCAGATATAAAGCTTGCTAGCTCGGCCTATTCACCCGTTACCACTACCCTTCTTAAAGAAAATGCGATTTTTGATTATGCCACGGACTACTATTACCAACATCAGTTCTCTGATATGAATGAGATCAAACTAACTGATAAGGATTTTAATGATTTTGTTGCTTGGTTAGAAAAAAGAGGATTTGATTTTGATACTGATACTGAATCCGCTTTCGCGAAAGCATATAAAACAGCAGTCAAAGAAGAACTGGACGACGACATTGCAACCACTTACAAAGCAATGAAACAAGCTATCAAACAAGCAAAAAAGAAAGATATATTAGATAAAAAACCTGAAATCATGAGTTTGCTAACTGATGAAATTGTAAAGAGATATTTTTACAAAGAAGGATTATACCAGTATCAAATAAAATACAGCCCAGAAATAAAAACTGCTATAGAAGTGCTTGAAGACGAGAATCGCTACAACAATATATTAAAATGATAAACCGTTATTGCACCCTATTATTCCTATTGACAAGTCTGTTTTCTTTTTCACAAATTCAAGAACAACACAGCGTTTATTTTGATGTAGATAAAGATGAATTCAGTTTTAGTGAAGGAAGACAACTCAATGCTTTTTTTGACAATTTACTGTACAAACCTATTCTAGATGTAAAAATTCTTGGTTACTGTGACGATCGTGGTAGTTATGAGTACAATATGGATTTATCCAATAGAAGGGTAGAAACTGTAGCAAACTGGCTGAAAAATCATGATATTCAAACGGATCATATTTCTAAAATTATAGAAGGCCGTGGTGAAGTTGCACTAGAAAAGAATTCACAAGAATCACTGGAAAATGAACGGGCACAAAATAGGCGTGTAGACCTCACCTTTACCTTGCGCAAGGAATATGTTGATCGTATTGAAATTAAGCAGTTAGAACGCAGCAAACTCACTCAAAAACAAAAAGAATTCATCGATGAATATGAAGAAAAAGTAGTCGATAAAATTATTAATGAACCAGATAGTAAAGAATCTATTCCCGTATTGCCTCTTAACAATTCTATAGACAAGGAAGATGAAATAACAGCAGTAAAGGTTAATAAGAATACTAAAGCAGCAACCACTGCTGCAAATACACCAGAAGAGCAAGATGAATATCTAGATATTCCTACAAAACTTGATCCACCTATTGATAATACTAAAGAGCCTTTCAAAAGTTTACTACGTAAGAATATTAAAAAAGGCGAAATAATTAGATTAGAAAACGTACTGTTTTATAAAGGGCGTTCAAAACTTATAGAAGAATCACAGCCTATTCTAGAACGTATCGCCGAGATATTACTCGCCAGAGAAGATATCGAGTTTGAAATTCACGGTCACGTATGTTGTATAAATCCCGCGTATAAAGATGCTTACAATAGAGATACTAAAAAAACCAATTTATCTGTTGATAGAGCAAAGACCATTTTTAAAAAATTAAGAGAACGAGGAATTGATCCTAGAAGGATGAAATTTAAAGGATTCGGTAGAACCAAACCTCTAGGTGGACCCGATAAAAACGATCGTCGTGTCGAGCTCTATATTACAAAAATTAACAAGTAAACATGGGTATTACCAAAACTGAATTATATACAGATAAACAAGTTAATCTTGCTGAGGTGTTTAAAGCACTGGGACATCCTGCTAGAGTAAGTATTTTAGAATATTTATTTAAAGTAGAATCTTGTGTGTGCGGTGATATAGTTGATGAAATAGGTCTGGCCCAAGCTACTATCTCACAACATCTTGTATTGTTAAAAAATGTAGGGATTATCCAGGGAACCGTTACTGGGACAAGCGTTTGTTATTGTATTGACAAAACAAAGTGGCTAGAAATCACGGAATATATTGAACCTTTCTTGAATTCTAGTACGTTAGATACGGAATGCTGTTAGGCTTAAATATTAATTTTTACTTGAGGTTTTTACTCCGATATTTGCCTGAAACTTGTAAAAGAATCCAATGACCGAAGTGTCTTCAAATATATCAAGGGCAGTAGACCTACTTAATCAAGATAAACTAGTCGCCATACCAACTGAAACTGTTTATGGTCTGGCAGGTAATATATATAGTGAAAAAGCCATAAAGGGAATTTTTGAAATGAAGCAACGACCTTTATTCAATCCCTTAATTGTGCATATTTACGATGTTAGACAAGTAAGAGAACTTACTACTGATTTTCCAGAAAAAGCTCAAAAACTTGCTCAAAAATTCTGGCCTGGATCACTTACTCTCATTTTACCAAAAAATGAGAAAGTCCCTAATCTAATAACCGCAAATAAAAACAGTGTAGGAATTAGGATGCCAGATCATTCAGTGACTCTAGAATTGCTAGCACAATTAGAATTTCCACTTGCAGCGCCTAGTGCAAATCCTTTTAGTAGAATAAGTCCTACCACTGCACAACATGTGAAGGATTATTTTAATGATAAATTAGAGCTAGTACTAGATGGTGGACCTTGTAAAAATGGTATAGAATCGACTATAGTAGGTTTTGAAAATGAGGAACCAGTCATCTATAGATTAGGTTCTATTTCTCAAGAAGAAATAGAAGAGGTTATAGGCAAGGTGAACATTAATAATCAGGAAAAAAATGCACCTATTGCTCCCGGTATGGTAGAAAAACATTACGCTCCTAGAACCAAAACAGTGCTAGTAGAAAATGTATCAGACTACCTTCAAGCAAATAGGAATTTAAAAATAGGTATTTTATTACACGAGAAAATCGATGATGAGCAACTTGCCCATACCGTTAAATACCTTACCTCAACCAGCGATATTAAAGAAGCTGCTAGTTTATTGTATGCCAGCCTTCATGAATTAGATGCATTAAATCTAGATATCATTGTTGCCCAAAAATTCCCTGATTCAGGAATAGGGAAATCTCTAAACGATAGATTGACTAGAGCAACAAAGTAATGCTTACCTTTGACAAATGAAGTGGTTTTTTATTCTATTTTCCATGTACTTCCTAGGATTAAATATAATGCCTTGTGGTGATGGTGTAGAACATGAGGACCACATTGAAATTGCTATTGACGATGATGGCTGCGAGGATAACCATGAAGATTTGTGTTCCCCTTTTTGTATTTGTAATTGTTGTTCTGTTCAATTAGTATTTGAATTACCTTATATAACCCAGTTTCTATTTTCAGATAAAACTATTTTAGGTGATAATCACTACAAATCACCTTATTCTATAATTTATCCAGATTCAGAAATTGATCCTCCTAGAGTATTAAGTTAAATCCAACTTCAGGCTATAAATCGCCTTTATTTTAACTTAAATACACTCATAAACATGAATAAATATTTGTGCAGTATTATACTGCTATTAGGTGTTTACGCTTTCGCGAAAGCGCAAACACAAAATTCTCAAAACACAATTACCGTAACCGTTGTATCCCAATTGGATCAAGAACCTTTATTAGGTGCCAATGTTTTAATCAAAAGTCTTAAGGAAGGTTCTATGACAGATATAAATGGTGTTGCAACCCTGGAAAATTTAGAAGATGGAACCTATGAATTAAGCATAAGTTACGTAGGGCATAAAACGCAAATTATCACAATTAATTTACCATCTCAATTAGAATATCGTGTAGTTCTAGAAGAAAGTAAAGCTCAATTAAACGAGGTTGTTATTCAGTCTACACGTAGTACCCGAACCTTTAAACGTACTCCTACTAGAATCGAATTTATAGGTGGTGAGGAATTAGTAGAAAAAAATGCAATGAACAGTACTAATATTTCAATGGTATTAAGAGAAAGTACAGGTATCCAAATGCAACAAACCTCTCAAAGTAGTGCAAATCAATCTATAAGAATTCAAGGTCTAGATGGTAGGTACACGCAGCTTTTAAAGGATGGTTTTCCCCTATACAATGGATTTGCTGGTGGTTTAAGTATTATGCAAATACCGCCAGTTGATATCAAACAATTTGAGATTATTAAAGGTAGTTCGTCTACTTTATACGGTGCAGGAGCTATTGCAGGTCTAGTCAATATTCAATCAAAAACTCCAGGTGAGGAAAAGGATATGGACATCATGATTCAAGGTACCCAAGCTCTTGGTGCAACTGCCAATGTTTTTTATAGTGATCGTAATGAAAAATGGGGAACTACCTTGTATGCCTCGGCTAATTTGCAAGAAGCATATGATCCAGATGGAGATGAATTCTCAAACCTACCAGAAACTAAGTCCATAACCTTAAACCCTAGACTTTTTTACTATCCAAGTGAGAGCAGTACCTTATGGGTAGGAATCAATACCACGTTTGACTATCGTACAGGTGGATTTCTGGACGCTATCGATAAAAAAAGTAATAGGTACACCCAAGTAAATACATCGAGCAGGATAAGTTCTCAAATAAGCTATGATCAGCAATTAAATGAAAATAGTAGCTTACAATTTAAAAACAGCATTTCATATTTTAATAGGGAACTTCAAACTCCTAATATTCTATTTACCGGTGAACAAGTAAACTCATTTACAGAAGTTAATTACAAGCGTTCAGGCTTAAAGTCAGATTGGGTTCTAGGAGCAAATTTATATACCACCAATTTTGATGAAACCAGTATAAATGATAGAGATCAAAAGGATACTACAGTAGGTGCATTTATCAACAATGTAACAGACTTAAGTGATAGATGGATATTAGAAACAGGATTAAGAACAGACTATGCAATGGATTGGGGTTTATTTGCTTTACCTAGAGTTTCCCTTCTATATAAAGGCCCAGGAACTTTTACCAGTCGTTTAGGTGGTGGATTGGGTTATAAAATTCCAGATTTATTTACAGAAGAAGGTGAGATGCTTAATTTTAGCGGTATCTCAGGTATTAACAAAGATGAATTAGATGCAGAAACATCTTACGGAATTAATCTGGATTTTAATTATACCACTCCTATTACTGAACAGATTAATTTTTCTATAAATCAATTGTTTTATGCTACTGCTATTGACAACGGATTGTTATTAACCTCAACAGGTATGGATACTTATTCTTATCAAAATGCAGATGATATAACGTTAAGTCGTGGAGCAGAAACAAATATGAAGTTTACTTATAAAGATTTTAAATGGTTTTTAAATTATGCATTCATAGATACACAGCTTAATTTTCTTGATGGCAATCCTCAAAAACCACTTACTGCAAGACATAATGCTGGTACAGTTTTAATGTATGAAAATGAAGAATGGCGTGTAGGTTATGAAGCTTATTACACAGGAAATCAATTACTTTCTAATGGGTTTGAAACTACTGATTATGTTACAATGGGACTTCTGGTTATGAAAAACTTCAAATGGGGTCATTTATTTACCAATTTTGAAAACTTTACGGATCGTAGACAATCTCGTTTTACTCCTACTTTAAATGTGAATTCAAACGGTATCCCTAGCTTTAATGAAATCTATGCTCCTACTGATGGTTTTATTTTTAGTATAGGTGTTATTTTAAAACCTTTTGGAACTATGGAACACCACGATGATCATGATGATCACTAACATAAAAAGCCCTTTTTTAAAAAGGGCTTTTTTTATTTACTTCTACAAGATTATTTTCATTTTTTGATGTGGAATTCCATCCTCTAAATATTCTTCACCGGTGGATTCAAAACCTAATTCTTTATAAAATTTATCTAGATAGCATTGAGCGCTTATTATAATGGTAGACCAGGATTTTTTATAAATATAATCCATACTTGCTTTCATTATTAATTTCCCATAAGATTTACCTCTAAATTCTGGATTAACAACTACTCTACCAATGCTTGATTGTTTAAAATAATCACCTGGTTTAAAAATTCTAGTATAAGCTACAATTGATTCATCATGATAACCTATAACGTGAATTGCAAGTTGATCCTTATTGTCGATATCTTGATAAACACAATCCTGTTCTACAACAAAAACCTGAGAACGTAACCGTAAAATATGGTACAGTTCTATCGTATTTAATTCATCAAAGGTTTTTATACGTACTTGCATGTTTTTTAAAATTGTTTAGGTACAATTTTAGGTTTAGGTGGTTTTACACCTATCCTGATATCGGTAATTATTTTCTCTAGCATTTCACCAAATGATTCATCACCATTTGCCATTATTTCTTGTCGATGACTATCCAGATCATTTAATACTTGTTCTTTCTCCTTATCTTCATAACTGTCTAGCTCTCTCCATATTTCCATGAGTTTTTTCTCTGGATGTACTGCCGTGCGCAGTTGGTGAATTATAATACTAGCTTCTTTTTTCATATTTCCATAGTATCCCTAGTATTGTATACAAGAGAAATTTAATTCTTAATCATTATTTGATTTTACCTCTGTAACGTAACGAGTTTTCGTTATGTTGTAAAAGTAGTCGTTGATCCCTACTATAACTTTTCAATAAATGAATTACGTAATCCAATTGATCGTCAGTAAGATGTTTATAAGCAGGTGCTGGTATTTTATCACGCCATTTTCCTTGTAAAACATTGTCTAATGCAATACGCCAGTAACAATGGTTATCAAAATTAAGTTCTGGATATTGTTTAGGTAACTGTTCACCTAATTCAAAATAAAGTTTACTATTTGTTCTACTCATACCAATCAACCTTCCTTCTCGTAGTAGATAATTTAAATATAGCCGATGATAAAATAGGTTATGAACAAGCTATTTTATCAACCCTACGTTTGTGACGTCCACCTTCAAAATCAGTTTCAAGAAACGTCTTTACTAAGGCTATTGCTTGTGGTATTGAAGTGAAACGAGCTGGAATACAGATGATATTTGCATCGTTGTGCTCTCGTGATAATTGAGCAATTTCTTTACTCCAGCACACAGCGCCACGTACTTCTTTATACTTATTAACAGTCATTGATACACCTTGTGCACTACCACAAATAACTATTCCTTTTGAGGCTTTACCAGATACGATATCTTGCGCTACTTTATGGGCAAAATCTGGATAATCAACACTATCAAAACTATCAGTACCATGATTAGTGATTTCATAACCATTTTCTTTTAAGTAACCTACTATGGCATTTTTATATGCAGGTCCTGCGTGATCGTTTCCTATAGAGATGTTCATGTGACTAAATATTAAGTAACAAAGGTAAAAAAGCAGTAAGTTAAATGAGGTTATTAACACCTAGTAATTTTTGACTTTTATAAATCAATAATAACCTGTTAATAGTTTTTAATGAAATTATTTAGGATTTGTCAAATGCTTGTGCATATATACAGGATACTGAAACAACATCATTTTCTTATTAGTTTTTTCAATTTAGTTGTTAAATGTAAAATTGACGTTATTAACAGATTAATTTAATGTAAATAATATACAATTCATTGTGAATAATGGTTGTGAACAACTGTGAGTAAAACAGTTTAATTGGTTTAAAAATAGAAATTTAATTCTCTTATAACTTGTTTATAACTGCTGAAAGTTTCTTCTTTTTTGAAATAACAAAAAACGATTACCTAAATTTTACCGCTATTCACAAGCTATATTAATCACTATTTTTTATTTAAAAATTTTAAAAAGAAAAATCTATGATATAATATATGTTAATAACAACTAGAAGAAGTAAAACTTTAAAAATTTAAGAAAGCAGAAAAAAAGAAAGGTATCTCTTAAAATGCCGTAGTGGCATTACTAGCATCAAGAGCAATAAAAATGAGAATAGCACATACTATAGCAGCTACTAGTAATATTCCTAGAAAAAAATAGATCGTAAACTTCTTATGTTTGAGAGACATTGTTTGGTTTAAACTATGTTTATATAACGTCTAAATTCATTTAAAGTTACACTTTTATTAAGGAATTTTTAAGATTTATTTATAATTTGTTCAATATTAATTATTTGTAAAGCAATTATGATTGAGTTGTATAAAGAGTAACTTTGTTTATATATGAAGAAAAAGAAATCACGAAAATCAAAGACCAAGTTTCAAAACTTAAGTCAGAGTGTTCTCAATATTTTAAAAAACGAACCCAATAAACTATTTAATTACAAACAGATATGCGCCAAACTAGGAATAAAAGATTCTAGTGGCCGCAATCAGGTAATTAAAAAACTACATCAATTAAAAGCTAAAGACAAGATTGAAGAAGTTGATCGTGGTAAATTCAAGATCATTAAAGCAATTGATTATTACACGGGAATTCTCGATGTAAGCTCTCGCGGCACCGGTTATGTTATAACCGAAGAATTACAAGAAGACATAATGATTCCTAAAAGATCCATCGGTCAGGCACTTGATGGTGATCAAGTTGAAGTCTATGTCTATCACCGTAGACGAGGACAACAACCAGAAGGTGAGGTTACTAAGGTACTACAGCGCAATAAAACAGAATTTGTGGGAACTATTGAAGTTCATGAAAAATTTGCATTTGTAAATATTGCAAACCCAAAAATAACTACAGACTTCTTTATTTCTAAAAGCAATATTAATGGTGCCAAGGATGGTCAAGTTGTACTAGTCGAGTTCTTAGAATGGAACGATAAACAAGATTCACCTAATGGTAAAGTAAAGGATATTCTAGGTGATCCAGGTGAGCATGATACTGAGATTCATGCCATTCTAGCGCAATACGGTCTTCCTTATGAGTTTCCTATCGAGGTTGAAAAGTTCACTGAACAGTTGGATAAAACCATAAGTAAGCAAGAAATTAACAAGCGTCGTGACATGCGCGAGGATCTCACCTTTACGATAGACCCTAAAGATGCAAAGGATTTTGACGATGCCTTATCATTTAAAGTCTTAGAAAACGGTAATTATGAAATAGGAATCCATATTGCCGATGTTTCTCACTACGTTAAACCAGGAACTGTTCTCGATGATGAAGCCTATGAACGTGCCACATCAGTATATCTAGTAGATAGAGTAGTACCCATGTTACCTGAAGTATTATCAAATGGTGTGTGTTCCTTAAATCCTCATGAGGACAAACTATGTTTTTCTGCAGTATTTGAATTAGACGATAAAGCAGTTATCCACAATCAATGGTTCGGTAGAACAGTTATTCACAGCGATCAGCGATTTGCTTATGAAGAAGCGCAACATATCATTGAAACGCAACAGGATGAAATACCTGAAGATATCTCGCTTTCGCGAAAGCGTACAAAAATACCTACTCTTATTGTTCAAGCCACTCTTAAACTTGATGAACTTGCTAAAATCATGCGAGCAAAGCGCATGCAATCTGGAGCATTGAGTTTTGATAAGACTGAGGTTAAATTTGATCTCAATGAAAACGATGAGCCAGTAGGTGTGTTTTTTAAAACCTCTAAAGACGCTAATAAATTAATTGAAGAATTTATGTTATTAGCCAATAAAAAGGTAGCAGAATTTGTAGGAAAGCGTACCGCAAAAAACGGCGATAAAAAGACCTTTGTTTATAGAATACATGATGAACCCAATGATGAAAAGCTTAATGCCCTTGCAGGCGTAGTAAAGAAATTTGGTCATCAATTAGACTTAAGAGATCGTAATAGAGTAACCTCATCACTTAATAAACTATTACATGATGTTAAAGGTGCTAAGGAGCAAAACATGGTTGATACCCTAGCTATACGGTCTATGTCAAAAGCTGTTTACTCTACTGATAATATTGGTCACTATGGACTAGCCTTTGATTATTATTCTCATTTTACGAGTCCTATAAGACGTTATCCAGATGTGATGGTTCACAGACTTTTACAACATTATCTAGATGGTGGAAAAAGTGCCGATGAAGAAGTGTATGAAGTAAAATGTGATCATTCTTCTAACATGGAAATGCTTGCTTCAAAAGCAGAAAGAGATAGTATCAAATACATGCAGGTCAAATACATGAAAAACCATGAAGATGAAGAGTTTTTAGGAGTTATTTCTGGTGTGACCGATTGGGGTATATATGTGGAGATTATTGAAAACAAGTGTGAAGGTATGATTAGGTTAGGTGATCTAGACGACGATAGTTATGAATTTGTTGAGGAAGATTTTGCTGTTGTAGGTAGACGTACTAAAAATACCTATACACTAGGTGACGAGGTTTATGTCAAAGTTAAAAACGCCGATTTAGTCAAGAAACAATTAGATTTTTGGATGGTTGGCAGTAAAGAACAGGTAGAATCCTAATGAAAACGAAAATTTGTCATACTTGTCAAAAAGATGACAATGTGATGTATCGTATTCAATTTTCAGGAAGTAAACAATGGGTTTTTTGTTGTAAATCTTGTACACAACATCATCAATCTGATATTAATTACCGTTATGGAGGCACCTGGAAAGGCAACCGTCATTAATAAAAATGCATTTAATTATGTAGTTAATCGATATTAATTGTATTTAATCTAATATTACTAGTCAGTATAATTCAATTTTAAAAGTAATCTAGAACTGGTAGATATTTGTATTGTAATTGAGAGTGGTTACTTAGTTACAACATTTTCATGGTTTTATGAAATAGAATATTTTCAATTAAGAAAGTTTTTTGGTTGGTTAGTAAAATCCCGTTATCCTCTTTAGGATGCGGGATTTTCTTTTAAAATTAGTTATGCATGCATAATAGTTTGGCACGGGTTTTGGAAAGATTTAGTTGAAGGTTATTAAGAGTAATTTTCATAAGTTTTTTGGTTGGTTAATGAAACAGCAGTCTTTTAGGCTGCTGTTTCTATTTATACAAACTGTAACATATTTATTTTTTGATTGTCTGTACATAAAATAACAATCATGAAATTTATAGTAAGCAGTGTAATAGTATTCTTCTCGGTAATAATAGTAGCCCAAAATCCTATTGAGGAAGACATGGGAAATTTTAATACAATAAAAACATTTGACTTAGTCAAAGTCAATTTAGTGAAATCTGATGTTAATAAACTAGTCATAACAGGTGAGGATGCTCAGGACGTAGAGTTTGTTTTAAAAAATAAAACTCTTAAAATCAGAATGAAAACAGAACGAATTTTTGATGGTCAAAATACCTTTATACACGTATATTATAAAGATTTACAAACTATTGATGGTAATGAAGGATCAGTCATCGTAGTTAATGAATTAATGACTCAAAACAATCTTGAAATCAAAGTGCAAGAAGGAGCTAGGGTAGAAGCTGGTGTTGCGATTGAGCATTTGGATATAAGGGCAGTAACTGGTGGTATTGTTTCTTTAACAGGAGCAGCAAAAAACCAAAATATTGTTGTTAACACAGGTGGAATAGTTGAAAACGCAGGTTTAAAAACTGATGATTCTCGAGTTAAAATACAAGCTGGTGGAGAGGTTGAAGTGTATGCGAGTAATTACGTGAAAATTAGAATTAATGCCGGTGGCGATGTAATGGTATACGGTAATCCAAATAATATTAATAAGAAAACTGTATTTGGAGGTCGTATTGAAATTGTGGAATAACGACGTTATATCGTTCATTAAACTTTAGTTTTCTTAACTATCATTTGATAAGCCTTGGGTTATCTATTATTTTTGAGCTATAACTGATTTGTTATATGCTAGAAGATATATATAGTGCTATCCCATTAGGTTTTGGTATGGCTTTTTTAATAGGGCCAGTGTTTTTTGCCTTATTAGAAACAAGCGCCATAAAGGGTTTTAGAGCTGCTCTAGCTCTTGATATAGGAGTCATACTAGCTGATATCATTTTTCTTCTAGTTGCTTATTTTATGACCTCTAGTATTTTAGAAAAATTAAAGGATGATCCTGCATTATACATTTTTGGTGGTAGTATTTTATGCATTTATGGAGTAATTTCCTTTATAAAAACCAAGAAAACATACCTTAAAGAAGTAGATAAAGGAGTTTTAATCGTACAGAAGAACAATTATTATTCCCTGTTTATCAAAGGATTTTTACTCAATTTTATCAATATTGGCGTTTTAGGTTTCTGGTTGGGATTGATTGTAGTATTTAGTCCTCAACTAGAGAATGATGAAAATCGTATACTGGTATTTTTCAGTACTGTTTTACTTACTTATTTCATTGTAGATTTATGTAAGATAGTATTAGCAAAAAGTTTAAATAGATACTTAACTCCACTTAGAATATTTTGGTTAAAAAGACTAATCGCTATTGTCATGTTAATATGTGGAGCAGTATTGATTATTAAAGGTGTATTTCCTCAAACCACAGTTATAATAGAAAATCAATTACCAGAATTACCACATTAAAATGAGATGGATTGCTTACGTATTAGGAGTTCTTGCAATTGGTTTTTTACAATTTATTTTATTTATAATTTTTGTTCCTGACTCTTGTGCGTACCACACACAATCGGACGAAAGACCCTTTTTAATTAAATATTGTTATGAAGGTGTTCATCCAACTCCAAATGTTTTAAATATTGTATTAACGATAGTAATCGGGCTGGCATTAGGTCACTTTATCGCAAAACGTATTCAATAAAAAAATCCCCAGTAATTACTGAGGATTTTTGAGGTGCCAAGCGGATTCGAACCGCTGTAGTAGGTTTTGCAGACCCAAGCCTAGCCACTCGGCCATGGCACCTTGTGGACGGCAAAAATAGTAAAAAAGAACAGTTTTTAGGATATCAATCGATAAAATCTAAAAAGCTGTTATTCTTTATCTACTTTCTGACATTTCAATGATTACACTTTCAACGTCTCCACCTATAGGAGGATTTATTTTAGCTACTTGTACAGTAGCTTGTTGAACTAGTGGTTCTTCTTTAAAAATTCTATCTAGTATACGTTTTGCAACTTGCTCCAGTAATTTAGATCTTATTGCCATTTCCTCCTTAATAATTCTATTAAGGGAAACATAATCTACTGTATCTTTAAGGTGATCGGTTTGCGCACTTTTAGTTAAATCGGCACTTATTTCTAGATCCACTCTATAATCGCTACCTATACGTTCTTCCTCGTCTAGACAGCCATGGTTAGTAAAAACTCTAACGTTATTCAATTTAATTTTATGCATAGGGCAAAGATACATACCATTACTTATCTATAAATCTTAACTTTGCTTATAAAATAACATAGGGATGAGCGATAAAAAGCCAGCTAACTTTATAGAAGAGATAATTGAAGCAGATCTTGAAAACGGATTAAATCCAGATCATTTAAGATTTAGATTTCCACCAGAGCCTAATGGATTCTTGCACATAGGACATGCTAGTGCAATTTGCTTAAATTTTGGGTTAGGAGAGAAGTATAACAAACCAGTAAACTTAAGATTTGATGATACAAATCCTGCTAAAGAAGAATCTAAGTTTGTTGAAGCTATTCAAAAGGATATTGAATGGTTAGGTTATAAATGGGATAACCTATGTTACGCATCTGACTACTTCCAACAACTATATGATTGGGCTATACAGCTTATTAAGGAAGGTAAAGCTTATGTTGATTCTCAATCAAGTGAACAAATTGCTGAACAAAAAGGTACACCTACACAACCTGGAACTAATAGTCCTTATAGAAACCGTAGTATAGATGATAATTTAAAATTATTTGAATCTATGAAAAATGGTGAATTTGGCGAGTCTGAGCATGTACTAAGAGCTAAGATTGATATGGCATCTTCAAACATGCTTATGAGAGATCCTATCATGTATCGCGTTGTGAACAAACCACATCATAGAACAGGTAATGATTGGAAAATTTATCCCATGTATGATTGGACGCATGGAGAAAGTGATTATTTAGAACAAATAACTCACTCATTCTGTACTCTTGAATTTTTACCTCATAGAGAGCTTTATAATTGGTTTCTTGACCAAATAGTAGATAAGGATAAGATACGCCCTAAACAACGTGAATTTGCCCGTCGTAACGTCTCTCATACAGTAACTTCAAAACGCAAACTTCAAAAACTCGTTGATGATGGAATTGTTTCAGGTTGGGATGATCCTAGAATGACCACTATTTCTGGAATGAGAAGAAGAGGTTATCCAGCTCAAGCAATCCGCAATTTTGCAGATTCTATAGGTATTGCAAAACGTGATAATCTAGTTGACATGAACCATTTAGAGTATTTCGTAAGAGATTATCTAAATAAAGAAGCTGACCGAGTGATGGCAGTTCTGGATCCAGTTAAATTAGTAATTACTAATTATCCTGAAGGTAAAGAAGAAATCTTACAAGCCGAAAATAGTCAGGAAGATGCATCTAGAGGATATAGAGAAGTACCTTTCTCAAAAGTACTTTATATAGAACGTGAAGATTATAGGGAAGAAGCAAATAAGAAATTCTTTAGATTAAAGAATGGAAAAGAAGTAAGACTTAAAAATGCCTATATTATTAAGGGTGAAGGTTGTGTAAAAGATGAAAATGGTGTCATCACTGAAATACATGCAACCTACGATCCAGAATCAAAAAGTGGTAGTGGCACTGAGGCTAGTATGCGTCGCGTTAAAGGAACCTTACACTGGGTAAGTGCAGCCCATGCTGTACCAGTTGAGGTAAGATTATACGATAGGTTATTTAATGTTCCACAGCCAGACGCAGATAAGGATGTGGATTTCATGCAATTCGTAAATAAAGAATCATTAAAAACTATCACAGCGTTTGGTGAACCAGCTTTAAAAGACTTAGAAGTAGGGAAAACGGTACAATTCCAGCGTATGGGTTATTTCTCAGTTGATAGGGATAGTACTTCAGCGAATCGAATTTTCAATAGAACAGTAACTCTAAGAGATACATGGGCAAAAATTGATCAATAGTTTTTCTTATAATTTGCTTCCTTTGACATGAACTTCATGATTCATGTCTGCAGTCGCGAAAACATACCTCATAAAAGCATAATCGCTAAAAAGTCATTCAGTAATGGATGGCTTTTTTGGTTATAAATTGTATGATTTTAACAAAAATTGATAAATATTATATAGATTTTATGCTTTTTCATTGAATTAATCAAAATGCTTATATATCTATTAACGCTGTAAGCTGTAGGAGTAAGGTACATTTGTAATAACAAACAAATCAAAAAAAATATTACTATGGCAAAGACAGGAAATACGATTATAGCACTTGCAGCAGGAGCTGCTCTAGGAGCAATCGCAGGAATTTTATACGCACCAGAAAGCGGTAAAAAAACACGTAAAAAATTAAAAAAAGAAGCTATTAAGGCAAAAGATACCTTTACAGAAAGTGCTCAAAGAACCTATGAACAAGTAGCAGCAAAAACTTCAGAAGTTCGTGGAACAGTAGGTGAAAGGATAGAAGAAGCACTATCTACAGCTAGTTATAAAGCAGATGATGCTATTGTCGCACTAGAAGAAAAACTAGAACAACTACGTACACAAAACGCCAAATTACAAAAACCTAAATCGGTAAGCGGAGCGGTAAAAAAAGCTAAAGCGACTGTATAAAAACTAGATTTTGAGTTCTATTACAGACCAAATACAGGAATTTCAAGAGGCCAGTAAAAGCTATATTGAAACTACAATTGAATTTCATCGTTTACGATTATTCAAAGGTCTTACGTTGTTTTTAAGTAGCAGTGTTCACAAGCTTTTAAGTATTCTATTTATAACATTATCAGCGATCTTTTTAAGCACAGCAGTAGCCTTTTTACTAGGTGAAATATGGGAAAGTTACGCAATGGGCTTTTTTGCTGTAGGAATCTTCTACTTCATCATCTTTTTATTAGTTCTATTGTTAACTAAGAAGAAAATTGAAACTAATGTTATACAACGTACAAGTAAGAAATTTTTTAATTAAATATTCATGAAGGTTTACAATAATTTTGACGAGATAAATAAGGAGCTTAACGTTCTATCGTTACGAAAACAAATTCATGAAGAAACTATGAAGTTAAAAATAAATGAAGTTAAGGAAGAATTGAGTGCAGTTTCAATTGTTACTAATATGATATCGTCAATTGCAAAAAAAGCGGTAGTTTTAAAAATTGTAAATAAATTTTTAAGTCGTTAAATGAAAATAGGAAGTATCATTTACTTCATTCTTACACTAATAACACTTATAAGTTCCTCTTACTATTTTTATCTGATCTACGTGAGACATCATGAATCAGAAAATATATATCTAGTAAGTGGAATTTTTAATGTCATACTATTTTTCTTTTGTCTTTTTTTATGGATAAGAGAAATAACAAGAAAAGAAAAAAGCGAGACTAAGTAGTCTCGCTTTTATTTTTCAATCCAATAACTCTATTCTAAAGAGTCTGTTTCTTTAGAGCCTTTATTTTTATTAGAGCTTTGTTTTTTCATTTGCTCACCAATTTGGGCACTTGCAGTAAAGCTAGCAATCATGTTGTTAAGCATGTCGCTTCCTGCCTGTGGTGAATTAGGTAACAAAATAAGATTAGAATTTGTCTCTTCACCTATAGATTGTAACGTATCATAATGTTGAGTTACGACTATTAACGCACTGGCTTCTTGTGAATTAATTCCTACGTTATTCAATACATCAACAGATTCTTCAAGTCCTCTAGCGATTTCTCTTCGTTGATCTGCGATACCTTGACCTTGTAGTCTTTTTGATTCAGCTTCCGCACGTGCTTTAGCAACGATTTTAATACGCTCTGCTTCCGCTTCGTATTCGGCAGCTACCTTTTCACGTTCCGAGGCATTAATACGGTTCATAGCGGCTTTAACTTGAATATCTGGATCGATATCAGTTACAAGTGTTTTAATAATGTCGTATCCATAATCCAGCATAGCCTCATTAAGTTCTCTTTTTACCGCAATTGCTATATCATCTTTCTTTTCAAAAACGTAGTCTAATTTCATTTTTGGAACTTCGGCACGTACCACGTCAAAAACGTATGATGTAATTTGATCATGAGGATTTTGAAGTCTATAAAACGCATCATAAACCTTATCTCTAATTACTTGAAATTGAACTGATACTTTTAGTCTAACAAAAACATCATCTTTGGTTTTGGTTTCGACAACTACATCTAGTTGTTGAATACGTAAATTAATCCTTCCAGCTACACGATCGATCACTGGAATTTTTAATTGTAATCCAGAATGACGCATGCTAGTAAATTTACCAAAACGTTCAATTACGGCTGCTGTTTGTTGTTTAACTGTAAAAAAAGCGCTCAATAAAATAATAAGAGCGATAACTCCTATAACGATAGGAACAATGGGAATTAATGGTAGTGTAATCATATTGTATAAAGTAAATGGTTATGTAAAGGTAAGTGCTTATCTTGAGAATTTTAAAGGGCAATTGCCTTATAAAAATTACTCAAATAGTAACATATCTATATTATAGGTAGTATGTTTATGTCCTTTGTTACAATTATGAAATACATTCTCCTTTTTTTGGTTTTTATATCTGGATATTACATTCAAGCACAACGATACACACCTATAAATTATCTAGGGATAGGAGTAGAGGCTACTTCTTACCGTTTAGATATTGATGATCTATCGGTAGATAGTAATTTAGGATATAAATTTGTTCTTGAAACACGTGGTCAAATAAGAGATGATTTTGATTTTATTTATTCATTAGGTGTTTACAATCATAACTTTTCAACTAGAGAACTTTTGACAAATCAAGAAATTGAATTTTCTCAATTAGGAGCAGAGCTTAATTTTCTTTTTGCTTGGAAAATAGCACAGAGTAATCATTTTTCTATTGAATTAGGTCCATCGTTACTATTTAATGGCGATTATAAATTGAAAGATGAATCTGCTTTTGAAAATTCCCAGATAGGATCTTTATCTAATACCATCACCGTGTCTGAATTTCAAAAAAATAATCCATTTAACGTTAATGGAGTAATTGGATTTTCTACTGGAGTTACCCATTTTAGATTAATGGCACATTATCATTATGGTTTTCTCAACAATTTATCAGGACAAGATAATCTTGGTAATGATTTAGAAGGTAAGGCCCGTTTTTACACTTTTGGACTGCGATTTTACTTTTAAAGTTATTTATAAGAAAAAACGATACTTATTCAAATAAGTATCGTTTCAATCAATAATAAGTATTATTTATCTTTTTTTATCCTAATATAGATATAGCAGTTTTTAACCTAGAAATCGTCTCATTTTTACCTATCATAGAGGCTATTTCAAAAACATCTGGACCCATTAGACTACCTACTAAAGAAAGTCGCATAGGCATCATTATTTTACCAAATCCTAGTTCGTTGCTTTTCATCCATTCTTTAATTGAATCACTCAATCCAGATGCGGTATCATCATCAGTTTCTTCAATGACCTCAATTAACTGATTCATTAAATCGCTAGTAGATTCTTTCCAAGCTTTTTTAGCATTTTTCTCATCAAATTCTTTCGGCGCTTCAAAAAAGAACCCTGCAAGTTCAAATAGATCATCTAAAAACACTGCTCTTTCTTTCACTAGACCAACTACTAGATTAACGTAATCCTGTGATCCATAGTTAATATTTTTTGATTGTAACGCTTTCGCGAAAGCGGCACCTATAACAGCATCATCTTGTTCAACAAAATATTGTTGCTGGAACCATTTTGCCTTATCTGGATCAAACTTGGCGCCTGAACTATTTACTTGAGAAAGATCAAATTGTTCTATAAGTTCATCTAGTTTAAATAATTCTTGTTCGGTTCCAGGATTCCAACCCAAAAAGGCTAGCATATTTATAACCGCGCTAGGCAGGTAACCATCTTCTCGGTATCCATTGAAAGTTTCATTTTCCTTATCATCATGCCATTCTAATGGAAATACAGGAAAACCGAATTTTGCTCCATCTCGTTTACTTAACTTCCCTTTACCAGTTGGTTTAAGTATGAGAGGTAAATGAGCAAAAGATGGAATTTGCCATCCAAAGCTTTCATACAGCAATACGTGTAATGCCATACTAGGTAACCATTCTTCACCGCGTATCACATGTGTGATTTGCATGTTGTGATCATCCACAACATTGGCTAGGTGATAAGTAGGCATACCATCACTTTTAAATAAAATTTTATCGTCTAATAGACTGGTATCTATTTGGATTCCTTTACGTATCTCATCAAATAAACCAAGGTTTTTTATTTGTGGTTTAAACCTTATTACATAGTCCTCACCGTTATCTAGTCGTTGTTGTACTTCTTCTGGTGTAAGTGTAAGTGAGTTGGTAAATTGATCTCGAGTTGTGTGATTGTAGATGAAGTTCTTCTTTTGAGACTCTGCGGTAGCGCGTGCTTCATTCAATTCTTGCGCTGTGTCAAATGCATAATAAGCAGCTCCTTTTTCAATAAGTTCTAGAGCGTATTGCTTATAGGATTCTTTTCTTTCACTTTGTCTATATGGACCAAAGTTACCTTCTTTTCCTATTCCTTCATCAAATGGAATTCCACACCAGTTTAAAGCATCTATGATGTACTGTTCTGCTCCTGGAACATATCTGTTTTGATCGGTATCCTCAATCCTTAGGATAAATGCTCCTTTATGTTTTTTTGCAAATAAGTAATTGAATAATGCGGTTCTCACTCCACCTATGTGAAGTGGTCCAGTCGGGCTAGGGGCAAATCTTACTCTAACTTCTTGACTCATTTTGTATGCAGTTTTATAGGCTGCAAAGATAGTTAGTCTAAAGAGAGTAAATAGTTAGGTTTTAGGTAAATTACTGTGTGGCCAGTTTAACCATTTCATGTGGAACATGTTTATTAACTATAGAAAACCATAACGGTGGAATTGTTGCTATTACCATCATAGTAGGATATCCATAAGGTAATTGTGGACTTATATCGTGATAATCTAATACTTGATACTTTTTACTCGCTCTATAATGATGATCACTATGTCTTGTTAATTCGTATAGTAATATTCTACCTAATGCGTGATTGCTATTCCAACTATGTATCTCTCTAACAACCTCATACCTTCCTGATTTTTTTCTTACTCTTCTTAATCCATAATGTTCTAGATAATTTATTATTTCCAATAATGAAAAACCTACTATTGCAATTGCAATTGCAAGTAGGGTAGTGGACCAGGAAAATACAATACCTACAGTTACCAAATAACTCATTTGAATTAAGGTATACCATAGCATATCATTTTTTACTGAAAAAATGGAGTAATTATTTACCTGCCTTAGTTTACGTTGTATGCGCCATGCACTTATATATTGTTGAGTTACCGATCTCAACCAAAATTTGTATAAATTTTCATTATATCTAGCTGTTGCAGGATCTTCGGGTGTAGCAGCTTGCAAATGATGGTGATGATTGTGCTCTATATAAAAATGCATATAAAGACTAGGTAACAGCAATATCTTACCTAGAAAGCGTTCCCAACTTTCTTGTCTATGACCTAATTCATGAGCAACATTAATCCCGTTACTTCCTGCTACAATACCACAAGATAAAATTAATCCAACTACCTCATAAGTAGTTAAAAAAGAATTATTGAAGGTATAAAAAGCATACACTAGCGTACCAAATACGATAGGAACATTAAGCCATAATAACAAATCAAAAAACTTATTAGCAGTTTTAGATTCTTTTTCACTGTTTGATAAATTCTTTTTTAATGATGGCATCCATAATTCCAGCAAAGGCACTATTCCAAAAACAACAATCGGTGTTATAAATAACCAATATCCTTTTAGAAATATTCCTAGCACACAGAAAACAGGAATTAGATAGGCAGCTAGGTATTTTAAGTCTTTCATTCTAGTAGGGTTGAGTTTGCCTAAAGTTATAACAAACTTTAATTTTTACAATAGGTCAATATTTGGGCACTATTTATGTATGAAATACGCTAGTAAGTCCACTTATTAAATGAATATGAACAATTTAAGGCTTATTCCTATCTTTACAAGTCTAGATGATGAAAAGGTGCTATGACTAACTTTCAAATAATACAAAAGAAATTAACTCAATTTATTAGTAAGTACTATCGTAATGAATTGATAAGAGGAGTCATTCTTTTTGCTGCTCTTAGTTTGTTGTATTTTCTATTTACTGTGGTAATCGAGCATTTTTTATGGCTTAGTACTGTAGGACGCACCATATTGTTTATTCTATTTGTAATTGTACAATCTTTTTTATTGTTCAAGTTTGTAGGTATTCCTTTAGCTCGTTTATTCAAGCTTTTTAAAGGAATTGATTTTAGGGATGCAAGTACCATTATAGGAACTCATTTCCCTGAGGTATCTGATAAACTTGTAAATGTTTTACAATTACATAAAAATGGAGGTGACGATGAATTGACGTGGGCAAGTATTAATCAAAAAAGTGAAGAACTTAAACCTATACCTTTTTCACTTGCCATTGATTATAAAAAGAACTCCAAGTATTTAAAATATTTAGCTATTCCGCTTGTTATAATTGTAGGACTTTTCTTTACTGGTAATGATGAGGTGATTACAAAAAGCGCATCACGTGTAGCCGATTTTAATAACGAATATATTCCACCTGCTCCTTATTCATTTAAATTACTTAATGATGATTTAAGTACATTACAAAATCAAGATTATAAAATTAATGTTCAAGTTGTAGGTAAGAAATTACCTGAATCTGTTTCTATAAGCTATAAGGGTCAAAATTATTTTATGAATCAAGATAAAAACGGTAATTACAGTTACGTTTTTAAAAGACCTAGTAGTGACATCGACTTTTTCTTTAATGCAAATGAGGTTGCAAGCCCAAGTTATCAACTCAAGGTAGGTGCTGTACCATCTATAGATCAATTCAATATGGTGTGTAGATTTCCCTCACATATAGGTCGTACCTCTGAAACTATTAAAGGTACAGGTAACGCTCTTTTACCAGAAGGTACTCGCGTGCAATGGATCTTGAATACCAGCAATACTCAGGTAGTAGATTTCATTAACGGTGATGATATTTATAGTTTTAAAAAGCAGGATAATCAGTTCGCTTTCGCGAAAGCGATATCACAACCTACTTCATATGCTATTTCCACCTCTAATTCTAATACCAAAAATTACGAGACACTCAATTTTAAAATCGATGTTGTAAAGGATGAATATCCTGAATTGAAGGTGGAAGAAAAGGTCGATTCTTTAAACGACCAAATAAGATATTATAAAGGTCAGGTTGTGGACGACTACGGCATTAAAAAGATAGTATTGAACTACTATATTCAAGATGATCCTGCAACCGTTAAGAAATTAGTGATAAGTAAAGATAGAGGATCCTATGAAACGTTTTTATATACCTTTCCTCAAGGTCTTGAACTATTAGAAGGTAAACGTTATGAATATTATTTTGAAGCTTTTGATAATGACGTGGTAAATAACTTTAAAAGCGTTAAGTCTCAGGTCTATGGTTATCGAAAAATAACCAATAATGAACAGGAACAACGTGAATTACAAGAGCAAAAGGAATCGTTAGAAAGTATAGAGAAATCCTTAATGAATCAGGAAAAACAGCAGGAAAAACTCAAGGAATTAAGTCGTGAAGCGGTTGAAAAGAAAGATCTAGATTTCAATGACCGCAAAAAACTAGAACAGGTCTTAGATAAGCAGCAGAAGCAGGAACAGTTAATGAATAGACAGTTGGATCGATTAAAAAACAATTTGGAAAAATCCATAAGAGAAGAATCAGAAGAAAAGGAGGCACTAAAAGAACGAATGGAACAAAGTGCCGATCAAATCAAGAAGAATGAAGAACTCTTAAAAAAGATCCAAGAGTACAAGGACAAGATGCCGCCTGCTGAGCTAAAGGAACAATTAGATAAAGCACAACGCAACTCAAAACAACAGCAACGTAGTCTTGAACAATTACTAGAGTTAACCAAACGATTTTATGTCAAGGAGAAATTCAAGCAATTAGCCAAAGATTTATCTCAAATAGCCTTAAAGCAGAAGAAGGCTGCAGATGTTGAATCTTCAGAACAACAACAAGATAGTTTAAATAAAGAATTCCAAGAATGGAGAAAGGAACTAGAGGAACTTGAGAAGGAAAATACTAATCTTAAACGTCCACATAAGTTAGAGTTTGATCCACCACAAGCTGATGATATCGAGCAGGATCAAAACGATGCTAAAGAAAATATTGAATCTAAAGAATCTCAAAAGGCATCATCCAAACAACGTAGTGCTGCAGATAAGATGAAACGATTATCTCAACAAATGGGCAATCAAATGCGCAGCATGGAAAAGGATCAAATGATGGAGGATGCGGAAACCTTAAGACAAATTCTAGATAATTTGATAGGTTATAGTCTGGAGCAGGAAGCTTTAATGGACCAAGTTTCTTTGATAAATAGAAATAGCCCAAGCTTTGGAAAAAAACTAATAATGCAAAAAAAGTTGGAATACACCTTTGAGCATGTAGATGATTCTTTGTTTGCTTTAAGTAGCCGTAATCCGAAGGTTGGTGAAGAAATAAATTCTGTTATCACCGATATTCATTATGGTATAGATACAAGTATGGAGCAATTGGCAGAGTTCAAAATAGAGCGCAGTTTAATTGCGCAACAAGAGGCGTTTTCAGGTGCCAATAAATTAAGCGCTATGTTAAGTGATGCCATTGATAATATGAATGCTTCTGGATCAAGTGGTCCTGGACAACCAAGTCCTGGTGAAGGCGGTGCTGGTTTTCAACTTCAGGACATTATACAGCAACAAGAAAGCTTAAGTAAAAAAGGTAAAGGAGATAAATCAGGAAATCAAGGTCAACAAGGACAACAAGGTCAGCAAGGTCAGCAAGGTCAATCGGGCAATGCTGGTGAAAATGGTCAAAGCGGTCAAAGCGGTCAATCTGGTAGTGGTGGTGAGCAAGGTGAAAACGGTCAGTCTGGTAAAGGTGGTGAGGACGGACAAAGTGGTGAATCTGGCGTAACAGGTGGTTCGTCAGGTAATGGATCTGGTGGTGCTTCCGGTCAATCAGGTAAAGATTCAAATACGGGCGAATCTGGTTATCGGGAGTCTGAGTCTGAAGCAGAACGCATTTATGACATATATAAAAAGCAAAAGGAGCTTAGGGATCAATTAGATAACATGATTGAAAATAGTGGTATTAAATCCAAGGTAGAATCTATTACCGATAATATGAAAGCGGTCGAGCGTAAGCTGTTGGATCAGGGTTTTGATAGAGAGGTCGAGGATCTTATGCTACGAATTCAGCACGACTTATTAAAATTAAAGGATGCTGGATTATTACAAGGAAAACAAGAAGAACGTAAGAGTACTACAAATCGTAATAGTTTTAATAATGAGACTAATAATAAGCTTCCAGATGCCAGCAACTATTTCAATAATAAGGAGATATTAAACAGACAAGTATTACCTTTGCAGCCGCTTTTTAAGAACCGAGTTAAAGAGTATTTTAAGAATGATTAGTTTTCACTATCAGAATGATTTTGAACCTTTGAATAACGTAGTGTATAATAAATGGCTCTCAGCCGTTATCGCTTCTGAAAACAAAGCGTTAGATAAAATTGATTTTGTTTTTTGTAGCGATGATTACCTGCATGAAATGAACAAGCAATACCTGGATCATGATACTTTTACCGATATAATAACTTTCGATTATTGTGAGGAAAATAGATTATCAGGTGAAATATACATAAGCACTGATCGAGTTGCTGATAATGCTCAAGTTTTTAATGTGAACTTTGAGCAAGAATTGCACCGCGTTTTGGTTCATGGAATTCTGCATTTATGTGGTTACAAGGATAAGTCACTTCAGGAAATTGATTTAATGCGTTCAAAAGAAGAAGAAAAAATGAATATGTTTCACGTGAAACATTAATGCTATGTTAGGACAAGAATATGATGTAATAGTTGTAGGTGCTGGACACGCTGGAAGCGAGGCCGCAGCTGCCGCCGCAAATATGGGAGCAAGTACTTTACTTGTAACTATGAATCTTCAAACAATCGGGCAGATGTCTTGTAACCCTGCTATGGGTGGTATTGCAAAAGGTCAAATTGTTAGAGAAATTGATGCTTTAGGTGGTTTAAGTGGTATCGTTAGCGATAAAAGTGCTATACAGTTTAAAATGCTTAATCAATCTAAAGGACCTGCAATGTGGTCGCCGAGAACTCAGAACGATAGAATGCGTTTTGCAGAAGAATGGAGATTACAATTGGAAGCTATTCCTAATCTAGACTTTTACCAAGAAATGGTATCGGGTCTTATTATAGAAGGAGATAAAGTGGTCGGTGTTAGAACCTCTTTAGGTCTCGAGTTGCGATCAAAAAGTGTGGTATTAACTAATGGAACCTTTTTAAATGGTTTAATTCATATAGGTGAAAAACAATTTGGAGGTGGTCGTGCAGGTGAACGAGCTGCTACTGGAATAACACAGGATTTGGTTGATCTAGGTTTTGAAGCAGGTAGGATGAAAACTGGAACTCCACCTCGTGTTGATGGGCGTAGTTTGGATTACTCAAAAATGATAGTTCATCCAGGTGATGACATTACAGGTACTTTTAGTTATTCTGATAAGACTACACCTTTGACTAAACAAAGGGATTGTTATATGACTTATACAAGTCCAGAGGTTCATAATTTGTTACGTGAAGGTTTTGATCGTAGTCCTATGTTCAATGGTAGAATTCAAAGTATAGGTCCTCGTTATTGTCCATCTATTGAAGATAAAATTGATCGTTTTGCCGATAAGGACAGACATCAAATTTTTGTTGAGCCGGAAGGTTGGGATACGGTTGAGGTCTATGTAAATGGTTTCAGTACTAGTTTACCTGAAGATGTTCAGTTTAAAGCGCTGCGTTCGGTTGCAGGTTTTGAAAATGTTAAGTTCTTTAGACCAGGATATGCAATCGAGTATGATTACTTTCCACCTACTCAATTAAAACATACCTTGGAAACCAAAATCGTAAATAATCTATACTTTGCTGGTCAAATTAATGGAACCACCGGTTATGAAGAAGCTGCAAGCCAAGGATTAATGGCTGGTATTAATGCGGTTTTAAAGATTCGTGAGGAAGAGGCGTTTGTGCTTAATCGTGACGAGGCGTATATAGGTGTTTTAGTAGATGATCTGATCACAAAAGGTACTGAAGAGCCTTATAGGATGTTTACTTCAAGAGCTGAATATAGAACACTTTTACGCCAGGATAACGCAGATTTACGTTTAACTCCTCGTGCTTATAAACTTGGAATAGTTAAGGAGGATGCAATGCGTAGGGTAGAAGAGAAGCAAGAGAAGTCTAAACAAATGATTGATTTTCTTGAAAACACTAGTTATAATTTTAAAGAAATGAACGAAATTCTGGTGGAGAAAGGTTCTGCGCCAGTGAAACAAAATGGAAAGTTGTATAAAGTTTTTTCTAGACCTCAAATTGATTTAAGTGATATGTTGCGTGTTAATGAGGTTGCCAGCTTTATTGAAAAAAACGATATTAATAAGGATGTTCTTGAACAAGTGGAAGTTCACGTTAAATATGCTGGTTACATAGAGAAGGAAAAAAACAATGCAGATAAGCTTCATAGATTGGAAAATATTAGAATTCCTGAAAACTATGACTACTCTCAAATTAAATCTTTGAGTTACGAGGCTAAAGAGAAATTGACTAAAATTAAACCTGTTACTGTATCCCAGGCTTCTCGTATTTCGGGTGTATCACCTAGTGATATTTCTGTGCTGTTAGTACATATGGGAAGATAGTTTCACGTGAAACATGATAGATTTTAACTTCAATAAATCAGTTTTAAGAACTAAGGATTATTTCTTTTCTAAAGAAAAATTTGAACTTTTTAAAGATGATACCACTGGTATTTTAAAAACGGTACCTCAACCTAAAGAGTTGTCGAAATATTATGAATCTGAAGATTATTATTCTCATGGTAATAATATAGAATCCTCTTTTTCCAAGATTTATAATGTCGTTAAGAGAAGAAATATTCAAACAAAAACTCGATTAATAACCAACGTTATTAATGAACATTTTGGCTCTTTTACAAACGTTAAAGTTTGTGATGTAGGTGCAGGTTCTGGTGAATTGGTTCAATCATTAATTGATAATAACATCTCTGCTTGTGGAGTTGAACCTTCTAAAAAGGCTAGAGATTTTGCGAAACAAAATTTAAGTTTGGCATTTCAACCTGATACTTCAATTTATGAAGAAAATTATTTTGATGTAATTACCATGTATCATGTTCTAGAACATGTTCCCAATTTGTCACAACAGATATTAGAATTAGTAAGATTATTAAAACCGGATGGAATTTTAATTTTGGCTTTACCTAATTATCAATGTTTAGATGCTAGGGTTTTTAAGGAACATTGGGCAGCTTACGATGTTCCTCGTCACACTTTCCATTTTTCCAAACATTCTGTAGAAATATTATTTAAAAGTAAATTCCGATTAGTAAATACAACTCCTATGTGGTGGGATAGTTTTTACGTTTCAATATTATCTGCTAGATATAAAAAATGGCCTATACCTTTTATTTCAGGTACACTGGTAGGATTTATCTCTAATTTGTCCTTTTTAATTACAAAGCAAGCCTCTTCACATCAATTCATACTTAAAAAACTTAAATAAGCACATTTTACAGAGCCTTTTTTAAGTTGCCTTACCCAAGGTATGGAGAGGAAGTAAAGTTTCTTAAACCGCTTAATTTAAAGCCACTTTCAATAAAGTCTAGTTATGATTTTTAATTTTAGAATAGTTTATGTTAATGAAACCCATAATAGGCCTAAACTCGTTACCCCAAAGTAAATGGCTATCCTAGAAGCACCTTCGTAATCCCTAATGATTCTTAATCCTATCAGTAGGATAATAAGTACTAATGATGATCCTATGAAAGTATATCTTGCGAAATCTAGAGTACCAGAAGAGTAAATTTTATAAAGAGCAAATAGGGCTAAAGTAGCAATTAAGACCTCGGCCAGTAGTATAAAGATAGTAATTATCTTAACTAATAGTTCTCCAAAATATTTAGAGTACAAATTGAGAAAGTCAAGCAAAGTTTCTTCCCATCTGTAGACTTTTTCATATGCAGAAATACAAAAAGTTACGAGTATAAAAATCAGTAGTAAAACTATTCCTGTGTTGTCCAATCAAATAATATTCTATTTGCAAGTATAAGTAATTTTAATCTTTTGAAAACAAAAGACTTAAACTATGTCCTTAACAAAATATTAAGAAGGGCCGTGTAAAATACGCGTCATACCTATAGCAAGATCCGTAAGAATAACCTTTCCATTTCCATTTCTTTGAATATGATAAAGTGAAGTTTCAATTTGTTCTTGGACCGCAATCATTCTGTTTCCAGTAATAAAAGGAGCAAATTTCTTAAGGTCAAATCCAGTTTTTGGATTCAAATACACGATACGATCTGCCTTGTAATTTAAAAGCATCGCTTGTCTAAAAAATTCAATAGCATAATTTAAAAAGCGTTGTTGCTTTTCTCTATTTAAGGAGGAAATTGCAGTAGCCCAATTTATCAGTTCTGTGATAGCGCTAGGTTTGGTCTTTGCTTGGTAAGCGGTTCTTACCCATTTAATCAAAAGCTCTTCAAATTCATTGTCCTCTGAAATATTAGATGCTAATTCAAGTGCTTTAAAGAAATCACCATTTGCTTGTCTAGCAATAGCTGTAGATTCATTTTCGTTTAAAGAATTCTGTAGTTGTAAGCCAGCAGTGATTACAGATACTGGCAATTTTGGAACTTCAATTACCTGACACCTGCTTATAATAGTATTAAGCATGCGATCAGTATTTTCTGCAACCAGCAGGATTACTGTATTTTTAGGAGGTTCCTCTATTAGCTTCAATAATTTATTTGCAGCTTCAGAATTCATTCTGTCTGCTTGCCACATGATTAACACCTTATAACCACCTTCATAGGATTTAAGACTTAACTTTTTCATTATAAGTTCGCCTTCACCTACCTTAATCTCAATATTTTTCTTCTCAAGATCAACGTATTTTGCCCATGCACTTATATTGCCATAAGGATGTTCTTTTACAAATGATCTAAATGATTTTAAATAATCATCACTAGTTGCCTTACTACCAGTTTCTTTGGTACTTGCGCTAGGAAATGAAAAATGTAAATCTGGATGAGCTAGTTGATCCATTTGAATATGGCAACTATCAGGATTTTTTTGACATAATATGGCTCTAGCATAAAAGATAGCTAGTGGTAGGGTACCACTTCCTGATGGCCCTACAAATAACTGTGCATGAGCAATACGCCCGTTTTCAACAGTACTTAATAAATGCTTTTTAATGTGCTCTAGTCCTAGGATAGATTCCTTCCTCATAATGCAAATATAAAGTTTAACGGCATCTATAAATTTATCTCTCAGATTATCCCTTTATATTTGTTTTTTTACAACATACTTACCATCGAATATGACAATTAACGATATCAATTTCAAAGACAAAAAGGCTCTAGTTAGAGTAGATTTCAATGTTCCGTTAGACGACAATCTTAATGTAACCGATACCACTCGTATTGAGGCAGCAAAAGACACTATCATTCATGTGCTAGAAAATGATGGTGCTGTGATTTTAATGTCACACCTAGGACGTCCTAAAAATAAAGAGAATGAATTTTCCTTAAAACATGTTGTAGAAAAGGCTAGCGACATTTTGGGAGTCCAGGTCAAATTTGCCGAGGATTGTGTAGGACAAAGTGCTATCCAAGCTGCTCAAGACCTTCAAAGTGGCGAGGTTCTTTTATTAGAAAATTTGAGATATCATGACGAGGAGAAAGCTGGTGATTCCGCTTTTGCGAAAGCGCTATCTCAATTAGGCGATGTGTACATTAACGATGCATTTGGAACAGCTCATAGAGCACATGCCAGTACCGCTATAATTGCACAGTTTTTTGAGGAGAAATGCTTTGGTTTTTTAATGAATCGTGAAATTGAAAACCTAAATAAAGTATTAGAAACCCCAGAAAGACCATTGCTAGCAATATTAGGCGGTGCCAAGGTCTCTTCAAAAATTACAGTGATAGAAAATATTTTACAAAAAGTAGATGATTTGATAATCGCTGGTGGAATGGCTTATACCTTTATAAAAGCCCAAGGAGGAAAAATTGGAAATTCATTGGTTGAGGACGATAAGCAAGAACTAGCTCTTGAAATTCTTAAAAAAGCACAAGAACACAATACACAAATTCATTTACCAGTAGATGTTTTAATGGCCGACGATTTTAGTGAAACAGCTAATAGAAAAGAGGCTGCCATTGATCGAATACCCGATGGTTGGATGGGATTAGACATAGGTGAAAAAACACAACAGCAATTCCATGATTTAATACAGCAAGCACAAACTATATTGTGGAACGGTCCTGCTGGAGTATTTGAAATGCAAGTCTTTGCTCAAGGAACCAAAGCACTAGGTGATGCTATTGCAGTAGCTACTAAAAACGGTGCATTTTCTCTTGTTGGTGGTGGTGATTCTGTTGCTGCAGTTAAACAATTTGGCTATGCCGATAAGGTGAGTTATGTATCAACAGGTGGTGGCGCTATGTTAGAATTACTAGAAGGTAAAACCTTACCTGGTATCGCTGCTATAGTAGACTAGTGACTATGGCAAGAATCTTGAATCAAAATCTATATGCGATCTAGAATATTAGGAACTTGTTTATCCATCATAGGGATGGTTATTTTACATGCACAGCAACCAGATTCGGTTGCTGTGAAAAGCAAGGTGTTTACCTATGAAGAATACAAACAAAAACAAAGCGTAAAAGATTCCCTTAAAACAGACTCTCTTAAAGCAGAAACAACCACAGTAACCAATACTGTTATTCCTATTCTTGAGGTAGAAGATGGATCTGGATTAAAGGAATATCCTGAGGTAGATGAGTTTGATGAGAAATTATTAGAAGAATTGTACAACAACGATTTGTACGATTATATGTATGATGATTTTGTAAATCTGGATGATGCAGCTATCGTTAAACAAGTAGTACCTACCGACACTCTAAAAGCAAGATTAAAACGCATTAATGCTACAACACCTTTTAACATAGAATATAATCCTATACTGGAAAAGCTTATCAATAAAAAGCTTAGTTATAGACGAGTTTATCTGGAGCGATTAATGACTTTAAGCGACTATTACTTTCCTATGTTTGAGGAGCAGCTGGATCAATATGACATACCATTGGAGATGAAGTACCTTGCAGTGGTAGAAAGTGCACTAGATGCCAAGGCAAAAAGTAGAGTAGGAGCTACTGGAATGTGGCAATTTATGTTTGCTACAGGGCGCAATTATGGACTCGAGGTAAATAGTTACGTTGATGAGCGCATGGATCCAGAAAAAGCTACCGTTGCAGCTTGTAAATTTTTACGTAGCTTGTATAATATCTATGGTGACTGGGACTTAGCTTTGGCTGCCTATAATTCTGGACCAGGTAATGTTAACAAGGCAATAAGACGTAGCGGCGGATATAGAAATTACTGGAATTTACGTCCCTATCTTCCACGTGAAACAGCTGGATATGTTCCAGCATTTCAAGCGATGTTATATCTGTTTACCTATGCCAGCGAGCACGGTTTTAAACCATTACAAAATGAACACAGATCTATAGTTACAGATTCTGTTCAGGTTAAAAAGATGATTGCTCTAGAACACGTGGCACAGTTCACAGATCAAGATATTGAAGTAGTTCAATTTCACAATCCTAGCTATAAATTGGATCTCATTCCCGTGGTTGAAGGACGTAAGTATTATTTAAGATTACCACTTAAAGCGATGTCTAAATTTGTGAGTAATGAGGATAGTGTTTACGCTTTCGCGAAAGCGGAATTTGATAAAAGAGAAAAACCATTACCTGAATTACTAAAGGCAGAAAGTCGTGTGGTTTATCGAGTCAAAAGTGGCGATTACCTAGGTAAAATTGCCAATAAGTATGGTGTGAGTGTGAGTAAATTGAAAAGATGGAATAATTTAAGATCTTCTAAATTACGGATAGGACAAAAATTATATATCCATCCTAGACGACCAGTTGCTACTATACCGGTCTCTCAGAACAATACCTCGACTACTCATAAAGTGAAAAGTGGAGATAGTTTGTGGACAATTGCTAGAAAATATGGTACTTCGGTACGCAATTTGAAGAAGCTTAATCCAGATAAAACCGAGAACTTAAAACCAGGTATGGTCCTTAAGTTGAAATAATCAAAAACCTACTCCCGATGAAAAAATTTATATTCACTATATGTACCGCATTATTACTACTGTCTTGTGACGATCAACCTGTTACTGTTCAAGATAGTATGGGCCAACTCAATAAAATAATGGTTGTTATTGAAAATGAAGATTGGGATGGACAAGTAGGTGATACAATACGCAATGTGCTGGCACAATCTGTCGTAGGTATTGTAAGAGATGAACCTCTATTTACTTTGAATCACGTAAAACCTAGGAGTTTTAAAGGCGCTATTCAAAAATCTCGTAATTTTTTACAGATCAAGAAATCCGATAGTGTAAAAGTGAGTGTTAAGGAAAACCCGTATGCAAATCCTCAATTGGGAATTATTGTAAGTGGTCCAAATCCTGATGCTGTGGCACAAGCTGTTTACGACAATCAAAATGATATCATTAAACTATTTACTAAAAGTGAGGTTAGCTACAAAAAAGGTTTAATGGATAAGGTGGCGCTTAATGTAGACCGAATTAAAAAGCGTTTTGGTATTGATCTTACTGTGCCTAGAGCTTATAGATATGCAGCGGTAAATGACCCTGATTTTGTATGGTTGCGTCGTAATATTCCCGAAGGCACAATGGACCTTATGATTTACGAGGTTGACCGATCATTAATCACTCGCGATTCAAATACTGTGTCACAAATTATAAAGGTTCGTGACAGTATAGGCGGTTTAAAAATTCCAGTGGATGAAGGTGGTGTTTTTCAAACGGAACCTATATTCACTCCGTCGTTATTTGAAAGTGAGGTGGCTGGTGCTTTTGCCTTTGAAACTAGAGGTACTTGGGAAGTGAAAAATATGTTTATGGCAGGACCGTTCATAAACTACGCAGTGTATAATAAAGAACGTGACAACTGGCTTATTTTAGAAGGTTATGTGAGCGCACCAAATGCAGATAAGCGCAATTACCTTTTTGAGATAGAAGCTATTTTAAGGAGTGCTAGTTTTGTAGCCGCTCCCTAGCGAATAGGCACTAATGGTAAAGAATAAAAAAACCGCTTAGAAACTTTCTAAGCGGTTTTTTTATTTTATAAGAAGGATAGAACTAGCTGTTAAGGCTGTTATTGTTATCTTCTTTTTTTTCATCATCTTTTGTAGCGTCTTTAAACTCCTTAATTCCACCACCTAGACCTCTCATTAATTCAGGTATTTTTTTACCACCAAAAATTAATAAAACAACCAGCGCAATTAAAACGAACTGCCATGGTCCAAACATTCCTAAGAAAATACTAGCTAACATTGCTTTTAATTTTAAAATACAAAGATACAATTCTACGTGGTTATAGACACTTTTATACTGTTATAGTTTAAAGATTAAGTGTTAAACCCTTCTCATTTAAAGAGAATCATGATTTTTAATGGCTTTTAATTGAGCTTCAATTAAGGCAAGTTTATCCTCAAAACTATCGGTTAATTCAGGCACACGTCTAAAAAACACATAACGCACTCGCCACAATTGTTTAATTTCTTTCAAGGTGACTTTAATATCATCAATATTTTTATGATCTGCTCTTAAAACTATTCCGTTTTCAGTTGTGTATAGCCTACGTAAGATAATGTGATCATTGATCAAGGCAAAAGCAACAGTACCGTTATTTAGTTTCTGGATCACCTTGTTGGGCACTAATTCACCAACTACAATATCCTTTGGATAAAACCCTTTATCATGACTGGTCATTTCTAGATTGTTTACAGTAAAGCCTCTAAATGTTTTTTCAGTATTTATTGGAAGAGATAAACTAGGCATATCTTTTACAAAAAACTCATTATCAAAATGAGCTATGTAATCTTGATAGTTTTTTGCGGTAATACAAGGTACTGTGGCAAATTGTTCCTTTTCTAGATCTTCTGGGTCTAGAGTAATATTGTCATTGAATCTTAATAATTGATTCACTGTTAATTCTGAGGTAAGTAAATCATCTATAGAAATGCTAAAATAATTAGCAACCTTTATTATTGTTTCAATTTTCGGTTCGCTTCTACCTTCTTCATAGGCACCTAAAGTACCTCTTTTTAAGTCAAATAGGTCTGCAAATGCCTGTTGACTTAAGCTCTTGACACCTCTAATTTTTTTGATGTTTTTACCGAAAAATGACATAAATTGCTAATTTTATTTGCAAGATTAAATTTTTATTGTATCTTTACGCTATCAAAATTAGCAATTACCAACCAATTAAGCTAATATTTTGAGTAAAAATTGCTATGAAAGGAATTATTAAGGGTCTAACCAGCCCAATTCCTTTCTTTAAAAAATTGTTTAACCAAAAACTATAACCATGATTAACTTAGTAGTATTTGTAATCGAACTGGCCGCTAGAATTTTTCTAGCATGACAAGGTCTTTTTTTGTAATATTATCGTAATTCAAAACAGTGTTTTTTTATGCGGTAATTGAAAGAAGAATTACTTTAAATTAAAATAGACCAAAAGAAAAATGAACGACCATTACCAAAAAATCAAAGAATACCTTCAACAACTAGATTTTGATATTACTCGAGAGAATCCATCTTCTGGAATTCTTGTAATTGAAAAAGAAGATGTAGGTATCAAAAATCTTATCATGGGTATTGCGCCACCTATTCTTATAATGGAGCAATACATTTTTAAAATAAATAACCATAGAGATGAGGTTTTTAAAAGTTTACTACAAAAAAATCGCGATATTATTCATGGTGCTTTTGTGCTAGACGAGACTGGTACCAAGGTGATTTTTAGAGACACCTTACAAATTGAAAATTTAGACCTGAATGAGTTAGAAGGATCGCTTAACTCACTCAGCTTACTGTTAAGTGAATACAGCGACCAGATAATTACTTTTTCAAAGTATTAAAAAACATTGTTATGAATATTTTTAGAAGACTATTTAAAATAGGAGAAGCACACGCAAATAAAGCTGTTGATAATCTTGAGGATCCTATTACCATGACCGAACAAGGTATCAGGGATATGAAAGAAGATCTTAATAAAAGTGTCGAAGCTATGGCACAAGCTAAGGCATTGGCAATAAGATCAAAAAATGATTTAAATGCTTATCAAGAAAAGGCTAAAGACTATGAGCAAAAAGCGGTTTTAATCCTTAAAAAAGCTCAAAAAGGAGACATCTCTACAGATGAAGCGGATCGATTGGCCAAAGAAGCCCTACTTAAAAAGGAAGAGACTCAAGCAAAAATCAATCAAACTCAAGAGGAAACTGAAAAGTACGAGAAAAATGTTGAAAAGCTTAAATCTTCTATCGACACGATTAAAGGTAACATTACAAAATGGGAAAATGAACTCAAAACTCTTAAAGCAAGAGTAAAAGTAAGTGACGCCACAAAAAATGTGAACAAGCAAATGGCCGAGCTTGATAGCGCTGGTACAGTAAGTATGCTAGAACGCATGAAAGAAAAAGTCGCTCAAGAAGAGGCACTAGCTGAAGCTTATGGTGAAATGGCAGATCAAGGTAAAAGTATCGATCAAGAACTTGATGAGGCAGCTAGCTCTACCGATGCGCAAATAGATGATGAATTAGAGCGTCTTAAAAAGCAACTTAATTCTTAAAATGAATGAGTGGCTATATCCTTAGTCACTTCAATCAGAATTCCATTATGAAAAATTTGAATTATAGCTGTGCAAAGTGCGGTCATCATCAATATGAAACAGGTGAAATGCGCGCTACAGGTGGTACCTTGTCCAAAATCTTTGACGTTCAAAATAAAAAATTCAGTTATGTAGCGTGTAAACGCTGCAAGTATACTGAGTTTTATAAAGCCAGTACAGGAGCATTAAGTAACATCTTTGATTTTCTAACTAATTAAAAATTGTAACCAACAAAAACCAATAACTTGAATAATTTCCTAGATCTCATATTTTCCGATGTAAACAGCATCCTTACGGTTTTAATTATACTACTGGCTATCTATTGGATTCTTACTGCAATAAGCGGTGTAGACTTTGATTTAGACGTAGATATTGACATAGATGTGGATGCTGATATGGATCTGGATATTGATACTGTAGATCCAGGAAATATCGAGTTTGGTGATGTTGCAAGTTCCGAGGTGCAAAAGGAACACGTCGTTAACAAAGGAACCAGACGTCTTAAATGGTGGCAAATTGTTTTGATTTATTTCAATTTTGTAGGATTGCCATTTATGTTCACTTTCACCTCATGGATATTTGTATGGTGGATATGTACCCTACTAGCAACAGATATTACAGGTACTGAAAATAATACGATAGGTTTCTTGTTTATGCTAGCCTTACTTATTCCTAGCTTGTTCCTTAATAAACTATTTACTACACCATTTAAAAGTTTCTTTGCAAAACTTAATAAAAATGGTGACGTACCAGTAGATTTTTTGGGACGTACTGCAACTTTACTTAGCAGTATTTCAGGTGAAAAATTAGGTAATGCAGAGGTGGTCGTAGATGGAAACCCAATGAGTATCTATGTGAAATCTTTAGATGGTTCGCTATTAAGCTTTCGCGAAAGCGTACTCATAATCAAGCAATCCCAGGATAAAAATTACTATTACGTGAGTAAAGAATAACAAACGTATCAAAAGTGACAGTTACACTTAGGTACTCTTTAATAAACCTTCAATAACAATTAATTTAACTAACTAAAAATTTAAAAACGCATGAATACAGGAGCCATAGCAATTGCAGTAGTGGTAGGTATAGTAGCCATTATTGTAATTTATTTTTTAATCATAGCCCTTTTTTACAAAAAGGTACATCAAGGTGAGGCGCTAGTGCGCACCGGTTTCGGTGGTACCAAAGTAGCAACAGACAAAGGTCTTTTTGTTGTCCCAGTATTTCACCGTGTAGAGGTCATGGATATTTCGGTAAAGAAAATCCAGATCGAGCGTATGAATGTAGAAGGACTTATCTGTAAAGACAACCTACGTGCTGATATTAAGGTAGCTTTCTTTGTACGTGTAAACAATGAAGTGGACTACATTAAAAAAGTAGCTCAAACCATAGGTGTTCAACGTGCATCACGCATTGAAACCTTAGAAGATCTTTTTGAAGCAAAATTTTCTGAAGCGCTTAAAACAGTAGGTAAAAAGTTTGATTTTATCCAGCTATATGAAGCTCGTAGAGAATTTCGCGATGAAATTGTAGACATAATCGGTACAGATTTAAATGGGTATACACTAGAAGATTGTGCTATTGATTACCTAGAACAAACCGCTGTTAGCCATTTAAAGCCAGACAATATTTTAGACGCAGAAGGGATTAAGAAAATTACCGACTTAACGGCTGCGCAAAACATCAAGGCTAACCTCATCAAACGTGATGAAGAAAAAACCATCCGTAAGCAAGATGTAGAAGCTCGTGAAGCAATTCTTGAGTTGGATAAGCAATTAGCTGAAAAAGAAGAGCAACAAAAACGTGAGATAGCAAATATCAAATCTCGTGAAGAAGCAGAAACATTAAAAGTAGCAGAAGAAGAACGTCTGAAATCAGAAACAGCTCGCATTGCTACAGAAGAGAAAGTAAAAGTTGCCGAAGAAAACATGCAACGCCAGATCATCGTTGCAGAGAAGAACAAGCAACGTACCGATGCTGTAGAGGCAGAACGTGTAGAAAAAGATCGCTTACTTGAGGCTACAGAGCGTGAAAGAGTTGTGACGCTAGCCCAAATCGAAAAAGAAAAAGTAGTTGAGGTAGAGAAAAAGAACATTCAGGATGTAATACGCGACCGCGTTATGCTTGAAAAAGGAGTGGTTGAAGAGCAGGAAAACATGAAAGACATTGAAGCTTTCAAAACTGCAGATCGTATCAAACAAGTAACTATCACTAATGCCGAGGCTGCCGCTCAAGAAGATCTCATTAAAACCATAAAAGCTGCCGAAGCTCAAAAAGAAGCAGCTAAGCAAAAAGCCGAAGAAATCAATATCGAGGCACAAGCTCATAAAGAAGCTAGTGAGAAAGAAGCACAAGCACGTAAAATACTTGCCGAAGCACAAGCTAAAGAAGAAGCAACAGTAGGTCTTTCTGAAGCACAAGTAATGCATGCCAAAGCTGATGCCAGTGAGCGACAAGGTATTGTTGATGCAGTGGTAATCGAGAAAAAAGCTCTTGCTGAAGCCGCTGGAATCCAGGCCAAGGCTGAAGCAAAACGTAAAGACGGTCTTGCCGAAGCTGAAGTGATTAAAGAAAAAGCCCTTGCTGATGCTGCTGGAATAGAAGAAAAAGCAGAAGCTATGAAGAAATTAGATGGTGTAGGTAAAGAACACGAAGAGTTCAAACTACGACTAGATAAAGAACTTCAAGTAGACCTAGCGCAAATCAATATTCAAAAAGATATTGCCGATGCTCAAGCTAAAGTAATAGGTGATGCCCTCAAGGCTGCAAATATTGATATAGTAGGTGGTGAAACCATGTTCTTTGACCAAATCATTGGACAGATTACAAAGGCTAAAGGTTACGACCGTTTAGTAAGTCATTCCGAAACAGTAACTGAAGTTAAGGATGCAATCCTAGGTAGTGATGATGTAAAAGGAAATCTACTAGATAAGGTTAAAGAGTTTACAGATAAATACAACATCAGTTCAGAGGATATTAAGAACCTCACCATCGCAAACTTGTTGAGCAACTTACAAGGCAAGTCAAACGATGGCGACGAAAAAACCATGCTAGGTAACCTTATGAACCTGGCAAAAGGGATGGGATTGTCTAATAAGAAGTTAGGGAATATTTAAAAGTTGTGATAGGGCGCTCCGCTGCTCGCAAGAGCAGCGGCAGGCTATCCACTATATCTTTTGAAAAACTCATAGGTTATAATAACTATGAGTTGTCAAAAGGATGTCGTTACTATCCTTAGCGCAGTTTTTCACTCTATATTCATTTTTACCATTCTACAGACTTAACATTCATGGCGACTACACCAAAAGATACCACACAACTAGACTCAGGAACCTACGAGATTATTCAAAGTAGGCTGCAAAAACAAAAAACCGATTTGCAGCAACGTTTGTCTCGACTTAATGAAGCTCGTAAAAAAGTTTTTGGATCACTAGAAACCAGACTTATAGCAAACGACCGCATTAATACAGAAAACAACTGTATTGCGCAGGACATCATTGCATTAGGTAACACTTGTATTTTTGGATATAATGTACATTTTGGGTTGCGTACTCAAATTCAGTTGAGTGATGTATTTAGTATTTACACTTTTGAAAAGGTAGATGGAGAGGTGAGTTTTCGCGCAAGCGAGAAAGGTCTGCAGCTTTTAGATGATGCTGTTTTTAAGACTGATTTTGAAAATCTATACAAGTATTATAGAAATACCGTGTTTACAAAGTTTGCCATTATGGGGAACTACTTGCACATGGTTTTTCAGCTTAGTGATTCGGTAACAGATATTAAAACCTTTAAATGGCTCATTAATGGTGAACATTTAGAATATGTGGATAACCGTAGCGAGCATGAATACAAATTTCCATCACAATACGGTTTTCAATGGGTACAAGCAGGTCGCGATGATCAACGTTATGGCGAGCATGCTCATGTATCTATAAAAGACAAGGTTTTTGTTGAAACTATAGGTGGTGATTTAACCATTAAAGTAGAAGATAACACTAGCGATGGTTTAGGGATTTATAATGAGCCCGTAGAACATCGTGATCAAACACTAGATGATGGACAATACAGATTTGCCGACCTAGGAAACCTCATTATTCTTGAAATAAAACCCTTTCAAGAACAGCCTAGATATTTTGTTTACAATCATAAAATACAATCAGTAGAGAAAATTGATAGTATTTCACAAGCTGCGGTGTTACTACCCGATGATCAAGGGATTATTTTCCCTAGTGGTTATTACTTACAAACAGGTGAGTATAATGTATTCCCAGGCGATGTAGGAAGCCTTAAATTTCAGCAACGAGTGGCGTCACCTAATGGTGAAGACCACTTATATATTTTCTATAATCAAGAGAAAGGTATATATGTTTTAATGGCCTATAATGTCATAGAGCAACAAGTACAAACTCCTATTATTTGTAATGGGTTTACACTGTTAGAAGGTGGTGAGCTTGCTTATTTTAGAACCGAGGATGAGCAAACAAAACATCACATGATGCAAATATGGCAAACACCCTTTTTAAAAGGTGACGTGCTGCCATCTGAACATCAAGACACCTTACTCTTTAAAATAGGCAACAAAGACATTGTAAAGGCCATGGCCGAGTCGAATGAGCTCATCACTCTTCTCAATAAAGAGGATAGCTATGAAGGTCTTTATGACGATATCGCACGGGCATCAAAAGATGTTATTGACGCCTATTATTGGTTAAATGAGGAGGAAACCCAGCAGCTTTCAATACCCCTTAAAGAAATTAACAAAGCAGCCAATGCTGCTGTTGACGAATTTGAAAAGGTTAAACAATTGCGCAAGCAAGCTGCCAAGGAAACCCATTCAATCAGTAAAAAATCTGAAGAGCTTTTTAATAAAATTAAAAGTACTTCTTTTAAAAGTATTCAGGACTTTGTACAGCTGCTTACACAACTTAGAACCTTACGAGGTGAAGTCATAAGCCTCAATGAAATAAGGTATACCGACGATGCTTTTATAGAAGAAAAGGAACAGCAAATTGTAGAACAAAATGAACTAATCTCACGTAGAGCGGTTACTTTTTTACTGCAGGATACAGCATTGTCACCCTACCACCAAGCGGTTGAAGAAAAACAGGAGCAGCTAGAAAAAGTAGACAAGGTTATTGATATTAAACAGCTGGAAAAAGAGGTAAATCAAATTGCCGAAGATCTAGAACTGCTCATTGACATTGTTTCTAATTTAAAAATAGAAGACACTTCACATTCTACTAAAATCATTGAAAATATTTCATTGATATTCGCTACTATAAACCAACTTAAGGCTGCTCTTAAAAACAAAATAAAAGCAGTAGGTAAGAAGGAAGCTCAGGCAGACTTTGCTGCTCAACTTAAGTTAGTAGATCAAAGTATTATCAACTACCTTGATATTGCCGATACTCCAGAGAAATGTGATGAATTTCTAACCAAAATTTCGATCACTCTTGAGGAATTAGAAGGGAAATTTGCCGACTTTGATGAGTACATCACCACTATCATTGAAAAACGTGAAGAAGTTTATGCGGCTTTTGACTCACGTAAAAACAGTCTGGTTGAAGCTCGTAATAAAAAAGCAATTTCATTACAAAATGCCGCAAATCGAATCATTAAAGGAGCTCAAAAACGAGCACAATCACTAGCCAGTACGGTTGAAATTAATGGATACTTTGCTAGTGATTTAATGATCAATAAAGTTCGTGACATCATTAAACAGTTACAAGAACTAGATGATGCTGGTAAAGCAGAATCACTAGAAACTGCATTAAAATCGTCAAGAGAAGATGCCTTGAGAAAACTCAAGGACAAGCAGGAGCTTTATGAAGATGGTGAGAACATCATTAAACTAGGTCAACATAAATTTGGCGTAAACAAACAACAGTTAGACCTTACCATAGTTTATAAAAATGATTCACTGTATTACCACCTTACAGGAACAGATTTTTACCAAAAATTAAATAATGAAATTCTAGAGCAATCTCGTTCACTATGGGATCAAAAACTAGTTTCAGAAAACCACGATGTTTATAGATCCAGCTACCTAGCTTATACCATATTTCAATCACAAGATACAGAGCAACTTGCGCAGTCTAGTGAAGCCGATTTGTTACAACAAGTTCAACAAATTGCGAGTCAAAATTATGCAGGTGGTTATGTAAAAGGAGTACACGACCATGATGCCGCAGCCATTTTAAATGTCTTGGTTCAAAAGCATCATGATCTTGAGTTGTTAAGATTTACGCCCAATGTAAGAGCTCATGCTCAACTTTTCTGGCAGCAGCTAGATCAGGAAATTAAAAATAAATACAACCAGATTATTAAACGTGCTGGTCACGTATTGCAAGTATTTCCTAATAGTGACAACCACATTTTTGTTATAGATCAACTCATAATTGAAATTACAAATAGCAATCAAACGGCTATAAAAATTATCGAGAAGCAAAGTGATTTTAACGAGCACATAAAGCAAATGGCTACCTATTTATTTTATGAACTCAAGGACAATGATCATTTTGTGGTGAGTCAAAATGCTATAGATCTACAAAATTCATTTGAAAAAGCACTGCAATCTCAAAATGCCTACACGCAATTCAATAGAGCGCTAGATGAGTGTGATACTCAAAAGGATAAAGTTGACACGGTGCGTCATTGGGTTTCCGCTTTCGCGAAAGCGGAACAACCACAATCCTTACAATACCACATTGAAGAATGTGTGGCACACATGCTCTATGGGTCAAGCGCTGAGGTGGTAAACAGCATAAATGCTACCCAAATCATAACTGATCTCAAAGGCACGCATAGTACTATTACCGATGGAGAATTTGAGTTTAATTACCACAGATTTGTAGCGTTATTAGATGATTATGTAAAGTATAAAGTACCAGCTTATGAGATGTTTAAAAAAACAAAGCATCAAGTAACCGAGGACCTAAAAAGCCAACTAAGACTAGAAGAATTTAAACCAAGAGTACTTAGCAGTTTTGTGCGTAATAAATTGATCAATCAGGTTTATTTTCCATTAATAGGAGACAATTTATCCAAACAATTAGGGACAGTAGGTGATTCAAAACGTACTGATCGCATGGGAATGCTGCTACTTATATCGCCGCCAGGATACGGTAAAACTACACTTATGGAATATGTGGCAAACCGATTGGGATTAATTTTCATGAAAATTAATGGACCAGCCATAGGTCATGAAGTAACAAATGTGGATCCAGAAGCGGCAACCAATGCGGCAACCAGAGAAGAACTTAAAAAGCTTAACCTAGCTTTTGAAATGGGCGATAATGTGATGTTATACCTAGATGATATCCAGCATTGTAATCCAGAATTCCTGCAAAAATTCATAAGCCTGGCTGACGGTACAAGAAAAATAGAAGGTGTGTTTAACGGTAAACCCAAAACCTATGACTTAAGTAGTAAAAAGTTTTGTGTGATTATGGCTGGTAACCCATATACGGAGAGTGGTGACAAATTCCAAATACCAGACATGCTCGCAAATCGTGCAGATATCTATAACCTAGGTGATATCATAGGCGATACGGCTCATTTGTTTGAATTATCATTGATTGAGAATGCGCTTACTAGTAATCCAGTCCTACAGCAATTAAGCAACAAACATTTTGATGACGTTTATGCTTTATTAGATAGAGTAGAGAATGGTGCGGCAGATAATGAACTTAAAGGCAATCACAGCAGTCAAGAATTAGCCGATTATGAAGCTGTTTTGGAAAAGGTGGTTCGTATAAGAGATACGGTTCTCAAGGTAAATGAAACCTATATTTCTAGTGCTGCTATGGACGATGCTTACCGCATAGAACCTAGTTTTAAACTACAAGGTTCTTATAGAGACATGAATAAACTAGTGGCCAAAATTGTTCCTATCATGGATGATAAAGAACTTACCACATTGTTGCTGTCACATTATGAAAGTGAATCCCAAACACTCACTACTGCCGCCGAGGCCAATTTGTTGAAGTATAAAGAACTTACAAGTACCCTTTCTAGTGAGGAGCAGGATCGATGGAATAGCATTAAGGAAACCTTTTTAAAGAACAACAAACTTAAGGGATTAGGTAATGACCAATCCATGGCTCAAATCCTATCTCAAATGATGGAATTCACCGATAACTTAGAAGGAATTAAAGAGGTACTGAGGAATGGTTTGAATAAGTAATTCAATCCATTCGCAACATCTCCACGAGATCATTCTCGATATCTTTTCCTTTGTCTTTGTTGTACCAGGTTTGTAGTTCTTGCTTAAATTCTGGTGATAATGAACCTTTTGCAGCTTTTTCTGCAGCAACCAGTGCTGTGGCTTTTGTAGGTCGTGGACCCCAAGTTGCTACTGGCAAATTTGTTTTAGTGTCAATTAAAATAAGCTTGGCAATTGCTCGATTCCCATTAGTAAGGAACTCATCCATCAATTTTGGATTTTTATCTCTTAAAACAACCTTGTAATTGATTTGTGCAGCTACTGCAACTTTATTTATCATGGGCATGGCATGAGCAGCATCACCACACCAGCTTTCTGTAATAACAAGGAAGTACACGTCTTTATCAAAATTTTCAAGAAATTCTTGACTTTCTGGTAACAGTTTCAAAGTTTTATCCAGTCGTCGCATTCTTTGATGATTCAATTTGGTATACTCCGCAAGAGCTTCAGTTATTTGATCTCCTGTATTAGTTTGATTAATTACGTGGTCTTCGACCAGTTTGCGATACTCTAAGTAGGAAATGGCGTTAGACGCGGCTTGCTTAATAATTTCTGCTAAATTCATATTACAAAAGTAATCTAGTACGCACCTTGAACTATGTGACTTTTATCACCTAGATAGGTATATTTTTCCTTAGGCTAGGGTAAACAGTTTACCAGGTAATGGTTGCACCACACCTTTAAGTTCCATAGACATAAGAACTGAGGCTAATTGGTGAACGGGTAGTTCCATTTCTAGCGCAATGATATCTAGTAATTCCTTATCTCGTTTTTTAAGAAATTGAAAGACTCTTTTTTCAATCTCGTTAAGCTCTACAAACAATTGCTTTTGTACCGCTATGTCACGTTCCTTCCATCCTAAAATGTAAGGAATGTCGGCAGTTTTAGTAAGCATGTGTGCTTTAGCTTGTTTGATAAGTTCATTGCAACCTATACTGTATTTGTCGTTGACTCTACCAGGTACTGCAAAAACCTCGCGGTTGTAACCATTTGCAAGATCTGCTGTTACTAGTGAACCACCTTTTGAGGCACTTTCAATAACAACTGTGGCCTCGCTCATACCGGCGATAATTCTATTACGTCCTAAAAAGTTTTTACGATCAAAAGTATCAGTATGCCAAAAATCGGTAATAAATCCGCCATTTTTCATGAGGTCCTCATTGTGCGCACTGTGATTTCTAGGGTAGGTTTGATTGAGACCATGAGCCATAACTGCGATGGTTTGTAAACCTAATTCTATAGCCATTTTATGTGCTAGAATGTCAACTCCATAGGCATAACCACTTACTATTACAGGATCGAGTGGCGCAATTTCATTCATGAATTTTTCCAAAAAAGCAGCACCTGTTGTAGTAATTTGTCTAGTACCTACAATGCTTAGAAAATAGGGATTTGAATAATCAATAGCACCTTTTTCAAAAAAAACAATCGGGCTATCAATACAGTATTTCAAACGTTCTGGATAATCATCCTGATTATAAACCTTGCATTTGATTTGATTGGCATGGATAAATTCTAATTCCTTTTTTGCTTTATCAAATAAAGTCTCTTTATGTTTTATAAAACTGGCCTTTTTATCTCCTAGACCATCAATGGCAGCAATATCCTTAACTTTTTGTGCAAATATATCCTGAGCACTACCAAATTCCCTCAACAGTTTTTTAGCCATTATATCTCCTACAAGTGGAGCTTTTTTAAGGGCTAGTAAGGCTAGTAATTCTTGTTCTTGCATGGTTTGTTAGTGATTACGCTTTCGCGAAAGCGAACTTATCTATTATCCTTCTCAAAAGTATCAATCACTTTTTCATGTGACAATACTAAGGAGCCTGCCGATGTTGACGCATTGAAATTTAAGACAAATAAAAAATTAAGGAATAAAGAAAAGTAAAAAACTCCTTCTTGTCGTTCTAGAATATTTTCTGCCAGCATCCACACGGCAAATAAGAATAGTAGAGCAACAGCTAGATAATTCTTTTTATTCAACGATTGAATCCCTAAATAGCCATAGGATAAAAAGAAGACCAATAGACCTATGAAACCTACTGCCAATATTAAGCTTAAATATTGATTATGTGTGTTATAAGAGAGATCAAACAAGGCACTTTCCTTACTGGCAAAACAATCCAATAATTCCTGCTTGCTATCACCAATTCCATAACCAAATAAACTAGCATGCGGCATTATTTCAAAACTACATTCATTAATCGTATTTCTAATAGTAACAGATTCTAGGGTTTTATGTTCAGGGTTTTTTACTATGAGCAGTTCAGAGAATCTGCTATTTATAGAAGGTACAAAAACGATGAGTCCTAAAATACAGACGAATAATCCGCTAAAAAGAATCCACAACTTGCGTTGATTTATAAGAATCGTTAACATGGCAATACCTAGTAAAAACGCCATGATACTAGCTTTAAAGGAAAAGTAAAGCAAAACGCTGAATAAGAATATAAATACCAGTGAACCACCTAGTGCTTTCCAGCTTTTTTTAGATATAAAAAACAAATAACCTGTGACAAGCGTTGCTATGGATAGGTGATAGGATAAGTACAAACTATCAATATTATTCCACAACCCTAGTTGATGTAGAAAGGATCTTTTTCCCTGTAAAATTATATCAAGATCATAATTGGAGAGCATCATGAACAAGCTTATAAGAACTAGTACGATTATGGAAGCTACATAAACTTTCAAAAAGTCTTTCAGGTGATTGCGTAAGTATTCAATCACCACAGAAGGGACAACAGCAAAGCTTAAAGGAAGTAATAATAAAGGCGCAAGTGTCCCTAATTTTTTAAGGGCATACTCGCTGTTTGAGCTATAAAATAGACTAGCCAACAAAACAAAATATATAGCAGCAGTTGCTATAAAGTAATTAACTCGAAAAACCTTTTGCTTGTTAGTTAAGCTTATTAATAATGATAAACCTACAAATATCCCTATGGTTATATTACTCACGATTTTTGGTAAAATAGGAAGAGCAAATAAAGTATAGGTAAAAAGTAAATGTATACGGTGTAAAATTCTTTTATTGGGATAGGTTTTCAATGTGTTTACTTTACTGCGAATATGAACAAAAAAGATACTACAAGCAAGATTACCTCTTACCTTTGTAACCTATGAACAATAGGAAACTTAAAGTTTTTCACGTGATTGAAGCCTTAGGTGGTGGAGTTTATAGCTATTTCTGTGATTTGACTCAGGTTTTTGGTCCTAGTGATCGAGTACAAACTACTATTATTTATAATGATCAACGTGCAGAAATAATCCCTGAAAATGTCCAAAAAGATTTTCATTCCAATGTCAGGCTACTTAAAGTTCCCATGAATGAAAATATCTCGCCATTTAACGACTATAAAAGTATAAAGGCGCTTTCTAGAATTTTTAAAAAGGAACAACCAGATGTTATTCATCTTCATAGCTCAAAAGCTGGTGTTTTAGGTAAGGTTGCAGCAAAAATCGCGAGTTCTCAAGCTCAACTTTTTTACACGCCACATGGTTATAGTTTTTTACGCAAGGACATTTCAAGCAGTAAAGCAGCGGTTTTTAAGGCAATTGAAAAAAGAATGGCTTCCTTTTATGGCTTTACAACCATAGCTTGTGGTGATACAGAATTTGATGAGGCAAAAAAACTGCATGATAGGGTAGAGGTTATTAGAAATGGTGTCCCGTACAACAAGATAAAAACCTTTTTGAATACCCAACCAACTTCAAAGTTTACTGTAGGTATTTTAGGTAGGATTACACATGCTCGCAATCCTAAGTTGTTTAATGAAATTGCTCTTCAATTACCCGATGTACAATTCGTCTGGATAGGAGATGGTATTCTCAAGGATCAAATTACAGCTCCCAATATCACAGTAACAGGTTGGTTCATGAATAGGAAAGAAGGTCTAGAGCATCTTAATAGATTGGATGTTTATTTACAAACCTCACTTTGGGAAGGATTACCTATTGCCGTACTTGAGGCTATGGTTTTTGAAAAGCCCGTGGTAGCTACCAATGTGATAGGAAATAGAGACATAGTACTACCATCTCAAACAGGGTTTTTAATCGATGACGCTACACAAGCCGTCCAAGCTATTACACAGCTATTTGACAAAGATTTGAGGTTGCAAATGGGGAAAAATGGTAGTAAACGCGTTGATGAGGTTTTCAATTCAACTAAGAACTTTTCTCAATTAATTGACTTGTACTACAGTCGTTCTTAATAAATAGCGCACTAAAAATACTTATCCACAAGGCGCTGAAGGTGATACCATCATAACGGATTAAAAAATCATCGGTAAGATTTGAGGTAAAGAACAATACAAAGAAAAACAGAACAACGCTGTGCTGTAATCTCCAGCCTAGCCACAAAATATTAAGTACATAAAGAAGCACCGCAAGCAATCCTAATAAACCAAATTTGAGTAAGAAATCTAAGTACTGGTTGTGAGTAGGAAATTTATACTTGGCTAGAAACTGCTGGTCAGTATCCAGGTAGGCCTGATTGAGCTCGTCCTTGCCATCTGCAGCGCCTACACCTATCCAAATATCTTGTTGAGCTCTTTCCCACGCTGTTTTCCAAATACTTACACGAGTCACAAAACTATTGAATACCTCACCTTCTGGATTTTCAAAATCATCAAGCTTACCTACTTTATCCATGTGAGCAAAGGTGACAGTGGTATACTTTTTTGTGATGTAAGGAAACGCTTTCGCGAAAGCGAACACCATTAAAATCAATACTGCCAGTGTACTGGCCGTGACAGTTACCAGTTTCTTGCGAGATACCTTTTTAAACAATTCTAAAAACAAAACTAAAAATATACCGATAAATGCATTTGCGACGGCAAGCCTAGTATTGATAATAAGAAGCAGAAATACAGAAATTAAAAATAATAGAGTCCTATAATTAAGGATTTTCCAGCTAGATTCGATCAAGTATCTTATAACGAGATAGGTGTTTACAACTACTAGAAAAGCCACATGCATGTTGAGAGCTGGCGCATGAACACCGGTGCTATTGGCAAAAGAATAACCCATTTCCCACAGGTGAATACCGTTCAAATATTTTAAAACGAGTTCGGGCTCAATAACTAGGAATCTTATTAATAGAACGACTAATAAACATGTGAATAATATGGAGTAGTAGGTAAGTACTTTTTTAAAATTGATTTTAATAGGTGACCCTATAAGAACAACAGGAAATAACAACATACTCATTCGTTTTTCCATGTGTTTAAATCCTTCTGATAGTTCAACATTGTTCCACAGGAATAGTACATCCAGTAGAAATGGTAAGGCGATCAAACCAATTTTCCAAAATGAATTTTTAGAAAATTTAAAAGATCTTGCGATTAACAGGTGACTTACTATAAAAAGAATGATAGCAATAGTCCCAGGTTTCCTAAACACTAGTATACTAGCTAGAATTCCTATTAATAACTCATAATTATTAAGATACCAAGACCTAGTTGTTTTTAGCCAATTTGAAAACATATCGTTTAATTTTTGTAGGTCGTTTTATAAGTCCTTTGTTATAATAAAACGCTAGCCATATCCATGGAAAAACGCCAAGTTTATGTTTTACAGCACTTCCTAAATCTGGTTCAAATACACCTTGTATAACAAAATAAGCGAATAGCAAGTGAAATACCCATTGCTCGTGAAGGTATTTCTCCTTGTTTTTTAAGACAATACTGTACAGATATAATAAGTAAATAAATAAGCCTAATTGCCATATTACAAATGCAATTACATGAGGTTTTAAAATGAATCTAAGCCCAGTGACAGGAAGGTTTACTGTGAAAAAACCATAGACTATTCCAAATGCTTCACCATGAAAGGTATCTGTTTCTACAGGTGAAACAATTATTGTATCTGCATTTGAATCTCCTGTCGCAACTCTACGTTTATTAAGAGCTTCTCTAGAGCCTTGTGACATGAACTCACCCTTAACGAGTCCATAACTTAAGGACATAAAACAGGTAGTTAAAATACCTACTACAAGTACGGTAAGAACTCGATTTTTAATTTTTATATAGCTCAGGCCGAAAATGACTAATGCTAGAAACGGTATGAGTAAAAAGTATTGTCTGTAAAACCAACCAAAAAAAGCAAGAAGTAAAAACGTTAAAGCAATTTTTAAAAACAGGTTGAGTTTTGAGATAAGAACGAGACTCAATAAATAGATGTAGATAGCAGTAATAAATTCTTTAGAAGGGAAACCTACATATATACCGAACATGAGTAAACCCAGCCAAATAATCGCGTTTTTTAAATTGAATTGATGAAAGCCTCTAGGTATTTTTAAATGTTTAAACATTGAAAAAATGATAGGTAATTGAATCAAAGCAACCGCGGGAAATGGTAGTTTACCTATACCTGATATATGATAAATCATCATAGAAAAAGGATAACTACCCAACCATCCTTTTTCATTATACCTGTCCAAGCTTATGGTATAGGCATCAAACATGAACCTATCAGGTAGGATAAAGCTAGCTAACATACCAATAACGATAGTAACGAAAGCAATTGTTAAATAAAAAAGCTTACTTTTTTTCAAATCAGTTGATTAATGAACTACAAGATTTAAATTGTCTTTTTTGTAAACATGAAATACAATAGCTAAATTCCAAAAAACCAAACAGAAAGAGCTTGCAATTGCGGCACCAATAATACCATAAATTGGTATAAGTATGAGATTAAGGATAATATTAATAAAAATGGTAATAAATATAATATTTCTAAATTGAGCCTGTTTATTAGTCATATCCATATAAATACTGGTACAACCACATATTGCATTTACGACACAACCGATTAATAAAACTTTTAAAACCATAGAGCCTTCAACGTAATTTGACCCGAATAAAGAGAGAAGAAACTTAGGCATAAATAGTAGAATTACCACTAATGGCAAACTTATAATAGCAATAGTTCTAGTTGTTTTTTTAATTAATTGGCCTAAAGCTCTATAGTCTTTTTTAAAAAAACATGTGGCTAGTTGTTTTGAAATAGAAGCTTGCAAAGTGGTTTGGACCATAGCTATCAGGCTAATAATCTTAACAGGTTGTGCATAAACAGCAACAGCTTCATTACCTTCAATATACTTTAAAAGTATAACATCAATCGATAGCAGAAGAAAAAAGCCTAATCCTGTAAGCGCCATGGGCATTGAAACCTTGTATATAGCAAAAGTTTTAAAAGATGATTTCCAATTTTGATTTTTAATTTTAGGAACGATTTGAAAGGTAGAAACAACAAATAAAATCACAAACGAAAACAAAAAGACATCTATAATAAATGCTTGATTTGAACTATTCATCAAGTATATAGCGGCACAAAATAATAGTATGTATTTAAAGATACCACGATACAATTCTGCCCACATGTTTAACTCAAAAACTCTAAACACTTCAGTATTTAAGGTGGCTCCAGCATAGAAAAACAGGCTTATGATAATTTTAAAGATGATAGAATCTGAAAAGAAATTTTGATAGAATTCAACTGGAATTAAGACATAAACAAGTAAAATAATAAAACAGAGTAGACCTATTAATTTAAGGCTATTTAAATAAACACCCAGAAAAGTATCAAACCTACCATCACTTTCCAACCTACCAGCAAACTGGATTATAGATCGATCTGTTCCCGCAACAACAATTGCTCCCAATAACAGCAATATAGTTCTAGTCAATTCAAATTCACCGACTAAATCTATGGGATAATAGTTAGTCATTGTCAATGTTGCTAGAAACAAAAGGCTTACACCTGCTAATCTCAAAGCAATTAAAGTAATTGGTTTAGATACAAAAAACCGAGTTATAACTTGTTTCATTTTCTGTAGAATTTCTGTAAACAAAAATAGCAGTACTTCAGTCCTTAATCTATGTTCTATGAAGTTATATTTGAATTCTCCTTAACCTTTCAAAATTAAATGAAGAATAAATTTTTGCTTTATATACCTACACTAGAAGGCGGCGGTGCCGAAAAAGTCTTTATAAAATTAGCATCCTATCTAATCGACTCAAACAATGAAGTTCGTCTAGTAACAGCTTATGGCAATGCATACCAAAACATACAACATAAAGGTTTAACTATTATAAGAGTTTTTAATAAAAAACCATCAAAAATTAAACTAGTGAACCTCATTCTAAGATTGTTTTTAGTGCCCTTCTTTGTTGGGCTTCAATTGATAAAATTTAAACCTAAGTTTTTTATGACTAGTGTTTTGGAAGCTATTATTTTTGGCAATTTTGCTCATTTTGTGAGTTGTTCAAAAAGTAAAATAGCTATATGTCAAGCAGGAGAACTTGCTAATGAGACGCATCCTGGAAAATTAAGTATTCTGCTCAAATGGGCTTTTAATAGAAGTCACTTGCTCATTGCAAACTCAGACGGCACTAAAACTTCAATGATTAATTTTCATAAAACTATAAGTTCAAAAATTGAAGTCATTGGAAACCCGATTTATGAGTCAAAAACAGTAAAAACTAACAATTCTGCAGGTGAACGTTACTTACTAGCCGTAGGACGACTAGAGTCTCAAAAAGATTATCCCACTTTACTCAAGTCATTTGCGCTTATTAAAGACGATTTGAATGTGAAGCTTAAAATTGCAGGCGATGGCATGTTAAAGGATGAACTTATTCAATTAACAAATGAATTAAAAATTAGCGATAGCGTCGAATTTTTAGGTTTTCTTGAGGATCTAGATAATTACTACGCAAATTGTATTGCGTTAGTTTTGAGTTCGCATAATGAAGCTTTTGGGAATGTAATTATAGAAGCAATGTCCTATGGGAAGCCTGTAATCAGCACTAGGTGTGCTGGCCCAGAATTTATTATAAATAACGATTCTCTTGGAGAACTTTGTGGTATAAAAAATCCACGATCAATGGCCGATTCAATAATTAAGGTCGTAAACTCGCCACAGAATTATGATTCAGACTTAATTATTAAAAGAGCACAGGACTTTTCATTAGAACGAATAGGCAATAAGTATCTAACTGCTATAACTGCGTTATAGGCGTTCAATCACCTTTTCTAATTCGATTTGATAAGGAGATAGTAGGTATTTGAATACCTCTTCTGTCTTTGAGGTGTCCATCACGCTATACGCAGGTCGTCGCGCAGCAGTAGGGTAGTGGTCTACGGAATGAATACCTTTTTTAAGTTCTGCCAGTTCATTTATTTTTAAAGCAAACTCATACCAACTCACCTTTCCATGATCCACATAATGATACAAGCCATACTGTAAAGGATCTTGTTTGATAACATGATGTATAAAATTGGCAACACTCAAGGCACTTGTAGGAGATCCTACTTGACTAGTTACGATATTTAATTGTTGTTGATCGGTAGTCGTAAGCCATGTAAAAAAGTTTTTACCAAAAGGAGCATACAACCATGAAATTCTAAATATATAATACTTAGAAGCTTGCATTTCAATGGCTTTTTCACCAGCGAGCTTACTAGCACCATATTCATTGATCGGGTTTGTGATATCATTTGGTTGATAAGGAATATTAGAGGTCCCATCAAAAACATAATCAGTAGAAAAATGAATTAATGTAGCATCATACTGGGCTGCGATTTGGGCTAATTTTTCTACTGCAGTTGTGTTTATTTTGAAGGCTTTTTCCCGTTGTTCTTCAGCTAGATCTACAGCTGTGTAGGCAGCACAGTTAATAATATAGTCAGGTCTTAGGGATGCAACCTTTTCTTGTACTTTAAGTGCACAAGTTATATCTAGTTCTTTACTTGTGAAAGTGAACAATTCAACACTGGTCAACCGCTTACTTATGGCTGTTCCCAGCATCCCATTTGCACCAGTGATTAGAACTTTTATCATAATTGAGATAGATATGGAGCAGCACTATCTTTTTCAGAAAGGACGACATCCTTTTCTGGTATTTGCCAATCAATAGCAAGCTGTGGATCATCGTATCTTACTGCAAGTTCGGTTTCGGGTTGATAAGTATTGTCAATTTGATAGTTCACAATCGCAGTTGATGAAAGTACCGAGAAACCATGTAAAAAGCCTCTAGGGACATATAATTGCTTGTTGTTTTCTGCACTCAATTTGATTGCAAAATGTTTCAAATAGGTTGGAGAATCTACCCTAAAATCTACAGCAACGTCTAATATCTCACCTTGCACACAACGTACTAGTTTTGCCTGTGCAGCATCTCCTTTTTGTAAGTGTAAACCTCGAATAACGCCATAGGTTGAGGTACTCTCATTAATTACAATAAACGGGTTGGATTGAGGTAACGCTTTCGCGAAAGCGAGACTATCAAAAGCAACAACAAATTTACCACGCTGGTCACCATACACAGCTGGCTCGATAACTTTACAATCCTTTAATGTTGTTTTTTTTACTATCATTTTCGTTGCGACTCTAACCTGTTAAGATAGCTCCACAATAAAGGAATTAAGGCTAGTAGCATACCGCAACCTAGAAAGATAAAGGCCAATTTGATCTTGTAATGTTTCTTCTCTACAGATCCTTTAGTAACGTATTGTGATAATACATTTACGGTTTTGGCAAACTTGTACTTATCTTCTCTAGCCTCTGAAATTTTATACAGTAGCGTTGATTTCTGACCAAAGAGATCTTTAAGAGCATCAGACGGCTTTTGATCTCCTAAATATAGGTTTGTTCCAGACGATGCGCCGCTTGTTGAATTTCCTGCAATCGCTTTTTGGTAACTAGCGATAAGTGAATCGGTTTCTTGTAATTGATATTCGAGCACTTTTAAATCAAATGCATTGTTCTCCTTTGCCGATTGACGTAAAGCTTTAATCCCTGAATTATCTTGAACCGTTACTGCCGGTTCACTTACTTTATTAACCACCTCGCGATCGGTTCCAGCAATAACTACCTTATAGAATTCATAATCGATATCTCGTTTTGCTGCTTTAAACCCTTCAAAGGTAAAATTCATGAGTGCCATGGTATCGCTTTTTCTCGCCAGTGCATCGTATTCTGCTAGTAACTCATTATCTGTATAGCTAGCCTCGATCTCAAAAGACCCTAAGGTTTGTGCCTGTTCCTCGTTAATCTCTAACTTATTGGCTAGACTTGCAAAATCCTCTTGTTCAATAAGCGACTGGTACAAGTTAATATTTGAAATAAGTTGAGCAGCACTATTGAAATTGGGTTGTACTCTAAGTATGGCATTAAAGGATTTTTTGTTTTGTAAATCCAGGTAATAACCTAATCCAGCTCCTATTAAAAACAGAACAGCTAGTAAAACTAGGTGTTTTTTCATGAATAGTAAGGTAAGAACTAGGAAGTTACCTATTCCTTTAAACACATCTCCTATGGCTTTAAAGAGATTTTTAAAACCATTACCTATCCATGTAAAAACAGGTACTAGATCTACCTCTTTTTCCTCCTGATTATTGGGCTGGTCGCTCATATGTAAGTTTTTATTGTGTCAAATATAAGTTTTGTTCACAATTTAGAACGCAACCTGGCAGTACTAAGTATAATCGAAGAATTAATTACAGACTTTCCTCCATGATTTGTTCTAGGATTTTTTCGGTAATCACATATACCGGTTTTACTCCTAGTAAACCTAATCCACCACTTGCAAGAGTATGACCTGTTTTTAAAGGATTATCACTTGCATAGTAGGCATATCTTACTTTTACATCACGATCTATACTTCTACGTACCTGTGATGCAGACTGTACTGCTTTTTGGTAATGAGCACCTTCCATTTCTAGACCTATCACTCTCCAACTACTAGTGTGAAAAAACTCAAGTAAATCTTTGTTTTGTAGTGAAGTTCCTAGAACGGTAACCATACTACCACTTACTATATTAATGCCATCTTCTTGTAAATCTTCTTCTTTAAGTTGATTTTCAAAAGGATAATTATCTGCTGTTCCTTCAAAAACATGAGCATCAGGTATCATGATGTCGCCTTTATCACCGGTAAGAATACCTGCTTTACCCATTACATTAACAGATTTGACATTCATCTTGTGCTTAGTTCCGTTTTCATCGGTATACGGTTTAAGCAATTCATCCATCGTCTCAAATGCTTGCTCACCAAAGGCATAGTCCATTACGACAAGTACTGGTTTTGTGCTGTTATCGCTTTCGCGAAAGCGTACTGAACAAAAATCAACGTCCATATAAGCACATTCACTGGTATCAAATATCTGTACATCGATATTAGTACCACTGGTATCTTTAAGTTCATACATTCCATTTGTAACGGCATGTTTTTTTATACGGTCACGCAGGTTTTTATTTGCCTCGTCACTGAGTTTTGCAAAAAGAGACATGCGGTCAGTGTCTTTAAGCTGTTTTTGTAGGGCTTTTGGACCGTACAAGGAATTCATGACACTGTGCAAGTTGGCACTTATTATATGAATAGGTCTATCGAATAAATTGTTATCGACTAAAAATTGCTTGATACGAGATGCCCAAATATCTCCATGGATGTGATGACCCAATCGTTCTCTAAGAACAGGAGAAAAGGTAATTAATCGTTTTTGTTCATCCAGAATTTCTTTTCTGGCAAGTGCTCCCATGTGATAAATTATACTGAGGAAGCGATTAGGATTATCAACTGTTGCAAATTTAGGGTAGGTACTTTTCACCTCTTTAAAGGTTCTACCTAGAATGGTAGCGACGTGCGTCATTGCAATATCTTTCTCCTCTTGAGAAAGTTTCTTCTTTGTAACTGCATTTTCTAGACATTGCCAGTCTCTTGTAGTTTGTTTGTTCTCACCTACCATTACTTGCTTCATGATTTTATGAGATTCTATCATGAGAAAAGTAAGGTGAGTAAGTATGTCATAAATCTCTGATCTACCACGAGTAACCTCAATATTCATTTGATGATCGTCGATACGATAGCAATTACGTCTACGTTTAAGAGGAATTATAGGTTTAAAATGACTTTGCTCATAACCTTCATTACTGGTGAGATTGATGTAAGTACACTCTTCAATCCCTACAGGTAAACGATCCATAACGTACAGTAGTCCATCTAGTTCTACCTTTTCATCGGCGATGGATCCATAGATTTCAGGTTTTAGTGTAAGGAGTGATTCTCTTAACGATTCACCACTCACACCCATAGGTTTGTAAAATCCACGATTGAATAAATGTCTCATTGTGATGTACATGCGTTCAATCGCATTAGTACTTTCTTGAGCCTTAGTACGTGGTTGAATTTGGAATGATGCCATAAACTATTTTCTCGACAAAGATATTCTTTTTAAAAATCATAAAGTATTAAGAAATAGATAAGGCTTTGTTTTTCAATTGAAAAGTTTTCTGTCATGCTAGTTTTTAATAGCCATGAATGGCAAGGTATCGTACAAAACAATAACGTAATTTTAATGACATCAATTTTATAGGCACTTATTTTTAACGCATGAAAGTATCATTAATCCAAAGCGAACTAGTCTGGGAAAATCCTGTTGAGAATAAAAAGGCTTTTGACACCAAACTGATTGAACTCTATCAACAAACGGATCTGGTAGTGTTACCCGAGATGTTTACTACTGGTTTCTCTATGAATCCACAAGGTATTGCAAGTAATTACGAAATTTTAAACTATTTAAAAGTGCACGCCTCTAAAGGGAACTTTGCTATTTATGGCAGTGTAATGTACGCTACTGATACTGGATATGTAAATAGAGGAATTTTTATGAATCCCGATGGCGAGCATACATTTTATGATAAACGCCACACGTTTACTCTTGCAGGTGAACACAATGTTTATGATAAAGGAGAAGAGCCTGTGGTTGTTTTATTTAAAAATTGGAAAATCAATCTTCAAATATGTTATGATTTGCGTTTTCCTGTTTATTCTAGAAATACCAGCGACTATGACATATGTATTTATGTGGCTAACTGGCCTGTGCCTAGGGTAAACGCTTGGGATGCACTTTTAAAGGCTAGAGCGATTGAAAATATGTGTTATACAATAGGTGTTAATCGCACAGGAAAAGATGGTACAGGAATGGATTATAACGGACATTCACAGGTGTATGATGTCTTAGGTAAGGAGTTAATTGATGAACATCCTTGGGAGCAAAACGGAATAAAAACGGTTCTTTTAGATAAAAATCATATCTCACATTACAGAGATAAACTGAAGTTTCTACAAGATAGAGATAGGTTTAATTTATTATAACTGTTTGACGTAAGTCCCAGTTTGCCTGAAGTTTTTGTAATTCTGGAAAATACTCGACCTTTTCTGGCTGTTTGTTTTTGAAAAAATCTCCAGAATCATACCTACCATTATCATTGGAATCATAGATTAATCTAATGTAGTAGTTACCTGGATTTAAATAATTAAACTCAAGGGTTGTATTTTCTCTTGCAGTTTGCTGTTCTACAACCTCTAATTTTTCATCAACAATTTCCACTAGTATAGGAAACTCTTTTCCACCGGTCAATGTCACCCAGATGTTACCTAGTGAAGAGGATTTGTTTGTATTGTATGTAAAATTAAGCGTGTCGATATTTTTTGCTCCAAAATAATCAGTGATTGCCTCGGGAAACATTTGTAATTTATACTTCTGGTTTTCTTGTGAGTCGATAGCTAATTCCAATTGATTTTTAAACCGGTCTAACTTAAAGTTAGTTTGAACCACGGCACTATCCTTATCAATTAATTTAAAAAGGTTTGTGTTGTAGTCTTCAATAGGAGTAGTAGCTGTAATTAAAATGTTTTTACCTATTCCAAACTTTCCAGACTTGCTTACTACCAGACTGTCTTTTTTCTCTTCTTTGTAGAATACCTTTACCGTATCTGTAAATTGTTTATAATAAGCATTAAATAAAACAGAATCCTTTATTACAGCAGGTTTTTGCCATATTTCAAGAGTATCCTTTTTTGTAAGTTTTGTAATGCGTAAATCACTTATAGGATACTTTGGTAGAGATTTCAGGTTAAGACTGTCTAACGAACCTGTATAACCTAAATCCCATCGTTGAGGATTTTTAAATATGGGCTTTGTAATACTAGGTTCCTGCGCCTGCTTGAATAGTTTAAGTTCGTACGTTTGATCGCTAGGAACAGTTATTAAGTCTGATACAAAACCAATTTTATCACTGCTGGGATCAAATTTTAAATTACGATTATCCTCCTTTAAAGCAACCATTTTATAAGTACCAGCTTTGATATTTTGCATGGTAAATGTTGACAGACTATCCAGTGTGTTAAGAACGTAATTAGGTTTACCCTTTGTGACTACCGTATCTATAAATTCTCCATTTACTTCATATAGTAAAACGTTCACAAATTTTTCAGGTTTGAATTTTAGGGCGTCAGTGATTTTTCCTTTTACGGTTAATGAATCAATTACATCTCCGGTACTAAATACATACCTGAAAAAAGGAAATGGATTACCTTCATTGTTATCCACAATACTTTGTCCAAAATCCAACACATAAGTGGTATTGTCCTGAAGCGTATCTTTAATTTCAATGGTTAACTTTTTTGAAACTCCACCTTGAGGAGTTATCACAGGTTGGTATTCTAATGGTGGAGATACCACTAGTTGCTTTTGTAAATCTTTTAATTTGATGAACTCATCAAATTCTATTTCTATCACCTGATTATTAAATCTAGTAGAATAGTTATCAGGATAGGCCCTTAAAATAACAGGAGCTTCTTCATCTACTGGTCCGCCAGTAGGACGACCACGTTTGGCACATGACAATACAGTAATGACTAAAAGGACACCGCATAATCTGGCTAACAATGATTTCATGATAAGGAAACGCTTTAGGTAGTACAAAAGTATAAGTTATATATCTATACCCAGTTTTTAGGGTTTTGGAGAACCTTTAGTAATTCATGTTCAGGGCTTTCTGGTTCAGGATGGTGGTCGTATTTCCATTGAACATGCGGTGGCAAACTCATTAAAATACTTTCTATTCTTCCATTAGTTTTAAGTCCAAACAAGGTTCCTTTATCATGAACTAAATTGAATTCTACATAGCGACCTCGCCTTATTTCTTGCCAGTCTCTATGATTTTGATCATATTCCAAATCTTTACGTTTCTCCACTATTGGCACATAGGCTTCTAAGAAGTGACTGGCCATATCTATTTGAAAAGCATACCAATCTTCCATTGTAAAACCTTCATTTACTTTACAGTAATCATAGAACAATCCTCCTATTCCTCGCGCCTCGTTACGATGACTATTGTGAAAATATTCGTCGCATTTTTTCTTAAAAAGGGTGTAGTCTGCAACTTCATGTCTATCACACACCATTTTACATATTTTGTGGAAATGCGTTGCATCCTCTTCAAATAAGTAATAGGGTGTAAGATCTAATCCACCACCAAACCAACTGTCGACTATCCTACCTGTTTCATCATACATTTCAAAATATCTAAAATTACAATGCACAGTAGGGACAAAAGGATTTTTAGGATGTAAAACCAAACTTAAACCTGTAGCATAAAAATCAACATCATTGACTTTAAAATAATTTTGCATGGACACTGGCAACGGGCCGTGAACAGCACTTATATTGACACCACCTTTTTCAAAGACAGCGCCGTTTTCAATGACACGTGATCTACCGCCACCACCTTCTTCTCGTTCCCATAAATCCTGCTTAAAAGAGGCTACTCCATCAAGTTTTTCAAGGGTTCCAGATATCGTATCTTGTAATTCTAAAATAAATGAATAGAATTTTTCTTTCATGAAGTTATTTCATTAATAGATTCACTTGTAGGCTCGATGGGAATGAACAACTCTCGATCTTTCATTTCGTTAAGAGTTAATCTTGAAGCTGCAGTTACTGAAAAAGGTAATACTAGAATAACACCTATTATTGGTATTAATACCATTCCCATAAATACTAAACCATTACCTATAGCAAGGCCTCTACGTTGTTTTACAAATTTGACAGAATCGGCATATTTAAAATGACGTTCTAGCGTATAGTCCATATTTCCAAACCCAGCATAATAGGCTTGAACGATAAACGCAATGATGGTAAATACAATACCAACTACAGGAATAAAACTCAGTAATAACAAGGGTATTGTTAGTAACAATTCATAACCTAGGTTACGCACATTAATGCGTAAACCACGCCAAAGCTGTTCTAGATTATTAGTATTTCTATGAGGATACGTATGAGTGTAATTAGGGTAAAGGTGCTTTTCAATACGTTCTGAAACCGGAGACATAAAAGGAGCGCTTAATATCATAACCACATGCTTGTAAAGGATGAAACCAATAATAATTATGATAGCTCCGCTTATCCATTCGGCAATGGTGTGAAAGGTTTGTGAGCCCGTTTCCCATATCCATAATTTATCCATAATGTTGGCTAGGTTATCGCTCAATCCATAGGCAGCAAATCCAATTCCTACAAAGAAGAAAAAGCTTATAAGCATGGGTACCAAAAAGAATTGCCAAAGATTAAGCTTACTAATCAAAGCAAACCCATCAGAATAGGCCTTAATACCCTTCCAAACATTTTTAAACATTACTATGCGTATTCTTTAACCGCGTCTACAAATGCTTGTGCATTTTCAACGGGTATATTAGGTAAAATTCCATGACCTAAATTTACTACATATTTGTCTTTACCAAATTCATCAATCATCTCCTTCACCATTTTTTTAATAGTTGCTGGTGGAGATAATAGTCTCGATGGATCAAAGTTTCCTTGTAATGTTATATCGCCACCTGTCAAGTACCTAGCATTTCTTGCACTACAGGTCCAATCTACTCCTAGTGCACTAGCACCACTACGCGACATTTCTTGTAAGGCAAACCAGCATCCTTTACCAAAAACGATCACCTCGGTAAGTGGTTTTAATGCATCAATTATTTGTTGGATATATTGAAACGAAAATTCTTGATAATCAACCGGCGAAAGCATTCCACCCCATGAATCAAAAACTTGAACAGCATTGACACCATGTTTTACTTTTTCTTTAAGGTAAGCAATGGTAGTATCAGTTATACGTTGCAGTAAATCATGGGCAGCTTCTGGTTGTGTAAAACAAAACTCTTTGGCCTTGTCAAAGTTTTTACTTCCTTGTCCTTGAACACAATAGCATAAAATCGTCCAAGGTGATCCAGCAAATCCAATTAATGGCACTCTGTCATCCAGAACTTTTTTAGTCATGTCGATGGCTTCCATCACATAACCAAGTGCATCACTCACATCTGGCACAACTACTCTGTCTAGATCCTTAACAGTTCTTATAGGGTCTGGCAGCCATGGTCCTACACCAGCTCTCATTTCTACATCGATATTCATCGCTTGTGGTATAACCAGGATATCAGAAAACAGTATAGCGGCATCGGTACCTATTTGATCAATAGGCATAACAGTAATTTCGGTAGCCAATTCCGGAGTTTGACATCGTGTGAAAAAATCATATTTTTCTTTAAGCTTCATAAAGTCTGGCAGGTATCTTCCTGCTTGTCTCATCATCCATACTGGCGGACGTTCTACGGTTTCACCTTTAAGAGCCTTAAGAAATAAATCGTTTTTAATCATTTTTGTATGTCTTTAATACTGTTTTAATTACGTGTGCTACACTAGGTTCTTCAGCTACTATTACCGTTTTAAAGAAATTTCTAGCAGCTGTTGCTGTCGTTTCTCCTATACAAATTGCAGTAGAGGTATTTGTTGAGTTCGCTTTCGCGAAAGCGTAAACACCACGAGGACTGTAACACAAAACGACGTCAAAAGTACAACTGAAGCTTTTTTTCACCATAATTGTATCGTAGACATAAATCTCGTTATACGATATTTTATTGTCGGTTAAGGTATCGGGAAGCTCATTCCGTCGATGAGGTGATGTTAAATAATCAAACTTAGTATTGTGGTAGTGTGCGCAAATGTGGTGAGCAAGCTCTTTTGCATTATGATGAGTGACAATAACATTATAACCATTTTCTTGAAGTAAGGATGACGTGTTTATTCCTACACAGTAACAAGAAACTAACTGTGAATCATAATTCTTTTTAAGAAAAGGAATGGCATTTTGTGAGGTAATGATAATATGATTATTTCTTAAAGAAACTCTAGGTGAAAGCAGTACCTTTTTTAAAGGATCTAAATCAACGACGTTGTCAAATATATCAAGGAGCTGATTTTTGTGTTCATTAGAAAGGCTTTTTAGAGATAGAATTCTTGATTTCATTGTATGCAAAATAAGTCAAATGTAGGCTTAGACCACTTGAAATCGACAAATTTTGCAATGTTGAGGTGCTCTTGTCTGAAAAAATTATTTCTTTATTGTGTATTTCGTCGATAATCTATACTCTTTTGTCTACTATATAAAAAAGGTTTAACATATGTTTTCTAGATGAGTATATAAGACATTTTTTTGTCTTTCAAAATAGGTATATTGCAAATGTATGCCTAATAAAAAGTTAATAAACTCCTAATTATTATCATATGGAATTGCCCTCTTTTTTACATGATTTGACAGGTGATGAAGGAAGACCGTCATTAGAGTACGCAAATGAAATCTTCGGATTATTAGAGGTAAAAAAAGTTAAGAAAAGAGACATTTTACTGCATTTAGGTGAAGTGTCCAGTCATATTTATGTAGTTAAAAAAGGCGTACTTAAAAGTAGCATTATTGACGAAAAAGGTGACCTTCATACTGTAAGATTTGTTGCCGATGGTGATGTGATGACCGCGATGTATAGTTTTATTGATCAAAAACCCAGCGATCTACAAATTGAATGTGTAGAAAGCGGTGAGGTTTTATGTTTTCAATATGAAGACTTTGAGTACATGAGTAAACTGTATCCCGGTCTAGAGCCTGCCTTTCACAAAATAATGCTTAAGCGTTATCAATCCATGCTAGATGAAAAATCTAGAATGATTAGTCATGATGCCACTACTAGATATTTGAAGTTTGTAGAACGATATGAACCTATAGTTCACAGACTACCATTGAAGGAAATCGCATCATTTTTAGGAATTCGCCAGCAATCATTAAGTAGATTACGCAATAAGCTAGAGCAAGATAAGATGACTGAGCAGCATTCTGTTTAGTATCTTTGTCCAAAATTGTTCTATGATTATTTCCATGACCGGTTATGGAAAAGCTGTTACACAGCTTTCTGATAAAAAAATCACAGTAGAGATAAGGACTCTTAACAGCAAAAATCTTGACTTAAACCTACGGATGAGCAATGCTTATCGTGAAACCGAGCTAGATTTACGTAAAAATGCTGCCAAAATTCTAAAACGAGGTAAGGTAGATTTTTCTTTACATGTCGAAGATTCTGGTGCTGCTTCAATTCCTGCTTTGAATATTGAAGTTATAGATACTTACTTAAAGCAATTAGAGCAAATTGAACTAGTTAAAGCAACTTCTACAAATCATAAAATTGACTTACTTAAAGTAATCTCTCAATTTCCTGATATTTTCAAACCTCAAGACGATGATCTTTCTGACGAGGTTAAAGAAACTATTTTCTCAACTGCTCAAGAAGCAATCGAGGCCGTAATGGAGTTTAGAAAATCCGAAGGAAACCAGTTAGAATTTGATTTTAACTCGCGTATATCTACACTTACAAACTTACTTAACGAGGTCATTACAATCGATGAAGAGCGATTGAAAGATGTAAGAGTAAGATTAGAAAAGGCTGTAAAAGAAGTTAAAGAAGAGGTCGACTTCAATAGGTTTGAGCAGGAACTAATTTATTATTTAGAAAAATACGATATCACCGAGGAGAAAGTAAGGCTTAAGAATCATCTTAATTATTTTGTAGAAACAATGAAACAACCAGTTTCTCAAGGTAAAAAGTTAGGTTTTATTTCTCAAGAAATAGGTCGTGAGATTAACACTATTGGTAGCAAGGCAAATCATGCACCTATGCAAAAGCTAGTAGTACAAATGAAAGACGAGCTAGAAAAGATTAAAGAACAACTTCTCAACGTATTATAATGACTACACAACCCAAATTAATAGTGTTTAGCGCGCCTTCTGGAGCTGGAAAAACAACACTTGTGAAGTACTTATTACAACAACCTGAGCTTAATTTGGCCTTTTCAATTAGTGCTGCATCTAGAGAAGCAAGAGGTGAAGAGCAACATGGTAAAGATTATTACTTTCTAGGCATTGAAGAGTTTAAAAACCGTATTAGAAACAAAGAATTTCTTGAATTTGAAGAGGTTTATAAGGATCAGTTTTATGGAACTTTAAAGAAAGAGGTAGAACGTTTATGGGCCTTAGGTAAAAATGTAATTTTTGATATTGACGTGGTTGGTGGATTGCGATTGAAAAGTAAGTATCCAGAACGTTGTCTGGCTGTTTTTGTAAAGCCGCCGTCAATCAACGAGTTGCAAAAGAGGTTAAAAGGTCGTAAAACAGAAAGCCCTGAGAAAATAGCTATGCGAGTGGCTAAAGCCAGTACTGAAATGGCAACAGCGCCTCAATTTGACGTGGTCGTTGAAAATAATGACCTTGAAAAAGCAAAGCTCAAAAGTTACAATTTAGTCAAAGAGTTTATTTCACAGTCCATTAAAGATGAAGAAGAATAGAATAGGACTTTATTTTGGTACGTTCAATCCTGTTCACATAGGACATCTTGCTATTGCAAATTATCTGGTAGAATTTGGTGATATTGACCAAGTATGGATGATAGTTACACCACATAATCCTCATAAAAAGAAACAAAACTTGTTAGATGATTATCAAAGATTACATATGGTTCATCTAGCAACTGAGGAATATGAAAAAATTACAGCAAGCAATGTTGAATTTGGTCTACCACAACCTAATTATACCGTTCATACACTTGCACATCTTACTGAAAAGTATCCTGATAAAGAGTTTGTACTCATTATGGGTGAGGATAACTTGAAAAGTTTACACAAATGGAAAAATTACGAGGTAATATTAGAAGATTATTCCATTATAGTGTATCCTAGAATAGGTGATGGACAGATTCCTGATCGTTTTAAAAACCACCAAAAAATTACCAGGATTGACGCTCCAATTATGGAAATCTCTTCTACCATGATAAGAAATGGAATTAAAGAAGGAAAAGATTTAAGATACTACATGCATCATGATGTATTTAATTACGTTGATGAGATGCATTTTTATAGAAAATAACTCAATATTGACTCAATGGTTGACGTTAAAATCTTTAGCATTAACTAAATAAAATAAGTATAGGGAAATATTACTTTGTTATTTTTGTTTTAATAAGATTTTTAATCAATATGTCACACCCGTCAAGTTATCAAAAACGCAGATTATTTAGTTCCTATTTTTGGGTGGTGGTAAGTTTGTTTTTGGTACTGTTTTTATTAGGATTACAAGGCTTTTTACTTTTAAACAGTCAGCAACTAGCTAACTATTTTAGGGAACAAATTCCAATGAGTATTTATTTTAAAGATACTGCAAAGGATTTGGAAATGAAACAACTAGAAACTACGTTACAAATGGCTGATTATACAAAAAGTGCTGTTTTTGTAAGTAGTGAAGAAGGTGCAAAGAAAACTCAAGAGAGTTTAGGGGAAAATTTTGTGGAACAATTAGGTGGTTTTAATCCGATACCGAATAGTATTGATATACGATTAAATGCTCAATATGTTACACAGACTGATATAGATACTATTGTAGAAGAATTGTCTTCAAAACCTTATATTCAAGAGATTAGATATGACAAACCACTGGTGTCTTTACTTAATCAGAATGTAAAAAAGATTTCATTTTACATGCTTATCTTGAGTGGTGTTTTTGTTTTAATCGCGTTCTTATTGATTAATTCATCGATTAGATTATCTGTATACGCTAAACGTTTTACCATCAAAACTATGCAAATGGTTGGCGCAACAAAAGGTTTTATTAGAAGGCCATTTATTTGGACTAGCTTAAAGCTGGGTTTAATCGGTGCTGTTTTAGCTCTTTCTGCCTTGTCGGTTGTAGTTTATTATGCAGACCGATTAGTGCCTGAATTAAGTATTCTTGAAAATTATGAGATGCTTGGATTATTGATTGCTGGTGTTATTGGTTTTGGACTATTGATCAGTTTGATAAGCACCTTTTTTGCCACGACCAGATATTTAAATTTAAGAACAGATCAACTCTATTATTAATCAACTATTTCACATATGAATAACGATCAGAAAGATATAAAAAGCGACGAGCAAAACTTGAAGCCTAAAGTAGAGTTCCTGTTTAAAAAGAAAAACTACTTATGGATGATTATAGGTCTAGTAGTAATTGCTACAGGTTTCATCTTAATGTCTGGAGGCGCTTCTAATGATCCTAATGTTTTTAATGAAGAAATATTCTCATGGAGAAGAATCAGGTTAGCTCCGGCAATTGTTATTCTAGGCTTTGGTATTGAGGTTTATGCTATTTTATTAAACCCAGATAAGTAATGGAATTAGTTGATGCGATTATTCTAGGAGTAATACAAGGTCTTACTGAGTTTCTCCCAGTGTCTTCCAGTGGCCATATAGAGTTGGGAAAAGCAATTTTAGACACGCAAGTACAAGATCCAGATGAAAATTTACTATTTACAGTTCTTGTACATTTTGCAACAGCATTGAGCACTATTATTGTTTTTAGAAAAGACATTTTTGAATTATTTAAAGGCATATTTCAATTTAAATGGAATGAAGAGTTTCAATTTGCTCTTAAAATTGTATTGTCAATGATTCCTGCGGTGATAGTAGGTTTATTTTTTGAAGAGCAACTAGAGTCCCTTTTTTCAGGTAATGTATTATTAGTAGGCTTTATGCTTATTATTACAGGTTTACTGCTGTTCCTGGCCGGTAAAGCAAGGGATACAAATAAAAATGTTTCTTGGAAAGATGCTGTGATAATTGGAGTTTCTCAGGCAGTTGCAATGTTACCTGGTATTTCCCGTAGCGGTGCTACTATTAGTACTAGTGTCCTATTAGGAAACGACAGGACTAAAGCTGCAAGATTTTCATTTCTAATGGTTGTTCCTTTAATATTTGGGAAAATTGCCAAAGATCTCTTAGGTGGTAAAATAGAATTTCAAGCAGATCAAAATTTATCTTTAATTGCTGGTTTTATAGCTGCGTTTGTAACAGGATGGATAGCATGTAAATGGATGATTAAGTTAGTTAAAAAAGCAAAACTTCATTACTTCTCATATTACTGCTTTGCAGTAGGGCTTATTGCTATAATCGCTCACTTTATATAATTATGAGACTTTTCCTTACAGTACTACTAATAGTAACTACTAACCTAATTATGGCACAACAATCTACAGTAAAAGGTGCTTTTCTTGAAAAATGGAATAATTCAAAAGAATATTTAGTAGAAATAGCTCAATCAATGCCAGAGGAGTTATACAATTATAGACCTACCGAACGAGAGATGACTTTTAAAGGACAATTACTTCATGTAATTGGTAATATGAAATGGTTGAGTACAAGTTACTTTTCAAATGAAAAATTTGAAAGGGAAACCTATGATCCTAACTTAAGTAAGCAGCAGGTCCTAGAGTTGTTAGAAGCAACTTTTGATGAGGTTTACCAAAGAATTGAATCGACTTCAGAGTCTGAATTATCGGTCGAGGTAGATTTCTTTGCGGGTAAAAAATCTAAATTACAAATCTTGAATCTGCTTCAAGATCACGTTACTCATCATAGAGGACAATTGATTGTTTATATTAATATGAAGGGAATAAAACCACCAAGATATGTGGGATGGTAAATAATTTAAAAACGAATAAATAAAAAGCCCAGTTTTTTAAACTGGGCTTTAATATTCTTAGATTACACTTGTATTTTAGGATTAAGTCGCTTCTCGATCTTCTGCTTTTTAGCTGTAAGTTCTTTCATTAATTCCATTAATTCAGGATCCTTAGATTCCTTAAATAAATCATTAACTCCTAGTACAAGCCTTTTAGCTTCTCTCGATGCGTGTACGCGGTCACTTGTTGACATGTTGCTCATCGAGCTGTCTAACCATTCACGAGCTTCTTCAATTATTGTCATACTGCTTCAATCTTTTTAGTGCATTTAGTGAATTGAAAATCAAAACTTAAACACATTAATTTATACATAATATCGCAATGTAACGTATTTAATTTTAATTTTTCAGCTAAAATTTTCTTAATTAAGATAATTTAATATCTGTAATATTCAGGTTTGAATGGACCCTTAACTTCTACACCTATATATTTTGCTTGGTCTTGACGTAGTTCAGTTAATTCTGCACCTATTCTTTGCAAGTGTAATTCAGCTACCTTTTCATCGAGATGTTTCGGTAACATGTAAACCTCATTTTTATAATTTTCACTGTTGTTCCATAACTCGATTTGAGCTAAAGTTTGGTTAGTGAAGGAATTACTCATTACAAAACTAGGGTGACCAGTAGCACAACCTAGGTTTACTAAACGACCTTCTGCAAGTAAAATAATATCCTTACCATCGATAGTATACTTGTCTACCTGTGGTTTGATTTCTACCTTAGTATCTCCGTAATTGTCATTCAAAAAGGCAACATCAATCTCGTTGTCAAAGTGTCCAATATTACAAACGATCACTTTATCACGCATTGCTTTAAAATGCTCACCTCTTACGATGTCTTTGTTTCCAGTAGTAGTTATTACAACATCAGCATTACCAACAACCGACTCTAACTTTTTCACCTCAAAACCATCCATCGCCGCTTGTAAAGCACAAATAGGATCTATTTCGGTCACTGTAACTATTGAACCAGCACCGCGGAATGAAGCAGCAGTACCCTTACCTACATCACCATATCCACAAACCACAACACGCTTTCCAGCTAGCATCGTGTCAGTAGCTCTACGTACGGCGTCAACAGCACTTTCTCTACATCCGTATTTGTTATCAAATTTTGATTTGGTAACAGAGTCATTTACGTTAATAGCAGGCATTACAAGAGTTCCGTTTTTCATACGTTCGTATAAACGATGTACTCCAGTTGTAGTTTCTTCTGAAAGACCTTTGATTCCTTTGGCTAACTCTGGATACTCATCAAAAACCATGTTAGTTAAATCACCACCATCATCTAATATCATGTTAAGCGGTTCACGATCTTCACCAAAGAATAAAGTTTGTTCTATACACCAGTTAAACTCTTCTTCAGTCATACCTTTCCATGCGTATACAGGAATTCCAGCAGCAGCGATTGCAGCAGCAGCATGATCCTGTGTAGAGAAAATGTTACAAGAAGACCAAGTTACATCAGCTCCTAAGGCAACTAAAGTTTCTATAAGAACTGCAGTTTGAATTGTCATGTGTAGACATCCTGCGATGCGAGCTCCTTTCAAAGGTTGCTCATCTTTATATTCTTCCCTTAACGCCATTAAACCAGGCATTTCTGCCTCAGCTAGTTCAATTTCTAGACGACCGTATTCGGCTAGTGACATGTCCTTTACTTTGTAAGGAACATAAGGTACTTTTGTATCACTCATAATTGTAAAATATTTAAGCTTGTTTGATAAAAACACTGTTTATAATCAGTAATTTACAAGCCTTTATTATTTATTAAATTGCGGCAGCAAAGCTACTAAAAAACTGCCATATTAATGCCTCTTTACAAAACCCTTAACAACAGACACAACACGGTTGTTCATATTTGGAAAATCACAGAAACTGAAGCCCAGTTACGCTCGGGAATTACCCTAAGTGAAAACAGTAAACAACGGTTGTTGACCATGAGCTCAGAGTTACATAGAAGAGGTTTCTTGAGTATACGTCATTTATTACATGTAGCTGGTTATACAGACCTTGATTTGTTCTATGATGATAAAGGTAAACCGCATCTTAATGATGGAAAATTCATCTCAATAACGCACAGTTATGAGTTTACGGCAATAATAGTGAGCGATGCTCCTGTAGGGATCGATATTGAGAAAAAAAGAGAGAAAATTAAACGCATTGCTAAAAAGTTTATCAAATACGAAAACACCTGTGTTTATAATAGTTCACAACAAGTCAAATTACTGACCATCATTTGGGGTGCAAAGGAGTCGATGTACAAATTGTATGGGTCAAAGGGATTGGGATTTAAAGCTCATTGTCAGGTAGAACCTATCGATTTTTCTCATCCTAAGTCACGCTGTAGCATTCATTTTAATGGTGAATCAAGTTATTACGACTTGTTTTATTTGGGTTTTGAGAACTTTATGATGGTTTACGTTATTCCTGTTTAATTTATGGATTGGGTATCTCGCATTAAGTCAGGTAGATCGTTAGCCATTTTAATTGATCCAGAAAAGACTGCTGTTGATTTCGCTTTCGCGAAAGCGATATCTAAAAAAGCACTTTCTTTAAAAAAGAAATTGAACCTAAATGAGGTGTTTTTCTTTATAGGAGGTAGCACTATGGAAGTTGATCTAGATGAATGGTTAAAGAAATTTAAAGGTCTAGTTACGCTACCTGTAATTATTTTTCCTGGATCTTACGAGCAAGTCTCTATTCATTGTGACGCCTTGCTGTATTTACAATTCATGAGCAGTCGCAATGCGCAGTACCTCATTGAAGAACAAATTAAAAGTGCACTTTTCATAAAACAACATAAGATAGTTACCATCCCTACATCTTATTTACTGATTGATGGAGGAAAGTCTACAGCTGTACAACGTGTTACCAACTCACAACCCTACAAGCAAACAGATATAGAATTAATCACAGCGACAACGGTTGCTGGAGAACTTTTGGGGCACAAACTAGTTTATCTAGAAGCTGGTAGCGGTGCTGTCATACCTGTTGCAGCTGGTATTATTGAAAAAGTAAAGAGTAGTTGTTCACTGCCTATAATAGTAGGTGGAGGATTGCGTGATGTAAGTCAAATTGAACGAGCGTTTACTGCCGGTGCTAGTTTGTGCGTAGTAGGAACTGCGATTGAGGAAAATGTGGAATGGATGGACTAAGTTTGCAATAAAATCAACTATGAAAGTTTCTATAGAATTAACCATGTCCCCTTTACAAGATGGATATGAGCCACTCATAATCGAGTTTATCAAAACCTTGCGTAATTCATCCTTTAAGGTTCTAGAAAACCCACTTTCTACTCAAATTTATGGGGATTATAGACCATTAATGGAATTTTTGACTGATGCTATAGAGACTAGTTTTGATAATCAAGAAGCGGTTCTTGTTTACATGAAACTGGTAAAATCTGATCGTAGTGACTACCAACCTTTCTTTTAATGGAAGTTATTGATTTCTTATTTTCCCAGTATTCTGAGTATTCAAGCACTCACATAGTACTTGAGTTGATAGCTGTTGTGGCTAGCGTTGTAAGTGTGCTTTATTCTTATCGTAACAGCTTTTTAGTGTTTCCTTTTGGGATTGTAAGCACTGCCATATTTACCTACTTGTTAGTAAACTGGAATTTATTGGGAGATGCGGTTATAAACTTGTACTATTTAATTATGAGTATATACGGTTGGTATCTTTGGATTAAAGGAGGGAAGAATAACAAAGAACTTCAAATCTCTTTGACATCAAAACAGCAATGGATTAGAGCTATTACAATCTCAATATTCGCGGCATTGTGTATCTATATTCTATATGTATCTACAAATCGTATGGAAAATGTAGTATCCTACATTGACATGGTAACGACAGGATTGTTTTTTGCAGGAATGTGGTTGATGGCAAAAAGGAAGTTAGAGCATTGGTTAGTTCTAGGCATAGGTAATTTTATCTCAATACCTTTATATTTTTATAAGGGTTACACTTTTAGTGCATTTTTATACCTATTTTTATTGATAATGGCTGTGGCTGGATTTTATGCATGGAAGAAATACCTAAACAACTCAATTATCAAGGCAAGCGTATAGTACTTTATGGTCCAGAGAGTACAGGAAAAAGTACTATCGCACAAGAACTAGCGCTTCATTACAATTCAATTTCCATCCCAGAATTTGCAAGAGAATATTTGCAAAGAAAGTGGGATGAGTCAAAACACGTTTGCACATTACAGGATCTTAAACCTATTGCAGTAGGTCAAAGAAATCTTGAGAATCAGGCAACATTAAAGGGATCTGATTATGTTTTTTGTGATACAGACATCTTAGAAACCTATGTTTATAGTTTAGCTTATTTTAATCAAGTTCCATTGTCGATTGAAAAGGCTATTCATGAATCTCATTATGATTTATATTTATTGATGGATGTGGATATTAGTTGGGTTAAGGATGATTTAAGGGACAAACCAGAAGAGCGAGAAGAAATGTTTCATAAATTTGAAGCCGCTTTACAAACATTTAATAAGCCCTATAAGCTTGTTTCGGGAAAGGGATCTGAAAGATTAAAAAATGCTATCGCTGCCATAGATTCTTTATCTATTTAATAATGAATTATACTGACTACCAAATACAACAGCTAAAGGAAAAAGGCATTTCCATAGATCAGGTTAATGAACAAATTGATCGATTTAAAAAAGGATTTCCTAATTTAGATTTAGATAGGCCTGCCACTTTAAATGATGGGATTAATAAACATAATGATCAGGAGCAAGCAGAGTATATATATAAATATGAACAGCTAGGCGAGAACCTTGAAAAGGTAAATTTTATTCCTGCCAGTGGTGCTGCAACTAGAATGTTTAAATTTCTCCATGAATTTTTACACTCTTACAATCCTGATGAAATTAGCTTAAATGCTTATATTAATACAACTAAGAGCGACCAATTATTCACCTTTCTTGTTGCCATTGAAAAATTCCCTTTTTACCGAGATATTGAACAGCAACTAAAGGCTCAAAACCCAATTTATGAAGGGTTGAAAAAGTATCAACAACAATTGGAATTCATAAAATTTCTTTTGTCTGAGAATGGTGCAAATTATGCAAGTAAACCCAAAGGATTAATCCCATTTCATGATTATGGTAGCTATGTACGTACAGCTTTTGAAGAACACTTAAGCGAGACAGCTGGTTACGCAAGTGTTAATGATCAGGTTAAACTCCATTTTACGGTATCACCTAATCACCACAAGGACTTTTTAGATGAATTAGAAGCTATTAAGGACCACATTGAAAGAAGAGTTCAAAAGAAGCTTGTAGTAGATTTTTCGTTTCAAGATACAGCTACCGATACAGTTGCGGTAAATTTAAATAACCAGCCCTTACTTGATGATAAAGGTGGTTTGTTCTTTAGACCAGCTGGGCATGGAGCATTATTAAAAAATCTGAATGCAATTGATGCCGATCTTATTTTTATTAAAAACATTGATAATGTCACTACAACAGCAATGCATCAAGAATCTGCATATTTTAAAAAATACCTTGCAGGTATAGCAGTCACATACAAGAAACAAATAGATTCCTATTTAAATCAATTATTAAATGGAACTATTACTGATATTTCACATATTGTAGATTTTCTAGAAAGCTCAATAGGAACGGCTTTACCTAAGGATTTTTCAAAGTATTCCTTCCAAAATCAGATAGAAACCCTGATAGATTGTTTAAACAGACCATTAAGAGTGTGCGGTATGGTTAAAAATGAAGGAGAACCAGGTGGTGGTCCGTTTTGGGTAAAATCTAGTTACGGAATTAATTTACAAATTGTGGAAAGTGCACAGGTGAATAAAGAAAATGAGAAACAAAAAAACATTGCTAAAGAATGTACTCATTTTAATCCAGTTGATATAGTTTGCTGTGTACGTGATTATAAAGGAGATAAATTTGATCTACAAAAATATTGTGACCCAGAAATGGGTTTTATTACCCTAAAATCTAGGTTTGGTTTTAAGCTTAAAGCACAAGAGCTTCCTGGATTATGGAATGGCTCAATGGCTTATTGGAATACCATTTTTGTAGAGGTTCCTGTTTCTACTTTTAATCCAGTTAAAACTGTTAATGATTTACTCAAACCAGCGCACCTTAGGTAATGAATGTTGAACAAATTAAAAACGAGGTAACATTTAAAGCTGTTGCAAGTAGTGGCCCTGGTGGTCAACACGCTAATAAGGTGGCAACAAAGGTTCAATTAGAGTTTGATGTTATTAATAGTTACGCTTTCGCGGAAGCGGAAAAACAAACTATCTTAGAAAACCTAAAAAGTCAGCTTACTCAACAAGGCAGCATCAAAATAAGCTGTCAAGAATCTAGAAGTCAAGCTAAAAATAAAGAGCTTGTCCTTAAAAAATTAATCAATTTGCTCGCTGGCGCAAGTCAAAGAAAAAAGAAGCGTAAGAAGACAGCTATTCCTAAAATTGCTAAGTTAAAAAGACTGAGAGCAAAGAAATTGAACAGTGAAAAAAAACAAAACCGAAAGTTTAAATATTAGACTTTCGGTTTTTTAATTATATTAATTCATTAGTTCTTCAATTTCTTCAACTTCAATAGGTATGTTTTCCATTAAATTAATCGGTTCTCCGTTTTCTTGGATAACGACGTCGTCTTCTAATCTTATTCCAAATCCTTCTTCTGGTAAATATATTCCAGGTTCTACGGTAAATACATTTCCTGCTTGCATAGGTTCCCATAGTATACCGTAATCATGAGTATCTAACCCTATGTGGTGCGATGTACCATGCATGAAATACTTTTTGTAGGCAGGCCATTCAGGGTTTTCGTTCTGTACATCGGCCTTATCTAATAATCCTAGATCAATTAATTCACTGGTCATCAATTTTCCCACCTCAACGTGATATTCTTTCCACATTGTTCCAGGTAAGAGCATTTTTGTCGCTTCATTTTTAACCTTTAAAACAGCATTATATACTTGTTTTTGACGTTTAGTAAACGTTCCATTTACAGGAATGGTTCTAGACATGTCACTAGAGTAATTTGCATAACTAGCTCCTACATCCATAAGTATTAACTCACCATCCTTACATTGATTATTATTTTCAATATAATGAAGAACATTTGCATTATTGCCACTAGCGATAATAGGTGTGTAGGCAAATCCGTCACTGCGTGATTTTATAAACTCATGAAGGTATTCTGCCTCTATTTCATATTCCCAAACTCCTGGTTTTACAAAATCTAATACACGACGGAAACCAGCATTTGTAATGTCGCAAGCGTGTTTTAATAGATCAATTTCAATAGGATCTTTTATAGCTCTCAATCTCTGTAAAATAGGATTACTTTTAGCATAATTGTGAGCAGGGAATTGAGATTTACATTTTTTGATAAATCTATCTTCACGTGTTTCCATTTCCACTGCTTGACGATAGTGTTCGTTTGTATTAAAATAAACCGTATCACACATAGTCATCATTTCAAAAAACTTTTTATCAAAGTCTTTAAGCCAAAAAACACTTGTAATACCGGTTATTTCAGTAGCTTTTTCTTTAGTTAATTTTTCTCCTTCCCAAATAGCTATGTGCTCATTGGTCTCGGTCACAAAAAGTACTTCCCTTAAATTAGGGTCTGGACAATCAGGAAAAAGTACCAAAATAGTGTCTTCTTGATCAGCCCCAGAAAGGTAAAAGATGTCTCTATGTTGTTTGAAAGGCATGGTGCTGTCTGCACCTGTTTTGAAAATATCGTTTGAATTAAAAACAGCTAGGCTTGATGGTTTCATCATCCCCATAAAGTTTTTGCGGTTTTTAATGAATAATTGTGGATTAATTGGGTTGTATTTCATAGTCCAGTTTGATTTTTTACTGCATAAGCAAGTCAAGCAAAGATATCATTAGTCTAAAGAAAAAGAAAGCTGGCTACTAGCCAGCTTTCTTTATTTTCTAAGTCTTCTTTTCTTTTTATTCTTCATGTATGTAACTACTAAAAGAACGATAATAAGAATACATATTCCTAAAATAAAATATCTAATTCCTTCCATAATGTATTGAGTTAGTTTACTCTATGAAAGGTACGTCATTTTTTTTAGTCAACATAAATGCCATTTTCTGGTTTTTTGAACATACCATTATCCATTGGAGCATTGTCTACGTCAATTTTTTCAAAAACACGGGCATCACCTCTAGGAGTATCTGGTTTCCCATCTTTTACGGTGTACCATTGTAATTTTACAGGTAGTAGTAACCCGTTTACTTCATTCCAGTCTTCATATTTAATAAAGCTATAATTGTTGGACTCTTCATTTTTACCATAGGTCACAGTATAAGCTAACCACTTCATTTCATAGCTAGAAGGATCGTAATAGAGAATATAATTGTCGTCAGGTGCATCACCTATTCCTTCATTATAACTTATTTTGATACCTGGGAACGTTTCATTCTTATAAGTTAGAGAATCTGCTGGCGAATAATTAATACCATCGTCAGATAATACAAATGGCATGGCATAGAAATAAAACATAAGGTTATGATAGAATCTAGCCCTACCTGGATCAAAATAAGTACTATCTTGTGCGATCCATACTTTACCATCATTACCGCCTATCATATAGTTGTCTGTTTCCAGTAGTATGTTTCGACTTTGTAGGTCTGTTACAGTAGACTGCTCATTTAATTGATACGTCATGCTACGCATGCTTTTCCAAGTTTCTAATCCACCATGTGCTTTAAAAACCTTAATGAGTTCTTCTGGATAGGCAGAATAGTCTACTTTGGGCATTTGATTTTCTACTGTAGAAACTTTTTCCTGAGTTTCCACTTTGGGCGCTTCGTTTTTACAGCTTATAGCTACAAGAAGAATGGCCACGATTGATAAAATTTGTTTCATGAGCGAAAATTAATCTCATCTGTTGAAGCTATATGTTAGAATAACTATAAAACATATCACAAATTTATAACAGATAAAAAAATACAAGTATTACTGATACTTAAACCTAATTAATGGTAGTTTTAAAATACATAGTACCTTTGCAGTATGCCTAAAATTGGAGATATACAATTACCAGATTTTCCTCTTCTTCTTGCCCCTATGGAAGACGTGAGTGATCCGCCTTTTAGAGCCTTGTGCAAAGAAAATGGCGCCGATGTCGTTTACACAGAATTTATTTCTAGTGAAGGATTGATACGAGATGCCGCAAAAAGTACAATGAAACTTGATATTTACGAGGCTGAACGTCCTGTGGGAATTCAAATCTTTGGAGCTAATCTAGATTCAATGCTCAAGAGTGTTGAAATAGTTGAACAAACTAAACCGGATATTATCGATATCAACTTCGGCTGTCCTGTTAAAAAAGTAGTTTCTAAAGGAGCTGGTGCTGGTATATTAAAAGATATCGATTTAATGGTATCACTAACCGAGGCTATGGTAAAACACACCAAGCTTCCTATAACGGTAAAAACAAGATTAGGTTGGGATCATGATTCCATTAAAATTGTTGAAGTTGCTGAGCGTTTACAAGATGTAGGTATTAAGGCAATCTCCATTCATGGACGTACCAGAGCGCAAATGTATAAGGGTAATGCAGACTGGGAACCTATCGCTCAAGTTAAAAATAATCCTAGAATGCATATTCCGGTCTTTGGAAACGGTGATGTAAATACTCCAGAACGCGCTATGGAAATGCGTGATCAATATGGTCTTGACGGAGCGATGATTGGTCGAGCAAGTATAGGCTATCCTTGGTTTTTTAGAGAAGTAAAGCACTATTTTGAACATGGAACTCACATGGCAAAACCTACCATGGAAGAACGTGTTAAAGTTGCTAGACGTCACCTAGAAATGTCCATTGCCTGGAAAGGTGAGCACTTGGGAGTTTTTGAAACTAGAAGGCACTATACCAATTACTTTAAAGGTATTCCTAACTTCAAAGAATATCGCATGAAGATGGTAACCAGCGACGATGCTCAAGGAGTATATGATGCGCTAGACGAGGTGTTAGATAAATTTGGTGATTACAGTTTTGCTTGAGAAAGTAGGCGATCATTAATACGTCTGGACCCTACGTAGCTGGCAATTATCCCTAAAACGGCTATAGTTCCAAATGCTACTACAATATTTTCCCATCGCATAGCTACTGGATAAGGTAACTGTGGAGCTATGTAAATTAATTTGTATTCCAGCTGCGAATAAACAACAGCAACACCAATTAATAATCCTAAGACACCACCAGTAATTGTCATCAAGCTACCTTGAATAAAGAATATCCTTCGTAATTCGTGCACGGTCGCACCTAAATCGAGTAAAGTTTTTAGGTTTTGCTTTTTGTCCAATATCATCATGATAATAGCACCTATCACATTGAACAAGGCGATAATTAGTACTAAAGTAAAAATAAGGTAGACCGCAAGATTTTCAGAATTCAACATCTTGTACAAAGCATCATTCAACTGGAACTTATTCTTTACTACTACGCTGTCTCCGTACATATACTTAATCAATTCACGAGCTTCATTTTCACTTTCGTAAGAACTTAGTTTAATTTCAACGGCACTAGCCATAGAATCGGGCATGTTTAATAACTTCTGTGCCGCTTCATATCGCATAAACACGTATTTATTATCTAGATTTTCATTGATGCTAAAGGTACCTGTAGCAATAGCATCTAGTGTGTTGAATGAACTCTGAATATTTAAAGCGGTAATGGCTCCTTTACCAGGTTTAGGCACCATGATTTGTAAAAATTCACTGTAGTCATTGACACTTAAGGATAGGTCTGATGCTATAGCTTGTCCGGCCACAATTTGAGCGTTACTTTTTCCTAACCAAGAGCCGTAATATAGAATAGAATCTATTTTCACCATATCAATGTATTCATCGGGAACACCTTTGATATAGGCGATATCGTTTTTATCTTGATAATTTAAAAAAGCCTTTTCCTCTATTACGGGACAAACTAATTGGATCGAGGGATGATTTTCTAGAGCTCGCTTTCGCGAAAGCGGAATTTCAACAACCTTACCATGACTGGGGAAAATAGACAAGTCCGGATCAAAATAACTTGAAAACTGGGTGCTAAAATCCTTTAAACCTGAAAACCCTGACAATACAATAAATAGTGATGCAGATCCAACTACAGTAATTATAAAACTAAGAATATTGATAATATTAATGGCGTTTTTACCATTTTTTGATATCAAATACCGTCTTGCAATAAAGGAGGATAGAGACACTATAGTTTTTTACGTCTAGGAAGAGTGTCAGGTTGTTCAATAGGATTGTTCTCGCCTTTGAGTTCTCTCTCTAATTGCTCCATGTACTCTAGGGAATCATCATTAAAAAATTGTAGTTCGGGCATACGTCGCATTTGATGTCTAACCTTTGATGCAACTTCATGCCTTATGCTACTTCCTAATTCTTTTATTTCTTTTACCACAGTTTCTGCCTTGTCTGCTGGGAACACAGATAAAAACACTTTAGCATATCCTAAATCGGGAGTTACTTGTACTTTTGTTACTGAAACGATGAGGTTCTTAACCGCATTCTTTCTCATGATATTCTGTATGACCTGTGTAAGGTCCTCTTGTAGAATACCAGCTATCTTCTTCTGTCTGTTCGTTTCTTGCATAATGCAAAATTAGTAAATTCCTTTATAGCAGCGGTATAGTTATAGATTACTTAACGACAAGAGTTTCTTTACTACTACCACTATTACCTGACAGGTGAACTGTGTAAGTGCCTTTAGGTAAGTAGGTCACACCATTTTGAGCAGGATCAGGGCGATCTTCTTTTTTAAATGCCTTAAGCCCAGCTTTACTTATACTACCGTCGTAGGTATAAAAATTCAATCCTTGATCACTAGTAAAAGCGGTCTCATAGATAGTTTTACCAGCTTCGTTTTTTATTTCTAGATTAACTTTTCCAGCAGTAGGGTTGAAGTATGAAATTTGGATTTTTGGAGTTGGGCCATTGCTCCACAAGAATCCACGACTGCCGTACCTTCTAGAGAATCTTAGATCCTCAATAGATGCCATTTTAAACTCTGTACCTACAAGGTCTAGAGCATTTAAGTTTGCTAAGTAAATAGATCTACCATGAGTTCCTATAAGTAAATCATTTGTTTGTGGTTGTATTTTTATATCATGAACTGCAACTGGTGGCATACCACCTGATAACAATGTCCAAGTATTACCTTGGTCTAAACTTGCATAAGTTGCATTATCAGTTCCTATGAACAAGTAGTTTTCCTTCATAGGATGCTCTGTTATAACATTAACTGGCGACCCAGGTATCGAAGTGGCTAATCGTTCCCATGTTTTACCATAATCCTCACTTTTATATACATAAGATTGAAAATCGTCCCAACGATATCCATTAAGAGTAACGTATACTCTTGATTTTTTATGTGAACTTGCTGTTACACGACTTACCCATAGGTCATTAGGCCATGGACCGTCTAATTGCTCCCAATTGCTACCTCCATTTTTCGTAAGTTGTACAAGTCCATCATCTGTACCTGCGTAAATAAGTCCAAATTCAAACTTTGATTCACTTATAGTTGTTATTGTGCCGTATGCTACATTACCTGGCTTACCACCTTTAGTAAGATCTGGCGAAATAGCTGTCCACGTGTCTCCTTGATCTAGACTGCGCATTAATTTGTTGCCTCCTAAATATAAAATATCTTGATTATGAGAGGATAAAAGAATAGGAGTTTGCCAATTAAATCTATAAGGACTTTCTCCTAACTTATGTTTAGGCTGGATGTAAGTGCGATCACCGTTTTCTCTATTAAGTCTAAAGTAATTCCCAAATTGGAAACCTGTGTATACGATATTACTATTTCTATTGTCAATTTGAATTTGCATACCATCACCGCCCATTATACTTTCCCAAGGATACTGACCTGATTGATGCCAAGCTCTATTTTCACGAGCAGTGTGTGATCCTACCCATACACCGTTATCCTGTAAACCACCGTAAACATGATAAGGCTCTTCTAGGTCATAATTAATAGCATAAAATTGACCTACACTAGGTGTATTGTTTTTGATCCAGGTTTCACCGTTGTCGTAAGAAATGTTTACACCACCATCATTACCATTTATAAGGTGGCCTTGCTTGTTAGGGTTTACCCATAGAGCATGGTGATCTGCATGAACATTTTCACGTGATATGTTTTTAAAGGTTTTCCCACCATCGTTTGAGGTAATTATGGGAACACCCATTATATAAACTTCATTGATGTCTCTAGGATTTACTCTTACTTGGGCAAAGTAATAACCGTAGCTATAGAAAACATCATCAATTTGTCCTTCATGTGTTTTGTACCATGTTTTTCCTGCATCATCGCTACGATACAGCTCGGCACCTTTAACAGGTGTGTCAAAAAGTTGGCTATTTGCATCTTCTAGATATAGTGCAACGTCAGCCGGCGTTGCTTCACCTTTTTGTATCAGGTTTTTAACGCTTTCTGCTCTATACTTCTCTTGAAATCCATTCTCCTTCAAAAAAGCATTGAGTACTTTATTATCAAGTTTTAAGAAATCATCGGTTGACATTGACTTAAAGTCCTCTTTATTGATTTTTTTTGAGTTCGCTTTCGCTGAAGCGTTATCTCCATCTTTCTTATCTCTTCTAAATTGTGAATCGTGAATAGCGTATAATGTGTTATCATCAAATACAGAAAGGCCTATACGTCCTACACCTATTCCAGTAGGGAATCCACTGTTTATTGTCGATATTTTAGTCCAGGTAAGGCCAGCGTCCTCACTTTTGTAAATTGCGCTTCCATTACCAGCGCCATCAAAATTCCATGCTTTACGATCCTTTTCCCAACTAGTAGCGTATTGGGTATTAAAGTTATTTGGATCATGAGCTAGATCAATAAAACCAGTCTTATCATCAATGTATAGCGTTTTATTCCAGGTTTTACCGCCATCCATGGAACTGTACATTCCTCTTTCTTCACTTAATGAATATAATGGACCTGTAACAGCAACCACAACATTGCTTGGATTATCAGGGTTAATTATAATGCGACCTATGTGTTGACTATTTTTGAGCATGGGTGTACTCCATGTTTTTCCCCAATCGGATGATTTAATAATTCCTACACCAGCATAGCTGCTTCTACTAGCGTTGTTTTCTCCGGTGCCGGCCCATATGGTTTTATTTTTCCAGTCGACAGCGATATCGCCTAAGTTTATGGTAATGGCATTGTCCATTATAGGAGAGAAACTAGTACCATTATTTGTAGTATGCCATAAACCACCGCTTGCATAGGCTACAAGAAACTCGGTTGGGTCTTGTGGATTCACATCAATATCCACTACACGTCCAGACATAACAGTAGGACCAATGTTTTTAAATTCTAGGTTGGTAAGATTTTGCGCAAAAAGCAAAGTGGAAGAAAGGAAAAAAATGAGGACTGTTAATGTGCAGCGCATAGTGTTTTATTTAATGTGGTTCAAGATAAAACGAAATTCACTTTTTTTCATCTCGTTTACCATTGCTTTCTGGTTTTAGGTAATTATTAACAATTCTTATAGCTTTTGACTACGTAAGTAGTGAAATAGTTTTCTCTAATAAAAACGGCGGTTTTGTGGAAATTAATTAATGTATTAGTTAAATATAAACAAGAAAGTATATAAATGGTTTGAAGTATTGTGTTTTTAATCTTACTAAAAGGTGTTTTCATCTATTTTATTAATATAAAATTAACAATTAATGGTAATAGTTGTTTCTTTAAAGTTCTCTTTCAAAAACTATTGAATATGAAAGCACAACTACTTGTATTATTTTCTTTTATTTCTTTTTACGCGTTGTCGCAATCGACTATTAATATAACAACCTCTGGAGGAAGTTTTCCTAACGAGAAATGGGTTAGTATAACCACAGCTGTGGATGGTGGTGGAACTCAAGTTTGGGGTCAAGGTGATGGATCGTATAGTAATGGCGCAGGATTAATAAATCAAGACATTTCTATTGCTCCAGGAACTTATTATGTAAATTGTTATGATCAATACTCTGACGGTTGGGATGGAACGACTATTTCTGTGACTGCATACGGATCGGTAATAGGTGATAACGGTGGAAATTCGCCCAGCGATACATCAACGAATGATTTAAGTTCTAATTGGGAACCAGGGTCACCAGAATTAGAATTGGAAGCTTCATTTCAAATCATTGTTCCTGTGCCACCTTCTTGTTTAAGCCCTAGCTTATTAAGTGCAAGCGCTATAACACCAACCTCTGTAGACTTAGATTGGACTTCTGGAGGCAGCGGTGAAACTGAATGGGAATTAGAATACGGAGCTAGTGGATTTACTCAAGGAACAGGTACCATAGTGTCAACTAATAGCAACCCATACACTTTATCAGGACTTACGGCAAATACTGATTATGATGTTTATGTAAGGGCAGTGTGTTCACCAACTGATTCAAGTGAATGGTCTTCAAGTGAAAGTTTCACAACTCTTTGTAGCGCTTTTAGTTTAGAATTTGACGCAGCAATACCTGCAAATCTCTCAGACAATTGTTGGAACGAAGCAGGCGATGGAACATTAGCAACTGGCCCAAGTAATTTAGGATCAGGATTATGGTATTCATCTAACTACGGTGGTACTCCTAGTAATGCTATTAATTTATATACAGACAATAGGTCAGATTGGGTATTATCTCCATTAATTGATGTAACGACATCCAATGCAACTGAAGTTAATATTACAGTAGCATTGACCGAAAATGGTAACAGTGGTTCTGGAGCAAGTTTAGGATCAGATGATTTAGTAGCTTTTGTGTATTCGGTTGATGGTGGTAATACGTGGGTTACGTTACAGTCTTGGACTCAAGGGAATGAACCATCTGATACGGGAGAATACCTTTCTTATGACATTTCATCTCTATCAGGACCAGTTCAATTTGCATTTTATGGAACCGACGGTAGTGTTGATGACACAGAGGATGTTTACTTCCATTTTAGCCAGCTTAGAGTAAGAGAAACACCTGCATGTTCAGAACCTTATTCTTTAGATGGAAGTAATATAGATTCCAATAGTATAGATTTATCATGGACAAGCGGTGGAAGCGGTGAAACTGAATGGGAATTAGAATATGGAGCTAGTGGCTTTACGCAAGGCACTGGTACTGTTGTAGTAGCTAACACCAATCCTTATACTCTATCAGGTTTAACAGCAAACACGAATTACGACGTTTATGTAAGGGCTAAATGTTCATTAACGGATACGAGTTCGTGGTCAGGAGTTTATAGTTTTACAACATCATGTTTGATTTTCAATATACCTTTTACCGAAGGGTTTGAGTCAACAGCAACGGGAAGCACATCTTCATCAAATGCGCCAGACTGCTGGAATATGATAGATTCAGGCTCTGGTGCTGCTTATGTTTATGACAATTCTACAGTCAATGTCCAATCAGGTAATAAATCATTCCGTCTTTATAATGGTTTTAATACTACAGGGACCTATATGTTGATTTCTCCACAAATCGCTGAACTAACAACTGATGGAATTCAAGTATCATTTGGTGTAAAAGGATCAACGGGTCAAGAATTAGAAATAGGAACAATTACAGATGCTAATGACCCTGCTACCTTTACTTCTGTTGAGGTAGTAACGCTAACATCATCATCATTTGAAAATGTAACCGTGGTAATTCCAGCAGGAACAGATTCTTATATGGCAATAAAACATGGACAAACAGGTTCTTACGATAGTTATTATCTAGATGATATTTCATTTACGATGGCACCTAATTGTATCATGCCAGCGGATTTATCTGTAGCTCCTTTTTCAAGTTCTGCACAAATCACATGGAGTGCAATAAATGGTGAAACTGAATGGGAATTAGAATACGGAGCTAGCGGATTTACTCAAGGAACAGGTGCTGTAGTAAGTGCAAATTCAAATCCTTATACTCTTTCTGGCTTAACTCCTGAAACTGATTACGATATTTATATACGTGCAGTTTGCTCTCCTACAGAAACTAGTGATTGGTCTAGTGTAGTAAGCTTTGCAACCACATGTGCGCCATTAACACCAAATACCATAGAAGATTTCTCAGTTTACTTACCGAATTGTTGGGAAGAAGCTACTGGTGAGATAGACACTTCATTGTCATTTGGATCTTCTGCATGGACAGATGATGATTACTTGAATGGGACTTCATCAAATTCGGCCAAATATAATATGTATACAAATACAACTGGACAATGGTTAATAAGCCCTTCGTACGATTTAGGCACCGGTAATAATTATGAATTAATTTTTGATATCGGTGCGACTGTATGGAATGGTACAGGTTCAGCAAGCTTCGAAGCCACTGACTCAGTTAGTCTTTTGATCTCAACAGATAACGGTGTGACCTGGTCATCTTCTAATGTGTTGCAAAATTGGTCACAAGGAACTGAACCTTCAAACAACGGTGATTCTATTACCATTGATTTATCTTCCTATTCAGGTTTAGTTAGGTTCGGTATAATAGCGAAGGCAAGTAGCGCTAGTTCGTCAGACTTTGATTTATTCGTTGATGATTTTGGAGTACAGGTAGCTAGTACAGATTATACATGGAATGGCTCATCATGGATGGGCGGTAATAACCCAGAAGGAAATATTACAGGTAATGATAACTTAATAATTCAGTCTGGATCTACTGCTGCTTTATCATCAGGAATAACAGCTGGTAATGTGACTGTTGAGTCTGGAGCATCGTTAGATGCGAGTGCAGGCGATTTAATAATAAATGGTAGCCTAGTTAATGATGGTAGTTTACTAGGTACAAATGCAATAGTCTTAAATGGTTCTAGTGCACAAGATATTTCTGGTACAGGTATCATCGATAATCTCACAATTGATAATACAAACAACGTTAATTTAAGTGGTACTCAAGATCTATTAGGAACACTTACTGTCGCAAATGGTAATTTTACAACAAATGGAGGTTTAACCTTTAAAAGTGATGCCTCGGGCACAGCAGTTTTGGCTCCACTAGGGGCAGGAGCTTCAATAAGTGGTAACGTAAATGTAGAGCGTTATATACCTGCTTCAAATAGAGCCTTCCGTTTTGTTGGTTCATCCGTTTCTGGGGAAACAGTTTTTGATAGCTGGCAAGAATCTGGTAACAATAGTACCGGTTTTGGGGTTCATGTGACCGGAACGACAGGTACAATAGGTAGTGTAAACGCTACCTCTGGTCATGATGAAACACCAACAGGTAATCCAAGTATGTTTAAGTGGAATGATGGTACTCAGTCATGGGATGCCGTTACAAATACTAATTCAGAAATATTGAATACTGGAACCTACTATAGATTATATGTAAGAGGTGATAGAACGACTGATTTAAGTAATAATAACGCAGCTCAAACAGCCACAACATTGAGAGCTACAGGAACGCTGTATACTGGAGATATGAACATGACACCTACTATAGCAGATGGAGAATTCTTTGCCATGGCAAACCCTTACCAGGCCAAAATTGATATGGCTTCAGTTTCACCGGCTAATACCGGAGTTGATATGTATTATTGGGATCCTACATTAGGAGTTAAAGGTAATTACACTGCGATTAATATAAGTACTGGTACTGGTACTGCAGGTACAGCTAGTAACATTTTAGACCCAGGTCAAGCTGTGTTTTTTGCAGCAGCGACTGGAGCTACTAGTTTAACAGTAAGTGAGTCGGACAAGGTGACCGGTACGTCAAATCAGAATGTTTTTAGATCAAATCCATTAAACGGTTTTGTAGGAATCAAATTATTTCAAACTTCAAGATTAAATAATAATCTTTCGGAAAGTGATGGGATGTACATTCATTTTGATAGCCAGCACAGTGATAATGTAGACTATAATGATGCCGTTAAATTAGATGGATTAAACGCAAATATCGCCGTACAAAAAGGCATCAATAAACTTGCAGTTGAACGACGCTCACTTCCTACAGCTTCTGAAACTGTAGCTTTAAACATATCTAATTATCAGGTTAATGATTATGCTATGCAAGTTTCAATTAACGAGCTTTCAAATGTGGATGTCTTTGTTAAAGATACGTTTACGGGACAATTAACACCTGTATCTAATAACGCTACAACAAATGTATTCTTTAGTGTAGACTTCAATGATGTAAATACTATCAATCCTAACAGATTTGAACTAGTTTTTCAAACGGTTACTTTATCTACTGAAGAATCAACATTTGCTCAAGATCTAAGGTTGTATCCTAATCCTGTAAATGGAAATCAATTGCATATCGAGGTAAGTAATTCAGGTAGTAATGAATTATCAGCCTTACTATTTAATAGTTTAGGACAAAAAATCAGATCTATTAATACTCATGTAACGACTAATGGAATTACAATAAGTGATTTGAGCAATTTAACAGCAGGAGTTTACTTCGTAACAGTGAGTAACGGAACAGATTCAACAACAAGAAAAATCGTCATAAAATAAAATCAAAACATGAAAGCAAAGTTATATATCACGCTTATACTACTAATAGTAAGCAACTCAATTGTAATGGCTCAACCAGGTTTTGATGACACGGTTGAAGACGTCGCTTTTATTCCTGGAATAGCACTGGCTATTGCTGCAGCATTAGGAATAGGAATAAGAAAAATTATGAAGAAAAAATAAATGTATAATTAAATCATTAAAAAAGGGCTTTCAATTTTGAAAGCCCTTTTTTTACTAATTAAACATGTTTTTTAAACTTAAGCTTTTCGCTTTTACCTTTCTTAAAAATATTGTTGCTATTATAGTGTCCAGCACGTAGTTTTTTTTGCTCTTCCAAAGGAAGTTGGATAATGTCATTACACTCCTGGCTACAACAGTTTTCATACTTTTCTTTACAGGAATCACATTGAATAAATAACAAGTGACAAGCATCATTAGCACAGTTTGTATGAGTGTCACATGGTTCGCCACATTGGTGGCAGTTAGCAATAACCTCATTACCAATCTTTTCAGACAACCTTTGGTCAAAAACGAAGTTTTTTCCTCTAAATTTATTTTCTAATCCCTTTTCTGTTACCTGTCTGTGGTACTCGATAATACCACCTTCTAATTGGTATACATCCTTAAATCCTTTGTGCTTGTAATAAGCACTGGCTTTTTCACATCTTATTCCACCAGTACAATACATTACCAGTTTTTTATCTTCTTTATGTTGCTTGATCTCGTTTTCTATAATTGGCAAGCTTTCTCTAAAAGTATCTACATCTGGAGTCCAAGCATTTTTAAAATGGCCGATTTCAGTTTCATAATGATTTCTCATATCCACAAGAATCGTATTTGGATCTTCAATAAGGGCATTAAACTGCTCGGCATTGACATGTTGACCTTTATTGGTCACATCAAAAGTCTCGTCGTTTAAGCCATCGGCAACAATTTTGTTACGCACTTTGACCTTTAGCTTTAAAAAGCTTTCGTTATCTTGTTCACGAGCGATATTTAGTCTGATATCTTTTAGGAAGTAGATATCGTCTAGAAAGTTCTTGAATTCTATAAAACGATCAGCAGGAATAGAGAGCTGCGCATTTATACCTTCATGGGCTACATAAATACGGCCTAATACTTCTAAATTGTCAAATGCGACAAAAAGATGATTTCTAAATAATTCTGGATTTCCTAACCGGGCATACTGATAGAAAGAAATCGTAAGGCGCTCTTTACCAGCCTCACGTATCATAGTTCTTCTTTCTTCAGCACTTAATTTGTTGTACAGTTGCATGCTATAAACAGTTAATAGTGTTGAGCTTGCAAAGGTATTGTTATTCTTTGAGTGAAACAAAACTCATTTTTGTAATGAAGTTCTTAGATAAAAAATAGTTTTTTAATCGTTCACTTTCTCTGTTTCCATTACGCTTTCGCGAAAGCGTAATAACATAATTTATTTCATTTAAGCACTCAATTATAGTAGTTAATAATCTTATTGAATTCCAGTTGCAAATGCTTGAATCTCCCTTTATTTTTACGTAAAATATTTCAAATGGCAGACGATAAAGAAAAAGCAGCAAAATTAAAGGCGCTGAAGCTTACTCTTGATAAGCTAGATAAAGCATATGGTAAAGGTGCGGTGATGAAAATGGGAGATGTAGTGGTTGAAGAAGTAGATGCTATACCTACTGGTTCACTAGCTCTTAATTCTGCCTTGGGTGTAGGTGGTTATCCTCGTGGTAGGGTAATTGAGATTTATGGGCCAGAATCTTCTGGTAAAACAACACTTACCCTACATGCTATTGCCGAGGCGCAAAAAGCAGGTGGAATTGCAGCATTCATTGATGCAGAGCATGCTTTTGATAGATTTTATGCAGAAAAACTAGGTGTAGATCTTGATAATCTAATTATTTCTCAACCTGACCACGGAGAGCAGGCTTTGGAAATTGCCGACAACCTGATAAGATCAGGTGCTATCGATATCATTGTAGTTGACTCGGTTGCGGCGCTTACTCCAAAAAGCGAAATAGAAGGTGAGATGGGAGACAGTAAAATGGGATTACATGCTCGTTTAATGTCACAAGCTTTAAGAAAATTGACAGGTACTATCTCAAAAACTAACTGTACAGTAATTTTCATTAATCAATTACGTGAAAAAATCGGTGTGATGTTTGGAAATCCTGAAACAACAACCGGTGGTAACGCATTGAAGTTTTATGCATCAGTGCGATTAGATATAAGAAGATCTACTCAAATCAAGGACAGTTCAGGTTCTGTATTAGGTAATAAAACTAGGGTAAAAGTTGTTAAGAATAAGGTGGCACCACCTTTCCAAACTGCCGAGTTTGATATCATGTACGGTGAAGGTGTTTCGAAATTAGGAGAAATTATTGATCTAGGTGTTCAATATGAAATCGTGAAAAAAGCAGGTTCTTGGTTCTCCTATGAAGATACAAAATTAGGTCAAGGTCGTGATGCGGTTAAAACTATTTTAAAAGACAACCCAGATCTAGTCGACGAGCTTGAAGAGAAAATCATGAATGCTATTAAAGATAGTCTTTCATAACAACATTTAAATAATAGTAACTTTGTGACCAGCTGTAGATTACAGCTGGTTTTTTATTTTTTTATTTTTTCACGCAACCTTTTATATAGATATGCATCTATAGTATAGAAATGTAATTTGAATATGAAGTTGAAATCTTTACTGTTATCCCTTTTTGTTGTGTTATCAATAGTATCGTGTTCTATTGAAGATGACGGTCCACAGATAGCTTATTCTGCGGCAAAAGTGGTTGAAGTTAATATGCCAGATACCCTTGATTTTGGAACGACGCATATAGTTACTTTAAAAATAGAAAAACCTGCAGAATGCTTTGTTTTTTCAGGATTTGAGGTGATACCTACTTTAAATGAAAGAACGGTAACACCTGTATTGGTTTATAACGCAAATGATTGTTTTGCAGAAAATAACCCTAACAACGTTATTGAGGAAGAGGTTAATCTAAACTTTATAGCTGCCAGTAACGGTAGCTATGTGTTTAAATTTTTTAACGGATTGGATGCCGATGGGTTGCCTACTTATATTGAAATGACCGTTCCTGTAAGGGAATAAATTTATAATGTGGTTCAAAAAGAGCTTATCATATCATGTGCACAAGGAGATCGCAAGGCGCAAAGAGAAGTGTATGAACGTCTAGCTAGTAAGTTATACGCTAGTACACTCAAATACGCCCCAAATCAGGAAGATGCGCAAGATATCTTGCAAGACTCTTTTATAACAATATTTAAAAAAATAGGTCAGTTTAGTCATAAGGGATCTTTTGAAGGCTGGTGTAAGAGAATAGCAATTAATGAAGCTCTTAAAAGATACAGAGGAACAAAAATTTATAAACTAGAAGACGAAGAACAAATTAAAGATGTAGAATTAGAAGTTGAAGATGATGAAAGCTTGACAATGGATGAACTTCTAGGAATGATCCAAAAACTACCAGATCGTTATCGTATGGTGTTTACATTATATTCTCTAGATGGTTACAGCCACAAGGATATAGCCCAAATGATGGAGATAACGGTAGGAACATCAAAATCTAACCTAGCTAGGGCTAGATTTCATCTTAAGGATATGATAGAAAAATGGCGTGAGAATAATAATCATAACGCCAGCTAGAAAATGGCAGATAAAAAGAACATAGATAGAATTTTTCAGGAGCGTTTCAAGGATTTTGAAGTAACGCCACCACCTGGACTTTGGGAGAATATAGAACAAAAAATACCGTCTCAAAAACCAGAAAAGAAAGGTACGCCCATCTGGATATATTGGTCTGGAATAGCAGCAGCTATTGCGATAATTGTAACAACCGTTTACTTCTCAAATCAGTTTACTGATAATGTTGGGGTTCATAATGAGATAGTAACCACTCCAGACCTAGATCCTGACGTAGATGAAACAGAGGATAGAGCAATTTCTTATGAAGATAATAGCTCTTCTGTTTCGTCCACTCAGGATAATACCGAAGCTACAGATTCAAATACTAGTAGTCAGAGTGACAATACATCTATAAGGATCGATAACGATAACAATCAATCCATAATTAGTAATCAACAATCTAAAAATAATTCAGTTTTAAAGAAGGGTGATCGGGCAGGTGTATTGGTTAATAACTCATCCAAGTCTAGAATTAAAAAGAATTCAAAAGTTGCACAAAAAAGAGATTTACTCTCAACTGATGTAGCAAATCAAAACTTTGCTCAAAATAATCTCAATAATAATGACAAAATTAAAAATGGAATTGGAGATAAAACTAATAATCCATTAGGTCAATCAATGGCCAATAATTCTCAAGAAACACTATCTAATCAAAGTGAAGTTGAAAATAACGGCATTAAGGCAACTAAAAGCAATCTAGGAAATGACCAGTCGTTGATGGCTCACAATAAGAAATTTACTGATAGTTTGAATAAAAAACGATCTCAAGAGTTGGATGCCATGCTAGCTGCTCAAAAATTAATGGAAGAGAAAAACGATTCAACCGCTACCGTATTCTCACCATCATGGCAAGGATCTAGTTTGATAGCACCAGTTTATTCAGATGTTTTATCGGGAACAGCCATAAACGATCAGGTAACTGAAAATGAAACTAATGGTAGTGTAAACTTAAGTGTAGGATTCAATGTTGCTTATAATTTTGCGCCACGGTGGAGCGTGAGAACAGGTGTGCACCGCATGAGATTAAATTATGGAACACAGGATGTGGTGTATAACACAGGATTTGATTTTCTTGCAAGAGGATCTACTAGTTCAACAGGCTATGACCCTAATGCTGTGTCCACTTCAAATCAAGCTCCTAATAATGTTGATTTACTAGCCTCTAGCTTTAATCAAGAGTTTGGTGCAACGACGACATTTAATGGTATTGAAGGTGAGCTTAGACAAGATTTGGGTTATGTTGAAGTGCCGCTCGAGGTTCAATATACCTTGATAGATAGTCAGTTTAAGTTTAATGTATTGGCTGGTTTCAGTGCATTATTCCTAACCGATAATGTTGTGGTCATTGAAAATGAAAAAGGAATAACAACCTTAGGTGAGGATTCTAATTTTAACACCTTTAATCAAAGTGCCAATTTTGGATTGGGTCTTGACTATAATTTTAATAATAAAATAGGTGTGAGTCTAGAACCAATGTTGAAATATCAACTTAATACGTTACGTACCAATTCTGAAAATTTTAGGCCGTTTGCGGTTGGAATTTATTCGGGAGTTAGATATAGATTTTAAAAGTATAATTGAGCTTTAGTTAAGTTGAAACTCGATTAATTATGCAATGATGATGAATGACCGTTTCCTGTGCCATGGAGACGGTTTTTCTTTTTTAAGATGCTCGTTCTAGTGATTGAAGAATTATTTGTCTTACGCTTTCGCGAAAGCGTACTTTATCATCCTGCAATGTCATACCAGTACTAGGTATACTAGGATGTACTATTGCTCTCATTTTTCCAGGACTTCCTTTAAAAAATTCAAATGGAAAACGCTTTTTATTATCAAATAAAGTGACGGGTAAAACAGGTATTTGATGTTCTATGGCAAGTCTAAAAGCGCCATCCTTAAAAGTATCCAACAGAATACTTGTGTCGTCGGGAACTCCACCTTCAGGAAAAATACAAATTCCTACGCCGTCTTCCATACGTTGTCTGGCTCGATCAAATACAGCTTTGCGGCTTTTTGGGTTGCTCCTATCTACAAGAATACAAGTACGTTTATAGAAAAAACCAAATAAAGGGATCTTTGCGAGCTCTTTTTTACCTACAAAAACAAATGGATTTTTTGATATCAACAACATCATCATAATATCAGTCATGCTAGTGTGGTTTGCCACTAGCATATAGCTTTGATGAGGATCCATTTTGGCTAATCTTTTAATCTTTGGGAAGAATCCCATACCGTATAAAACGATGGCAGCCCACAATCTTGCAAGTTTAAAGAACCAATTGTAAGTTTTTTCAGAAATAGTAGTAAGAATTAACAATGGCATTAATACTACAATAGGAAGCCCTACTAGTACGTAGAACCACACTCGATAGACCGGCATTAATATGTAACGTACTATTTTCAAACTTTTTCAAAAATAATAAGAATTATAATGTTGAACGAGATAATGATCTCCACATTTTAACCTTAAATTCATCTAAAAGCTGGTAGGTAGTTAAGCTTATACGCTACTTTTGCAAAAAATTTCAAATTATGCAAGCTAAAACGCCATCGCAATCTTTTACAACGGTAACTGATATGGTATTACCTAGTGAAACTAATCCACTTAATAATTTATTTGGTGGTGAATTGCTGGCTCGTATGGATCGTGCGGCAAGTATTGCGGCAAGACGTCATTCTAGACGTATTGTGGTAACAGCATCGGTAAATAATGTAGCATTTAATAGAATGGTTCCTTTAGGTAGTGTTGTAACTATTGAAGCACAAGTAACTAGAGCTTTTAAAACATCTATGGAGGTTTTTATGGATGTTTGGGTAGAAGATCGTGAGAGCGGTGAGAGAACTAAAGCAAACGAGGCGATTTATTCGTTTGTAGCAGTTGACGATACAGGTAGACCGGTTCAAATTCCAGCCATTACACCAGAAACTGAAGAGGAAAAAATGCGTTATGATGCGGCTTTAAGGCGCAAGCAATTAAGTCTAGTTCTTGCTGGTAAAATGAAAGCTGCTGATGCGACTGAACTTAAAGCCTTATTTGAAGAATAAGTAAGGCTTATTCAACAATTCCCATTTTACGCAGCAGGAAGCTGGCGTTCATATTATGAGCTACTCCAGTTTTACATTTATAATCAAAATGTAATTCATTATTTACAACTTCTGCATCAAAATAGTAATTTTTAATGCCAGGATAATCGTTTGCTACCTGTGTTAGGCTTAAATCATGTGTGGCAATAATTCCTGTTGCGCCCAGTGAATTAAGTTTTTGTACTAATTTTTGTGATCCAATAGCTTTGTCCTCACTGTTTGTTCCTTTTAAAATTTCATCTAAAACAATGAAATAAGGAAACTCTTCAATGCTATTCATAATGTATTGTAATCTCTTTAATTCACCGAAGAAGTATGAGGTGTCATCTTGTATTGAGTCTGTAGTACGCATACTGGTGATTAGTCTAATAGGAGAATATACAACATCATGAGCACAAACTGGAAGTCCGCAATTTGCCATAACGATTAGTGATGACACGGTTCTAAGAAAGGTGCTTTTTCCAGCCATGTTGGCTCCGGTAATGATGAAAAACTCGCCTTGACTTATAAATATTGGATTTCCAATCGCTTTTTCTGGATTTAATAAAGGATGTGAGGCTTTGCTAGCTTGTAAGGTAAACGGACCAGATTTGATACTAGGATAGGTAAAGGTTTGGTTATTATAGGCATAATTAGCCATACTGTTAATGGCATCTACCTCTTCAATCATACTTATCCACGTTCCTACTTTTTCTTTATACTCACTTATCCAACGTTCAATGTAACTCATTTGCTTAAGATCCCATAAACCTAATGCATTTGCAATAAATCCAAACAACATGTTATGCCTTTGATCTAACCTACCTAGCGCTTGTGAAAAATCATGCATAACGCTAGATGCTTTTTTATCCTGTGTTTTAAGATTGTTTTGGATTTCTAACAGTAAAGATGATTGAAACTCTTGTTTCTCAATAAGCGCAATTAGTTTTCCATATTGAGCAAAAAAATCTTCAAGCGGTGTAATTACTTGAGCTACTTGATTCACTTTTTTAAGATAGCGTCTTGTCACTAATAGAGCAATAACAACACCTATTGAGGCTAAATAACCGTTAAAACTAGTAAAACTATACAAAGCAATAAGCACTATGTTAACAGTGAGAATTATAGACCATACCCATGAATAATATTTAGGTACAAATGGTTTGTAATTGGTAAACCAATGAGCAAAGTTTGTAGCACGATCTATGGAAATCAATCGTGCAGTAGCCATGTAGTTTTGCCTAAAATTAAGTTTGCCAGATAGCTCTTTAATCGCTATTTGCTTTTCAATTACACCACTAGGTTGATTGTGAGTTAGCTTTCGCGAAAGCGTAACTTCACCACCTTTTGTAGCACACCTATTTATTTGTTGAAATAATGAACCCTTACCAAATAAATCTATATCGTGTGAGTAGTCATGAGTGGGATTTTTATAAGCATCACCATCAACAAAGGAATCAAATTCACCTTGGACGGCTAAGATCTCCTTTTCATTAATTTTGATTAATAATTGATGAAAATCTTTTTGATTTTTTAAATTTTGGTGGTTCTTTACTAACCATAGAAATAGGGCGCCACCAGTACCTAAGATTAATGTTAGGACATCTATTTTACTCCAGAAATAATATACGCTTACAGCTAAGGATAGGAATAAAACTAATCTTAAAGCACTGCTCAATGATAGTTTTTTCTTTATAGCTTCTACCTTGCCTCGGTTGATTTCTATCCTTTCTTTATAGGTGTTTAATAGGTCTAATGTCATGTTTAGAGTAGCTGTAATTCTTGCTTTTGTTTTTTAGTGAGCTTATTTACTACAAGCTCATAACTATGATCGATCCACGTTAACAGTTCGTCATCGCCCATGTCTTCATTTAAATAGACTGTATTCCAATGTTTCTTGTTACTATGATAGCCACCGATGACAGTTCCCTCGTACTTTTCACGTAATTGTATAGCTTTTTCAGGATCGCATTTGAGATTAACAGCTGGCTTACCGTTTTCCCAATGTTCTAATCCTGTTAGACAATACATTTTTCCCATAACCTTAAAGACTAAGGTTACCTGATCAAATGGAAATTCTTCTGTGGTACCCTTTTTCGACAAGCAATAATCTCTAAGTTGTTCTACGTTCATGATTTAAATTTGTCTAAAAATACAAAAGCAGCTCCTTTAAAAGAGCTGCTTTTAAGTATCTAATACTTTTACTTATAGATCAAATTTTATCCCTTGCGCAAGAGGCAACTCAGTAGTATAATTGATAGTATTAGTTTGACGACGCATGTAGACTTTCCATGCATCTGATCCAGATTCACGTCCGCCACCGGTGTCTTTTTCACCACCGAAAGCACCGCCTATTTCTGCACCGCTTGTACCGATGTTTACATTTGCTATACCACAATCAGATCCTGCGTGCGAAAGGAAGCGTTCTGCCTCTCTTAAATTATTAGTCATGATGGCACTAGAAAGACCTTGTGCAACATCATTTTGTAGCTCAATCGCGTTTTCTACTTCACCAGAATATTTAAGTAAGTAAAGTACTGGGGCAAAAGTCTCATGTTGTACAATTTCCATGTTATTAGATGCCTCTGCAATCGCAGGTTTCACATAACAGCCGCTTTCATATCCAGCACCTGAAAGTACTCCACCTTCTACCAGAATATTTCCACCTTGTGCAACTACATCTTCAAGGGCCTTGTTATAATTAGCAACAGCATCCGTATCAATTAATGGGCCTACATGGTTATTCTCATCCAATGGGTTACCTATTTTAAGTTGTTGATACGCATCTACTATGGCGTTTTTAACAGTGTCATACATAGACTCATGAACGATTAATCTTCTTGTAGAAGTACAACGTTGACCAGCGGTTCCTACAGCACCAAAAACAGCGCCTATCACAGTCATTTTAACGTCTGCATCTGGTGTAACGATTATGGCATTGTTACCACCTAATTCTAATAATGATTTACCTAAACGTTCACCTACCGTTGCAGCTACTATTCTTCCCATACGAGTAGAACCAGTGGCACTTATTAATGGCACTCGTTTATCTGTTGTCATAAACTCACCTACTTTGTAATCACCGTTAATTAAACATGAGATTCCTTCAGGTAGGTTGTTGTCTTTTAAAACTTTGGCAATGATATTTTGACAAGCTACCCCACATAAAGGAGTTTTCTCACTAGGTTTCCACACACATACATCACCACAGATCCATGCAAGGGCTGTATTCCATGCCCATACGGCAACAGGGAAATTGAAGGCACTTATAATTCCTACAATTCCTAAAGGATGGTATTGCTCATACATGCGGTGTCCTGGACGTTCACTGTGCATGGTTAATCCATGTAATTGTCTAGAAAGACCAACGGCAAAATCACAGATATCAATCATTTCCTGAACTTCACCCAATCCTTCTTGGTAAGATTTTCCCATTTCATAGGAAACCAGTTTACCTAAAGGTTCTTTAAGACGTCTAAGTTCTTCACCGAATTGACGTACTATTTCACCTCTTTGTGGTGCAGGGATTACTCTCCACTCTTTATACGCTATTTGGGCAGCACTCATTACTTCTTCATAAGCATCTTTTGTAGTGACAGAAACCTCACCTATAACGGCACCATCAACTGGTGAATAGGATGTGATATACTCACTACCTTTGATTGATTTTGAACCTGTAGAAGTCCCTTCATTTTTCTTATTGAGACCTAGAGCTTCTAGAGCGGTGTTGATACCAAATTCTTTGGCTATTTCAGACATGTTTTTTGATTTTAGTCTAGCTTATCAGCTAGTTTTTTAAATACTTTCTTTGGGTTTTTATTGTCGTATAAAATGCTGTAAACAGCATTTAAAATAGGAGTACGGGCTCCTTTATCTTCGTTTATTTTGTACGCGCTTTTCGTTGCGTAGTAACCTTCGGCAATCATGCTCATTTCTAATTGCGCGCTGCGCACTGTATATCCTTTTCCTAGCATGTTACCAAACAATCGATTTCGTGAAAAAACTGAATAACCTGTTACTAGTAAGTCTCCTAAGTAAGCGCTATCGTTGATGTTACGTTTCATTTTGTGTACTTTTTTAATGAATCGTTTCATTTCACGTATAGCATTACTCATAAGTACACTTTGAAAATTATCACCATATCCCAGACCATGAGCTATTCCAGCAGCAATAGCATAAATATTTTTAAGCATGGCGGCATATTCAGTCCCTATGATATCATCACTTATTTTACAGTTGATGTAATCACTATTAAGGCAAGTAGCTAGATGTTGCGCTTTTTCTTCATCTGCACACGCGATTGTAAGGTAGGACAACCGTTCTAGGGCAACTTCTTCGGCATGGCAAGGTCCGGTAATAACACCAATGTTTTCAAAAGGAATGTTGTAATGATCATGAAAATGTTCTCCAACAATAAGCCCTGTTTCAGGTACTATTCCTTTAATAGCACTAAAAATTATTTTGTTTTCTAATGAAACCTCTAGAGATTCCAACTCGCTGTACACAAAAGCACTAGGAATCGCAAATATGCAAATATCTGCAGCGCTCACGATTTCATTTATATCGCTAGACAAGTGCAATTGATTGTTTTTAAACTCAACTGAGCTTAAGTAATTAGGATTGTGGTCATTACGTTTAATATGTTCAATGGCATATTCACTGCGCATGTACCAATGGATAGTTTCTAGGTTCTCCGACAGCATTTTCACAATAGCCGTTGCCCAACTTCCACCACCTATTACTGCAATATTTTTTGATAATGTCATTCTACTTTTTTGGGGTATATGCAAATATAAGCAACTCAACAACAGACATACTTACACAAGTATTTTAGTTGTTATGCATGCATGATAAAACTTTATGTTCTAGATCAGATTGAAGAAAGATTTCTTAAAGCTTTTTCAAATCCTCTAATGGCATCCAGGCCTTACTACCATTTGCGAGTTGTATGTGCGCCCAATCATTGAATTCTTCAAGGACCTCAACCTTAGTTCCTTCATGAATAACAAAGCTGGTGCCAGCGCTATTTTTAGGTTCACTGCGAGTAGTGAATTCTTCTATGTAAACAATAGCAAATTGCTTTTTATCTAAATATTCACTACTGTAAAAGGCAGCAGCAGCAGTAGATAAAAACAAAATACCAGTAAGAATGAAAAGAATAAAAAACAATCTTTTTTTACTTGTAGTTCCTGCGTAAATATAAAGTACTATGAATAGTATGGTAAATAAGGCAGCAATGACACTAAAATAGGCCCATTCATCGACAGATAACGATTTTATAGTATCCTGTAAACTTCCAGATAAATTGTCTTGTGGTAAGGATTCTATAGCGTCTATTTTCATACGATTGGCAAATGCTAGATTGCTCTTAATATCTTCGTTTTCAGGGTCTAGTTCTAGGGCTTTCTCGTAATTATAAATAGCCGGACCTACCTGATTTAATTTGTAATGAGCATTAGCTAGATTAAAATAAACATCGGCACTGTGTAGACCTGTACTTAATACTTGCTCATAACCTGCAATTGCTATTTCATAATTTTCGTTAGTATATGCTTGATTCGCTTTCGCGAAAGCGGAATAAGCAGCCTCTTCTTGACTGAAAATAGGCCAAGTTAATAGGACTGTAGCTAGAAAAATTAAGGTTGTTCTCATAAAACTAGCTTTTTAATTGTTTGTCTATCAAATTAAGGACCTGACTAGCTTTTTCATAATCTTCTCTCATGCTAGCAGGAGTTGACGGCGTGTATCGTGCAAATTCACAGCTTTCTAGTAGTTTAATAAACTCTTGTTTTGTTTGAACGGTAGCACCGCGGTCTAATAAGAGTTGTCCTACATTGTTTTTAGTCATTTCACTTGTTGAAATACTAAGTTTAGATTTGAGATAATTGTGTAGGGATTTTTCTAGAGCGACATAGAATTCTTCGTGATTGCCTAAATTTTTACGAGCAGTGCTCAAGTATTTTTTACTCAATTTATTGGCGTTTCTCAATCGATTACCTACTACATCGGCAGCTCTAGATTCTTTACGTTTTTTCACTATTAAGAATAAAGGTAAAAGAAGGAAAATACCACCTAAGGTTATCCAGTATTTTGTTGAGCCAAAAAACTGTTCCTCGTTTTGTGATGTTAATTCGGTATCCGTTTTAATGAAAACAAACTGGTTGTTTTGAGTAATGACATTTTTGTTTTCTGTGGTAGCTATAGGAGCAGCAACATCACCTTCTACTTGTAATAAAATTTCACCACTATTTAAACTTACGTAGGACTCCTTTTTGGGATCAAAATAACTAAATTCAACAGGTGGAATAACATATTTACCGCTGTATTGAGGAACTATGGTGTATTTGTCCTTAATATTTCCTCGCATTCCGGTAATTGAGGTACGTACGTTATTAATGCGTTCTGGTTCGTAAACTTCAAGACTCTTAGGTGCTTTAAGTTCTGGTAAATCCATTAATTTAAGATTTCCTACTCCACCTACTTGAACACTAGCAGTCATGCTTTCACCTGCTTCAATTTGTACTTGATCAGTTTCTACTTGAAATTCAAATTGACCTACCGCTCCATTGAAGTTTGCTGGTCTACCATCTAGTGGAAGATCTTTAACATCAATAGTACGTTTACCAGCACTGACTGTGATTTGTTCGGTGGTCATATATGGTCTACCTGTAAAACTACGTTGTCCGGTAGGAACTACCACATCTACTTCTAAAGTAAGTGGTTCTATAATTAATTTACCTGTTTTTTGAGGATAGAGGATGGCTTCTCTTAATACTTTGTATCGATAAGGCTTTCCTTTATAAGTTCCTTCTTTAACTAGACTATTACGATTGTCGATATTATCACTCCAAAAGTCTGCGTATTTAGGTGAATTAACCTCGCGCCAGTCATTTACTCCGGATGTGTTTGAAACATAAAGTTTGTATACGACCCTAATAGCTTCATTAAGATAAGGGTTTGCGTTTGAAATCTCGGCAACTAGATGTACGGTCTCATCTGCTCGTGGCGAGGTGTCATTAATGTTTTTAGGTTTATTTACAGCACCAGTTACATTTATCTCTACTGTTTGAGTAGAGTATGTTTTACCCTCGTAATTCATGGTAGCTGGTTTAATATACTGTTTTCCTGTTTTATTAGGTTTTAATATATAGGTAAACGATTTTGTCATGGATCCTTTTCCATTAATCCATTGTTGTGAAAAAGATTGACTAGGTCCACCTACTACTTGAAATCCTACAAAGTTTGGCGGTGTAAAATCATTACCATTTACATTCATTTTAAATTCAACACGCATGCGCTCATTGAGTGCGATACGTTCACGACTTACGCTCGTAGTAAACTCTACTTGTGCGTGTGCCCATGCTGCTATAAAAACTAATATGTAAAACCACGTGCTTTTCATTACTTACCAGTCTTTTTCTGATTTCTTAACGGTTCCTTTGGCCTTTTTACCGTTTACTTTCTTTTGAATTTTCTTTTCCTCATTATTCATCGCCTCGAGCAACTGTTTAATTTGTTGCCTTGTCATTTTTCCTTGCTGGCGTTGAGGTGCTTGTCCTTTTTGTTCTTCTGGTGAATCATTACCGTTTTCACCTTCGCTATTTTTTCCTTGGTCATCATTCTTTTGATCACCATCATTTTTATCTTGATCTCCTTCTTTTTCGTTTTGATCTCCTTTATTATCACCATCAGACTTTTCGTCTTGATCACCTTCCTTATTCTTATCTTGTTCTTGCTCCTTTTCTTGCTGTTGGTTTTGATCATTCTCGTCATTACCGCCGCCACCGCCGCCACCTTGTTTCTCTTTTTCTTGCTTTGCAAGAGCTAGGTTATAACGAGTTTCATCGTCGGTAGGGTCGTTACGTAATGCGTTCTTATAGGCTTCAATAGCTTTATCGTAATCTTTGTTCTCTAATAAAGTGTTACCTATATTGTGAAAAATTTTATGCTTCATTTCTTTAGAAGTAGCAGCATCTGCAGCCTTTCTAAAATAGGAGTTTGCTTCAATTTTTTTCTCGTTGTTGTAATACAGATTACCCAAATTATAAGCTGCTTGCGCATTATCTGGGTTTAATGATAGGGCTTTTTTGTATTCCGCTTCCGCGAAAGCGAAATCACCATCACTAGCAGCGTCTTGAGCATCTTTTACGGCTTGCTGTTCTGCGTAATTTATGGCTGGTTCTTGTTCGTTTTGAGCCGCAGTGTAGAATGATATTAGCATGAATATCAAAACATAGGTGATATGTATACTATTATTATTCATTAAATAAATTAAGTTTTTTAATCCATTCTGTTTTTCTTTCTAAATAGAATACATCCAGTACGACAAAGAATAGGCCAAAGGCTAGAAACCATTGGAATTGTGATTCAAAATCGGCATATTGTTGTGATTCAAAAGCTACTTTGTCCAAGGTGTCTAACTCTGCCTTTAGTTTTTCAATCACTTCATTAGTCAAGGTGCCATCGATATAAACACCATTACCAGCCTCTGCTATTTCTTGAAGCGTTGTCGCATTTAATTTGGTGATAACAGTTTTACCGTTTTGATCTTTTTTAAAGGATTTTACAATACCATTTTCTCGTATAGGAATGTTACTACCTTTTTGAGTTCCTACACCTATTGTTATTATGTGTAAGCCTTTTTCTGAAGCGGCCTCTGCTAGGTCGACAGAATCACCTTCATGATCCTCACCATCACTTATGATAACTAATACTTTTGCAGCTTCACTATCGTCCCCATAGTATCCTAGTGCCAGCTCTATTGCTTCATTAATTGCTGTTCCTTGACTGGATACTAGATCAGTACTTAATCCTTGTAAAAATAGTTTGGCACTACCATAGTCAGTAGTTATGGGTAACTGAGGCACGGCACTACCTGCATAGGCAATCAATCCTATACGGTCACTTGCAAGATTATTAATAATTTGTGTGACAAGTTGTTGAGATTTTTCCAATCGATTAGGCGCAATATCTTCTGCTAGCATGGATTTTGAAATATCTACCGCAAATACGATATCTACTCCTTCTCGGTTAACAGTTTCTAGTCTTGTTCCTGCTTTTAAATTAACTAAGGAAAAGGCTATAAAGCCAAGCCCAAAACTTATGGTTATTGCCTTGAGTAGCGGTTTAAACCACGACTTGTTGGGCATAAGGTGTGGTAATTGATGTTTTTGGGCGTACTTTTTTTGTGCTCTCAATCGCCACAAGCTTACGGCCATATAAAACACCAATAACAATGGAATTGCTACTAATAACCAAAAATAAATTTTCTCTTCAAGTACGTACATATTTACTAGGCTACAGATTTAAATAGCGTGTGTTTTAATAATTGTTCTATCGCAAGCAAACAAAAGGCGATTAATGCAAATGCTCTAAATTTTTCTTGCACACTATAAAATTCAAATTGCTCTATTTCAGTTTTTTCAAGTTGATCGATTTCATTATAAATTTCTTTTAACTTTTCATCATCAGTTGCTCTAAAATAGCGTCCACCGGTGGACGCGGCTATATTTTTTAAAAGCTCTTCATCGATTTCTACAGGTAACATTCTAAATTGAAATTCCCCATTAGGATACCTGCTGTATGGTGAAAGAGCATTTCCATTTGTACCTATTCCAATGGTGTATACCTTAATTCCAAATTCGACGGCAAGTTCTCCAGCTATTTTGGGATCAATTACTCCGCTGTTATTCACACCATCAGTCATGAGTATGATTACTTTACTTTCTGCCTCACTTTCTTTAAGTCTATTAACTGCTGTTCCTAATCCCATTCCGATTGCAGTACCGTTTTCTAGAACTTCGTCAAATTCGATACCTTTTACCGCATTGAGCGAGACCTTTTGATCGGTAGTAATAGGTGTTTTAGTATAACTTTCTCCTGCGTATACTACAATACCTATACGGTCATTTGGCCTGCCTTGTATAAAGTTTGTAGCAACCTCCTTAGTTGCTTGTAACCGATCTGGTTTAAAATCTCTTGCCAGCATACTAGCACTCACATCAATGGCAAGAACTATATCTATACCACTGGTTTTTTTTGTTCTAGTTGTAACATCGGTTGTTTGAGGTCTTGCTAGGGCTATAATTAATAAAGCGATAGCTAATAATCTAAGTAAATAAAGTATAGGCTTTAATTTACCTAAAAGAGATTCTTTAAACTTAAAACCAGCTGTACTAGAAATATAAACCTCTGCTTGTTGTTTTCTATGTGTAAAAAAATAGAATACCGCTAGCGGAACTAATAACAATAACAACCAGAAAAACTCTGGATTTAAAAACTTTATGTTTTCAAAGTTCCACATCTTTTACTTGTCTTTATTATTAGATTGTTGAATGGATGAAGGTATGGTCAAACTTTCTATAACCCTTTCTTTAAGCTGTTGTCCATATTGTCTTTCTTCTAATTCTTCATCGTCCATGATATTATAAACCATACACTCAACTACACCAGGTCCTGTAGCATAAAATCTGGTTTCGTAATCGTATTTATTTCCCTCACGTTCAAAACTTCCTGTGATACTTATACCTTTTATGGTGTTGGTAGTGATTTCACTGTCAAAGTTTAGGATGTTTGATGCTCCTGTTTCTTCTAATTGTTTAAGGAAAATATCTATAAACTCTTGTGGATTAATTTCTTGTTTATCTTGCGTAGCACTTGCTGGTATTTGGTATGTTTTTACATAAACTCCTGCAAGATCTTTATCGTCTTTCCATTCAAAGACTTGCTCATTGATTTCTGTAGCAGTACTTTCTTCCTCACTGTTTAAGGTTGATTGTCTAACTAGTATTTCTGGTGTATCAAGTTGAATGCTTGGTAAACCATACTCTGCCGTATACCATTCTTGCTCATTATAACTGCGCAGTTTATTTCCAAAGACACTATCCTTTACATTGTCCCAACCTGAAAGGTAAGTCCATATCCCAATACCGCTACAAATGACTAGTAGACTAATTGCAGAAACTAGCAATCCTTTTTTAAGGGCTTTTTTTCTAGCTTGTTTTCTTTGATATTCTGCGCTTAGCATGAGCTCTTCTTCACTAGGTGGTGGCAACACTTGATGAATGTTGTATATGATATCGTGTGCATAACCACGATCTTCTTTGGCACTTATAGAGTCACTTGAGGCGCCAGCAAACTTGATTAAATCAGCTTTTTGAAGCAATGATTCTAGTCGATTTTCCGAATTCTGGGTGATGTGCATGCCCTTTTCATTCATCACAACCTTGAGCTCGGTAAGCAGTTGTTGTGTGGTGCTTTCCATCGTACGCCCATAAACCTTCGAATCTATATATCTTCTTATGATATATGTGATTTCAGAATAGTAGCTTTTCCAATCTCTGTTTTCTAGCCAATTATTGTTTTCTAGTTGTTTAAGACGGTATATCGCCCATTCATATGGAGCTAGTGTATCCTCATAGCTTTTCTTTTCACGCTTTCGCGAAAGCAAATAAATAATAGCTCCAATAGGTAATAAAAGAAATAGCCACCACAACCAGGACCAATCTGTTCTTGTAACAGTTTCAATATTAAGTGTGTCCTTAATAGGGAACATTTTTTGTTTAGTAGTATCTACTTCAACTTCTCTTACACTTACAAGAAGTGAATCAGTTAGGACTTGCTTATCATCGTTTATAAGGACTTTTAATTGTGGTATCCAGTAGTCACCGCTGTCCCATTGTGTTACTCCGTACTTCTTAAAAAGCTGAAATTTATCATCAGCAATAACACTATCTACTGGATATGATTCTAAAACCTCTAAAGCTCCATAGGCAGGTTGCTCTGGAAAGATTACTAAATCACTTTTTTGAGCCGTAATGCCAATTTCTAGAACTACTTCTTCTCCAATTTTAATAAGGTCACGATCTACTTTTGTAGATACTTCTGGTTGTTGAGCTGTCGCCCAAGCAGAAACAATAAAAAAGAGGTACAGTACGTATTTCATTATCTTGCTTTAAAGTAACCTAATAATTTTTTTGAATAATCTTCTCTAGTTTCTAGATCAATAGCTCCGGCATCAGACCTAGTGAAAGCATTTTTAAAATAAGCAGCTTTTTCTATATGATGAGCGGCATACTCACGGCGAGTTTTGCTAGAGTTTGTATTAATGAACAAATTTTTTCCTGTTTCTAGATCTTTAAATTGGACCAGACCTATTTTAGGCAGCTCTTGTTCATGCTTATCGTAAATTCTTACTCCGGTAACATCATGCTTGCGTCCAATTATTTGTAAGGTTTTCATATAATCATCACTCATAAAATCAGACAAAACAAAAACAATGGCTTTCTTTTTAAGAACACCAGCCATATATTTTAAAGCCCCAGAAACATCAGTCTTTTTGTGTTCTGGTTTAAATTCCAATAATTCTCTTATAATCCTAAGAATGTGTGACTTTCCTTTTTTTGGTGGTACAAATAATTCTACTTGATCCGAAAAAAGTAATAACCCTACTTTGTCATTGTTTTGTAAAGCACTGAAGGCTAATGTTGCACACAGTTCTGTTATAATCTCCTTTTTAATTTGATTTTGAGTTCCAAACAAAGTTGAAGAACTTACATCTACCACTAGCATTAACGTGAGTTCACGTTCTTCTTCGAAAACCTTAATATAAGGCTCGTTATATCTAGCGGTAACGTTCCAATCTATATTACGAACATCATCACCAAATTGATATTGACGCACCTCGCTAAAAGTCATTCCTCTTCCTTTAAAAGCACTATGATACTCACCACCAAATACAGCGTCGCTCAATCGACGTGTTTTGATTTCAATTTTTCGTACTTTTTTTAAAAGCTCCTGAGTATTCATGAAGTTACGTTGCCTGTGGAACACAGGGATTTGTTACTAATTATAGATTTATTAAAAGGATTATTTAGATGCTACGGTACCTCTATGGTATTTACAATTTTATTTATGATATCAACACTTGAAAAGTTTTCTGCCTCTGCTTCATAAGTGATACCAATTCTATGTCTTAAAACATCAAGAACAACCGCTCTCACGTCTTCAGGAATTACGTAACCACGACGTTTTATAAACGCGTAACATTTTGCCGCTTTGGCTAGATTGATAGATCCTCGAGGCGAAGCACCAAAACTAATAAGAGATTTTAACTCCTCTAGTTTATATTTCTCTGGATATCTAGTAGCAAAAATGATATCCAGGATATACTTTTCTATTTTTTCGTCCATGTATACCAATTCTACAGCATCTTGCGCTTTTAAGATTTGCTCGGTTGTGATGACTGCATTAGGAACTGGAAAATCCTTTTTAAGATTTGCACGCATGATGTGTTGTTCATCATTTAACGTGGGATAATCAATAACTGTTTTTAACATGAAACGGTCCATTTGAGCTTCAGGTAGTGGATAAGTACCTTCTTGATCAACTGGATTTTGAGTAGCCATAACTAAGAAAGGTTTTTCTAGACTGAAGGTAGTTTCTCCAATGGTTACTTGTTTCTCTTGCATGGCTTCTAATAGAGCACTTTGAACCTTGGCAGGAGCACGATTGATCTCATCTGCAAGGACAAAATTTGCAAATACAGGACCTTTTTTAATGCTAAAATCAGCGTCTTTCATGTTATAGATTAAAGTTCCTACAACATCGGCTGGTAATAAATCTGGAGTAAACTGTATTCGAGAAAAGCTAGCACTTACGGCTTTTGACAAGGTGTTAATGGCTAGAGTTTTGGCTAGACCAGGTACACCTTCTAGTAAAATGTGACCGCGTCCTAATAAACCTATGAGCAAACGATCAATCATATATTGTTGACCGACTATCACTTTATTCATCTCGCTTACAAGAAGATCAATGAACTGACTTTCTTGTTGCACTTTTTCATTTATGCTTGCTATGTCTATCGTACTATTATTTTGTTCCATGTCTGGATGATTAATTCGAATAGCTAATTAAAAAATGGTTTAACTATTGTAAGTTGTCTTTGTACGCTAAAATAACAAACAGAATAAGGACTACTCTAGGTTTAAAAATATTTTATGTTAATCAATGTGAAATTAGAATTGCGGTTGTAGAAAATAAAAAAAGCCTCCATTTTACAGGAGGCTTTAAGTATGCGTTATAACTTTATTACTTTGACTTTTTATAAACAGATCTAACACCGATTCCAATAGCTGCGGCTGCGGCAATTAGTAATCCTGGAATAGGAGCAACATCTTCAACCGTGTCATCAAAACCTGGTTGAGCACTTGCAATACTTCCAATTAAAATAAAAGCGAATAATACTAACTTCTGTGAATTTTTCATTGTCAAAAAAATTGAATTTTAATACTTGAATTACATCAAGAGTAACAAATATAACAATTGGTTGCTAACTTTTTAAAAAGCAGGTAAATATTTAACCTCTACTTAAACTTGATTTCATCCTTGAACAAGTCTGTTTACTGAAATACAGAAGGTTGTATTAAAACACAAAAGATTTAATTTTATCGAAAACAAAAAACCCAAATCATATTGATTTGGGTTTTTAATTCTATTATCTAATGGAATTAAGCTTGTGCTTCAGGAACAATAGAAACAAATGATCTATTATTACCTTTCTTAACGAACTTTACTGTTCCATCAACTTTAGCATGTAAAGTAAAATCTTTACCTGCATATACGTTTTCACCTGGGTGGTGCTCCATACCTCTTTGACGAACAATAATGTTACCAGCTACTGCTGCTTGTCCACCAAAAATTTTAACACCTAATCGTTTCGATTCTGATTCTCTACCGTTCTTAGAACTACCAACTCCTTTTTTATGAGCCATGATGTTTTATTTTAAGCTTTCGCGAAAGCGAAATAGGTTAAACTTATTTTTCAACTCCTCCGTCTAGACGGTCTTGAAGTTCTTTTAATTCATCCCACTTACCATCAGCTGCAAGTTGAGCTTGTTGTGGCCAAGTAGTCGTTACGTGATTTCCACGAACATCCTTAATCATTTCAGAAATGTCCTCTGGTTTTGCGTTTGCAAGATCTGAGAAAGTAACAATTCCTGATTCATTAAGAGTTGTAGCAATCTTTGGACCAATACCTTCGATTTTCTTTAAATCATCACCTTTTGAGCTTGCTTTTGGTGCAGCTTTTTTAGGTTCAGCTTTTTTCTCTTCTTTCTTAGCAGCAGTTTTTTTACCGCCAGTAGTTGAAATACTTGAGATTTGGATTTCAGATAAGTATTGTCTGTGTCCGTTTTTCTTTTTGTAACCTTTTCTACGTTTTTTCTTGAAAACGATTACCTTGTCACCTTTAAGGTGGGAAAGTACTTTTGCTTCAGCAAATGCACCTTCTATAACTGGGGCGCCGAGTGTGATGTTGTCACCGTCACCTACTAGAAGAACTTTGTCGATGTTAATAGTAGCACCTTCATCTTCTTGTAAGCGATGTACAAACAACTTCTGATCCTTCTCGATCTTGAATTGTTGCCCTGCTATCTCTACGATTGCGTACATAATTACGAATTAATGTTGTTAATTTAGGGCTGCAAATATACTGCTATTCTACAAATTAGCAATAGTTATCAACATTTCTTCAAGAATTTTATGCTTGCTGATTAAGAGGTTTTTGTTTGGACCTAATTTCTTTGGTGTTCCAGGATTGTTTGTAAATAGGTAAAATTACTAATGATGCTACAATCGTAGTTGCTACTCCAGATAAAAATACAAAAAGCAACAAGGCTACTTCTAATCCTTCACCTGCTATTGTAATTTGTTGTTTGAGTTCATTGGCTAATTCGGGATGAATTTCAAATAAATAAATTGCCATAAAGACTGTAAATATGGTGGTGGCAATAAATCCTGCTGTTAGAGAAGCCGTAAACCCTTCCATATATTTAAATTGTCCTCTTTTCTCCTCGTAAACTTTTTTAATCAGTTGCCATAGCCCAAAACCGACAATAGCGGCATTGAAAAAACTTAACCAGGACTCGTTCCCGAATCCGATAAAGTCAATTATAACGAAATAGATAATTAATGCTAGAGCTATTAATAATCCGTATTTAGTAGTTTTTGAAAAATTCATGATGTAATATTTTTAGTTCAGTTTTCTTTTAAATATCGAACTTTTGTATCGTAGTCATGGTTGATTTCAAATAAGTTTAACTTGAAAACGAAAGAATTACCAGTATTTTTACAAAGATTTGTATTGTTTGTAACATTTCGATCAAATCTTACACTAACACAAACAGTTGAACTAAAGTATCAAAAAACATGAAAAAAATTGTTTTGAGTCTGGTAGCTGGTTTTACAGCATTAACTGGATTTTCCCAAGAGGTGGATTTTATAGAATATGATTTACCTAATGGACTGCACGTTATTCTTCACCAAGAAAATGCTGCTCCTGTTATCACAGTAGGAGTGATGTACCAAGTAGGTGCAAAGGATGAAGAGCCTGGAAGAACTGGGTTTGCTCACTTTTTTGAACACTTGTTGTTTGAAGGAACAGAGAATATTGAAAGAGGAAAGTGGTTTGAAATAGTAGGAGCTAATGGTGGTAGTAACAACGCAAATACCACTCAGGATAGGACTTACTATTATGAGACGTTTCCTTCTAACAAGCTAGAATTAGGTCTTTGGATGGAAAGTGAGCGTATGTTACATCCTAAAATTGAACAAATAGGTGTAGACACACAAAATGAAGTAGTAAAAGAAGAGAAAAGGCAGCGTATCGATAATGCACCTTATGGAGCTATTCTTTACAGAACAGGTATCGATAAGCACTTGTTTAAAAAACACCCATACGGGCAGTCAGTTATTGGATCTATGGAAGATCTTGACGCTGCAAAATTGGATGAGTTTATTGGTTTCAATGATAAGTACTACAATCCAAATAATGCAGTGCTAGTAGTTGCAGGAGATATCCAAATCGACGAAACTAAAAAGATGATTGAGGATTATTTTGGACCTATTCCTAATAATGCTCCAACGAACGTGAGAAAGGAAATAGTTGAAGACCCAATTACGGAAACTCGTTTTGCAACAGAATACGATCCGAACATTAGTATTCCTGTAAAAATCTTCTCTTACATCACGCCAAAATCGGTAGAAAAAGATGCTTATGTATTGGATTATATATCTAGTATTCTTACAGGTGGTGCAAGTTCTAGAATGCAGAAAAGAATGGTTGAAGAGGAGCAAATCGCTTTTCAAGTTCTTGCTTTCAATCAAGCAAATCAAGACTACGGAACTTATACTATGGGAGCTCTTCCTAAAGGTGATGTAACACTAGATCAACTAGCAAAAGTGATGGATGAAGAAATTAAAAAACTTCAAACTGAACTTATTTCAGAAAAGGAATTAGAAAAGCTTAAAAACCAATTTGAAGCTCGTTATGTTCAATCTAATTCAAGAGTTGAAGGTATTGCTTCATCTCTTGCTACTTATTATATGTTAAAAGGTGGTGCTGATAAAATCAATAAAGAACTAGATATTTATAAAAGTATTACTAGAGAAGATATCAAACGAGTTGCAAATACTTATTTAAACCCTAATCAACGATTAGAACTAGATTACTTTGCTGGTGAAGCACCAGATGCTCCTGAAGTTGGAGAAGGAGAAGGCGATATTAAAGTTGTAGAAAATAAACTTCAAGTTAACAAGATTTATTTTGAAAGTGATAGTTCTAAGTTGACAAAAAGTGCCATCACTGAATTGGACAAAATTATCGATATGATGTTCAAATACCCTAAATTGGAAATACTAGCCGAAACTTATACTGATAGTAAAGGCGGTGATGATTATAATCAGGAATTATCTCAAAAACGCGCCGAAGCTGTTAAAAGTTATCTAGTAATAAAGGGAATTGCAGAAAATCGCATTAAAGCAGTAGGTAAAGGAGAAAGTAATCCAGTAGTAGATTGTTCTTCTCAAGAATGTACAGAGGAACAGCACGAGCAGAATAGAAGAACTGAATTTACGATCATAAAAAAATAAAGAATTAAAATGAAAAAGCAACTTTTATATACTCTGGCAGTACTTTTTATCGGGTTAACCGCTACTGCACAGATTGATCGATCAAAGATGCCTGAATCTGGTCCAACACCAGAAATAAACATGGGTAAACCATATACATTTGAGCTTAAAAATGGGCTTCAGGTTTTGGTAGTTGAAGATTCTAAACTTCCTGTAATCAACATGAGTTTAAGTCTTGATAATCCACCAATTATTGAAGGCGATAAAGCTGGTGTACAATCCTTGACCTCTTCTATAATGGGTAAAGGAACTTCAAAAACACCTAAGAATGACTTTAACGAAAAAGTTGATTACTTAGGTCTTAGAGTATTTGTAAATGCAAACGGTGGTTTTGCCTCTGGTTTATCTAAATACAAAGAAGATATTTTCTCAATGTTTACTGAGGCGGCTTTATATCCGAATTTTACCGAAGAAGAATTAAAACTAGAACGTGATAATTTAATCCAAGGACTTAAATCCGGTGAAAATAGTGCTGCTTCAATTGCTGGAAAAGTTCGTGGTGCGTTAGTGTATGGTAAAGATCATGCAGCAGGAGAATTTGCAACAGTAGAATCGGTAGAAAGTGTTACGCTAGATGATGTTAAAAACTTCTACAACACTTACTTCAAGCCATCTCGTGGGTTTCTGGTAATTTCTGGTGATATTACCAAAAAGGAAGCTAAAAAGCTTGCTAAAAAATACTTTGATAAGCAGTGGGAAGAAGGCCTTGCTCCTAAAGCACAATTGCCAGCAGTGCAAGACCTTGCAGAAAGACAAATTAACTTTGTTGACGTTCCTAATGCAGTACAAACAGAGCTTGCAGTTATGCATGTATCTGATCTTAAAATGAATGATCCTGATTATCATGCAGCTGTACTTGCTAATTACATTTTAGGTGGTGGATTTAATTCATACGTTAATATGAACCTTAGAGAAGAACATGGATGGACTTATGGTGCACGTACATCTCTAGGTAGCGGAAGAAATTACAAATCTACATTCAGAGCTACGACAAAAGTGCGTAATGAAGTTACAGATAGTGCTGTTGTTGAAATATTCAAAGAAATCAACCGTCTTAAGACTGAGGATGTAGATCCTGTAGTTCTAGAAAATGCCAAAGCAAAATTCTTAGGAAGTTTTATCATGCAATCAGAAGATAAAGAAGTTGTTGCAGATAGAGCAGTAACAATAAGAACAAACAATCTTCCAGAAGATTTCTACAAAAACTTTATCAAAAACATCAACGCAGTTACAGTTGCAGATGTTAAGCGCGTTGCAAATAAATACTTAAAGCCTGAACAGGCTCGTATAGTTCTTGTAGGAAAAGCAAGTGATGTATTAGAGAACCTAGAAAAAATGAAAATTGATGGATTGCCAGTAGATATCAAATTCTTTGATAAAGAGGCAAACCCTACAGAGCGTCCATCAACAGTAGAAGTTCCAGAAGGATTAACTGCGCAAAACGTTCTTGACAACTATATAGCAGCTATCGGTGGTAAGGAAGCTGTTCAAGAAATTAAAGATGTGAATACATTCTCTGCCTATACATCTCCTATGGGAGAACTTATACTAGGAGTAAAGAGAGCACAAGGTGATAAATGGTCACAATCTATTAAAATGGGTGGACGTGAAGTAAATAAACAAGTTTACTTGGACGGGAAAGCCACTGTAGGTGCCATGGGACAATCACAGGAATTATCTGGTAAAATGTTAGAATTGGTAAAAGATCAAGCTTTATTTTTCCCTGAATTGTATCATGCAGATAAAGCTACTCTTGCAGGAGCACAACGTTTAGGAGATAATAACGTATACATTATTAAATGGAGTGATACAAAAAAATCATTCTATGATACTGAAAGCGGTCTTTTAGTTGGAGAAGAAGTGGTGTCTATGGGTCCTCAAGGTGAAATCACTACTATCCTTAAGTATAGTGATTACGAAGAGTATAATGGAGTGAAATTTCCTACCGTAATGGTTCAGCCTATGATGGGACAGGAACTTAAATTTGAGACTAAAGATCTTAAAGTAAATACAGGTTTAAAAGACTCTGATTTCTAGTAAGATCTCGCTTTCGCGAAAGCGAAATAATGAAACGTAAAACCGGTTACTAGTCAGTGGCCGGTTTTTCTTTTTTTGCTCTTGTTACCAATACCACTGCAAAAATTATTACCGCGGTAGAGATGCCTTGCCATAAATTAAATGATTCACCATCCAAAATTCCCCAAGTAAGTCCAACTACAGGCATTAAGTATGTGACACTACTTGCAAATACAGGAGATGTAATTTGAACAAGTTTATTAAACATGATCTTTGCTGCTACGGTACCAAAGATGCATAAAACGACAATATAGCCTAAGCTTTTTTGAATTTGTGGGTTGGTGTAATCCAGACTGTGACCATCAGAAAGAAATAGTACGATTACCGCAAGTGGAGTAATAAATATGAAGTTACCTGCCGCGATAGCTAGTGGTTTTACGTTTTGTAAATACCTTTTAATAATATTGACATTGCTGGCGTAACAACAGCATGCAATAAGTACAAACCCGGCAAAAAGATAATTTTGATCTGGATTGCCTTCCATCCCGGCAAATATTAAACCTATGGCACCACCTAATCCAATTATTACGCCTAAAAGCTGTACTCGACTGAATGATATACCAAAAACTATCGCTCCTAGAATAAGCGTGATTAAAGGCACTGTAGAGTTTAATATACCGCTTACTGCGCTATCGATTTCTGTTTGGGCATAAGCAAAAAGAAATACTGGAAAAAAAGTTCCCAGTAAACCAGAAATAAACAACCATAAATAATCACTCTTGCTTGCTTTTTTAAAGCTAGATAGTCCAATCACAGTTAATATCACACCTGATAAAATTACACGCAAGGCTCCTAGCTGTAAAGGTGTAAGGGTGAGGTTACCATTCTCTTGACCCAAAGCTTTTTTTATAAGAATAAATGAAGAGCCCCAAATAAGACTTAGAATGACAAGATAAACGTACTTTAATTGGCTCTTTTCCATCTATGCGATTTTATAAAATGCAAAGGTGGTTCTATTAATTTGATTGAACTAATAATTTAAAACCAATGATTTGAAGAAGGTTTTGATTAAACTAACTGTTTAAAGATAAACATATTACGAATTGTTAGACTACTTCCATTGCAAGGTTTCCAGTAGATTGATCATATCTTTTTTGACATAATCAACTGCAGGAAGAATACTATCGTAGTTGGGTCTTGTGTCAAAATACAGACTAGCGGTCAAGAAATGGTTGGTACTATCAGTGACGTAAAATTGTGCATTACTAGCAGCGTTACCTTCTACTTCATACATCATTCCATAGACTTTAGATTTCTCATTCATAAATGGATAATCCTTTATTACATCGGCTTTTATATTATGCTTATAAGATAGTTTTTGGCCGTCAATTAGCAGTTGAGTTAAATTATCATCTACCTTATTGTAGGTTAGGTAAACAGTGGCGTCCATGTAGGGATATTCGATTTTCATTGAGCAATCGTTCTTGCTCAATACTCTAGCATACTCGTTGAGTTCAAAAACAAAAGGACAGTAATCAGTGGTAGTGGTACCGTATGTCGCATCGGGATACTGTAGCGCTAGACTTGCGCTAGGTTTGGGTAATACATCTTCATCACCACAGCTGGTTAAAATCAAGAAGCAAGAAATTAAAATCAGTTTTATGGTAGTGTGCATTTGATTTGTTTGATTCGTTTATTGTCCATCGCTTCTACTAAAAACGTGAATCCTTTGAACTTTATTTTATCTAATTTACGAGGGAAATTACCTGTTTGTTCCAATAAAAAACCTGCTAAAGTCTCCGATTCTCCACGTGCGCTTTCATATTGTTCTATTACTTCTTCATCAAGGTCTAGTACTCGGTAAAAGTCTTTCAGAGAAGTTTTACCTTCAAATACATAGTTTTTCTCATCTAGTTGTGAATAGACCAGATCTTCTTCGTCAAATTCATCACTTATATCACCTACAATCTCTTCTATTATATCCTCAAGTGAGATTAGGCCACTAGTACCACCATATTCATCCACCACTATAGCTAGATGCTTTTTTTGAACCTGAAATTCTTGAAGTAAGTCATCAAGTTTTTTGTTTTCAGGAACAAAATAGGCTTCTCTCAATAACTTTGTCCAATCGTAGTTTTTGCGATCTACATAAGGTAATAGATCTTTTACATACAATACGCCTGTGATTTGATCAATGCTTTCTTTGTAAACAGGGATTCTTGAATAGCCGTTATCTACGACAAGAGTAATAACTTCTCTAAACGGTAGTGACTCATCTAGAGCAAAAACATCTGTGCGATTACGCATTACGTTTTTCGTGTCGGTATTACCAAAGTTTACAATTCCTTGTAGTAATTGTTGTTCCTCATCGGTAGTGTCGTTTTCATCGGTGAGTTCTAAAGCCTGAGATAACTGTGATACAGTTAAATTACTTTTTTTACTACCTAAGTTGTCTTGTATTTTCAAGGTTATGAATCTCATGGGTAAGCTCAAAAAACTGAATAATACATCCAGAACTTTTAATGGAACCGCCATAAAATTTGAAAACCCTATTGGGTTACGATTTGCATATACTTTTGGAAATATTTCGCCAAAGAGCAATATTAAAAAGGTAGCAAACAATACCTCTAGGGCAAACCTTATCCAGCCGGTTTCTATATCTGCAAACCACTGCTCTCCTAATAAGCTAAAAATTAAAACCGATGTAATATTGATTGCATTATTAGCAATAAGTATGGTTGCTAGTAACTTTTTTGGTCTTTCAAGTAGCTTACTTACGACATTTTGTTTGGTAAATGCTTCATTTGGTTCTTCTAGTTCGCTAGAAGTAAGGGAGAAAAAAGCTACCTCGGCACCACTAATTAAAGCACTACAAATTAAAAGTAATAAATAGATTACTAGGTAAAGCGCTTGCTCACCTTGCGTTACTAATAATAAGGGTAAATGTTCAGGATCAGGATCCACTAATCAATAGATTTAGTTAGAATGGTAGGTCATCAACCTCTTCATCACTACCTTCTGGTGGTACTACTGGAGCTTGATAACGCTGTGTATTAGACTGTTGTTGGGTTGCTTGCTGTTGTGGTCCCGTATTTGAATTCTCATTTTTAGGAGTTAAAAATGTAAACTCTTGTACCTGGATTTCGGTCGTGTACCGCTGTTGACCGTCTTCACCAGTCCATTGTCTATTTTTAATGCGTCCTTCAATGTATACTTTATCGCCTTTACGCAAGTATTTTTCACAAACCTCAGCTGCTTTATTACGAACCACACAATTGTGCCATTCAGTATTAGAAACACGCTCACCAGTGGTGCGATTTACATATTCTTCATTTGTTGCTAGAGGAAACCTTCCTATACAGCCACCACCTTCAAAATGCTTCATTTTCACATCATCACCTGTGTGACCTATAAGTATTACTTTGTTTACCGTACCTGCCATAGTTTGTGTTTGAATTATCTTTTAAAGATATAAAATCCTTTATAATAAATAGAATACAAAGGTAATTCTTAATGTTTGTAATCTCGCCAATATTCATTCATGAAACGTTCCATTAATACATGAACTGGCTTTTTAAAAGCGTCTTTAATAGGTGACAGTCCTTCCATATAATCTTCTAGTTCTATAATCCAAAAAGTCGCATGTATTTTACGATGTGATAATTTGTGAATAATAGGTTGTTGATTGTATACGCTTTCGCGAAAGCGTAACTCGCCTATGAGATCTTTAAACTCTATAGAATCTTTAATTTCAGACACCATCGCCGCTCCTGGAGTCTCAACAAGAGGAAATTCATAAAGACCTTTCCAAATTCCTGATTCATCACGTTGTTGCAACAAAGTTTTTTGGTCTGGAGAAATAATTACAAGGTAATTATGGAACAAATTTTTGACCTTGGTTTTTCTAGGCTTAACCGGTAACTCATCAATTAAACCCTTTTCGTGGGCAACGCAATCATTTTTAAATACACACAAAGCGCAATTTGGATTTTTTGGAATGCATTGTAGGGCTCCAAACTCCATCATAGCTTGATTAAAGATGTCCGGCTGCTCTTTATCCATAAGTTGTGCAGCAAGATGAGTAAACTCTTTTACGGCTGCTGGCGTATTTATAGGCGTATTGATATGAAAAATTCTTGAAAGCACTCGATACACATTACCATCTACCACGGGAACAGCTTCCTTGTTAGAAAAGCTAGCTATGGCAGCAGCCGTATAAGTGCCTACACCTTTAAGTTTAAGTAAATCTTTGTATTGGGTAGGGAATTTACCTAGTTCTACTACTTGCTGTGCGGCTTTATGTAAATTACGTGCTCTAGAATAATATCCTAATCCTTGCCATAATTTAAGAACGTCGTCCAGCGGTGCAGCAGCAAGCATTTCAACTTTGGGGTAGGTTTCAACAAACTTGTTGTAGTAAGGAAGGCCTTGTGCTACACGAGTTTGTTGGAGAATCACCTCACTTAACCATATGTAATAAGGATTAGTAGTATGACGCCAAGGTAGATCTCTTTTGTTAACTAAATACCAATCAATGAGTTGGCTCGAAAAGTTCATATTTTCTTTATAATTATTGAGTGGAAAGATATATCTATTTAAAATTTAATTAATTAGAGATTTTAATTAGTTTAATTAGAGTATATTTGCGCCCTGTTTAATGTAACCCTAAATAATTAAAATAGAACTTAAAAATGACTAAAGCAGATATCGTATCTAAGATTTCAGATAAGTTGGGAATGGAGAAGACTGATGTTCAGGCAACTGTTGAGTCTTTTATGGAAGAGGTGAAAGGATCTCTGGAAACTGGAGAAAACGTATATTTACGCGGTTTTGGTAGCTTTATCGTAAAAACGAGAGCTGAAAAAACTGGTCGTAATATTTCTAAAAATACTACTATAAAAATACCAGCTCACAATATACCAGCTTTTAAACCAGCTAAAGTATTTGTAGAAGGTGTAAAAACAAAAGTTAAAGTAAAATAAACCAATAATATAAGAGATATGCCAAGCGGTAAGAAAAGAAAAAGACATAAGGTAGCTACGCACAAACGTAAAAAGCGTCGTCGCGCTAACCGTCACAAGAAGAAAAAGTAGTGTAGCACTACTTTTTCTTTTTTACGTTCATTGAAATAGGGTTGCAGTTGACAACTCGTTTGACTTTACAAGAAAAGTTCTTGTAATGTATTCTTTCATATCATCCTGTTGTAAAACATATCTATGGTTTTACAACTATTAAATAACAGGAAACATGGATAAAGAAATTATTATCCGTTCCGGTGCTACAAAAGTGGATTATGCCTTGACCAAAAATGGTAGGCTTATTGAACTCCACAAAGATGAAGATGAAAACAAGTTTGCAGTAAGCGATGTTTTTATAGCAAAAGCACGTAAAGTACTGTCTGGTCTTAATGCCTCATTTGTTAATGTAGGTTATGAAAAAGATGGGTTTTTACACTATCATGATCTAGGACCTAAATACCGTACACAGTTAAAGTTTACTAAGCAAATTTTAAGCGGACGAAGAAAAAATTTTAAACTCAAGGACATCAAGTTAGAAAAGGAACTAGATAAAAGTGGTTCTATTGACGATGTTGTTGAATCTGGCCAGCCTATACTTGTACAGGTAGTTAAAGAACCTATCTCTACAAAGGGCCCGCGATTGAGTGCAGAAATCTCACTGCCAGGTAGGTATGTTGTACTCGTTCCATTCTCTGATCGTATATCTATTTCCCAAAAAATAGAAGATAGAGAAGAAAAAAGCCGTCTTAAAAGACTTGTTAAAAGCATTAAACCTGAAGGTTTTGGCGTTATAGTACGCACAGTAGCCACAGGAAAATTAGTAGCAGACCTGGATCAGGATCTACAAAATTTAATGGAAAAATGGGACCGCATGTGTAGTAAATTGCACAAGGCTTCCTTTCCTACTAAAGTATTGACTGAACAAAGTCGTACTCACTCTCTAATGAGAGATGTGTTTAATGATACCTATACTTCAATCATTGTTGATGATAAAGAAGTGTGTGAAGAGATCAAAGAATATTTAAGTACAATAGCTCCACACAAACAGTCTATTGTAAAATATCACAATCCACGACTACCGATTTTTGAAAAATACGGTATCGAGAGACAAATTAAAACGTCGTTTGGAAAAACGGTTTCCATGAGTAAAGGTGCCTATTTAGTCATAGAGCACACTGAAGCCATGCACGTTATAGACGTTAATTCTGGTAATAGATCTAATAAAGCTGATAGTCAGGAAGACACCGCGCTTGAAACAAACCTAATAGCCGCTACAGAAATCGCTAGACAATTAAGATTGCGCGATATGGGTGGTATCATAGTAGTTGATTTTATTGATATGCGCGCTTCAGAAAACAGGAAAAAGCTGTATGAGCACCTGCGTGAAGAAATGTCGGATGACAGAGCAAAACATAAGATATTACCACCTAGTAAATTTGGTCTTATTCAAATCACAAGACAGCGTGTAAGACAAGAAGTTAAGATTAAAACTCGTGAAGAGAATCCTAACGGAAATGGTAATGAGATTCAAGCTCCTATAGTAATTGTACAACAAATTACTGAAAAACTAGAGCGCTTGTTTAAAGAAGGGAATAAAAATATCACCTTAAATGCTCATCCATTTATTGCTGCCTTTTTAACTAAAGGAGTGCCGTCAATACGTTCAAAGTGGTTCGTAAAACACAAAAAATGGGTAAAAATTTTACCTAGAGATGCTTATACTTATTTAGAGTATAAGTTTAAAGACAAAGATGGAAAAGTCTTATAAATATAATCCCGCTATTCAGTTGAGTAGCGGGATTTTTTTATGCAATTTTTAAAGCATTATTCCTTATACATTCCAATAACTAGATCTCCTTTATCGTTCATACTAGCACGATACATACCAGCTGTATTAAACTCCATAGAAACATTACCATATTTATCAAGAGATACGATTCCACCAGTGCCACCTAATGCAGTAAGCTTTTTCTGTATAACCTCTTCCGTAGCTTCTTCTAGTGTAAGTCCTTTGTACTCCATAAGTGCACTTATGTCATAAGCAACTTGACCACGTATAAAGTATTCACCGTGACCAGTGCTAGAAACACCACAAGTGTTATTATTTGCATACGTACCACTACCTATAATAGGAGAATCACCTATACGACCGTACTTCTTATTAGTCATACCACCTGTGCTTGTTCCGGCTGCGATATTTCCATTTTTATCTAATGCAACACAACCTACCGTTCCATATTTAGAATCTTGTATAAAAGGATCTTGAAAATTCATAGCAGTTCCATTATCTCCTTCTTTTGCCTCTTTTTCAAGTATACGTTGTAGGGATTGATAACGTCTTTCTGTGTAAAAATATTTATTGTCTACAATCTCTATGTTTGGATTTTGTTGCGCTTTCGCGAAAGCGTCACTACCGCTGCCACTCAATAATACATGTTCACTATCGGTCATGACCAATCGGGCTAGTGAGATCGGGTTTTTCACTGTACTCACTCCAGCAATAGCTCCAGCATTTAAGGTTTTACCATCCATGAAGCTAGCGTCTAAAGAGTTAACTCCTTCATGAGTAAAAACAGCTCCTTTTCCTGCGTTAAATAAAGGAGAATCTTCCATGATTCTTATACTAGCTTCAACAGCATCCATAGCGCTACCACCTTTGGCTAAAACGTCGTGTCCAGCTTTGATAGACTCGGTAAGCTTGTCGTTGTAAGCCTTTTCGAGTTCAGGAGTCATGTTTTCTTTTTTGATTGTTCCTGCACCACCGTGAATAACTATAGCGTATTCGCTTACTTGTTGATTGTTATTATCTGTGCTAATTGTAAGATCTTGATTAGGTGAGTTTTCTTCCTTTGGTTTACAGGAAGAAAATAGGCAGATTACACAAATGAAAAGAGCAATAATTCTCATATATTAAAGTTTTGAGACTAAGATACTGCTTTTGCAGCATAACATTTTCTACCTTTAGCCCATGAATTGGTTAGACATTTTCATTTGTATTGTATTATTAGTCGGTCTGTGGAAAGGCTACATGAACGGACTTTTTATTGAAGTAGCCAGCCTAGTAGCTCTTATAGCTGCAATTTATGGTGCAATTTATTTCTCAAATTTTGCCGGTGACTGGTTGAGAGAACAAGTAAACTGGGACGAGGCATACATTACCATAGCCAGTTTTATCATCACTTTTGTGGTCATCATTTTTGTGATTACCTATATAGGTAAATTGTTTACCAAAATTGTGAAAACAGCACAACTCTCCTTCATAAATAAACTCGCTGGGGCCGCATTTGGATTACTCAAAATGGCCTTTTTGATAAGCGTTGTATTAATGTTTATCAATTCTGCCAGTGGTGAGTTTGACATTATTAGTAACGAGGTAAAAGAAGAATCGATAGTCTATGAACCTATTGAACCTATGGCACCTTATTTACTTCCTAAGATTCTAGAAGAAGCAGACCGTGTAGATCGCAATTTACGAGGCGATAGAATAGAGTCTCCTAGACCTGTCGATCAAGATTCATTGTCCCGATAATCTAAAACACTTAATAACAACAGATTGCATTTTTGGCACAGTTTTCGAAAACGTTGTAGTAATAACTTTAATACAACGATTATGAGAACAATTACTACTTTTTTAGGAGCTATGTTGTTATTTGTTTTAACAACTAGTTGTGATGCAGACATTCAATTAGGAGATGGAGTAGTAGCACCTACTCTAGAACAAGTTGTAGAAGGTAAACAACTGTGGTACGTCGATTTAAATTATGTATACGATGATATTGATATACCATTTATTACACAGGCTTTTACCCTAAGTTTTGATTATGGAACCCTTATGGCCAATAATAACCTAGTTGGAGTGGGAAGTGCTGGCGCAGGTATGGGGATTTCTGTAGGATATTATGAAACATTTGAAAACACCTTGATTATACATCATGATATAGATGGTACTTATGAATTTGATGTTAGAGTAAAAGATTTTGACAGAATTCATCTTATCGATCCAGCTAGTGGTTCCCTTATACGATTACAAGGGTATCAAATAGGAAATTTTGATTATGACGCTCTGTTTTATGACAATATTCATTATTTCTTACAAGAGTATAGAGCGTGGGAAAAAATATTTACTAGCAATGCAGGTGTTATAAATGAATTTGATAGAGAAAATTTCTTGAGTTTTTTTCCTAGTTACGATGGCGATACTTTTTTAAGTTCAAAAGACGCTCGTGGTACATCTATACAAAATTTATTATGGGATTATGAAGGATCGTACCTAGTTGAAAATCAGAATAATGATCTGATTAATAAATATTTAACGCTCCATTATGAAAATATAGGCAATGAAATGTTCGATCTTTACGTTATCAATGATAGAACGATACAGCTCTATCATATTTCCTCAGGAACGACATACCGTTTTACAGGAAAAGGATACATTCAGATTAAAAATTCTTCTGGAAAATCTAGATTACTAGATGTAAAAAAGAAGAAGTCATTATAAAGATTATTGGTTGGTTGGAAGCCGCCTGTTTAGCAATCCTTGCTTACGGGCGGTTTTTTTATGCAATAAATACTAATCTATTCCTAGCCAGTGTGGTATAATCCCTATTTTTGCGGCATAAAATTCACTCCATAGCATGGTACATTACAAGCACATTGAGATTGAGAAAAAGTGGCAAGAATACTGGGCTCAAAACAAAACGTTTAAAGCCGTAAATCACAGTGAAAAACCTAAATTCTATGCACTAGATATGTTTCCGTATCCTAGTGGTGCTGGGCTGCACGTAGGTCACCCATTAGGTTACATCGCTAGTGATATCGTTTCACGATACAAACGTCATACGGGTTTCAATGTACTACATCCTATGGGTTACGATAGCTTTGGTCTTCCTGCCGAGCAGTATGCGATACAGACTGGGCAGCATCCAGCAATCACGACTCGTGATAATATTGCTAGATACCGTGAGCAAATGGACCGTATCGGGTTTAGCTTTGATTGGGGTCGTGAGGTAAAAACTAGTGATCCTGATTATTACAAATGGACACAAGAGATATTCATTTTACTTTTTGATAGCTGGTATGATAAAGATGCAGATAAGGCAAGACCTATAAGTGAATTAGAATCTCGCTTTCGCGAAAGCGGAACAACCACTATCAACGCTGCTACCGATGAAGATTTACCAGAATTCACAGCAGATGAGTGGAACAGCTATACCAAAGAAGAACAAGAGAAAGTCTTGCTAGATTATCGCCTTACTTACCTGGCAGATACTGAGGTGAACTGGTGTCCGGCGCTAGGAACTGTACTGGCAAATGATGAGATAGTAAACGGAGTAAGCGAACGTGGTGGACATCCAGTAGTGCGCAAGAAAATGCGCCAGTGGATGATGCGTATTAGTGCCTATGCAGAGCGTTTATTAAACGACCTAGATGGATTAGACTGGAGCGACAGCATTAAAGAAATACAACGCAACTGGATTGGTAAATCCGTTGGTGCGATGGTTAGTTTTAAACTGGACGACCATAAAATTGATGTTTTCACAACGCGACCTGATACTATCTATGGTGTAACCTTTATGACGCTGGCGCCAGAACATGAGCTAGTGGATAGCATTACAACCGATGCGCAACGAGATGCCGTTGAAGCTTATAAAAAAGCGACCGCAGCACGATCAGAACGTGAACGCATGGCAGATGTGAAAACCATAAGTGGTGTATTTACTGGTGCTTATGCTACGCATCCATTAAGCGGTGAGAAAATACCTGTGTGGATAGGTGATTATGTACTTGCTGGCTATGGTACTGGTGCTGTTATGGCTGTACCATGTGGTGATGAGCGTGATCATGCTTTTGCTAATTATTTTGCCGGTCAAGAAGGTATGCCAGCCATCAAAAATATCTTTGAAGGTGTAGACATAAGTGAAGAAGCCTATACGGCCAAAGACAATACACCTATCTGTAATAGCGATTTCCTAAACGGAATGAGCTACAAGCAAGCGATGGCTGCAGCCATTGAAAAATTAGAAGAAATAGGTGCTGGAAAAGGAAAAACAAATTATCGCTTGCGCGATGCGGTTTTCTCTAGACAGCGTTATTGGGGTGAACCATTCCCAGTGTATTATAAGAACGGTTTGCCACAAATGATAGACCGTAAGCATTTACCACTAGAATTACCAGAGGTTGATGAATACTTACCTACTGAAGATGGTGCGCCGCCATTAGGACGCGCTAAAAAATGGTTTTGGGATGAAACTGCTGGTATGGTGGTAGAACGACCATTTGTTTTAGTCGATGAAGAAGAAACTAACGTTTTAGGAGATCGTGATGAAGTTCATGAATTAGATGGAGCTTACCCACTAGAATTGAACACCATGCCTGGTTGGGCTGGTAGCTCTTGGTACATGTTTAGATACATGGATGCGAGCAATGAGAATGAAATGTTCTCAAAGGAAGCACAGGAATACTGGGAAAACGTTGACTTGTATATAGGTGGTAGCGAGCACGCTACCGGTCATTTATTATACAGCAGGTTTTGGGTAAAAGTACTTCATGATCTTGGAAAAGTAACAGTCAACGAACCTTTTAAAAAGTTGATTAATCAAGGTATGATACTGGGTGAGAGTGCTGTTGTTTTTCATATTAATAGAGTTGCCTTATATAAAACTACAGGGGTTTATGAAGTCGATAAAGACAAAGTTTCTTATACAATATCCGCTCCTGCAAAAGTCTATGATGTAGATATTCTATTAAGTAAAAATTTATTGTTTGATAGTATAAATGAACCTTTAAAAGGTGATGTCTTTAATGTTAGATCGGATGTTCATGATCCTTTAAAAAGGAATATTCTTTGGAATTATTTGAAACATGACTTGAATTTAGAGAAAAATATTTTACCACAAAACTCTAAAGACTTACCAGATACTATAGTTTATTCATTTAGACCTATAAGATTACATGTAAAACACGTAGATGTCAATCACATCGTAGACGTCAAGAAAGTTAAGTCTGATAATCAGTTTAAAGATTATCATAATTCAAAAATAATTGAGGATGATCTAGTAGCTACTAGGCCAGTTGAAAAAATGTCCAAATCTAAGCTGAATGTTTGGAATCCAGATGACATTTGTGAGCAGTACGGTGCAGACACGCTACGTTTGTATGAAATGTTCCTCGGGCCACTAGAGCAAGCTAAGCCATGGAATACGGCTGGAATTACCGGAGTATATGGTTTCATCAAAAAGCTATGGAAACTCTATCATAACGAGAATGGATTCCATGTGAGTGATGAGAAGGCATCACCAGATAGTATGAAGACCTTGCATAAAACCATTAAGAAAGTTCGCGAGGATATCGAGAACTTCTCGTTTAATACGAGTGTAAGTAGCTTTATGATTGCCGTTAATGAGTTAACTGCTCAAAAATGCAACAGTCGCGAAGTTTTAGAACCGCTTGCGATATTGGTTTCACCTTATGCGCCTCACATCGCAGAAGAGTTATGGTCACTACTAGGTCATGAGGAAAGTATAGCCTATGCTGATTTCCCTGTTTTTGAAGAAAAATACTTAGTAGAGAGCAGCAAGAAGTATCCTATCTCGTTCAATGGTAAAATGAAATTTACTTTAGAATTACCGGTTGATGCCAGTAAAGATGAGCTAGAAAAACTAGTGCTGGAAAATGACAAGGTTAAGCAGCAGTTAGAAGGGAAGACAATTCGTAAAACGATTGTTGTACCTGGCAAGATCGTCAACTTTGTAATAGGATAATTACATACATGAACCGTAAATAGGGTTAAAAGTACATCAGCTGGGCTGCTGAGAATTTTAAATGTACTTTTATAACTCATAAAACAACCTTTTTGAGCACAACACGTAAATTATTTCAGCAAACTGCCGTGTATGGAGTTGCTACCGTATTGCCTAGAGTGCTTACGGTATTACTTAATTTACTGTTGACAACCTTTATAGATACTAAACAAGATTTTGGTAATCTGTCCATCATCTTTTCATGGATCATCATTTTTAATGTTATACTTACCTATGGAATGGAAACCTCATTTTTTAGGTTTTATTCTCATTCAAAGAGTAAAAAAAAGGTGCTTAGCACTTCGCTACTTGGGTTATTAGCTACTACAACATTGTTTACAGTTATTGCCTTTCTCAACCTTGACAATATTGAGTTGTGGTCGGGTAAAAACAGTGAATACTGGCGTTGGGTGATTGGCGTACTAGCCTTAGATACTTTGATGGTCATACCATTTGCGTATTTAAGAGCACAAGGTATGGCTAGAAAGTACGCTATCATTAAAATGATTGACGTGGTTATTTCATTTGTTCTAACCACTTTTTTCTTAGTTTTTTTATCAGATTTTCCAGTAATACAACAGTGGTTTCCAACTGATAAAGTGGAGTTATTTTTCATTGCCTTGTTTACTCCCAAAATATTTTTGTTGCTACTACTCATCAAACCTTATTTCCATATAGAAGGTTTTGATGTTACCATTTGGAAACAAATGATGAAGTACGGTACTCCTATTCTGGTGGCTGGACTAGCATTTGCAATTAATGAAACTTTTGATAAGCAACTAATTGAATGGTTAAGTCCAGGTAATAGTACTGCCCAAGCTGGGTTGTACACTGCCTGTTACAGACTAGCGGTGGGAATGACCTTATTTGCCACTGCTTTTAAGCTAGGTGTAGAGCCTTTCTTTTTTAGTGAATCAAAGGATAAAAATGCTCCGCAGTTATATGCTTCTATTACCAAGATGTTTGTGATTCTAGGAGCAATCGCATTGGTGTTTTATATCACATTGATCGATGTTGTTAAACTAGCAGTAATCGATAGTGATTATTACGAGGCTATTTTTATTGTTCCTTATGTGTTGGTTGCGTATTTCTTTTTTGGGATTTATCAATCCTTGTCTGTATGGTATAAGGTAACCGACAAAACAAAATACGGTGCAATAATATCGGTGTTTGGAGCTATTATCACAATAGCGGCCAATGTCTTACTAATTCCTAAAATTGGTTATCTAGCTAGTGCAATTACAACCTGTGTAGCCTATGGAGTAATGATGATTGTTTCCTATCTATGGAGTCGCAAACATTTTCCTATTCCTTATGATATCAAGAGTATTTTATTGTACTTGCTGCTATCAATAGGAGCTACGGTTGTAATCTTCTATTTTATAAGAGATTCATACGGCGCTGGTAGCTGGCAACAATACGTGTACGGTTTAAGCATTAGTTTGCTAGTGAGCGCTTTTATATTAGTTAGAGAAAAGAATTTTATACTTCAATTACTTAAGAAAAATGACAGTTAAAATCATCAATAAATCAAATCATGACCTGCCTCACTACGAGACATTAGGAAGTGCAGGAATGGATTTAAGAGCAAATCTTACAGAGTCAATCTCTTTAAAGCCACTACAGCGTACCATTGTTAAAACAGGATTGTTTATAGAATTGCCGGTTGGGTATGAAGCTCAAGTACGTCCACGTAGTGGTCTAGCTGCCAAAAAAGGAATCACTGTCTTAAACTCGCCTGGAACAGTTGACGCTGATTATCGTGGAGAAATTGGTGTTATTCTAGTTAATTTGTCCAATGAAGAATTTGTAATTGAGAACGGTGAACGAGTGGCACAATTAGTAATTGCAAAGCACGAGCGCGTTACCTGGAACGAGGTAGAAGTACTTTCTGATACTGATCGTGGTGCTGGCGGTTTTGGTAGCACTGGTGTAAAGTAAGGATTGTTGCTGTATGCTTTCGCGAAAGCGATACCTCAACCCAACTCTGTTTATTCTACTTAATAATTTTTACCTTAGCACATTAATCTAAAAATGCGCCCATCAGGGCTTTACATATGAAAATAATAGTACCTATGGCAGGTCGTGGTTCAAGACTACGTCCTCATTCACTAACTACGCCTAAACCATTAATACCAATTGCAAACAAACCTATAGTCAACCGATTGGTTACTGATATTGCTAGAATTTTAAAAGAACCCATCGAGGAAATTGCTTTTATTCTAGGTGATCCAGCATTCTTTGGTGATGACGTGGTGAACAACCTTGAAGAACTTGCAGAAAGTTTAGGTGCCAAGGCAAGTATCTACCGTCAGTTAAATCCGTTGGGAACTGGTCACGCCATTATGTGTGCTGAACCTAGTTTGTCTGGTCCAGCTGTAGTTGCCTATGCCGATACACTTATTAGAGCCGATTTTGACCTAGATCCAGCAGCCGATGCTGTTATCTGGACAAAACAAGTTGAACGACCAGAAGCCTATGGTGTTGTGAAACTTAATGAAAAAGATGAAATTGTTGAGTTGGTAGAAAAACCACAGGAATTTGTAAGTGATCAGGCCGTTATCGGTATTTATTATTTCAAAGAAATTGGCGATCTTAAGAAAGAGCTTCAATTTGTGATTGATAATGAAATTATAAACGGTGGCGAGTACCAAATCAATGATGGAATCAAGCGTTTAATGGCCGCAGGAAATGTTTTTAAGACAGGAACGGTAGACGAGTGGATGGATTGCGGTAATAAAAATGTTGCTATAGACACCAATAACAAGATCATGCAATTCATGATTACCGACGGTAGTGATGAAATTAAGCAAGAACCTAAATTGAGTAATGCAACAATTGTAGAGCCATGTGTTATTGATCCTAGCGTTGTGATCAAGGATAGTACGATTGGACCTAACGTGTCCATAGGAGCTCATACTATTATTGAAAACTGCACTATTAAAAATTCATTAATTCAGAAAAGCAGCAGTATTAAAAACGCTACCTTAGATGAAGCAATGATAGGTAATCACGTGAAGTATGACGGTGATTTTACAAAAATCAGTATAGGAGATTACACGATAATGGAATAATTGTTGACTCATGAACAGCATGACTAGAAAAATCATATTTTTTTCACTTTTAACCTTAGGGTTACAAGTTCATGTTGGTGCTCAAGAACAAGGTGAGCAAGATGAGGTTAATGTGGATTTGCTACAGGATGTTTCAAGTGAATTTAAAGAGAAGTTTTTTAACGCACTTACTGAAAAAGCAAAGGAAAACCACAACAAAGCCATAAATATTCTATTAGAGTGTGAAGAACTAGAGCCTAATGCTGCGATAATTCAATTTGAACTGGCAAAAAATTATGAGGCAATTTCCGCTTTCGCGAAAGCGGAACAATCCTTACTAAGAGCCATTGAAATAGATGGGAAAAGAGAATGGGTTCTAGACAAGTTATATGATGTTTATGATAAGCAACAAAAGTTTGATGAAGGACTTGAAATTCTAGAAGAACTCACGCAAATTAATCCGATTTATGAAGAGTTGTTGCCCTATCAATACTATAGAACGCAGCAATATCAAAAATGTGTTGATATAATCGATAAGTTGGATAAGCGATTGGGCACTGACAAGCGACGTACCTTTTTACAATCACAAGCAAAAAAGCAGCTAGGAATCGTTGAGGATTTAAACGAGGACATTACGGGAGCTTTAGCTAGAATCCAAAATGATGATAAAGATGAACAGGCATATATTGAGCTTATTTATTATTACAGTAAAAAGAAAGATCAAGAGAATACTCTAAAGTATGCTGAATTATTAGATAAAAATGTCCCTGATAGTGATAAAGCCCATCTTGCTTTGTATAAAATTTATCTGGATGCAGGTAGGTTAAGAAAAGGAATACGTAGCATGAAAAAGGTTTTTAAATCAACGCAGTTTGATGATGAAACCAAAGTGCGCGTACTCAATGATTTTATTACCACTAGTACGCATGATGATGAACTCATGGATGATGTAAAGGATGCCATCGATGTTTTTTCAGATTATGTAGAAAACCCAGAAGCCTTTACGGCTCTAGGATCCTATTATTTGGAAAAAAAGAATGATCCCAGTGCGGCACTTGCTTTTTATGAAAAAGGATTGGAAATTAATGATCAAGACTTTGATCTTATAAAAAAGGCAGCTTTATTATCTATAGACGTTAAGGATTACAGCAAGGCTCATGATATATTAGAAAAAGCATTATCCTACTTTCCTGCCCAACCTTTGTTCTATTTGTTAGATGGTGTTGCCTTAAATTATCTTGACAAACCTGATGATGCTATTGAACGCTTGGAATCTGGAATGACCTACTTATTAGACGAGATTCAATTGGAACGAGATATCTATCAACAGCTTGCAATAAGCTATGATAAAAAAGGTAATGCAACACAAGCAGTAAAAATGCGTTCTAAAGCTCAAGAATTATCTAAAAAATTATAATGAAATTGAGATACTTACTAGTACCAGCTCTATTAATCATAGTTGCATGTGGTACTCAAAAATCATCAACAACTGCTCTAGCTACTGCAAAGAAGGCTAAGGTGGTGCGCAGTCATGATAATTCAGAACTTGAGTTTAATACACTCAAGGCTAGACTAGGTGTGGATTATGAAGATGACAAGCAATCTCTAAATATTACTATGAACCTGCGCATGGAAAAAGGTGAGAAAATATGGATGAGTGCGAGTATTCTAGGACTTACTCTAGCCAAAGTTTATATCACACCTGATCGTGTACAGTTTTATGAAAAAAATAATAAACGCAGTTTTGACGGTGATTTTAGATTAATAAGTGATTTTCTAGGTGAGGATTTGACTTTTGAACAACTAGAAGATGTTTTGCTAGGTCAAGCGGTTGAAAATTTGAGTAATCATGAGTTTACCATTCAAAATAACGAGTATCAATTCAAAACTGAAGATGTTATCACCAAGCTGTTTCGTTTACGACCATCTGATTTTAAATTGGTAGAGCAATCTGTTCTTAAAGCTGAAAATAATTACCTAACTATAAATTACCCTGAATATCAAGAGGTAGATAATCGTTTATTGCCTCGTACGGTAAAAATCGATGCAAAACGAGGTAAACGTTTTTCTCAAGTAGAACTTACCTTTAAAAGGGTAGAATTCAATAAAAAGCTATCCTTTCCGTTTGAATTACCAGATAATTATCGCAAAATCGAGTTATGATTAAAAAGTTAGTGGTTGTTTTATTAGTAGTTTTTTGTGGTGTACATGGAACGGCACAAACTCAAAAAGAACTGGAACGCAAGAAAGCCGCTATCCAAGATAAAATCAATCAATATGATAGATTGTTAAAAGAAGTACGTCAAGAGGAAAATACAATGACATTACTTCTAGAGACTCTCGATAAAAAAATAGCAAGTACTCAGGAAATTATTACCATCACAAATCGTGAAGCAAATGCTCTTACTCGGGCTATTAAGAACAATAGAACCGAGATTAAGAAACTAGATGAAGAAGTAGAGTCTCTTAAAAAGGAATATGCTAGTATGATTGTAAAAGCATACAAAAGCAAGAATGATCAAAGTAGATTGATGTTTCTACTGTCTTCAGAAGATTTTTTGCAAGCGTACAAAAGAGTACAGTACTTGAAGTCCATTGCCGACTACCGCAAGAAACAAGCAAATGAAATTAGTGACAAAAGTGCCCAGCTCAAGCAGAAGACTGAGAAGTTAGAGATCGATAAAAAGCAAAAAGAAATTGTAGTCGCTCAAAATCGAAAACAAAAAAAAGAATTGAATAAGGACAAAACGGAGCAGGAGAATATGCTGGCTGTGGTAAACGCCAATAAAAAGAAGTACAGTTCGCAATTCAAAGAAGCCGCAAAAGAACGAGATCGTCTAGACCGTGAAATCAAAAAACTAATTGCAGCTAGAATTAAAGAATCCTATAAAGGATCAGGTAAAAAAGTAGATAAAAACAAATTTTTTCTTACTCCAGAAGCCAAAGCACTAGCAGCAGACTTTAAATCAAACAGAGGTAAACTACCATGGCCTGTTAATGAAGGCTTTGTTTCACGTAAATACGGAGAAATGCCGTCTCCAATAGATAGAAATGTCCGTATTTATTCAAATGGCTGGCGTTTTCAAACTCCTAAAGGGGCAAGTGCACGGGCTGTTTTCTCTGGTGAAGTAGATGCTATTGTTAAGAAACCAAATGGTATTTTAATAGTGTATATTCGTCATGGAAACTACACTTCTGTTTATAATAATTTGAAATCTGTTGCTGTGTCTAAAGGTGATAAAGTCAAGGTATACGATACAATTGGAGAGGTTTTTACCAATCGAGCAGGAGTCTCTGAACTGCGATTTATCTTAATGGAAGATACAAACACGCTCAATCCTGCCTACTGGCTTTTAAAAGGGTAAAAACAGTAGTTTTAGATAAACTTAAACGGCTACCGCCATAGTGGCTATTGAGATTTTTATATCAGGAATTTTTAGAAGTTCATGCGCACAACTACTTAATGTAGCTCCTGTAGTTATCACATCATCAACTATTAATAAATGCTTGCCTTGTAAGGTAACATCATTAAGTTCAAAAACAGCTTGTTTGATAGCATGGCGCTCTACTTGATTTAATTGAGCTTGCTTCCGTGTATTTTTAGTCTTAATAAGAATATCCTCACGATAGTCTGCCTGAATAGCTTGTGCAATTTCTTTCCCAAAACCCGTCACCTGGTTATAGCCTCTCACCTTTTTTCGTTTAGGATGAATAGGTACTGGTAAAACCACGTCTATCTGCTCAAACTCTTTTTTATTTTTTATTTCTCTAGCCATCCATTTGCCTAAATACTCACTTATTCCTTCTTGTTTTTTATACTTGAGCTGGTGAATGAGCTGTTGAACAGTACCTATTTTTTCATAGTAAAATAAACTTGTAGCATTTTCTACAGGTACTCTCGCAAAAAATAAATCTTTAATTTGTGTATCCTTATTTTTATGATGTAGCGCTAGTGGTAGGTGTGCAATGCATGTAGTACATAGCTTCTCTTCTCCAGGAGTAAGCACGGTAGTACAAGCCATGCATGATGGTGGATAAAAGAGGTTAAATAAATCTAAAAACAAGTTTTTCACAAATTATTTTCTAGCTTGCTGCGTTATAAAGATAAACAACCTGTAAAAATGACTAAGGAAAAAGACAATCGTATTTATAAGGTGCTCCTAGGATTATTGCTGTTAGGATTGATAGTAGTAAGCGTTTGGGCCTATAAAAATTACAACGAGAACGAATCTATTAAAGCCGATTTAAGAGACGAGCAAGTTCAAATTCAAAAAGAACTAGAAAACATAAGTGCAGAGTATACTGCCGAAATTGATAAAGGGAACGTCCTAAATGCAGAATTAACTAGTGCAAATGATCGAATTACTAGACTCGTTGATAGTGTAAGTAGGCTAGAAGCCGATGTAAAAGTAATTTCTAGATTAAGAAAAGAACTAGCAAAAATTAAACAAGAGCGCACAGCTTTAAAAGAACGTATAACAGTACTAGAAACCTTAAATAAAGACTTGTCAAGAGTTAATGATAGTACACTTGCTGCGCTCAATGAAGAAATGATTAAAAGTCAGGAGCAAAGCGACATGTTATCAAAATTAAATGAGAATATGTCTAGAGCAGCAACTCTTGTTCCTACAAACTTCACTACTCAAGGCGTTATCATACGTCGTAGCGGTAAACAAATTGAAAATGACAAAGCAAGACGAGTTGATGACTTAAAAGTATGCTTTACCTTGCCACAAAATCCGCTGGCGCAAGATGGCGTTACTGAATTTTACCTTCAAGTAATAAATCCAGAAAATAATGTAATTGGTAGTAAGGCGCAGCAGCAGTTTGACGGCCAGTCACTTACTTACTCTAAACTAGTTAAGTTCAATTATCAGAATAAGGAACTAGATATTTGCGAGTTGATTAATGCTGGCGAGGATGAGATAACTTCAGGTCGTTATCGTATTAATTTATACAACGGTCCAGTGAGAATAAGTAGTAGCGAGATTACACTTAGATAAAAAATTGAGTCGTAAAATTGATAACCGTTCTAGAAATAGAGCGGTTTTTCTTTTTTTACGCTTTCGCGAAAGCGAAAAAAAGACAAACACGTCGCACAAGACAACACTTTTTTTACCTTTGCAGCTATGGCAAAAAACAACGATCAGGATCAGTTTAAAAAAGTACTCTCACATGCTAAAGAGTACGGTTATGTCTTCCAATCCAGTGAAATTTATGATGGCTTACAAGCCGTTTATGATTATGGACAAAATGGAGCAGAGCTTAAAAAGAATATAAGGGAATATTGGTGGCAAGCAATGACCCAATTGCATCAAGAAATTGTGGGTATAGACGCTGCCATTTTCATGCACCCGACTACATGGAAAGCCAGTGGTCACGTTGATGCTTTCAATGACCCATTGATAGACAATAAAGATTCAAAAAAGCGCTATCGCGCTGATGTGCTTATTGAGGACTATTGCGAGAAATACTTGCAAAAAGCAAACAAAGAGGTTGAAAAAGCTCGTAAACGTTTTGGAGAAAGTTTTGACGAGGATATGTATCGCAAGACAAATCCACGTGTTCTAGGATACCTAGAAAAAGCGACCGAGCCAACCTCAAGATTAGCATCTTTACTGGAAAATGAGGATCTAGCAGGAGTAAAAGCACTTATCGAGGAATTGGAAATTAAATGTCCTGTTTCTGGATCAATGAATTGGACCGATGTAAGACAGTTCAATTTGATGTTTGGGACTAAATTAGGAGCCAGTGCAGATACAGCAACAGATTTATATTTAAGACCCGAGACCGCTCAAGGAATTTTTGTAAACTTTCTAAACGTGCAAAAAACCGGTCGTATGAAAATTCCATTTGGAATTGCTCAAACAGGTAAGGCATTTAGGAATGAGATTGTTGCTAGACAATTTATATTCCGCCAGCGTGAGTTTGAACAAATGGAGATGCAATACTTCGTTAAACCTGGAACTGAACTCGAGTGGTTTGAAATTTGGAAAGAAAGACGCATGGCGTGGCATCAATCTCTAGGAATTGATCAGTCTAATTATAGATTTCATGATCATGAAAAACTAGCACACTATGCAAATGCCGCAACCGATATCGAATTTGATTTCCCGTTTGGTTTTAAAGAGTTAGAAGGGATACACTCAAGAACAGATTTTGACCTTAAGGCTCATGAGGAACACAGTGGTAAGAAGCTTCAATTTTTTGATCATGAAGAAAATAAAAGTTATGTACCTTATGTAATCGAGACCTCAATAGGTTTAGATAGAATGTTTTTGGCTGTTTTTTCTAATGCTTTACAAGATGAAGTTTTGGAAGATGGTAGTGAGCGTACAGTCCTTAAAATACCAGCAGTACTTGCACCTGTAAAAGCAGCTGTTTTACCACTGCTTAAAAAGGATGGTTTACCAGAAATCGCACAAGAAATTATAGATGATCTTAAATGGACTATGAACGTTCAATATGATGAGAAAGATGCTATAGGTCGTCGTTATAGACGTGCTGATGCTAATGGAACACCATTCTGTATAACTATCGATCACGACACCAAGGAAGATAAAGCTGTCACAGTTCGTAATAGAGATACTATGACTCAAGAAAGAGTTGCGATTGCAGATCTTAAATCATATTTAGAGCCTAAAGTTGCTATGAGTGAGTGGTTAAAAAAGATCTAGAGTAATCCTGTAATACTTAAAGTAAAAAGCCGAATACTTCTTTAGTATTCGGCTTTTTTTATTCTAGCTCTACAAGTACTGGACAGTGGTCACTGTGCACAGCTTCTTGTAAAATTACAGACCTTTTTACACTTGATTCTAGCGGTGTTGTAACCATGTGATAGTCCAATCTCCATCCTTTATTTCTTGCTCGACTACCACCGCGGTAGCTCCACCAAGAATATTCATCGGGTTGATCATTAAACATTCTAAAAGTGTCTATAAATCCACTTTCAACAAATTGATCCATCCAAGCTCTTTCTTCTGGTAAAAAACCACTTGTGTTTTTAAGTCTTACGGGATCATGGATGTCAATAGCTTTGTGACAAATATTATAATCACCACAAATTAATAGCTGCGGTCTTTCACGTCGCAGTTCTTCTGTGTAGGCTAGAAAGTCATCCATGTATTGGAATTTGAAGCTCAGTCTAGCATCATTAGTTCCACTAGGCAGGTACATACTCATAATAGAGAGATCTCCATAATCTACTCTTAAGTTACGACCTTCATTGTCCATGTACTCAATTCCAGTACCATATTCTACATGGTCTGGCTGCGTTTTACATAAAATAGCAACACCGCTATATCCTTTTTTTTGAGCTGAAAAATAGTACTGGTATTCGTATCCAGCTTCTGAAAAAGCATCCTTATCAACTTGATCTTCGGTAGCCTTTATCTCCTGTAAACAAAGTACATCTGGATTTGCAGCTTTTAACCACGTGATAAAATCTTTTTTCATGGCTGCTCGTATTCCGTTTACATTGTAGGAGATAATTTTCATAGGATATAATTTATTTCAAAAGTAGGAGTAAGATCGCTTTATACAAAGGAACAAACTAATAATCTATTGCAATTCGGACCTAATAAAGTCCTTACTAGAAGTTACCTTTGCAATCTTTAAAAACAAAAATTATGGCAAGAGTTCTTACAGGTGTCCAGTCTACTGGAACACCTCATTTAGGTAACCTATTAGGAGCTATTTTACCAGCAATTGAGATGAGTGAACAGTCTGAAAATGAATCTTTTCTTTTCATCGCCGATTTACATTCGCTTACTCAAATTAAAGATGGTGAACAGCTTAGGGCTAATACGTATTCAACTGCCGCTGCCTGGCTTGCTTGTGGTTTAGATACTTCTAAAACTACATTTTATCGCCAGAGCGATGTGCCTCAAGTAACAGAACTTAATTGGTACTTAAATTGTTTTTATCCATACCAAAGACTTACACTAGCTCATAGTTTTAAAGACAAAGCAGATCGTCTAGGAGATGTTAACGCAGGTCTTTTCACTTACCCAATGCTTATGGCTGCAGATATACTATTGTACGACGCGCAAGTCGTACCAGTTGGTAAGGATCAGTTACAACATATAGAAATGACCAGAGATGTAGCGGGAAGATTTAACAATGCAATGGGTGAAACCTTGATTGAACCACAAGCAAAGCTTCAAGAGTCTACCATGTACGTTCCAGGTACTGATGGGGAGAAAATGAGTAAGTCTAGAGGAAATTACATAAATATTTTTCAAACTGATAAAAAATTGCGCAAGCAAATCATGTCAATTGAAACTGATAGTACGCCTCTAGAAGATCCTAAAAATCCTGATACCTGTAATGTATTTGCTTTATATAAGATTATAGGTAGTGAAGATGAGGTTGCTGCTCTCAAAGCTAAGTACCTAGCCGGTAATTACGGTTACGGTCACGCTAAACAAGCGTTGTACGAACTTATTTGTGAACGATTTGCAACAGCGCGTGAACGCTATAACTATTTCATGGAAAACAAGCACGAGATAGATGCTGCTCTTGAACAAGGCGCGCTAAAGGCTGGTGCTATTGCAAATGAGACTTTAAAACGCGTGCGTAAAAAAGTAGGATATTAAGCAAACAGACCTGTAAGTTCTGCATCAATTTTATTGATGATATCACCTAGATCTTCAGGGTTATTTACAAAATCTATGTGATCCACGTCTATGATTAGGAGATTTCCCTTGTTGTAGCCGTGGATCCATGCTTCATAGCGCTCGTTAAGTCGACTTAAATAATCAATAGATATTGAGTTTTCATAATCGCGCCCACGCTTTTGAATTTGCCCAACAAGATTAGGGATGCTACTGCGCAGATAAATTAAAAGATCTGGTGCAGCAACTAGCTTTTCCATTAAATCAAATAGCGATGCATAGTTATCAAAATCACGTTGAGATAACAAGCCCATCGCATGCAAGTTAGGGGCAAAAATATTGGCATCTTCATAAATGGTTCTATCCTGAATAATTTTTTTACCACTTTCTCTAATTTCCAGCACTTGACGGAAACGGCTGTTTAAAAAGTAAACTTGCAGGTTAAAGGACCATCGTTCCATATCGGTATAGAAATCTTCCAAATATGGATTTTCAAGGACATCTTCAAATTGTGGAGTCCATTTGTAATGTTTTGCTAGTAATTTAGTAAGGGTTGTTTTACCAGCGCCTATATTTCCCGCAACAGCTATATGCATGATCTATTTCTTGAAATTCAACTCTAGGCTGTGAATCTTGCCTGAGCTCCAAATATAAAGGTTTCCCGTCTTTAGATGAAAGCTTTTGTTGTTTTCAGTAATCAAAATTTCCTTTGGGATTTTGGTTGTTTCGCTTTCGCGAAAGCGAAAATCTTTACCAAAATTATAGGATGTAACATCATTGCCTTGAATTATTACCAATTGTTCTAGATGATAGGCTAGCATTGCGCCATTCAAACTCAAAGTTGATGCCTTACTACCATAAGTATTGAATGAAATTAAAGAGTCGTCTACGTGAACATGGCAGAAGTTATAATCGGTATATAAATGTCGTATGTTGCCTTTAATAACTGGTGTTGAAGAGATGATTCTATTATTGATATAATCGTATAATTCTATTTGATTAGTATCGGCATTGAGCATCCATAAACGTCTATCACCTGCAAGCTGGACTTTACTAATGAATCTTAGTGGATTAAGTGTACTTAAGGTTACTCGCTGTATTTCATTGAGTCTGTTGTCAAGAATTACAACGGTTTGAGTATCCTCATAAAAAACGACGATTTTAAGTGGATTAAGTAAATCTACACTGGTAATAGGCCCTAATTGTATGTCAAAGTAGTTTGTAGATTGTGTAGTGGTTTTTTTGACTAGAGCTTGATCTTTTCCATAATACAAAGCACCAAAGTCATCAATGCCATAAAACTCCTGCATGTCCACAGGTGTTTTAATTTCCTGGCACATACCGTACAAACAAAAAAGAAGAAGTAAGTATTTCACAGTATAAAGGTACTTCTTTTAAACGCAGTACTCTTTACCTTATTCTCCAACTATTAGTTTATATCCAAAACCTCTAACATTAACAATTTCGATCTTTTCATCTTTGGCTAGTTTTTTACGCAATTTCGTAATGAACACATCCATACTGCGCCCAGAAAAGAAATCATCATCACCCCAAAGTTTTTTAAGGATGTAAGTACGGTCTAGTACTTTGTTCATTTTAAGAACAAGATGATAGAGTAGGTGAGATTCTCTATGTGTGAGTTTAATTATTTCATCATCGATTTTAAGCTCTTGTTTTGGGAAATTAAAATCGTAATTACCAATCTTATAATGGCTTGCTGTTTTTTGAATATTTTGTCTGGTAAGTAGGTTCTTTATTCGCACGATGAGCTCTTCCATGGAAAACGGTTTTTTTAAATAATCGTTACCGCCTACATGAAATCCTTCTAGAACATCATCGGTTTGTGATTTTGCAGTAAGAAAAATAATAGGTACTTCGTCATTAAGTTGGCGTACATTTTTTGCTACTGTAAACCCATCCATTTCGGGCATCATAACGTCCAATACTAAAATGTCATAATCGTTTTTTTCAAATGCTTCTAGTGCTAGTTTACCATTTTCAAAGTGATCCACGTCAAATCCTCTGGAATCTAAACTTTCACTTACAATCATTCCTAGTGCTGGTTCGTCTTCAGCTAATAAAACTTTAGTAGTTATTTGTTCCATGAGGTATTTCTATTTTAAACTTAGTATTTGGTTTTATGGCAACAGAAATGGTGCCACCGTGCTTTTCAATAATTGTTTTTGTGTAAAATAATCCGATACCAAAGCCTTTTACATCGTGTCTATTCCCTTGACTTACCCTGTAAAATTTATCGAATATGTTTTTAGAGTCTTTATAGCTTAGACCAGTTCCACTATCGCTCACTTCAATTACAGCGTTATCAACAGTTTCACTCAAGGTTACTTGGACTTCATCGCCACCATATTTAAAGGCATTGTCTACAAGGTTATTGATTGCATTCTCTATATGAAAAGCATCTACACGGCTGTAAATTTCGTCATTTGTAATGTTGATCGATAAGGACTTATCATTTCGATTTTGATACTTGTTAATTACATTTTCTATAACCTCTGCTAGATTGGTAGCATTTTTCTCGAGCACTAATTCTTTACTGTCTAAAGTAGCTGTTTCAAGAATTTTCTCAACCATAACATTAAGTTTTGCTAATTGGTCACGTCCCATAGACAAGTATTTGTCTGTTTTTTGTGGATCACCAGATCCTGCAAAATTCTGAATTGCTTCTAGTGCTACACCAGCAGTCGCTATAGGTGTTTTAAATTCATGTGTAATATTTGAGATAAGATCATTCTTCATTTCGTGAAGCGCTTTTTGGTTGCGTATTACCACGACTAGATAGAACAAACATGATATGACGCCTACAATTAAAAGGGCACTCAGTAGAATTCCTGTAAGATTTTGTTTAAGCAGTTCACCACGATAATTTCCATAGTACAAAGTAACATTGTGACTAGCTGGCATAAGTTCTGTTTCTGGTTGTGTGCTGTATTGAAAATCAGGTTTTACAACGGTACTAGGGTCACTAGTATTCATCAAGTTGAAATCTAGATTAATCTTGCGCTTTCGTAAGTTTTCCTGAAAATTTTGTGCTAGTTGAGGTACATTAAGTTCATCTTCCTTAAAACTCAATATGATCTTGCTGGTAAGAGCGGTTACTTGCTCTTCAAAACCATCATCACCAGTTTCACCAGAACTAAATGTAACAGATTGAGATTCCCTAGTAATCGTATTAGGATCAAAAGAAAATCTATTTTTACGCAATCGTTCTTCAAAGATTTCAAGAGAATCTAGATTGTCTCCAGATACTACGGTTATTCCTTTAAGATCATCAATTTTTACATCATCAACACTAAATTCCAGAGCGGTAGTTATATTACGTATACTGTCGACCCTTTTAAAGAATTTATCAAGACCAATTTCCCCAACACTACCTTTCATGAGTACTCCAAAGTTATTGCGTTGTGCTAGATCGGTGTAATAATCGTCTATACTTTGATCCAGGCTGGTCTGTACATCTGCAATAAGTTTACGTTCAGCTTCTTTGTAATTCTTGAAATTCCAATAGACTTGTATGGCTAGGGTAAATAGAATTACAACAGAAATAAATATGAGAAGGAAACGGTACTTTCTATCTTTCATGTGGTAAAGGTGCATCAAACCAAACTTATAAACCAATACGATTAACACATATTAACCTTGCTTAAGAATTGTATTTCTTTGATTTACCCATATTTGTATATCAAAAACCTAAACTATGATTACTATTACTCGCTATGTATTACTGGTATTGGCCTTGATTTTTGCAAAAACAAGTCTATTACAAGCTCAAGAATTTAAAGGTATCGCAACTTATCAAAGTAAAATGATAATGGATACAGAAATGGACAGTACAGCTGTTAAGGAAATGGGCGCAGAAATGGCCAAAGCCATTCAAAACGCTCTCCAAACTGCAGGAGAAGCTGAATTCACTTTACAATTCACTCGTACTGAATCCCTATATGAAGAGGTAAAGCAACTGGAAAAACCTCAACCTAAAATGGAAGGGTTATCTATAACGATTAGTGGAGATGGTAGCGCTTATGGAACTACCTATAAAGACCTAGAGAAGGGAACTTATTTAAGGGAAGATAAGATCCAAGGAAAAGAATTTTTAATCAGTGATGATCTTGAAAAATGGGATTGGAAAATTACTGGGGAACAAAAGAAAATCGGGAATTACACTGCTATAAAAGCTACTTATGTAATTCCAAAGCCAGAACTCACTGAAGAGGAAAAGAAAGAAAAAGAAGAAAAAGAGCAAAAAGAAGGAGTAAGTATATTAGACAGCATTCCACAAGAAGATACGGTAGTTACTGCCTGGTTTACACCTGAATTGCCAGTTCAAAATGGTCCAGGTTCCTATCACGGTTTACCAGGTTTAATTTTGGAAGTAAGTGACGGGTCTACCATTTTACTATGCACCAAAGTGGAACTTAATCCAGAGAAATTCAAGCTTAAAAAACCAAAAAATGGTAAAAAAATATCATTAAGTGATTTTGAGGAATTACGTGAGAAAAAACAAAAAGAAATGATGGAACGTTTTAAAGGAAGACGTTCTGGTGACACTCAAGTAATCATGATTGGTGGATAAAGGTTAAAAGTTTCTTAACGCTTGAAACTTTAATGGGCTTATGTAGTCCAACCCATTGTGGTAAAACCATATTAATCTAAAACCCGATTATGAAAAAGATATTTTTTGCTCTTATTGCACTGGCGGCAACGGTTGCGACTGCACAAGAGATTTCTGGAGAGGCTACCTACCTTTCTAAAACAAAAATGGACACCAGCTGGATGGATGAGAACCGTAATCTTACTCCAGAACAACGCAAGCGTATTGAACAAAACATGAAAAAGATGAGTGAAAAAACTTTTACACTCACTTTTAATCGTAACGAGTCCATGTACAAGGAAGAAAAAGAGCTGCAAACTCCAGGTCGTGGTGGTCGCGGCTGGGGAAATTGGATGGGTACCAGTATGTCAGGCGATAAATACAAAAACTTAGAAGAAAAAGTATGGTTAGAAGAACGAGACATGTTCGGAAAACAATTTTTAGTAACTGATAGCCTGCACACTATTGAATGGGAGATCACGGGAGAACAGCGTCAAATAGGCCAATACCCAGCCATCAAAGCTATAGGAACTAAAAAGAACAATAGTTTGGATTGGAGTAGTTTCCGACGTCGTCAACCTAGAAATGCCGAAGAAAAGAAAAAGGATAGCATTGCCATGAAAGAAGGTCGTTTTGAAGACGTATACGAGCAAGCCGATGAAATTAAAGTCGTTGCTTGGTTTACACCAGCTATTCCAGTACAACACGGTCCTGCAGAATATGGTGGATTACCTGGTTTGATTCTTGAATTAAATGCAGGAGAAACTACGTTATTATGTAGTAAAGTCGTTATGAATCCGGCAGAGCCTGAGGAAATTAAAAAACCTAAAAAAGGTGAGGTCATTAACGAGGAAGACTACAACGAATTGTTTACAAAAAAAATGCAAGAGATGCGCCAGCGTTTTAGAGGACGTGGTCGTCGTGGATAACATCTTAAAAACCCGAACATTTTAACCTACCTGTTCGGGTAATTTTTTACAACTTTACTTATGAAAAAGAATATTCTTATAGCCATTTTGTGCTTATTTGTTTTCGCTTTCGCGAAAGCGCAATCTGTTAAAATCACAGGAGTGGTGGCAGATAGTTTAGGAAATACGTTAGGTATGGCAAACGTAATCGCCTATCAACAAGATAAAAATTTAGGTGCCTTTGGTATCACAAATGATCAAGGTAAATACCAACTTTTGAATCTTAAAAAAGACAGTACATACATACTCAAAGTGTCTTTTTTAGGATTGAAAACTATTGAGGATACTGTCAAAAATATTCAGACAGATCTAGTTAAAAATTATATTATGTTAAATGGCGCCGATGAACTTGACGCAATTAACATTGTCTATGAGATGCCGGTTTCCATAAAAGGTGATACCATCGTTTACAATGCCGATAGTTTTACCAATGGAACTGAGGATAAACTAGAAGATACCCTTAACAAATTACCAGGTGTTGAAGTAAATGAGGATGGAGACATTCTTGTAGAAGGTAAACAAGTTGAGAAAGTCATGGTAGAAGGTAAAGATTTCTTTGAAGGTGATAGTCGTTTAGCTACAAAAAACATCCCAGCAGATGCAATTGATAAAGTACAGGTTCTTAGAAATTATAATAATCGCAGCCAATTAAAGGGTCTAGGGAACGATCAAGATAGAGTAGTGATTAATTTGAAGTTGAAAGAAGGGAAAAAGAAATTTTGGTTTGGAGAAGCTACTGTAGGAGCTGGTTATGGTGGTGACAAAGCTAGGTATATCATCCAGCCTAAAGCCTTTTATTACAGTGAAGATTTCTCAATGAATATTTTAACTGACTTTAATGATCTAGGAACACCTGCTTTCACTGGTCGAGATTACTTTAGATTCATAGGTTTTAGTCGTCGCGATACAAGACAGAACAATTCTAGTATAAACGTTCAAGCTCAAAACCCTTTAAACGTATTTCAGGGTAATCGAGCCCTTAATATAGAGAGCCAGTTTGGTGCACTTAACACATCATGGTCGGTTAATAATAAGTTGGATATAAGTTCATTTGCCATAGTTTCTAAAAACACAATCGATACTCGCAGTACGAGCAGAAGAACCTTTGTGGATAATTCTAATACTGAGGAAACGGATAATAGAGGTGTAGATGAAACAGTTGCCGCTTTATTTAAATTGGGAGCAGAGTATAACCCTACTGATGCGTTTACTCTAAGTTATGATGGAAGATTCAATTATGCAGACCAGCAAGGTGTAAGTGATTTAAGTTCTATTGATCGTGAAGCAGATCGTAGTATAGATACTCGTGATGAACAACAGCCTATTACGTTTAACCAGTCTTTAAATATGTACTATACCGCAAACGAGAAAAACATTTTTGCGTTTGAAAGTCAGTTTTTGAATCAGTACGAGGATCCTTTTTACAATGCAGTTTTAGATATAGATCCTTTTGACCCAACCACAAATACGGAACCTTTTAACGGTAGACTAGGTATAGGTGAGCAGGATATTTATAATATCAATCAAGAACAATTTGTTAACACAAATAAGTTGGATGCAAAGCTGGATTATTACTACGTATTAAACAAAAAAAGTAATTTAAACTTTACCGCAGGAACAAGTTATGTGTCTCAAAACTTTGATTCAGATATATTTGAGATTCAAGCAGATGGAACTCGTAACGAATTACAAGATTCAGATTTACGCAATGATGATGTGAACTTTGATTTCTTAGACGTTTATGGAGCTGTTCATTATAAAGCTATTTTAGGTAAGTTCACTATAACACCAGGATTAACCGCGCATTCATTTCAAACAAAGGACAGACAGAATGGAGTTACTAATACTATCGAAACAGAACGTGTTGTACCGGACGTAGAAGTACGTTACGATTTTAGAAGTTCAGAAACTTTGACACTTAACTACGATCAAAATGTAACTTTTAATGATGTAAATAGTTATGCCAATGGTATTTTATTTAGAGGTTATAGTTCCCTACAAAGCGGTAACAATCAGATAGAAGGAGCTTTGAATGATCGAGTAAGATTAAGCTACCGTAACTTCAACATGTTTAATTACACTACCATATTTGGTAATGTTACCTACACCCGATTAACTGATGCTATTCAAAATGAAGTGGCTTTAGATGGTATCAATCAAGTTTCTCGTCCTATAAATGCATTATTGCCTAATGAATCTTTAAGTGCAACTGGTTCTTTTGGTCGAGAAATAAAGAAGATTCAAGCTACTGTGACAGCAAATGTAAGTTGGTCAGAGAATAACAATATTATCAATAATATTACTCAAACAGCTACAAACTTCAATCAAAACTATAGTTTCAGAGCTCGATCAAATTTCCAAAAGGGAATTAATTTCAGTTTACAATACGCCCTTAATCTTAACAATAGTGAGAATGGTAACTTTGAAAATGATGCAACAACAAACAGTATAAACTTAGATTTAGATTATCAACTAGGTAAGAGCTGGTTGTTCAAGGCAGGATATGATTACAACATTTTCACTGCAACTGGTGATGTAGAAAATAACTTTGAATTTTTTGATGCTAGTATCCGTTATCAAAAACCAGACTCCAGATGGAGGTACGAGTTGATCGCAACGAACTTATTAGATACCGATGCTAATATTCGTAATTCATTTGGTCAAATTGCAACAAGTACCAACGCAACTTTCGTTTTACCTAGATACGTATACTTTAGAATGAGATTTGATATATAACCATTTTTGGTTTAAGTCAATTAAATAGAAATGAGTTACATGTATTTTTGATTTATCATTACCAAATTAACTCATCACAAAAACCTCAAAGAGATTAATCTTTGAGGTTTTTGGATTTAATAAATTGAGGATATCCTTTATGAATTCGTTATTGTTTATAGTTAAAGTAGAATTACAGGTGTCTTGTTAAACCTTTCTAACTTTAAATTTTTTTAACTCTTAAGCTGGCTATTTTCGTAGTAAATACCAACTTATGCTTAGAAAGCTACTCTTTATAACACTTCTCGTTCCTATTTTTGGAACCGCCCAAAAATTCACCGATTCTCAAATAAAAGAAATGATTGAAACTTATAAAGGCCTTGATCGAGGTCCTTATAAATCAATAAATTGGTTTTGTGAAGATGGCACCATTAGAGACTCCAAAGATCCTTGTCCTGGAGATCTAGAGGGAATTCAACACGCTAGCTACAAACCACAGGTAATTGAGCTAGCACAACGTAATCATATCTATTTTGGAGAAATTCTGGCATCTAATGAGATCTGGAAATTTTGGGATGGCAACAATAACCACAGTAGATTAAAACAGTATCAACTTCAAAAGTTTCTGGAAAATTCAGATAATGGTTGGATACAAGAGAAATCACAATTTTACCGTGGTGCAAAACAAATTGAGGATGAGGAAGAATGGGGAAGAAAATTCTATTATACAGTCCTGTCAAGCAATGAAATTGTAGATCGAGACTTTTTTCTAGTCAGAGAAAGTTTAAGAGACTTACCTCATGATGGTGACACCAATTTGTCACAAGAAATACGTAGTTTAAGCAAGATACTTGCCGATGGTAATCCTGCGTTCATGGAATTACGAATAAAAATCCACGGTAATCCAGAAAAAGAAGATACCCAAGCAGTAGAAAATTGGTTAAAGGAGCACGAAAAAAAAATCAAGAAAGAAGACCTTGAAAAATTTGAGTTATTAATTGATAAGATGCATGAATTCTTTAAGCCGGTAAGCATTAGTGAACTAGAAAAAATGGTTTCGGATTGGGATAAAAACTCTTTTATATATAACCAGGTGTCATGGTTTAGTAGTACGTATAAAAACGAGACCGATCCGTCTATTATAATACCAGCCGCCTCAGGATTAATGTGTGATATTCGTGTAAATCTTAAAGAAGATAGACGCGGTACTCGTAGAACTAGTGCATTGGAATTAAGTTTAAGGTTAGAAGAATTAATATTTCAACAAGCCTCACAATGGAATCCTAACACAATAAGAGAGCACATTGATAAAATTTATGCATTAAGTGAGGCACTAGCATCAGCAGGTTACATTGAACAATGGGAATGGGACTTAGTAGAAAATGATTTGCACATTCATACTGATGCCACTGTTAAAGCAAAAATTCTACTTCAATTTATTCAAAAAGCTAGACAACAACTAGCATGGGGTAGTGGAATGGTTAAAAGTATTTACGGTGATACCGTAGAGCAATATGCGAGTTTTGAACCGTTAGCCCTTGGATTTTACGATGATAAGATAAGGAGCAGCTTACTCTTGCCCTTGGGAGATGCAATTGGAGATTTCTCAGGATTAGTGTCTAGACAAATAGGAATGGAAAACAATGTTCCAGTTGTTGATAATACAAGTACCATAAAAGGATTGAACCCAGGTTATGCCATGGGAACTTTGCATGTGGTAAGTGGTGATGCACATGGATTATCCGTAAACCCATCAGATATATATGTTTTTGAAACACCGCCTAGTGATTTAAAACCGGTAGCAGGAATAGCCACCGTATCAGAAGGTAATCTAGTATCACATGTACAATTGCTTGCCCGTAATTTGGGTATTCCTAATGCTGTCATAAGCACTGAAAATCTAAGTGACTTAAAAAAACTAGATGGTAAATCGGTTTTCTATGCTGTAAGTCCTAACGGAATAGTTCATTTGTTTGACAAAGATCAATTAAGTAATGATGAGAATGATTTATTTACAGCCTCAAAATCCAAGGATAAAAAAGAAATTCGAATTGATGAAAATCGTTTGAAACTAGAAATTACTTCACCAGTTGATATGGCTACAGTAACTAGTAAGGATAGTGGTATATTGTGCGGACCCAAAGCGGCAAACCTTGGTCAACTCAAACAATTGTTTCCAGAAAAAGTGGTTAATGGAATAGTTCTTCCTTTTGGTGTTTTTAAAGATCACATGCTACAGTCCATGCCAGATTATGAGGGTACTTATTGGGATTTTTTAAATAACGCTTTCGCGAAAGCGAAACAACTAAAACAAAATGGTTCAACACCTACCGAGGTGGAACAGTACCAACTGGAGCAACTAGAGATCCTGCGGTCATCCATTAAAACAATGCCTTTAAAACCAAGTTTAATTGAGGAGCTAGAAAAGCAGTTTAAAAGTACTTTAGGAAGTAAATTAGGAAATGTTCCCGTGTTTTTACGCAGTGATACTAACATGGAAGATCTCGAGGAGTTTACAGGAGCTGGCTTAAATCTTACAGTATTTAATGTAGTGGAAAGAGAAAAGATTCTACAAGGAATACGAGATGTTTGGGCAAGTCCGTATACAGAGCGTTCGTTTAAATGGAGACAAACCTATTTATCCAATCCAGAAAGTGTGTATCCGTCCATATTAATTATTCCTACTGTAGATGTGGATTATAGTGGTGTACTAATTACCAAAGACTTTTTAAACAATCATGCCGAAAAGGTTACGGTAGCAATGAGTCGTGGAGCAGGCGGCGCAGTAGATGGACAAAGTGCAGAAACCTATTTGATCCATCAAAACGGAACTACCGAATTGATTGCGCCAGCAAGAGAAAATAAGCGCCGTCGATTGCCTGTTACCGGAGGATCTTATATGGAACATGTTGATTTTGATAATTCCATATTGAATGAAATGGATTTAAAGAAAATCCTACAATTTGTACAAGATGCACATGCTACCATGCCAGAATCTAAAAATGGCACTTATAAAGGAGCTTGGGATATAGAGCTTGGCTTCAAAGAAGGTAAACTGTTCTTATTTCAAATAAGACCATTTGTTGAAAATCAAAATGCGCTTTCTCATCCATATCTACAGAAAATGGATGAAATGATTAATACGGAAATCGAGTTGTTAACTTCTAAAGAGATTCATGCGTAATGAAAATTATCAAAACACTTTCAATACTATTAATAGCTCTATTTTGTATTGCTTTTTATCCAATTGATGGGTATAATATTACTGGAATCAAAAGACTTAAACGATTAGAAAAAACTTTAGATAGTACCATTACTGAGTATTATTTAAAGAAAGGTAGTTTTAAAAAGCATGATGAGGTCAATTTGTGGCTCTGTGAGGAAACAGTATCAACCGATAGTTTGATGGTTGTTGATAAGGAGTTTCAAAAAGAAATGATGAGTTTGTTCCCTAGTAAACAAGGTTACGGGATTACAGTAATGGATATTACTAATCCAGAAAAAACTCGATATGCAGAGATGAATGAAAATCGAGGTTTTCAACCTGGAAGTGTTGGTAAAATAGCTGTAGCAACTGCTTTTTTCAATGAATTAAGACAATTGTGTCCTGAAGATTGGCATGTAAGACAACGATTATTAAGAAATAAAATAGTAAAGTCTGGTAATTGGGGTTTGTATGATCATCACACTATTCCAGTCGTTGATCTAGAAAAGGATAAATATGTTAAAAGAACAGTAGTATATGAGGATGAATTTTCCTTATATGAATGGCTAGACCATATGTTAAGTGTTAGTAATAACGGTGCAGCTAGCATTGTTTGGCGAGAGGCCTTGCTTATGAACATTTTTGGCGACGAGTATTTCAATTTAACCCAAGAGCAGGCAGATGAATATTTTGAGACGGCAGATCGTAGATCGTTAACAGATAGAGCCATTCAATTAGTAAATCAACCTTTAAGAGATTTAGGTATCGGTCATGACGAATGGAGATTGGGTAGTTTTTTTACTAATGGTCCAGACAGATACGTAAGTAGTAAAGGAGGAAGCATAGGAACACCTAAAGGTTTGATGAAGTATTTGTTGCAATTGGAACAAGGTTGTGTGATAGACGAAGAGTCTAGTTTAGAAATCAAACGGTTGTTATATATGACAGATAGAAGAATACGATATGCTTACAGTCCACGCTTAAATAATGCTGCGGTCTATTTTAAATCAGGAAGTTTATACAGCTGCGATAAATCTAAGGACACACCTTGTGGTAAATATAGAGGGAATAGGTACAATTACATGAATAGTGTAATAATTGTTGAACATCCTGATGGTACCAATTATATTGTCTGTTTAATGAGTAATGTACTTAGTAAGAATAGTGCAGGTGCACATATGTATTTGGCAAGTAAAATTGATCAAGCTATACATAAAAGGAATACTCAAAATAACGCGACCACCATACAAGAAGAAAATCCTGATGTAGGAGAAGGTTAAGCTGTCTTTTCCTTAGGATCCATATTTAATCTATTTAAAAAAGTTATTACTCCTTCTTTTTCGCTGTTTTCTAAGTAAAGTACGATTCTCTTTCGTTGAGATAAAGGCATTACGTGGAGTAATTTAACTAGTTTGTTTTCAAGTAGTTCCTCATCTAGCAATATTGATTTTTTAATTAGCGTTTTTTCAGGATAGAGTTGTATTTCATTAGTATAGTCAAAATGCTTCTCTTGTAATTTTAAATAAGAGTTTGTGGCATTAAATACTTGTGTGCTCAACTTTCTATGTAAAACCTCATTTAAATATTCTTTAGCCTCTATTTGTGAATTGGTTTGTTTGCTTAATAGTCCGTTGTAAGCTATCCAAATATTGTCGGGAGAATATCGTAGTGCGAGTATATTAAATAATACTTTTAATTGCAGATCAATTAGTTGTTCGATTTCAATCGTCAATTCTTTAATTTGATTTACTACGGGTAGATGAGTAATATCATTATCAGAGTTTGACATTACTTTTAAAGAATAAAACATACGTATTAATTTATAATAGCGTTTACTCTCCTTCTTTATTAAGTTTTGAGCTGTTCTTCCTGTTAAACCCGGGAACTTTTTATTTTGTCTTAAATTAAAAAGCTTATCATAACACTTATAATTAGATGAAATAGTATAGTCTGATGCTATTTGAATTAAAAACTTGTATGATTTCTTGGTATTAATAGCTCCTAATAACATGGGTAATTCTTTAAGTAAAGATTTGGTCAATGTACCTCGGCTGTGTTTTACTTTTAGAAAATGAAGTAATGAATTCCCGTATTCAACTAATGCTTCCGAAGCAACTTTTCGGTATCTAGGTTGTTCCAGTAAAGAAAACAAATCTTGTAAAAAGTACCTATCCTTAGTATGACCTGCAGACTTTATACAGGACGTTTTTATCACTTCGTTTCTGTTGTTCAAGTTGGTCTTGATAATGGTTTGATAGTTAGTATATTTTGCATATCCTATGGCTTCAATCAATCTGCTTTTTTCTTTTAGGTCAACTTCTTTAATGTTTTCGTCTATTTCATCAAGAAACAATTTAATCCTCAAATGCAAATTGTATTTTTCACCAAGGTGTGAATCTCGACTTGCGTATTGGGCAAGTGCTAGTAGTGCTGTACTTGCTATGTGATCATCATCATCATCCAGATAATTTTCAAAAAATTGAGGAGCTATATGATCTTGTGTAATTAAGTATTGTAAAGCGGCAAAGACGAGTTCGCTATTTTTAGAGTAAATAAAATTATGAACACGGTAAACAGGCTCTTTAAAAACATGATTAAGCTGTGAAATGGCAGCTATTTTCACTTGATCGTTTTCGTGATCTAGTAGTTTTAATAAAGGATCTTTAAGAGAATGATGTGCAACTTGAGGCACTTTTTTTAATATCTCAATAATATCCAACTTATTTCCGTTGTCGATAATTACCTTAATGTTTTCTCGAATCACCTTTAGATTACTTCGTTTATCGAATAGTCCGGTTTTAATCGAAATGCTTGATTTGAATGTGCTTAGATAGGTACTGCGAACCTTAAGTATCATATACATCCAGAATAGGGTAGCGATAACAATTATAAAATTAATGGTATAAGTAGGTAGTTCAAGTCCTTTAATTATCAGAATAATTAATAATCCAGCTATACCTGTTGCGGTACTATCTACAACAACATCGATAAATGTTTTCGTTTTGTTTTTAATTTCACTGGGTACGGGAAGTGCAAGCAACTCAACACTACTCTTGTATAACGATTGCTTCAGGCTGCCATCAAATCCTTTGAGCAAAACTACTACCCATAATTCTGGGAAAATGAAAAGTAAACTGGTACAAATGACAATCATGGTAGGTAGTACCAATAGATTGGAACTTATATTGAGGTTTTCAAGAAATTTTTTGGTTAAGAAAAGTTGTATAAGCAATGAAATTATATTGAATGTACTGAACCAAAATCCAAAAAATGAAGCAAGATCATCAGGCTTTGGTATACTAACACTAGATAAGTAACTAAATTGATAGTCTACTAATTTTGCTACCACAACTCCTAGTCCAATTACTCCAGCCAAATAACTTAGATGAGAGTTTTTTATGATTAACGAAAGCGATTTCTTTTTTGAAACTCGTTCTTGTTTTTGAAGCTTTATGTTTTTCAAGTTTACAATGCGCAGCGATCTAACTTTTTTATAAATGAAGACACAGGCTAGTATCATTAATCCAGCTGTAGCAATTAAAAAACCATTGTTAATATAGGGTGCGGTAATTGAAGTAAGATAACCACCTGCAATTCCACCTGCAATTCCACCAGCTCCTACAAAACCGAATAGACGTTTTGCTTGGGAAACATTGAACACAATATTGGCGGTTACCCAAAATTGAGAAGTAGCTAGAATAGCATAAATGCCTATAAATATGTAGAAAATATAGGATAAAAAGATGTTTTCAAAGTCAAAAACTACTACTCCGCCAATTAAGACAAAAACAGCCCCAAAGAACCATAAAGAATTCTTAGTGATTTCATGTAAGGGTAACGTGACAAGAAGTCTATTGTACGTGTAAGAAACAATTACTGCTACAAGCGCTGTAATAACAAAGGCTATTGACAAATTATCTCTACCTGCAACGGATAAAAAAAGTGCATTAACAGTAGGTTTAACTACTAGTAATGCACATATAAGTAAAAACAAATAGAGCTGCATCCATATCGCTATGGATAACTCGTTTTTTTTAATATCAAATGCTCTGGTTAAGAGCTGGCTCAATGGTAGCACCTTTGCTTGGGTTTATAGGCAAATTAGGTGATTTTTCTAGAGCATTCTCTAAAGGTTGTACTAAATTTCTTATAATCTTTTCTCCATTAGGAGATTGAACCATGGCTACCATAATATAATATTTACCTCTGGTTTCGTCCCAAACTAATGCGCTGTCGCAGTGCCAGTTGCGCCATGATCCGCTTTTACGATAAACATCGGCAGTTGGAGCAATCTGATCAAGTGTATTTACAAATTTGTGATGTAAGCTAGGATCTTTTAAAAATCCAAGCATTTGATTACTACGATCTGTATTTATCAATTGCCCAGTAGCTAATTGGAAATACATTTTGGCCACTGAAGAAGTGGTGGCAGCATGACTTAAACCCTTAATTGGATCTGGATTACGTTTACCTTGAGCAGCGTATCGCTTACCTACCCACAAACCACCATCATGAAATTTGTCATAAAATGGATTTTCAGGGTTACACATTACATCTTCGATTTTTTGAAAACCAACACGATCAATCATTCTAGTAGAAGCAGCATTGTTGGATTTAGAAATCATAAGCCACATGTCTTGCTTTACAAGTTCTGTATAAGCTAATTCACCATTCTCGATAGCATCCATTGCCGCATACAGTACGGCAATTTTAGGCATGCTCGCAGCATACATCATGTGGTCGTCATTAATTCCAGCGTATCTTATTTCATCGTCGCTTAAATCAACAAGACTTATGGTGAGCAATTTTTTATCAATTAAGTTTTTCCAATTGGGATTAGCGTTTAATTGTTCTTGTAACTTTAACTGTAATTCTGCGTTTTGGTAGAATTCAACATCTTGGTGAATATCTTCTACATTTACTAATGGTGGCTTTGCATGTGCGGTAAGTGAGCCTAGTAAAAACAGTAAAAAGAAAAGTGGTTTTATCATATAAATATTCATGTTAATATAGGGAACAATAACAATGCCTAAACTACTGGTTTTATTGTGTTTAACATGTTAAAATTTAGACTTTAACATAAAACACAAGATTAGGGTGCAATTTTACAGCTTTTTGAGGAATTCCCTTTACCTTTTGGACTTACCTTTACCTCTGTGAGTGGGATATATATACACATACCGTTTTGTAAACAAGCCTGTCACTACTGTGATTTTCATTTTGTAACTAGTACTAAATACAAGACTAGAATGATTCAGGCATTATGTGATGAATTACGTTTTCGCGTTAAGCGGCCTAATATCGAATCTAATATTTTAAATACTGATATTAATAATTCCTCAGTTTATCTTGATGATGATGCCGTTGTAGAAACTATTTATTTTGGAGGTGGCACACCTAGTGTTTTACAAACTGAAGAAATAAACAAAATTATTGATACCGTCTATCAAAATTTTAATGTGAGTTCTAATCCTGAAATCACACTCGAGGCAAATCCTGATGATCTTGATGATTTGACCATTAAACAATTAGAGAAATCACTTGTAAATAGGTTAAGTATAGGTGTTCAAAGTTTTCATGAAAAAGATCTCAAGCTCATGAATCGGGCACACAATGCACAACAGGCAGAAGAGTGTATTTTAAAAGCGCAGCAAAATTTTGAAAATTTATCCATCGATTTAATATATGGTATTCCAGGTTTAACTAATGAAGAATGGCGCGATAATATCTATAAAGCGATCGAACTCAAAATACCTCATGTTTCCAGTTATGCACTAACGGTAGAGGACAATACAGCCCTAAAATCATTTATCGAGAAAGGCTTAATCCCGCAAGTCGATGATGAAAAGGCCCATGAGCATTTTAATATCCTGATTGATGCCATGCAGCTACATGGTTATAAAAATTACGAGTTTTCTAATTTTGGAAAGCCAGGCTTTTTTTCAAGAAATAATACTGCTTATTGGACAGGTAAACCTTATCTGGGAATAGGTCCTAGTGCTCATAGTTTTGATGGAGAAAAACGTGGATGGAATATCAACAATAACCTAAAATTTATGAAGGCTATTGAAAACGGTAATTCACCAATGGAAATTGAAAAGCTTACCAAAGTAGACAGATACAATGAGTACATAATGACAGGTTTGCGAACCATTTATGGTGTGTCTTTAGAGAAAATCGAAACTGAATATGGTATCGAGTTTAAGACATACCTTCTTAAACAAGCTCAAGAATACCTCAAGGACCATTTACTCTATTTAGATGGTGATACCTTGCTGGTAACTCGCAAAGGAAAGTTTTTAAGCGATGGAATTGCTAGCGAATTGTTTATGCTTAATTTAGGAGATTATAAAGAATAACTATGAAGGTCAGATTGTTAATAGTAATCTTATTGATCGTAAGTTGTAAAAAGTCACCATCAATTGCAGATATCTCTACACTCGATGAAATTTCATATGAAGAAATGTTACAACAAGCAAGTAGTAATACTCTTATCGTTAGGGATGATGTTGTTTACATAGATGAAAATAACAATGTACTTTCTAATGAAGAAAAGGAAAGTCGCAATGAAGATTTAATGTATGCAAAATGGCTAGTCAATGAACAAAATGAGCTGGTCATGGTACAGTTACAATCCAGAGAAAATGCTCTTAAGTGGTTGAGTGACCGACCAGTTATTAAAGATAATTCTCAGATTGATTGTAACAAATTGGATATGTTTTTAGAACGTATTTATCGACGAGATCAAGAAAATAGAAGTTCGCAAGCGATTTTACCAAAAGTTGATTCGCTCAATCTTGTAGCCATAGAAGCGGTGATAGATAAATGCGGTATGCCTACCATAGAAAATTCGGGAGAAATGGGGCCTAGCGCTGTTTGGTTAGTAATACAACACGCCAGCGCCGATAAGCGCAAAAAATACTTTCCCATGTTGTTAGAAGCTTCAAAAAAAGGTGATTTAGATAGGCAAGACATCGCTCTTATGCAGGACCGCATGCTTATGGATGCTGGCAAACCACAACTTTATGGATCCCAAGTTACCGTTGATGAAAGTGGTGAATACGTGCTTTACGATTTAAGAGACCCTGAAACTGTGGACCAACGCCGTGCAGTCATGAATTTAATGCCTTTAAAGGAATATCTTAATTTCTTTGAAATAGAATTCAATGTGCCTCAAAAATGAGAATAGCTCTGTTATTACTTTTAATTTTATCATTGATTGCATGCAATCAAAACAATACAACTATGACCGCTACCATTCATATAGAATCCAAAAATTATAAGATAGACCTAGAAAAACCCATTGATATAAGTATTCCTGTACAACATCAATCTGGTGTAGGTGCCTGGTATATCGATCAACCTACTATTAAGCATGTTGAGGTTGATGGTTACGTAGGAAAAGTAGAATTGGGCGGCAGTACAAATTTTAATGATGTTTCGTTTAATCCTCACTCTCATGTAACTCATACTGAATGTGTAGGACATATTACAAAGCAAGTTTACAGCGTGAATCAAGCATTAAATAGAACCTTTTTTAAAGCACAGGTTATTAGTGTTCAACCAGAAGAGTTTGAGGATGATTTGGTAATTTCCTTAGAAAAGTTTACCCATATTGCTGACGATGTAGAGGCAATTGTGATAAGAACTCTTCCTAATTCAGGTGATAAAAAGACTAGGAACTATTCTCATACTAATCCACCTTATTTACTGGAAGAAGTAGCAGTACGCTTTCGCGAAAGCGGAATAAAACACCTGCTTATTGATTTGCCTAGCGTAGATAAAGAAAAGGACGAAGGAGCATTACTAGCCCACAAGGCTTTCTTTAATTATCAAGGCGACTACCGAATGGATGCTACGATTACAGAATTTATTTATGTACCCGATGAGGTGAGTGATGGAAATTATTTATTGGATTTGCAAATAGCACCTATAGAGAATGACGCAGCTCCTTCTAGACCTATTTTGTATAAGATAAAATCTTAAGTTTGTGGTATGGAGTACTTATTTATAGGGCTGGCAGCAGGAGCAGTAATATCTTTTTTTATTTTCAAATTCTTAGTTAAGGGCAACCATTCAAAAAATAATACTAAGGAACAAAGCGTGGTGCTCATGGAAAAAATACGTACGGTATGTAAATTTATTACTGTTGAAGGAGATTTTGCCGAGATATATCACTACGAAAATGTAAAGGAAAAACTCATGACCCTATTACTAGGTAAAAAGAAGGCTATTGTACTTGTAAATGCCAAAGCACATATAGGCTATGATTTAACTAAAATCAAAATGCATAGTGATCCTAAACGTAAAACGATTACTCTTACTAATTTTCCACAGCCACAAGTAATGAGTATCGAAACAGATCTTAATTACTACGACAAAAAAGAAGGTTGGGCAAACTATTTTTCTAGTTCTGATCTTACTGAAATTTCAAGAAACGCAAAGCAACATATCATTGACAAAATACCAGAAAGTGGCCTTTTAGAGCAAGCTCAACAAGAAGCCTTACAAGCGATTCAAATGATGGAAACCCTTGCACAAACTATCGGTTGGACCTTAGATTACAATGCACTTTTACTCGAGGAACCTGAAAAACAGGTTAAGATTTTAAATAAATAAGGTTATTGAACCTGGCTCGACACAACAATAATTACTGTAAGAACGATAAGTGCACAAACTACCGCAAAAAATATTTTCCAAAAAGAGTAGGGTCTGGAGCCGTGTATTTTACCAGTTTGCCCATTTACATAGAAGTGATATTGTTTACTGTTGTAATAATAACTACTTATGTATACAGGTAGTAATATGTGCTTAAAGGTTTCATCATCTAAAGACATGTTAACACTACTTATTTTTTGAGTATCTCCACCTATATCACGACGTATCCAATTTCTACAAATCTCCTCAGCACGCTTGTTAGATACAATATGTCCTTCCTTTAATGAAATGGTGTATTTCTCTGTCACGTAACCAGCTAGAAAGCGCGAGTCAAAATTAGTAAGCTGTTTTAAATCCCACCTAGCAACTTGCTCGGGAATTTGAGACTGCTGTTTTTTAGTAGCCTTAACTAAAGTGTCATCGATAAATCCAGAGACGTTACCAGCAGCAGGACTCCAGTCTGTTCTTCTTTCTCTAACCTGTCTTTTGTTTTCACCACTACCTACTGTTTTTGTTACATAATAGTAATCACCTCGCATTCCAGTATAACCTGCTTGTAATTGCGCATCAAATGTCCAATAAGGTAAGTAAAGACCTTTGGTGTTTTCAGGACTTAATGAAGCCTTTTTTAAGTTATTAGGAGCCCACCAAAGTTTATTAACCCAATTTTTAAATATTAAATGAGCTTTACCTTGATTAATTTGAAACGGAATAAGAGCGCCTGGTTGTATCCATTCCTCACGATATAGCTCATCAATTTGCAACGGCGATGCACAGTAAACACATTGCAAAGTTTTGTAGGATTCTTCAACATGCTGGGTAGCACCACAACTTTTACAATCCAATAAACTCAATTCTGTGGAATGCGATTGTGATCCTAACTGTTCTAGATAAGGAAGTAATTCTATTTCTTGAAAAGGTTGCTCCTTATGTTCAATTTGTTCTTTATGACCACAATAATCACAAGTTATTAGGTCTGTACCTGGTTCATAAGTAAGTTCTGCGCCACAATTGACACAGGACTTTTTACGTTTTGAAACGCTTTTTATCGACTCGCTCACGAGCTATTTATTAAGAATTAGGTAATGGCGGTGGTGTAGTTCCTCCTAAAAAGACTTTTAATTCATCAATGTCCTTAAGAGCTTTCCAACCGTCTAATCCAGCACGCCATATTAAGGTTTCTTTGTTTACGGTTCTTCCTGCAAATAAAGCTCTTAATTGTTCAAAAGGCACAGGTCCAGCTTGTGCGCCGTTGAGTGCATAAAAATATTGAACAGCCTGCGGTAATGGTGGTGGCGCCATAGGCGCTGATTGAGTTTGAGGTGCGGCTGCTGTTCCAGCTGTTGGATTCATCATGCCGCCCATTTGTTGGGCTAGAACAAATCCCATTCCCATTCCCATTCCGGCACCAGCAGTTCCTCCTTCATTTGCTGCTGCCGCTTCGATTGCCTTGGCCGTTTTGAATTTTGTAAGCTTGTCTAGGTCTAACTTATCAATACGACTGTACTCAAAAATCTCTTTTTTAAGATCTTCTGGCATCGATACATTTTCAATGTAAAAACGCTCTAGTGAAATACCTACGCCCAAAAATTCAGGCTGCATTACTTCCTTGCAGGTTTCAGAAAGTTCTGATGTATTTGCAGCGTATAGTTCAATAGGTAAATTAGCTTCTCCTACAGTGTCAGTAAAACGTGTGGCGATCAGACTTTTTAAGTGTTCATTAATCTCAAAGTTGGTAAAGTTGTTATCAGTCCCTACAATGTCAATGATAAACTTACCTGGATCATTAATTTTAAATGCATAAGTACCAAAGGCTCTTATTTCAACTAATCCAAATCTATCGTCGCTTAAGGTAATTGGGTTTTTAGTTCCCCATTTTTCATCAGTGAATAAGTGCGTGTTTACAAAGTAAACCTCTGCTTTAAAGGGCGAATTAAAACCGTATTTCCATCCTTTTAAAGTTGAAAGGATAGGTAGGTTTTGAGTAGTCAGGTCGTACGTTCCTGGTGTAAATACATCTGCAAGCTGTCCTTCATTTACAAAAACCGCAGCTTGTCCTTCACGTACGATTAGTTTGGCGCCGTTTTTTATTTCGTTTTGATAGCGTTCAAAACGGTGTGCAATAGTATCGTCGGTATAATCTAGCCACTCAACAATGTCAATAAATTCGTGGCTTAATTTCTCTTTTATTTTATCAAAAATACTCATGGTGGTAGCTTTTTATTATAGCGTAGTGAAGTTAGTAAAATTTACGCTTTCGCGAAAGCATAAACTATAACAACCTTTTAGGGGAATTAAATGTGATGAATCCACAAATTATCCTAACCTCAAATATTAACTACTACCATACAAATAAGATGAGTAAAAGCCTTATTTTCGTGTCATTAACCACCAACCATGAAAAAACTTATTCTACTCTTCTCTTGTCTTTTTATAGGATTCTTATCAACTGCCCAGACTCCTGATGATTTTGTGTTTACTGTTGATATGAACTCTAATTTTTTATATTCCTTAAATATTACTGGAACTGGTTCTGTAAATGTTGATTGGGGAGATGGTACTAGTGACACCTATACTGACCCTTCGAATTTGAACATAGCTCATGTTTATTCCTCCTCAACGATTTACACGATTATTGTAAGCAACTCTATAGAATCTTTCAAATTCAATAATGATATCCCCTTAGAAATAACTCAATGGGGAACTTCACAATGGCAAACTATGAACAGTGCATTCCAAGATTGCGAAAATTTGATTATATCAGCTACAGACTTACCTAATTTATCGCAAGTGAATGACATGACAAATATGTTTTCTGGTACAAGTAATTTTAATTCTGACATTTCTGGTTGGGATGTTTCAAATGTTACTAACATGAATTCTATGTTTATGAATGCCTTTAACTTTAATTCTGATTTATCTAATTGGAATGTTTCTAATGTTACAGATATGTCCTTTATGTTCGATGGAGCATCTAGTTTCAATTCTAATATATCTATGTGGAATGTAGGAAATGTTACTACCATGTCAAATATGTTTAATATGGCAGGGTTATTTAACTCTGACATATCAAATTGGGATGTGTCAAATGTTACAGATATGTCTGAAATGTTCAACGCGGGTGCGTCTGTAAATCCCATATCAAATTTCAATTCAGACATATCAAATTGGAACGTATCGAATGTTACCAACATGTCCAATATGTTCAGAAGTGCTGTATCTTTTAATTCTAGCCTCTCTAATTGGGATGTTTCAAGCGTAAATGATATGTCATCTATGTTTAGCAGGGCAAGTATTTTTAATGCCGACCTTTCCAATTGGAATGTTTCTAATGTGGTAGACATGTCTGGGATGTTTCAAGGTGCAGAATTGTTTAATTCTGATATATCAAATTGGGATGTTTCAAGCGTAAATGATATGTCATCTATGTTTAGCAGGGCAAGTATTTTTAATGCTGATCTTTCCAATTGGAATGTCTCTAATGTAACAAATATGGTTGCAATGTTTTCTCAGGCATCAAATTTTAATTCAAATATTTCGAATTGGAATGTTTCAAATGTGGTAGATATGTCAGGGATGTTCTTCGATACTGATTTTTTTAATCAAGATTTATCTGGTTGGGATGTTTCAAACGTTATCGATATGAACGCAATGTTTTCAGATTCTATTAGATTCAATTCCGATATTTCATCATGGAATGTTTCCAATGTGACAGATATGAATAGTATGTTTGAAAACGCAAGCAGCTTTAATCAACCTTTAAACAATTGGGATGTTTCTAATGTCACTGATATGAATAGTATGTTTTTAAATGCGATTAGTTTTAATCAACCACTAGGCAGTTGGGATATTTCCAATGTTAATGAAATGTTAGCAATGTTTTCTGGAGCATCTAGTTTTAATCAAGATTTATCTTTTTGGAATTTTACTGGTTCGGGCTTCTTTTACTTAGGCGCAGCTTTCAATAATTCTGGTTTAAGTGTTGAAAATTATGATCGCCTTCTTAGTAGACTCGTGAACTTAAATTTAATGAACACAAATTTAGGTGCACAAGGACTTGAATATTGTGATAGTTTTTCCCGAAACATACTTTTGCAACGAGGTTTTACCATCACAAATGATACCTTATCTAGTAATTGCGCGGATAATGTTTTATTTGGAAAAATTACTTTCGATTTTGACAACAATGGCTGTGATCCAAATGATCTAATTGCATCAAATACAGGTTTAAGTATTTCTAATGGAAATGCTATTCTCTATTTATATACTGATGCTACTGGTAATTATTCAATTACATTACCAGATGACACCTACACTGTAACTCCAATAATCGATACAAATCTATACACCGCAACACCAGCAAACGCAACATTCACAGCAGCTAATCAAAACACAACCACACAAGATTTTTGTCTCACTGCAACCACACCTACAAATGATTTAGAAATTACTATCCTACCGCTAGAAGAAGGACGTCCTGGTTTTGATACGAATTATAAGTTGGTGTATAAAAACAAGGGAAACACCCAATTATCAGGTAATATCGCATTTACTTATGATGATGATTTTATGGATTTTGTCAATGCAAATCCTGCGGTAGCTACAAGTAGTGTTGGTAATCTCAACTGGAGTTTTTCAAATCTTGATCCATTTGAAACTAGAGAGATTGATTTTACAATCAATATGAATACGCCAACGGATCCCAGCTTTCCATTGAACAGTAATGACATTTTAAACTTCACCGCATCCATAACGCCTAGTGTAAATGATGCCACGCCTATGGATAATGTCTTTGATTTAGATCAAACAGTAGTCAACTCATACGATCCCAATGACAAAACTTGCTTACAAGGTGATACTATTGAACCTGGTATGGTAGGTGAGTACGTGCATTATCGTATACGTTTTGAAAATGAAGGTACGGCAAGTGCTATTAACGTGCGTATCGTAGATTATATTGATACTTCTGTATTTGATATTAGTACGTTTACGCCTTTAAGTGGTAGTCACGATTATGTGGCCCAAATCACCGAAGGTAACAAGGTGGAGTTTATTTTTGATAACATCAACTTGCCTAATACAGCACCAGCCAGTCAGGGTTATGTATTGTTTAAGATTAAAACTGTGAGCAGCTTAGTTTTGGGAGATACCTTTTCAAACCAAGCTGGTATTTATTTTGACTTCAATTTTCCGATTATTACCAACCTAGAAACCACTACAGTCGCAATGCCATTGAGCAATAGCGACGTTACCACAATGACAATGAGTTTGTATCCTAATCCTGCTCATGACTCGGTTACCATGACTAGTAACGTGCAATTTGATTCCTACAGCATTTATGATTTACGTGGTGTGTTAATTAGCTCATATACAATGTATCAATCTGATTACCAAGATCAGATCGATGTGAGTTCTCTAGCATCAGGAATGTACATGATTCAAGTTAACAGTGAACACGGCAGTGTAACGCAAAGATTGATTGTGAATTAATTACGTGAATGCGTTTCTAAAATACTAAAGATAAAGTATTTGGGTTTAGACTGGAAGTCTATTTCAGGAATGGTATTTATAATCTTATGTATTTCGCAAAGGAATAAAAGGGTCCTGAACATAGGTTTTTACTTTGAATTACTTCACTAATTGAAGTCGATTCAATTGAACAAGCATGGAATCAATAAACTCGCGTTGTTCGAGCTGTGATTTGTTAGCAATTTTAATCGTATATACCTCGTTAAAGCTTGTTTGATCAGTAAGGGAGCTGTCTATAATAACATTAAGGTTATCTACTAATCTAGACATAGGCCAGTCCTTCATCACTAACGAATCGCCGGTCAGTTTTAAAGAGGCTTTACCATATAAACCTAGTCCATTTCCTCCTTCAATATATCCTTCTAAACTTGGAGTTTTAACTTCTACACGTTTAAAGTCAGTGGAGCAGGAAGTTAAACCAATAAAAAAGAGGAATAAGAGTAAGAAGTTTTTTAAGTTCATGAGGCAATAGCTTTGGGTAAATATAGTTATTAAACGTTATTTAATGAGGTGCTAGTATAGGGAGCTTTTTTGATTATCCTATATTTGTACTAGAAGAACAAAATGGCAAAAAGAAAAAAGAAAAAAGGGAACGAATTCTCTAGAAAAAAGAGTAGATGGACCAGTCACTATCGTATGGTAGTGCTCAATGATGACACCTTTGAAGAACGTTTTTCTTTAAAGCTGAATAGGTTAAACGTTTTCTTTATCACTGCCATAAGTGCATTATTGCTTATTGTTTTGACCACTTTACTCATCGCTTTTACGCCTTTAAGAGAGTATATTCCAGGTTATTCTAATGCCAAAACTAAAAGTACGGCAGTTCAATTGACAAAGGAAACCGATTCATTAAGACAAGTGCTGGCGACGAAAGACGAGCAGTATAACCGAATAAAAAAAATTCTTCTAGGTGACTTAACTTTTGAAGAATATGAAAGTACCACTGCAGAAGATTCTACCACAACAATACAAGCCGTACCAGATTTGTCACCTAGTGAGCAAGAAAATGAATTGCGCGATGAGGTTGCAAAAGTTGACCGATACAATATATTAAACGATGCGAGTGTGCGTACTGAATTTGTTCTGTTTACACCTGTATCAGGATCATTAACAGGATCATTCAATCCAGAAGAAGATCACTATGCTGTCGATATCGCAGCGTCTGTAGGAACTCCTATAAAAGCTGCAGCAGATGGAACTGTAATTTTTTCTGGGTGGACAGTGGAAACTGGTTATACGGTGATTATAGAACACGCATTTGGTTTAATAACGGTATATAAACATGCTGGTGAACTTCTCAAACAACAAAATGATCGAGTAGAATCAGGTGAAGTTATCGCTAGCATAGGTAACACTGGTGAACTTACTACTGGACCTCATTTACACTTTGAAATATGGAGCGATGGTTACCCATTAGATCCAAGTAACTTTATTAGCTTTAAATAATGTCGTTAAAGTCCTTTGCAGCATGCATATTTGCTAAGTTTATCGATCGTAAAACTCGCAAGTGGAGTGAAAATCCAATTGAAACTCAAAACAAAGTTTTCAAGCATCTATTGGAAACTGCTTCTTCGACTGATTTTGGAAACGATCATAATTTCAAATCCATAAAAACACATCAAGAATTTACAAAACAAGTGCCTGTACGTGATTACGAGGATTTAAGGCCTTATGTGGATAGAGTGGTTGATGGAGAAAGCGATGTTTTATGGCCAGGTAAACCTCTTTATTATGCCAAAACATCTGGAACAACGAGCGGAGCCAAATATATTCCTATTACCAAAGAGAGCATGCCTGAACATATAAAAGCAGCACGCAATGCTATTTTGAGCTACATAAATGAGACTGGTAATAGTCATTTTGTGGATGGAAAAATGATATTCCTACAAGGAAGTCCAGAAATGGAGGATAAAAATGGTGTTCAACTTGGTCGATTGAGCGGTATTGTAGCGCATTATGTACCTGGATATCTTCAGCGCAATAGAATGCCTTCTTGGGAAACGAATTGTATCGAGGATTGGGAAACCAAAGTCGAGGCTATTATCGATGAAACTTTACCTGAAGACATGAGTGTGATTTCAGGAATTCCCAGTTGGGTACAAATGTATTTTGAACGAATCGTACAGCGCACGGGAAAGCCTGTAGGTGAAGTATTTCCTAACTTCAATTTGTTTATTTACGGTGGTGTAAATTTTGAACCTTATAAGGCTAGATTTGAACAACTTATAGGCAGGCAGGTGGATAGTATTGAGCTTTTTCCTGCAAGTGAAGGCTTTTTTGCATATCAAGATACTAGAAATGAAAAAGGTATGCTATTGCTGCTAGATGCTGGTATCTTTTATGAGTTTATTCCTGCAGATCAGTTTTATGATAAAAATCCTCCTAGACTTACCATTGCAGATGTGGAAGTAGGTGTGAATTATGTGATGATTATTTCTACTACTGCTGGATTATGGGCTTATAACATTGGTGATACAATTGCGTTTACTTCAGTTCAACCTTACAGAGTAGTTGTTACAGGTAGAATAAAACATTATATAAGTGCCAGCGGTGAGCACGTAATAGGAAAAGAGGTTGAACAGGCAATGAAAGAAGCTTGTGATGTTCAAGAGGTTATAATCAACGAATTTACTGTTGCACCTCAGTTAAACCCAAATGATGGTGAATTACCATACCACGAATGGTTCATAGAATTCGATCAAAACATGTCTTTTGACAAGAAAAAATTTAGTGCAGATTTAGATCAAGCGCTACGTAATCAAAATAGTTATTACGACGATCTCATAGTAGGTAAGGTTTTACAACCGTTAAAAATAACAACCGTTCCTAAGGATGGATTTAAATCCTACATGAAAACTATTGGTAAATTAGGTGGGCAAAACAAATTACCGCGATTGTCTAATGATAGAAAAATTGCAAGCTTTTTGGAAAGTTTAAGTTAGCCTATATCATTCCTTCCAAAATTAAAACGAACTCTCCTTTGTTTTTTTTAGATTGAAAGTGTGAAATTGCTTCCTGTACTGTTCCTCTAAAATGCTCCTCAAACATTTTAGAAATTTCTCTTGAAACACTTATTTTACGATCAGCTCCCATGTGTTCCATAAAGTCATTTAATGTTTTCCCTAGCTTGTGTGGTGATTCATAGAATATAATGCTGCGCGTTTCTTCTTTTAAAAACAACAACCTTTTTTGTCGCCCTTTTTTAACGGGAAGAAAACCTTCAAATACAAATTTGTCACTAGGTAATCCAGATACGGTTAGGGCTGGCACAAAAGCTGTTGCTCCTGGTAATGCTTGAACTTCTATATTTGATTCAATAGCCTTGCGAGTAAGCAGGTATCCTGGGTCGCTTATTCCTGGAGAACCAGCATCGGTTATTAAGGCCATACTAGTCCCTGCAGCAATTCGTTCTATTATAGAATCACTTATTTTATGTTCATTATGCATGTGATAAGACTGCATAGGAGTATTTATGCTGTAGTGCTGTAGTAATTTTCCGCTAGTACGAGTATCCTCTGCTAGAATCAAGTCAACTTCATTTAGCACATTAATAGCTCTAAATGTGATGTCTTCTAGGTTCCCTATAGGTGTAGGTACAAGATACAATTTCATAATGTGTTACTTAAGAAATTCAAAGATAGTTATATACTTCTCATACTAATAAATACGATGAGCTTCTTCTATCTTTGCATCATGACAAAAGATGAGCTACTAATAAAGAGATGGAAAACGACTGAGAGTTTTTTTCAGGAGCGTTTCGGTGATGGAGAAGAGCTAGATCTAGATGCTATTCTATTTGTTATCGGCGTTCAAGAGTTAGGTCAATTACATAGAAAATTTAAAAAAGATGAAAAATTACAGCTCATGCATATAGCTATATGTAGATTGCTTGAACCATATGGGTATTATGAATTCTCTCATTTTGATGAGGATAAATGGCCGCATTATCTTCTTAAAGAAAAATTGCCACCATTAAAGGCTGGTGAGCAATCTCTACTTATGAAGGAAGCAATTGTGAATTATATGCTAGAAACTGGGGTAATAGACTAATACAGTAACCTTATTAATTTTTTATTTAACAGGATAAATTGTTTAGGTATCTAATTGTTTTTCTCGTTTATCTATATCCATTTCAAAAACAAAATCTTAACGAACTTTTTGCAAGGAAAAGGCCAGTATTTCTACTTAATGCAACGTAAAGTCTAATTTACTTAATTAAGATTCAATCCAAATAAGAGTTTTTAACTCGGCTTGCAATTATAACGATTGAATTCTATCAATTGAGAGGTTATCTTTGCGTGAAATTAAAAATTTATACATGAGCGCATTAGTAAAATCATCACTAGCAAGAAAATGGGTGATGGCATTATCAGGGCTATTTTTAGTAGTGTTTTTAACGCAGCATTTTGTTATTAATATCACGTCGGTAATTGCACCAGATACTTTTAACGAATGGTCACATTTTATGGGTTATAATCCATTAGTGCAATATGTTTTGCAGCCAGTTTTAATTGCTGGTATTATCATTCACTTTGTTATGGGTATTGTGTTAGAAATTCAAAATAATAAGGCAAGACCAATAAAATATAAAAGCAGCCCAGGAAATGCTAATGCAAGCTGGGTTTCTCGTAATATGATCATCACAGGACTTGTTGTTCTAGCATTTATGGGATTACATATGTATGACTTTTGGGTTCATGAAATGGCTTATAAATATGTTGAGGTGAATCCTGAAGACCCAACAAGATATTATGAAGAAACTGTAGAAAAATTTGCTCCTATCTGGAGAGTAGTTCTATATGTTATTGCTTTTGTACTCCTAGCAATGCATTTATGGCACGGTTTCAATAGCTCTTTCCAATCTATGGGAGCAAAGAGTGTAAATAAAGGAGAAGGCTTAAAGAAATTTACTAAGGTTTGGAGTATTCTAATACCAGCAGGATTTATCTTTATAGCATTGTTTCACCATCTAAATCATACAAACTAATTATGTCTGTATTAGATTCAAAAGTACCATCAGGACCACTTGCAGATAAGTGGACGAAACACAAGAATACTATCAATCTAGTAAACCCAGCAAACAAGCGTTTAATTGACGTAATTGTTGTAGGGACAGGTCTAGCAGGTGGTAGCGCAGCGGCTACTCTTGCAGAGCTAGGTTATAATGTAAAGACATTTTGTTATAACGACTCGCCACGTCGTGCGCACTCTATTGCTGCACAAGGTGGTATCAATGCTGCCAAGAACTATCAAGGAGATGGAGATTCAAATTTCCGACTATTCTACGATACCATTAAAGGTGGAGATTACAGATCTCGTGAGGCAAATGTTCACCGATTAGCAGAAGTTTCTGGAAATATTATTGACCAGTGCGTTGCTCAAGGTGTTCCTTTTGCTCGTGAATATGGAGGATTGTTGGACAATAGATCTTTTGGTGGTGTTTTAGTTTCTAGAACATTCTATGCTGCAGGACAAACAGGACAACAATTGCTGTTAGGAGCTTACTCTGCTCTTAACAGACAAATCAATAGAGGTAAAGTACAACCATTCAACCGTCACGAGATGTTAGATCTTGTGGTAGTAGATGGAAAAGCAAGAGGAATTATTGCTCGTAACTTAGTTACAGGTGAGATTGAAAGACATGGAGCTCATGCAGTGGTAATTGCTTCTGGAGGATATGGTAATGTATTCTTCCTTTCTACAAATGCGATGGGTAGTAATGTTATGGCTGCTTGGAGAACGCACCGTCGTGGAGCTTTCTTTGCAAATCCATGTTTTACACAAATTCACCCTACTTGTATACCAGTGAGTGGTGAACACCAGTCTAAATTAACTCTAATGTCCGAATCGCTGCGTAATGATGGGCGTATTTGGGTTCCTAAGGATCTAGAAGATGCAAAAGCTATTAGAGAAGGTAGGTTAAGAGGTGTTGATTTACCAGAGGAGAAAAGAGATTACTACCTAGAAAGAAGATATCCAGCATTCGGTAACCTTGTACCGCGTGATGTTGCGTCTCGTGCTGCAAAAGAGCGATGCGATGCAGGATATGGTGTAAATAAAACAGGTAATGCTGTTTATCTAGATTTTGCAGCTTCATTCTTACGATATGGTAAGATAGAAGCCTTAACTAGTGGTAAGAAAAACGCAACCGAAGAGGAAATGATTGCTTTAGGTAAAAAAGTAATCGAGAAAAAGTACGGTAACTTATTTGACATGTATCGTAATATTACCGATGACAATCCTTATGAGGTTCCTATGAAAATATTCCCAGCTGTACACTATACAATGGGTGGATTATGGGTAGATTATAATTTACAAACAACAGTGCCAGGTTGTTTTGCAGCAGGTGAGGCAAATTTCTCTGACCATGGTGCAAATAGATTAGGAGCAAGTGCCTTGATGCAAGGACTGGCCGATGGTTACTTTGTGTTACCATACACAATAGGAGATTACCTGTCAAATGAAATTCGTACAGGTGAAATTTCTACGGATACGCCAGAATTTGACGAGGCAGAAAAGGATGTGCGCAATCGTATTTCTAAACTTATGAATGGTTCCGGTAAACATTCAGTAGATTATTACCACAAGAAGCTAGGTCTTATTATGTGGAATAAATGTGGTATGTCTAGAAATGAGAAAGAGCTTAAGGAAGCGATGGATGAAATCGCTGAGTTAAGAGCGGATTTCTGGCAAAACGTACGTGTTCCTGGTAGTGCCGACACTAAAAACCAGGAGCTTGAAAAAGCTGGTCGTGTAGCTGATTTCCTAGAGTTAGGAGAGCTGTTTGCCAAAGATGCTCTAGACCGTAATGAAAGTTGTGGTGGTCACTTCCGTGAGGAGTATCAAACAGAAGAAGGTGAGGCATTGCGTGACGATGAAAACTACACTTATGTAAGTGCTTGGGAATACAATGAAAACCCACGTGAGGCAAAACTTCACAAGGAGAATCTTGTTTTTGAAAATGTAGAATTGAAAACGAGATCTTATAAATAATTGAATTTTAAATGTTGCGCTTTCGCGAAAGCGTAATCTATAAAATATAGAAAGTATGAAACTTACTTTAAAAATCTGGAGACAAGAAAACGCAAATGCCAAGGGTAAAATGGTTACCTACCAGTTAGATGGTGTAGATGGTGATATGTCGTTTCTCGAAATGATGGATATCCTTAACGAGGATCTTAATAACAAAGGTGAAGAGCCAGTAGAATTTGATCATGACTGCCGCGAAGGTATTTGTGGTGCATGTTCAATGGTGATAAACGGTCAACCGCACGGTCCTCAAAAATTGACAACAACGTGTCAATTACACATGAGAAAGTTCAATGATGGTGATACCATTACTATTGAGCCTTGGAGAGCAGCAGCCTTTCCGGTAATTAAGGATTTAATGGTAGATCGTTCAGCTTTTGATAGAATACAGCAAGCTGGTGGATACATATCGGTTAACACATCTGGTAACACGCAAGATGCAAACGCTATTCCAGTTGAGAAAGAAAATGCCGATGAGGCGTTCTATAGTGCAACTTGTATAGGTTGTGGAGCTTGTGTAGCAGCTTGTAAAAATGCAAGTGCGATGTTATTTACAAGTGCTAAGATTTCTCAATATGCATTATTACCACAAGGTCAGGTAGAAGCTACTACCCGTGTTGAAAATATGGTACGTCAAATGGATCTTGAAGGATTTGGTAACTGTACCAATACAGGTGCATGTATGGTAGAATGTCCAAAGGGTATTAAATTAGAAAATATCGCACGTATGAATCGTGAGTATCTTAAGGCTGAAACTATAGGATAACACACAATTTAAATAGAACTTAAACCTCTCTTGCTTATTTTTAACAAGAGAGGTTTTTTTATTTACTTATTTATGATCAATTCCAAATTACCACATGTTTCTACGACCATATTTACCGTGATGAGTGATCTGGCACGAGAGCATGGCGCAATTAATCTATCACAAGGTTTTCCTAGCTTTTCAACAGATGATCACTTAAAATCATTAATCAAAAATGCGATTACTAATGACCACAATCAATATGCACCCATGCAGGGTTTGTTGTCAATTAGAGTTTCCTTAAGTAATTTGATTCACAATTGCTATGGAGCTATCTATCGACCAGATGATGAAATTTGTATTACTGCAGGAGCTACCCAAGCTATATTTACAGCGATACAAGCGATAGTTCATCCTGGAGATGAAGTTATCTTCTTTACACCAGCCTATGATTGCTATGAACCAGCCATTCAATTAGCTGGTGGTATACCTGTACCTATAAGCATGGATGTGCAAAACTTTACGATAGATTGGGATCTTGTGAAGCAAAAAATCTCGAATAAAACGGTGGCTATTATAATAAATACACCACATAATCCTAGTGGAACCGTTATGAATAGGGAAGATATGCTTTGCTTGCAAAAACTGGTGGTAGACCATGGATTAATTTGTATAAGTGATGAGGTTTACGAGCATATAGTTTTTGACGATAATAAACATATGAGTGCCGCAAGTTTTAAAGGTCTAAAAGAGCGTAGTTTTATAATTGGTAGTTTTGGAAAAACCTATCACATAACAGGTTGGAAAACCGGTTATTGTGTCGCGAGTAAAGTTCTAATGAAAGAATTTTTAAAGGTTCATCAATACCTAGTGTTTTGTGTAAATCATCCCATTCAAGTTGCCCTTGCTGAGTATTTGAAAACACCAAACCATTATTTAGAGTTAGGGGCTTTTTATCAACGTAAAAGAGATTTATTTTTAAGTTTACTTAAAGATAGTGTATTTAAATTCACGCCTGCTCAAGGATCGTATTTTCAGTTATTGGATTATTCATCATTAACTAATGAGTATGACGTTAGTTTTGCAAAAAGATTAACGATTGAAAATAAAATTGCCTCAATTCCTATTTCGGTATTTATGAGTAATGATAATACGAAGAAACTTAGATTTTGTTTTGCTAAAAAGGATGATGAGCTTATTCAAGCAGCAAATATCTTAAAAGCACTTTAGTAAAATTTGGCTAGATTTATGTAGTCGTTTGTAAAAAGATTAAAAATGAAATGGATGGTTTTAATGATTGCATTAACACTTGTTAATTGTAAATCAAAAGAAGGAGTAGAAACTATGAATGCAAAAAACAATGAAAATACAATATCTGTACAGCAATGGAGCGGTGGCGCGCCAGGTTCTGGATCAGGATATTTAATTGATTTTGAAAAAGCATTCTTTGATGCAAAACCTAGTAAAGTATATTTCAAGGGTTCTTGGACCGATAAGGTATCCATCCATCCAGATAAACCTAACTGGTATAGGGTGAGACTCAATAATCAAAAAGGAGACGTGGTAATGCATTCAGATTCTTCAAAAGAGGTTGTAAATGAAATACCTTTCCCTGAAAACGCCGTGCGTAAAGTAGATGACGGTGATATGGCTGTTCTAATTGGTGATCTATGGATTATTGTAAACAATGTTCCTGTCAAAGAGCCGCTCTTTTATCCCAGCGCACCACCTAGGCAGCAGTAAAAGTTGATAATTAAGTACGCTTTCGCGAAAGCGTATTCACACTCACTTTAGAAGAATATTTTTATCGCATTATTCTTGGAAAATATTGTGCGACAATCTGTTAATTCCTTTGCTCAAGGACGACTTCATAAGTATCTTTGCAAACCTTTTAAATTGAGGATTTGAGTCAAACAGAAACGGTTATAAAATCTCCAAGCGCTATTCAAAACTTTGTTGAAATAACAAAGCCTAGGCTATCTGTGGTTGTTGTTTTTTCTTCTATTGCAGGTTATTTTCTTGCTGTTGAAAACGCAGATTTTCTAGAGCTATTTTATTTATGTGCAGGCGGATATTTTCTTGTAGGTAGTTCAAATGTTTTTAATCAGATTATTGAGCGCGATCGTGATGCTCTCATGAAGCGTACTCAAAACAGACCGCTTCCTACGGGTAGAATAAGCGTGCCTGTTGCCTGGACTTATGGAATAGCCATCGCCCTTACAGGTGTGTTTTTACTTTATCTTATTAATATACCGACGGCATTTTTTGGTGCTCTAAGTATCGTATTATACGCGGCTATTTATACTCCTTTAAAAACCATTACACCCTTGTGTGTTTTTGTAGGAGCATTTCCAGGAGCTATTCCTTATATGCTGGGTTGGGTAGCTGCTAGTGGTGATTTTGGTATAGAGCCAGGTACTCTTTTTATGCTGCAGTTTTTCTGGCAATTTCCTCATTTTTGGGCGATAGGTTGGATGTTAGAAGACGACTATAAAGCTGGTGGTTTTAAAATGTTACCTACAGGTGCTGCCGATAAAGGAACGGCATTACAAGTTGTATTATACACCATATGGACAGTTTTGATTTCTATTATTCCAGTGTTTAACATCACGGGAGAATTGTACATCACTTGGTACAGTGCAATATTGGTAGGAATATTAGGATTGTGGTTTTTATATTATGCCATCAAATTATTTAAAGAACAAAGTAAAACAGTAGCACGTAAATTAATGTTGGTTAGTGTGAGTTACATTACCCTTATCCAGATAATTTATGTTGCCGATAAATTTTTACGTTAATGACTGATTATACAGAAGTACCTCACGAGGTGAAGTTAGCAAGAAGCAAAAAGCAAATGATGTATTTTGCGATTGCCAGTATGGTGATGATGTTTGCAGGTCTTACCTCAGGTTATCTAGTAAGTAGGCCCAGAAAAGATTGGGTTGAAATAGAATTGCCACAAGAATTTTACTACAGTACAGGAATTATAATTTTAAGTTCGATAGCATTGTGGCTTGCAAAGCGCAGTATTAAAGCTGGAAATAATAAGGGTGCTGTTATTTTAACGGTTACTACTTTTGTCTTGGGATCTGTTTTTGTCTACATGCAATTCGCAGGTTTTGAAACTTTATATAACCTAAAACATTACTTTACCGGTCGTGGTAGTAGTGTATCAGCTAGCTTTATTTATATCATTGTTTTTGCGCACTTGGTCCATATTGTCGCGGGATTAATAAGCTTAATGGTGATAACATTTAATGCAATTAAAGGTAAGTATAACTCTCAAAATTATTTAGGATTTGAGCTAGGTGCTATATTCTGGCACTTTGTAGATATTTTGTGGGTGTTATTACTTGTGTTTTTCTTACTAGCATAAAAGAATTTTTAGACTTATTTTTGCGACTTATTGAATATCTAATAACTAACTATGGAAACAGCAGTAGCTACTACTGGAACTGAAGGACAAAAATGGGGCGGCGGTGATGCAAAACCGTTAAACGCTAGCTATGGTAAGATGATGATGTGGTTTTTCATCTTGTCCGATGCATTAACCTTCTCAGGATTTCTTGCCGCATACGGTTTTTCAAGATTTAAATTTATTGAAGAATGGCCTATCGCCGATGAAGTGTTTAACCACTTCCCATTTTTACATGGTGTTGATGCACCTATGTTTTATGTGGCGTTGATGACCTTTATCCTTATTGGTTCTTCTGTTACAATGGTACTAGCCGTTGATGCTGGTCACCACATGGACAAAAAGAAGGTTTCTCTTTACATGTTGCTTACTATAATTGGAGGTTTCATTTTCGTTGGTTCACAAGCTTGGGAATGGGCAAACTTCATCAATGGAGAGTACGGAGCTGTTCAAACAAACGGTGGTAAAATTTTACAATTTGTTAAGGTTGATGATCATAAAAAACGTGTAGGTCTTGATGAATTTGTTACTGTTGGACCTAGAGATGCAGAGTTTTTAGGTAATAGTGAAGGAATATGGTATGAGTCATCTGGATATCAAGGGACTTATACTATTGAAGAAGTGAAAAATGCTTTTAAAGCTAATCCAGATATTACAATAAGAACACAACAACTTATTGAAAACCCAGAAACTGGTGCTTCAGAGAAGTTAGTTCTTTCTAGAGAAGAAGCATTAATTAAACTAGAAAAGGATGGTAAAGCTGTAGTTGAAGGTGCAAACCTTACGGTAAACGAGTACGGAGCTCCTCTATTTGCAGACTTCTTTTTCTTTATCACTGGATTCCACGGTTTTCACGTATTTAGTGGTGTGATGATCAATCTAGTGATTTTCTTCAATGTTCTTTTAGGAACATATGAAAGAAGAAAAAGTTATGAAATGGTTGAAAAAGTTGGTCTTTACTGGCACTTTGTAGACCTTGTTTGGGTTTTCGTATTTACATTCTTCTACTTAGTTTAATAATAGATAAAGATTTTTAAAATGGCAGAACACGCACATAAATTAGAGATATTTAGAGGTTTAGTTAAGTTTAAATCAAACACTCAAAAGATTTGGGGTGTACTTATCTTCTTATCTATCGTAACTATTATTGAAGTTGCTCTAGGTTATATAAAGCCAGATATTTTAAACGGTAAATTCCTTGCCCTTAAATGGCTTAACTGGATATTTATCATACTTACTCTTGTAAAAGCTTATTATATTACTTGGGATTTCATGCACATGCGTGACGAGGTAAGTGGTTTGAGAAGAGCAGTAGTTTGGACAGGAGTTTTCTTAATAATCTACTTAATAGCTATACTTCTTGTAGAAGGTGATTACATATATGAGGTTTATAAGAATGCAGCCGTAAGTTTTGACTTCTAATGCTTACTAATAACAAACGAACTAGGACGGTATTTACCGTCCTTTTTTATACCTGATTATGGAAAAGTTACCACCGGCAAAAGGAATTAATCAAACAAATAAGGCAAAAAGTAATTTTGTACTCATAGTACTTTTTGCATTGCCTTTAATTGCATATTTGTTTTTTTTGAATGGAGAGCACAAGTTTAAAACTTTGCCAGTGGTTAAGGAATCTATCGGATCTATTGAAAATTTCAAAAGATTGGAGGACAATGCCACATTACAATTAAAGGATAGTCTTACAATAATTACATTTCTTGGTAAAAATCCTTATCAACGTATTGGTTATATTTCAAACATCAATGAAAAGGTGTACCGCAAATTTCATGAATTTGAAAATTTTCAAATGATAAGTATCATTGATACTAGTGGAACAGGTGATATGAAAGATGTTTACTATCAATTAAAAACGAATACCGATTTAACCGATTGGCATTTTTTAACTGGTAATGACCAAAGCATCAAAGATTTTTTTAATTCTTTAGGAACAGATTTGGAATTAAACTCTGATCTATCGTCTGACTACGCTTTTATGGTTGATAAAAAGGCACGCTTACGTGGCAGACCTGGCAATGATGAAGAGGATGAAGTTATTGGTTATGATACTAGCTCACTTGCAGCCATAAATAAAACAATGGTTGATGATATTCGTGTATTTATGGCCGAATATCGTATGGCTTTTAAGAAGAATCGCTCAGAAAAGATAAAGAAAGATGAGTAAGAAAAAGGACACGCCCTATTACATTGGCTTGGCAATAATAATTGTCATTTTCGGCTATTTTGCGGTTAAGAATGTCGTGCATTATATCAATAAGGATAAAGTCGTAGATAGCAATCGTACAGAAGATCGCGCTCCCGTGGCCGATAAATTTCTGTATAAGCATGGAAAGATTCCAGACTTTAAATTTGTCAATCAACGTGGTGATACGATAACTAATGAAACCTTATTGGGTCAGGTATATATCGTTGATTTTTTCTTTACAAGTTGTGGTCTTATTTGTCCACCCATGAGTAAGAATATGGCAACCGTTCATGATGAATTAAAGGAATACAAAAATTTCAAAGCAATCTCTATAACCATTGACCCAATTACAGATACTCCAGAAGTGATGAAGGAGTATGCCGCAAGGTATACCGATGATACGCGTAACTGGTGGTTCTTACATGGAGAGATTGACGATGTTTTTGAACTAGCCGAAAAAGGTTTTAGTTCATACATTAAAAAAAGTGATGATCCAGCAATTCGATTTGAACACAGTGGAAACTTTGCTTTAGTAGATAAAGAAGGTTTCTTAAGGTCTCGCAAGGATGAATACGGTAATTGGATTATGGTATATCGCGGTGTTGAGGAATTTGATGCGCCGCCACAAATAGATGAAATAGTTGAGGATGCAGTTACACTTTTAAACGATTAATTATGTTAGAAAAAAGAGGTCCAGCCATTATTATAGCCATTTCAATATTAGTTCCATTGGTAGTGGTAGTTCTTATGTTCTTACCAGAGCGTTTCAACTTTTTAGGAGTTGAAGCAGGCATGTTTCCTTTACTTCATGCATGTATAAATGGTATGACTGCTTTATTGTTAGTAACGGGTTTACTCTTAATAAAAAATGGTGATCGACAAAAGCACCGCAAGGTTATGACTACCGCTTTTGTATTGAGCGCCATTTTTCTTGTGAGCTATGTAATATCAAAAATTAGCAACGATCCAACTCCATATCCCGAGGATGCTCCTTTTAGAGCTATTTATTTATTCATTTTGATATCGCACATAGTTTTATCTGGTATTATACTGCCGTTAGTACTATACACTATGTATTTTGCTTGGAATAAAAAATACGAGAAACACCGTCGTATAGCAAGATGGACTTTCCCTATTTGGTTATACGTTGCAATAACAGGTGTTTTGGTGTATGTTTTCATGGCTCCTTACTACTAATCGACTAGAATGAAAAGGTTTTTAGTATTACTCACTGTTTTTCTTTATTCCGCTTTCGCGAAAGCGCAATGTGCAATGTGCCGTGCCGTAATTGAAAGTTCTGGCAACAAAGCAGAGGCAGAAGGTTTAAACGATGGAATTACCTACTTAATGGCATTTCCATACATTTTAATTGGCGGTATTATATATATGATCTATCGCAGCACTACCAAAAAAACTTGATTTAACGTTTTTTTAGGTTCTGTCACTGTAACATCTGCGGAAATTTGAGGTCTAGTTAATATGTTTCTTTAAAGAAACAGAGTAACAACCATTATAATGATTGAAATTAAAGGCCTACACAAAAGTTACCGTACAGGTAACAATTCTCTTCATGTACTTAAGGGTATAGACTTCAGTGTTAAAGAAGGAGAACTAGTTTCAATCATGGGTTCCTCAGGTTCTGGTAAAAGTACATTGCTTAACATTCTAGGAATGTTAGACGAGGCAGATGAAGGTAGCTACGTTCTTGATGGTGTTCCTATTAAAAATCTCAATGAAAAAATTGCTGCCCAGTATCGAAATAAGTTTTTGGGGTTCATTTTTCAGTCTTTTAACCTGATCAATTACAAAACAGCAATTGATAACGTAGCCTTGCCACTTTATTACCAAGGAGTAAATAGAAAAGAACGTGAAGAAAAAGCACTTCATTACCTAGATAAAGTAGGTCTGGCAAATTGGGCAACACACTTACCTAATCAGCTTTCTGGAGGTCAAAAGCAGCGTGTCGCAATCGCTAGAGCGCTAGCCAGTGACCCAAAGGTACTACTTGCCGATGAGCCAACAGGAGCTCTAGACACCAAGACTTCATACGAAGTGATGGATCTTATTCAAGGAATTAATGATGAAGGTCGTACCATTCTTATTGTAACACACGAACCCGACATTGCCGAAATGACAAAGCGTGTGGTGAATTTAAAAGATGGTTTAATCATTGACGATCGTAAAGTAGAACAAGTAAAAGCTATCCAACATGTTTAATGTAGAAAGATGGCAGGAAATATTTGAAGCAATAAGCAAAAATAAATTACGTACTATTTTAACCAGTATGTCGGTCGCATCAGGAATCTTCATATTGGTAATTCTTCTTGGATTTTCCTCTGGAATACAAAATGGAGTTCGCAAACAATTTGAACAAGACGCTACTAATCGGATTCAGGTTTCCACAAGGATAACTTCAAAAGGATATAAAGGATTAAATCCTGGAAGGCGATTACAACTGCGCAATGGTGATTACAATAACCTTACTGAAAAATATGAAGATTATATTGAGTATAAAACGCCTTTATACTCAAATTGGGGCGGACAAATAAACTACAAGCAGCAGCAAGGTAATTACCGTATTGAAGGAGCCGAGGCAGACCAACAATACATAGAAAATCAAACATTAGTTTCAGGTCGATTCATCAGTCAGCAAGATGTTGATGAAAACCGAAAGGTAGCTGTTATCGGTTATCAAATTAAAGAAGATCTATTTAAGCAGGAAGATCCTATTGGTAAAACAATCCTCCTTAATAACAACATTAACTATAAAGTTATAGGAGTTTATACGGATCCTGGAGGAACTCGTGAAGAATCTAGAGCATTTATTCCTATATCTAGTGCACAACAAGTATTTAACGCAGGAGATAATGTAAATCGAATTGCAATAACGGTTGAGCCAGCTGCAACTTTTGATGAAACTGTGGAACGCAGTGCAATGCTAGCTCAAGCAATAGACAATGATTTAAGAACTAAATTTATTGTAGCTCCAGATGATCGTATAGCGGTTAGAGTTGACGACACATTAGAAGAAGCAAAGAAAATATTCGGATTGATCGATACAATAAGATTTGTTTTCTGGTTTATTGGTATAGGTACAATAATAGCAGGTGTAGTAGGTGTAGGGAATATTATGATCATTATCGTGCGTGAACGTACCAAAGAAATAGGAATACGTAAAGCTTTAGGAGCTCTACCTTCAGAAATTATATTTATGGTACTCCAAGAGGCTATTTTTATAACATTAATTGCAGGACTATTAGGTTTGTTTGCAGGTGTAGGATTACTACAAATTTTTGCTCCTTATGTAGAAATGGATTTCATACACAATCCAACGGTAGACTTTACTACTGTTATGACTACGGTTTTCATTCTTGTTGTGGCAGGAGCACTAGCCGGCTTTATACCTGCTAGAAGAGCAGCTAATATTAAACCAATTGAGGCATTAAGAGACGAATAGTATGTTTAATAGAGATCGTTGGAACGAAATATTAGAAGCGCTTAACGCAAATAGATTTAGAACCTTTCTAACCGCATTTGGGGTTTTTTGGGGAATAACAATACTAGTGTTGTTATTAGCTTTAACTAACGGTTTGCGTACAGGTGTAGCCGTTGATTTTGCAAATCAAGCTACAAACACCATGTTCATGTGGGGTCAAAGTACGTCAATGGCCTACAAAGGAATGAATAAAGGTCGTCGTGTTCAGTTCAAAACAGATGATATCGACGCTTTAAAAAATAACATTCCTGGATTAAAGTATGTCTCACCTAGATTACAACTAGGTGGTTATCGTGGAGCAAATAATGTTACTCGTAAAGAAAAAACAGGAGCCTTTCAGGTAAATGGAGATTACCCAGAATTTATTAATCAACAATACATGGATATTATCAAGGGTCGCTGGATCAGTTACTCAGATATTGATAATAAAATGAAAAGTGCGGTAATCGGTGTAGATGTAGAAAAAACTTTATTTGACTTGGGAGAAGAGCCTATCGGCTCGTACATAAAAATTAATGGTGTTAATTTTAAAGTGATAGGAGTGTTTAATAACCCAAACACAAAAGGAGATAGTGAGGAACAGGCAAATACCATTTTTATTCCTTTTACATCCTTTGCCAAGGCTTTCAACACAGCAGACAATGTTGGGTGGTTTACATTAACAGCTCATGATGATATCAGTATTACCGAATTAAAGCCAGATATACTTGCATTAATGAGGTCCCAGCACAAAGTCCATCCAGATGATATGCGAGCTGTCGGTAATTTTGATTTAGCAGAAAGGTTTGCACAATTCTCAGGCCTTTTTAATATTCTAAAAATTGTTGGTTATTTCGTAGGAATACTTGTCCTTTTCTCAGGAGGAATCGGTATCAGTAATATCATGCTCATTGTAGTAAAAGAACGAACTAATGAAATAGGAGTACGCCGTGCATTGGGAGCTACTCCTTGGATGATTAAAAAACAAATTCTTCAAGAATCACTTGTCCTTACCTTAATTTCTGGATTAGCAGGTATTGCATTTTCTGCATTAGTTATGTGGTTAATGAATTATGCACTGGATATGAATGGACCGGTAGATAATTTTAAAAATCCAACAGTAAACATAACAGTAATAATAATCGCTTTGATATTTCTTACAGTTGCAGGACTTTTTGCAGGACTAATTCCGGCTAGTCGTGCAACCACTATGAAACCAGTAGACGCTTTAAGAACAGAATAAACACTAACCTAGATGAAAAGAACAGGGACTATAATTGTTTTATTAGTAATCGTAATTTCCTCATTAATCGGAATTTATTGGATATGGCAAAAGGATCAAGAAGATCCGATTGAGTATGCCGCAGAACAACCAGAAACAAAAACGATCGTTAAAGAAACTGTCGCAACAGGTAGCATTGTACCTAAAGAAGAAGTTAATATTAAGCCTAATATTTCAGGTGTTATTGATAAAATTCATGTTGAAGCAGGTGAGTTTGTTAAAGCAGGTGATCTTATTGCAGAAATCAAAGTGGTTCCCAACGTGAGCTCACTTACAAATGCAAAGAATAGTATTGATCAAGCTCGTAACGCGGTACAAACCGCAAAACTTGCACTAGATAATCAGGAATCGATTTATAAAAGGCAAAAACAGCTTTTTGATAAAGGAGTTGTAGCCGCAAATGACTTTGATCTAGCACAAAACGCATACAACAATGCGTTACAACGTTATAAACAAGAACAAGTCAATTTAAGAGGAGCACAACAAAATTATGACATCCTGCGCACAGGAACGACCTCAGGATCTTTGGGTAAATATGCACAAACAGCAATACGATCTACCGTTGATGGAATGGTACTTGACGTTCCAGTTAAAGAAGGAAATCAAGTAATTGAGGCGAATAATTTTAACGAGGGAACTAGCATTGCGGTTATTGCAGATATTAATAAGATGATATTTGAAGGTAAGGTAGATGAAAGTGAAGTGGGTAAAATCAAGGAAGGATTACCACTTAAGATTACTGTAGGTGCCTATGATAACCAAAAATACAATGCAGTACTAGACTATATAGCTCCTAAAGGTGTAGAAGAAAATGGTGCTATTCAATTTGCGATTAAAGGAACTCTTAAAGCTCCAGAGGAAAACAAAACAAATTCATTTATACGAGCAGGACTCAGTGCAAACGCAAGTATTATCCTTGATCAACGTACCGATGTACTTGCAATCAAGGAAGCCCTTGTACAATACGATAACGAGACAAAAAAACCTTTTGTTGAAATCCAAACAGGAGATCAACAATTCCAGCGCAAGGAAGTTGAACTAGGACTTAGTGATGGGATTTTTGTTGAAATCAAATCAGGTATCAGCAAGGACGATGCAATAAAAGTTTGGAATCCATTAAAAGCTCCACAAGGCCGTGGAGGATATAATGGATAAAATTCTTGTAACAAATCATCTTCGAGATCTACATATAGATATCCAATTATGAAAAAAGTACTCTTAATTATTATGTGTTTCGCTTTCGCGAAAGCGATTCAAGCACAATCAACAACATCCACCGATAAGAAATGGACTTTACAAGAGTGTGTACAATACGCGCTGGATAACAACATTTCAATCAAACAAAGTGAGTTAGATTTAAAAGCAGCAGATGCCGATAAATTGAGCGCACTAGGTAATCTTTTACCGTCGTTAAATGCAGGTGCAGGAGTTTCAGAAAATACCGGATTAAGTTTTAACCCAGTTACCAATAACGCACAAACAACAACATTCCTTTCTGCAACGGGAAGAGTTAATGTAGGTTATAACGTATTTGATGGGTTTAGAAACTTTAGACAATTACAAAGAGCAAAAATTTCAAAAATTGCTAGTGAATATCGTCTAGATAAAATGAAAGATGACATAGCACTTGCAGTTGCAAATAACTATCTTCAAATACTTACAAATAAAGCAAATTTGAAAACCTTCAAAGCTCAAAACGAGATTACAAAGGATCAAATTAAGCAAACTCAAGAATTGGTAGATGCTGGTCAACTACCACGAGGTGATTTATTAGAAATCAAAGCTCAAGATGCTACAGAGCAACAACAAATTATCAACGCACAAAATGCTGTAATTATAAGTAGAGTAAGTCTTGCTCAATTGCTGTTAATTGAGGACTATGAGAACTTTGATATTGCCGATGAGGATTTTGAGGTAATTGATGAAGATGTTTCTGAAAAACCAGTTACAGAAATCATCAGTTCTGCTGAAGAAAATCGTTCAGAGGTTCGAATCGCAGAACAGAATTTAGAATTAGCCAAAAAAGATTTACAAATAGCCAAAGGGGCTTACCTACCTACAGTAAGTGCGTTTTTTAGCTATGATACTAGATATACTAACAATGCCTCGTTTGACCAACGTATAGCCGACCCTAATAATCCTACCGAAACACAAATCATAGGAACTGTTGAAGGTACAGGACAAAATGTGGTAACTGAAGTGCCAGTATTAGAAACCGTACTAGTAGGAGCAGAGCCTTTTATAGATCAATTGTATCAAAACGATGGTATAGCTTATGGTTTCCAACTTAATGTTCCAATTTTCAATGGTTTTAGTGTTCGTAGTAATGTAGAGCGCAGTCAAATTAATATTGAACGTTCTAAATACCAATTAGAACAAGCAAAGTTGGATCTAGAAAGTAGTGTGTACCAAGCTTACGTTGATGTACAAGGATCACGTCAGGCTTTTGACGCTGCAAAAACCGCATTAGAATCTCAAGAATTAGCTTATGAGTATGCAAAAGAAAGATATGATGTGGGACTTACAAATGCATTTGATTTTGGTCAAAGTAAGTTGAGATACGACAATGCTATCATTACATTAAATCAAGCTAAATACGACTATATCTTTAGACTTAAGGTGCTTGAATTGTTTTTTGGGATAGAACCTCTAGAATTAAAATTATAAGATAAATGAAAAAAACTTTAATCATCATAGGTATTATTATCGTTGTAGCGGTTTTAGGTTTAATCGGTCTTAAATCGACTGGAGCCATAGGCGGCGGTGATAAAGGTTTACTGGTAGAGACCAAAGAAGTGACAAAAATGAATGTCACAGAAACTGTAAGTGCTACTGGAAAAATCAGACCAGAGGTTGAAGTTAGTATCTCTCCAGAAGTTCCTGGTGAAATCATTGAGTTACCTATTAAAGAAGGTCAGGCTGTTAAAAAAGGCGACTTACTTGTGCGCATTAATCCAGATTTATTAGAATCAAGTGTTAGTCGTACAAGAGCTGGTGTGGCAAATGCAAGAGCCGGATATGAACAAGCAAAAGCAACCCTTGCCGAGGCAACTGCAAATTATAACAGAAGTAAGCAACTTTTTAATAAAGGCGTAATTTCTCAGGCAGATTTTGATACTAGTACAGCTGCCTATGAAAGAGCCAAAGCATCAGAACGTAGTGCGTTTTACAATGTTCAAAGTGCAGGTGCTACTCTTAATGAAGCATCTGACAACTTACAGCGTACTAGCATTTATGCTCCTATGTCTGGTACAATTTCACTTCTTGCAGTTGAATTAGGTGAACGTGTAGTTGGTACACAACAAATGGCAGGAACAGAATTATTAAGAGTAGCCGACTTGTCTTCCATGGAGGTAGAAGTAGATGTAAATGAAAATGATATCGTTAAGATTGAAGTAGGAGATAAAGCAATCGTCGAGGTTGACGCTTATTTAAAGAAGGAATTTGAAGGTGTTGTTACTGAAATCGCAAATACGGCAAGCGGTCAATTAACTGCAGATCAAGTAACAAATTTTAAAGTTAAGGTTAGGATTTTACCAGAAAGTTACACTGACTTGTTAGAAGGTAAAAGTGAAAATTACAGTCCGTTTAAACCAGGTATGACCGCAACAGTAGATATTATTACAAGAGAAAGTAAAGATATTGTTGCAGTGCCAATAAGTTCGATAGTAGTTAAAACTGATACTACAGAAAAAAAGAAAAGGTCAGAAATTTCTTTGGATGCCAAAAAGTTTGAGTGTGTCTATGTATTAAATGGTAACAAAGCCAAGCTTAGAGTAGTAGAGACAGGAATCCAAGACAACAGTAATATCGTTGTCACAGATGGTCTGGATATAGGAGAAACAATCATTACCGGTCCTTATCGAGCAGTTACTGATAAATTAAAAACGGGAAAACTAGTTCGTGTTAAAAAGGATCGCTCTAATGATGCTTCAGAATCGGAATCTGAAGAAGATTAAATTTTAGCTATGCCTTTGATTCTTTGTATTGAAACAAGTAGTACTAATTGTTCAGTTGCAATAGCTAGCGACAGCGCTACTGCTAGTAATACATATGGTGCTGCTATGGTGCTGGATATACTTGAAGACAATAGTGATTCATACAATCATGGTGAAAAGCTTCATGTTTTCATAGGTGAAATCACCACTAGGAATGGATATGTAATGGGTGATTATGATGCTATTGCTGTAAGCTCTGGACCAGGATCATATACTGGGTTAAGAATTGGTGTGAGTGCAGCTAAAGGTTTGAGTTTTGCCCTAGACGTACCTTTAATTGCTATTGATACACTACAAGCATTATCTACAATTAATAAAATTGATTCCGAATTTACAGCCGCTTTTCTTGATGCACGTCGCATGGAAGTATATGCTTCAATATTTGACCGATCAGGTAAACGAGTACTTGAATCACAACCAGTAGTTGTTGAAGATGATTCTTTTATTCGCTTTCGCGAAAGCGGAACAATATCCTACATAGGAACTGGTATAGAAAAAACGAGAGAACTTCTAAATATCGAACAGCAATATATCACCGAAGTAAATCCAACAGCAGCAGCACTGTGTGGTCTCGCCATTGATGGGTATAAAAAAAGCGACACCGTTGATGTCGCTTATTTTGAGCCAAATTATCTCAAAGAATTTAAGATAGGTGGTTAAATTACTTCAAATGTAATTTTTACATTAACTCTATACTCGGTTACTTTTCCATCTTTAACTTGAGCACTTTGCTCGTTGATGTAAACCGATCTAATGTTGTTGACGCTTTTTGCAGCTTGTTCCACTGCATTATTAGTTGCGTCTTCCCAGCTCTTATCGCTGTTTGCTAAAACTTCTATAACTTTTAAAATTGCCATAACTTTATTGAATTGATTTCTATAAAGTTATAATAAAATTATCCATTAAGAGCAACTACACGATCAATTTTACCAGGAATCATCTCTTTAAGCATCGTTTCAATTCCATTTTTTAAGGTAATAGTAGATGACGGACAACCACTACAAGCACCTTGTAAAATAACACTTACCTCTTTGGTGTTTTCATTATAATTTTCAAAAGCAATATTACCACCATCACCAGCAACAGCAGGTTTAATGTACTCGTCTAGTATCTCCACAATTTTTTGAGAGATGTCATCTAAATTTTCAAAAACTTTTTGATTTTCTTCGGGCTCTTTACTTTTCTCAATGGCTTTTGATTCATGATTGCTAGTACCTATTTCTAGACCATTTTCCATGGATTCTTTTATCATGGAACGCAACTCATTACTTACTTCATTCCAATCTATAATATCGTGTTTAAGAATGGAAATGTAATTTTCAGAAACATATAATTCCTTTACAAAGGAAAACTCGAATAATTTTCTAGCTAGGCTTCCGGTTTGAGTATCGCCTATTGATTTAAATTCAATAGGTTTTACTACAAGCTTTTTATTTGCCACAAATTTCATGGCATTAGGATTAGGTGTTGATTCTGCGTACACTGTTACTGGAATCTTCTTTGTTTTTGATTCCTCAGTTAGTAAAGGTTTGTCGCTATTGAGGTAGGTTTCAATTTGAGTAGCAACCTCTTGCTGTACATCAGTCCATTGTACTATATCATATCGTTCAATGGCTATGAAATTTTGTGCTATATATACTGTTTTTACAAAAGGTAAGTAGAACAATTGTTGTGCAAGTGGCGATGGTTTTGCCTCGTCTATATTTTTAAATTCGTAGCTGTTGTTTTTTACTAAAAACTGACTGCTTTCAAACTTTACAATAGCCTCATTTGCAGTAGGTACGATTTCAATTTTATGCATTGTGAAATTTTTGAACAAAGATAGTTGGTTTCTTAGTTTAAAGCAGTTCAAACAATCAGAACATTTTATAGAAGACTATAGGAATTTGATACTCGATGAAATACTCGAACTAGCTGTTGAATAAAACCTATCTCTAGAGAATTTATTATATATTTACGCCTGTTTGAAAAAAACCAACAAGTTTTGTTTTAAAACAAATCTAATTTTCAAACGTTTAGGAAAATAGACTATTATCTACCGCATGAAAAAGATACTTTTAACACTAGCAGTTGTTCTAGGAATACAATGTGTGACAGCTCAAGAAGGTGTACCTGTTTACTTAGATTATTTAACCGATAATTATTATTTATTACACCCATCAATGGCTGGTGCAGCGGCTTGTGGAAAGGTACGTGGTACCGTTAGACAGCAATGGTTTGATCAATCAGACGCACCTAACTTACAAACCCTTTCATTTAACACTGGAGTAGGAGAAAACAGTGGTGTAGGAGCGATTTTATTTAATGACCGTAATGGTTACCATTCACAAACTGGAGCTTACTTATCTTATGCATACCACTTACAAGTAGGTGGTGGATATGAAGATTTAAATAGATTATCTTTTGGTATAAACGCTGGTATGGTTCAAAGTCGTCTAGATGAATCTGAATTTGATTTAACTGATTTTGATCCTATTATAACAGGCGTTTTGCGCAGTGACAGTTACTGGAATATCGATATAGGAGCTTCCTATTTTTTCAAAGAATTTTATGCTCACTTTACAGTAAAGAATGCTCTTTTCCAAAATCGTGATCTTTTTAGTCGTGAATTTGAAAGTACAAATCAAAGACGTTACATAGCTACATTGGGTTATTTATTTGCACCTAGAAATAGTAAGTGGCAATGGGAACCATCTGTATTATATCAAAGAACTGATAGAACAGCTGAGCAGTTCATGGATTTCAACGCAAAGGCATATTATGATTTAAATGATACTAGTGTCTTATATCTAGGTTTATCTTACCGTCAAAGTTTTGATGGTGCAGAATATTTAGACGGTAATAGTGTACAAGAACAAAACTTGAGTTTACTTTCTCCAATATTAGGGGCAAAAATAGATAACTTCACTATTGCTTATACCTACAGCTACCAATTTGGGGATATTAGATTTGATAGTGGTGGTTTTCACCAAATTACTTTAGGAATTGATTTCTTATGTCGTAAAGACAGATGGAGTTGTAACTGTCCTGCTGTAAACCTATAAACCAACTTTATTTTATTATTAAGGCAGCTGCAAAGCTGCCTTTTTTAATTAAATCAAGATGAGAAAATTACTTAATGAAGAGCTAGATAGGTTAGATGTTGATGCCTATAAAAACAGCGACAAAACACCCATTACGATTGTTTTAGATAACATACGTAGTCTTAATAATATAGGAAGCGTTTTTAGAACAGCCGATTGTTATCGTGTCGAGAGAATAATATTATGTGGTATAACAGCCCAACCACCGCATAGGGATATTAGAAAGACCGCTCTAGGCGCAACAGAATCTATTGAATGGCAATATGTAGAGGATACCTTAAAATCCCTAGAAAATCTAAAAAATAATCAATACCACTTGTGTGCTATAGAACAAGCCGAAAACAGTACCAGCTTGTATCATTTTAAACCTGAGAAAGGACAAAAACTAGCCGTTGTATTTGGGAACGAGGTTAAAGGAGTACAGCAGCAAGTTGTAGACTATTGCGATACGATTATTGAGTTACAGCAATTCGGGACAAAACACAGTCTAAACATTTCAGTTTGTGCAGGAATTGTGATTTATGACCTTTTCAATAAAGTAAGTTCACTTAGGAGTTGATTTGATCCAGTATTGTGATGTAATCCTCATGCTTATTGACAAAATCAAGTTCAGTTACATCAATAACTTTGATTTTTAAACTGTCTTGCGTTTTGATAAAATCTGCATATCCTTTCTGGATTTCCATTAGATAATCAGTTTGAATATCTTGTTCATATTCCCGACCTCTTTTCTTAATGTTATCCAGTAAACGCTCCTCAGTTTGGTACAAATAGATGTACAATTCTGGTTTGACGAGCTCCTTATACATCATGTAAAACAGTCGTTTGTATAAAGTGTATTCCTCTTCTGATAATGTTATTTTACTAAAGATAAGTGACTTTACCACGTAGTAATCGGCTACCGTGAATTCTTTAAAAAGATCCTGCTGACCTATTTCATCATGTAATTGCTGATAACGATCGGCTAGGAATGACATTTCTAGTGAAAAAGCATAACGTTCTTGCTCTTTATAAAACAAGGGCAAAAAAGGATTATCGGCAAATCGTTCAAGAACTTCCTTTCCCGTAAAATCTTCACCTATTTTATGTGTTAAACTTGTTTTTCCTGACCCAATATTTCCTTCAATGGCAATGAAATTATGGCGTTGAATGGGATATCGCTTTCGCGAAAGCGTAATTTCAACATCATCCACAGGTTCTAATGGCTCCATTTTAGATGCAATATTACCTATGTGAATGGTTTCGTTTTCTATTTCCCATTCTTTGCAGAAATCCAATAAGGGTAATACAACAAAATTCCGTTCTTGCCAATGTTTATGGGGAATATCAAGCCTTTCTGACTGGAATTGGATGTTATCATAAAAAATGATATCCAGATCGATAGGGCGACTCTCATAATGATCCGTGAACTTAACCGATCGACCCATTTCACTTTCAATATTTTTAAGCTTATCAAGTACATCTTGCGGTGTGTAAATAGTGTGAATTAGAAGAACCGTGTTATAAAAATCAGGTCCATCAAATCCAAAACTTTGGCTTGCATACACTTTTCCAGCCTTAATGATTAAACCAATTTTGGTTTCAATAAGTCGTGTAGCGCGTTCTATTTGGTTTTTTTTATCACCTAGGTTTGTGCCTAACGCTATGATTACCTTATGATTGCCTATTTTTGAGATGCCTATAATTTTATCGCCAAATTAAGGAATATTTACTCGACCATAAACTACTTTTACACCTATATGAAAACACTTACTGGTAGGGATTTACGTCGAGCAAATCGTATCTATCTGGTTCTAGCAGCTTTATTTATTTGCTCCCTAGTCGTTTCAAATTTAATTTTTCAGAAGTTTTTTTATTGGAATCCATTTGGATGGTTCAATTTTGAGCTATCTGTTGGGTTATTGCCGTATCCTGTTACTTTTTTGGTTACTGATTTAGTAAGTGAAATTTATGGTAAACGCAAGGCTAACGAATTGGTGCTAGCAGGAATTTTTGCAAGTATTTTTAGTCTTATTATCATCTTCTTTGCCGATGCTGCTCCTGCCGTAAAAGACAGCCCTATTCAAGATGTTGTCTTTACAAAAGTTTTTGGAGCTACTACAATCGCAGTTATTGCTAGTATGACTGCTTATTTGTGTGCTCAATTTGTAGATATTCAATTATATCATTTTTGGAAACGGCTTACTAAAGGGCGCATGTTATGGCTGCGTAACAATTTAAGTACGGTTTTTTCACAATTTGTTGACACACTGGCAGTTTTATTATTGCTATGTTCAACAGAGATAATTTCCTGGGACAATTTTATACCCTTTTTAATCTCAGGAGTATTATTTAAAATGTTAGTAGCCTTATTTGACACACCGTTGTTGTATTTAGGCGTAGGCATTTTTCAGCGTATGTTCAAACTTAAAATGGGAGAAGAAATTAAAGTCGATTGATGAAAAAAATATTGAAAATAGTAGGAGTATTTGTGCTCGCGGTTGTGGTGTTGTTAATAGCAGCTCCATTTCTATTGAAAGATCAAATTGCACAAGTGATCAAGGATAAACTCAACAACAGCCTTAATGCTCAGGTGGACTTTGCAGAGGTTGATTTAAGCTTATTCAGTGCATTTCCGGATGCCTCACTTAACTTAAAAAAACTTCAGGTAATCAATAAAGAACCTTTTGTAGGCGATACATTGTTTTACAGTGACGCTATTAAATTGTCGTTACCTGTTATGGATTTATTCAATGAAGCAGGTGAGCCTATTGAAGTACATGAATTAACAATTGAAGATGCTATAGCTAGATTGAAGGTTAATGCAACAGGTGCCGCAAACTGGGACATTGCTGTTAGGGATTCCGCTTTCGCGAAAGCGGAAACGACACAAACACCTCAAGAAAATACAGGATTTGTATTTGACCTGAACCATTATGAAATTAATAATTCAAGTTTTTCTTATATCGATGAGGAGAGTAAGAATGTGTTGCTCCTTAATGACTTAAATCATGAAGGTACGGGTGATTTTAGTTTAAATGAATCTACCTTACAAACCATCACAAATGCCAAGGTTACTTACGAGTTGGATGGTATAAAGTATGTTAATGATCAAGATGTCTCACTAGTAGCCGATGTTCTCATGAACCTAGATGATCAACGTTATACTTTTAAAGAAAATGAAGCAAAGGTGAATGACTTACCACTGGAATTAGATGGTTTTGTTGATTTAGAAGATAATAGCACGCTCGTTGATCTTAGATTTAAAACTCCAAGTTCTGATTTTAAAAACTTTTTTGCTCTTATTCCACAAGAGTACCGTAGCAATTTAGAAGGCATAACAACAACAGGAGACTTTATTGTCAACGGGACTATAAACGGTGAGGTTACCGACGAATTAATTCCTAAAATGGATATAAAAGTATCGTCGCAAAATGCATCATTCAAATATCCAGATTTACCACAAACAGTTCGTAATATTAATTTTAACGCAGCCTTACTTAATACTACTGGTAAGGTTGAGGATACTTATTTAAGTGTGCCTAGCGCAACTTTTAATCTTGCTGGTGAAACAGTAAGTGCCAAAGCACTGGTTACAAGACTTACGGAAAATATGAAAGTGGACCTAGAGGCTCGTGGTATTATTGACCTTCTAAAATTACAACAAGCCATACCATTTCCTGAGAACACCTCATTGAATGGAATTTTAGATTTAGACATTGCAACGGTGTTTGATATGGAAAGTGTAGAGAATGAACGCTATGCGAATATCCAAACCAAAGGACTGGCAAAACTTAGAGATTTCACCTATCAAGGTGATGCGTTTAATCAATCCTTTGATGTAAGCACTGCTGTAATTAATATGAATAATAGTCGTGTAAAATTAGAAAGTTTTAATGCTAGAACAGGTAATACAGATCTTAACGCATCGGGAACAATTAATAATTTAATTGGGTTTTTATTTGAAGATCAAAAGCTTAAAGGAAACTTCAAAGTATCGTCTGATCAATTTGATACTTCTGATTTCATGAGTGCTACCACTAGTTCCAAAGAAGAAACTATTACAACAGAAAATAAAAGTGTCGCTACTACCAATAATGAGGCAATCAAAATACCAGATTTTCTAGACGCTCAGTTGGATTTTAATGCTAATCGCGTGATTTATGATAATATAAGGTTGAATGATGTGTCTGGAATCGCTATGGTAAGAGATGAAACTTTGTTTTTAAACGATCTAAAAACAAAAGTTTTTAATGGTACCATAGGTCTAGACGGAACCGTTTCCACAAAAGGCACTACTCCTAAATTTAAGATGGCCTTAAATATGAATGAACTCGATATCGCACAATCGTTTCAGGGATTTGAAATGTTTCAAAAATTGGTACCGTTAATTAATGCATTTAAGGGGAAACTAAACACCGATCTTGAAATACAAGGAGATTTGTCTAATGATCTTACTCCTGTTTTGACTACAATAGCTGGTGATGCATTTGCACAACTTTTAACTGATGACGTTGATACTAGTCAAAATAAATTACTTAATCTACTGGATAATAAATTAGGTTTTATTGATGTAAACGATTTAAACCTAAAAGACATAACTACTAAACTTAAACTAAATAACGGTGCGGTAGAAATAGCACCTTTTGATTTTAATATTAAAGATATTAAAGTAGTTGCTAGTGGTAAGCACAGCTTGTCCAATTCAATGGATTATACCTTGAACTTGGAGGTTCCTGCAAAATATTTTGGTAAAGAAGGAGCTAGTTTATTATCAAAGTTAGAAAGTAAAGAAATAGATAAAATCACCGTGCCTGTTCCAGTAAAATTAGGTGGTAGTATAAGCTCGCCTTCAGTAGATTTAAATCTTGATCTAGCGGTCAAAAATTTAACAAACCAAATTATTGAGATTCAAAAGCAAAAGTTGAAGGATAAAGGCGAGGAAGCTGCCAATAATGCAATCAACGATATCTTACAAGGCAATAATCCACTGGATAACATTAAGGATGTTATCAAAGGAGATAAAGGTCAAGTTAAAGACAGCACACAGACTACAAGTCCTGTTTCTACAACTACCGATTCCTTAAAACAAAATACTAAAGACAAGGTTAAAGAGACTGCAGGTAATTTAATTAAAGATCTATTTGGTCGTAATAAGAAAAAGCCAGTTGATACTACCAAGGCTAAATAAAAAAACCTCCTTTTAGAACATCTTTCTAAAAGGAGGTTTTTAATAGTAGTTGTTATTATTATAGCTTGTAGTTTAATCCTAAACCAAATACTTCACGTACTTGAAAAGCTCCTACTGCATTATCATCGTAGATCGCTTGGAAAATTAAGTTTGCACTTAACCACTCGTTTACCTTCATGTTAACGTTTGCACTGTAATTGATATCAATATTACCAGGATTTTCTAGGTAATTAGAATATAGGGCAAGAACGTTAGACATAGTTATGTTTTCTGCTATAGTAAAGTTATAGATACCATTAAGAGAAGCGCCAAACTCAAATCTAGAGGAATCGCCAGCATCTACACCAAAATAATCACCATCTACATAACCAGGAACACTTGTAAATGCATCGTCAACAAAAATAAATCTAGCTGTAGCAGGAGCGATGTTTACTTGTAAGTCATCGCTTTTTCTGTATAAGATACCAGGACCAAATGATAAATAACCTGGTGATAGAAATTTAGTAAATTCAGTACGAGTTTCATTTCCATCAACGTCCTCACCAAATCGGTATCCAGTTGTCCATTGAGATAAAAAGTTTAAAAAAGCAGAATAAGACCAGTTGCTTTCCTCTTTAATTTTATAACCGTAAACAGAGTTTAATTCAATACGGTCGTTGGTTTTTCTTGTAAATTCCTGATTATCCAGTTTTGTTATACCGTATTCTGCAATAATTTTATTATCCCAGGTTGTACGTCCTTTCAAATAATTAAGGTCATAATTTACACCTAGGTTTAAAGAAATGTTTGAGGTACCACCACCAGTCCATTCTGCATTAAAGGCACTCTGGTTGAATAAAGCTTGGAAGTTACCACCTTTAGACCATCCTTCTTTAGGTGCGTCGTCATCTTGTGCGATTGCTGTAAATGAGGTTCCTAGAACCGCAAGTAAAAGTAAAATTTTCTTCATTAAACTTAATTTTTATGCGGCAAAGGTACATTTATCTGCTAGTGAGAGAAAAAAATACTTAGTCTACTTCATTTTTTCGTTCATATTCGTTTAAAAGTATATGAATGTCTTCGATCAGCAGTTTTACATCCTCAATACTTGTTCCGTCATAAGAGCGACCTCGCAATCTACCTTGTTTGTCAATAAGTAAAAAGTTCTCTGTGTGCACCATGGCATATTCATCACCATATTTAGGTTGTTTAACTGCCATATAGGATTTTCTTGCTAGGTCATAAATCTGTTTGCGATCTCCTGTAACTAAATTCCATTTTTCATCAATCACTCCTTTTTTGAGAGCATATTCTTTTAATACAGGAATGCTATCTCGTTCTGGTGTTACAGAATGGGATAAGATCATCACATCTTTATTGTTTTTAAATTCATCTTGTACCAACTTCATGTTTTTGGTCATCACTGGACAAATGGTAGGGCAAGTGGTAAAAAAGAAGTCTGCTACATAGATTTTTCCTTCGTAATCCTTTTCTGTAATAGTATCACCGTTTTGATTAACTAGCTCAAAAGGTGCGATAGTATGATATTTTTTAACGAAAAGCTTGCTGTCATCCACCAGTGTTGGGTCAAAATCGTCGGGTTGTAGTACCGGTAGAGTTTTTACTGGAGTGAGAGCATATTGAAAAGCAGCAAGAATTAGTGAGCACAACACAAATAAAAAGACAATGCGCCATTTGTTTTTAACGAGAAAATCTTTCATAATAGTTGTTTTTGCAAAGTTACTTACCAATCCTCACATTTAGTCCATAGGAATACTAATACATTACTATTTAAGTGCTATTTGTGGTTGGTAATTACGCTTTCGCGAAAGCGTGCTAAATCTCAATTCTAAAATCATCCTAATTATCACATTGTATGACAGCTACTGTGGTTGATATGTCCTATTTTTGCGCCTTAACAAATTCAAAATATGCATCCGATTTTAGTTACTGTGATCAATTTTTTGATGAGTTTATCTATTCTCATCGTTTTACATGAATTAGGGCACTTTATTCCAGCAAGATTATTCAAAACTCGTGTCGAAAAGTTTTACCTTTTTTTTGATATAAAATTTTCATTATTCAAGAAAAAAATAGGAGAAACAGTTTATGGGATAGGCTGGTTGCCATTAGGTGGTTATGTAAAAATCGCTGGTATGATTGATGAGAGCATGGATAAAGAACAAATGGCAAAACCGCCACAACCATGGGAATTTAGATCAAAACCAGCCTGGCAACGATTAATAATAATGCTAGGTGGTGTGATTGTAAATGTGATCGTTGGGTTTGTGATTTATATATGCTTGATGTACGCTAATGGTAAAATATTAGAACCTGCGTCTGGTGCTACTTATGGTTTTGGGTATCCTAAGGTCTTAGAAGAAGTTGGATTTCAACAAGGTGATTTACCTATACTAGTAGACAATCAAGAATTAGAAAGAGCGCCTAGCTTGTATCACAATATTATGTTTAGGGATGTTGAAACCGTTACAGTTTTGCGTGATGGTAAGGAACAGGTGATTTCAATTCCAGAGGATACGGGAAGCAAGATGTTTCAAGCTGGTGTAAGACCCATCTTACTACCTAGAAGAACTTTTGTAGTAGATACCGTTGCTGATAATACTCCTGCTGCAAAAATGGGTATGAAATCAGGTGCTGTGATAAAAAGCATAGCGGGATACCCAATTAATTACGATTCAGATTATGAATATGCGCTTTTGAATAAAACAAAGGTGAATGAAGAGTTCGAGGTGGTTTGGGAGATTGATGGTGAAACCAAATCGGGTACAACTAGTTTTGGTACAGTAACCGAAACTAATTTTTGGGGTGTAGAGTCTGAGGTGCCAGCACCTAAAGTTCTTGGAATTCGTAAAGGATTTCCAGATACTGATATTTTTGATTCAAGAGTTCAGGAACTTTCATTTGGCGAGGCAGTTAGTGAAGGAATAAGCAAGGGCTGGTGGACAATGAGAGATTATGTTTCTCAATTCAAATACATATTCACTAGTAAAGGAGCAAGTCAACTGGGTGGATTTGGTACAATTGCAAAGATGTATCCAGACACCTTTAATTGGACTCAATTTTGGGGAACAACGGCATTGATATCATTTATATTAGCAATCATGAATATACTTCCTATTCCTGCATTAGATGGTGGTCACGTTGCCTTTTTACTTTATGAAATTGTAACAGGAAGAAAGCCTGGAGATAAATTCCTAGAACGCGCTCAAATTATCGGGATATTGTTACTGCTAGGTTTGTTATTATATGCTAATGGTAACGATGTGGTGCGTGCGATAACGGGATAATACCTAGACTTAAAATGGTAGTAAATTTTTTAGTGATGCAATCATTTGATATTCATATAATTTCATGTTATTGCATTAAATAGAGCTTAAAATTTACTTGATTTTTTAGAAATTATTTTGGCAACAATTAAAAAAGGTTTTATATTTGCCATCGCTTAAGAAAACTTAAGTTTGTGTATATCACATTCCTCTTTAGCTCAGTTGGTTAGAGCATCTGACTGTTAATCAGAGGGTCCTTGGTTCGAGCCCAAGAAGAGGAGCCTAAATCCCGATCAGTAATGGTCGGGATTTTTTTATACCACCTAATGATGTAGAGATTTTAGGGTTGTTAATGGAATTAATTAAACAAGGTACCGTTTTTCTATTTTTAAGGTTATTTTTATCCAGTCAAACGGATTTGAGGATATATCTGAAATTCATCTATTTAAACTTAAAACTTATCTCGTTTTCAATTTAATAAAACTATAAGTTATTGGTTTTATTAATTAAAATAATCATCATCATATCTATGAAAAGTAGAAAAGTCAAATTAATTATCGATGAGCTTATTGACCAGTATGCTTATGCTGATAAATCAGAAAGACCATGGATAATTGGATTTAGTGGTGGAAAAGATTCAACAGTACTACTAACGTTAGTTTGGGAGGCTTTAACCAGGATAAAGGAAGAAATGCCTTATCCATACCAGTTAAGAAGACCTGTGTATGTAGTCTGTAATGACACAATGGTTGAAAATCCTATAATTAGTAGTTATGTAGAAGATGTTTTATCAAAAATTGAAACTGCTGCTAGAGACCAAGGATTACCAATTATTGTCAAGAAAACAGTTCCAAAATTAGAAGAGTCATTCTGGATTAATGTATTAGGAAAAGGTTACCCAGTTCCAAATAATACATTCAGATGGTGTACAGATAGATTAAAAATTAGACCAACCTCTAATTTTCTTTTAGAGCAAATAGATGAAAAAGGAGAGGCAATTGTACTATTAGGCACTAGATATGAAGAAAGTGCTACAAGAGAAAGGTCTATGCGTAAGCATGAAATAAAAGGTAATAGATTATCAAAACATAATACTACTGTTAATACATATGTTTATGCTCCTATCAAGGAGTTAATGCTTGAAGAGATATGGTATATAATTAATGCTATTCCTTCTCCTTGGGGATTTGATAACTCTATACTTTTTCAAATTTATGCAGATGCAAGTGCAGATGATTACGAATGTCCTACTGTAGTAACTAATAAAGAACATTCTTCTTGTGGGCAAAGTAGATTTGGTTGTTGGACTTGTACTGTTGTAAAGAAAGATAAGTCAATGTCTGCGTTAATAGACAATGGACAACATTGGATGAAGCCTTTACTAGGTTTTAGAGATGGTATGGTTGCAGGAAGAAATGTTAGTGAAAACAGAATGACAACTAGAAGAAATGGACAAAAAGCTGTAACAGAAGATGGACACAATCAAGGTAATTATACTCCAGAATATAGATATAGGCTACTAAAAGAGCTCCTTCAAATTCAAAAAAATATACAGAAAGAAAGACCTCACGTTGTGCTTATTACCAACCAAGAGCTTATAGCTATTCAAGTGGTTTGGAATAGGGATATGATATTTGACTTTAATGTAGGGAATGCCTACAGAGATGTTTATAATAAAGAAATTAGCACAAATAATATTAAGTCTCTTGATGATACAGAGAAAAGAATATTGAAAGAAATATGTATTGAGGATATGTCTTATTATCATCTAATAGATAATTTAATTGCATTACAAGAAACCAAAACACTAATGCTATCTAAATATGGTTTACACAATGATGTAGAAAATAGAATAGAAAGCTTTGTGAAAGAAATTGAACAATGAGAATTGATAAAATAAGATTAGAAAACTTTAGAATATATAAAGGACTCAATGAAATAGATTTAAGTCCTAAGAAAGAAAAAAATATTAGTCTTATTGCTGGTAAAAATGGTTTTGGAAAAACTACATTTTTAACTTCTTTAATATGGTGTTTCTATGGAAAGTTGATGTCTCAAGTAGAAGACAAGTATAAACAAGATATTCGAAATTCTGGTGGTTATGAAGCATATGTTAATTCACTTTTGAATAGAGATGTTTTAGGAGATGGAGTGGACAACAAAAAGATGTCTGTTGAAATTGAACTTGAAGATTTACTTATACCATCCATACCCTGTAAAACAGTTACTATAAAACGCACATATGATTTTTCTAGTTTAAAAGAAACAGTAATTATTCTAATTGATAGAGATGAAAATGAGCTTACAAAGTCTGTAGGTTACGAGGTATTCATAAATGACTTTATTTTACCTAGAGAAATAGCTAAATTTTTCTTCTTTGATGCAGAAAAAATAGTATCACTTGCAGAGGCTAAATCTAAAAGTGAGTTACGTAGTTTGAGTAAAGCTTATTCAGAAGTGCTAGGGATTAAGAAGTATGAAGAATTAAAGAAAAACCTAGAGTCCTTACTTGTTAAGCTTAAGAGAAGAGGAGTGTCAGAGTTACAGCAAGAGAAGCTAACTCAACTACTAGATGAAGAAAGTGAATTAGAAAAGACTATAAGCCATAATCAAGACAAACAGCTTGATATTGATAAACAAGTTACCATACTTAAATCAAAAAGTGATAGCCTTCAAGAAAAATTAATTAGAGAAGGAAACTCAATTACTTTAGATGAATTAAAGGAGTTAAAATCTCGTAGAGATGATTTAAAACAAGAGTCTATTCAAATTAAAAATAGCTTGAAGAAACTTTTAGATTTAACACCTTTAGTTATTGCTGGTAAACACTTGAACAAACTTAAAGAGCAGTTGGACTCAGAGAGCAATGTTTTATATGGTGCTTTAAATGATAAGCTTTTATCAAAAGAGTTAGAAGCATTTTCCAATGGTATATTAAAAAGTTTACAAGCTTTAGATTTAGAAAAATCTATTGATTCTAAAGTAAAAAAGACTATTAAAAACTCTCTTGAAGAGAAGTTGAATTTTAGTAAGAGTGATGTATCAGGTAAGGTGTTATTAGAATTTTCAGAAGAAAGATACAGAGAGTTTGAGGCTATTTTGAATAACATCAAAAGTACTTTCTTAAGTCAATTTAATGCCATAGTTAAAGAGGAGCGCACCAATAGAGCTTTATTGAGCAGAACCATTAACAAAATAAAGCAGGCTGAAGCTCGTAAAGACAACCATCTTGCTAGACAGTTTAGAGATGAAAAGATTGAAACAGATACTTCAATAAACAAGTTTCTTGCAGAGAGAGATAAGCTGAATGAAGAGCTAGGTGCTTTAAAACTGAAGCTCTCATCTCATAAAAAAGTAAGAGTTGAATATGAGAAAAACTTCAATCTGGTTGAAACAGATAAAAAGAAGTATGAGGTCACTAAAGTTTTACTAGACAAAATAAATAATCTTATAGTTAAGATTAAAGAGGAAAAGAAATACTCACTTCAAAAATCTGTATCACTCGGGTTAAGCAAATTGATGCATAAAAAGGACTTTATTACTAATGTAAGAGTAAATATTGTAGATGATGTAATGGATATAGATTTACTGGACAAGGATAATAATGTCATTGATAAGGATTCCCTGTCTAAAGGAGAGCAACAGCTTTATGCTACTGCGCTACTTAAAGCATTGGTTGATGAATCAGGTATTAGGTTTCCAGTATTTATTGATAGTCCATTGCAGAAGTTTGATAAGTTTCACTCTAAAAATATCATACAAGAGTTTTACCCATCTATTTCTGAACAAGTGGTGCTTTTCCCATTATTAGAAAAAGAGCTGTCTGAAATAGAATATGAACTGCTTAAGCCAAACTTGAGCAAGACTTTTTTAATTCAGAATAAGTTAGGAGTTTCTACATTAAAAGCTTTACCTGTAAATAGTTTGTTTAAAGAGTTTAAAAAAGAAAAAGATGTTCACACATATTAGAACAAGTAAAGAGAATAGAGATGTAGTTGCTCAACTAACACGTAAGCTTAATTTGGGTACAGAAAATATAATTTCCAGAATAGCATTAACCTATTCTTTATCACAAGATAAAAAATTGAAGATAAAAGATATTCAAAACTCAAGTGGTAAGGAATATAGTAGGTCAGTGCTATTTGGGGATTATTTAGACTACTATCTAGGTATGGTAGCTTTACATTATGACATCCATATTTCTGATAAAGATTTAGGAAAATATGTAAAGCTCCATATTGATGATGGTTTACAGCTTTTGAATGAAGAGATTAATTCCAACAGTAATATAGATGGGTTTGATTTTTTAGTAGAAAAGATAGAGAACAGTATTTTATTAGTTTGATTTAGTTATTTGTCACTATAGAAGAAAGTTTTTGCTTGCTATTAGCTTTTAAATCTTTCAACTCTTTTAACATCTTTTTATTGTTCCCTTTAAAAACTACAGTTAACCAAAAACTCATATCTATCGAATCTAATAATTTAACTCCATAATGCTCAGCTAATCTTTTAGAGTCTTTTGAATAAGCTGATGAAGTAAGAAATACAGGGATTACATTATCTGAGTAGTCAATTTTTATATTTCTATAGTTTCCTTCAATTGACCACTTACCCATTCTTGCTAACTCAAGTGTTCCTATTAATTCACGAATAGCATTAGTTTTAATATTACTTCCAAATTTATAATGCTTTGTTTGCCCTATATACCAAGAAGAAATATCAAAAAGTCCTGAATCAGAGTCATCTTTTGATAAAAACTTACCATAAAAATCAATACCCTCATCTCTAGAAGCCTTAAATTCAGGAACAATTAAAGAACTTAACATTTTATACATAAATAAAATACTAAGTTCCTCAAATAAGGCATAATTAGAGTTTTTAATAGTTTTTTCAATTTTATTTTTAACAAAATAGTCAGCATTTACTTTCGAATTTAATGATATCGAAAATTCTTTTTCATCAAAAGAATATATAGATTCTAACTTATAGTCACCTCTATACTTGAGGTCTTCTTCTAAAAAATTAATGAATTGTTCTTCAGAATAATTACCATCATCAAAATAAACCTTTTTACCATTTTCAAGTAATTTATGCTGAGCATTTCTTAAAAGAATTGCAAATTCAGAAGATTTCATAATTATTATGAAGACTTGTATTTGAGTAGTTTTTCTAATAGTTTATTGGAACTTTCAAGATTTTCTAAATCCTCATCATCAATATATCCTAAATCTCCAATAGTTATTTCCTCTACAGCTCTTTTTATTTTTCGAATATGCTTTTTAATTTCTTTATTCTTAACCAATTCAGAACTCCTTATAGCTGATAATACATCTCCTGAGTCCTCTAATATAGTTAAAGCGTCATCATCTTTTAAAATCAATGCTACTTGACGCAAATCATGTGGATTAGTTATTATTGCTGGCTTAATTAAACCATCTTCTCCTTCTTGTGGAATTATCCAATTGTAAAATCTATCTAAGTTTTCTGTATTTTCGAAGGAAATAGTATCACTATTATAACCCAGAAACTGTCTATAAGCTGGTTTTCCAATAGCTTCAAAAAATAAAGTAAAGTAATTTGTCACGTCTTCACCTACGTAACCTTCATCTAACATATTTTCTAGAAGCTTATACGCATTATATCTTTTTTTAACATCAGGCACAGTACTCTCTCCTAATCTATTGGATATTTCTTCAAAATCCATAGCTTTTTTATCTTTTAGCTTTACTATGAGCTTTGCTTTAGAAAATCCTCCCCATGGTTTTATACCAGTAACATGTCTCATCCCCATAAGAATATCTTCATCAAAACCATCTTCATTTACAACTAAAACATCAATACCCTTAGTTATTATTGAAGCTGTTGTTGGTAGTAAATCAGCAACATCATAATTATCTTCTATATACTTTAATGAAGCAATTCTTCTATTTCCTTCAATTACTACATAAGCATCTTCATCTATTTTTTTTGTTATTATCCTTTCGTTGTAAAGAAAATCATTGTGAACAATACTTTTTATTAGACCTTTTATGTCTTTAGATAGTTTTTTTTGAGCTTGTAGTTGATGGGATTTGTTTTTAATCCTATTATTATCAACTTTTGTAAAGTTGAAATCAAAATCATACCTCAAGTTGTCAGGGTCAAAATATATTTTTGAAAGTTTTATTTTTTTATTTTCCATAATTAGATATTATATAAGTCTATAAACATATAATGAGAATTATCAAGTTTTCCATTCTCCCATAATTCCTCAAGGTATGCCAAACCTCCATTAGCATATTCTTCTATTAAATTTACTACACTTGAGATTACCTTGCTTAAGTCTTCTTGCTCCATATCTTCAAGCTCATTCCAGTCAATTTGTAAGTCATCAGTTTGAGTGAAAATTACCATTAGAAGAAAGTCTATAAGAGAAGAGTCTCTTTTCCATTTACCCATTTCAATAAAGTCTTTAGTGAGGTCTCTAGGAGGTAATGGTAATCTTTGTTTTTTCTTTATACCTAGCATCATAGCATATATGTAAATTTCATAGTAAGGTCCAAATCTGCTATAATCTGCACTTTTGCTTCCTTTTTCAGAAAAGGCATCTAAAACAGGGATTCTACTTACTGCGTATCTAGGTCTTTTAAGAAGTAAATTATTTCTAAATTCTTGACTATTCATTATTTTCTTCTTTCAATTTTAGTGGTTCTTTCTATTTGTGGCAATTCCTCATCTACTTCATTCAGATATAAGGTTTTAATGGTACTACTTTCTAGTAGTTTTTGCCCTAAATCTGTTAGTTTCCCATCTAGGTCTTTGTCATATAAATCTTTTACAAGAATTATACTCTGTGGGAATACATCTGGTATAGCCTCAAAAAATCCTTTATTGAAGGCTTTTCCAAATGCAGATAATGGTGCATCAGCTAATAGAGGATAATTATATTGAGAAGTATTGGCAGAAATAATAGCCATAACTACTGCAAACTTTTTCATTCTCTGGAAGCCTTCAGAAGCTCCAGAAACATCATTTCCTAACTCATCTATATAATCTAATGAAATACCACCAGAAGGTGTCTTTTCAAAGCTTAAAACACCACCTTTAATATCATTATACTTGATAAGACTTTCAAAGTGTTCATTAGCATGACTTTCTAATAGACTTACCATTTTGTCAAATACTCTATCTTGAGCTTTATTAGTTGCTTCAACTAAATCTTGGCTAATTTCATAGCTTATGGTATAACCTTCAGGAATATCTTTTGGTCTTAAACTAGTAATCTCTTTATCTGTATTGGTGATTTTTGTTTTAAGCTCACTGATGTTACTTTGTAATCTTTCAATCCTGCCTGAAGCTTGTTCTATTCTTCTTATTGAACCTTTGTATTGGTTGATAATATCTGAAGCATTATCAGCACCTTCAGATTCTGTTCCTGCAATTAGAATATCCTTTCTTCTAGCCTTTAAAGCTTTTAATTCTGAATTGAGTTTATCTAATCTCTTTTTTAATTCTAGTTCTTTTTCTCGTGTTCTTAAAACACTTTGAGGTATAGCTTCAAACTTATTTAGAAATGGTGATGCATTAATTTGTAGGTTTCCAAAAAAGTCTTCTAAATCATTCTTAACAAAATCCTTATTTGATTCAGCTTCATTAGGTCTATTCTTTAATTTTAAAAGATAATTATGAGCATCAGAACCTTTTTCAGCAGGTCTATTGCACACATGGCAATGTTCACTTTCTATCATTTGTTGCAGTGTCACTGCATCTGGTGAATCTGATGGAAGAATAGTAAAGTAATCATTTGGATTTTCAGTAGCATTTAATAATGCTCTTTTCTCATATCTTTTTTGCCTGAAATCTTTTATTTTATCTTTAAAATCAACCACAGCTTGCTCAAAACCTAATGAAATCCAAGAGAAACCACCATCAAAAAATCTACTATTAATGCCTTCTAAGAAATTATCATAATCTTCTTTTACACCACGTAAGACTCTACTTTTTTGAGAGATTTTATCATCTAGTTCTTTTCTCTTTTCAGCATTAGCAAAATTTTGTTCTAGGTCATTTTTCTCTTGTTCTGCTGTTTCATAAAGTTCCTTCTGAATATTCAGCTTTTCTTTTTCTTGTGCTAACTGTGTTTCAAGAGTTTTTTTCAATTCTATTGCTCTCTCTAATCTTTCATTATGGTCACTAGTAGATTTGGTTTGCTTATTTAGGTCATTGTAGGCTTTATTTGAAATATCCTGTACAATTTTTGCAATATCTTCATACTTACTAATGTTGGTAAGTGTTCTTACAGCATCTTCAATACTAGACTTTTTTGTAAAGTCTATCATCTTATCAACCTCTTCACCCTGAAAGAAGGAATACTGTCTCAAAGTGGGTAATATTAGTTGATTTATTACTCTATGTTTTTCTTCAGCATCATAGATAGGCTTATACTTTGGTAATACGTGGTCTGTTTTATCAACTTCAACGTCATTTAGGGTTATTTGCCAACTGTCAAAGTCAGATAATTTTTCACCAATCCTGGTAGCTACAAAAGACTTGACTATTTGAAACTTATATCTACCTGTAGAGTATTCTATTTTAATACCTGTTTCCACAGAATCACCTATCAAGGTTTCATTTTTAGCCCTATCAGATATAATCTTAACAGCAAAGTCTTTTACAGGATATGTTCGCTTATCATCTGAATTAAGTACAGTATCATAAAAAAGCCATAAGAAGGCATTGAAAAATTTTGATTTACCAGCACCGTTATCTGCTACTACAATATTGACCCCTTCTTCAAAGTCATACCTTGTAGTATCATAATCTCCATAATAATTGAAGAAATTTTTGAATGAAATACTATTTATAATTGATGCCATAAAATTATCCTATGTTATGTACTTTTTTAATCTTTTTATAAATCATTGAACTATTCAAATGATTGTCATTCTCATTAATAATGACAGATAGGACTTCAATAATTTTCTTGTTGTATGGAGCATTTGTAGTTAGCCCCTCAAGGTCCTTCTCCTTAATATCATATTTCTCCATCAAATCTGGGTCTGATAGAATTTCTTTTAGAATGTCATTTCTTTCCATATTATAAATCGTTAATTATGGTATCTAAATCTAGATTATATTTTCTACAAACACTTAATAAAGTGTTTTTTGAATCATAAAAATTCATTGATAGACTTGAAAAATAAGCAACCCTATTTAATTCATTACGAACTAGGCTCTTTTCTATATTGAAGAACTCATCTGTAGGTGATTCCAGTTTTGGTATCACTACCATGTCATATATTGTTGAATAAGCCTTGTCTTTATGCTTTCTTAATAGTCTGCCTCTTCTTTGAATAAACTGTCTAGGGTTACCTGTGCTACTTGCAAATATGCCTACTTCAGCTCTTGGAACATCAACACCTTCATCTAACATTTTCATTGCAAACAATATTTCTATCTTTCCATCTTCAAACCCTTTCAATATATCATTTAAATCTTGGTCTTCAGAAGTATAGGAGTTCATTTTTATTTCAGGGAAATCCTTGTGTACTCTTTTTAAATACTCATTTAATATTTTAGTTGATTCACCCTCTTCATTATTTGCGTATCCCTCTGGGATATAAGCAAAGACATATTTGTCTTTATTAGTTTTCTTTAATTCCCCAACTATAGAGCTAAATAAGTCTATTTTATTATGAGCCTTATGAATGATATTCTTTCTTCTCAATAATAGCATTTCTACCATTGGGTCATCTCTAAAAACCCCATTCTTAAAGTCAAAATATTTTAATAAGCGTTTAGAAATAATAGAATATTCCTCAAATTCTTCTTCTGTTAATTCAATAATTAATGGATAATACTTATAACCAGTTAAAAAGCCAAATTCCATAGCTTTTTCCATACTAAAGTTATATGTGTATGGAGGAGTATCATTAAAAAAAAGATCTATTGCTATAGTTCCTTCAGGGTCATAAATTCTTTTAGGTGTAGCTGATAAACCAATTTTTCTAGTAACATTAAGATTGGATAGTTTACTCTTAATATTATTAGCTCCCATATTATGAGCTTCATCTGCAATTAGAAGAAATTCTGATTGGATTTTTTTGTAAAGGTTTTGAAATCTGTCTAATGTGAAACTACCATATGTGGAAATTATTACTAGGTCTTCTTTTAGTCCCCATGAGAAGTTGCTACAGTAATTTGCAAAATCTTTTTCCCAATTATTTCCTCCACCAACTTTTAAAATATTACGAAAATTGAAGGATTTCACTTCCTCTTCCCATTGATTTAATAGAGCTATAGAAGGTACTAGAATTATAGCTCTATAGTTTCCCTCGTCAATATATATATTTAATAAACAATTCAAAGAAGTTATGGTCTTACCTGTTCCTGTAGCCATAGCAAAAACACCAGAATAATTATTTTTCCTCCAAGCTATAAAAGCATCTTTTTGATAATCTCTAGGACCTTGTGGAAAAGGAAATTTAGGTGTATTTATTATTTCTTCAAGTTTTGCTTCAAACCTTTCCTTTTTTTTACGTACAATGGCTTTAACTTTCTCACCATAAATATCATTATCTAATTTAAGAGAGTCATCTAATAGGTCATTAATGTTTTTATCTCTACCTATAGAATTTATTATTACTTCAATCTGTTCTTTGTCAATATAATTATAGCTTGTATGCTCTTTACTTATAATTGCTTCAAATTGTTTTTTGTCTTCTTCTATAATAGCTTTTGCAACATTGCTAACCCAAGGAGCATTTACTTGAAAGCTTTCTGAATTTTTTAAAAGAGCAGGTAGAGTGAAATTAATACTTCCTTCTGTGCTTATATAGGTCTCACCATCAAAAAGAAGCATTTTTTTTCTGTGAGCCAGATTAGACCCATTAAATTTTACAGGAACAACTACTAATCTTTCTTTTTTGAGTAAATACTTTAAACAATCAAAAAAGTGTTTTCCCTCTTGACTTAAATTACTTTCTAATTCAGATAGGTCTCCAAATATATCAAGCACTTTGTCTTCATCATTAATAGTGGTGTTTTCTATTAAATTTTTGTAATCAGATTCACTATAAACATGATTAGTAACTAATCTCATTCTTCCACCATTAAAAACAAATTCAGCAATGCTTTGAGATAAAACCTTTATCGCGTTAGAACTAAAATATCCAAGGAGTAAGTCTATTGTTTTGGATATTGGGAAGGCATCTTCATAAAATTCTAATGGAATGTTTTTGGAGTCAGAACTATATTTATAGGTAGGAGGAAACTCTATGTTTCGAAAAAAAGACATTAGTTTTAAGAAGATTGGTGGTTATTTCAAAAAACATAAATTTTTAGATCTTAAGAGCACAAATTAAGATTTAATTAACCTTCTAAACTAAGCTAGACAAAGCTATTAGGATATTTGGGTTGGAATAATTCTTACGGATAGATATGTTTTAATCCCTTTTTCATTTGATTTTAGTTCTCACAACTTTCCCTATCTTTACCTTAAACAATAATGATTCCGCTTAGGGTAGTAAACCGCTAGGCGTCAATATATAAGGATAAGTGAATGAGCTGTAGTAGTTGTGGATCTGGCGGTAGCGTGCCGGGTGGATGTAAAAATCACGGAACCTGTGGAACAGGTGGATGTAATAAATTAACCGTTTTTGATTGGCTTTCTAACATGGAGCTTCCTGACGGACAGGAAAGTTTTCCTTATGTAGAGGTTCGATTTAAAAACAGTCGTAAAGAATATTTTAAATACAATAACGACCTAAATCTCAAGATAGGTGATCTAGTTGCCACACAAGCACAAAATGGTCACGATATTGGAATGGTAACTCTAGCCGGAGAGCTAGTTAGGGTTCAAATGAAAAGGAAGCGAGTAAAGTTTCAAGATGAAACTTTTCCTCAAATTTATCGCATTGCCAATGAAAGAGATGTTGAGAAATGGCAAAATGCTCGCGATAGAGAAGAACCTATGAAAGTTAGAGCTCGCCAAATCGCCATCGAGCTCAAACTTAAAATGAAAATTTCTGATATTGAGTTTCAAGGTGATGGTTCCAAAGCTACTTTCTATTATACGGCCGATGACCGTGTAGATTTCAGGGAGCTTATTAAGCAATATGCATCTGAGTTTAAAACACGTATAGAAATGCGCCAGATTGGACTTAGGCAAGAAGCCGCCAGATTAGGTGGTATAGGTTCTTGCGGTCGTGAATTATGTTGTAGCACGTGGCTTACCGATTTTAGATCGGTTACAACTGGTGCTGCGCGTTATCAAAACCTCTCTCTCAATCCGCAAAAACTTGCTGGTCAATGTGGAAAATTAAAATGCTGTTTAAATTATGAGTTAGATTCTTATCTAGATGCATTAAGTTCATTTCCTAAACAAAATCAAAAGCTATATACTCATAAAGGAACTGCCGTTTGTCAAAAGGTAGATATTTTTAAAGGTATAATGTGGTATTGTTATGAAGGCGAATGGATGAACTGGCATGTATTGACTACTGATCAGGTACACCAAATAGTTGCTGTAAATAAATCAGGAGATAAAGTTTCTAGCATAGAGGAGTACGCAAGTGAATTGATAATAGAAGAAGAAGCTTCCTTTGAAAATGTAGTTGGACAGGACAGCCTTACTAGGTTTGACAAGCCAAAATCAAAACGTAACAAGCGTAAAAATAGAAGAAAACCGGGCTCTAATAAAAAGGAAACAGTAGCTACTGTTAAAGAAACACCAGCAAAAAAAGGGACTCAAAATAACAGAAACAAGAATAAACAACGTTCTAACACTAACAGAAACGCAAAAAGCAGCAATAACCAAAACCCAAATCAGAACAATAACGCTAGTAACCAGAAAAAAACGGGAACTAAAGGGAAGCCTCAAAATAAAAGACGTAACAATCGTCCAAAAGGTAACAGTAACAACAAGCCTAAAGACTCTTCAAATTAGTGAAAAAGATAATTTATATATGCACACTCCTTGTGATTCTTATAAGCTGTGATGATTATTTAGTTTCTTCGCAAACTGTTTCATTGGAAAACGCAAAATGGAATATTAATCAGGCACCAGTTTTTAAAGTGTCTCCACCAGACACAACAAATACTTATGACCTCTTTATAAACCTGCGAAATAACCACGAGTACGCTTTTAGTAACCTCTTTTTAATCTCAGAAATTAAATTTCCCCAAGGTAGGACTTTTGTTGATACCCTAGAGTTTGATATGACCGATAATTACGGTCGTTATTTGGGTAGAGAACGAGGTGATTTATATGAAAACAAATTATGGTTAAGAGAAGGAATACGCTTTCGCGAAAGCGGAACCTACCATCTAACCTTAAGACACGTAATGCGTAAGACAGGTGAAATAACACCAGTACAAAATTTAAACGGTATTGTAGACCTAGGTTACAGTATTGAAAAACCTAAAAATTATGGCAAAGACTAAAGCACAAAAAGTACAAAAAGTACAAGATAAAGAAGCCGTAAGTAAAAACGTAAAATTATTTTGGAAACTAGTTTTCACGGGTATCGGGCTGGTAGTACTGTTATTCCTCCTAGCAGCATGGGGAATTTTTGGAGCCTTACCTGATCACACGGTATTAGAAAATCCTCAAACAGACCTGGCTACAGAGATTATTACTGCCGATGGTAAAACACTGGGAAAGTTTTACAATCCAGGGAATAATAGGACACCTGTAACTTATGATGAATTACCACAAAACCTCGTTGATGCATTAGTGTCAACTGAAGACGAACGATTTTGGGATCACAGCGGTATTGATGGCTATGGAACAGCTAGAGCATTTGCTTATTTAGGAAGTAAAGGTGGTGCAAGTACCATTACCCAGCAGTTGGCAAAACTTTATTTTACTGTCGAGCCCAGAGCAAACAAATTTGAAAGAGGAATTCAAAAAATTAGAGAGTGGATTATTGCTACTCGATTGGAAAAACAGTACACCAAAGAAGAAATTATAGTTCAATATCTTAATCAGTTTGATTTTCTTAAAGGTGCCATAGGTATACGATCGGCGGCTCGTATTTACTTTGGGAAAGAGCCAAAAGACCTCAAGGTTGAGGAAAGCGCTGTACTAGTTGCAATGCTTAAAAACCCAAGACAATATAATCCACAAAGAGAAATATCAAAAAAGAAGTCTTTTAATAGACGTAACCAGGTATTTTTTCAAATGGTGCGCAATGGTAAAATGACTGAAGAATTGAAGGATAGTTTGCGTGAACAACCTATTGTCCTAGATTTTAAACCAGAAGGGCATGATGATGGTCTTGCTACCTACTTTAGAGAATTCCTAAGAGATTGGTTGAAAGAATGGGCAAAGGATCACGTGAATCCAGATACAGGAAAGAATTACAATATCTACAATGATGGGCTACGCGTAAATGTTACCATCGATTACAGAATGCAAGAAATTGCAGAACAAGCCTTACAAGATCACATGAAAAACTTGCAGGCCGAATTTGATAAACAAAATATCAAAAACAAAACTGCACCTTTTAGAGATTTAACCAAAAAGGAAACCGAAAACATAATCAAAGCTGCTATGCGCAGGTCTGATAGATGGCGTATTATGAAAGCTGCAGGTAAATCTGAAAAGGAAATTTACGCCAGCTTTGAGAAAAAGACAGACATGACTGTTTTTACTTGGAAAGGTGAAGTAGATACATTAATGACGCCTAGAGACAGTATTGTTCACTATAAAAAATATCTAAGAGCAGGATTAATGTCTATGAATCCACAAAGTGGACACGTGAAAGCCTGGGTAGGAGGAATAAACCATAAACATTTCAAATACGATCATGTAGAACAGGGAAAAAGACAAGCTGGATCTACCTTTAAACCTTTCTTATATTCTACTGCTGTAGACTTGTTGCACTACTCACCATGTAAAGAATTACCAGATGGTGAGTATACGATACCAGCAGGCAAATGGGGTAACTTGAAAGACTGGACTCCTAAAGATTCTGGTGGTGATTACGGTAATATTCTTACCTTAAAGGAAGCTTTGGCAAAATCAAAGAATACAATATCGGCTAGATTAATTGACGAGGTAGGTCCTCAACCTGTCATCGATAGAGCTTCTCAATTAGGAATTAATACCGATAAAATGGATGCTGTTCCATCTCTTGCTTTGGGTACACCTGATGTTAATTTATTTGAAATGACAGGAGCTTATAGCGTTTTTGCTAATGGAGGAATTTACAATAAGCCAGTTCTCGTTACTAGTGTTGAAGATAAAAATGGTACAATCCTTTATCAATATGTGCCTGATTCTAAAGATGTGATGAATGAGGAAACGGCCTATGTTACCGTTGACCTCATGCGAGGTGTGGTAAACTACGGTAGTGGTAGTAGATTAAAGGACAGCTGGAGAAAATCTCAATATATTTATAAGAATGTCATCACTGGATATCCTTATGAATTAAAGAATGACATTGCAGGTAAAACAGGAACAACACAAAACAATTCCGACGGTTGGTTTATGGGAATGGTTCCTGATTTAGTTACTGGAGTATGGGTAGGAGGCGAGGATAGATCGGTCCATTTTAACTCTACAAAATACGGTCAAGGTGCTACAATGGCATTACCTATTTGGGGTCTTTACATGAAAAATCTTTATAACGAAGAATCTCTGGACATATCAAAAGAGAAATTCAAAAAACCAGATAACCTATCCATTGAAACCGACTGTGAAGAATATAAAGCTCAACAATCTGGAGGACTAGATGAAGAAGATGACAGCGATGAATTAGAAATTTAAAGTATGATTAATAAAATTGACATGCACCATATTTTGTTTCTGGATATTGAAACGGTTCCTCAATATGCAAGTTTTGAAGAACTAGATGAAGCAGATCAAGAGCTATATTCTGATAAAACAAAATACCAGCGTAAAGAAGATTTTACGCCGCATGAATTTTATGAGCGTGCTGGCATTTGGGCAGAGTTTGGTAAAATTGTATGTATATCAGTAGGGTATTTTGCTTATACAAGCGACACACAATTTAGAACCAAAAGTTTTGTGGGTGATGAACGCGACATTTTAATAGAGTTTTCTCAATTATTAAAAGAACATTTTTCTTCTAGACAGCACCTATTATGTGCTCATAACGGAAAGGAATTTGACTTTCCTTATATTGCTAGGAGAATGATCATCCTAGGGATGGATTTACCAGAAAAACTAAACTTATTTGGAAAGAAGCCATGGGAAGTACCTCATCTTGACACCATGGAGTTATGGAAATTTGGGGATTATAAACATTTTACTAGCCTTAAGTTGTTAACTAGGGTTTTGGGTATTCCATCACCTAAAGATGATATCAGTGGTGACCAGGTACGAGATGTATATTACAAGGAAAATGACATCAAGCGTATTTCAGATTATTGTGAAAAAGATGTAGTCGCAATAGCTCAAATATTTCTAAAATTACGTAACCAACCTATCTTGTCGAATGACCAAATTATCTCAAAATAATACACTGGTCACTTGTGAAAATTTAAATGTAAGCTTCAGCACAGGTAAAAACTCTACACAGGTTCTTCATGATGTTTCTTTTGAAATATTATCTAATGAATTTGTCGCAGTTGTTGGAGAATCGGGTAGTGGTAAGTCGGTAATGAGTAAAGCTTTAATGGGCTTGTTGCCTGTTGAGAACTCTATAATTACCGCTAGACAGTTGGTTATTAATAATAAGGAAGTTTTGCATTTCTCTTCTGGTGATTGGTCACGCTTTCGCGGAAGCGTAATAAGCATGATTTTTCAAGAACCTATGAGCGCACTTAATCCTACTATTACATGTGGGAAACAAGTAGCTGAAATTTTAAAGCAACACACTGATCTTACTAAAGCCCAAATAAAGGATAAAGTAATTTCCTTATTCCAAAAAGTCTACTTGCCACAACCAGAGTCTTTGTATTATAAGTATCCTCATGAAATAAGTGGTGGGCAAATGCAACGCGTTATGATTGCAATGGCTGTTGCTTGCAATCCCATTTTATTAATAGCCGATGAACCTACAACAGCCCTTGATGTTACTGTTCAAAAGGAAATTATCAAATTACTAAAGGATATACAGCAAGAGTTTAACATGAGTGTTTTATTCATTTCACATGATCTATCTCTTGTAAGATCTATTGCAGATAAGGTAATGGTGATGTATCAAGGTCACATTGTTGAGAAAGGTACAGTTCAATCGATCTTTAATGAGCCAAAGGAACGATACACAAAGGCATTATTAGCCGCGAGACCTGATCTTAATGAACGTGTTGAGGTTTTACCTACAATATCTGATTTTTTAGATAATAATTATTCAAAGAAACTTGTTGATGCTGTACAAAGAGAGCACTCACTTAAAACCATGTATACACAAGAACCTTTAATTGAAATAAAGGATTTGAAAAAAGTATATGAGGTAAAAAACGGCTGGTTTAATAAATCTAACGCTTTCACTGCTGTCAATGGAGTGAGCTTTAATATTTTTCCTGGTGAAAGTTTGGGATTGGTAGGAGAGAGTGGTTGTGGTAAAAGCACCCTAGGCAATATCATCCTAGGATTAAAAGAAGCTACCTCGGGTAGTGTTTTGTATAAAGGAACGCAGGTTGTAGGACAATCTCAAAAATCTTTGAGAAAGATGCGTCGTCAAATGCAAATTATTTTTCAAGATCCTTTTGCTAGTTTAAATCCTAGATTGACTGTAGGTTCTGCCATTTTAGAACCTATGAGTTGGTACAAGATAGGTAGTTCTAATAAGGAGAGAGAATTAATGGTTAAAGAACTGCTGGTCAAAGTAGGTCTTAAAGAAGAGCATTATTATCGATATCCACACGAATTTAGCGGTGGTCAACGTCAACGTATAGGTATCGCTAGGACCATAGCCTTACGACCAGAATTTATAGTGTGTGATGAAAGTGTGAGCGCCTTAGATATTTCAGTACAGGCACAGGTTTTAAATCTATTGAACACACTTAAGCAAGAATTTGGTTTTAGTTATTTATTCATTTCTCATGATCTGGCAGTAGTGAAGCATTTTTGTGACCGTATTGTTGTCATGAATAAAGGAGAAATTGAAGAAATTCAAGAATCAGAACAGCTGTATAAAAATCCTCAAAAAATGTACACTAAAAAGTTGATTCAAGCTATTCCAAAATAAAAAGCCCAGCTTTAGGGAAAGCTAGGCTTATTACGTTTGTTAGTTAAGATTATCAAAATGTAAAAAATGTCTTCGTAATTAGTTTAAAAACTCCTTTTGCTAATAAATACGTACGTATCAATGCGTTAGGTTTTTTAAGGGGATAATTAGTTGCCATTTTTAAATCTTGATACCGCTAATATCTAAAAAAAATCTTAATAAACAAGACAATGTGGTAAAATTGTCGTTTAAAGTTTATTACATCTTTATTTGAGGTAACTTTTGTTCAATACCATCATTTTCTCCAATTTCAACTGTACTTGAACCTTTTATGATTATCGTACCTGTAGTGAAATCTTCTTGTTTTGCTTCAAAAATATTCTCAACATACTTTTGTGGATTTCGATCGATGTAAGGGAACCAAGTGCTGTGTATTTGTATCATAATACGGTGTCCTTTTTTAAATGTGTGTAAAATATCTTGTAAAGGAAAGTTTACCTCTTCCTCTTGACCTTCTTTAAATGCTTCTGGTTGTGCAAAATTATTTCTAAATCTTCCTCTAAAAGTTTCAGCTCTTACCAGTTGTTGATATCCTGCAAGTGAGATATGATCAGGAGTGTGTTCTCCATTTTCCATATTATTAGGGTAAACATCGATTAGTTTAACAATAAAATCGGCATCATTAATTCCTTTAAGAATAACATCCAATTTGGCAAGGATTTCTCCACTCAAGGTTAAATCCTCGTCTAAAATGTCAGTTTTGAAAGTAAGAACATCGGGTCTAAAACTAGCATGACGTTGATCATCTGTCATGTAAGCCCTAGGAGTAAATGTAACGGGTTTAATCTCACTTCTAAACGGTACAGGCTTGTTAGGATCACTTATGTAGGAAAATTGAGCTTGCGAAGTACTTTTAGGGTTGATCACCAATTTGCCATTTTCCTGAAATCCTAAAGTGATTTTTCCATCTCTTGGTGGCCATTGCGCAAATTGTTTCCATTCTTTTTTACCAGTGTCGAACATGTAAGCTTCTGGCAAATTAGGGTTTGACTTACCTTTTAAATGATAATCAAAAAATGGTTTCTCGATGTTTTTTTGGTAAAAATCGGAAATACTATCACCGAAGTGAATGTGATTAACCATTTGTTTACCACGCTCTCTAGACCAGTCACCATGGCTCCATGGCCCCATTACAATCATGTTGTTAGGATTGTTAGGATTGCGCTGTTCTACGTTCTTATATATGTTAAGTGGACCGTATAAATCCTCGGCATCAAACCACCCACCTACTGTCATTACAGCATGATCGACGTTATCTAAATGATTTATAATGGCTCTTTTTTGCCAGAATTCGTCATAGTTAGGATGTGTGGCCACATCATTCCAGAAGAAGTTATCTGGATATATACTATCAGTTACCGTTGAAAGCGGTCCTATATTCATATTAAAGGTGTATGAATCGTTCATTCCACCTCTTTCCCTCAGTTTATTCCATTTATCATTGTACCAGCTTTGAGTAGTTGGTTCTTCAGTTTGATGTCCAAATACTGGATAAGCCATTAAATAAGATTGTAATGTTGCTCCCATATGATGAAAATCGTCAAAGAAGAAATCTCCAATAGGTGCTTGTGGTGAGCTAGCTACTAGAGCTGGGTGAGCTTCTGGTAAAGCAGCTGCTGTATAAAAACCTGGATATGAAATTCCCCATTGCCCGACTTTACCATTATGGTTTTTAAGATTTTTAAGTAACCATTCTATAGTGTCATACGTATCAGAGCTTTCATCTATGTCATTTTTATTCTTAGGGTCATTTCCTGGCACATGAGGTCGCATGTTGTCAAATTCTCCTTCACTCATCCATCTTCCTCTTACGTCTTGATACACAAAAATGTAACCTTCCTTCATCATATATGGGTTAGGTCCTAGACTGCGTTTGTATTTTCCTTCTTCGTACGGTCTTACACTATAACAGGTGCGTTGCATCATGATTGGGTAATCTTGACTGGTGTCTTTTGGACTATAAACTACAGTATATAGTTTCACGCCATCACGCATCGGGATTTGGTAGGTAGTTTTGTCGTAATTTTCTTTTACGTAGTTTTCTTGACAGCTCGCTTCCGCGAAAGCGAAAAATCCTATAATCAAGAATAGAAAAAAGTTTCTCATGGTTAAATTTTTGCTCTAAGATAATAACAAAAAAGCATCTCGTTGAAGAGATGCTTTTTTAATTGATAATCTAAGTTTGAGAAATTTATTCTATTAAAAGTTTTTGAGTGGTAACACTGTCTTTTGTAGCTATTTTTATCAAATACAATCCTTGACTCACGTTATTCAAATCAATTTTATGATCGGTTCCTGTGTTGTTGAATTGTGATTGAATAAGTTTACCGCTGAGGTCATAAATCGAATAATCAAAAGATTGCTCATTATTCCATCTTAAATTGAAAGCTCCTTTGCTAGGATTAGGATAAATCGTAAAAGAATTTTCAAGAGTATTATTTTCATTTGATAATGTTCCTGTTACCACAAAATTATCAATGACGGCACCTTCTTCTGTTTCAAATTGGTCAGAATGGTAAACAAATCTAAATATAATGCTGTTTTCATTGCTTAGGGCTGCAAGATTGTAGCTGTATGTTGAAAGCGTTGTTGAAAAACCAGTCCATTGTGCTCCTACACAGTTAAAGCAATTTTGACCATTAGGTGATCTACTGCTGTTGTACCAATTAGGATCACTTGCTGTTCCTAGTACAGACCAGCTTATTCCTCCATCTACTGAATATTGCATGTATAATAAATCCCAGTTTAATTCAATAGAAAAAGCCATATCAAATTGAACTACCGGATTTCTCATGGACGTTAAATCATAACAACCGCTATATAAATAAGCAATAGTGTTGTTTCCATGATCTCCATCTAAGTTAGTTGCGTATACATTTGAATCGTTTCCTGCACCAGCGTTATTTAATACGCTTCCTGCAGGCACACCACGTTCCCATAAAGGGCTAGACCCATCGGCATTTTCTGTTAAGAAGTCCCTGCTAGCAAAGGAATATATATCATTTCCTACCGAGCTTTGATTTCTTATAATATTTAGGTTATAGTTGTTATTACCTGGGAATTGATCATTGGGTGCAACAATCTGTATATTTAATTCATTGTCACCAACGGTAAAAGGTATTCCTGAAAGAGTAAACGTAGAACTGCTACCTGCTGGAATATTTGTATTTAGCGTTTGTGAAACTACAGCTCCATTGTTTATAGTATAATTGATGTCTAGTGTTGATATGATATTCTGACCATTGTTTCTCACGGTTACATCTACATCATCACTACTACAGCTTATAGTACTGCCACTTAATAAGGCTGCATTTTGTATACTTGCGTCGTCTTGTGCTTGAACAACTGTAACTGCAGTTTGCCATATTCCTCTACCATAGGTTGCCGCAGTCAGTGTATTATCAACTGCATTAATCTCTAAATCTCTTATGTTGGAATTAGGTAAATTATTCATGAATGGTTCCCACTGGTTGCTTGAATTGGTAAGTCTATAAATACCTACAGTACAACCTACGTACAACGCGTCATTAGCGCTTAAAGGTTGGTGAGCTAGCGTGTTTTTACCTAGGAAAGGTAAGTTTGCTGTAATGTTAGTAAAACTTACACCCAGATTGGTGCTCTTCAAAACTCTACCATTAATACCACTAGTGGTAATATAAACAACATTACTATCAATATTACTCACTTCAATAGCTTGGATGTTACTGGAATCGGTATAAACAAGGTTGAAGGTTGATCCAGCATCGTCACTACGAAACAGTCTAGTATTTACACCTACATATATTCTGTTATTGTTTGATGGATCAATTTCTATCACATCTATATTGCTACCAAAGGAAGATGAAACAGGAGTAAAACCACTTGAAGGATCCACAGTGTATAACCTGCTGTATCCTGCATAAATAGTTCCATCACTAGCAGTTTTTAATGGTGTGATCCAATTACCACCTTCTGGACCACCTATGGATCCAGCATTAGAAATTCCGTTAGTTGTAAAATACAATCCGCCACCGTTTTGAGTAAACCCATATCTTATGTTGGTGTTTTGAGGATTAATTCCGGTGTCCATACCATCGGCGCCATAATAATTGCTCCACGCATTATTTGTTCTTGTAAAACCTCCGTTATCTTGTAATCCACCGATCATATCGGCACTGTTAGTTGGACTCACTGCAATCCTATAAAATTGGCTTATTTGAGCACTACCAGTCAAATCAGTAAAAGTTACTGCTGTATCAGTAGATTTATAGATACCACCATCAGAACAAACAAATAGTTCGTTTCCAAATTGACGTATTTGATGAATATCGGCATGAGTGTAAGCAGCTCCTGTTGGGTTGTTCCAATCATTGATTTTAAAAAATGAAGAACCACCTGTTGTCGATTTCCATACATTTAAACAGCCAGTGTATATAGAATTAGGATCAGTTTCTGAAACTTCAAGAGCAAGATCAAACCAGGCTTGTGAACTTTCTAAAATATCAGTTGAGCCATTATCACGTCTTGTGAATGATGAACCTCCATTGGTTGATCTATAAATTCCACCAAAACTCATGTCTCCTTGCGCATACAGTAAATATACATAGTTGCTATTTGCAGGTGTAACACCGATAACTATACGACCTACATTATTAGGCAATGGAAGGCCAGCGGTAACTGAAGTGAATGTTACCCCATTATCGGTAGATCTGTAAAAAGATTCATCAGTAGCCAGGTAAATTATATTAGAATCTGCGTGATTTAATTTTATATCCTTTACGTTACCTTGAAAAGTTCTCACGACTGTTTGTCCGCCATTTGTAGACCTGTAAAATCCATTATTTGCAGAAATAAATAGCTTATTAGAGTCATTAGGATCTACATAAATTTCTGAAATGTTTCTAGAGTTGCCAGCAAAAACAAGTCCAGTAGGGTTAAAGGTCAATCCGCCATCAGTAGATTTAAGCATTCCTATACTCGGACTGTCACCAGCATCGTCATCACCTGTTCCTATGTAAATAATATTAGAATTATTAGGGTCTATTTCAATAGCGCTTACACCTATACGTCCTATGAAATCCGACAATGGTGTCCAATTAATACCGGCGTCAGTAGATTTCCATATTCCACCATTTGGAGCTCCTATGTAATAGGTGCTAGGATTGTTAGGGTCAACTTTTATGGTATTTACTCTACCTTGTCCGGCAGACCAAGAACCTGTATTAGTATAATTAAATGGTCCAGCAGGCACCCAATTGGATTCATCCATCATGGTTGATTTTGCCACCGATATTGCATTTAATTGATCCATTATTTCCTTGCTTGATTGCAAGGTCCCATCAGGTTTAACAAATGCTTCCATTTGATTGAGCCATCTCATATATGGTTTATAACCACTACCTTTTTTGTTTTTGTCATGTGTTTGCCAGTAGGCATCTCCAGCGAGTTTGATATCTTTTAAAGTAATGGAACCATCTTTCTTTTGTAGTTGTAGTTCCTTCATCCATGGAGCATCACTTCCTAATTGAGAAAAGGCCATCGTGCTGCAAAACAACACTATGAAAAGGCTAATAAATTTTTTCATTAAACTTTAATATTTTTTTAAGGGATAGCAAAATAGTGATAGAACATCAAAAAAGTATCACATTATACATCAAAGATGTATTTTATCGAGTGATATTAATCTTTTGACGAACTTTAACTCTATTATTCGATCAAATGTATAGACATTACTCGTTATTTAATTCATAGCCTAGTTGCTTGCCTTTCTTTAAACGGGATAATCCATTAGTCATCCATTCAGGAGCTGGTTCATTTTTAAGATAATGATCAAAAAATTGCATCATTCTTACAGATAAATCACGACGATTCTTAGTTTTTCTGAGGTTGTGAGCTTCTTTATTATATACAAGTAACCAGGCTGGCTTATTCAACCTTCTCATGGCCATAAACATTTCAATACCTTGGTAATATGGAACGGCACCATCTTCATCATTATGCATCATTAATAATGGAGTTTCAATTTTAGGTACACTAAATAATGGCGAGTTCTCTACATATAAGTCAAATCCATCCCACAAATTTTTACCTAATCTGGACTGCGTGCGTTCATATTGGAAAGCACGACTCAGTCCGCTGCCCCATCTTATTCCTCCATAAGCACTTGTCATATTTGATACGGGAGCACCTGCCATAGCAGCAGCGTATTTATTGGTTTTAGTCACTAAATAGGCTGTTTGATATCCACCCCAACTTTGACCTTGAAGAGCCATGGCTTTTGAATCTACATAACCCGTTTTCTCTAAAGCTTCAGTACCTGAAACGATACAGTTATAGGCACTTTGTCCAGGATAACCATCCTTGTATACAATGTCTGGAACAAAAACGAGGTAATCATTACTCACTAAATAGCTGAAGTTTACAGTACTTGCACTAGGTTGAGGAGATCGATAACTGTGTAAACGATCTGAGTATTTCTCATAGAAATAAACAATTAAAGGATACTTCTTGTTTGGGTCAAAATCTTCAGGTTTATACAATAATCCTTCTAATGGAGTTCCATCATAGGCGTTCCAAGTAAATAATTCCACAGTACCCCATTTAAAATCAGATTGTTGTGGATTTAGATCGGATATCTTTTCACTTTTTCCATCTATGAAAACGTAGTAGTCTGGGTATGTTTTGAAATTGCCTTTTGTGTAAAGTAAGGCGTTGGTGTTTTTCGCTTTCGCGAAAGCGTTAATGGCATAATCACTTTCTTTCAATAAAGGTTGTAAATTATTATTACCTAGTAATGAAATGGAGCTTTCTTTAGTCTTGTGATCAAAAACAGAAACTAAAAATTTACCATCTATAAGAGTAACCTGATTGACCTTATCCCTATCCATTCGATTAAGTCGATATGTTATTTTTTTCTCGCGACCATCGGGTGTAATTTTTATGGGTTGTTGCCTACCAGTTGGATCCAATTTCCAGATATCGTACTTATCATAAACATAGAAGTTACCATCTTTATCAAATCCTCCATAACCATTTGAAGCAACTGGAGCAGGATGGTCGTCATCTTCATCACTAAATTTCACTTTCAAGAATTTAGTTAGGTTGCGCCCGATGTTAGTTTCTAGATTTATACTATGCCAGTCCTCTGTGTCATAATTATAATAGACAATATGATTAGATGCTGGGTTTAAGATGGGTCTGCTTCCTGAGTTTGCTAAAGTTTGAGCAAACCTACCAGTTTGTATGTCAAGTAAATAATAGTCGCTGCGCCATGGGTATTCCCATGATCTTTCAATATCATATTTGGTGTTGTCTGCGAATAACGCATATCTCGAATTAAGATCTCGATCCATTATAGGATCACTCCATTCATAATTGTTGAACGGGATGAATCTATTGTCTTCTGTATTAAAAACGGTAGTAGCGCTTTTGTTTTTTAAAGAAGAGAATCTAACTTTTTGCTCTGGTTGGGTTAATCGATCCTTGTAGGTCCATACATCAACATCAGGCAATTCTTCTTCCAATAAAGTTGTGTCTATGGTGTATTCAATTTTAGGCTGAGTGTAAAAGAAAAGTCTTGTTCCGTCTTCAGAAAATCTGGCCTTTTTTGAAGTTAAACGCCAATCTTCTTTAATGGTGTTACTGCCATAACCCAATTGTTGAGTAGTTGCAAGACTGTTTTTTTGATAAAATAGTTCATAATGAAGCGAGTCTTTGTGTGCGCTATCCATGGCAACATGGTAGGCTATTTGTTCACCTTTTTCATCGATACTTAGATTAGAATATCTCCATGCGCTTTGTAATAATGTGTCTACCTTTTTGGTATCACCATTCCACAAATAAACTCCGTTATCTTTCTCTTTTTTGGACTGCTTTACTGAAAAAATGAAATTGCTACTTTTCTTTGATAAGGTGTAATCTTTAATATTAGAAATAGTATCTCTTCTTTTTGTGCTAGGTTGATATATTATCAAATAATCTTCTTTTTCATACGGTGGTAAACTAGGAGTAACCGCTGGTAAAACACCTTCTTTTTTTTCACGTCGCAACCTGCGTCTTTTTTCTCGCTTAGACTCATTTTCAGGCACAGTAGGCTTGGCTTCTTCTTTCTTTTCAGGTTTTAAGTCTTTGTAGTGCTCTATGATTACAAAATCTTCTACATCCTTAACCGTATTGAATTTATTAACTCTGGTGACAGAATCAATTATTCTACCAGTAGCAACCTCGTAAACCATGAAGACGTTTTTGGACTGCTCATTTTTTTTAAACTTATCTTTTTTCTCTTTTCTAGTTATATCGTAAGCTGGTTTTTTTAGGAAGAAAACAAATTTCTCATCTTTTGAAATCACAGGTGACACACCATTAAAAAATTGCTTGCTTGTGTTGTCGTTTATATGATGAATTTGTAGATATCCATCACCAGCACCGGTAGTTGTGACAGCACTATATACTATTATGTTACCGTTATTTGATATTTGAACATTACGACCGCTTTTCCATAAATCATAATCATTATGAGTAAGTGATTTCTTTTGAGCATGAACGGTAACGCCTACTAGCAATAGTAAGCACACAAAAATTGTTTTCATTTTCATTTGAGGTACTTTGATGGTATTAGTTTTTAAGTTTTGAGATGTACTGTTGATCCCAATCTTTTTTAAGTTGAGTGAGAGATTTTACATTTTCATTAGGCACAGCTATAGAGAGAACATAATGTGCTATTTTGAGTTGATTGTTTTCTACAAACAATACACCGCTGCCTCTACAAATACCCATTTGAGTTTCTAATAATTCGTCAAAATAAGTGATGCCGTTCTTCGTATAAATATTACGTTCAAGCGGTGTAAAGGACCATGCTTTACCATGATCAAAATAGGGTTTTGAAAAAGCTTCAAATTCCGTCCTTGACCAGTTTTCTGTAGCGTCTGTACCTATAAAAACAGCATTTTGTGTCATTAATGAAAAGTAAGTCTCATAATCGGCCCTAGCAGCTGCATTATGCCAGTCGTCTAGTACTTGATTTACTTGTTTGTTTGATACATTTTTAATCGTTGCGCAGCTGGTCATAACCAGCCCCAAAACAAAATAAAGAATAGTTTTTTGCATGCCTAAAGATAATGACAAAACTACAAGTGTAATTCAGTCTAAAATATGTTGATTTTGAATGTTTTTTTAGGAAATCTGTATTTTGAAAACAAATAGAGCTAGCAATTATTGCTAGCTCTATTAAAAATGTATGGTCTTTAAATCTATTTCTGTAATAGGATTTCAGCTTTTTCTATAGTTTGTAAAGTAAAATCCTTAAGTTCTTTGATTTCTTTTACTTCTTCTTCTAGAATGGGCATTTTTTTATTTAATTCTTCTGCTGTAGAAGGCGATGGTTCACCGTAAGGAAACTTAGAGCTGTAATCTTCCATCCAAGTAAACATGTCATCATAAGCTTTTTGGAGATCCATTTGAACATTCTCAATTTCCATTGCCTGGTCACCTTCTATTTTTTGAGCTTCTAATTTCTTTTTTAAAGAAAGTAATCTTCCCATGTCTGGCATAATAACATCGTGTGCTTTAATAGCCTCCTTCATAAGTGAATCATAAGTTTCAATTCTTGATTCTAATTGAAGTTGCTCCTCATTCTTAGGTTCTTCTTTACATGAAAAAAGTAAAAGAGTAATTAGTAAAAGGCCTATAATATTTTTCATAACGCTAAATTTTTACAAAGATAAACTACAACAAAAGTTCATCCCTTTATTTTTGAATTTGATTTAATCCTGTAATTCACGAGATACTTGTTTCCTATAGCCTTTCATCCCATTTACAAGCATCCATTGCCAGATGGTCACAGATTTCCCATGATTAAATATGAGTTGTTACCGCAACAATTAATTCATGAAGGAGTAGCTACAGCTACTGATTTTTTTGAACCATCAAAGAAATGTGAACTGGACGATGTGTTACGGGTTCATACAAACACGTATTACAATGATTTAATAACGCTAAATCTAGAACGTAGAGCAGCACGCAAGCTGGGATTTCCTCTAAGTGAAGAATTGGTTCACCGAGAATTACTTATAGCGCAGGGTACTATTGAAGGTTGCTTGCATGCTATTAAAAATGGAGTTGCTATGAATATCGCAGGAGGAACACATCATGCCTACACAGATCATGGGGAAGCATTTTGTTTACTAAACGATCAAGCGATAGCTGCAAGGTATCTTCAGAATAAGGGTTATGCTCAAAAAATTCTTATAGTTGATCTAGATGTTCATCAAGGTAATGGTACGGCCCAAATTTTTAAGGAAGATGATAGTGTTTTTACTTTTTCCATGCATGGTGCAGGCAACTACCCATTTAAAAAGGAAGAAAGCGATCTAGACATTGCCTTGCCCGATGGAACAGGTGATCGAGAATATTTGGAACTTCTACAAAAAACCTTACCCGATTTGATCAATACGGTAAACCCTGATTTTATTTTTTACCTCTGTGGTGTGGATGTGGTTGAGACCGATAAGTTAGGAAGGCTTTCTTTGTCTCAAGAAGGTTGTAAAAAGCGCGATGAAATTGCTTTTTCTGCTTTCGCGAAAGCGGAATTATCAACTACAGCTATAAAAAAATTAGACAGGAACTTTGCCAAAATCCCTGTCCAGTGTAGTATGGGTGGTGGATATTCTCCTGAGATTAAACACATAGTAAACGCACATACGAATACGTTTAAAGTGGCAAAGGAATATCTTATCTAAGCCATCCTTTTTTACGAGAACTGCGAGCAAAAAGCCACAGAAAAATACCCATTAAAAGTATAAAAATCGTGAAACCTTGTTCTGCTCCTGTAATCACTTGAGTAATTCCAGATGTGAAAAAATAAATCGTACTTATTACGATTCCTACTAAGCCTATTACTGATAGAGGTACTGCGATTTTACTTTTAAATAATAACATTACACAAGCTAAGAAGCTTACAATGGTTGCAATACCATAATTAATCATGAACCACCAAGGCCTGTTTTCAACATATTCCATTACTTCATCGGTAAAGTCGGCATACATGATATCCGGTTTAAGGAGTTCTCCCATGAAGAACCCAACTCCTATTAAGTTCCATAATAAAAAGATGATTGCTAAAATCCAGAACCATAATTTAGGTTTTGCACTGTACGACATAATTGGTAGAGTTTTTTGGGTTGAGGTATAAAAATAAACAAAAGCCTTAAATCTTTGTTAACGTGTAAGAAAATATTTTCAAAAGCTAGTTTATCACTATATCGTTATAGTTTAGAATTTTGTTACATTTAGCCACTATTTTTAAACAGCCTACAACCATGAATAAATCTATGAAACCAGAAAGTTTAATGATGTCATATGGCTACAAACCAGAACTTTCTGAAGGAGCTATAAAATGTCCCATTTTTCTTACTTCAACCTTTGTTTTCAAAAGCGCAGAAGAAGGTAAAGCCTATTTTGAATTGGCTTATGGAAAAAGAGAAAAGTTACCTGGTGAAGAAATGGGGCTTATTTACAGCCGTATAAATAATCCTGATCTTGAAATATTAGAAAATCGCTTGAGATTGTGGGATGGCGCCGATGATTGTGCTGTCTTTGAAAGTGGTATGAGTGCAATTTCAACTGTTTTATTAGAGTTTTTAAAACCAGGAGACCTGTTAGTACATAGTTCACCAACTTATGGTGGAACAGATCATTTTATTAATCATTTCTTGCCAAAAATTGGTGTACATACTTTAGGCTTTACTTCCGAAATGAGTGAAGAAGATCTTGTAAAAGCGATTGAAGAAACAGGTCACGCATCGACTTTTGCCCACATGCATCTTGAAACTCCGGCAAATCCTACTAATTCATTGATTGATATAGAAATGTGTCGTAGAGTAGCCGATCGTTTTGTGACCGATGAGAAACCTGTTACTATTGCTGTGGATAATACCTATATGGGACCTTTATGGCAGCACCCATTAAAACATGGAGCAGATCTTGTAATGTATAGTGCTACTAAGTACATAGGCGGGCACAGTGATTTAATTGCTGGTGCTGTTTTGGGTAATGCTGAAAATATGGTGAGAGTTAAAACCTTGCGTACCTTTTTAGGGAATATGGCATCACCACATACTGGATGGATGTTGTTACGTAGTTTAGAAACACTTAAAATCAGGATGGAGGCAATGCAGGAAAATGCAATTAAAGTAGCAGAATTCCTTTCTCAACATGATAAAGTAGCAAGTATTAAGTATCTAGGACTGCTAGAGGAAGGAACGGAGAATCATCGTATTTACAAGCAACAATGTTCTGGTCCTGGTGCCATGGTAAGTTTTAAAATTAAAGGTGGTGAAAAAGAGGCTTTTAAATTTCTAAATTCCTTGCAGCTAGTAAAATTGGCTGTTTCCTTAGGTGGTACAGAGAGTCTTGCAGAACACCCAAAAACGATGACTCATGCTGGGGTAGATGAAGCGCATTTAGAAGCTATAGGTGTAACTGATGCATTGATTCGAATCTCGGTAGGTGTTGAAAATTATGAAGATCTTATCTGGGATATTGGGGAAGCTCTTGACCAGGTTACCATAAATGTTATTGAAACTGCTTAATTAAGTTTCATTTTGGCATCTATTTTGCCTTGTAATATGCGAACTTTGCAACTTGTATCGTTATCATATTATGAGGCATCTTTTTTTTACCCTTTTCATTACACTATTTACCACGTCATTCATAACTGCTCAAGACACTAATTCTCAGGCACTATGTGAGTTAGATTTTCTAGATGATAAACTTACTTTTTTATCAGATGGGACGTTTCAAAATGAGCAAGTAGTAAAAGACGCTATAATCAAGCTAGAGCCATGTGGGATTGATGGATTTGATGCACAGTTCTTTGGGACTCTTAGAAATTTTTCAAAATTACTTTCTAAGATGACTGTAGGTGGCAAAAATGTTGAATCTCTTACTTATAAAGATTTGCTAGAAGAGCTTAAAAAGGTAAAGTCGACCACTGGTTATAAAAAAATTAGAGCCTTTTCAGAATTATCAGGTCAATTATCTACTCGTGTAGGTAATTACGAGAATTGGGAAAATGATAAGCAGTTGTTCATTGAATTAGGATCCTCTAATCAAATAATGGATAAAGTTGAGGAATATCTTAAAAAGAATCGAAACAATACACTTACCTATAAAGAAATTCTAGAAAAACTACAGAAGTAGGTTATTTGTTCTTTTGACGTTTTTCCCAGTTTTTACGTGCTAATTGTTGCATGTCTTCTATGTTGTCACTTTCATCCATAATCTCTAGACCCAACATAGTCTCGATAACATCTTCCATAGTGGCTAGACCTTGAACACTACCATAATCATCTACCACAAGAGCTATGTGCTCTTTAGTGGCTATCATTTTTTCAAATAGTTGAGGAATAGGCAAAGAGGCTGGTACCATAGCTATTTCTCTTTTCAAATCTCCTAGAGTTTCAGCAGGTTTGTCGTGAATAATATCAGCGAGTATGTGGTCTTTTAACACGTAACCAATAATATCATCTCTATTTTTATTGAATATAGGAATACGCGAAAATCTTAGATCTTGGTTTTTTTCAAAAAACTCTTTGATAGGAGTGCTTTGTGCCGCCATAAACATAACTGACCTAGGTGTCATTATGTCTTTAACCTCGATTTGATTAAAGTTCATTAAACTCTTGATGTATTGTCCTTCGGTCTTTTCAAAAACACCTTCTTGTTCTGCTGTTTCTGTAAGTGCTACAAACTCTTCTCTTGTCATGGTGCTTATATGAGCACTTTTACCAATGGCTTTTGTAGTAAGTTGTAACATCCATAATATCCCTGTATACTTTAAGATGGCTACCATTATTTTTAAAGTACGAGTTGTAAAACCCGTCAGTCCTTGCCAGTAAGTAGCACCTATCGTTTTAGGTATAATTTCAGACAGCACAAGTATAAGTACCGTCATTAATGCCGATATAACACCTACAAGTGGAATTCCCAGAACATTGTCTCTATATCCTTCATCGACAAGAGCCTCAGCTTGTACACCAACCATAATAGCACCAACTGTATGTGCTAGTGTATTTAAGGTTAAAATAGCAATCAAAGGTTTGTCAACATCATCTTTAAGCTGCTTAAGATCTTTTACAAAAGCTGCACCTTCTTGTTCTTTAACTTTAATAAAGGTAGGTGAAATACTTAATAAAACAGCCTCTAGTATTGAGCATAAGAAGGAGAATAGTATTGAACCTATTGCATATATGATAAGCAGTGTCATGAAAATAGTTTATTTGTAAAGGTACTTTTTAAAAAAGGAAAAATAAGAAAGATTTAATCAACAAATCTAGGATCTGTAGGCATGGTAGTACCGCAATTGTTACAAGTACGCATTTCTTCACTACCATAAAATTGTTTGAATCTAGGTAAAAAATCTTTTTCTATATCATCTAATTTAAAGTAGGTTTCATGAAGCTTGTGATTACAATTGTCACAAAACCATAATAACCCATCGACTGCATCTTCACTTACTCTTTTGCGCTCGATGACTAGTCCTAAAGAATTTTCATGTCGTACGGGTGAATGAGGAACCTTTGCAGGATGTAAATACATATCGCCTGGTCCTAATTTCATTGTTCTTTTCTTACCGTCTTCCTGAATATGAACTTCTATTTGGCCTTCCAATTGATAGAAAAGTTCCTCAGTTTCATTGTAATGATAATCTTTTCTAGCGTTGGGTCCAGCTACAATCATGACGATGTAATCACCAGATTCAGTATATAGATTTTTATTTCCTACTGGTGGTTTAAGTAAATCACGATTATCTTCTATCCAATTGTTCAGGTTGAAAGGTGGTGCTATGGCCATTACTTTTAATACTTAAATATTTTGATTAAAAATACCACTTATTTCAATTCTTTCTTAATTTCTGCCATTAAGGATGCTCCGCCGTTTTCAAGAATTTTTTGTGATTCCGCTTTCGCGAAAGCGATATAATCCTCATGATTCATTTCAGATTTTAAATCTATCGAAGTATTTGTATCAAATCGAGTGCGTCCATCTAGACTCAATAGACAGCCTTTAAAAGTTAACGTGTTGTCAGAAATATGCGCGAGTGCGCCAATAGGAGCGGTACAACCACCTTCTAGTTCTCTAAGAAATGCGCGCTCTACATCTACACAGTATTGAGTGTTTTTATCATTAAGTCGCGCCGATGCTTCAACAGCATAAGTGTTCTTGGACATGGCTGCTACCATCATCGCTCCTTGTGCAGGTGCTGGAATAAAGCTGTCTAAATCTGTGTATTCAAAACCATAGTTAGCCTTAATCTTTTTAAGTAACCCGATTCTATCTAAACCGGCTTTGGCAAATATTGCCGCACTCCAATCCTTATTAGTGTAAAGTTTTTCTAATCTGGTATTAACGTTACCTCGTAAGTCAACGACATTATGATGAGAATACATGTCTAGCCATTGTGATTTGCGTCTTAAACTTCCTGTAGCTATGGTGATAGAATCGTCTGGATTGAAGTTTTCTTTATAGACTAGTATATCCTTGTGAGACGCTCGCGGCAGCACAGCTGCCTGTATCATGCCTTTAGGTAATTGGGTAGGAACATCTTTTAAACTGTGAACAGCAATATCAATCTCTCCATTAACAAGAGCGATATCTAATGTTTTTGTAAAAATGCCTGTGATTCCCATTTCATACAAAGGTTCGCTCAAATTGAGATCACCTTGAGATTTAACTGGTCGTAATTCTGTATGATAACCTAAATTTTCTAATTCCTTTTGGACTGTAGTAGCTTGCCATAAGGCAAGCTCGCTGTCTCTTGTTCCTATTATGATGGGTGTTGCCATGAAGTAAATTTACCGATTATAAAGCAAAATAATATATGAATTCCTATTAACAAGCTTGCCATTATTAAGGCATAAGTCAAATGACTCAATAATACTGTAGGTAAGTTTTCAAAAATCGTAGTGTCAGTATAATCTCTGTGAATACTGGTGATGATTATGACCAAGCGTTCCATCCATAAATCAAAAGCGGATATACAACAAACTAAAGCTATTACCCATTTATTTTTTCCTAATTTGGGAAGTAATACTAATAAAGGAAGCGCTAAGGAACAAAAAAGTAGCCACCAGTACATACCTGCATAAGAATCTGTCGCTCGATCCCAGAAGGTTGTTGCGCCTGTTTCTAGTTGGTATATAAAAAGAATCCAAGAAAATGTTACATGTAAGATGAGTATCCACCTCAAACTTTGTACAGCTATTGAGAATTTTTGCTTAAAATAAACCTCTGCAAGGTAAATAACTAAAATGATACTTGCGCCAGGATATACAAACAATGACTTGAGTAAATAATGTATATGGAAAAGCTCACTCAATTTTTAAGAAGCTACTTTGTCAGAAAGCTTAAAGACTTTATTGAGCATGTCTATGGCTTCATCTGTGCTTTCATTTTCATCACGCAGGTGATTGGCAAAATGGCCGGCAATTTTTTGAATAATTTTATCGGCGATAAAATCTACTTGGTCCTGATCAAAGTTGTTTATTTTACTACGATTGCTTTTAATTTCGGCTTCCTTCATTTTAGTAAGCTTAGCCTTAAGCGCTTGCATGGTAGGAGCAAACTTTCTTGATTCTTGCCAGATTTTAAATTCGGTATGAATTTCTTCAATAATGGCTAGCGCTTGTGGAATGAATTTCTCTCGTCTGGCTAGGGTTTGATTAGTCATTTGTGATAATTCATCCAGGTGCACTAGTTGTACGTTTTCTAATTCCTTCACGTCCTCATTCACATTTTTAGGAATAGATAGGTCCATGATAAGTAAGGGTCTAGTCGTACAAATCAGATTTTTAGAAACGGTTGGGTTTTGTGCGCCGGTTGCCACTATAAGAATGTCTGATTGCGCAATTTCTTCTTCAAGTTGAGCATAATCCTTAACAATTAGATCAAATTTACCAGCTATTTTTTCTGCTTTTTCCTTAGTTCTATTGATTAAGGTGATCTTTTTATTTGAGGTGTGTTTAACGAGATTCTCACATGTATTACGACCGATTTTTCCAGTACCGAATAGCAAGATGTTCTTCTCATTATTAACTTGATAATTTTCTAGGATGTACTGTACGCTAGCAAAACTAACTGATGTTGCACCACTGCTTATTTGTGTCTCGGTCTTAATACGTTTACTGGCTTGTATCACTGCGTTAACCAATCTTTCCATATATGGATTAACCAATTTGATAGCTTTTGATTTTTTAAAGGCAATTTTGAGTTGGCCTATAATTTCAAAATCTCCTAGAATTTGACTGTCCAATCCAGTACCTACATTAAACAGGTGCTCACAAGCTTTTTCGTTTTTGTGAACATAGGCAATCTTTTGAAAGTCTTCTACAGTTCCATGACTGTGCTCACATAACAATCTTATAAGTTGAAAAGGATGTTGGGCAAATCCATACAACTCGGTCCTGTTACATGTGGATATTACCACTAGCGATGGGATACCATCTCTTTTTGCCTCATTAAGAAGATTGCTTGTTGCATCTTCTGATAATGAGAATGTTCCACGCATTTCAGCATCAGCTTTTTTATAGCTAATTCCAATTGCGTAAAAAGAAAAATGTTTGTTGTTACCTGAATACATACCCTTGTTAAGGAAGTGTCGCAAAGTTATTGTGGTCCTTAAAAGAAAAATAACGCTACAAGTTCGTTTTTCTACGCTATATGTTATTTTTGCTAAAATCTTGCTTCTTGTATAGGCAAGTACTGTTATGAGTACGCTTTCGCGAAAGCGTATTGTCTATTATTTAGAGTGAATATAAATAAGCTATTATGGAAAATATCGCCATAGGTGCCCGCGAGGTTACAAGAATTGAAGACGGATTTAATGTAATTAGAATCAAAAATGATACTGATAACAACACAGGTTTCAATTATGAGGTTGATCAAAGTTTTTTACAATTTCATTTTTGCCTAAAGGGTAAGGTAGAAATGGCTTTTAATAATGGTAGTTATAAGCTTAATTTATTGGAGCAAAATTCATACATGCTCTATAATCCTTCACGAGGATTACCTATGGATCTTAAAATAGCTCCTTCTAGTTGGTTTATTTCTGTATTAGTTTCAATTAAAAAGTTTCACTCATTATTTTCTCCAGATGCTGAACACGTAAGCTTTTTGAGTCCCGAAAACGCAGATAAGAAGTATTACGTTGATGATAAAATAAGTCCTTCAATGGCGGTTGTACTTCATCAACTTATGAATTACAATCTTAACGACGCTATCAAAAAATTATATTTCAAGGGTAAGGCTTATGAATTGTTGTCGCTTTATTTCAATAGGGAAGAAGATGCCAATGTTGACGCTTGTCCTTTTCTGGCAGATGAGGAGAACATGAAAAAGATTAAAAAGGCCAAGGATATTGTTCTAGAGCGCATGACTGATTTGCCATCCTTACAAGACCTAGCACTTGAAATAGGTTTGTCTCTTAAGAAATTGAAGGAAGGTTTTAAAGAGGTTTATGGTGAAACTGTTTATGGATTTGCCCTGGATCATAAAATGGAGTACGCCAGACAATTGCTTGATAGTGGGCAGTATAATGTAAATGAAGTAGGACTCAAGGTTGGGTATTCTACTGCGAGTCACTTTATAAGTGCTTTTAAAAAGAAATACGGTACTACTCCAAAGAAGTATTTATCCAATTAGAATTGATGTAAGCAACCTTTTTTTAATCAGTTGGGATTCTTCATAGCGTATGCAATAAACTTTTAACGGTATTTTCATTTCTTGATGATTTGTTGCTAGGCATAAGGAAGGATCTATAGGGTTGTAGGATAAAGCCTGTATACTAGAGAATCTTTCCTGAAAGATGATTTTATCATTGTACGTACAGATACACTGGTTTTTCGTTATTAAAATATGATCGGTTGGTTCGTACGATTTTTTTAAAAACAAGGATAACCACCCCATAATGTGATAGAATAAAAAATGTCTTCCACTGTTGTTGTTTATTTTCTCAAGAAGAATTTCTCCTGATTCCTGCTTGGATAAGGAAATGATCTTGCCTCTATTCAAAATCTAAACCCCATTTGATTAATTTTCTTAAATTTTTAGTTAAGTCTAAAAATTTATTTATGCGTAACAAATATTATGTTTAATTTTGAATCATGCATTCAGTAAGCGAAGAAAATTATATTAAAGCTATTTATCATTTACAGAAAGGTAAGGACCTCGTTGCAACTAATGATATTGCGGCACGCATGGATACCAAGGCATCCTCTGTAACAGATATGCTTAAAAAGTTAGCCGATAAAAACCTAGCACAGTATGTTCCCTACAAGGGATCTAGACTTACCGAGGATGGTTTTAAGTGTGCTATTCAAATTATAAGGAAACACCGTTTATGGGAATTGTTTTTGGTTGAAAAGCTCAATTTTAACTGGGATGAAGTACACGAAATAGCAGAACAACTGGAACATATTCAATCTCAAAAATTGATTAACCAACTGGATGCTTATTTAGGTTTTCCTAAGCATGATCCACATGGCGATCCTATTCCAGATTCTAATGGTGTAATGGAACATCTGGAACAAATTCCTTTGTCCCAGCTAGCTTTAAATAAGAACTCTAGACTCACAGGTATAAGAGATTCATCAACTGAATTTCTTCAATACTTAGATAAACATCATATAAAACTAGGTAGTGTGCTTAAAGTTGTTGATAGAGAGGTTTTTGATTTGTCCTGTAGTTTAATGGCAGATGATAAGGAACTTCATATCTCAAAACAAATAGCAGATAAATTACTGGTAAAAACAGAAGGATGAAGCAAATAATTTTGAGCCTTTTACTAATATGTGCTTTACCAGTTTTAGCACAAGAAACAGTCACAGTATCAGAAACCTTGATTACTGACAGACCAGATGCTACAGAATCACCTTACACTGTTGGTAAGGGTAATTTTCAAATAGAAACAGGTGCTTTATTTACTGAAAATGGTGATGATTTTAATGTAAAGCGATTTGTATTTAACACAGGTCTATTACGTTATGGACTTAGTGATAATTTTGAATTGCGATTGGGTTGGGATTATCAAAATGAACGCCTTACTTCACTAGGTAGAGAACTGTCTGATGCTACTGGTTTCACTCCTTTATTGGTAGGAGGAAAAATTGAAATTACCGATGAAAACGGTTGGATTCCTCAAATAGGTTTAATGACTCACCTTCGGCTACCCTTCACAGCCGTAACCGAATTTAAACCGGAACAAACTGGGATGGAAATGATTTTTTCTTTTGATCATACACTTTCTAACAGCACTAGCATAGCCTATAATTTAGGGGCTAGGGTGGCAGATAATCGGTCTATAGAATATTTGTATACTATCGCTTATGGATTTGATATTACAAAGAAATTTGGAGCTTATATAGAATTATATGGTGCTTTTCCAGAAGACACCACAGCATATCATTTATGGGATGCTGGTTGTACTTATTTAGTGAATAACAATTTACAGCTAGATGTTACGGTAGGAACAGGATTTAACTCAACCGCAGCCGATCAAAATATTTTACTAAGTGCTGGTTTCAGTTATAGAATACTAAAGAAGTAATCATGAAAAAAACATTATTCATTTTATTAATAATTCTGAATTCGGCTTGTAAACAGCAACCTAAAGAACAACCATCGGGTAAACTGAAGGTAGTGACCACAACCACCATGATTACCGACTTAGTTCAGGAAATTGGAGGTGATGCAATAGAATTAGAAGGTCTTATGGGAAGCGGTATCGATCCACACTTATATAAAGCAAGTCAAGGCGATGTGCGCAAGCTATCTCAGGCTGATGTCATATTTTACAATGGATTACATCTGGAAGGTAAGTTGGTAGAAGTTTTTGAGAAAATGAATCAACAAGGTAAACGTACTGTTGCAGTGAGTGATGCCTTGGACAAAAGTACGCTTATAGGTAGTGATTATTTTGCAAGTAGTTATGATCCACATATTTGGTTTAATCTGGAATACTGGGAACAAATCACCAGTTTTGTTACTAAAGAATTAATCAAGCTAGATCAAAATAATGAGTCGGTTTATAAGGCTAATGAAGAAATCTATCTAAAGAAATTATCTAATTTGAAAGAGGAGCTTGATAAAAATATTAACACTCTTCCATCAGAGCAACGTATTCTAGTAACAGCACACGATGCATTTAATTATTTTGGACGCAGTTTCAATTTTGAAGTAGTAGGTCTACAAGGGCTTTCAACCGCGACTGAAGCTGGTGTAAAGGATGTACAACGACTTACTGACTTTATTATAGAAAACAATATCAAAGCAATCTTTATTGAAAGCAGTGTGCCACGTCGTACGGTCGAAGCTTTACAAAAAGCAGTTCAAGCACGTAATCATGAGGTTAATATAGGTGGCGAATTATTTAGCGATGCACTCGGAAGTGCAGGAACAGCTGAAGGAACTTATATAGGAATGTATAAGCATAACGTGGCAACAATAGTAAATGCACTTAAATAATGGCAGATAAAATTGCAGTAGCTGTAGATGATTTAACAGTAGCTTACAACTACAAACCAGTCCTTTGGGATATTGACCTGTCTATTCCAGAAGGAGTGCTTATGGCTATTGTCGGACCCAACGGCGCTGGAAAATCTACTTTGATTAAATCCATTTTAGGGATTATTGATCCCATTGCAGGTTCTGTTCAAATTTATGATAAACCTTATCACAAACAACGCCATCTAGTAGCATATGTTCCTCAAAAAGGTAGTGTAGATTGGGATTTTCCTACTACTGCTCTAGATGTAGTCATGATGGGAACCTATGGTGCCTTAGGTTGGATTAAAAGACCAGGTAATAAACAGAAAAAACAGTCCCTAGAAGCGCTTGAAAAAGTAGGGATGCTTCCTTTTAAGAACAGGCAAATCAATCAGCTTTCTGGTGGACAACAGCAGCGTGTTTTTTTAGCCCGAGCATTAGTTCAAAATGCGTCAATTTATTTTATGGATGAACCTTTCCAAGGTGTTGATGCAACTACCGAAATTGCTATAATAAATATCTTAAAAGAGCTTAGAAAAGCAGGAAAGACCGTAATTGTCGTTCACCACGATTTACAAACGGTACCCGAGTATTTTGATTGGGTAACTTTCTTAAATGTAAAACACATTGCTACTGGTCCGGTTAAAGATATTTTTAATGATGACAATTTAACCAAAACCTATGGGATTAATTACAAGGTTGCTGTACAACAATAATGAGTTGTAAGTGATGCTTTCGCGAAAGCGTAATACAAATTATCCATGATGGACATAACAAGTTTTTTTACGGACTATACACTGCGCACCATAACACTGGGAACGGCTGTTCTGGGAGCTATTTGTGGTATGTTAGGAAGTTTTGCGGTTCTAAGAAAACAAAGTTTGCTGGGTGATGCTATTTCTCATGCAGCCCTGCCTGGAATAGCGCTTGCCTTCCTTTTTACTGGTCTTAAAGATTCTAATGTTTTACTGTTAGGAGCACTTGTGAGCGGATTTATAGGTACGGTTTGGATAAGAGGAATAGTAACAAAAACGCACCTTAAAACAGATACTGCTTTAGGTTTAATTTTGAGTTTGTTTTTTGGTTTTGGAGAGTTAGTTCTTAGTTACTTAAAAAAACAACCTGACGCTAATCAAGCAGGTTTGGATAAGTATTTATTTGGTCAAGCTGCGACACTTGTAGAGAGTGATGTTATCTTAATGATTATTGTAACAAGTATAAGTCTGGTTATAATGCTTCTGTTTTGGAAAGAATTTAAACTGTTGCTTTTTGATAAAAATTATGCTCTCACCTTAGGATTTAATACCAGAATTATTGATGGGCTTATTAGTTTTTTTATAGTTCTAGCTATTGTAATTGGGTTACAAACTGTAGGAGTAGTTTTAATGAGTGCCATGCTGCTGGCACCAGCTGCTGCTGCTAGACAGTGGACAAATAGTCTAGGTGTAATGGTGTTGTTAGCAGCTGTTTTTGGAGCTGTTGCAGGTGTTGTAGGTACAGGAATAAGTGCTAGTTACAATAATTTATCTACGGGTCCTGTTATTGTTTTGGTAGCATCAGTATTTGTTGGATTCTCCTTTGTTTTTTCACCTTCAAGAGGATTGCTTTTTAAACAAATTAGACTAGTGCGCAATCGCAGGGATCTACACCTTAAAAAAACACTACAATTTATGTACTCTATCGTTGAGAAACATGACGATATAAGTAGACCACACGCAATACGCATTCTTAATCAGTTTCAAGGTTACTCAAAAGGAACGCTAAGACAGTTAGAAGAAAAAAACTGGATTGAAATCAAAGGCGATACATGGTCATTGACTACATCGGGATTTCATACTGCACAAAATTTGTATAACAACAACGTACCTCAATCATGAATCCAGAAATAGCAATCCTTTTAATTTCATGTCTTACCGCGGTAGCTTGTGCTATACCAGGTGTGTTTTTGGTACTTCGTAAAATGGCTTTGATAAGCGATGCGATCTCTCACTCTATTCTTCCAGGAATAGTAATTGGTTTTTTTATTACTCATGATCTAGCGTCACCGTGGCTTATATTATTGGCTGCAATTAGTGGAATTGTAACAGTATGGTTGGTAGAGGCTATCCAAAAAACTGGACTTGTTAAAGAGGATACTGCCATTGGATTAGTTTTTCCTGCATTGTTTAGCATCGGAGTTTTATTAATAGCTATTTATGCAAACGATGTACATCTGGATACAGATGCTGTGCTAGTTGGGAAATTAGAATACGCTCCATTTGATAATTGGATAATAAATTCAAGTAGTAGTCAGGAAGGAATTACCAATCCAGAAGATTTTATTAATATGGGCCCTAAAAGCTTATGGACTACGGGATCTGTTTTGTTGGTTACCTTAGTGTTATTAGGACTTTTTTATAAAGAATTAAAGCTAAGTACTTTTGATATTGGCTTAACTAGTGCATTAGGTTTTTCACCGGTGATTCTTCATTATGGATTAATGAGTGTCGCATCTGTTACCACTGTGGTTTCCTTTGATGCAGTAGGCGCCATTCTAGTAGTTGCATTAATGATCGCGCCGGCAGCGACCGCTTATTTACTTACTAACGATTTGAAAAAAATGTTGCTACTCTCTGTAGTTTTTGGAATTCTTGCCGCCTTTGGAGGATACTACTTATCCATGTGGTTAGATGCATCTATATCAGGCTCGATCACAACTGTTCTAGGTTTAATTTTTCTTCTCGTTTATTTATTTGCTCCTTCAAGAGGACTACTAGCAGTGTTGTTTAGGCAACGCAGGCAACGTACCGAGGTTTCTCTTCTCACGTTCTTGCTGCACTTAAACAATCACGACAGTATCGAGGAGCGCAGTGTAACACATTTACAAGAGCATATTAATTGGGGTAAAGTACGTGCCAAAAAAGTATTGAAACTGGCGCTAGAGAATAACATGATATCAAAAAATGGTGATGTAGTAACATTATCCAATAAGGGTAAAGAGTTTACTGAAAAAGCCCTGGATTACATCATTACTAACAAGGATGAGAAGATCGAAGATATGAAGGACGATTTCTTCTTGTTTAGAGGTTAAAAGTGCAATCAAAAAAGGACAGTAAAAACTGTCCTTTTTTAATTTTTAGGGTTATCTCTCAGTTTAAAATTGAGCCTTTCTCTTCTCTAAAAAGGCGGTTGTACCCTCTTTAAAGTCGTCCGTTCCAAAACTCTCTCCAAAACAGTCAATCTCAGTTTGATAACCATTTATTCCATCTACGTAACCAGCATTTACAGCGTCAATGGCAGCTCCTATAGCTACTGGGCTGTTTTTCATTATTTTGCCAGCTATTTTTTCACAAGTAGGAATTAATTCTTCACTTGTTACCACGTGATTCACAAGACCATAAGAGTGAGCCGTCGCCGCATCAATCATTCCAGCTGTCATTATCATTTCCATAGCACGACCTTTACCAATTAATTGGGGTAAACGTTGTGTACCACCGTATCCAGGAATTACTCCTAGAGATACTTCAGGCAAACCTACTCGTGCATTGTCGCTAGCTATTCTAAAATGAGCTGCCATCGCAAGTTCTAATCCACCACCTAGTGCAAAACCATTAACGGCTGCAATGATAGGTTTACTACAGTTTTCTACCTTATCAAATAGTGATTCTTGGCCTAATCTCGCAAGCTCTTTTCCTTGTTCAGGAGAAAAATCGGCAAATTCTGAAATATCGGCTCCGGCTACAAAGGCTTTTTCGCCACTACCTGTTAGAATGACAACTCTAACCTCTTGATTATTTTCAACATCATCTATCGCTTGACTTAACTCGGCGATTGTAGCTTTATTCAAAGCGTTTAATTTACTTGGTCGGTTTATAGTGATGGTTGCGATTCTGTTTTCTACAGCAATTAGAATGTTTTCCATGTTTAATATTTTCTTGTAAAAATAAGGTATCTATATCTTTTGTTTCAGCACAGCAGTGTGATGTTTGAGAGATGATTGTGGTTGTTACGCTTTCGCGAAAGCGTAAAAATATAAATAACCTAGTTTCAAGTTCAAGTAGGATCATTTACAAACGTTTAATTTTTCTACGTAACTTGCTGCAATGAAAGTAACTAAACAGTGTCCTGAATGTGGTGATGAGGTACGAGGACGAGCAGATAAACGATTTTGTAGTGATTATTGCAGGAATGTTGCCAATAACAAGCTCAATAAAGATAGTACAGCTCTCATGCGTAATATTAATAATCGATTGAGGAAAAACTGGCGTATCCTAAAAAGTATTAATGTAAATGATAAAACCAAAACTACTCGCAACAAACTGCTAGCAGAAGGTTTTGACTTTAATTTTTTTACTAGTATTTACACCACTAAAAAAGGGACGATTTACTATTTTGTCTATGATCAAGGTTATCTTCCTATGGATGACGATTATTACTTAATTGTTAAACGGGAATAATAAGACGGCTGTAATTAAGTTATAGGCATATCTATGAATATCACAGAAGATAAAAATGTATTGAGATGGGTGATCATTGGTTTTTCAGTGGTCACGGTGAGTATTATACTTTGGAACACCTATGTGTTTTTTCAAGGTGTAAAAGAAATGGAACGTAAAAATATTGCGGAATATGCTACAGCTGTAAAAGATCTACAAAACGCTCCTAAAAATGCTTACATAGGGGATTTGGGTTTTACTGTTGCTCAAAACATGACAAGTATACCCTTAATAAGGGTAACTTACAAGGGTGAAATAAGTACTAGAAATTTACCTGCTAACATTGAAGAGACAGATACTGTACGGATAAAACAGCTTATTGAAATATATAAATCACAAAATGAGCCATACATCATTAATTACGAAGGAAAACCCATAAGCACCATATATTATGGTAATAGTGATGTGATAAATAAAATTAAGTATTATCCACTGGCGCTGGTTGTGGTTATGGTGTTATTTAGTTTTGTTATTTGGTTTTTTTACAGATCAACTAAGGCCAGCGAACAAAATAAGTTGTGGGCTGGTATGGCTAAAGAAAGTGCTCATCAAATAGGTACTCCTTTATCATCACTGGTAGGATGGACACACATTTTGAGAGACTCTGAAGTAGAGCCTTCTTACATCGATGAGATGGAAAAGGATATTAATAGATTGAAAACTATTACAGACCGTTTTTCAAAAATAGGATCGGTTCCTAAACTAGTAAAAGCTGATGTTGTAGAAGAAACTAGGCAAGCTACTGATTATCTTAAAAATCGCGTCTCTAAACTAGTTGAGATAACTATGGATTTACCTGAACAACCTATTCCTGTTTTACTTAATAAAGAGTTGTACGCTTGGGTAATAGAAAACTTAATTAAAAATGGTATTGATGCCATGAAAGGGAAAGGAGCTTTACATGTGTTTGTTAAAGCAGAGGTTAGGCAGGTTTCAATTCAAATTTCAGATACTGGTAAAGGAATTCCTAAGAACGACTGGAAGCGTATTTTTACTCCTGGATTTACCACCAAAAAACGAGGATGGGGTCTTGGTTTATCTTTAGCGAAAAGAATTATTCATGACTACCACAAGGGTAAAATAAAAGTCATGGATAGTAAAAAAAATGTAGGTACTACCTTTGAAATAACAATCGATAGAATTTAATAGCAAAAAAAATGTCCATTTAATTTATCAAATGGACATTTATATAGTGTAGTCATTCTCTTTTAAATAACGGCCTTAAGCTGTTTTTGTAAGCCACTATTGTTAAGCTTTGATTCGGCATAGGATTTAGTGATTTTAAGTTCTTTTTCATCACTACCAGGAAGCTCAAACATGGCATCCGTTAAAATAGCCTCGCATAAAGATCTTAATCCACGAGCACCTAATTTGTATTCAATAGCTTTTTCTACGATATAATCTAGTGCTCCATCGGTAATACTAAAACTAATATCATCCATAGCAAATAGCTTTTCATACTGCTTGATGATAGCGTTTTTAGGCTCAGTAAGAATAGCTCTCAAAGTTCCTTTATCCAATGGATTCATGTGAGTAAGAACAGGTAATCTACCTATGATTTCTGGGATCATACCAAAATCCTTAACATCTTTAGGGATGATGTACTTAAGTAAGTTTTCTCTATCTAGAACATCGTCATTACTTTTGGCCGCACTGAATCCGACAGCCTGCATGTTTAGACGTTTCCTTATTACTCGCTCAATACCGTCAAAGGCACCACCAGCAATGAAAAGAATATTTTCTGTATTTACTTCAATAAATTTTTGGTCAGGATGTTTACGTCCACCTTTAGGTGGTACATTAACAACGGTTCCTTCTAATAATTTAAGAAGTGCCTGTTGAACACCTTCTCCAGATACATCTCTCGTGATTGATGGATTGTCGCTTTTACGAGCAATTTTATCAATTTCGTCTATAAAAACTATTCCTGTTTGTGCTTTTTCAAGATTGTAATCAGCCGCTTGTAATAATCTCGTAAGAATGCTTTCAACATCTTCTCCTACGTAACCAGCTTCTGTAAGTACTGTCGCATCAACAATGGCTAAAGGTACATTAAGCATTTTAGCAACCGTTTTTGCTATAAGCGTTTTTCCAGTTCCTGTTTGACCTACCATCAAAATGTTTGACTTTTGAATTTCAATATCGTCATCACTTTGCGGTTGTAATAACCTTTTGTAATGGTTATATACGGCTACAGACATTACCTTTTTTGTATGCTCTTGACCTATAATATAAGTATCTAAAAAAGCTTTTATGTCTTGTGGTTTCCTTAATTTAAGATCATCACTTGTTACACCAGTGTCGCTTGTTTTTGTGTCTTCTAACACAATACCATAAGCTTGTTCAATACAACGATCGCATATGTGTGCATCTAAACCTGCAATCAGTAAATTGGTTTCGGACTTACTGCGTCCACAAAAACTACATTCTAATTCTTCCTTACTCATATTCCTAATTCTTAAGATCCTATGGGATCTCTAGTATTCATTTTTTGAAGCAAAATAATGAACTATTCAAAGGTGAATTACCAAAATGCTTTTTATTGCGTGAGTAAAACCCTTTAAACATTCTATTACTTATTCTTGATCGTGAAATTAATCGCGATTAAGCACTTCATCAATCATACCGTATTCTTTTGCTTTATCTGCCTTCATCCAATAATCTCTATCTGAATCTTCGTATACTTTATCGTAAGATTGTCCAGAATGTTTTGCAATAATTGTATAAAGCTCTTCTTTAAGGGTTACAATTTCTCTTGCTGTAATTTCAATATCGCTTGCTTGTCCTTGGGCTCCACCTAAAGGTTGGTGAATCATTACTCTACTGTGTGGTAAGGCACTTCTTTTGCCTTTTTCACCAGCACATAGAAGCACTGCTCCCATACTAGCAGCCATGCCAGTACAAATTGTTGCTACGTCTGGCTTTATGAATTGCATGGTGTCATAGATTCCTAAACCGGCGTAAACGCTTCCTCCTGGAGAATTTAAGTAAATCTGAATGTCTTTATTAGCATCTGCACTTTCTAAAAACAGTAATTGCGCTTGCACAATATTTGCTACTTGATCATTTATTCCAGTTCCTAAAAAGATAATTCGATCCATCATAAGACGTGAAAAAACATCAAAGATGGCGATGTTCATTTGACGCTCCTCGATAATATTTGGAGTTAAATTTGTTGGGTACATGCTACTCATAATTTTTGAGTAGTAGTTACTGTTTATTCCCTGATCCTTGATGGCAAATTTTTCAAATTCTTTAGCTATATCCATAGTGTAATATTACTTCAACTTGTACGAAAAAGGCGTTAACATTTCGGTAAAATGATAACGCCTAAAGATATGAATTTATACGGTGTATTAAGCTTGGTAAGCTTCTTTTATAAAGTCCTCGTAGGTAAGCTCTTTAGACTTAGCTTTAACGTTGTCCTTAAAGTATTGGAGCATTTTTTCGTTCTGTAATTGCTCACTCATACGTTTCACCTCTTCTTGATTGCTCATTACTCGTGCAACGATTTGCTCAACTTCTTCATCAGTAGCGTCTGTATGACCAAATTGTGCCATTTGCATTTTTATCTGTGTTCCGGCATATTCTTTTAAGTCTTCAAACTTTAATTGAAGATCTTCATTTTTTTGCAGGATAGCACTCTCAATGAGTTGATAACGTAATCCTTTTTCAGATTTGTTATATTCTTCTTCAGCTTCCTCAGCCGTTAAAGTGTTTTCTCCATTGTTTGCAATCCATCTTTTAAGAAAATCTGCTGGAAGATCAAATTTTGTTTTTTCAATAAGTTCTTCGGTAACATCTGTCAAAAACTTTTGATCAGTTTGTTGAGAAAATTGCTTCTTAGCGTCTTCTCTTAAACGTTCTCTTAGCTCATCTTCACTTGTGATGATTCCTTCACCAAACAATTTATCAAAGAACTCTTGGTTAAGCTCTGCTTTTTCTCTGGTGTTAACTTCAGTTACTTCAAATGTAACAGGTACATTTAATTCATCTTTCTTTTCAAAATCAATTTTAAGGTGATGAGCTAAATCACTGTTGTCCTCAAAAAGATTTTTGGTTTTTAATTCGATTGAATCGCCAACTTTAGACCCAACAAACTTTTTAAGGTTTGTTTTTCCTTTAATTTTTGATATTGGGAAAGTTGCGTCAGTGTTGATTTCTTCCTCATCATTTCTAAAAACACCAGTAACTTCGTCACCTTCAGCAACCTCATCTTTAGAAACTAACTTTCCGTATTGTTCTCTAATACGATCTATTTGATCGTTGATGGTTTTGTCGTCTGTTTTTATTTCATAAGCCGTGATTCCCTTAATTTTTGAAGGTTCTACTTCAAATTCTGGAGCAAGGCCTATTTCAAAGTCAAATGTAAAGTTATCACCATTCCAGTCTATATCAGCTTGTTCTTTAGGTAATGGATTTCCTAAAAGATTAAGTTTTTCTTCAGTGATATATTCGTTTAGTTTTTGCTGGATCAGTTTATTTACCTCATCAACCAATACAGGAACTCTGTACTTCTTGTTTATTAATGATGCAGGAACTTTACCTTTTCTAAATCCTGGAATAGAAGCAGTCTTACGATAATCCTTTAGGATTTTTTCTACCTGCTCTTGATAATCACTCTTCTCTATCTCTAGAGTAAGCACCGCATTAAGTGCGTCTACGTCAGTACGTTTTAAATTCATTTAAAGACTTTTAAGTGCTGTTAAAATTGGGGTGCAAAATTAGTCTTTATTTAGTTGTAAAACAAAGTCTTTATACCTTTGAATTTCAATTACTTTGAAACTTTAATAAAACTTAAAGAATTTGAGAGATTAATCCTCGTCTCTATCAAGTAGTTTAAATAATAATGAACGCCCTATTGCAAGCAACAATGAAAAAATAATTGCCCACCAAAGTCCATCAACATTAAAACCTCCTACTAACCAATCAGCGAGTAAAATGATGACAGCATTTATTATTAGCAGAAATAAACCTAAAGTTACTATGGTAATTGGAAAGGTTAATATTTGGAGAATTGGTTTTACTGTAAAGTTCAATAAAGATAAAACTACTGCTACAAGAATAGCACTCCACCATCCAGTGGTGCTTGCTCCTGGTAAAATTTTGGATAAAAGGATTACTAACGCAGCTGTTATTAATAGTTTAAGTAAAAATTTCATAAATATTAATTTTAATAAAAATAAAAAAACCTGCTTGATTAAATCAAGCAGGTTTCTTATTTATTATAATCTATTTCTAGTTAACGTTATCACTAGCCGTAACAGACGGATAGTTACCTATGTCAACAGTAGGAATAGTTGAACCATATTGTTCATTGATTGCTTGAATAATGGTGTTTGCTGTGTAAGCATAACCTCTTGCAGTTGGGTGTACGGCATCTAGAGAGAATGCTCCACCACTAGCATAGGTGCTTGATAGTAAACCACCATTAAAAGCTACACCACCATTTGCAACATCAGCAAGAACTGCTCTTGCGTCTACATAAGCTAAGCCATTTGCTTGTGCTAATGCTTCAATTGTAGCATTGTAAGAAGCCTGTGCAGTGCTTATTCTTTGTTGTTCATTTTCAGTTAAAACAAGGTTGTCACCAGCTGGTACACCTACACCTATTACTGAAGCTGGGTTGCTAGGATCTGCAAGTGTTCCTAGTACTGTAGAAGCTGTAAAAACAACTAAATCATTAGGGGTTGCTTGTCTCAATTTTGGTAAAAATTGTCCCGGTTGTGTAGGATCCGGCAAATCAGTCAAATCTTCATCAAGTATTACGATAGCATTTTGACCTTGGGCAAAACTTATAGTTCTCGCAGTAGCTTCTTCTTGAGAAAGAAGCGGCGTTTGTGCATATGCAGCCATAGCACCATTGTACTGTGCATAGTTTTGGTTAACAAATGCTGCTGTTTGCGCATCTAGTGGAATTGCGTTATAAGGTACAGTTGTAAAAAATGGAATTGAAGTTACATCCGGTATGTTTACTAGTGCTCCTTGAGCTCCATTTGCAGTTAGGCCTTGAACAAGTTGTTGGTACACACCTGCAAATACATTGTTGTTAGTAATATCGTTTCCTCCATATGTTGAAGGGTCAATGTTACCTGTTTCATTGTGATCCTCTCCATCACCACCATTAGTAGCGTACCCTAAAATATCGTTGTTTCCTATCCAAAGAACAAAGAAAGAACCATCAGCAGCAATAGCATCACCGATTACAGTTGAACTTTCTGAGCTAGAAAAACGTGCATAGTATGGATTTGCTGTTCCAGCAGGAACTCCAGCAAGACTTCCATATCCAGGAGCACCTAAATGATAACTCTTTGCACCAGGTACACCAAAGTTGTTTAATGGTCCTGTTACCTTATTTGTAATGTCGGTTGTAGGAGTTCCTGCTAATGGAGCAGGACCTACTGGAGTTCCCATGTTTGAGGTAAGCACAAAACGGTTGTTTGTGATCTGTGTTCCGTTTAAAAGTAGTCCTCCTAAGTTGTCGTTTACTAATGGCTGATTAAATTCATTACCACCTACAAATTGCATTTGTCCTGCAAGAATATTAGGGTAAGAATAGGTTTGACCATCTAAATAAAGAGCACCATCTGCAAAACCTGCAGTTAACGAGTTACCTACGGTTACTAATTTAGAAAAATCTGCATCACCAGCGGTATAAACACCACCTTCTTCAATTGCATTGTCTAATTCTGGCTCACAAGCTGTAAGTGCTAGTGCAGCCGCAGCGAGTAGAGATATATTTTTGATATTAATTCTTTTCATCATTTAATGTTTTACATGTTATAAGTGATACCTATACCTGGGATGATTGCTTGTGACTTATAAGTTCCGGCAAATGGAGCATTAACTGGAGCTCCTGGATCTGAATAAAAGTCATAAGACTCATTAATTTCCTTAAATCTTAAGTAAAGAAGCGATGCATCTATAGCAAACTTAGAAGATACTTGGTAAGTAAAACCAAATGTATATCCTTGTGAATCGTTACGTGGAGTTTCTGGTGCAAAATATCCAGACTGTACTGGTGACTCATCATAGTACCATCCTGCTCTTACTACAAACTTGTCTGTTGCAGTATACTGTGCTCCTAATCTATATGTGCTAGAATCTTTGTAGTTTCTAGGGTTGATACTTGAAGAACCATCTGCAAACTCTATGTCTAGGTTCTCATACTCACTCCAGAATGCACGGTTATAATCAAAAGCAAACAACCATTTATCGTTTAATTTATAAGACAAACCAACTGTTGCTTCAGCTGGTAACGGTAGTGTAGCTGTAAAGCCTTGTGTACCGTTTGAAGGAACAAGTGTACTATTAGGGAAGTTGCTGAAGGTTGCTGTACCTTCTGTACTCTCAATATTTATTAAACTACGGTAGTTAAAACCTAAAGAGAAATTATCGGTAGGAGTGAATAATAAACCTGCAGTCCAACCCCAACCGGTAACACCCGAATCCTCAATGGATACGTTAGATCTTGTACCTTCTTCATCAACTAGTGATCTAGATGCATTTCTATTAAATTCTACACCACCTATAGCTAGGATAGGTCCACCACCTATACTTACACTATCAAATAATTGGTATGATAAGGTAGGTTGAATAAAAATTGCCTGTAATTCAATCTCATTGACTAAGTGCGATCCAGACCAATCAGTAGGCCACGTAACGTTACTACCGTATGGTGTATAAACTCCTATTCCGGCAGAAAATTTATCGGTTACTTTGTAAGTTGCATACAAGTAAATAGGTGTTCCTGTTGGACTATCTGTGTCAGCAAATGTTCCAAATTCTGCATTTTGATAAGCTACGTCACTGAATACGCCAAAGCCACCTGCACTTACACTTAATTTACTTTCTAAATGAACTAATCCAGCTGGGTTGAAGAACAGAATATCTGCACTGTTAACTACAGCTACACCAGTATGTCCCATTGCGAGCTGCTTGTTACTTTGTGTACTTACTCGGTATCCACCGGCGTATGCCATTGCTGAAACCAAACCTAGTACAAGAAAAAGTTTTAATTTGTTCATAGTCAAATGTTTGAGAAAAAATCTAATTTGTTAATGAGTCAAATTTAATATTAAATTAATGTTACGCAAGCGTTTTCGTTATTATTATGCTTGCATAATGTAATTTATTTTACGAATTCGTTAACAAATTGGTAGAAAAGTTGAGGTTGTTCTGCATGTAGCCAGTGTCCAGCGTTTGGGATTGTTTTTAATTCCGCTTTCGCGAAAGCGTGATCAATAAGCATTTTATCGGTATCTAATATGTACCCTGAATTGCCTCCTCTAATAAATAAGGTTGGAATTTGTACAGCTATGTCGGTAGATTCGTGAACTCCGATCATGGATTGGCTATTGCCTAAAACTTCTAAATTGAAACGCCATCCATAGGTATCCTTATTTACACGGTACAAACTTTTTAATAAAAATTGACGTGTACTAAAATCTGTAATACGTTGAGATAATACTTGATCGGCTTCTTTACGGCTAGAGATTTTGGAGAAATCTACGCTTTGTAACGCATTGATAATGTCACTATGATGTGGAGTATAGGTTTTTGGAGCAATGTCGGCAATGATAAGTTTTTCTATAAGTTCTGGAAAAAGTTGAGCAGCTTTCATAGCGACCTTACCACCCATGCTATGTCCCAACAAATAAATGTTGTTCAATCTATGGTGATCACAATAATCTTTTAAATCTTGCGCCATTAATTCATAGGAAAATTCTTCACTATGAAAACTGCGTCCATGATTGCGCTGGTCTAGAATGTGTACTTGGAATCCATCCTCATTCCACTGACGACCTAATGTTTTCCAATTATCTGCCATCCCTAAGAACCCGTGTAAAATCACGAAAGGTTGTCCCGTTTCTCCTAATTGTAAGCTGTGTAATATCATTATGCTAATCGTGATTTATACATATTGACAACATTTTCTAGGCCCAGATAAATACTTTCAGAAATTAAGGCATGTCCTATTGAAACCTCGATTAAATTTGGAACATTTTCTTTAAAATATTTAATGTTCTCAAGAGAGAGGTCGTGACCTGCATTAATGCCTAGGCCAAGTTCATGGGCTTTTAAAGCTGCATCTCTATAGGGCTGCACTCCTTTTTCTGGATTACCTTTTGAAAATTGTACAGCGTATTCTTCGGTGTACAATTCTATTCTATCTACTCCCGTTTTTGCGGCACCTTCTATCATTTCAATCACAGGATCTACAAAAATACTAGTCCTTATGCCTTGATTTTTAAAGTGTTTAACAATTTCAGATAAATAGGAGTGGTGTTTAATGGTGTTCCAACCAGCGTTTGAGGTAATTGCATCTGGTGCATCGGGAACTAACGTAACCTGGTGTGGTTGCACTTCGTCTACTAATTGAACAAAACTATCAATAGGATTTCCCTCGATGTTTAATTCAGTAGTTACAATTTTTTTTAAGTCTCGAGCATCTTGATACCTTATATGACGTTCATCTGGTCTCGGGTGAATCGTAATACCTTGTCCACCAAAACGCTCAATGTCTTGAGCTACTTTTATAAGATTAGGGACGTTTCCTCCACGAGCATTACGTAATGTCGCTATTTTATTAACGTTTACACTTAAAACAGTCATAGAAATAATTTTAAATCAAAAGTACAAAGGATTCACACGAGCTTAACCCTTAGAAACTCTAATTAATTGTTATTTTGCATAAAAAATAAGCAGTAATGAATCTTCAACAACTTGTTATAAATGATGTTTCTCCTATCTCAATGACGGATAGTGTTAAGGAAGTTCAGCATATTTTCTCACAACTAACTTACTCTCACATACCTGTTATGGATGAAAATGGAGTTTATGTGGGATGTTTGTCTGAAAACGATGCATTGTGTTTTGAAAAACATCAAACAGTTGAAGAAATAAAGTATTCACTAGATGCTTTTCATGTAACGGTAGAGACTCATTGGCTTGATGTGTTAGAGGCTATTGCACAACATCAATGTAATATTATGCCCGTGCTCAACGAGAAAAAACAATATATAGGTTACTACGAGCTTAAGGATGTCATGGAGATTTTTAATGATGCTCCTTTTATGTATGAAGCTGGTGCTGTGATTGTGGTTGAAAAAGGAAAAAGTGATTATAGTTTTAGTGAGATTTCACAAATTGTAGAAACAAACGATTCTAAAATACAAGGTATGTTTGTAAGTGGCTATCGTGATTATTTTACAGAGATTACCTTGAAAGTGAGTCCACAGAACTTAAACGCTATTCTTCAAACATTTAGAAGATACAGTTACGAAATAAAATCGGCCGCAGAGGAAGATACCTACTTAGATGCCCTTAAAGAGCGTTCTGATTATTTAGACAAATACTTGAATATCTAACAATGATTAATAAGGTAGCTATATACGGGCAGTATTTACATGCCGATACAATTGCAATTTATAAGCAGCTTATTAATTTGCTAGATCAATCTGGGATTTCTTTTTCAGTCGAAAATCAATTTAAACAATTGCTTCAAGAGCATGGAGTGGTAGAACAATCACATGGCTTTACATCGCTTGATGATTCCTATGATTTGTTATTAAGTATAGGTGGTGATGGAACAATTTTAAGAGCGGTAGTATACATAGGAGGCTTAGATATACCTGTGATCGGTATTAATTCTGGTAGACTGGGTTTTCTGGCAACGGTGCAAAAAGATTCACTAGAGCAGGCTATAGAACGTTTAGTAAATGGTGAATATACATTGTCCAAGCGCTCCTTGCTTACTGCTACCCCAATGGGTCACGATGATTTAAATCCAAACTTTGCACTTAATGAAGTTACAGTAAGTCGATACAATACGACTAGTATGATTCAAATAGAAACTCATCTTAACAATGAATTATTGACTAGCTATTGGGCCGATGGATTAATCATTTCTACACCTACTGGCTCAACGGGTTATAGTTTAAGTTGTGGTGGACCTGTTATTTCACCAAGTACTGGTGCGCTGGTTCTCACGCCAATTGCTCCACACAATCTAAACGCAAGACCATTAGTAATTCCAGATACTACCGAAATAAAAATCAAAGTGATAGGTAGAGAAGAGTCTTTCTTAACTTCATTGGATAATCGTATTTCTAGTTTCCCTAATGAGACCGAGGTTATTGTCAAAAAAGCTAGCTTCACGATTGATCTCGTTTCATTTAAAGATCAAAGCTTTATAAAAACAATTAGACACAAGCTACTTTGGGGCGAGGACAAGCGCAATTAATTCATAGAACTTCCGTTAAATTCACTGTTAACCTTCATTAGCAGTAAATAAGCCTTGTAGGCATGTAGAATTGTTATATTTGCACGTTTTATGATTAAAATGAGATTCATTTTCACGACACTTTTTTTACTTGTTTTCGCTTTCGCGAAAGCGCAAACCTATGAGCTAGGAGTCATGTTTGGTGGTGCCAGTGTTATAGGAGATGTCGGTAGTACACAATACATCGATCCTAGTGATGGTGCCTTTGGTTTAATCGCCAAATGGAACCGAAGTGATAGACACAGTTTTAGAGCTAGTTTTCTATATACTAACATGATAGGAGATGACAATGATAGTGATGATATTTCTAGAGATTTAAGAGGGCTTAATTATAATTACAATTTAATTGAGGCAAGTGTAGGTCTGGAGTATACCTTTTGGGAATGGGACTTATACTCAGGTAAATGGCAATGGACACCGTATTTGTACACTGGATTAACAGCCTTTCAATACGATTTGTTTGCCTTAGAAAATGGTGAGTTGGAAAAGTATGGTAGCACTATTGATGCTGCTATTCCAATCATTTTTGGTGCAAAAATGACTTTGACCAGAAATTTGATTTTGGCTGCCGAAATAGGCGCTAGATATACTTTTACGGATAACCTGGATGGAAGTAATCCAGTACGTAGTAAAGATTTTGATGAATTAAGATTTGGAAATGTGAATAACAACGACTGGTATGTCTTTTCAGGAATAACGCTTACGTATACCTTTGGGCGACAACCGTGTTATTGTAATTTTTAATGTTGTATGAGTAAAAATCTACTGGACCATTCAAATATACCACAGCACATTGCAGTCATAATGGACGGTAATGGACGCTGGGCAAAAAAGCAAGGCCTCATGCGAGTGAGAGGTCACGAAAAAGGAGCCAAAGCTGTGCGTCAAACGGTAGAAACCTGTGCAGAATTAGGTGTAAAAAATCTAACTCTTTACGCTTTTAGTACTGAAAATTGGAAACGTCCTAAATTAGAAGTAGATGCGCTCATGAAACTTTTAGTTTCTAGTCTCAAAAAGGAGCTTAAAACACTTCAAAAAAATAATATCTCTCTTAAAGCTGTTGGAGCTTTGGAATTGTTACCTAGTAGTGCTCAAAAAGAACTTAAAGAAGTAATTGAGGCTACAACAGAAAACTCACATATGAATTTAACTCTGGCCTTATCATACGGCTCTCGTGAAGAGTTGATCAATGTGATTAAAAATGTTGCGGGAAAGGTGAAGGATGGTGAACTAGAGATAGATCAAATTAATACAGATGTGATTAACAATCATTTGTATACCAGCTTTATGCCAGATGTGGATCTACTTATAAGAACGAGTGGTGAACAGCGTATAAGCAATTTTTTACTTTGGCAAATTGCCTATGCCGAATTGTACTTCACCGAGGTGCTATGGCCAGACTTTAGAAAAGAGCATCTTGTAGATGCAATACTTAATTATCAAGACCGAGAAAGAAGATTCGGTAAAACCAGTGAACAATTATAATAGAATGAATTTTAAAATAGCACAAAAGCTCTTTCTAGCTATTGCCTTATTATCAAGTGCCTTTTCATTTGCACAAAAGGTAGATATTCCGATTGGAGACGCTACCAAATACGTAGTAGGAGAAATAAATGTAGTAGGAAGTCAAAGTTATAATGAGAACACTGTAATTGCTTTTACAGGATTACGTAAAGGTGAAGAAATATACGTTCCTGGTGAAAAATTAAGTGGAGTAGTAAAAAAAATGTGGGATCTTAAGTTGTTTAGTGATATCCGTATTTATGCTACCGAAATCATAGGTAATCCTAATGATGATATCATCGATACGATTAATCTAGAAATTAATATTACTGAAGTCCCTAATCTAAATGAAGTTCGTGTAACAGGATTGCGTAAAGGTCAAATAGAAGACTTGCGTACTGAACTTAAACTACAAAAAGGTAAAAAGGCGACAGAAAACTTTGTTACCAATACTCGTAATTATATAGAGAATAAATACAAAGAGAAAGGTTTTTTAAATGCCGACGCTAAAATAAAACTTAGAGAAAATAAAGATACTACAGTACAAGGTGCAAACCTTGTTAATATGAGTATTGATATAGATAAAGGGAATAAAGTAAAAATTGCTCAAATCAATTTTGAAGGTAATGAACTTATTACTGATAAGAAGCTTAGAGCAGCCATGAAAAACACTAAAAAGAAAAACATTTTTAGAGTTTTTAAAAGATCTAAATATGTAGAGTCTGGTTTTCAAGAAGACTTAGAGTCTGTTGTAGATAAATACAAGGAAAACGGTTTTAGAGATGCACGTGTCATTTCAGATAGCTTATACGTTATAGATGATAAAACCATCGGTCTTAATATCAAGGTTGAAGAAGGGAATAAGTATTACTTTGGTGATATTGAATTTGTAGGTAACACAGTTTATACCGATGCACAATTACAACGAATCTTAAAGGTTGAAAAAGGTGACGTTTACAATGGAGTTGCCTTTGATGAACGTATTAGTAATCCGCAAGATCCAGATTCTGATGATATTTCAAATTTGTATCAAAATAACGGTTATTTATTCTCGTCAGTTAACGCAGTTGAAACTAGAGTAGCTAATGATACAATAGACTTTGAAATTAGAATCGTAGAAGGTAAAGAAGCTTATTTCAATAACATCTCGGTTTCAGGAAATGTTAGAACAAATGATCATGTTCTTTATCGTGCGCTGCAAACTAATCCTGGTGAGAAATACAGCAGACAAAAAATTATCAATTCCATTCGAGAATTAGGAGCTCTGGGTTATATAGATGCACAAAATATTAATCCACAATTAAATAATGTAGATCAACAAGAAGGAACCGTTGATGTAAATTTTGATATTAAGGAAGCAGGAGCAAGTCAAATCGAGCTACAAGGTGGTTACGGTGGTGGTGGTTTTGTTGGAACTTTAGGATTGCGTTTCAATAACTTTAGTCTACGTAATATTTTTAAGAAAGATGCTTATCAACCAGTGCCTATGGGTGATGGTCAAACATTAGCAATACGAGCACAAGCAAGTACCATCTTTAGAACCTACAGTCTTAATTTTACCGAACCATGGTTAGGTGGTAAAAAGCCAGTGTCCTTCAATGTTTCATTTTCTCACAGTGAGCAGTTTAGGGTAAATCAACAAAATTTTAGAGAAGTAGATCGCAACCAGAGGTTTTTAATTACCGGTGGTACAGTAGGTCTTGCAAAAAGACTTGAGTGGCCAGATCCATATTTTCAAATTTCACATGCAGTGTCATTCCAGCATTATAACTTGAAGAATTTCCAAAGTAATTTATTTAATTTCCCTAATGGTTTTTCTAACAACCTTTCCTATACAATTGGTTTAAGTCGTAACAATGTAGGTGTAAACCCTATTTATCCTACCTACGGAAGTTCATTTTCTATCACGGGTAAATTTACACTGCCTTATTCATTATGGAATGGTGTAGATTATGCTAATCTTGAAGATGATCCTAGATATCAAACAAATGGACAAGCCGATCTTAGAAAAATCGATCAAGAGCGATTTAAATTCCTAGAATACTATAAGGTTAAATTTAAGGGAACTTGGTATACTCAATTAGCCAAAAAACTGGTGCTTCAAACAAATACTGAATTTGGTTTCCTAGGAGCCTATAATCAGGATCGTGGATTGGTGCCATTTGAGAGGTTCTTTGTCGGTGGTGATGGTTTAGGAGCCTTTTCTTTAGATGGTCGTGACATTATTAGAATGCGTGGTTATGATAACAGTTCCTTAACCACAAATTCAGATGGTGATACCGTTTACAATAAATACTCACTAGAATTGCGTTATCCAATTTCACTGGAGCAAGCTGCATCAATTTATGTCTTAACATTTGCTGAGGCTGCTGGATCATACAGTAGGTTCAATGATTACAATCCATTTGAAGTACAACGATCTGCTGGTGCAGGATTACGTATATTTATGCCAGCCTTTGGTTTATTAGGAGTTGATTTTGGTTATGGATTTGATAAAGTTCCTACACTTCCAAACAATGAACCTAGTGGTTGGAACGTTCACTTTATAATTGGGCAACAATTCTAATTGTGGCACGGTTATTTCATAAAAGTAGAAGATCATGAAAATTAAGTTTTTAGTAGTCGTATTTGTTGGTTTAAGTTTCGCTTTCGCGAAAGCGCAAAGAGCAGGAGCTCGTGTTGCTTATGTGAATATGGAGTATATTCTAGAAAGCGTTCCAGAGTACCAAGAAGCCTCACGACAACTAGATACTAAAATGCAAAAATGGAAGCGAGAAATCGATGCCATGCAGCGAGAGATCAATCAAATGAAAGAATCTCTAGAAAATGAAAAGGTCTTACTTACAAAAGAATTAATCGAGGAGAAGGAAGAAGATATTAGATTAAAAGAGCAAGATCTAGCAGACTATCAAAACAAGCGTTTTAATGCTGAAAATGGTGATTTCATTCTTCAAAAACAACAGTTGATTCAACCAGTTCAAGATCAAGTGTTCAATGAGGTACAGAAGATAGGTTTGTCCAAAAAGTATGATTATATAATTGATAGTTCAGACACACCTTTACTTTTTAGTGCAGAGCGTCACGACATAAGCGACCTAGTACTAAAAGCAATTGGTAGAACAGGTAAAAAGAAAGAGCGTGAAAAAAAGGCTAAGGAACTAGAAAAACGTAGAGAAGAACCTTATTTAAATGTTCAAGAAGCCGAGGAAATTGAAGAGAGAGAAGAGGCTAAGGAAAAGCTAATAGAGCAGAAGGAAATGGAACGAGCTGAAAGGTTAAGAGAAAGAGACTCCATTAAAGCCGCTAAAGCAGCTGCCTTTCAAAAACGTAGAGATTCCCTTCTGGCATTACGTAAACAAAAACGTGACAGTGTTATGGCAGCACGAGCAGCAGCACGAGAAAAACGTCAAGAAGAGCTTAGAAAAAAGAGAGAAGAAGCACAAAAGAAAAAGGAAGGCGGTGAGTAAGCAGCAACTTATTATATTTGCAGCCGCTTCAATAAAAATTCATCAATAAATTAAAGCAATAGAAATGAAACAATTGAAAACTATAATAGCCATTGCAGCTTTTATATTTAGTGTAGGTCTACAAGCGCAAGATAGTAGAGTATGTCACGTAGCATCACAGGATATCGTAGAGTCTATGCCAGAAGCAAAACAGGCAGAAAAAACACTACGTAACCTAGAGAAAACTTATTTAGCACGTTTAGACGAGATGGATAAGGAGCTTAAAACAAAGTACCAAAATGCTCAACAAGCTGCCCCTAGCCGCAGTAAAGAAGAAAATGAGCGTGTATTGCAAGAACTTGCAGAAGGTCAAAAGAAATTAGAGGAATATTATTCTCAGTCTCAACAAGCTATCGGTCAGAAGCGTGTTGATATCCTTAAGCCTTTACTTGAAAAAGTAAGAAATGCTATTCAAAAAGTAGCTAGAGAAAAGAATTTTCAGTACGTACTAGATTCAACTACAGGTACTGGTTTAATCCTAGCAGATGGTTATGACATCACTGCTGATGTTAAAAAGGAATTAGGAATACAATAGTATATCTAACGACATAAAAAAAGAGCCGCTTTTAATAGCGGCTCTTTTTTTTATATTTTTAATTTAAAGTATTCTAGTCTAATAAGATACCTTCTTGGTCCATTAGAGGAATATCTTTAAAGTTAGATTCACTTATTGAATTAGGGATGGCAATAAAAGTTTTGTCATATAAAGTGTCTCCTTTGAAATAACTAACAATGAATTCGTTTTCAAAAGGAAACACCTCTTCCATGATGAGTTCTATTTTCTCATAACTACGTGCTTTAATTACCTTAAATGCATGTCGCATTGTGCTGGTTTTACGTCCGTCCTTATGTTTTCCTCTGGTCATTATCATACAGGTCTCTAGAGGTTCTCTTGTATTATTGATGATGTAACTGTTCCAGTCATTGGATGAAAAATCATCGTTCCATTCTTTGACTATGGCAACATATACGTCTTTAACCACTGGTATTATTATATCCTTTTTCATAATTCTATATTATGCTCTTTTAATCTTGATTCGATCAATGAAATGAGGTCTTTGGTCTCCTTGCATTCTGATAGTTCTAGACTAGATGCTAGTACCTCGATCTCTTGTCTTTGGTTTGTAGTTAATATTATTGGATAGCTGTATTTAGGTAGCCACTTGGATTTGTAGTTTTTTTCAAACTCGTCCTTGTGCAAAAACTCAAAAGATAGATTTGAAAGTTTGTCTACGCTTTCGCGAAAGCGTAACCATTCTTCTTTCTCTTTAAAAATACCATAGGTAAGATTACAAAGAGCACAATTATAGGTTTTGGGGCTCAATATCTTATGAACACTATCCAAGGCTGCGTTTATTGCGCCAGAATTTGCATTATACACAAATATGACGCGTGAAACTGACATTACAATGAATTACTAAATTGTTTTAAGAAACGTACATCATTTTCAAAAAACATGCGTATGTCACCTATTTGATACAACAACATCGCTATTCTCTCAATACCCATTCCAAAAGCAAAACCGCTGTATTCATTAGGGTCTATGCCGCAATTCTGTAGAACTGCTGGATCTACCATTCCACAGCCCATAATTTCCAACCATCCGGTACCTTTTGTTATTCTATAATCAGTTTCAGTTTCAAGACCCCAGTAAATATCAACTTCGGCACTAGGTTCTGTAAACGGGAAGTAAGATGGTCTTAAACGTATTTCTGATTTACCAAACATCTCTTTAGTGAAGTAAAGTAAGGTTTGTTTTAAGTCTGCAAAACTCACGTTTTTATCTATGTATAACCCTTCAACTTGATGAAAAATACAGTGAGCTCTTGCACTTATGGCCTCGTTTCTAAAAACTCTACCTGGTGAAATAGTACGTATAGGTGGTTGATTATTTTCCATATAACGCACTTGCACACTTGATGTATGTGTGCGCAGTAATACGTCGGGATCAGTTTGAATAAAAAAGGTGTCTTGCATGTCACGAGCTGGGTGATGTGCAGGAAGATTAAGGGCAGTAAAATTGTGCCAGTCATCTTCAATTTCTGGACCTTCGCTCACATTAAAACCTATTCTGGAGAATACATCAATAATTTGATTTTTCACCACATTTATTGGATGACGTGCTCCTACTGGAATAGGGTAACCGCTACGGGTAAGATCACCGTAAAGTCCAGCTTCTTCTTGTTTATCTTCTAACGATGCTTTTAATTGAGCTACCTTATCAGTGGCTTTTTGTTTCAATTCATTAATGGCCTGACCAAAATCTTTTTTCTGATCATTAGGTACTTCTTTGAACTTTGTAAAAAGTTCCTTGAGAATTCCCTTACTACCTAAATACTCTATTCTAAAAGCTTCAATTGCTTCCTTGGATTGAGCTTCAAAATTTTGGACTTTATTAATGTGTTCTTTTACTTGATCAAGCATCCTTATTCAAATTGGGTTGCAAATTTACTTCTTTTTAATGAGCTGTTATAGTTCAGTATTACATTAAATGATTCAAAAAATGATTGAAATAAGTCAAATTTTTAAGTGGTATATTTCTAAAAATGAATGATTCACGAGATTTTGATGTCAATTCTTAATAACTAGTGTACAAAAGACCTTGATTCTTTAGGATTAAATTTTATGTTTGTATTATGCAATTAGTAGCTTACATATCTGATTTACTATATAGACATGATTGTGTAGTGGTGCCTGAATTTGGTGCTTTTTTAACTCGTCGAGTATCTGCACAATATTTTGAATCTAGCAACAGTTTTTATCCACCCAAAAAAGGGATTTCCTTCAATAGTCAAATCCTTCAAAATGATGGATTACTTATTAATTATGTTTCTAGCGTTGAGAAAGTTCCTTATGCTGATGCGCAACAACTGGTTCGTAACGAGGTTAGAAGACTAGATTTAGAACTAGAAAATAGTAAATCGATAACGTTACCTAAGATTGGTAGAATAGCGCTTAATGAAGAAGGTGTTAAGGTATTTACACCGATGTATTTAGTGAATTACTTGCCAGAAGCATTTGGTCTATCATCACAAGAATTATATCAAGTAGATCGCGCTGTAATCGATCAAGAGAATGACAGTAAAGCTGTTGAAGTACCTGTTATCGCTATTAACGAGGTGAAAAAAGCTGAAGCTCAAAACGAAGGTTCTAATAATTCTCAATGGTGGAAATACGCCGCGGTAGGTGCTTTACTTCTAGGATTAAGTTATGTAGGTTACAATCAATATGAAGTAACTTCCATAAAAAATCAGGATTTAGTACAGCAAATGGCTGAACAAAAACTAGATCAACAAATTGAACAAGCTAGTTTCTTAATAACAGATCCCATTCCTCAAGTAGCCGTTAAAGTCGCACAACCTAAAAAGAATTACCATATTGTTGCTGGTGCATTTAGAGATCCTAAAAATGCTGATAAGCGAGTAGTTCAATTAAAAAATGCAGGTCACGACGCTAAAAGAATAGGAATAAATAAGTATGGATTGCACAATGTGGCATTTTCTAGTTTTCACGAGAAAAATGATGCCATTAATGAACTGTACCGTTTAAGAAAGCTAGGGTTTGATCAAGCATGGTTATTAACTGGTCAGTTAAATAACTAACAATTAAAGCTTACTATGAATTCCTACTTGCTTCACGGTGAACAAACTGATCGCCTGAGGTTACGCAAACTCGTTTATGAAGATTTTGATTCTTGGCTACCTCTCTTTGAGAAAGTTCAGGTAGGTGCTTTTTTTTTAATGAGTGATGAATTAACTCCTTTTCAGCAATGTGAGAAATGGTTTGAAAAGTCGATGAGTCGTTACAAGGAAGAAAAAGGTGGCATGAACGTTCTTCTGGAAAAAGAGTCTGGGAATTTTATAGGACAAGCAGGATTGCTTGTTCAGGAATTTGGAGGTAACACTCATCTAGAAATTGGGTATTCATTACTTCCTTATTATTGGGGCAAAGGATATGCTACTGAAATCGCTCGATTCTTAAAAAATGAGGCGTTTAGAGCAAAATGGGATCTAGATTTTGGAAACAGATTAATATCTGTAATTCATAACGATAATAAAAGCTCTATTAATGTTGCGTTGCGCAACGGTATGCAACCTGCAGAAATTTATCCTCAAAAAGGGCAAGAATCCTTCACTGTTTACGAGATTACTAGACAACGATATAGTAAATTCCCATAATTTTAATTCTTAGTTGTCTGTTTTATTTGCATTTAAGCTAATTTGTAAGACCTTTCACTCAAATTAATTTGTCTTAAGAGTGACTTATGCTAATTTGCTAGCATGCGGTTTACTTATTTTATAATAGGAGTATTAGTCTTGCTGTTTATTTTCTTACTCTATTCATATAGGGTGCTCAAAAAAATAAAAACAGCTAGATATAAAGGAGTAATACTAGTTGACAAAAAGCCGCATTATAAGTGGATTCAACGTATTTTTATAGGAAAGACGATTTAAAATAATCCTATTACTATGGCTTAATATTTGCTATTTTTACTTTAATGAGATTATTCACCAGCAGTCTGCGAAATAGGATATTTATATCCATGATGTTACTTATGGTTATTACTAGTGTTCTAATTGCTGGTATGTCCATTTATCAATTCAAGGAACAGGCAAAAGATTATCATGAAAGCCGTTTAGAGCGCAAAGAGGCTTCAGTGCTTAAGAGTACCGCAAATGTTTTACGTAGAACTGATTTTGAAATCAAAACGGAAAATCTTCCGTTCATTTTTAAAGAACGCATTCAAGAAATAAGTTCTGTTTTAGGAATGGAAATTAATATCTATGATCTGGACGGAAAGCTTTTAATAAGCTCTAGAGCCAATTTTTCTACAGATAGTATTAAAGAGACTATTCCTATAGCAACTATCAAAAATTTAAAAAATGCCGAAGGAAATAGGTACATAAGAAAATTTGAGGAAAACGGAGAAAAGTATCGTAGTAGCTATTCTTATTTGACAGATAATAAGTTTAAAAACATTGGGATTTTAAACTTACCGTATTTGGAAAACGATGATTTTATGAATTATGAACTCGAGGAGTTTCTCAAAAGACTCTCCATGGTGTACATAATAATGTTTTTGATATCATTAGTCTTAGGTTATTTTTTGTCTAATTACATTACTCAATCTATCAATAAAATAAGCAATCAACTTAAAATAATAAACATAGCCACCCGTAACAAAAAACTACCTATTGATTATAAGGGAAGTGAAGAAATCAACATGCTTGTAAATTCCTATAACAACATGGTAGATCAACTGGAAGAAAGTGCTGTAAAACTTGCTACCAGTGAACGTGAACAAGCCTGGCGCGAAATGGCAAAGCAAGTAGCTCATGAGATTAAAAATCCATTAACACCTATGAGGCTTACTGTACAAAGCTTTGAAATGCGTTTTGATCCTAGTGATAGTAATGCCAAAGAGAAATTAAAAGAGTTTAGCGCTAGTTTAATAGAACAAATTGACGTCATGAGCAATATTGCTAGTGCATTCTCTACTTATGCGTCAATGCCAGCCCAAAAAAATGAAGAAATAGATGTCAATAGAGTCACCCAACTAGCACTGGATATATTCAATGAGAATTATATTGAATATACCCAAAATGAAAGCTCTCTAAAAACCATATTTGACCGCACACAATTAATTAGGGTAGTGACTAATCTTGTGAAAAATGCAACCCAAGCTTTGTCAGGGCAGGAGAATCCTATTATCAAAGTAAGTGTGAATAGGCATGATGATAAAATAAAAATAATTGTTTGGGATAACGGTACAGGAGTAGCTCCAGAGAATGTAAACAAAATCTTTGAGCCCAAATTTACAACTAAGAACAGTGGTATGGGATTAGGTCTCGCTATGGTAAAGCAAATAGTAGAAAGTTATGACGGCTCTATAGAAATGGAGACAGAATATGGAAAGTGGACTCAGTTCACCGTGACCATGCCGTTGCATTCATAGTCAAAAACTCAATTACAATCATTCTTTATTATAGTATAAATAATGTGGTAGTTAATTAACCTATTATCTTTGTAAAAAAATAAATTATGTATCCAGCAGAATTAGTACAACCTATGCGTGATGATTTAGGTAACGCAGGTTTTGAACACTTATATACAGCTCAAGAAGTAAATGATGCGCTAGCAAAAGAAGGTACAACATTAGTTGTTGTAAACTCTGTTTGTGGTTGTGCCGCAGCTAATGCTAGACCAGGAGCAAAGTACTCGTTAGAAAACGATAAGAAGCCAGACAATTTAGTAACAGTTTTTGCAGGTGTTGATAGAGAAGCTGTGGACGCTGCACGTTCTCAAATGATTCCTTTTCCACCTAGTTCACCATCTATGGCATTGTTTAAGAATGGAGAATTGGTGCACATGTTAGAGCGTCATCATATAGAAGGTAGGCCAGCAGAAATGATTGCCGAAAATCTAAAAGAAGCTTACAACGAGCACTGTTAATCAGTATTTAATACAACTTACTATGCGTGCATACCGATTGATGGTTTAATCATATCGTATGCACGCATTGAATTTTATATTTGCACATGCAAAAAATCATTTCTTATCCTTTGACGGTAGTACACTTTTTGTTGTTCTTTCTGTCATTAGTTATTTTTCATCCTATTCAACTAATAGCGCACAGGATAGGTGGACATGATTTGCATCAAAAATCAGTTGCTACTCTCAATTGGTTTTTGATGATGACCCAACTGCCATTATTTAATACTTTTAGTGCAAAATTTGAACACGATTTACCCGTAGGACCCAGTTATATTTTTGTGTGTAATCATCAAAGTATGTTTGATATACCACCACTTATTTTTTACCTAAGAAAATATTTCCCAAAATTTGTGGCAAAAATAGAGCTAGCTAAAGGGATTCCTAGCATATCCTTGAATCTGAGAATAGGTGAAAATTGCGCCATTGACCGCAAAGATCGCAGGCAGGCAATCACTGCTCTTACTAGATTTGCTAAAAACGCTCACGAGAAAAAAAGATCTGTAGTCATATTTGCTGAAGGAACTCGTTCAAGAACAGGAGTTCCTAAACCATTTCAAAAAAATGGATTACTCACTTTGTTTAAATATATGCCCGATGCTGTTGTAGTGCCAGTAAGCGTGAACAACAGTTGGAAAATTGATCGATATGGTAAATTTCCTTATGGTATAGGTAATCACATTTATTTTACCACACATCAACCCATACCTATAAAAGGTCAGGATCACGAGCAAGTTATACTACAAGCACAGCAAATTGTTCACAATAATATATCAAGTACAGCTGTTTAAATAGATATGAGCTATTTTTATAGCGCTTTCGCGAAAGCGTAATAGCAATAATTTCCCCAACAAAAAAGAAATATGAAAAATCTAAAAAATATCAGAATTGAAGTGATGCAGTCCTTAGAGAGTAAGGTAGAATCATTCATGGATCAATTTTTAATCCCGGTAGAAAAAATCTGGCAACCTACAGATTTTCTTCCTGATCTTACTAAAGATAATTGGCAGGAAGATGTAAAAGAACTGCGTGAGCTAGCTAAAGAATTGCCTTACGATTTCTGGGTATGTTTAGTAGGTGATACTATTACAGAAGAAGCCTTGCCAACTTACGAATCTTGGTTGATGGATGTAGAAGGCGTAAATCAAGTAGAAGGTAAGGGAAATATTTGGTCAAAATGGGTGCGTCAATGGACTGGCGAGGAAAATCGTCATGGTGATGTGCTTAATAAATACTTATACCTATCAGGACGTGTAAATATGCGTGAGGTAGAAATTACCACACACCATTTGATTAATGATGGATTTGATATAGGAACTGATAGAGATCCTTATAAAAACTTTATTTACACAAGTTTTCAAGAACTTGCTACTTACATCTCGCATAACCGAGTGGCAAAGCTTGCTAGGGAATATGGAAATAAGGCCCTATCAAAGATGTGTCGTGTGATTTCTGGAGATGAGATGAGACACCATCAAGCCTATTGTACGTTTGTAGATGAGATCTTTAAAGTAGATCCATCAAACATGATGATTGCTTTTAAGGATATGATGGTAAATAAGATCGTCATGCCAGCTCACTTTTTGAGAGAATCTGGTCAAGGAATCGGACAAGCATTTGAGGATTTTTCTATGAGTGCTCAACGTATAGGTGTCTATACTGCACAAGACTATGTTGATATTATGAGAAAGCTTATCGATAAATGGGACATTCCTAATATCGAAGGTTTAAATGAAGAAGCAGAAAAAGCTCGTGATTATTTAATGAAGCTACCAGCTCGTATGGAACGCATAGGGCAACGAATGAAAATTTCACAAGACATTACAAAATTTAAATGGGTTCTAGAGCCTAAATTGGTTTAACCTTTTAAATGATTATGTTTTAGAAGTATTTTGAAGGTTCTTAAATATCTAGGAGATTTATTTTTAATCGTAATCCTTACACTGATTACCCAAATAGGTGGATTGCTTTATCTTATTTCTAGAGTCCTTTTTAGAAACACAAAATCTTATAAAGCGATAAAAACAACTGTATTGTTTTTATCGCTTTACGTTTTTAGTACGTTTTTGATAATACCTTTCCTTGCTCCACAATTTGGTAGAGAAAAAGTCTTAGAATCTGATCTCGTAAAAAATGTTTCTAGGTTTTATATATTATGTAACCGTAACTATGTTATGCCACAATTAAATCAAATTGTTCTAGAAAGCTCAGAAGAACTAGCAAAAAAATATCCAGGAATTAAAATTAATCTACTTGATGCTAATTTTCCTTTTTGGCATGGCTTTCCTCTTTTTCCTCACTTAAGCCATAACGATGGTAAAAAATTAGATTTATCCTTTATTTATTCAAATGATAACCGTATTGTTAATAAGGTTCCTACCTTATCAGGTTATGGTTTTTTTGTAAAACCTAAATCACATGAGCATGACCAACCTATGGCTTGTAAGGAACAAGGGTATTTTCAATACGATTATGCTAGATTCTTAACTTTTGGAACGATTAATAATGGCTTAAAACTGCATGAAACTGCTACAAGAGATCTAATTAATTCATTGACAAAAAATGCCCAGGTTACAAAGATTTTTATAGAACCGCACCTTGTAAAAAGATTGGATTTAAAAAATAGTAAAATCAGATATCACGGTTGTTATGCAGTTAGACACGATGATCATGTGCATGTGCAGATTAGATAACTGACTATAATCAGTTTAATTAGATACGCTCCAACTCAATATTATTAGGAATCTTAAAAGGCCATACCTCACCTTGTGCTGGGTCAACTACATAACATATATCCCATTTGAGGTAAGTGCGTTGACCATTATTCATGTCTATTTCATTGACATGTTCGATGGTTAAGCTTGGAGATAAACAGTCCTTGTAAGCTTTATAACTCCATGGTATGTTAGTGGGTTCATTGTAGCTCATTAAACATACTGTATTAAAAGGGTTGGAAATTTTAATTAAGCCCGATATCATACTTTTAACTCTTTCGTCAGAGTAAGTGGAACTATCATAGACTGTGTTTCCATTTTCTACATATTCAAATTCTATGTAAATTTCATCATAAAAGTGATTCAATGAGGGTTGCCTTTCTAGTTTTATAATACTTATTTCTAAATAAGTACTGCTATTTGAGGGGTCTTCATATTTCCAATCACCTAGAAACTTATCGTAAATCCCATTAACGTCTTTGAAGTATTTAGGTGTGTCTTCTCGTTTCAATTGACTAGACAATTGTTCTATTGGTATTATGGTCTGGGCATAAAGTGAAACTGGTATTAAAAGCAGCAAAAGAATGATTAAATTTTTCATATTGTTTAAATTTTATTCCATTTGTTTAAGGTTCCTTCTGAATTAAAAGAAGCTTCCCATATTGAAATTCCTAGAGGCCTATTGTTCACCCTATAATCTTCTAAAAAATCAGCAAGGTTTTCAATGACATCGTTGTCATTAGTTGCTCTAGCATAAATCTCAAGATTAAAATCCTCATAAAATTGTGCTTTCTGCACTGGATCTTGCATAGCTACTTCAAAAGCTTTTACATCCTCAATATCATCAACCGTAAGTGCAAAGGCTCCTTTTTCTGTTAAAACTATGCTTATATAATCTTCTGCAAAATCGGTGTCATTTACAGCTTCTGCATCCTTTGTATTTTCAGCGAACCCTATAACATCTCCATTACTAAATATTGGATAGGTTTCCTTTATTTGCGAGCCATGAGCACCTTCTGTTTGATGAACATGCATATCTACATTTTCACCTTCTTGCATGGGTGTATTGTAGGAAATACGATTACCAAATTTACGATCAGGTAATCTAAAGGTTGTTGGACTACCTGGTTGATAACTAAATCTGGCACCATCTTCTTCATAGTTACCAGAGTTTTGAGAATCTATTAAAGGAATTAATCTATTGATTTGATTTTGAACTACTGGATCATTCCATACATCTTTTAATCTCTTTCTACTAGAACCGTCTTCATCAATGATTAACGGTGGCCCATCGTTAGGGTCTACACCTAGAAATAAGGTGTCGTCGGGATCATCGTTGGGATCGGTATTAGGTGGATTATTAGTATTATTTCCACCAGGTGGATTTCCGGTACCAGTCTGGCCGCCGCCACCTATCTGATTGTTGCCACCACTAGATCCACCACCACCCGAATTTCCACATGGTTCTTCTGCTATACTAATTGAAGCCCAAGTAGTTACACACTTAATGTAGGCAGCTGTTCCTGATTGAGTGCCATCTGCAATCGGACAAGCTTCTCCAACACTATGATGACTTATGCCAGAGCACTCAACCTCGTAACAAGTTGTATAGGTATACCAAATCACATCCACTCCACCACATTTAAAGTTGTTTGGTATTAAATCATCACCCGTTACTCTGTTTAATTTAATATTGTCCATGTCATATACATCCTCACTAAGTACATCATACTCGACAAGATGTTGAATAAGTGTGGTGTCATTAACAACAGTTAATACATAATTCTTTAATACTCTTTCTTTTTCTAGACTATCTTGAACTATTTGAAAAGTATAACTCTTATACAAATCTGTCTCTATCATCTTTATATATGAAGTATCAATTCGTATACTCGAATTAGATGATTTTGCCGTTATACCTGTTGAAAGTTTAGTAAGTTTTTTGGTTAACTTTGGCTGCTGAGCTAGCTTTTCAAAGGGAACTATTTCACCACTTAATTTAGGGAATTTGATAGTTTTCTCATTTGATTCTTCCAGAAAATCATCTTGTTGACAACTATTAATTAAAAATAGAAAGCCTGCAAAGAACAGCACATCAAGCGCAACAATTTTTCTCATGGTGGTTAGAATTTTCACGAATTTAAATAATAACGAGTAAAAACAAAATTTATTACACATGCTTACCTACCTCAAAACCATGTTTACCTAAATACTGATTGCCAGAGTCGATAGCATCTTGTTCTAGGGTAGTTCCCATAGAATCATTCCACCTGTTCAAATAACCAAAGAGAGAAATCACTCCTAACATTTCTACTATCTCACCATCAGTCCAATGCTCGTGCAGGCGCTTTTTTATAGTTTCATCGACTGCATTAGGTACCTGACTGGCGGCTAGACTAAAATCCAGCGCTGCGCGCTCGGCTTCATTAAATGCGGGATGTGTACGATATTCCCAAATATTGTCCAGCTTTTCTTGTTCTGCACCGTAGCGTTCTGCGGCACGTATTGCGTGCGCTTGACAGTAGCGACAACCAGTTGCATTACTACTTACCCAGGCAATCATTCTTTTTAATGCACTAGTCACTAGTCCTTCATTTGCCATTACCGCTTTGTTTAGATGAATAAAAGCTTTGGAAATTGCTGGTCTACGCTGCATAGTAAGAACGGAATTTGGGCAAAAACCTAGTGTCTCATTAAAAAACGTTGCGAGTTCTTTGGTTTCGGGATCGTGATTAGCATCTAGTGGTGTGACTAATGGCATAGAATTAAAATTTTGTTTTCTTAAAAATAGAGAATTTATCTGTTGAAGGCATGAGGATTTTTTCATGTAGCGATTATATTTGAGGTTATGCGTTGGACTTTATTACCACAACCTGATGCTGTTTTAGTCGAGCAGCTTTCAAAAGAACTTAATGTAGACCCTATTCTTGCTAGTTTATTAGTAGGACGTGGTATTGACGCTTTCGCGAAAGCGAAATCCTTTTTTAGACCAAGTCTAGAGGAGTTACATGACCCTTTTTTAATGAAAGGAATGAATGAGGCTGTTCATCGTATTCAAAAAGCCGTCGGGAACAATGAAACTATAATGGTCTATGGTGATTATGATGTAGATGGGACTACGGCAGTTGCTTTGATGTCTTCCTTTTTAAGTAGTTTCTATGATAAGGTTACTACCTACATACCAGATAGATATAGGGAAGGTTACGGGATAAGCTATGCAGGAATTGATTATGCCCACGATAATGATATTTCATTAATCATAGCTTTGGATTGTGGTATCAAAGCTATCGACAAGGTAAAATATGCCAAAGAAAAAGGAATAGACTTTATAATCTGCGACCATCATAGACCAGGTAAATTTGTTCCTGATGCAGTCGCTGTACTTGATCCTAAACAGCATGATTGTTCTTACCCGTATGATGAACTGTGCGGTTGTGGAGTTGGGTTCAAGCTTTGTCAAGCGCTAGTGCAACACAACGATTGGGAATTTGAAATACTTATACCTTATCTAGATTTGGTGGCAACTGCTATAGCAGCAGATATTGTTCCTATAACTGGCGAAAATAGAATTTTGTGTTACCATGGTCTCAATGTTATAAACACATCACCTAGAGCTGGTTTCAAATCCATTATTGAACAGGTTAAAAAAAATACTTTAGACATTACCGATGTTGTATTTATTATAGCACCACGTATAAACGCAGCTGGTAGAATGAAGCATGGTCTGTATGCTGTTGATCTTTTAGTGGAACAGGATCTCGATCAAGCCCGAATAAAGGCAAAAGAAATTGATATATACAATCAAGATCGTCGCGAGCTAGATCAACTTATTACTGAAGAAGCCTTGCAACAAATTCACGACAACAAGGAAGAAAAACTTTTTACTAGTGTTGTTTTTAAGGAAGACTGGCACAAAGGTGTTATAGGCATAGTGGCGTCGCGACTCACTGAGACGCATTACCGGCCTACACTGGTTTTTACTAAAAATGGAGATAATCTTGCAGCTAGTGCTCGCAGTGTTTCAGGTTACGATGTTTATAATGCTCTAGAACAGTGCAGTGAGTTCATAGAGCAATTTGGAGGACATAAATATGCAGCTGGACTTACCATGCAACCAGAACAATTTTTAAATTTTAAAAAGAGATTTGAAGAGGTGGTTTGTGCCACTATAGATAAAAAATTACTTACTAAAGAATTAAAAATAGATGCATTACTTCCTTTAGAACGAATTACAGGTAAATTGTATCGAATTTTAAAGCAAATGGCACCCTTTGGTCCCAGAAATATGAGGCCGGTATTTTTGAGCAGAGCGGTCTATGACTCTGGATATGCAAAGCGTGTAGGAGAAAACGGAAAGCATTTAAAACTTGGTATCAAACCCCATGTAAACTCATCTCTCCAAATACCTGCCATAGGTTTTAATTTAGGAGATTGTATTTCCATAATACAGAACAACAAGCCATTTGATGTGGTTTATGTCCTTGAGGAGAATAGCTGGCAAGGTGTAACGAGTTTGCAGCTACGTATCAAGGACCTTAAACCGCATTAAAGTACAGATGGTAATTCATCTAATTTATAGTTCAAAGTAAGTTTTTGAGCTTGATTATAAAGTAAATTCCATTCCTTTTCAGTTAAAACCAGTTTCTTAGAAACTTGGGTTTTTAATGTGTTTTTGAATTGTTCTAAATTTCCTTTACTTAATCGTGCGCTTTTACGTAAAGTACTTCTCTTAAAGACGGTAGAGTTATACGTTTTGTCAGATGTTGCGGTGACTGTAATTTCAGGTAGACTATCTCTGTCTTTATAATCTTGTGAGTAGGATAAGCTACTGTAAAGCAAAAGTATAATACTTATAAATTGTAAATATGATTTCATGATTGTGGTTATAAAAGTTTAATGGTACAAAGTTACTACCGGTTACCACTTAAATAACTATCTATTAATCCTTAGAAATGATAAATTATTCCCTAATATTAAACGGGAAATGCTCTAGTTGAAAATCATTACCATCAAAAACTCCGTAGGTGTAATGTGAAATCCAATCACCTAAATTATAATAAGTGCTTTTCTCACCAACTTTGATAGTCATGGGCATATGCCTGTGACCAAATATGAAAAAATCATAATGTTCCTTAGTAAGTTTTCTTTTAGCATATTGAGCAAGCCACTCATTTTCTTCACCTAAAAATTTAGCGTCTTCGTCGCCTGATATAAGTTTGTTTTTAACGGAAAGATAGGTCGCTAGTTTTACCCCAATATCGGGATGAATCCATTTAAAACACCACTGGAAAAACTTGTTGGTGAATACCTTTTTCATGCGTTTGTAACCTTTATCACCAGGACCTAAACCATCACCATGACCTATTAAAAATTTTTTGCCGTTAAAATCAAAAGATTTGGGTTTGTGAAATACAGGTATACCTAATTCTTCTTCAAAATAACCAAACATCCATAAATCGTGGTTTCCTACAAAAAAGTAAATAGGCAACCCATTATCTGCCATAGTAGCGAGTTTACCTAAAACTCTTACATGATTTTTAGGAACCACTCTTTTGTATTCAAACCAAAAGTCAAACAAATCTCCTAACAAGAAAAGTGCTGCGGCATCCTTTTCAATGGTGTCTAACCAATTCAAAAAATGTTGTTCTCGAGGTTTACTTAACTCTTGAGTAGGAGCGCCTAGATGGTTGTCGCTTGAAAAATATATTTTCTTTCCAGATGGAATTTGCATAGAGCAAATATAAATATACCCTAGCTTTTACGATATTTATGCCATGATTAATGAGGAAATAGAGCGTAAATTTTTAGTATCCAACACAGAATTTTTAAAAGAATATCAAGGTGTGCAATTGATTCAAGGTTATTTAACTACCGATCCTTGTCGCACTGTACGTGTAAGAATACAAGAACATAGTGGTTATTTAACGATTAAAGGACCTAGTACTGATGACGGTCTTAAGCGCCTAGAATGGGAAAAGGAAATTAGTATAAGTGAAGCAGAAGCTTTATTGGAACTGTGCTTACCAACGCCTATTCATAAAATTAGATATAAGATACCGATAGGTACCCATTATTTTGAGGTCGATCTGTTTCAAAAAGATAACGCCGGTTTAATCATAGCCGAAATTGAGCTGAATTCAGAGTTAGATGAATTTGATGTGCCGGAATGGTTAGGTGAAGAAGTAACAGGAAATAATAAATACTATAATTCATACATTAGTAAAAATCCCTTTTCAACATGGTAAAATATTGGATTAGCTTAATTTTAATTACTACAATTTTAAGCTGCAATACTTCAAATAAAACTTCAAAAATAGAAAACAATCTTCCAGATGAAGTAATTACGGATTCAATCCAATTGATTCAAAAATCTGATTCCTTGAAAAAACTCGGGTATAATGTGTTTACTTATAAAGAAGCAAACAAACATTATTTAATGCAAGAGTATTTTATGGTTCAATTGCTATCTGGTGATAATGATAGTATTCCTAAGGAAGTGTTGTCTCAATTACAACAAGATCATTTGGCCTACCTTTCTAAATTGTATAACCTAGGTCATGCTTCTTTAATAGGACCCATGAATAACGGTAAGGAATGGAGAGGAATTGTTGTTTATAACACACCCAGTTTTAAAATGGCAGACAGTCTTGCCAATCAGGATCCGCTTGTAAAAAGTGGTGCCTTAAAAGTAAAGACCACCGGTTGGTGGACCGAAAAAGGTGGTAGGCTTAGGTAATTATTTAAACGTGAGTTGGATTATAATTTGATAGCCACTTTCATCAACTGCGGTAATTAAATGCTTTCCTTTTTGTGCAGTGATTGGCATTTCATGGATTCCTTGAGTAACACCTAGGTAATCATTATTCTTATACCAGTGCACTGTGTTGTTGTTACGTTTGTGAGCCAGTTGAAATATTACCGGATTAAGTTCTCCATTTACATTGATGGTATTAGTTATGATGCTATTATGTTGCGGAGTCATTATACTCATTATAGGTTCCAATTTTAAAGAACAATTTTCTAAGTAATCAGGTACAGCGGTAAAAGCAGGAGTGGACTTTTGGTAGAAATAAGATTCTATGGGCGGTAGAATTAGGTAAGTTTTTTGCTCCAGATCACCTACTTCTCTACAATCGGTTGTAGCTCTTTTTCCCGATTGTTTATCGATATTAATTTTTTTATGAAAAGGGCAAGCCGCAAAACGGGTACCATTGCTAGGAATATAGGATAGAGTTTGTGGGCAATCAGGGTTAGGCAAGTAACCGGTAACTGAGCATGTGTTTATGTGTGCTAGATCGTCGTACGGAGGCTTGAACCAAGGCTCTTGCGGTAATCGATTAAATAAATCAAAAAGTACCGGCGCCGCACTGTCTATTCCTGTCATTGCTGCCCTGCCTTCACCATCGGCGTTTCCTGTCCATACACCAATAACGTACTTTGGTGTTACTCCTATAGCCCACGCATCTCGGTTACCGTAACTTGTTCCTGTTTTCCAGGCGATTTCTTTATCTGGATTGAAAAAATGCCAGATTTCTTCACCTTCAGGTCGATTTACCGTTTTCATTGCTTCAAAGGTTTGGTAAATACTGCCAGCTCCGTATATCTCTGGTTCTAGATACCAGTTGGTTTCCTCTGAGTTTTTTGTTAATTCTGCTTTCGCGAAAGCGGAATCGCCATCAGCTTTTTTGATATAAGTAAGTTGCTCAAATAACCCATAATGATACTCACTGTTGTTAGCTTCATAATCCTTAAGCTGTTTTGCAAGAACGGCATAGGCTTTACACATATCCCATAAACTACTTTCTGCACCGCCAATTACTAGGCTCAGCCCATACGTGTTTGCTCCTCTATTTACATCAGTCAATTGTAGTTCTTGTAACTTGTTATAGAACCTAGGAACTGTATGTTGTTGCAATAACCGTACAGCAGGAATGTTAAGAGATCGCGCCAGTGCTTTATCAGCAGGAATCATTCCTGCATAAGAACGATTAAAATTTTCGGTTCTAAAGCCGTCGATTAGGGTAGGGACATCTGGAACAAATGTTTTGGGTAGCAATTCACCTTGATCCATCATGCTGGCATATAAGAAAGGTTTTAATACGCTTCCTGTACTGCGCGGTGCTGTAATAATGTCTACATCCTTACCATGTTCACTGGTGGTAGGTGAATTACCTACATAGGCTACCACTTCCATATTGTCAATATCCAGTACTAGCATAGAGAGATTGTGTACTCCATTAAGCTTTAGTTTTTGGTAATGATTATTTACAATACGGTTTACCATTTGCTGCATATCATGCTCAATAGTAGTGGTTACTCTAGCTGTACCATATTCCTTATTAATTCTATTGAGTAAATGAGGTGCACTTCTAGGAATATTAAAGTTCTTGTCAGGAACTCTTTCAGCAATTGATAATTCGTAATCTGTTTGATCTATTATTCCTTTCTCCTTTAATTTAAACAATAGCTGATCGCGTTTTTGTTTTAATTGATTTTGTCGCTTACCTGGATAGATAAGACCTGGTGCATTGGGCAATACAGCTAGTGTTGCACTTTCTGCCCAACTCAATTCATGCGGACTTCTTCCAAAATAACGGTATGATGCCATTTCTAGTCCGATTACATTACCGCCATAGGGTGCGTGTGAGGCATAGAGTTCTAGAATTTCATCTTTAGAAAGTTTTAATTCTAATCTAGTTGCCCATATTAATTCAACTAACTTTTCATAGTAGGAGCGTTCTTTTTTACGAGCTAATCTAATGACTTGTTGAGTAATAGTGCTTCCTCCACGTACAACCTTACCAGCCTCAAAATTTTGTCGCATGGCGTTTAAAATCGAGATAGGATTAAATCCCGGATGCGAATAAAAGTGCTCGTCCTCGTAGAAAAGTACACTCTGTTTGTACTTATAAGGAACGCTATCTACTCGAGGAAAACGCCACTGTTCATCTTTAGCAATATGTGCATCTAGTAAAATACCTTCTTTACTTTCAATGACTGTGGAATAAGGGACGTTAAAAAGTCTTTGCGGTAGACAGAAATAGTACCATATACTTAGTACGAGGAAAAACATTATTTTCCATTTATGTTTAAGTATTAAATGCCCTAGTTTATTCTTCATTTTTCGCCTCTACAGATAGCTCATATTACTTGCAACTAAGAATAAATAGAAGTGATTATTTTTCCCTCTTGTTTTGAAGAATCAAGGAATTCTGGTGGTGCTAGATCGCGTTGTCGAGCAGCGTCTTGATAATATTCTTTCCTACTAGTGTGTGGTTCACTTACTGCGTGTAATACTTTTGTTTTAATAGTTTCATTGATTAAACCAATGATTAAGTTTATAACGTGGTTGCGATGAACCAAGTTAACTGGCATGTCGGGATTTTTTAAATCTGTTTTACCTTTTAAATGATTAATAGGATGCCTGTCGTCACCAATTAGACCACATGGCCTTAGTATTGTTGCATTGGGATACCAGTTTCTTAATTCTTCCTCGGCAGCAATAATCTTTTTGCCTGTATTTGATTGCGAGTTTGGTATATTGTTTTCCGAATATGTGGTAATAGGAAAAGTGTCTTGAAATACTGAAGTGCTAGAAACAAAAATAAAATCTGGTATTTTATACACCAAAGCAAACTTAGCAATCATCCTTACTTTATAGGCAAAATCACTATCTGGATTTTTGCGCAATCCTGGTGGAATAGCAACTATTAAAGTATTTAGACCTTCTAAAAAAGTTTTTAAATCGCCAAAAATTTTATCTTCCTTTATGTCGATTATATAGCTTTTTATCCCAGACTGTTCTAAAATTGCGACATCATCAGGTTGTCTCACAGTAGCTCTACATGTAAAATCTAAAGCCTTTAACTGGAATGCAAGCTCTTTTCCTAGCCATCCTGCACCTAAGATACCGATTGTTTTCTTGTTATTTTTCATCAGCAGTTTGTTCTTCAACTATTGTTTGCTGGTTTACTAGTTTAATACTTCGCTTTTTAAGAACAGCATCGTTAAGAACAAACGGCATAGACATTTGCTCGATAGGTCTTGCAGTTATTTCAAATTCGGACCGTTGCATTAAATCAAAACTCGCTCCATAAAAAATAAGCTCTGGATTATCCTGGACCGAAAAGGCTAATTCCATAACCAAAGGCTCATTATCTTTTATATAATAACTTAATAGACGATTTCCCCATCTATAGCCAAAGGGTGTCTCGCTCTTACCTGTTTTAGGAACTTGCAAGCCGTTTACCACTGCTCTTTTAAATAGAACCTTGTCTGTGGTAAATGCTTCTATACGATGCAGGGTTTCTGTGCTGCTCACTTTCAATTTAACCTTACGGTCTTCTCCTACAAGTGTATCGCTTAATATCTCTATATCAAGTGAAGCTAGTTTCTTGTATTCGGCTGGTGCTACATAACTAAAACCAGTTCCATACTTTGAGTCAATACTGTTTTTATTAAGTTCTCTAGCGTTTTGAGGATTGTTACCTAGTTTTTCTTTAACCCAATCGGTTAAGGTTGGATCATAGGTCGCCCATTGGGCTTTGTTTTCATCTTGATTATGAATGTAAACTAGGCTGGTGGATTGGGGTTGGGATGGTGAGAATTCTGCTTTCGCGAAAGCGTAAACACCACAACCAATAGTTATAATTAAGGACATAAATGCTAGTAATCCTTTCTTTCTATAATGTCCTGTGATAGGAACTAACAAACCAAACAGTAACGCAGTAAGAACAGATGCTACAAATAAAATACTCATTCCTAGTGCTACTGGAAAAGCTTTAATAAATGGTGAAAGAATAAAAATTGCGGGAACAGATAATAGGACTAGAAGGATGTAGCTAGGTCTTTTTTGCTGTATATTGATGTACAGCATTATTAAACTGCAAAAAACAGGAATGATCAAAAATCCTGCGCCTGGTAAAAAGATCGAACCTAGAATACCGCCATCGCCTACAGGAAACGCTACTAGTAAACAGATAAGCCATAAAATAAAAATGGGAGCAACGCTTAAACTAGGTATGCGATCACGGTGGTAATACTTGTGATATAAGAAAAAGCTAATGGTAAGAGCAATAAACGCAGCTGCCGCAATCAACCAGTATCCGTTATACGGGAATCCATGTAATTGATGTATGTAAAACTCAGATTCTTTAATCCCTATCCACGTGTAGTTAGTAATTAAGTAACTTATAATAAGTGCTCCTAGAAACGGTACAAAACCACCCAATAAATAAGTAAGTTGAATTCGCCTGCGTTTTATTCCGTAAACAATAAGAGTTATCATTAATACAAATGCTACTATTATTAAACCACTTAACCAGCTAAATGGAAATTGCACCATTTTTATCAATGGTAAGGGTACGTAAACTACATCATCATTTTTTTCAGTTTTAAGTCTATCAGTCAAATCAATGCTAGAAAAATAATCTAACTGCGGCATGAGATAGCTGCCTTGATGAGCAAGTGTGTTGCGATCTAGGCGTTCATATGAATCTAGTTGAGTATGATAGTCAAAATGATCACCTATAAAAGCAAAGTTTAATCCATTAATATCACCGTCTTCTCTAAAAATGGTAAGGTCGGTATCATTAGGTATCATTTTATAAATACTATAGGCTAGTGAATTAGCTACAGGATATTCAACTCCTGACTTGCTAAATGCCTCGATGATTTTTCTATTACCACCGTTTGTTTCAACTAGCATATAGCTAGGGCCGCCACTACCGCGCGCTTCAAAGTTTAAAACGAATCCAACATCTTGTGCCCACTCATGTTTATTGACAAAAGTGCTTGCGCCATTTAAGCCTAGCTCTTCACCATCAGTAATGCAAATGATAATATCGTTTTCAGGTTGCTCATTTTTGGCAAGAAAAGCTCTTGTTGCTTCTAGTATAGTGGCTACACCGCTTGCAGCATCACTTGCTCCTTTACTACTGTGAGGATCACTGTCGTAATGAGAAAGTAACAATAGGGCATTTTTAGAGTCGGTGCGACCTTTAATACGTGCTAGAATATTCTCAGGTTTTGACATATTTCCGTTCCAGCTAATATCATAAGCAGATTGTGTTGTAACATTAAGCCCGTAAGATTTTAGTTGTGTAATGATGTAATCCCTTGCCTTATCGTGTGCCTTGCTTCCTAGATAATGCGGCTCGACTGAAAGTGCTTGTATGTGTTCAAGTGCTCTTGCTGTTGACCACTCAGAGGCTGGAACGTTTTCCTTAACCTCACTAGATGGTGTTTGAGAATAGAATGCGTAAAAAACAAGTAAAAGAATAATTACAAACGATATTGCAGATGAGAAGTGTGATTTAGGTCTCATGGTTGTGTGGTTTCTTGTCAGTAAGATGGTGAAATTAAATAAAAAATACTGCTTATTGTGTTTCTTATTAAATTAACCTTTTCTTACTTAATTAGGTTGCTAGATAAAGCAGACTGTAATATCATAATACCTATAGTTTCGTTTAAAAATAATACCTTTGAAAATTCATTAAAAGGTAAGCATTTTGACAGTAGATCCTAAAGAAATTTCTACAGCCCAGTTACATGGACTCATGCTAGGAGCAGTTCAACCGCGACCTATTGCATTTGCTAGTACAGTTGATGTTGATGGTAATGTGAATCTATCACCTTATTCTTTTTTCAATGTCTTTAGTGCAAATCCACCGATTATGATATTCTCATCGGCTAGGAGAGTGCGCAATAACACAGTAAAACATACCTTGCTTAATGCACAAGCTACCCAAGAAGTGGTAATTAATATTGTCAATTACGATATTGTACAGCAAATGTCATTGAGCAGCACCGAATATGATGCTGGTGTTGATGAGTTTGTAAAATCTGGATTAACAGCGGTAAAAAGTGATCTGGTACAACCACCTAGAGTTGAAGAAAGCCCAGCAGCTTTTGAATGTAAGGTAAAGGAAATAGTTGAACTAGGTCAAGAAGGTGGTGCAGGTAATTTAATTATTTGCGAGGTCGTAAAAGTGCACATTAAGGACGAAGTTCTAACTGACGATCAAAAAATCGATCCTTTTAAAATTGATACAGTAGCAAGAATGGGTGGTAATTGGTACTGCCGTTCAAAAGATGCTATGTTTGAGGTGCCTAAACCTTTAACCTCATTAGGTGTAGGAGTTGACGCATTACCAGAACACGCAAGAAACAGTCACGTGCTTACAGGTAATGATTTAGGTAAATTAGGTAATGTAGAACGTGTGCCAGAGCGTGATGAGGTGATCGCTTTTGCGAAAGCGGAACAATTACCAGCATTATCGATAGAAGAAAAACATAATAGGGCAAAAGAATATATAGCAGCTGGACAGTTGATGAATGCCTGGAACATTTTATTATTTTAACATGGAAGTACAAGGAAAAGTAAAGTTGATAGGTGAAACAAAAACCTATGGAAATAACGGATTTCAAAAACGCGAATTAGTAGTAACAACGGAAGAGCAATACCCACAACATTTGCTTATTGAATTTGTTCAAGACAAAACAAATTTATTGGATAGTTACCAAGTAGGAGATGCAATAAAAGTAGGTATAAACTTAAGAGGTAGAGAATGGCAAACTCCACAGGGCGAGATTAAATATTTTAATTCTATCTCTGGTTGGCGTATAGAAAAAGTAGGAGCTCAAGCACCACAAGGTGCTCCTGAGGTTCCACCATTTGATGAATACGAGCCGGTATCAAATACAAATGCCGAAGATCACGACGATTTACCTTTCTAAATGAACATACAACTAGTACGCACGGATTCTAAACATCCAGAGTTTATGTGTTTAGTTCAACAATTAGATGCTTATCTCGCTGTTAAAGATGGAGATGAGCATTCTTTTTATAATCAATTTAATTGCATTGAACATTTGAATCATGTGGTTCTAGTGATAAATGATCAAACCGCAGTTGCATGTGGTGCCTTTAAACAATACGATTCCCAAACCGTAGAGATTAAACGTATGTTTACAGCCACTGCAGCTCGAAATCAAGGTATAGCTTAATGAATTAGAAAATTGGGCAAGCGATTTAGGTTTTAAAAAAGTGCAGCTAGAAACAGGTCAACGACAAACTGAAGCTCTTTCCTTCTACCAGAAATGCGGTTATTACAAAATCCCTTGTTATGGACCTTACAAGGATATGGAGAATAGCGTGTGTTTCGGGAAGGAGTTTAAATCGTAAAAAACGGTAAAATCTAAAACTCAAAAGCCGATTTCTGTTTAAGAAATCGGCTTTTGATTTATAAGTTCGGTTGCTCTTTAAGATGGCTAAATGATCAATCTTAATTCACCTGTATAAGATATAGTGAACCCTTCATTTGCATCGTCTGCAGTACCGCTACCAGTAATCTTATAGTCTCCATTTTCTAATAGTTCTACGGTAATCGTTCCAGAAAAAATCTCGTCTTCAATAATGGCCTCACCCAATTGTGCGTTATAATCAACGCCTATAAAGGCATATACCGTTTGAGCTTGTTGATTAAGACTGTCTAGGTTATACGTTCCTGGCTGTAAACCATCATTTACAGTCGTGTAGAATTCTAATCCTACTATATCGCCGTTTCCTGAAAGTATATTTGAACTGTTGAGCGTTAATCCTGGCCCAGAAAGGACGACGTTTGTAAGAAAAAGATTTGGACTATCCTCTGAGCTTTGCGATCTATAACCTTGTTCTAGGCTGTAATTATCATCTCCTAGAGTAAATTCATTTACTGCTACAGGTTCCTCTTCATTAGAAGAATTATCATCATCTGGATTACAGCTGCTTAAAGCAATGAGGATACAGGCAAAAGCGATATATTTTAAACGATATTGCATTGTTTGTGTTTTATAAATTAATATCAAAATGGTATTGCGTTGTTATAATCTTCTTCTGTAAAAGTATAAGAAAAGTTTCGAGAGTTACCGTCTCGCTCGTAATATGAACTAAAAAAGAATTCATCGTCTTGACCTTCAAATCTTCTTAAGTAAGTTAATTTTTTTAGGTTGTCAAACTTTACAATAACTGAATCAAACCTGTAAACATTTACTGGACTAAGTATTCTAAGACTATTATCACATTTCTGATCAATTAAACCCATACCATTAATAGAGAATGAATCTATTAGACTAACAAACTGTCCAGAGTTAAAACTGTAAAGTTCTAAATTGACATTTCTGTCAGTTCCATTTATAAACGAATAACAAGTAGCTCTTTCATCTTCATGTCTTACACAGGATAAAAACAATAAAGCTATAAGAAGTAGTTTTTTCATTTTACCAATTATTAAAAAGTTGTAAAACATCAGTGGGGTTATCCTTGTTTAGTGCATTTAAATTTGATCTGTAATCGTCTAAATCTGTTGCATTTTTTAAAGCTTCTTGAACTTCTCTCATGGTGAAATTTTATACATTATTGTTTTTTCTAAAACTAAACAAATTTATTGGATAGTTACCAAGTAGGAGATGCAGTGAAAGTAGGTATAAACTTAAGAGGTAGAGAATGGCAAACTCCACAGGGCGAGATTAAATATTTTAATTCTATCTCTGGTTGGCGTATAGAAAAAGTAGGAGCTCAAGCACCACAAGGTGCTCCTGAGGTTCCACCATTTGATGAATACGAGCCGGTATCAAATACAAATGCCGAAGATCACGACGATTTACCATTTTAACAAATACTTACTTTTAAAGACTAGGCTTTCCTGTATTTTTATGGGAAAGCTTTTTTATTTTTATGATCGAATTTTTGAGCACATTGTTTTTTGTATTTGCGGTAATAGATCCTATAGGCTCAATTCCTGTTTATCTTGAAGCTACTAAACAATTTGATAAGAAACATAAAAAACTAATTGCTATAAAAGCTGCCGGTGTGGCTTTTCTTATTCTATTATTTTTTATTGTAATCGGTCAAATTATTTTGGAATCAATGTCCGTGTCTTTGGATGCCTTTCAAATTTCTGGCGGAGTAATTTTATTTCTTTTTGCGCTCACAATGATTTTTGGAGATGGTAAACCAGAAGGAGAAAAAAAAGGAATTACCGATTATAAACACGTCATTATATTTCCTTTAGCGATACCGTCCATTGCATCACCAGGAGCTATAATGGCAGTGGTACTTATGACTGACAATCACTTATTTTCTATAGAACAACAAACCATGACCACTGCTATAGTGCTCGTGGTAATAGCACTTACTTGTCTTATACTTCTAGCAGCAAATAAATTACAGCAATATATAGGTAGTTATGGAATAACTGTAATAAGTAAAGTGATGGGGCTTATACTAGCATCTTATGCAGTACAAAATATACTCTCTGGTATTAATAGCTATTTCGTCATTGGATCATAAAAACAAAAATCCCGACTGGCTTTGTCGGGATTCTCTTTTAAATAGTTTGGTCTTCAAAAAGAAACTCAAAAAAAGCAATGATGAAAATAAATTAGTTTTGAAGACCGTATCAAAGATTAACAAAATTAACAGTATTTCCAAACAAACATAGAAGTTTAACGTGTATATCTTACAGAACGAGCTTTATTTTCCTCCTGTTAATCAAGCACCTGACCATGGTTTGCTTGCTGTAGGTGGTGATTTAAAAGTAGACCGATTATTACTTGCTTACAACAATGGAATTTTTCCTTGGTACAACGATGGTGAGCCTATTTGCTGGTGGAGCCCAGATCCCAGAATGATATTTGATTTGCAATCGGAAAGGCCTATGAGGATTACAAAATCACTTAAACAAAGTAGGAAGAATAAAGGTTATTTTATTAAAGAAAACACTTGTTTTGAACAGGTTATGAAAGCATGCGCACAAGTCTCTCGGCCTGATCAAGAAGGTACTTGGATTATGGATGAAATGATCGAGGCTTATTCAAAAATGCATCAACTAGGCCATGCGGTAAGTGTTGAAGTTTTTAAAAACGGTGAACTTGTAGGTGGATTATACGGTATCGATTTACCAGAAAAAAAGGTGTTTTGCGGTGAGAGCATGTTTGCTTTGCAGCCAGATGCCAGTAAAATTGCTTTGTGGCATTTAGTAGAAAAATTGCAATTAAAGGAATATAAAATTATTGATGCTCAAATTTATAACGATCATCTAGCAAGCTTAGGAGCAGTTGAGATTCCTAGGGAAAGTTTTATTGAATTACTTAATATTTAATTACTATACACTACAAGAATTTAATCGCTACAAACTCCAGTAACCTCCTAGATTTATAAACAGTAAGCGTTCTGTATTTTGGGTAAATGATTCCCATCGGTATTCGGTACTTAATTGTAATTTGAAGTTACGGCTAATTTGATTTCCTAGATTAAAAATGAGGCGTTGGTCCCAGAAGGGTTTCGTCCGATTTTCTGCAATAAATAAAGTTTCGATTGACGCACCCAGGTACCATTCATTTTTATCTGTTTGTATTCCATTGAGAGGCAATGCAATGGAATACCTATATCTCCATCTGTGCGTTATTCTATCACCACGGTATCGTTGATCCCACCGTATACGATGTGCCATTTTAAGTTGGTTATATTTTCTTGAATAAGCGTATTGTTCGGTAATCCTGAGCTCACTGGTATTTGAGTTTCTAAGATCACGATACATGATCCCTATACCTATTTGACCATAAAATCCTACTTCATAATTGGTGTAATGACTGGCTTGTATATGTAGTAGACCTGCGTTGTCACCTGTTAGGCTGCGTTGTTCTAGCGCGCTTACAAATGACCATCGGTAATTATTGTCGTAAGAAATATTAAGGGCATTTTGAAATAAAGTATTATCGACAATTTGACTTACGGCAGTTTGTGATAATAAAAGGACGATTAAGATTCTAAAATAATAAGAAGTCATACTCTAATCGTTTAACATCTTTAACCTCTAGGATCATACCTCTTCTATCAAATAAATATTCCCTGCGATAAATCTTACGCTTATCCTTAAAAGCAACAATTATTTCATATCCATCAGGATTTGATTGCTGTAATTTTTGTTTTAAACTAAGAATTGAGCTAGGGCTGTAATGCTCTTGTATCTTTTCTATTTTAAACTTACGAGCAACGGTATCAAGTCTTTTATTGATCGAATCAATAACTATTTTTGACAGTTTGTTTTTCTTTATTTCAATTTCTGTTTCTTTTAAAGCTCCATTCTCAAAAAATTCTATACTGTATTTCTTGCCCTTATACTTAAATTTTGCTTCGTAGCTGTTAGAATCACCGTCGGTTTCTTGATAATATTTCATTTTTACCCTAAGCGGAATCAGGCTATCCAATATTTGTTTGGATAGAGAAGGGAACTCACTACTTTTTATTCGTTCTTCATGCTCTATTTTAAGAGCGTTAGTTTGAGCAATTACCACTGTGGTAACTAGAAAAAATAGTAAGTAGATGATGTGCTTAAATCTGGTCATATCTAAAACAGCTGGTTTCATGATCGTTAACTATTCCACAGGCTTGCAAATAGGCATATACGATGGTGCTACCTACAAATTTAAAACCTCTTTTTTTAAGATCTTTTGATATCTGATCTGACAACTTGGTGTTAGCAGGAGCTTCTTTATAATCAGAAACTGCATTTTTAACAGGTTGATTATCAACAAATGACCATATGTAATGGGAAAAACTTCCAAACTCTTGTTGTGTATTTATAAATGCTTGAGCGTTGGTCACAATAGCATTTACTTTTAATTTATTTCTTATGATTCCTGGATTTTGAAGTAGTTCTTGCTTTTTTTGATTATCATATTGAGCAATTTTGTAATAATCAAATTGATCTAGAGCTTGTCTATAGTTTTCTCGCTTTCTTAAAATAGTAATCCAGCTTAGACCAGCTTGCATACATTCCAGGATTAAGAACTCAAATAGGGTTTTATCGTCATAAACAGGTACGCCCCATTCTGTATCGTGATATAGCTCATAAAGCTCATCGCCTATACACCAGCCGCATTTGTTTTTGTTCATAATACTAATGTAAACAAAAACACCTGCGGTAAAGCAGGTGTTTTATAATAAAGTCTGATTATTTTTTCTTTTTAAAGAGTGAGTTTATGGGAAACCAAGTTAAATTGAAACTTATGAAATTATCCTCTATAAAATGCACAGATGAAGAGGATGTTTGGTTTACTCGATCATTTATGGTTACAATGTCTCTTATGTAAAAATCATCTCTTAATGTAAAGGTTGTTGACAAGGAAAAGTTTCCGAGATTCTGATTTTTAAATGTGTATCTTAATGATAATGGAGTTCTAATTATCACATCACTAACATCAGGTCTACCAATAATTAATGTGTTATCGTTAGAGTTATTGCCGAATGTTTCTGAAGTTCCTATCAAGTCGTCTTTAATGAACCATCTATTATTTAAGTTCACTCCCAAAGCTATAAAGTGAATGGAATTAATTTTATGAACATATTCAAATTTTAGGTTGAACGTATATATGTTGAAAGATCTACTTGAATTTAAGTTTATGTCATTTGAAGAGCTGAAGAAAGTTCCCGGTATATTTCCTGTTGCGTCAAGGGAAAGCTGTTCATAATAAAAGCCGGCATTAAATAAAAACTTTCCTGTAGCGGCGTAATTCCAATCAAGCCCTATCATAAAGTTAGGGTTGGCATTATATTCATAGGAGTAACCAGATGTACTTGAGTTTTCTACATTATTAAACAATAATCCTGTAGTTATACCTAAATGATATGCATTGTCCCTCAACTCTTGTGCGTTGCCTCGTTTGTTGTCTTGAGAAAGCAGAGTGATAGGAATTAATAATATTATAAATAATTTTTTCATAATTAAAATTTCAAAAATCCTGATTTAGGAAAGTAGGTTAAGGAAAAATTCAGATAATGTCCAGTCCATCGGTGTGTGGAAGTGGCCTCTGGTATTGTCAAGTTAGTTGAGGTTATTTTAGTAACATAAATATATTGAAAATGGTAATGTCCAGAGGCTGCAAATCTAAATTTGCTACGATCCTTTAAATAAAGATCTTTTGCGAACCCTAGGTTCAGTCCAAACGTTATAGGGCTTGGATAATCTTGATAATCGCCTATTAACAATGGATTATTCCTCAGTCGCAAATAGTTACTTTGATATCGCCCAGATGTGTAGCCGTAATATTGTAATTCCAAACCAGCTTTTAGATATAGCGGACTTCTCATTGGACTTTTCATTTTTATTAATATTTCAATGGGTAGATGATATGTCCAATATGGTGATTGCCAAAAAGATTCTTCTATTGCAAAATTTTCCCCAAGTTGAGTTGACCTAATATTATAGTTTCGTTTTAAGGAAATATTCTTTATGTAAAATCCAGTTGTTAACAACCATCTTTTCCTACGCATTACTTCAATGTCAAAACCACCTATCAACGTCAATCTATTACTGTAATTTAAGCCTATAGACGCATTTTCGTTAGTATTAGAAAAAAAATCGTAATGCACTCCTATACGTAACCCAACCGGGAAACTACGAATCTCTTGGTCGTTTTCTTGACTAAACAAAAAACTACTAGTGCTAAAAAATAGCACTAGTAGCATATAATAATTATCTTTCTTCAAAAGTAATTGTTTCATAGTAAGGTCGTTGCCTATGTTCTGAAAACAACTTGTTTTGAGCAGTGCCCGTGATTAGATTTGAAGGATGTTGTGCTCTCTTTTTTACTTTTGAACGTCGCTTCTTTTTGTAATCACCCTCTTTATCAATATCATCTTTGAATGAACAGATATTTGCAGGAGTGCTAGAGTTTGGATTTGAATTTAACGATACATCAACTGAATAAAGCTCACCATAAATTTTAGCACTGCTTCTAATTCTTCTTTTTCTCCACTTTCCTCTTTTTTTCTTGTAATTTCTTGTAAAAGCTTTGAATACATTTACGTCTCCAGATCCACTGTCAAAAGTTCTTGCTCTCATTTGGTGAGAAGCTCTTAACTTATAAGTACTACTTAAAGTAACGCCTTTACTTTTTGCAGATCTATAAAAGCATTCAGAATCAGGTGGGAAGATATGTCCATCTGCAGCTCCTGGTGTTTCTTCATTTCCACCAAACGCTTCTAAAACACTTTGTAAACTGTTCCCATTATTTGCACTTGTTAGTGCAGCTGTTGCGTCTGGATGAGTTGTGTCTATAATCAATAAACCACCTTCCATATCTTTATAAATTAAATTACAAATCATTACCTCATTCCATTGATTGTAAACAGATTGTTCAACAGGATCTACTATAAATTCATTTTCATTCCAGTCGTCTATAGACCAACCTGATTGATCTGATGAATCAAGCCATGCATTTTCCGCATCTTCTTCGAATTTTCTCAATGAGCAAAAATCATGGGAGTTCTCAAAATCGATTAGTGGTTGATCCGGATGATGACCTATTAATTCTTCTGTATCATTCAAGTCGTCTTCATCCAAATGACCATAAATAGCTAAAAAATTGTCATCATGAGCATCGTTGGAATCTTCTAAAGTTTCTAATGTTTGATCAAATGAATCCCAGCTAGAAAAATGCATCATATTGTTAGCACAATCAACGCTCGTTCCGTTTTCAAAATACAAAGCATAAGGTTGAAACTCGCAATTGTTTGCAATATCACCTTCTGATTTCTGAAGTGCTGTGTCATTTGTGCTTTCAGTTACCTCTTCTGAACAGCTAAAGAGAGAGAGAGAGAGAGTTAGCATAGCTAATGCTCCAAATTTTAATTTTTTCATAATATTCATTTAGTTGATTATAGTCTCAAAGGTAGAATTAATTTTTATTCATAAAATACCCTATAATGGGTATTTTCTTGTTTTGACCATTAATTAATATGAATTAAAGTTACCATAAGAACAAGATGATATTATTTGTATCTATTTACCTTTGTATGAAATAATCTATATGCTAGAACAAGAAAGTCACGAATACGAAAACGCCGTTTTAATAGGAATTGTAACTCAACAACAGTCTGAAGAAAAGTTAACTGAGTATCTTGATGAATTAGAGTTTCTCGCTTACACTGCTGGTGCTAGTGTACAAGGTCGTTTTACTCAAAAAATGCAACATCCTAATCCAAAAACCTTTATAGGAACTGGAAAAATGGAAGAAGTAGCACAGTTTGTTGAAGCAAACGATATTGGGACAGTGATTTTTGATGATGAGTTAACGCCTACTCAACAACGTAATATTGAGAAAATCCTCAAGGCAAAGATCATAGATCGTACCTATTTGATTCTAGACATATTTGCACAACGAGCACAAACTAGTTATGCTCGTACTCAAGTTGAACTAGCCCAGTACGAGTACTTGTTACCTAGATTAGTTGGATTGTGGACTCACCTGGAGCGCCAGCGTGGTGGTATAGGTATGCGTGGTCCTGGTGAGACCGAGATTGAGACAGACCGTCGTATAGTGCGCGATCGTATTTCATTACTCAAAAAGAAACTCACTACCATTGATAGGCAAATGAAAACCCAACGAGGAAATCGTGGTAAATTGGTGCGCGTTGCTCTTGTAGGTTACACTAACGTGGGTAAAAGCACACTTATGAATGTGGTTTCTAAAAGTGATGTTTTTGCAGAAAATAAATTATTCGCAACGCTAGATACAACGGTAAGAAAGGTAGTTGTTAAAAACCTACCTTTTCTATTAACTGATACGGTAGGTTTTATTAGAAAACTACCTACCCAGTTAGTAGAATCCTTTAAATCTACCCTAGATGAGGTTAGAGAATCGGACCTATTGTTACATGTAGTAGATATTTCGCACGAGAGCTTTGAAGATCATATTGATAGTGTAAATGCAATTTTACAAGATATTGAGGCGATTGATAAACCTACTATTATGGTTTTTAATAAAATCGATCAATACCAGCCGGAAGAATATGATGATGAATTTGACGAACGCACCACGGCACACAACACACTAGAAGACTGGAAACGCACCTGGATGAACCGTGCAGGTGATGATGTGATTTTTATAAGTGCGATTGAAAAAGAAAACATGGAACAGTTTCGTAAAAAGGTATACGATAGAGTAAGAGAAATTCATGTGTCGCGTTTTCCTTATAATGCATTCCTATATCCTGATTATAGTGAAGAGGAAGAGTAGGTTTCTATTTATTTTCTGTTAAAAAGTAAAACCGTTTTTGATTACTCTAGATTGATTTAGGGTTCGCTTTCGCGAAAGCGAATCCACAACTATCTATATTCTCTACCTAAATACATGACTGATCGTATTTATATACATGTAGTTAAGTAAAAAGCCTACTTAATTTCATATTTTTAAGCCATAGCTTAATAGTTGCACATGAACCAATCAACTGAAACGCCTTTACAGCGTTCCCTACCCACATTCAACTATCATAAAAAAATCAGAGACTATTTTAAATCGAGGTCCAAAACCTGGCAGTGGTTTAAAGATGAAAAGGTAAAGTCACATCAAATAGATGCGTTAAAATCATCTTTATTAAAGAATACCTACAGGCTAGATAGGGATTCACATTTTGACTTGTATAAGGTAAGCGATCAAGTATGTGAAAATTTGAACCTGACAGCTCAAGTCACCTTTTATCAAGAGCAAAATAGCATTCAAGATAATTGTGCTATTTCAATTATTGAAGATGAGGCTCATATAGTTTTTTCAGGGAATCTTTTAGAATTGTTGGATGAGCGACAATTAACCGCATTGATAGCTCATGAATTAGGACATTTTTTATTTTTTAAAATAGAAAATGGTGAGTTTGAAATTACCCAACGTATTATTCTGGCCCTTGCCAATGATTCACAAAGTGATCCTGTTTTTGTAGAAACTGCTCGTAAATTTCAATTGTTTTTGGAACTTTTTTGTGATGCTTGTTCTTTTCAAGTTTGCAGGGAACACTATTCTGTCATACAATGTTTGGTCAAGGTTTCAACAGGACTAAAACGAGTAAATGCTCAAAGCTATCTAGATCAAGCCAAAGAGATTTTACAAGGAGAAGAAAACAGCTCATTAAACACTACACATCCAGAAACATACATAAGAACCTTTGCCTTAGATCAACTATCGAGAAGCGCTCATAATCTTGAAGAGGTCATTAAACCGCTTATCATAGGTAAGATAGATGTGAATAATTTAGACCTTTTTCAACAAAAGGAACTAAGTTCATTCACGTATCAATTTTTAGAATTTATTCTGTTACCAGAATGGATGCGTACTTCTAGAAATATGACACACGCTTCAAGTTTCTTTTCTAAGTTTTATGTAAGTGATGAAAAGCAAGAAGTCAATAGTATCAAAAAGTTTATTAATGACGCAGCAATTGGCACACATAATTACCTATGCTATGTACTGCTAGATTTTAGTAAACTAGATGCAGATCTTGAGTTGTTACCTCTTGCTCACACACTTGAAATTGCGAATTTATTAGGAATAAAAGAGGAGTATGAACGTATTGTTAGAAAGGAATATCAACTAACTATTAGGGAGTTTAAATCTCTCAAGGATGAAGCAATGAAAGACTTGAATAAGTTGTCTCAAGAACAAAGAAGTATTTATGACCATGAATGATTACAGGAAAAGTTTTTTCAGCTTATTAGATGAGATAAAAGCTTCAAATGGAAATACTACGGTGGATTTTATTGCTCAGGTTTTACCATTGCTTGAAAAAGCACTATATGCTCATAATCAAGATAAAGTTTTAAAGATCACTAGCATAGATCAAGTTCTTTATAATGGTAGAATTTTAATCATTGAACAAGAAACTAGTAGTGCAGTAATCTCGACTGGTCTACCTCAAAAACCAAAAGAAGATGGAGCAGTCAAGGTGTCGGATACTATTTATCAAAATAGATCAAATAACGTCACTTCATTTGAAAATCAAAGTGATTACTTGCATTTGGATAATGCTAGTCCGGTAAAAAATCCTGCCTATGTCATGCATTATAAAGCATGGGATTATGAGATGGGAACATACGATCCTTTAACAGAAGTGTTTTTACTAGGTATGTTAATGGCTAGCCTAGCTTATGGTCTAGATTTTCGCGATAAGGATGAATTGTTACGCTTTGTAGAAAATAGAGAACGGTTATACTTTTTGAATAAAGAGCTAGATCCTACCATTCATCATGTCATAAGAGAAATGACTCCGGTTTACAGAGAAGATCGTATTCCAAATTTAGAAGAGGTTGTAGCAAAACTTAAAAATTACCAAGATTTTAATCCTGAAAATTATCAAGACCTTACCGAGACAATAGGATTCAAATCAATTAACATCAAGGAACGTGGAACATATATTCTAGATAAATTACGACGACGCTTGTTTGACATATCTCGTAGAAATAAACTTCTTTACTTCAAATCAACAAGCAGTTTTTTAAACCTTACTGAAGCATCTATACCTTTATTGCTAGATCACAAAAATATTACCGAGAAGGATATCATCTTTTGGGGACCAGTTATGGAAGGTAAATTATTGGGTAAAAAATCACTTCTGTTAAATAGGTATCTTGATATAACTAACAATAGGTTTTTAAATCCTATACTCAACAAAATAAGGTTGGAAGCAAGAAAAAGCCGTAACGAATACGGATTTGATCAACTGCGATTAGTTATTGCTTTTTTACACTGGTATAATTTTAAAGAAAATAGGGAAGAACGTATTTCTTCTCCATTGCTGTTGCTTCCAGTTTCATTAGTAAAGAAAAAAGGAGTAGAAGATCGGTATCAACTAGAGGTTACAACTACTGATGCAGAGATCAATCCAGTTCTTAGTTACTATCTTAAAGATTTATATAATATAGAACTTCCCGATTTTATAGATTTAAAGGAAAGTTCACTTGAAGATTTAATAGGTAACATACGTAATCAAATTCTTAATTCAGGTAATGGAGTAGAACTTCAATGGCGAGAAAAACCGCAAATTCAACTTATTCATAAAGCTGCCCGACGAAATTTCAAACTCAAAAAGCGTAAACTTAATCGCCGCACGAGTAATTTAAATTTAAGACAATTTGATTACTCCTATAAAGAGGATGATTTTAAACCTTTAGGAATTGAACTCTTCAAAACTTTGGTTCATAAAAAGATTAATGATCTTGAATATATAATTAATGAAGATATCAATCCTTACAGTGATCTAGCTGTTGCAGAAAAAGAGCGCAGCTTCTATCGTAATGATAATTATGGCGTTGTAAATCCACTGGTTTGGGAAGTGGATACCTGCAACATGACTTTAGGTAATTTCAATTATCGTAAAATGAGTATTGTTCGTGATTACAACGATATTATTAATGCTGATATTAAGGATGAAGTCTTTGAAGAATTATTTAGTGAGAATCCTCGAAAGTTAATTGAAGAAGAAGGCATCAGTACTCAATTGAATGATTTATACCCCATAATTGCAGCTGATCCTACACAAACAAAAGCCGTTTATAAAGCACGCAGTGGTCGCAATTATATTATTCAAGGTCCACCAGGTACCGGTAAATCTCAAACGATAACCAATTTGATAGCAGATTATGTCGCCAGAGATCAAAAGGTACTTTTCGTTTGTGAAAAGCGCGCTGCACTTGATGTGGTTTACCATCGTTTAAAAAACAAACAATTGGACGAATTATGTTGTTTAATTCATGATTCACAGACCGACAAAAAATCTTTTATTATGAATTTAAAAGGGACCTATGAGTCCTTTTTAAAAGATAAGATGAAGTCTAATGCTATAGTTAAGGAAAGAAATGAGATAATCGATAAAATACAAACGCACATTAACCGACTAGAGAGCTTTCATAACATAATGCGATCTGGCGATACTCCTATCTTTCAAGTTTATCAAGAGGTAATTAGTGATATTAACAAGTTTGAGAGACTTGCCAAGGCGGAATATTTTGTAATCCCTGATTTTGATGAGTGGAAATCAAATGAAAATTGGATCAAGGAATTCTTAAATCAAATAAGGATCAACCATTATGGTGATAGCATCAAAAACTTTCCGTTAAACGGTATAAGTCCAGAACTATTATCAACATCTGACTATAAGACTACAATTCACAAAGAGTTAAGCAGTGCTCTTACCATATTGGAGCAGATTAATGAATGGATTGATGAAAATGATGGAGATACCACTATGGTATGGGATGATTGGATTAAGGAAGTCAATCTGATGGAAAAATCAAAAGTGATTATTGCAAAAGGAAACCTTGCTATTTTAACTCCTGATAATCCACAAGCTACAGCTTTACTGAACGATAATAAAAAGCTTGAAAAATCACGTAAGAAGTGGCAAGATAAGCAAGATGAAAATCGTTTTTGGAAAGTAAAGTGGAATGCAATTGACGCCTATGAGATAAAAAATCAATGGGACCGAGCTAATGCTAACATTCTAAAATTTTTGAACCCCAAATGGTATCGATTAAAGAAGCAAATCAAAGAAGCTTATGACTTTCAAAAACATAAAGTAAAACCAGAAATCGATTCAGTATTAAGCAGATTGGTAGACGAATATGACCTTCTTAATAGTTTTGAAAATGAAAAAAGAAAATTAGAAAATCGTTATGGTTTTACAAATTATGACGATGGTATTCAATGGTTAAAGCAATTACACAATACAGGTAGTCCGATTGTAGCCAAGTGGATAGAAATCGATAATAGAGATTATTTATCTGGACTTATTAGTGTTTTACCTTTGTTTAATAGTCTTAGAAATTCGTTGTCTAAAATCGCTAAGAGTTTCGGTAATTATTCAATAGCAACTCTAGAAGATAGAATTAGTAGTGCTTTGACGATGACTAATAGTTTATCCTTATTTAAGCCTCACATAGAAAAACTTAATAGTGCCGATTTTAAATTGCAATCGCTATTGAGGGATCGCGATTGGAGAGAAGATGAGATAAATTTTCATTGTGCGTACAAAACAATTCTAGATAATAGTGATAATAATCCTGTATTTGCCCAAATGAATGAGGATAGCCTGCAATTCTCTATAAGGGAAATTCAGAACTTATTAGATAAATACTATAATGCCAATGTAGCTTTTATACGTTCTAGAATAAGAGATCAATTTCTCAATAAAATTAGAATTACTGAAAGCACAGCCGCTCAATTAACAAATGAAGAAAAGGAACTCAAAAAGATATACAAATCATCTCGCAAAATATTAGAAAATGAATTCAATAAAAAGATGAGGTATAAGTCTATCAGAGAGTTGGCAACTGGCGAGGCACAAGAAATTATGACAAGTTTAAAGCCTGTCTGGTTGATGAGTCCATTGAGTGTAAGTGATTCAATGCCTATTGATACTTCCATTTTTGATGTTGTTATATACGATGAAGCCTCTCAAATAACAGTAGAAGAAGGCGTTCCTTCTCTATTTAGAACACACCAAACGATTATTGTAGGTGATGAAATGCAAATGCCTCCTACCAATTTTTTCAGTACAACAAGTGTTGATGTAGATGAGGATGAAGAAGAACAAGAGCAACGTATAGGTATCAATCTAGATGCCGACAGTCTATTGAATCAAGGAGCAAGAAAATTACCATCAGTAATGCTGGGATGGCATTATCGCAGCCGTAGAGAAAGTTTAATAAGCTATTCAAATGCTGCTTTTTACAAAAGGGAACTACTTACCATTCCAGATAATCAACTATCGATTCATGGAGCAGGCGAACTCACACATGTTTTAAATCCTGATCAAGAAATAGATATTAATGATGTGCTTCAACGTAGTATAAGTTACCACTACCTTGAAAACGCAGTTTATCATAAAAGATCAAATAAAGATGAGGCTACTTATATAGCTCACCTAGTAAGAAAACTACTTACTCAACAAGTTAATAAAAGTATAGGTGTAGTGGCTTTTTCTATGGAACAACAATCTGTTATCGAGTCTGCTCTAGAAGAGTTAGCACTGTTGGATACCCATTTCGGTAAACTTTTAGAGGAAGAATATAATCGTACCGAAGAGGATCAGTTTACAGGGTTATTTGTAAAAAACCTTGAAAATGTCCAAGGAGATGAAAGAGATATTATCATCATGAGCGTGTGTTATGGTTTCAATACACAAGGTAAAATGTTAATGAATTTTGGCCCTATAAATAGACGTGGCGGAGAAAAAAGACTCAATGTCATATTCTCTAGAGCAAAGAGAAATATGATGATTGTCTCTAGCATTTTAGGAGAGCACATTAAAAACGATTACAACGAAGGAGCTAGGTATTTTAAACGCTTTCTACAGTACGCTAAACAAATTTCTGATGGTAATATACAGAATGCTTCTTCCATATTAGATAGTTTACATGTATCTCAAAACCTAGATTTAAAAGGCAAGGAAATACCGCTTAAATCCAAGTTAAAAGAGGTTCTAAAAGCAAAAGGATATGAGGTTTATAACGATATAGGGCAGTCACATTTTAAGGTAGATATTGCGATTATTTCACCTAATGACACTCAATTCAAAATGGGTATCCTATTGGATTATAAAAGTCATTATCACGGTGATAATGTACTAGAGCAGTATTGTCAAAAAACAAGCGTGTTGGAAACTTTTGGTTGGAAAATACTACGCGTATATGTTAAGGATTGGGTGGAACAACCCAATCGAGTGTTAGAAAGAATAAGACAAACAATAGAAAATGAAGAAAAATTATCTCCTGTAACAGCAACAAATCATGAACGAGAAAAGCAAGAGAAGATTAATGAAGATGTGCAACAAGTTTCTGATAGTACTATAGAGTCACAATCATCACAAACTAGTGATGACTTTAAAAGGTATGAGTATGTACAAGGGAATAGCAATAAATTCTGGGAAATAAAAGTAATAGGTAATGAAGTACACACACGTTATGGTAGAATAGGTAATCAACCTCAAACCAATGTGAAATCTCTGTCTACCCGTGCCGATGCACTTAAAGAAGAAATGCGATTAACCGGAGTAAAGTTACGTAAAGGCTATCGCAGGTCTTAATGCACCTCAATATCAATGACAAACCCTTCATGGCTGCGCAGGTTCATCACGTGACCATCCTTAAAAATCAAGTATTGTCCTTTGATACCTTTAAGCACGCCATTGTGTTCTGGTGTTTTGGTTAAATTCACGCTTTTTACCTTTTTTGGATATTCTAATACTGGGAATACAATTTCCCATTCTTTAGCATTATCAAGCGTGTAGGGTAAGGCCTCTTGAGGTAAGTGCTGTAGTAAGCTTTCGCGGAAGCGTAATAAATCAACATCCTCTACGTCATTAGTTAGCATTTTACGCCAATTGGTTTTGTCAGAAACATGTTCCTTAAGCGCAACTTCACTTATTCCAGCAAGATATCGATTAGGAGTTTCAAGTATAGCAATGGCCTCGTGGGCACCTTGATCAATCCATCTAGTTGGAATTTGTGATTTACGAGTAACACCTACTTTAATGTTGCTACTATTGGCCAAATAAACGATATGAGGTTGTAATTGTACCTTTTTTTCATACTCTAAATCGCGATCTTCTTCATCTAGATGAGCCTTGCTTAATTCTGGTTTCATAATCCAGTCACCGGCTTGTGGTATAGCGGTAAAGCAATCATAACAAAATCCTTGTCGCCATATTTTTTTATCTAGTCCACAATTCAAACACTCGTTTGCCACATGTTTTATGGTAATAGATTTATCAAGTAACTGGTTCATATGAACAAATTGATCTGGAAAAACCAAATAATATTGAACTTGTTCTTGAATTTCAGTTTGCATTTTACGTACTGTACCTGTTACCTTCATTTTATGAATTTTATACTGTAGAGGTTATATCTTTACCATCACAAAAATACTCTAAGCCACTCAAATGGGTAACACAATACTTAATTCTGTCGTAAGCTGGTTTCTTAAGAAACGCATTCATGATATGGAGTTGTTTATTAAGCATCCTCAAGAGCTGCAAGATAATGTGTTGCAAGACCTTATTTATTTTGCACGTAATACAGAGTATGGTAAAAAATACGGATTTAAAGATATTAAATCCTATAAAGATTTTGCTGCTATCATGCCAGTTGTGGAGTATAGTGATGTTCAAGCCGATATTGAGCGCTGTAAATCAGGAGAGAATAATATCTTCTGGCCTACAGATATTAAATGGTTTGCAATGAGTAGTGGAACCACGAGTGCTCGTAGTAAATTTATTCCTGTAAGTCAAGAGTCGCTAGAGGATTGTCATTATGCCGCTGCCAAAGATTTACTGTGCATGTATCTTAATAACAATCCAGAATCAAAACTGTTTACAGGGAAAGGACTAAGACTAGGTGGTAGTAAAAAACTAGATAAAAAGGCTGGCACTGCTGCAGGCGATTTGAGCAGTATATTGATTGACAACATGCCTTTTTGGGCCGATTACAGCAGTACTCCAGGCAACGAAACAGCTTTACTTGCCGATTGGGAGACAAAACTACCTGCCATTGTAAATGAAACTATAAAAGAGAGAGTTACCAGTCTAGCAGGAGTACCCAGCTGGATGATGGTTTTACTAAACAAAGTATTAGAAACAACAGGAAAGGACAACATTCTTCAAGTGTGGCCTGATATGGAAGTGTTCTTTCATGGTGGCGTTAGTTTTGATCCATACATAGAAGAATACAGGAAATTACTTCCTAGCGATCGAGTAAAGTACTATGAAATTTACAATGCCAGTGAAGGATTCTTTGCCATTCAAGATAAAAACGATAGTAAAGAATTGCTGCTTATGTTGGATTATGGAATTTTCTATGAGTTTATCCCTATGGATAATTATGGCACACCCGATGAAGAGATAATACCTCTTAACCAGGTCGAGCTAGGAAAAAATTATGCAGTTATTATAACCACCAATGCAGGATTGTGGCGTTATAAAATTGGCGACACAGTGCGTTTTACTAGTACATCGCCATACCGCATTAAAGTAACAGGAAGAACTAAGCATCACATAAATGTTTTTGGTGAAGAACTAATTATTGAAAATGCTGAAGAAGCTCTTAAAAATACGATGATTAGCGTGCCTTGTGCTATAAAGGAATATACGGTTGCTCCGGTTTTCATGCAAGGCAAGGAAAAGGGAGCGCATGAATGGATGATAGAATTTAATACAGCACCAGTTGATGAGTTCGCTTTCGCGAAAGCGCTAGATGAAAATCTACAAAAAGTAAATACCGATTACGAGGCAAAACGATACAACAATACAACCTTAACCGCACCTAGAATTCACCATGCAAAAGAAAATACGTTCTATAACTGGTTGAAGGATAAAAACAAGCTAGGCGGACAGCACAAAATTCCTAGATTAAGCAACAGCCGTGAGTACATGGAAGAACTTTTAAAAATCCATAACTCTCTTTAATTCTACAAAAAGTTAATGGGTGCAATTAGAAGATTATAATAACGTATTTTTGCACCAAAATTAAGAAGATGAGTAAACTGGTTGTGGTAGGAACAGTAGCTTTTGACGCTATTGAAACACCATTTGGTAAAACAGATAAAATTTTAGGTGGAGCAGCTACTTTTATTGGATTAAGTGCTTCTCATTTTAACACCGATGTTGCTCTAGTAAGCGTTGTAGGTGGTGATTTTCCACAAGAATATCTAGAGATGATGAAAAACCGAGGTATGAATATTGACGGTATCGAGGTGGTAGAAGATGGAAAAACATTCTTTTGGTCAGGTCGTTACCACAACGATATGAACTCTAGAGATACACTAGTTACTGAATTAAACGTACTAGCAGATTTTAACCCTATAGTTCCTGAAGAATATAAGGATGCCGAGGTTGTGATGTTAGGTAACCTACACCCAGCAGTTCAAATGGGTGTGCTAGACCAAACTCCAAATGCTCAATTGGTTATTTTAGATACCATGAACTTCTGGATGGATATAGAATTAGAACTACTTAAAAAAGTAATCGAACGAGTAGATGTAATTACTATTAATGATGAAGAAGCTAGACAATTATCTGGAGAGTACTCACTTGTAAATGCTGCAAAAAAGATCCACGAAATGGGTCCTAAGTATGTAGTGATTAAAAAAGGAGAGCATGGAGCGCTATTATTCCATGATGGAGATATTTTCTTTGCTCCAGCCTTACCATTAGAAGAAGTATTTGATCCTACTGGTGCTGGAGATACATTTGCTGGTGGATTTGCTGGTTTCCTTGCAGCAAGCGGCGACTACAGTTTTGAAAACATGAAGCGTGCTATTATATACGGATCAAATTTTGCTTCCTTTTGTGTAGAACGATTTGGTACAGAACGCATGCAGTCCATTACGAACGACGAAATTGAAACGCGCTTAAAACAATTTCAGGCGCTTACAAAATTTGAAATGAAAGCTTAAATATGAATAAAAAATGCCCGCCTAAACGCGGGCATTTTTACTACTTTTACCTTTTAGAATTCCCTCATGAGCGACGCGTTAAAACACGAGTGTGGTATAGCACTAATTAGACTACTTAAACCACTAGAATACTACAAAGAAAAATACGGTACAGCATTTTATGGAATAAATAAAATGTACCTTATGATGGAAAAGCAGCACAATCGTGGACAAGATGGGGCTGGTTTTGCGAGTATTAAACTTGATGTGGATCCTGGGCAGCGATATATTTCGAGAGTACGCAGTAATCAACCACAACCTATTCAAGATATTTTTGGCCAAATTAACGACCGTATTAATAATGAATTGTACAATAGCCCAGAAATTAGAGAAGACGTCGCTGCTCAAAAATCTCAAATACCTTATTTAGGTGAAGTGATGATAGGTCACGTTAGATATGGGACTTTTGGTAAAAACAGTATTGAAAGTGTTCATCCATTCCTTAGACAAAATAACTGGATGCACCGTAATCTTATTATGGCTGGTAACTTTAACATGACAAATGTTAAACAGTTATTTGATAAATTAGTTTCTCTTGGACAGCATCCTAAAGATCTAGCTGATACGATCACCGTGATGGAAAAAGTAGGACATTTTCAAGATAGACAAGTTCGTAAACTCTACAAGAAGTTTAAAAACGAAGGATATTCAAAAGTAGAAGCCAGTCCAAAAATTGCTGAGGAACTAGATGTTGCAAAAATATTGCGTAAAAGTGCTCGAGATTGGGATGGTGGTTACGCAATGGGTGGTTTAATGGGGCATGGTGATGCCTTCTTGCTGCGTGACCCAGCAGGAATACGTCCTGCTTATTACTATCAAGATGATGAGGTGATAGCCATAGCCAGTGAAAGACCAGTAATTCAAACAGCCTTTAATGCTCCTTTTGAACAAGTTCAAGAATTAGAACCAGGTAACGCCATCATTATAAAAAAAGATGGCCGCGTGAGTATTGAACAAATAAAAGAGCCGTTAGAAAGAAAAGCATGTTCCTTTGAGCGCATATACTTCTCTCGAGGTAGTGATGCCGAGATTTATAAAGAACGCAAAGAGTTAGGAAGATTATTGTTTCCTAGAATAATGGATAGCATAGATCACGATATTGAAAACTCTGTTTTTTCCTTTATACCAAACACTGCAGAGACTTCTTTCTACGGTATGGTTGAAGCCGCGCATGCAGCACTTGATCAACAAAAGACCGATGCTATTCTTGCTGGTAACGGTCAATTAACTCGTGAACAGGTTGAAAGTACGCTTTCGCGAAAGCTGAGAACTGAAAAAATTGCTATAAAGGATGCCAAGCTGCGAACTTTTATAACTGAAGATAGTTCTAGGGACGACCTCGTGGCACACGTTTACGATGTTACTTATGGTGTGGTTAAACAAGATGATAATCTTGTGATTATAGATGATTCAATTGTAAGAGGAACCACATTGAAAAAGTCTATTCTTAAAATGATGGATCGATTACAGCCTAAACGTATAGTTGTCGTGTCTAGTGCGCCACAAATTCGTTATCCTGATTGCTATGGAATTGACATGGCCAGACTAGAGGATTTGGTAGCATTTAGAGCAGCATTAGAATTACACAAGGAAAGAGGTACGTATCAAATGGTTGAAGATATTTATGAAAAATGCCTTACTCAAGTCAATTTTGAAGATGTTGATGTAGTCAATTACGTAAAAGAATTTTACGATCCATTTACCGATGAAGAGATCTCAAATAAAATTGCCGTTTTACTTTCCGATGAAGATTTAAATGCCGAGGTAAAAATTATCTATCAAAAAGTGCACGATTTGCATAAAGCTTGTCCTAAAAATTTAGGTGACTGGTACTTTACAGGTAATTATCCTACACCAGGAGGAAATCGTGTAGTTAATAGAGCCTTTATTAATTTCTTTGAAGGAAATAAAGAAAGAGCTTATTAATAGTAATTGTTTTAGATAAAAAATAAAGCCTTAACATTTTATGAATGTTAAGGCTTTTTAATTAAGCGATTAAGTGATTACTTACCTTCAGCATAGCGTTTTGATACCTCAGTCCAATTAATTACATTGAAGAAAGCTTCAACATAATCAGGTCTGCGGTTTTGGTAATTTAGGTAGTATGCGTGTTCCCATACATCTAGACCTAAAATTGGAGTTCCTCCACATCCTACCTCTGGCATCAATGGATTGTCCTGGTTAGGTGTACCGCATACTTCTAACTTTCCACCTTCATGAACACAAAGCCATGCCCATCCAGAACCGAATTGTCCTTTTGCAGCATCACTAAATTTATTTTTAAAATCTTCAAATGATCCGAAAGATTCGTTGATGGCTGTTGCTAGTTCTCCATCAGGATTTCCGCCGCCATTAGGAGACATTACTTCCCAAAAAAGTCTATGATTATAAAAACCACCACCGTTATTTCTAACAGCTGTATTGCTCATGTCTAGATTTGAAAGAATGTTCTCGATAGATTTTCCTTCTAAATCGGTTCCTTCAACGGCATTATTCAATTTTGAGGTGTAACCTGCGTGGTGCTTTCCATGGTGAATCTCCATGGTTCTTGCATCAATGTGTGGTTCTAGTGCATCGTGTGCATATGGTAAATTTGGTAGTTCAAATGACATATCGTGTAATTTTTAGTGTTAATGTTTAAAGTGCTAAAGTTAAACACAATAGCCTAAGTGTTAAAGTAATTATTGTTATAAATTCCCTAAACAGTGACAACTATTTCATAATCATATAAAAGCGGTGATTAACTTTCTTATTTTTGAATTATGACGCAACAACCTACCACCATATATAGCGCTAGTGCAGGATCAGGTAAAACATATACGCTTGCCAGGGATTTCTTAACCAAGTTACTTTCACAAAAAACAAATCGAGGATACCGCTACATCCTTGCTGTCACCTTTACTAATAAAGCTGTGGCCGAAATGAAGACTAGAATCCTAGAATATCTTAAAGAATTAGGGCAAGCAGAATGGAGCGATAAAATTGTGCCTATTGCCCAACATGTTCAATCACAATCAGGATTGAGTGAACAGCAACTTAAGGATAAATCTCATAGAGTACTGCAATATTTACTACATGATTATGCCGCTTTTGATGTAGTTACTATTGATACATTTAATCATAGGTTGTTGCGCACGTTTTCAAAAGATATGAAGTTGCCTGATGGATTTCAGGTGGCACTTGACACAGATGAATTAATTGAGAAAGCGGTTAATCAGGTCATCGATAGGGCAGGTAACGATAAACAACTTACTGATATATTAGTAGAATACGCTCTTGAAAAAATAGATAATGATCGCAGTTGGAATATAGCTATTGATTTACAAAAAATGGCTAAACGCATAGGTTCTGAAAATAACTACCGGTATTTGAAGGACTTAAAAAGCAAGGATATTAGTGATTTTGTTCGCTTTCGCGAAAGCGTAAAAAAGAAAATTCACTCCTTACGTCAATCAATCACCGATGGAGCCATTGAAATTGATTCTCAACGATTGAAAATGGGATGGACGATTAACGATTTTTCGTATAAATCGACTGGAGCAATTGGGCAAATTCAAAAATTAAGTGATGGTAACTGGGATTTGAAACTATCTTCTAGGCTGCTTAATGCAAATGAAGGTAATTTACTACCAAAGTCAACAAGAATTGAGTTGACAGACTCGTTCATAAAACTTATTGATGATTATATACCGGTTTACAAGAGCAGTATGCAACAATTGTTCTTATTAAATAATATTTACAATAGTCTTGTGCCATTGTCCTTACTAGGTGTGATTGCTAGAGAGATAGAAAAAATCAAGGATAAAGAAAGGCTGCTTCCTATTTATGAGTTTAATACCTTATTGCGTGAACAGATTAAGGATGAGCCGGCTCCTTTTATTTATGAGAGGCTAGGTGAGAAGTACCGTCATTATTTCATTGATGAATTTCAAGACACTAGTGTGATGCAATGGCAAAACATACAACCGCTTATTGCTCATGCTGTTCAAAGTATGTCTATAGATGAACAAGGTGGTACATTGATGTTAGTAGGTGATGCAAAACAAGCCATTTATAGATGGCGTGGTGGTGACGTGAATCAATTTTTGGAATTGATGAGCTCGCAGGAATTATTTTTTACTGGAGTTAATAAGGAACCTTTAGAATTTAATTGGCGTAGTTATGATGAGATTGTAAATTTCAATAATGATTTTTTTACGTTTTTGGGTAATAAACTTCAAAGTCCTGTTTACAATGAACTTTATAGAAATTACCTGACACAAAAAACTTCTAACAAGCCAGGTGGTTATGTTCAAATAGATATTCTTAAGGATGATTATTTGGATTATCTGGACCCAGAAAAGCTTATTCCAGAAGTTAGTAAGGCTAGTAGTTATCATGTGCTAGAACAAATTAAACATGCTAGGACAGCGGGATATTTGAATGATGAAATTTGTATCCTGGTTCGCAATAATTCTTTGGCAAGTGAAATAGCTCGATTTTTAGAATTGAACGGTGAGCGAGTTGTATCAGCCGAAAGTATGCTGGTTAGTCACTCTCCAAAGGTTGCTTATTTAGTTGCGCTATTACATTATATAGCTAGTGATCAACCAGAGCTTAAGTATAATTTTCTGCTAGAGCACAGTTTATATTCAGAGACTGAGAATAGACATGATTTCATTAATTCTTTAATGAATAAATCACAAGAATTAATTTTTCAGGAGTTGTTTGACCAACCTTCATTAAGGGATGAATTAAGTAGGCGCTCTTTGTATAGTTTCGTTCAATGGATAGTAGAGTGTACAGCAATCATGCAAAAGCAAGATGCTAGGCTTTCACAATTTTTGGAAATGGTGTTTGAGTTTTCAAGTCAAAATCAAACTGGTCTTATAGGCTTGTTGCAACATTGGGCCACTATTGAAAATAAGCTGAGCTTATCGGGTAGCGATACAGCTGGAGCTATTCAAGTTATGACAATTCATAAATCTAAAGGTCTTGAATTTCCTGTTGTAATTGTGGCTGGTTGTGATACCAAATACAACGATCTTAAAAGAACTAGTGAGTGGTTACAAGTCGACCCAAATGATTTTGAAGGATTTGAATATTTGTTGTTGTCTATGAAAGAAGAATGTAAGCAGTATCCTGATCCTGTTCCAAAACTATATGAACGCAGTCTAGAACAAGAAAAGCTTGATAACATTAATGTTTGGTATGTTGCCTTTACTAGGTCGGTAGAACGACTGTATATTAATACGCAGAAGCCTTATAGTAAAAAGGATACTATGTTTGAATTTTTGGAACAATATGTTAATGATTCAATGTTGTTATCCAGTAAGGAGTTTGAAAACTTTACTAGCTATGCGCTAGGTCAGGATGAGAAGCTCTCCACTAGTCATGCACTTGATATGCCTATGTATTTGGATCAATTTCATTCAAATAGCAATCATTCTGGTATTCAAATAAGCACTAGAAAAGGGCAGTTATGGTCAACTGGTAAAGATATTTCCATCGAAAGAGGTAACTTGATTCATCATTATCTAGAAAAATTAATAACTCAAGAAGACCTAAGTAATGTTAAAGAATTAATTCATCAGTCTACTACGCTTTCCAAGGATGAAAAGCTAGAATTGAGCTCAACTTGCGAAAAACTCATAGCTCATGACGAAATAAAAGACTATTTTAATAATAAGTTCAAGGTGTTGATAGAAAGGCCGATTATTGATAAAAATGGTTTCAAATTTATACCTGATAGAGTGGTAATTTATAAGGATGAGGTTACTATTATAGATTATAAAACAGGAAAACCAGATATTTCACACAAAGAACAGGTGGACCATTATGGTATTCTTTACGATAATATGGGATATTTAGTTACCAGCAAGGTTTTGGTTTATTTAGATACGATGACCATTATTAAATGGTGAGCTAGGTCTTATCTTTGTTGTAAAATTAAGTTTATGTACGGATCAATTAAAGAACATTTACAAAAAGAAATCGCCGAAATTAAAGAGGCCGGATTATATAAAAGGGAACGTATAATAACTTCTCCTCAAGATGCGGTAATAACATTGAATGACGGTAGTGAGGTGATTAACTTCTGCGCCAATAACTATTTGGGACTGTCATCTCATCCCGAAGTGGTTGAGGCAGCAAAAAAATCATTGGATTCTCATGGGTTTGGAATGAGCTCAGTAAGATTTATATGTGGAACTCAAGATATTCATAAAGAACTGGAACAGAAGTTAGCAGATTTTTATGGAGCAGAAGATACTATATTGTATGCGGCTTGTTTTGACGCCAATGGTGGTGTTTTTGAACCCTTACTCACAAAAGAGGATGCAATTATTTCTGATTCTTTAAATCATGCATCAATAATTGATGGTGTTAGATTGTGTAAAGCAGGTAGGTATAGGTACGCCAGTGGTGATATGTCAGATCTTGAAAAACAACTGATTCAAGCAAATGAAGATGGGGCTCGTTTTAAGGTGATTGTTACAGATGGTGTTTTTTCGATGGATGGATTGCTAGCTCCTCTTGATGAAATATGTGATTTAGCTGATAAATACGATGCTCTTGTCATGGTTGATGAGTGTCATGCAGCTGGATTCTTGGGAGATACAGGAAGAGGTACGCTTGAGGCAAAAGGTGTTTTAGGTCGCGTTGATATTATCACAGGAACCTTAGGAAAAGCTTTAGGTGGTGCTATGGGTGGATATACTTGTGCCAAAAAGGAAATTATTGAAATCCTTAGACAACGATCTAGACCATATCTATTCAGTAATTCATTAGCCCCATCAATTGTGGGAGCAAGTATTAAAGCTTTGGAGTTAATAGACTCTAGTACTGCTTTAATAGATAAAGTGCAAAGCAATACAGCTTATTTCAAAAAAGGTCTCCAAGATTTAGGTTTTGATATAATAGATGGAGATAGTGCAATTGTTCCGGTTATGTTATACGATGCACAACTTTCACAAAATATGGCTGATGCACTATTAAAAGAAGGTGTCTATGTAATAGGGTTCTTTTATCCTGTAGTTCCAAAAGAAAAAGCACGAATAAGAGTACAATTAAGTGCGGCTCATGATCAAATTCACTTAGATAAAGCTCTTAAAGCCTTTGAAAAAGTCGGTAAAGAGTTAGGTATTATATAATTAAACATTAAAATTTTGACAAAAAGTCTGAATTTGTGTAAAATATATCGGAAAAAACTTGTAAAAAGTGAGTAAGCCGTTAATTTTGTCCGTAAATAATTTAATAATAACCCCAACATGAAGAAAATACTAAAATATGTTGTTGTAGGAGCTGCCTTAGTTTCTGCGGCGTTTGTAAACGCTCAGGATGCCTCAAATAGATGGTCTTTCTCTATAGGAGTAAATGCTATCGATTTGTATCCTGTAGGAGAAAAAGATCAAGGTCTAGGAGATTATTTTGATCAGTTTTTTAATGTAGATCATTATAACCTTATGCCTGCACCTAGTCGTTTTGAATTAGGATACTATGTAGGTGATGGTATTGTCGCTACTGGAGCTTTCTCTTTAAACAGGATAGATCAAGCAGGTGATACTAAAATTGAAGAGCTATCATATGTAGCTCTTGATGGTGGATTACGCTACAACTTACGTGAGATATGGAATGGATCTGATGTTTTTAATCCTTATTTAGGAGTAGGTGGTTCATACCAATGGTTAGAAGAAGATGGGTTTGGAACATTTAACGGTACAGCTGGATTTGATATTAAAGTGATGGAGAATGTTCTATTCAATGTTAATACTATCTATAAGCACTCGTTTGAAGATGGTCTTCCTAAGCACTGGCAACACTCTGCTGGTGTGAAATTCATTTGGGGTGCTGTTGATACAGACGGAGATGGTATAACTGATAATAATGACAAGTGTCCAGAAACTCCAGGATTAGAAGAGTTCATGGGTTGTCCAGATTCTGACGGTGATGGTATCCAAGACAGTGAAGATGTTTGTCCTAATAATGCTGGACCAGCAGAAAATCAAGGATGTCCTGATACTGATGGAGATGGTGTTCTTGATAAAGACGATCAGTGTCCTGAAACTGCAGGTCTTGTAGCTTTAATGGGTTGTCCTGATGCTGATGGAGATGGTATTAAAGATAGCGCAGATGATTGTCCAAATGTAAAAGGTCTTGCTGCATTCAACGGATGTCCTGATACTGATGGAGATGGTATAAAAGATTCTGAAGACAAGTGTCCTAAAACTCCAGGTGTTAAAGAAATGCAAGGTTGTCCTAAGCCTGCTGTACCTACTCAACAAGAGCAAGCACAATTAAACGAATATGCAAAGACTATTCTTTTTGATACGGCTAAAGCTTCTATCAAAAAACAATCTGAAGAAGTGCTAGCAGACATTATTTCAATTTTAAAGAAATATCCAGATGCAAAATTCTCTATCGATGGTCATACTGATAGTAGAGGTTCTGATAGCTTTAATCAAAGATTATCGAATGACAGAGCGCTTTCTGTTAAAGAATACTTAGTTCAAAACGGTATCCAAGAATTTAGATTGAGTGCAATGGGTTACGGTGAAACTAAACCAATTGCTTCAAACAATACTAAAGCTGGTAGAGCTCAAAACCGTCGTGTTGAGATCAACTTGAAAAAGTAATGTAATAATATTACATCCTAATAATAAAAAGCCACCTTAATAAGGTGGCTTTTTTATTGTGAATTCTTTATCTACGCTTTCGCGAAAGCATAAAAAAATGCCAGAATCAATAAAATGAGATCTGGCATTAATACATTCAATTAAATAATGTTAACTCTGAGGTTTAAGTATAAAGGCATCTGGGAAGTGCTCACGAATTTCTAAAAGTGCACGATCTGCTTCCAGTCGATTTCTGAATTTGCCAATCCAAACTTTATGATTAGGTGATTCCCATTTTAATTCACTGGGCCAAGAAAGATTTAAATTATCGTATTTAGCCTTGGTTTTTGTAGCTACTTCTCGACCTCCGTAGATAAGTTGTATAGTAAATCTGTCCTTAAATTTACCATCCTTTTCTAGGGCTACTTTTTTTGCAAATAATTCATTCACAGTAGTTTCTTCTACTTGTGTGTTGTTTTGTGCAATTGAGTTTATACTAAATGCTATAAAAACAATTGGTAAGATTAATTTTTTCATTTCGACCAGTACTTAGTAAATAAAGGGATATAGATTCTATCGATATCTTTATTTAGACAGATTATAAATTATTTTAGTCAATTTCACTCATGCAAAAATAAACCTTTTATAACCTATTTTTGCAGGAGCTTAAATTCAGTGAATAACTGAAATAATTATGCCAAATTTATTGTAATAATCAATAACGAAATGATAAACAAAAAATTGCATTTTTCTGCATGGCGATTTGTCCTAGCCCTCGCAATTGTGTTGTTCTCAACAACAGCGATGGCTCAAGATGACGCAAGTGCAGGTGAACCGGCAGCAGCTCAGGCTAGTGGAGCAGATGCGGCCAAGGGTAAAGAGCTTTTTAATGCTAATTGTGCTGCATGTCACAAGCTGTACAAAAAAGCAGTAGGTCCTGCGCTTAACGGTGTTTCTGAAAAGTATGACAGAGAATGGTTGTATAAATGGATAAACAACTCTGCAGCGCTTATAGCTAGTGGTGATCCGCAAGCGGTTGCACTTTACAACGAGTGGGGACAACAAAACATGAATGCTTTTCCTGGTCTTTCTACTCAGGATATAGATAATATTCTTGCTTATACAGATACTCCAAAGCCAGAAAAAGCCGCTGGTGCTGTGGCAGGTGCTCAGCAAGGTGGTGCAGTGGCAGGTGGTGATAACTCCATGACAAACAATATTATATTGGCTGCTTTAGCTATAGTGTTATTGTTGCTTGTAGTGTTGCTTGTAGGGGTGAATAAAACGCTTAAGCGTTTTGCTGAAGCTAATGGTATCCAGACAGAAATCATTGATGAGGAAGAATTGGATAGAAAGCCTATATGGAAAGCTTTCGTTGAAAATCAATTCTTAGTTCTTGTTACATCAATTGTCTTATTGTTTGCAAGTCTGTACTTTGTATATGGAGCAATGATGAGTGTTGGTGTTGATCAAGGTTATGCGCCAGTTCAACCTATTCATTATTCGCATAGAATCCATGCAGGAACAAATCAAATTGATTGTAAATATTGTCACTCTAGTGCAAGAGAGTCAAAGCATTCAGGTATTCCTTCATTGAACGTTTGTATGAATTGTCACAAGTCTATTGCCGAGGTTTCTGAAGAAACGTATCAAGAAGGTATGAATGAGTATGGTATTGATTACAATAAAGAAATTCAGAAGCTATACAAGGCAACTGGTTGGAATCCAGATGAAATGAAGTATGCAGGTGAAGGTGAGCCAGTGCGTTGGGTAAGAATACACAATCTTCCAGATCTTGCTTATTTCAACCACGCTCAACACGTTACGGCAGGTAAGATAGAATGTCAAACTTGTCACGGTCCTGTAGAGGAAATGGAAGTTATGTATCAGTATTCTCCATTAACTATGGGATGGTGTATTAACTGTCACAGAGAAACAAACGTAGATCTTAAAGGAAATGGATACTACGAGCAAATTCATAAAGAGTTGTCTGAGAAAAGAGGTGGACGTCAATTGACTATCGCTGATCTTGGTGGACTTGAATGTGGTAAATGCCACTATTAATAAAATAGTTATAGAGATATATGGCTACTACAAAGAAATATTGGAAAAGTACAGCACAGCTTCAGGATGATAATGAAATTATCCAAAGCTTAGAGCAAAACGAATTCGCTAGTCCGATACCTACAGATGAGTTCTTAGGTAATGATGAGGCTATGGAGTCTTCAAGTACTTCTAGACGTGACTTTTTAAAGTATGTTGGTTTTAGTACAGCAGCAGCATCACTTGCTGCATGTGAAGGTCCTGTAATTAATTCGGTACCATACGTTAATCAGCCTGAAAGGATTATTCCTGGTATGGCTAATTATTATGCAACAACCATAGCAAACGGTTACGACTTCGCAAGTGTTTTAATTAAGACTAGGGAAGGGCGTCCTATTAAAGTTGAAAATAATAAAGATGCTGCCTTCCGTGGTAGTGCTAGTGCTAGAGCTCATGCTTCTGTTCTTTCTTTATATGATACTAATAGGTTGCAGTATCCAACTGCAAATGGTGAGCAAGTTGAGTGGTCTCAGCTTGATCGTCAAGTAAAAGAAAAATTGGCAGGTGTTGCTGGTAAAGAGATTGCGATTTTGTCTAGAACTTTTGCAAGTCCTACGTACAACAAAGTGATTTCGAAGTTTAAAGAAGCTTATCCTACCACAACTATTACCGTTTATGATACGGTAAGTGAGGACGCAGCGCTAGATGCATTTAATGCAAAGTACGGCGTAAGAGCGCTTACTGATTATAATTTCACCGATGCTGTTTCTATAGTTTCCGTTGGTGCAGATTTTGTTGGTGATTGGCAAGGTGGTGGTTTTAATAAAGGCTATGGGCAGTCACGTGTTCCTAAAAACGGTAAGATGTCACAGCACATTCAGTTTGAGTCTAATATGTCGCTTTCTGGAGCAAATGCTGACAGACGTTTCCCTGTAACTCCAACTGAACAAAAGCACATCATTGCTGCTTTGTATAGTAAGATTGTTGGCGGACCTAGTCCAAAGCTTTCTGATAAGCTGTCTAAGGCTGTTGAGCAAGCTGCAATTAGTTTAAAAAGAGCTGGTAGTAAAGCTGTAGTTCTTTGTGGTTTACCTAGTATGGAAGCACAGCTTCTTACGCTTGAGATAAATGAGGCTTTAGCAAGTTCGATTGCAGATGTTAAAGCGCCTATTATGACACGTCAAGGAAACAGAAAAGCCGTTAAAGGTTTGGTTTCTAGAATGAATGCAGGTCAAGTAGGTGTTGTGATATTTGCAGATGTTGATCCTGTTTATAGTTATGATGATAATGACGCTTTCGCGAAAGCGTTAACAAAAGTATCTACTAAGATATCATTAGCAACACGTGCTGATGCCACTGCTGTTAAAAGTGATTATGTAGCAGCAACTCCTCATTACTTAGAGGCATGGGGTGATACTGAAATAAAAAAAGGGTATGTGTATTTAACACAGCCTACGATTAATACATTGTTTGATACTAGACAAGCGGAAGATTCTCTTCTTGTTTGGGCTGGATCAACGAGTAGTTACAGTGATTTAGTTAAGGAAACAGCTTCTATAAATGGAGCTAGCTGGAACCAATCTTTACACGATGGTTTTTACGCTTATTCTGGTCCTGTTGTAGAAGAAGGAGAAGTTGATGCTCCAGTTTCTTCTACAGTAAGCGCTGCTTCAGCTTTAAGTAAGCTAAGCTCTGCGAAACAACCTAGTAACTATGAACTTGTTTTATATACAAAAGCTGGTCTAGGTGATGGAACCATGGCAAATAATCCATGGTTGCAAGAATTACCTGATCCTATAACTCGTACGACTTGGGATAACTACGTTACTATTTCTCAAAAAGATGCTGAATCATTAGGTGTAGAAAACTATAACGTAGCAAATGGTGCGCTTGATGGTAGTTATGTTAATGTAACGGTTAATGGAAAGACAGAAAAGCTTCCAGCACTTATCCAGCCAGGTCAAGCTCCTGGAACTATCGGTGTAGCTCTAGGTTACGGTAAGAAAGAGGCTATACAAGAGGAAATGCAAACAGGTGTAAACGCTTATCCATTTTATAAAGATGGTTTAAACGTGCAGTCTGCTAGCGTAGCTCTTGCTGATGGTATTCATGAATTTGCTTGTACGCAATTGCAAAACACGATGATGGGTCGTGATATCATCAGGGAAACAGATTTAGCTACCTATAAAACGGGTAACAAGGATGAGTTCAATCCTATGCCTGAAGTTTCGTTAAATCATATCGAGACACCAGTAACATCTCCTGATGTTGATTTATGGGAAAGTTTTGACAGATCAGTAGGGCATCATTTCAATATGTCTATTGACTTAAATGCGTGTACTGGTTGTGGTGCATGTGTAATAGCTTGTCATGCTGAAAATAACGTACCAGTTGTAGGAAAAACCGAGGTTAGAAAATCTCGTGACATGCATTGGTTAAGAATTGATAGATATTATTCTTCCACTGAAAGCTTTGAAGGAGATGAGTCTAAAAAAGACGGGTTTGAAGGCTTATTTGGAGATAATGGTTCTTTAGGAGGATTTGGTGAATTAGAAATTCCAGCAGACAATCCACAAGTAGCATTTCAGCCTGTGATGTGTCAGCACTGTAATCACGCACCTTGTGAAACTGTTTGTCCTGTGGCTGCTTCTTCTCACGGTCGTCAAGGTCAAAACCACATGGCATACAACCGTTGTGTAGGAACGAGATATTGTGCAAACAACTGTCCTTATAAGGTACGTAGATTTAACTGGTTCTTATACAATGGAAATGATGAGTTTGATTACCACATGAATAATGATTTAGGTCGTATGGTAATTAATCCAGATGTAACCGTTAGATCTCGTGGTGTAATGGAGAAGTGTTCTCTATGTATACAAATGACTCAAATGACAATCCTTGAGGCTAAGAAAGATGGTAGACCAGTTAAAGATGGTGAATTTGCTACGGCATGTTCAAATGCTTGTTCTGATGGAGCCATTACATTTGGAGATATCAACGACAAGGATTCTGAGATATTTAAAGTAAAGCAACAAGACCGTATGTATCACTTATTAGAAGAAGTAGGAACTGAACCTAATGTGATGTATCAGGTTAAAGTGAGAAACGTATAATTAACTAAGAAATTTATTCTAGATAGTATGGCTCATTATGAAGCGCCCATAAGAAGACCTCTAGTAACCGGTGATAAAACCTATACCGATGTTACTCGAGACATTGCAGCACCAGTTGAAGGTGTCGCAAATAAGCAGTGGTGGTTAGTATTTACCATTTCCCTTATTGCTTTCCTTTACGGATTAGGTTGTATCACATATACTGTTGCTACTGGTATCGGTGTATGGGGACTAAATAAAACTATTGGTTGGGCATGGGATATCACCAACTTTGTTTGGTGGGTAGGTATTGGTCACGCAGGTACCTTGATTTCGGCAGTACTTTTATTATTCCGTCAAAAATGGAGAATGGCGATTAACCGTTCTGCGGAGGCAATGACGATATTCTCCGTAATTCAAGCTGGTTTATTCCCGATTATTCACATGGGTAGACCATGGTTAGCATACTGGGTTTTACCTATTCCTAATCAATTTGGTTCTTTATGGGTTAACTTTAACTCTCCATTACTTTGGGATGTATTTGCAATTTCAACTTATTTATCGGTTTCATTAGTTTTCTGGTGGACAGGTTTACTTCCTGACTTTGCAATGCTTAGAGATAGAGCAATAACTCCTTTCAATAAGAAAATATACAGTTTACTGTCATTTGGTTGGTCTGGTAGAGCAAAGGACTGGCAACGATTTGAAGAAGTATCGTTAGTTCTAGCTGGTCTAGCGACTCCGCTGGTACTTTCAGTACACACCATTGTATCGTTTGACTTTGCTACATCGGTGATTCCAGGATGGCACACGACTATCTTCCCTCCATACTTTGTTGCTGGTGCAATCTTTTCTGGATTTGCTATGGTAAATACTCTTCTTATTGTAATGAGAAAAGTTTGTCATCTCGAAAACTATATAACTATACAGCACATTGAGCTTATGAACATTGTAATCATGATTACAGGTTCTATAGTTGGTGTGGCTTATATAACAGAGTTATTCGTTGCTTGGTATTCAGGAGTTGAGTATGAACAATATGCTTTCTTAAATAGAGCAACAGGACCGTATGCATGGGCTTATTGGGCAATGATGACTTGTAACGTATTCTCTCCACAGTTTATGTGGTTCAAAAAATTAAGAACTAGTATTCTTTTCTCATTTGCTATCTCGATAGTAGTAAATATAGGGATGTGGTTTGAGCGTTTTGTGATTATTGTTACATCTCTACACCGTGACTACTTACCTTCATCATGGACTATGTTCTCACCAACATTTGTTGATGCAGGTATTTTCATCGGTACTATAGGATTCTTCTTTGTACTGTTTTTACTGTACTCAAGAACATTCCCAGTAATAGCTCAGGCCGAGGTGAAATCTATCCTTAAAGCAAGTGGTAGTAAATACAAAGCTCTTAGAGATAACAAACAAACGACAACTCACGGTGATGCTTCTGGCGACACTTTAGCTCATCCTAACGCATAATAATTATGGCAGCGTCAAATAAGAAATTACATGTAATGTATACCGATGATGATGTTTTGCTTAATGCAGTTAAGCAAGTAAGAGAAAAGCATTATCATATTGAGGAAGTTTTTACTCCTTTTCCTGTTCACGGTCTTGAAAAAGCTATGGGAATAGCAGATACGCGATTAGCGATTAACGCTTTCTTATACGGATTAGTAGGTCTAGCGGTAGCAACTACTATGATGAACTATATTATGATAGAAGACTGGCCACAAAATATCGGTGGTAAACCTAGTTTTTCATATCTAGAAAATATGCCAGCATTTGTACCTATTATGTTTGAACTTACGGTATTTTTTGCAGCTCACCTTATGGTTATAACTTTTTACTTAAGAAGTAGATTATGGCCATTTAAAAAGGCTGAAAACCCAGACGTAAGAACTACAGATGATCATTTCCTTATGGAAGTTGATGTAAAAGGTGATATTGAAGAAATGTCTCGTTTTATGTATGACACTGGAGCAACAGAAATTAAAGTAATCGACAAAGAAGAGCACTAATGAATAGAATTTTTAAAACATTCATTTACGCAGCATTGGGACTTGTTATGGTTTCTTGTATGAATGATAACGAAACAAGTACTAAAACAGATCGTTCTGTTCAGTATTTCCCAAACATGTACAGGTCAGCTGGGTATGAAACTTACCAAGAGGCTGAAATTTTTCCTGGTAATGTAGAGGCCCAAAAACCTGTTGAAGGAACGATTTCTAGAGGTTGGATGCCGTATGATTATGAAAATAATAATGAAGGTTACGCTTCCGCGAAAGCGAACCTAAATAACCCATTACCGTATACCGAGGCTAACCTAGCAAAGGGTAAAGAATTATACGATATATACTGTGCTGTATGTCACGGAACAAGTGGAAATGGTAAAGGAATATTAGTGAAGAATGAAAAGATCCTAGGTGTTCCTAGTTATGACAGTAGAGAAATAACTCAAGGTTCTATATACCATGTTATGTATTATGGTATAAACACTATGGGATCCTATGCTTCACAAACCTCGATTGAGGAAAGATGGCAAATCGCTCATCATGTTGATGCACTTACTCGTGATCTTAAAGGTGAGGAAAAAAGAGAATTTGTAAATGGAGATGATGCTGGTAAGGCTCCTGTTATGGAAGCACCTGCTGATGAAACTCAGCAAGCTGATTCAAACGATACTGATAACAATTCAACAACAACTGAAGGCGAGTAAGGCCGTAAATAGATATTTATGTATACGCTATCAAGTAAATTAAAAGTTTTTGCAGGAATACTGTTTGTAGTAGGTCTTATTATGACTGTGTTTGGTTTTATAAACCGTCCAGCAGATCTTGCAGAAGTAGAACAAATGCTGGAAAACGAGCATCATGGTGATCATCATGGAGCAAGTACAGTGAATTTTGAGGATGCCACGAATGATCATCATAACACTCATGGTGAGGAATCACACGGTGATGAAGCTCATGGTGAATCTCACGAAATGTCACATGCCGAGCATGTTTACCACCAATTAACTAACAGACCTTGGTCTGCTGTGTATGTTGCAGCATTCTTTTTCTTTATGATTGGTTTAGGTGTTTTAGCCTTTTATGCTATTCAAAAAGCTGCTCAGGCTGGTTGGTCTCCTGTGTTGTTTAGGGTTATGGAAGGTATCAGTAGTTATATACTGCCTGGAGGAATCATCATGTTTATTTTATTGTTAATATCTGCATTTCATCTAAACCACATTTTTATATGGATGGATGAAGATGTTGTAGCACACGATGAAATTATTCAAGGTAAAACCGGCTTTTTAAATATTCCATTTTTCCTTGCAAGAGCTGCAGCATTCTTAATAGGATGGAATTTATATCGTTGGAACATTCGTAAGTTCTCCTTAAAACAAGATGAGGCAAAAGACGGTGATATTGCATGGTATAAAAAAGGCTTTAAGCACAGTGCAGCATTTCTTGTATTCTTCATTGTAACCGAATCAATAATGTCATGGGACTGGATCATGAGTTTTGATCCACACTGGTTCTCAACATTATTTGGCTGGTATGTTTTTGCAAGTATGTTTGTTTCTGGTATTACGACTATTGCTTTGGTAACAATTTATCTTAAGTCAAAAGGATATTTGGAGTTTGTTAATGACTCACACATACATGATTTAGCTAAATTCATGTTTGGTGTTAGTATTTTCTGGACATATTTATGGTTCTCTCAGTTTATGCTTATTTGGTATTCTAATATTCCAGAGGAAGTAACTTATTACGTAACTCGTATAGAGGATTATAACTTAGTATTCTTTGGAATGGTAGCAATTAACTTCTTGTTTCCATTGCTTATACTTATGAATTCTGACTTTAAGAGAATTAACTGGTTTGTTGTAACAGCAGGTTTATTTATACTAGTTGGTCATTATTTAGATATTTACGTTATGGTTATGCCTGCTACAGTAGGTGCATCATGGTTCATAGGTTTACCAGAAATAGGATCATTCCTAATGTTTGGTGGAATCTTCTTATTCTATGTGTTTAACACCATTTCTAAAGCACCATTATTGGCCAAAGGAGATCCTTATTTAAAAGAGAGTAAGCATTTCCATTATTAATCTACTTAACAAAAGAAAACTATTGAAATGACAGCATTTCTTATCATATTAATCGCAGCTTTAATTGCCGTTTCAGCATGGCAAATTTCAAAGATTGTTAGTTTAGGTAAAGCTTCATCTGGTTCCAATGGTGCCGAGGCTCAAATAGCTAACGATGAAGATAACAAACGTAATGGCCAGTTCATGCTATACTTTGGTATCGGTATTTACATCATGATGATCGCATGTTTTATTGCGTATGATGATTTTTTCTTACCTGATGCAGCATCTGAACATGGTACTGAGTATGACAGCCTTTTATTTACTTCTACAATTATTATCATGATTGTACAGGTGCTTACCCAAGGTTTATTACACTATTTTTCTTATAAATACCACGGTAAAAAAGGTCAAAAAGCCTTGTTTTATGCCGATAACGATCGTTTAGAGTTTATTTGGACAGCAATTCCGGTAGTAGTTCTTGCTGGACTAATTTTATGGGGTTTATTCTCATGGAATGACATTATGGACGCTAACATGGATGATGATCCAATTGTTGTAGAAGTTTATGCTTACCAGTTTGGTTGGAAAGCTAGATACAGCGGTGCTGACAATACGTTAGGTGATGCAAATGTTAGATTTATTGAAGGTGCTAATCAATTAGGAGTTGATCCTACCGATGCCGACGGTCAAGATGACGTAGTAACTACAGAATTACACTTACCTGTGGATCGTCCAGTGCTTTTCAAGTTTAGAAGTCAGGATGTTCTACACTCAGCATACTTTCCACATTTTAGAGCACAGATGAATGTGGTTCCTGGAATGGTTACTCAATTTAAGTTTACTCCTACTGTAACTTCTGAAGAATATAAGAGTACAGAGTTTATGACGGAAAAAGTTAGTAAGATTAATGAAATTCGTCGACAAAGAAGTAAGGAATTAGAAGCTAACGGCGACGTAGCTTTAGATCCATACGAGTTTGAGTATTATTTACTTTGTAATAAGATTTGTGGTGCCTCACACTACAACATGCAAATGAAAATAGTAGTTGAAGAGAAGGAAGACTTCGATGCATGGATTGCAGAACAAAAAACAATAGGAACAACTTTAGCAAACGCTGAAAATTAAAATTATGGGACAGGCTATTTCAGTTTCAACAGAAAATGCACATGATGATGGACACCACCATCATAAAGAAACATTTGTAACTAAATATATCTTCTCTCAAGACCATAAGATGATTGCAAAGCAATATCTTATTACAGGTTTGATTATGGGAGCAATAGGTATAGCAATGTCTATACTATTCAGAATACAATTAGCATATCCAGAGCAGCCTAATGCTTTGTTTTCACTTTTCTTAGGTGAAAGATGGGCAGAAGGGGGTGTAATGAATCCTAATATGTATCTAGCACTTGTAACGCTGCATGGTACAATTATGGTATTCTTTGTACTTACCGCAGGTTTGAGTGGTACTTTCTCAAACTTCTTAATACCGCTACAGATTGGTGCTCGTGATATGGCTTCTGGATTCCTAAACATGGTTTCTTACTGGTTGTTCTTCTTGTCTTCAGTAATAATGATTGCTTCATTATTTGTTGAAACAGGACCAGCTGCTGCTGGATGGACTATATATCCACCTCTTAGTGCATTAGAAGAAGCTATGCCAGGTTCAGGTGCTGGTATGACACTTTGGTTAGTTTCCATGGCAATTTTCATTGCTTCATCACTTTTAGGGTCTTTGAATTATGTTGTTACTGTAATTAACATGAGAACTAAAGGTATGTCGATGACTAGATTACCTCTTACTATATGGGCGTTCTTCGTGACAGCAATTATTGGTGTAGTATCATTCCCAGTTCTTTTATCAGCTGCTTTGTTATTAATCATGGATAGAAGTTTTGGTACTTCATTTTTCTTATCAGACATTTATATCAAAGGAGAGGTTTTAGCACATCAAGGTGGTTCACCAGTTCTTTTTGAACACTTATTTTGGTTCCTAGGTCACCCAGAAGTATATATCGTTTTATTGCCTGCATTAGGTATCACCTCTGAGGTGATTGCAACTAATTCACGTAAACCAATTTTTGGATATCGTGCCATGGTTGCGTCTATACTTGCAATTGCTTTCCTATCAACTATTGTATGGGGTCACCACATGTTCGTATCAGGTATGAATCCTTTCTTAGGTTCGGTATTTACCTTTACTACCTTATTAATCGCGATTCCATCTGCTGTAAAAGCCTTTAATTACATCACTACGTTATGGAAAGGTAACTTACAGATGAATCCAGCGATGCTGTTCTCCATCGGTCTTGTTTCTACATTCATTACAGGTGGATTAACAGGTATTATTTTAGGTGATAGTACGTTGGACATTAATGTACATGATACATATTTTGTTGTTGCTCACTTCCACTTGGTAATGGGTATATCAGCGTTGTATGGTCTTTTTGCTGGGGTTTACCACTGGTTCCCTAAAATGTTCAACCGCATGATGGATAAAAATCTTGGATATGCACATTTTTGGTTAACTGCAATTGGTGCTTACGGAGTATTCTTCCCAATGCACTTTATTGGAATGGCTGGTTTACCAAGACGTTATTATACAAATACAAACTTTCCATATTTCGATGATTTAGCTGATACTAATAAGTTGATAACGTGGTTCGCTATTTTCACAGCATTAGCACAGTTATTCTTCGTGTACAATTTTGTTAAGTCTATTTTCTACGGAAAGAAAGCTCCTGCAAACCCATGGAAGTCTAACACTTTAGAGTGGACAACAGGTGATAAGCATATTCATGGTAACTGGGATGGTCCTATACCGCATGTTTATAGATGGGCTTACGATTACAGTAAAGTAAATGAAAACGGTGAGTATGTAATTCCTGGACAGGATTATGCTCCTCAACACATACCTCTTCAAGATGGTGAAGAGGAAATGAATCACTAGGATTTATTTCAAAAATATTAAGCGCCTCTTATAGGCGCTTTTTTTATGTCGTATATTCTACTTCTGCTTTCTTAGTGTGTATAATTATGTTCGCTTTCGTGAAAGCGTATTTATCACAAACATTTCTTTTGTTATTATTTCTATTATCGTAGGACTTATCTTTGAGATATGAATGAATATTTGGACGCGTCTAGTGAAAATTTAAGCAATGAGGAGCACGATATTGAACGTGCGTTGAGACCGTTATCCTTTGATGATTTTGCAGGTCAGGATCAAGTGCTCGAGAATTTGAAGGTATTTGTTCAAGCCGCAAATCTTCGTGGTGAAGCATTAGATCATACCTTATTTCATGGTCCACCTGGATTAGGAAAAACGACCTTGGCACATATTCTAGCCAATGAATTAGGCGTAGGTATCAAGGTTACTAGTGGTCCTGTGCTAGATAAGCCAGGTGATCTAGCTGGTTTACTAACTAATCTGGATGAGCGTGACGTTTTATTTATTGATGAAATTCATAGATTAAGTCCGATTGTAGAGGAGTACTTATACAGTGCAATGGAGGATTATAAAATCGATATAATGATTGAAACAGGTCCTAATGCTCGTACTGTTCAAATCAATCTTGCTCCCTTTACATTAATTGGTGCTACTACTAGGTCAGGATTGCTTACAGCTCCTATGAGAGCTCGCTTTGGTATTCAATCTAGGTTACAGTATTATACTACAGAGTTACTGTCTACGATTGTAACGCGTAGCGCTCATATTTTAAAAGTACCAATTGATATAGATGCCGCTATTGAAATCGCTGGTCGCAGTCGTGGTACACCTAGAATTGCTAATGCATTGTTACGTAGAGTAAGGGATTTTGCACAAATAAAAGGCAATGGTTCTATTGATTTGAATATTTCACAATTCTCCTTGAAGGCACTGAATGTTGATGCGCATGGACTGGATGAAATGGACAATAAGATTTTAACAACATTAATTGAAAAATTTAAAGGTGGTCCTGTAGGAATAACTACCTTAGCTACAGCGGTATCTGAAAATGCCGAAACGATTGAGGAAGTATACGAGCCTTTTCTCATTCAACAAGGTTTCATAATGAGAACACCAAGAGGTCGAGAGGTTACTGAATTAGCCTATAAGCATTTGGGTAAAACCCGACATAATAATCTAGGAGGCTTATTTGATACCTAAAACATGGAAATACCACAAGTACCTTTTATAGAGTTTTTTAGCAAATCCAGACAAATTTATAAGGATCCCTTGCCGTTTCATCGTTATAACTTTAAAAAGTACGGTAAAACATTTAAGATAAAACCGAAGTCCGGATTGGTCATTCATTTTACTTGCGACGAGGATCTTGCGCAGTACATGCTTCAAAAAAATCAAAAAAATTTTCATAAGTCTACTTTACAAACAAAAGACTTAGGGAAGTACATAGGTCACGGATTGCTAACGGCAAACGGTGAGCAATGGAAAGCCAATCGTAAATTAATTCAACCAGCTTTCTACAAAAAATCAATCGCTACTCTTATGAACAAGATGGAAGAAGTGGTTGATAAAGAGTTGGGTAATATCAAACCAAATGAGACCCAAGACGTTTTTGAAATTTTCAATAATCTTGCGTTTAAAGTAGTTGCCAAAACTCTTTTTTATATTGAAGATATTGATGATAAGATCAACAGGCTTCAGGAAATTACTGAAAAGGCTCAAAAAATGTTGATTAAGGAATTAAGATTGCCTTTTTTACTTTGGTACTATAAACGAGAATGGTTGTCTGGATCTGGAAGTATTCCCTATCATCTTGAGCTTATTAATGAAGCTAGACAATTGCTTTCAGATATAATTGATGATCGTAAAACTAGTCAAAAGCATTTCGGTGATCTATTAGACATGCTTTTACACAGCACCTATGAGGATGGTTCCTATATGAGTAAGGAGCAACTCATAGACGAAATACTAGTTTTGTTTATTGCTGGTCACGAGACAACGGCAAATGCATTAAGCTTTGCTACTGAACTATTAGCCCAACATCAAAATGCACAAGATTTAGTTTTACAGTCGTTGCAAGATGTTGATAAAGAATCAGACTTGATGACGCAGATAATGCGATCTCAATTTACCAAACAATGTGTTGAAGAAACATTAAGATTGTATCCACCTGCTTATGTAACTGATCGCGTAGCTCTTAAAGATGATGAGTGCGGTTCTATAAAAATTGATAAAAATACCAATTGGTTGATTTCGTTTTATGAGTTACACCGTAGAGAAGACTTATGGGAATCTCCTGATGATTTTAAACCAGAACGCTTCAATCCAGATAGAGTAAAAGAATACAGGAATTTCTACTTTCCATTTGGAGCAGGACCACGTATGTGTGTAGGAAACAACTTTGCGATGTTTGAAATGATAATGGTTTTGAACAAACTAGTAAGTAAGTATCATTTAGTCCCTACCAGAGAAAGGATAGAATACAATCCACTAATTACCCTAAAACCTAAAAAGGCGATGGTTATGTTTAAAGAGCGATAGTCATACGCTAAGTCTGATTTTAATTCTGTAGTCTTGCTTCTACCTTCCATCATATCCTAGTCCAGCTCAAAACCAACAGTGACTAGACTAATTCAATTAGTAATAGGTTTCAATAAAAGCCCTAGGTAGAATCAGGAATACTACTTGATTACGCTATGAAGTTTAAAGAACTTACAGTTTTTCTTGCATTCGACGAGCGATAGCGAGAGAAACGCAGGCTAACTGATAGTGTGCACAACGACACAAATGTTTTGGGAAACATTCACAAAATTTTCAATTATGCTTTCGCGAAAGCTTGACCTCTTATTTACAATCAATTTACATAAATTTCATACTTTATCAAATTAATCCTTTAATCTTCACATCATGAAAAAAGCAGTCTATATTCTATCCTCTATTTTCTTTATTTTTTTAACCACCTCATGCGAGGACGATGATCCCGGTTGCGCCGGTGTTGATTGCCTACCACCAGCCACCACCACAGGCGCAGGCACCTTTGGCTGCCTCGTGAACGGTGAGCCCTTTGTGGACGACAGTGGCAACTTTAACTGCTTTTACCAGCTGGTGGATGGAGAGTATTTCTTCAATATATGCGGATTAGATGAAAGTGGTGTGGTATCCGATATATGCTTGCGCACTAACCAAAGAGAAATAGGAACTAATCAATCCCATAATATTGAATCAAACGACGTGGGTAATTTTTTTGTAAGCATAGCTGTTGATAATGACGGTTTGCGTTTTTTCGATTCAAGTTCAACCACCAATGGCTCAATAACATTCATTGAATTTACAACGAATTCAAATATAGTCTCTGCCACATTTGAATTTACGGTAATAGATCCAGAAACTGGAACCATCTACGAAATAACCGACGGCCGTTTCGATGCGGTATTTACACAATGATGTCACTAGACTCACCTAATTTCATCTGTAATAGGAAATTATCTCATCAATTATCTATAAAAACTCACTAGCGGTTTTCAAACTTTAACTTCTGTACTGGTTTACTGATCAGTCTGGCTACAAACGAATAATTTAATAGGGGCTTGTTTTGAAATGTGTTATTTATCAATAAAAAATATATTCTAAAAACAGACACTTCTCGATTAAGCCTTACTTTTGTTTATCACGGTAAATCCATTTTATGAGTGAAGAAAGTAAACGTAGAGAAGCATTAGTATATCACGCTAAACCGCAACCTGGTAAAATAAAAATTGTACCTACTAAAAAGTACAGTAGTCAACGGGATTTATCTCTTGCCTACAGTCCAGGTGTTGCACAGCCTTGTCTTGAAATAGCTAAGGATAAGGCAAATGTTTATAAATATACTACCAAGGGTAACCTTATGGCTGTAATTTCTAATGGAACAGCTGTTTTAGGTCTTGGTGATATTGGCCCAGAAGCATCTAAACCTGTAATGGAAGGAAAAGGGCTGCTTTTCAAAATATTTGCTGATCTAGACTGTTTTGATATTGAGGTTGATACCACAAATGTTGAAGAGTTCATTCAAACTGTGAAAAATATTGCCCCAACTTTTGGTGGGATAAATTTAGAAGATATCAAGGCTCCAGAGGCTTTTGAAATAGAACGCCGTTTAAAAGAGGAGTTAGATATCCCAGTAATGCATGACGATCAACATGGTACAGCCATAATTTCAAGTGCTGCGTTACTCAACGCGCTTGAACTTGCTGATAAAAAAATAGAAGACGTAAAAATCGTTGTGTCGGGAGCTGGTAGCGCTGCCATTTCTTGTACCAGCCTTTATGTAAAGCTAGGAGCAAAGAAGGAAAACATCATGATGTATGATGTGGACGGTTTAATTACAACATCTAGGACAGATCTTGGTGATATGCAAATGCAATTTGCAAGAGAGATGGATACTGTATCCATGCGCGAGGCATTTAAGAATGCCGATGTATTTTTAGGTCTTTCAGTAGGAAATATTGTTGATGAGGACATGCTATTGAGCATGAATGAGAACCCGATTGTATTTGCCATGGCAAATCCAGTGCCCGAGGTTGATTACAACCTAGCTATAGCAACCCGTGATGATATCATTATGGCAACAGGGCGAAGCGATCACCCTAATCAAGTAAATAACGTATTAGGTTTTCCTTTTATTTTTCGTGGAGCGCTAGATGTAAGAGCAACTACAATTAATGAAGAAATGAAACTAGCAGCTACTCATGCTATTGCTAGTCTTGCTAAAGAACCAGTTCCTGAACAAGTTAATATCGCCTATGGCGAGCTCAAACTTACCTTTGGTAGGGATTATATAATTCCAAAACCCTTTGACCCTAGATTAATTTCAACCATTCCGCCAGCTGTTGCAAAAGCAGCCATGGAAACAGGAGTTGCCAAAGAACCAATTCAAGATTGGGAGAAATACGAGGAGCAATTGCTCACACGTATGGGCTCAGATAATAAGCTTGTCAGGCTTATTTTAAATAGAGCAAGGACAAATCCAAAAAGAATTGTTTTTGCTGAGGCCGATCAACTAGATGTACTAAAAGCAGCGCAAATTGTTTTAGAAGAAGGAATAGGAACACCTATACTTTTGGGACGCAGGGAAACAATTGAAGAACTTAAAGAGGAACTTGAGTTTGATCAACCTTGTTTAATTATTGATCCCAAAAGCGATGAAGAAAAAGCTCGCAGAGATAGATATGCTGAAGAGTTTTGGAAAATAAGAAAGCGTAAAGGGGTTACTTTATTTGATGCCGGTAAATTTTTAAGACAGCGTAATTATTTTGCAGCGATGATGGTAGAAATGGGTGATGCCGATGGTTTAATCACTGGATTTGCTCAGTCCTATCCTCGTGCCATCACACCTATGTTAGAGATTATAGGTCGCGCACCAGGAGTTGACAAAGTAGCCAGTACCAATTTAATGATTACACAACGAGGTCCTATGTTTATTTCAGACACCTCTATAAACATAGATCCAGATGCTATTGAACTTGCAAAAATTGCACAAATGACAGGCCGTACAGCCCAGTTGTTTGGTATCACACCTAATATCGCAATGATAAGCTACGGGAACTTTGGGTCTTCAGAACATCCTAATGCTGTTAAAGTACGTAATGCGGTAAAATATTTACACCAATATTATCCCGATCTAGTAGTAGATGGAGAACTACAAGCCGATTTTGCTTTAAATTCTGAATTACTTCAGGACAAGTTTCCTTTTTCAAAACTTGCAGGTAAAAAAGTGAATACATTAGTGTTTCCTAACCTTGAAAGTGCAAATAGTACTTATAAAATGATGAAGGAACTTAATGGTATTGATAGCATAGGTCCTATCCTTTTAGGTTTGCAAAAACCCGTACACGTAGTTCAATTAGGAGCTAGTGTGGACGAGATCGTGAACATGGCTGCCGTGGCAGTTATAGATGCACAACAAAAGGAGTCCTATAATCGTTCATTGCAGTTAAAAAGGTCGCAACAACCGCAATAGATTATTTTATTACATTTGAAACACAATTAACCAATTATGATTGCACAACTTCAGGGCAGGCTAGTAGAAAAAAACCTGACCGATGTAGTAATTGATTGCCATGGAGTAGGATATCTAGTAGAAATATCACTGCACACATATTCACAACTGCCAGACAACGAGCAGTGCAAGTTGTATACTTATATGCAAGTACGTGAGGATGCACACAGGTTGTTCGGTTTTGCCGAAAAAAGTGAACGAGAAATCTTCAAACTATTACTGTCCGTATCTGGAGTTGGTGCAAATACAGCTCGTACCATGTTATCCAGTGTTGCGCCCACACAAATTGCACAAGCAATCGCTAGTGAAGATGTGCGCACAATACAAAGTGTAAAAGGTATAGGTGCAAAAACAGCGCAACGTGTTATACTCGATCTTAAGGATAAAATATTACAAGTATTAGATAATCCAGAAATTTCTATTGTTGCAAGCAATACTGGCCGTGATGAAGCGTTATCTGCACTAGAAACTTTAGGCTATGCTCGCAAGCAGGCTCAAAAAGTCGTGGATAAAATTTTGAGCAATCAACCAGATGCCACAGTAGAAGATTTGATTAAACAAGCATTAAAACAATTATAGGATTTGGGATATAGGTATTTTAAAATGAAGCTTTTACCTGTTTTAATAGCTCTTTTTTGTTTCGCTTTCGCGAAAGCGCAACAACCCACAACACAAGAGAACGATTCTATACCTAATGGAGTCGAATTAGGTAAATTAGAATTACCAGATCCACCTTCCATAACCAAAATGTATGAATATGATCCAGTAATGGATAGGTATATTTTGAGGACTACATTTGCTGGCTATCAATTGGATTATCCCTTTGTACTTACCAGAGAGCAGTATTTACAGCGTGCTATGAAAGAACAAATGAAAAGTTATTTCATTGAAAAAGCACAGGCAATTGCAGGAAAAACGGATGAGGATAAAGAGAAGCAAAAGAATCTTTTACCCAATTTTTATGTAAACTCGGCTTTGTTTGAAAGTATTTTTGGTGGTACAGAGATATCGGTAGTTCCACAAGGATCTGTAGAGGTAGATCTAGGGCTGCTTTTTAATCGTAGTGATAACCCTAGTTTTTCCCCAAGAAATAGACAGAATACCACTTTTGATTTTAACCAGCGTATCAATTTATCTCTTGTAGGTAAGGTAGGTACTAGGCTACAGGTTAATGCTAACTACGATACTCAAAGCACCTTTAATTTTCAAAATCAAATTAAACTTGATTACACACCTACAGAAGACGATATTTTACAAAGTATTGAGGTAGGTAATGTGAATATGCCGCTTAATTCTCAACTTATTCGTGGTGCGCAAAGTCTTTTTGGTATTAAAACAGAATTGCAATTTGGAAAAACCAGAATTACTGCTGTTTTTTCAGAACAACAAAGTGAGGCTCGTACAGTTCAGGCTCAAGGTGGAGCATCAATTAATGAATTTGATTTCTTCTCGCTGGATTATGATGAGAACAGGCACTTTTTCCTAGCTCATTATTTTAGGGATAATTACGATCGCACCCTAGAAAATTATCCATTTATAAATACAAATGTACAAATTACAAGAGCCGAGGTTTGGATTACCAATCGTGGTAATCGTACTCAAGATGTACGTAATTTAGTAGCTATTCAGGATTTGGGTGAGTCAGATGGTGAAAATATTGGTCTAGACGTTGTTCCTCCTGGTTTTGTTAATGTTACAGAAGGTGCTTATCCTGACAATTCAAATAACCAATTCAACCCTAGAGGAATAAATGGTTCTACAAGTTCATTACTCAATGAGCAAATTAGAGACATAGGAACAGTCCAGCAAGGTTTTGGTGGTGCACAAGTAAATGAGGGTTTTGATTATGTTTCCTTAGAAAATGCAAGGAAATTAGCACCAAATGAATATACCTTAAACACACAATTAGGTTATATATCTTTAAGACAAAGATTGAATAACGATGAAGTACTTGCAGTTGCTTTCCAGTTTACTGCTGGTGGTAAGGTATATCAAGTAGGAGAATTTGCTAATGATGGTGTAGTTGCAACCAATGTAGACGCAAACACGAATCCTGGCCAAGTAGCTGTTAACAACCAAAATCTAGTAGTAAAGCTACTTAAGAGCAACTTAGTAACCGTTACGGAGCCATCTTGGGACCTAATGATGAAAAATATTTATAACTTAGGTGGATTTCAATTATCACCAGAGGATTTTAGATTAAATATCTTTTACCAGTATCCGCCAGAGTTAAATTATATAACAGCTGCTCCTGGAACACTAACCAATCCACCAGTTGCTTTACCTAGTGACGTTGAAGAAACCACATTAATTAGAGTATTTGATTTAGATAGATTAAATCAACAAGGAGATCCGCAACCTGACGGTGATGGTTTCTTTGATTACGTACCTGGTTTGACAATCGATCCAGAAAATGGGCGTATTATATTCACGAGTGTAGAACCTTTTGGTGAATTTTTATTCAATAAGTTAGATCTTACTCCTGGCGCTGGTCCAGAAGATTATAACAACCCATCTACTTATAATGCAAATCAAGAGCAGTATGTATACCGCAATATGTATCGCACGACCAAGGCTCAAGCTCTAGAAAACGCTGATAAGAATAAGTATTTAATTAAAGGTCAATACAAATCAACCGGTCAAGAAGGTATTCCTATAGGTGCTTTTAATGTTCCTAGAGGTTCGGTTACTGTTACCGCTGGTGGACGAACCCTACAAGAAGGTATAGATTATACGGTAGACTATCTAGCTGGTCGAGTTATTATTCTGGATCAAGCGTTACTTAATTCAAACACGCCAATTCAAGTTTCTACAGAGAATAATTCGGTATTCAGACAGCAAACAAAGAGATTTACAGGAATAAATGTAGAACATAAATTTAGTGAGGATCTTATAGTAGGTGGTACTTTTTTGAATCTAAAAGAACGTCCCATTACACAAAAATCTACCTACGGTTTTGAGCCTATTAACAATACTATTTTAGGTGCAAACTTTCTGTACAATACAGAAGTGCCTGTATTAACCCGACTGGTTAATAAATTACCAAATATTGATACTGATGTTGCTTCAAATCTATCATTAAGAGGTGAGATTGCATATTTATTTCCTGGCTCGCCAGCTGGTGATAATTTCGGTAATAGAGCAGCTGCTTATGTAGATGATTTTGAGGGTTCTCAAACTACTATTGACATATTAAGTCCGTTTGCCTGGTCGTTAGCGAGTACACCAGTTGATTTTGAAGGCAATGGAAGTTCTTCAAATCCACTAGAGTACAATTATAGCAGGGCCAAAATGTCCTGGTATTCCATTGATCCAATATTCTATGGAACGCAAAGACCAGCAGGTATTACAGATGACGATGTTTCAGATTGGAGAACTCGTAGAGTGTTTATAGACGAGTTGTTTCCTAATGTGGATTTACAACAGGGTCAACAACAAGTAGTAAATACACTAGACCTTGCCTATTATCCAAGCGAGCGTGGTCCTTATAATTACAATCCATCTGCAGCTGGTTCAAACATTCTTCCTAATCCACAGGATAATTGGGCAGGTATCATGAGACAGTTCTCAAGTACCAATTTTGAGCAAAATAATGTGGAGTACATTCAATTTTGGATGATGGACACATTTGCATTTGACCCTACTAATACAGGAGGAACAATTTCTATCAACTTAGGAAGTATATCTGAAGATGTGCTAAAGGACAACCGTAAGCAATTTGAAAATGGATTACCGGATGATGGAGGTACGATATTAACTACATCAACGGCTTATGGAAAAGTCCCTAATAGTCAATCTCTTGTTTACGCATTTGACACACAAGGACAAGAGAGAGCAAATCAAGATATAGGTTTAGATGGTTTTAGTGATGCCGAAGAGATTAATTCCTTTCCTGCTTTTGGTCCAGTAGATCCAGCTAATGATAATTATGAGTTTTATCTTGCTGCTAACGGTGATATAGTTAATCGTTATAGAAATTATAATGGGACAGAAGGAAACTCACCTTCTGAAGTATCTCAAACAAATAGAGGATCAACCACTTTGCCAGATGTTGAGGATATTAATAGAGATAACACCATGAATACCATCGATAGTTATTTCGAATATAATATTCCAGTATTTCCAGGAATGGACGTTAATAACAACGATTACATCTACGATACTAAAACAGTACAAACCGAATTGCCTAACGGAACTCGTATAGATACAAGATGGGTGCAGTTTAGAGTGCCGCTTAATGATCCTAATCGTGAAGTGATTAATGAAATAGCAGATTTTAGAGCTATTCGATTCATGAGAATGTACCTGACAGATTTTAACGTAGATACGCACTTAAGATTTGGTTCTTTGGATCTAGTGCGCGGTGATTATCGTCGTTACACTGCTTCATTAGATGAAACAGATCCTAACGCCGCAGACGACCCTACTGTTTTTGAAGTTGAAGGTGTTAATATTGAAAATAACGAATCTAGAACTCCAATTAGATATGTATTACCACCAGGAGTTGAAAGAGAAGAATTAAGAACTCAAAATCAAAACATCAGACAGAATGAACAATCGCTAGCTTTAAGAGTTTGTGATTTAGAATCGGGTGATTCGAGAGCTGTGTTTAAGAACATTCGAATTGACATGCGTCAATATGAAGATTTAGAAATGTTTGTCCATGCTGAATCTCTAGTAAATGAACTCGCACTTGCTGATGGTGAGATTGAAGTCTTTGTGAGAATGGGTGTAGATTTTACCCAAAATTATTATGAGGTAAGGTTGCCACTTTCTATTACAGCATTTGGAGCTACTGATCGCAACGAAGTTTGGCCTAATAGTAACAACTTTAAGATTAACCTCGAGTTACTGCAGGAATTGAAAGCTAGAGTACTAGGAAATCCAGCATTAAATGTCAACGAAGCTAATTTCTTTGATCAAGTTAATCTTGGAGGAGATCCTAACGAGGCAGCACAGCACAGTTATGGTATCCGTGGAAATCCTAATTTTGGAGATATACGAGCACTTATGATTGGTGTACGCAATCCAACATCAAATCAAATATGTGGTGAAGTTTGGGTTAATGAAATGAGACTTGCTGGTCTTAAAAACGAAGGTGGTTATGCGGCAACTATGAATCTTGATGCAAATGTTGCCGATTTTGCATCGGTTACTGCGACAGGTAGACGCAGCACAATAGGTTTTGGAGCTATTGAGCAAGGGCCTAACGAGCGAGATCGTGAAAATGTCACACAATATGATATCACAACAAATGTAAGTCTAGGTCAATTGTTGCCTAAAAAATGGGGTGTACAATTACCGTTCACTTATAGTATAGGTGAAGAAACCATAACACCGCAATTTGATCCACAGTTTGAGGATATTGAATTGGACACTAGATTAGATAATGCAGACAATGACGCCGAAAGAGACGCAATAAGGGAACAAGCCGAAAATTATACACGCAGGCAAAGCGTCAATCTTATAGGAGTGCGCAAGGAGCGAACTGGTGATTCAAAACCTATGCCGTATGATATTGAAAACTTTACTTTCTCTGGAAGTTACAATCAAGTAGATCAACGCAACTTTGAAATTGAGCAATATAAAGAACAGTCGGTTAATGCAGGAGCAACTTATAATTATGCGTTTCCTAAAGCCGAGGTTGAGCCTTTCAAAAACATCAGCTTTTTAGAAGGTAAGTACGGTAAATTCTTAAGTGATTTTAATCTTAATTTATTACCTAATAATTTTTCTGCGAGTGGGAATATTGTTAGACAATACAACTTTCAAAAATTTAGAGATCTTCAATTGGATACTAATCCGGTAGATATTGATGGTGATGGTATTCCAGATGCACAAAACATCAGCATCGCTCCATTAACAAATCGCAATTTTACACTCAACCATCAGTATGCTATTAATTGGGATTTGACAAAATCGTTACAGTTCAACTTAAGTGCCAATCAGAATAGACTGGTGCGTAGTTACATTGATTCAGAGTCCAATGAAGTAGATCAAGACTATACTTTATGGACCGACTTTTTTGATGAAGGTATCCCTAATCAACACAATCAACAATTACAACTTACTTATAAATTGCCGTTTGATAAGTTTCCTTTTCTCGCTTTCGCGAAAGCGAACTACACTTACACAGCAGATTTTAACTGGCAGAGATCATCGCAACAATTTTCACAATTAGATGATATACCGGATATAGGTAACACTGTTTCAAATGCCAATACGCATCGTATCAATGGTACTTTGGATCTAGATAATCTTTATAAATACGTAGGTCTAGAGAAGATTAAATTTGGAAACGAAGCACGTAATGCCCGTAAGAGATCACGCAGCCGCAGTAGAACGCGCACACCAGCTGGAACACCAAATCCCGATCAGGCTAAGGAAGAAAAGGAAAAGAAGATCCCTAAGAAGAATTTTGCAAATCAAGCTCTTAATACTTTAATAGGTGTGGTAACTTCAGTAAAAAGAGCACAAATTAATTATGAGGAAACCAATGGTATGTTCCTTCCAGGTTACACAAATGATATTGGGTTTATAGGAACTTTAAAACCTACTACAGGTTTTGTGTTTGGGTCACAGGCAGAAGTTAGAGAACTAGCCGCAAGAAAAGGTTGGTTAACCTTGTTTCAGGATTTTAATCAACAGTATAGTGAGGTAGCTTCACGCAAGTTTGATTATAACATTAAAGTAGATCTAGTAAAGGACCTAACGCTAGACCTTGTAGGGAACCGTAATTATCAAGAAACCTATCAAGAAAATTATCGAGTAAACCCAACATCCTTACAATATCAATCGTTGACTCCTAATGAATTTGGGAACTTTGATATTTCTACCATTATGATTGGTACTGCTTTTCAAAAAAGCGATATCAATGGCTCAAAAACTTTTGAGACATTTAGAAATAATAGACTAGCTGTAGCCAATAAACTGGCAACGGAATTTTATGGAACCACAACATTTAACCGTGATTCAGATGGGTTTCCTGTAGGTTTTTCACGTAATAGTCAGGAAGTTTTATTGCCTTCGTTTATTGCTGCTTATGAAGGGCGCGATGTTGAAGATCAAGATCGCAGTGCTTTTAGAGATATTCCATTACCTAATTGGACTTTAAAGTATACAGGATTAATGAATCTTAAATGGTTCAAAAAACGTTTTAGAAGATTTTCATTGAATCATGGGTATAGGTCTAGTTATACGATTAATCAATTCCAACGTAATCTAGATTTTGTTGCTGGTAATAGAAATTTTGATTATGATGAAAATGCTACGCTTAATCCAGGATCATTAAATCAAAATGGAGATTTCAAGTCACCACAACTATATTTCAACATCAATTTGACTGAGAGTTTTTCGCCATTATTCAAGATTGATTTTGAAATGAAAAATTCAATGTCTATTGCTGTAGAACACCGTAGGGATAGAGCTGTGTCCCTAAGTTTTGATAATAACCTACTTACTGAAATAAACAGTAAAGAATGGATCGTAGGAGTTGGTTATAGATTAAAGGATCTCAAATTTAGAACGAATTGGGGTGGACGCAGTCGTGTGATAAAAAGCGACTTGAACATGAGATTGGATGGTTCAATCAGAGATAATATTACCATAGTAAGGTATTTAGATTTTGATAATAGTCAAGCTACTGCTGGACAAACAATCTATGGTTTAAAATTCAGCGCAGAATATGCCTTTAGCCAGGCCTTTACTGGAATCTTCTATTACGACCATACTTTCAGCGAGTTTGCAATTTCGACGGCGTTTCCGCAAACTACTATTCGTAGTGGAATTACATTAAGATATACGTTTGGAAATTAGTAAGGGATTTTACGTAATTATAATAGTAAACTTGTGGCTTAAAAAGCTTAATGTTTTAACTTTACCCCTTTAAAATTTAAATAATGAATATTCCAGCAGAACTTAAGTACACCAAAGACCACGAATGGGTAAAAATAGAAGGTGATGTTGCAACAGTAGGGATCACTGATTTTGCTCAAAGCGAATTAGGTGATATTGTATACGTTGAGGTTGAAACCGTAGATGAAACACTTGATCAAGAGGAAGTTTTCGGTACGGTAGAAGCGGTAAAAACCGTTTCTGATTTGTTTTTACCATTGTCAGGTGAAATTGTTGAATTTAATGAGCAATTAGAAGACGAGCCAGAGTTAGTAAACTCTGACCCTTATGGTGATGGATGGATGATCAAAATAAAAATAAGCGACGCTTCACAAGTAGATGGTCTTATGACTGCTGATGCTTATAAAGATCTTGTAGGATAGTGAAGCATTTGCTTAAAGGGGTTGCGCCGGTTTACACTCTAGTGATTGCTTATCTTTCACTAACAAGTTTACCCTTTCCGATTCCTTTTGAGCTCAGTTTTCAAGATAAAGTGTATCATGCAATTGCCTATTCCATTATGGCGATAGTGTGGTACTTCTTTTTTTATGTAGGTTATGTTTCAAAGTTTCCTGATTATTCATGGAATATAAAAAACATACTAGAAGATTTTTCTAGAACAGTTGTTATAGGAGCTATGGTATTATCTTTTATTATAGGTGTTCTTATAGAATTAGGTCAAGGATATTTCTCACAAAATAGATCTATGGATATCTTTGACGTTATTGCAAATGTATTTGGCATCATTATTGGTGCTCTATTACTTTATGTTATCAGTAAAATGTTACAGATAAAAAAATCTTAGCGTTAAAAGCTTTTAAGAAAAAATTGAATTATTTATTTTTAGCCACTAAACACCACCGCAATGGAAGTTAAAAAATCAGAAAAGGCAGATTTACGTAAGAATATTACGTTGTATGCTCTTGCAGGACTGGCATTTATGCTTTTGCTAGCATGGCAAGGTTTGGAGTATGAGACAAAAACAGTCGAAATCGAGGAGCCGCCAGTTGAAATCGAAGAATTCGTAATTGAAGAAGAAATTCCAATTACACAAATGCTTGATACGCCACCACCGCCACCACCACCGCCACCAGCTCCAGAAATTCTGGAAGTTGTTGAGGATGATGTAGAAATTGAAGAGGTGGAAATTCAGGATACTGAAACCGATGAAGAAGAAGAGATTGTTGAGGTAGAAGAGGTTTCTGAAGAAGTAGGTGTAGAAGAAGTGATTGCCGATGTACCTTTTGCAATTATTGAAAACGTGCCTATTTATCCTGGTTGTGAGGATAAGAAAAATAATGCCGACCGTAAGAAATGTATGAGTGAGAAAATCACCAAGTTCGTTAACCGTAACTTTAACACAGGTCTTGCAAACGACTTAGGTCTTGAAGGTCGTCAAAAAATATCGGTACAGTTTAAAATCGATAGTAAAGGAAATATCGTAGGAGTTCAATCTCGTGCTAAGCACCCAGATTTACAGAAAGAAGCTGCTCGCGTAATTAATAAATTACCTAAAATGACTCCAGGTATGCAGCGTGGTAGAGCGGTAGGTGTTATTTATGCATTACCAATTATCTTCCAAGTACAAGACTAGATAATTAAATAAATTTTTAAAAAAGCCCGACTTTCTACAAGTCGGGCTTTTTTATTATCAATAAAATAATGTTTTCATTAAAAGCTTATGGATTTTATTTTGAATTAACGGTTTTTGGTACGACTCTTGATTTCTGTTCCTAATAACATTTTAAACCATTAATTATGAGTCTCTTTAAAAAAGATGCCGATGCTGCAACATCGGTACTTTCTCGTATCGAGAGGAAGAAATCTATTAACACAAAAGTCAATCCCATTATTAATTTTCAAATAGGGCTGGTAGCAGCGTTATTGCTAGTTTGGATGGTTATTGAAACCACTACCGAAGAAACTAAGCCTGTTCCTGCAATCGTTGGTACTACGATCATAGATGTGTGGGAAGAGGATCATGATGTTTATCGAGTAATTCCAGATAATCCTGTCATTAAACAGCCTATTGCAAAACCTGTAAGAATCGAAACTCCTAAAATTATAGAACCGAATAAATTAAAGGTGGTTGATAATAACGAACTTGTTCCTGAAAATGATGACAAAAAAAGGGAAGAAACGCCTGTTACAGAGCCTGCGGTTACGCCAGTTACATCTAGTAAGACAGAAGCAAAAAGCAAACCGACCACATCTACTACCAGCAGTCCTATAATAGCTGTTCAAGAAATGCCGCTTTTTCCTGGTTGTGATGAAGATATGTCAAGAGAGGAAAAGTATAACTGCATGAATGAAAAGATGAAACGATTCATTCAAAGAAATTTTGATACTAGTCTAGCCGAAGATTTATCAGGTCAAGGAGATAAGTTTAAGATAGCAACTATGTTCACAATTGATGAAAACGGTAATCCAATTGATATCAAAGTACGTGCTCCTAATGATCGATTAGTAAAGGAAGCTAATAGAGTGATGGCCAAATTACCGCAAATGCAGCCTGGCAAAATCAATAATAAACCAGTTAGGGTGATTTATTCAATACCAATAACATTTTCAATTCAGCAATAAACATCAACCATTTATTGTGATCCCAGACCTGTTTTTTAATATGAGTCTGGGATTTTTTATTCGGTATTATTAAAGTGTATCTTTGAGCCTATAACTTGAATTTATGAGATCAATTCTCTCTTTAATTTTTATACTGTCTTCTATAACAGGTATTGCTCAAACAAGTATAGAGAAATTCCCTATTTTTAGTAATTGTGAATCAGTTTTATCCAGTGAACTGTCCAGCTGTTTTTATGAGGAATTATACATGCAGCTTCAAAATAATTATGATCACCCAGTAGATGTTGGTTCTAGTAGTGCGACTATTAGGTTTGAAGTAAATAAAGACGGTGAGTTTATTGTTATCACCTTAGACTCAAAAGAGCAAGATGTAAAAAGTGAATTGAGAAAAGCTTTTAATTCATTGCCCAAAATTACGCCACCTAGCTACAACGGAAATCCCACATTTATGCAATTTGTTATAAACACACCAGTTCCATTGGTGTCAGGTGGTTCCTTTGTTACGTTTGATGAAAAGCAAAATACTGCATCGCCAGCAAAGAGTGATTTGGTCAATGATTTAGACAGTATCGCTTTCGCGAAAGCGAACAATGATTACCAAGGTATCAAATCAAATAAATACACCAATCAAGAATTACTCTCAAACACAATAATTCCTTTTTCGTATCAGCGTTATGCACCATATGAAGCTGCTATGAACAAAATTGGCACCAATGCTCATAGTAGTATTAAACCTTATACTTTTAATCAAGTAGGAGCGTATTTTGATTTAGAAGCACAGCGCTCTAGTTTAACAGAAGAACGCACAACATGGTTAGGTCGCAAATGGTGGAATGAGCACTTTTTTAGAGTTGCAGGAGATGATTACTGGTTTGTAATAGATCCAGGAGTAGACCTACAGTTGGGTAAAGATTTTGACGCCGACATTAATACTTTTAATAATACAAGGCTTGCGATGGTAAACGGTGGTATCGGTAAGCAAATAACATTTGGAGCTACGATTCAAGAATCTCAAGGTCGATTTGCAGATTATTTCAATCGAGAAATCACACTGCGAGCACCCGACGGCGGTAATCCAGGTATTGTGCCTGGTCGTGGTATTGCTGAAGATGGCGGTGAGAATATTTACGATTACCCAGTAGCAACAGGTTATATTAATTACAAACCTAGCAAGTATTTTGATTTACAATTAGGTCATGGGCAGCATTTTATAGGAGATGGATACAGATCTTTAGTTTTAAGTGATAACTCAATGCCATTCCCTTACTTTAAAGTAAATGCCAATTTTTGGAAGCTCAACTACACTGTTCTTTACACCTCGCTAAGAGATGTACGCAGTGAAGTAACTGCCGATGATAGTTTTCGTACTAAGTTTATGACTTTTCACTATTTAAGTTGGAATGCTACAAAGCGACTTAATATCGGATTGTTTGAAAGTGTGCTTTGGCAGGATGATAACCAAAGAGGATTTGATTTTAATTATATTAATCCTATCATTTTTTATCAAGCTATTGAATTACAAACAGGTTCACGAGGTGGAAATGCTTTAATAGGCGCTACTGCAAAATATAAATTCACCAATAGGGTTACGGGATATGGACAGCTTGTTTTTGACGAGTTTTCTAGTGATGCCGTGGCTGGTGGTGGTAGTTTTAAGAATAAAAGTGCCTTTCAAATAGGTGTAAAATGGCAAAATGCTTTTATTAACGGTTTAATGCTTCAAGCAGAGTATAATCGGGTAAGGCCTTTTACTTACAGTCATAATTCTATCGTTCTTAATTATGGTAATAGTAACCAAGCGCTTGCTCATCCATGGGGTGCAAACTTCTATGAGATGATTTTTATAGGCCGATATGACTATAAACGATGGTATGGGATCGGTAAAGCTATTTTAGGGGAACGTGGTTATGATATATTATCAAATAGCGACAATCTTGCTTATGGAGGAAATGTTTACACCAGTGAAGATAATCGCGCATTTGAAAACGGGAATGAAGTAGCTCAAGGTAATACCGCAAGCTATTTTTATGGGCAACTTGAAGCTGGATATTTAATCAATCCAGCCTCAAACTTAAAAGTATATACACAGCTTATTTATCGTGATATTTCTCCTCAAGTAGATAACGTAAGAGTAGTTGATCAATCCACAACCTGGTTTAACATAGGATTGCGCACAGATATAATGAACTGGTCTTACGACAGGTAAATGATAAAAAGCATCAGATTAACTTTTTTAATTTAAAAGCTTGTAAACCATAATAAAACATTATTTTTGCACTCGCTTTAAGCGATACGTCAGATAGTCTGGCATACATAATATTCATTATTTCAAATAATTTTGGCATGTATTTAACTGCAGAAAAAAAAGCTGAAATCTTTTCAAAGTATGGAAAGTCAGTAAACGATACTGGTAACACTGATGCGCAAATCGCGTTATTCACATACCGTATCAACCACTTAACAGAACACCTTAAGAAAAACCGTCACGATTTTAATACAGAGCGTAGCTTGGTTAAATTGGTAGGTAAGCGTCGTTCATTACTTGATTACCTTATGAAGAAGGATATCTTAAGATATCGTGAGCTTATTAAGGAATTAGGAATAAGAAAGTAAAAAATTGGGGACCTTGTGTCCCCTTTTTTTATTAGTATATTGCAGGTACGCTTTCGCGAAAGCGTCATAAATAAATAATCGCGAGACATAAAAGCTGGTTTCTCATAAAGAAAAATGACAAACACTTTCTCACCACACACAACTTGAGAAAACGTTAAATAAAATTTTATGAAACCACAAGTTTTTAAACAAGTGATAAAAATGGCCAATGGGCCAGATATCACCATTGAGACCGGTGCTCTTGCAAAACAGGCACACGGATCGGTTGTAGTGCGCTGCGGCGACGCTATGTTATTAGGTACTGTAGTATCTGGTTACTCTTCAACGGGAATGGATTTCCTACCTCTTACTGTAGATTTTAGAGAAAAATTTGCTGCGGCAGGTAAATACCCAGGCGGATTCTTTAAACGTGAAGCACGTCCTAATGACGGTGAGGTACTTACTATGAGATTAGTAGACCGTGTATTACGTCCACTATTTCCTAAGGACTACCACAATGAAGTGCAAGTGATGATTCAATTAATGTCACACGATAAAAACGTAATGCCTGATGCACTAGCAGGATTAGCTGCGAGTACTGCATTACAATTATCTGACATTCCTTTTGAATGCCCGATTTCTGAAGTGCGTGTAGGACGTATTGACGGCGAGTTTATCATAAACCCAAGTTTTGAACAACTAGAGGAAAGTGATCTTGACATGATGATAGGTGCGAGTGCCGATAGTGTGATGATGGTTGAAGGAGAAATGGATGAAATCTCTGAAGAAGAAATGATCGCAGCTATTAAAGCAGCACATGAAGCTATCAAGGAACAATGCGAGGCTCAAAAAGCACTAGTAGAACAAGTAGGTGGTAAGAAGGAAACTCGTGAGTATGAAGGCGAGGATGAAGATGCTGATATCGAGGCTAAAGTAGCTGAGTTTACTTATGACAAGGTTTATGATATTGCCAAACAAGGTAGTGGTAAGCGAGAGCGTTCAACTGCCTTTGGTGAAATTAAAGAGGCTTTATTTGAAACTTTTGATGAAGAAACGGTAGAAGAAAAAGGAAAATTAATTTCTAAATATTTCAATAAAACCCACAAAAAAGCAGTACGCGATGTGTTGCTTAAGGAAGGTGTGCGTCTTGACGGTCGTAAAACTACTGATATTCGTGATATTTGGTGTGAGATCGACTATTTACCATCTACTCATGGTAGTGCCATTTTTACACGTGGAGAAACTCAAGCGCTTGCAACAGTAACACTAGGAACTTCACGCGATGCAAATGTGATAGACATGGCGTCTCAAGAAGGTGAAGAGCGTTTCTATTTACACTACAATTTCCCGCCATTCTCAACTGGTGAGGCTCGTCCACTACGTGGGACATCTCGTCGTGAGATAGGACACGGTAACCTTGCTCAACGTGCACTTAAAGGAATGATCCCAGAGGATTGTCCATATACTGTGCGTGTTGTAAGTGAAGTATTAGAATCTAATGGTTCTTCTTCCATGGCAACTGTTTGTGCTGGTACTATGGCAATTATGGATGCTGGTATTGAAATGAAAAAGCCGGTTTCTGGTATTGCGATGGGATTGATAAGCGATGGAGATGATTATGCAGTTTTATCTGATATTCTAGGTGATGAAGATCACTTAGGTGATATGGACTTTAAAGTAACAGGTACAGAAGATGGTATCACTGCTTGCCAGATGGATATTAAGATTAAAGGTCTTTCTTATGAGATCCTTACCAATGCTTTAATGCAAGCACGTGATGGTCGTATGCATATTTTAGGTAAACTTACCGATACGATTGCTACTCCAGCTGATGATGTGAAGCCACACGCTCCTAAGATGGAATCTATGGAGATAGAAGGAAAGTACATAGGTGCTGTTATCGGACCTGGTGGAAAGATTATCCAGGAAATGCAAAAGGAAACAGATACGGTTATCAATATTGAAGAGGTTGATGATAAAGGTGTTATCGAAATTGCTGGTACAGACCGCGATAAAATCAATGCTGCTATTGAGCGTATCAAAAACATCATCTTTGAACCTGAAGTAGGCTCGGTTTACGAGGTGAAAGTGGTTAAGATGCTTGAATTTGGTGCGGTAGTAGAATTTGCTCCTGGAAAGGAAACCTTATTACACGTAAGTGAATTTGATTACAAACGTATTGAAGATCCATCAACTGTTTTAAGTGTAGGAGATGTTCTAGATGTTAAGTATTTAGGAATAGACCCTAGAACTAAAAAACAAAAGGTATCTCGTAAAGCATTAATGCCTAAGCCAGAAGGTTGGGAAGAGCGTCCACGTCGCAGCAACAATAACGATAGGCGTAACAACGACCGCCGTAGCGGTGGTAGACGTGATGACCGTCGTGGTAACGACAGACGTCGCGATGACCGACCACGTCGTGATAATGACAACAACGAGAATAAATCTGAAGATTAATTCACAAGTTTATAATGTAAAAATGCCTCTTGAGAAATCGAGAGGCATTTTTTATAAAAATGAATATTAATTATAAGTTATTATTCTTTCTATTCTTTCTTACTGCTCTATAAACAAGGACAGCTACAATAACGATTACAGCGATTAGAAATAGCTGCCATGAAAAAAGTTTTAAATCCATAATTAACAATTTAAACTAATTGAATAACATACACTCTCTTTCCATACTGTACCGATACCTTGAAAAAACAGCAAATAGTCAACTGTTCCACAAACCGTAGCTGAACTACAATTCATATTCGATTCACCTTGTGTATATCCTAAACCAAATGTAAAGCCAGACCAATATCCACTAATACCTGAAATACAACCGTCACTAACAGAAACATCAAAATTCAAAGAAGCTAACCCAGATGATGCCGCCTGACCAGTGTATATTCCATTAGCACATCCTTCTGTTTGAACAGGACTGGGATTTTGAATTTGATTTAATTGTTCTTCAATAAAACTTCTCATTTCTTTTTCTGTTTCAAAATGAATTGTATTTTCTGGATCTATAGTTTCATCAACAATTAACTCAATTCCAAAATCTTCTTCAATACTTTCAATAGTTTCTATAGCACTTGAAGATTTTTCTAAGAAATTTTGCTCTTCTGAATTTGTTTCTAATACTTGCTCGTCATCACTACAAGAATTAAAGGTTAAACAAAAACTCACAAGGAGTAGTGGTAATAATTTAAAATGTTTTTTCATTATATATTAATAATTAATTATGCTTACTCATATCGCTTTTCGGCTTCCTCGTTTAAAGGGAATTTTGATTTGCAAATCTTCTCAAAGCAAAAAAAAAAAAATAGTTACAGGCAAGTGTTTAGCAGCATCTTAATAATATGTTTGCAACATTTTAACTTGCTGTATATCTTTTGTTAAAATGGTTTAAAATTTTATCTTTTTAAATTTAAACAGATTGTTTCTACATGAAAACAGCTATGTTAAAATTTTAGAGTGGTCATTACAAAATGATTTTATAGTGCTGTGCTTTCGCGAAAGCGAAATCAATACCCTAACTTTGCATAACCTTTAAAACTTAGTAATGTCCAAACGTATCGCCCCATCTATTCTAGCAGCAGATTTTGCAAACCTTCAACGTGATGTTGAAATGATTAATTCTAGTGACGCAGACTGGTTTCACATAGACATCATGGATGGTGTTTTTGTTCCTAATATTTCTTTTGGAATGCCCGTGCTACGTGATATCGTAAAGCACGCCACAAAAACTATAGATACACATTTGATGATCGTTGATCCAGACCGTTATGTGAAAACCTTTGCCGATTTAGGTTGTGATTACCTTACCGTTCATTATGAGGCGTGTACACACTTACACAGAACACTTCAACTTATAAAATCTCACGGTATGAAAGCTGGTGTAGCACTTAATCCACATACTAGTGTTCATTTACTTACAGATACCATTCAGGATATTGATATGGTTTGTTTGATGAGTGTGAATCCAGGTTTTGGAGGACAAAGCTTTATTGAAAATACTTATGATAAAGTAACCCAGCTCAAAAAAATTATTGATGCTAAAGGTGCTGAAACCTTGATTGAAATCGATGGTGGCGTGACGGATAAAAACGCAAAGCAATTAATCGATGCTGGTGCCGATGTGTTAGTAGCTGGTAGCTATGTATTCAAAAGCGAAAATCCTACCCAAACTATCGCAGGTCTTAAGAAAATTATAGAGAAGTAATTTTTTTAAGATTACTCTGTAAATAGTCCTTGAAAGTAGCCATTATCTTTGTGCTATGGAAGAGGTATTGTATGATATAATTATTATTGGGGCAGGACCCATAGGTATTGCTTGTGCCTTAAAAGCAAAGAAGGAAGGATTATCTTATTTAGTTCTAGAAAAAGGACCGCTCGTAAACTCTTTGTATAATTATCCTGCTAACATGCAGTTTTTTTCAACTAGTGAAAAGCTTGAGATTGAAGAGATCCCGTTTATTTCAAAAGAAGCAAAACCTAGTAAGCAAGAAGCATTAGAATATTATAGAAGAATTGCTACCTCAAACCAACTGGACATTCATTTATTTGAAGAGGTCGTCGATGTTAAAAAGAAAGTTGATTTTGAAGTAATTACTTCAAGGAAAACCTATTTGTCAAGACAATTGATAATTGCAACTGGCTTTTTTGATATTCCTAATTTATTAAAAGTTCCAGGAGAAGAGCTTCCTAAGGTAACCCATTATTACAATGATCCTCACTTGTACGCTTTTCAAAATGTGGTGGTTATTGGTGCTAGTAATAGTGCGGTTGATGCAGCTCTTGAAATTTATAGAAAAGGAGGTAAGGTAACCATGCTAGTCCGAGGAGACTCCATAGGAGAACGAGTAAAGTATTGGGTTAAACCTGATATAGAAAATAGGATCAAAGAAGGAGCTATAACTGTTTTTTACAATTCTGAAGTTGAAAAAATCACACCGAATTTGGTATTTTTCAAACATAACGGAGTTATAAAAAGTATAGAAAATGATTTTGTTGTTGCTCTAACGGGTTATCTGCCCAATTTTAGTTTCTTAAAAAGCCTGGGTGTTGAACTTACAGGAAAATATTTAATACCTAGCTACGATCCTAAAACAATGGAAACTAATGTAGCTGGTATATACCTCGCTGGTGTTATTTGCGGCGGAAAGGAAACACATAAGTGGTTCATAGAGAATAGTAGGGTTCATGCAGAAATGATTATTTCTGATATAATGGAAAAAGGTTAAAACCTAATAAAGAATTTCTAAACTGGAATATGTCAAAATTCTTTACTGTTTATTAAGAATTATTTAAACAGGAATTGTGGTTGCCCAACTTTTAAATAACAGTACTTTTGCAAAAAATTTGAATAAATCGAGATGGAATTTTTAACAGCTTTTGATTTTAAAGAGACGTTTACTGCAGCAATGATTTTATTTGCTGTAATAGATATAATTGGTAGTATACCGATTATTGTTGATTTGCGTCGCAAGGTGGGACATGTTCAAAGTGAAAAGGCGAGTATAGTAGCTGGTATCTTAATGATTGTTTTTATGTTTGTAGGAGAGAGCATGCTTAACCTTATTGGAATTGATGTAAATTCATTTGCTGTTGCAGGTGCTTTCATTATTTTCTTTATTGCATTAGAGATGATATTAGGAATACAGCTGTATAAAGATGATGCTCCTGAAACAGCAGCAATTATTCCTATAGCCTTTCCTCTCATTGCCGGTGCTGGTACTTTAACATCTGTTCTGTCATTGCGATCGGAATACAGTGGGATTAATATTATCGTGGCAATTGTATTGAATATTGCTTTTGTTTATCTAGTGCTGAAGAATTCTGGAAGAATTGAAAAGGTTATAGGAAAACAAGGTATCAACGTAGTACGTAAAATTTTTGGAGTTATATTATTAGCGATAGCTGTGAAGCTTTTTGCGACCAATATAAAAGAACTATTTATTTAAAATATCATGAAGCTATTCTGTAAAATAATGATGATCATCGCTGGTGCAAGCGCTTTATTTAATGTGTTTAAATTAGATTTTAACCAGCCATTTAATGGAGATAGTCAAATTGCCGTAATAAGTATTATCGCAGCTTTATGTGTAGTAGTACTTATGTGGATAATGCTTACTTCTCTTAAAATTAAAGAAAAAAGTAAGGCCTAATTTGACTTTGCGTGTAATTGTAAAACCTTTTTAATCATATTATCTTCCTGATTAATCAGTTTTACCTTAAGCTGAGTTCCAAAAAGCTGTTCGGCAATAGAGCTTTTTATGATCAAAGAAATTTCATTCCTATATCCAGGTAATTTTATACTGGTATTATAAAGTTGAGCAAACTGTATGAAATTCTCCATGACAGGTTCAGGAACTTCATACTCTTCCAAAAACTCTTGTTTGGATAGGTTGAACAAATAGGCGCCGTCTTCTTGTAAATACATGTTTGTAAAACGATCGGCAAAACCAGTTCTAGCAAAATAATCTAAGGTTTGAAGAATGTATCCATCTGGACTAGGAACAAAAACGTCCGGAACAATACCGCCACCACCATAAACGACTTTGCCTCCTGGAGTAATTCTTTTCAATGAATCGTTCACTTCAATATTTGATTCATCGATTAACTCACCATTTTGGTATCTATTAATGTATTCATTAAAATAAGCTTCTTTACCCATATCATAAGGTCGTTGAATACTACGTCCAGTAGGAGTATAATAACGAGCCACTGTTAACCGTACAGAGCTGCCGTCACCTAACTTCATTTCCTGTTGAACTAGACCTTTACCAAAACTTCTACGACCTACAATAATACCAATATCATTATCTTGTAAGGCACCTGCAACAATTTCACTTGCGCTAGCACTATTTTCATTGATAAGGATGTAGACCTCTCTATCTTCAAAATCACCATCGTCAGTGGCATAGCTGTCAATTCGTTTATTATTGCGATCTTTTTGAAACAAAATGAGTTTATCTTCTTGTAAAAACTCATCGGCTATGTGAGTCGCCGCAGTAAGTATTCCTCCAGGATTGTCTCTTAAATCTAAAACTAAGGATGTTGCACCAGCTTTTTTTACTGTTTCGATAGCTTGATCAAATTCCTCTATTGTATTTTCAGCAAAACGATTGACTTTAATATAGCCTAAATCTGAGCTTAACATATAAGCGGCATCTACACTACGTAGCGCAACTTTACCTCTAGTCACTGGAATTTGAAGTAATTCCTGATCTCCTGGTCGCAATACTCCTAGTGTTATCCTTGTACCGTCTTTTCCCTTAAGAATACTGGAATCTGTACCATTTTCTCCATATAATTTGCGTCCATCGGCGGTAAGAATTTTATCACCGCTACGTATTCCAGCCTCGTCACTAGGTCCATCTTTAAAGACTTGAGTTACAGATATCGTGTCGTTGTTTACAAAAAATTTGATTCCAATCCCTACAAAATCACCTCTCATATCGTTGTGTACAGCCTCTGCACGGTCACTAGGTATATAAACTGAATGTGGATCTAGATTTTGCATGATACCCAGTACCGTAGCATCAACAATGCTATCTGTATCGATATCGTCCACATACTTATTTTCTATTAAATCAATTAATCGATTTAATTTTTGCCTGGATGAATTGTTACTTGCTAGATACCTGCCATTAGTAACATCATTAATATAATGCCCTAATAAAATTCCAGCAGCAAAAAACACTCCTAGGAAAATGGGTAAGTACAAGTACGTTTTTTTCATTAAGTTAATTCAGTGATTCGTTCTACTGTAACGCCAGCACGCTCCAAAAATTTTACTCCGCTTTGATCTTTATAAGCTTCTATAAACACTACACGTTTTATACCACTTTGATGAATTAGCTTGCTGCAATCTTTACAAGGTGACATGGTAATATAAAGTGTTGCACCTTGACAACTTTGTGTTGATGCTGCTACTTTTAGAATAGCGTTAGCCTCTGCATGTAACACATACCATTTTGTATATCCTTCTTCATCCTCACAAAAATTCTCAAAACCACTAGGCGTTCCATTATATCCGTCGCTTATAATCATGCGATCTTTCACTATAAGAGCTCCTACTTGTCGTCTTTTGCAATAGGATAATTTGGCCCATTCCTGTGCCATTTTCAAATAAGCAACGTCGTATTTGTGCTGTTTGTTAGTGTTATTCATGCAAACTTGATTAGACAGGCTTTGTTAATAGGTTTACGCTTTCGCGAAAGCGATAAAATGTTAAGGTTTATTGCAAAAAACATGATCGGCTTACCACATCCATCTTTCAATAAGCATCGGGATTACAATACCGAAAATAATGGCGCTTATAATTTGCACCCAATCCTTTTTACTAAACCTAAATAGACCAGTAAATATAAAGTTTAAAATCAATACGATAAGCACTATCACTAATTGAGCTAGCTCAATTCCTAGAGCAAACTCTAATAACATGAGAAAATCATTATCTGCTCCAGCTGCTAGCATTTTGTATTCACCTGCAAAACCAAAACCATGTACTAATCCAAAAAATAAAGTAATTATTATGGTAACCCAATGTGCCTGGTCTCTATGTCTTTTACCAGCGGTAAAGATGTTGTATAAAGCTGCGATAGCGATGGTAACTGGGATAAGAAATTCTATATAGGCAGATTTTACACTCACGCCACCATATGCTACTAGGAATAGAGATAGAGTATGTCCTATTGTAAATGCGGTTACCAACCAGAGTAATTTTTTCCAGCTATTGAATAAATAAGGAACTGCTAACAAGGTTATGAATAAAATATGATCATAAGCGCGTAGATCTAGAACATGTTCAAAACCTTCTGTAACATATAGTATAAAATCGTTCATAATTATTTTTGGGGATTTGGTCAAAAATAAAATCTAATTATAAAAAAGTAGACAGTTTGCTGTAAAATTCTAAGTAGGAATTATCATTCGTGTGTAATTTTATTTTCTTATCTTTTGACTACTTTAAACAGCCATGCCATTTTGCTAGAACAAGTTAAAATATCTCGTGCTATTTTAAGCCTTATAATCGGTGTGTTATCATGTGTTCTTTGTAATAGTCAAGAGCTTGATAGCATTTATGAGGTTAAGAATACCTATACCCCTTATCAATTAGATTCTATTTTAAGTAGGTCTACCGATTATTTTAAAACGGGTCAATATAAAAAGTCTTTTGAACTCAATCAATTTGCCTTACGACATGCGTTGCATGCAAAAGATCTAGATGCTATAAGCCGTAGCTATAATTATCTAGGGTTTGATTACTTGCAATTAAGAGATACTGTGCGTGCTACCGAAAATTTCAAAAAGTCGGCTCAATATTCTAAACAGTTAAATAACGATGGTGCTACTGCCGATTCCTATGTGGATCTAGCTAATGTTTATTCTCTACAAATGAAAACATTAGAAATGGCCGAAGATTATTATAAACAAGCTATTGAAATTTATGAACGCATAGGTGATATAAATGGCTTGGAATACGCTATGTATAACTATGCTGATTATTTGATTGATGTTGAGCGATGGGATGAGTTTAGCAAGATCGTATTGCAATTTGAGGATAAAGAGATTTTCCCTGAAGGTGTTTCTGATGACTATAAAGCATTAGTTAAAAATTTTATTGGTATTCATTACTGTAAAAAAGGAAAGACTAGTGAAGCAGAAAAATACTTTCTGGAAGGTATTAAGATAACAGAAGCGCAAAACAATTCATCTGAAAAGGAAATGCTCCTTCAATCTTATTCTGTTTGTTTATTAGAAAATAATAAACTTCAACAGGCTGCCATTATTCAAGATCAGTATATTGAAACATTAAAAACAAATCAGACTAATTTCATAGAACAAGAAACAGCAAAGCTGGCGCAAAAATATAAGGTAGAGGAATACCAGCGTGAACTAGATAAAACTCGATTACAAAAACAACTGCAGGAAGAACAAATAAAAAATAGAACCATACTTAACTATGTTCTTTTTGGTCTTGTAGCGGTTGCTCTTTTGATAATTTTAATTCTAGCAAGTAATTTTTATAAACGTAAAAGAATAATTAAACAGCTTAGAAAGAAAAACCACGCCTATCTAATCGAAAAGAAAAAGGCAGAAGATCTAGCTGAAGTTAAAAATAACTTTTTCTCAACTGTGAGTCATGAATTACGTACACCGCTTTACGGAGTAATAGGTTTAAGTTCGATCTTGTCTGAAAATAATAAAGATGCATCGCTCTCTAGTGATTTAGAGTCTTTAAAGTTTTCTGCTGATTATCTTCTAGCTTTGGTGAACAACGTTCTAGAAATTAATAGAATAGACCATAATAAAATTGAAGATGAAGAAACGGTATTTTCAATCCGTGATTTGGTAGAGAAGATTATTAAAACCTTTGAATACTTAAAACGACAAAATAACAACACTCTAAATTCTATCATACCTGACAACCTACCTCATCGAGTAAAAGGTAACCCTACACGATTATCCCAAATATTAATGAACCTACTGGGAAATGCTAATAAGTTTACTGAAAATGGAAGTATTGTTGTTGAGTTAGAATCAATGAGAAATAATGGAGTAGCTCACATAACTTTTAAAGTTAAAGATAGCGGTACAGGTATATCAAAAGAAAGGCAACAAGAAATTTTTGAAGAGTTTAAACAAGGTGATGCTCATAGTAATCTTTATCAAGGTACTGGTTTAGGATTACCTATAGTGAAGCGACTACTAGATCTTTCAGGTAGTGAAATCAAATTAAACAGTGTTGAAGGAATAGGGTCTACATTTTACTTTTCTCTTGATTTTGAAATTGCTACTTCAAGCATTCATGAAGGAAGCACAACGCCTATCGTGCTTGAAAATGTATTGAAAGGACTTAATATCCTAGTTGCCGAGGACAATAAAATCAATCAAATGGTAACTAGGAAAATTCTAGAAAAGGTTGGTGTACAATGTTCTGTAGTTGAAAATGGAGCTTTGGCAATTGATTTTTATAAAAACAATCCTGTAGATCTAATTTTAATGGATGTTAATATGCCTGTTATGGATGGTATAACAGCAACCCAAAATATTAGAAAAATTAGTGACGTGCCTATAATAGCTTTGACGGCTGTTGAAATTGAAGAAGCTCGTGAGCGTATTTATTCCTCTGGGATGAATGATATAATCATAAAGCCATATGACATAAAGGAGCTGAAAAATAAGATAGCAACTACAATAATAAGTTATCGTAGTTCAAAATAGACGACCTTTGCTCTCCTTTTAAATTATCAAGAATAAAAAAATTGGGTTACAAAAAGACAAAGAAAAACAAAGCTATCGATAAAGGGGTAACAGCTAAAAAGCATCTAGGACAACACTTTCTTAAAGATGAAACAGTGGCTATAAGAATAGCTGATGTCTTGAGCTACAATGGATATGATGAGGTGCTCGAAATCGGTCCTGGAACAGGTGTACTTACCAAACATGTTATAAGAAAGGGTATTAAGGTAACAGCCTTAGAATTGGATAGTGAGTCAGTAGTTTATCTTAAACATAGTTTTAGACTAGAACATCCCAAAGTTGTCAATGAAGATAACTTTGCTGTAATTGAGGCCGATTTCTTAAAAAAGGATTTGAATGAAATTTATTGTAATAAGCCCTTTGCTATCGTTGGTAATTTTCCTTACAACATAAGTACTCAAATTGTTTTTAAAGCTATTGAAAATCGAGATCAAGTCATAGAATTTGGTGGAATGTTTCAAAAGGAAGTAGCAGAACGTGTGTGTGCTCAACACGGCTCTAAAACATATGGTATTTTATCCGTATTATCGCAAGCCTATTATCATGCGCAGTATTTATTTACCGTAGGTAGTGAGGTATTTAATCCACCACCAAAAGTTCAAAGTGGTGTTTTAATCTTGACACGTAAAGATGATTATGATCGTTTGCCATGCTCTTATAGCACCTTAAGAAGAGTGGTAAAACTCGCTTTTCAACAACGCCGTAAAACATTGCGTAATACATTAAAATCATTGCAATTACCTGATGAAATTCGTGAACAAGAAATTTTTAGTCTTAGACCAGAGCAAATTTCTGTTCAACAATTCATAGAACTGGCTACAAAGATTGAGCAATTGTCAAACAACAAGTAAAAGGGTCTTGTAATCCTCAATCTCATTAAGGTATATTTGCATTATAAGCCTCATTATTATGCAATTTACAATTAGCACCGAGTTTTTGGATAAGATACGTTCACTCATCGAACAAGACCATAAAGATGAGTTGCGTGCGCTGTTAAGTGAGTTGCACTTTGCCGATGTGGCAGAGATTATTGACGAACTCAATCTAGATGAGGCCGTATTTATCATAAAACTTCTTGACTCTGAGAAAACTTCTGAGGCTCTTATGGAACTCGATGAGGACCAACGAGAGCGCATCATCAATGCCCTTTCACCTAAAGAAATCGCCGGTGAGCTTGAAGAAATGGATACCGATGACGCTGCAGATATTCTTAGCGAGCTTTCTGAAGAAGTAGCACAAGAGGTTATCAATGAGATCGAGGATGAACAACATGCTGAGGATATCGTAGAGTTACTGCGCTACGATGAAAATAGTGCAGGTGGACTTATGGCAAAGGAGCTCATTAAGGTTAATGAAAACTGGAGCGTGACTGGCTGTTTAAGTGAAATGCGTGCACAAGGTGAGAATGTTACTAGAGTTCATAGTATTTATGTTGTCGATAATGCCAATAAATTAAAGGGAAGATTATCTCTTAAAGATTTGATTACCGCACCAGATAATGCCCCTATAAAAGATGTGTATATACCAAAAGTTGATTTTGTCAATGTACACACAACAGGTGAAGAGGTCGCACGATTAATGCGTAAATATGATCTAGAAGCTATACCGGTGGTTGATGAACTTAACCGTTTAGTAGGTCGTATTACCATTGACGATATTGTAGACTTTATTACAGAAGAGGCTGAAAAGGATTACCAGTTAGCCAGTGGTATATCACAAGATGTAGAGGCAAACGATAGTATTTGGGATTTGACCAAAGCACGATTACCATGGTTAGTACTAGGACTAATGGGTGGAATAGGAGCCGCTGCAATCATGGAAGGTTTTGAGGCAGATCTGGAAAATAATGCAGTACTCTACTTTTTTACACCGCTTATAGCCGCCATGGCTGGTAATGTAGGTGTTCAATCCAGCGCGATTATCGTACAAGGTATCGCAAATGACGATTTAAAAGGTAGTATAGGTAACCGTTTGATAAAAGAAGTGCTTCTAGCAATGCTTAATGGTTTTATTTTGGCTATTTTGTTATTAGCTTATACCATAGCTACACAGCAAAGTATTTTAACCTGTATCGCAATTTCAGTATCTTTATTTTCAGTGATAATAGTCGCTGGTTTAGTAGGGACATTTGTGCCATTAGCCTTACACAAAAAAGGAATTGACCCAGCGATAGCAACAGGACCATTTATAACCACTAGTAACGATATTTTTGGAATATTAATCTATTTTATGATTGCCAAAGCTATTATCGGGATATAATAGAAGTGTAATTATTACGCTTTCGCGAAAGCGTAATCACCATCTAGCAATTAGAAATATGAAAGCAGCAAGTGCCAAAGAAATAAGGGATGAGCTCAAATCCAGGTCTGAGGATGATTTGAGACAAGTCATTCAACGCCTTGCCAGATTTAAAAAAGAAAATAAAGAGCTACTTACCTACATTCTCTTTGAAGCAGACTATGAGCAGGGATACGTTGACAGGATTAAAGCCTATATTGATGAAAAGGTACTAGAAGTAAACACGTCAAATCTTTATTACGGTAAAAAGAACATACGCAAGCTACTCAAAGAAGTAAAAAAATTCATCAGATATTCTGGAAATAAAGAAACCGAGGTTCAATTACTGATCCATTTTGTATACGCACTTAGAGAGAATGTTCCTAAAGTTTTTAATTCAAAAGTGATAAGAGATTTAGTGGCTAGGCAAATAACCTTAATTAAGGTGCGTATTTCTACACTTCATGAAGATTTACAATTCGATTATGAGCAAGAGCTTAATATGATCGAACTTTAGTTTTAGCAAAGTTTTTTATACTTAATTGCGGTATTGCTTTATACTTGTAGTGATGAAGGAACAAAACGCAGCATTACTTATTTTTACTCGTAATCCAGAATTGGGTAAAGGTAAACGTAGACTAGCAGCTACAATTGGAGATCAAGCTACTCTAGAAGTTTATAAGTTTTTACTCAACCATACCAAAACTATTACAGAACCATTGAAAGTGGTCAAACAAGTCTGGTATTCTGAAAAAATTCATGAAAACGACATTTGGCCTGATGATGTGTTTAAAAAGCATGTACAGGTAAAGGGTGATCTGGGAATAAAGATGAGTGCAGCTTTTGAAAAGGCTCTCAAAGAGTACGATCGAGTTGTGATTATAGGCAGTGATTTGTACGATCTATCTTCTCAAGACCTTAATCTAGCCTTTGAAACACTTAATACTCATGATGCTGTAATAGGACCAGCCACTGATGGTGGATATTACTTATTGGGTTTTAATAAAAATATCCCAAAAGGAATTTTTGAAGACAAGCAATGGGGAACTGGTACAGTTTATGAAGACACCATCAGAGATCTTAAGAAATTAAATTATGCTACCTTAGAACCGCGTAATGATGTCGATTATTACGAGGATATAAAAGATGTTCAAGCATTTCAACCATTTTTAAAAAATATAGATGTTAAGTAAGAAACAATTAGAAAATTCAGTTAAGTATCTAGAAGAACTAGGATTTGACAAGCCTGAAGTAGGAATTGTGTTAGGAACTGGTCTAGGTCAATTAGTTGATAAAATTGAACAACCCGTTGTTGCTCATTATAATAACATACCGTCATTTCCTTTAGCTACTGTTGAGTTTCATACAGGAAAACTGATATACGGTACAATGGGAGGAAAAAAAGTCGTTGTTATGCAAGGACGTTTTCATTTGTATGAAGGTTATGATTTTATGGATATCACCTATCCAATAAGAGTAATGAATGAGCTAGGAATTAAAAACTTACTGATATCAAATGCTGCCGGTGCTGTAAATCTTAATATGAAAAAGGGTGACATGATGTTAATTGATGATCATATCAATTTACAAGGTGGCAGCCCATTGGCATTTAAAAATGTAGGAGAGTTTGGTGAGCGATTTGTAGATATGAGTGCACCCTATGATAAACAGATGTGCGCTAAGATTAAAGATATCGCTAGTAGTAAGAAAATAACTTTACATACTGGTGTTTATGCCAGTGTGGTCGGACCACAATTAGAAACTAGAGCAGAATATCGTATGCTCAAAATTCTAGGTGCCGATGCCGTAGGAATGAGTACGGTCCCAGAAGTTATCGTTGCAAATCATTTAGGACTACCTGTTGTTGCAGTATCTGTTCTTACAGATGAATGCGATCCAGATAACCTACAGCCAATCAATGTTCCAGAAATTATAGAAGTGGCAGGAAAAGCGGAGCCTAAAATGGTAGAGCTTTTCAAGAGCTTAATTGAATCGTTGTAAAGTCAAAAAAAGGTTTGTGACATTATTGTGAACTCATTTTCATTACTTGCGTTAAAAATTTGAAGTCATGAAGTATATATTGATACACTTGTTTTTTCTTTTAGGTACTTGTAATGTGAGTAATGACCTTTTAGTACAAGAATTTGAATCTCGTCAATCGGTTTCACCTGTAGATCATTCGGTATTTGATAACTTGTTACGCACTTATGTGAATCAAGAAGGACTTGTAGATTATCAGGGTTGGAAGAAGGATAAGATTAAACTAGACGAATATTTAGTTTATCTAGGTAACCACAAACCTAGTTCAAGTTGGGATAAAAAGAGCACCTTGGCTTACTATATTAATTTATACAATGCGGCAGCAGTGCAACTGATTTTGGAAAATAATATGCCGGAAAGTATTAAGGATATTGGTGGCACTTTTAATTCAGTGTGGAATAAGGAATATATCTCGATTAAAGGGGAAAAGTATTCACTTAATGACATTGAAAAAGGTATACTTTTAAAAATGGGCGATCCGCGGGTACATTTTGCCATAAACTGCGCTAGTTATTCTTGTCCCAAATTACAGAATCGCGCTTTTACTAAAGATAATTTGGAAGAATTGATGGAAAAAGGAGCTCGTGAATTTATTAACTCATCAAAAAATGACATTTCAAGAGATAAGGTCTCTTTAAGCAAAATTTTCAAATGGTATAAAGATGATTTTACTTCAAAAGAGTTAGGTCTGATTGATTACCTCAACAAATACAGTACGGTAAAGATTAATAAAAATGCTTCCATAGATTATAAGGATTACAATTGGAAGCTTAATAAACAATAGTATATAATGATAAGTATAATTGTTCCAGTATTGAATGAAGAAAAGGGAATAATTTCACTTCTTCAATATTTGGAACAATCTTCAAGCGATTCTAGACAGCTTGAAATATTGATTGTAGACGGCGGCAGTACTGATAGAACTCCAGTATTAATTGAAGAGTACCGACTATCGACTAATTGTTTTAAAGCAGTAACCTTGTTGCATTCAAAAAAGGGTCGAAGTAAACAAATGCATCATGGAGCGCAGCATGCACAAGGTTCCATCCTTTACTTCCTTCATGCAGATTCTTATCCACCTATAAAATTTGACCAATTAATTATTGACGCAGTAAATAGAAATCAAAAAGCGGGATGTTTTAGAATGAAGTTTGATAATCCCAATTGGTGGTTGTTCCTTATGGGTTGGTTTACAAGGTTTTCTTGGAAAGTGTCTCGCGGTGGTGACCAGTCTCAATTTATATGCAATAAGATGTACACTAAAATTGGTGGTTATGACACAAGTTTACCAATTTACGAGGACTACGATCTTATCAATAAGCTATATGCTATAAACTGTTATACGGTTTTACCACAAGTTCTTACTACTAGTTCTAGACGGTATAAGGATGTAGGTATCTTTAAATTGCAATGGTATTACTTGAATATCTATTACCGCAAGTGGCGAGGTGATAGCATCCAGCAATTGCACGAATATTATCTAAAATATTGTGACTAGTTCTTTGTAAGCTCATGGAACAAAGTCTCAAGATCTCGATTAAGCTTATTCAAGGATAGAATTTTTAATCCATTATCATGTGCAAAATCAAAAACTGCGCTGCGCATGTCTTCATGGGTGTAAAAGCTTAGCAAGTATTTGAATCCTGAAAGTTCTTTTACTTCTCGTACTTTTTTAATCTCAGAAAGTAGCTCCACTTCTACGCGGTAGTCAAATTCCACTTCAATTTCTTGATTCGAGTCACCTTTCAAGTTTTTCAGTAAATCATCGGCAACTATATTGCCTTTATTGATGATGATTACACGGTCACACATGGCTTCAACTTCTTGCATGATATGAGTAGAAAGAAGAATAGTAGTAGTCTTACCAACCTTACGTATCAATTCTCTTATTTCTACTAATTGATTGGGATCAAGACCAGTAGTAGGCTCATCTAGTATTAATACCTTAGGTTTATGTAACAAGGCATGAGCGAGTCCTACACGTTGCTTATATCCTTTAGAAAGCTCTTTTATTTTTTTACCTGCATGAGTGGTCAAACCTGTTTCCTTGATCACCTCGTCTATTCGTTCTTTTGCATTCTTCACCTTATAAACATCTGCGGTAAATTTCAAATATTCACGCACATACATATCAGGGTACAAGGGATTATGCTCAGGTAAATATCCTATAGAGCTTTGAACTTGTCTCGCTGCGGTCTTCACATCATGATCGTTAACTAATACCTCACCATCGTCCGCATTTAGATAAGTGGTGATTATACGCATCATGGTAGATTTACCAGCGCCATTAGGTCCTAGAAACCCAACTATTTCGCCTGATTTAATCGTAAAACTTACTTGGTTTAGTGCTTTTTGCGTACCGTAATGTTTAGTAACTTTTCTTACTTCTATTGACATAAGGTAAAGATAAAGAAAGAACGTTATTACGCTTTCGCGAAAGCATTATATTTTTTATTCACCTAGTTATCAAGGTTAATTTTTTCTCATTTTTAAATATTTACTTGATTTTTAATAATTCTGTATTACTTTTACCATCAATTATGAACAACAATCATTTCTGGTACGGATATTACTTTTACCCAAAAGGGTAACAGGACCGTGTGGAAATAATCTAATATATCTAAGTCCTGACCCTTTTAAGTCAGGACTTTTTTTATTGGGTCATTTTTCAATCAGATTAACTTTTTAAAACTTCACTCAAGTAAGTGAAATAAGAATTTAGAAATTATCATGCTAGTTGCAGCAAATAGATTAAATAATGTCAAAGAATACTACTTCTCTCAAAAATTGAAAGAAGTTCGAGAACTACTAGCATCTGGCAAGCCTGTTATAAATGCAGGAATTGGTAGCCCAGATTTATTGCCGCCGCAAGAGGTTGTTAATGCCATCAGTCAGGCTGTTAAAGAACCTCATGCAAATAAATATCAGAGTTATTTAGGTCTTCCCGAATTAAGATCTGCTATGGCTCAATTTTATGAAAGCCACTATGGAGTGTGTGTGAATCCCGACGGTCAAGTATTACCACTCATGGGTAGCAAGGAAGGAATTATGCACATCTCCTTGGCTTTCTTAAATTCTGGTGATCAGGTTCTTGTACCTGATCCTGGTTATCCAACTTACTCTGCGGTTGCTCAGTTGTGTGAAGCTCAGGCAATACCATACACTCTAAAAAAAGAGTGTGGTTATCAACCAGAATTTGACCAATTAGAAAAATTAGATCTATCAAAGGTAAAAATTATGTGGGTAAACTATCCACACATGCCTACAGGAGCTAGGGCTACTCGTGATGTTTTTGAAAAATTGATTGCTTTTGGTAAAAGACATAACATACTCATTGTAAATGATAACCCATACAGTCTTATAGGATATGAACGACCATTGAGTATAATGAAAATTGAAGGTGTTTCCAATGGTATTATCGAGCTTAATTCATTAAGCAAATCTTTCAATATGGCAGGATGGCGAGTAGGAATGATGATAGCGAGTAAGGAGTTAATAAATCAGGTTCTAAAGGTCAAAACCAATATGGATAGCGGTATGTTTTACGGTATTCAACAAGGCGCAATTACCGCTCTTAGAACTTCGAAATATTGGTTACAAAAGCAAAATCATACTTATGCATCCAGAAGAGTTTTGATGGAAGAATTTGCTAGATCTCTAGATTGCAGGCCTATTAATAAAGAAGGTGGTATGTTTTTATGGTGTGCATTGCCACAAGGTAAAAAGGATTCATTGTCTTTTGTGGATGAGGTTCTTGCTAGATATGATGTGTTTATTGCACCTGGAGATATTTTTGGTAATGAAGGTAAAGGACATGTTCGTTTTTCTCTTTGTGTTCCCGAGGATCAAATAAAAACAATGTTGAATCGCACACTAATGACCGTATGATTAATAAAATAGCAGTGATAGGCGTCGGGTTAATAGGAGGTTCGATAGTAAGGGATTGTAAGAAAAAATGGCCTAATTTAGAATGTACAGGGATTGATATTAATCCAAAGAATATAAGCAAGGCTGTTGAGCTAGGTTGGGTTGATAAACAAGGATCCATCAACGACTTGCAAAACATGGATGTGGTGATAATCTCCATACCAGTAAATGCAATAGAAAATGAGCTCAAGGATATTCTAGATCGTATATCGCCAAATACCTTGGTAATGGATACGGGTTCTACAAAAAATGCCATTTGTAAATCAGTAGAAAATCATAAAAACAGACATCAATTTCTAGCAGCCCATCCTATTGCAGGTACCGAGTATTCGGGTCCAGATGCGGCTTTAGAAGGTCTCTTTATAGACAAAACCATGATTGTTTGTGAAATTGAGAAAACACAATTTAAATTACAAAATAGAGCCAAAGAAATTTTTGAAACTTTAAAGTGTAACGTGCGTTACATGACACCACTCGCACATGATAAGCATATCGCCTATGTTTCACATCTTTCCCATATCTCCAGCTTCATGCTGGGTAAAACAGTTATGCAGGAAGAGGAAAGTGAACGAGATATTTTTGATCTAGCAGGTAGTGGTTTTGAAAGTACTGTAAGACTAGCAAAAAGTTCGCCAGCTATGTGGACAGCTATTTTTTCTCAAAACAAAGAGCACGTTATAGCTAGTTTAGATAGGTATGTAGAAAATTTATCACGCTTTCGCGAAAGCATAATCAACAACGACACTACTACCATGTATAAAGAGTTAGAGTCGACAAATAGAATAAAAAATATATTAGAAGGAATAAAAAATGGAGAATAAGAAAGAATTTAAAAGTTGGTTAGAAGGCCATAACTTACCGCATCCACTAGTGATTGCAGGACCATGTAGTGCCGAAACTGAAGAGCAAGTTTTGAAAATTGCTCATGAATTAAAAGATAGTGATGTGACCTATTACCGCGCCGGTATATGGAAGCCGCGCACAAGACCTGGGAATTTTGAAGGAGTAGGAGCAATAGGTCTTAAATGGTTACAACGAGTAAAAGAAGAAACAGGACTATTAACCGCAACCGAAGTAGCTAATCGCAATCACGTGGAACTAGCACTAGAACACGATATTGATATGCTTTGGATAGGAGCCCGATCAACAGTGAGTCCATTTATAGTGCAAGAAATTGCCGATGCTCTAGAAGGTACAGATAAAGTAGTGCTTATAAAAAATCCGGTCAATCCAGATTTAGCATTATGGATAGGAGCAGTTGAGCGTATTCACAATGCAGGTATCAATAAATTGGGAGTGATTCATAGAGGATTTTCTACCTATGACAAATCTAAATATAGAAATAATCCAGAATGGCAAATTGCAGTAGACTTTCAAACTAGGTTTCCAGATATACCTTTAATTAATGACCCTTCTCACATTACAGGTAAACGAGATATGATATTTGATGTATCACAGACTGCGCTTGATTTGAATTTTGATGGCTTGATGATTGAAACGCATCACACGCCAGATAAGGCATGGAGCGATGCGGCCCAACAAGTTACTCCAGATACCCTTAAACAAATCTTTAAAGATTTGAGAATAAGAAAAACAAGCGATAACGAAGCAGTGTACAAACAAGAACTCAGTCAATTAAGAGCTCAAATCGATGTTGTCGATCAAGACTTAATTGAAACCATGGGTAGACGTATGAAAATAGCCGACTCTATAGGTGCTCTTAAAAAGGAACGTAACGTAGCAATTCTTCAATCAAAAAGGTGGAACGAGATCTTAGGAAGAATGATCTTACTAGGTGAAGAACAAGGCTTGAGTGAAGAATTCATTCTTAAGGTATTCAAAGCTGTACATCAAGAATCAATTGCACATCAAGAGAAAGTGATTAAAGCAGAATAAATAAGCTTATAAACAAGATATAACATTGTGAACTTGTAAATTTGTGAAAATCACTTAAGAAAACACATGACAGGAACGGTCTATCGATCTACAGGAAGTTGGTATGAGGTGAAATCTCATGAAAACCAACAATTTTATAACTGTAGAATCAAGGGTAAATTTAGAATTCAAGGAATAAAAAGTACCAATCCTGTTGCGGTAGGCGATATAGTTGAATTTGATATTGAACAAAAGGGTGATGAAGAAGTAGGTATCATTCACGATATACATGATAGAGAAAACTATATCATTAGAAAATCGGTGAATTTGAGTAAACAAACTCATATTATCGCTGCCAATGTTGATCAAGTTTTCTTACTCGTGACCTTAAATAATCCGCCTACTTACACCTCATTTATTGATAGGTTTCTAGCTGCGGCACAAGCTTACGATATTCCCGTAGTTTTGCTTTTCAACAAAGTAGATACGTACAGTGATGATCAACAAGAAGCAACTATAGATCTAGAGACAGGTGAAGAAGTGACCACAATGACCGAGCTCGATCAAGTAAGATATTTGATGTTTATGTACAAGTCTATAGGATATGAATGCCTGGCAATAAGTGCTCAAACAGGAAAAAATATTGATCAATTAAAGAAGTTGATGAAGGGTAAAACTAGCATGTTTGCCGGTCACAGTGGTGCAGGTAAAAGTTCCACTGCAAATGCTATAGAGCCACAGCTTGATCTAAAGACAAAAATTATATCTGAACAGCATAAACAAGGTCAACACACGACAACTTTTGCCCAAATGTTTGATCTAGAGTTAGATGGTCGTTTGATCGACACGCCAGGGATAAAAGGCTTTGGAATTGTTGATATGGAGCCAGAGGAAATAGGAGATTATTTCAAAGAGATTTTTGCCCTCAAACAAAATTGTAAATTCAATAACTGTTTGCATGTTGAAGAGCCTAAATGCGCGGTGAAAGAAGCAGTGGAGAACGGCGAGATTTTTGAAAGCAGATATCAAAGCTATTTAAGCATGATCACTGGTGAGGACGATCAACACTATAGAGTTGATAAATATCAAAATTAAAATCCTTTCCTATTATGAAAGCTGTATTACAACGTGTTGATCATGCTAGCGTTACTATCAATAATGAAGTTCATAATGAGATAGGTAAAGGTTTACTCATATTTTTAGGAATAACACAATTAGATACTCAAGAGGATATTGAATATTTAGTAAAGAAAATTCTTAATATGCGTATTTTCTCAGATGGCGACGGTAAGATGAATTTAAGCCTTCTTGACACAATTGGTGAAGTTTTGGTGATATCCCAGTTCACACTTTATGCATCTACAAAAAAAGGGAATCGCCCCAGTTTTATTAACGCAGCAAGACCCGATATCGCTATATCGTTATATGAAAGATTTAAAAAAGAATTGGAGAAAGCGTATTATTCTGATGTGAATAATTCCGCTTTCGCGAAAGCGAACTTTAAAACATCACCTATAAAATCTGGAGTCTTTGGCGCCGACATGAGAGTAAGCTTAATAAATGATGGCCCAGTGACGATAGTAATAGATAGTAAAAATAAATAACCATGTCAATTAAACAATCACAACAGCAAGTAGATGAGTGGATTAAAAATCACGGTGTTCGATATTTTAATGAACTTACCAATATGGCTCAACTTACTGAGGAAGTAGGTGAAGTAGCTAGAATAATTGCTAGACGATACGGTGAACAAAGTGAGAAGGAAAGTGATAAAAACAAGGATCTAGGTGAGGAACTTGCAGATGTTCTGTTTGTTGTACTATGTCTTGCAAACCAAACCGGTACTGATCTAGAAGATGCCTTCAATAAAAAACTAAAAATAAAGACTGAAAGAGATCACGATAGGCACCATAATAATGAAAAATTAAAATGATAGCATTTAAGTTACATAAATGCGACCATCCAGATACTGATAAATTATTCAAAATTACAGGATCAAAAAGCGAGAGTAATAGATGGTTGATATTACAATCCTTGTTTAGTGATCTTGTTTTAAATAACCTATCAAATAGTGATGATACACGTTATTTAAGAAAGGCACTAGATTCTACAGATCATATTCTAGATATAGGTCATGCGGGAACGGCTATGCGTTTTGGAACTGCGTTATTTGCTTCTCAAGCAGGTAAGTCGGTAGTGATTACAGGTAGTGATCGTATGAAAGAGAGACCAATAGGAATTTTGGTTAACGCATTACAATCTATTGGAGCTCAAATTACGTACCTAAATAAGGAAGGATATCCACCTCTTGAAATTACAGGAAAAAAACTAAAAGGAGGAACAGTAACCTTACAAGCAAATGTAAGTAGTCAATATATTACTGCTTTATGTTTAATTGCACCAGTATTAGAAAACGGTCTTGAAATCGAACTTATAGGTGAGGTTACCTCTAGACCTTATATAGAAATGACCTTGTCTATTTTAAAGAAAATAGGGTGTGATATCCAATGGGACGAGAATTTTGATGATAATGTTGAAAAAATAAGTATTCAACCTATAAAAAACATTGGTAAACTATCTCAAACAGTCGAATCAGATTGGAGTAGCACTGGATATTGGTATACTTGGGTCGCTTTTCAAAACATTGGGTATAAAATTTCCTTGGAATCCTTCTACAGCGATTCTATGCAAGGTGATAGTAAACTACAGGATATTTATAAAAAATTTGGAGTAGAGACTAGTTTTGAAGGGAATAACCTAGTTTTAACTAAGACCTCAGACACGATAGATCAACAACTTCATTTTGATTTAACGGAGCAGCCTGATCAGGCGCAAACTATTTTTGTAACCTGTTTAGGTTTAGGGATAAATGTTGAACTCACAGGATTACACACTCTCAAAATTAAAGAAACAGATAGGATAGAAGCAATGAAGGAAGTGGGATCACGCTTTCGCGAAAGCGTAATTACCACCACATCCGATTCTATTAAACTCATTCTGCCTCACAACAGTAAATTGTTACATGAATTTGTAGTTGATACTTATCACGATCATAGAATGGCACTTTCATTTGCTCCATTGTGCAAGTTTACTGACGTTCAAATTAATGATCCAATGGTAGTCACAAAGAGTTACCCAAGCTATTATGAGCATCTAAAATCAATAAATGTGTCGATTACAGAAATTTAAGAGTTATTTTGCTTGACAAGGCCTATCTCGAAATTGTATATTTGTATTAAATTCAAAATTAGTTAAATGAAGTTATCGAATTTCGGTTATAATCTACCACAGGATCGTATTGCACAATACCCTGAAGAAAATAGAGATGAGTCTAAACTCATGGTCTTGCACAGAAAATCTGGAAAGATAGAACATAAACTTTTTAAGGATGTAATCGATTATTTTGATGAAAAGGATGTCTTTGTAATGAACGATACAAAGGTGTTTCCTGCAAGATTATACGGTAACAAGGAGAAAACAGGTGCTCGTATAGAGGTTTTCTTGTTGCGTGAACTTAATCCTACTACCAAACTTTGGGATGTGCTAGTAGATCCTGCTCGTAAAATTAGAATAGGTAATAAATTATACTTTACTGAGGACGATAGTCTAGTAGCTGAGGTAATTGATAATACTACTAGTCGTGGTAGAACATTGAGATTTTTGTTTGATGGTACCTATGAAGAATTCAGAAAGAAATTAAAAGATCTAGGAGAAACACCATTACCTAGAGAACTGGAGCGTGATGTAGAGGAAAACGATGAAGAACGTTACCAAACGATCTTTGCACAAAATGAAGGTGCTGTCGCAGCACCTGTAGCTGGTCTGCACTTTTCTAAGCATTTGTTGAAGCGCATGGAGATTAAAGGTATTGACGTTGCAAATGTTACCATGCATATTGGATTAGGTACATTTGCTCCTGTTGAGGTCGAGGATCTTTCAAAGCATAAAATGGATAGCGAGCAGGCGTTTATTTCACAAGCTACCTGTGATGCTGTAAATGAAGCTATCGATAATAAACGTAATGTAGTTGCTGTTGGTACAACAACTATGCGCACACTAGAAAGTTCTGTGAGTAGTGATGGTCACCTTAATACATACGACGGTTGGACAAGTAAATTTATTTTTCCACCGTATGATTTTAGTATTGCAACAGCTATGATAACCAACTTTCATCCTCCTAAATCTACTTTAATGATGCAGGCGGCTGCTTTTGCTGGTTATGACTTTTTAAAGGAAGCTTATGATATCGCATTAAAAGAAGGTTACAGATTTAGTACCTACGGTGATGCAATGTTAATCATTGATTAATCGATAAAAATTATAAGAATTTACTTAAAAACCAGCCTATAAGGCTGGTTTTTCGTTTTATCACGGAATAATTAGCTTGATTATTATATTTTTAAGACCTCTTTAAATAATAGTATGAAAAATTTTCCCCTTTCATTAATAACTGTGTTTATATTCAGTTTGTTTAGTCACGCACAAGATTCTTCAAAACCTTTTTCCTGGAGTTATGAAGGAAGTTATCAGGCTAATATCGAATCTTTTACTGGTGTTCCTTTTAAAAAACTAGCTAAAGAAGATGCCAAAAATGATTTAGATAAAAGTACACCTTGGCGATTTGGATATGATTTTGCCACTAATATAGACCCAGGTACTCATGGTGAGTATATTAATCTATCAAATGGTGATCGGGTATGGCGCGTTAGAATTCAGTCACCAGGTGCAAAAACGATAAATTTATTTTTTGATTGGTACAAGTTAGCAAAAGGCGCCAGGTTATTTGTTGCTGCCTATGACCAATCTGATAGGACAAAGGAACTTACTTATTTACAAAATAATCCTAATGACGCAATTGGGATTTGGCCAGTTAAAAGTGATGATGTTTGGGTTGAGTTGTATGAACCATCAGGCGTTGTAGGTCAATCTATATTGGAAATCGCAAACGTAGTTCATGGTTATAGAACAATAGGAGAATCACCAGACGCAAAAGCTTTAAATGACTCGGGATCCTGTAATCAAGATGTTGATTGTGATATAACACCACCAGGTGCTGATCCTTTTAACGTTAATCAGAAAAAGGAAGATGTTAAGAAAAGTGTAGCTATGATGGTAGTTGGGAATTCTGGAGTTTGTACAGGTTCGCTAGTCAACAATACAGCTCAAAATGGAGAACCATTATTCTTAACGGCAAATCACTGTGGTAATCAGGTATCAAGTTGGTCTTACAGATTTAATTGGCGTAGTGATAATCCATCTTGTGGAACTACTGCAAATAGTGGGAACGGAGGCTTTGATCAGACTGCTGTAGGTGCGACATTACTTATGAATAACTCTGGTAGTGATACTACTTTAGTTAGAATTACAGATGCTGGTTTCTTTAATTCTACCAATCCGCCAGATGTAGTTTGGAACGGTTGGAACCGATCTACAACCGCAACTCCTCAATTAAATTTTGGTGTTCATCATCCTAGCGGTGATATACAAAAGGCATGTCGAGACGATCAAGGAGCAACGAGAACTTCAACTTCATTCAATGGTAATGGTAATGCTCAAATGTGGAGAATTGCAGACTGGGATTTAGGTGTAACCGAGAGAGGTTCTTCGGGTTCACCATTATTTGATCAAGATGGTAGAGTTATTGGTGTTCTTTCAGGTGGATCTGCCGCGTGTGTAGGAACAAATGATAACGGTGGATTTGATATATATGGAAGATTTGGCGTTGCGTGGGATCAGGGTACAACAGCATCTACACGATTACGTGATTGGTTAGATCCAAATGGGACTGGTTCAGTTACACTCGATCAATATCCTCCAATTAATCAGTTTCCAATTGATGCTGCGGTTAGTTTGCAAAACGCGCCTCAGGTGGTTTGTGGATCTACCATTACACCAGATGTTGTTATACGTAATGCCGGTACACAACCGTTGACAAGTGTCGATATAGTTTATAATTTTAATAACGGAGGTAATACGACTATTAGTTGGACAGGAAACCTTAGTCAAAATGCAACGGCTGTAGTTTCTTTACCTAGTTTTACATTAAATTCAGGAAGTAATAATTTGTTTGTTAATTTAATTAATCCCAATAATTCAACAGATCCAAATGTGTCCAATAATTCAGTCGTAGCAAATTTCACGAGAGATTCATCTCAATCATTTGTGGCAAACAACTTTGTAACGTTTAATATTACTACGGATAATTATGCCAATGAAACTTCATGGGAATGTTTAGATAGTTCTGGAGCTATAGTTGCAAGTGGAGCAAGAGGATCGCTTCCAGCAAACGCTACAACTTATAGTCGTACTATTCCTATAGTGCAAGGTGAGTGTTACACTTTTACTATAAATGATTCACAAAGTGACGGGATTTGTTGTTCATTTGGTGTAGGAAGTTATAATCTGACTACGGATACAGGTACTGTTATAACAACAGGTGGACAGTTTGGCGCTAGTGAAACAACTAAATTTAATGTTACCGATACCAGTAGTGTAGATGATTCTTTAGAAGAAGCCCTGAAAATATACCCAAATCCTTCTTCTGGACTGTTCACGATAGAATTTTCTCAGAAATCTAGTTATTCGTTATATAACCTGTCTGGTAAATTAATAAAAACAGGTCCTTTAGACGATAATAGCTCAACATTAGATTTATCAAGTCTTTCTAATGGTATGTATTTTTTAAGTATTGAAGTAAATGATACTACGCTTACGCGAAAGCTTATAAAGAAGTAACGTATCAAAAGTAATTAAGTAATATAAACGTCTTGCAAATTGTACCTTTGCAAGACATTTTTGTTATGATAAAAAAGAGAGATATAAGGTCTTATACCAAAGAGGAGTTAAGAAAGTTCTTTGAGGAGAATGGTGAAAAAGCTTTTAGAGGTAACCAAGTGTATGAATGGTTATGGAAAAAAGGGGCTCACACTTTTGATGAAATGACAAATCTATCTAAGTCTACTAGAGTCTTTATGGATGAGCATTTTACCATCAATCACATTAAGGTTGACCACATGCAGCGCAGTAATGATGGAACTATAAAAAATGCGGTCAAATTACATGATGGTCTAGTAGTGGAATCTGTAATGATACCTACACCTACAAGAACAACAGCTTGTGTTTCTTCTCAGGTTGGTTGTAGTCTTAATTGTGAATTTTGCGCTACTGCAAGATTGAAAAGAATGCGTAACCTTAATCCTGATGAAATTTATGATCAGGTAGTAGCTATAGATAAACAAAGTAGAATTTATAATAATAGACCTTTATCCAATATCGTGTTTATGGGTATGGGAGAACCATTAATGAATTATAATAATGTTCTTAAGTCTATTGAAAAAATAACCGGAGACGAAGGTTTAGGTATGTCACCTAAACGGATTACTTTATCAACTAGTGGTATTCCAAAGATGATTAAAAAGCTGGCTGATGATCAGCCTAAATTCAATCTAGCACTCTCCTTGCACAGTGCAATCGATGAAAAAAGGACACAGATAATGCCTTTTAACGAACAGTTTCCTCTTGCAGATATTGCAGATGCTTTAAAGTATTGGTACAATAAAACAGGAACCAAGGTTACTTACGAATATGTTGTGTGGAAAGGTATTAATGATCAAAAAGAAGATGTTGATGCATTAGTCAATTATTGCAAAATAATACCTTGTAAGGTGAATATAATAGAATACAATAGTATTGATGATCCAAGATTTGAGCAAGCCTCACAACAAGCTTTAAATATGTATGAAAAGACACTTGAAGCTAATGGAATAGTTGTTAACGTACGTCGTAGTCGAGGTAAGGATATTGATGCTGCTTGTGGACAATTGGCTAATAAGGAATAATTAATTCTCAAGATTTAAGGATTGAATTCCAGAGTAGTTTATACTTAAACTCCGTGTTTTAAAACCGTTAGAGTACATTTTAAAATCTTGCTCATCCGTGCTTTCTTGATTAAAATCATATTCCCAAACAACTCTTTTGTCCATCGTCACTTCTCTGATAATATTACCGGCTGTGCTAGTTATTAATATGTTTCCATTTCTTAGTCTTTGACATCCTGAAGTTAGTTTTGACAAAATAGAATTAGAAGAATACTCCCAACTTACATTTGATGGTATGTTACCGATGTCTAGAACGTTTGGATAATTGCCGATTTCAGAAATATTTACGTTTATTGCCTTGACTGTTGAATATTCAACATTATCCAGATTATCAAAAACCAGAAAATTTTCGAATTGTCCATTACTCTTGAAAAATGAAGCGTCGTGTTGTCCTGTTATTTTTCTATCATTACTATTTCCTGTCTTAAAGTTTACAGGATTTCCCCATCTAAATAATATATCGCCTCCTTTGCCATAAGTTCCACCTAAGCTAGTCCTGGCCTCTTCGGTACTAGTACTGTGATCAATTATAAAGAATTCATTCAAAGTGCGACTGTTAATTATTATTTGATCAAATTCGGTGATATAATTAAGACTATTCACGTGTGTATAATTTTCTCCTCCAGCACCAAGATTTACATCAAATAACTCAGGATGGTCTGCGATATCGCCATAGTTGCTTCGATTCACATCAAAGTCTTGGATTATGTGGTCCCATAATGACCATTCCCAAATGATATTAGCCTGATTATTTCCTACTGGTTGTATTTCAATTACTTTATCAATAACTAACCTGTTGTCAAACAGTTTATTTGGATCTCTTCCAGCTTCCACGCACATATTAAAATCTATAACTTCCCAAACACTTGCTAGAATATTACCATTGGGTAATAGCGCTATGTCATGATGAAGAGCTTGAGTTGAATTATCTAAATGCCATTCCCAAACTAGTGCGTTATTTTTATCTATAATTTGTAATTTTCCAGTTTTACCAGGAATATTAATTCCATTATCCGCATTCGTGAATATACTTCTTAATACGGAACCGTCTTTCATCAAATAGGCCATGAGAACTTCGTCACCTTCATTTGACCACGACTGTTGTAATTTACCAGTTCGATCTATTAGATAGGTCGTGTCTTGTCTCATGGGCGTTATTAAAATATAATCATCCTCAAAATGATCGTTTTCATATACTGTGATAGCTTGATTAAGAGCTGGTTTTAAAATTTGATTATCGTCTTGATTGCAAGAAATTAAGGAGATTACTAAGATTAAAACGGTAATGTAGGAATATTTCATAGATATAAAAAAAAGCGCCCTTTTAAAGAGCGCTTTAAAAATACAAATAGTATTAGTTATTTTTTGATGAATTTGATTGATTGAGATCCATTATCACTTGAAGCTTTAATAATGTAGAAACCAGAATTCAGTTTAGATATATCTAGTGTTGAATCATTTAATGTTACATCTTTCATTAAATTTTGTCCTAATGCATTGAATATTTCAATATTATTTATAACTAATTCACTTTCAATTTCTAAGAAATTTTGTGCAGGGTTAGGACTGATTGTAAAAAAGTTAGCGTCTTTATCTTCAACTGAAGCGACATTTTCAGTTGTAAAAGACCATACAGGTTGATTTAATGCTTCTACACCATTGTTTGTTGGTACAACCTGCCAGTAATAAGTTGTGTTCCCAGTTAAACTCAGAAATCTAGCAGCAGTATTGGTGAATGTAGTAGTCAAATCGTTTAAAGTAGTAGGACTATCACCTAATCTTATTGTATATGCAGTTGGTTGTTGTCCACTAGGATCTTGCATCCAACTTATGTCTACGGCATTATCTGGATTTCCGTCGTTGTTTCCATCAGTAGTGTCTACTGTTACATTTACAGCGCCATCCGCAGGTGTTGGTCCAATCGCATTTGTTGGAGGAGTTCCAGAAGGAGTTTCAGTTGTAAAAGACCAAACTGGGTTATTGGTTGAACTACCGCTTCCATTGATAGCGACGATCGACCAATAATAAGTGGTGTTAAAGTTATTTCCTGTAATTCTTACGCTAGTTCCTGTAAAAGTAGTTGCTTGAGTAAGATTATTCAAAGCAGCAGGGTCAGTACCGTATAGGATATCATATTCAGTTGCTGGAGAGCCTGTAGTTGAAGGAACCCAAGTAAGTTGAACTGCATTATCAGCAGCACCATCGTTGTTATTATCTGCTGTATCAATAGTTACATTTGTTGCCATGTCAGCAGGAGTTGGCGTAGTTACTGAATTAGGCGGACCAGTTACAGGAACAAAACTAGCAGTAAAATCAAATGGAACCGTAGAAGACCATCTGTCTTCCCAAGCAATATAATAAGTTGTCCCACTTGTAACATTAAATGATCCAGTTGAAGTAAGGTTAGATGGGTAGCTCACATCATCGGTAAAACCTTCACAAACTAAACTTGAACATGATCCCGAATATACTGAGACTTGAGTATCTACGTTATTGTTTGCAGCTAAATCTGAACTTAAATTGAGCACACCATTTGCAGTAGCTGTATAAGAAAACCAAGCAGATCCCGTTGATTGTGCTGTATATCCTGTACAGTCAGGAGTAGCTACTGTAGTTCCATAGGCGGTAACTGTGTTGTTAGAAGTTAATGATATTGGTAAGGCGTTTGAACAATCGGATTGTGAAAAACCAATTGCGCTTAACAATAATAAGGTTAATAGAGTAATTTTTTTCATGAGTTAAGTTTTATTAATAATCGTTAAAAATAGGAACTTTAATTGAGAAACGGGTTCATTTTTAACTGACTTAACGTTAAAAAACATTAAACAAATTTTATTTTAGATTAAATGTCATTTCATAGGATAATCTGTAAAAACAAAAGTTCACTTTTATGAATTCTATAAATTAATTAGAGCTTTTCTTAATATTTTTGCATCCCATGAAGATTGTTGAGCAAATTAAACAACCCATAGGTCATGAAATGGAACTTTTTGAGCAAAAGTTCAGACTTTCTATGGCATCTCGTATTCCATTGCTCAATAGGATTACTCATTTTATTGTAAACCGTAAAGGGAAACAAATGAGACCCATGTTTGTTTTTCTAGTGGCCAAGATGATAGGTGGTGGACAAGTAAACGAACGCACTTATAGAGGTGCCGCGGTAATCGAACTTATTCATACCGCAACGCTAGTTCATGATGATGTGGTGGATGATAGCCTGAAAAGACGTGGTTTCTTTTCAGTAAATGCTCTGTGGAAAAATAAAATTGCAGTTCTAGTAGGTGATTATTTACTGAGCAAAGGATTGTTATTGAGTATTGATAACGAGGATTTTGATTTGCTTAAAATAATCAGTGTAGCTGTGAGAGAGATGAGTGAGGGCGAGCTCTTACAGATTGAAAAAGCAAGACGTCTTGATATTACCGAAGAGGTTTATTACGATATAATTAAAAAGAAAACCGCTACCTTAATAGCTGCATGTTGTAGTCTAGGAGCATGTGCAGTAGCCCCATCAAGCGACCATGTTGAGAAAATGCTCAAGTTTGGTGAACTTATAGGAACTGCTTTTCAAATCAAGGACGACCTCTTTGATTATGGGAACGAGCGTATAGGGAAACCTACGGGAATCGATATTAAAGAACAAAAGATGACCTTGCCACTCATTTACACATTAAATACTTGTAGTGCAGACAAGCGTAAATGGCTTATCAATTCGGTTAAACGCCACAACCGGGATAAAAAAAGAGTAAGAGAAGTGATTCAATTTGTCAAAGATCATGGCGGTCTGGATTATGCCATTAAAGCTATGTATCAATACAAGAATGCAGCTTTGGAGATTTTAAACACTTATCCAGATTCTGAGTACAAACAATCTTTACGCATGATGGTAGATTATGTGATTGATCGTAAAAAATAAGTATGAAGCTTTTTACGCTTTCGCGAAAGCGTAATTCAAATTATCCTTTTTTTAAAAACAAATCATACTACATTTAAGCAGGTATACCTTTTCATACTAATAGGTTACTCTATTAAAATGAGTACCTTTGCAAATGCTAAAAACAAGAGATGAGTATAGTTGCGATTGTAGGAAGACCGAATGTAGGAAAATCTACCTTTTTTAATAGATTAATACAGCGTAGAGAAGCCATTACCGATGCCGTAAGTGGTGTGACTCGCGACAGGCATTATGGTAAAACCGACTGGAATGGCCGTGAGTTTTCTGTAATTGATACAGGTGGATATGTAATAGGTAGCGACGATGTTTTTGAAGCGGAAATTGATAAACAGGTAGAGCTTGCAATTGATGAGGCTGATGCGGTCATTTTTATGGTAGATGCGGAAGATGGAATTACCAGCATGGATGAGGATGTTGCAAAAATTCTTAGAAAAGTTACAAAACCTATATTTCTTGTAGTAAATAAAGTAGACAACGTACAGCGCATTCAAGATGCGTATGAATTTTACGATTTAGGTCTAGGTGATTATTTCAATATCTCTAGTATAAATGGAAGTGGTACAGGTGATTTACTAGATGCTGTAGTTGAAAAGTTGCCAGAAAAGGAAGAAATTGAAGAGGAAGAATTACCTCGTTTTGCCGTTGTAGGTAGACCAAATGCTGGTAAATCATCCTTTATTAACGCTCTAATAGGTGAAGATCGTTATATAGTAACTGATATCGCAGGAACAACTCGTGATTCTATTGATACAAAATATAATAGATTTGGTTTTGAGTTTAATCTAGTAGATACTGCTGGAATACGACGTAAAAAGAAGGTTAAGGAAGATCTTGAGTTTTATAGCGTTATGCGTAGTGTAAGGGCTATAGAGCATTGTGATGTTTGTTTACTCGTTTTAGACGCAACAAGAGGATTTGACGGTCAGGTTCAAAATATTTTTTGGCTTGCAGAACGTAATAGAAAAGGGATAGTTATTCTGGTGAATAAATGGGACCTTGTAGAAAAGGAAACCAATACGATGCGAGATTTTGAAGCTCAAATTCGCCGTGAGATGGAACCTTTTACTGATGTTCCTATTGTTTTTATGTCGGTTTTAAACAAACAGAGAATTTACAAAGCGATTGAAACAGCTGTAGAGGTCTATAAAAACAGGTCAAAGAAAATAAAAACAAGCAAACTTAATGAGGTTATGTTGCCTATCATTGAGAACAGACCACCGCCTTCAACCAAAGGGAAATATGTTAAAATCAAGTTCGTAACCCAATTACCAACTCCACAACCCCAATTTGCCTTCTTTTGTAATTTACCACAATATGTAAGAGAGCCTTACAAAAGATATCTGGAAAATCAGTTGAGAGAACATTTTGATTTTACAGGAGTTCCAGTAAGCGTTTACATGAGAAAAAAATAAAAGGGCAATAGTTTGAATTAGTTTTCGTTTGTAAATTACATTTGCTATGAAACTAACCAATCATGAAAAATTTGCTATTTACGCTGGTATTGATGACCAGTGCAGTTCTATTTGCCCAAAAAATAGAAATTAAAGGAGTTGTATTGGACTCCTTGTCAAATACAGGTTTACAAAGTGCAACCGTATTTGCTGAAGCTAAAAAAGACGCTACCTTAATTGCCTACTCGATAACTGATGAAAATGGCGCATTTACTATAAGTGGTAACACAAGTGTCGATAGTCTAGTATTTTACGCCTCGTATCAAGGGTATAAAGAGTTTAGAAAAGAGCTCTTTATAAAGGATAACCGGGAAATAGATTTAGGACAAATCTCTTTAAGCAATCAAGTAGAAGAATTGGAAGGTGTGCTTGTAAATGCCAAAGCTGCCCCCATTCGAATTAAACAAGATACTTTAGAGTTTAATGCTGGATCATTCAAATCAAAAGAAAACGCTACACTAGAGGATTTACTAGAAAAATTACCAGGTGTAGAAATAGATAAAGATGGCACCATAAAGGTAAATGGTAAAAAGGTCAATAAATTATTAGTAAACGGAAAAGAGTTTTTTGGGAGTGATCCCAAAATTGCACTTAAGAATTTACCTAAGGAGATTATTGATAAAATTCAAGTAACTGAATCTAAGACAGAAGAACAAAAAATTCTCAAAGAGAAAAGTGATAACAATGAGGCAGAAATTAACGTTGTCATTGCCGAAGATAAGAACAAAGGTTTTTTCTCTAGATTCACTGCTGGCGCTGGAACTGATGAAAGATACTCCTTGAGTGGTATTGCTAATTATTTTAACAAGGATCTTCGTATCAGTGTGCTAGGAGCTGGTAACAATATAAATTCACCTGGTTTTAGCTTTGATGAAGTATTTGATGCAATGGGAAGTCAGGCATTCTCAATATCCAGAAGTTCAAACGGCTCCTTTGGTGTTAATGGATTCAACTTCGGTGGTAGTGGTGATGGTATTACTACTAGTCAAAGTGGCGGAATCAATATTTCTAATGACTGGGGTAAGAAGGTAGAATTAAGTGCAAATTATTTTTACGGAGGCAGTGAAACGATAAGCGCCACCCAATCTAGAAGAGAAACCTTTTTACCTGATCGTAGTTTTATCAATAATTCCTCAAATGATTCTAGATCAGACGGTTTTAATCACAGAATGCGTGCAGAATTAAAGGTTAGGCCAGATACTCTAACGACTATAACTTTTACACCTGAATTTAATTCGAGTCAAAATCAAAGTAATTCCAGTAGCAATTCAATTGCGTCAAATCCCGACGGAAGTATAATTAATGACGTGGAAACTTTAAGTTCCAACGATTCTGAGTCAACAAATTTCAGTGGGAACTTTTATGTTTTTAGAGGAACTTTAGGCAAAAAATGGAGTTTTTCAGCTAGTGGTAATTTATCCTTGAATAATTCTGACAATCTCAATGATTTTAATAGTACAAGGAATACTTTTGGATCTTCACCTAGCACTGAAATCCAAAATCAACTAATTGATCAGGAAAATAACATTAGGTCATATAGACTAGCACCCAAGATTAATTATAAGGTTCATGACTCATTAAGCTTTTTTACTGAGTATACCTATAGGAATCAAAATCAGGAAAATATACGAAGCGTATTTGATAGAGATTCGGGTACGAATTTATTTAATCAAGCACAAAGTACTGATCAGGAAATTAATACCTTGGAACAACGGGCCGTATTAGGAGGAAGATATAAGTTGGGCAAATACAGATTGAATCTTTCTACAGGTTTTATACGACAAAGTTTAGATAATAATGATGGTCTTAGATCATTTGACTTTGAAAAAGAATTTACTAATCCTTATTTGAACGCCAGGATTACTAAAAGTTTTGGAGAAAATGGTTATCTAAGTTTAAGCTTTAGGAATGATATTAGTCTACCAGCAGCAAATCAATTACAGCCTGCTGAAGATAGAACAAACCCTCAAAACATTATAATAGGTAATCCGGATTTGAATGCCATAAAAAATAATCGTGTGAATTTCTACTATAGCGATTATAACTGGAAAGAGCAATCTGGATTATATGCCGGTGGATCTTTAAACTTTGTAAACGATAGAGTTGTAGCAAGTACCATAACAGATGAAGATCTGATTAGGACGACAACTTATACCAATGTTGATGGTGTGTTTAATTCATATGTTTATGTGAGTTACAGCAAAAGTTGGAAAAAAGACAATTCAAAAATTAAAGTAGGATCAGGTCTAGATGTAGGTTATGATGAGAACAAAGGTTTTACACAGAATATCCTATTTACTACAAAAAGTACAAGAATTAACCCTAGAGTATATGTGAGTTATGATATTGATGATTTATTGGACGTAAAATTGTCCTATGATCCTAGTTTTAATAAAACTAAATTTGATAACGCGCCATTTCAAGAGCAAGATTTTACTAATCAACAAGTATCAATAGACCTAACTACATACTGGCCTAAAAAGGTCACTTTTGGGCTAAGAGGTGAGTATAATAAGTTTGGGAATATAGAAGCTGGGTTTGATGATGATTCCTTGATTCTAATAGGTAGCTTAGGTTACTCGTTTGCAAATGATAAGGCTAATTTTAAAGTTAAAGCCTATGATATTCTCAATCAAGTAATAGGTACAAGAAGAACAGTAGCTAGTGATTATGTTCAGGATACTAATACTTTAGTATTACAACAATACTTTATGTTTAGTTTTACTTATAAACTTTCAACTTTTACTAAGAAGAAATCGGAGAATTCAATCATTTTTATGGATTGATAACTAAGTAACATAAATAAGATATGGTACTAAGTTATCACAGCATATTATTGGGTTATTGATTAACTTGCGCGGTTAAATAATAAGCCCTGCAACGTTTCCCTATCATACGAGTAATTATTCCTGCCTACAATGAACAAGATTCGATAGGTCATGTGATAAAAGATATCCCAAAAATTGTGACAGAAGTTGTCGTTTGTAGTAACAACTCAAGCGATGATACCGTCCTAGTTGCTAGAAATGCTGGTGCTACTGTGGTTGAGGAGCCAAATCCTGGCTACGGAAATGCATGTTTAAAAGCAATGGACTACATCGCGCAATTAAATGAGCGCACAGATATTATTGTTTTTTTAGATGGTGATTATAGTGATTATCCAGAACAGTTAATTGAGCTAGTGAATCCTATAATAAACGACGATATTGATGTAGTAATTGGAGCTAGGGTTTCACATTTACGTGAAAAGGGAAGTATGACACTACCTCAAATATTTGGAAATTGGCTGGCAACTACCCTTATGAAATGGATGTTTGCAAGTAAATTTACAGACCTTGGCCCGTTCAGAGCTATCAAATATGATAAGCTATTAGCCTTGAATATGCAGGATAAAACTTACGGTTGGACTGTAGAATTACAGCTTAAGGCTCTAAAGAATAAATATACCTATTGTGAGATTCCTATGAATTACCGCAATAGAATAGGAGTGTCAAAGGTGTCAGGTACTGTTAAAGGTGCTATCTTTGCAGGCGTTAAAATTTTAACGTGGATTTTTAAATACGGTATTAGGAAATGATTTTTGAGTGGATATGTATTGTGATTTATTCTATAGCATTAATATTAATTATGCTTTATGCTTTTGCGCAACTCAATCTACTGGTTAACTACTTAAAAGCCCGTAAAAATCAAACAGATAACGATCCCGTTTTTGATTTGACAAACACTGCCGAGGTTCCATTTGTAACCATACAATTACCAGTTTTTAACGAAGCTTACGTTATGGAGCGATTGCTAGATAATATTGCTTTAATGGATTATCCTAGACATAAGTTAGAGATTCAAGTATTAGATGATTCTACGGATGAGACAGTTAAAACCACTGCAGCACATGTTGATAAACTAGCTGCAACTGGATTAGATATTAAACACATCACTAGAACAAATCGTGTTGGATTTAAAGCAGGAGCTCTTAAAGAAGGTTTAGAAATAGCAAAAGGTGAATTCATAGCGATTTTCGACGCAGACTTCTTGCCGGAGTCTGATTGGCTTAAAAAAACCGTTATCTATTTTAAAAATCCTGAAATAGGAGTAGTTCAAACTCGTTGGGGTCATTTGAATAGAGATTTTTCCATTTTAACTCAAGTTCAAGCATTTGCTCTCGATGCTCATTTTACTCTAGAGCAGGTTGGAAGGAATAGTAAAGGACATTTTATCAATTTTAATGGTACCGCAGGAATATGGCGTAAACAAACCATTATCGAGGCAGGAAATTGGGAAGGAGATACCCTAACCGAAGATCTAGATCTAAGTTATCGAGCGCAGCTCAAAGGTTGGAAATTTAAATATTTAGAGGATGTAACTACACCAGCAGAGTTACCTATTGTTTTAAGTGCTGCTAGATCACAGCAATTCAGATGGAATAAAGGCGGTGCCGAAAACTTTAGGAAAATGGCAAAACGAGTGGTGACCAACAAGTCACTATCTTTTAAGTCAAAAGTCCATGGTATATTACATCTATTGAATAGTACTATGTTTTTAAACGTACTTATAGTAGGTGTTTTAAGCGTTCCCATGTTATTTATTAAAAATACTTACGCTCACCTAGCGCCTTACTTTTATGCAATGAGCTTTTTTGTTCTCAGCTCAATTATCTTTTTTATATGTTATTGGTTCATGTATAAAAACACCTATGGTGGTGGTTTTAAAAACTTCATTTCCTACATTGGAATGTTTTTCACCTTTTTCTCGATTGCTATGGGATTCTCATTACATAATTCTATAGCTGTTATTGAAGGTCATATAGGTAAACGCAGCGAATTTGTGCGCACTCCAAAGTTTAATCTAGCAGCCGTAGGAAAAAATTGGAAATCCAATAAATATCTACGAAGAAACTTAAGTAAAAATCTAATTATTGAGTTTTTATTGATTCTATATTTTGCGTTTGGAATTGTTGCAGCTTTTTATGTAGGTGATCAAGGTGGAGACTTTGGATTACTTCCTTTCCATTTGATGTTAATGATTGGGTTTGGATTCGTTTTTATTCGCAGTTTAACAGATAAACAATAATGAAACGCCGTATTAAAAACGGTCTAGGTCTTACTACCATTATATGTTGCGTACTATACGCTTTTTTCTTTACGCTTTCGCGAAAGCAATTCTATCAACTAACAATTACATATATATTACTATTTATTGGTTTAGCCTGTTTTTGGTGGTTGTTTAAGGAATTTAATAGATCTTACTCTCAACTAGTCGATCAAGATAAAACACTCTTTCAAAAGCATAGAACTGCTATCCTGATAGGAACCGTAGGAGTTCTATTAAGATTAATGATTTGGGAAGTGACTCCCAATCTCTCTCAAGATTTTTTTAGATTTATATGGGATGGTCAAATGTTGCTTAATGGATATAATCCCTATTTATATATTCCAGATGAGATCATAGGCGAGGCATCGTCCTTTATTCCCAATGCCCAGGTATTAAGAGCTTACATGGGAGATTTAAGCGCTAGTCATTATACCAACTATCCGCCGCTTAATCAGTTTTTCTTTGCAGTTGCGGCTGCGTTAGGCGGTAAAAGTATAACGGCTACGGTTATTTTTATGAGGTTGTTCATTATTCTAGCCGATGTAGGAACACTTGTAATCATGGTTAAATTATTAAAACAACTGGGTAAACCTGATTACTATAGTCTGTTGTATTTCTTAAACCCTTTTGTCCTCGTGGAGTTGACAGGTAATTTACACTGGGAAGGTGTGATGGGCTTTTTTATGCTACTAGCGTTTTACTTATTATTAAAACTAAAAAAATGGTGGAGCGCCTTATTCATGGGATATGGAATATTATTAAAACTCATGCCTTTGTTGATATTACCTATATTACTTAATCGAACTAAGTTCAGTAAAATAATCCCTTATTATTTATTCATTTTAATTGTAGTAGGAATAGGATTTTTACCATTCTTGTCCATTGAGCTTTTTGATAAATACAGTAACAGTGTAGGCTTATGGTTTGGTAAATTTGAATTTAATGCCTCTGTTTATTATCTAGTTCGTGAAGTAGGTTATGGTCTTGTAGGTTACAATACTATAGGAACGATAGGGAAAATTCTACCTTTTTGTACTCTAATAAGTGTGTTACTTATTACATACTTTAGAAATAACCGCACACCAGTTGGTTTATTCACTAGTGTAATGTTCGCCTTTTGTTTGCATTTGCTCTTTTCAACCACCGTACATCCTTGGTATCTAGTAATACCCTTATTATTTAGTGTTTTTACCAAATATAGATTTATGGTAGTTTGGTCTGCTTTCATATTTCTAAGCTATTATGCCTATTCAAATTCTAATTATCAAGAGAATTTGTGGTTGATTGCTTTTGAATATGTGGTTGTAATAGGTTATTTCATTTACGAGTTATTTTATTTCTCCCGAAATCGGGAAAACACAACAAATGTGAATAAAAATGTATCTTTATACCGTTAAACCATCCATCAAATGAAAAAAATCATTATTGTTCTTTTGATTATAATAGTCGGTTTTCTAGCCTATGATTTCTATAAAGATTGGCGCCGATTGCATCCTGATAATGCAAATTATGAGGCAAGTGAAAAGATTGATATTACTTATCATGATGATAGCGTTTTATTTTCCTATTATGAAGCTATTGAAGATTTAAACTCCTATATTCAATATGAATGGAGTGTGAATGATGTAGATGTAATTAACCCATCAGATGACGATATAGAAACGCAACGCGCGATTAAAAAATATGCATCAAAACGAGCTTTAGTAAAATATCTGGAAAATAAACTTGAAAATAGTGCTCATTTAAAATCTGAGGGATGGACCAACGATGAAATCCAAAAGAAGGAACTAGGAATTACACAGCAACCTCAACCATCAAAAGTATTGCCGTTATATAAGAATATGCTAGTTGCTTTTCCCAAAAATGAATTGAAAACTGGTAGTCGAGGAGTACTTGTCTATGAGGTTCAAAAACTTCTCAACAAGGCACTGAAAGATAGTATTGTAGTTGACGGTGTTTATAGCACTGTCACTACACAAGCTGTAAGTAAATTCGAGTCAGCACATAGCTTATTTCCTGACGGACAGCTCGATGCGCTGACTCTCGAAAAACTTGTTGAGGTTACGACAACATCTGTAAATTAATCACTTCTTGTTGAGTAAGCTTTCTATAGTGGCCTCTAGGTAGGTCTTTTTTGGTTAAACCGTGAATCATAACAACATCCATAGAGGATACTGAGTAATCTAAACTCTCAAAGATCTCTTTTACAATACTTTCCTTATTTATGGAAAGCTCTATACCAATTTCGTTACTGCGACCGTTTTCAATGTAATTGATATCATTAACATGAATCTCTTGTCCATCGATAATAAGTCCTTCACGAATTTTTAGAAGGTCAGCATGTTTCAAACTACGTTCTAACGTGACTTGATATAATCTCTTTAGTTTTAGGTTAGGATTATTAAGTTTATTGGCCATTTTAATATCTGTGGTAAATATCATTAGTCCTAATCCAGTTCTATTAAGTTTACCTACATGATGTAGGTGGTATCCACTTGCATTGCGCATTAAATCATCAACTGTTTTAGAAGCCTTATCTCCTTTGTTAGCCGTAATAAATCCTTTTGGTTTATTTAGTAGGTAATACTCATTCCTTCTAGGAGTGATAGATTGGCCATCAAATTTCACGTGATCGTCTGGCTGCACTCGATAACCCATTTCTGTAACAGGTTTGTCATTAACAAAAACACTACCAGCTGCAATAAACACATCGGCTTCTCTACGACTACAAATTCCAGAATTGGCTATGTATTTGTTTAAACGAATACCTTTTGTATCGTCGCTAGTTGAGGAACTTTCGTTTTTCTTGCGTTTTATGTACTGTTTTTTAGTAACAGGTTTTCCTGTTCTAGATGTGCCTATAATTTGATTTTTACCACCGCGAGTGTTGCGTGTAGATTTGCTTTTAGAATTACTATTAGCTGGTCCCTTACGTCCTCCTTTTCCCTTATTCATCTCTGCTATTTTTTTGCAAAGATAATATTTTGAAAGACCTGTGCTTGAGAGAGATGAATTTATTTAAATTTTATGGTCGACTGCCTATCTCTGTTCACATGTAATTGAGTGACGTCTGGTCTAGAGTAATGTCCAACTGCATCAAAATTTTGACGTTCTTCATAAACACGGTGAAGGTCTAGAGTAGCCGTTATTAACTCTTCATTCCCAACTTGTGGTTCAATAATCCATTCCCCATCTGGTCCTGCGATACAACTACCACCGTTGGCTAGTACTTCAGGAGCATTTGTTAGAATTTCATCTAAATAAGGAGTGTTTTCTGGAAAATCAGATTTAAACATTGTACTCGCAACACTTAAAACAAAGGTGCGTCCTTCTCTTGCGATGAATCTGGTAATGTCTTTAGTATTGTGGTCACTGCCAGGCCAACAAGCTACGTGTAAATTAGTGCCTTGTGCGTACATCGCAGCTCTAGGAAGTGGCATCCAATTTTCCCAACAGTTTAAACCACTTACCGTAAAATCTTTCAATGGGTGAGTTACTAATCCATTACCATCACCTGGTGCCCATGTCAACCTCTCGTCATAGGTAGGTTGCAATTTACGGTGCACGCTTTGTATTAAACCTTCTTGATTGATGTAAACAAAGCTTGCATATAAACTATGGCCGCCACGATCTTCCGGTCTTTCTATTATTCCTAAATAAATTGCCATTTTATTCGCTTTCGCGAAAACGCATACCTCATCTAGCTCTCCTTTTTCTATACAAATTGCGTTTAAACTGTAGTGTCTATGCAGTTCTTTGACAATCTTTTTATTCCAAGCAGCCCCATCGGTAAGTGCTAGCCAAAATGGATATCCTGGTAATAAGCCTTCTCCAAAAGCTACTAGTTCTACTTGCTGATTTTTTGCTTGCTCCAGCGTATTCAATATTTTTTTTAACGTAGCTTTTTTATCAAGCCATACAGGGCTTATTTGCGCTAGTCCTACTTTTATTTTTGAATTACTCATTATATGAAGTCCTTTAATCTATTTATTATGGCTGGTAAGTCAATTAATAATATTGAAAATACGCCTACGCCAATTATAACTTTGAGAATAAAATGGATTAATAAATATTCCCGCTTTCTTTTTGAAGACCATAATAAGGGTAAACATACCAGTAGAGCTCCAGCAACCATCGCAAAATAATACTTCATGTCACCTACATTGTAGGTGGTTATAAGAATGGATGCTGGGATAATTGCTATGAATGTAAGAAAGGTATAAAAGGTTTTACTCGTTTTAATTCCTAAAACAACAGGAATAGTGTGATAGTTTTGAGCTAGGTCACCACGTAAATTTTCTAGGTCCTTAATAAGTTCACGCATTCCCAAAATCAAAAACAAAAAGGACCCATGAATAAGAATCACTGGTAAGAAATTACGATAATACATGAAAAGAACGAAAAATGGACTTATGGATAACAATGCCGCCATCAAATTACCTAGAAATAAAATTCTTTTGAGTTTATGTGAGTACAACCACATGGCAAAAATATAAAATGCAAAAAATGCCCCAGCACGCCACGAGACGATCGAGCCTAACAAAAAGGCAATGGCATTAAGAGTAAAATACACAGACCATAACGTTGATCGACTTACCTGATTTTCTAATAAGGTTTTTTGAGGTCTATTGATTAAATCCTTTTCCCGGTCGTAAAAGTTATTTATAATGTAGCCACTGGCAATGGCGCTAGCACTAGCTAAAATAAGGAGCCACAATTTATAGTCTAGCAAAAGACTTTTTACTGGCAATTCTGGAGCGATGATAAAAATACTAGCCAGTAATTGTGCTACCGCTATTAGCCCCACGTTGTACAACCTCACCGTACTGAAAAGGCTTAACGATTTAACCAATAACGTGCGCAAACTTTGTTTGTTCCTAGATTGATATGATTGTTCCAGATTCACAGTTCGAATTTACAGACAAATTATCACAACTGTGTTAATACTTATTCAATTAGGGTTAATGGTCGTAGCTCATCCTGTGTGCATCTAGTTTTACAAATACAAAGAGTAATACGGTAAAGCCCCATAGACCACTTCCTCCATAGCTTACAAAGGGTAGTGGTATTCCTACAGTAGGCAATAGCCCTAGCACCATGCCTATATTCACAAAAAAATGAATAGTAAAAATACCGGCGACACCATAACCGTAAACTCGAGCAAATTGATTACGCTGTCTTTCGGCCATTATGACTAGTCTGTAAATAAGTGCCATGAATAATAACACTACGGCACTAGCACCTACAAACCCTAATTCCTCGGCTATAGCGGTGAATACAAAATCTGTATGCTGCTCTGGGACGTAACCACCTTGTGTTTGAGATCCTTTAAGTAAACCGGTTCCTGTCCATCCACCATGTCCTATAGTAATAAGACTTTGGTTTAAATTATAACCTATTCCTTTATTGTCTTCCACACGTCCTAGAATAATATCAATACGATTACGATGTCTATCGCTTAGTACGTTTTCAAATACAAACTGTGTGGAAAACGTATAACCAATTGCAAGAAATGCAGTAATTATATACAACCATTTACGTGGTGGAGCGAGTCGTTTTTTATGTTTACGCTTTCGCGAAAGCAAGTACATAACTACAACAACAACTAGTACACTTATCGAAACTAGTATAGGTCCTATTGCAAGTGCACCTACAAAAAGTCCTACCGCTAGTAAGCCCAATGTGAGAAACCATAAAGACAATCCCTCACGATATAAAGTAAAGAAAAACGCGGAATATACTAAAGCACTTCCAGGATCAGGTTGCGGGATTATAAGTAGTGGTGGCAATAGGATAATTCCTCCTACAATTAATAAATGCTTTTTGTTTTTTAGAGTTACATTGAGCTGGCTTAGATACTTGGCTACTGCTAGTGCCGTAGCAAATTTTGCAAATTCACTAGGTTGTAAACCAACACTTCCAAAGGAATACCAAGATCTGGCGCCGCTTATTTCTTTTCCAAATACAAAAAGACCTAACAAGGAAAGCATCGAGACGACATAAATAACACCTGCAAAGCGTTCATAAAACTTAGGCTCTATAGCTAAAATAATAACGATAAGAAGCAGGGCTAGGGCAATCCAAATGAATTGTTTACCGTACTCAACATTCATATCCCAGATACTGGAATACGTTTCAACATTAACACTAGAGTAAATCGCTAGCCATCCTATAGTAATTAAACCTAGAAAAATGAAAATAGTGTAAAAATCGTATTTAGGTTTGTCTCCTATTCTCATTATTTAAGTAAGCCATTGTCCGGAGCATATATGTGTTTATTCTCCTCTGTAATTAAACCTCTATCTACCGCTTCATTAATAAGAAATTCTTCACCGCTGTAGGGTTTTGCATACTCATATTCCAAACTATGAGTAAGTAAATATTGTTCTAAATCTGTTCTGGTAATTTCGCCTTTGATGTGTTTTTCAATCATTAAACTGGCAATTTTAGCAGCATATCTTGAACCCCAATATCCATTCTCTACAAAAACTGCAATCGCTATTTGTGGATCGTCTTTTGGAGCAAATGCAATAAAAACAGAATGATCTGTAAGTTGTTTCGTTTTTCCATCAATTCGCATTTTGTTCTCAACCGTTCCAGTTTTTCCACAAATTTCTATACCTGGAATTTGTGAGTATTTTGCAGTTCCACTTTTATACACCTCGCTCATTCCTTCAATTACGGGTTCAAAATGTTCGGGACTTATAGTGGTATATCTTTTAGTTGTGTAGTTTTCCTCTGTGATAGGGTTTCCATTAATTTTTTTAATGATATGTGGTGTGTAAAAGTATCCTCTATTAGCAATTGCAGCTGTCATATTTGCGAGCTGAATAGGAGTAGCTTCAACTTCTCCTTGTCCAATTGCATTTGATATTGTGGTAGGAGCATACCACTTAAACTTATAGTTGTTGTTATAGAACTCGCCGTCTGGAATTCTACCGGCGCGACCTACTGGTAGGTCATAACCTAAATAATCTCCCAAACCAAAACTAGAAATATGCTTGTTCCAATTATTCATTCCAGCCGTTGGAGAACTTTCTTTTTCTATAATTCTTCTATATACTTGAGCAAAATAGGAGTTACAACTTTCTGCTATTCCTAACTCCATGCCCAGTGGACTGCGATGATAATGGCAACCTAAAGGTTTACGTCCACCGTAATCATACCCGTGATTACACCTTAATTTTTCGTTAGGTCTAATTACTCCTTCTTCTAGACCTACAAGTGCGTTTAAGACTTTGAAAGGTGATCCAGGTGCATATTGTGCCTGTAGAGCACGATTAAAATCAGGAAGTCTTATGGTGTCTCGTAAGATCGCATTTATATTTTTTGATCGATCTCTACCCATCAGAATACTTGGGTCGTAATTAGGGGCAGTTATTAAGCTAAGAATTTCACCTGTCTTTGGTTGTATAGCGACAATTCCACCTCGCTTATTCTTCATTAAAAGTTCACCATAAGCTTGAAGATCATTGTCTAGAGTTACAGTAAGATCACTACCTGCTACTGTTTCTATATCATATTTCCCATTTTCATACGATTCTAACTCTCGACCGTAAACATCACGGCGGTATATTTTTTTACCTTTAATTCCTCGCAATGTATCCTCATATTGAAGTTCGATTCCACTTTTACCGGCAAGGTCTCCTAGGTCATAGTATGGGTCTTTTTTAATCTTTGAAGTGTTTACCTCTCTTATATAACCTAAAACACTTGCGCTATGATCTACAAGGTATTTTCTTAACGATCTACGTCTTACGAAAAATCCCTTATACTTTCTTAGTTGTTCTTGAACAGGAGCATATTCCTCTTGAGTAAGTTGTGGTATGATAACACTGGGCTTGCGAGTAGACCAGCTTTTGGCCTTGTTTAATTGATTGAGAAGTCTATTGGTGTCAATCTTAAGTAATTTACATAGGGCTAAAGTGTCAAACTCTTTGACTTCTCTAGGTGTTACCATGATATCATAAGCTACCTGATTACCTACCATTAATTCTCCATCGCGATCATAAATAAAACCACGCTCTGGGTAATCATAAATTACCTTTTGTGCATTTTCAACTGCTTTTTGCTTATAGCTGTCAGTAGAGATTTGTAAATAAAAAAGCCTAGCGATAAACACTATTCCAATTACGGTTACTAGAAATAAAAGAAGTAGTTTTTTCATCTTACAACCTTAGGTTTTACTAAATATATTACTAGCAAGGATATAAGTAGGCTTAAGCCACCTATAGCAAACGTGTCTTTAACGGCCATGAGTATATGACTCATGTTAAAATATATAAGATTGAAAAATATAAAATGATGTATCAGTATTCCAAGAATCAGTAGTAGTAATAATCGATCAAAATTAGATTGAATTATTTTTAAATTTTTCATTTTATAACTTTCTCCATATATAATACGTAAAAGAAACGGTCTCGAAAAAGCTAAAACCAGGCATGATGTGGCGTGTGCGCCACCGGTGTCTTGAAAAGTGTCTATAAATAATCCCAGAAAAAAAGCAGCAATTAAATAAAGCGCTCTATTATGTTCTACAGGATATAGTAACAGGATGATGACATAGATGATAGGATTAATAAACCCTAAGAAGTACACATGATCCAATACAAAAACTTGTAAGAACAATATTAGCAGTATTGAAAAAGCGGTATATATACTTTTTTTAGTCATTTAGTCCGAGTGTGTCAATTTCCTTTAATTGAGGTAAAATTTTGTTTTTAACCACATATACATAACCTAAATCAGTTAGGTCATTAAAAAGTTGTACATCGATTTTATACTTGGCTCCATTATCGATAAGCTCAGCTTTTTTAATAGTGCCTATTTCTATATTAGGTGGGAATAAAGTGGATTGCTTACCTGTGATAATGGTATCGCCTTTTTTAACTTGTGCAAGTCTGGGAACATCTTCTAAGCTTAGGTAATAGGGATCCTGTCCATTCCATTTTAAAGACCCGATAACATTACTTCCCTTGATTTGTGCATTAATTGAAAGATCAGAGCTCAAAACAGATATTACTCTAGAATAATTGGAATTGGACCTATCAATTATACCGATGATACCTTTGTCTGTAATGACACCCATATCTGGTTCAATTCCATTTTCCTCACCTATGTCTAGGGTTAAATAATTATCCTTTTTGAGAAAACTATTTTTAATAACTTTTGCAGGTATTACTGTATAAGTTGATTGTGCAATAACTGTAGTTGTATCGATTCTTAAAGTATCTGCTTTCAGACCGTCAAGTAACATTCTAAGTTTTGCATTTTCATTTGCAAGTTCTTGATTTACTTGTTTCAGATTAAAATAGTCTGCAACAGACTGTTTTGAACTTAAAGCTCCGCCAGTAAAGTTGCCGCTAGAATGAATAAATTGATACCTAGTATAGTCGTGTGACTGTACAGTTAAACTGATTGATACAACAAGTAAAAACAGGAACAGCAATAAATTTCTGTACTTAATCAGAAAGTTAATAATTTGCTGCATAGGTTATAATATGTCTATCCTGCTAGAACAGTTTTATATTTATCTAGATTTTTTAATGTAAGTCCTGTACCGCGTACCACTGCTCTTAGAGGATCTTCTGCAATGTATACAGGAAGATCGGTTTTTTGAGATAGACGTTTATCCAGTCCTCTAAGCATCGATCCTCCACCAGCAAGATAAATACCAGTATTATAGATATCGGCTGCTAGTTCTGGAGGAGTTTGAGATAAAGTTTCCATCACAGCATCTTCAACACGTAGGATTGATTTATCAAGTGCTTTGGCAATTTCACGATAAGAGATCTTAACTTCTTTTGGTCTACCCTTGATTAAGTCACGACCTTGCACGCTCATTTCCTCTGGTGGAACTTCTAAATCCTCGGTAGCTGCACCTATTTGAATTTTTATCTTTTCTGCAGTGCGTTCACCTACATAAAGATTATGTTGTGTGCGCATGTAGTAAACGATATCGTTGGTGAAAACATCACCTGCGATTTTTACCGATCGATCACAAACAATTCCTCCTAGAGCAATAACCGCAATTTCAGTTGTTCCTCCACCTATATCAACGATCATGTTTCCTTTAGGTTGCATGATATCAACACCTATACCTATAGCTGCTGCCATTGGTTCGTGAATAAGGTAAACTTCCTTACCATTTACACGTTCGGCACTGTCTTTAACCGCACGCATTTCAACTTCGGTTATCCCAGATGGGATACAAATCACCATTCTTAACGATGGGGTAAAAAGTCGTTTCTTAAGTGCAGGGATTTCTTTGATAAACATCGAAATCATCTTTTCAGAGGCATCAAAGTCTGCAATTACACCATCTTTAAGCGGCCTAATGGTTTTGATATTTTCATGAGTTTTACCTTGCATCATGGCTGCTTCCTTACCTACGGCTATGATTTTACCCGTAGTTCTATTTCTAGCAACAATAGATGGACTGTCCACAACAACTTTACCATTGTGTACAATTAAAGTATTTGCCGTACCTAAATCAATGGCAATATCTTCAGAGAGAAAGTCAAAAAATCCCATATAAACCTCAGAGGAATAAGTTAATAAGCGTCACCTACAAATCTAATCAAATAATTAGTGTTTAAAGTGTCTAGTACCTGTAAATACCATTGCAATACTATTTTCATTGCAATAATCGATTGAAAGTTGGTCTTTTATGGATCCGCCTGGTTGTATAACAGCCTTAATACCAGCATTATCTGCGATTTCTACACAATCAGGAAATGGAAAAAATGCATCACTAGCCATAACAGCACCATCAAGATCAAAATTGAAGCTACCGGCTTTATGAATAGCTTGATTAAGAGCGTCTACTCGTGATGTTTGACCAGTACCACTTGCACATAACTGCTTTCCTTTTGCAAGAACAATTGTGTTTGATTTTGTGTGTTTACAAATCTTTGAAGCAAATAATAAATCTTCAATTTGCTCTTCGCTTGGGCTTATTGTAGTTGCAGTTTTTAGATCTGCTTTTTGATCTGTCTTAATATTTGGATCCTGTACTAGATAACCGTTTAATGAAGCTCGTATCTCAAGTGTGTTGTGATCACGCTTTCGCGAAAGCGCACCATCTACAAGCTCTAGTAATATTCTATTTTTCTTGCCTTTAAGTATCTCCATAGCGTCCTCATCAAAAGAAGGAGCTATAACTACCTCACAAAAAAGCTGGTGTATTTCTTCGGCTGTTGCTTTGTCAATATTCGTATTTGCGATTAAAATACCACCAAATGCGCTCACAGGATCACCAGCAAGTGCATCAACATAAGCTTGATGAATAGTGTCGCGTTGTGCAACTCCACAAGCATTGTTATGCTTAAAAATCGCAAATGTAGGGGCATCATGCTCAAATTCACTCATAAGATTCACAGCGGCATCAACGTCTAGTAAGTTGTTGTAGGATAGCTCTTTACCGTGGTGTTTGGTAAACATCTCGTTAAAGTTGCCATAGAACCAACCTCTTTGATGCGGGTTTTCTCCATATCTCAATGGCATGACAGTAGGTTCACTTATCTTAAGAGCTTTATCTATAGAGTATCCAGAAAAATAATTGTAAATAGCACTGTCGTAGTGTGAAGAGACATTGAAGCAATTCGTTGCAAATCGCTTGCGTTGTTTTAAGGTAGTAACCCCATTACCTTCTTCTAATACCTCTAATAGAGCTGTATAATCCTGAACGGTTCCTACGCATAAAGTGTCTTTATAATTTTTGGCACCTGCTCTAATTAAAGAAATTCCGCCTATATCAATTTTTTCTATAATATCTTGTTCACTTGCGCCACTTGCTACCGTTTTTTCAAAAGGGTATAGATCTACTACTACAATGTCAATTTGTGGTATGTCAAATTCTTTAATTTGAGCAACGTCGTTTTCATTGTCACGGCGATTTAAAATCCCTCCAAAAACTTTAGGGTGTAAAGTTTTTACACGACCGCCTAAAATAGATGGGTATGAGGTAACATCTTCAACAGGAACTACAGGAATTCCAAGGTCTGTAATAAATTTTTCAGTACCACCGGTTGAATAAATAGTGATACCTAATTCATTCATTTTTTGAACAATAGGTTCTAGTCCTTCCTTGCTGAATACGGAAATTAATGCGCTTTTTGCAGTGATATTACTCATGTTGTGTTGGGGTTATTTAAACAAGTTGCAAAAGTAATTCAACTCATTCATTTTGAACTCCATTATAAATAAAATATTGCGATACTTTTAAATTTTATTTGGACAGATTCAATCAACCATTTGTTTTACTTTTTCTAGATCTAATCCGCCGTAATTTCCACTACTCATTAGAAGTAAAACGGACTGATCTAGATTTTTTTCAAGAAGCCATGTGCTGAAGGTCACAGGCTCGGTCATGATGATTAAATCATCTCGGTCAAAAGCCTCGAAAATTTGCTCCTTTGTAATAGGTGCTAATTGCTTTATGGCAACAGCCTCTGGACTGAAGAATACTACTGCCTCATCAGCAGCATCAAGAGCTCCTGCGTATTCTTTCAGGAATTCTGGATTTAAGCTGGAGTAGGTGTGTAGTTCAAGACAAGCGATGAGCTTGCGCTCGATATACTGGTCATGTACAGCTTCAGTGGTGGCTTTAACTTTACTTGGAGAGTGAGCAAAATCTTTAAAAATTACTTTACCATTAGATTCCGCGATTTTTTCTAAACGTTTAGAAGCTCCTTTAAAACTTGCTATTGCTTCATAAAAGTCATCTTCATCGATACCCATATGTTGACAAACCCATTTTGCCCCAGCAAGGTTATTTAAGTTATGCTTACCAAATATCTCTATAGGCATAGCACCTTCAGGTGTTTCTAGATAGGTAATACCGTCTATTATTTGATGTTCTGGGATGTGGTACGAGTGCTTGCGTGTAGGTTTTTTTGCAGCCTCACTAATTCTCTTTACCTCGTCATCCTCTTCATTATAAACAAGTATACTTCCATCTTTCATTAAATCAAGAAACATCTCAAATTGACTTACATAATTTTCATAAGTAGGGAAAACATTAATGTGATCCCAAGCAATACCTGACAATAAAGCGATGTTAGGTTGGTATAAGTGAAATTTAGGACGTCGATCGATAGGACTTGATAAATACTCATCACCTTCAAGAATCATAAATTCATTATCATCCGTAAGGTGCACCATAGTATCAAATCCTTCTAATTGAGCTCCTACCATGTAATCTACTTCTTTGTCGTGATAATGCATCACATGAAGAACCATTGAGGTTATCGTCGTTTTACCATGAGAACCTGCAATTACAACTCGTGTTTTGTTTTTTGATTGTTCATATAGATATTCTGGATAGCTATAAATGGTAAGACCTAATTCTTGAGCTCTGTTTAATTCAGGATTATCTTCTTTAGCATGCATGCCAACAATTACTGCATCTAGTTCGGTGGTAATTGCTTGTGAGTTCCAGCCATATTCCTTTGGTAAAAGTCCATATTTTTCTAATCTGGATTTACTAGGTTCAAATATCACATCGTCGCTACCTGTAACTTGATAACCCTTATGATGTAATGCTAGGGCTAGGTTGTGCATGGCGCTACCGCCTATTGCTATAAAGTGTACTTTCATAAATTAGTTGAGCTTTTGGTTCAATTGACTTAGGGCGGTTTGTAGTTGTGCCGATTTTGTTTTGTCTAGACCAGTCTTGTATATTTTTAATGCTTTCAATGGTAATTCTTGTTTCTCATACAATTGCCCTAGCAGCAAGTATGTAGTAGGAGAGCCTCCAATCTCAATGGCTTTCTTGTAAGAATCTTCTGCCTTTGAGTAATCTTCCTCATAGGTGTAAATAAAACCAAATGCTAAATGACCATCAACCGGTGATATTTTAAGTAATTCATCAGCATAAAACTTTGCTTTTTTAATACTTCCACCTACTATACCTGGTAGTTCACAGTACATTTGAGATAAAGCGTGCCTAGACTCAATATGCTTTTTATCTAAAATAGCAGCTTGATGCAAATGAAACTTTACATCGTCCAAATATTTAATCGCTTTAAATTTTGAAATTCCCTTGATGTAAAAAGCCATCGCTCCACCATATTTAAAATGGTAGTTAGCATTTTTAGGATCACGTTCAACCAGTATCTCAAAATAAGACATAGCTTTCTTATATTTTTTTTGATGCCCAGCGATGTCACCCAAACGCTCGATAGCTATAAGTTGAGTACTGTCTTTATCATAGATGTTCTGGTACTTTACTAACGCTTCTTGGTAATTTTTGTTCTTATACAAGGCTTCGGCATCTAGTAAATCAGTTTGTGCCTGAATAGTATAAGCTACTAAGAAAAGAATTAATAATAATACTCGTTGCATAACATCAAAAGTATCAAAAAGCAGTCCAATAATCGGTTTTCACTCATTAAAAATAGGGTTTTACTCATTTCGCTTTCGCGAAAGCGTACCTATCTCATATCTTTAATAAAAAATTGATATGAAAAGCACGCCAGCCATTTTATTCGTCCTTATCCTATTAGGTCAAATTATCGTTGCTCAATCTCCATTTCAAAATCAATGGGAAGAAATTGAAAAATTAGAGCTTTCAAATAAAATCAATGAAGCCCATAAGATACTCAACGGTATTTATGAAAAAGCTCAGGAAGAACATCTTAATGACGAGATGATTAAGGTTACGGTATTTAAATCGAAATACACACTAATTAATCAAGAAGACGCGCAACGTAAAGTCCTCAAAATGTTAGACAGCTTAATAACTATCAAACAGTTTCCTGAGCGTAACATATATCAATCCTACAAAGCTCAATTGCTATATAATTATTATAATACCAATAGGTATCTTATCGATCGAAGAAATAAACAAAATGGAGCTATTGATGACTTTAAACAATGGACTAAGATTCAATTTGTAGATGAAATCAATGCTTTATTCACTAGCTCTTTAGAAGAGCCATTAGAACTGGCCAAGATAAAAACCGTTGAATATGATGCATTATTCTTTCAACGTGTAAACGGACGATTTTTACAACCTACCTTACTGGACGTTTTGTTTAGAGAAGCATTTCCTTTTTTTAATGATCCAATCAAAAAATCATATTATTCGCCTATAAAACCTACAGAAAAGGAGATGTTCTTGCCGACGCAAGAAATCAGTGCAAATGCTACTTTGCTAAAAGTTTATCCAGTTTTAAAAATGTATAACTTATTGGAAAAGTTACATAGTCGACTGGGTAACGATCAGGCCTACCTTTACACGGTTATAGAAAGAATGAAATATGAACGTAGTTTAAGTAATGATGAATTTACCTTATTATATATAGATGCATTAGAAAAGTTCTATCGTGCAAATAAGGGAAATAAGGAAGCAAGTTTGGTTTTGAATCTGCTTGCAAGAGAGTATTATCAATTGAGCTTGAATTATTCTTTGCCAGACTTTAAATCCTACCGAAATAAAAGCATACAACTGGCTCAACTTGCTATTGATGATTATAAAGATTCCTACGGTAGTCTGCTGGCTCAAGTAATTTTATCGAGCATTTTTGAAACTACTGCAAGGATTGATATCGATAACTACGTAACACCGAATGATTCTATCTTAGGAAACCTTACATATCGTAATATTGATAATGCTACTTTATATGTGATTCCTGGTAAAAGTTACTATTTGTATAAAAACGATAGTTTGGCTAGGGATACTTTTAATAAAGCACTAGCCAATAATGAATTAATTCATGCAGAACATTTTCCTTTACACGATGTGGAAGATACTTACTCTCATGATTATCAATTTGTTGTACCTGGATTAAATGCTGGTCATTATAATGCAGTTCTTGAAGTTTGTGAAAATGACGTTTCAAAAATCAAATTTCTTTCATTCAATGTAAGCAATATCGCTGCAATAGAGCGAAAGACTCCAACCTATATTGAATTGAGTTTGTACAATCGAAAAACTGGAGCTCCTTTAAGAAGTGCTCGTGTAAAAAGATTTAATAATTATACATTTAATCCTATAGGCAATTTTAAAGTAGATCAAGATGGTAGGGTGAAATTACCTTTAAAAAAGAATGAAGACGCCAATGATTTTGATCTATTAATTATTAATGGTAAGGATACTCTAGAAACTGATTTATACGGATATCGTGAAGTAAAAACTAAATATAAACATGAGCGTATAGCTAAATCATTTCTCTATTTGGACCGTGGTATTTATCGACCTAATCAAGAAGTGTTTTTTAAAGGTATTGTTTTAGAAAACTATAAAAAGCAATCAAAAACGCTCGATAACTTTACTGTAAAACTCGAGGTAAAGGATGCTAACTATCAAGTGATTCATGAGGATACGTTGACCACTAATGATTATGGAAGTGTAAGTGGATCTTTTAAGTTACCTCAAGACGTTTTAACGGGTAGGTTTACATTGAGTTTAAATAAAATTAATGATAGAATAAGAAATGTTGACAGATGGATTAATAATCAATATAGCTTTCAAGTAGAAGAATATAAACTACCTAAGTTTAAAACTAGTTTTGAACCAATAAAAGAACTCTATAAAATCAATGATAGTGTAAAAGTTGTGGGGAAAGCAATGGCTTTATTAGGAAGCCCGATTACTAATGCACAGGTTAAATATACAGTTAAACGAAAAGCGCAATACCATTGGTATTACAGGTATAAAAACAAAGAAGAGAGTTTTCAAACGGGAACTGTTAAAACAAAAAAGGATGGTAGTTACGAGATTGTTTTTAAAGCTTTACCAGATGAAAATTATAAGAAAGGGGAAAAGGTATCTTATATCTATGAAGTAAATGCTGCTGTCACCGATTTAAATGGTGAAACTAGAGAGGCAAATACTCAGGTTAAAGTAAGTACAGAACCCTTTTCTTTATCCATTTCTAAAAACGATTTAACCATAGACAATGATACAATAACTATAGCCGCAAGGAATGCTAATGGTCAATTTGCATCTACAAAGGTGGTTTTAGAAATCCGAAAAAAGGAAAATGAGAACCGACCAATATTTCAAAAAAGAACAGAATCTAACTACTATTCTCATAGATCATACATTGTAAATGAGAAATCTGAAAATACAGAAGCCTTTCCTAAATTCTACGAATACAGTCGCGAAGATCATATAAATGCTTTTCCATACAGAGCAGCGTACAATCGGGAATTCGTATCAAGTTCTAATCGATATGAAAGCCGTCCTGCAAATGATTGGAAGGACATGCCAATCCTTTATAAAAAAGAAGTGGTGATAGATAGTATTACCTCAGTAAAAGTTCCAATTAATGAAGAATGGCAAAATGGGGCTTATTACTTCTTCGTAAAATCTATTGAGGAAGATGTTTCTAACAGACAAGAGGTTAACATCCATGCCGATAAAAGGCAACCATTGTTTCCAACAATTCTTGAGGTTGATGTCTCGCAAAATAACGACCTAACTAGTGTTACTGCAAAAACTAGTATGAATGGTATTTTTACACGTGTGCTCATATGGGATAAAAAAAGTATTTTAAAAGATGAAGTACTTTACTTTAATAAGGGAACAAATGGTGTTTCATATACATTTAAAGATGTAAAGGGAGATAATTTGAATTTTCAATTTATCACCTACATAGAAAATCATTTACATTCCATTTCCAAGACATTAAGTCTACAGAAAATTACACCAGTCAATTATAAAATTGAGACAAGTACATTTAGGGATAAATTAGCCCCAGGCGAAGAAGAGATATGGTCATTTAAAATTAAAAATCAAAAAGACCAGCCTATGGTGGCAGAGGTACTAGCGAGTATGTATGATTTGGGTCTAGATCAGTTTAAGCCTAGCTATTGGGGTTTGCCTTACTTCAATAATTATAATTACGGTATACATGTAGGTTATTTTGAAAACATAGAACCGTTAAATGATGATTCTGATAGTATCTTCTTTAATAGTACTTATGATAATACAGTGCCCACTTTGGAGTATGATAGACTTCGGTTTTTTGGACTCAATTTTAATAATCCAGGAATTGTAAATAGTAGTTATCTTAAAAACATAAGTCGTAAACATAAGGAGTTAAAACCAAAACAAGGTTTTGTAGTAGGAGTCGTGAGCGATTATGATGGTCCTTTATTAGGCGCAACAGTGAATGTGAAGGGAACGAATATAGTTACCACTACAGATTTTGATGGTCGTTATGAAATTGTTGCTCAAAAGGAGGATGTTTTGGTGGTTTCCTATGTAGGTTATGAGAGTAAAGAAATAATGGTAGGAGAGGATACGGTAATCAATACATCTTTAAACTCTTCTTTGGATGAGGTTGTAGTTGTAGGCTATAGAACAATTCATAAATCTAGATCAAATGTAGCAACTTCAGTTGTTTCAGCAATGGAAGTTATGGATAGGCCAAATTCATCAGTCATTCAAAGATTACAAGGTCAAGTACCTGGTTTGCAAGTGCAATACTCAAGTGGTCAACCTGGTGCAAATCCACAGGTTTTAATAAGAGGAATATCATCTGGTCAAAGCAATATATCACCTTTATATATAGTTGATGGTGTTCCTGTGAATAAGGAAGACTTCAAAGGGCTTAATCCAGATGATATTAAAGAAATCGCAACTCTTAAAGATGCGGCAGCAACATCCATTTATGGTAATCGTGGAGCAAATGGAGTAATTGTGATATCAACCAAACAAGGTATTTCAACTGCAGACATTGTTAATCAGGAAATAGAATTAAACAAAGTCAAGGCTAGAAAAAACCTAAAAGAAACTGCCTTTTTCCTGCCACACTTAAAAACAGATAAACAGGGGAATCTTAAAGTAAGTTTTACGAGTCCAGAAATGCTTACCGAATGGAAATTTCGATTACTAGCCCATAACAAACAAGGTCAGTTTGCACAACTCACTAAAACAGTGCGGACTCAAAAAGATTTGAGCATTGTTCCCAACGCACCGCGATTCTTAAGAGAAAAAGATACCATTAAATTATCTACTAAAATAGCCAACCTTTCTGAGGAGGATTATAACGGTATAGCTCGATTACAATTATCAAGTGCAATTGATGGTTCAAGTATTGACGATAAATTTAATAACACTAGCGCTACTCAGAATTTTCAGGTAGATGCCGGTGGTAATACATCAGTAGCATGGACTTTTGTGGTCCCAGTAGGAGCGCCGCCAGTCACTTATAGAATTACTGCAAGTACAGGCAAGTTCTCAGATGGAGAAGAAAATGTATTACCTGTTCTTACTAATCGCGACTTGGTTACTGAGACTCAGTCTATGTGGGTAAGATCAGGCGTTAATAAAAGTTTCACCCTTAACAATCTTAAAGAGAATAATTCCAGCACTTTAGAACATCATAAACTTACATTAGAATACACTTCAAACCCTGCATGGTACGCTATTAAAGCCTTACCTTATCTTAAGGAATATGAACACGAGTGTGCCGAACAGACTTTCTCTAGATATTTTGCCAATGCTACATCGGCACATATTTTAAACAGTCATCCAGAAGTGAAAAAGGTTTTTGACAAATGGGCAGCACTAGACGTTCCTTTATCAAAGATGGAAAAGAATGATGAACTCAAATCTATTTTACTTACCCATACTCCATGGGTGCTAGATACGCAGGATGAAAAAGAACAGCTTAAAAGACTAGCAACTTTGTTTGATCTGGATCGAACAGCTAGAGAGCAGAAACGTACTTTCAAAAAACTTAAGAAACTTCAAAATAATTCGGGATGGTTTCCATGGTTTAATGGCGGTGCAGACAATGAATACATTTCTAGACATATAGTCTCGGGAATAGGTCGAATGGAACAACTGCAAATTAGACATGAAAATCAGGAAGAAATGAGAGCTATGTACGATAAAGGTGTTCATGCGCTTGATAAAAAATGGGAAGAGCAGTTCAAGAATCATCGTACCAATTATGGTCGTATTACAGATACAACTAAATTTAAAAGTCCTGAGGACTATAATTTCTATTACGGTTATTGGCATTACCAATATGCGCGCAGCTTTGGGATGTCTCAAAAAAGGCTGAAGCCTGTAACTGGAATTTTAAAGGAGTATGAGGATTACGCTTTCGCGAAAGCAAAAACAGAATTTGCAACCCATACCAGGTACCAACAATTATTAATAGCACTTGTTTTACATCGCAATGGCTTTACCAATGATGCTCAAAGGATTCTAGAAGGTTTAAAACAAATTGCTATTAATAGCGAGGCAAGAGGAATGTATTGGGAGAATACAAAATACGGCTGGAGATGGTACAACAATGATGTGAACACTGTTGCACTAGCTATTGAAGCTTTTGCTGAGATTACAGACGATCAAGAAACAGTAGAGTCTTTGAAGGTCTCTTTGATTAGAAGAGGACGAGCAAATAGATGGGATTCAACAAAGTCTACCGCTATGGCTTGTTACGCCTTATTGTTAAAAGGAGATAACTTCACTAGTATCAGCGCTGAACCGCGTATTTATTGGGCAGGCAAAGATGTGATAAATGAAATGCTAAATGAAGACCAGGTTGAAGAGGGAACGGGATATTTTAAAACTAGTATAGACAAGGAAAAAATATCTAAAGATTATGCAACCGTTACGGTAGATAACAAATCGAGTACTACAGGTTATGGAGCCTTGTACTGGCAATATTTTGAAGACTTAGATAAGATTAAGGCGCATTCAGGTGATGGTCCACTTAAGGTTAAAAAACAATTATTTAAAAATATTACAAACGATGATGGTGCTAGTTTGCAAGAAATCACTCAAGAAAACCCGGTTAAAATAGGTGATCTTATTACAGTGCGTATTATCATCACGGCGGTAGAGGATATGGAATACATTCACTTAAAGGACATGCGTAGCAGTGGCTTTGAACCAGTAGATGTTATTTCAAAGTATAAATGGCAAGATGGTCTAGGATATTATCAAAGTACCAAGGATGTAGCTTCTCATTTCTTTTTTGATAAAATTGGTAAAGGGACCTATGTATTTGATTATAACGTACGAGCAAACAATGCTGGTCAATTTTCTAATGGAATAACTCGAATAGAATCAATGTATGCTCCAGAATATGGAAGCCATAGTTCAGGTACTAGAGTAAATATTGTGGAATAATATAGGAATTCACATTTTACATAAGTATTTGTGGTTAATGTCTAGCGAACTTTTTATCCTTTAAACGATGAGTTTCTAAAGCACTGTATTAATTATCACATTTGTTTAGGTTTCTCTATTTTAGTCATGGAAAAACATTCATGGACATAAAAATTAAAAAGATTACCGCTAGAGAAACCTATATAGTGCGCCATCCAGTATTGCGCCAGGGTAGACCTATAGATTCATGTTACTGTGAAGGTGATGATGACTTAAGTACCATTCACCTAGGCGCAGTAATAAGTGATGAGGTTTACGGTGTAGCATCTTTTATGAAAATCATGGCTCCGGTTGCTTTTCCAGTACATTCAAAAACTCAGTACCAATTGCGTTGCATGGGTGTTATAGAAAAAGCACAGGGAATGGGAATAGGAGCGCTTATCATGAAAAAAGGATTTCAAGTACTACAAGAAAATCAAATTGATATTTTATGGTGTAATGCAAGAATTAATGCTGTTCCTTTCTATGAGAAATTAGGCTTTAGTGTCCAGGGTGAGATGTTTGACATACCACTGGTAGGACCTCATTATAGAATGTGGAAAGAATTAAAAAGTATTTAAGACATGAAGCACCTATTTTTTGTTCTTCTTTTTTGTGTACTGGGCTCTCAAGATAAGGGTAAGCTCACAGGGCAGTCACCTAATCCAAACAACTTGTTAGAGATTGAGGCGCAACAGGCATTTGATAGGATGAAAGCTGCTGCATTTAAAGATGGTATTGAACTACAAGTTGTCTCTGGCTATCGCAGTTTTGAAAGGCAACAGGCTATATGGAACCGTAAATACAAACGGTATGAAAAGCAAGGTATGTTACCCGATGCAATTTTTGATAAAATTGTAGAATACAGTACCGTGCCAGGAACATCACGCCATCATTGGGGTACCGATTTAGATATTATAGACGCTGCTGCTACTTATAAAGGCGATGTTCTTGTTCCAAATAAATTTCATGGTAATGGCCCTTTTTGTAAAATGAAAGAATGGATGGAACTTCATGCCAGTAAATATGGATTTGAATTAGTTTATACCTTGAATGAAAATCGAACTGGATTCAACTATGAACCGTGGCATTATAGTTATGTTCCGCTTTCGCGAAAGCGGTATAAAAAATATCTTGAAGAAATTGATCTAATACCTTTTTTACGCAGTCACAAAATATTAGGAATGAATAAAATAAGTGATGGGCGTTTAACTAGGTATCTCGAGGAGCATATCAAAGGAATTAATCCAAAATTAAAATAGTAATTTTAAACCTAAATACTTAATTATGAGAGGTGGATCCGGTAAAATAAGATTGTTTATAGGTATGGCTATTGTAGCATTTGCCGTGCTTAAATATTGCGGTAGTGCTGAAACAAATGAGTTTACAGGAGAAACTCAATACATTGATCTTTCAGTAGAAGAAGAAATAGCACTTGGATTGCAAGCAGCTCCTAGTATGATTGAGGAGCACGGTGGTTTACATCCCGATAATCGTGCTCAAACGCTAGTGGATCAAGTAGGTTTCAATCTGGTACAAAGTAGCATTGCCAAAGAATCCAATTATCAATGGGATTTTCATTTACTAGCCGATGATAGGACGATAAATGCATTTGCGCTTCCTGGCGGACAGTGTTTTATAACAGCAGCCTTATTTAATCAACTTCAAAATGAAGATCAGTTGGCCGGAGTTATGGGTCATGAAATAGGTCATGTGATTGCCAAACACAGCGCTGCTAGAATGAGCCAGCAAGGGCTAGCCCAAGGAGTTATTACAGGTGTAAGTGTAGGAACCGAAGGTGGTGGACAAACTGCTGCTGCCGTTGCACAAATGTTGACCATGAAATATGGTAGGGACGATGAATTGCAAAGTGATGATCTAGGTGTAAAAATGATGATTGATGCAGGTTATGAACCTCAAGAAATGATAGGTGTGATGAAAATTTTAAAGCAAGCAGCTGGTCCTAATCGAGTTCCGGAATTTCAAAGCACCCATCCAGATCCAGACAATAGAATAGAGCGTATCAGGGAATCAATTAGAAAATATCGCGGCTAATGAGTAGTATCAAAATTCTATGGAGTAAAGAAGGTAAATGGCTGTTCGAGCCTTATCGTTATGAGAATAATCGATCTATTCCAACTGATGCGAATAAATTTTTAAAAAACGTTTTCCTTACTTTAGATCATATTTGGGAAAAGCAAGCCTTATTACTAGAGTTTCCCGATGGTCGCACCATAAATATCCTTGATGAATTTATGTCCAGGAATGACAAAAATTTAATCATACGCGATGGTGAGAAAAATCAATACGAGGGAACTCGTGATATTATTACTTTTTATGATGAGGTTGGAAGTGTGTTTAGAAAAGACTTGCGTAAACCTTGGATAAAATCAAATATGGGTCGCAATACCGCTGCCAGTATTCTGGCTCATGAATTTATTCACGCGTATCACGAGCAATTCGAGTACGAGGCTTACCGCGCTAGAAAAAACCAGCGATTCCCAGCCTGGAAGGTGCGTTATCCACATTTTCCTAACCAGGAAGAAGTGCTGGTTACCACAGATTTAGGTAATCAGGCCATACGCAAATTAGGTGATGATGAACGACAGCATTACAAGCGCAATTACTATCCTACAAAAAGTCCTATTACACAAGAGCCTGCTAGTGAAGGTGAAGTAGTCTAGTATTGTAAAATTATTCTAATAAAAAAGCCGCTAGGAAACTAGCGGCTTTTGTTTATTTTCTTGTTGAGATTAAAAATTATAAACTACTTCTAGTTTATAATCTTTAAGAGATTTTTCTGCTTTTTCTAGGTCTTCTGTAAAGCCTAAAATATATCCACCGCCGCCAGAGCCACATAATTTTAAATAATAGTCGCCTGTATCCAGTCCTTTTTTCCAAAGCTCATGAAACTGGGCAGGTATCATGGGTTTAAAGTTGTCTAGAACTACTTTAGAAAGATGTTTCACATTACCAAACAGTCCTTTAACATCACCGCTTAAGAAATCTTCTACGCACATGTCTGTATATTTTACAAACTTGTCCTTTAACATCTTACGAAAACCTTCTTGTTTCATGTTTTCCATGAAAATGTTTACCATAGGAGCAGTTTCACCTACAATACCACTATCAATTAAGAAAACAGCACCGTTACCCGACTGCTTTTGTGATGGAATTCCCGCAGGTTCAATATCTTCTTTACTATTAATTAGTATTGGTAAACTTAAATAAGAATTTAATGGATCTAGACCAGAGCTTTTACCGTGAAAAAAGCTTTCCATTCTACCAAAAATACTCTTGAGTTCCAGTAATTTTTCTCTTGTAAGATTCTCGAGAACGGTAATTTTTTCCAAAGCATATTTATCGTAAATAGCTGCGACAAGAGCACCACTACTTCCTACACCATATCCTTGTGGGATGCTACTATCAAAGTACATTCCAGCCTCTATATCTTTTTTGAGACTCGTGATATCAAAATTTGGAAAATCCGATCCTTTGCTCAATTCTTCTAGATGATTGGCAAAACGGCTTAAGTTCTTATTAGATTGTTGATTTTTTTCAGAAAGGTCATCACTTATTTTAAGTGCACCTTTATAAAAGTTGTAAGGGATTGAAAGACCTTTTGAGTCTTTGATGATCCCGTACTCTCCAAAGAGTAAAATCTTAGAATAAAAAAGTGGTCCTTTCATAAAAATTAAGCTAGCAGTTTTGATGCTCCACTACCTATTTGATCACAAATATACTGAGAGTTTTGACAATACACAGCTAATTTCTCGTTAATCCATTCATATACAGCAGTTCTGTGATTGTTAGGATACAGTAAATGAACGTTAGCTCCTGCATCTAGGGTAAAACACACAGGGATTTGCGTTTCTTTTCTATATTTCCAAATTTCTTCGATAATACGCAATGTATTAGGTTTCATTAATATGAAATAAGGATGAGAAGTCATCATCATTGCGTGTAAAGTGAGCGCTTCGCTTTCAGTGATTTTAATGAAGGTCTCGATATCGCCTTCCTGTAAAGCTTTTTTAAGTAGAGTAAGATTTTGCGGTGCTTGTTCAAATCTCGCTTTCGCGAAAGCGTGATCATTCATAAGCCCATGACCAACTGTAGAGCTTACCGTTTTTTGACCTTTATCGACTAATAGAATAGTGTCGTGATAATTTTGAAACGTGGGATGCAATAATTTTGTTTGATCTACACCATACAAGTTTGAGCTACCTACTGTATCATCGTGCTCACCCCAAACGACTAATTGACCTTGTAAACTGCGACAAGCGCTACCAGAACCTAATCTAGATAGGAATGACATTTTATCGTAATCTAAATCCAAACCAGTAAGTTGAGATTCAAAATCTATAATACAGGCGCTTAATGCAGCCATACTACTTGCGCTACTTGCTATTCCAGAACTGTGTGGAAATGTGTTGCGAGTATCAATATTGAAATAGTAATTCTTTATCCACGGGCTGTAAGAAGATATACGCTCAAAGAATGCTTTTATTTTGGGTGCAAAATCTGGTTTTTCAACACCTTCATATGAAATTTTAAAACCGTGCTCGCCTTTAACAGCGTTTACTGTAGTAATGGTGCGGCAGGCGTTAAGTGTAAAGCTTATAGAGGGATTTGCGGGCAATTGCATGCCATGCTTTCCCCAGTATTTAACTAGTGCAATATTACTAGGTGCTTGCCATGTAGTAGTTAACGAGGTGATTTCCTTGATCTCTTGTTGAAGTATGAATTCTGTTTCCAAGATAATTTTGTTTAAAGCAAAGATAGTCTACAAGACCTTAGTCTTCTAAATAGAGTAGGGCATTGTATATGTCTTCATTAATTAAAATAAATATTAAAAGGGTAGTGGTGCTTTTATTCATAGGTCCTATGGATCATTAAAAATGCTATAATCTCACTATTTTTAAAAATGTTGTAACATTTGTGCTGGTAAGAGGTCAAATGAATTGTATTACTTTTAATTTGTCAAAAAACGTTTATGGTATTTTTACGCTTGATTAAGGAAAGTCTGATTTTTGCGCTTAATGCTTTGCGTACTAATCTGTTGAGGGCTTTCTTGTCTTTGCTTGGAATTACCATTGGAATTTTTGCTATTATAGGTATTCTAGCAGCAGTTGATTCGCTAGAGAAAGAGATTGAAAGTGGCTTAAGCGCACTAGATATTTCTACAATCTATGTATTAAGATTTTCTTTTGGTCCAACAGAATTAGAACCATATCAATTTGAAAACTGGCCCGACGTTAGTTATGATGAATTCCAAATGCTCGAGCGCAGTCTGCCAGATCTAGACGCCATTACCTACACGATGTTTATGTCACCTGAAAACATCAAGTTTGAGGATAAAACAGCAACTGGTGTGAATATCATTCCAGGTACAGAATCCTTTTTTGACTTAGAAAGACTTAAACTTTCAGAAGGACGATTTTTTAATGGTAGTGAATCCAACAGCGGTTCTCCAGTAGTAGTAATTGGTGCCGAAGTTGCCAATAGCTTATTTGGCAAAGCTAATCCTATAGGGAGAAGAGTACGGCTGTATGGGAATAAATTTACGGTTATAGGCGTACTTGAAAAGGAAGGAGCAGGAGCTAGCATAGGACCTTCCAAAGATGGTAGTGCTTATTTACCTGTGAACTTTGTAAGAAGAATTTATGGTGATAACGATAGGACCAAAACAAGTGCCTTTATCTTGAAACCTAAAAAAGGAGCAGATCAGGATGAATTTATAGCTATGCTAGAACAAAAGCTAAGAAACTACCGAGGAATCAAACCCGATGAGTTAAGCACTTTTTTTATTAATCCACTTAAAGGATTTGCCGACTTTATAGGCACGGTTACAAGTACACTTACTTTTATAGGTGTGATTATATCTGGATTTTCAATGCTAGTAGGTGGTTTTGGAATTGCAAATATCATGTTTGTGAGTGTTAAAGAGCGCACCAATTTAATTGGGATACAGAAGTCATTAGGAGCAAAAAGCTTTTTTATTTTGTTTCAATTTTTATTTGAATCTATTATTCTAGCCTTGTTAGGTGGAGCTTTTGGTTTGTTATTCGTGTGGTTAGGAACTTTGATTGCTAGTAGTTTGACTGACGAATTTACCTTTATTCTAAGCTTGAACAACATTTTGATAGGATGTAGTGTGAGTGCGTTTGTAGGTTTAATAGCAGGTATTATACCGGCCTTTTCTGCTGCACGTTTAGATCCTGTGGAGGCAATTAGATCTGGAATGTAATTCCCTTTATACTTTACCTTACTTTTGTTCTAATGAAAGTTTCTCAAATTGAACATAGTTTGCAGTTTTATGCTAATGGTAAATTTCTCATTACTGGTGAATATGTAGTGTTAGACGGAGTGCGTGGACTAGCAGTGCCCTTAAATTTAGGGCAACGTATTCAAATTACACCGCGTACAGATCAAGCTATAATTTGGAAAAGTTTCAATGCCGATGGTGGTATTTGGTTTCACTGGCAAACTACGGTGAATTCTTGGAGTGAATCTTCAAGTGACTCAGTAACTCAAAAGCTTATAGATATACTTAAGCATGCCCAAGAGTTAGCTGGCAGCTTTATTTTGGATAAAGGTTGTGAAATAACAATGCATCTAGATTTTGATAGACAGTTTGGAATGGGTTCTAGCAGTACTTTGATTTCATTAATTGCTCAATGGTTTCAAGTTGATCCATACACATTACAATTTCAGTCTTTTGGAGGCAGTGGTTATGATATCGCGTGCGCTACCTCAAACGGTCCCATTGTATATAGATATCATCCTGAGCAGCCTAGTTATGAATCTATAGATTTTGATCCTGATTTTAAAGATGACTTATTTTTTGTGTACCTGAATCAAAAACAGGATAGCAGACAAAGTATCGCGAGATTTGATAAAGATTTGCTTTCAGAAAACGTTAGAATACGTTTAAATCAAATACCAGACTTGTTAGTTTCATGCAAGGATTTAATTGAGTTTGAAAATATACTTCATGAGCATGAACAGCTTATCTCAAGACTTATTGGTCTAGAACCGGTTCAAAAGGTATTGTTTAATGATTATACCGGTGTTGTAAAATCATTAGGTGGTTGGGGAGGAGACTTTGTTCTTGCAACCGGTGATGAAGCAAAACAAGAATATTTTAAAAAGAAAGGATACGACGTTATTTATAAGTGGAAGGATATTGTATTATAAGAACTAGTATCAAGTAACAAAAAAAACGCCTCGATAAAATCGAGGCGTTTTTTGAATAAGGGTAAAAAGTCTAATAGAAATTCTTTCTATTGTCAACTATGTCTACTTTTTTCTTAAGTGCTTCAACTAATTTTGAACTAGCTTGATTAGCATTTGTATCAGCTAATAATTTGGCCTGTGATGTGAAGTTTTCTAATTCTGGAGCTTCTGAAATACCAGTAAGGTTAATTACATATACTCCTTTTTCACCTGCTATAGGTGATGAAGTAGTACCTTTTGAAAGACCAAACGCTGTACCTACAACAACTGGTTCCTGACCAGCTCCTGGGATAGTAGGATTTTTACGATTGATTGAGGCTGCACTGCGCACTGATTGACCTTGAGCCTTAGCAATAGCATTAATATCGTTGTTTGATATTTTAGCCATTATCATTTCTGCTTTCTTCTTATTACGTAGTATAGGAGTAACCGTAGCGCTTGCTTCTTCACTAGACATGTTTCCTGCTTCACTTGCACGCGTTACTTTAACAATTACAACTCCTTGTGGAGTGTCAAATTTCTCTATATCTCCAACCTCTGTTTCTTCATTGAATGCCCAACGAACAACTTCACGATTCTTTTGAATCAATGGTAATGTTTCATCCATAGGCTTGATACTGGTTACTGGAGTAGTAGTCTTTTTAAACTCTTTAGCAGTTTCAGTAAAGTCACCAGATACTGCTGCTTGTTGAAACTTAATAGCTTCTTTTCTCATTGCTTTTGTAGTAGCTTTAGATGGCTTAACAGCTTTTGAGATACTAGCAATTTTATAAAGATCTACAGGTGCTGCTGTATCGTCAATACGGATGATGTGGTATCCAAAACTAGACTCTGCTATTCCAATAGTTCCTTTGTCATTGTCATAAAGGAAATTTCTGAAACCTTCTGCAAAATTTCTTGCGTTACCTGAGTAGGTTACCCAACCTATATCCTCAGCCTTAGCGATATTTGTATTTTCTTCAAAATATTCAAATTTTGAATCAAAACGTCCTTTGTTTTGACCTATTAAGTTAAAGATACTATCAGCAACAGTTTTTGCTTCTTCTTTGGATCTTGTGATATTTGCAGCAGCTCTTTGAGCACCTTGATAAGCAACTAGTATGTGACGGTTTTGCACGCTATCCATTACAGATTTTTTGTCTTCTAATAGAGAAACCTTCATCATATCACGATCTTCATAAGGACCAAAAGTAGTACCTAATTCTTGTGATATAATTGGTTTTACAGCAGTAGGTAAACGGCTTTCTAGCAGGTAGTCGCTAGAATAACTTTGCTCACTATACTGATTAACGTATTGTTGTACATCCTTTGCATTGTTGAATGCAGGGATTTTAGTAAAACTGTCGTTAGAACTATTGTAAACCGAATCTGCTCTTAAACGTTTTGCTAAATCATTTTTTATAGCTTCCTTATCGCTATCGCTTGCTACATCAGCAAACAAGACCATTTGAAGATCTCTTTGTGCTTCTGTTTGAAACTCTTTAGAGTGAGATGCTATGTATGATTCAATCTCAGATTTTGAAACTTCTACTGTGCTATCTGCGATAGTTGTGTATGGAATTTGGACATAGTTAAAACTACGCTGTTCATTTTCCATTAAATAATCCATTCTAGCCTCTGCATTTGTACCTACAAATCCTGACTTAAGTAATTCAAAGAATTTCTCTTGCCTTAAATTTGATCGTACATCGTTTAAATAGTTTTTCCAAGTTTGTGGATCATTTTGTAAAAAGCTTTCCTCATAAGTTTTGAAAGCTCCTTCGTTGAATGTTCCATCAGCGTTTTGAAACTGTGGATTGCTTTCATAGAAAGAACGCACTTGATCTCTTACTTGTGCATCGGTTACCTGAATACCAGCTGCTTCCATTTGTTCTGATAGTACGGCATTGCGCACTTCAGAATTCCACACGCTATTTACAGCTTGTACAGTAGATCCACTAGGTCCCATATTACGAGACATGTTTTCTACTTTTTGTGCAAAATCTGTTTGATTGATTTCAACATCGCCCACATATCCGATTGATGTTTCTTGTTTTTGATCACTTGAAGTAAGTGCTCCTTGCACGATAAAGGCAAATAATGCCAGTGCTATTACTAATATTAAGATCACGCCACGGCTTCTGATCTGTTGTAATATCGCCATTGTTCTTTAACTTTTTGTAATGAGGGCGAAAATAAGGTTTTCCCTGAAATTATGAAATAGAAAACGTATGCTATCTCAGTCGTTTTTAATACAAACTATTAAAGTATTGTTTTATGGTGAGGTTGTTAGGTGCGCTTTCGCGAAAGCGTAATTACTAAAAGAAAGTTTTTTAACTAAAATGTTAGCAGTAGTTGACTAGTTTTTCTGCTATTCTGAATCGCCTACTTCTAGATGAACCAAATCAATTTTATTATCTGATTTTTCCAAAATGGTAAAAGTGAAATGATCTATGGTTACATTATCTCCTTCTTCCGGTATTCCTTCTGTGGTGTTAACTATAAGTCCACCGATTGTCTCGTACTGCTCACTTTCTGGTAAATCTAATTTGTAGTTTTCATTAACTTGATCTACCTCTAATCTAGCACTTAGTTTAAAGGAGTTTTCGGTAAGTTGTGTGTCTATTAATGAATCGGTATCGTGCTCGTCTTCAATTTCACCAAATAGTTCTTCTACAATATCTTCTACTGTTATCAATCCACTTGTTCCACCATACTCATCTATAACGATCGCAATACTTTTATGTCTTTTAATCAACGTGTTTAGTACGTCCTTTGCCAGCATAGTTTCTGGGACGTTGACAACTTTACGTAACACTTGGTCAATGGAATCTGGTGATTTAAAGAGGTCAAAGCTGTGAACGTATCCTGTGATATTATCAATAGTGTCCTCGTGGATTAATACTTTAGAAAGTCCGGTAGAAACAAATTTTTTATTGAGTTCTTTGATACTGGTGTCCTTGTGGACGGCAATCATTTCGGTACGAGGTACCATAACTTCACGGGCCTTTAGATCTCCAAAATCTAATGCGTTTTGAAATATCTGTATTTCAGAATCTACTTCTTCTTGTTCTTGAGCGCTTTCCATTTGCTCAGTAATGTAATTCCCTAGCTCAATTTTTGAGAAGGAAAGTTGTAATTGATCGCCATTTGACTTAAAAAAGGTTTTTAAAAAAAAGTCTGAAATTTGTATGCAAAACCATGAAATAGGCCAGAAAATCAAATAAAACAAATAGGCTGGTACACAAAAGAATTTGAGTAGCTCGTTGCTGTAAATTTGAAAAAATACTTTGGGTAAAAATTCAGCTGTTAATAGGATTACTATAGTCGATATCACAGTTTGTAGCAACAAACCTTGAAGCCCTGTTGATAGAGCAGGATACCATTGAGCAATTTGATCAAGAATTAAATCACCAGTAAGCATACTATATACTACTAGGGCAATGCTATTGCCTATAAGCATAGTGATTATAAACTTAGAAGGCTGTGCGGTTAGATTGCGTAATACTCGTCCTAAAAAATCCTCTTGACGTTTTTCAAGTTCAATATGGATTTTGTTGGACGATACATAAGCGATCTCCATTCCAGAGAAAAAAGCACTGAGAAGGAGCATGCTTACTATGAGCACTATAGAGCTGATCATATTTACTTATTGCGATCGTCAAATCTACGAATAAATCGCCTGCGGAAGAAAAACATAAATAGGGCTACCGCTGCCATAAAAAGCATGAGGTAGGCACGGCTGCGTTCTACATTCCATTCTGTAATTGCTGTTATTAAACAAACGATAGCAAAGATTAAATAGATGTAAACGGAATATTTAAGTAGTTTTTTCATAATTATTGATTTGATATGAACGTGTCGTTAGGATTACGTGCATTTACTTTTTTAAGATCTTCACTAGCATCTAGCATGGTCGCCGATGTGTTCCCTAAATTAGACGCATCACTGTTTTTTACTAGTCTTGTTTCCCAAGGCTCGTGAGTAAAAACCCATTTATTTTTTTGATCCCAGTATAACTGGTCACCATTAAAGGTATTACCGTCATGAGTGATTATCGTGACATCGCCTTGCATGTCAATCATATCAGTTATGTCGTAAAGATAGGCCTTGTTTGCGGTTATAGTAGTAACCTGTTGCTGGTTGTTAGTATACTCATACACTTTAACCTCTACACCATTTGGGAATTCTGTAAAGGGAAAGGCGTCATTTGAGTAATCATAGGCAACTGGACCAGCTATGCTCAATTTTAATCGAGTACTGTCTGTGTGTTTAATGACCATGTTTGTTACCTCACCTATAGGCGAGTTGGTGCTAGTTTCCATTTTACGCACCTGTTTGAGATTATCCTCACAAGAAACCAAAAAAGCAATCACGACGATTGTCGTGATTGCTTTAAAATATATGTTTCGTTTTATACTCATTAAGGAGTAGGTACGGTTACTGATTCACCTACCCAACAGCTGAAGGTGATTCTCTTACCTGCCATACCAGCTAAGAATATATCTTGATTGCTAGGAGCGACACCGTTATAACTAGCTGCTGCTTTGGCAGCAGTAGATCTTAAAGTAGGGTCTACACTAGCTGCTTTGTTTGCATATCTTGCTGCAATCCAGTTAACAGCTCTTTTTTCAAAAGGAGTGTTACCACAGCTGTTTGTACTTTGCGCTACCATACCTGCGATTCTTAAGAATGGTAATCCAAATGATGGTTTTGCTTGATTAGCAAGAATATATTCTCTTTTCGCTTTACCAAAAGAACCTTGCTTTCTTAAAAGTTCAGCTTTTTTGTAGTGAATATTTGCTACGTATTTCTGGTCGATCCCTAGTGAAAGAGCTTCATCCCAGTACTTCAGTTTTTCAGCATTAGTTTTTGCGATGTTACCTAAACCATATGCAGTCATTGCACTAGGTTGTAACTCGTGTAAAGCTTTTACAGAATTTACATATAATTCACTTTCTGTACAATCTTTCTTTTGTAACCTTCCAAGTACATTCTTTAACCAAGACATGTTTGATTTGTTTGCATCAAAATCTTTTGAGTAAAGTGGGATTAAGTTATCACAGTCTGCAAGACTTCCAATAGTACCATTTACACTTTTCATTACGATACCATAGTTTTTCAAGTTTTTTTCTTGATTTTCTATGTTTTTCTTTTCGTCCTCTGTAATTGTTCCTTCTGCTTCCTTGTCTAATAGTTCAGATACTATCTTACTTCTCTCATTAGAAACATTGTCTAAATGTTCTGTTAGTGCATCGTAAACATTAAAAAGGTCTTCAAGGTTAAGAGCGTTTGCCTTATATTCCTTTTCAGCAAGTTTGAAATAGGTTATCAATCCATTAGGATCTGTAAAGTCTTCCTTTCCACTTGTAAAGGTTTCATTTAAATAGTTAAATTGATCAGACTGAGTACCTTGTTTGTACTTGTACATTACTCGACCTAGTTCAACTTTTTTCTTAGTAACGTTAATTTTATCGGCATACTTGTTAATTTGAGTTTCAAGCATGTTCATTAAACCTTTAACATTCTCGTTTTGATCACCGATTTTTTTCTTCAATCTGTGCTCGTATATTCTTTCACCGTATTGATAAATAGCAGGGCTGGCATCTGGACAGTTCTGTACTAGCTGACCTAATTGCTTGTATGCTTCATCATAATTTTTTGCTTTAGCGTTTTCGGCATAGATGCTAAGCATCGTGTTGCAGTCTCCTGATTGCGCTTTCGCGAAAGCGAATCCCAAAACAACTAAGCTGAATAAAATGGTGTTTTTAAGTTTCATAATTTTTATTGTTCTAATCTTAATTGTACTTTCTTTTAATAAACCAACGATCGTTTAACGATAAACTAATTGATAAGCTGGCAAATGTTTCTTTTATAAGACCGGCATTTTCTGTTCCTCTCTGTCCTAATTCAAGTCCAATATTTGCATTTGAAAAAGAGCGATTGCCTCCTATAGGTAAACCCATTCCAAAAGATATGCCAAACTCGTTGATGTCCTCATTATTAAGAACAAGACCTGTTTCTTCAAAACGAGCTCCAAATCTGTAAGTAACACGTTGCCAGTAACTTGTTAAGCTATTGAAGTTTGGTATATAATAGCCACCTGCTCTTAAGGAGATGGCATCTTTGAATGAACTGTTATTTGGGCTGAAGCTGCGATTAGATAAGCTGCTCTCACCTCGCATAGAAAACTCTCCACCAATCATCCAACTGCGTAATTTCCCATAATTCAATCCTACAGTTAATTCAGAAGGAAGTGTAAGGTCTTCCTCATTTTCCTGTGGATCGCGAGCGTTAAATAAACTTTCTCCTGTTCCTGGGGTAAATGAAAAATTGGCAAGCACCGATGTGCTTTTTGCTACTAATTTGCTCTCTGGACTGTAAACGATACTTGCCTGTAAGCTGTGTTCATCGCCAATATTTTTTTCATAGTGTAAGGCTAAATTGTAGCTTAATCCACTAAAGTCGGTTTCGTTTGTCTCATTAGAGCCAAACTGGACTTGATTTGTAAGTACACTTGAGCTGTTTGTTTCTTGACCAAAATTATACCTTAACTCTGCACCAATACTTAAATTCTTTGTAAGCTCATGTCCAACTCCAAAGTAAGCTCTGGTAATGCTTCCTTCACCTGTGAAGTTGTAATACTCCGTATCAGTTAGGTCTCCGATGGTATATCCAACGGATTTAAAGGGAACTAATCCAAATCCTATTCCTGTTTTTGCATTGTTACCTAGAGGTATACTTACATTTAAGTATTCTAAAGATGTAGAATCATAAGTGTCATTTTCACTTTCTGTTGATGCCCACGTCTCGGTGTGTAATAAACCTACGCCATAGTTAATGAGTTTTATTTTACCATAGGTGGCTGGGTTGTTCAGGGTAGTATGAATACTGTCCAAGTGAGTGCGTAGTCCACCCATGCTTCGGTTTTCAATTGTTCCTTTAAAGGTTTGTTGGCCTAATCCAAAAAATGAATATGGCGATGAAGTACGAGATTGACCTAGCGCACAATTGATGCTTAATACTGTAATCACGAAGATGATACTTCTAATCATAAGTGTTGTTATAGATGTATAATTGATAAATGCCTTTGAGCATTAAATTAGGCTGGGCAAAGAAACGGCTTTTTAGTTGTTTCTCCAACAACCTAGCATCGCCACCTGTTAGGAAAACTTGTAAATTTTCATCCATTTCTTGGTATTGATTTATAACTCCATCTAACTCTCTTGAAACTCCATTTACTACACCGCTATGAATGCTGTTTTCTGTTGAATTTCCCACGAAGTGTTCTGGCACCTTTTGCAGTAATAACGGGAGTTTTGCAGTATAATTATGTAGTGATTGGTATCTTAGTCTAACACCTGGACTTATGGCGCCTCCTAAGTATTGTCTTTTGATATTGACATAGTCATATGTGATACAGGTTCCTAGGTCAATTATTAATGCTGTTTGATCTTTGTTAATTAAGGTTAAAGCTCCAGTCACTAGTGCGATTCTGTCATTACCAAGTGTAGAACTTTGGTAATTATTTTCAAAGGGTAGCTTAATCTTATTGTTAATTTCAAAAACTTTAAAGGCTTGTTTTAGTTTATTAACGATGGTGTTGTCTTTAAAACCGACGTTACAAAATGCAATTTCTTTTAAATCACTGTATAATTCAGATAGTTGCATGAAATCATGAAGGAATTCTTCATGACTTGATCTATGGATATGGATAAAGCTGCCATCTTTTATTACAGCTGTTTTAATAGAGGTGTTACCTGCATCTACTATAAACATAGAAGAAATTATGGTTTAAAAACTGACGCAAATATAAGAGAAGCAGGAGCTTAGTAATTGTTATATAACTGTTATTAATTAAGTAAATAAACGAGTTATAAGAAATGTAAGAAAACGATTATTATTTAAATCAATCCAAAGATTATTAAAACAAAAAATCCCGAGTAAACTCGGGATTTAAGTGGTACCTCCAGGAATCGAACCAGGGACACAAGGATTTTCAGTCCTTTGCTCTACCAACTGAGCTAAGGTACCATGCTGTATAGCGGGTGCAAATTTAATTAATTAATTCAATGTGCAAAGTGTTTTTTAATTTTTTTTGAATAAATCTTCAATTAATCTTTCGAGAGCCATTCCTCTCGATCCTTTAATTAAAATAGTCGATTGATTGGTTTCAATTAAATGAGCACTTTGTATGAATCCATCATAATCTGTAAAGGTGTGAATATTTTCAATGTTTACTTTAGAGAAATTAGACCCTATTAAAATAACCTCGTCGATAGCACTGTCCGCTGCGTATTGAGCAATTTTATTGTGTTCTACTTCTGAGTATTTTCCTAATTCAAACATGTCACCCAAAATGGCAATTCGTCTATCAGCCTTTTGATTAATTAAGTTGTCTATGGCTACCATCATGCTAGAGGGATTTGCGTTGTAGGCATCAAGAATTATTTTGGTATTGTCAATCTTAATTACTTGAGACCGGTTATTGGATGGTTGGTATGATTCTATTCCTCTAACAATCTTTTCTGGTGAAACTCCTAACTCTTTTCCTATCGTGTAGGCAAATACCGCGTTCTTATAATTGTATGTCCCTGTAAGTTGGCTTTTTATAAGTTGATTATCTATGGTAAATTGAATGAAAGGTTCTGTTTTATACAAGCTTGTGTTTTCTGGTGTTAATATCGAGTTTATACCTGTGCTTCGGCTTATTTGTTCTGGATCCCATCGACCAATTATTGCTGTTTTACTTTCACTTCTTAAGTAATCGTATAGTTCTGATTTACCCTTTTTAACACCTTCGATGCCGCCAAACCCTTCTAAATGTGCTTTGCCGTAATTAGTGATTAACCCATAATCTGGTTGTGCAATATCACATAAAAACGAAATTTCCTTTTGATGATTTGCACCCATTTCTACCACTCCTGCTTGTAGGTTGTTAGAAAAGCTCAACAAAGTAAGTGGTACTCCTATGTGATTGTTTAGATTTCCTTCTGTTCCTTTTACTTTGAATTCTTGCTTTAAAACTGATAAAATAAGTTCCTTAGTGGTTGTTTTACCATTACTTCCTGTTAAGCCGATAATAGGAAATTTAAGCTGCTGTCGATGATGTCTTGCTAAATCTTGCAGCGTTTTTAGAACGTCATCAACTACTGTAAAAGAGGAACCATCGATGGCTTTATCGCTTACTATGGCGTGTTTGGCTCCTAATTCTATTGCTTTAGTTGCATAGGTGTTTCCATCAAAATTTTCTCCAGACAATGCAAAGAACAAATTTCCTTCTTCAATTGTTCTAGTGTCTGTACTTATTCCTGTGCTTTCTAGGAATATTTTATAGAGTTCTTCAATCATAATGTAAATATAGAAACAAAAAAAGACCGCTTAAAAAGCGGTCTTTAAAGATTTATGTAAAGTGCTATTTAGTTTCTAGCTCTCTTAGTCTTTTTAGCTTTAGAACCAACACGTGACATAGCACAACGGAATCCGATGTCGTCACTAGCCATATCTTGTGGATAGAATCTTCTTGTTGCTGGATCTAGCCAGTAAGCTCTATCTCTCCAAGATCCACCTTTGTAAACTCGTACTTGATTGTTAATCAAGGTAGTTCTACTGTTTGAAGAATCATATTGGCGATCTAGTTTTCCAATTGAATCAGCCTCTACAGAGTGCTGTGGTGAGTTGTACATTCGCTTATTCGCATCTCTCAAGGCATCTTTACTATCAAAGTATTTAGTAGATTGAGCGTCTCCATCACGGAAATCACGATTGTCACTACGATCAAAATTAGTTCTTAAATAAGTTTCATTTTCATCAACTGGTTGTTGCTGTATTTGACCAGGAAGTGCTCTTGCAATCGTCTTTCCATTGCTCAATGTGTCATAAGGAATAGAGTCAGTTGATACAACAGCAATCATTCCGTCTGGTCCAATTTTGTTTTTCGTGTATTGGTTACCTCTGTAGTAGTTGAAATCGTTAAATTCATCATCAACTATAGGACGATAAACGTCTGCAACCCATTCCGACACATTACCTGCCATTTCATACACTCCAAAGTCATTAGGGCTGTAAAATTTAACCGGTGCTGTAATGTCTGCTCCGTCATCACTCCATCCAGCAACTCCACCGTAATCTCCGTCGCCTTGTTTAAAGTTAGCTAAATGATCACCACGCGTTGTGCGTTTTCCACTACGTGTATATTGACCATCCCAAGGATATTTTTTTCTACCACGAATAGCATTGTATTCTCTGTTTCCTACGTTAGCTAGAGCGGCGTATTCCCATTCTGCTTCTGTAGGTAGACGATATGCTGGTAAAATGATTCCATCTTTTCTTGTTACATATAAACCACTAGCTTCTCCAGTTCCATCACCAGCTTTAGCAGCCTTTGCTGTTTTCTTTTTTTCTAATGATTGAGAGCGCTTACCACCTCTTAATTTTTCATCATCTCCTCCATAAGTTAGAGTAGGTGCGTTTAAGTAGGTTTCAGTATTGAAAGTAGACCCAGCTTCTTGATTAGCCAAGGCATCTTTTGCGGTGTAGCCTTCTTGATTTAATATTAATTCATTAACACGATCGGTTCTCCAGTCAGCATATTCTACTGCTTGTACCCATGATACTCCAACTACAGGATAGTTTTGGTATGCTGGATGGCGCAGGTAGTTTTTAGTCATTTCTTCGTTGTACCCTAAACGATTTCTCCATACTAATGTGTCTGGCACAACACCGTCATATATTTTACGGTATTCCTCATCCTCTGGTGGGAATACAGTTTTAACCCAATCAAGCATCTCAAGATACATACCATTGGTAACTTCAGTCTCATCAATGTAGAAGGATTGAACATGTTGTTGATTTGGTGTGTTGTTCCAGTCGTGCATTGGATCATCTTTCACACGTCCCATGGTAAAGGTTCCTCCTTCAATAAAGACTAAACCAGGTCCAGTTGCCTGCTCCTTGTATTTAGTATTAAGTTCAAAACCACCGTTTTTACCTGTAACGTCCCAGCCTGTTCCTCTGGATGTTGTAGTGTATTCATTACCGCCACCACCACAGCTTACTAATAGGGCTGCTATTACTGCTGTGAACAACGCTTTAACCGCAAAATACTTTCTCATTTTTTAAGAATACTTTTTGAAAATAGTCCCGCAATATAACAACTTCATATTAATTCAAAAGGAATTATTGAAATAAATCGCGTTACTTTTGTCGTTAAAGCCTAAATAACGTCGTCCAGTTGTTTTTATTTTATGGATATCTTAAAAATTGTTGGTCAAAGTAAATAATATGTAACTCGCATTATCGTTAAAATTCGGATGAAGCACTTTTCTTTAATTTTACTAATTCTAAGTTTTTTTGTGCCCAAAGCTCAAAATATCGATGAACAACTAACTTGGATTGATAATTATACTTATTCTATTAATGGCGAGGATATTGTCATGCCATATTGTGGAGATAACTGCTCTTTAATTGAAACCGGGTTAGTGTTTCACAAAAATTATATAGATATTCCGCTTGCTCAACCAGGATCAGCACAGGTGGTTTCTGTACAAAAAACGGTCATTCCCGATTCTAATGTTGGTTTTTTAAGGACGTTGACGCTTCCTTCTCAATTTGAAGTTTTTTTAGAAACTTCGCTTTCGCGAAAGCGTAATTATACCACACTAAAAGTTCCAGTAATTTTAAAGGAAGGTTCAAATTATTACAAAGTAACAGGTTTTCAAATTTCCTATAGAGAAAGAACGGCTGTTTTATTGCCTAAAAATACTACCTATGGTAATTCCTTATTAGCATCTGGGGAATGGTTTAAGTTTCAGGTTAATAATACAGGTGTTCACAGAATTACTAGAGGTTTTTTATCTAGTTTGGGTATGGATGTTAATAGTATAGATCCATCTAGATTAAAAATTTACGGTCAGGGTGGAAGGTCATTGCCACTAGCTAACAATGAAAATTTATATTACGATCCTGCGGAGATTCCTATAAGAGTAATTGGTGAATCTGATGGAAGTTTTGATTCGGGTGATGAAATTTTATTTTATGCTACAGCGAGTGATACTGAATATGTTGAGGAAAATGATAGTTTTATCAATCCATACTCCGACGAGTCTATTTATTACATCACAGCTCAAGGTAATCCTGGAAAAAGGATTTTAAGTGCTATACAGCCTACCGGTAATGTTACTGTAACTTATACAGATTATGATAAGGTTTATCACCATGAGGTGGATGAACGCAATATCGCAGCTTTAGGTAGGACATGGTATGGTGAGAGATTTTCATTTGAACCAGATCAAAGCTTCGAATTTGACTTGGATAATGTAAATACGGCTAGAGATGCCAGGGTTATTGTCAAAACAGCATCTATATCTGATACTCCTGTTTCGTTTGAGATTTCTTATAACAATTCTGTAATTGGGACGAGTAATTTAACGGGCTTAGTTATTGGTGGTCAGCGTTCAAATATTTTTGCTGGAAGAACCGCTACTTTTAATTCAAGTTTTAATCCGACGAGTGGAACAGCTACTATAGATTTATCTTTTGATAATGGTGGCAATCCAGGAGCTCGTGGGTTTTTAAATTATATAAGGTTAAATGTACCTACTTTATTGCAAGGTACTGGTGAGCAGTTTGTTTTTCAAAACACTGACGCTTCAACCAACACCGGTATTGGAGAATATCAGGTATCTAATGCAGCTACTATAAAAGAAATCTGGGATATAACAGATCCATTTAACACCACTAGAATTGTCAATTCAAATAATCAATCAACTTTTTCTTTTAAATCCACATTAGGATCACCACGTCAATTTGTTGCTGTTGAGGATGGGGATTATTTCCCGGTTATTAGAATGAATGAGTCTAGAGTACAAAATAGTAACCTTAAAGGAACAGTTTTTTTAGACAATGCAGGTACTTTTAAAGATATAGATTACTTAATTATTACTCCGCAGTTTTTAAAATCTCAGGCAGATAGATTAGCTAACTTCCATATCCTAGAGAATAATTTAAATACAAAGGTTGTTACTCTTCAGGCGATTTATGATGAGTTTTCTAATGGAATGCAGGATATTTCTGCTATAAGAAATTTCATCAAGTATGTTTATGATAATGCATCGTCACCGGCAAATAGGTTGCAATTTGTAAATCTTTTTGGTGATGCCAGTTATGATTATAAGGATAGAATAAGTGTTAGAGATAATATTGTTCCCATTTATTTGAGTGAGTCCAGTGTGTCGTTAATCACCAGCTATGCGCTAGATGATTTTTTTGTTTTAATGGACGATAATGAAGGTAATGTTGGTGTAAATGGAGGATTGCCTGATATTGCTGTAGGAAGAATGATTGTAAGTGATCTTACAGAAGCACGTGAAATGGTAGATAAAGTAATTTCCTATCAACAAGAACCTGCATTTGATCCTTGGAGAAACAGGGTGACGTTAATTGCAGATGATGTTGATGAATTAGGTGATAGAGTTCTACAAGAAAGCGTTAATCAATTAGCGACTGAAATTGCCACAAATAGGCCAGACTTAAACGTTGATAAAATTTTACTCGATAGTTATATTCAGGTTAACAACGCTGGTGGTCCTAGATATCCTGCAGCTGTATCTAATATAGAAGATGCTTTTGAAAGAGGTTCTTTGGTAGTTAATTATTTTGGGCATGGAAATGAAGATGGACTTGCTCGTGAGTTTGTTATTACTCAAAATTCTGCTAGGGATTATAGGAATCCTAATAATTTACCTTTATTCATAAGTGTGACTTGTGAGTTTACTAGATTTGATAATCCACTGCGAGAAAGTGGTGGAGAGGTGATATACCTTAACCCTAATGGTGGCGTAATCGCCTCGGTTGCGACAAATAGACTTATTTTAATTAGTGCAGGTACAAGGTTGAACGAGGTACTCGATCAATATTTGTATGATTACAATAATACGGTGCAGGTAAGCATGGCAGAGGCGTTGAGAAGAGCCAAGGTAGATCCTGCCTTTGGTAGTTTAACTGGAGCAAGAGTTGTTGCCTTTGTAGGAGATCCAGCGTTAAAACTAGCCTCTCCAAAACCTCAAGTGATTCTTACCGCAGTTAACGGTGTGCCGGTTTCTGGTCCTACTTCAACCTTACGAGCTTTAGATAGGGTTACACTAAGTGGCGAGGTTCAGGACATTGCAGGAGCTCGAATCAATAACTATAATGGTACTGTTTCTGTAACGGTATTTGATAAATTGATTGATAGGGTTACAAATGCTAATGATAATATAGAATCTTCCCCTGGAAATTTAATTATTCTTCCTTTTACGGAACAAGGAGAAGTCTTGTTTAGAGGTCAAGCAACGGTAGAAAATGGCGTTTTTGATATTGAGTTTATTTTGCCTAGAGATACTCAAATACCAGTTGGTTCAGGTAGAGTTTCCTTTTATTCAAAAAGGTCAACTATTCTAGAAGATCAAAATGGTTACTCTCTCGATGTTCAAATTGGTGGTATAAATCCAAATGCCGCAAATGACGACATGCCACCACAAATGCAATTGTATATGAATGACACAAACTTTGTCAATGGTGGTGTTACGGATTCTAATCCATTTCTCCTAGCTCTTTTAAGTGATGATAGTGGAATTAATACTAGTAGTGGGATAGGTCATGATATCACCGTAGTGTTAGATGGAGATGATGCTAATCCCTTTATCTTAAATGATTACTACGAGGCCGATGTTGATAGTTTTACAAGCGGTCAAGTATATTTTCCTTTACGAGATATAGAGCCAGGTTTGCATACACTTGAGGTTTGTGCTTGGGATGTTTATAATAATTCTGTATGTGAAGAAATTCAATTCTTAGTGTCAGAAAATGAAGGGATTGAGCTTACTAGAGTTTTAAATTACCCTAATCCCTTTACTAATTATACAGAATTTTGGTTCAATCATAATAGACCGTTCGAGCCGCTGGATGTTCAAGTTCAAGTTTTAACCGTTACAGGAAAAGTAGTTTGGACCAAAAATCAAACCATTACAACATCTGGATTTACCTCACGAGAAATAACATGGGATGGACGAGATGATTTTGGTCAACGTTTAGGAAAAGGAGTGTATATTTATAAGATTACGGTAAATTCCACGTTAACTAATCAGTCTGCCAGTAAAATAGAGAAACTGGTCTTAATTTAAATAGAAGGAATAGGCTATATTTGCCTTTCACAAAAAGTATTTGATGAAAAAAATTTTTCTAGTTTTTGTTGCGTTTTATTTTGCATTACCCAGCACAACAAGCGCACAAGAGAACGATACTCGAGTAATCACAACAGCTTTACCATTTTTAAGAATTGCCGGTGATCCACGCGCAGCTGGATTAGGCGATATGGGAGTAGCAACTAGTCCAGATGCTTGGTCACAGCAATGGAATCCAGCTAAATATGCTTTCATAGAAAGAGAGCATAAACTAGGTGTTGCTTATACACCTTATTTAGGTAATTTAGTTGATGATATAGCAATAGCTCAGTTAGTATATGCTCAACGACTCAATGAATACAGCGCTTTTTCAGGAAGTCTAAGGTATTTCAGTTTAGGTTCAATTACCCTAAGACAGGATCCTAATGATCCTGGAAGAGAGGAAAATCCCAATGAATTTATTATTGATGGTACTTATGCACTTAAGCTGTCAGAACAGTTTTCTATGGCAGTAACAGGTCGCTACCTACGTTCTGATTTGAGAATACAAGGAGTAGATAATGATGCTAGTGCTGCAAATAGTTTTGGTGTTGATATTAGTGGTTATTACCAAAGTGAAGAAATAGCTTACACAGATTTTAATGGTCGCTGGCGTGGAGGATTCAATATAAGTAATATAGGTCCTAAAGTTTCCTACGATCAAGGTGGTCAAGAAAACTTCATCCCAACAAATTTAGCTTTAGGTGGTGGATTTGACTTTATCTTAAACGATGGTTTTAGTAAAGTATCCGTGATGGCCGAAGTAAATAAATTATTAGTTCCTACACCACCGATTAGAGAAGATGGTGATGCTGATGGAGACGGTATTCCTAGAGAGATTATTTCTGGACAAGATGACGATGTTTCTTTCATTACAGGTATGTTTCAGTCATTTGGTGATGCACCAGGTGGTTTTGAAGAAGAGCTTAGAGAGTTTACATGGGCAATAGGGGCAGAATATACATACAACGATGCGTTTGCATTACGTACCGGTTATTTTAACGAGGCAGATGACAAAGGAGCGCGTAAATTCTTAGCTCTAGGTGCAGGATTTAAATTCTCTGAAATAGGAATTGACCTGTCTTACTTGTTCTCAACAAGTCGCGTGCAAAGTCCACTAGAAGGAACATTAAGATTCGGTCTTACCTTCAATTTTGGAGATGAATTTGATGAGTGGTAGATGAGTAAGAAATTAAATATATCGACCTCGTTAGAGGTTTATGAAAATCTTCAGGAGCTAGCTTCTGAGGATTTTTTATTGATGGAACACGCTGTCAAAGCACGTTCTAGGGCTTATGCTCCTTATTCCGAATTTGCAGTAGGTTGCGCTATTTTATTAGAAAATAATGAAATAGTCACTGGGAACAATCAAGAAAATGCTGCTTATCCTAGTGGTTTGTGTGCAGAGCGTGTAGCCCTTTTCTATGCAGGTTCTCAATATCCCGGTGTGCCGGTTAAAAAAATGGCTTTAACAGCTGGTCCCATGTCTTCGGATTTCTTTAAACCAGTACCACCATGCGGTGCTTGTAGACAAGTAATTAGTGAATATGAGAAACGTCAAGAAAATGGAATTGAGATATATTTCATGGGTACTGGCGGTAAGGTAGTTATGGCTAGTTCAATGGAATCATTACTTCCTTTAAGCTTTGATAAAAATTACCTATAACGTTTGCGATGTTTTTAACGTCGTTATGGGTTTTTGGTTAGGCATTTTATCTCTATTTTTGTTTTCGCTTTTATAAAAGGTAGTAGCCTTAAATAAAGGTTGAATCTTGATTACGCTTTCGCGAAAGCGCACTAACAAAGACAACGTAAATGAAAAAAGTTACTAAAGAAGTATTACTCAACTGGTACGAGGAAATGCTTTTCTGGAGAAAGTTTGAGGACAAACTTGCACAAGTTTACATCCAACAAAAGGTACGTGGGTTTTTACACCTGTACAACGGTCAAGAAGCTATTCTTGCAGGATGTTTACACGCTATGGAATTAGGTAAGGATCGTATGATTACCGCTTACCGTAACCACGTTCAACCTATAGGATTAGGTGTAGATCCCAAAAAAGTAATGGCCGAATTGTATGGAAAGGCTACTGGAACCTCTCAAGGATTAGGTGGATCCATGCACATATTTTCACCAGAACATAATTTCTTTGGAGGTCATGGTATCGTAGGAGGACAAATCCCTCTAGGAGCTGGAATGGCTTTTGGAGATAAATACAACAATCATGACGCAGTAACACTTACTTTTTTTGGTGATGGTGCAGCACGTCAAGGTTCTCTTCACGAGACATTTAACCTAGCGATGCTTTGGAAATTACCAGTTGTTTTTTGTGTAGAAAACAATGGTTATGCCATGGGAACCAGTGTAGAGCGCAGTGCTAATCATACTGATATCTGGAAATTAGGGTTGGGATATGAAATGCCATGCGGACCAGTAGACGCGATGAACCCAGAAAAAGTAGCTGAAGCGATGCATGAAGCTATTGAGCGAGCAAGATCTGGCGGTGGACCTACTTTCCTTGAATTAAAAACCTACCGATACCGCGGTCACTCAATGAGTGATGCTCAAAAGTACCGTACGAAAGATGAGGTAGCCGAATATCAAAAAATTGATCCTATTACGCAGGTGAAAGATCGTTTAATAGAAGAGCACGGTGTGAGTGAGGATGAAATAAAATCAATGGACAAGCGCGTGAAAGAGCGTGTTGCAGAATGTGAAAAGTTTGCCGAAGAGTCACCTTGGCCAGAAAAGAGTGTGATGTTTGATTCAGTATACGAGCAAGAAGACTATCCATTTTTACCAGCAAAATTATAATTATGGCAGAAATTGTAAACATGCCTAGATTAAGCGACACCATGGAAGAAGGTGTCGTGGCAGCTTGGCTTAAGCAAGTAGGTGATCAAGTTGAAGAAGGTGATATTCTCGCAGAAATTGAAACAGACAAGGCTACCATGGAATTTGAATCATTTCAAAGTGGTACCTTATTACACATAGGTGTTCAAGAAGGTGAAACCGCACCAGTTGATTCACTTTTATGTATAATCGGTGAAGAAGGTGAGGATATTCAAGCTTTACTAGATGGCGCTGGCGATTCATCCAATACAGAAAACGAAGATTCTTCTAATACTCAAGATTCAAATGAAGATAAGAGCGATGAAGCTTCATCTTCAACTGATGATTCTAATGATTTACCTGATGGAGTGGAAATCATTACTATGCCGCGATTGAGTGATACCATGGAAGAAGGTACAGTTGCAAGCTGGTTGAAAAAAGAAGGTGATCAAGTTGAAGAAGGTGATATCCTTGCAGAAATTGAAACAGATAAGGCTACCATGGAGTTTGAGTCTTTTCATAGTGGAACTCTTCTTAAAATTGGTATACAAGAAGGAGAAACTGCTGCTGTAGACGCTTTGTTAGCTATCATTGGCCCTGAAGGAACAGATGTTTCCAATGTATCCTTAGATGGGACTTCTAATTCTTCAAAAAAGAAGGAAGAGAAAAAAGAAGCACCGGCCAAAGAAGAACCAAAATCTCAACCAAAAAAGCAAGAGCCTAAGAAGGAAGAAACAAAGACTGTTTCTAATTCAAGTAACTCAACTTCTAGTAGCAATACAGGCCGTGTTTTTGCATCACCACTAGCAAAGAAGATGGCTCAGGATAAGGGAATCGACTTGTCGCAGGTTCAAGGTTCTGGAGAAAATGGTCGTATCATTAAAAAGGATATAGAAAGTTTTACTCCTGGAACTTCTACAGGTGCCTCTCAACCTGCTTTTCAAGCTGTTGGAGAAGAGACATTTGTTGAAATGGCAAATTCTCAAATGCGCAAGACCATCGCAAAACGTTTGAGCCAGTCCAAATTTACAGCACCACACTATTATCTAGGAATTGAACTAGATATGGATAATGCTATTGCAAGTAGAAAGGCAATTAATGAGTTGCCAGATACTAAGGTGAGTTTTAATGATATGGTTATTAAAGCAGCTGCAATGGCGTTGAGAAAACATCCACAGGTGAATACTCAATGGACAGATAAAAATACCATACAGGCGAAGCACATTCATGTAGGAGTTGCTGTTGCCGTTGATGACGGTTTACTGGTTCCAGTGTTACCGTTTGCAGATCAAATGAGTATGCAACAGATAGGTGCAAAAGTAAAAGAGCTAGCTGTTAAAGCCCGTAATAAAAAGTTACAACCTAAGGAAATGGAAGGTAGTACTTTTACTATTTCAAATCTTGGAATGTTTGGTATTACAGAATTTACTTCTATAATCAATCAGCCTAACAGTGCTATCATGTCAGTAGGTACTATCGTTCAAAAACCAGTGGTTAAAAACGGTCAGATTGTAGTTGGTAATACTATGAAAATCACTTTAGCTTGTGATCACCGTACAGTTGATGGTGCAACGGGAGCTGCATTCTTACAAACATTTAAACAATACATGGAAAACCCTATCGTTATGTACGTATAGCGTTTAATTATTGATGAGCTATATGAGCGCCAGTTCTTGCTAGAACTGGCGTTTTTTATTGTAACAGCTAATATCTGTCTCGAGATATGTCTAGTAATTAGAATTATTTAAATAATTGCCTTTCGAGTAAAAAAGTTGTAAGAACTACGTCAAAGTTTTTTTTGATGTCTACAGGCATGTATTTAATTCGGTTTTGTCCACAGCGCACTCTTAGTCTACTAAAATACTCTTGAATCGCCTTTTTGTAATCCTCTTTAATATTATCGGCATAAAGGTTAATGTGGTCTCCTGTTTCAACATCTACAAATCGGCTAGGAGTATTTGGAAAATCAAAATTTAGCTCGGTAGTACTATCAAATGTGTGAAAAAGTACAACGTCGTGCTTGTTGTATTTAAGGTGTCTGAGTGCTTCAAAAAGTTCATTTTCATGCGTGTCACTTTGAAACATATCGGTAAATAAAAAAATGAGCGATCGGCGCTTAATTTTCTCTGCTATTTCATGAAGATACTTATAAGTGTCGGTTCCCGATCCTGATGGTTGTTGCACACATGTTTTTCCTAACATATCTAAAAGCATGCTATGGTGACGATCACTACCTTTTTCAGGTGCATAGTATTCATAACTGTCTGAATAAATACTTAATCCTACAGCATCGCGCTGTTTTTTAAGTACGTTCATAATTGCAGCACAGGCTAGAGAGGAATATGCTATTTTATTCAAGGACGTAAGAGAAAAATCTTTGATAAGTGGATAATGCATGCTAGGACTATTATCTACAATTAAATGACATCTTAAATTAGTTTCCTCATCAAATCGTTTGGTATATAATTTATCTGTTTTGGCATAAAGTTTCCAGTCGATATGTCTTGTGCTTTCTCCTGGATTGTAAATTTTGTGCTCAGCAAACTCTGCGCTAAAACCGTGAAAAGGAGATTTATGCATACCGCTTATGTATCCTTCTACTACTTGACTAGCAAGTAAAGCGAGATTTTTAAATCCTGAAGTTTTATTGAGTTCTTGCTGTAAATTCATATTGTGAATATAGTCAATCGTTTTATAACAGACTGTAAAAAGGGTTAAGTGGTTATGTATTTGAAATTACGCTTTCGCGAAAGCGAACTAAAACACAAATATTTTAGTAAACTCATGCAAATAAAAAAGCCCATTCTTGCATAGAATGGGCTTTTTTATTTAGTGTATAATTACTTATAGTTGCTTGTCTATAGCCTCTGCATAAACACTTTTTTGTGCAACACCTACCTGGCGATCAACGATTTCTCCGTTTTTAAAAACTAGTACAGTTGGGATATTACGTACGCCATATTTTGCAGCAAACTCTTGATTTGCATCAACATCAATTTTACCTACAACAGCTTTTCCATCATACTCATTTGATAGCTCATCGATGATAGGTCCAACCATGCGACATGGGCCACACCATGCTGCCCAAAAATCTACCATTACTGGCTTATCGCTGTTTAATACTGTTTCTTCAAAGTTTGCATCTGTTATTTCTAGTGCCATTTTCTAAATTTTTTATTATATACAAAGTTAAGCAAAAGTAAGGCCGTAATTTATCTTATCTTATTATAGTTGCTTATACTAGTATCTACTTAAATAATAAGCTACCAATTAACCAACCTTGTACGTGATATCTAGATTATCTAGCATGTCTAATAATTCTGAATTCACGCTTACTTTTTGCATTCTCGAGGTCATGTCTAATGCAATTTTTTCTTCATGATCTCTAATATTTATATACAAGAATTGTTCTCCTGTGTGCTTATCTAATACTTCCTTCAAGGTTTGAATCTTAGATTCTAACACCTCATTTAAGCTAAATTCTAAAGTTAAATTTTTTGCTGCGTGCTGCATCACATCTTGCAGTTGCTGCATTTGAATAAAACTTAACCTAGGATCGCGAGGCTTTCCCGTTTTTTTATCAATCCATCCTTGTTGTACAGTGACTTTACAATGAACAAATGTGTTAGGTATAAGGAAGTGCCTGAATTTTAAATATTCTTCTCCAAACATTCTAAATTCATGAGATTCATCATAATCCTCTAGGGTAAACATTCCCCATGGTTTATTTTGTTTACTCATCATGTGACTTACGCTAGAAATTACACCGGCAAAGGTGAGTTCTTTACCTACCAGTTCAGGTAACACTTTCATTGCATTTAAATTTGAGTTGCAAAAAAATTGCATCTCTTTTTTATAATCATCAAGCGGATGTCCAGAAATGTAAATACCTACTACTTCTTTTTCTCTTTTAAGTTTTTCCATGGTGCCCCAACTTTCGCACACGGGCAACATAGGCTCTGGTATTTGTACCTCGCTTGCCTCGCCAAATATGCTCATTTGAGCGCTGTTTTCATTTTCTTGGTACTTTTGAGCATACTTGATTACTTGCTCAAGAAATGTTTGACCATTGTCTGCTGCATGAAAGTATAATGCTCTATTTTCTCCACCTAGGCTGTCAAAACCTCCGCTTAGAGCTAGTGCTTCAAATGATTTTTTGTTAGCAGCTCTCAAGTCTATGCGTTTACCTAAATCAAAGATACTTTTGTAGGGTCCGTCCTTTCGGTTTTCTATAATTGTCATTACAGCGCCATGACCTAATCCTTTTACCGCACCCATACCAAATCGTACAGCACCTTCCTTATTCACGGTAAACTTGTAATTAGATTCATTAACATCGGGTCCCAAAACGTCCAACCCCATACGCCTACACTCATCCATAAACTTAGTCACATCCTTAATATTATTCATATTATTGGATAGCGTTGCTGCCATAAATTCTGCTGGATAATTGGCTTTGAGGTAAGCTGTTTGATAAGCAATCCAGGCATAGCAGGTGGAATGCGATTTATTAAATGCGTACGAGGCAAATGCTTCCCAATCTTTCCATATCTTTTCTAGAACTTCTCTATCGTGTCCATTTTTTTCTCCGGCATCTAGAAATTTAGGCTTCATCTTCATCAATGTAGCCATTTGCTTTTTACCCATTGCTTTACGCAGGACATCGGCATCACCTTTTGAGAAATTAGCTAGTTTTTGTGACAGAAGCATCACCTGCTCTTGATAAACTGTAATTCCATAGGTTTCTGCTAGGTATTCCTCACACGCTTCTAGGTCATAAACGATTTCTTTATCACCGTGTTTACGAGCAATAAATTCTGGAATATACTCCAAAGGACCTGGTCGATAAAGGGCGTTCATTGCAATAAGATCAGGGAATTGAGTAGGCTTCAATTCTCTCATATATTTTTGCATTCCCACACTTTCATATTGAAAGATACCTGTGGTTTCTCCACGTTGAAATAATTCGTAGGTCTTTGGATCGTCTAGTGGTATGGCCTCAATATCAATTTCAATTCCATGTCGCTCCTTTATAATGGCCACCGTATCTTTTATTTGGGATAAGGTTTTAAGCCCTAGGAAGTCCATTTTTAACAAACCGGCGCTTTCTACTACCTCGTTATCAAATTGAGTAACATATAAATCCGAGTTTTTTGCTGTTGCTACAGGGACAAAATTGGTTAGATCGTCGGGAGTAATTATGACACCACAAGCATGAACACCTGTATTACGTACTGAACCTTCTAGAATTCTAGCTTTTTGAATGGTGTCGGCCGTAAGATCATTTCCTTCTGATAACTGTAACAATTCCCTTACATTGTCAGCATCTTCTCCTCTAAATTTAGAGCCTATTTCTTTTTCCTCGAGAGCAAACATTTTTTTAAGCTTGGCAAAATCAGGAATTAGCTTTGCTACTCTATCAGCATCCATTAAGGGTAGATCTAGTGCTCTAGCCGTGTCTCGTATGGATGATTTTGCAGCCATCGTACCGTAAGTGATGATTTGGGCTACTTGATTGGAACCATATTTCTCAATTACATAGTCCATTACTTTATATCGATTTTCATCATCAAAATCAATATCAATATCTGGCATTGATACACGATCTGGATTTAGGAAACGCTCAAAAAGTAAATCATAATGTATGGGATCAACATTGGTAATTTTTAAGCAATAGGCAACAGCACTACCTGCGGCACTACCACGTCCAGGCCCAACGGCAACGTCCATATCTCTTGCTGCTTTAATAAAATCCCAAACAATAAGAAAGTAACCTGGGTAACCCGTTTTGGCAATAACATCAAGTTCAAAATCTAATCGTTCTTTGATGTCGTCAGTTAATTCTTCTCCATAACGTTCTTTGGCTCCTTCATAGGTAAGAAATCTTAAGTAGGCGTTCTCACCATTTTTGGTTCCCTTAGTAGCATCATCGGGATCTATAAATCGTTCAGGTATATCAAATGCAGGTAATAATACATCACGAGCAAGTTCAAAGGGTTCAATTTTATCAATTACGTCCTTGATATTAAGAATAGCATCTGGCAGGTCTTTAAAAAGCTCTTTCATTTCTTCAGAGCTTTTAAAATAGTATTGATCATTTGGTAAACCATACCTGTAACCACGTCCACGACCTATAGGTGTAGATTGTTTTTCTCCATCTCTTACACATAGTAAGATATCGTGAGCGTTTGCATCTTCTTTGTGGATGTAGTACGTATTATTGGTTGCAACTATTTTGATATCATGCTTTCGCGAAAGCGCAATTAAAACTTGATTTGCTCTAGTTTCATCCTCTTGACCATGCCTCATAATCTCAATATAAAGATCATCGCCAAAGTTTTGTTTCCACCAAAGCAGAGCTTCTTCAGCCTGCTTTTCACCAATATTCAAAATTTTTGAAGGGACCTCACCGTATAGGTTACCGGTAAGCACAATTAGGTCGTCCTTATACTGAAGCAATAATTCTTTATCGATACGCGGTACGTAGTAAAAACCATCGGTAAAAGCCTTACTAGCAAGTTTTGCAAGGTTATGGTAACCCTTTTTATTCTTGGCAAGAATAACGATTTGATATCCATTGTCTTTAATAGACTTGTCAGTCATGTTTTCACAAACCTGAAATTCACAACCTATTATGGCCTTAAGCGGCTCACGTTCCTCTTCACCATCTGCAAGTGTTTTATTTACTGCTTGAATGGCTCTCACAAAATGAAATGCACCCATCATGTTTGCATGATCGGTCATGGCAACAGCGGTCATGTTATTGGCTGCTGCAGCTTCGGCGAGGTCTTTTACACTAGCTGTTGATTGTAGAATAGAAAATTGACTGTGATTGTGTAAATGAACAAAGGGCGCATCACTTAATTCTGCTAAATTTTCTTTTATTTCTTGATTGGATACTACAGGTTCCTCATCCTTTTTAAGCGCAGCACTTGCTTTTTGTAGATTAACATGTTTTAATCCTACAGGAGCGATAGTAGATGGGTTGCTTTGTTTGAATCTAAGGAAATAATCCTCTTCAACATCTAGTTGTTCCCTTGTGTACTGTTTTTTTCTAACCAGTTCAAGGAAGCATCGTGTTGTTGCCTCAACATCGGCAGTTGCATTGTGTGCTTCACTAAATGGTTCTCCAAATAAAAATTCATGTAATTCGGTAAGGGTAGGAAGTTTAAACTTTCCTCCACGTCCACCTGGAATTTGACATAACTGTGCAGTATGTTCTGTACAGGTATCTAGAACTGGAATTTCTTGAAGCTGATTGGCTATTTGTGCTCGCACAAACTCTGATCCAGTAACCATTAAGTCAAAATTCAAGTTTTGACCTACAACAAGTTTTGTTTTTGATAGGGCAATATTGAATTTTTCTAGCATTTCCTCGAGCGCTATTCCTTGCTCTTGGGCTAGTTGTGTCGATATTCCATGTACACGTTCTGAATCATATGGGATGTCAAATCCATCAGGTTTGATCAAATAATCTTCATGTTCAATAAGATTACCCATTTCATCATGTAACTGCCATGCAATTTGAACTACACGTGGCCAGTTATCTGTGTCAGTTATAGGTGCGTCCCATCGTTTGGGTAAACCGGTAGTTTCAGTATCAAAAATTAAGTACATAAATCCTTCTCCTAGGGTAATTGTGTGGCGTAAAAATGAGTTGACTCTTTTATATTAAAGACCTGACTATCTGATCGATAATCAACACTTGTTATATAAAAAAGCAGTTTTTAAAGATAGGAGAGAAGTACTGTTTTTTAAAATATAGTTATGAACAGTTTTGAATGAAATAAGGGGTTATGTATTTAATCGAAATGACTCAATTATCAGTAATAAAACAAATGCTTGATTTAAGGTGTGCTACTACTTACTTGAAGTACCTTACCGTTGTAAAATTGATTACCTGTGAGTGCAAAGTTCATGATATAGGCGGCCATGTCATCAGGCTGTAAGGGTGCTTTGTAGCCAGGAAAAGCTTCTTCGAGCATTTCGGTTTGTACCGCACCTAGAGCAAGTGTGTTAAACGAGGGACCGTTTTCTTTATATTCTTCAGCTAGTAATTCGAATAGTGTTATTACGGCAGCTTTGGCGCTGCTGTATGCTGCAAGACCAGGAAATTTTGCACTACCTTGAATGCCACCCATCGAACTTATTGCAATTACATGACTATCCTTACTTAAAATTGGCAATAAGGATTGCGTAAGTGCGGCAACTCCAAATACATTGACAGCATAGCAATTTTGAAAATCAGTATTGGTAAGTTGATCAAAAGGTTTGTTTACTAGCATTCCTGCATTATGAATCACTATATCAACATGATCCCATTTATTTTTAATGGTTTTAGCTGTATCCTCTATACTACCTGTAGAAGTAAGATCTGTTGATATCGCTAGAACTGTATTACGTTCCATTGCTTCTAAGGAATCTAGCTTTCGCGAAAGCGCTATAACTTCATGTCCAGCGTTTGAAAATTGTCTTACCAGTTCAAACCCAATCCCTCGACTGGCTCCTGTTATAATTACTCTTTTACTCATTTTAATTAAGTTGAGGTGCTGTCTTGTTCACGATGTGAAAGATTCCAGGTGTTACGGCATTTATAACTTGTGCCATGTGGTCTGTATTTACTAATTCTTTTTCATCACCTACTTTGTGATAATGATCAAAGTTTGTAAAATCAAAGGTGCAAAAGGTTTGTGCTGGTATGTTGTGTTGCTCATAGAAAGGGTAGTTGTCTGACCTTTTAAACAAATTGAATTGCTCAGCTTGTGGAAGTTTTCCAGTTACTATTTTATCACTGTTTGCGGTATTGAACAATTCACCCATGTTTGATGTGTCATAACCAGTAAGATAGGCAATGTAATCTTTGTCTACCATAGGAGTTCCTGTCATTTCAAAATTGACCATTGCCACTACGTTTACACCTTCATTTTTCATACGTGTAGCAAGATGTTTAGAACCTAAAAGGCCCATTTCTTCTGCACTGAATAAGGCGAAAATAATAGTTCTTCTATTAAAGTCTAATTGCCTGAAAATTCTAGCGATTTCCATAACAGTTGCTGTACCAGTAGCATTATCATTGGCGCCATTTGCAATTTTATCTTCACCTTGGGCATTTTTAATGATACCAATGTGATCGTAATGAGCTCCTATAACAACAACCTCATCACTAAGGTTTTTGTCAGAGCCAGGTAAAATTCCAACTACATTAAAGGCTTTTATAGAATCTTGAACGCTAAATGTATCAATATAACTATCGCCGTAACGCTCTAGATCCATCATTGTCATTTGATCAACCAGGTAATCTGCAGCTTTTGCAATTCCAGGTGTTCCTGTCATTCTACCTTCTAATTCATCTTGTGCTAGATAGTTAACAATGTTTTCTAAATTCTCTTTTTTTGCCATCGGGATTTTAATCTCGGATAACTGTTTTACAGATTCTGCGGCTTTTTCTACAGAGGTTATTTTAGAGCTCGAGTTGCATGAGAACGTTAAAACTGTAACGACAAAAAGTAGTAATATCTTTTTCATTGGATGGTTTTGAGTGTAAAGATAATAACTTACTAAGGTTTAAAGAAAAGGGCTGAGCTGAGAAATTTTACATTAGTATGGAAAAAATAAAAGCTGCTAAAATAGCAGCTTTTAATAATCAAATGAATTATGAAATGCGTTGACTTTCCACAGATCAGTGAACTAGGGAATCGCTGCCCTGCTTCAAGCCAACAGGAAACGAATTTCTTTAATTATCATTTTATTCTATAAAAAGTAGAATCGATACCTTTTCAAATCGATTAAAATCAATTTTATAGGTTTAATTACTTGATATATAGTTTGTTTTGAGATATTCTTCCATTTATACTAGCTTGAACAAAGTATAATCCAGATTTAAGATCAGAGATATCATAATTTATAGTTTCATGCTCAAATGTTTTCACTACCTGACCTAATGTATTATAGATTATTACTTGGTCTATTTCCGTATCGCTTTGAATGTTAAAAGTACTTTGAGCTGGATTAGGATAAATAATGAAAGACGATTTTAACTGTTCCTGAACTTCTTCATTACTCAACGGATTATTAAGAGGAGTTGTGGTGTACAATTTGTACTCTCCAGGTTGCAATGAAATTCCAGTAGTAGTATTAGTAACGTTCACAACCGCATTGTTGTTGAAGTAATCATACCAAACTCCTGTTTGTTGAAAATTAGGATTTGCTGTTTGCGCAGTTACCGCAAAATTTGCTAGTACTACTGCATCAAAATTAGGTCCATTTAAATTGATGGTTTTAACCAGCCCAGAAACATTTAAGTTATTGTTTGTATTGTTAAAGGTTTCAGGATATAAGGTTTTAAAGTTTATGAATGTAGCTGTTGCATCGTATAAGTCTAATCGATCCTGGTCAGTATCGTATCCTAATGTCCAAGCTACTGGTTTGCGACCTGTTCTACCATTTTGGTCTATGTCAATTTCATATCCTAACTCACCAAATTGCCATAGCATTTTAGGTCCAGGAATGCTGTAAAGAATTGCTGAAATGGCTTCTTGTCTATCCAATGCTACAGGAACATTTTGAACGTTATGAGAAGAATTTGCAGCATTACCAAATTGTAAGTTTTTATACATTAATCGTTGCTCGTCGTGACTTTCTGCATAGGCTATAAGATGCTGGTCATTGAAATTTCTTGATGTGTAATAACTTCTAAAGACATTGGAATTAGATGAGAATCCCATGCTGTTTTGATTGAATTCGTCGGTCATTTTTCCCCAAAGCATAAATCCATCATTGGCTAGTGCGGCTTCCTCATTTTGTCCTCCTAAGTGTTCAAGAATCATGTAAATGTCGTTAGAATTATTGTTCCAGATAGTATTCTTATAATCATTGAGTATATTGACTCTACTTTGGTCATAAGCATTCCAAGCACCAATATTTCCTAGCGTGTTGTTTTGGGTAAAACCTTTAGATAAATCAAATCTAAAACCGTCAATTTTATATTCATCTATCCAATATTGTAGGGTTTGTTTAACGTAGTCTCTAGTCCAATTACTTTCATGATTGAAATCATATCCTACATTGAAATCGTGTCTAGCAGTCGGATTTAAGTAAGGATTATTTGCTGCTGGTCTAAAATTTGCTTGATCCCACCACATTTGACAAAGTGGGCTTTGAGAGAAGGCATGATTATAAACAACATCTAGTATAACAGCGATACCTTTTGAATGACATAAATCTACCAGTTCCTTAAATTTTTCAGGAGTTCCGTAGGTTTTATCAATTGCCATATGGAACTTAGGATTGTAACCCCAACTATCTGCTCCTTCAAATTCATTTAGGGGCATGAATTGAAGAGCATTAATACCTAAATCGGCTAGGTAATCTATTCTATTAATTATTTCTTGGTAGCTATCGTTTTCAGAAAAATCTCGTACCAAAATTTCATAAATAACTAAATTTTCTTGATCCGGACGTTGGAAATTAGTCACATTCCAATTATAAGGAGTAGCTTGATAAGTCCAAAGCGATATATCTCCTGTAGTCTCTCCCGTAGGATAAGGATAAATGTTATCAAAATTACCAGGCTTTATGAATTGGTCAAATCCATCATCCAGAATCAAACGACTATAAGGATCGGCTATCTTGATACTGTAATCTACTAAGTATTGATAAGCAAACTCAGTTCCTGCAGAAAACTGTGTAGAAGGAACGGTAACCCAAAAATAATCACCATCCTTATTCATTTGATAAGGAAGATCCAAGTCCCAATTGCTGAAGCTTCCTAAAAGCATTACATCTGTTTTGCCTGGTGCTGCTAATAGGAAAGTAACACTACCGTCAGCATTTTCATTCACACCGTTTTTCAATCCTGCTGGTCTAGCAATACTTTGTGTGGTATTTGGTACATAAACCGATACTTGATCGGTAACTGTTGTTGTTCCATTATCTGCATTAACTGCAATTGTGTAATTGCCTGGATTTGAAAATGTGTATGAAGTAGAAATACTAGAACCACTTGTTGTCGCTACACTATTTCCATTTACCGCAAGATCTAATGTTGCGTTTTGGGTACAGTCTGCACTTAGGTTTATGGTTTGGTTTAAATTTATAATCTCACCGTCCTGTGGGCTGGTGATTGAAGTGTTTAAACCAGGTAGGAAAACGTCTATAAAAATATCTGGTGATGTTTGATTAGTTCCTGCAGCGTTTCTTATAACCAAACAAATTTCTGATATTACGTCTCCTGGTTGTGCGTTGTAAAAAGTTTCTAAAGTTCCTGGTAAGGTTACTTGATACATGTTACCGCCAGTATTTACAAATTGTGGTTGAGCAGTATTGTCACCCCAGTTTCCTACTACATTGGACCAGCGTGTTCCATTAATGTTGGCTCCTGTGTGAGCATAAAAATTTCCAGATTCGTTTTCTAAAGGAGTTCCTGTTGCATCAAATATTAGTGTTACTTGATCTTGTTGTGTAGGTATTGATGGGTTTGTGGTTACTTGCGCTTTCGCGAAAGCGAACCCAAAAATCACAGCTAATAAAAGGTAAAAGTTTTTCATAGAATTAATCGTTATCAAAAAAGGGCTGTATAAACAGCCCTTTTAAGTTATAAATAAACATGATTATCTAACAGGAATTAAAATATAACGTCCATCTAAGTCATTAAAGTAGATGTCGTATGTTCCTGGCTCAACAGGAATGTTAGGTCCATCTTGAGTACCTTGACCTGTAAGTTCAGTATCAGAACCCCAGTTAACAGCCCAGTCATCATTTGCACGGAACTTCATAAAACCACTAATTAAACTTACGTTTGTGATGCTCCATTTATGAGGATCAAATGTGCTTTGAACCATATCTGTATCAGATCCCCATCCTGTAGGAGTTCCATCTCCAATTATTCCTACCGAAGTATAGGTAGTTGCACTTGCTCCATTTGCATTAGGAGCAATACTGAAACTTGAAGATCCTTGAGATGAGTTAGTTACACCTGTAATGTCGATAGTGAAATCGTAGTAACCATCTGCTGGAATTGAGAATACTCCTGGATCAGATCCAGCACCATCGTTAAGACCTACAGCTCCATTGCTTTCACCATATTGCGGTTGCCAGAATCCAGGAGAAGTTAAAATTTTAAATGCATCACCTACAAAGTATCCTGAGTAATAGAAAACGTTGTCGTTTGCTGGATCTCTGTAAAGAGCAGGATTATCATTATCATTATTCCATCCTGGAGCAGTTGCTGCACCTACTAGATATAAGTCTGTAAATGGGTATGCAGAAAATGGAGTAATAATAGCATTTACTAAATTTGAAATAACAGGTTCGACAGCAGGATCTGCTACTGATGCTACTAATCTGATAGAATAGTTTCCTGGTGTAGCATGTTCACCACCTAGTTGAGTTGCCGCATTATTTAAAGTGCTGTAAAGAATGGCTAAATTATTCTCAGTAGTAGAACCTATTACTTGTGGCGCACTAAAATCACCGTTTTCCACGTCCATTTGTAACTCGTAATTAACCTGAACTGGAACTTCCATTTCTAAATCATTCCAAACAAATCTTTCTGCTAGAGTATTACCGTTTGTTTCTGTAACTTCAAAGTTGACAACGTCTGGCGACAGCATTACTTCTCCGCTAGGAGCAGTATTGATTGTGAATTCTTCACTGTCATTATCTTCACATGATATGATTCCTGCAATGGCAAGGAATGCAAACATTATAACTGATATTTTTTTCATCATTAATTATATTAAAGGTTAGTAACCTGGATTTTGGTTTAAATTAGGGTTAAGACTTACTTCTTGAGCAGGTATAGGAAGAATGTTTCTAAATGGAGCTGTCGTCGTTCCACTTTGTACGTTTCCTTTCCAAGTCCAAACTTTTCCTGTAGTAAATTGGTTAAAACGAATTAAATCTTGTCTTCTGTGAGTTTCCCAGTGTAATTCTCTGGCTCTTTCATCAAGAAGGAAATCTAAATCTATATTGCTCGCGCTTATGTTACCGCTTGTATTTCCATAAGCTCGCTCTCTAAGTTGGTTTATATATCCTTCAGCAGTGTTGATGTCACCACCAGAACCACCTCTTACAACTGCTTCGGCATACATCAAATACGCATCTGCTAGTCGGTAAACAGGGAAATCGATATCAACAAAGTCGCCAACTGGATCACTACCTGCCACACCATTTACTGTAACATTACGGAATTTTTCAATGGCATAACCATCTTTGAATCTTCCAACATCTTGAATTTCTAATTCTTGATCATCGGTAAAGAATGCCTCGCGGCCATCAGCGCTATTTTCCATTCCAGGAAACAATTCAACAAATTCTTTTGTGGTTCTTATTCCACCCCAACCACCATTCACACCAAAGTTGGCAGCATTCATATCACCACCTATAGGCGCATGAGTAAGGTAAGTAGTACCTCCAAAGGTTTGAGTGTTTAATCCATCAAAATTGATGGTCCAAATAAATTCATTTTGGCTACCATTTGAATTGTTGTCTGCAAGAAACAAGTTATGATAAGGGTCTGAAGGAATTGAATAGCCAGCTCCAATTACTTTGTTAAGTTGAATAATGGCGTCATCATATCGTGCATTACCAGTATAAACTTCACTATTCAAATAAATTTTAGCAAGTGTCATCCAAAGAGCTCCCTTATCTGCTCTTCCATATTCATTAGCTCTAGCATCAACCATTTGATCTTCAATAGCAACTAATTCGGATTCAATGAAGTCAAATAACTCTGTTCTTGACAATACTGGAGGAAAAGCCGCTGGATCGCTATTCTCATCTGTAAAAGGCATTTGACCAAAAAGGTCCATACCGTGATAATAGGAGTAAGCTCTTAAGAATCTTGCCTCTGCTCTGTATTCAGCAACATCAGCTCTTAAGTCTGCAGGAATGTTGTATTCGTCCAGTTTAGCATCGGTACTAAGTCTTAGGAACTCATTACAAACTGCTATTTGGTAATTAATTCTTGAGAACATGGCGTTGATAAATTCATTACCATCTGTCCATACATGCCAGTGTAGATCCTTAATCGTACCATCGTTCCATGCGATTATAGCTTCATCAGTAGTTAGCTCTTGCATGTTCCAATATAATCTTAGGTAATTTGAAAAACCACCATCGATACCACTAATATCAGCGTCACCATCTCCACCTTCTTGCCCACCAACTGCTAACCCGGCATAAGCCTTTGCAATTAGTCCTCGGTAAGTTGCAGGATCTTGAAATAGCTGTTGTTCTGTCAATCTGTTATCTCTAGGCTCTACTGTCAAAGCATCATCACATGCAGTGAAAGCTAGCATTCCTACAAATAACAAGATTATCGATTTGTACATTTTCATATTCTTGCTTTATTGAGTTATTTAATATTGAAGTTTAATCCAAAAATCAAACCTCTGTTTCTTGGAAATAAATTGTTATCTATACCACCGAATACTTCAGGATCTATCCCATCGTAATCTGTAATTACAAATAAATTAGTGCCTGTAACAGAAGCTCTTACATCAACTTTGTCGCCTGGGAAGTTGTATCCTAACGAAATGTTATCAAGTTTTAAGAAATCAGCTTTTTGAACATAGTAATCTGAAAACAAGCGTTGTTGACTAAATTCTGTGTTTTGAATATCAATCGGCGAGTTTAGATAAATAGGGTTCTGAGTGTTGCTTGGGAAAACGCTACCAAAGTTTGCTGCATTTGACGCTACGTTGTTGTAGTTATAGCCACCAGCAGCACCCCTGAAAGTAAAGTTTAAATCGAAGTTTTTATAGTTTACTCTAGATGAAAAACCATAGTAAACATCGTGGTTAGCTTTTTTATATCTTATACGATCAGCATCGTTGATAATTCCGTTTTGATCAACGTCTACAAAAACTCCATCTAAAGGATTACCATCTTGATCGTACACTTGACGGAATACATGGAAGGTAGTTGGGTCCGATCCTACAGCCCATTCTTGAATGTTATTACCTGTTCCACCAGATATTCCACCTACTTGTACAGGTTCATTTGTCGCACCAGCTAGGTCTGTAATTTCAATTTCTTGGAAAGTAACATTACCACTAACATTCCAATTAAAGTTTTCATTGCGTATTACGTCAAGTGCTGCACTAGCTTCAATACCTCTACTCAATGTAGATCCTGCGTTTTGAAAACTACCATTCTCTAATCCACCAGCTGGTAGAGGTCCAAATAAAAGAAGGTCATTAGTTTCTCGATAGAATGCATCAACCGTACCAGTTAAACGGTCATCAAAGAACCCTAGGTCGATACCAACGTTATACTGATCTGTTGTTTCCCATTTAAGATCAATAGCTCCTTCAGGACGTATAGTTTGTACAAAATCATTCCCAAACTGTACTTGTGCTTGATTTTGACCTGGAGTAAATACAGATAAAAAGGCAAATGACACAGGAATATCTTGTTGTCCAGTTTGTCCATAGCCTCCACGAATCTTAAGTCTTGAAATAACTCCACTATTTTGAACAAAATCAGTATTAGTTAATTTAATAGCAGCATTGGCACCATAAAAGTTTGCCCAACGGTTGTTTTCTGAAAATCGTGAACTTCCGTTTCTAGAGTAACTACCAGATAAAATTAAAAGATCTTTAATGTCGAACGTAGCACGAGCAAAACCGGTTACCAAGGTAGTTTCATTTACTGAGAAAGGATTGTCTTGAAATCCAGTGTTTGTAAGTGTTCTACCACCATCGGCACGGTAGAAGTCCTGATAACTACCACCTATAGTAAGATCCATTTTAGTGTCAATTGCATCAATAGCTCGTTTATAATCTAATCGACCATCAAGCAATTGGTTTCTTCTTATTCCATTGTTGTAATTTTGACTTGCAAATCTGAAACCAGCTCCAGAATTAGCATCTCTTATAGAGTAGCTGTCATATTCATTGTAGTCGATACCTACGTTACCTACAAATCTTAAACCTGGGATTTGGCTGATTTTATAATCCAAGTTCATGTTTAAACGAGCTTGTGAATTGTCATTTTGAGCATCCAAGCTATTTAATAAACCTAATGGGTTACGAGGCGCATTTGGTTCTGGACCAGAATCGTTAGTGAATTCAAAATAACCACCATAAATATCATTGCCACTAAAGATAGGTTGAGTAGGGTCAAAAACCACCGCAGCACCTACAGCTCCAGCATCAGCAAATCGGCGTTCCTCTTGAGATAGTTGTGATGTGAACGTTAGTTTTATGTCATTGTTAAATCTATGAACTGCGTTTAGACTCAAAGACAATCTTTCGTATCCAGATCTTAAAAGAGTACCATTCTCATTAGTATAACCTAATGACGCACGTACTGAGGTTTTTTCAAAACCCTTTTCAGCTGTTATATTGTGAACAGCTCTAGTTGCGTTTTGATAAATGGCGTTTTGCCAGTCTGTATTTGCATCACCTAATATTGATGTATCACGACCTTGATCCTCTACCAATTGTCTGAATTCTGTTGCATCTAGTACTTCAATATAATTTTGCACCTTTTCAACAGCATATTGAACTCCATATGATAATCTTAAATCGCTATTAAGTTTAGCTTTTTTAGTAGTTATCAGGATTACACCATTTGATGCTCTATTACCATAAATGGCAGTTGCACTAGCATCTTTAAGAATAGTGAATGATTCAATATCATTTGGGTTAATAGAATTAAGATTTGCATTTTGTTGATCTAGTGGAACACCATCAACTACTATAAGAGCATCTGCATTTCCTCCAAGTGTAGAACCTGGGCGTACTCTTATAACTGGTCCGTCTCCAGGACTACCACTAGCGGCTGTTACTTGTACACCAGCTGCCTTACCAGCAATTAATTGTCCTGGTGAAACAATAGCACCTTTATTAAATTCTTCTGAGTCTACAGTAGTTTGAGCTGCGGTAACATTAGCTTTTGTAGTACTACCGTATCCTATTAAAACTACAGTGTCTAACTCTGAAGGACTTTCCTCCAACGCTGCATTGATGGTCGATTGACCGGTGTAAGCTACACTTTGCGAGGTGTAACCCAGGTAAGTGAAAACGATAACTGCTCCATCGCTCACATTATTAAGGGTGTAATTTCCATCAAAGTCGGTAGAGGTTCCATTTTGTGTACCTTCTACGACAACCGATGCTCCTAAAATTGGGAGTCCGGTTTGAGCATCTGTAACTTTCCCTTTTACAGCGCTTTGTGCTAGCGCAATAATTGGAAACAATAGGGCAAGTAATGCTATTTTAAAATTTCTAATCATGAATAATGGTTTGAATTAGTATTGAATCTTCTTCACACACGCCACGAAATTATGTAAACATAATGTTAAGAGAACGTTTTCGTTCTGTGATTTTACGAAAACGTTTTCGGCTCGTTATAGTGTTATTTTATCATTATATTTAGATGGAATTTACGCTTTCGCGAAAGCGTAACACCTTATATTAGCATAATCGTAAAGAACTACAAGTAATTGTTTAAGTAGCATGGCTCAAAAATTAACACTAAAAAAAATAGCTCAAGACCTTAAAGTTTCCATTTCGACAGTTTCTAAAGCTCTAAGGGACTCTTATGAAATAAGTGAGGAGACTAGAAAAAAAATTCAGGAATATGCTAAACAGTATAATTACAAGCCTAACAGTATAGCACTGTCCTTAAAAAATCAAAAGACGAAAAAAATAGGGATTATCATTCCTGAAATTGTACATCACTTTTTTGCAACTGTTATTTCTGGTGTAGAGCATGTAGCTAATGAAAAAGGTTATCAGGTAATTATTTGCCTAAGTGGTGAAAGTTTTGATAAGGAAGTAGTTAATATGGAAATGCTGGCAAATGGAAGTATTGATGGATTTATTCTAAGTCTATCTAAAGAAACAATGTCAAAGCAGGATTTTCACCACTTGCGAGAGGTGATTAATCAAGGAATGCCTATCGTAATGTTTGATCGTGTTGCCGATGATATTCCTGGTGACAAAATTATTATTGACGATGTAACAGCTGCTAGTGAGGCAACGGACTTCTTAATGCGTAAGGCTAAAAAGAATGTAGGTATATTAAGTACAGTAGATTATGTCAATGTTGGGAGATTGCGTACACAAGGGTATTCAGAGGCTTTAATGAAACGCGGTGTAGAGGTGAATCAAGATCTTATTTTGAAAATTGAAGACATTGATCATTGTGATGAATTGATAGAAAAGTTTATAGATAATAATCCATCATTAGATGGTATAGTGGCTGTGAATGAGTTGTTTGCAGTAACTGCTAGTAAAATACTATTACGCAAAGGAAAAAGAATCCCAGATGATGTCGCTATAGTTGCTTTTACTGATGGTATGTTGTCTAAATACTCTAACCCATCTCTTACGACCATAGGTCAAAATGGGTACGAAATGGGTGGAATTGCAGCGGCTAAATTAATTGATAGATTAGAACAAGATCAAAAAGATGAGGAACGCTACGAAACCGTTATCGTAAAAACTTCTTTAATAGAAAGGGAAAGTACACCTTAATAAAGTAGATTTGTATTGTTTATGTTTTTACATAAATACAGACTTATTTTCTTCACACACACACCAAGATAAGTCTAACAAATAAAATAGGCTTGTCGTTTTAAATTAAAATTAAACGATATGCAAAAACCTAAATTAGGTTTCTGGGATATCTGGAACATGAGTTTCGGATTTCTTGGGATACAATTTGGCTTTGCTCTGCAAGGCTCAACCATGTCACGTATTTTTGAAACTCTAGGGGCTGATAAAGATAATATTCCATTTTTATGGATAGCAGCACCGCTTGCTGGTTTGATCGTTCAGCCTATTATTGGGTATTTAAGTGATAATACTTGGCATAAAACCTTAGGTAGAAGAAGGCCTTTCTTTTTACTAGGTGCAATTTTAAGTTCTATCGCATTGCTTTTTATGCCTTATTCTAGTGAGGTGTGGATGGCTGCCGGACTTTTGTTGGTATTAGATGCTTCTATCAATATTTCAATGGAGCCCTTTAGGGCGCTCGTAGCAGATAAGCTTCCTGAATCACAGCGCAGTTATGGGTTTGTAGTTCAAACGTTGATTATCGGTGTGGGAACTTGGATAGCAAGTAATCTCCCTAAATTCATGAACGATATTTTCGATATCTCAAATGAAGCAGCACCAGGTGTCGTTCCAGATTCAGTAAAAGTAGCTTTTGGAGTAGGAGCGTTAGTGTTTATTGTGTCAATTCTAGTAACAATTTTTACTACCAAAGAATATTCTCCTGAAGAAATGGCTGCCTTTAGCGACTCCGAACCCGAAGAGGAGAAAAAAGGAATGTTTGCTACAATCCTATCTACTTATGCGTTAATGCCTAAAATAATGAAAAAGTTAGGTGTTGTGCAGTTCTTTTCTTGGTTTGCGTTTTTTGCCATGTGGACCTTGGCAAATCCTGCTTTAACCAGTCATGTTTATAATGCCCCAAAACCTGATATTAAGAAATACGCTCAGGTCGATGAGGATGGCGAGGTTTTGAGAAACTCGAATGATACTATAGAGTTTACTAGTGCACAAGCAGAATTAAATTATAAAGAAGCAGATAAGGCATATAATGAGGCTAGTGATGATGTAGGAAGTAAAATGGGAATCTACGGATTGACTTCAATGATTTTTGCTTTACTCTTAACCTTTTATACTGCTTATAATAGTATAAACCGCAAGTATGTTCACATGATCAGTTTGCTCGCAGGAGCAGCAGGTTTCCTTATTATGTTGTATATACCTGGTAAACCGGTCATGCTTAATCTTTCTTTTGGTCTAATAGGAATAGCTTGGGGTAGCATTTTATCAATGCCTTATGCAATGCTTTCTAGTTCTGTCGAGGCTAGTAAAATGGGGCTTATGATGGGTGTGTTTAACATGTTTATAGTGATTCCTCAAATTATAGCAGCAGTAGGTGGAGTAGTATTACTTCAAAATATGATAGGAGAAGAGGCTATCCACTCAATGACAATAGCAGGTATATTTTTAATTCTTGCCGCATTCTCAAATTTATTAATAACAAATAAAAAGGCGATTACTTATCAGCCATCCATTACTAATGAATAAAAAAGCATTCATATTTGATTTAGACGGCGTGGTAGTTGACACTGCAAAATTTCACTTTGTAGCATGGCAACGACTAGCGGCTGATATCGGAATAAATTTTACAGAAAAGGAAAACGAGCAACTTAAAGGAGTTTCTAGAGTTGACTCGCTTAAAAAAATTCTAGAATGGGGTAATAAATCATTGCCGCAAGAAGAGTTTGATCAAAAATTAATAGAAAAAAATAATCAGTATCTCTCTTTAATTGAAGGTCTCTCGGTAAACGATATTTTGCCAGGAGTGCATTCTTTTTTATTGGATTTAAAGGCAATATCTCAACCTATTGCTTTAGGTAGTGCCAGTAAGAACGCTCGTCCTATTCTAAAAAAGTTGGGAATAATAGACCTATTTGATGTTATCGTTGATGGGACTAACGTAACCAAGGCAAAACCAAATCCAGAAGTCTTCTTGAGTGCTTGCAGTCAACTAGGATATAAGGCTGCAGATAGTATCGTATTTGAAGATAGTCAAGCAGGAGTTCAAGCTGCAAATACTGCCGGTATGATATCAATTGGATTGGGAGATCAAACAAACTTAAATGAAGCCGATGCTGTATTTCAATCCTTTGAAGAAATGCCATCGGATTACATAAAAACACTATTGAATACACAGAAATAATGAATCAAGAGTATATTAAACCAGATGCGTGGTCGATTATAGAAGAAGGATGGAGTCCTTCCATGGTTAAATCAAGCGAAAGCCTTTTTTCCATAGGAAACGGTGCAATGGGACAAAGAGCAAATTTTGAAGAACAATATAGTGGTGATACATTTCAAGGTAGTTATGTAGCAGGTGTGTATTATCCAGATAAAACAAGAGTAGGCTGGTGGAAAAATGGTTACCCAGAATACTTTGCCAAAGTATTGAACTCTCCTAATTTCATAGGAATAGATGTTTTTATAGACGGTTTACCTCTAGATCTTGCACAAGTTCAAGAAGTAAGAGAATTTAGGCGCGAGCTTAACATGAAAGAAGGTTGGTACGAGCGCAGTTTTATAGCTCAAATTTCTGATGACAAAGAAATCAAGGTTGAATCACGACGTTTCTTAAGTCTTAAACACGATGAATTAGGAGTTATAAATTATAAAGTAACTGCAGTAAAAGGAGATTTAAGCATCACCTTCCAGCCTTATATAGATGCTGGTATCACAAATGAAGATTCAAATTGGGACGATGCATTTTGGGCTATTGAAGAGTTATACTCGGATCAACATCAAGGTATGATACGCAGCCGCACTAATAAGACGAATTTTCACGTAGCGACCTACATGCAGTCAGAATTGCTTAAAGATGAGGAACACATTCAATACGCCACTCATCTAGATCAAAACGATACAACCGTGCGTCATGAAGCTAGTGGTGATATCGCTCAAGGCGAAAGCTTAACTTTAAGAAAATATGCAGGTTATGTAAGTAGTCTTAATCATAACAAATACGAATTGTTTGATGCAAGTAAAAAAATACTAGCATTAGCAACTGAGCATGGTTATGAAAAGTTGTTTAATGAACAAGTAGAAGAATGGTCTAATATTTGGGAAATGGCAGATATCACTATTGATGGTGATTTAAAGGCACAACAAGGTATACGTTTCAATATTTTCCAGTTAAATCAAACTTATTTAGGTAAAGACAGTAGGTTAAATATTGGTCCTAAAGGATTTACAGGTGAAAAATATGGAGGCTCGACCTATTGGGATACTGAAGCATATTGTATCCCATTTTATATGGCTACAAAGGATCAACAAGTAGCTCGTAATCTATTAAAATACCGATATGATCAATTAGATAAAGCAATAGAAAATGCAGAAAAACTAGGCTTTACAAATGGTGCAGCCCTTTACCCAATGGTAACTATGAATGGTGAAGAAAGCCATAATGAGTGGGAAATCACTTTTGAAGAAATACACCGTAACGGTGCCATGGTATTTGCAATCTACAATTATGTACGTTATACAGGTGATTACAGTTATGTTCCAGAAATGGGGCTAGAGGTCATGATTGCAATTGCTAGGTTTTGGCATCAACGAGCTACATTTTCTCAAAAAGCTGGTAAATTCATGATATTAGGAGTTACTGGACCTAATGAATATGAGAATAATGTTAACAACAACTGGTATACCAACTACATCGCAAAATGGTGTATTGACCAAGCTGTTGAACATTTAGACAAAGTGAAAGATGGTTACCCAGAAGATTATGACCGTATTATAAGTCTAACAAAACTTACTGGATCAGAGCGTGCTTCTTGGCAAGAAGTTTCTGATGGTATGTATTTTCCATACGATGAAGAATATGGAGTATACCTACAACAAGATGGATTTATGGATAAGGAGATTATTCCAGTTTCAAAATTACATCATTCACAACGACCTATTAATCAAAAATGGTCGTGGGACCGTATACTACGCAGCTGTTACATCAAACAAGCCGATGTACTTCAAGGATTCTATTTCTTTGAAGATCATTTTTCTAAGGCAGAACTTGAAAAGCATTTTGATTTTTATGAGCCACTTACAGTTCATGAAAGTTCGCTTTCTCCATGCGTACACAGTATTCAGGCTGCAAAACTTGATCGCATGGATCAGGCTTACGAGTTCTACTTACGTACCTCTAGACTAGATCTAGATGATTACAATAAGGAAGTTGAAGAAGGCTGTCATATCACTAGTATGGCAGGAACCTGGATGAGTATTGTAGAAGGTTTTGGTGGATTACAAATTAAGGATGACACACCTCATTTTACCACTAAATTACCTAAGGAATGGGCAGGTTTTTCATTCAAAATAAATTTTAGAGATCAAATTTTAAATGTACAAGTGACCCAGCAAGGAACTCAAGTGCAGCTTAAAGGCGATCAACCACAGGATGTAGTTGTCAACGGTAAAAAAATAACCCTACAACCACAAGTCATCACCGCTTAATGATGAATTAGCTTAACCGAACCTAGTCCTTGAATGGGCTAGGTTTTTTATTTTTCGAATTATGATTAGACTGAAACAAGTTCATATTGTAAGTTTATTATTTGTGATTTTCGCTTTCGCGAAAGCGATCTCACAACAATCATCCATAGACCGCATTGAACCACCATTCTGGTGGGCAGATATGGAACATGCCGAGGTTGAGGTAATGTTTTATGGACAAAATATTGGAAAAGCTGAGGTCAAAAGTGATTTACCAATCCTTAAAATACGAAGAACTGAAAACTTGAATTATCTCTTCGTTACATTTGACACGACAAATCAAAATCATGGAGAATACGCTATCACCATGAATGTAGGAGACACTTACTTTACCTCTAAATATGAACTCAAGAAGCGCAGTCTAAATTCAAAGTATCGAAAAGGTTTTGATAGCAGTGACGCCATTTATCTTTTAATGCCAGATCGATTTGCAAATGGAAATCCAGAAAACGATAGTCATCCAGAAACTATTGAAAAACTAAATAGAAGTTTTAAAGGTGGTAGACATGGTGGTGATATACAAGGTATTATTGATCATCTAGATTACATTAGTGAATTGGGAGCTACCGCAATATGGAGTACTCCATTACTAGAGGATAATGATAAACAGTATTCCTATCATACCTATGCGCAAAGTGATTTATATAAAATTGATCCTCGCTATGGTACCAATGAAGATTATAAACGATTAGCCAGTGAATTGCATAAGCGTGACATGAAATTGATTATGGATTATGTGACAAATCACTGGGGTGCAACGCACTGGATGATGCAAGATTTACCAACGGCGACATGGATTCATCAATTTGATGATAACGACGGTAAGGAATTTCCAGTTTCTGGGTATGCAAATTCTAGCTATAGACAAACCACACAAATGGATCCATATAAATCTCAAATTGATGATACCTATGCCGAGAAAGGTTGGTTTGTAAGTACCATGCCAGATATTAATCAAAGTGAACCATTAGCTCTAAATTATCTTATCCAAAACGCTATATGGTGGATTGAGTATGCAGGTTTAGATGGGTTCAGAGTAGATACCTATTCCTATAATGAAAAGAAAGGAATCGCAGACTGGACCAAAGCTATCATGAAGGAATATCCGTATTTTAATATCGTAGGAGAAACCTGGATGCATGATCAATCACAAATAGCTTTTTGGCAAAAGGATAGTCCTATAGGAGCTATTCAAAGTTATAATTCAGGATTACCTAGTGTTATGGACTTCACTTTACACGATGCAATTATGAAAGCATTTAAAGAGAACGACCAGCAATGGGATAAGGGAATGGTAAGAATTTATGAGAACTTTGTAAATGATTTCCTATATGCAGATGTCAACAATATTTTACTATTCGCTGGTAATCATGATACAAATAGAATCAATGGTGATGGATTATATGATGGCGATGTAAATAACTATAAACTGGCTTTGACACTAGTTCTTACCGCTCGTGGAATACCTCAAATTTATTATGGCGATGAAATAGGAATGGGAGGAAATCGTGATACCAGTGGTGATGGTGATATACGTCGCGACTTTCCTGGTGGCTGGCAGGATGATGAAGTAAATGCCTTTAAAAAAAGAACAAAGTTCCAAAAACCATTCTATGAATTTACTAAAAAGCTACTGAATTATAGAAAAGGAAAACCTGTTCTACACGACGGTAAGTTTTTACATTATGTGCCAGAAAACAATTGTTATGTATATTTTAGATACTCTGATTCTAGCAGAGTAATGGTGGTGATCAATAACAATCCTGAAAAAGTAACTTTAAATTTAGATAGGTTTAAAGAAGGATTACAAGATGTTAATGAAGGCCTAGATATACTCTCAGGAAAAAAGATAGATATGGGAAATACGTTATCTGTTTCGGGTAAAACTAGTATGGTCATCGATCTTGATAAACCTGAAAAAGGACCTCGCTTTTTCTAATAAAGTAATAAAAATTTAAATGGCACTCGTGTCTTTTACTAAACCAAAAACTATGAAAAATTTAATTTATGTATTGCTGGTTTTTCTTTTCGTAAGTTGTTCATCAAACGAAAAAGAGCAATACGATACTAGATCAAGTGTCATAAAAACCATTACCACTCCTATCTATGCTGGTCAAGATAAAACGGAATTGGTTTTGACGGACTACATTACTGATGTAACTATTATTGATAGTATTTCCTATGGTAATGGTGTAACTGGTGTAGAAAAAGTCGATAACAATGAAAGTGTTGAGATTATTTTAGAAGAAAACGCACCGTTTGTATCATTGATCACTTTATGGACCGATGGAATACGCAATGATATTCCTGTCTATAAGTCAATGTCTAAAACTATACCTATCAATTATTATGGTGATGCTAATAATGAAAACGTACAGCTTAAAGGAGAATTTACTAATTGGGCGCCTGTAGATCTTGAAAAAAAAGGTAATAGATTAGTCTATCATGCCACTGTTCCACAAGGAAAGTTTCAATATATTTTCATGAAAAATGGACAGGAGGAACTGCTTTCAGGTCAGGAGGAAAATGTAGTAAGCAATGGAATGGGTGGCTTCAATCGAGTGCTAGATAATAGTCGTAAGGCTGCTCCAGCCAGATTGCAATATGGTGAAGTAATTGAAAGTGGTTTTACCTTTAATGCAACAGGTCAACTAGATAATGTTCTTGTTTTATTTGAAAACCAACTTATAGATTTTCAAAAAGAAGGAAACAGGTACCAAGTTAAATTGCCAAAAAAAGATTTTACAAACAATATTCACCACACACAACTAGTTCGCGTTTTTGCAAGCGATAATAATGGTCGCTCAAATGATTTACTGATTCCTGTTCAGGATGGTCATGTGGTAACTGAACCTTCTAGATTAACTCGCAGCGATTTTCATAATCAAGTACTATATTTTATGATGGTAGATCGCTTCCTAGATGGCGATACTAGTAATACAAAACCAGTTGATGATCCAGAGATATTACCACAAGCAAATTATAAAGGTGGAGATCTTGCAGGTGTGCTACAAAAATTGAAAGAAGGTTATTTCAGTAAAATGGGAATCAATACCATATGGCTGTCGCCAATTACTCAAAATCCTGAAGGAGCCTATGGCCTATGGCCAGAGCCTAAAACTAAATTTAGTGGTTATCATGGATATTGGCCTGTGTCTAATACAAAAATTGATTATCGATTTGGTGATGAGAAAACTTTGAAAGCATTGATTGACGAGGCTCACAAGCAAGATGTTAATGTTATACTAGACTATGTGGCAAATCACGTTCATAAAGAACATCCGGTTTATCAAGAACACCCAGAATGGGCTACTGATTTATATCTGCCAGATGGCAGTTTAAATACTGAAAGATGGGACGATCATAGATTAACCACTTGGTTTGATACGTTTATGCCTACGCTGGATTTAGAGAATCCCGAGGTGACTGAGGTTATGGTTGACAGTGCCTTGCATTGGGTGACAAATTATCAATTAGATGGTTTTAGACACGATGCTACAAAGCATGTTCCAGAGCTGTATTGGCGTACGTTAACTAAGAAAATTAAAGAACAAACAAATAGGCCTATATATCAAATTGGAGAAACTTATGGATCTTACGACCTTATTCGCAGCTACGTGAGTACCGGTATGCTAGATGCACAATTTGATTTCAATATGTATGATGCAGCTGTTTCCGCTTTCGCGAAAGCGGACAATTCCTACGGTAATTTAACCGAGATATTGCAAAAAGGTCTCGACTATTACGGTTACCACCATTTAATGGGGAACATCTCGGGTAATCAAGATCGCGCTCGTTTTATAAGTTACGCAAGTGGTGATGTGAAATTTGAAGAAGACGCTAAAGCTGCTGGATGGACTCGCGATATAGGTATGAGTGATGAATCATCTTATGGTAGACTGGCAATGTTACACGCTTTTAACATGACGATTCCTGGAGTTCCAGTAATCTATTATGGAGATGAATATGGTAGTATAGGGGCAAACGATCCTGATAACCGTAGAATGATGAAATTTGATAATCTATCAAGCAATGAACAAGAACTTAAAAATCAAGTAAAATCACTTGTGTATTTACGACGTAATTCGATGAGTCTATTGTATGGTGATACCGAGATTTTATCAGATGCAAATGGTATATTAGGAATAAAAAGAACTTATTTTAACGAAACAACCTATATATTCTTTAATGAAAATAAGATTTCATTAAATGCTTACAAGCGCAATGACAAGGAAGAGGTGAAAATTGTGATCAATGGTATAGAAGACCCTAATTACATACAGGTAAAGCCTCAATCCTTTACAATCGTGCAAACTAAAAAGGTACCAATAAAACAATAATCGGAATATATTAGCACTACACTATTTAAACTTACAATTTTATAATACCAGAAAATTAAAAACTATGAAAAACCTATTGTATTTGTTTCTAGCCTGTTTACTCTTTACAGCTTGTGAAAAGGATAAACAGAAGGAAGATGTAAACGTTGAAGAAGAATCTACGGTTTATACACCTATTCAAGATAGTGAATTAGAAACGGCTATTATTTATGAAGCAAACATAAGACAGTATTCTCAAGAGGGAACATTTAATCAGTTTACTAAGGATATTCCTGAACTTAAAAAGCTAGGAGTTAAAGTCATATGGTTAATGCCTATTTTTCCTGTTTCAGAAAAAAATAGAAAGGCCAAAGGTGATTTGATGGTTCATGATATTAAAGACCCTAAAGAAAGAGAAAAGTACCTAGGTAGTTACTATGCCGTTGCGGATTACCAAGCTGTTAATCCAGATTATGGTACACAAGAAGATTTGAGAAAATTAATAACCACTGCACACGATAATGGCATGTATGTTATTCTAGATTGGGTAGCAAATCATACTGGCTGGGATAACTGGTGGATTAATGAACATCCAGAATTTTATACAAAAAATGAAAAAGGAGAAATAATTCATCCTAAAGGAACAGACTGGACCGATACTGCAGACTTGAATTACGATAACGAGAACTTAAGATTAGCCATGATAGATGCGATGTCTTATTGGGTTAAAGAATTTGATGTAGATGGTTTTAGATGTGACGTGGCACATGAAGTTCCTACAGACTTCTGGAACGAAGCGTCTGGTCAACTTCATAATATCAAGCCTTTATTTATGCTAGCAGAAAGTGAAAAGAAAGATCTATTTAAGCAAGCTTTTGATATGGGCTATAATTGGGAAGGTCATCACATTATGAATGAGATGGCTCAAGGAAAAGTTAAACCTAATGCGTGGTCTGATTATATGGAACGTGTAAAAGAAAACTATGAAGCCGATGATATTCTTATGAACTTCATTACTAATCATGATGAAAACAGTTGGAATGGTACTGTGAAAGAACGTATGGGTAATAAGGCTAACTTGTTTCTTGCCTTTCAGTATGCTATTCCTGGAATGCCGTTAATTTATTCAGGTCAAGAATATGGAATGGACCATAGATTAAAATTCTTTGAAAAAGATACTATTCCAAAAACAAAAGGCGATGTATGGAAAAAAATGGAGATTTTGGCTAAAGCTAAAGAAACCATACCTGCCTTACATGGTGGAAAGGACGATGCAGATTACATTACCTTACAACAAGAAAGTGGAGATGAAATTATTGCGTTTAAAAGGGTAAACGGTGAATCGACTGTTTACTTTATGGGAAATCCAACAGATGTAAAAACAAGCACAACCTTTAAAATGGGCGATATTAAAGTGCGTGATATTATGACAGGAGCTACAGCACAATTAAGGGAGAATCAAATAATTGATTTGCCTTCTGGAGCCTTCAGATTTTTAGAAGTAGTTAATGAATAACCGCTTAAAATTATCAAGTAAAAAAGGCCTGCTCGATATCGAGCAGGCCTTTTTTGTTCCAGCGACTAATTATCGTCTGTTTTTATTTTTTCAACATTACCATCTTCATCGTACTTGATTTTAGCATCTGTACCATCTTCATTTTCTAACTTGACCTTATCTTCTTTAGATTTAATTTCATCGGCATTTTCAATCAAATCATTAGCCTGCTCCTCAGGAGTTTTTTCATCTCTGCAAGCGGTTAAACACAATAAGGTGATTCCGGCGATTAATAAACTTTTTTTCATAATCCAGGTTTGTTAATGTTAGTATTATTTAAAACTAGACAAAAGTTTTATTCGTAGTTAGTATATTAAGATAGTTTTGGCATGTGGGAAATAAGAGCATTTTCCTGATTAGAGGTCATCAATTTGTGAGATCTATTCCCTAACTTGGCAGTGAAAAATTATAATTAAGATGCAAAAAACATACTACGACCCTAAAGACCTAAAGAAATTTGGTAAAATAAGTGAATGGAATGAGCAACTAGGAGAAAAATTCTTTGACTATTACGGGAAAGTATTTGAAGAAGGTGCTCTCACAGCTAGAGAAAAGTCTCTAATAGCCTTAGCAGTTTCTCATGCTGTTCAATGCCCTTACTGTATTGATGCTTATACAGGTGATGGATTACAGCGAGGAATAACCAAAGAAGAAATGATGGAAGCGGTTCATGTAGCTGGTGCTATACGCGGTGGAGCGACTTTGGTACATGGTGTCCAAATGATGAATAAAGTGAATAAATTAGAAATGTAGATGCATCCTTAAACTTGGCTAGTCTGCAAAACAGGTAACTACAAATACTGATATTGGAAAAATTAAAACCTTTATTTTATCAAACCTTTGAGAAATATTGTAACGATAGAAGTTACATGAATTTGTGCTGGGATGAGGTAATAAAGAACTACTCAAATAAAAAACGTTTCTATCATAATTTGAATCATCTTCAACAGATGTTCAATTAATACAAGAGGTTGAAGATTTTATAGAGAGTATTGATTCCATTCGATTAGCAGTTTTTTATCATGATTTAATTTATAAAGTTACTTCTACAGAAAACGAGGAGCAAAGTGCAGATACTTTTGAAAAAAGGATTTCAAAGACTCGTTTTGAGCATGTAGATTTAGTCAAGGAAATGATAATAGCAACAAAATTTCATGATAAAACCTTTAATTCAGATAGTAGGTATTTTTTAGATAGTGATTTAGCTGTTTTAGGAAGTTCTTCTTCCCAATACGACGAGTACATTAGATTAATTAGAAAGGAATATCAAATATATCCTACTTTCTTATATAGAAGAGGAAGATTAAAAGTGTTAAGAGTATTACTAAACAAACCTATTTATCAAACAGATTACTTTACAAGTAAGTATGAAAAACAAGCACAAAGAAATTTAAAGAGAGAACTTCAAACATTAGTTTAAGAAAAAAGAGTGACAATTTTGTGATATGTAGTTTGTAACTATGCAGCTATCTACATATTTTCAATTAAGAATAGCAAAAAGCAGATATGGCAGTAAATACTAAGGTATCCTTAAAGAAGAGAGAAAGTGAACTAGCAGCAATTGCTAAACAAATGGAGGTTTTAAATGGAGAGCCTTTTAGTGATGGTGAGTTACCAACTTTTGCAAATAAGATAAAAGAAACAAACCAGTTTCCTCTTAGACCCAAAAAGTTAGAAATATTACAAGTCAACGTGGGCTATATGTGTAATCAGGTTTGTGCACACTGTCATGTAGATGCTGGTCCCGATCGCAAGGAAATAATGACTAGAGAAACCATGTCACAAATTCTCGATGTGATAAAAACTACTGGTGCTCATACCTTAGATTTAACTGGTGGTGCCCCAGAAATGAACCCTAATTTTAGATGGTTTGTAGAACAAGCAAGCGCTGCAGGTATTCAAGATTTTATCGTACGCAGTAACCTTACTATCATACGAGCAAATCCTAAGTATTACGATCTGCCAGATTTCTTTAAAAAACACAATATACATGTAGTGAGCTCCATGCCACACTGGACTCGTGGTAAAACCGATAAGCAAAGAGGTGATGGTGTTTTTGATAAATCCATTAAAGCGCTGCAAGAACTCAATGAACGTGGATATGGAATGCCAGGTAGCGATCTTAAATTAGATCTGGTTTACAATCCTAGTGGTGCTTTTTTGCCTGGTGATCAAGCGAGTATGGAAAAGGATTTTAAAGCTGCTTTGTTAGAAGATTTTAATATTCAGTTTCATAACCTTTTTGCAATTACTAACTTGCCTATATCCAGATTTTTAGATTACTTAGTAGCAAGTGAAAATTATGAGGATTACATGTATGCCTTGGTTGAGGCTTATAATCCTACAGCTGTACAAAATGTGATGTGTACAAATACAATTAGTGTATCTTGGGATGGATGGTTATACGATTGTGATTTTAATCAAATGCTTGATCTTAAAGTGAATCATAAAATAAAGCATATTAAAGATTATCAAGAAGATTTACTTCTAGATCGTAATATTGTTATTTCTCAACATTGTTATGGATGTACCGCTGGTGCAGGAAGTAGCTGTCAAGGAACAGTTGCCTAATTATTGATTATTTTATCACGCTTTCGCGAAAGCGTAAACAAAACGGATTAAAAAATAAATTAATGAGTTATTTAAACGCTACAGAAGAATTATATAGAGACGCAGCACTTACACCAGATGTGGGATTGTGCTGTACTACAAATCCAGTATGGGAATTACCAGGGCTAAAAATCCCTAGAATTATGCAAGAAATGAATTACGGTTGTGGTTCTACGGTTCATGCAAGGGATCTTACAAATAGTCCAAGGGTTTTATACGTAGGTGTAGGTGGTGGAATGGAATTATTACAATTCTCTTATTTCTCAAGACAAAAAGGCGGTGTTGTAGGTGTAGATGTGGTGCCAGAAATGCTAGAAGCATCTCGTAAAAACTTTAAAATCGCCGAGGAGCAAAACGACTGGTTCAAAAGTGAATTTGTTGAATTACACAAAGGTGATGCTTTAAACTTACCAGTTGCCGATAACTCTATAGACGTTGCAGCGCAAAACTGCTTGTTCAATATTTTTAAGGAAGAAGATTTAAAGAAGGCTATAGAAGAAATGTACCGTGTCCTAAAACCGCATGGTCGACTAGTGATGAGCGATCCTACATGTGAGCAAGAGATGAATGACACCTTGCGTAATGACGACAGGTTGAGAGCACTTTGTTTAAGCGGTTCATTACCTATAGATCAATATGTAAAAGCCCTGACTGATGTAGGTTTCGGTACCATAGAAATAAGAGCTAGAAAACCTTATCGTATTTTGGATCCTAAAAATTATCCTACCGATGAATTGATTTATATAGAAAGTATTGAAGTAGCTGCTATTAAAGACCCAATGCCAGAAGATGGACCATGTATATTCACAGGTAAAGCTGCTATTTACTACGGCGATGAAAGACAGTTTGATGATGGTAAAGGACATGTTTTATTACAAAACCAGCCACTAGCTATTTGTGATAAAACGGCTGGTGCTCTTGCCGCATTAGGTCGCGATGATATTTATATTAGTGAAAGTACTTACCATTACGATGGTGGTGGTTGCTGCTAGATGACAGAATATATTGTAACTTAGAGCGTAGAGATTTACTTCTCTGCGCTTTTACTTTTTAAATATAACGAGAAATGATTCCAGCTTGGTTTTATAAATTATTGATAACAATGAGTGTGATCTGCCTAATTTTAATAGGCTATCGCATCGTTTCGGGAGAACAAAATCGCAGTTTTATATGGTATGCGTTTTTATTTTTAATGGCAATTTGGTTTGGTATGCGTCAATTGAGAATGTCCAATAAAAAGTAATTACCATCCACGAGTATCCCTACTAGATTCTAGCTCCTTCTCAATAGTATCTGGTAGCTGTGAGAAAAAATCGATTCCAGTAAGCGATTCAATTTGATCCACAGAACTCACATATTTATAAATACTCTCATTTGACGCACGATGAGGTAAAAGAAATGCTAGCATCTTTCCTCCATCGTTAGTTTGTCGGTATAATATTTTATAATACTGTTCTGGTACACTTACGTTATCAAACCCTATGCTTTTCAATCCTCTTTTTAATACGGGACCAGTAACCACATACAGTTGGTCATGCTTTTTTGCATAATACCTTGTTTTTTGTTCTAGGCGATTCCATATACCAGCGTTGAATTCATGCTCTTGCGGTGATATGTTTGAGGTTAAAAATGTTTCTTCATACGCTGCTTTTGTCGCCCTGCGATCACCTGCGGGAACTAGATGACCTCGGTCATAACCACTGTTCTTGTAATTCTTCCAATGAGCAGCTTCAGTAGTGATTTTATCATCTATCTCAAAGTAAGGTCTTTTAAAATCAACCTCTTTAATATCACTTTTATTAAGAATGTGTGCTGTCCATTCTGCTTGTTCATGTAATTCATTATACGACAAGCTATAAGTGTGATGATGAACAACCTGATTGCCAGAAGTAGGTAAGAAATCTTTTCTACTCAATTTTTTAATACCTTGATTATTAAAGTCGCGACTGGCAAAATCTTCTTGTTCCAGATTATCCTGTGACTCTTGTTTATCTATTTTTTGTTCCCAAAGAATAAAGCCTATGGCGCATAAAAAAATTAAAATAGGATAAACGATTTTTCTCATAGTTAGATCTTTTTTACATCCAAGGCATCACGTAGAGCATTACCTAATAACATGAATGCCATTACAAGCGTCATGATTGCGATACCAGGAATAATTGCAAGATAGGCCTTATCTAGAATTATGTATTGATAATGGTCCTTTATCATACTACCCCAACTGGGCATGGGTGGCTGCGCACCAATCCCTAGAAAGCTAAGTCCGCTTTCAATGAGAATAGCTGCCGCAAAATTTGCGGCACTTATTACAATGATAGGCGCTGTAATGTTGGGTAAAATGTGTCGGGTAATAATACGCCAGTCATTAAATCCCAAAGCTCTAGCTGCGGTTACATACTGATATTCTTTGGCTACTATAACTTGACCGCGTACAACTCTCGCAACCTCAACCCACATAGTTAAGCCTACCGCTATAAAAACGGTAAAAAAACTTTTTTCCAAGGCTATACTTATTGCGATTACCATCAATAGGGTAGGGATAGACCAGGTCACATTAATCAACCACATAATGGCGTTGTCTATTTTACCGCCGTAATATCCTGCAATTGCTCCTAATGATATTCCAATTAATAATGAAATAAGAACAGCAATAAAGCCTATTGATATGCTAATACGTGCTCCTATGAGCATACGGCTTAATAAATCGCGGCCATATTTATCAGTTCCTAGTAGAAAGGTCTTTGTTGTGGTTGCGCTTTCGCGAAAGCGTGACATATCCATCACTTTGCCCCATTCATGCATCACTGGTTGATAAGGTTTTACCTCATTGTCAGGATCAAAAGGAGTATAATGAATTATACCATCGATCGATTTAAGTTTATTAAATGGAATTTCTTCTACAGTTGATGTGCTGCCGGATAAAAAGGACCAAAAATTAGAATCTCCCTTTTGTATAGGTAAAATCATCATTTTAGTAGAAAATCCAGGTGGTTGCGAATGAATGGAAAGGTGCATTTGATTAGCATTGCGCGTGGAATCAGGAGCAATCACATAGGCAAATAACGCTAGTAATGCATAGATTACAATCACCGTAAAACTCAAAACGCCCCAAAAATTCTTTTTAAATTTTTGGAGCGCTAGATGTCCTAATGACTGTGATTTTCTTGACATTAATCTTTAAGAGTAAGATTGCTGTTTTTGATGTTTTTCATCTTTAAATCCTTAAGGATGTTAACAGCCTCATTTAAATATAAATCAGTCTGTAATCCTTCTTGCCAGCGCTCTCTTTTTTTCTTAAGAATGCTATCTTGTTTTGTAGCAAATTCATCGGCTGGTGTAAGTTTGAAGGATAATTCATTTTTATAATCCTCAAATTGATCAAATCGCTTTGATTGATTTTCTAAATTTTCCAACCTATTTTTATAAGCCTCTAGATTAAGAGGTATGACGTTATCCTCTCTTTGCTTTTTAAGCCATTTTGCACTTTCATCAATTAGCTGGAATTTTGGATCGTTGTCAATACGCTCTTGCGAGTTTTTAATAGCTTCACTTAAATTAAGATAACCAGTAAATCGATTATATTCTGCAGCTGGTATTTCATCATAAGGTAAAGGGAATTGTTCGTCCTTTTCACCTAGATCGATATAAGAATAACGGTCTGGAGCAACAACGTCACTTTTTACACCTTCTAATTGGGTACTTCCACCATTTACTCGATAGAATTTTTGAGTAGTTAGTTTGATAAATCCAAAGTCACCTAAATTTCCATTGGTAATATATCTATTAAGGTCTTGAAACTGTTGAACCGTACCTTTTCCAAAGGTTTGTTTACTACCCAATATCACAGCACGATCATAGTCCTGCATAGCAGCTGCTAGAATTTCACTTGCACTTGCACTAAACTCATTTACCATAATTACTAAAGGTCCATCCCAAAGAACTTCGCCATTATCTGGGTCATCATGAATTCTTGTTCTTCCGTTAGGATAGGCAACTTGTACTACCGGACCTTCTTCAATGAATAAACCGGCCATTTTGATCACCTCACCTAATGATCCACCGCCATTATTTCTTAAGTCTAGTACTAGACCTTGCATGCCTTGCTTTTTAAGCTTAATGATTTCATTTGCGATGTCTTCACCAGCTGCGCGACCATTGCGATCTTCCATATCAAAATAGAACTTAGGTAAGTCGATAAGACCGTAATTCATACCTTCATTTTCAATGATCATAGATTTTGCAAAGGTTTCTTCAATTTCTACCACATCTCTAGTTAGCGTTAAGTCCTCTACAGTTCCATCCACCTTTTTAAGAGTAAGAATTACCTTAGTTCCTTTAGGTCCCTTTATAAGTTCAACAGCATCGGCAATTCTCATTCCTACAATACTTGTTGCTACAGTATCTTTCTCCTGCTTTACTTTTAAGATTTTATCTCCTATCTCAATTTTTTCGCTGCGCCATGCTGGTCCACCTGATATGATTTCAATTACACTTATGTAATCCATTTTCTTTTGAAGTCTAGCACCTATTCCTTCTAGTTTTCCACTCATTGAGGTATCAAAGCGATCTTTGTTCCTAGGTGGGAAAAAGTTAGTATGTGGATCAAAATGTGTAGTTATCGCATTCATGAATAAAGAGAAATAATCCATGCGCTCTACATCATCATTTAAATCAAAGCTCTCTGCAAGAGATTTTCTCACTTCTTCAATAGCCTCTTTCTTGAGTGTTTCTTCAGATTTTGCTTTGCTTTGATCTTTTAGATCAGCCTGTTCTTCAATCTTGTCGTAGTAATTACCTAGCACTGAGAGTTTTATTAATTTTCTCCAATGATCTTTGAGTTGTGCTTTGTTTTCGGCATAACTCATTTTCTCATAATCTGTATCAATCTCTTCTTGTTTATCAAAATCAAGAGGTTCTTGAATCACCTCTAAATAGATTTTTTCAGATTGATCTTGCCTTTTGAGCAGTCGCTCGTAGGCTAGAGTAAATAAGGCTACATTACCTTCTCGTATTTGATCATCGATTTGGTATTCATAGGCTTTGAATTCTTCAATATCAGAAGCTAGAAAATACCTGCGACCTGGGTCAAGATCATTGATGAAGTTCTTGTAAACATCTGCCGAAAACTGATCTGTTAAATCAGCAGGAGAAAAGTGATTTCGTTTGAGTAGTTGTCCTACTAACTGAATTAAAACTTCTTCCTTTTCTTTATCTCCTGGGTCAATAGTATTTGTAAAGCTACAGCTGGCGGTAGCCACGAGCAGAGTTATAATACCTATTGCAAAATTATTTTTGAGAAAATTCATTATGTACTTCATTTATTCCTTCTATTAGCACTTAAAAATCGTGCCATTTTTTGAACGGGTTAAATTAACAATATGATTCGACAAGTCACGTCATTTTAATTAATTTTAACCCCAGTGTATGTTAACGTGCGTTATTTTGCGTTATCTCATTAAAAATTCTTCAAAATTATATGCCTAATACAAACAAACCATTAATACTCGTTACTAACGACGATGGTATAACAGCAAAAGGAATACGTACATTAATTGATATAGCTACCGAGTTAGGAGATGTAGTTGTGGTTGCACCTGATAGCCCACAAAGTGCAATGGGACACGCTATAACCATTAATAACACCTTGTATTTAAAAGAGTATACTGCTCATTCTCATAATCACAAAGAATACACCACTAGCGGTACACCGGTAGATTGTGTAAAAATGGCAAGCCATGAAATTTTAGATAGAAAACCTGATTTGTGTTTGAGTGGTATAAATCATGGAAGTAACAGTGCTATTAATGTTATATATAGTGGAACTATGAGTGCAGCTGTTGAAGCAGGTATTGAAGGAATTCCATCAATCGGCTTTTCATTATGTGATTATAGCGCCGATGCTAATTTTGAACCAGCTAGACCTTACGTAAAGCAAATTATTAAAAACGTCTTAGACAAAGGAATGCCTAAAGGACTTGTTTTTAATGTCAATATTCCCAAGGCTACTCATGACGAAATAAAAGGAGTTAAAATTTGCAGACAAGCAAATGCTTATTGGGTAGAAGAGTTTGATAAACGAACAAATCCTTATGGTAAGGATTATTACTGGCTTACTGGTAAATTTGTTAATGATGATAAAGGAGAAGACACAGATGAATGGGCGCTAGAACATAATTATATATCTATAGTGCCTACTCAATATGATTTAACAGCGCATCATTATATTGCCGAATTAAACACTTGGGATTTTGATAATTAAAATACTTAAAGGATTCATTTTAGGACTGCTGGCAAATCTTGCTGGAACCTATATTTATATCTATTTAATGACCGATAGCCATTTCATTGAAGCTGTTGAAGCAGGCTATAAACAAGGATTCTTGGGTGGATTAATTGGTCTAGGAGCCGTGTTTAATCTGGTTCTTTTCTTTTTTTTCCTGACTACTAAATTGGGCAAATTCCAAAAGAAACCTCAATTTTACGAAGCGCGTGGCGTATTATTAGCAACTGTGCTAGCTGCTCTAGCAGTACTATATTTTGAATTCTGATTATGAAATATTATCTAATTGCTGGAGAAGCTAGTGGTGATTTGCATGGATCCAATCTCATGAAATCCATTCAAGCAAAAGACGAGAATGCTCAATTTAGATTTTGGGGTGGTGACCTCATGCAAGCGGTAGGAGGAACACTTGTAAAGCATTATAGAGATCTAGCTTTCATGGGGTTTGTTGAGGTTTTATCAAACCTAAACACGATTCTTAAGAATATTAACCTTTGTAAGAAAGATATTGAAAGTTTTAATCCAGATATTATTATTTATATTGATTATCCTGGTTTCAACTTTAGAATCATGAAATGGGCTCGACTTAAAGGGTACCGCAATCATTACTACATATCACCACAAATTTGGGCTTGGAAAGAAAATAGGATAAAAGCTATTAAAAGGGATGTAGATAAAATGTATGTAATCTTGCCATTTGAGAAAGATTTCTATGAGCAAAAACATAATTATCCAGTACATTTTGTTGGCCATCCATTAATAGACGCCATCGCCCAACGAAAAGCTGTAGACCATAATGAATTTCTAGCAACTTATAAATTAGACGATAGGCCGTTAATCGCCTTATTACCAGGTAGCCGTAAACAGGAAATAAAGAAAATGCTCAAAGTTATGTTGCGCATGGCAGATAAATTTCCAGATTACCAATTCATAATTGCTGGTGCTCCAGGACAGGATGAAAGTTTTTACAGTCAATTTCTCAAAAACTATCCTGCAACTCTAGTTATGAATCGCACCTATGATTTACTCAGTTTATGTCACGCAGCACTGGTTACTAGTGGGACAGCCACGCTAGAAACAGCCCTGTTTAAAGTGCCACAGGTGGTATGTTACAAAGGAAGTAACATAAGCTATCAAATAGCAAAAAGAATTATAAACCTTAATTACATTTCTTTAGTGAATCTTATTATGGATGAAGAAGTGGTAACCGAACTCATTCAATCGGATTTCAACGAGAAAAAATTAAGCACCGAACTTTCTATTATTCTAGATGCCACTCATCGTAACCGAGTTTTTGCTAATTATTATGAACTAGAACATAAATTAGGTGGAGTAGGAGCTAGCGATCAAACCGCACAATTGATTTATGAATCTATTCAATAAGACCAATAGCGCAGTAATGATGCAATTTATAAAAGATGTTATGTGTTTCTTGTCAGAAAGGTTGTGCATTTTTACGCTTTCGCGAAAGCGTAAACAATACCTACAAATATCTAAACACGTATTAATTATTTTATTTACGACTAGTCTTATATCGGGTTGTGGTAGTTCAAAACCAAAAATTGTTACTACAAAAAAAGAAGCACGAAAATTAAAAAAAAATCAACCTAAGGCACCTGTGTTTTCAACAGTTTCGGACAAGGAAGATACTGAAGAGGTTGAGCCTATAGAAGAAGAATTGACCGTTACTAATGAGGTAGACAGGATAATAGCGCATGCTCGTGGTTACTTAGGTACTCGATACAGATATGGTGGTAATGATAAAAACGGCGTGGATTGTAGCGGTTTAATTTGCAACGCTTATGGTAGTGAAAACATTCAATTGCCTAGAACAAGTGCAGCCCTGTATCAAAGTGCCGACAGAATAAAGGTGAAGGAAGTTCAAAAAGGAGATTTGCTGTTTTTTGCCACTGGTAGAAATAAGAAAAAAGTGAATCACGTAGGTCTTGTTACTGATGTTACCCCAGCAGGAATCGAGTTCATTCATAGTACTACCTCGCGCGGAGTAATCATAACTAGCTTTAATGAAGCTTATTGGTTTACACGTTTCTTGAAAGCTGGTAGGATAAAATAATAGATTTTTCCTACTTTTATGAGGTGAGATACTTGTCTTATCCCTTTTTTAAACTGCTCATTGCATTTGTAATAGGTATAGTAATTGCTACTTTTTTTAAAGTTCAATCCGTGTTTATTTATGGATTATTATCCTCGAGCTTATGCTTACTTGCTATTACGATATTTTTTAAAGGATGGTCAAAGCCTTTTAAGTGGTTAGGTTCTTTATCGGTAATTGTTTTATTTGTTTCGCTAGGTTTTTGGCGAGTCCAACAAGAACAATTCTTGCCCGAAAATCACTATGTGAATCAAGGTTTGATAGGTAGAGAAGCAGTTATAGAGTTAGAGTTATATGAGCAATTAGCTTCCAATCAATTTAATGATCGCTATTATGCTAGGGTGCGTAATGTTAATGCTACTCAATCAACAGGAAATGTGCTTGTTCTTTTTAAAACGACTGATAGCTTAGAATTTACTCTTGGTCATAAATTATGGGTTTACGACGACATAAATTTACCCAGTAACGCAAGAAATCCAGGTGATTTCAATTACGCTAAATACTTAGAAGGTATTAACGTACATGGTCAAATTTATATAGATAAAGATAAAATTTTAAAGCAAGAACTACCTAAATCAAGTGATCTCTCATTTTTCATTAAAGTAAGAAAACGATTAGAGACTGCTTTATATTCATCTGAAATGTCAAAGCAACCTATCGCTATGATTGAAGCATTGCTGTTGGGTCAACGTAAACATTTAGATAAAGAGATTGCTGTTTCATTTCGTAAAGCTGGTGTCATTCATATTCTTGCATTAAGTGGTTTACATGTAGGTATCATTCTTTTAATAATTGAATTTTTAACTAGACCATTGCAAAGATGGAATTCCTATGGGGCATACTTACAAACGATAGTGATACTAATTGTGCTATGGAGTTTTGCCCTAATGACAGGGATGAGCCCTTCTATCATGAGAGCTGTAACCATGTTTTCTTTTGTAGCAATTGGTATGACCTTGTCTAGACGGACTAATACTTATTTTAGTTTGATGTTGAGTGCAATCGTGCTTTTGTTAATTAATCCTAGATTAATTTTTAATGTAGGTTTTCAATTAAGTTATGCTGCTGTTTTTGCCATAGTTACCTTGCAACCGTTGTTCAAGTCATTGTGGTTTCCTAGAAACCGAGTGCTTCGATTTTTATTTAGCATTTTTACTGTTACGCTAGCAGCTCAAATTGGTGTGGCACCTATTAGTTTATTTTACTTTCATCAATTTCCGTTAGGTTTTCTTATTGGTAATATGGTCTTACTACCTGCTTTACCCATATTTCTTGCCGCATCCATATTAATGATGGCAATATTAGTTGTTTGTGGTAACGCCTTTAAACTGGATGTACTTCTAAACTTTATTTTAGAATGGGTGATTGATTTTATACACAAAGTAGGTTCTTGGGACTTTTTGTTAATAGAACATGTCTATCTAGAACTTTGGCAAGTCATATTATTGTATTTCATTTTATATGGAACAGCCCTATTTGTATCTCCTGTCCTTAGTAGAAGTAAAAAAGAGCGATTAATTCCTATAAAACCGAACAACTTTTTACACTTGTCTTTATTCAGCATTTTGTTAGGTTTAGTAATTTCTACCATTAGTACTTTAACAAAGGATTCTAAGGTCTTAATTCTTCACCAGGCTGCTGGTAGTGCAATAAGTGTTTATAACAATCATCGAGCACAAGTGTTTACTGATTTTTATAAGATGACAGAGAACCGTGATTCTATTACTTGGAATAGATTACGTTGGATAGAACCGCATCGCGATAGAGAAGTTTTAAGAGATAGTTTACATTATGATATCAAGATTAATGAACTTGAATTGGTAATTATAAAAGAAGATGGTTTTTACAGGAAAACTCATAATCAACCAATAGTGTTGCTTACTCAATCAGCAAGAGTGAACTTGGAAAGATTAATTAACGAAGTTCGACCTACATTAATCATTGCAGATGGTTCGAATTATCGAAGCAACTTCATTACTTGGGAATCTACCTGTTTAAAATATAACATTCCCTTTATAAATACCTATGAGGAAGGAGCTGTAGAGCTATCGTATTAACCTTGTAGTTTATATTCAAAATCTTTTTGGTAATCGCTCCACTTTTTACCTGTGTTTATAGATTTATAACTATCGTCCACAAGCATAGTGACATATATTTCTAGTTTTTTTGAATCCAATTTACCAGGTACGGTACTTATGAATTGACCATTTTCATCAAAAAACACTAAAGTCGGATATTCAAAAATTCTAAGCTTTTCAGCAAACTGATGTGGTGATCTGTCGTTTCGTCTTTTGTCAGGATTGCTGTATGTAGTTCCTTGGTAAGTGATGCTTTCAGTACCTTCAGCATTAAATGCAACTGGATAATAGTTGTCATTAATAAACTGTGCTAATTCTGATTTTGAAAAAGCGTACTTGTCCATCCATTTACAATTAGGACACCATTCTGTATAACTTTTAAGAAGGATTTTACGAGGTTCTTTTTTTTGAGCAGCGAGAGCCTCGTCCATTGTCATCCAATTAACTTGAGCAGTGGCAAAAACAGGAACAATAAAAAGAATAAAAAGCATTTTTTTCATAGCACAAAGTTACAAACTCTAAGTAAACAAAAAACGCACCATAATTGGTGCGTTTTTCAAATATTTTACAAGGAGTTTATTTTACACCGTGCATCAATCTCTTAAGTAAAGGATGAAGAGCAAATGAAATTAAACCTAAGCCAATTGGAATGACTGTAAAAATTAGGAAGAAGTAGGACAAACCACTTTCTTCGGTGATTTTTTCAATATCACCACCTACATAGTGAGCCATTTTATTACCTATTGCAATGGCCAAGTAATAAACTCCAAACATAAATGCAATCATTCTTGCCGGCACTAATTTGCTCAAATACGATAAACCCATAGGAGATAAAAATAACTCACCTAAAGTGTGGAATAAGTAAGCTAAAACCAACCAAACCATACTCAATTTTGCAGACTCTGCTCCCAATGGTACGTTACGTGTGGCAAATGCTAATAGTCCAAAACCAATAGCCATAACAATTAATCCTAAACCGTATTTAACTGATGCTGGTGGATTGTATTTACTATCCCACCATTTAGTAAATAGTGGAGCAAAAATTATTATAAATAAAGAGTTAAGAATAGCAAACCAAGTTATTTCTACTTCCTTAGCCTCTGCGCTAAAATTAATCCAAAGCTTATAAACCACTAATCCCCAAACAATAATAAAACTTATGGCAAGAACAATATTAGATAAGCTAATACGGTTAAATGTCTTTCTAAAAAGACTGATTAAGACATAGGTAATTATGGCAATAGGAACGATTGTTACTACTGCATCTATAATTTTGAATATCGTGGCCCAATTGCCTTCTAGTACCCTATCCGTATAATCTCTTGTGTAAAGAGGTAATGATCCTGCTGCCTGCTCAAAAGCGGCCCAAAAGAAAATTGTAAAAATACAGAAGATGGTAAAAGCTATCATTCTATCCCTTACAATTTTGTCATACCTTGGAATGCGAACTATAAGAATCAAAATAAATAATATCGCAGCCAATAATGCAAAGAATAAAGAGTTTTCAAGTCCAAATACGGTAAAATTTAATGTATTAATATCACCTATTTTACTTAAAGGGTCATTTACAATAAATATTAATGCTGAAATAATAAAGGCACCTATCAATATGTAATCAATTGAAACAAATCGATTAAGTTTCTCCTTAACTCCTTCAGTTTTTGAGATAAGATCTTCTTGTAGAGTGTCGATCATATCCTTTTTTTCATTTTTAGGCTTTTCCCCAATATTTCCAAATAAAGGTTGAGCGAAATAAAATTGGATCATGCCTAATAACATAAAAATTCCTGCTAGTCCAAAACCATAACTCCAACCAACATTTTCACCTAACCAACCACAGAGCATAATACCTAAAAACGCTCCCGCATTGACTCCCATATAGAAGATGTTGTAAGCACCGTCTTTTTTCTCATCATGTCCTTCATACATTTTTGAAATTATAGAAGTCATGTTCGGTTTAAAAAATCCGTTTCCTATGATAAGAAAAAATATTCCGATATATAGAAATGTAGGTGTTTCAATTGCCATTGATGCGTGACCTAAAGTCATAAGCAACGCGCCAATTACAACGGCAGAGCGATAACCTATTTTATTATCGGCTAGCCAACCACCTACAATAGGAGTCAGGTATACAAACATAGCATAGGTTCCTAGAAGTGATAAGGCAGCAGGTTTTTCCCAACCCCAACCTGGATTTTCTCCAGTAATTGCACCTGTCAGGAATATTACTAAAATGGCTCTCATACCATAATAGGAAAACCTTTCCCACATTTCGGTGAAAAATAGGACAAACAGACCAGCTGGGTGTCCCATTACTTTGTTTTTAAAAAAATTCTCAGTGGTAGTATTCATTGCTATTTAGTTAATGTCTGAATCTGCAAGTTCATAATTTTCTTGTTCTAATTCTTCCGCAGTTTTTTCTTCGGCGCCGTGAGTTAGTCTTTTTAAAGGTTTAAGAAGAGCTATAACCAATAATCCAAAAAGAACACAAAAAACAGTAATAGATGTAAATACTGTAAGCTCACCAGCACCATCGGCACTTTCACCAATAATTCCAGCAACCTTATTTCCTAATCCAGTAGCGGCAAAATAAACACCCATCATAAGAGCGCCATATCTAACAGGTGCTAGTTTGGTAATAAATGAAAGTGCTACCGGTGACGCGCATAATTCTCCAAGCGTATGAAGTAGATAAGCAAATGCTAACCAGTATAAACCTGATTTTCCTAACTCTTCATATTGTAAAGATGCGCCTATCATGAATACAAAACCTAATCCCATAATGATAACTCCAAATGCCATTTTAAATAAAGAAGAAGCTTCCTTACCTCTATTTTTCCACCACATCCAGGCACTAGCTACTGGAATTGCAAAAAGAATAATATAAACTGGATTGAAGGCTTGCATTACTGCACTAGGAACTTCCCATCCACCTATAAAACGATCTGTTTTACTTTCTGTATATAAGTTCATTAATCCACCAGCTTGTTCAAAGGCGCCCCAGAATACAATTACAATTAAAAAGCTAAGCAACAAAACAATATATCTGTCCTTTTCGATTTTAGTGTTTAGATCCTGATAAATGGCCATCATCATTCCAACAACAAAGGATAGGAACAAGAATAATAAACCATAACCCCAATCCCAAAGAATAATTAATGCTATGGATATTCCTGATAAAATTAACCAAACGGTTAGCGATAGTTTATTACTAATCATATCTTTAAAAAGCTCTGGAATTGATACATTTCCATCATCTTTCTTAGCTTTAGTAGGTTTGTTTCCTACATGTTTTAAATGTTTTTGTCCCAACATGTAAATTATTTGACCTAGCGCCATTCCTATCGCTGCCAACCCAAATCCAGCATGCCATCCATACGATTTAGCAACTAGACCTACTACTATAGAAGCAACTGCCGCTCCAACATTAATTCCAATATAGAAAATACTAAACCCTTTATCTCTCCTGTCGTCTCCAGGAGCATACAAACCACCCACTAATGTGGAAATATTAGGTTTAAGCAATCCAACTCCAGCCACAATTAAACCCAGTCCAGTTAAGAAGGCCCAATTTTGTTCAATTGAAAGCACTCCATGCCCAGCACACAATAATAATCCACCATACAAAACAGATCTTTTTTGACCTATAATTTTATCTGCGATAATACCGCCTGGAATAGAGGCTACGTAAACTAGCATAGTATACCAACCGTAAAGCGCTAAAGCCTCGGGATCAGTCCATCCTAATCCAGGATTGTCTGAAATCACTTCACTAGTTAAATAAAGAACTAGAATTGCTCTCATTCCATAATATGAGAAACGTTCCCACATTTCAGTAAGGAATAAAATATATAGACCTACAGGATGTCCAAATAGCTCTTTTTGATTAAGGGTTGTTGACATGATTTTTATTTAGGTTTAAGTAGTTTAAAGGTTTTCTTTGATGAAGTTAGTCATCTTGTTGAAAAGGTGAATTCTAGTATTTCCACCGTAAATGCCGTGATTTTTATCAGGATATATAGCCCAGTCGAATTGTTTGTTTGCTTGAACGAGTGCCTCTATCATACGCATGGTATTTTGTACGTGAACATTATCATCGGCGCTACCATGAATGAGTAAATACTTTCCTTTTAATTTATCCACATGGTTTATAGGACTGTTTTCGTCATATCCACTAGCATTTTCCTGTGGAGTAGTCATATAACGCTCTGTATAAATTGAATCATAGAATCTCCAATTAGTTACAGGAGCAACAGCAATTGCTGTACTAAAAACATCATTACCTTTTAAAATACAATTTGAACTCATGAATCCACCATAGCTCCAACCCCAAATACCTATGCGGCTTGCATCAATGTAGTCCATTTCACCTAATACTTCGGCAGCAGCTATTTGATCTTCCACTTCATATTTACCTAATTCTTTTTGTGTAACTTTTTTAAAGTCTGCTCCTTTATATCCTGTACCTCGACCATCAACACAAGCAATAATGTAGCCTTCATTTGCTAGCATACTGTGCCAGTAATCATTTGCTCCATACCAGCTATTTGCAACCTGCTGTGATCCAGGACCACTATATTGAAACATTAATAAAGGATAAGATTTTTTAGGATCAAAATCTACAGGTTTCATCATCCACATGTTAAGATCATTTCCATTAACTGGAATAGTAACAAATTCCTTCTCAGAGAATTGATAATCCTTTAAAACCTCTTTAAGTTGATTATTATTCTTTATCTCACGAACTAATGCACCGTCTTTAGCCTTGTGTAAGGTATACACTGGTGGAGTTGTTGCGCTGGAATAAGTGTTTATAAAGTAAGTAAAGTTTTTACTGAAGGAAGCCCTATTTGTTCCTATCTTATTACTTAGTTTTCTCTTTTTCTTACCCGTCAAAGAAATAGAATAAACTCCACGGTTTATAGATCCATCTTCTGTACTTTGAAAATAGATACGCTGTTTCTTTGCATCATATCCATAATAGGCAGTTACATCCCATTCACCACTGGTGATTTGGCGTTTTTCTTTACCGTTTTTATCGTATAAATAAATGTGTTTCCAGTTATCCTTTTCACTAGTCCATAAAAAAGAACCGTCTTGTAAGAAAGTTAAATCATCGCTTACATCTACATAAGCGTCATCTTTTTCAGTAAATGCTATGCTAGCATTTCCAGCTATATCTACATAGTAGAAATCAAGAACATTTTGGTGTCGATTAAGAACTTGTGCTGTAAGAGTACCTGTAGGAGCATAGTTAATTCTTGCCACATAATACTCTTCATTTCTATTCAAGTTTATTTCTTTACGCTTTTGCGAAAGCAAGCTATATACATGTAATTTAACCGTAGCATTTTTTTCACCAGCCTTTGGGTACTTAAAAACGTACGGATATTGGTATAAATCATTTCCATACACATCCATCGAGAATTCAGGAACTTCTTTTTCATCAAAACTTAAAAAAGCTATTTGCTGGCTGTCTGGACTCCATTGATAGGCTCTTACAAAACCGAATTCTTCTTCATTTACCCAATCAGTTACACCATTGATCAATTCGTTGTTTTTTCCATCTTTAGTTACTTGGGTAGTGGTATTGTTTTTCAAGTCCTGATAATAGATGTTGTTTTCAAACACGTAAGCTACCTTAGTCCCATCAGGTGAAAGGGCAGCACTGCGTACAAGGTGATCGCTTATTGGGGTTAGTTCTTTAGTGTTGCGGTCATACACATGTACTTTGTCATAACTGCTATATCTAAAAATAGACTCGCTTTGAGAAGTAATTAAAATCTTGTTTTCACTATCATTCATTTCATAACTGTAGATAGGAATCCCGATCTCCTCACTACTTAAGATAGTTCCTGTTTTTTCACCTGTAGCATAGCTGTATTTATCAAGTGTTTGAGTACGGTTACGGTTATAGTTAAGTACTATATATTCGGTACCATTATTTAAAGAACGTAAGGATTGTAAGCCAGCAGTACGAAATTTACCAGTGTAAATGTCCTCAACAGTAATGTTTTGCTGTGCAATGCTTGTTTGAAAAACAAGCAAGAAGAAGGCTGCAATAGCCGTGATTTTTTTCATATCAATCGTTTTCATAAATCAAAACACCAATAATAAGGAAAATATGGCAATTAATTGCGGTGATGTTTCTAGTGAAAGCCCTATAATATTATCATTTATCTTTGCCGCTGTTTAAATCCCTAAAGCATGGACAAGCCCATTTCTGGTTTCTCAAAACTATCAAAGACACAAAAGATAGACTGGTTGATACAAGAGTATTTTTCTAATGATTCACAAGTCAAAGAAATACTCACTCAATACTGGAATGATGATCACAAACTTCAGGAATTACACGATGGTTTCAGTGAGAATACGATAACAAATTTTTACTTTCCATTTGGTCTAGCGCCTAATTTCTTGGTAGATGGGAAATTAGTAACCATACCTATGGCAATTGAGGAAAGTAGTGTCGTTGCGGCAGCAAGTAAAGCAGCAAAGTTTTGGTTGAAACGTGGCGGTTTTAAAACTACTATAAAAGGAACAGTAAAATCGGGTCAGGTGCACCTTACGTATGAAGGTGATCCACAAGTGATGGTTGATTTTTTCGCTTTCGCGAAAGCGGAACTAATTAACTCCTTATCGCAAATAAATGCATCGATGAAAAAACGTGGCGGTGGAATTATAGACCTGAAACTTGTCGATAAAAATGCATCCATGCCTGGGTATTATCAATTGCAGGCCACTTTTGAAACCAAGGACGCAATGGGTGCTAATTTTATAAACACAACTCTAGAACAAATCGCAACTAAATTTAGAGAACTATCGGTGAGTTATGAACCATTTAATGGTGAGTTGCCCGAGGTAGTTATGAGTATATTAAGTAATTATGTACCCGAGTGTGTTGTCCATGTTGAGGTAAGTTGTCCTATTGATGAAATAGGTGAAGTAAATGGAATCTCTGGAGCCGATTTTGCACGTAAATTCACAAGAGCGGTAGAAATTGCTACTGTAGAACCTTATCGAGCTGTTACTCATAATAAGGGAATCATGAATGGAATTGACGCAGTAGTCATAGCGACTGGTAATGATTTTAGAGCGGTTGAGGCTGGTGTTCACGCTTACGCAGCACGAGATGGGCAATATAGAAGTTTGACTAATGCTAGGGTTGAAAACGATACGTTTGTTTTTGAGGCTGATTTTCCTCTGGCACTAGGAACAGTAGGTGGTTTAACCTCGTTACATCCTCTTTCTAAATTGGCCTTACAAATTCTTGAAAACCCAACTGCCGAGCAGCTTATGAGATATACAGCAGTATGTGGTCTTGCACAAAATTTTGCAGCTTTACATTCATTAGTGACTACGGGAATACAAGCTGGTCACATGAAAATGCACTTGGTAAACATGCTTGAACAAATAGGCGCTACTGATCCAGAAAAGGAACTTCTTAAAAAGGAATACGCAGATAAAACACCAAGTTTCTCTAGCCTTAAGGAAAGTTTGGAGAAGTTGAGAGGATAATACTTAATCTTAAATCCAGTCTAATTTCTCTTTTGTAAGTTCATGCGTTACATCACCAGTATGCTTTATTGCAGCTGGTTCAAACAACATGACATGTACTTCTTCATGAGCAATAGGTTTATGCTCTATTCCTTTAGGAATAATATACATTTCACCTGGTTTAAGGGTAACAGTTTTATCCTTTAATTTAATGATTAAAGTTCCTTTTAAGACGTAAAACAGCTCATCTTCATTTTGATGACTGTGCCAAACGAATTCTCCTTGAAGTTTAGCTAGTTTAACATGCTGCCCATTAAGTTCACCGATAATTTTTGGTGTCCATGTCTCTGTGAAAAGGTTGAGTTTTTGTTCTAAGTTTACGATTCGCATAAAATACGGTATAAAAAAAAGAGGCGTACAGCCTCTTTTTTAAAGATAACAAATTGAATTTAATTTTGGTAAGAGTGTTTGTATTCTTGACCAGAAACTATTTTAAGAATATCTTTTTCTAGCGATTCTCTAGGGCGCTCAACATACCGACCCAATTCTTGTCCGTCACGATAAAAAATTATAGTAGGAACTCTTACAACGTTATATCCTTCTACAAGGTCTACAGGTTTTGATTTTGTTCGATCAACAGTTATAAGTGTAATCTTGCTCTCGCTTACTCCTGCTTCCTCCATTAACTTATAAAACATAGGTGTTTCACGTTTAGAATCGCCGCACCAGGTTCCCATATACAATCTTACATCAACATCCTTCATGTAAGTACCGATTTCTTGTGCGATGCTTGAATCAACCTGATATGCATCGTACCTAGAATTAAACCATGTATTATATGGATTATTCATCAAATCGGCTTTAGTCGCTTTACCTAGGAGATGGCCATTTACTTTTTGTGCTAAACTTTTTTCAGGTTCAGGCGCTTTTTTAAATTCCGGAGTGTTTACCGTTTCTTTTACTGGTTTTGTTGAATTATCTTGAGCTGTCTTTTGGGTTCCACAAGAAATGGTTGCCAAAGCAATTATTGCTATTAGGATCTTTTTCATTCTATCTAATTTAAATTTCTAAAGTAAGGATTTTTGAGTCATTTCATCAGGTTGTTCTATTCCCATTAACTCTAGTATAGTAGGAGCGACGTCTCCCAAAATACCATTTTTTACGCTTTTTATATCTTGATCTATTAATATCAAAGGTACTGGATTTGTAGTATGAGCCGTATTTACAGAGCCATCTGGATTGATCATAACCTCACAATTACCATGATCTGCAATCACAAGAATTGAGTAATTATTATCTATTGCCTTATTTATTACATGGCTTGCTGCACTGTCCACAGCCTCGCAAGCTGCTATGGCTGCATCCATGGAGCCAGTGTGGCCTACCATATCGGGATTGGCAAAATTTAAACAAATGAAATCTGCCTTTTGAGATTCAATCTCTGGTATAATTTTATCCTGAACGCAATTAATAGACATTTCAGGTTGTAAATCATAGGTGGCTACCTTGGGTGAATTACACATAATGCGTTGTTCACCTTCAAAAGGATTTTCTTGACCACCATTAAAAAAGAAGGTTACATGTGGATATTTTTCAGTTTCGGCAATTCTAATTTGCTTTTTGCCTGCCTTTGAAAGTACTTCTCCCAGTGTGTTTTTAAGATTGTCTTTTTCAAACATGACTTGCACATTCTTAAATGTGTCATCATACTTGGTCATTGTGACATAGTGTAGATTTAATTTCTTGGTATTAACCTCTTCAAAGTTTCTTTGCGATAACATGTCGGTAAGTTCTCTACCTCTATCGGTCCTATAATTAAAGAAAATAACGACATCATCATCTTGGATAGTAGCTACAGGCTCAGTGCCATTAAGAATGACCATGGGTTCAATAAACTCATCGGTTATACCGTCTTCATAGGATTGTTTAATGGATTGAATAGCATCGTGAGTAGGAGTACCCAGTCCATTTACCATAACATCATAAGCCTTTTTTACTCGTTCCCACCTATTATCACGATCCATGGCAAAGTAACGGCCCGTGACCGTTGCTAGCTGCGCGTTACTTCCTTTTATATGTTTTTCGATTTCTTGAATATGTTGTATACCTGATTTTGGATCAACATCTCTACCATCGGTAAAGGCATGTATAAAAACATCTTCTAGCTCATTAGCCTTTGTTATATCCAGTAAAGCCTTTAGGTGATTTATGTGAGCGTGAACTCCGCCATCAGATAGTAATCCTAGGAAGTGAATCTTTTTAGAGTTAGCTTTCGCGTAAGTGATAGCGTTAATCAACACCTCATTATCCTTGAGACTATTGTCATTAATGGCCTTATTTATTTTAGCTAAATCTTGATAAACAATACGTCCAGCACCTAAATTCATGTGGCCAACCTCGCTATTTCCCATTTGTCCATCAGGTAACCCTACATGCTCTCCATCTGTTCGCAATTGTGCATTGGGATATTTAAGGTAAAGGCTATCTATAAAAGGAGTTTGAGCTTGTGCAATGGCACTTACTTTGGGGTCTTGGGTAATTCCCCAACCGTCCAGTATCATGAGTATGGTTTTCTTGTTCAAAATCTTAAGATTTAAATATCAAAAGTAACAAATCGATATTCTTAAGGTTGATTTTTAAGAAATCCATAGGTATTTTATTTACGAAACCGATTGAGCCTTTATAGTAACTCTCTAAAAACTACCCGTTTTTTGCGATGGATTGGGCAATTAAATAACCACCAGTCCAGGCGTTTTGAAAATTAAATCCGCCAGTAATGGCGTCTATGTTCAATATTTCACCAGCCATATAGAGGTTATTATGAATTCTAGAACCAAATGTTTTAAAATTTATTTCCTTTAAATCAACTCCGCCAGCAGTAACAAATTCTTCTTTGAATGTACTTTTACCATTTATGGTGTAACTGCTAGTTGTTAAAAGTTGTGCTAGTTGTTGTAATTGCTTGTTACTTGCTTGTGACCAACTGGTGCTGTCTAACTGTGATTTTTCAACTAAATACCTCCATAACCTTTTAGGGAGATCAAATAGCCATTCATTGTAAATAAGCTTTTTAGAGCTGTTCTTTTGCTCTAGAAGTTCTTCAAAGCATTCTTGTTCACTGTAGTATCCGGTCCAATTTATTACCAGTTCAAATTTGTATTGCGCATCATTGAGTTCTCTAGCACCCCAAGCACTCATTTTTAATATTCCTGGTCCTGAAAATCCCCAATGAGTAATTAATGTCGGTCCTTCTGATTTAAGTTTGAGAGCTGGGATTTTTAGTTGGGTATTAACTGCTATACCAGCTAACTGTGTGATTTTCTTGTTAACTACGTTAAAAGTAAATAGAGAAGGAACTGCATCAACAATAGTGTGTCCTAAGTCTTTCATTATCTTCCAGATCTTTGGACTACTTCCTGCAGCAACTACTAGATTTTTTGCAGAAAAGGTTTGTTGTTTTGTCGTGATTTCCCAGTTGTTGTTAGAATTTTGAATGGCTGTTACATTGTGACTAGTAAGGATGTCGATATTGTGCTTTCGCCCAAGCGAGCTGAAACAGTCTATAATCGTTTGTGAAGAATCTGTTGTAGGAAACATGCGACCGTCGTCCTCTATTTTTAATTCTACACCACGTTCTTCAAACCAGGCTATGGTATCGCCTGTCATGAACGTGTGAAAGGGTCCTAGTAATTCACGCTCACCACGCGGATAATTTTTTGATAATTCTCTAGGAATGAATTGAGCATGTGTGACATTACAACGACCACCGCCGGAAATTTTTACTTTTTGTAGCACTTCTTTACCTCGCTCTAATATAGCTATCCGTTCATTTGGATTTTGTTCTGCAAGATTGATCGCGGTAAAAAAACCAGCCGCGCCGCCTCCGATTATGATGGTTGTGTAGTTTGTGTTCACTATTCTTTTCCTAATTCTACAGCTCTATCAAAAGCGGCATAGGCAGCATCTTGAATAAGTTGTTTAACATTATTGTCTTCCATGGAATCAATTGCAGCTTGTGTTGTTCCTCCTTTGGATGCTACTTTATCAATCCAATGTTCTGGTGAAATATCGGATTGATTGAATAATTCAATGGCTCCTTCAAATGTATTGCTCACTAGGACTTTTGAATCGTAATCTGAAAAACCCATTTTTAATGCCGCTTCTAGCATGGATTGCATAAAATAAAAGACATAAGCTGGACCACTACCAGATATTCCTGTTGAGGCATCAATAAATTTTTCAGTATCCACATGAATTGATGTACCTGTTGTGTCCAGCAAATGTCTTGCTGTCAATAACTCAATTCTTGATACACTATTGGACTCTGTATAAGAGGTTACTCCTTTACCTACTTTGGCAGGTAGATTAGGCATAGTTCGAATAACTTTATCAATTTGTAATCCTTCTTGTATAGTTTCAATAGTAACACCTGCCATAAGAGAAATGAATAGCTGTTCATTTCTTACTAAGGGCTTCATTTCTTCAAATAAACTTGTGCTATGATATGGTTTAACGGCTATAAAAACGATATCAACTTTTCCTAGACAATCTTCAAGCGAGGTGTGCACTTCAAAAACACCTTCTTCTTTAAGAGTTTTTATTTTATCTGGGTCTGTGTCGTAAATCTGTATTTTTTTATTTCCTAAAAGACTGGACTGTGACATACCCATTGCATAGGTAAGTCCCATGTTACCTGCTCCTATAACTAATACTCTCATAATTCTATTTGTATTCTATACATATATTTTTTGTTTCGGTAAAGAAGTCGAGCGCATGAAAACCGCCTTCACGGCCTATACCGCTGTCCTTAACACCACCAAAAGCGGTTCTTAAGTCTCTATTTAACCATGTATTTACCCAAACAATTCCTGCCTCGAGCTCATTTCCTAACTTAATGCTTCTGTTGAGGTTTTCTGTCCAAACAGTTGCGCTTAGGCCATATCTTGTACCATTTGCAAGGGTGATAGCTTCCTCTTCATCTTTAAAAGTCATAAGGGTAACTACAGGCCCAAAGATTTCCTCTTGATTCAATTTACAAGTGTTGTTAGAAACTTCAATTACAGTAGGCTCAATATAATAGCCATCCTCGTAATTGGGTATTTGAAGTGTGTTGCCGCCTGTTAAAATGGTGTATTCTTCTGGGTTCGCTTTCGCGAAAGCGATATAATATAATATTTTATCTCTATGCGAAGCACTAACCACGGCGCCGACTTTGGTAGTACTAGACATGGGATGTCCCACAGTAAGTTCCTGAACTAGTTTAATGAAGTCTATTTTAAACTTGTCGTAGATTTCTTCTTGAACAAATATTCTAGATCCACACAAACATATTTGTCCCTGATTTGCAAATGATGATCTTACGGTAGTGTGTAGCATTTTTTCATAATCACAATCTGAAAAGATAAGATTGGGATTTTTTCCTCCTAATTCTAGAGATAGTTTTTTGAACATAGGCGCTGCTGTTGCTGCTATCCTAGCGCCAGTATTTGTGCCACCGGTGAAACTTATAGCCTTTATACCTGGATGTTCTACAATAGCTTGTCCACATTCTGGGCCAGTTCCATGTACTATATTAAGAACACCAGCAGGTAATCCAGCTTTTTTACAAATATTACCTAAAAGATAGGCAGTGACAGGAGTTACTTCACTGGGTTTTGCAATTACGCAATTTCCTGCTGCGATGGCTGGTGCTATTTTCCATGTAAAAAGATAAAGCGGTAAGTTCCAAGGAGATATGCAGCCTACAACTCCCAAAGGTTTGCGTAACGTATAATTCAAGGTATTTCTACCTGTGCTATCATGGGATTGACTAGCATATTGTGTTATTGCGTGAGCGAAGAATCTAAAATTTGAAGATGCTCGTGGAATGTCTACTGATTGAGCAAGCCATAAGGGCTTGCCATTATCTTGAGACTCTGCTCTAGCTAAATCTTCTAGATTTTCCTCAATTAAGTCGGCTATTTTTGAAAGTATTTTGGATTTAGTGTCAATAGGTGTATTAGACCATGATGGAAAAGCCTTTGCAGCAGCTTGATAAGCGCTTTCAACATCAGTGTGGTTAGAGCTAGGAATCTCTCCATATATTTTACCGGTAGCAGGATCATAATTATCCATCCACATACCACTTAAAGGTATGTGCTCTTCATTATTGATAAAATTTTTTATATCCATAATTGGTTGTATTCACGGGCATGCAAGCTAATGAACTCACAAGGAATTTTCCCTTAATGTTACTTTAAATATAAACAAAACCTTACAGTAAGTATAGGTTAGATTTGCGACTATCATTTTGTATTATATCACTTTATACTCTTTGAATTAACCTTACTTTTGTGACATGAATCCACTTACAGATCAAGAATTACATCAACTTGCTATGAATATAGTAGGTAAAGAAATGGAAGAGGAAGGTTTTGAGTTTTTAAGTATTAATTCAAAACCTAAAAAAGATCCTCAATTTGTGGCTTTAAAAAAAGGGAAGCTACATTTTGTTGTAGTTAGAGCAATACGTTACCCCAACAATCCTGTAGAGTATGATGAAGATTTAATGATAACCATGAGAGATCATGCTGTTAAATTTAAAGCCCGTACTTTTTATGCAGGAGTAGGTCTTGCAAATTCGAATAATTATGAAATTCCAGTACACCATGATGAAGATTATGTGGTTAATTATGCTGGATTAATTGAAATAAAATGAGGTATTTAAGTTTTTTGTTGCTTGTGGTGTTAGCAACAGTAAGTTGCAAGAATCAAACACCAGAAAACGATATTCAAGCTCAAAAATTCTCGGGTAATGCTATAGGTACCTATTATAATATTACCCTGTTTCATGAAAATGAAGTAGCAGTAGAAAAAAGCGTGGATAGTATAATTGAAATGTTCAACTCCTCTATGAGTACCTGGCGAAAGGGCTCGCTTATTAATCAACTTAATAACGAGGTTGATAGTGTACTTGTAGGCAAGCCATTTAAAGAAGTATTTGAAAAGGCAAGCGATATTTATCGTAAAACCGATGGGTATTTTGACCCTACGGTAGGTAATCTTGTAAATGCTTATGGTTTTGGAGCAAATGGAGAGCAAGAAAAAATACCTACTGAAAAAGAAATAGACAGTTTAATGCGATTTGTGGGTTTTCATAACTTGTCACTTGTTCCATCAAAAATCCAAGATAGTGTCTATATTAAAAAAGAAAAGCCTGGTGTTTACATGGATTTTAATGCTATAGGTAAAGGAACATTAGTAGACTACATTGCTAGGTGGCTCACTAAACAAGGAGTTGAAAATTACCTAGTGGATATAGGTGGAGAAGTATATGCCAAAGGTAAAAATCTAGAACGCAACGGTAGTTGGTCCGTTGGAATTGAGGACCCTAAGAAAAAAGGGAATAAGACCAGTTACTTATCTGTTGTTGAGTTAACCGATAAGGCTATGGCAGGTAGTGGTAATTATCGCAAGTTTAAAATTGACTCAAGCTCGGGTCAAGAGTATGTTCACACGGTAAATCCATTAACTGGTAAAGCACAGCCTTCACAGGTTATAGGTGTAAACGTGATAGCAAATTCATGTACTTTAGCTGATGGTTATGCTACAGCCTTTATGGCAATGCCATTAGAAAAATCTAGAATTCATCTTAAAAACTTGCCCGAAATAGAGGTTATAATAATGTATATAGATGAAAATGGTATGTTAAGGTTTGAAACTACTCCAGGATTTAAACAGTATGTAAAAAAGGCGATTTAATTATTTCCTTACAACTGGTATAAGTTCACCTGCGGCTAGTCTATAACGGTCAATTTCTTTGCTATTAAGGGTAGTTGTGTAATCAACAGCTTCCACCTTAAAACCAATAGATTCTAATTTATTGAAATAATCCATTCCATATACACGAACGTGGTCATACTGCCCAAAAATTTGGGCTCGTTGTTTAGGATCGGTAATGCTGTCATCTTCAAAGGTCTCCTTTCTATTCATGTCCAGCGGTATTTGGAGAACAGCGGTGCCACCTGGTTTTAAAACCCTATAAAGCTCTTGCATGGCTTTTGTGTCATTGGTAATGTGTTCCAATACATGATTACACAGAATTAAATCATACTGATTATCTTCAAAGGGTAAGTCACAAATATCTGCCTGAACATCAGCAAGTGGTGATTCTATGTCTGTCGTAGTATAATCTATGTTGTCGCTATTGCGAAAACGATTATAAAAGCACTGCTCAGGAGCAAAATGCAATAGTTTTAAAGGTTTGGTAAATACTTGTAATTCCCTGTTTAAATAAAGCCATAGAAGCCTATGCCTTTCTAATGAAAGTGTGCTAGGTGACAACACATTTTCTCTTACATTTTCATACCCATAAGGTAAAAATGAAGAAAAAGTTTTACCATCGATAGGATCTTCATATTTATTACCCTTATACCACCACGCAATAATTGGGCGCACCCAATAACTTGCTTTAATGAGCCATGTTCTAGGTATTAGGTTAAGGAAAAATTTGAAAAGTTTTTTCAATATGAGATTAATCTAAAAATTAAATAGAATCAAGGTAAACGATTAATCGACCCAACGATAAGGATCTTCCTCGTTTGATGTAATGCCTAAAACCTCATAGATGTAGTCAAAAGTACTCAGTAACCTAGGTTCTCCATTAACAATAGCTACGTCGTGCTCAAAATGCGCACTTGGTTTTTTATCCCGTGTGGTTATCGTCCATCCATCACTATGGTGCTTGATGTTTTTGGTTCCCAAATTAATCATAGGTTCGATAGCTACTGTCATTCCTTCTACAAATTTCTTGCCTCTACCTCTTTTACCATAGTTAGGCATTTGAGGATCCTCATGCATCACTTTACCTATTCCATGACCGACTAATTCTCGTACAACACCGTATCCGAAGCTTTCGCAATAATTCTGTATGGCATATCCCACGTCACCTACACGGTTTCCAGTTTTAAATTGCTCTATTCCTAGATAGAGAGAATTCTTAGTTCGGTCTAATAAATCTTGAGTTTCTTGTGGGATTTCTCCAACGGCAAAGGTGTAAGCATGATCACCATAAAAACCTTCAACGATAGCACCACAATCTACAGATAGTATATCACCTTCTTTAATTTCAACATTTTTAGGAATCCCATGGACAACTTCTTCATTTGGAGAAATAAGTAAAGTACTAGGACAATCGTACAATCCTTTAAAACCTGGAATTGCACCATGATCTCTGATAAACTGTTCAGCGAGTTCATCGAGTCTTAATGTGGTTACACCTGGTTTAATTTCACTTGCTACCATTCCTAGAGTTTTACTTACCATTAAGGCTGCTTTACGCATTATCTCTAGTTCTTCCTTTGTTTTTGTTACGATCATTAGATTGAAATATACTGCAAAAATACTCCTATTTAAGAGATTTGCATAGAACTACATAAGGGGTTTGCTGGTTAATTTCTGTAAATTCGCTACATGAAAATAGATCTTAAAGATAAAACCGCCCTAGTATGCGGTAGTAGTACTGGAATAGGAGAATCTACAGCAAGGTTAATGGCTGCAGCAGGTGCTAGAGTTGTCCTTCTCGCCCGCAATCCTAATAAACTTCAAAAAGTATTGTCTACTTTGGATACCACGCATAGAGATGACCACACCTATCTTGTTGCCGATTTTTTAAATTATAAGGAAGTGGATGAGGTAGTTTCCGCTTTCGCGAAAGCGAACCCAATTCACATTTTAGTCAATAATACAGGCGGACCTGCACCTGGCTATTTAATAGATGCCGAGGTTAAGGCGCTTGAAGATGGATTCACACAGCATATAAAGTGTAATCAAGTATTAGTTAAAGCATGTGCTCCTGGGATGAAGGAAGCAGGCTACGGGCGAATCATAAATATCATATCAACAAGTGTAAAAGCGCCCATTGAATTTCTAGGAGTATCTAATGTAATAAGAGGAGCCGTTGCAAATTGGGCAAAAACATTGAGTAATGAGTTAGGACCATATGGTATCACAGTGAATAATGTACTACCAGGTTTTACAGCTACCGAAAGATTGGACAAGATTATCGCAGGTAAAGCAAATAGAGCTGGTCATAGCGAGGAACAAGCTGCAGAAATTATGAAAAATTACGTTCCTGCTAGACGTTTTGCACAACCGGAAGAAGTAGCCAATGCTGTGTTGTTCCTATCTAGTAATCTAGCAGGATATATCAACGGTATAAATCTGCCAGTCGATGGTGGGCGAACTAAGAGTTTGTAGCAAAAGAAAGATTTTAAGAAGAATAATTTTGTTAATATTCTAAATAAGCAATCTGTTTTACTAATTTTATAAACCATCTACAATATTATGTCCAAAAAACTACGTATAAACGGTCACTCACATTTACTTCCTTATCCAGAGGAGATACCTGATTTCATGCGTGAAAAAGGAATCTTTTGGGTAGATAAGGATCGTAAAAAAATGCTCCAAAAAGATTGGGAGAGACCCGTTACGGATTCTAGCTTTTTCTTGAAAGAGAAACTAGAGTGGATGGACAAATACAAGATTGATCATGCGGTTATTTTAAATTTAAGTCAATTGTATGGAAATGGTTTGAGGTTGGAGGAAATGAAACAAGCCTTACGATTTCAAAACGACTTTAACGCAAGAGTGCAACACGATCACCCTAATAAATTCACCTGTGGATTTGTAGTGCATCCAGGTTTTATACGTGGTGCTTTGTGGGAGATAGAACGATGTGTAAAAGTTCTAGGCATGAGATTACTGTGCTTACCTACTCATTATATGGATACTATAGGTCAATGGCGTTGTATTTTTGATGAGGAGAATGAACCTATCTTTGAACTTGCAAGTGAGCTCAATCTAGCTGTAGAAATTCATCCGTATGATGGAGAGAAGTTTATCAAACTTCAAAATACAGCATGGCGTTTTCATCTTATCTGGATGCTTGCACAATGCGCCGATGCCTATCATTTTTTAACTCTTAATGGATACGCCCAAAAGTACCCAGGTATGAGAGTTTGTTTTGCACATGGCGGTCAGTTAGCCCAAATGAACTTAGGTCGCAGGATTCAAGGTTTTGATGGTCGACCAGATTTATTTGAGGGTAAAACACATCCTCGTAAAAGTGTAGGACATCCTAATATATTCTTTGACACACTAGTCCACGATACTGGTTCTCTAGAACTTTTAGTAAAAAATCAAGGTGCTCAACAAATTCTTGTAGGTCTGGATGATCCATATCCATTAGGAGAAATGGATAGTGAAAAACAAAGTAGTTATCCTGGGAAAATTCTTGATTTGGCCATTGATCGCAAGATTATAACACAATCTGATTATGAAGGCATGTGGGATGAGCATGTGGTAAGATGGTTGTTTGGAAAAGATGAAAACGCAAAAAAAGAATTCTACCAGCGTATACTCTCTTAAAGCTTTTTAAAAAGCTAGATTACGTTATTTAAAACGGTATTTTTGCAACCTCTTAATGCAATTTATGAAATACGCAGAAAATATTTTAGGGACGATAGGTGACACTCCATTGGTTAAAATGAACAAGCTAGTTGAGGATATTCCAGCATTAGTCCTAGCTAAATACGAAACTTTTAATCCAGGAAACAGCGTTAAAGATCGTATGGGACTTAAAATGATAGAAGATGCCGAGGCTGACGGAAGACTGAAACCAGGTGGAACTATCATTGAAGGAACCAGTGGAAACACAGGTATGGGACTAGCACTCGCTGCAATCATAAAAGGTTACAAATTAGTTTGTGTATTAAGTGATAAGCAATCAAAAGAAAAAATGGATATTTTGAGAGCTGTAGGTGCTCAAGTCCATGTGTGCCCAACTGATGTGGCTCCTGATGATCCTAGATCTTATTATTCTACCAGTAAGAGATTAAGCGAGGAAACTCCTAACTCTTGGTATGTTAATCAATATGATAATCCTTCTAATTGTAAAGCGCATTATGAGTCTACTGGGCCAGAAATTTGGGAACAAACAGAAGGTAAGGTAACTCATTTCGTCGTTGGAGTAGGAACTGGTGGTACCATTTCGGGAGTAGGAACTTATTTAAAATTACAAAATCCAAATGTCAAAGTTTGGGGAATTGATACCTACGGATCAGTTTTCAAAAAATATCATGAAACAGGAATATTTGATGAAAACGAGATACATCCTTATGTAACAGAAGGTATAGGTGAAGATATTTTACCACTCAACGTAAGATTTGAAGTGATCGATGGTTTTACTAAAGTAACTGATCGAGATGCAGCGGTATATACTAGAAGACTTGCTGCAGAAGAAGGAATGTTTTTAGGAAATAGTGCAGGTGCGGCCATTAAAGGTTTACGCCAAATTCATGAGCAAGTTGGATTCAATAAGGATGATGTGATAGTTATTCTATTCCATGATCACGGAAGCCGTTACGTAGGTAAGTTTTTTAACGATGACTGGATGCAAGAAAAAGGATGGTTAAATGAAGATGGTAGTTATTTGCCAGATGAAAAATAATTTACTTCACCTATAGGTATGTGAGGTACTGTTAAAGGTTATAATTTTTGTTCTAAGTTTACAAAGATTATGACCTTTTTTTATGCAAGAAGATTTTATTCATTACTTATGGAAGTTTAAAAAGTTATCAGGTATTCCTTTAACTACCACAGATGGGGTTGATCTTGTTATTCAATCCCTAGGTTCCCATAATTTTGAAAGTGGTCCAGATTTCTTTAATGCTAGACTTAAAATAGGAAATCAACAATGGGCAGGTAATGTAGAAATGCATGTAAAAGCTAGTGATTGGTTTCTTCACGGTCACGACGATGATCCTGCTTATGATAACGTGATTTTACACGTGGTGTGGCAGCACGATGCTGAAATTTCAACTCGAGATGGAATTAAAATACCTGTTCTGGAAGTTTCAAGATTTGTTCCAGAAAATCTAGTGATGTCCTACCGCAAGCTTTTTGCACATAAAAACAATCAGTTTATAAACTGTGAGCAGGATTTACCGCACGTAAATGAATTTAAACTCAACTTATGGCTGGAAAAATTATTTATAAATAGATTGCAACAAAAATCTGCTAGGATTAAACACTATTTGAAACAATCCAATAACGACTGGGAAGCAGCTTTTTTTCAGTTATTGGCTCGCAGTTTTGGTACAAAAACAAATGCTGATGCTTTTGAACAGTTAGCACAAAGCATCGATCAGGCTACCGTGCGCAAATTGGCTCGTGATTCTTTTCAGTTAGAAAGTGCACTATTAGGTCAGTCAGGATTATTGGATGAGAAAAAGGAAGATAGGTATTACGAATTGTGTGTTAAAGAGTACGCTTTCGCGAAAGCGAAATATCAAATACAGCCATCGCTCACACCTATGAAGTTTTTCAGATTGAGACCAGCAAATTTTCCTACGGTGAGAATTTCACAGTTGGCCATGTTATACCATAGAAAACCTATGTTATTTGCTGAGGTTTTGCTTGCTGTAACTAAAGAGGATGTGTATGATTTATTTGAATTAAAGGCATCTAAATACTGGGATGATCATCATGTTTTTGATAAGAAGACTAATGACCAGCCTAAAAGATTAACTAAGGCTTTTATAGATTTAATCATTATCAATTGTATCGTGCCTATAAAATTTTATTATGGTCAACAAATGGGTAAGGAAAATACCGAGGAATTACTCGCACTTATGGATTCCGTTAAAGCAGAAAGTAACGCGGTCATAAATGGATTTAAAAAGTTGATTAATGTAAAATCGGCATTAACTTCACAATCATTGTTGCAATTAAAACCTAACTATTGCGATAGAAATAAGTGTTTGCAATGTGATGTAGGTGTTTCACTAGTCAGGAATTAATAGTATTTTTACTTTATGGGAATGGTAGCTAGTTTAAGAACTTATCTAGAAAAATACGGCTTTTATGTTTCTACACGGTTAGCAGATCGTTTAGGGATGAGAGCGCGCAGTGTAAGAATTACTTTTATATACTTTACGTTTGCTACGCTCGGTGCTGGATTTGCGGTATATTTAATTATTGCTTTTTGGTTAAAAATAAAAGACTTAGTATACGTAAAGCGAAGTTCTGTCTTTGATCTTTAAGCTAATGAGTAGGAAGATAAAAATTGCACTTACTTTACTTCTTAGTATTCTTTGTGCTGGTGTGATTGGATTCATGGTAACCATGGATCTAGACGTGATCGATGCTCTATATATGACGGTGATTACGATTACTACTGTAGGCTATCGAGAAATTGGAAATCCATCGCCGCAAGCTAAGTTATTCATCATAGCGCTTATCTTAGTAAGTGTAGTTGCAGTGGGATATGCAGTAAGTGTTTTTACAGAGTATTTAATTTCACGAAGTTCAGTACGAGATATTATTTTTAAAAGACAACTTAAACAAATTAAGAACATGGAGAATCATGTTATTGTTTGCGGTTATGGTCGCAACGGGCGTCAAGCGGTTGAGAAGTTACAAGATTATAATCGTGATTTTATAGTTCTTGAAAAAAATCAAGAAGTTATAGATGAAGCTAGCTTGGATAGTAAATACTTTTTAAGAGGTAATGCAAACGAGGATGAAACCTTGCTTAACGCTGGAATCGAACGTGCCAGTGTTTTAATATCAGCTCTTCCTGATGATGCAGATAATCTCTTTGTAGTTTTAAGTGCTAGGCAGTTGAATAGTAAGTTGATGATTATATCAAGAGCAAGTGAAGAGACAACTGTGCGTAAACTTAAACTCGCAGGAGCCAATAACGTTATACTACCTGACTTAATAGGCGGGCAGCATATGGCTTCATTAATTGTAAGTCCAGACTTAATAGAGTTTTGGGATAATTTGAGTTATGGTGGTAATGATGGAGTTAATCTAGAACAAGTTTCATTTGAGCAAATGTTTGATCACCAAAGGTCTTGCAATATTCTAGATTTAAACCTAAGAAAAGAAACTGGTTGTACAATTATTGGGTATAAAAATCCTAATGGAGATTATATTGTAAATCCTGATCCCTCGATAGAATTAGTTCCTGGATCAAAAATAATAGTAGTTGGAAATACCAATCAAATACAACATTTACAAAAGGTATATCGCATAGGAGACTAAGGGTTTATCACTTTTAAATTTTTAATTAGCAATATTTTTTAAGATATTGCTGCCTTGTTTAATCAAATTTAATATATGAGGAGTATTTACATACTGGTTGCTGCCTTTCTTATAACCACGTTAGGTAACGCACAAGAGCTTATTTTAAAGGCTCAAACTACTAACCCGACATCAGAGATAAATGATGGTTCTATTACCGTTACTGTGTCAGGTGGTAAAGCACCATATACTTACAAATGGTCCAATCAATCCACTCCATTGAAATCAAATACCGCAACTTCACTTACTGAGGGGATTAATTATACAGTTGAGGTAACAGATGCCGATGGAAATAACGTGGCAGGAGTATACGAAGTTAAAGCAGAAAGTATAGTAGAGCATTTGAATGGTGCTGCCGTGCCTGCTGTAGGAGCTTTGGGGAATGTACTGTTCTGGGATTTATTTTCGGCAATTGGAATTTACGATCCAGTTGTTTATGCAGAATCAAAAAAGATTTCTATACCTAACTGGGAAGCTGGAGATGCAAATAAGTACACGCTTAAACAATGGTTGAAAAACGACGGTGAAAAAGTAAAAAAAGGTGATGAGGTTGCTATTGTTGCAGTAGAAAATGGTCAAGATGTGGTTGTTTCCTCACCAGCTAGTGGTGAGTTTAACCACTTACAAAGTCGTGGTAAAGACCTTAATCCTGGGGACGTTATTTATAATGGAGAAAACAGTGGCGATGTTATAGAAACAGGAGCTCATTTGTTTGCACAAGTTAAGTATGATGAAAAGGTTCCTTTACTTCATCCTAATGGTGATGTTCAACAAAAGCCTATTCCGTTTATTGTAATTTGGTTAGTGCTAGGGGCTTTATTCTTTACATTGAGAATGGGATTCATCAATTTTAGAGGATTTAAGCATTCCATAGATCTTGCAAAAGGAAAGTACGATGACCCAACAGCACCAGGTCAGGTTACTCACTTCCAGGCTTTGGCAACAGCAGTTTCAGGAACTGTAGGATTAGGAAATATAGCGAGTGTAGCTGTAGCAATTTCTATAGGTGGAGCAGGAGCTACATTTTGGATGATAGTTGCTGGACTACTAGGTATGTCTTCAAAATTTGTGGAATGTACTCTTGGTGTAAAATATAGAGATATTTCAAGTACAGGAGCTGTTTATGGTGGTCCTATGAACTACTTGAGATATGGTCTTGAAAAACAAAATAAAAAAGGATTAGGTAAAGTATTGGCAGTTTTATTTGCAGTACTTGCAATTGGAGCTTCCTTTGGTGGTGGTAATATGTTCCAGTCTAATCAAGCTTTTGAAGGTCTAGCAACTCAATTTACTTTCCTAGAAGGACATGGATTTATATTTGGTATAATAACAGCAGTGTTAGTAGGTGTGGTAATAATTGGTGGTATCCAAAGTATCGCAAAAGTTACAGGTAAAATTGTTCCATTCATGGCTAGTGTCTACATAATAGCAGCGCTAGCGGTTATAATTATTAATATAGAGAATGTAGGGCCTGCATTTTCTGCCATCATTGATGGTGCTTTTAGTCCTTCGGCATTAAAAGGTGGTGTTATTGGGGTGTTAATCATTGGATTTCAACGTGCGGCTTTTTCAAACGAAGCTGGTGTAGGGTCTGCTGCAATTGCTCACAGTGCTGCAAAGACGCATCATCCACCTTCTGAAGGTTTTGTTGCATTGTTAGAGCCTTTCATCGATACTGTAGTGGTTTGTACACTTACGGCTTTAGTATTAATCTTCACAGGAATGCACGAGGTAGAAGGACTTACAGGAGCTCAACTTACTTCTGATGCCTTTGGTAGTGTTATATCTTGGTTCCCATATGTTTTAGCAGGAGCAATTTTCCTTTTTGCATTCAGTACAATGATAAGTTGGTCTTATTATGGAATGCGTGCTTGGACCTATCTTTTTGGGAAAGGTCGTATGGTAGAGATTGCTTATAAAATGATTTTCTTAATCTTTGTAGTTATAGGTTCTTCTGTATCGTTAGGTGCTGTTCTAGACTTTTCAGATATGATGATACTTGCTATGTCGTTCCCTAATATTATTGGATTGTATCTAATGTCAGGTGAAGTTAAACGTGATCTTAATGAATACTGGCGTAAGCTTAAATCAGGAGAATTAGGCTTGAAAAAAGATGCATAATACAGTTTTATGAATCAATTTAAATCCCTCTTTGCTTTTACTAAAAATCAGCTCAGAGGGATTTTTGTATTAAGCATCTTATTAATAATTGCGATAGGGTTTTACGGATATACAAAATCAACTGAATCGTCTAACCAATTAAGCGTGTCTAGAATTGAAGGGTATCAAGGTCAGATAGATTCCTTAATTGCCTTACAAAAAAGAAAACGTGATACCATCTATCCATTCAATCCTAATTACATTACAGATTTTAAAGGCTATAAATTAGGGTTGACTGTAGAGGAAATAGATAGATTATTACGCTTTCGCGAAAGCGGAAAATGGATCAACTCTACTAGGCAATTTAAAGAGGTGACTGGTGTAAGTGACAAATGGTTGGATAGTATAAGCCCCTTTTTTAAATTCCCTAAATGGGTGACGGAAAATAAAAACCAAACTAGGACTTACGCCAATAAACGAACCCATGTTCGCAAAAACATAAATCAAGCTACTAATAATGATTTGAGGTCGGTGTATGGCGTAGGGCCTGCTACAGCAAAGAAAATAATTAATGAAAGAGATAGATTAGGTGGCTTTGTTGATATGTTGCAAGTACAATCAGTTTATGGTTTGCCTGATTCTACTTTTATAAGGATCAAAGAAAAATTCTATTTGACAAACAACGCTTCTCATACTAAAATAGCATTGAATACCGCCACAAGAGAAGAATTGTTAAGCATTCCATATTTTAACGACTACTTGGTTGATGCTTTAATAGAGCAACGCACATTACGAGATGGATTTAAGAGCTGGGATAAAGTACTGTTAACTTCCCGTTTCCCTGAAGAGAAATTGGCCCTAATTCAGTTATATTTGACGCTCGACTAACTAGAAATATTATACGATAATTTTATATGTACTCAAAATACTTTACCGAAGAACACAACGCATTCAGACAGAGTTTTAGAGATTTTCTTCAAAAAGAAGCCCTTCCTCATATTGAACGATGGGAGGAAACCGGTCAAATTGATAGAGAGATTTTCCAAAAAATGGGAGAGATGGGCTACTTTGGTCTTTATTATCCTGAAAAATATGGTGGTCTTGACCTTGACTTTTTCTATACTGTTATTTTTTTAGAAGAAATGCAGCGTATTAACTCAGGTGGGTTTGCGGCTGCGATGTGGGTACAAGCATTTCTAGGTGCACAGCATTTGCTTAAGGAAGGTGATGAAAGAATTAAGGAAGAATATCTTGTTCCTACTTTAACAGGTGAAAAAATAGGATGTTTGGGTATAACAGAGCCGTTTGGAGGAAGTGATGTAGCTGGTATGAGAACTACCGCTGTAAAGGAAGGAGATCATTATATAATTAACGGATCAAAAACTTTCATAACAAATGGAGTTTATTCGGACTATCTGGTTGTTGCTGCAAAAACTGATCCTAATGCAAAAGGAAGAGGTATTAGCATATTCGTAATGGATCGTGAGACGCCTGGTATAAGCGCAACTAAACTAAATAAATTGGGATGGAGAGCAAGTGATACCGGTGAGATAGGTTTTGATAACGTGCGTGTACCAGTTGAAAACCTGATGGGTGAAGAAGGTAAAGGATTTGCGTACATAATGCAGCATTTTGCTCTTGAGAGATTAATAATGGGTATCAATGCTCATGCTAGAGCAGAATACGCGCTGGAATACACTGCTCAATATATGAGAGATAGACAGGCGTTTGGAAAGTCATTGGACAAATTCCAGGCATTACGCCATAAAATGTCTGATATGCTAAGTGAGGTTGAAATGGCAAAATGTTTCAATTATAACATCGCCGAGGAGCTAGATAAAGGGCTTTATCCTGTTAAAGAGGCAAGTATGTCAAAGTTAGTATCTACTAAAATAGCAGACGAGGTAATCTATCAATGCTTACAATATTTAGGTGGCTATGGATATATAGAAGAATATCCTCTTGCACGTATGTGGAGAGATAGTCGCTTAGGACCTATTGGTGGTGGTACGAGTGAAATTATGCGTGAGATAATAGCAAAAATGGAGCTTGATGGTAAAGACTACAAACCTGCTGCTAAATAATTTATTTGCCAGGAATTACATCTTTTATTACTAGAATTAAAAAATAAATGTATTTTTGCACTCGCTAAAGAAAGGAGGTGATGCCACTATGTTAATAATACCAGTTAAAGAAGGAGAAAATATCGATAGAGCTCTAAAACGTTTCAAAAGAAAATTTGATCGAACAGGGAAGATGCGTGAACTAAGAAGAAGACAACAGTTTACAAAGCCGTCTGTAGCAAAAAGAGCACAAAAGATTAAAGCTGAATACATCCAGCACTTAAGAGATCAAGAGAATATCTAAGAACTCTTTAGTTTAAAGTTTAACCGCTAGAAAGAAATGTTTAAATTTACTTTCTAGCGGTTTTTTTTATGTTTATTGAAAATTTCATAGAATACTTATCAGTTGAAAAGGGATACTCAGCCCATACTTTAAAGGCATATGATAGAGATTTGTGCCAGTTTAAACGGTTTTGTGAATTTGAAGGTGTAAATTTAAATGAGGTTAATTATCAGGTGATAAGATCTTATATCGCATTCTTGTTAGAAGAGGGACTGCTAGCTCAATCTGTAAATAGAAAAATAACTGCGCTTAAAACATACTTTCAATTTTTAAAGAGAATTGACGTAATCAAGGAAAACCCACTATTGCATCATAAAAGTATAAAGACTTCTAAAAGATTGACCTTGCCATTTTCCAAAGAAGAAGTGTTGAAGGTGCTTAATGAAAAAATCGATATAGAAGATTTTGAAAATTGTAGGGATAGATTAATTATTGAGTTACTTTATTTAACAGGAATTCGCCGAGAAGAGTTAATTAGTCTTAAAATCAGCTCATTTGAGCAATCTGCTAGAACAATACGCGTTGTAGGAAAAAGAAATAAGCAACGCATCCTGCCGGTAACCGATCGTTTGTATTGGTTGTTGGATAATTATTTAAGGTTGCGGGTGTTTATGGATAAACGAGATGTGGATACATTATTGATTACAGTTAAAGGTGATAAAATATACCCGTCTCTTGTTTATAGAATTATAAAATCGTATTTTAGTAAGGTGTCTAGTAAGATAAAAGTAAGTCCTCATGTATTGAGGCACACTTTTGCAACTCATTTACTAGATGAAGGAGCAGATTTAAATGCGGTTAAAGAGCTTTTAGGTCATTCTAGTTTGTCGTCAACACAAATTTATACACATACTAGTATGGCTACTTTAAAAGGAGTTTATAAAAATGCTCATCCGCGCTCAAAGAAATAGTAACCTCAAAAACGTAAGATTATGAAAGTAAACGTGCAATCAGTAAATTTTGATGCGGACATCAAGTTAATTGAGTTCATTCAAAAAAGGTTAGATAAATTAGAGCAGTATTATAATAAAATTATAAGCGCCGATGTTTATTTGAAAGTTCAAAAGACTAGTAATAAGGAAAATAAGATTACTGAGGTAAGGTTATTCGTGCCAGGAGACGATATGGTTGCTACAAAAACATGTAAAACTTTTGAGCAATGTATTGACGAATGTGCTGCTGCATTGGAGCGTCAGCTCAAGCGCCGCAAGGAAAAATTAATTTCTCATTAATTTTTTTTAATTTTTTTTTTTGTGAATTAAAAAATAGGTTTACATTTGCAGTCCGTTAAAACAACGGGCTGTTTTTGTGAAGACAAAAAGAGTTTAAAGCCGATATAGCTCAGCTGGCTAGAGCAGCTGATTTGTAATCAGCAGGTCGTGGGTTCGAGTCCCTCTATCGGCTCAAGTTTTTTGAAATAAATGTGTAAGCATTGGGGAGATACTCAAGCGGTCAACGAGGACGGACTGTAACTCCGTTGGGCAACCTTCGCAGGTTCGAATCCTGCTCTCCCCACAAACACATTATTATGAAATTATGTTAAAGTAATTTCTTTAAGCGGGAGTAGCTCAGTTGGTAGAGCGTCAGCCTTCCAAGCTGAATGTCGCCGGTTCGAACCCGGTCTCCCGCTCAATTATTGCACCTTGGTGTGATGCAGCATTAACGAGATGTGATGCTTAAAATATGCCTTTGGCTATTACGCTTTCGCGAAAGCATAATAAAAGCCGGTGTAGCTCAGGGGTAGAGCGTTTCCTTGGTAAGGAAGAGGTCACGAGTTCAAATCTCGTCATTGGCTCAATTAAGATGAAAAAGGTCTCAATTAGGGGCCATTTGTGGTATAAGCCATTTTGTAAATTAAATGGTTTTTAAATTGAAACACTAATATAAACTAAGACTATAATTATGGCTAAAGAAACGTACGATCGTTCCAAACCGCACCTTAATGTAGGTACAATTGGTCACGTAGACCACGGTAAGACTACTCTTACTGCTGCTATCACAAAGGTGCTTGCTGATGCTGGTTATTCTGAAGCAAGAAGCTTTGACCAGATCGATAATGCTCCTGAAGAAAAAGAGCGTGGTATTACAATTAACTCTTCGCACGTAGAGTACCAAACTGAAAACCGCCACTATGCACACGTTGACTGTCCAGGTCACGCCGACTATGTAAAGAACATGGTAACTGGTGCTGCGCAAATGGATGGTGCTATTTTAGTGGTTGCTGCGACTGATGGTCCTATGCCACAGACTCGTGAGCACATCCTATTAGGTCGTCAGGTAGGTATTCCTCGTATTGTTGTTTTCCTTAATAAGGTTGACATGGTTGATGATGAGGAATTATTAGAGCTTGTTGAGATGGAAGTACGTGAGTTACTAAGTTTCTATGAGTATGATGGTGATAATGGACCAGTAGTTATGGGGTCTGCTTTGGGTGCACTTAATGGTGAGCAAAAGTGGGTTGATACTGTTCTTGAATTAATGAACCAAGTGGATGCATGGATTGAAGAGCCAGTACGTGATATGGATAAGCCATTCTTGATGCCTATCGAGGATGTATTCTCTATTACTGGTCGTGGTACTGTTGCTACTGGTCGTATCGAGACTGGTGTTGCAAATACTGGAGATCCTGTAGAGATTATCGGTATGGGAGCTGAGAAATTGACTTCTACTATTACTGGTATTGAAATGTTCCGTCAGATCCTTGATAGAGGTGAGGCTGGAGATAATGCAGGTATCTTATTACGTGGTATTGATAAAAATCAAATCTCTCGTGGTATGGTAATTACTGCTCCTGGTTCAGTAACTCCACACAAACACTTTAAGGCTGAGGTTTATATCCTTAAGAAAGAAGAAGGTGGACGTCACACTCCATTCCATAATAACTACCGTCCACAGTTCTACGTTCGTACAACTGATGTAACTGGTAATATCAAATTACCAAGCGGTGTTGAAATGGTTATGCCTGGAGATAACTTAACTATTGAGGTTGAACTTATTCAGCCAATTGCACTTAACGTAGGTTTACGTTTTGCTATCCGTGAAGGTGGTAGAACAGTTGGTGCTGGTCAGGTAACTGAGATCCTTGATTAATTTCAAGTATTAATATTATAAGTATCCTTTCTTGAATAAAGAAAGGATACTTTTCACTTGTTAAAGGGCGACCTTTAACTATGCAGGTTTAGCTCAGTTGGTAGAGCACTGGTCTCCAAAACCAGGTGTCGGGAGTTCGAGCCTCTCAACCTGCGCACAAAAGCTGAAAGGCTTATTAAAATAGCATACTTATGGGATTAGTATCTTATGTAAAAAATTCGTTTAATGAGTTATCAGAAAATGTTTCTTGGCCTACTTGGGCTGAGGCACAAAAATCTATGGTAACTGTAGCTGTGTTTTCAGTGGTTTTTGCTTTAGTTGTGGCAGGTATTGATTATGTCTTTAATGGTGTAATCGATAGATATTTTGAATGGGTCATTAACGGATAATCATACATAGAGATGAGTGAAGAAAAGGATGTAATGAAATGGTATGTGGTAAGATCGGTGAGTGGTCAAGAAAATAAAATTAAAGACTACATAGAATCCGAGATAGCTCATCATGGGTTGTCAGATTATTTAAAGCAGATTCTGGTTCCTACTGAAAAGGTTGTTCAAATTAGGAACGGTAAAAAAATTAATAAAGAACGTGTCTTTTTTCCTGGGTATATAATGATACAAGCTAGGTTAGAAGGTGAAGTTCCACATGTTATTAAATCTGTTAATGGTGTGATTGGGTTTCTTGGAGAGGTTAAAGGTGGAGATCCTGTACCATTAAGAAAGTCAGAAGTTAATAGAATGCTTGGTAAAGTTGATGAACTTGCAGAGCAAACCGATAATGTGTCTATTCCTTACAAAGTTGGGGAAACTGTCAAAGTTGTTGATGGTCCTTTTAATGGATTTAATGGGAATATAGAAAAAGTTAATGAAGAGAAGCGTAAGCTAGAAGTAATGGTTAAGATTTTCGGGAGAAAAACACCATTGGAATTAAGCTATATGCAAGTCGAAAAAATATAAATGTTACCTATTCAGATAACTAGTTAGGCTTCCACTTACGGTTATCAAAATTTGAAACAATTTAAAAATGGCAAAAGAAGTATCTAAGATTGTAAAGTTGCAGGTTAGAGGTGGTGCTGCAAATCCATCTCCTCCTGTAGGACCTGCTCTTGGTGCGGCTGGAGTGAACATTATGGAGTTCTGTAAGCAGTTTAACGCTAGAACTCAGGATAAGGCAGGTAAAGTGTTGCCTGTTGCTATAACTGTTTATAGTGACAAGTCCTTTGATTTTGTAATTAAAACTCCACCAGCAGCAGTACAAATTTTAGAAGCAGCAAAGTTAAAAGGTGGTAGTGGTGAACCTAATCGTAAAAAGGTAGGTACTATTACTTGGGATCAAGTTAGAGCAATAGCTGAAGACAAGATGCCAGACTTAAATGCTTTTACAATCGAAAGCGCAATGAGAATGGTCGCAGGAACTGCGAGATCAATGGGTGTTAATGTTAAAGGTGGTGAGGCACCTGCTTAAATTTAGTTATTATGGCAAAATTGACGAAAAATCAAAAGGCAGCAAACGCTAAATTCGATAAGGCACAGTCTTACTCACTAGCAGACGCTTCAAAAATCGTTAAAGACACTAGTTCGGCAAAATTTGATGAGTCAGTTGACTTAGCTGTTCGTCTTAACGTAGATCCTAGAAAAGCGAATCAAATGGTTCGTGGTGTCGTAACCTTACCACATGGTACTGGTAAAGATGTGAAAGTACTTGCTCTTGTTACTCCAGATAAGGAAGAAGAGGCAAAAGGTGCTGGAGCAGACTTTGTTGGTCTTGATGAGTATCTTGATAAAATCAAGGGTGGTTGGACTGATGTTGACGTAATTATCACTATGCCTAGTGTTATGGGTAAGTTAGGACCTTTAGGTCGTGTATTAGGACCACGCGGTCTTATGCCTAACCCTAAAACTGGTACAGTTACTATGGATGTGGCTAAGGCTGTGTCTGACGTTAAATCCGGTAAAATCGATTTCAAGGTTGAAAAGAACGGGATTGTTCACGCTGCAATAGGAAAAGTATCTTTTGATGCTGAAAAAATTGCAGGTAACGCAAGAGAGTTAATTAATACATTAGTTAAGTTAAAACCGACAGCAGCTAAAGGAGTTTATATCAAAAGTATCCACTTGTCTAGTACAATGGGTCCTGGTGTAAATGTAGATGCTAAACGTTTTGCAGACGATTAAAAGATCTAGATCATGACAAGAGAACAAAAAGCAACTGTTATACAGGACTTGACTGCAACGTTAGGAGAAAACTCTACTATTTACCTTGCAGATATATCTGGACTTAATGCTTCTGATACATCTAATTTAAGAAGAGCATGTTTTAAAGCTAACGTAAGTATTGCGGTAGTTAAAAATACACTACTTGCAAAAGCAATGGAAGCTTCTGATAAGGATTTTGGTGAATTGCCAGAACTTCTTAAAGGTAACACTTCTATAATGTTGTCTGAAGTAGCTAATGCTCCAGCTAAAGTTATTAAGAACTTTCGTAAGAAATCGGATAAGCCTTTATTAAAAGGTGCTTATATCGAGGAAGCAATTTACGTAGGTGATGATAAGTTAGATTCATTAAGTGAAATCAAGTCTAAAGAAGAAATGATTGGAGAAATCATTGGTCTTCTACAAAGCCCTGCTAAGAATGTTGTCTCTGCTCTTCAATCGGGTGGTGGTAAACTTGCAGGAATCCTTAAAACACTATCAGAAAGATAGTAAACAATTAGTACGCAATTATTTTATATAAATTTTAAAACGATAGAAATGGCAGATTTAAAAGAATTCGCAGAACAGTTAGTTAACTTAACTGTTAAAGAAGTAAATGAATTAGCAGACATACTTAAAGACGAGTATGGTATTGAGCCTGCTGCTGCAGCTGTAGCTGTTGCAGGTGGTGCTGCTGCAGGTGGTGGAGACGCTGCTGAAGAGCAAACTGAATTTGACGTAATCCTTAAAGCAGCTGGTGCCTCTAAATTAGCTGTAGTGAAGTTAGTTAAAGAATTAACTGGTGCAGGTCTTAAGGATGCGAAAGGTCTTGTTGACAACGCTCCATCTCCAATTAAAGAAGGTGTAGCTAAAGATGAGGCAGAAGCTCTTAAAGCTCAGCTAGAAGAAGCTGGTGCTGAGGTTGAGTTAAAGTAATTTAACATTACCTATATATAAAGGTTTAGACCTGTTGAGCAAGGCTCACAGGTCTAGACCATTTTGCGTATAATGATGAGACGTCATCAACAACGCTATTTTTAACCATTTAATACCGTGCATTGATGCTAGCAACAAACACAGAGAGAATTAACTTTTCAACGGTAAAGAACAAAGCAGAATATCCTGATCTGCTCGATATCCAAATCAAATCGTTTCAGGATTTCTTTCAGTTAGAAACTAAATCTGACAAGAGAGAAAATGAAGGTCTTTATAATACCTTCATGGAAAATTTTCCAATCACAGATACTCGCAATCAATTTGTTCTCGAGTTTCTAGATTACTTTGTGGATCCACCACGTTACTCTATCCAAGAGTGTATTGAACGTGGGCTTACTTACAGTGTTCCACTTAAATCAAGATTAAAATTATATTGTACCGATCCAGAACACGAGGATTTTGAAACTATTGTTCAAGATGTTTATTTAGGTACAATCCCATACATGACTCCATCTGGTACTTTCGTTATCAACGGAGCTGAGCGTGTTGTTGTTTCCCAGTTACACCGTTCTCCTGGTGTGTTCTTTGGACAGTCATTTCACGCAAATGGTACTAAATTATATTCAGCACGTGTAATTCCATTTAAAGGATCATGGATTGAATTTGCGACAGATATTAACAGTGTAATGTATGCTTATATCGATCGTAAAAAGAAATTACCTGTAACAACTCTTTTCCGCGCAATTGGTTATGAAAGAGATAAAGATATTCTCGGAATCTTTGATCTTGCAGAAGAGGTAAAAGCTAGTAAAACAGGATTAAAAAAATACCTAGGTCGCAAATTAGCAGCTCGTGTTCTTAGAACATGGCATGAAGATTTTGTAGACGAGGATACAGGAGAAGTTGTATCGATCGAGCGTAATGAAATCGTATTAGATCGTGATACTGTCCTAGAAAAAGAGCATATCGATGAAATAATCGATTCTCAGGCAAAGACTATTCTTTTACATAAGGAAGATATGATGTCTGCAGATTATGCTATCATTCACAATACTTTACAAAAAGACCCTACCAATTCAGAAAAAGAAGCGGTAGAGCATATTTATAGACAATTACGTAACGCTGAGCCGCCAGATGAGGAAACTGCTCGTGGTATCATCGATAAGTTATTCTTCTCTGATCAGAGATATAACTTAGGTGATGTAGGGCGTTATCGTATGAATAAAAAATTAGGTCTTGATATTGACATGAGTAAGCAGGTTCTTACAAAGGAAGATATCATTACTATAATTAAATACTTAATTGAATTAATTAATTCAAAAGCAGAAATCGATGATATCGATCACTTATCAAACCGTCGTGTACGTACAGTAGGTGAGCAATTATCATCTCAGTTTGGTGTTGGTCTTGCTCGTATGGCAAGAACAATTCGTGAGCGCATGAATGTAAGGGATAATGAGGTTTTTACACCTATTGATCTTATTAATGCAAAGACGCTTTCATCTGTAATTAATTCGTTCTTTGGAACTAATCAGCTATCTCAGTTTATGGATCAAACGAATCCATTAGCAGAGATTACGCATAAAAGACGTCTGTCAGCATTAGGTCCAGGTGGTTTATCTCGTGAACGTGCAGGATTTGAGGTTCGTGATGTACACTACACACACTACGGTAGATTATGTCCTATTGAAACTCCTGAAGGACCGAATATTGGTCTTATCTCATCTTTAGCTGTTTTTGCTAAGGTGAACAACATGGGATTCATTGAGACACCATATAGAAAAGTTGAGAACGGTGTTATTAATACATCAGAAGAGCCTATTTATTTAAGTGCCGAAGAAGAAGAAGGAATGCACATTGCTCAGGCAAACTTGCCACTTGAAAATGGTAAGATTGAATCTGACAAAGTAATTGCCCGTTTAGAAGGTGATTTTCCAGTGGTTGAGCCAAATCAGGTACAATATGCCGATGTTGCGCCTAACCAAATCGCTTCGATATCAGCTTCATTAATTCCATTCTTGGAACATGATGATGCAAACCGTGCATTGATGGGATCAAACATGATGCGCCAGGCAGTTCCATTATTACGAGTTGATTCTCCTATTGTTGGAACAGGACTTGAAAGACAAGTTGCGTCTGATTCACGAGTTTTAATCAATGCCGAAGGTGATGGAGAAGTTGTATATGTTGATGCTCAAAAAATTGTAATTCGTTACGATAGAACCGAGCGTGAAAGAATGATTTCTTTTGACCCAGAAGATACATCTTACAACCTTATAAAGTTCCGTAAGACAAACCAAGGTACTTCTATAACTTTAAAACCAATTGTCCAAAAAGGAGATAGAGTTGAAAAAGGTCAAGTACTTTGTCAAGGATACGCAACTGAAAAAGGTGAGTTAGCTCTAGGTCGTAATATGAAGGTTGCCTTCATGCCTTGGAAAGGATACAATTTTGAGGATGCGATTGTAATCTCAGAAAAAGTTGTAAGAGAAGATTTGTTTACTTCTATTCACGTTGATGAGTATTCTCTTGAAGTTAGAGATACTAAATTAGGTAATGAAGAATTAACAGCCGATATTCCTAACGTAAGTGAAGAAGCAACTTCAAACTTAGATGAAAATGGAATGATAAGAATTGGAGCCGAGGTAAAACCAGGTGATATTCTTATCGGTAAGATTACTCCAAAAGGAGAATCTGATCCTACTCCAGAAGAAAAATTACTACGTGCTATTTTTGGTGATAAAGCAGGTGATGTTAAAGATGCATCTCTTAAAGCTTCACCTTCATTGCGCGGTGTTGTTATAGATAAGAAATTATTCTCTAGAGCAGTAAAGGATAAAAGAAAAAGAGCACAGGATAAAGAGGATATTGCACGATTAGAGCAAAGTTATCAGGCAAAATTTGACGGTTTACGTGATCGTTTGGTTGAAAAACTTTTTGAAATCGTTAGTGGTAAAACATCACAAGGTGTATACAATGATTTAGGTGAGGAAGTACTTCCGAAAGGTAAAAAGTATACACTTAAGATGTTGAACTCTGTAGATGATTACACTCACTTAATTTCTGGTACTTGGACAACAAGTGACGAGATTAATGAAACCGTTGCAGACTTACTACATAACTATAAGATTAAAGAGAACGATCTTCAAGGTGCATTGCGCCGTGAGAAGTTTACAATTTCTGTAGGAGATGAATTACCAGCAGGAATTATCAAACTTGCTAAAGTTTACATAGCTAAAAAGCGTAAACTTAAAGTAGGTGATAAAATGGCAGGTCGTCACGGTAACAAAGGTATCGTAGCGCGTATAGTACGTGAAGAAGATATGCCGTTCCTAGAAGACGGAACACCAGTAGATATCGTTCTTAATCCATTAGGTGTACCATCACGTATGAATATCGGTCAGATTTATGAAACTGTATTAGGTTGGGCTGGACAAAAATTAGGTAAGAAATTTGCTACACCTATTTTTGATGGTGCTACATTGGATCAAATAAATGAATTGACTGATAACGCTGGAATACCACGATTCGGTCACACCTATTTATTTGATGGAGGAACAGGTGAGCGATTTGACCAACCTGCAACAGTAGGTGTTATTTACATGCTTAAATTAGGTCACATGGTAGATGATAAGATGCACGCGCGTTCTATCGGACCATACTCACTTATTACTCAACAACCATTAGGTGGTAAAGCACAATTTGGAGGTCAGCGTTTTGGTGAGATGGAGGTTTGGGCACTTGAGGCTTATGGAGCTTCTAGTACACTGCGTGAGATTCTTACTGTAAAATCAGATGATGTAATAGGAAGAGCTAAGACTTATGAGGCGATCGTTAAAGGTGAGCCTATGCCAGAACCAGGTCTTCCAGAATCATTTAATGTATTGATGCACGAGCTTAAAGGACTAGGTTTAGACCTTAGACTCGAGGATTAATTTATCTTTGAGAGTAGGTGGTAGTTTCGCTTTCGCGAAAGCGTAATTACCATCAACCTCTCTTACACTAATTAAAATAGTACCATAATTATGGCTAGAAATAAAGAAACCCAAACTCAGAAGAAATTTTCAAAAATTTCAATCGGTCTTGCATCTCCAGAATCTATTCTTGCAGAATCTAAAGGAGAAGTACTAAAGCCAGAAACGATTAACTATCGTACTCACAAGCCTGAGCGCGATGGACTTTTCTGTGAGCGTATTTTTGGTCCTGTAAAGGATTATGAATGTGCCTGTGGAAAATACAAACGTATACGTTATAAAGGTATCGTTTGTGATCGATGTGGAGTAGAGGTAACAGAGAAAAAAGTACGTCGTGATCGTATAGGTCACATTAACCTAGTTGTGCCTGTTGCACACATATGGTATTTCCGTAGTTTACCAAACAAAATTGGATACCTATTAGGATTACCATCAAAGAAACTGGATATGATTATTTACTACGAACGTTACGTAGTAATACAGCCAGGTATTGCAAAAAATGCCGAAGGTGAGCCAGTTCAAAAAATGGAATTTCTTACTGAAGAAGAATATTTAGATATTTTAGATAGTCTTCCTCAAGAAAATTTATATCTAGAAGATTCTGACCCTAATAAATTTATCGCAAAAATGGGTGCAGAGTGTTTAATTGAATTATTAAACAGAATCGATCTAGATGCGTTGTCTTATGACTTACGTCACAAAGCAAATAATGAGACTTCTAAACAAAGAAAAACTGAAGCTCTCAAGAGACTTCAGGTAGTTGAGGCTTTTAAGGAGTCTAACTTGCACAGAGAAAACAAGCCAGAATGGATGATCATGAAAGTGATTCCTGTGATTCCACCAGAATTACGTCCGCTTGTACCTCTTGATGGTGGTCGTTTTGCAACATCAGACTTAAATGATCTTTATCGTCGTGTAATCATACGTAACAACCGTTTGAAGCGATTGATGGAAATCAAAGCTCCAGAGGTGATATTACGTAATGAAAAGCGTATGCTACAGGAGTCTGTGGATTCTCTTTTAGATAATACTAGAAAATCTAGTGCTGTTAAGACAGATTCTAACAGACCATTAAAATCTTTATCAGATTCCCTTAAAGGTAAGCAAGGACGTTTCCGTCAAAACTTACTTGGAAAACGTGTTGACTATTCTGCTCGTTCTGTAATTGTTGTAGGACCAGAATTGAAACTTTATGAATGTGGTCTTCCTAAAGATATGGCTGCAGAACTTTACAAGCCTTTCATTATTCGTAAGTTGATTGAAAGAGGTATTGTAAAAACAGTAAAATCTGCTAAGAAAATAATTGATAAAAAAGAGCCTGTTGTTTGGGATATACTTGAGAATGTTCTTAAAGGGCATCCAGTATTATTAAACCGTGCTCCTACACTTCACCGTCTAGGTATTCAAGCATTTCAGCCTAAGTTAATAGAAGGTAAAGCAATTCAATTACACCCGTTAGTATGTACTGCATTTAACGCCGATTTTGATGGTGATCAAATGGCGGTACACTTACCACTAGGACCAGAGGCGATTTTAGAGGCTCAACTTTTAATGTTAGCTTCTCATAACATCTTGAATCCTGCAAATGGTAGTCCTATTGCCGTTCCTTCTCAGGACATGGTATTAGGTTTATATTACATGACTAAGTTACGTAGGTCAGAACCTAATCACATTGTTAAAGGTGAAGGTTTAACGTTCTATGGTCCAGAAGAATTGGTAATCGCATTTAATGAAAAACGTGTTGATATTAACGCACCAGTAAAATGTAGAATACCACTTTTACAAGAAGATGGGTCATACAAATCAGAGTTGATAGAAACTACTGCAGGACGTGTGTTATTTAACGAGAAAGTACCTAATGAGGCTGGTTACATAAATGAAGTTTTGACTAAAAAAGCTTTACGTGATATTATCGGTGATATTCTTAAGGTGACAGATGTTCCTAGAACAGCTGCCTTCCTTGATGAGATTAAAGATTTAGGTTATGGATTTGCATTCCGCGGTGGATTGTCATTCTCACTAGGAGATATCATGATTCCAGAAGAAAAGCAAGCCATGATAGACGAGGCTAATGCCAAAGTTGACGCGATACGTGGTAACTATGGAATGGGTCTTATTACTCAGAATGAACGTTACAATCAGGTGATTGATGTTTGGACTGCTACTAATGCTCAGCTTACTGAACTAGGTATGAAGAATATTAGAGAAGACCAGCAAGGATTTAACTCGGTGTATATGATGTTGGATTCTGGTGCTCGTGGATCAAAAGAGCAGATTAGACAGCTTACTGGTATGCGTGGTCTTATGGCAAAACCTAAAAAGTCGAACTCAGGTGGTGGAGAAATTATTGAAAATCCAATTCTTTCAAACTTTAAAGAAGGATTATCAATTCTTGAGTACTTCATTTCTACTCACGGAGCGCGTAAAGGTCTTGCAGATACGGCACTTAAAACTGCCGATGCTGGTTATTTAACACGTCGTTTACATGATGTTGCACAAGATGTTATTGTTAATACAGAAGACTGTGGAACATTAAGAGGTATTGAAGTTACTGCTCTTAAAAAGAATGAAGAAGTAATGGAGAAACTAGGAGCTCGTATCCTAGGACGTGTTGCTTTACATGATGTCGTTGATCCAGCTACACAAAATGTTATGGTGGCAGCAGGTGAATTGATTACTGAAAAAATTGCTGATGCAATTGATGAAACAGTAATCGAGTCTGTGGAAGTGCGTTCGCCATTAACATGTGAAGCTAAAAAAGGAGTTTGTACAAAATGTTATGGTCGTAACCTAGCTACTAACCGTCTTGTTATGAGAGGTGAGGCTGTTGGAGTTATCGCTGCACAATCAATTGGTGAACCAGGAACACAGCTTACCTTACGTACATTCCACGTAGGTGGTGTTGCAGGTAATGTTAGTGAGGAGAATTCTGTAATCGCTAAAAATGAAGGAGTTCTTGAAATTGAAGATCTTAAAACGGTTAAGGGTGAAGATAGCGAAGGGAATGCAGTAGATATTGTAATCTCTAGAACATCTGAGGCTAAGTTGATGCACAAGGACACTGGTTTATTACTTAATACCAATAACATTCCTTATGGTGCAGAGTTATTCAAAAAACCTGGAGCAAAAATTAAGAAAGGCGAAGTAATTGCTAAATGGGATCCTTTTAATGGAGTAATTATTTCAGAGTTCTCTGGAGAAATCAAATTTGAAAATATCATTCAAGGGACAACTTTCCAAGTTGAAACTGATGAACAAACTGGTTACGAAGAAAAGGTTATTTCTGAATCTAGAGATAAGAAGTTAATTCCTACACTGCACATCGTTGATGGTAAAGGAGAAACTCAAATTTCTTATAACTTACCAGTAGGTGCACACTTAATGATTAATGATGGTGAGAAGATTAAAGAAGGAAAAATTCTTGTTAAGATCCCTCGTAAGAGTGCCAAAGCAGGTGATATTACCGGAGGTCTTCCTCGTGTGACTGAACTTTTTGAAGCTCGTAATCCTTCAAATCCAGCTGTTGTAAGTGAGATTGATGGTGTTGTTTCTTTTGGTAAAATTAAGCGTGGTAACCGTGAAATTATCGTTACTTCCAAAACAGATGAAGTAAAGAAATATTTAGTAAAATTATCTAATCAGATTCTAGTCCAAGAAAATGATTATGTAAGAGCTGGTATGCCTTTATCAGATGGTTCTATAACCCCTAAAGATATTCTAGCAATTAAAGGGCCAAGTGCTGTACAGCAGTATTTAGTTAACGAGGTGCAAGAGGTTTATCGATTACAAGGTGTAAAAATCAATGATAAACACTTTGAGGTTGTTGTAAGACAAATGATGAGAAAAGTTCGTATCGTAGATCCAGGTGATGGTATTTTCCTAGAGAATCAATTGGTTCATAAAGAAGACTTCATTCAAGAGAACGATCGACTTTATGGAATGAAAGTGGTTGAAGATGCTGGTGACTCAGAGAATCTTAAAGAAGGTCAAATCGTTTCTCCACGTGATTTACGAGATGAAAACTCTATTTTAAGAAGAGAGGATAAGAATCTAGTAGTAGCAAGAGAGGTAATGCCTGCAACGGCAGAGCCTATATTACAAGGTATTACTCGTGCATCTCTTCAAACTAAATCATTTATTAGTGCCGCGTCGTTCCAGGAAACTACTAAAGTACTTAACGAGGCAGCTGTAAATGGTAAGGTTGATACTCTTGAAGGTCTTAAGGAAAATGTTATTGTAGGTCATAGAATTCCAGCAGGAACAGGTATGAGAAATTATGATGACATTATTGTAGGCTCAAAAGAGGAGTTCGAGAAGCTTATGCTTAATAAACCAGAACAAGAGGTAAATTATAATTAATAGGAATGGCAAATAATCCTAATCAAGAGAATAAGATCAACATAGAAATTGACGAAAAGATTGCTGAAGGTCAGTATAGTAATTTAGCTATCATAAATCATTCACATTCTGAATTTGTTGTTGATTTTGTTAATATCATGCCTGGTAATCCAAAGTCTAAGGTGAAGTCAAGAATAGTTCTTACTCCACAACATGCTAAACGTTTAGCTCAAGCACTTATGGATAATATTAGAAAATTTGAAAATGCGCATGGTGAAATTAAGGATTACGAGCAGCCTCCTATTCCCTTAAATTTTGGTCCGACTGGACAAGCTTAATATATTCCGCTTTCGCGAAAGCGTAGTTATTATTAAAGCCTAACTTTTATAGTTAGGCTTTATTTTTTTTATATACACAATAGTTTTTGATTATGACTTATCGAAAATACACTTATTCTAAAAGCGTTTAAAGAGATTTCATGCTAAAGATACTCGACATTATTAGCAGTAATTTTTCTTTCAGGAGATGTTCTTAAAATGAGATTTAAAAAATTTTAGTTTTTTAAAAACCACCGAGTATTTTTCTTCGTAAATACTAGATCCTAAAGACGTCAAATTTAGTATTTGTTTAATCTTCTGTGTTTCAGAGTTTTTTTAATGGAACTTTTTTCATGAGTGTTTTTAACGACTTTAATTGGAATTTTGTCGAAAGAGCACTATAAATACTGGGTTTTTCTTCGCTGGGATGTTGTTACAAGTATTTTTGCAATTTGGAATAGAACAAGCTATTCTGTTTTTTTTGATAATTATTTCATTTACAATGAGTTTTAATTTTCCCTCTAACCTAAAATTCAATGGTAACATTATCTATGTGTTACTATTATTATTCATTCTTAATCCTAGTTCGGTTTTTGCTGATGGAACCAAGCAGTTGATGCCTTCTGCGACAGGAATTGAGCCGGCAAATGGTACAGCTCTCTACATAACAAGAGGTCAATTTGGTCCTTATGTTAACGCGCCTAATTCTAGCAGATTGCGTTTTACTATTGCTAATGCTGCTACTGAAAATCTTTATTTTGGGGTGTTTTCAAGGCAGAGGCTAGACGCAGCTAATCATCCAGAGCTGGGAGCGTTAACTTATTATCGTATTTACGACCAGAGTGGTACGTTAGTTGAAGGAATCAATCCTGCTGGTGTGCAGGTAGGAACATTGTCAGGTAGATTTGATGATGGTGCAGGAGCAAACCCAATCGCGGGAGATGCTGGATTTATATCAAATTACACAGAGGCTTTTAACGGTCCAAACGGTGTAGGTGGAGTTACAAATGGTTACAATCCTTATGTATTTAACCCTGCAACTGCGGGAAATTATTATATTGAATTTTATGTAAGTATTGATGGTGGTGCCACCCCATTTGCTTTTGGAAATGGAGATCCGGCTATTTTCTTTTTTCCATATTTTGATTTTACTGTGGGGTCTACAGCCTCTGCAATTCCAGGAAGAATATGGTCTGATAAATGGTCGTTAATTGGTTATCAAAATCAGGATGCTGATGGTGATATAGGTACTCCAAATGTACCTAATCCTACACTAGATGCATCTGTTGAGGGTGAATTTTACGCGTATACTGATGATCAGGTAATCGTTAAAGTGGATTTTTTACCAGGATTTAGGCCATTAGCCTATGAGTTGTCTATGAATAGATTTGGTGTTGTTGATGATGATGATAATCCAGCGAATGATTTTCTTTTAACACGAAGATCTGTAAATAGACCTTCCAATACTTCTCCTAATTTAGACAATGGGTATCCGGTCTTTTTGACGGTTCCGGATCAATCTGTTTTTATACCTGCTCCACAAGCAGATCCGATATTAACTGGCGAGATTTTTGGTTGTCCGGGTAACTATTACATTCCTTATACTTTGGATGCACCTGCAGATGTTGCTCTTTTAGTAGATTTTGATGGTAATGGGGTTTTTGATGCAAATACTCGGGATGTTGTTATTGAAGCATTTGAACAGCCAATAGGTGATAACTTGCTTTTTTGGGATGGGTTAGATGGGTTTGGTAATGTATCCGAAGCAGGTGTGAGTATAGGTTTAAAGTTAGTGTCTTATAGAGGTAGAACCAATGTTCCTATGTATGATGCGGAATTCAATTTAAATGGTCTAACTATGGAGTCCGTGACTCCTACTATAGCAAGTCAAAAACTTTTTTGGGATGATTCACAATTAACAGCTTTTGGAACTTGTGTAGACGACACAACTCAGAATACTGCAAATACGACTACTGGATCTTTTATAAATACGAATTTGTTAGATGGAAGTGTGGGGCCAGGTCACGCATGGAATGGGTCTAATCCTGGTAATACAGTGCCTGCAACCGCTGGTGCTGGTGAAGGTACTAATACTCCGGCTCTATTATGTGATGATTATGGAAATCTAAGAGTTATTAATACATGGTTTTATGGTTCTGAGGTAGAATCCTCTGTGGTACAATTAGTTGTTCCTTCATGTGATCAAGATGGTGATGGAGTTCATGATCTTGTTGATATTGATGATGACAATGATGGGATTCCAGATGTAGTAGAATTAGAAAATGTTAATGCTAGCGATCCTCTTGGAGATGATGATGGTGATGGATTGTTAAATTATTTTGACCCATCTAATGGCCCAGGAACGGATGGTCCTTCCAGTTCAAACTTTGTTGATAACAATAATGACGGTGTAAGTGATTTATATGATACTGACGGTGATGGAATTATAGACCAGTTTGATTTAGATGCTGATGGAGATGGTGTCCCTGATAATGTTGAAGCTCAAGGTACTCTAGAGTATATAGCTCAAGGTGGTTTAACAGATACTGACGGTGATGGTTTGGTGGATACTTATGATCCTGATTGTAACGGTTCGTCCACTACTAGTGCTAGTGGTAATGCTGTTTCAGGATTTACTTATGGAGGTAATCAGGATATTACGCCAGCATTAGGTACACCCGAAGCAAATGGTATTGCCGCTACTAATCTTAATGGAGTTCGTCTTAGAAATACCGGTTCTGCAGGTGAAACTCAAGGACCATTAACATTAGAATTTGATAGAGGACTACCGGTAGGGACTACAATTACATTTTCAATTGCAAATGATATTGGTGCAGGTGATAGCATGAATATCGCTCTTGGTTCACAGTTGATCTCTAATTACAATACAGGTGGAGCTGCTGATTCCTATGTTCAATTTAATGTTGTTACTACAAGTCCAACATCGTCTGTATTTTTCGAATTAAACTCAGGTGGGTTTAGAATAGGCGGAGTTAGCTATAGTTTTACTTCTGGTACCTGTTCAAATGGTTTTGCTGTATTGCCGGTGGATACAGATTTTGATGGGGTTCCTGATTATAAGGATTTGGATTCTGATAATGATTCAATTAACGATACAACTGAAAATAACTTTACTCTATCTGGAAACGATGCAGATTTTGATGGATTAGATGATAGTATTGATGCTACTTCTGGTTATCAAGATCCTAACGGTAATATAAATAATCCATCATCATTACCTGATAATGATGGCGATGTTAATGGTGGTGGTGATGTAAATTACCGTGATACAACTGCTAGCGTTGATTCCGATAACGATGGAATTTTTGACGAAGTAGATTTAGATGATGATAATGACGGAATTTTAGATTCCGACGAATGTTATGTAGAACCAACGCCTACAGGCCCTTATACAAGTACAAATACCACTTTCTCCTTTTCTGGTTCTGGTGGGAATAATAATGCAAATTTACAATCTGTAACATTAGATGGTACTACTTATAATGATTTTATTGTTCCAGATTTATATACAGAGAATTTCAACTCTACAAGTGATAATGTTGTGTATGAGGTTCTTAATGGAACAAGTGGCCAAGGTGCAGGTCCTACAGGAGATAATATTTCAAATCCTAATTGGGAACAAATAATTTTACCAGCCTTCCAATCAAGAAATTTTAATTATTTCCAAGGACTTTCTGGAGCAGTTTTAGATACTGATTTTTATACACTTAGTTACAATGTTCCAATTTCTGTTTCAGGAGAAACTTTCTTATTAGTTTCTGAAAGAAATGGGAATAACACTTTTGATATTGAAGCGTTTGATGCACAAGGAAATAGTTTTGGTCAACTAAATGTAGTACTTACCGATTATATAAATACAGGTATTAACACTTCGGTTGGTCAGCCAATTAATATTGCAGTTTATCCATTATCACAGCTTGCGCCCGCAGGTTCTGTAATAAAGTCTATTAATGTTTCTCCAGGAGCAGATGGAGATGGAGGCGATGGAAAAGTGTTTATTCTTAATGGAGGTTCAACTTGTCCAGATACAGATGGTGACGGGATAATAGATAGTTTAGATGTTGATGCAGATAATGATGGTATTTATGACGCAGTCGAAGCTGGTCATAATGAAGTCAATACTGACGGTCGATTAACCGGTCCAGTTGGTGAGGATGGTGTGCCTAATAGTGTTCAAGATCCTGGTGATGTAGATAACGGCATTGTTAACTATGAATTAGTTAACTCTGATGGTATAGATAATTTTGATTTTCAAGATACTGACTCTGATAATGATGGATGTTCCGATGCTAACGAGGCTTACAACAATAGTTCTGCTGATGGAGGAGATGGTGGTGCCTATGGTTCAGGTATCCCACCAACGAATTCTTCAAATGGTGCTGTTCTTGCAGCAAGTTATGCACAACCAGCTGATTCTAATTCGAATACTGTACCAGATTATACCGAGATAGGACCTGATACAGATGGTGATGGGATCATAGATGCATGTGATGATGTTGATGACCGTCCAGATACTGATGGCGATGGAGTGCCGAATGTTGTAGATATTGATGATGATAATGATGGTATTTTGGACGTGGTTGAATGTAAGGATGAGTCTACATTGGACTGGAGCGTAAATACTTGGGCTGCCGGCACACTTAGTAACTCTTATTCAGTTGATTCTAGAGATGTTAATATAACTGTAGTTGACCCTAACGATGCATTACTTAATTCTCCTAATCTGCCTATTTCGGGAGCTTTTTATCAAGGTGGACAACCATCTATACCGCAAACTCTTATTTCAGGTTTCGACCTACAAACATTAGGAGCAACAGGTACTGTTACTTACACGATCGATTTTAACAGTGAGTCCTTTAACAATGTAGCGTTTACTTTATTTGATATAGACGGTGAGTTAGGTTCAATCAGACGAAAAGAAAGATATACTATAACTGGTTTTAATGGAGCGTCTCAGGTTTTACCAAATATAGTTCCAGCAGGAACTCAAGAGGTTATAGGCAATTCTGTTCTAGGTGTTGATCCAGTTGCCCCAACTGGTGCTGCATCAGCAGCAGGAAATGTAAATATATCATTTTCTGCACCAGTGGATACTATCACTATTGTTTTTGATGTTACTGATGATTCTGTGATCAACCCAGGTTCCGAGCCAGGATTTAGTATAGGGAATATTCGCTTTTCTTCATGTGATTTTGATAATGACGGTATACAAGATTTATTGGATCAGGATAGTGATAATGATGGTATCACGGATAATGTAGAAGCTCAAGATACTGCTGGCTACATACAACCATCTGGTATAGATAGTGATGGGAATGGTTTAGATGATGCTTATGAAACTACTCCAGGAAGTGGAGAAGGGCTTACGCCAGAAAATACAGATGGAGATCCAAATCCTGATTATGTTGATTTAGATAGTGACAATGATAATGTCCCAGATGCTACGGAAGGTTCTGATTTTAATAATGATGGTAATCCTGATACTACTCCTAGTGGAAATGATATTGATAATGATGGACTCGACGATGCGTTTGACGGTGACACAACGGGATATGGAGATCCTAACGGTACTCCTGTAACAAATGATCCTGGTAATGAGTTAAATAATACAGATGGTACTGATCAACCAGATTATAGAGATACCGATGACGATAACGATTCACTTTTGACATCTGGAACTGGAGAGGATACCAATAATGATAATGACCCTACAAATGATGACGAAGATTTAGATGGAGTTCCAAATTATCTTGATCAAGATGATACAGATGGTGATGGGGTTCCTGATACCGTAGATATCGATGACGACAATGATGGTATACTAGATATTAATGAAGATGCTAATTTGGATGGTGATAATAATCCATTTACTAATCCTTCAGATCAGGATGGTGACGGTATACCTAACCATTTGGATTTAGATTCTGATGGTGATGGTATTCCTGATAATAATGAGGCTCAAACTACTTTAGGTTATATTGATCCGTTAGTAAACGACGCAGATGGAGATGGAATTCCAGATGTTACAGCAAATGGTTTACCTACTGCTTATAATCAAAATAACGATGAGCTTGGATTATTGCCAGTTAATACAGATACGGTGGACCTACCTGATTATCTAGATCTAAATTCTGACAATCAAGGCGGGAATGATACTGTTGAAGCTGGATTAACTTTATCAGGTAATGATTCCGATAATGACGGTTTGGACGATGCAGTTGATCAAACACCTACCTATGCTGATCCTAATGGTAATATAGATGATACTGCTAACTTACCAGATACCGATGGCGATTTAAATTCTGGAGGTAATGTAGACTTCAGGGATCGCAGTTTACCTAATGACGAAGATGGTGATGGAGTTGTAGATAGGGATGACTTAGATGATGATAATGACGGAATTACCGATATCACAGAAGGTTTTGAGTTTTACACAGATAATTCTACAACTTGTACTGGTCAAACTTACAATTTTAATGGAGGTACGTTAATCTCAGGTACGGCAGGTCAAGTAGGAGCTAGATACAGATTTTCTGGAGTTCGCGCAGGAATTGATGCTATTGTTGAAATTACACAAAGATCTACTGGAGCAACATTAAATTCTATTGATAACGCTTCTGGTGATGCAAATGCATGGCAGCCTGTAATTAATTATTCTGCAGCATCCTCTGGTGATTTAACAGTTACCTTCAATGTTCAATTGGTAGATGCTGGAACTACTAATCTTACTGTTGTTAATAGAATTAGTGGATTTATTCAGGATGTTGACAGCGACGGGTCAGGTAGAATTAGAGAATTCTATAGATTAAGGAATTTGGTGGGTTATTCATTAAATAACCCTACGAATATTATTGCAACAAATCTTACCGGTGGAGTAACTCAATTTAGAGCAAACGGGACTGGTTCTGCTCCGATTGAGCCTATAGATACCGATGCGAGATATAAAGTATTCTTCCAGCGTCAAGATGTTAATCAATTCGAATATGTAATTGGTGTAACAAAAAATATTAACGCTGCTCAAAGTAGATTCTATAGTGTTCAATTCGATGAATGTGTTATAGATGACTTCGGTGGTGAACCAACTGTAGTAATTATCAATGCTCCAGATTTAGATGGAGATGGTATTCCTAATCATTTAGATCCAGATTCTGATGGTGATGGATGTTCTGATACTGTAGAAGCTGGTTTTATTGATGCTTTCGCGAAAGCGCAGGAAGATGGAATCCTTGGTAATTTAGCTCCTGAAACAGTGGACAGTAGTAATGGTCTTGTTACTAGCGGTGAATCAGGAGAAGGTTATACCCAGCCAGCAGATTTAAATTCTAACGGGATACCAGATTTTCTTGAAGCTGGTTTCGCAGAAGCTTGTTCAACTCAGTTAGAAATTACTAAAACAAGTACATTTGATCCTGCAACAGGAGTTATTAGTTATACCTATATAGTTCAAAATATTGGTTCTAGTTTTGCTTTTGATGTAACGGTTTCAGAGTCTGCCGGACTATTTACTGGTGCAAACACACCTTTGCCTACTCCAGCTTATCAATCGGGAGGAACCAATGAAGATGGTGAAGGAGATGCTATCGATTTAAGACCAGGAGCCTCTGCTACCTTTACAGCGGTGTATACGATTAATCAACAAGATGTTAATTCAGGTCAAGTAGATAATCAAGCTATTGCCAATGCTGTTGATGATAATGGAGATCCAATTTCAGATATATCTGATGACGGTAACGATGGCGATGGTAATACAGAGGATGATATTACCGAAACTATATTAGGTTCAGGTAACCTTGAAGGAATTGTATATAATGATATTAATGGTAATGGAACTTTCGATACTGGAGATGTTCTTCTTTCTAATGTTGATGTAGTTATTACTCCTACAAATGGTGATCCAGTAACGGTTCAAACGAATGCAAGTGGTCAATTCACTGCAACGGTGTTATCTGGCGATGCTACCGTAGACATCGACGATGCTGATTTACCAGCCGGAGCGAATCAAACAGAAGGAACCGATCCAACGACAGTAACGGTAGTAGCCGGAACTACAGTAACAGAGGAGAACAACGGATACAACGTACCAGGAACAGTAGAAGGAACAGTTTATAATGATATAAACGGAAACGGGACACAAGATGCAGGCGAGCCAGGTTTACCAGGAGTAGACGTAGTGATTACCGATGAAGACGGTAACGTACAAACCGTAACAACGGATGCCAATGGAGACTATAGTGCTACCGTAGTAGCTGCAGGCGATGCTACCGTAGACATCGACGATGCTGATTTACCTGCCGGAGCGAATCAAACAGAAGGAACCGATCCAACGACAGTAACGGTAGTAGCCGGAACTACAGTAACAGAGGAGAACAACGGATACAACGTACCAGGAACAGTAGAAGGAACAGTTTATAATGATATAAACGGAAACGGGACACAAGATGCAGGCGAGCCAGGTTTACCAGGAGTAGACGTAGTGATTACCGATGAAGACGGTAACGTACAAACCGTAACAACGGATGCCAATGGAGACTATAGTGCTACCGTAGTAGCTGCAGGCGATGCTACCGTAGACATCGACGATGCTGATTTACCTGCCGGAGCGAATCAAACAGAAGGAACCGATCCAACGACAGTAACGGTAGTAGCCGGAACTACAGTAACAGAGGAGAACAACGGATACAACGTACCAGGAACAGTAGAAGGAACAGTTTATAATGATATAAACGGAAACGGGACACAAGATGCAGGCGAGCCAGGTTTACCAGGAGTAGACGTAGTGATTACCGATGAAGACGGTAACGTACAAACCGTAACTACGGATGCCAATGGAGACTATAGTGCTACCGTAGTAGCTGCAGGCGATGCTACCGTAGACATCGACGATGCTGATTTACCAGCCGGAGCGAATCAAACAGAAGGAACCGATCCAACGACGGTAACGGTAGTAGCCGGAACTACAGTAACAGAGGAGAACAACGGATACAACGTACCAGGAACAGTAGAAGGAACAGTTTATAATGATATAAACGGAAACGGTACTCAAGATGCAGGCGAGCCAGGTTTACCAGGAGTAGACGTAGTGATTACCGATGAAGACGGTAACGTACAAACCGTAACAACGGATGCCAATGGAGACTATAGTGCTACCGTAGTAGCTGCAGGCGATGCTATCGTAGACATCGACAATGCTGATTTACCAGCCGGAGCGAATCAAACAGAAGGAACCGATCCAACGACAGTAACGGTAGTAGCCGGAACTACAGTAACAGAGGAGAACAACGGATTCAACGTACCAGGAACAGTAGAAGGAACAGTTTATAATGATATAAACGGAAACGGGACACAAGATGCAGGCGAGCCAGGTTTACCAGGAGTAGACGTAGTGATTACCGATGAAGACGGTAACGTACAAACCGTAACTACGGATGCCAATGGAGACTATAGTGCTACCGTAGTAGCTGCAGGCGATGCTACCGTAGACATCGACGATGCTGATTTACCAGCCGGAGCGAATCAAACAGAAGGAACCGATCCAACGACGGTAACGGTAGTAGCCGGAACTACAGTAACAGAGGAGAACAACGGATACAACGTACCAGGAACAGTAGAAGGAACAGTTTATAATGATATAAACGGAAACGGTACTCAAGATGCAGGCGAGCCAGGTTTACCAGGAGTAGATGTAGTGATTACCGATGAAGACGGTAACGTACAAACCGTAACAACGGATGCCAATGGAGACTATAGTGCTACCGTAGTAGCTGCAGGCGATGCTATCGTAGACATCGACAATGCTGATTTACCAGCCGGAGCGAATCAAACAGAAGGAACCGATCCAACGACAGTAACGGTAGTAGCCGGAACTACAGTAACAGAGGAGAACAACGGATACAACGTACCGGGAACAGTAGAAGGAACAGTTTATAATGATATAAACGGAAACGGTACTCAAGATGCAGGCGAGCCAGGTTTACCAGGAGTAGACGTAGTGATTACCGATGAAGACGGTAACGTACAAACCGTAACAACGGATGCCAATGGAGACTATAGTGCTACCGTAGTAGCTGCAGGCGATGCTACCGTAGACATCGACGATGCTGATTTACCTGCCGGAGCGAATCAAACAGAAGGAACCGATCCAACGACAGTAACGGTAGTAGCCGGAACTACAGTAACAGAGGAGAACAACGGATTCAACGTACCAGGAACAGTAGAAGGAACAGTTTATAATGATATAAACGGAAACGGGACACAAGATGCAGGCGAGCCAGGTTTACCAGGAGTAGACGTAGTGATTACCGATGAAGACGGTAACGTACAAACCGTAACAACGGATGCCAATGGAGACTATAGTGCTACCGTAGTAGCTGCAGGCGATGCTACCGTAGACATCGACAATGCTGATTTACCAGCCGGAGCGAATCAAACAGAAGGAACCGATCCAACGACAGTAACGGTAGTAGCCGGAACTACAGTAACAGAGGAGAACAACGGATACAACGTACCAGGAACAGTAGAAGGAACAGTTTATAATGATATAAACGGAAACGGGACACAAGATGCAGGCGAGCCAGGTTTACCAGGAGTAGACGTAGTGATTACCGATGAAGACGGTAACGTACAAACCGTAACAACGGATGCCAATGGAGACTATAGTGCTACCGTAGTAGCTGCAGGCGATGCTACCGTAGACATCGACGATGCTGATTTACCAGCCGGAGCGAATCAAACAGAAGGAACCGATCCAACGACGGTAACGGTAGTAGCCGGAACTACAGTAACAGAGGAGAACAACGGATACAACGTACCAGGAACAGTAGAAGGAACAGTTTATAATGATATAAACGGAAACGGTACTCAAGATGCAGGCGAGCCAGGTTTACCAGGAGTAGACGTAGTGATTACCGATGAAGACGGTAACGTACAAACCGTAACAACGGATGCCAATGGAGACTATAGTGCTACCGTAGTAGCTGCAGGCGATGCTACCGTAGACATCGACGATGCTGATTTACCAGCCGGAGCGAATCAAACAGAAGGAACCGATCCAACGACAGTAACGGTAGTAGCCGGAACTACAGTAACAGAGGAGAACAACGGATACAACGTACCAGGAACAGTAGAAGGAACAGTTTATAATGATATAAACGGAAACGGGACACAAGATGCAGGCGAGCCAGGTTTACCAGGAGTAGACGTAGTGATTACCGATGAAGACGGTAACGTACAAACCGTAACAACGGATGCCAATGGAGACTATAGTGCTACCGTAGTAGCTGCAGGCGATGCTACCGTAGACATCGACGATGCTGATTTACCTGCCGGAGCGAATCAAACAGAAGGAACCGATCCAACGACAGTAACGGTAGTAGCCGGAACTACAGTAACAGAGGAGAACAACGGATACAACGTACCAGGAACAGTAGAAGGAACAGTTTATAATGATATAAACGGAAACGGGACACAAGATGCAGGCGAGCCAGGTTTACCAGGAGTAGACGTAGTGATTACCGATGAAGACGGTAACGTACAAACCGTAACAACGGATGCCAATGGAGACTATAGTGCTACCGTAGTAGCTGCAGGCGATGCTACCGTAGACATCGACGATGCTGATTTACCTGCCGGAGCGAATCAAACAGAAGGAACCGATCCAACGACAGTAACGGTAGTAGCCGGAACTACAGTAACAGAGGAGAACAACGGATACAACGTACCAGGAACAGTAGAAGGAACAGTTTATAATGATATAAACGGAAACGGGACACAAGATGCAGGCGAGCCAGGTTTACCAGGAGTAGACGTAGTGATTACCGATGAAGACGGTAACGTACAAACCGTAACTACGGATGCCAATGGAGACTATAGTGCTACCGTAGTAGCTGCAGGCGATGCTACCGTAGACATCGACGATGCTGATTTACCAGCCGGAGCGAATCAAACAGAAGGAACCGATCCAACGACGGTAACGGTAGTAGCCGGAACTACAGTAACAGAGGAGAACAACGGATACAACGTACCAGGAACAGTAGAAGGAACAGTTTATAATGATATAAACGGAAACGGTACTCAAGATGCAGGCGAGCCAGGTTTACCAGGAGTAGACGTAGTGATTACCGATGAAGACGGTAACGTACAAACCGTAACAACGGATGCCAATGGAGACTATAGTGCTACCGTAGTAGCTGCAGGCGATGCTATCGTAGACATCGACAATGCTGATTTACCAGCCGGAGCGAATCAAACAGAAGGAACCGATCCAACGACAGTAACGGTAGTAGCCGGAACTACAGTAACAGAGGAGAACAACGGATTCAACGTACCAGGAACAGTAGAAGGAACAGTTTATAATGATATAAACGGAAACGGGACACAAGATGCAGGCGAGCCAGGTTTACCAGGAGTAGACGTAGTGATTACCGATGAAGACGGTAACGTACAAACCGTAACTACGGATGCCAATGGAGACTATAGTGCTACCGTAGTAGCTGCAGGCGATGCTACCGTAGACATCGACGATGCTGATTTACCAGCCGGAGCGAATCAAACAGAAGGAACCGATCCAACGACGGTAACGGTAGTAGCCGGAACTACAGTAACAGAGGAGAACAACGGATACAACGTACCAGGAACAGTAGAAGGAACAGTTTATAATGATATAAACGGAAACGGTACTCAAGATGCAGGCGAGCCAGGTTTACCAGGAGTAGATGTAGTGATTACCGATGAAGACGGTAACGTACAAACCGTAACAACGGATGCCAATGGAGACTATAGTGCTACCGTAGTAGCTGCAGGCGATGCTATCGTAGACATCGACAATGCTGATTTACCAGCCGGAGCGAATCAAACAGAAGGAACCGATCCAACGACAGTAACGGTAGTAGCCGGAACTACAGTAACAGAGGAGAACAACGGATACAACGTACCGGGAACAGTAGAAGGAACAGTTTATAATGATATAAACGGAAACGGTACTCAAGATGCAGGCGAGCCAGGTTTACCAGGAGTAGACGTAGTGATTACCGATGAAGACGGTAACGTACAAACCGTAACAACGGATGCCAATGGAGACTATAGTGCTACCGTAGTAGCTGCAGGCGATGCTACCGTAGACATCGACGATGCTGATTTACCTGCCGGAGCGAATCAAACAGAAGGAACCGATCCAACGACAGTAACGGTAGTAGCCGGAACTACAGTAACAGAGGAGAACAACGGATTCAACGTACCAGGAACAGTAGAAGGAACAGTTTATAATGATATAAACGGAAACGGGACACAAGATGCAGGCGAGCCAGGTTTACCAGGAGTAGACGTAGTGATTACCGATGAAGACGGTAACGTACAAACCGTAACAACGGATGCCAATGGAGACTATAGTGCTACCGTAGTAGCTGCAGGCGATGCTACCGTAGACATCGACGATGCTGATTTACCTGCCGGAGCGAATCAAACAGAAGGAACCGATCCAACGACAGTAACGGTAGTAGCCGGAACTACAGTAACAGAGGAGAACAACGGATACAACGTACCAGGAACAGTAGAAGGAACAGTTTATAATGATATAAACGGAAACGGGACACAAGATGCAGGCGAGCCAGGTTTACCAGGAGTAGACGTAGTGATTACCGATGAAGACGGTAACGTACAAACCGTAACAACGGATGCCAATGGAGACTATAGTGCTACCGTAGTAGCTGCAGGCGATGCTACCGTAGACATCGACGATGCTGATTTACCAGCCGGAGCGAATCAAACAGAAGGAACCGATCCAACGACGGTAACGGTAGTAGCCGGAACTACAGTAACAGAGGAGAACAACGGATACAACGTACCAGGAACAGTAGAAGGAACAGTTTATAATGATATAAACGGAAACGGTACTCAAGATGCAGGCGAGCCAGGTTTACCAGGAGTAGACGTAGTGATTACCGATGAAGACGGTAACGTACAAACCGTAACAACGGATGCCAATGGAGACTATAGTGCTACCGTAGTAGCTGCAGGCGATGCTACCGTAGACATCGACGATGCTGATTTACCAGCCGGAGCGAATCAAACAGAAGGAACCGATCCAACGACAGTAACGGTAGTAGCCGGAACTACAGTAACAGAGGAGAACAACGGATACAACGTACCAGGAACAGTAGAAGGAACAGTTTATAATGATATAAACGGAAACGGGACACAAGATGCAGGTGAGCCAGGTTTACCAGGAGTAGACGTAGTGATTACCGATGAAGACGGTAACGTACAAACCGTAACTACGGATGCCAATGGAGACTATAGTGCTACCGTAGTAGCTGCAGGCGATGCTACCGTAGACATCGACGATGCTGATTTACCAGCCGGAGCGAATCAAACAGAAGGAACCGATCCAACGACGGTAACGGTAGTAGCCGGAACTACAGTAACAGAGGAGAACAACGGATACAACGTACCAGGAACAGTAGAAGGAACAGTTTATAATGATATAAACGGAAACGGTACTCAAGATGCAGGCGAGCCAGGTTTACCAGGAGTAGACGTAGTGATTACCGATGAAGACGGTAACGTACAAACCGTAACAACGGATGCCAATGGAGACTATAGTGCTACCGTAGTAGCTGCAGGCGATGCTATCGTAGACATCGACAATGCTGATTTACCAGCCGGAGCGAATCAAACAGAAGGAACCGATCCAACGACAGTAACGGTAGTAGCCGGAACTACAGTAACAGAGGAGAACAACGGATACAACGTACCGGGAACAGTAGAAGGAACAGTTTATAATGATATAAACGGAAACGGTACTCAAGATGCAGGCGAGCCAGGTTTACCAGGAGTAGACGTAGTGATTACCGATGAAGACGGTAACGTACAAACCGTAACAACGGATGCCAATGGAGACTATAGTGCTACCGTAGTAGCTGCAGGCGATGCTATCGTAGACATCGACAATGCTGATTTACCAGCCGGAGCGAATCAAACAGAAGGAACCGATCCAACGACAGTAACGGTAGTAGCCGGAACTACAGTAACAGAGGAGAACAACGGATTCAACGTACCAGGAACAGTAGAAGGAACAGTTTATAATGATATAAACGGAAACGGGACACAAGATGCAGGTGAGCCAGGTTTACCAGGAGTAGACGTAGTGATTACCGATGAAGATGGTAACGTACAAACCGTAACTACGGATGCCAATGGAGACTATAGTGCTACCGTAGTAGCTGCAGGCGATGCTACCGTAGACATCGACGATGCAGACCTACCAGTAGGTTTTGTACAAACAGAAGGAACCGATCCAACGACGGTAACGGTAGTAGCCGGAACTACAGTAACAGAGGAGAACAACGGATACAACGTACCAGGAATAGTAGAAGGAACAGTTTATAATGATATAAACGGAAACGGGACACAAGATGCAGGCGAGCCAGGTTTACCAGGAGTAGACGTAGTGATTACCGATGAAGACGGTAACGTACAAACCGTAACTACGGATGCCAATGGAGACTATAGTGCTACCGTAGTAGCTGCAGGCGATGCTACCGTAGACATCGACGATGCAGACCTGCCAGTAGGTTTTGTACAAACAGAAGGAACCGATCCAACGACAGTAACGGTAATAGCCGGAACTACAATAACAGAGGAGAACAACGGATACTTTATAGTTGATTCAAATCTTGCCCTTGAAAAAACTAGCGGAGGCGTAGTTGATACTAATGGTAATGGTATTACCGATGCTGGAGACACTATCACATATAGCTTTACCGTAATTAACAATGGTAATGTTCAAGTCGAGAACTTGGTTATTAACGATAATACAATTGGATTAATTAATGCTATTGTAACACCGTCTACGTTACTACCTGGACAAACAGGAACTATAGTAGATCAGGTTTACACCTTAACGGCTTCGGATATTGCTGCAGGTGTAGTAATCAACACCGCAGTTGTTGATGGTGATTCGATAGATCCTAATGGTGATCCAGCAGGTCCTGTTAGCGATGATAGTGATGACCCTAATAATCCAGCAAACGTTAACCCAGATGCTGACACTGATCCTGATGATCCTACCATAACTAATTTAACGGCAGGCGGTATCTTAAATGGTGTTGTATTTGATGATGAAAACGGTAATGGTGTTCAGGATGCAGGCGAACTTGGAATAGGAGGAGTTACAATCGATATAACTAACTCGGATGGTACAACACAGCAAGTTATTACTAATCCTGATGGTAGTTGGTCGGTTGTTGTTCCAGCAGGAGTTACCACTTCAAATATTGATGAGACGACCCTACCAAATGGAACAGAGGTTCAAACAGCTGGTACTGATCCTACAACAACTAATGTTGCAGCAGGTACAAGTGTAGGCGAACCTGCAGATGGTTTCCAAACACCAGAACCTAACTTAAGCTTAGATAAGGTTGCTAGCGCTGTCGCAGATGTTAATGGAAATGGATTTATTGATGCAGGTGATACAATTACATATTCCTTTACTGTTACTAATAATGGAAATGTACAAGTCCAGAATATTGTAATTGATGATGCAATTATTGGTGTATCAGGATTAGTGATTACTCCTTCTGTGTTAAATGCAGGTGACGTTAGTAATGTTGTAACTACAAACTACACGTTAACAACAAGTGATATAATAAACGGTAGCATAATAAACACGGCAACTGCTACTGGTGAGGCTTTGGATTCAAATGGTACGAGTCTAGGAAATGTTTCCGATGACTCTGATGATCCTAACGATCTTACTGGTCAAGACATAGATAGTGACGGTGATGAAGAGGACCCTACATTCGTAGATTTGAGCTCTCCTAATCTCGCTTTCGCGAAAGCGGACTCATATACCGATAGTAATGGTAACGGTATAGCAGATGTCGGTGATATTGTTACTTATTCATTTACAGTTCAGAATACTGGAAACACTGTTGTGACAAATGCAAGTATTAATGATACAACAATTGGAGTGACTAATTTACCAGTAGTACCAGCTACCTTGAATCCAGGTGATATAGGGACTGCATCTTTTGATTATTCACTTACAGCAAGTGATATTGCCAATGGACAAATAATTAACTCGGCAACTGTTACTGCTCAAACTACAGATTCTCAAGGAAATGTATTACCTAATGTTTCTGATGTTTCAGATGATCCTGATGATCTTACAAATGTAGATACTGATTCTGACGGAGATTTTGAAGACCCAACTATTTTCAATATTCCTCAGAATGGAATCTTAAACGGATTAGTCTTTGAGGACTTAAACGGAGATGGAGTGCAGAATGCAGGTGAGCCAGGCTTAGGCGGTGTAGATGTAGTAATTACAGATTCAAACGGAGTTGTACAAGTAGTTACAACTCAGCCAGACGGAAGTTGGTCAGTGGTAGTTCCATCAGGAGATACGACAACCGATATAGACGAGTCTACATTACCAGCAGGCACTGATATTCAGACAGCCGGAACAGATCCAACGACTACAACAGTAGGATCAGGATCAAATGTAACAGAGCCAGCTGATGGATTCTTTACAGCAGAAGCAAACTTATCGTTAGAGAAAGTAAGCGGAGGAGTAGTAGATGCTAATGGGAATGGTATTACAGATGCAGGAGACACGATTACCTACAGCTTTACAGTGACCAATAATGGTAACGTATTAGTAGAGAATGCAGTAATCAGTGATGCCTTACTAGGTTTAGTAAATGAGCCAGTAGTTCCAAGTACATTAGCTCCAGGCGCAGTAGGAAGTATAGCAGATCAGGTTTATACATTAACGGCAGCAGATATAGCAAACGGAAGTGTAACCAATACAGCGGTATCAGAAGCAGACGCTATAGATCCAAATGGAGATCCATTAGGACCTGTGAGCGATGATAGTGATGATCCAAACAATGTGAATGATGTAGATCCAGACGCAGATGGCGACCCAGATGATCCAACGGTGACACCTTTAGATCAGAATGGAATCTTAAACGGATTAGTCTTTGAGGACTTAAACGGAGATGGAGTACAGAATGCAGGTGAGCCAGGTTTAGGTGGTGTAGATGTAGTAATTACAGATTCAAACGGAGTTGTACAAGTAGTTACAACTCAGCCAGACGGAAGTTGGTCAGTGGTAGTTCCATCAGGAGATACGACAACCGATATAGACGAGTCTACATTACCAGCAGGCACTGATATTCAGACAGCCGGAACAGATCCAACGACTACAACAGTAGGATCAGGATCAAATGTAACAGAGCCAGCTGATGGATTCTTTACAGCAGAAGCAAACTTATCGTTAGAGAAAGTAAGCGGAGGAGTAGTAGACGCTAATGGGAATGGTATTACAGATGCAGGAGACACGATTACCTACAGTTTTACAGTGACCAATAATGGTAACGTATTAGTAGAGAATGCAGTAATCAGTGATGCCTTACTAGGTTTAGTAAATGAGCCAGTAGTTCCAAGTACATTAGCTCCAGGCGCAGTAGGAAGTATAGCAGATCAGGTTTACACGTTAACGGCAGCAGATATAGCAAACGGAAGTGTAACCAATACAGCGGTATCAGAAGCAGACGCTATAGATCCAAATGGAGATCCATTAGGACCTGTGAGCGATGACAGTGATGATCCAAACAATGTGAATGATGTAGATCCAGACGCAGATGGAGATCCAGATGATCCAACGGTGACACCTTTAGATCAGAATGGAATCTTAAACGGATTAGTCTTTGAGGACTTAAACGGAGATGGAGTACAGAATGCAGGCGAGCCAGGCTTAGGCGGTGTAGATGTAGTAGTTACAGATTCAAACGGAGTTGTACAAGTAGTTACAACTCAGCCAGACGGAAGTTGGTCAGTGGTAGTTCCATCAGGAGATACGACAACCAATATAGATGAGTCTACATTACCAGCAGGCACTGATATTCAGACAGCCGGAACAGATCCAACGACTACAACAGTAGGATCAGGATCAAATGTAACCGAGCCAGCTGATGGATTCTTTACAGCAGAAGCAAACTTATCGTTAGAGAAAGTAAGCGGAGGAGTAGTAGATGCTAATGGGAATGGTATTACAGATGCAGGAGACACGATTACCTACAGCTTTACAGTGATCAATAATGGTAACGTATTAGTAGAGAATGCAGTAATCAGTGATGCCTTACTAGGTTTAGTAAATGAGCCAGTAGTTCCAAGTACATTAGCTCCAGGCGCAGTAGGAAGTATAGCAGATCAGGTTTACACGTTAACGGCAGCAGATATAGCAAACGGAAGTGTAACCAATACAGCGGTATCAGAAGCAGACGCTATAGATCCAAATGGAGATCCATTAGGACCTGTGAGCGATGATAGTGATGATCCAAACAATGTGAATGATGTAGATCCAGACGCAGATGGCGATCCAGATGATCCAACGGTGACACCTTTAGATCAGAATGGAATCTTAAACGGATTAGTCTTTGAGGACTTAAACGGAGATGGAGTACAGGATGCAGGCGAGCCAGGCTTAGGCGGTGTAGATGTAGTAGTTACAGATTCAAACGGAGTTGTACAAGTAGTTACAACTCAGCCAGACGGAAGTTGGTCAGTGGTAGTTCCATCAGGAGATACGACAACCGATATAGATGAGTCTACATTACCAGCAGGCACTGATATTCAGACAGCCGGAACAGATCCAACGACTACAACAGTAGGATCAGGATCAAATGTAACCGAGCCAGCTGATGGATTCTTTACAGCAGAAGCAAACTTATCGTTAGAGAAAGTAAGCGGAGGAGTAGTAGACGCTAATGGGAATGGTATTACAGATGCAGGAGACACGATTACCTACAGCTTTACAGTGACCAATAATGGTAACGTATTAGTAGAGAATGCAGTAATCAGTGATGCCTTACTAGGTTTAGTAAATGAGCCAGTAGTTCCAAGTACATTAGCTCCAGGCGCAGTAGGAAGTATAGCAGATCAGGTTTACACGTTAACGGCAGCAGATATAGCAAACGGAAGTGTAACCAATACAGCGGTATCAGAAGCAGACGCTATAGATCCAAATGGAGATCCATTAGGACCTGTGAGCGATGATAGTGATGATCCAAACAATGTGAATGATGTAGATCCAGACGCAGATGGCGACCCAGATGATCCAACGGTGACACCTTTAGATCAGAATGGAATCTTAAACGGATTAGTCTTTGAGGACTTAAACGGAAATGGAGTACAGGATGCAGGCGAGCCAGGCTTAGGTGGTGTAGATGTAGTAGTTACAGATTCAAACGGAGTTGTACAAGTAGTTACAACTCAGCCAGACGGAAGTTGGTCAGTGGTAGTTCCATCAGGAGATACGACAACCAATATAGATGAGTCTACATTACCAGCAGGAACTGATATTCAGACAGCCGGAACAGATCCAACGACTACAACAGTAGGATCAGGATCAAATGTAACCGAGCCAGCTGATGGATTCTTTACAGCAGAAGCAAACTTATCGTTAGAGAAAGTAAGCGGAGGAGTAGTAGATGCTAATGGGAATGGTATTACAGATGCAGGAGACACGATTACCTACAGCTTTACAGTGACCAATAATGGTAACGTATTAGTAGAGAATGCAGTAATCAGTGATGCCTTACTAGGTTTAGTAAATGAGCCAGTAGTTCCAAGTACATTAGCTCCAGGCGCAGTAGGAAGTATAGCAGATCAGGTTTACACATTAACGGCAGCAGATATAGCAAACGGAAGTGTAACCAATACAGCGGTATCAGAAGCAGACGCTATAGATCCAAATGGAGATCCATTAGGACCTGTGAGCGATGATAGTGATGATCCAAACAATGTGAATGATGTAGATCCAGACGCAGATGGCGACCCAGATGATCCAACGGTGACACCTTTAGATCAGAATGGAATCTTAAACGGATTAGTCTTTGAGGACTTAAACGGAGATGGAGTACAGAATGCAGGTGAGCCAGGTTTAGGCGGTGTAGATGTAGTAATTACAGATTCAAACGGAGTTGTACAAGTAGTTACAACTCAGCCAGACGGAAGTTGGTCAGTGGTAGTTCCATCAGGAGATACGACAACCGATATAGACGAGTCTACATTACCAACAGGAACTGATATTCAGACAGCCGGAACAGATCCAACGACTACAACAGTAGGATCAGGATCAAATGTAACAGAGCCAGCTGATGGATTCTTTACAGCAGAAGCAAACTTATCGTTAGAGAAAGTAAGCGGAGGAGTAGTAGACGCTAATGGGAATGGTATTACAGATGCAGGAGACACGATTACCTACAGCTTTACAGTGACCAATAATGGTAACGTATTAGTAGAGAATGCAGTAATCAGTGATGCCTTACTAGGTTTAGTAAATGAGCCAGTAGTTCCAAGTACATTAGCTCCAGGCGCAGTAGGAAGTATAGCAGATCAGGTTTACACGTTAACGGCAGCAGATATAGCAAACGGAAGTGTAACCAATACAGCGGTATCAGAAGCAGACGCTATAGATCCAAATGGAGATCCATTAGGACCTGTGAGCGATGATAGTGATGATCCAAACAATGTGAATGATGTAGATCCAGACGCAGATGGCGACCCAGATGATCCAACGGTGACACCTTTAGATCAGAATGGAATCTTAAACGGATTAGTCTTTGAGGACTTAAACGGAAATGGAGTACAGGATGCAGGCGAGCCAGGCTTAGGTGGTGTAGATGTAGTAGTTACAGATTCAAACGGAGTTGTACAAGTAGTTACAACTCAGCCAGACGGAAGTTGGTCAGTGGTAGTTCCATCAGGAGATACGACAACCAATATAGATGAGTCTACATTACCAGCAGGCACTGATATTCAGACAGCCGGAACAGATCCAACGACTACAACAGTAGGATCAGGATCAAATGTAACCGAGCCAGCTGATGGATTCTTTACAGCAGAAGCAAACCTATCGTTAGAGAAAGTAAGCGGAGGAGTAGTAGATGCTAATGGGAATGGTATTACAGATGCAGGAGACACGATTACCTACAGCTTTACAGTGACCAATAATGGTAATGTATTAGTAGAGAATGCAGTAATCAGTGATGCCTTACTAGGTTTAGTAAATGAGCCAGTAGTTCCAAGTACATTAGCTCCAGGCGCAGTAGGAAGTATAGCAGATCAGGTTTACACATTAACGGCAGCAGATATAGCAAACGGAAGTGTAACCAATACAGCGGTATCAGAAGCAGACGCTATAGATCCAAATGGAGATCCATTAGGACCTGTGAGCGATGATAGTGATGATCCAAACAATGTGAATGATGTAGATCCAGACGCAGATGGAGATCCAGATGATCCAACGGTGACACCTTTAGATCAGAATGGAATCTTAAACGGATTAGTCTTTGAGGACTTAAACGGAGATGGAGTACAGAATGCAGGTGAGCCAGGCTTAGGCGGTGTAGATGTAGTAGTTACAGATTCAAACGGAGTTGTACAAGTAGTTACAACTCAGCCAGACGGAAGTTGGTCAGTGGTAGTTCCATCAGGAGATACGACAACCAATATAGATGAGTCTACATTACCAGCAGGCACTGATATTCAGACAGCCGGAACAGATCCAACGACTACAACAGTAGGATCAGGATCAAATGTAACCGAGCCAGCTGATGGATTCTTTACAGCAGAAGCAAACTTATCGTTAGAGAAAGTAAGCGGAGGAGTAGTAGATGCTAATGGGAATGGTATTACAGATGCAGGAGACACGATTACCTACAGCTTTACAGTGACCAATAATGGTAACGTATTAGTAGAGAATGCAGTAATCAGTGATGCCTTACTAGGTTTAGTAAATGAGCCAGTAGTTCCAAGTACATTAGCTCCAGGCGCAGTAGGAAGTATAGCAGATCAGGTTTACACGTTAACGGCAGCAGATATAGCAAACGGAAGTGTAACCAATACAGCGGTATCAGAAGCAGACGCTATAGATCCAAATGGAGATCCATTAGGACCTGTGAGCGATGATAGTGATGATCCAAACAATGTGAATGATGTAGATCCAGACGCAGATGGCGACCCAGATGATCCAACGGTGACACCTTTAGATCAGAATGGAATCTTAAACGGATTAGTCTTTGAGGACTTAAACGGAGATGGAGTACAGAATGCAGGTGAGCCAGGTTTAGGTGGTGTAGATGTAGTAATTACAGATTCAAACGGAGTTGTACAAGTAGTTACAACTCAGCCAGACGGAAGTTGGTCAGTGGTAGTTCCATCAGGAGATACGACAACCGATATAGATGAGTCTACATTACCAACAGGAACTGATATTCAGACAGCCGGAACAGATCCAACGACTACAACAGTAGGATCAGGATCAAATGTAACAGAGCCAGCTGATGGATTCTTTACAGCAGAAGCAAACTTATCGTTAGAGAAAGTAAGCGGAGGAGTAGTAGATGCTAATGGGAATGGTATTACAGATGCAGGAGACACGATTACCTACAGCTTTACAGTGACCAATAATGGTAATGTATTAGTAGAGAATGCAGTAATCAGTGATGCCTTACTAGGTTTAGTAAATGAGCCAGTAGTTCCAAGTACATTAGCTCCAGGCGCAGTAGGAAGTATAGCAGATCAGGTTTACACATTAACGGCAGCAGATATAGCAAACGGAAGTGTAACCAATACAGCGGTATCAGAAGCAGACGCTATAGATCCAAATGGAGATCCATTAGGACCTGTGAGCGATGATAGTGATGATCCAAACAATGTGAATGATGTAGATCCAGACGCAGATGGCGACCCAGATGATCCAACGGTGACACCTTTAGATCAGAATGGAATCTTAAACGGATTAGTCTTTGAGGACTTAAACGGAGATGGAGTACAGGATGCAGGTGAGCCAGGTTTAGGTGGTGTAGATGTAGTAATTACAGATTCAAACGGAGTTGTACAAGTAGTTACAACTCAGCCAGACGGAAGTTGGTCAGTGGTAGTTCCATCAGGAGATACGACAACCGATATAGATGAGTCTACATTACCAGCAGGCACTGATATTCAGACAGCCGGAACAGATCCAACGACTACAACAGTAGGATCAGGATCAAATGTAACAGAGCCAGCTGATGGATTCTTTACAGCAGAAGCAAACCTATCGTTAGAGAAAGTAAGCGGAGGAGTAGTAGATGCTAATGGGAATGGTATTACAGATGCAGGAGACACGATTACCTACAGCTTTACAGTGACCAATAATGGTAATGTATTAGTAGAGAATGCAGTAATCAGTGATGCCTTACTAGGTTTAGTAAATGAGCCAGTAGTTCCAAGTACATTAGCTCCAGGCGCAGTAGGAAGTATAGCAGATCAGGTTTACACATTAACGGCAGCAGATATAGCAAACGGAAGTGTAACCAATACAGCGGTATCAGAAGCAGACGCTATAGATCCAAATGGAGATCCATTAGGACCTGTGAGCGATGATAGTGATGATCCAAACAATGTGAATGATGTAGATCCAGACGCAGATGGAGATCCAGATGATCCAACGGTGACACCTTTAGATCAGAATGGAATCTTAAACGGATTAGTCTTTGAGGACTTAAATGGAGATGGAGTACAGAATGCAGGTGAGCCAGGCTTAGGTGGTGTAGATGTAGTAGTTACAGATTCAAACGGAGTTGTACAAGTAGTTACAACTCAGCCAGACGGAAGTTGGTCAGTGGTAGTTCCATCAGGAGATACGACTATAGATGTTACTGATCCAACAGGTGCAGTATTAACAACAGTGGGAAGTGATCCTGAAACAGTTACTGTTGTGGCTGGTACAACTAATAATAGTACAGATGATGGATATCAAGGTCAAGGAACTGTAACAGGATTTGTGTTTGAAGACATAAATAATGATGGGTTATATGATCCAACTGTTGATAATTTATTCCCTGCCGGTACACTAGTTAATTTGACTGATATTAATGGAGTTGTAACTACAGTAACAGTAGATGCTACTGGTAACTGGACGGCTACAGTCCCTTCTGGAGATTATAATGTGGACGTAGTTGATCCATCAGGTTATATTTTATCTACCATCGGATCAGATCCAGAGAGTATAACGGTAGTGACTAATACAACTGTGACAACTACAGATGATGGATTTATACTTGAAACAGGTTCCATACAAGGGCACGTGTATAACGATTTAAATAACAACGGTGTGCAAGATCCTGGTGAACCAGATCTTGCAGGTGTAAATGTCATCGTAACTGATAGTTTAGGAAATACCCAAATTGTCGTGACTGATAGTAATGGTGATTATACAGTTACAGTAACCGGAGGACAGGATGTTACTATTGATATAGATGAAGCTACATTACCTGCCGGAGCTATTTTAAGTGAAGGTACAGATCCAACTACAGTAACTGTGATTTCTGGTACTACTGTATTTGAGGAAAATAATGGTTATTATATCCCAGGAGTAGTTACAGGTCACTTGTATGAAGATTTAAATGGTAATGGAGTACAGGATGCCGGTGAACCAGATTTAGTTGGTGTAGATGTGGTAATTACTGATAGTAATGGTAACATACAAATTGTTACTACTGATGTTAATGGAGATTATTCTGCATTGATTTTAACACCTGGTAATGTGGTTGTAGATATTGATGACAATACGCTACCATTAGGTTTTGTACAAACAGAAGGTACTGATCCTACAACCGTTGTTGTAACATCAGGTAGTACTGTTTTCGAAGAGAACAACGGTTTCAATATACCATCTGTAATTACAGGTCATCTTTATGATGACGTTAATGGTAACGGCGTGCAAGATCCAGGAGAACCAGATTTAGCAGGAGTAACTGTGATAATAACAAATTCTTTAGGTATGGTGCAGACTGTAGTTACTGATGTTAACGGTGATTATACAGTAAATGTCTCTGCTCCTGGAGCGACAATTATAGATATTGATGAAACTACTTTACCAGTAGGAGCTGTTCAAACAGAAGGAACAGATCCTACAACGGTAATAGCTGTTTCAGGAGTAACAGTATTTGAAGAAAACAATGGTTTCAATGTTCCAGGAACTGTGTCTGGTACTATCTATGATGATGTCAATGGTAATGGAGTTCAAGATCCAGGTGAGCCTGGATTATCAGGTGTCACAGTAGTCATTACAGATTCACTAGGTAATATAGTTACAGTGGTTACAGATGCAAATGGAAATTACACAGCAGTAGTTTCGGCACCTGGTAATGCTACAGTAGATATAGATGAAGCAACACTACCGGTAGGTGCCATTCAAACACAAGGAACCGATCCAACTGTTGTAACCGTAGTTTCTGGCATTGATACGTTTGAAGAAAATAATGGTTATAATACACCAGCAACCGTAACAGGTCACTTATATGAAGACCTAAATGGTAATGGAGTTCAAGATCCAGGAGAGCCAGATCTTGCAGGAGTAACTGTAGTTATAACTGATTCTGATGGAAATATTCAAACTGTAATTACAGATAATAATGGAGATTATACTGCAACAATTGTAGTGCCTGGAGATGTTGTGATTGATATTGATGAAACTACGTTACCTGCAGGTGCAACCCTTACAGAAGGAACAGATCCTACAACCGTAACAGTAATAGCAGGTGCGACAGTGTTTGAAGAAAATAATGGTTTCAATATTCCAGGGACTATTTCAGGACACGTTTATCTAGATTCAAATGGAAATGGAATTCAAGATCCTGGAGAACCTGATCTTGCAGGAGTAAGTGTAATTATAACCGATTCTGAAGGGAATACTCAAACTGTAATTACAGATGCAAATGGTGATTATGTGGCTACCGTGATAGCAGCAGGAGATGCTATTGTAGATATAGATGAAACAACATTGCCAAATAGTGCATCACAAACAGAAGGGACAGATCCTACAACTGTAACAGTAATTTCAGGTGTAGATGTGTTTGAAGAGAACAATGGTTACAACTATCCAGATAATGATGGAGATGGAATACCAGATGTTGATGATATTGATGATGACAATGATGGTATTATTGATATTCTTGAAGGTAATGGTGATAGCGATGGAGACGGAATTCCAGACTGGTTTGATTTAGACAGTGATGGAGATGGTATTCCTGATAATGTTGAAGGTCAATCAACAGCTGGGTATGTCGAGCCTTCTGGAGTTGATTCTGATGGAAATGGATTAGATGATGCGTATGAAAATACACCAGGATCTGGAGAGGGAATTATGCCAATAGATTTTGATGGTGATGGACTTCCTGATTATCTAGATGAAGATTCTGACGATGATGGAGTTCCTGATAGTACAGAAGGATTTGATTACGATAATGATGGTCAGCCAGATGTTACGCCTTCAGGAAATGATGCAGATAATGATGGTCTTGATGATGCGTTTGATAGCACACCTAATGGTGGTTATGACGATGCAAATGGAGCATTTGTGGACAGTGATCCTCGCAATGATCTTAATAATACAGATGGGGATGAGGAGCCAGATTATAGAGATTTAGATGATGATAACGATGATATTATTACAGGTCCAGATTTAATAAATGGAGACTTTGATAATGATGGAATCCCAGATTATCTAGATTCAGACCCAAGAAAAATTAAGATATTTAATGGAGTTACACCAGATGGTGATGGACGTAACGATTTCTTCATCATTCAAGGAATCGAGAATTTTGAAAACACAGTTAGTATTTTCAACCGTTGGGGTGTAGAGGTTTATAATACTGAGAACTATAACAATGGTAACCGTGCATTTAGAGGTATATCAGAAGGTAGAGTGACAGTAGCACAAGGCGAGAAATTACCAGAAGGAACATACTTCTACGTAATTGAGTACATCAATGATCAGAATGAGACAGTTCAATTAGCTGGCTATCTTTATATTAACAGATAAATCATTCAAGCCTTGATTTAGGTCAAGGCTTGATTTTTTTTATAACTTACAAGCATGAAAAAATTAATAGTTGTCTTTGTTTTTTTCGCTTTCGCGAAAGCGTTAACAGCTCAACAGGATCCACAGTACAGTCAGTATATGTATAATCCGATAGTTATAAATCCGGCCTATGCTGGTAATCGCGGTGTAGCGAGTATAGTTGGATTACATCGTAGTCAATGGGTTGGATTGGATGGAGCACCACGCACACAAACCTTGTCGTTTCATACTCCTATTGCCAATAGTAGAGTAGGGTTAGGTTTGAGTGTTGTGAATGACGAAATAGGACCAGCTGATGAGACCTATGTAGCGGCAGATTTTAGTTATACGATTCCCGTAGGAGACGAGGCAAGATTAAGCTTTGGACTTAAGGGAGGAATCCACGTGTTAAACGTTGATTTTAATAAGCTAAATATTTTTGATCCAGGAGATCCTAGATTGAGTGAGAATGTAGACAATAGATTGTCACCTACTGTGGGATTAGGACTGTATTATCATACGGAGAGGTTTTACGTAGGATTGAGTTCGCCTAATTTATTACAGACGGATCATTTTGATGAAGATAACGACACGAGTTCAGCCACGTTTATAGCAGAGGAGCGTATACACTTATTTGGAACCGTGGGATATGTTTTTGATTTAAATGATAACATTAAGTTCAAGCCAGCTGGACTAGTAAAGATGGTACAAGGAGCACCTTTACAGGTTGACTTAACGGCAAATTTCTTATTCAACGAGAAGTTCACAGTAGGAGCGGCCTATAGGTGGAGTGCTGCTGTTACTGGATTAGTAGGATTTCAAATAAGTGATCAAATGATGATAGGATTTGCCTATGATCGCGAGACTACAGAATTAGGTAATGCGATATACAACGACGGTAGTTATGAATTATTCTTGCGATTTGAATTGTTCAACAGCTACGATAGAATTATCACACCAAGATTCTTTTAATAAAATAGTATCATGAAATTAAAATATATATCTACACTTTTATTGGTGACATTTATTCTGAATTTTTCATATGCACAGAAAAAGTCAGATTTAGAGAAAGCAAATAAAAAGTATGATCAATTAGCTTTTTTTGAAGCTCAAAAGCTTTATAAAAAACTATTTGAAGATGGTTACGAATCACCAGAGATTTTATCAAAACTTGCCGATGCTTATTACTTTAATGACGAGTTAGAAAAATCCAATAAATATTATACACTACTTTTTGAAAAATACAAAGAGTCAGTAAAACCAGAGTATTATTTTAGACATGCTCAAACTTTAAAAGCTACTGGTCAGTATCAGAAAGCAGATGAATTGATGGCCACTTTTAATTCCTTCAAGGGATTTGATTCAAGAGCCAAAAAATATTCTGACGAGCCTAATTATCTGCAAATCATTGATTTTCAGTCAGGAAGATTTATTATAAAAAATGCAGAGGATGTTAATAGTTATTCCAGTGATTTTGGTACGGCTTATTACGGTGCCAAAGATAAAGTAGTGTTTGCCACATCTAGAGATACTTCTTCATTGATAAATAGAAGACATACATGGAGTGGACAGGCTTTTTTAGAGCTCTATGAAGCTGATGAAACAAATGCTGGAGAATTAAGAAATGCCAAGGAATTTAAAGGGGTTCTTAATACAAGGTTCCATGAAAGTACACCTACATTTACTAAGGATGGTAGTACTGTATACTTTACACGTAATAACTACTCCGAAGGTGTTGCAAGACAAGATATTGATGGGGTTAACAGACTTAAAATATACAAGTCGGTTAAAAAGGGAAAAAGATGGTCACAACCTGTTGAGCTACCTTTTAATAGCGATGAATACTCTACAGCACATCCAGCATTAAGTCCAGATGAGACTAAGTTGTATTTTTCTAGTGATATGCCAGGATCAGTTGGTTATGACATGAGAGAAAAATTTGGTAAGTCTGATTTATGGGTAGTTGATATTTTAGAAGATGGTAATTACAGTGAACCTCGCAATTTGGAAAATGTCAATACAGAAGGTAGAGAAAGTTTTCCTTTTGTAAGTAGCAATAATACACTGTATTTCGCAAGTACTGGTCATCAAGGATTAGGAGGATTAGATGTATTTGCAAGTTCCATCAAACCAGATGGATCTGTATCTAATGTGGTAAATATAGGTAGTCCTATAAACACGCAATATGATGATTTCTCATTTATAATAAATGACGGTAGTAAGCGAGGATACTTCAGTAGTAATAGACCAGGAGGAATCGGAGATGACGATATTTATAGTTTCATTCAAACGGAAGAGATGCGTAAAGAATGTGAGCACCTTCTTTCTGGTACAGTAACTGATAAAAATACAGGAGCTCCTATAGATGGTGCATTAGTAACCGTTCTTGATGCTAATAATAATGTTGTAGGAGACGTGATTACTAAGGCTAATGGGAAATTTGTATTTAAATTAGAGTGTGATAAACAATATTTCCTACGAGGTGAAAAACGAGAATATGGTACCGACGAGGATTTGTTTACAACACCTTCTCAAACAGATTATAGTGATATACCGCTGGAATTGTCTAAAAATAAACAAGCGCTAGCAGATTGTGATGATATAGCACCTTTATTAAACATAAAACAAATCTACTTTGATTTTGACAAGTCTAATATAAGACCAGATGCGGCTGCAGAATTGACAAAGATTAAAGCATTCATGGAACTATATCCACAGATAGCTGTTGAAATTAGGTCTCACACAGATAGTCGTGCGCCAGATGATTACAACGATGCTTTAAGTGATCGTAGAGCGCGAAGTACTCGTCAGTGGTTGATCGATAATGGTATCGATGCGTCCAGATTAACAGCCAAAGGTTATGGAGAGCGTCAATTACTTAATAAGTGCTCAAATGGAGTTGAATGTACTCCAGAGGAACATCAACTTAATCGTAGATCAGAGTTTATAATTTCTGGTCTAGGTAAGATTTCCAATTGTAATTAATAAAAAAGAGGTTCTTCAAGAACCTCTTTCTTTTTTTATAATAACGCTTTCGCGAAAGCGTAGCAAAGATTATACAGCTATGGATTCAAATTCCGATACGAAGTGAAATTTGATACTAGGGTATTTTTGTTGCGTCATTTGAAGAGAGAAAGCACTATCTGCTAGAAATACCAATTGACCTTGTTTATCTTTAGCTAAGAACTTGGACTTAACTCTTTTAAAATCTAAAAACTCCTCACTTTTCCAATCTTTGGTATCCACCCAGCAAGCTTTGTGCACGTTAAGGTTCTCATAGGAACATTTTGCTCCATATTCATGTTCCAGTCTATATTGAATTACTTCAAATTGCAGGGCGCCAACAGTACCAATAACTTTACGACCATTTAGTTCTAGAGTAAATAATTGCGCTACACCTTCATCCATTAATTGATCAATACCCTTAGCAAGCTGTTTTGCTTTCATAGGATCGGCATTATTAATGTATCTAAAATGTTCTGGTGAGAATGAAGGAATTCCCTTATAATGTAGGATCTCACCACTAGTTAAAGTGTCACCGATTTTAAAATTTCCCGTGTCGTGAAGACCTACAATATCTCCTGGGTACGATATGTCAACAATTTCTTTCTTTTCTGCAAAGAATGCATTAGGGCTGGAGAATTTTAAGTTTTTATCTAACCTAACATGTTTATAAGGTTTGTTCCGTTCAAAAGTCCCGCTTACAATTTTCACAAAAGCCAGTCTGTCTCTGTGTGTAGGGTCCATATTCGCGTGTATCTTGAAAACGAATCCACTAAAATCTTTTTCTTTAGGATTTACTAATCGTTCCTCAGCATTTTTAGGTCTAGGAGTAGGGGCTATTTTAATGAATGCGTCTAGCAGCTCTTTTACGCCAAAATTATGTAGTGCACTACCATAAAATACGGGTTGCAATTTACCGTCTAGGTAATCTTTCTCATTAAATTCTGGATAGATACCTTCTACCATTTCAAGTTCTTCTCGTAATGTTTGAGCGCTTTCAGTTCCAATTAGGTTGTCTAATGCCGTATCATTTAAATCGTCTATGGAAGTAGTTTTATTAATGTCTTTAGAAGACTCTCCAGTAAACAATCTTATGTTTTTTTCAAAAAGATTATAAATTCCTTTAAGATCATATCCCATTCCTATTGGAAAACTCAATGGTGTCACTGTGAGTTGTAACTTTTGCTCAATTTCATCTAGTAGGTCAAAGGCATCTTTTCCTTCCCTATCCATTTTATTGATGAATACAATCATAGGAATGTTACGCATTCTACAAACCTCTACAAGTTTTTCAGTTTGCTCTTCCACACCTTTTGCAACGTCTACTACGACTATGACACTATCAACAGCTGTTAAAGTTCTAAAAGTGTCCTCGGCAAAATCTTTATGCCCAGGCGTATCTAGTATGTTTATCTTTATACCATTGTATTCAAAAGCTAAAACAGATGTTGCTACAGAAATTCCTCGTTGGCGCTCTATCTCCATAAAGTCACTAGTAGCGCCTTTTTTTATTTTATTACTTTTAACAGCACCTGCTTCTTGTATGGCACCACCAAATAAAAGGAGTTTTTCGGTAAGTGTTGTTTTACCTGCATCTGGGTGAGATATAATACCAAAGGTGCGGCGTCTATTAATTTCGGATATAAAACTCATAATTTATGTTGGAAATTGAGGGCAAAAATAGTCAATTATTTTAGTAATTCTGTCTGTTCTTTTGGGGTTTGTAATCTTAAAATTATATTGAAAATTCTAGTTATGTAGACCACATGATAATCAGAGTAAAAAGATAATTCAAGAAATGAGTATATTAATTTTATAGTTTACTTATTTTATCAGATTAGCGGTGTGATAATATAGCTCAAAGTAAGTTCAAGATGTTCTTTTTTATTTGGTGATTTTAAATATTCAATAAAATTTAAACAATCGATATTGTATGAAATTAACTATTTTCGATTTTAATCGATTTTATCAGTTTTTAATCGAGTAAATAAATATTAGAAAAATTCTTACAATTTATAATCACTAATTTTTATTATTTTTGAAATGTTAAATGTTGGTTAAATTAATGAATTGGCTACAATAAGTTATTTAGCTAACCAAAGCTATTAATTAATATCCATTGTATACTGCTTATTAGATTAAGCTTATATAATGTATTCCCCTTTAGACATGAGACTAACAGGTTTATTTTTTTACATATATTTTAATATTGTCTGATTTCTTTAGTAGAAATAATATCCTATCTAAAATTTTCTACAACACATTCCAACCAACTTTTAAGAAATAACTAATGATTATTATGGGAAAAACTACAATTCCTTCCGTTTTGAAAAATGAATGCTCAGTTGATATAACAGCATTAGTAGATTTTAAACAATATTTCCTTGCAGCGCTACTGATGGTATCAGTGGTGTTTTCTGGTTTTGGGCAATGTCCTCCAGGGCAAGAAGGTCCTCTTGGCGATTGCGATGGGGATTTAGTACTCAATCAAGATGATTTAGATGCGGATAATGATGGTATTGATGATGTAGCTGAATGTAATGAAGTAACAATTAGCAGAGCATTTTTATTAGATGCTATTAACTCAGGAGATGTTACAGTTGTAGAAGGCGGTGCATCCGGAACGCCAGCCGTTAACAATGCTGGGCCCAGTAATAATGAAGTTGGACTCAGATACATTGATCAAGCTTTAGGTATAACGTTTTACCAACTTGCATTTAGTGGTCAAGATTTTTCGGACTTAGATGGTAGGAATGTCCGGTTTAGAATATTTTTGGATGATAATTCTGCTTCTAATAGTTGGTTTTCGAATTTAGTTCCAGGTGTTGATGATTTTATATTGATAGGAGATGGAGGTAATCAAATTACTGCCCAAATTGGCGCAAATCCTTTTCTAGACACTCAAGTTAATGGAGGAGATTTCGAAATAATTTTAAATATAAACCAAGCAAACTTTTCTGGTACTGTTACTGATTATAATAATATTCTCTCAGATTTGGAATTTATAAGGATAAGAGCAGAGTTTTGGGGAGGTGCACAAGGTATTGTTGAGAGTGAATTGATACCTTACCTTACTTCGTTTACACCAGATTGTGATACAGATGGTGATGGTATTTTTGATATTTATGATTTAGATTCAGATAATGATGGTTGTAATGATGTTTTAGAATCTGGTGGAGTTGATCCTAACGGTGATGGTATTCTAGGTAATCCTCCTACTACAGTAGATTCTTTTGGCCGTGTTACAGGTGCTGCGCCAATTACTGGTGGCTACGATGGAGCAGATGGTGCTGAAACAATTTCTGAAACAGTAACAATTTCGTCTATTTCTGCTGCACCAGCTTTACCCGCTTGTGAAGGTAATAATGTGGCGTTTACAGCAAATGCTACATTTACTCAGGTAACCAATTTCGGGCCTACAGGTGATGCTAGTGATGATACTAATTCTTCACCTTCTTCAGCTGGGCTCACCTATAATTGGTATTTAAATCCAAGTACCACAGTAATTGCAACTACACAGACACTTAATTTGACATCTGTAACTCCAGCTATGAATGGTAATGTTTATAGAGTAGAAGTAAGTAGTCCTAATAATATATGTCCGGCAGAGGATACAATTACCCTAACAGTAATTGCTACTCCAACAACTCCAACAGCAACTGTTACTCAACAGCCAACGTGTATCTCAACTACGGGAACAATTACAGTAACAGCTCCTGCTCTAGGGTCAAATGAGGTGTATGAAGTAACGGGGATAACACCAGCAGTGCCAGCCCAGACCAATAATACAGATGGGATTTTTAGTGGATTACAACCAGGTGATTATGAGGTAAGAGTACTCAACACGGCAGGAAACTGTGAGAGTGCTGCTATTTCTTTAACAGTAAATTCGGTCCCAGCTAATCCAACTACTCCAACAGCAACAGTAACTCAACAACCTTCTTGCCCAGCACCCACAGGTACAATTTCAGTAACGGCTCCTGCTTTAGGTGCAAATGAGGTGTACGAAGTAACAGGAATAACACCAGCAGTACCTGCGCAGACCAATAATACAGATGGGATTTTTAGTGGATTACAACCAGGTGATTATGATGTAACAGTATTAAACACAGTTACTGGATGTGAGAGTACTTTTTTATCTTTAACAGTAAATGCTCCGCCAGGTGGCCCTACCGCCCCAACGGCCTCAGTAACTGTCCAGCCAACGTGTACTACACCAACAGGTACAATAGATGTTACAGCACCGAGCTTGGGAACAAATGAAGTTTATGAATTAACTGGTGTTTCTCCAGTAGTTGCCGCACAAACAAATACAACAGGTGATTTCACAGGTTTAGCTCCAGGTGATTATGAAGTAACGGTATTGAATACGGCTGCAGGTTGTGAAAGTACAGCAGTAGCTCTAACTATAAATACTGTTCCAGCAGACCCAGTAACACCAACGGCCTCAGTAACTGTACAGCCAACGTGTACTACACCAACAGGTACAATAGATGTTACAGCACCGAGCTTGGGCACAAATGAAGTTTATGAATTAACAGGTGTTTCTCCAGTAGTTGCCGCACAAACAAATACAACAGGTGATTTCATAGGTTTAGCTCCAGGTGATTATGAAGTAACGGTATTGAATACCTCTACGGGTTGTGAGAGTACAGCAGTATTTTTAACTGTAATTCCAGTCTCTTGTTTACCACCAGTAGCAGATGATGAGAGTTTAACAGATCAAGCTATAAACACACCTATTAATATCAATGTGTTAGACGGTGATGATGATCCAGACGGCGACAATGCTAATTTGACGATTACCGAGATCATTGATCCAGCAACAGGAGTAGTAACTCCGATAGCACCAGGATCTACAGTAACTTTAAGTGATGGTACTACGGTAACCCTTCAGACAAACGGGACCTTAGATGTTACACCGGCGACAGACATTACGGAGCCGATTAGTTTTGAGTATACCTTAGAAGATGAAGACGGTTTAACTGACACGGGAATGGTAGATATAACCTTCACTCAGTTACCACCAGTAGCAGATGATGAGATTCTATCAGACCAGACGATCAATACACCAGTGACGGTAGATGCGTTAGCTGGCGATAATGATCCAGATGGTGATAATGCAAACTTGACAATTACCGAGGTAGAAGGTCAGGCGATATCGGTAGGTTCGCCAGTGACTTTGGCTGATGGTACGGTAGTAGAGTTAAATCCAGACGGAACCTTGAATGTTATTCCAGTAGCGGATAGCACTGAGCCGATTAGTTTTGAATACACAGTTGAAGATGAAGACGGTTTAACTGATACAGGTATGGTAGATATAACCTTCACTCAGTTACCACCAGTAGCAGATGATGAGATTCTAGCAGACCAGACGATCAATACTCCAGTGACGGTAGATGCGTTAGCAGGCGATGATGATCCAGATGGTGATAATGCAAACTTGACAATCACTGAGGTAGAAGGTCAGGCGATATCGGTAGGTTCACCAGTGACTTTAGCTGATGGTACGGTAGTAGAATTAAATCCAGATGGGACCTTAAATGTTATTCCAGCGACAGACAGCACAGAGCCGATCAGTTTTGAATACACAGTTGCAGATGAAGACGGTTTAACTGATACAGGTATGGTAGATATAACTTTCACTCAGTTACCACCAGTAGCAGATGATGAGAGTTTAACAGATCAAGCTATAAACACACCTATTAATATCAATGTGTTAGACGGTGATGATGATCCAGACGGCGACAATGCTAATTTGATGATTACCGAGATCATCGATCCAGCAACAGGAGTAGTAACTCCGATAGCACCAGGATCGACAGTAACCTTAAGTGATGGTACTACGGTAACCCTTCAGACAAACGGGACCTTAGATGTTACACCGGCGACAGACAGTACGGAGCCGATTAGTTTTGAGTATACCTTAGAAGATGAAGACGGTTTAACTGACACGGGAATGGTAGATATAACCTTCACTCAGTTACCACCAGTAGCAGATGATGAGATTCTATCAGACCAGACGATCAATACACCAGTGACGGTAGATGCGTTAGCTGGCGATAATGATCCAGATGGTGATAATGCAAACTTGACAATTACCGAGGTAGAAGGTCAGGCGATATCGGTAGGTTCGCCAGTGACTTTGGCTGATGGTACGGTAGTAGAGTTAAATCCAGACGGAACCTTAAATGTTATTCCAGTAACGGATAGTACTGAGCCGATTAGTTTTGAATACACAGTTGAAGATGAAGACGGTTTAACCGACACGGGCATGGTAGATATAACCTTCACTCAGTTACCACCAGTAGCAGATGATGAGATTCTAGCAGACCAGACGATCAATACTCCAGTGACGGTAGATGCGTTAGCAGGCGATGATGATCCAGATGGTGATAATGCAAACTTGACAATCACTGAGGTAGAAGGTCAGGCGATATCGGTAGGTTCACCAGTGACTTTAGCTGATGGTACGGTAGTAGAGTTAAATCCAGATGGGACCTTAAATGTTATTCCAGCGACAGACAGCACAGAGCCGATCAGTTTTGAATACACAGTTGCAGATGAAGACGGTTTAACTGATACAGGTATGGTAGATATAACTTTCACTCAGTTACCACCAGTAGCAGATGATGAGAGTTTAACAGATCAAGCTATAAACACACCTATTAATATCAATGTGTTAGACGGTGATGATGATCCAGATGGCGACAATGCTAATTTGATGATTACCGAGATCATTGATCCAGTAACAGGAGTAGTAACTCCGATAGCACCAGGATCGACAGTAACCTTAAGTGATGGTACTACGGTAACCCTTCAGACAAACGGGACCTTAGATGTTACACCGGCGACAGACAGTACGGAGCCGATTAGTTTTGAGTATACCTTAGAAGATGAAGATGGTTTAACTGACACGGGAATGGTGGATATAACCTTCACTCAGTTACCACCAGTAGCAGATGATGAGATTCTATCAGACCAGACGATCAATACACCAGTGACGGTAGATGCGTTAGCTGGCGATAATGATCCAGATGGTGATAATGCAAACTTGACAATTACCGAGGTAGAAGGTCAGGCGATATCGGTAGGTTCACCAGTGACCTTAGCCGATGGTACGGTAGTAGAGTTAAATCCAGACGGAACCTTAAATGTTATTCCAGTAACGGATAGCACTGAGCCGATTAGTTTTGAATACACAGTTGAAGATGAAGACGGCTTAACTGATACAGGTATGGTAGATATAACCTTCACTCAGTTACCACCAGTAGCAGATGATGAGATTCTAGCAGACCAGACGATCAATACTCCAGTGACGGTAGATGCGTTAGCTGGCGATGATGATCCAGATGGTGATAATGCAAACTTGACAATCACTGAGGTAGAAGGTCAGGCGATATCGGTAGGTTCACCAGTGACTTTAGCTGATGGTACGGTAGTAGAGTTAAATCCAGATGGAACCTTAAATGTTATTCCAGCGACAGACAGCACAGAGCCGATCAGTTTTGAATACACAGTTGCAGATGAAGACGGCTTAACTGATACAGGTATGGTAGATATAACTTTCACTCAGTTACCACCAGTAGCAGATGATGAGAGTTTAACAGATCAAGCTATAAACACACCTATTAATATCAATGTGTTAGACGGTGATGATGATCCAGACGGCGACAATGCTAATTTGATGATTACCGAGATCATCGATCCAGCAACAGGAGTAGTAACTCCGATAGCACCAGGATCGACAGTAACCTTAAGTGATGGTACTACGGTAACCCTTCAGACAAACGGGACCTTAGATGTTACACCGGCGACAGACAGTACGGAGCCGATTAGTTTTGAGTATACCTTAGAAGATGAAGACGGTTTAACTGACACGGGAATGGTAGATATAACCTTCACTCAGTTACCACCAGTAGCAGATGATGAGATTCTATCAGACCAGACGATCAATACACCAGTGACGGTAGATGCGTTAGCTGGCGATAATGATCCAGATGGTGATAATGCAAACTTGACAATTACCGAGGTAGAAGGTCAGGCGATATCGGTAGGTTCACCAGTGACCTTAGCCGATGGTACGGTAGTAGAGTTAAATCCAGACGGAACCTTAAATGTTATTCCAGTAACGGATAGCACTGAGCCGATTAGTTTTGAATACACGGTTGAAGATGAAGACGGTTTAACCGACACGGGCATGGTAGATATAACCTTCACTCAGTTACCACCAGTAGCAGATGATGAGATTCTAGCAGACCAGACGATCAATACTCCAGTGACGGTAGATGCGTTAGCTGGCGATGATGATCCAGATGGTGATAATGCAAACTTGACAATCACTGAGGTAGAAGGTCAGGCGATATCGGTAGGTTCACCAGTGACTTTAGCTGATGGTACGGTAGTAGAATTAAATCCAGATGGGACCTTAAATGTTATTCCAGCGACAGACAGCACAGAGCCGATCAGTTTTGAATACACAGTTGCAGATGAAGACGGTTTAACTGATACAGGTATGGTAGATATAACTTTCACTCAGTTACCACCAGTAGCAGATGATGAGAGTTTAACAGATCAAGCTATAAACACACCTATTAATATCAATGTGTTAGACGGTGATGATGATCCAGACGGCGACAATGCTAATTTGACGATTACCGAGATCATCGATCCAGCAACAGGAGTAGTAACTCCGATAGCACCAGGATCGACAGTAACCTTAAGTGATGGTACTACGGTAACCCTTCAGACAAACGGGACCTTAGATGTTACACCGGCGACAGACAGTACGGAGCCGATTAGTTTTGAGTATACCTTAGAAGATGAAGACGGTTTAACTGACACGGGAATGGTAGATATAACCTTCACTCAGTTACCACCAGTAGCAGATGATGAGATTCTATCAGACCAGACGATCAATACACCAGTGACGGTAGATGCGTTAGCTGGCGATAATGATCCAGATGGTGATAATGCAAACTTGACAATTACCGAGGTAGAAGGTCAGGCGATATCGGTAGGTTCACCAGTGACCTTAGCCGATGGTACGGTAGTAGAGTTAAATCCAGACGGAACCTTGAATGTTATTCCAGTAACGGATAGTACTGAGCCGATTAGTTTTGAATACACAGTTGAAGATGAAGACGGTTTAACCGACACGGGCATGGTAGATATAACCTTCACTCAGTTACCACCAGTAGCAGATGATGAGATTCTAGCAGACCAGACGATCAATACTCCAGTGACGGTAGATGCGTTAGCTGGCGATGATGATCCAGATGGTGATAATGCAAACTTGACAATCACTGAGGTAGAAGGTCAGGCGATATCGGTAGGTTCACCAGTGACTTTAGCTGATGGTACGGTAGTAGAGTTAAATCCAGATGGAACCTTAAATGTTATTCCAGCGACAGACAGCACAGAGCCGATCAGTTTTGAATACACAGTTGCAGATGAAGACGGCTTAACTGATACAGGTATGGTAGATATAACTTTCACTCAGTTACCACCAGTAGCAGATGATGAGAGTTTAACAGATCAAGCTATAAACACACCTATTAATATCAATGTGTTAGACGGTGATGATGATCCAGACGGCGACAATGCTAATTTGATGATTACCGAGATCATCGATCCAGCAACAGGAGTAGTAACTCCGATAGCACCAGGATCGACAGTAACCTTAAGTGATGGTACTACGGTAACCCTTCAGACAAACGGGACCTTAGATGTTACACCGGCGACAGACAGTACGGAGCCGATTAGTTTTGAGTATACCTTAGAAGATGAAGACGGTTTAACTGACACGGGAATGGTAGATATAACCTTCACTCAGTTACCACCAGTAGCAGATGATGAGATTCTATCAGACCAGACGATCAATACACCAGTGACGGTAGATGCGTTAGCTGGCGATAATGATCCAGATGGTGATAATGCAAACTTGACAATTACCGAGGTAGAAGGTCAGGCGATATCGGTAGGTTCACCAGTGACCTTAGCCGATGGTACGGTAGTAGAGTTAAATCCAGACGGAACCTTAAATGTTATTCCAGTAACGGATAGCACTGAGCCGATTAGTTTTGAGTATACCTTAGAAGATGAAGACGGTTTAACTGACACGGGAATGGTAGATATAACCTTCACTCAGTTACCACCAGTAGCAGATGATGAGATTCTAGCAGACCAGACGATCAATACTCCAGTGACGGTAGATGCGTTAGCAGGCGATGATGATCCAGATGGTGATAATGCAAACTTGACAATCACTGAGGTAGAAGGTCAGGCGATATCGGTAGGTTCACCAGTGACTTTAGCTGATGGTACGGTAGTAGAGTTAAATCCAGATGGAACCTTAAATGTTATTCCAGCGACAGACAGCACAGAGCCGATCAGTTTTGAATACACAGTTGCAGATGAAGACGGCTTAACTGATACAGGTATGGTAGATATAACTTTCACTCAGTTACCACCAGTAGCAGATGATGAGAGTTTAACAGATCAAGCTATAAACACACCTATTAATATCAATGTGTTAGACGGTGATGATGATCCAGACGGCGACAATGCTAATTTGATGATTACCGAGATCATCGATCCAGCAACAGGAGTAGTAACTCCGATAGCACCAGGATCGACAGTAACCTTAAGTGATGGTACTACGGTAACCCTTCAGACAAACGGGACCTTAGATGTTACACCGGCGACAGACAGTACGGAGCCGATTAGTTTTGAGTATACCTTAGAAGATGAAGACGGTTTAACTGACACGGGAATGGTAGATATAACCTTCACTCAGTTACCACCAGTAGCAGATGATGAGATTCTATCAGACCAGACGATCAATACACCAGTGACGGTAGATGCGTTAGCTGGCGATAATGATCCAGATGGTGATAATGCAAACTTGACAATTACCGAGGTAGAAGGTCAGGCGATATCGGTAGGTTCACCAGTGACCTTAGCCGATGGTACGGTAGTAGAGTTAAATCCAGACGGAACCTTGAATGTTATTCCAGTAACGGATAGTACTGAGCCGATTAGTTTTGAATACACAGTTGAAGATGAAGACGGTTTAACCGACACGGGCATGGTAGATATAACCTTCACTCAGTTACCACCAGTAGCAGATGATGAGATTCTAGCAGACCAGACGATCAATACTCCAGTGACGGTAGATGCGTTAGCTGGCGATGATGATCCAGATGGTGATAATGCAAACTTGACAATCACTGAGGTAGAAGGTCAGGCGATATCGGTAGGTTCACCAGTGACTTTAGCTGATGGTACGGTAGTAGAATTAAATCCAGATGGGACCTTAAATGTTATTCCAGCGACAGACAGCACAGAGCCGATCAGTTTTGAATACACAGTTGCAGATGAAGACGGTTTAACTGATACAGGTATGGTAGATATAACTTTCACTCAGTTACCACCAGTAGCAGATGATGAGAGTTTAACAGATCAAGCTATAAACACACCTATTAATATCAATGTGTTAGACGGTGATGATGATCCAGACGGCGACAATGCTAATTTGACGATTACCGAGATCATCGATCCAGCAACAGGAGTAGTAACTCCGATAGCACCAGGATCGACAGTAACCTTAAGTGATGGTACTACGGTAACCCTTCAGACAAACGGGACCTTAGATGTTACACCGGCGACAGACAGTACGGAGCCGATTAGTTTTGAGTATACCTTAGAAGATGAAGACGGTTTAACTGACACGGGAATGGTAGATATAACCTTCACTCAGTTACCACCAGTAGCAGATGATGAGATTCTATCAGACCAGACGATCAATACACCAGTGACGGTAGATGCGTTAGCTGGCGATAATGATCCAGATGGTGATAATGCAAACTTGACAATTACCGAGGTAGAAGGTCAGGCGATATCGGTAGGTTCACCAGTGACCTTAGCCGATGGTACGGTAGTAGAGTTAAATCCAGACGGAACCTTGAATGTTATTCCAGTAACGGATAGTACTGAGCCGATTAGTTTTGAATACACAGTTGAAGATGAAGACGGTTTAACTGATACAGGTATGGTAGATATAACCTTCACTCAGTTACCACCAGTAGCAGATGATGAGATTCTAGCAGACCAGACGATCAATACTCCAGTGACGGTAGATGCGTTAGCAGGCGATGATGATCCAGATGGTGATAATGCAAACTTGACAATCACTGAGGTAGAAGGTCAGGCGATATCGGTAGGTTCACCAGTGACTTTGGCTGATGGTACGGTAGTAGAGTTAAATCCAGATGGAACCTTAAATGTTATTCCAGCGACAGACAGCACAGAGCCAATCAGTTTTGAATACACAGTTGCAGATGAAGACGGTTTAACTGATACAGGTATGGTAGATATAACTTTCACTCAGTTACCACCAGTAGCGGATGATGAAGTGGCTACTACAGATACAGAAGCCTTGATCAATATCAATGTATTAGACGGTGATGATGATCCAGATGGCGACAATGCTAATTTGACGATTACCGAGATCATCGATCCAGCAACAGGAGTAGTAACTCCGATAGCACCAGGATCGACAGTAACCTTAAGTGATGGTACTACGGTAACCCTTCAGACAAACGGGATCTTAGATGTTACGCCTGGACCAAATTTAACAAGTGTTAGTTTTGACTATACGCTAGAAGATGAAGATGGATTAACTGATGTAGGTAATGTATCCATAACTGTTGTTATTGATTGTGACGATGTAACATCTGGAACGGTTGATGTATGTCTAATTTTGACCAGCGATCCAGCAAACTCGATTGGTTTTGAAGACTGTGATGGTGACGGTGTTACTAATTCTGCAGAATGCGCAGATGGAACTGATCCGAACGATGCGTGTAGTTATGATCCAGCAAGTGTAACAGTAGCGGTAACAAGTACCGTAGATTGTGATGGAGACGGAGTAACGGATGCTGATGAGATAGCATCAGGAACCGATCCAAATGATCCATGTAGTTACAATGTTGTAGATATTACTGTAGCAGTAACAAGTACTGTAGACTGTGATGGAGATGGAGTGACAGATGCTGATGAGATTGCAGACGGAACCGATCCAAACGATGCTTGTAGTTATAACGTAAGTAGCGTAACTGTACCAGTAACCAGCACAGTAGATTGTGACGGCGATGGAGTAACTGATGCCGATGAGATCAATGGTCCAGATGGAGATCCAGGTACACCAGATGGTACTAACCCTAACGATCCATGTGATTACAACTTGTCACAAATAACAGTAGCAGTAACAAGCACAGTAGATTGTGATGGCGATGGAGTAACCGATGCTGATGAGATAGCAGACGGAACCGATCCAAACGATGCGTGTAGTTATGATCCAGCAAGTGTGACTTTAGCAGTAACAAGTGGTGTAGATTGTGACGGAGATGGAGTAACTGACGCTGATGAGATAGCTGCAGGAACCGATCCAAATGATCCATGTAGTTACAATGTTGTAGATATTACTGTAGCAGTAACGAGCACAGTAGATTGTGATGGAGATGGAGTGATAGATGCCGATGAGATTGCAGACGGAACCGATCCAAACGATGCTTGTAGTTATAACGTAAGTAGCGTAACTGTACCAGTAACCAGCACAGTAGATTGTGACGGCGATGGAGTAACTGATGCCGATGAGATCAATGGTCCAGATGGAGATCCAGGTACACCAGATGGTACTAACCCTAACGATCCATGTGATTACAACTTGTCACAAATAACAGTAGCAGTAACAAGCACAGTAGATTGTGATGGCGATGGAGTAACCGATGCTGATGAGATAGCAGACGGAACCGATCCAAACGATGCGTGTAGTTATGATCCAGCAAGTGTGACTTTAGCAGTAACAAGTGGTGTAGATTGTGACGGAGATGGAGTAACTGACGCTGATGAGATAGCCGCAGGAACCGATCCGAACGATGCGTGTAGTTACAATGTTGTAGATATTACTGTAGCAGTAACGAGCACAGTAGATTGTGATGGAGATGGAGTGATAGATGCCGATGAGATTGCAGACGGAACCGATCCAACAGATGCTTGTGATTATGATCAAGGTAGTATTACAGTTCCAGTGACCAGCACAGTAGATTGTGACGGCGATGGAGTAACTGACGCCGATGAGATCAATGGTCCAGATGGAGATCCAAGTACACCAGATGGAACTAACCCTAACGATCCGTGTGATTACAACGTGTCACAGATAACAGTATCAGTAACCAGCACAGTAGATTGTGATGGAGATGGAGTAACCGATGCTGATGAGATAGCAGATGGAACCGATCCAAACGATGCGTGTAGTTATGATCCAGCAAGTGTAACAGTAACAGTAACAAGTGGTGTAGATTGTGATGGAGACGGAGTAACGGATGCTGATGAGATAGCAAACGGAACCGATCCAAACGATGCATGTAGTTACAACGTAGCAGATATTACGATATTAGTAACAAGTACTGTAGACTGTGATGGCGATGGAGTGATAGATGCTGATGAGATTGCAGACGGAACCGATCCAAACGATGCTTGTAGTTATAACGTAAGTAGCGTAACTGTACCAGTAACCAGCACAGTAGATTGTGACGGCGATGGAGTAATCGATGCTGATGAGATCAATGGTCCAGATGGAGATCCAGGTACACTAGATGGTACCAACCCTAACGATCCATGTGATTACAACTTGTCACAAATAACAGTAGCAGTAACAAGCACAGTAGATTGTGATGGCGATGGAGTAACGGATGCTGATGAGATAGCAGACGGAACTGATCCAAACGATGCGTGTAGTTATGATCCAGCAAGTATAACAGTAGCAGTAACAAGTAACGTAGATTGTGATGGAGACGGAGTAACGGATGCTGATGAGATAGCAAACGGAACTGATCCAAACGATCCATGTAGCTACAATGTTGCAGATATTACTGTAGCAGTAACTAGTACTGTAGACTGTGATGGCGATGGAGTGATAGATGCAGATGAGATTGCAGACGGAACCGATCCAACAGATGCTTGTAATTATGATCAAGGTAGTATTACAGTTCCAGTGACCAGCACAGTAGATTGTGATGGAGATGGAGTAACGGATGCTGATGAGATTAATGGTCCAGATGGAGATCCAAGTACACCAGATGGAACTAACCCTAACGATCCGTGTGATTACAACGTGTCACAGATAACAGTATCAGTAACGAGCACAGTAGATTGTGATGGAGATGGAGTGACCGATGCTGATGAGATAGCAGATGGAACCGATCCAAACGATGCGTGTAGTTATGATCCAGCAAGTGTAACAGTATCAGTAACAAGTGGTGTAGATTGTGACGGAGATGGAGTAACGGATGCTGATGAGATAGCAGCAGGAACCGATCCGAACGATGCATGTAGCTACAATGTTGCAGATATTACTGTAGCAGTAACGAGCACAGTAGATTGTGATGGAGATGGAGTGATAGATGCCGATGAGATTGCAGACGGAACCGATCCAACAGATGCTTGTGATTATGATCAAGGTAGTATTACAGTTCCAGTGACCAGCACAGTAGATTGTGACGGCGATGGAGTAACTGACGCCGATGAGATCAATGGTCCAGATGGAGATCCAAGTACACCAGATGGAACTAACCCTAACGATCCGTGTGATTACAACGTGTCACAGATAACAGTATCAGTAACCAGCACAGTAGATTGTGATGGAGATGGAGTAACCGATGCTGATGAGATAGCAGATGGAACCGATCCAAACGATGCGTGTAGTTATGATCCAGCAAGTGTAACAGTAACAGTAACAAGTGGTGTAGATTGTGATGGAGACGGAGTAACGGATGCTGATGAGATAGCAAACGGAACCGATCCAAACGATGCATGTAGTTACAACGTAGCAGATATTACGATATTAGTAACAAGTACTGTAGACTGTGATGGCGATGGAGTGATAGATGCTGATGAGATTGCAGACGGAACCGATCCAAACGATGCTTGTAGTTATAACGTAAGTAGCGTAACTGTACCAGTAACCAGCACAGTAGATTGTGACGGCGATGGAGTAATCGATGCTGATGAGATCAATGGTCCAGATGGAGATCCAGGTACACTAGATGGTACCAACCCTAACGATCCATGTGATTACAACTTGTCACAAATAACAGTAGCAGTAACAAGCACAGTAGATTGTGATGGCGATGGAGTAACGGATGCTGATGAGATAGCAGACGGAACTGATCCAAACGATGCGTGTAGTTATGATCCAGCAAGTATAACAGTAGCAGTAACAAGTAACGTAGATTGTGATGGAGACGGAGTAACGGATGCTGATGAGATAGCAAACGGAACTGATCCAAACGATCCATGTAGCTACAATGTTGCAGATATTACTGTAGCAGTAACTAGTACTGTAGACTGTGATGGCGATGGAGTGATAGATGCAGATGAGATTGCAGACGGAACCGATCCAACAGATGCTTGTAATTATGATCAAGGTAGTATTACAGTTCCAGTGACCAGCACAGTAGATTGTGATGGAGATGGAGTAACGGATGCTGATGAGATTAATGGTCCAGATGGAGATCCAAGTACACCAGATGGAACTAACCCTAACGATCCGTGTGATTACAACGTGTCACAGATAACAGTATCAGTAACGAGCACAGTAGATTGTGATGGAGATGGAGTGACCGATGCTGATGAGATAGCAGATGGAACCGATCCAAACGATGCGTGTAGTTATGATCCAGCAAGTGTAACAGTATCAGTAACAAGTGGTGTAGATTGTGACGGAGATGGAGTAACGGATGCTGATGAGATAGCAGCAGGAACCGATCCGAACGATGCATGTAGCTACAATGTTGCAGATATTACTGTAGCAGTAACTAGTACTGTAGACTGTGATGGCGATGGAGTGATAGATGCAGATGAGATTGCAGACGGAACCGATCCAAACGATGCTTGTAGTTATAACGTAAGTAGCGTAACTGTACCAGTAACCAGCACAGTAGACTGTGATGGAGATGGAGTAACTGATGCCGATGAGATCAATGGTCCAGATGGAGATCCAGGTACACTAGATGGTACTAACCCTAACGATCCATGTGATTACAACGTGTCACAAATAACAGTAGCAGTAACAAGCACAGTAGATTGTGATGGCGATGGAGTAACGGATGCTGATGAGATAGCAGACGGAACTGATCCAAACGATGCGTGTAGTTATGATCCAGCAAGTATAACAGTAGCAGTAACAAGTAACGTAGATTGTGATGGAGACGGAGTAACGGATGCTGATGAGATAGCAAACGGAACTGATCCAAACGATGCATGTAGCTACAATGTTGCAGATATTACTGTAGCAGTAACTAGTACTGTAGACTGTGATGGCGATGGAGTGATAGATGCCGATGAGATTGCAGACGGAACCGATCCAAACGATGCTTGTAGTTATAACGTAAGTAGCGTAACTGTACCAGTAACCAGCACAGTAGATTGTGACGGCGATGGAGTAACTGATGCCGATGAGATCAATGGTCCAGATGGAGATCCAGGTACACTAGATGGTACTAACCCTAACGATCCATGTGATTACAACGTGTCACAAATAACAGTAGCAGTTACAAGCATAGTAGATTGTGATGGAGATGGAGTAACGGATGCTGATGAGATAGCAGATGGAACCGATCCAAACGATGCGTGTAGTTATGATCCAGCAAGTGTAACAGTATCAGTAACAAGTGGAGTAGATTGTGATGGAGACGGCGTAACTGACGCTGATGAGATAGCTGCAGGAACCGATCCAAATGATCCATGTAGTTACAATGTTGTAGATATTACGGTATCAGTTACTAGCACAGTAGACTGTGATGGAGATGGTGTGATAGATGCCGATGAGATTGCAGACGGAACCGATCCAAACGATGCTTGTAGTTATAACGTAAGTAGCGTAACTGTACCAGTAACCAGCACAGTAGACTGTGATGGAGATGGAGTAACTGATGCCGATGAGATCAATGGTCCAGATGGAGATCCAGGTACACTAGATGGTACTAACCCTAACGATCCATGTGATTACAACGTGTCACAAATAACAGTAGCAGTAACAAGCACAGTAGATTGTGATGGAGATGGAGTAACGGATGCTGATGAGATAGCAGACGGAACTGATCCAAACGATGCGTGTAGTTATGATCCAGCAAGTATAACAGTAGCAGTAACAAGTAACGTAGATTGTGATGGAGACGGAGTAACGGATGCTGATGAGATAGCAGCAGGAACCGATCCGAACGATGCATGTAGCTACAATGTTGCAGATATTACGGTATCAGTTACTAGCACAGTAGACTGTGATGGAGATGGTGTGATAGATGCCGATGAGATTGCAGACGGAACCGATCCAAACGATGCTTGTAGTTATAACGTAAGTAGCGTAACTGTACCAGTAACCAGCACAGTAGACTGTGATGGAGATGGAGTAATCGATGCTGATGAGATCAATGGTCCAGATGGAGATCCAGGTACACCAGATGGTACTAACCCTAACGATCCGTGTGATTACAACGTGTCACAGATAACAGTATCAGTAACGAGCACAGTAGATTGTGATGGAGATGGAGTGACCGATGCTGATGAGATAGCAGACGGAACTGATCCAAACGATCCGTGTGATTTAAATGTTGGAAGTATTACGGTTGCTCAATCAGGAGACTATTTGTCAGCAGACTGTGATGGTGATGGAGTGACTAATGGAGACGAATTAACAGCAGGAACAGATCCTAATGACCCATGTGATTACGATGCATCACAACAGGATGTGTCTGTTACTTCTCCAGCGTGGCAAGGTGCTGATTGTGATGGTGACGGTGTTTCAAACGGTACCGAATTAAATGATGGATCCGACCCACAAGATCCTTGTAATTATGATGTGAACAGCCAAGATTTAACATTAGTAACATCAGTTTGGAATGCGCTAGACTGTGATGGTGATGGTGTTACTAACGGTGATGAAATAATCGATGGGACTGATCCAATTGATCCTTGTGATCTAATAGTAGGAAGTATTACTTTAACTCAAGGAGGCGATTTTCTAGATGCAGATTGTGACGGTGATGGAGTTACTAATGGTGATGAGATCGCAGACGGTACTGATCTAAATGACCCTTGTGATTATCTTACCACTAGTCAGACAATAACTCCAAGTGATGAATGGGCTATGTTAGATTGTGATGGTGATGGAGTAACTAACGGACAGGAATTAATAGACGGGACTGATACTCAAGATCCATGTGATTATGACTCAATATCACAAGACGTAAGTCTAGCATCAGGAGCATGGGATGCCTTAGATTGTGATGGAGATGGCGTATCCAATATTGATGAATTATTCCCTCCAAACGGTGGAGATCCTACAGATCCACAAGATCCATGTAGCGTTAATCTAGATGATCAATCAACAACACCTTCTCAAGAATGGTTAGATGCAGATTGTGATATGGATAATGTTCCAAATGGAGTGGAACTTACAAGAGGCGATACAGATGGAGATGGTGTTCCAGATGTTTTTGATACCGATGATGATGGAGATGGTGTAGATACGATTTTTGAAGACTATGATGGTGATAATGATCCTACCGATCAAGACTCTGATGGAGATGGCATACCAGACTACCTAGATACAGACGATGATGGCGATGGAATTGATACTATGGATGAAGGGCCAAATCCAGATGGAGATGGTAATCCAAACACAGGAGATACTAGTGATATCGATGGTGATGGAATTCCAGATTATCTAGATTCAGATCCACGTCGAATAAGAGTATGGAATGCAGTTACGCCTAATGAGGATGGTAGAAATGATTATTTCATATTAGAAGGAATTGAGAATTTTGAGAATACAGTTCATATCTATAATAGATGGGGTATTGAGGTTTATAACACTGAGAATTACGATAATGAAACTCGTAGGTTTGAAGGTGTTTCAGAAGGACGAGTTACTGTCGAGCAAGGTGAGAAATTACCGACTGGTACATACTTCTATGTAGTAGAATATATAGATGATTTTGGGAAAACTCAGAAATTGGCCGGTTATTTATACATCAGATAAAATGAAAATAAATCTAGGCTTAGATGGAAGTCTAAGTCTAGATTAATTATTAAGAATACAAGCATGAAAAAATTAATAGTTGTCTTTGTTTTTTTCGCTTTCGCGAAAGCGTTAACAGCTCAACAGGATCCACAGTACAGTCAGTATATGTATAATCCGATAGTTATAAATCCGGCCTATGCTGGTAATCGCGGTGTAGCGAGTATAGTTGGATTACATCGTAGTCAATGGGTTGGATTGGATGGAGCACCACGCACTCAAACTTTGTCGTTTCATACTCCTATTGCCAATAGTAGAGTAGGGTTAGGTTTGAGTGTTGTGAATGACGAAATAGGACCAGCTGATGAGACCTATGTAGCGGCAGATTTTAGTTATACGATTCCCGTAGGAGACGAGGCAAGATTAAGCTTTGGACTTAAGGGAGGAATCCACGTGTTAAATGTTGATTTTAATAAGCTAAATATTTTTGATCCAGGAGATCCTAGATTGAGTGAGAATGTAGACAATAGATTGTCACCTACTGTAGGATTAGGACTGTATTATCATACGGAGAGGTTTTACGTAGGATTGAGTTCGCCTAATTTATTACAGACGGATCATTTTGATGAAGATAACGACACGAGTTCAGCCACGTTTATAGCAGAGGAGCGTATACACTTATTTGGAACCGTGGGATATGTTTTTGATTTAAATGATAACATTAAGTTCAAGCCAGCTGGACTAGTAAAGATGGTACAAGGAGCACCTTTACAGGTTGACTTAACGGCAAATTTCTTATTCAACGAGAAGTTCACAGTAGGAGCGGCCTATAGGTGGAGTGCTGCTGTTACTGGATTAGTAGGATTTCAAATAAGTGATCAAATGATGATAGGATTTGCCTATGATCGCGAGACTACAGAATTAGGTAATGCGATATACAACGACGGTAGTTATGAATTATTCTTGCGATTTGAATTGTTCAACAGCTACGATAGAATTATCACACCAAGATTCTTTTAATAAAATTAAAAAGTTACAATGAAATATTTAACTGTTATACTAGGATTAGTTTCCACGATATCTCTCGCTCAAGATAGAAATGTAATAGAGCCAGATAAAGTATATGATGAGTATGCTTTTATAGATGCACAACACATGTATTTAAATATGGTGGAGGACGGTTACGGGACAAGTAATGTCTATAAAAAATTAGGAGATACTTATTACTTCAATAACGACTATTCAAATTCACACAAATGGTATACAAAACTATTTGAGAATAACGATGGCGCGATAGAAAGTGAATACTATTTTAGATATGTTCAAAGTTTAAAAGCGGTAAAGGATTACGATAAGGCTGATGCGTTATTAATAGAATATCAAAAAATTAAGGGAGCAGATTCTTTTACTGAAATTTTTGTAAACGATAAAAATTATCTTGAGATGATTGAACTTCAATCATGGAGATATACCATTAAAAATTTAGAGATAAATAGTGAGTCTCAGGAATTTGGAACCGCTTATCTTAATGGGAGTAATGAAGTGGTATATGCAAGTTCAAAGGATTCTGCTTCTATGATTAACAGACGTCATAAATGGAGTGAACGACAGTTTTTAGATTTATATGTTGCTCAAATTGATAGTGCAAGTTTAGAACTTGTTAATCCTAGAAAATTTGGAAATGGCGATCAAAAATTGAATACTAAATTTCATGAAAGTAATGCAGTATTCACGAAAGACGGTCAAACGATCTATTACACCAGCAATAATTATTTCAATAAAAAGTATAAGAAAAGCAAAGATGAAATAAATAAGTTGAAAATATTTAGAGCTAGTAAAACAGAAGACGGATGGGGAAATATAGAAGAACTAGCAATCAATAGCGACGAGTGGTCGACAGCTCACCCAGCATTAAATGGAGAAGAATCTAGGTTGTATTTCTCTAGCGATAGACCTGGAAGTGTAACAGGTTTGGATGGAAAGAGTAGTTCAGATATCTGGTATGTTGAAATAGATTCGACAGGCACCTTATCAGAGCCTGTGAATCTTACTGCTGTAAATACAATAGGAAAGGAGTTATTCCCATTTATTTCAGAAAAAGAGGATCTTTATTTTTCATCTACGGGACACATGGGATTAGGAGGATTAGATGTTTTTGTGATTTCACTTGCAGAAGCCCATGATAGCGAAAAGTTAAAAATCACCAATGTAGGAAAACCAATTAATAGTTCTTACGATGACTTTTCATTTGTCATTAAGGATAGCACTATGACGGGTTACTTTAGTTCAAATAGAAAATCAGGACAAGGTCTTGATGATATATATAGTTTAAAGCAAAACAAACCTTTAGCTTGTAAAGATGAAATAGTAGGAATAGTAACAGATGAAGAAACGGGAGAATTAATTCCAGGAGCAACCGTTGTTCTTTTAGATGTAGATAATAACGAGGTAGAACGAGTAATTGTTAAAAAGGACGCGGCTTATTCCTTTACAGTGCTATGTGAATCAACATATTCCATCCAAGCATCCAAAGAAGAGTATGCTCCTGCCGATGCAGTAACAACAACACCAGATGTTATTGCTACGATAGATTTACCTATTTCTTTAAAAAGATCTATTGATGATAAAATCCAAAAATTCCAAGTCGGTGATGATCTAGCTAGCGTGCTAGATATACCTATGATATATTTTGACTTTGATAAATCTAATATAAGGCCTGATGCAGAAGTTGAACTGCAAAAAGTGTTACAATTTATGAAGGCGTTTCCTACTGTTAAAGTAGATATTAGATCCCATACAGATAGCCGTGCGCCAGATTTATATAATATGAAATTAAGTGACCGCAGAGCCAAGTCTACTCGGGCTTATTTAATAATGAAAGGAATCAATGCAGATAGATTGACAGCTCAAGGTTATGGAGAATTTCAATTGGTTAACGAATGTTCAAACGGTGTTGATTGTACCGAGGAACAACACCAACTTAACAGAAGATCTGAGTTTATCGTGGTAGGTAAATAATTAATTTAATCTTATAGCTGCAGTTTTAATTCTATTATTGAATATACATTTTCTAAATATGTTATTCCTATGCTTTGTTGGGCCATTGTAAAGGTTTTAGGAGAAAATGTTTCAATAATTAAAGTTTGACTGCGGCTTTTAACTGCTAGTTGCTTGTTCATTATATTTGTGAAATACAAAAGGTAAATCATGATTACACTTAAAGATTTAGCCAGCACTCTAGGTGTTTCAGTATCTACTGTTTCTAAGGCATTAAAGGATAGTCCAGAAATTAGTCAGGATACTATTAAAAGAGTGAAAGAAATCGCAAAAGAATTAAATTATCGCCCAAATACATTAGCACTTAGTTTAAAAAATAGACAAACTAAAACCTTAGGTGTAATCATACCAGATATTTTAAACCCTTTCTTTGCAAATACCTTATACGGGATTGAGCAACAGGCAAATAAATTGGGATATAATATTATTACATGTATCTCAAATGAGTCCTTTACAAAAGAAAATGACTCAATAAACTTATTGTCAAATGGTAGTGTCGATGGATTTATACTCTCAATTTCACAAGAGACGCAGGCCAAAGACGATTTAAACCACCTGAAAGATTTACTTAAACAAGATGTTCCAGTAGTAATGTTTGATAGAACCTCACAATCGATTGAATGTGATAAGGTAGTAATAGACGACTTTATGTCGACCTTCAACGCTGTCAATATGTTTATTGAAGAAGGTCGTAAGAAGATAATACTAATAAATACTTTAGGAGATTTAAGCGTTGCAAAACTTAGAATTTTAGGATATAAAACCGCTCTAGAAAAATCAAGTAATACTAATCAAGAACCTATCATAATCAATGTTGACAATGCAAAAGGTGTAAGAGAACACATAAAAAATATGTGTGAAGTACATCCCGATGTTGATGGAGTCTTATGCATTGATAATAAATCGGGATTAGTAGCGGTAAGTGCTCTTAATAGACTCAATTATAACATTCCTAAAGACGTATCAATTGTAGGTTTCTCTAGCGAGGAATTTTCATATTTGTCGGATCCTGTTCTATCTACAGTTACTCAACACGGTGAAGAAATAGGTGCCGTTGCGGTAGATATGCTAGTTGATCGTTTAACTGGGAACAAGAAAAAACCAGTTTCTACAACTACAGTAGATTTTACCATTGATCACAGAGGAACTACTCTAAAAAAGTCATAGATCAAGATATTCAATCAGTGATTTATCATCAATTCTCTTAACAAATTACTAAGAGGTTGATTAAACTTCTTTTGTAAATTTGAAACAAAATTTTATAAATGGAGCAAGTCATACTGGTAAATGAAAACGATGAAAAAGTAGGCCTTATGGAAAAAATTGAGGCCCATGAAAAAGCATTATTGCATCGTGCGTTTTCCGTATTTGTAGTAAATGATAAGCAACAAATTATGTTGCAGCAACGAGCATTACACAAGTATCATTCACCAGGCTTATGGACTAACACATGTTGTAGTCATCAACGAGATGGTGAGACTAATATTGAGGCAGGTAAAAGAAGACTACAAGAGGAAATGGGATTTTCTACAGAGCTTAAAGAACTTTTCAATTTCATATACATAGCTCCGTTTGATAATGGCCTTACAGAACATGAATTAGATCACGTGATGATAGGTTACTACAATGATGAGCCTGTAATTAATCCAGATGAAGTAGCAGCTTATAAATGGATGACAGCTCAAGAAATTAAAACTCATATGGATGAAAATCCACATGAGTATACAGCTTGGTTCAAAATTATTTTTGATAAATATTACAAATTCATCTCATGAGATTAACAGCATATCGTAAAGCGCATTTTAATGCAGCACATCGACTGTTTAGACCAGATTGGTCTAGTGAACAAAACGAATCAATATTTGGGAAATGTAGCAATCCACATTTTCACGGTCACAATTACGAATTAGAAGTAGGTGTGACAGGTGAAGTTGATCCAGAAACTGGTTATTTGATTGATTTGAAAATACTTAAAGATATCATCAAAGAACAAGTAGAAGATGCATTTGATCACAAAAATCTCAATGAAGAAGTTCCTGAATTTAAAACCTTAATTCCTACGGCAGAACATATTGCCTATGTAATTTATCAAAAAATAAAACCTAAATTAGATCCTAAATACGATTTGAGTATTAAATTATACGAGACACCTCGTAACTTTGTTGTATATTCAGGTGATTAATGAAACTATATCCACTGCAGTTTAAACCTATTTTTAAGTCCAAAATTTGGGGTGGAGATCAATTAAATACACTCAAAAAAATCAATCCACCGATTAACCAATTAGGAGAAAGTTGGGAAATCAGTGTTGTGCCCGATGATGAATCTATTATTACCAATGGTAATTATAAGGGGCAATCGCTCACTGAATTGATTGAACAATATCCCTTACAACTGTTAGGAGCTACTAGTGTAAACAGATTTGGAAATCAGTTTCCTTTGCTTATAAAATATATAGACGCAGCACAAGATTTGTCTATACAAGTGCATCCTGATGACAGTGTAGCTCAAAAGAAACATAATAGTTTTGGTAAAACTGAGATGTGGTATATCATGCATGTGGATGATGGTGCGCGATTAATAATGGGTTTTAATGAGGATTGTGATAAGGACGCTTTCGCGAAAGCGATACAAGAAAAATCCTTACTAGATATATTAAATAAACAGCAAGTTAAAACAGGCGATGCATTCTTTATCAAGCCTGGATTAATTCATGCTATAGGTGGTGGAATAACCCTTGCTGAAATTCAACAAAGTAGTGATATTACCTATCGGGTCTATGACTTTGACCGCAAGGATGATGAAGGTAATACCAGAGAATTACATATTCAGGATACCATTGACGTTGCTGATTATAACAAAGTTAAAGGTCACCATATTAATTATAATCCTTCAAAAACGGGTAGTCAAAATCTTGCGACAAATAGATACTTTAAAACAGACTATGTGAGTTTTGATGATCACTACCAGATAAACCCAGCACAGCTCGAATCTTTTGTAGTGCTTATGAATGTAGGTGATACAATTATCGATATTGAGGTAGATGATGAAAATGTAACATTAAAACCAGTAGAAACAGTTTTATTGCCAGCGAGCCTAGTAGCTGTTGATTTGCATTCAACCGCAGGTGCAAAAGTGCTACAGGTTTCTATATCATAAGATTAATAAATAGGTTATTTTTGCCATAAATTCACAATTATGGCAAGCATAAGACACTTAAAGCAAGATATCAACTATGTACTAGGTGATATCATTGATGCGGCAATTATCCATCAAGGAGCGCATCCAGAATCTGATCATAAAAAATCTGAAGAAATTATAGACGATAGTATAAAAACTTTTGACGCTCTTATCGCACGTGTTAACGACCGCAGCGTAGAAAATAGAGCAAGTCATTTAAAACAAGTAAGAGTTGATTTACAAAACGAAGCTAACCAATTAGCTGATCGTATAAACGCTCTATAATTCTTTATTAGTTTTAATTAATTCAGACAGTTGTTTTCCATAACGACTTGTCTGAATTTTTTTTGGCATCATTTGATAAGCGCTATCTAGTAGTTCTGCCTTTGCATCAAAAGCATCTTTTACAAGGATATATGGAGATACTTCGTAATCTTTGTGCAATTGAGCATAGTTGATCGCATATAGGACTTTTTTACGCAGGTATTTATCGTAAGCAGTTGTAAGTGAATCAATTTTTTCCTGAGAAACGTCTTCCATTGCATTCAATTGCATACTGCGTTGTACTAACTTAGTATAGACCTGGTTTAAAGGTTTTTTGTTCGTCTCATAAATATTTAAAATATCTTGATTCTTTGAACCAGTGATTTGAGCATTATCCTCAAACTTCTCTAGGTCAGTTTCTATATTGATAATTGTATCTTCAGCAAAAAATTGTATACGGTCATCATATTTAACGCCATCTTTAATATCTAGATATAGATATAAAATTTCTGGATTTTCTAGTGGAGTCGTTAATTTAAATACAGGCTCACCATCTATTTTTATACTATCAACGTTGACGATGGTTGTATCTACTAATTTTTGAAGATATACGGTTCCTTGTTTTAGCCCCTTAATATTTCCATTAACGGTAAGAGTGCCTTTTGAATCAGAACAAGCTGTGATTCCAGCAAATAAAAGAATTAAGATGATGAGATTTTTCATTTCAAAAATTTGAGGTGCAAATATGCATTATATCCTTGTAAAATACTAGGCTGTTGCTGCCAGTTGCATAAGAATTGTGCAGGCAATAGCTCCTAGAGTTCCTACTACATATCCAAATACAGCAAGTAGAACGCCCACGCTGGTTAAGGATGGGTGAAACTCGGCAGCTACAACTGGAGCGCTGGCAGCACCACCTACATTTGCTTGACTTCCCACAGCTAGGAAAAAGTAAGGAGCTTTAATAAGTTTTGCCACGATTATTAATAACATCGCATGGAAAAACATCCACACCAGGCCGATTAGAATTAAGAATGGATTATCCATTATTTTAGTTAAGTCCATTTTCATACCTATCGTGGCTACCAGTATGTAAATGAATATACCGCCTATTCTACTTGCTCCTGTGCCTTCATAACGTTTAGCTGGAGTAAAAGAAAGTAATATTCCAATCAAAGTAGCTATAGCAATAATCCAGAAAAAACCACTAGTCAAAAAGGACAAATAAATGTTACCAGCTATCAATTCATTTGCTTGGAAAGTTGAAGACAGAAACTCTGAAAGTAAGTGTGATACTGCCACAGCGCCAAAACTGATTCCAGACATTACAAAAATATCTGTAACTGTAGCTTCTCGCTTTACAGCAGTAGTATAATCGCTAACTTTTTGTTTGAGTTCTTCTATGGCTGTATTATCAGCTTTGGTCCATTTATCGAACAGTTGACTTTTACCGATACCGAAAAGCAAAATTGCCATCCATAAGTTTGCTACAACAATGTCTACGATTACCATACCACCGTATTTATCTTGGCTATATTCATATACTTCTAACATGGCAGTTTGATTTGCTCCACCACCTATCCAGCTTCCAGCTAGTGTAGCTAGTCCTCGCCAAACAGCGTCTGTGCCTTCACCACCTATAGCCTCTGGTACAAACGAACCTATTAATAGTACTGCTAGTGGTCCGCCAATAATAATTCCAGCGGTACCAGTCAAAAACATGAGTAGTGCTTTTGAACCTAAATTAAAAACAGCTTTAAGATCAATGGAAAGGGTCATAAGAACAAGTGCTGCTGGAAGTAAGTAACGGCTGGCCATGTAGTATAGGTTAGACTCCTTTTCAACTAGCTCGCCATTTTCAATAATTTGCCACGATTCACCAGATATAATTCCAGTTGTGCTCAAAAAACTAGGTAATAAATAGCACATGAGTAAGGCGGGAACATAAGTAAAGAATTTTTTCCAAAATCCGTCTTCTCTTGACGAGGCATAAAACACAATAGCTAGACAAATCATTAAAAGTCCAAAGACTATTGCGTCATTGGTGATTAATGGTGCTGCGTTTTCAATTTTAGGAATATCCATTGATACAGGCTTGTTTTAAAGGTTGCCTGCAAAATACAATGAAACGAGAATAATTTGTAACTATTCTGTTACAAACGTATGTATTTGATTAATTAGTTCAGGGTGAATAGGAAAGTTGGGCTCCACATAGCTTTTTGCTGCAACAATTTCATCATCACCAACTTTTTTAAATACATAATTCATGCCTGTAATAATCACCTTTTTAGAACTAGGTGATGCTTCATGTAACAGTTCAGTTTGCATGGTAGAAACCTGTCTGTTCTTATCACCGTTTAATAAAAGAATCGGACATTCTATTTTTTTTATCAGTTTTGTTGGGTCATATTTCATCCAACTTTTCATAAAAGGTTGGATTCCAGGATTTGCTACATTCCAAAGATCTCGTTCAATGTTTTTAACAGGTTTTTCTTGCTTTTTTATTTTGTCAAAGGTTGCTCTTGCTACCTTATCTAGACCTGGGATTTCTTTAGATATTTGATCCACTATTAAATCATCGATAGACTGGCCGTGACCTGCAATAGATATTACCCCAGAAATGGATTCGTCATAAACTCTCATAGCTATCAGTGACCCTTGGCCATGTCCTAATAAATAGATTTTAGAGAATCTATCATCTCTATTAAACGTTTTTACGGTAACTCTCGCATCGGTAATGAATGTGTTTAAAGTAACCTCATCCGTAGTCTTTCTATTTTTCATTAGTGTAAGAGTACGCTTATCATAACGATAACTAGCAATACCCTTAGATAACAAACTGTCTGCTAATTGTTTGTAGTGATTGCTTCTTGTTCTAGGCTCATTTCCATTTCTGTCAACGGCTCCTTGTCCTGCAATAAAAATCACTAGCGGTACTGGTTGCAATGTATCGGGAACCAGCAGAGAACCTTGAATATTATCATTAATATTATAGATGGTAGGATCGATTTGTTCCTTTTGCATTTGACCTTTACTGAAAACGTCTTGTGCGTTTAAAGAAATACTTACAATAAATAAAGTGAATACTAGAAAATACTTCATTAGCTCTTACCTGGTTTTTGATATAAATAATAACTGTATGCAAAACTTGCAATTGCTATGCCAATGGTAGCTGACATGACAATAATAAACGTTGTTTGCATGGAGAATAGTATACTTGAAATTACCATTACGATCCCTGCTATTAAAAACCAGTATCCACCGTAATAATGTGTTTTTTTCCATACATCATTATTCTCTAGCGTCCATGGCGTGCGTATTCCGATGAAATAATTAGGTTTAATATGTCTCATATATAATCCCAATAAAACAAACAATAATCCCACACCAGCAAAGATTAATCTAGGTAGTTCTTTACTGAAGGTTGATGAATCTGTATGTGAACAAGCGTAAATAATGATAATGCTGATGGTACTCATAAAAACTGTAAGGCCTAACCTAAGTCCTGGCCATATCCTAGAATTATTGTTTTTAGGATCTAGTTGAGGTAGGTACTTAAACAAAAAATACATGACGCCACATAAAAGGATAGGAAGTATCCACAATTCCTGTTTGCTTCCCATTCTATCCACTTGTCCGCTAGAATTAAAATGCATGGCTACTTCTTCTGGTAATTCGCTGTAAATAAAGCCTAAATAAAGAAACGGAATTAGATTAAGAGTAATAATTAAGTACTCTATAAAATTTTTATTTTGCATATTTAAAGGTAAAAAAAAGAGTATTATCTGCTACTATCAATGTAATGAATAAATATTGAAGCGACTATATCACTATGGCAAGAGCAAAAGACATAATCAAAAACTTAGACGAAAGAGCTATTGATCGTATAGTAGAAATGGGCTGGGAAGACCGCACTCCATTTGATGCTATCGAGGCTCAATTCGGCGTTTCTGAAGGCGAGGTTATCAAAATCATGCGCAATCAAATGAAACCTAGTAGTTTTAAAATGTGGCGCGAGCGTGTTCAAGGTCGTTCTACAAAACATAGAGCACAACGCATGGAAGGCATTAATAGATTCAAGTGTTCTAGACAGCGATCTACAGGTAATAAAATAGCCAAACGTTAATCGCTAATTACCTTTCTAAAGGTTAAGTTCAATCGCGGTTTTATAGTCTTTTTAGTTTTGGCAATTTGATGTTTATAAAAATGTTGCGTGCCACCGCTCATTATTAGCACACTGCCGTGCTCCAGTTTAAACTTATATCGGTGTTGTTTAAGCGTGTTATGTTTCAGGTGAAAAAATCGTTCCTCACCTAAACTTACTGATGCAATTGTTGGATTTTCACCTAGAGCTTTTTCATCGTCTGCATGCCATCCGTTAGAATCATTCCCATCTCTATATAAATTAAGCAAACAAATATTGAAGTCGGTTTTAGCAAGTTGTTCAACATCTTTTTTAATCATGGCTAACGTTTTGGTCCAGGGTAAGGGTTCAAATTCAATACCCGAATATCCATAATTCAATTTTGGATCACCATATAATTGAGTAAGTCTAGGTTCTAGGTGTTCTTTTCCAAACAACTTTATTTTGTTCTGGCGCCATTTCGTTTCCTCAATAATTGTACGCTGTAATGTGTCCGCTTTCGCGAAAGCGTAATAATCACCTACATAATGTAGTTCACCATCAGGTAGTTCCGGAAGATTACTAGAAAACAACTTATTATGCATGCATATAAAAACTAATGGAAACCATAGCAAGATAGGGTAGTGGGTTATTATCTTGCAAGGCTTTTAAACAATAAATATGTACACTTCTAGAATAGCCGGAATGGGAAAGTATGTCCCTGAAAATGTGGTGACTAATGATGATCTTTCTAAATTAATGGATACAAATGATGCGTGGATTCAAGAGCGTACAGGTATTAAGGAACGACGTCATATTAAAAAAGGCGATGGAAATTCAACTGCAGTAATGGGAGTGAAAGCTGCCGAAATTGCTCTTGATCGAGCTGGAATATCTAAGGATGAGATTGATTTAATCATTTTTGCAACCCTATCTCCCGATTATTACTTTCCAGGATGTGGTGTCCAAGTACAAGATATGATGGGAATTCACACTTGTCCAGCCCTTGATATACGTAATCAATGTAGTGGTTTTATTTATGGAATCTCTGTAGCTGATCAATTCATTAAAACAGGTATGTATAAAAATGTACTTTTAATAGGATCAGAAAATCACAGCGGTGGATTAGATTTTTCTACTCGTGGTCGCGGTGTAACAGTAATTTTTGGTGATGGAGCAGGAGCCGCCGTTCTTACTCGATCAGAACAAGAAGGTCATGGAGTACTTTCAACACATTTACATAGTGAAGGGAAACACGCGCTAGAACTTTCTCTTAAAGGTCCTTCTACTAACCATTGGGTTCCTCAAATAATTGAGGAGAATCCACAGGAAGATATTCCTTACTACCCATATATGAATGGCCAGTTTGTATTTAAAAATGCAGTAGTCCGTTTTAGTGAAGTGATAATGGAAGGATTGAAAACTAATGGATTGGATGTTAATGATATTGACATGCTTGTGCCGCATCAGGCTAACTTGCGTATCTCACAATTTATTCAAAAGAAATTTCAATTATCTGATGACAAAGTATACAACAATATACAGCGCTATGGAAATACGACTGCAGCCTCTATCCCAATAGCGTTGTGTGAAGCGTGGGAAGAAGGTAAAGTAAAAGAAGGTGATACGGTGGTTCTTGCCGCCTTTGGAAGTGGATTTACTTGGGGTAGTGCAGTAATTAAATGGTAGTTATCTTAGAACAACTGATTGGTTATTCTATTTGAATTCTTTATATAAACAAAATCCCGAGCCTGCAAGCTCGGGATTTCTAGTTATCGTACAATAACACCAACCATTAATTATGAATTATACGAAACGTTAACCTTTGAATTTTTCTTTTTCAAACAATTCAATTATCAAATAAATCGTAAAGGGTTTATCACGTCCTTCAATTAAAAGACGCTAACTTTGTTGAAATGTTACAGCTTAAATCTTAAATATGTCTAAAAAAACACTTGTATTAGGAGCATCGCTTAAAACAGACCGTTACTCAAACATGGCTATTAATAGACTGGAGTCTTATCAGGTTCCTACCGTAGCTATAGGTTTGAAAACTGGTGAGGTTGCAGGAGTAACTATTGATACTGATCAACCGCAATATGAGGATATTCACACGGTGACTTTATATTTAAATCCAAAGAGACAGCAGCCCTATTACGATTACATTTTAAGTCTTAAGCCTAAACGTGTCATTTTTAATCCTGGCACAGAAAATCCTGAATTTTATGAAATTCTAAGGTCAAATGGTATAGAGGTAGAAGTGGCGTGTACTCTAGTAATGCTAGGTACAAACCAATACTAATTATGTACTGATTTAGAAGGTAGTAAAATTGACGCAATCAATAATAACGAAAAGGTGATTGCACCATTTAATAAAAGAATAAAAAACCCAAATTCAAATCCCGCATTTTCGGCTAGTACACTCACGGTGTAGGCAATAAATGGAGATATTATCGCTATAATAGGAACGCTGTATCGATGAGGTTTAAGCGAAGTGAGTATTCCAAAGCTAAACAAACCTAAAAGTGGTCCATAGGTGTAACCAGCAAAAACAAAAAGTTTAGTAATTACACTGGCATCTTGGATCAGGTATTCAAAACTTACTATCACAAGAATTAATAGGATTGAAAACGCGATATGTGTTAACATACGTACTTTCTTTTGCCTAGATTCAGAGTAGTTTTTTTCTACGTTTAAAATATCTACAGAAAATGAGGTGGTAAGTGAAGTTAGAGCACTGTCGGCACTACTATAAGCAGCGGCAACAAGTCCTAGCATAAATACAAGTCCTAGTCCTATTCCCATCTCACTTTGTAGCGCAATTGCAGGGAACAAGCTGTCCTTAGAAGCTTGAATGTTTTCCGCTTTGGCAAAGGCAGTTAAAAGAACTCCTAGTACTAGGAATAATAAATTAACTATGGTAAGTACAATCGTGAACCAAAACATATTCTTTTGAGCGTCTTTGAGACTGCGACAAGTCAAGTTTTTTTGCATCATATCTTGATCTAATCCTGTCATTACAATTGCTATAAATGCACCAGATAAAAATTGTTTCCAGAAATATTGATCACTTTTCCAATCATCAAAAAAGAATACTTGAGAGTAGTTACTGCTGTTTATATAATCAATTAAGTTATTAATAGAAGAGAATTCTAGTCTCTCATAAAGAAAATACAAGGCTACACCTACTGCTATTAGCATAAACAAAGTTTGCAAGGTGTCTGTCCATACAATGGTTTTTATACCGCTTTTAAACGTATACAACCAGATAAGAATAACAGTAAGAGTTACCGTTTGCCAAAATTCAATCCCTACTTGCATAGGATCAAAAACAAAAGTTTGAAGTACGCCTGCCACCAAATAAAGCCTAAAACTCGCTCCTACAACTCTACTCAATAGGAAAAAGCTGGATCCGGTATATTGAGCTGATTTTCCGTATCTATCATGCAGATAGGTATAAATACTAGTTAGATTGAGTCTGTAATACATGGGAAGCAAGACTGTTCCTATTACAAGATACCCTAAGGTATACCCAAGTACTACTTGAAAATACCCCATAGAATCTGCCTCAACATTACCAGGAATACTTATAAAGGTTACACCGCTCAATGAAGCACCTATCATCCCAAAGGCAACTATGTACCATGGTGAAGAACGGTTACCTCTAAAAAAGGTTGCACTATCATTTTTACGACCTACTAAAAAGGAAATGCCGATTAGTACGGCAAAATAACCGATGATTGTAAATAATATCTGATTAGGACTCACTAACTTATTTTAATGGCGAATTTACAAAAGACATTGTTAGATATAAGATAGTAAAAATCTATAATTGGAAAATTAAGGTACTGGGTCATGACCACTGCCACCCCATGGATGACAGCTAGAAATACGTTTAATGGCTAGCCAGCCACCTTTAAAAAAACCATGCTTAATAAGAGCTTCTTTGGAATAGCTAGAACATGTAGGAGTGTATCTACAACTAGCAGGAGTAAAGGGAGATATCGCATTTTGATAAACCCAAATTATTCCTAGAAAAGGATATGTAAGCCACTTTTTCAATCTAATTTATTCGTATATAAAATTAAACAAGTTCAACATGAATTAAAAATGTGGCATTTTAATTTCTAGTTTAGAACTATTTATAACTATGCATAAATAGTAATCCCTTTAATCAACTATAATGATAATCATTTAAAAAACGATGATATCAAGATAGCTTTAAGTCTAAGCGCTTATAAGGTATAAGTAGTTCCGTCTGGACCATCTTTAAGTTGAATTCCAGCCTCTAGTAATTGATCCCTGATTTTGTCACTTGTTGCAAAATCACGATTTGCTCTAGCTTGTGCTCTTAAATCAATTAACAATTGCATAGCTTTATCTAAGTGTTCTGTTTCATCACCAATTAAGGATTCTTGAGAACTTTTTAGACCTAAAACATCATAGAAAAAATCCCTGAAAGTTTGCTGCAATACGGTTAAGTCCTCTTGATTTATAGATTCTGAACCGCTGTTAATTTTTTGAATTAAACTCGCTCCTTCAAATAATTCTGCTACTAGGATAGGAGTGTTAAAGTCATCGTTCATTGCTGCATAACATTTCTCTTTCCATTCATTAATGGAAAAGCTACTAGTTTGAGAAACGGGTAATTTGTCTAATAAAGTAATAGCTTCATTAATACGATTATAACCTTTTTCAGCCGCTAGGATAGCATCATTACTAAAATCTAAAACAGATCGGTAATGAGCTTGCATCATGAAGAAACGCACTACACTAGGTGAAAAACCTTTTTCCATGAAGTCGTTATCACCGGTAAATAGTTCTTTAGGTAAAATACTGTTTCCAGTTGATTTTGACATTTTTTTGCCATTAAGAGTCAGCATATTAGCATGTAACCAATAGTTTACAGGACTACAACCGTGTGCTGCTTCACCTTGAGCAATTTCACATTCATGATGTGGGAATTTAAGATCCATTCCACCACCGTGAATATCAAAGGTGTCTCCTAAATATTTACTGCTCATTACAGTACATTCTAGATGCCAACCGGGAAAACCATCACCCCATGGGCTAGGCCATCTCATGATATGATCTGGATTTGCTTTTTTCCACAAGGCAAAATCTTGAGCATTTTCTTTTTCATCCTGAGCATTAAGGTCACGTGTGTTTGCGATCATATCCTCTAGATTTCTGCCGCTTAATTTTCCGTAACGATGATCAGTATTGAATTTAACGACATCAAAATAGACAGATCCGTTACGCTCATACGCATAACCTTTGTCAATGATGTTTTTGATAATTTCAATTTGCTCAACAATGTGTCCAGTTGCAGTAGGTTCAATGCTAGGTGGTAAGGCATTAAATTGCCTCATTACATTATGAAAGTCTAGGGTATACTGCTGTACCACTTCCATAGGTTCTAGCTTTTCTAGTCTAGCTTTTTTGGATATTTTGTCTTCTCCTTGATCCGCATCATCTGTTAAGTGGCCAGCATCGGTAATATTACGTACGTATCGAACTTTATATCCTAGATGCTTTAGATACCTAAATATCATATCAAAGCTTATGAAAGTACGACAATTCCCTAAGTGTACGTTGCTGTAAACAGTAGGTCCACATACATACATACCTATTCTTCCCGGCGTTATAGGAGTAAAAACTTCCTTCTGGCCATTAAGTGAATTGTAAAGCTTTACTTCATTGCTTTGGTATAATTCCATAATGTTGATTTATAAGGTAAAGATATTAGATGTTACGCTTTCGCGAAAGCGTAATCAATAACAAACTATCACGTAAAGAAGGTGATTCTAGAATTTGGTTTCTAGACTTATGTAATCTAGAAATTCCTTTTTTACTTCTGGCTTTTTAAATTCGCCTCCAAACTCACCCGTAACGGTACTACTTTCAATGTCGCGAATACCTCGACTATTTACGCAAAGGTGTTTTGCATCAATCACACAGGCAACATTCTCTGTTCCAAGAACTCTTTGAAGTTCCCTCACTATTTGGATATTTAATCGCTCTTGCACCTGCGGTCTCTTAGCATAATAATCTACAATACGATTCATTTTTGAAAGTCCAACCACAGTTCCATTTGAAATGTAGGCAACATGAGCACGTCCTACTATAGGTAGTAAGTGGTGTTCACAGGTAGAATACAATGTTATGTTTTTCTCGACTAACATTTCATTGTATTTGTATTTATTGTCAAAGGTGCTTGCCTTTGGTTTTTTATCGGGTCTTAATCCTCCAAAGATCTCATTAACAAACATTTTTGCAACCCTTTTAGGTGTTCCCTGCAGGCTGTCATCGGTCATGTCCATTCCCAATGTTTGTAAGATGTTATGAACATCTTTTTTAATACTCTCTATCTTTTCCTCATCGGTAAGACTAAAAGCGTCTTCCCGTAGCGGTGTTTCTTCACTGGACCATGAGTGATCGTGGTCGTTTATATCATCCAAAAGATCTTCTACTTTCATAAAATACTATCGCTTTAAAAGCGTTAAAATGCGGTTGCAAAGATACAACTAAGGTCTTTAATTTAACTAATTAGAGTGGTAGGCGTGTTAATAATTAGCTTACAGTTAACGCTATGTTAATGAAAATTAAGATATTTGTTACTTACTCAAGATTTAATCTAAGTTCAAAGCAATGATTTCTATTAAAAAACTCTTGTTGAGTTTGCTCTTTTTTACAGTGGCAATCACAGCATACAGCCAGGTTCAAACTATTAATATGCCCGCCAATGCAACTGAGAGATATGTAGGTTGTAACAATGCTTTTTTAAATGATAGTGGCGGTCCTGCAGGAAATTATGGAAATAATGAAAATGGTGAACTTATTTTATGCCCTATTATTCCGACAGATAGAATGCAATTCAATATAGGACTTATTGATATAGGTCCTAATGATGTTTTAACTATTTATGACGGTGATGATAATACAGCACCTGTTCTTTACACTGCATCAAATACAACTACTGCGCCAGGAGTGATAGAAGCATCTCCTACTAATTCGACCGGTTGTTTGTTTATTACCTTTGTTTCCGATGGTACAAATACGAATAATGCAGGTTGGAGAGCGACGCGAGGTTGTTTTGATCCTTGTCAAACAATAACGCCTTCTATTACAACAACTCCAGCAACCGATGCAGACGGAATTTTAAGAATATGTCAAGGTACTACTGTGAATTTTGACGGAAGCGCAACTTTTAGTTTAGATGGAACAGGAGCAACATACGAGTGGGATCTAGGAAATGGTAATGGAACAGTAACTGGGCAAATGGTGAGTGAAACGTATGCGAGTCCTGGAATATACAACGTTCAATTTACTGTAACTGATAATATTGGCTGTACTGATAGAGAGGAAATAGACTTAATAATCTTTGTTTCAACAGATCCTGATTTTACGGGTACTCAACCTGATGACACCACCATTTGTTTTGGAGATAGTACCGACATTACTGGAGTGGTCACACCGGTTGAATTTGCGATAAACCCAACTCCACCTGTCGCAGGACAAACTTTCCTTCCTGATGGTAGTGGTGTTTCCTATCAAACCTGTATAAATGTTGATATTTTTACTCCAGGTGCAGTGGTAACTAATGCATCTGATATCGTAGATATCTTCTTAGAAATGGAGCATTCCTATTTAGGAGATCTAGAGGTAACTATAATTTCTCCAAATGGGCAAACAGCAGTTCTTCATCAATATTCTAATGGTGGCGGAACATTTTTAGGAATCCCAATAGATAATGACTCAGACCTGAGCCCTGGAAGAGGATTTTTATACTATTTTACCGAACAACGAGCAGCGACACAAACATGGGCTCAGGCCGCAGCTGCAAACGCGACTATTCCTGCTGGTGATTATCTTCCATTTGATCCTTATACTAATTTAATAGGAAGTCCATTAAACGGTCAGTGGTGTATAGATATAGTAGATAATTTAGGTTCCGACAACGGTTATATTTTTCAATGGGGTATTACTTTTGATCCAGCAATAATACCAGGTGAGTTCAACTTTACACCTGGTAGTAGCGCAACGAGATGGTTGCCAGATCCTTCTATTACAGCAACAAATGGTGATGTGATAACAGTAACACCTACTACTGAAGGTCTGAACTGTTATACTTATGAATTTACGGACAGCTTTGGTTGTATTTATACAGAACAGGTTTGTATAACTGTAGAACAGGAAATTCTCGATGCTGCACCAAATGACATTGTTGAATGTGGAACTTTAGGTACTACCGCTGTTGACCTTACGGTTAATACACCTATTGTATTAAATGGTTTAAATCCTGCCGATTTTTCAGTCGCTTACCATAATACCTTAAACGACGCAGAGAACGCAACTAATCCTATTGCAAATCCTAGTGCATACGTAACAACTACTTCTCCAGAGACTGTCTATGTCTCTATTACAAACCTAGCAAATAGTTGTATTGAAGTAGATCCAGCTGGTTTTCAAGTGTCGATTATAGACTTTGGAACAGTAACCATTCCAGATATTAACAGCTGTACGGCTCTTGTTAATTTTGATTTGCAAGGTTATGTAAATAGTAGCTTGTCTGGTGGCGGCGGTGGAACGGTAGGAACTAATTTTACGATGACATTTCACACCTCGCAAGCAGATGCTACAACTGGAGCAAATCCTATACCGCTTCCTTATAACCAAGCTTCTGGTACTGTAACTATTTGGATAAGAATTGTGAGCACTGCTGATCCTTCTTGTAACGCAGTATTGCCTTTTGATATAACAGTTAATCAAACCATTACAGGTCCGGTTAACGATATAGTGGTATGTGATGATGCTAGCAATGACGGTATTGAGGTTTTTGATCTTACTACTCAAGATGCAGATGTTCAATCGGTAACTGGTGGTAACGTTACCTATTTTGAAACTCTGGCAGATGCTTCTGCAAATACAAACGCTATTACTAACCCAACTGGATACTCTAATATTTCTAATCCTCAAATTATTTACGCTAGATTGGAAAACCCTATTGATCCATCATGTTTTGATGTAGCACAATTTGCAATACAAGTTGATTACTTAGGAGTGTATAATACAGCCTCTGATATGGTTGTGTGTGATGATGTCACTAATGATGGAATAGAAATCTTTGATTTAACTACTCAAGAAATTGATATCTTAAATGGTCAAAATCCAGCAGATGTTACTATAACATACCACCTTTCTCAAGGCGATGCAGATGCTAATATCAATGCTATTGCAACTCCTTCTTCTTACACTAATGGAGTTGTAGGTGGTGAACAAATTTTTGTACGAGTAGAAGGCGTGCCTAATGCTGCTTGTTATACTACAGGAAGTTTCAATATTGTGGTTAATGAATTACCAGTAGCAACCACGCCAAATGATATGGTGGTTTGTGATGACGCAAGTAATGATGGGGTAGAAGTTTTTGATCTAACCTCACAAGACGCCAGTATTCAAACGGTAACAACTGGAAATGTTAGTTACTTTGAATCAATGGCCGATGCTACTTCAAATACAAATCCAATTACTAACTCAACAGCTTATTCAAATACTTCAAATCCGCAAACAATCTATGCTAGGTTAGAAAATTCTAGCAATACCGCTTGTTTTGATGTAATTCAATTCGCATTACAAGTGGATTATTTAGGTGTTTTTAATACAGCACAGGATATGATTGTTTGTGATGATACAAGTAACGATGGTATTGAAATATTTGATTTGACCTCGCAAGAAGTTGATATTCTAAATGGACAAAATCCAGTAGATGTTTTGATAACTTACTATCTTTCTCAATCAGATGCTGATGCTGCGACTAATGCTATAGCTTCTCCAAGTTCTTATACAAACAGTATAATAGGAGGAGAGCAAATTTTTGTAAGGGTAGAAGGTGTGCCTAATGGTTCGTGTTTTACAACAGGTAGTTTTAATCTTGTTGTTAATGAGTTACCGGTGGCAACAAGTCCTGCAGATCTAGTGGTTTGTGATGATCCTTCTAACGACGGCATTGAGAATTTTAACTTAAGTTCACAAGATGCGGCAATTTTAAACGGATTGAACGCAGCAGATTATGTGATAACTTACTTTTCTTCTCAAGCTAATGCTGATTCAAATACCAATCCTTTAAATTCAACAAGTTATGATAATACTGCAGCTACAGAGACCATTTATGTAAGAATGGAAAGTGTAGTAAATGCGACCTGTTTTTCGACAGTTAATTTTGATATAATTGTTAATCCAGCTCCTTCTATTATTAATGGTAATGATTTAGAATTGTGTGATGATATTTCAGGAGATGGTATAGAAGTTTTTGACTTATCTCAAAACGATGCCGTGATATTGAATGGTTTAAATCCTGCTGATTATACTATAACTTATCATGCATCTCAAACCGATGCAGATTCAGCTATTAATCCTTTAAATACCAATTATTCAAATACTTCCACTTCTGAAACGATTTACGCTAGTGTAGTGAATAATACAACAGGCTGTTCAAATACATCAAGTTTCAACATCACCGTAAATCCAATTCCACAAACGGTTGCGGTTTCAGATCTTGAAGTATGTGACGATGATAATGATGGTGTAGGTATGTTTTCTTTAAGCGATCGCACTGCAGAAATAGCTAACGGTCAATCGGCAGTAGTGACATTTTATGAGTCACAAGCCGATGCTGTTTCACAAACAAACCCATTAGATGGTAACAGTTACAATAATATTTTTAATCCACAAACCATTCATTATCGATTAGAAAATGCTTCAACCGGTTGTTTTGCTGTGGGTACTTTTGAAATAGAGGCACTTGCAGCGCCTAATGCGTTTGTTGCGACACCACTTGAATCATGTGATGATGGAACTGGAATAGCTACGGTAGATTTAACTACTGCTATCCCAGAGATAACAGGAGGACAAACAAGTGATGTAACCTTCCATGAAACCTCTCAAGACGCCCAGGATGGTATTAACCCATTAAATGCTAATTATGATTTTAGCGGTGATACAACTGTATTCGTTAGGGTTGAAATCCCAGGTTTAGGCTGTGAAGGATTTACCACTTTAGATCTATTGTTTAATGATTTGCCAGATCCACAATTACTGCCGCAATATATTTTGTGTAGAGATGAAAACGGAGTTCTTATAAATGGACCTGAATTACTTGATACAGGTCTTAATAATCAAGATTATTCTTTTGAATGGACTCGAAATGGTACAATCATAGCTGGTGCATCAGATTCCTTTTTGAATGCAACAGAAGATGGAGATTATGAAGTGGTAGTGACAGACTTGTTTACTGGCTGTCAACAAACTGAAAGTACTAATGTACGTTTTTCGGGAATTCCTCTTTCCTATGATGTTGAGGTTACCACAGACCCTTTTGATTTTTCACATAATATTTTTATAACTACAGAAGGTCCAGATCAATATTGGTTTAGTTTAGACGGTGGTCCTTACCAAAATTCACCATACTTTAATGACGTAAGTCCTGGACCTCACACAATGGCAATTGCAGAACGAACTGGTTGTGGTGAAGTAGTTGTAGAGGTGTTTGTATACGGATATCCTGATTATTTTACTCCTAATGCAGACGGGTATCACGACACTTGGAATATTATTGGAGGTGATAGACTACCAGGAACACAGGTATACATTTTTGATCGTTATGGGAAATTCCTAAAACAAATAGCAACCGATGGTCCTGGTTGGGACGGAACTTTTAATGGAGAGCCTTTACCAAGTTCTGATTATTGGTTTAAAATTGAATATCAATTTGAAGGACAATCCGCAGAGGCTACTGGACACTTTGCTTTAAAAAGATAATCTCTTCATGGTATACATTATTAAAGCCCGCATTTAAAATGCGGGCTTTTGCTTACTAGGTTTTAAAACTGCTTGTTATTTATTTGATTACGCTTTCGCGAAAGCGTAATAACTAAACACTACCAAGCACAATAATTATAAAAATCATTTAATCCTAGGTATAAAAAAAGCTGCATCTATTGGAAATGCAGCTTTTTTCTTGTTAAGAGTTAACCTGTTATAGATTAAACCCTAAGGTTAATACGATATTAGTTAGGCTGTTTCGTGCGTTCCCAGAGGTGTCTAATCCTCCAGAAGCAAGGTTTTGAGTGAAATCTTGTTCGGAGTAATCATAAGACAAATCTAGAACTGTATTTCCCCATGAATATCCCAAACCTAAACTATAACCTGTAAGATCATCCATAATACTCTTATCCTTGTAAGGCGAATCAATCATTCTATAACCACCACGCAGTGACCAATTTTTAACGCGATATTCTCCGCCTATTCTCAAAGTGGTAGCTGTGTCTAGATTGTTGGAAATAAATTGGTTGTTTTGAGAAAAAATGAAATCGTTTTCTGGAGAAAACTTCATATTCGTGTAATCTCTTATGCCGTAGTCCAGACTTATAAGCCCTTTTTTGCCAAAAACATAACTAGCACTTGCAGTCCAACTTCCTGGAAGCCTTAAATCGTAAGGGGCAAATAAGTTTTCTACCCTAGGAGCAACTATAGCATTAATGTTGGCTCCTGATGCTTCGATCTCCTGAACTAAGTTATCTTCAATAGTATACCATGTTGGTGACTCATAAGACAGGCCTAGTCGAAATTGCTTTGTAACCTTTGCTATCGTACCTAATTGAAAACTTACACCACTACCGTCTGTTCTTAATACATTGTCAAATCTAGTTCTAGAAACATTACCATTGCTGTTTTCGGTTGCGCGAGTAAACTTTTCATTAAATAAATAATGAATATTAACATTAAGACCTAAGCTAAATTTATTATCAATTTCTAAAGCTCCATTAAAAGATGTTTTGTTTTGATACCCATTAGAGTCTTCAAAATATGTCTGGTTGTATGGACCATTACCAGTGTTTGATACGTAATCAATATTATTTGGGTCGGTATCATCAACAGCGTTTATTATAAAAGCTTCATATCCTAAGAAGGCTTGTTGTGCGTCAAAACCTACATTTTCCCCAAGGAACCTATAAAGACCGCTTACTGTTTCTCCATTTTGTAACTGTAAATTGTCAAGAGTAATACCGTTAGCGTTATTCAAGAAATATTGAGAAATAGAAGTGTCACTTACACCATTAAAAAAGAGCCTAGTATCATAATTTCTTAAAGCATCGTAATTGATACCTAGAGAAAATTTAGTAACGCCAGATTCATTGTTGCCTTCAAAAACTAGGACACCACCTACTTGATTAATAGTTACATCAGTACTGCCGTCATTTGAAGTGCTTCCAAAGTAATCTGTGTCGGCATCTTGATTAAATACATTTAAACTTAATGAAACGTAATTATTTGCAAATACTGTTGAACCAGCAGGATTTACTCCAATTGCAGATAAATCGCCTCCTAATGATCCCATTGCTCCGCTAAGAGCTCTAAATCTAGCTGTTCCAAATATATCTTGTGGAGTGTAAGTAAGTCCTTCTTGAACAGATTGAGCGCTTGAAAAAAGCGCACCCAGTGCGAGCGCGCCTATAATTATTGCCTTTTTCATATAATTTAACTTTCTAATTATCCTCTACGACCTCTAGAGCTTGATGAACGTCCACCACCTGAAGATCTACCACTAGATCCGCCACCTCTCATTCCTGAGGATCTTGAAGAGCTACCACTGCTTCTCATACCTGAAGAGCGGCTTGTTCTTGAGCTACCAGATCTCATTCCACTACTACGAGAACTAGAACTTCTTGTTCCTATTCTGGTACTACGTGTAGAGCTTCTTGATGTTCTTGAAATACTACTATTTCGAGAGGTTCTACTACTTCTAGATATCGAACTACTTCTTCTGTTTGAGGTGCTTCGTCCAGAATAGTATCTACCATTTGTGGTATTGCGACTTCCATAAGCAGCTCTACCTCTTGTATTTGAATTTAGGCTGTAACCTCTTGAAGATCTACCTCTATTAACATAAGCGAAATTATTTTGGTTGTAACCCCAGCCAGAGTTATTGGTATACCAACCATTTCCGTAACCCCAGCCTGGGAAAAATCCCCAATTATTCCAGCTGAGCCAAGCATAGTTATTCCAACCCCAAACAGGTGACCAATATCCGAATCCACCCCAGGCCCAGTTGTTAAACCTATAGCCAGGAGCACCAAAAATCCCCCATCTTGCTGAACCCCAACCGAATCCTGGGTTGTATCCCCAATTGTTCCAACCCCAACCAGGTGCTAAACCCCATCCATTATCTATATAATTTATATTAATTTGAGATGGATTTTCTCCCCATGCAGGATTACCGCCACCATAGGTAGCTGTAGCATCTGGGTTTGAAGAATCATAACTACCTCCAGAATATGATTCCACATCAGTAAATACACTGTCGACTTCAAAGTTACTCCCAAATTGTTCACCTTCTTGTTCAAAAAGTCTTTCATAGTAGCCTGCGCTGTCATCTTGATATGTAGGAGTGTTCTCAACTTTTACCGATTCTGATTCACCATAGATGCCATCGTTATACGAAACGTTGTTATAGGTACCACAAGAAATGATCATAAAACTTAAAGCGAATAACAAAATCGCTGATTTCCATTTTTTTCTAAAATTGTAATTGATACTCATAACTTTTGATTTTTTTGATAGCATTTGATAAAAATAAGTAGTTTTGCTATCCTAATAATAAGGATTAACAAACTTCTAATCTAAGTACAATATTTGTGCCAAAAAATTAATAAATGTCTAAAAACCTAACAAGTAGAGCAGAGGATTACTCCAAATGGTATAATGAACTAGTAGTAAAAGCTGACCTCGCAGAAAACAGTGCTGTAAGAGGATGTATGGTTATCAAACCTTATGGGTTTGCTATTTGGGAAAAAATGCAAGCAGAATTAGATCGTATGTTTAAAGAAACAGGTCATCAAAACGCTTATTTTCCTTTGTTTGTTCCTAAAAGCCTGTTTGAAGCGGAAGAAAAAAATGCTGAAGGTTTTGCTAAGGAATGTGCTGTAGTAACTCATTATAGACTACAAAATGATCCTGAAAATCCAGGAAAATTACGAGTAGATCCACAAGCTAAATTGGAAGAAGAGTTGGTTGTGCGACCTACCAGTGAGGCGATCATATGGAATACTTATAAAGGATGGATTCAAAGTTATAGGGATCTACCTTTATTAATAAATCAATGGGCCAATGTTGTTAGATGGGAAATGAGAACAAGGCTGTTTTTGAGGACTGCAGAGTTTTTGTGGCAAGAAGGTCATACAGCTCATGAAACTAAAGAAGAAGCGATTCAAGAAGCAGAGTTAATGAATAACGTTTACTCTGATTTCGTTCAAAATTTCATGGCGATTCCAGTGGTTAAAGGTTTGAAAACTGAAAGTGAACGATTTGCCGGCGCCGATGAGACTTATTGTATTGAAGCTCTAATGCAGGATGGTAAAGCTTTGCAGGCAGGTACAAGTCACTTTTTAGGTCAAAATTTTGCCAAGGCATTTGATGTTAAGTTTACCTCTAAAGAAGGGAAGCAAGATTATGTATGGGCAACGTCTTGGGGAGTTTCTACTAGATTAATGGGTGCTTTGATTATGACTCACAGTGACGATAAAGGTTTGGTGCTGCCTCCAAATCTAGCACCAAATCAAGTTGTCATAGTGCCTATATATAAAGGAGAAGATCAGTTGAAGGAAGTTACAACGGTTGCAGATGAGATGATGAAAGATCTTAGGTCACTAGGAGTAACTGTTAAATATGACAATCGAGATACCTTAAGACCAGGAGCAAAGTTTGCACAGCACGAATTACAAGGGGTTCCATTAAGAATTGCGATTGGCGCAAGAGATATAGCAAATGGAACGGTAGAACTCGCTAGAAGAGATAACCTGACTAAAGAAGTGGTTCCTTCAGAAGGAATAGCGATGCGTGTGAAAGAATTGCTCAAAGAGATTCAAGAGTCATTGTTTAATAAAGCATTAGATTTTAGAGATAATCACATTACTAAAGTTGAAACATTTGATGAGTTTAAAAACGTTTTAGAAAACAAAACGGGCTTTATAAGTGCTCATTGGGATGGCACGGCAGAGACAGAAGATAAAATTAAAGAACTGACTAAGGCCACGATTAGGTGTATTCCTCTTGATGCTAAGGAAGAACAAGGAACTTGCGTATTCTCTGGGAAACCTAGTACAAGAAGGGTGTTGTTTGCTAAGGCTTATTAGGGATCTAATTAATTGAAATTGAGAATAGTAAAAATAATTTGAAAAATTTATTCATTTTTTTTACTTAATAGTTTGGCAAATCGTAAAAAGCTCTTATTTTTGCATCCGCTAAACGAGCAAAACTCAATGGCCCGTTCGTCTATCGGTTAGGACGCCAGGTTTTCATCCTGGAAAGAGGGGTTCGATTCCCCTACGGGCTACAATAAAACAAGTCTTTAGATAGACGATTTTTACAAAGATTATGGCAAATCACAAAAGTGCTTTAAAAAGAATTAGAAGAAACGAGACAGCTAGACTTAGAAATAAGCACCAGCACAAAACAACTCGTAATGCTATCAAAAAATTACGTGAGACTTCTGATAAAGGAGCTGCTGAAAAATTATATGTTGAGGTATCATCTATGATTGATAAATTAGCAAAAAAGAATATTATTCATTCTAATAAAGCTGGTAATTTAAAGTCTAAACTTGCAAAGCACGTTAATGCACTTTAATTAGTATCTAGTTAAAAAAATCAAAAGCTCGCTTCAAGCGAGCTTTTTTATTTATATAGTTTGTCTAAGCTACTGCGATTTAATAAACTTCCAAGTAATGATGTCATTATTAGACGTTACCGTTAGGAAATATACACCAGTAGCCAAGTTTGAAATGTCAATTTTGGTGAGGTTTTGATTTATTTCATGATGCTGCAGTAATTGTGTTCCAGATAGACTAGAAATAGTAACCGATTTTTCTACATCACCATTTCCTTCAATAAATATAAAGTCTTTGGATGGGTTAGGGTAAAACTCAATTTGAGATTGTTGATTTCCATCTAAGCTAAGGGTACTATTACCATATAGTTGTCCATAAACTTCATATTCTTGATTTACCATCATACTTCCACTTGAAGTATCCTCTGCTTTGTACACAATTAAAAGTGCCGCTTGACCGTTACTAACTATTCTGGGTAAAAATGCACTTCCATCAGCATTAACTGGTGCTGCAGATACACGCAACAATGAATTACCTGTCACTCCTGTAGTGGTTACAGTTCTCATGAATATTTCTCTTTCGAACCTATTTGAGAAAAAAGGATTTGCGTTGAAAACGACATAAAATGTATTGTCGTTCGGGTTCCAATCAACATCTGCAGCTGCAGCAAAATGTCTAGTGGACTGGGCACCTACTAGACTAATTTCAAACTCAGGGACTAGAATATTCATGGAATCATCATAGATAACTCCAAATACATCTATTTCTCCTGCTCGAGAATTATCAGCTTCATAAACAAAGATGTACCGATTGTCTGTCGTGCTGTATGCAGCTCTTACCCATTTATTACCAAAACTGTTGCTGTTTATACTTCCTCTATTACTTAACTGATATTGGTTAACTAGATTACCATTTTCATTAACAATGGTAACAAAAGCCTCTTCTTGATTATTAATAGGTGATGCAACATAGGTAACAGCATATTCTCTTGCATTGGGATTGAAGATCACATCGGGTATTGATCCGTTGGTTTGTATTCCGTTGGCAGAGTTGGTTATAGGAAAACTTGTGCCTATTTGTAAGCCATTTTGATTAAGTCTTTGACCATAAAGTTCCAAAGACCCATTAGCAGTACTTGTTGCTTGACTTACCATTATATAAGTCATAAAATATTCATTTAACAAGGAGTTATATACAAGAGCTGGTGTACGTGCATCGATTGAAGAATTTCCACTAGAGCCGGAATTTGTTATTCTATAATCACTCGATATTATAGAACCATTTTGATCTAATACCACACCATAAATTTCACTTTTATTGGCGTTGAGTTGTCCTTGGTAAACCACAAGAAAAGTATTGTTTGAGGAATTAAAAGCTACTCGAGGAAAACGATTCTCCAATGGAGCTTGTCCTAGATTTAAAGATGATATGAGAATATCATTCCCTAGTACATTTCCGTTTAAATCGATAAATCGTCCAATTATTTGACTGTTATTTGCTACAACTCCATTGAAATCTGTATCGGCGCTTTCCCATACAGCAAGATAAGTGTGGTTGTTTGAATTGTAGGCTATGTCAGGAAAGTCAACACTTGGTGTAGTGTTTCCAAATCCTCCAGCATCACTTATTCTAAAATCATCGGGACCATAGAATTGAGCTTGACAAATGAAGGTGGTTAATAGTAAAATGTAAAATGTTTTCATGAGATTAGTTTACCATTAATGGCATCTCTATGAAATAGGTTAACAAGGGATTATTGTTTTTTTCGCTTTCGCGAAAGCGTGATATAGAGAACTATCAATAATAGTATGAAAGGAATCACATACCATAGGTTTTCCAACGGTGAATCTGAATAAATTATAGGGTTAGTGTCTCCAGTAAGTATGAAACCAGCCCAATAATAGGGATGTTTAAATTCTTCTTCAACTTGATTAGATACATATTCTTCCTGAGCTAGTCTAAGTGCAACATCTTTGGGTTGACCTTTTTTAAGATGAGAATAGAAGCTCTTCATAATAATCGATGTCTCTCTATCAGGAACACGCCACAAACTAGTTATGGTTGCTCTTGCACCTGCATATTGAAATGCTCGAGAAAGACTCATTGCACCTTCAATAGGATCTATTTTACCATAAGCAGTATTACAGGCGCTTAATGTTACTAAATCTGCATTTAAATGCAATTTGTAAATTTCTTCTAGATTTAGAAAATCCTCATCGTTTTCACCGTGAAATAATAACCTTGCATCGTAATCATTCTCTTCGTCAATTACAGCATGCATTGCGAGATGGTGAACATTGTGGTTGGATGCGTTCTCAATATATTTCTCTTTAGTTGCATCTTCATCAATAAAAAGAGTACCGTCAAATAATTTAGAAATATAGGTTGCTTCGTCACGTGCAAAGGGTAATGAATAGGAGCCAGATCGTTCAATAACAGCTGCTAGACTGTTGCTTACATCTGTGTAAGATGGTGTAATGATGAGTGAAGATGATGGTCTTTGATCGCCATCAAATTGATGACTTTGAAGTTGCAATGAATAGCTTATATTTTTACCAGCATAATTTGAGACTAAGTAATGGAGCGGTAGGTTTTGAGTAGCGCCATATCGTGTAATTGTGACGTTAGTAAATTGTTTGTTGCCAATATTAATTGTGGGTAGTAACGGCTCTTTATTAGCGATTGACTGGATGGTCCTATGATTTATATTATTAAACTCCTCGTTGTTAAGTAGTCTAATGGTATAAGGATTTTGACTTACAGAATATAAATAAAGGCCATCGTTACCATTATAGTATACATGAGAGGTTTGCTGGCTTGCCAAACTTTTAAGAGATGAAATGGTAATTTGACCTTGCTTGTTAGTAGATAGGTAAGGATAGTTCTCTTCTATGTTTTGATTAACGTTATTAAGATCATTAACCAGTGTTGGATAACTAAATTGACTTATAGAGTCCTTAGATTGTTCTTGAGAGATTTTCTTTATCCTTTTTTCGAGAGAGTACTTTTGCGAAAGCCAACTGAGGAGAACGGAATCATTTTTTACATTCTTATACAACCGTGACTTTAACTTTATTTCAACGGAATGGTTTTGTTCTAAAGCTATTACCGTTTTAAAAATATCGTCTTCATTTAAGGCATTTAATTGAGACAGTTCATCATCGATTTGAACCAGAGCGTTATTGATTTTGTCAATTTGTATTACATAATTACTATTATTATTTACTATTAAATTCATCTGATTTATTAATCCAGTACTTAATAGAAATAGCTCTTTACTTTTATGTAGTAATACGTCGTCCTGATTGTTAGTCGCTGTTTTATGAAGAGAATGGGCAAGCTTGATAAACCTTTTTACAGATGATTCACTTAAAGAGGTTTCTTTAAGTAATTCAGGTTTATTGATAAACGAATCGATATTTGAAATGCCTAGATGTTCATAGTAATCATTTAGACTTCTGATAATTGAATCTTTATTTCTTGATTGTATTTTAACCAAAGTGTTTAGAAAATAGTTATCTCTTATATGGTAACTGTCTTCAAGGGTTTTTGATTTTTCTAAATGCTTATTCAAATAAAATACAGCACTATCTATTCTTTCGTTTGCAAGATGGTACTCGACAAGGTTTTTATACGCATTAATAGGGTTGATGTAATTATCATTTTGAAAATTACTAACTAGTTTAATAGCTTTATGTAATAGAGTTGCTATTTCCTTATCGGATGAGTCAACATGTTTTAAAAGGTATCTTGCCTTGCGCTCGTAAGCTATCCTTTGCCAGTGAGCAATAGTAATGTATTCATCAGAAAATTCAGGATATTCATTTCTAGAAGTTTGATAAATACGACTGGATTCATCATAATATTTAAAGAATAGGGAATCAGATTTTACGTTTGTTGCATGCATCATGTACCTGTCCATGAGGATTTGTTTATCTATTGCGTCTCTTTCTGCAGGTAGGTTTTCATACATGTGTAGATAAAGTTGAAACTTATCGTAATCACCTAATGCATGATAAGTATCTGATACGTTATCGATTAAATCTAGAATTTGAAACAGATAATCCTTTCCTTTGTATTTTGGGGTTAAAAGGGGTTCAATTTCCTTGAGTACTTTAATTTTTTCAAATCCGTTATCCATTACTTGTGTACAGGAAAGATGGTTTTGATAAAGAGATAATTTTGCTGTTTCTAAAAATTCAAGATTTTCTGGGGTAGATTCTGTTTTGATTAAAGAGTCAATTTTTCTTACAGTGGGCTTTATGTAATCATCAATCGCAACACTACAGTCACTAGTTCTAAGCAATCCATTTACCAAGTAATCAATTGCTGGTAATTCTATTTTATAATCTTTATACTCTAAAGAATTATAAATCTTTAAGAACTGCTTTATTTTCAGGACCGCATTTTCTACATCATTTTGGTAGTATCTAAATGAGTAATTAAGTTTATAAATTTCATTTAAATAATTTAAGTCTTTAACCTTTACCTTGTCATAATAAAAGGTTGTGCTGTCTAAAAGTGAAATTAGTGATGGATTAATATTATTAACAGCTATACTATCCTGAACTTGTTGATAGAACTTTTTACTCAACGAGTCATTAACTTTATCGGTTTCAATAATATTCTCAACGTGAGTATTTATCTGTTTGTTAAAGCTGCTGTCTTCAGTTTTTTTACAAGCCAATAAGAAAAGCATAAGACTAGATGTCAAAAGGTAAGAGATGATTATGCTTGTTTGGTTGGTTCTCATAGCCTAAAAAATTAAGGATTTATTCTTTTAAAGTTTGTAATAGAGATTGAGCCTTTTTGTAGTTATAGCTTTGATTATCAATTATTTTATCAAGTACCAAGATTGCTTTTTCCTTCTCACCAATTTTTACGTAAGAAAGGGCTAGGTACCAACGTGATCTTGCGTAGAAGTCATCTTGTAATTTTTGATGTTTTTTATATAGCTCAATTGCTGAAGAATAATCTTCATTTCCCAGCGCGGCATTAGCTTGATAAAACAAATAGAAGCTTTGATTATCTTGATTGTATATGCTGTCAAATTGTTTATATGCCACTGCATAATTTTTACTTTCATAATTGTAAAAAGCTCGACTCACTTGATCATCTCCTATTGTTTCGCTTCTTTCTATATTTACTATTACATTGCGATAAGGAGTATAATATTGGTTATAAACTTCGTCATTTGAAGGAGAACTATTCCATAACAATATAAATAGCAAGATGCTAGCCGCCGCAACAAATGGTATGATTGTTTTTATAGATAATTTTCTAGAAAATTGCTGTTTATCTCCATGTGTACTTTCGAGTTTGTCAAACAAATTCCTCAATTCTGCAGATTTTGATTTAATTAATGCAGCACGCATATCAAGTGCGTCTTGATAGGATTTTTTGAACTCTAGGTCAGTATTAACGAGTTTTTCAAATTCATTTTTCTGATAATCGTTAGCCTTATTATGTATAATTAATTGTATGAGCTGTTCTTTATCCATCTGCTTTGTTTGCTAATTCTTTAAGTTGTTTTAAACACCTGCTTTTTTGTGCTTTGACTGTATTTTCACTACTATAATTCTCGGTTGCTAGTATTTCTTTAATACTCAAACCTTGTAAATAAAATAACTCAAGAATATTTCTGCATCTAGTGCCTATATTGTTTAATGCGGTGTATAATTTATTTTGATTTTCAGTCAATGATTGTTCTTCAAAGAACATCATGGGGTTTTCTTGTTTAATGTCATTATCAGTATCAAGGTTAACATAAGTACCTTTAGATTTATAGTATTCCATCATCTTATAATTCCCTATTCCAAATAAATAGGTCTTTAAGCTACTAGTAAGTGTAGTTAATTTACCGGTAGCGACATTTTGATACAGTTGAACAAAACTGTCTTGATATAATTGATCAACATCATGTAGTGGAATACCTCGTTTAAGAGCGTATCCTTTAAAATCTTGCTTATAATGCAAATAGATTTTTTCATAATAGGATCGATCTCCAGATTTTAGAAGGTAAATGGTATCTTCTCGTTGATGATTCATTATCCGTTGGTTAGAGGAATTAAAGTTACAAATTTTTAGGTTTTGTTAACCTTTTATTCCTGCTCTTCATTAAGGAGTAAATCAATTAAAAACTCTAATCATGAAAAACCTTTGTACCCTGTTAACGTGCTTATTTATGTTAACAGCCTTTAATGGTCAAGCTCAATTCTTTAAAAAATTAAAGAAGAAAATTGATCAAAAAGTCCAGCAGACTGAAAAGAAAATAGAAAATAAAATAGATAAAGGAGTAGATGACCTTTTATTTGGCAACGATAGTGTTAATGATGCTTCACCTATAGTGAAAGAAGAATCAGAAATGGTTGAGTTTAAGGACTCAATGTCTTATGATAATCAATCTACTTTTAAAACATATTCAAAATTTGATTTTACACCTGGAGAGAATCTTCTCTACTTTGAAGATTTTTCCAATGTGCTTATTGGAGATTTTCCCACTAGCTGGCATACAAACGCAGGAACTGAAGTAGTAAAGCTCGAGGAATTCAATGAAAAATGGCTAAAAATTGGGGCAGGATCAAGGACTATCGTTATAAGTGAGATCGCCAATAATTTACAATCCGATTTTACACTGGAATTTGACTTTGTTTATGATTTTAAAATGGACGAATATGCATTTAAGCGACACTTTGATGTCATACTTAGTGATCTTGAAGATCCATATAGTTATTTGTCAAAACCTTATAAAGGTAATTTTTACACCTATTTGCGTATAGGCGCAGGTTCTGGCGGTGGTGGTAAAGGAGCGATACTATATAAAAAAACAACAAGTAGATCTACAGACACGTCTACAAAGCAACCTCATGCGGTATTATCAAACAAAACTGCACAACCTTATCAAAAGCACCACGTTTCAATTGTAAAAAAGGATACTCGCATTAAAATGTATATCAATAGTGAAAAAGTAATTGATATGACCCAAGCGGTGCAACCGGATGTGCTGTATCAAACGATCCGATTTGCTAGTAATGTTTCACCGGCAAATCAACATTTTTATATCAGTAATATTAAATATGCTGGACAGGTTGAAATTCCTACAAGTTTGTTTCATAACGACTCTTATCAAGCTCATGGAATAACATTCCAGTCAGGAAGCGCAAGCTTAAACCCAGAATCCTACGCTACTATCAAGGCAATTGCTCGAGAGATTGAGAATAATCCTGAGAATTCATATCAAATTATAGGTCACACTGACAGTGATGGGCAATATGATGATAATATCACGCTTTCGCGAAAGCGTGCAGAATCAGTTTATAATGTCCTCATTAATGATTTTAATATCACGCCAGATATCTTGTCAATAGATGGAGTTGGTGATGCGCAACCACTTACAAATGAAACAACAGCGACGGCCAAAGCAATAAATCGTCGCGTAGAAATAAGAAAAATTTAATCAATCAATCATGAAAAAAACAGTAATAACGGCAGCCGTATTTATGGTTGTCACAGCCCTAGCTATGGCTGGAAATGAAGTAATTAATGCTAAAATTAAGGATGGAGTTTACACATCAGATCATGGAGATATTCACATTTTAAACTCAAGATCAAATAAGAAAACGGTAGGCCTTTACAAAGGAGTAGGTCATCTGTTACTATCCAATTTTACCATTTCAGGTCGAGGAAGAGTCTACACAGGTAGCTTTTCAAATGGTAAAAAAATTGGACAAGTTTCTTTCACTCCACAATCTAATCAAGCTTGGAAAGGAGATTGGAAATGGAAAACAACCACAGGTAGAAATAAATGGGATGGTAAATGGGATGGAACTTTTAAAACCAGTTCAAAACTTAAAGGATTACACATGTGGAACACCTTTAAAACAGATTTCGGCACACTAGACCTCATTCATAATCCTGAAGGTAAAGTTGCTGGTTTCTTATATAAGGATGGTCAGGAGTACTTTGTTCACGGTGGTTTTAGTGGTGGATCTCAAATGAAGTTCTACGCCTATATTTCAAATTCAGAAGACACAATAAAGACCAGCGGTCCTTTTGATATAGTGATGGATTGGGATTATGGCCTATATGGAACTATCACTTCTAAAGGCAGGCAGCATACTAATATACGAGGAAGTGAGAACGGTCAGACTGTAAATATTACACTACAAACCATTAAGAATTATAAAAATCGCGGTTTAATGCATGGTGAGGAAAGGGGTAAGGTCACAATAAGCGCCTCTTTATTTGATGAAAAAGGAAGGCATTGGACACACACATTATATAAAGATCAATCTAATATTACCTATAAAGAAAATAAAGAAAAACAGGTTGATCAACAATATAGCAATCTTGTTAATTATTATAATGGTGGTAAAGGATATTACAAAAATCCAATTCTCAACTTAAACTTCACGCATAAAAGACTACGTAGCATTAGTAATGCTTCAGATCGTTTAGTGGCTCATTCAATACCTATGAAGGATATATTGGATTATTTGACCTACAAAAGAAATTCTAATAGCTTTCAAAATGCTCCCGATGGTCGTAAGAAGATCTCAAATTCAGATCACACTTTTTGGCTCTCAGAATCTAACGGTAAACGCAAGGTGCGCGGTTATGCCTTCATTAAATACGGCAATAATGATAAATGGGCGTACTTCTATACAATTCAACTTAATTAAATCAATATGAAAACTTCAAGATTAATTGCAATTGCGATATTACTTTTTGGTATCGCTTTCGCGAAAGCAGAATCAAATACAACATCAAACATGGAACCTACTACGGTTCTCAACTGGACAGGAACCTATGAGACTAATTTTGGTCAAATTATCCTATTGCAAAGAGGTAATTACGTGGTAGGAACATATAGTGATCGAGGAACTATAAGGTCTATCAGAAAAAGCGGAAGAAAGCTAAACGTTGTTTTTGATAACAATGGAACCTTAGGCTACGCATACTTAGAAAAAACTGTGTTAGGTTTTAAAGGCACCTGGAAATGGAGTACAGGTGTAGTACAAGGAGATTGGAACGGGAAAAAAGTAAGCGATGCGCAACAAAATTACCATAAAGGAAAGTGGAAAACTAAATTCGGTACGCTAGACTTTATTGATAGTAAGTCTGGATTTATGGTCGCTCATTATGGAGATAAGGGAGGAATGATTTGGGGTAAGAAAAATCCATCGACCCGAATTTTTAAAGGTCAGTTTAAAAATAAAGAATCAGGTAAAATCAGGCCATGTTCTTTCATTTTTTCTAACAGTTCATTCAAAGGTAAATACGATAATTTGGAATATGGAAGTTGGAATGGTAACCGTACACAGTTACCAAATTCTGATGTAAGAACAGGAACAAATCTAGGAAAGGAGTATAAGATTAAAATTACCCTAAATGGTTATAAATGTTGGAATTCAGACAATTTAAGAAAACGAGAACGTGGTTTTTTAGGTTTTAGAAATCAATTAAAGATGGGAAGTAATCTACAAGATTATGAAAAAAGAGAGAATACAGGAAAGGATTCTTGGATCTTAAAAAGTATTAACTGGCGTCAATGGTACAGTAGTAATGATATCAATAACTATCCAGAAGGACAATTATTTAATACGAGCGGTTACTTTGTTTACAACGTTTATGAAAAACAATTACCCAAAATATCTATGGCAAATGAGTTTGTATTTATAGAAAGTCTTAGAGCTCTCAAACGCAGTGATTTTAGATCAAAAAGAAATATTGATATGAAAGCGGTTATTGATTTGTTAACCGGTAAAACTAGTGAAAGCAATTATGCTCGTGGTAGTAATGGTAGATTCAGAATTCCAGATAGTCCTGATCACTTTAAAATTGAAGTGAAAAATGGTAAGCGTATATTAAATGTATATGGTGATATAAAAGAGCCCAAGAAGAAGAAAATTCATTTTGGATACTATTATACTATTGAGCTTATATAAAAAGAAAAATCCCGCACTAGCGGGATTTTTTTTTATTCTTTGTTAGCGTTTAAATTATCTCTAGGTTGTGTGTATTCTTTCTTGTCCTTAACCTGATGATTAATTTTTTTGCCATGCGTTTCTTCTAGATTAATGGCTTGTTCTTTTTTGCTCGTTTTTTCCGGCGTTTTTCCTTCTGTATTCATAATCTTTTCTTTTAAAGATAAAGAAGTTTATGAATTAATAAGAGTATAACAACTGGTTTAACAAAGGATTACATCTTGTTTAATTATTTGTTAGCTTTTTTTGCATCTAATAATTGTCTATTAAGCCTTTGCTCTTTTTCAAGCGCATTTCTGCGGTAATTCTCATATTCTTCTTCTATTTGAGCCAATTGTTCTTGAGCAGTGGATGTTAAAGTGTTGCTGTTTTTGAATTTATAGATAAAGCTTATCAGTAATAAGGTTAAAATCCCAATTATTGACCATAGAATAATATTATACATACTTTTCTCTAGTTGAATACCTAGCAATTCCATACTATCTTGTCCTTTTTCCAGGGCGGCAATGTCAATTTTACTAGCTTCCATTTGATCGTTCAACTCTTGTATCTGGCTTACTTGATCTTCGATACGCTTATTCAAGCTGTTAATTTCAATATCTTGATCTTCTACAGTTGTTGTGACTTCTTTTTTAAGCTTGTTAATCTTATCAATTTCAATGACTCTATATTCTTGATATCTGTTAGAGGATTCTATAACTTCATTGAACTTATTATTCAATTTTTCATGGGTAGCGATGGAATCCTGTGCTAGGATAGATGTGTGTGTAATAAATAGTATTAGTAAAAAGAAATAGAATTTCATGTTTAGGGATACTTAAAAGTTTTGTTTTAAAGATTTTGCAAAAATACGCAGTATTACAACGAACTATTTTTAATATTATTCTAAATAAAAAAGACGCCTAATTAGGCGTCTTTAATTATTGGTTTGTTGTTGTATCTTTTAGTTGTCTGGGTTTCCATTACCACAGTCAGACATACAGTGTGTGTTAGTACGAATGTTGAACTGATCTTGAACTTCAGCACCGTCTACCCATATTCCGTGAGTTTGATCTATGCAACCGTGCTCATTTACACTGTAGATTACAGCGTAAACTGATGTACAGTAACAATCGCCGAAATGGTTATTGTTGAATCTATACTTTACACTTTCTGTATAAGCTCTAAAACAGTTACGGATTCCATAGAAACATGGGTTGATTAAGTTGTTACTGTCTCTAGGTAAGGCATCACAAGTAGAATCTACATTCATATAGATTGAGTGTAAGTACCATCCATCATTCAATTCTAATTCAAGATATGTTTTATTAGAGTCCATATTTACAGTGAATTCACCGTATCTTTTTGAGTTGGAAACTTTAAGAGCTTCTCCTACAAAACAAGCTCCAGAGTTAGAACCACCAATGATTCCAAATTTCCCTTCTTCCACTTGTGTAGTCATCGCTTCATAAGGAACAGGAGAAACTGATTGTTCAGGATTAATATGTTGTGAGATTAAATTGTCTGCAAGAGCAATATTTTCAACATGATCTATAAATTCTTGCTCGCTTAATTTTGCAATTTCTATTTGATCATTCTGACCTTCTAGAGCGTTTGCATCTTCAACTTGTGAACAAGAAGCAGCTAGTAAAACGATAGCAAATAAATAGTATAATTTTTTCATCACGATTGTAATTTGTGGTCCAAAAGTACAATTACAAAATACTTAACAAGTCTTAATTTATGATTTTTCGATTAGGACTCTTTTAAACACGTTAAACTGAATGTTTTGATAAAGAGGTGATTTTTTTACTCTTTAAAAGTTCTTATTTGTCAGGGAAATGACGCTTTTGAAGAGCGTTTTTTTAAAATGTTTCACATTTGATTAAATGTGGGTATTAGCCAATCGACCAAAGTGATTAAATCAGGATGAAGTGCAAAAATAAAGCCTCAATGTGAATTGAGGCTTTATTTAATAGGGAAGAATGTTTAATCATTCATACTTATTAGAAACTCTTCATTATTTCTTGTCTGTTTAATTCGTTGTGATATAAACTCCATAGCCTCAACCGGATTCATATCAGCTAGGTATTTTCTCATAATCCACATACGTTGTGATACGCTTTCATCAAGAAGTAAGTCGTCTCTACGTGTAGACGATGAGGTTAAATCAATGGCAGGGAATATTCTACGATTAGAAATATTCCTATCTAACTGTAGTTCCATGTTACCGGTTCCTTTAAATTCTTCAAAGATAACCTCGTCCATTTTTGAACCAGTTTCTGTCAATGCCGTTGCTATGATGGATAATGATCCACCACCTTCTATATTACGAGCAGCTCCAAAGAACCTTTTAGGTTTGTGTAAAGCATTAGCGTCCACACCACCAGAAAGTACTTTACCGCTGGCAGGTTGAACAGTGTTGTAAGCTCGTGCTAGCCTGGTAATAGAATCTAATAGTATAACAACATCATGACCGCATTCAACCATTCTTTTTGCTTTTTCTAGAACAATGTTAGCTACCCTTACGTGATCATGCGCCTCTTTATCAAAAGTTGAAGCAATTACTTCACCGCTTACATTGCGTTGCATGTCTGTTACTTCCTCAGGACGTTCGTCTATAAGTAATATAAGTTGATATACTTCAGGATGATTGGCTGCTATAGCATTTGCTATATCTTTAAGTAGCATTGTTTTACCCGTTTTAGGTTGCGCCACAATCATACCACGTTGCCCTTTTCCTATTGGGGCAAATAAATCCATTACTCTAGTTGAAATACTGGATTGTCTCTCGGCTATATTGAATTTCTCATCTGGAAATAATGGAGTGAGGTGTTCAAAAGATACTCTATCTCTAACAACCTTCGGATCTAATCCATTGATTTGAGAAATCTTAATTAAAGGAAAGTACTTTTCACCTTCTTTAGGTGGTCGTACCATACCTAGTACTGTGTCACCTGTTTTTAATCCAAATAATCTTATCTGTGATTGAGAAACATAAATATCATCTGGGCTAGATAAGTAGTTGTAATCACTGCTTCTTAAAAATCCATAACCATCAGGCATCATGTCAAGAACACCTTCACTCTCGATGATTCCATCAAATTCAAAATCTGGATCTCGATAGCGATTACGGTTATCTTTATTTCCTTTAGGAACATTGTTACCGCTGTTGTTGTTTCGGTTATTGTTCTTATTGCGATTGTTGTTCTTATTTCTAGTGTCATTATCGTTACGATTCTCATTACGATTCTCGTTACGATTGTCATTAGACTTTTTATTATTCTTATTAGAATCGTTGGTTTTTGTTTCTTCTGTATTATTCTCTTTTTTAGAAGGCTGACTTTTATTAGAAGAAGTGTTAGATTCCTTATCCTTTTCTTCTGACTTTGGATTGTTGTTTTTTCTTGGTCTACGTTCTTTCTTTTGTTCGATATTTTTAGTAGGCGCAGTCCTTGATTCCTTTTTTGGATCTGGTTTAGACTCCTTTTTAGGTGAATCTTCACTTTTGTTGTCTAGGTCTAGGTTTTCTAGAACTTTAGGGTTTTCTGCTTGAACATCTAGAATTTTGTAAACTAAATCCAACTTGCGCAGGGATCTATACTTAGGTACGTTTAAATCCTTGGCAATTTCCTGTAACTCAGGTAATTTCTTTGATTTTAAATCAGCTATTTGAAACATTATTTGTTAAATGATAAGATTATAAGGGAACTAAATCAATTTTATCAGAAAAAATTGACGTGTCTAGGTGGTCTAGAAAACAGTAGTTTAACACCTAATACATTGCAAGTATACTTAAAAAAATGATATTAACTACTGTTTTTAACGGCTAAGTTTTATTTTTGCTCAATAGAAAATATGTAATGATACAACGTATACAATCTATTTACTTAATACTGGCAGCACTAGTTTCTGGTGTATTGGTTTGGGTAGTAGATGCTTATCTTAATGGCGATGGTAATGAATTTCTAGGTGTAGATGATTCGGTTTACTTTGGTACTTTTATGGTAAGTGCTGTTTTATCTATATTTGCAATCTTCCTATTTAAAAATAGGCAGTTACAATTTGTTATCAATAGACTCAATATACTGATTAATCTTATTTTGCTAGGAGTTTTTGTATATCGAGCCCTAACTTGGTCTGGAGGAACGGCGGTTTCTGAGAAAGGCCTTGGGATGTTCCTTCCTGTATTATCTATCGTTTTACTTGCCTTGGCAAACAAGGCCATACGGAAGGATGAACAACTCGTAAAATCAGCGGACCGATTGCGATAACGATTTTATCTTAGTGATATTAGTGAAAAAACCTGCGAGGCGCCACCTTGCAGGTTTTTTGTTTTATAATAGTTTAAAGCTCGCTTTCGCGAAAGCGTAATAGAAAAATCACGATTCATCTAGAACGATTTACCTGTCCTTCTCAATAACCTCAAGATTACTAATCTTACCAGCATTAATTTCAAATCGTAACATTGTTCGTTTTTTATGAAACCCATGAATACCTACAGCGCCAGGATTCATGTGCAGACAATTGATCTTTTTGTCCATCATAACTTTAAGAATATGACTGTGACCACAGATAAAAATATCTGGTGGATTATGATATATCTGCTCTTTTATTCGCATATTGTAACGACCTGGATATCCACCTATATGAGTAATCCATACGTCCATACCACCGCAATTAAACCGTAAGTGTTCTGGAAATTGTAATCGCGCTTTGTCATCGTCAATATTACCATACACAGCCTTAAGTGGTTTTATTTGAGACAACTGATCGGTCACCGTTAAATCACCAATGTCTCCTGCATGCCATATTTCATCTGCCTCGAGCGCATATTTTAGTATAAAATCATCAATATGGCTGTGTGTGTCAGAAAGTAATAGGATTTTCATGAAATTTACTTTATCGCAAAAGTAAGGAGTAAAGCAGTCAATAGTTACCTGTTTTCCTCAAACAGCCGCTTATCTTTGCAGTATGAAATCGAATCGATTTTTTATAGAATTTGCCTATAATGGAACAAATTATCACGGCTGGCAACGACAGCCAGATGCTATTACCGTTCAAGAAAAACTGGAAGAAGGTATGCAGCTGCTGTTACGTGAGTCTATATCACTTGTAGGAGCTGGTAGAACTGATGCTGGTGTTCATGCAAAACAAATGTTTGCGCATTTTGAACTAGATGATCCTAACAAATTGGATAATATCGTTTATAAACTAAATAGATGGTTGCCAGATGATATATCGGTCTTTACTGTTGTTAATGTGAATGAAACAGCTCATGCAAGGTTTGATGCTACTGCACGCAGTTATGAGTATCATTTTCACTTAAGACCAGATCCTTTTTTCAATCACAACTCACACATTCTATATAGATTGCCTGATTTTAATAAAATGAATAAAGCAGCTCAATTGTTACTAGAGTATAACGATTTTGAATGCTTCTCTAGGTCAAACAGTGACGTACACACGTATTTGTGTGATTTAATGAATGTATCATTTGAACATCAAAAATACCATGTCATTTTTCATATTAAAGCTAACCGATTTTTGAGAAATATGGTAAGAGCTATTGTAGGAACCTTATTGGAAATAGGATATGATAAAATGTCGGTTGAATATTTGCACGAGGTTCTTAAATCCAAAAACAGATCCATGGCAGGTCCTAGTGCACCAGCCCAAGGACTTTACCTGAGCAGGGTTCATTATCCGGATCATATTTTCAAAATAGAAGATTAAATTGTGATATCGTTAAAATCGATAGAATAATCAGCGCTTAAAAGGGTTATTGTCTTACTTTTAAAAAATAAAATTTGAAGCTTTAAAGAAGCTAAAATCATATGGCAGATAAAACAACAGGAAATGCATTTAGCCTGCGTTTATTTAAACGCATACTAGCCTATACAAAACCTTATCGTTTTACGTATTACTTTGTAGCCTTGAGCGCAATTTTACTTGCAGCAGTTTCAATCGCTATGCCTTATTTGTTCAAGGTGGCTATCGACGAGCACATAGTTCCAAAGGAGTATGAAGGTTTTACCACTGTGCTCGCAATGATGATAGGTGCTTTAATGATAGAGGTGCTGTTGCAGCTCAGCTTTATATTTTATGCAAACTGGTTGGGCCAGCAGGTTATTAGAGATTTACGCTTGAAGCTTTTTGACCACATGATGGGTTTCAAAATGAAATATTTTGATACTAGTGCAGTTGGAAAATTAGTAACACGTGCAGTAAGTGATATTGAAACCATTGCAAGTATATTTTCACAAGGTTTATTTGTGATGATATCCGATCTACTTAAGATGGTTGTGGTTTTAGGTTTTATGTTCTTTTATAGTTGGCGATTAACCCTAGTGGCATTAATAGTAATGCCCTTTATTTTGTATGCCACACGAGTATTTCAAAAAGCTATGAAAAAGGCGTTTGAAGAGGTGCGTACTCAGGTTAGTAATCTTAATAGTTTTGTTCAAGAAAGGGTGACCGGTATGAAAATTGTTCAAATCTTCAATCGCGAAAAAATAGAATACGAACGTTTTAAGGAAATCAATAACAAGCATCGCAACGCATGGGTGCGCACCGTATGGTACAACTCTATCTTTTTCCCAATTGCCGAAATGGCCTCAAGTATTACTATTGCTCTAATCGTGTACATAGGATTTGTGGTTAATTTGGACCAAGGTTCTCTTTTGGTAGAAATAGGTACCATTGTTATGTTCATAGATTTATCTCAAAAACTATTTAGACCTTTGAGGCAGATAGCCGATAAATTCAATACCTTACAAATGGGAATGGTAGCAGCAAATCGTGTGTTTACCATAATTGATACCGATTCTAAGATTGAAGACGAAGGTACCATGCTGGCAGAAAACCTTAAAGGTGCTATTGAATTTGAGAATGTGAATTTCGGTTATGTAGAAAATGAACCAGTTATAAAGAATTTGTCATTCACAGTTAATCCAGGTGAGACAGTAGCTATAGTAGGAGCGACAGGTGCTGGTAAATCCACAATCATTAATTTGTTATCGAGATTTTATGAAATTAACAGTGGTGTGATTAAGATTGATTCCGCTTCCGCGAAAGCGTACCAACTACACTCATTGCGGTCACAAATTGCAGTTGTTTTACAAGACGTTTTTCTCTTTGCCGATACTATTTTTAACAATATTACACTGCAAGATCCATCCATCACCGAAGAAGACGTAATTGAAGCTGCTAAAAAAATTGGAGTTCATGACTTTATTATGTCTTTGCCTAATGGTTATCAGTACAATGTGAAGGAGCGTGGCGTTATGTTAAGTTCTGGTCAACGTCAATTGATCGCCTTTTTGAGAGCCTATGTGAGTAAGCCTAGTATTTTAGTTCTAGACGAAGCTACAAGTTCTGTTGATGCTTATAGTGAACAATTAATTCAAGATGCCACAGACATCATTACCAAAGGACGCACGTCCATAGTTATTGCGCACCGATTGGCTACTATTAAAAAAGCAGATAAAATAATTGTAATGGATGCTGGTGAAATAGTCGAGATAGGTTCACATAAAGAATTGCTGCAAAAAGAAAATGGCTATTACCGCAATTTATACGAGGTTCAATTTTTACAGCAAGAAGTAGCCTAAATCAGGAATTTAAATACAATCATTCCTATAATCATCGCTAGAACAACAAGTATAATAAGACCTATATAAGAAACTATAGCTACTACAAAGAATAGTAAACTTCTCATTACCGTTTGGGCCAGATCTAGTTTAAAAAGTTGTTGATACACATAAACGTTGTACAAAAAGAGCGTGAGCAAGGTAAATATTGTGTATACTCCATAATAATCTGGTGCAAGCACTAAAATAGCTATAGCAATAGGTGTAGTAGCAATAGCATATTGACTATAGGAATACATTTGAATGACCAGCTGTTCGGTATAATTGTATTTCTTCTTTCCCCAAAATGTTATTCTACCCCAAAGAGCATATATAGGTATTGATAACAAGACTATTATAGACATGTAGTTTTGAGTAAACTCAGTAGATTGAGAAAAAGCATTTGCCTGAGTTATCGCGTCTTTTTCAGGAATGCCCATTCTTTTGTACATATCAATTAAATCGCTCGTATTTAAAAATTCTATTTCGGTATGTTTCATTACAAATACCGTAATTCCAGTGAAAAACAAGCTTATAAATAAATACCTGATAGCGTCTACATAATTCATGCGACGTCCCTTAATGTATCCATTGATGACATCACGAGGTTTGGTAAACATATCTAAAAAAGTTCTCACAAATTTTGTGTCTATCCCTAAATACATATCGCCAAAATCAGCTGCTACATTGCGCATCGTGATTCTGTTTTCAATCCATTTTGAACCACAATTAGAGCAATAGTTGTGCTTCTCGTAGAAGATGTGGTTACAATTTTTACAAACTCGTTCCATTAATTTGTTTTAAATGCTTTTAAGTATTCTGGATTGATCAAATAGATGCCGCCTAGAACAAAAACCGCTGTAATAATGATAAATATTATTTGAAGTGTACTAAAGATGATACTCGATAGAATAGCTTTGAGTACCGTTTGTCCTAAACTTAATTTGAAAATTCTTTTGTAATACCAGCCTATTTGAATGACGCTAATAAGAGATATTGGGATGGATGTTGCTCCATAGCTAATATCAAGTACAATCATTAAAGGTGTAAAAATTACAGTAACCATATTGAGTAGCCCAAAAGCATATACAAATAATATAAGATGTTCTACAAAATTATACTTACGTATATCAAAAAATACAAGCCAGCCAGTAAACGCGTACAAGGGCAAGAATAAAGAAGTTAACGCACCCAAATAGTCATAGAAATAGTTGAATAACTCGAGTTTGTTCGTTTCACTTATATCGACTAGGTTTAATAATTCTGGGAAAAAGTTCTTAAGAATAAACATTTGAAGACCGATGAGTGTAAGACTTATTAAGTACCAATTTATGGGATTTACAAATCTTTTACGTTGACCTTTTATGTAGTTGTCAATTACAATTTCTGGTTGAAGTATAAGAGCTTTGAAAGTTGATATTAATACATTGTCAGTACCCAGGTATCGATCAAAAAATTCTCTGGTAATCGTATTTATGGTAAGCCGTTTTGTAATCCATTTTGAGCCACATTTTGGACAGTAATCATGTCCATGATATAGCATTTGGTTGCAATTTCTACAGCTGCGTTCCATAAATTAGGATAATAAAGTCTTCATTTTTTCGGCGAGTTTATTCTCGTCTTGAAACGTTTCTAATTCCTCTTCATGAGCTAGAGATACTTGGCCTGTTTCTTCACTTACAATAACCGCTATAGCATTTGTCCTTTCAGTAATACCTAGAGCTGCTCTATGTCTAAGGCCAAATCTACTAGGTATTTGTTTACTATTGCTTACCGGTAAAATGGCTCTAGTGGCAGTGATTTTATTATCCTCTACAATCACAGCGCCATCATGTAAGGGACTGTTTTTATAAAAGATACTACGTAGTATCGGAGCATTGACAAGAATGTCCATATTGTCTCCTGTGTTTTTTGCAAAATCCATAGAAACGTCCCGTTTAATAGCGATAAGCGCGCCTGTTTTAGTTTTACTTAATGTAAAACAGGCGCTTACAATTTCATCTACAACATGATGTTGTGCTGTGGAATCTTCTCTAAAAAACTTCAATTGGCGTAGTAATTTTTTTCTACTAGTAAAGTTTGTTGTTCCTATCATCAATAAGAAACGCCTAATTTCTTGTTGAAAAACTACAACTAGGGCAATAAAACCAGCACCTACAAAGGCACCTAGTGTTAACCCTAAAAGCTTCATTTCAAGAGTAACCGTGATTTGATAAATCACCAAAAAGATAATGATCCCGATGAAAATATTGATTGCAGCAGTTCCTTTAACTAACCGGTATATGTAGTAAACCAAAAAGGCAAATAATACAATATCAATTAAATCTACAATTCTAAAATCAGGTAGGCCCATAAGTTGTAAAAATAGAAATTAATTTTCTTGCAGTTCTTCAAATAGTTTAATGCATTCCATGGCAGGTGCAACATCATGTACTCTCAAAATTTTAGCACCTTGTTGTAAACAAATCATGTGTAGGGCAGTAGTTCCATTTAACGCTTTGTCCGAGGTTGTATCCAATGTTTTATATATCATTGATTTTCTTGAAACTCCTGCTAGAATAGGAACTTGGTGCGCTTGCAATAAACTCATGTTTTTAAGCAAAGTGAAATTTTGCTCTCTAGTTTTAGCAAAACCAAATCCAGCGTCAATTACTATATCATTGATTCCTAGCGCACGTGCTGCAGCTATTCTATCAGAAAAATAATAATTTATCTCATGAATGAGGTCATCATATTCAGTAAGAGTTTTCATAGTTTGTGGTGTGCCGCGCATGTGCATCATAACATAAGGTACTTGTGCTTCTGCTACCACGGGTAGTATGGATTGATCAATAAGTCCTGCGCTTATATCATTGACTAGGTTTGCGCCGTGTTGTAGGGCCTTTTTAATCACGCTTCCGCGAAAGCTGTCACAACTCAACCCTTTAATGTTAAAGCTTTTTGCAACAAGTTCGATGACAGGAATAACTCTTCTAATCTCTTCTTGCTCACTAATATCAGTCCCATCAGGTCTAGAACTGTAACCACCTATATCAATGAAAGTGGCTCCTTCATCGAGCATGCGTTCCACTTGGGTGAGTACATCTTTATCAGACTTGAGCTTACCACCATCATAAAACGAGTCTGGAGTAACGTTTACAATACCCATGGTATGAGCTTTTGAAAGATTGATTAGTGTGCCAGCACAATTGATAGTCGACATGAAATAGGGTTATGTGAAAAATTGAAACTAAATTTACACCAAATTTAAACCTTTATGTCAGATACAAGTAAGCAATACGATGCCGTTATCGCACAATGTCGCGAGTTGTTTTCTAATAAAATGAAAGATTATGGAGCTGCGTGGCGCATTCTCAGGCTTCCATCGCTTACTGATCAAATTTTTATCAAAGCGCAACGTATAAGAGGTTTACAAACATTAACCGAATCAAAAATTGACGAAGGTCAAGAAAGTGAGTTTATTGGAATTATCAATTATTCATTAATGGCGCTCGTTCAATTAGACAAAGGTGTAGTGGATCAACCAGATTTAAATCTGGAACAGGCACTAGAGCTTTACGATCATCATGCTTCAATTACTAAACAATTAATGATGGACAAAAATCACGATTATGGTGAGGCATGGCGTGATATGAGAGTAAGCTCGCTTACCGACCTCATACTGCAAAAACTGTTACGAGTAAAGCAAATTGAGGATAATGAAGGTAAAACTCTTGTTTCTGAAGGTCTGGATGCCAATTATCAAGATATGATCAATTATTCTGTGTTTGCTATGATACATTTAGGAGACTCATAATACATGAATTTCTCATCAAAAATATTAGAAGAGGCTGTGAACCAAGTGTCTCAATTACCTGGAATAGGTAAGAGAACAGCATTGCGTTTAGTCCTACACTTAATGCGACAGCCAGAACAACAGACCGATGCGCTCGCTCAATCCTTATTGAGCATGCGCAACGACCTCAAATTTTGTAAAAAGTGTCACAATGTAAGTGACAACGACCTTTGTGAAATTTGTATTAGTCATAATCGTGATCAAAACTTAGTTTGCGTGGTAGAAGATATACGCGACGTAATGGCCATAGAAAACACTAGTCAGTATAAGGGTTTATATCATGTTTTAGGTGGGAAAATAAGTCCCATGGATGGTGTAGGACCACAAGATCTTAATATTCCTAGCTTGATTAACCGTGTAAAGGAAGAAGGAATACAGGAGCTTATTTTTGCGCTTAGTCCTACAATTGAAGGAGATACTACTAATTTTTATATCTACAAACAACTGTCAGATCTAGAGGTGAATACATCAACCATCGCACGTGGTATCGCAGTAGGAGACGAGTTAGAATTTGCCGATGAGGTTACCCTAGGTCGCAGTATATTGCATCGAGTGCCCTATGAAAACTCTATGAAAAGCTAGATGGAGTTAAGTGTAGTAATTCTCAATTATAATGCAGCACCGTTCTTACGCTTATGTTTGGATAGTGTCATTAGAGCTACACAAAAAATTTCTAGTGAGATTATAGTCGCTGATAACTGTTCTACTGACGATAGTGTTCAACTGGTTAGAGAAAAATATCCGCAGGTAACCTTATTACCTTTTGGCTCAAACTATGGTTTTTCCAAAGGAAATAATCTAGCCGTTAAACAAGCTCGTGGTACTTACTTATGTATTCTCAATCCCGATACCATAGTTGGTGAAAATGTGTTTTTGAATTGTCTCGCTTTCGCGAAAGCGAACTCAAATTTAGGATTTGTAGGGACCCAACTCATTGATGGATCAGGCACCTTTTTACCAGAAAGCAAAAGGCATTTACCTACTCCAAAAGTTGCAAGGGCAAAATTTTTAGGCCACGACGACAAGTATTATTTCAATGATATTGATAAAGATTCAAGAGGTCCTGTTGAGATCCTGGTAGGAGCCTTTATGTTTTGTAGGAAGAAAGTTTACCAAGATTTAGGAGGATATGATGAACGATATTTTATGTATGGCGAGGATATAGATCTGTCATACACCGCATTAATCAATAATTTGCAAAATTATTATTTAGGTGACGCTCTCGTTGTTCATTTTAAAGGTGAGAGTACTGTAAAGGATAAAAAATACCTAAAGCGCTTTTACGGCGCGATGGAATTGTTTTACGACAAATATTTCAAACGCAATTTATTTGAAAAGCTGGTTGTTAAAATAGCAGTAAAAGTTTTATCCATTAAGCCTATAAAAAATACTCAGCCTAATCCAAAAATTAAGAGAAAGATTCTGGTGACAAGTCAGGCTAATAAAGGGTTGTCTAGTTTTGATGAGGTGTGTTCTATGGATACATTGCCTGCGACTTCTTGTAGCAATACTGCGTTATTTTGGGACATTAATTCCTTGTTGATAGAAGATGTCCTTCGCTACATGAAAGATAACCCTAGGTCATTCTTGTATAGATTTTTAAGTTTGGATAGGAGTACAGCGGTAGGAAGTGACGACAAAAACAGTCAAGGAAAAATAGAAATATTTTAAAATTAATCTTGATTTATTGAGAATATCGTAATTGATACTTATCGAATTCTTAATTTGTTGTGAATACACTAAACGCTCTATTTAATTGCTTACTTTTGTAAACTAATTGAAAACGTTATAGTAGCTGTAAAATCATGGCAACATTTGAATTAAAATTACCTAAAATGGGAGAATCGGTAGCAGAAGCTACCATAACCACATGGCTTAAAAATGTAGGTGACACCATAGAAATGGATGAACCTGTACTAGAAATAGCTACCGACAAGGTAGATAGTGAAGTGCCTAGTGAGGTAGATGGTGTTCTTAAAGAAATCCTATTTCAAGTAGATGATGTAGTTCAAGTAGGACAAACTATTGCGATTATAGAAACTGACGGAGATTCAGCTACAGACGCTGCATCATCCTCTAGTAACGATTCAACGCCGGCCGAGGCAACTGCACAACCTGTTGAGGCTGTAAAAGCCGCTACAGCACAAGTTGATAAAGGAATGGCTACCGCTGGTAAAGTGGATAACGACTACGCAAACAGCGATTCATTTTACTCTCCGCTTGTTAAGAATATTGCCAAAGAGGAGAACATTTCACTAGAAGAATTAGAGGCTATTAATGGGACAGGAAAGGATGGACGCGTTACTAAAAACGATATCCTAGCTTACGTAGAAGATAAAAAAGCTGGTAAAACAGCTCCAGCACCTGCAGCAGCTCCAACAGCTGCAGCTTCAAAACCTGCTGCTGCTCCAGTTAAGGCTGCTCCAGTATCAGTCAATGGAGAAGATGAGATCATTGAAATGAGTAGAATGGGTAAACTAATCTCTCATCACATGATAGCTAGCGTGCAAACTAGTGCACACGTACAAAGTTTTATAGAGGCAGATGTAACCACAATATGGAACTGGCGTAAAAAGAATAAGGATGCTTTCAAAGCTAGAGAAGGCGAGAATTTAACCTTTACACCAATCTTTATGGAAGCTGTAGCAACAGCTCTTAAGGAATTTCCAATGATGAACATATCAGTTGATGGTGATAAAATAATAAAAAGGAAGAACGTTAACCTAGGTATGGCAGCTGCTTTACCAGATGGAAACCTTATTGTTCCGGTAATCAAAAATGCAGACCAACTTAATTTGGTCGGAATGGCAAAATCGGTTAACGATCTTGCAAATAGAGCTAGAAATGGTAAATTAAAACCAGACGATACACAAGGTGGTACCTATACGGTGACCAATGTTGGTACCTTTGGTTCTGTACTAGGAACACCAATCATTAACCAACCACAAGTTGGTATTCTAGCACTAGGTGCGATTAGAAAAGTGCCAGCAGTAATAGAAACTCCAGATGGTGATTTTATAGGTATAAGAATGAAAATGTTCTTGTCTCACAGTTATGACCATAGAGTAGTAAATGGAGCTCTAGGTGGACAGTTTGTGCAACGAGTGGCGCAGCTACTAGAAAGTTTTGACCCTAATAGAACTATTTAAATACTTGAGAATTATAGTTAGACTTAAAAAAACCACCTAAGTACTTAGGTGGTTTTTTATTAAATTGCTACGTATGATTAAATATTTTTTTCTCCTATTAGCCTTTTTAATTATCAACTCACACACAAGCATTCACGATTTAAGAACTTTGTATCTGTTTACTATGCCTAATACTGATGCACAACCGGGTGATTATTATAAAGATATTCATAATGATCAAGATAAATTTGTTGGAACTTGGGTATATGAAGATAGCTACAGAAAGGTAGAAATATCTATTAATCAACGAGAACGTGAAGGTTTTGGTTGGAAGACTAAGTGCTTTGTAGATTTATTACAACTCGAATATAAATATTATGAAAATGGTGTGCTGGTTAAAGAATCTGATCCTCGATTTAGGATAGGAGATGATGCCTTCCAGCAAATAGTTTTTACCAAAGTTAATTTAAATCAAGAGATCCATTTAAATGGGCAGTCTGTGGGAGCAGACCTTGGTTATAGTGTTGTATACGGAAGGTATGATGAGTATTTCGGTGAGTTGTGTGAACATCCAGGTTTCAAACAGTTTTCACTTAAGTATGAAACCACAACAAATAACGTTAATGGTACAACCACCGTAGGATCTATTCATTATAAGAGATTTGGTAGAAGTATTAAACAAAATGCTTTTGGTCGTGGTTGTGAGTATGATTTTGTGCTACCAGAAGAAATGACTTTAATAAAGCAATCCTAATATTAACCATGTACTATAATTCAAACCACCTAAGTACTTAGGTGGTTTTTTATTTAAGCATCTTGATAAAACCCTTATAGAAAGATTTATTTTTGCAACATGGAAAAAGACTTGTATTTGTCGCAGATAGAATTTTTTAAAGGAGCACGAGTACTTCACTATTTTGAGTTTGTTGAACCTCAGGAATACAAAGATCCAGAGTTTTTTACCGTAAAAGAAGTTCATGCTTTGGTCATATGTGACTATGAAGGTGAAGAAACTATGCTGTTCTACCTGGACGATGGTCTAGAAGTGAATGTAGAGTTTGAATTTATGATTCCTTCACAAGCTAAAGAACAAGCCAAAGCAGATTTTTCAGGTATCGATATACAGTGGAAAAATAAATAATCTATCCTTCGAGTAAGTTGATTAAACTCTACCAATTCATTATCAGTTTTTTAATCAACGTATCTTATTAATAACCTAGTGCCTTTCAATTATATGTAAAAAGAGCATGGTTGTTTATTATATCATTATTTATAGAGATGCTCAAATTGTCTAGCTATTTTTACCGCATCGTGATAGTGAATGACGTGTTTTCTAGCTTCTTTACCTAGTTCAATTATGGTGCTGGGATTTTCTATAAGTTCGCTCAGTTTATCTACAATATCCATCACATCTGGCGTTGCGTCGATAACAGGAATTTTATCAATGTTATGAAATTTAAAATAGGGTTCACCTGCACCTGCAAAAACAACTTTGCCTCGTAACATGGCTTGCAAGGCGTTGTATCCTTGATCAAAGCATAGTACTTGATCCAGTAAAACATGTGCTTTTTTATAGCTGGTAATGTAATCGGTATAGGGTAAATCTTCAGCTATGGTAATATTCACTTTACTCTTGTATTTCTCTTTTACAATCTCTAGAGCTTTCTCAAAATAATTGATACCTTTTTTCCAGTAATTACCGCGATTAATACCCATAAATATTTCAATCACACTTAGATCGTGGTTTATCTCGTCTGGGATTTTTTCAACGACTACAGGAGCAGCAATGATACTTGTTGCCTTATTTTGATCAGTGAGTGCCATGGCATAGTCCGTATTACTGGGAACGATATTCACACAACGCTTCATCAATTTGTTATAATTATCGCGGTATCCTTTATCCAAATATTTGTAAGTGTGATCAAGAACTGCTTTTCCTGTTGGAGCATTTTCGGCTGCCTTAAGAATTGAATAGCCTTTATGTTGGTTTACTAGGTAGCTGCTGTATTCACAATCATCACCACAGGCAATTAAAAAGACCTTACTGTTGTTTTCCAGTAATCGTTGCATCATTTGCCATTCTATGTTGGGTGCACAACCTAATGCGTTTGAATTGATGAATTGAATTATATCAAAATTTGCTAGTTTTTTTTCGCTTTCGCGAAAGCGAGCTAATCTCAAATAGTCTTCTAGATTGTTACCAGTAAGTTTCCACCACGCTACTTTTATCTTTTCTCTAAACCAATTGCGCCTAAAATAATCGCTACCTAAGTCGACGTCTACGGGAAATTTTTTAAACCCATCACCATCACCAGCAATGACAACCTCGTGACCTAGAGATTGTAAACCGTGTTTAAGGGCATTGTGGTAACCGCTGTACTCGCCTATGAGTAAGATGCGCATAAAAAACTATCTTTGAGGTAAAGATAACACGCTTGAATAGATACACCATTGATGATTTAGAGATTCTCATTGCGACTATGAATCGCGGTGATCTTAGTTTTTTGGAACGTATTTTTTCAAAGCCAATAAGTGAAATTACTGAGAATATCATTATTGTCAATCAAGGTACGGTAGTTTTGGAAAGTGAATACTCCAACATTCAAGTAATCAATGATACGCAATTAGGATTATCTCGCAGTAGGAATATAGCAATTCAAAATGCAAGTAAACCCTTGTGTTGGATTCTAGATGATGACGTACAGCTATTGCCAGGCGCAATTGAATCAGTCATTGAGTCGCATAACACAAACAATACAGCTATAATAACTTTTAAGACAAGGAGTGATAATAATGAGCCGTATTATACGCTGGGTGATGTGAGTAAACTACATGATAGGAAAAGTATAAGAAAAGTGCTTTCTCCAGAAATCACTTTCAAGCATAAAGAGATTATCAATAAGTTGAGTTATGATGAAAGATTTGGTCTAGGAAGTACGTTTGAAGATTCAGAGAATTATATATTCTTAAAAGAGGCTCTAGATAAAGGTGTCTCGTTGATGTCTGATCCCAAGTTCGTTGTTAAGCATCCTAAAACAACAAGTAGTGACATGGTTGTCACAGATAGGGTTATAAAGGCAAGAGGTGCTTTAGCTGCGTTTGATAATCGACCGGTTAAATTAATGGCATTGAAATATATGTTTTTCTTACTACGTAAGGGATATGTTGTTAATTTGCCTGTGTTACTCAAGAAGTATCAGGTGTTTGTTCAAGGAGCCCATGCCTATCTTAAATCATCCAAGTAATGAAGTTAGAAATATTAGACATACCAAAAATAACTGACCCTAGAGGAAATCTAGCGGTAATTGAAAAAGACTCTATTCCTTATAAAATAAATAGGGTTTATTACTTGTATGATGTTCCTAGTGATTCATACCGCGGTGGACACGCGCATAAAGAATGTTTGGAATTGTTGATTGCAGTAAGTGGTAGTTTTACTGTTACTTTATTTGATGGTAAAACTACTAAAGAGGTTGTTTTAAACAAACCAGATAAAGGACTTTTGATTCCTACCATGATGTGGCGAGAGCTTAAAGATTTTTCCAGTGGTTCTATGTGCCTGGTGCTTGCCTCGGATGAGTATAGTGAGGCAGATTACATAAGAGTAAAAAATGACTTTGTTAAGGCTGTTGCAGGTGATAGCTAGTTATATGAATACTAGTCTTTTCTTGTTTTAAATTGATGTAAGTAGTAAAGTAATTTGCCGGGTAAGTTTAATAGAAATAATTGCTTAACGGTAAGTGCGTTTTTATCAATTTTCTTTTTGATCTCTTCAAAGGAATCAGATTGCCCATACATTTTGTGTTCTATAGCAATGCGCCAAAGATTGGTTTGAATAAAAGCATGCAAGGGTAAGTTATTACTATCATCTAAATGGATGAATTCTGGGTACTTTCTATCTTTTATTGCAATAGACGAGCTTCCTGATAAGGTTCTGTCTATGTGAACTGTAACCGAGGTGTTAAAGCCAATTTTATAGAGTTTTCCTAGACGAATAAATAATTCTGTATCCTCACCATGAGTGAGCTGTGTATTGTAGTTACCTGTTTTCTCAAAAACTTCAACATTACAGGCAAAGCTAGAACTACTCAAAGGAAAACTTTTAAAAGAGTAAGTAAACAAATCCTCTAGAATTTGTGTTGTTTCTATGGGTTTTGAAAAAACATTTGATTTTACATAGTTGTTAAAGTGAGTGATATAATTACTCGCGACAACTTGAATGTCTTCATACTGTTTAAAAAGCTGATCTAGAAGTTCCAAATGATTATTTTCCCAATAATCATCTGCATCTAAAAAGGCGATATACTTGTGTTCATGATCAACAGCATAGTCAATAGCGATATTCCTTGCATTGCTTACACCTTTATTAATTGTAGTTACGATATTTAATCGTGAATCGGAAAAACGTTCTTCAACGATCGCAATACTATTATCGGTACTGCCATCATTGACTATCAACAAGTCAAATTCTGTTAGACTTTGAGATAATACACTTTTTAAACACCTTTCTATCGTGCTTGATTTGTTATAAAGTGGTATTGCAACTATCCAATTCATGCTTTTATTGACTTTATAAAATGGTATAATTTTAAAATGTCAAAAAACCTAAGATTAGGATTTTTTCCTAGAATATTTTGTTCTAATCTAGGTTTAAAAAATGTAACCACGCTTGTGAAAACGCTACTTAGACCTAATGAGTTAATCCGTTCATAAAGAGTTATGACCGGTCTTGAAGCTCCATCCAGTTGACCATTTTTATATTGTAAAGCGGTGTTTTTAATTCCGTCAATGGACTTATTATAAAAAACTCTGTTTTCTTCTAAGCCTAAATGTATGATGCGAGTGGACGCATGTTTGATTTTAATTTGCTCTTCTTTAAATCGTTTGGCGAGCCAGATATCTAGTCCATAACCCTTAGGTACATTTTTAGAAATGTCTAAGAACTGCTTTTTTTGAATAATGAAACAAGCAGAAACGAAGTATTTATAGACCTCATAATTATTACTAGGTTTACGTTGTTCTCTTGAAATACCATATTTCCATCTTAAAGAATGGTTGGGATTATTAAGGGTCTCTTGGTAAGTTACCGTAGCGTATACTAATTCAAATTCATCAAGATGAACGAGGAACGAGCTTGTGAAATTAATAGTTGGTATGTGTATATCTGCATCAATAAATAAAACCCAATCGGTAGTGGCAGCTTCTGCTATTTTTCTACGGCTTTCTACGTCACCTAAATTTTGAATACCGTTTAAATAGGTTACTAGTTTGTGTGAGCTTACATTTATAGGAATAGTAGATGCATCGTTATAAATGATAATTTCATGAATATCATTGCTGTAATAACGTACTAATTGATCAATTAATCTATTAGGATCATCATTGAAGGTTGGTATTCCTATGGTAATTTTCAATATTAAACCGCTTTTTGAACCACTTCAAATATTTCCCCATTATCACATTTCAATGTCTTTGAGGGATATTTTAGAATAAGGGCATAATCATGTGTAGCCATGAGAATAGTATTACCATTTTTATTTATAGTTTGTAAAACTTCCATCACCTCAACACTTGTTTGTGGATCTAGATTACCGGTTGGCTCGTCAGCAATGATAAGTTCGGGATCATTAAGCAAAGCTCTGGCTATAGCCACTCGTTGTTGTTCTCCGCCGCTTATTTCATAAGGGTATTTAAAACCTTTGGTTTTCATACCTACTTTATTAAGAACCTCTTCAATTTTATCGTTCATTGCTTTTTTGTCCTTCCAGCCTGTTGCTTTGAGCACAAATTTTAAATTTTCATTGATGTTGCGATCGGTAAGTAATTTGAAATCTTGAAAAACAACTCCTAGCTTACGACGCAGGTGTGGTATTTCTTTTTCGCGCAAGCGAGCTAGATCAAAATCGACAATAGTACCTGATCCTTTTTTTAAAGGTAGATCACCGTATAAGGTTTTCATTAAGGAGCTTTTACCGCTTCCCGTTTTACCTATTAGGTATACAAATTCTCCTTTTTCAATATTCAAATTGATGTTTTTGAGAATCATAGTGTCTCGTTGAAAAATATCAACTTCATTTAAAGATAAAACAGGGTTTGACATAAAAAACAGTTTCTTACAAAGTTAATCATTGATGTGGAAAACATTATGAATAATTAAACAGTCTTTCCTGCGTTGTATTGTAGTAAGTGTCTAATTTTACCTTACCATAAAAAAGTATTTATGTTAAAGAAAATTGCTATCGCGGCTATTCTAATCATGGGAATCGCCATGCCGTTGCAGGCTCAACAATCTAAAATTTATATTGATGATCTAGCGATGTATAATCAAGCGCTAGATTTATATGACGAGAATCAATACCTAGCAGCACAACGGCTGTTTGAGAAGGTGTCACGCGAGGTAGATGATGAAAGTATACAGTCTAATGCCGCTTATTACATCGCAAATTGCGCAGTCAGACTTAATCAAAAAAACGCAGACCAACTCATAGAGCAGTTTGTGGAGAAATACCCGACTAATCCTAAAAAAAATAACGCCATTATTGATGTGGCCGATTATTACTTTGATAATGGTAACTACAATCGCGCAGCAAAATGGTATACTAGGGTTGATAAAAGCACGCTTTCGCAAAAACAAACGACTAGATACTATTTCAACACAGGATATACTCTCGTACAATCAAAAAAATACGATGAAGCAAAAAAGTATTTAAACAGAGTGAGCGATGATCCTACCTATGGAAGCAAAGCAAAATATTATTTGGGTTACATCGCTTATGAAGGCAATGAACTGCAAGAAGCAAGTGATTTGTTTGATCAAGTTGAAGAGTCACCAGAAGTTGATGAAAAGTTATCTTATTATCAAGCCGATCTTAATTATAAACTAGGAAACTTTGATAAAGCTATTCAACTAGCCCAGGAGCAATTACCCAAATCTAACCGCAAGGAACAATCAGAGCTTAATCGTATTATAGGTCAATCCTTATTCAATCAAGAAAAGTATGACGAGGCATTGCCCTATCTAGAAAAATATGAAGGTACTCGTGGCAAATGGAATAACAACGACTACTATCAATTGGGATACGCTTATTATAAAATGGGCAATTATTCTATGGCTATTGAGACTTTTAATAAAATAGTTGACGGGACTAATGCTACAGCACAAAATGCCTACTATCATTTAGGATTAAGTTATATTAAAGTTGATCGACGCGAGGATGCACTTAATGCTTTTAAAAAAGCAAGTGAAATGAATCTTGATGAAAAAATTACAGAAGATGCTTCTTATAACTATGCAAAACTTAGTTATGAAAACGGAAATCCTTACGATAGTGTGCCATCTGTAATATTAGGTTATTTGGAATCATATCCCGAAAACCAGCATTCTGATGAAATGAATGAGTTTTTAATCGATTCTTATTTCTCTTCAAAAAATTATGCCGAGGCTTTAGACCTTCTAGAAAATGGCAGAATTAAAGGAAACGAAGCGACTTATGCAAAGGTTGCCTTTTACCATGCTATCAACTTATACAATGACTCCAAATACAGCGATGCAGTTAATCAACTAGATAAAACTGTAAAGTATACAAATCAGGATGAGCTTAAAAAACGTGCTTATTTCTGGAGAGCAGCATCTTATTATATGGTAAACAATTATCAGGCAGCACTTGATAATTATAAAATGGCAAAGGCATCTTCATCTCGTATTATCGAGGATGATCTTATTGACTACGATTTAGGTTACACCTATTTTAAGCTCAAAGAATACGATAATTCGATAACTGCATTTACTTCATTTACAGATAAACCAAATGTAGATCAAGTAAGATTGAACGATGCTTACTTAAGAATAGGAGATGCTAATTTTGTGACTAAGAAATACTGGCCAGGAATGGAAGCTTATAACAAAGCTATTTCAATGAATGGAAGAAATGCAGATTATGCCGCATTTCAAAAAGCCATTTCTTATGGATTTGTAGGTAAGCCAGATAGAAAAATTGAAGATTTAAAAACCTTCTTGAATAAATTTAAAAGATCACCTTATAGAGACGATGTGTTGTATGAATTAGGTAATACTTATATCAATAATAATCAGGTTAATAATGGATTACAAACCTATGATCAGTTAATTAGTGAGTTTCCACGTAGTTCATTTACCTCACCAGCCATGATGAGAAAAGGGTTGCAACTTTATAACGATGGTAAATTAGATGCAGCTCTTAACGTTTTTAAACAAGTAGCAAGTAAATATGCTGGTACACCGCAAGCTGCAGAAGCAATTAGCAGCGCCAGACAAGTTTATATCGATCAAGGTAAAACGGCAGAGTATGCTACCTGGGTAAGAAGTTTAGAAGGTGTTGAAATTACAGATAGTGAACTTGATGATACAGCCTATGAAAGTGCAGAACAGCCTTTCGTGCGAGGTGATATGCAAGGTACTGCTCGTGAAATGAAAAAGTATTTAGACCAGTTTCCTAATGGTAAACATGCCGTTCAAGCTCATTTTTATTTAGCACAGGCACAGTTCTCTTTAGATCAAAAACAAGAAAGTATACCTCATTATGAGTATGTGATTTCTAAAGAACGTAGTCAGTTTACCGAACAAGCATTGGCTCGATTAAGTGAGATTCATTTAAGTGATAACGCTTTCGCGAAAGCGATACCAGTTCTTAAACAATTGGAACAACTAGCAGATTTTCCTCAAAATGTTTCTTATGCAAGGTCTAATTTAATGAGGGCTTTTTACGAAACTGAAGATTATTCACAAGCCATCGTTTATGCAAATCAGGTGTTGAATGATGCAACTGCAGAAACTGCTGTGAAAAACGATGCTCAAATTGTTATCGCTCGTTCTTCATGGAAACAGAACAAGGAATCTGATGCAAGAACCGCTTATGAAAACGTAAGACAGAATGCGACTGGAAATCTAGCGGCAGAAGCAACCTATTTTAAAGCTTATTTTGAAAATAAGGATGGTAATCATGATGAGGCAATTGCAACGGCAAACAGCCTAAGTAAAAACTATGCTGGATATAAATTGTGGAGTGCCAAAGGACTGGTTGTTATGGCAAAAAGTTATTACGCCAAAGGTGAGACACTAAACGCTACTACTATATTAGAAGCTGTCATCAAGAATTTTACTAAGTATCCAGAAGTGGTGGAAGAAGCTCAAAAAGAACTAGATTTTATTAAAACGAAGGAAGCAAAAACAAACTCATCTGTAGTGCCAGCGAGTCAAAACTAAAGTGAGAAACACAGTTATTGAATTGCTTAAAAAATTGAATCATATGAAATTTTATATATCATTTTTAATCTCGACTGTAATACTAGGGACTAGTGTTGCTATAGCTCAAGAAGAAGAGGAAAACCAGCTTAATGGTGGTACCATTACTGTAGTCAAACCTTATGATCCTACTATAAGCGACGCATTTAAGGTGAAAAGCGTTCCTAATGTAAATGATACTACCAAAGTCAAGAAAAAGCCTGTCACCTACAGTATATTCTCTGTGCCAGTAGCCAGTACGTTTACACCTGCCACAGGAAAATTAGATCGTTTAAAACCTAAACGTAAAGAAAAATTTTATCGTAATTATGCTCGCTTAGGTTTAGGTAATTACGTAAACATACTTGGTGAATTTGCAACTAATTTTGAAATTGATAGGGATAGTGATGTAAGTGTGTTTTTTAACCATAATTCTTCTCAAGGTGGTATTGATGAGGTGCGACTGGATGATTCGTTTTCTGATACCGGTCTAGACGTATCTTACGGAACTAGATCTAGAGATATGAACTGGAGCATTACTGCTGGCGGTAGGTATCAAACTGCAAACTGGTATGGTGTTTATGATAACGTGCCTACTCAACCAGAAGAAGGTCTAGATGTTGCAACGTCTTATTTTAGTTATGGAATAGGAGGACGAGCTAGCTTTTTTGATAGTGTATTTAAGGAAGCTGATGTACAATTGACCGGAGTGAGTTCAGGAAATAATGCGAGTGAATTTAGAGCAAGATTGCGACCACAACTAGGTTTTGATATTATGGAAACTGAGGTTGATCTAGGTGTGGAATTGGATTATTTAAGCGGTTCGTTTGATCAACAAGTTTTTATTCCCGTTGCAACTGATTACGGATTATTTAACGCTGGTTTATACCCTAGTGTTAATTTGTACGGTGATAATTACAAGGTAGAACTAGGAGCACGCGTGAACTATGCTACCGATATAGAAAATTCAGAAAGTGATATTTATGTATATCCAGACATAACAGCAAGTTATATCCTCGCAGAAGAAACCGTAGTTGCCTTTACCGAGATTGGTGGTGGATTTGACGTAAACTCATTACAACAATTTGCAGATGAAAATGTGTTCATAGCTCCGGCACTTACTGTCGCGTCTACAGACAGACAGTTAGATGCAATTGCTGGATTCAAAGGAAAACTAGGAGTATTTGGTTACAAAGTATTTGGAGGTTATAGAATTGAGAAAAATCGTAATTTTTATATCACCGATGACGGTTCACGTTTTACAATTGGTGATTTACAATCTTATGATTACGGGAATGTTTTTTATACTTCCTATGGAGATTTGAATACAGTATTATATGGAGCTTCTTTAGGAGTGACCTTAAATACAGCGCTCGATGTAACTTTAAATGTTACAGGAAGATCTTTTGATGTAAGTGAAGGTGATGCTTTTGAAAATATAGCATCCAATCTGCCAGAACTTACTGCAGATCTAACAGCTAATTATAAAATTGATGAAAAATGGAGTACAGGCCTAACTTTATATTATGTTGGAGAGAGAGATGCCTATAGAATAGGAGTTGGAAAAGAGACCATTGATGGATTTGTTGATTTAAACCTAGACGTCAACTATAAAATCAACCCTAAGTTAACCGCTTTTTTAAGAGGGAATAATCTCACCGGTGGTAACTACCAATACTTTAACGGTTATCCAGTTCAAAATTTACAGGTCTTAGGAGGAATCGTCTATAAGTTTGATTTTTAATTTTCGCTTTCGCGAAAGCGAGTGAGTAATACCCGTAAATAAAGCACTGATTTTTTCAGTGCTTTATTTGTTTTAAAACATCAAACAATGTGAATTGAATCGTGGGATATAGCTATTCATTATATGAAACTTTGATAACTCTGTATTATTTTTAACCCATGAGAAGAATACTACCTTTATTGCTAGCTATTAGTTTAATAGCCTGCGAAAAAAAGCAATCAATAGATTTATTAATAACTAACGGAACCATTTATACCGTTGACGATAATTTTTCTACCGTTGAGGCTATGGCTATATCAAATGGTCAAATTGTAGCTACTGGTGATAGTAAAGATTTGATTGAAAAGTATGAAAGTAAAACTATCCTAGATGCCTCGGGTAAGTTTATCTACCCAGGATTAATAGATGCGCATTGTCACTTTTTTGGTCTAGGACAGCAAGCACAGCGAGTAGATCTTATGGGGACTACTAGTTTTGAGGACGTAATACAGCGAGTAGTAACTTTTCAAAATGAAAATAATCGTGATTTTATAATTGGTCGAGGTTGGGATCAAAACGATTGGGAGATTAAAGAATTTCCAAGTAATGAAAAATTAAACGAGCTTTTTCCAGATATACCTGTTGCACTCACTAGAATTGACGGTCATGCAATGTTAGCAAATCAAGCAGCTCTCGATGCTGCGGGAATTGATTCTAATACTCCAGCAGATGGTGGAGCAATTATCATGAGCGATGGTGAACTTACAGGAGTACTTGTAGACAATCCAATGGAGTTAGTTGAGGCTGTATACCCTAAACCTTCTACTCAAGATATGGTTGACGCTCTTTTAACTGCTCAAAAAGAGAATTTTAAATATGGTCTTACTACCGTAGATGACGCTGGTCTTCATAAAGATGTTATTGAAGTGATTGATAGTTTACAACAAGTTGGTGAACTAAAAATGAAAATGTATGTCATGATTAGCAATACTCCTGAAAATTTAGATTATTACCTAAACAAAGGAATTGTTAAGACCGATAGACTTAATGTTAGATCTGTTAAATTCTATGCCGATGGAGCGCTGGGAAGTCGTGGAGCAGCCCTTAAAGAACCCTACAGCGATAAACACGATCATTATGGAGCCTTGCTTAGCCCTATTTCAAAAATAAAGGAAATTGCATCTCGTATAGCAGCAAGCGATTATCAAATGAATACCCATGCAATTGGTGATAGCGCAAACTATGTTGTTCTAGAGACTTATAAGGAATTATTGAATGGTAGTTCTAACAGAAGATGGCGCATCGAGCATGCTCAAATAGTAGATCCTTATGATTTTAACAGCTTTAATCAAGATAATATTTTACCATCGGTGCAGCCTACTCACGCCACTAGTGACATGTATTGGGCACAAGATAGAGTAGGAGCTGAGCGTATTAAAGGTGCTTATGCTTATAAAACCTTATTAAAGAAGTCAGGAATAGTCGCTCTAGGAACCGATTATCCTGTAGAACAAGTGAATCCTTTCTTAACATTCTATGCCGCAGTTGCTAGACAGGATACAAGCGGTTATCCAGAAAATGGTTTTTTACCTGAACAAAGTTTGACTAGAGAAGAAACTTTAAGGGGTATGACTATATGGGCTGCCTATTCCAATTTTGAAGAAAATGAAAAAGGTAGTCTTGAAAAAGGTAAGGCAGCAGACTTTATAATCACTGAAAAGAATTTAATGACTATTCCAGTAGAGCAAATTCCAGATTTTAAAGTAAATGCTACCTATATTAATGGTGAAAAAGTTTATTCTGTAGCAAACAATTGATTCACATCCTTAAAGGCTTTAAACTCAAGAGCATTCCCACTAGGATCTAGAAAAAACATAGTAGCTTGTTCACCTGGCAAGCCTTCAAATCTTATATAGGGTTCAATAATAAACTCGATGTTTTTTTCTTGTAATGCTTTCGCAAAAGTGTGGAAAATATCCCATTCTAGTACCACACCAAAATGAGGTACTGGGACAGATTTACCATCGACCGCATTGTGAGATAATCCTGTTGTATTGTCCGATATATGAATAACCAATTGATGTCCAAAGAAATCAAAATCTACCCAATGATCACTGCTACGACCTTCTGTGCATCCTAAAGTATCACGGTAGAAGGATCTAGTTGTTGTTATTTCTTTTACAGGAATTGCTAGATGAAAAGGAGTGAGTTTCATTTTTATAAGTTTTACGTTGCTTTAATTTACTATTTATTTAATAGGAAGTTGAACGGCAATTAGCTAAGTCCTCGTTTCAATAATTTCTTTGTGTGCTAAAAGTTCTATTCAAAAAAACCACCTTTTTACAGGTGGTTTATCATGTAATTTTTAGGGTTATTATAAAATTCCATCTACAATTCCATAATCCACAGCCTCATCTGCGCCCATCCAATAGTCGCGATTAAAGTCTTTCATAACTTTTTCATAAGGTTGACCGCAATTAGCCTCGTAAATTTTAGCAAGGATATCACGTGTCTTAAGTATTTCTTGTGCTGTTATTTCAATATCGGCACTAGTACCTCTTCCACCACCACTAGGCTGGTGAATCATCACTCTACCATGTTTTTGTATAAAACGTCTTCCTTTTTCACCACCAGAAAGTAATAGAGATCCCATGCTAGCAGCTAGACCACTACAAACAGTACTTACAGGACTTTTTATTTCTTGCATAGTATCATATATTGAAAATCCAGCCGTAACATAGCCTCCGGGACTATTGATTACAAATGTTATTTCTTCATTACTTATTGAGTCTAATAAAAGTAATCGGTCTACACAGTGCCTCGCCGACTTGTCATCTACCATTCCCCAAAGAAAAACTTTACGTTGTTCTATAAAATTGTCGTCTATTCTATCTTGAAGTTTGATCGTTTTACTCATGTATGAAATTTATTTAGGCTAAAAATACGTAATTACGCTTTCGCGAAAGCGAGATATAACAAAAATTTACCGCTATATCACTCCTTCGTCTTTGCCATATTCGTTTTTATAAATTTTAATAATTAAAAGTAATAAGCTTACTAATAGTGGACCAAAAACTAATCCGATGAACCCAAACAGTGGAACACCGACCAGTACACCGATTAGGGTAACAACAGGATGGATGTCAGCTAGCTTTTGTTGAACAATTAGTCTAAATACGTTGTCCGTCGCACCTACAACCGCTGCTCCATAAATTAAGATTCCTATGGCTGCTCCTGTATCACCCTTGGCAAAGAGAAGTGCTGCAACAGGTATAATCCCTAAAGCCGTACCAACGAAAGGTATCATGCTACCAATTACAGTTATGACAAACCAAAAAAATGGATTTTCTACTCCAAAAATAAAATAGCCAATAAGTGCCACTATTCCTTGTAAAAGCGCCACCAGTGGAATTCCTATAGCATTTGACTTTACAAGATTGTTGCTTTCTTTTCCTAGTAATTCAATATTTCTTTTTTTAAGAGGTAGGTAAATGAGTATAGCTTCCTTCCATTTTTTGCGATTAATAAGCATAAAATAGAGTATAAAAAACATTACCGAAATGGAGAAAATGGTTTGAAAACCTGAACTTGCAATGTCTTGAATATGTGTTGCGATCCAATCCTGGATAGCTTCCATATTAATGCTGTCTGATAAACTCATCGACGTTAGTTCTTCAAGCTTTACTAATTCACTTTTAATAGTTTCGGCTATTTTGTTGCTATTATCCAGTGCGGTTTTTACACGACTGCTTAAAAGGTAGGACATGCCAGCTAGTGGTATTACCAATGCAATGAACGTTAGGAGAAGCAACAGTCCTGCTGTAAGACTCGCATTCCAGTTTTTTTTCTCTAGCTTAATTTGTAATGGCTCTAGAATAACGTATAGGGTGACTGCTCCCATTATTCCACCTATATAGACCATCATTTCCTTGCTTATAAGAATAAGTAAAGCAACAATGACGGTAAGTATGAATAACTGTCTTATGGTTTCTGGCGGAATGCGGTTGCTCATTTAGTGATTTCTTAAAGCTTCAATTAATTCCTGCTTATCCATCTTGGAACGTCCTTCAATTCCTATTTCTTTTGCTTGATCGTATAGCTCTTCCTTGGTTCTTTCTTCATAGGGTTTTGCTTTACCACCTTTTTTACCACTATTTTCAGAATTTGCTATTCTTGCAGCTTTTTCCTTACTGTAGCCTTGATCCTTTAAGGCTTCATACTGCTCTTCGTTTTTAATACTAGGTCTTGACATTTTTATTTTAAAGATACTATGACCTTACACTAGCTAGAGTTAAAAAAGCTGCAATTAGGATTTTTCTAAGAATTTAAGGACTTGTTCAATGACTTCAGGAGTATGTAGGCTGTGACCACCAGTTTTTGATGTGTAAACAGTGCTATTAGTAAAGCCAGTAGCAATATTATCCATCGATTCATAGGGTACGATTAAATCTTTTGTGTCGTGAATTAAAAGTACGGGCGTTTGAATTTTTGTTGCAAAGGAAGATGTCTTAAACTCAGTAATGTGGTATCCAAATTTTTCTTTTAAAAGTTGATCGAGAAGATTCCATACTCGCTTGTTGAATCCTACTACTTGTTGATAACCTTTCATGATAACCTCTAGCTCATCAGGACTGCCTAAAAGAATTATTTTATTTATGAAGTCGTGAGGTGTTTCGCTTTCTTGTAATACAGTAGCCATGGCACCTACACTATGAGCTATTACAACTTCTGGTTCATATAACTCGATAATACTTCTTATAACCCTAGAGTATTTAATCGCGTTAAAAAATTTACCAGTAGTTTTACCATGAGCCGGTGCATCAATGGCGATGATGTTGTAATCTTTTTTTTGTAAGGGTTCTATTAAATAGCGCCATCTTGCGCTATTTGATTCCCATCCATGAGGTAGTAGAATGGTAGGTCCATTTCCTTGCCAATGGTAAAGCATTACTAAACCATCTTCATACGCAACACGTTGTTGACGAGCGGTATTTAAAAATTCTTGCTGTTGTGATGTTATAAATCCCTTTCTAGGGATGCTGAAGACGTCTAGTGCAAGTTGAGCTGCTTTTTTGGGTGCTATTACCGCAAGTATATTAAAATAAAAGCCATACAACTTTGGTATGGCCTTAGATAAGAATTTTTTCATGGTACTCTTTTTACCAGCTTACAAATACGTGAACCGGTTTTTCATTATCAGGAATCATTGTTTTTTCTACCGTGGCACTCATATCGTACTTAACTTCTACCGGTAAATTATCCTTGCTTACTGTAAAATAAAAATTTTGATCATTGACCCATACTACCGCGTCGTCAATCATGTTATCTACATTAGAGATTTTGTAAGCAGCAGCGATTTCCTTAAAGGTACTGTTGATTGTTATTCCTTTTTCGGTCTTATAGCGATCATCGTGTATTCTAATATTGGCTATAGTTGATGTGCTATCCAAAGCTTGTAAAGGAGAGATGGATAACAAATGCTTACCACCTTTCTCATATACCTCAATATCAGCTGCTCCATTAGAAAATTCATCTCCTTTAATAGGATTGATAATACTATCATTTGCAAATAAGCTGTCTAGTTGGTACACTTTAGTATCCTTTGTGATGTGTCCTACACGATCTTTATTCCATTCAAAAGGATCTTGTGTTTTACCACAACTAGTTAAAACGGCAGCTATTACAGCAATAAAAAGTAATTTCTTCATAATTTTCATTCTACCGCAAAAGTAGGAATTTGAGTTGTTACTTAATTGGTTTTTAAGATTATTTAAGCGCTTTACCTAAAATTCCTAAAACGCCCCTTATAAATGTAGCACTTGTAAGAACTTTTACAATTGGATTTTGCCTTGTGCTTCTTCTCGAGCTTGATCTGCTCGCTTTTTCCTTTTCTTTTTTAGCTTTTTCTTTTATGTCTTCCTCGTGAGCTCGTTCTATTTTAGCTTGTAAAATTTCTTCGGCACTTTCTCTATTAATATCCTCGTTGTACTTGTCTGTCAACTCCGAATCTGCAATTAAATCCGATAACTCTCTATCGGTAAGTACGTCCATTCTACTTTCAGGAGCTCTTAATAGGGTAGCGGCAAGTGGACTAGGTCTTCCTTTTTCATCTAGAGCACTTATTAAAGCTTCTCCTATTCCAAGTGAAGTTAAAACCTCTGCAGTGTCATAAAAATCGGTTTCTGGATAATTTTGTGCCGTCAGTTTTATCGCTTTTCGATCTTTAGCCGTAAATGCTCTTAAAGCATGCTGGACTTTTAATCCCAGTTGACTTAATACACCATCAGGAATATCAGTAGGATTTTGAGTCACAAAGTACAAACCTATACCTTTACTACGAATCAATTTAACGATGCTTTCGATTTGATCTAGTAAAGCTTTGCTAGCATTGTCAAATATGAGGTGAGCTTCATCAATGAATAAAATTAATTCAGGTTTGTCACTATCGCCTTGCTCTGGAAAAGTAGAGTAAATCTCAGCAAGTAATGAAAGCATGAAGGTAGAAAATAACTTTGGCCTATCCTGAATATCAGTAAGTCGAATTACATTGACATATCCGTGTCCGTTTTTATCCTTGCGAACTAAGTCTTTTACCTCAAAGCTACGTTCGCCAAAAAACCTATCAGCACCTTGTTGCTCCAGTTCTATTAATTTCCTTAGAATTGCTCCAGTTGATGAAGTTGAAATGCGGCCGTAATTTTCAGTAAATTCTGCTTTCCCGGCACCAGTAGCATATTGCAAGACTTTTCTTAAGTCATTTAAATCTAATAAAGGCAATTTATTATCATCACAATATTTAAAAACTACAGAGATAATTCCTGCTTGGGTTTCAGTAACATCTAGTATTCTAGAGAGCAATACTGGACCAAATTCACTTACTGTAGCTCTTAGTCTAATTCCGTCTTGTTCTGATATGGTCATTATTTCGACTGGCGACTTACGTTTTTTAAAATCTAACCCAATCTTTTCATGTCTTTCGTCAATTTTGGGATGACCTGGACTTTCTGCGGCTATACCAGATAAATCACCTTTGATATCCATTAGTAGACTAGGAACACCTTGTTGAGAAAGCTGCTCTGCAATGATTTGTAATGTTTTAGTTTTTCCTGTACCAGTAGCTCCTGCGATCAGGCCGTGGCGGTTCATTGTTTTAAGAGGGATTTTTACATGTGATCCTGTAATCGCTTCACCATCTAACATGGCGGCGCCCATTATAATGCTTTCACCTTTCGGATTATAACCAGTAGAAATTACTTCAGTGAATTTTTCTCTATTACTCATCTATTACAGTATATATGATTGAGGTAAAAATATAATCATTTGTTCAACTACGAAAAAAAGGAAGTCTATAAAAAGGATAATATCTATATGTGGTTGTGGAAATAAGATGATTCCATCGATATAAGTTATCGTGAATTACTTATGTTACCTACCAATATATTGTATTTTTGTGGCATGAATCAAGAAGTAGTGCAGGATCAAGTAGAAAAAGGCCTTATGTTGCCATTAATGGAAGAATTCTACACGATTCAAGGAGAAGGATCACATACAGGAAGAGCGGCTTACTTTATAAGAGTAGGCGGCTGTGATGTAGGTTGTCATTGGTGTGATGTAAAGGAAAGTTGGGATCCAGAAAAACATCCACCTACTGCTATAGATAAAATTATAGAAAACGCTTCAAAATACAGTAAAACAATTGTGATTACTGGTGGAGAACCGCTCACTTGGGATATGGGACCATTAACCCAAGGTCTTAAAGAAAGACAAATGCAGGTGCATATTGAAACTAGTGGAGCCTATCCGTTAACGGGTGATTGGGATTGGATTTGTTTATCACCTAAAAAGGTAAAAATGCCTGTTCCTGAAATATATCCTAAAGCCCATGAGCTTAAAGTGATTGTATACAATAAACATGATTTCGCTTTCGCGAAAGCGGAAGCAGAAAAAGTTTCTTCAAGTTGTAAATTATACATACAACCAGAATGGTCGGTGAGAGAAAAAATGATCCCATTAATTACAGATTTTGTGATGCAAAATCCTGAATGGCAAGTCTCTTTACAAACGCATAAATATTTAAATATTCCTTAAAAAGCGTATTTAGAGCAGTTTTAAAACACTTTTTTCAAACACAAGTATATTAACACTGTTGATAACTTCGTTTATTAAAAGCTCTAAAATCAATTATTTACTTTAATTGGTTGTTATCTTTGTTTTTGTAGCAAATTTTATACAGACAAATGAGCGAAGAAAACAAGAAGAATTATGGTGCTGATTCTATTCAGGCACTTGAAGGAATGGAGCACGTGCGCATGCGTCCTTCTATGTATATTGGAGATGTAGGAGTAAGAGGTTTACACCATTTAGTTTATGAGGTGGTAGACAATTCCATTGATGAGGCGCTAGCTGGTCATTGTGATAATATCGAAGTTATTATTAATGAAAACAACAGTATTACTGTAACTGACGACGGTCGTGGTATTCCTGTAGGTATTCATAAAAAAGAAGGAGTAAGTGCACTTGAAGTTGTAATGACTAAAATAGGTGCCGGAGGAAAATTTGATAAAGACTCCTATAAGGTTTCTGGCGGATTGCATGGTGTAGGTGTAAGTTGTGTTAACGCACTTTCTGATCATTTGAAGGCAACAGTGCATCGTGATGGGAAAATTTGGGAGCAAGAATACGAGAGAGGTAAATCTCTTTATCCCGTAAAAGCAGTTGGCGATACTGATAAAACAGGTACAGTGGTAACCTTCCTGCCGGATCGCAGTATTTTTCAACAAACTACAACTTATAGTTACGATACTCTTGCAAATCGTTTAAGAGAACTAGCATACCTTAATAAAGGAATCACAATTATACTTACCGACAAAAGAGAAACCGAGGAAGATGGTTCCTTTAAAGGTGAGACATTTCATTCTCAAGAAGGACTTAAAGAATTTATACGTTTCCTAGATGATACCAGACATCCAATAATCGAGGATGTAATCTCTATGGAAGGCGAGAAAAATGGTATTCCTGTTGAAGTAGCTATGATTTATAATGATAGTTATGCAGAGAATTTACATTCTTATGTGAATAACATTAATACGCACGAAGGTGGTACTCATTTAAGTGGTTTCCGTCGTGGATTAACAGGAACGCTTAAAAAATATGCCGATAACTCGGGAATGTTAGATAAATTGAAGTTTGATATCACAGGAGACGACTTCCGTGAAGGTCTTACGGCTATCGTTTCTGTTAAAGTTGCCGAACCTCAATTTGAAGGTCAAACAAAAACTAAATTAGGTAACAGGGAAGTTACAAGTGCTGTCTCGCAAGCGGTATCTCAAATGTTAGAAGATTATCTTGAAGAGCACCCTAATGATGCCAAGGTAATTGTACAAAAGGTGATTCTTGCAGCACAAGCAAGACATGCTGCTCGCAAGGCTCGCGAAATGGTACAGCGTAAAACCGTAATGAGTGGTGGTGGACTGCCAGGTAAATTATCTGACTGTTCTGAAACTGACCCTACTTTATGTGAAGTATTCCTTGTTGAGGGAGATTCTGCAGGTGGAACAGCAAAACAAGGTCGTGACCGTAATTTTCAAGCTATACTGCCACTACGAGGAAAGATTTTGAACGTTGAAAAAGCGATGTCACATAAGGTCTTTGAAAACGAAGAAATCCGAAACATTTTTACCGCACTAGGTGTTACTATAGGTACTGAGGAAGATTCTAAAGCCTTAAATTTAGAAAAGTTACGCTATCATAAAATTGTCATCATGTGTGATGCCGATGTCGATGGATCTCACATTTCTACTTTAATTTTGACGTTCTTTTTCCGTTACATGAAGGAGTTGATTGAGAACGGTTACGTGTATATCGCAACACCGCCACTATACCTAGTTAAAAAAGGAGCTAAAAAACGTTATGCTTGGAATGATAAAGAGCGTGATGAAATCGCCGAAAGTTTCGGTGGTGGAGCAAACATTCAACGTTATAAGGGTCTTGGAGAAATGAATGCAGATCAGTTGTGGGATACCACTATGAATCCAGAATTCAGAACTCTAAGAAGGATTACAATTGATAGTATGCCCGAGGCTGATCGTATTTTCTCAATGTTAATGGGTGATGAGGTGCCGCCTCGTCGTGAGTTCATAGAGAAAAATGCGGTTTATGCTAACATTGATGCATAACAACATTCAAACTTAATTAAGCGCCTTTACCGAATGGTAAGGGCGTTTTTGTTTACTAAAAAGACCGTTTTAAGTAATTTTGTCTTTCTTTGGGATTAAATATTTATGTTATGAAGAATACGATATTCATATTATGTGTTTTGTTCGCTTTCGCGAAAGCGAAATCACAAGATAATTTTTCAGAAATACTTGCAGCCGGTGTTGATGCTGCAAATCTATACGCAAAAGATTATGCTACACCTGCAGCAGAATCTCTTACCTTTAATATAGCATCTGGATGGTACGATGATGCTCGAGTGTTGAAACCTGGTAAATTCAAAATTCAATTACGAGCGCAGGCAACATTTACCCCAGATGAGAAAAAGACGTTTTTACTGGATCCTACAGAATATGAGCGCATTATTCAAGAAAGTTATAATAATACCAATGGACCTGCAGCCAATATTAATGTTTCGTTTGGTGATGGCTCAACAACTCCTAGGTTAATCGCAACCGCACTAGGAGAAAATGAAATGCCACAACAACTTGTTGTGGAATCTAGAGAAGCCAATACAGGAGCATTGTTACAAAGAGATGAGATTGATCTAGCTCAAGGTTTGAGTTCAGAAGGATTAGAATTTGTTCCTACTGCCTTCTTACAAGCAGGAGTAGGATTAGGCGCAGGTCTTGAACTTAAAGCCAGATTTGTTCCAAAGGTAAAAACAGATGAATTTGAAACTGGATTTTACGGTGGTGCTTTACAATGGGAGTTTACTAAACTTTTTGATAGAGAAGATGGTAATGGAGTAATAAATGGTGCTCCCATCACTATTTCGGCTCTTGTGGGCTACAGTAGGTTAGATGCTTCTTATGATTTTGAAGATGGTGCAATTGTAGATGGAAGAGATCAAAGTATTGAAACTCAAGTCGATGTTTTTAATGTAAGTTTAATCACAGGTACAAATTGGGACGTTTTTAATTTATATGGTGGTATCAATTACATTTCTGGAAGTACAGAGACAAGACTACTAGGTGATTACACTTTTACCAGCAATACGGTTATTTTCCCTGTAAGTACCACGGTGAGTGATCCTGTGACAGTAGAGTCTGATACGACAGGGTTATTAGGAACTGTAGGTGCAAAATTAACTTTGGGAGCATTTAATTTACATGCAGATTATACCTTTGGTGAATTCAATACGGCTACTGCGTCTATTTTTGTTCGATTATAATCGTGTACCACCTACTTTTACAAGGAATTATGAACACAATTAAGTTTCATAGGTTATTTTTGTAGGACTATTGAAAAATACATTTAATTTAACTAAAATCATACATAAATGAAAGTTACCGTAGTAGGAGCTGGAGCAGTAGGTGCCAGCTGTGCAGAGTATATCGCAATTAAAAATTTTGCAAGTGAGGTAGTGTTACTTGATATTAAGGAAGGTTTTGCCGAAGGTAAAGCTATGGACTTAATGCAAACCGCATCTCTTAATAATTTTGATACAAAAATCACAGGAACTACTGGTGACTATTCAAAAACTGCAGGTAGTGATATCGCAGTAATTACTTCGGGTATTCCTAGAAAACCAGGAATGACTCGTGAGGAATTAATAGGAATTAATGCAGGTATCGTAAAATCTGTAGCAGCTAGTCTAGTAGAACAGTCACCTAACGTAATTCTAATTGTGGTTTCTAATCCTATGGATACCATGACTTATTTAGCACACCAAGTAACTGGTCTACCTAAAAATAGAATTATAGGTATGGGCGGTGCCCTAGATAGTGCTAGATTTAAGTACCGTCTAGCTGAAGCTCTTGAAGCGCCAATAAGCGATGTTGATGGTATGGTAATCGGTGGGCACTCTGATAAAGGAATGGTTCCATTAACAAGATTAGCTACTCGTAATTCTGTGCCAGCAAGTGAATTTCTTTCTGAGGAAAGACTAGAGCAAGTTCTTCAGGATACAAAGGTAGGTGGAGCAACTCTTACAAAATTATTAGGTACTAGTGCTTGGTATGCTCCAGGTGCAGCAGTATCTGGTCTTGTGCAGGCTATCGCTTGTGATCAAAAGAAAATCTTCCCTTGTAGTGCTTTGTTAGAAGGTGAATATGGATTGTCTGATCTTTGTATAGGTGTTCCAGTTGTTTTAGGTGCAAATGGGATAGAAAAGATCGTAGAAATTGAATTGAGTGATGCAGAAAGAAGTGCATTAACTGAAAGTGCAGAAGGTGTTAAGAAAACAAATGGATTGTTGGCTTAAACTATCATTATAATATAATATAAACCGCTTCAATGTTGAAGCGGTTTTTTTTATGACCATTTTTAAACTTTAAGCGATTCTTAAGTAAGGATTGATGTTGGTTTTATCGCTTTCGCGAAAGCGTACTTAACAAAGTCGTTTTTTAAATAGATTCCTTTTTTGGGATCCTAAATCTTGTGTAACCACCTTGTATGTAATGAATTACTAATAAAGTAGGTTGTGGTGAATAGCTGTTAGAGTATACTTAAATAAAGAGCTGGAAAGTGTTATATTTGGCGCGTGAGAATGAAATGGATCTTATCAATTATCGCTAGCCTATTTTTAATAGGCGCGTGTGCTTATTATTCACCAGAAGAGGTTGAGTATAAAGTGGAGATAGGATTTACTAGTAATGTTACCAGAGATTTTCAAAATGCTGTTTTTGAAGAAGTAGCACAATATTTAAAAACTACTAACGAGGACATTACACTTATTAGAAGTGGTAATTCTATCAAAATCGAGCTAAGGGGTGATTCGCAAAATGCGGAAAAGTGGCGAGCTCAAGTTGCTCAGGTTGTTCAGAATTACTTTACAATTCGATTACAAGGCTATGAGGGATCTGTAGATGTTTCCGTAGCTCAAGTTCTTGAAAATGAAATTCCTTCTTCTGGTTTAGGAGATGATGTTGTAGTCTTTGAAATGAAAAACTCTTTAGAGAGAACTCCTCAAAGCGTGCTCCATGCCATTGAGTTAGAGGCGTTGATTCTAAGCAGTAATTATAGATTAACAGCACATACATTTAATAATTACAATTCAGGTATTTCGGGATCTTTTATAGATCAACTACCCGATAGTCGCGCGGGACCTATCGCATTTGTATAATCGTTTAAACTATTACGATGATGGTAGTAATAGTTTATTCTTACCATCACTTAACAGATTAAAGTCTGTTACCAATTATCAATTAATTTATAGAAATCATGCAAAACAAAGGATTGATCAGATTTTTTGCGATCATTTTTGCTGTAGTAAGTATTTACCAGCTTACCTACACATTTATTACAAACAAGGTAGAAGACGATGCAGAAGCATATGCAGCTACCGTAGTTCCAGCAGATGCTGAGAACAAATCACAACTTAAAAGCGAAGCAGTAAAAAGTTACTTAGATTCAGTAGCAAAAAAAGACGTTTGGGGTGGTTATACCGATTATGAAAGTGCCAAAAAGCAAGAGCTTAAAAAAGGTCTGGATTTAAAAGGTGGTATTAACGTAATTCTTCAAATTTCAGTAAAAGACATTCTTATCGGAATGGCAGATGAGTCAAATGACCCTGCATTTAGAAAAGCTCTTGCTGCTGCAGACGAGCGTATTAAGGATGGACAAGATGACTACATTAACTATTTCCTGGAAGAATTTAATAAGATTGAAGGAGCCCAACTAGCGTCTCCAGATATTTTTGGAACGCCAGAAATGGAAGATGCATTTGAAATTGATTTTCAATCTTCTAATGCAGATGTAGCTGCTGTGCTTAAAGAGGAATTAAAAGACTATTTAACTAGTGCTCTTGATGTAATTAGAAAACGTATTGACCAATTTGGTACTACTCAACCAAATATTCAACAACTAGGGACATCGGGTCGTGTATTAATTGAATTGCCAGGAGAAACCGATGTAAAACGTATTAAAGATATTCTTACTAAGGCTGCTCAGTTAGAATTTTGGCATGTTTATAAGCAAGGTGAGATTAGTGATTATATTGTTGCTTCTAACAATTATTGGAAAGAAAAATTAGCGGTTGCTAGTAATGTGGTTGAGGCTGATGCTGTTGCTGGAGATTCAACAGTTGTTGAAGAAGAAGATCCTGCTGACTTAAGTGCACTTTTAGATGGTGATGATGAGACAAGTGAAGAGGTGGCAGAAACTAATTTAGACGAAAATCCAATTTTAGGAAGGTTAGTTCGTCCATCATTTATTGGTGGTTTAGGAGTTTTCCGCGCAAGCGATATTGATCTTATTTTAGATTATTTAAATGATCCTCAATCAAGAGCGAGACTTTCTCCAGAAACTCGTAATGCAAAATTTGCTTTTACTTTACCTACCCTTGATGAAAATCTAGGATTTGAAGTATCAGATTTATTTGCTCTTGTTGGTAACGCAGAAGATGAAGCGCCACTTGCAGGTGGTGTTATAACCGATGCTAAGCAGGATTATGATCTAGGTGCAAAAGTGATCGTGAGTATGACGATGAACGGCGAAGGGTCAAAGGTTTGGGAAGAAATGACTGGATATGCCTTTAACAATCGTTCACAAGTTGCGGTTGTTTTAGACAACACCGTTTACAGTGCGCCTAGTGTAACAACAGGTCCAATCTCTGGTGGAAGTACTCAAATTTCAGGAAGCTTTACTGTTCAAGAGGCTAAAGATCTTGCTACAGTTTTAAGAGCTGGTAAATTACCTGCAAAAGCAGAAATTATTCAAAGTGATGTAATTGGACCATCATTAGGGCAAGAAGCTATTGATAGTGGTTTAATGTCATTTGCACTGGCACTTGTTTTAGTTCTTATATGGATGTTCTTCTACTATGGTAGAGCAGGTTTGTATGCAGATATAGCACTTGTGGTAAACATCTTATTCATATTTGGAGCATTAGCATCTTTAAAAGCAGTTCTTACTTTACCTGGTATCGCCGGTATCGTACTTACAATTGGTATTTCGGTTGATGCTAACGTACTTATATTTGAACGTATACGTGAAGAACTTGCTAAGGGTAAATCACAAGCCGATAGTATTAAAGATGGATTTAATAATGCATTAAGTTCCATTTTAGATGCGAACATTACTACATTGTTAACCGCTATCATACTTTACATTTTTGGAACAGGTCCTATTCAAGGATTTGCAACTACCTTAATGATTGGTATTCTTACTTCGTTATTTACAGCGGTATTTATAACTAGATTATTTGTTGATGGTTACGTTAAGAATGGTAAAACGTTAACGTTTGCATCTGGTGTAACAAAGAATTGGTTTAGAAATGTAAATATTGACTTCTTGAAGAAGAGAAAGGTAGCTTATTTAATTTCTTTGGTGGTTGTTATAGGTTCTATTGCTTCTTTGGCAATCAACAAATTAAACTTAGGAATTGATTTCTCAGGTGGTCGTACGTATGTCGTTCGATTTGATCAAGAAGTAAATGCTACTGAGATTACTAAAATATTAAGCTCAGAGGATTTCTTAGGTTCTGCCGAGGCTAAAACTTATGGTGATGCAAATCAGCTTAAAATCAGTACAAAGTATGGTATTGATCAAGACGACAGTGTTATAAGTGATGAGATTGAAAATAAGTTGTATGTGGCTCTTAAAGATTTCTTACCGGCTGATATGACTCAAGCGCAATTTGCAGATGTAGGTTCTGAAGTAAAAACATCAGGAATTATGTCTAACTTCCAGGTAGGTCCTACTATCGCCGATGATATCCTTAAAGGATCTATCTATGCGATTCTAGGTTCATTGGCAGTTGTATTCTTATATATTCTAATACGTTTTAAGAGATGGCAATTCTCTTTAGGAGCTGTTGTTGCTGTTTTCCATGATGTGGCTATAGTTCTTGGTGTATTCTCTGCGTTGTACAAGGTTTTACCTTTCAATATGGAGATCGATCAAGCATTTATTGCAGCTATTCTTACGGTAATTGGTTACTCACTTAATGATACGGTTGTAGTATTTGATAGAATTAGGGAGTTTATCAATGAAAGAACTGGAATGGCATTTGGTGAAACGGTGAATAGAGCGATTAGTAGTACTATATCTCGTACATTGAATACCTCGTTAACTACTTTAATTGTACTGCTTGCTATTTTTACTTTCGGTGGTGAGTCTATTAGAGGATTTATGTTTGCTTTAATTGTAGGTGTGGTTGTAGGTACATATTCTTCTGTTTTCATTGCGACTCCGGTAATGTATGACACAATCAAGAAATCAAATGGTAAAATTGAAGCCGATAAAAAGGATGAAGAATAAATTGAATTAGATAATAGTAAGAAAAGCCTCTTAATTAATTAAGAGGCTTTTTTCTTTATATGATCAGTTCAATAGTATAACTGATCGTTGTAAATATTATGTTAATTCAATTTAGAAAAATTACTAAATAAATGCGACAAAATGATTAATTTGCAGTTTCAATACATAGTAAACCAAAACCTATGAAACTTAACATTTTAACTATTCTTGCATTTTTATTTATAAGCGTTGGGGTAAGTGCTCAGAACACCTTTATAATGAATGATGCTAATTACACTTCCTGTTCCGGAAGTTTTACCGATTCTGGTGATTTAACAGGTAATTATTCTAACGGAGAATCCTTTGTTACAACAATATGTTCTCCATTTCCATTGGACGCTATTCAGGTATCTTTTAATTCTTTTGATTTAGCCTCAGGAGATTTACTTATCATTTATGATGGAGACACCGCTACAAGTCCAATTATTGGAGTGTTTTTAGGTACTAATTCACCAGGTACGGTGATTGCTTCACCACCTGCAACAAATCCATCAGGTTGTTTAACTTTTAGATTTATATCCGATTCATCCAACACAGCTCCAGGATGGGAAGGTACTATTCAGTGTGTAACTAACTGTCAATCTATTAGTAACACGATTACTTCTACACCTGCGCCAGACGGTGACGGTATTATTAGAGTATGTCAAGGTGATACGGTATCTTTTACTGGGACTACACAATTCAGTCAAGATAGTACTGGAGCTACCTATGAATTCAGACTTGCAGATGGAACTGTAGTTTCTGGTCAATCGGCTTCAGAGGTATATAATTCACCTGGAATTTATGAGATTGATTATGTTGCGTTTGATCAATTAGGCTGTCGTGATAGACAAACTATCGATGCAACTGTAATAGTAAGTACTACACCTGATTTTTCTGGTGTTGTAGCTGCAGATACTTCCCTTTGTTTTGGAGAGTCCACGACTATAACTGGTAACGTATCAACTACTCAATTTTTTGCTGATGTTGCTCCTCCAATAACGGGACAGACTTTTCTTCCGGACGGAAGCGGTGTAGCCTACCAAACTTGTATTGATGTTTCAGGATTTCCTGCAGGTTCTACATTTGCAAGTGCTAGTGATTTAGTAAATGTATTTATAGATATTGAGCACTCCTACATGGGTGATTTAGATATTACTTTGACGGCTCCAAACGGGTCTCAAGTAAAGTTTTTAACTTTTCCGAATTCTGGTGGTGGACGTTATCTAGGTAATGCATTAGACGATGGTACTACCACTCCAGGTGTAGGTTTTGTTTATACGTTTACTGAAGCTGCAACTCAAACTTTGGATCAATCAACTGGACCAGTTGCATTTGGAACTCCTATGCCTGCTGGTAGTTACTCTCCAGAGGATCCATTCTCTAACTTTATAGGTACTCCTCTTAATGGTCTGTGGTGCCTAGATATTGTAGATAATTTATCTATTGATAATGGATATATTTTTGAATGGGGAATTAACTTTAATCCTGCCATTATTCCAGCTGCTGGTAGTTATGAGCCTTCTGAGGTACTTACTGAATGGCAAACCAATGCAGATATCACTGCTCAAACAGGAAATGATATTACAGTAACGCCTAGCGTTGCCGGACAAAATTGTTACAGTATTGATTTTACCGATGATTTCGGATGTACTTATACAGAAACTATTTGTATCGATGTTGCTCCTGAAATTACGTCGACTACTCCTAATGATATTATAGTTTGTCAATCCTCTGGTGCTGCAACTGTTGATCTTACTGTAAGAAATACAGATGTCCTTAATGGGCTTGATGCAACTTTGTATGATGTGACTTTTTATAATTCACAAGCCGATGCAGATGCCGATTCTAATCCTATTTTAAATAGTACGGCTTATGATGTAACAACAAACGAAACTGTTTTTGTGAGAATAACTGATAATACTTCTGGTTGTTTTAATACAGAGACACTTGATGTTACCTATAACACATCAGCATTTAATTCAGTAAATGACCTTGAGGCATGTGATGACCTATCGGCAGACGGTATTGAAAATTTTGATTTAACAAGTCAAGAAGCTGGTATTCTAGGTTCTCAAGATCCTGCTGATTATGTAGTTTCTTATTTTAATACCCAAGCTGATGCTGACGCAAATACCAATGCTATCACAACGCCACAATCTTATGATAATGTTTCAAATCCAGAAACAATTTACGTAAGAGTTTCTAACGCACAGGATCAAGATTGTTATGCAACAGGTACGTTCGATCTAGTTGTTCTTGATTTGCCGAATATAGGAACAGCGTCTGATCTTACAGAGTGTGATAATGCACCACTGGACTTAAGAACTGCATTTGTATTATCAGCTCAAGATAATGCAATTTTAAATGGTTTAAGCCCTGCTAATTATTCTGTTACTTATCACCTTTCTTTAACAGATGCCGAAGCAGGATCAGGATCATTATCAGATACAGATGATATCAATGATGGATCTACTATATACGCTAGATTAACAGATGCTAATACAGGATGCTTCAATGTATCAACCTTTGATGTAGAAGTTGAGACATGTGAGGTGATTTTACCAGAAGGTTTCTCTCCAAATGGAGATACTATAAATGACACTTTTGTTATACCAAATATTGAACAGTTTACAAATTTTGAACTTAAGGTCTTTAACCGTTATGGTACGGTTATTTATGAAACTAGAGCTCAAAACTACCAGGAGTTTGCAGGTATACCTAATAAAGGACCACTAGCTGGTGATGGTTTATTACCTGTAGGAACTTACTTCTATACGATTCAATTTAATGATAGCGAAGTTGAAGATGTAGCTAGATGGTTGTACATTAATTATTAAGCTTTACCTATAGATAGATTTTAAACTGTCTTTAGTCTCTCATAAAAAACCTCTTTGAATCAAATCAAAGAGGTTTTTTTTATTGACTAGAATTGAATGATTGCGTTTGATAGGACGTCAACTATAATTACTTAGTTAGTATTGACTATTTAATACGATTGTGTATAAGGTGATCTCCGGCCTTCCAGTCATTTTTAGAGGTCGTTCCAGCAGGAACTTCAATTACCTTATCAATTACATAATAGCTTTGATAAATAGAATCAGAATAGGGTATAGTATTCTCATATATCTGCGTAATTGAATTGGTCGAATCTATATAAATTATGTCCAAAGGAATGGACGTATTTTTCATATAGAATCCCGCTTGATAGTTATGCTTTAATAGAAATAGCATACCTTGATTAGGCAACAAACTATCACGCCACATCAAACCTTTGGCGATTTGAAGGTCAGTTTCTGCTATTTGAAGCTTTATAGAGCTTAAAGTATCCCACGTATTTTGATCAATTATATACGCCTTTGCTTGGTATTTGAATGTTAAATCTTCTTCAGAAAACTGTTGATTAAATGGTTTTTTACAACCTATCATACAAAATAACATTGCACTCAGGAAGATTTTGGTCTTTTTCATCAATATCTATCTATCCTTAACTAGTGTTTGCTGTGGTCTGAACATTAAGTATAAACCAATAAGGATAAAAGGAATGCTTAAAAGCTGTCCATTGTTTAAGAATATTCCAAACATTTCCCAGCCATCATGACTTGTTTGTTCTTCTTTAATATACTCTATAAAGAATCTTACTGTAAATAGCAGTACAAAGAACATTCCTAAAAGATATCCTTGTTTATTCCTTTTGTCTGTTTTCCAGTAAGTAAAGTACAAAATTATAAATACGAAAACATAACAAATAGCCTCGTACAGCTGCGCTGGATGTTTTACGGGAACTTGTTCCAATAATGTTGCAAATTGTGGGTTGTTCACCAATTCGTCAATAGCTTTATCTCTATCTGGAATTTGAGTTTGCTGTAACAATGAGTTCATCTTATCGGTGCTCTCTCTTACAAATTTGAACCCAAAACCATTGGTTACATCACCATTTATTTCACTATTAAATAAATTACCTAATCTCACAAAAGTTCCACCAATTGCCGTAGGTATTACAATACGATCCAAAATCCAAAAAGGCGTTTTACGATTTAGATGTTTGCGACTATAAAAGTACATGGCAATGATAATCCCTAGTGCAGCACCATGACTAGCCATTCCCATGAAGCCTGTGAACTCAAATTCAGGTTCGAATCTAAAAGGTAGTATTACATGTAAAAAGTCGTTGAAAAACACCTTTGGTTCATAAAATAAAAAATGGCCAAACCGAGCACCCACGATACAACCAATAACCGTATACATGAATAATGGGTCCAGCTTTTCAGTGGATAGTTCCTCTCTTTTAAAAATAGGTTTAATAATATACCAGCCTAGAATAAAGGCAATAACATAACTTAAGCTATAAAAATGTAATTTAAAAAATCCTAAATCTATTCCTTCAAGTGGATTCCAGACTATGTATAATGATTGCATGTAGAATATTTTCTGGGACTAAGTTAAGGTAATCCTCTTAATTTAATGACCTTATTTCTTCCATTTGATGTTACAACCTATACTAGGTTTTTGCTCTGGTGAAACCACTTTGTTACCTAGAAGAGCATCTAGAGCTTCACGCAATGATCTGCCAGTAAGTGGTATGCCGTTTCCTGGTCTTGAATCATCTAATTGTCCACGGTATACAAGCTTTTCATTTCGGTCAAATACATAAATGTCAGGAGTGCAAGCAGCATCATAATTACGAGCTACCTCTTGCGTTTCATCATACAAGTAAGGGAATGGATAGTTTTCTCGATCTGCAACTTCTTTCATAAAATTAGGACCATCCTGTGGATAGTTTTCTATATCGTTGCTAGAAATCGCTACAAAACCAAAACCAGCAACTCGATAATCATTTGCCACACGTACTAACTCATCATTTACATGGATTACAAAAGGGCAATGATTACAAATGAACATGACAACAGTCCCGTATTCTCCTTTTATGTCTGTAAAATTCATGTGATTTTCAGTTACCGTGTCTAATAAAAAGAAATCTGGTGCTTTTGTGCCCAGTGGTAACATGTTAGAAGGTGTAAGAGCCATTTGTTTTTATTTATAAGTAGTAAAGTATGTCGGTTTGTTACGCTTTCGCGAAAGCGGAATAACTACAATCTTTAAAGTAATTTATTAATATTTGTTTACAAATTTAATGGTGAATGTTAATCATTTAAACAGAATTGTTATCTCATATCTTAAAACCCTATTAAATCCCACGGGCTTGTCCTAGAACATTATTATCTTGAAAATAAAAAATGAAAAAATCATACGATACCGTAGTTGAAGCTACACAAGACTTAAAAGACAGAGGATTTTCAATAGATTTTGATCTTGTAGAAGATGGTGTTCATAGTAAAGAACTTAAAAAAGAGTGGAAAGCTGGTGAATTAGAAGTAGTGGAGTTTCATCGTTTTGAAGGAATGACTAATCCTGGAGATAACATGATTTTATACGCCATTGAAACAAAGGATGATCAAAAAGGTATATTATTAGATGCTTATGGCGCAGACATCGAAATCTCACGTGAAATGATTGAAAAATTAAGAATGAATGGATAAACTTACTTGGTCTGAATTTGAAAAGGTGGATATGCGTGTAGGTACTATTATAGATGCGCAGCCTTTTCTAGAAGTTCGTAACCCAGCTTATAAGTTGTATATAGATTTTGGTGATTTAGGAGTAAAAAAAAACAGTGCTCAAATTACAAATCGTTACAAATTACAGGAGCTCATTGGTAAACAAGTGATTGCCGTTGTGAATTTCCCGCCTAAACAAATCGCAAATTTTATGAGTGAATGTCTAGTGCTAGGAGTAGTAGGAGTTGATAAAGATGTAATATTACTTCAACCAGGTGCTCATGCAAAAAATGGTGATAGAATAGAATAGAAGTGATTACCGTGTTATTGCAAGGATTATTAATTTTTTACAATTGAGGTTGAGCAAAAAATACTATAAAAATAAAACCAGGTGCCCTAAACCATGAAATTACAGCCTTTAGTTTTTGGAGTTTTGATTGTTTTCTCTTCTTGTAAGGAAAGCAACATTTCTTCTCAAGAAATCACAATAAAACAGGACACTTTATTTAATAATAAACAGCTTGTATTAGATGATAGTATTCCTGTAGCTTTTCATTTTGATTATCCTGTTGGAAAACCTGACGCAATTGGTTATTATAATGCTCAACCTTTTGGAGAGAATTATCACTTAGGAGATGATTGGAATGCCGTCACTGGTGGTAATTCTGATCTAGGCGATCCTATTTTTGCCATAGGAAACGGTCAAGTGGTTGTGGCAAAGGATTATTCAGGTGGTTGGGGAAATGTTATTGTTATTAAGCACAGGCTTAAGAATGGAGCGATAATAGAATCTTTATATGCTCACTGTAGAAGAATGATGGTAAATAGAAATGATATCGTTAAAAAAGGCGAGCAAATAGGTACCATAGGTAATGTAAATGGATTGTATAAAGCGCACCTTCATTTTGAGATACGTGACAGCTTAAATATGGGAATAGGGGATGGCTATTCATCAAACAGTGAAGGCTATTTGAACCCTACCGCATTTATAAAAGGCCACAGATAAGAATTAATAAAAATATCCTTATTCACTAGATGTTTATGAATAAGGATATTTTTTTTGATTTAGATTTTACTACATCTGTTCTGCAAAGAATATAGCGTTCATTAGTAATTTATTTGTACCATACCAAAATGCCCTGAATTGAGTGTTGTCTGTAAAACCAATTACATCACCACGGCCATAATTATTATGTCTAAATGGAACACTGTTTTTCAATGCTTCTAGATTAATATCACTTATATAACCACTCATTAACGGTGAATTGGTGTAAGTAATAGGGTTTCTAAAAGAATCTTTATGTGGTTCTATGAATAATCTGGTATTGCGAAACATAGGTAACTGATCATCTTTAAAACCGAAAGCAATAGGATGTGAACGATCTAATTTAGTTTCAAAAATAGCACCACCTATATTTTGCGCACCATAGAAAGCAGATCGCTGTTCAAAAGAAATATTTTCTGCTGGGTTCTCCGTTGATCTAAATTCAAGAGGTAACATTTTTGAACTACTCATCCATCGTAGGGCACTTCTATAGCCGATAAGCGTTCCTCCGTCACGAGTCCATGCCTTTAATTGGTCGATCACCTCATTTTCTGGACTGCCGTAGGTATTAGGAACGATAATGGTGTTGTATTTAGATAGGTCTCTGCGATTAAGGTCATTGATGTCGATCTTAGTTAAAGGGATGTCATAGCGTTGATCAAACAGATGCCATATCTCTCCTGCATCGTATGGATTTATACCATCGCCTATTAATAAAGCAACTTTAGGTAGTTTAAGCGCTCTAAATTGACGTGAGCCTAAATCAATTCCTGTAGTTAAGCCAGATTGAACTGGGTAAATGTTTACTTTATTATCTTGTTGTAATTCAAACAATAACTCAGCTAGAGCAGTTTTACTCAATGACTGATTTTCCACTGGAATTAAAATTGTTCCATAATCATAGCTGCGTCCTTCAATAGAAAACGGTTCCATAGCAACTTTTGACCGAATACCTTTTGATAAAAGAGAGTTAAGAACCTTTGGGGTCTTGTACTCATTCCATGGCATTAGGTAGGCGTAATCTGATATTTGTATTTCATTGGTTTTGGAATTGGACATTCTATCTGCTGCATTATTTAAACTTGCATTTTCGTCATAATCCATATCAAATGCTAGTGGAAAGGTCCAGGCGCTTATATCATAAAACAAACTATCTTGAAATTGCGTACGCTTTTCAAACATCGCTTTGATTAATCGAGAGTTCTTTTGATTCTTAGGAACGATGTAAGCATATCCTTTTTTAAAGGTTTTTCCGTTTCTGTTGACGTCATTTTTAAGGCTTTTTACTTCAATTTTATGACGGCGTAAAATATCAGCAAGAGCATGAGTCCTGCCAGCGTCAGTATGATCACCGAAAATTATCGCGCCATTATCTGCTTCTTTTCTAGCGTTTGCATAAAAGTCCTTATGGTAATTCAAAATCTTTTCTCGCATACTTACCGCAGCTTTCAACGTGCTGATTCCAGCTGTATATTGATTGCGCACCGTAAATGGGAATGTAAGTACCCCATTTTCAGAATTTTGAGCGTGACCACGCGAGCTAGCTTGTTCAAAAAGTATTCCTATTGACCCATTTACATCTGGAAAAGTAGATCCCTTACCGTAATAAAAGTCGTCATAACTTTCTTCTGTATAATACAAGGATCCTATCTTGTCTAACTCGGTAGCGTGATAATTTCCTATTTCACGAGTTAATTGCTGATTCATTGCAGGTGTTAATGGGTGCGTGCGCGATGGAATTCCCGGTTGAAAAAAGAAAGTAGCATTGGTACCCATTTCATGATGGTCGGTAAGAATGTTGGGCATCCAGTTGTGAAAAGTTTCAATACGGGCTTGTGATTCTGGAAGTTGAACTGGTAACCAGTCACGGTTCATATCAAACCAATAATGATTAGTACGTCCACCTGGCCATGCTTCACTGTATTCTCTATCATACCCATCAGGAGTTACATTTTTATTTTTGTGTTGATTTACCCAACCTGCAAAACGTTGTAAGCCATCTGGGTTAAAACTTGGGTCAAATAAAATAACCGTGTTTTTTAGGAGGTTGTTTATTTCATCACCTTGTGCAGCTGCTAGATAATAAGCTAGTAGTAAAGCTGCATTTGATCCACTAGCTTCGTTACCATGTATAGAAAAACCTTGGTAGACTACAATCGGCATGTTGCTTACATCTGCTTCATTGCTGTTGGAAAGAGCTAGGTGCTCTTTTTGAATACTGTCTAGGTTAGCATGATTTTCAGGAGACGTTATTGTAAGTAGCAATAAAGGTCTGTCCTCAAAAGTATAACCTCGATTTTCTATGGTGATTCTGTCTGATTGTTGGGCTAGTACACGCATGTATTCTACAAGTTTGTCGTGTGTCACATGCCACTTACCTGGAACATATCCTAAAACGTCTTGTGGTTTAGAGATTTTGGAATCATAAGAGATGTCTTGGGGTAAGTAATAATCTAAGGTTGGGTTGACTAGTGTAGGATTTGATTGCGCTTTCGCGAAAGCGATACTAAAAACACAGCTTAAGATAACTAGTATATGGCGAGTAATTTTCATGTGAATGGGAAATTTTTTTAAAAATAAAAAAAGCCTTCCGTAGGGAAAGGCTTTAAGATATATTTAAGACGATAAGTTTTATATGTCATCAAATTCTACATTAGTAAAACTTGCAGGGTGATTAGGCTCTGCAGCGTTATCATGAGCAGCAACTACATCTTCCTTTTTATAGTCTGATTGATGACGCTCACTTATAACTTCGTCACCTTTTTCTTTAACTATGAAATTAGTAACCTCATTTAAAGTTTCAGTGAATTCAGCAAAATCTTCTTTATAAAGATAAATCTTGTGTTTTTTGAAGTGATAGCTACCGTCGTCATTGGTAAATTTTTTACTTTCAGTGATGGTTAAATAATAATCATCTGCTTTAGTAGAACGAACATCAAAGAAATACGTGCGACGACCTGCGCGTACAACTTTTGAAAAAATATCTTCCTGCTCTTTGTAATCTCTATCGCTCATTTGAGTTTTTCATGGTTTATGGCTCAAAAATATAAAAAAATGTTTAAGCCAAAAGCATTATGCTTTTTAAGTGTCTAAAATACTGATAAGCAGTACTTTGTTTTTGATGTTAATGTTGATTTATGTTAATAACAAGAAGACTTATTTATCTTTTAACAACTTTAAAGGGAAACGAGTGGTCTGTACAGTGAGATTAGTTTGGCTTTAATCTTGTTTTTCTAACATTTGATTTTCAAATAATTCAGCATAGTAACCTTGTGCGTTTACTAGGTCTTGATGCGTTCCTTTTTCTATAATTCTACCGTCTTCTAGTACGAGAATTAGATCAGCGTTTTTAGCGCTGCTTACACGGTGACTAACGATGATTGTAGTGGTGTCTTTTGTAACCCTTTTTAAATTGCTTAGAATCTTTTCTTCAGTTTCGGTATCCACCGCACTCAAACAGTCATCAAATAGTAAGATTTGTGGTTCCTTAATAATTGCTCTAGCTATTGAGACACGCTGCTTTTGTCCACCGCTCAAGGTTATTCCTCGTTCACCTAGAACGGTATCGTAACCTTTTGTGAAGTTGGTTATGTTTTTGTGTACGGCTGCATTTTTTGCTGCTGCTATAATTTCTTCTTCTGTTGCATCTACCTTACCAAATGCTATGTTGTTTTTAATTGAGTCGCTAAATAAGAATGCGTCTTGTGGAACATATCCAATGGCTGCTCTTAAATCTTCAAGATTAAGTTCCTTAATAGGAATTCCGTCAATTTTTATAGAGCCTTTTTCAATGTCGTATAGCCTTCCTAAAAGTTCTAGAACGGTTGATTTACCGCTACCTGTTTTACCTAAGATGGCAAGTGTTTTTCCTGCTGGAACTTCAAAGGAAACCTCTTTAAGTGCGGTTATATTAGTATCATCATAAGTGAAACTTACTTGATCAAACTCAATATTTCCTTTTACTGGCGATCGCTGTGGCTGTAAATTTTGAATTGCAGGTTCAATATCTAGGAATTCATTAATTCTTTTTTGAGAAGCTTCAGCTTGTTGTATCATATTAGTTACCCAACCAACTACTGCTACTGGCCATGTAAGCATGTTTACATAGATAAGAAATTCGGGTATGGTCCCTACATCAATAACTCCGTCGATCACTTGTTTACCACCAATATATATGACCATGATATTACTCAATCCAATTAATAATACCATTAATGGAAAAAATAGGGCTTGTACACGTGCTAGGTCTATGTTTTTTGCTTTACTTTCATTTGCAATTTCTTCAAACTGTTGAAACATTTGACCAGATAGATTGTAGGCTTTTATTACAGAAATACCACTGAAGGCTTCTTGTGAAACCGTATTCAAATTAGACAGGTATTGTTGTACTAGCGTTGATCTTTTATTGATTTCTCTGCTGATAACGTAGATGGCTACTGCCAGAAATGGAAGTGGTATAAGAGTGTACAATGCTAGGGTAGGAGCTGTAAAGTACATTCTAGGTATAACTACTGCAAATAATGTGATCATGTTAATGCTGTACATAATCGATGGTCCCATATACATTCTTACCTTGGATACATCCTCGCTTATACGATTCATTAAATCGCCAGTACGATTTTGCTTATAAAATCCTAAAGAAAGTTTTTGATATTGCTCATACACTAGATTTTTTAAGTCGTATTCTAGGTGTCTTGATACAACTATAATTAGTTGTCTCATGACAAAAGTTAATCCAGCAGCGAGAAGAGTCGCACCGATTATCCATGCAATGTTAATTAACAATTCACTTCTTAAAAATTCTTTGTCTGTAATTTTACCAGATCCATAATCATTAAGTAGGTTAATGATTTTACCTACATATTGAGGTAATACTAGTGAAAACAGTCTGGCGGCAATGGTGACAAGGATTCCACCTATAAGTTGCCATTTGTATTTTGCAAAGAGCTTATTGAGCTTTTGTAGTTCTTTCATGTAATAAAAAAGTGACCAACAACAGGCCTGTTGTAAAATGGGTGTAATTTACATTTGGTATATTGTCCATGTGCTAAAATCACGTTATTTTTGCACGCCTTTTCTAAACAACACAGGCAATTAAAATTTCAATATGTCACAAGACTATACAAGCGTTGAAGAAATGATTCAACAGGATCCCGTTTTTGGACAGGTTTCCTTTAATAATCATGAACAAATTGTTTTTTGTAATGACAAAGATACTGGATTACGTGCCATTATCGGAATTCATAACACAGTTTTAGGTCCTGCATTAGGAGGAACTAGAATGTGGCAATACAAAAACGAGTGGGAAGCCCTTAATGATGTACTACGTTTATCACGTGGTATGACATATAAAAGTGCCATTACAGGATTAAATTTAGGTGGTGGAAAAGCCGTAATTATAGGTGATGCCAAAACCCAAAAGACTCCAGAATTAATGCGCCGTTTTGGTGAATTTGTGCACTCATTGAGCGGTAAGTATATTACTGCAGAGGATGTAGGTATGGAAACTGAAGATATGGATACTGTGAGAGAAGTCACTCCATATGTAACAGGTATTTCACAAGATAAAGGTGGAGCAGGAAATCCTAGTCCAATCACCGCTTATGGTGTCTTTATGGGAATGAAGGCTGCTGCAAAATACAAATACGGTAGTGACATTCTTGAAGATAAAACCGTATATGTTCAAGGAATCGGTAATGTAGGAGAAACTTTGGTAGAATACCTTACTCAAGAAGGAGCTAAAGTGGTCGTATCAGACATTAATCAAGGGAAATTAGAAGAGGTTAGGGATAAGTATGGCGCTACTATTTATGGTGGGACTAATCTTTATGCTGAGAAAATGGATATCTACGCACCTTGTGCATTAGGAGCTACTGTAAATGATGATACAGTTAATTTATTAAACTGTGATATCGTTGCTGGTGCTGCAAACAACCAATTAGCCGATGAGCAAAAACACGGTAAAAGATTGCAAGAGCGTGGTATCTTATATGCACCAGATTTCCTTATCAATGCAGGTGGGATTATAAATGTCTATGCCGAGCTTGAAGGGTATGATCGTACCGAAATCATGCGCAAGACTGAAAATATTTACACCACTACTATTGAAATTCTCAATAGAGCTCACGAGACTGGTGTAACTACTCATCAAGCTGCGCTTGAAATTGCACAAGCTCGCATTGATGCTAGAAAACAAGAACAACTAGCTTAATAGTTGAAAATGAATTAAGGTGTCTTATAGGAAGGACTTTATTTTTAATTTGTTCGCTTTCGCGAAAGCGAACCTATAAGACATCTTTAATAAATAAAAACGCATGGTGATTACCACCAGCAACAACCTTTAAAAAGGAAAAAAACGTTCTTTATGCTTACTAGAAGACAACTACGAATTAAAGTGATGCAAGCTGTATTTGCATTTCAGCGTCAACAACCAGATGAATTAAAAAGTCTAGAAACCTTTTTAAACACAAGTATGACGCAAACGTATACCTTGTTTCTATACATGGTACAACTTTTAGTAAAACTACATGAGCACGCAGTCGATAAACACGAACTTGCTCAAAACCGTCATATCGCTACCGATGCTGAACGTAATCCCAGTCGTCATTTAATTGATAATAAAATTCTACTTAAGCTTAGAGAAAGTCAAGAGTTGGTTGATGCCCTAGAAAAACGTAAAATCGATCCATGGCATCTAGATTCAAAATACATACATAATCTATATGATAAGATTATAAGCAGTAAGGAATTTGTTTTATACGCGATGGACGAAGAGCCGTCGTTGAAAAGAGATTTAAAATTCCTACTTAATGTCTATGAAAATCTTATCGCTCCTAGTGATGAGATCATGGATTATTTGGAGGATATCAATATTACTTGGATGGATGACTATCCACTTGTCAACAGTAATATAATCATGTTCTTGAGAAAGGTAAAGCCATCAAAGGATGTTAAAATGCCAGTTCTGGTTAAAGATCAAGATGATATCAAGTTTGCTATGGATTTGTTTAGAAAAACAGTCCTTAATATTGAGGAATTAGAAGGTCGTATAGAAGGTAAAACACCTAATTGGGATAAGGAACGTATTGCACCTATCGATAGTATACTTATTATGATGGCCCAGGCAGAATACTTGTATTTTCCTAGTATTCCAACAAAGGTAACTTTGAACGAATATCTAGAGATCGCCAAGGATTACAGTACTCCTAAAAGTAGCACTTTTGTAAATGGTATTCTAGATAGATTACTTAAAGAACTCACAGCTCAAGATCTTATCAATAAAGTAGGTCGTGGTTTGATGTAGTAAGAAGGTATTTGAAACTTTGTTAATCTTATAGTTGCGCACTTTGCTTTCAGGTTGGATTTAATTACATTTGCTAGACTTAAAATTTAATTGAAATGAAAAAAGTAATAATGATGTTTGCAGCAGTAGCTGCAGTAGCTCTTACAAGTTGTAACAATGAATCTAAGGCTAAAATCGATGAGGCAAATTTAACTGCAGCAGCAGCTAGTAAAGAAGTTGCAGCGGATTATCCTGTAATGACCTTCAACGAGGTTGAGTATGATTTTGGTACTGTAGAAGAAGGAACTGTTGTTGAACATGAGTATACTTTTAAAAATACAGGTACAGCACCGCTTGTTGTAATAAGTGCAAAAGGTAGTTGTGGTTGTACTGTTCCTACTTGGTCAAAAGAGCCTATCGCTCCAGGTGAAGAAGGAAGTATGCTAGTAAAGTTTAATACAAACGGAAAGCCTAACAATCAAACTAAAACTGTTACCATCAAAGCAAACACTGAAAGTGGTACTGAGTCAATTAGAATCAAAGGTTTTGTAAACCCAAAGGCTAAAGCAAGCCCTAACGCTTAATTATTTTAGATGGATCAAATTCTTGCATTTGCACCTTACATATTAGTAATTGGGATTTTTTATTTCTTAATAATTAGACCACAATCGCAAAAACGTAAGGCTGAAAAGGAATTCACAGAATCTCTTAAAGTAGGAGCCAAAGTTGTTACTACTAGTGGTATTCACGGAAAAGTGAATCAAATCAATGAGGAAAAAGGTACTTTGGTTATTGAAACAGGTGCTGGAAAAATCACTTTTGAACGTGCTGCTGTAAGTGCAGAACTTTCTAAAAAAATAAACGAACCTAAATCAGACAAGAAATAAGTTTGAAATAGGAATTCATAAAAAAGCCCTAGTGCACTTGCATTAGGGCTTTTCTTTTTTGTAGAAACATTTTACTATTTAGGTTTGTCCTGACTTTTAGCAATTTGGATGGTCTCGTTTATATACTCTTTGAGAATAACGGTGTCAAACTGTTCACCTTCTTTTAATTGTATGTTTCTTAGGAATTTAGTTTTTCCAGGTTGTGCGTTTCCCAAAACTTTATAAGAATCAGATAATAACGCACCTTCATGAAACCAAATAGCGCAGTGATTTTTAAATCCAGCTAAACCAATTAAATTACGTTTACCATAACCATAACATGGCGCGCCCCATTTAATAGACGCCTCTAGATCAGTTTCTTCAAGAATAATTGCAGCTTGTTCAAGCTGCTCTTTCCATTTTGGAAATTGTTCTATGTATTCGGCGGTATTAGTTACTTTAGTTTTCATTGATAGAGGATTATAATTTAGATAATATGAAGTCCATCATAATTACAATGGATTTGTTCACTACGCATTAAATCAATTATTCAGGCTGGGCGACTAGTTCAGCAATTTTAACAATGACCTCAGTTGCCTTGACTATGCTTTCTAAAGGAACATATTCATATGGTCCATGAAAGTTGTGTCCACCGGCAAAAATGTTAGGACATGGTAATCCCATGTAGCTTAATTGAGATCCATCAGTTCCACCTCTAATGGGTTTGATGAGTGGAGTGATTCCTAATTCTTTCATGGCTTTTTCAGCAACATCAACAATATGCATTACAGGCTCTACTTTCTCTCGCATGTTGTAATATTGATCATTGATTTCAATACTTACAGCCTCTCTGTCGTACTGCTTGTTTAGCTCGCTTACCAATTTGAGTAGCATTTCTTTTCTAGCTTCAAAATGCTCTTTATCGTGATCGCGTATGATGTAATGTAATTCGGTTTTTTCTACGCTACCTTTCATATTATGTAGGTGGAAAAAACCTTGATAATCCTCTGTATGCTCAGGAGTTTCCAATTTGGGTAATGATTCAATAAACTCACTTGCCACATACATAGAATTAATCATTTTGCCTTTGGCATATCCAGGATGAACAATTTTACCATGAAAAGTCACCACGGCGCCAGCGGCATTAAAATTTTCATATTCTAATTCACCTACTTGACTACCGTCCATTGTGTAGGCCCAATCGGCACCAAATTTTTCTACATCAAATTTATGAGCGCCACGACCAATCTCTTCATCGGGTGTAAAACCTACTTTGATAGCTCCATGCTTAATTTCTGGATGGTCGATTAAATATTTAACCGCTGTCATGATTTCGGTTATACCAGCTTTATCATCTGCTGCTAAAAGTGTAGTCCCGTCTGTAGTGATAATAGTTTGACCTATATAGTTTTTAAGAGATTCAAAATAATCTGGAGATAAAATGAGATCGCTTCCTTTAAGAGGAATATCACCACCATCATAATTTTCAATTATTTGCGGTTTGATATTCTTTCCTGTATAATCAGGAGTGGTGTCAAAATGAGAAATGAATCCAATCGTTGGTACCTCGTGATCGACATTTGACGGTAAAGTAGCCATGACGTAAGCATGTTCATCTATTGTAACATCACTCATTCCCATATCGATCAACTCTTGATGTAATTTACGAGCAAGGTCCCATTGTTTATCTGTACTTGGTGTCGTTGGGCTTGAGGCATCACTTTCAGTATCAATGCTTATATAGCTTAAAAATCGCTCTAGAACTTCTTCTTTATTCATCATTTTTTATTTGATAAGTAAAGATAATGGTGTTCACGCTTTCGCGAAAGTGGAGTAACTACAATTTATAGACAATAAAATCGGATAACATTCCCTACTATGCCACCCGATGTAAAAATCACCTAATTGAAGTTAATTTATCTGTATCTGACTGAAATAGGTCATTTAATGAAAATATAGTTTGAATTTATGTATGATCAATAAATGGTGAAAATCAGGCCAGTTTTTGGCCTGATTTCTATGGTTCAATTATGAAAATTACTACAAAACATAATTGAGAATTCTACTATTTTTTAATCAATTTCTGCGTTGCACTATTACCATTTGATGTAAATACTTTAACCAGATAAATTCCAGTTGTCGCAACTCAAAGGTCAATTTACCCAAAGGTAAAGCGGCAAACCGTATGCTTTTAGCGCCTTGAGAATGAGTAGTCCATTCAGTATGATTTTTTATGCGGTATTCAAAATTTCCACTAGTTAAACCTCGCAAACCATTAACATTATAGAAAATGATGGTAGGCGTATTTTTATTTTCGATTATATACTTGTCACTTTTCTCCTGTGTTTTTCCGTCTATCTGAACTTCAGTAAATTAATAATCAGGAATATAAAGCGGTTTAAATACCTTTTCTTTTTGTATGCTGAATAATTTTAATGGAGTATTCATGTAGAGATAATCTCCAGCCATGGTCATATTCACTATTCAAAATGATGGAATACCATCACGTGCATATAAAGTGTTAAAACTGCCGCTAGGTATGTGGTAACGTTGCAATACATTATCTGTGCAAATCCATAAATAATCACCATCTACGGCTAGTGCGTTGATTACTTGTCACGCTAATCCTGCATCAGTAGTTATGTGATCTACTACTTTCTCATCATTAATTTTGTAAAGTCCATTTTTAAAACTACCAGCCCAAACATTTCCACTGTTGTCTTCTATTAAATTGCGTGTAAGTATCGGATGGTTTTTAAAGGCGATAGGATTTAATTGTAAATCTTTAGTAAGCATGTGTAAGCCTTCTATTGATGCCAGATACGATTGATCACTTTTGACGGTATGAAGCGCAGTGTAACCCCTTATGTTTTGTTGAAAAAGAAACTCGTCTCTTTTAGTAAACCCATTTTCTTTTAGTAAACGAGCCGCGATAAAACCGGCAGATGCATATAGTATTGTATCTGTACCTATTAGTGACGCCTTTTTTACAGTGGTTAGTTGGTTTTCAAGTTTAGCGATTTTTCTTGTAGCCAGATTATATCTGTAGTTGTATAGTTTCTGGAAAACAAATAGATCTGAGTTTTGTTTATGATATAACAACGTAGAAACTGCGGTAGATGTAGGGAATTTGATGACTTCCATTTCTTCAGTTTTGGAAGATACTATTCCTATATTTCCATTCTCAAAACCTACTGCAACGTGATCATTAGAAAGCTTTTCAATGCGTGTAGGCAAAGTAGCTGGAAGTGTGTGCTCACGCACATGAATGTTAGGCACAACTATGAGACCGTTGTGCAAAGTGCTTATCCAAATGTTCTGATCATTGTCGATAAATGTGTCAGTTGTAAAAAAGTCCTGAAGGATAGATTGATTTATAAGTAGATCGCTCCCGTTGCGCTCACAGATAAGAACACCTTTATTGGTACTAAAAAATAATTGATTATCATGGGCATGAACGGATTGAATTCTAACGTCTTTGAAATCTGCTGGAGTGTTTAGAGAAGTCCATCCATCATTTTCTCTTATAAATACCTTGAGCGATTCACCTAACAATTCTTGAACTAAATTCAAGTTACCATTAGGTGAAAAAACGGTTCTTATAGGGTGTGGTCTCAATGCTTCATCATGAAGAGAGCTGGGTAAAAGATATTTGTTTGTAACCTGACTATTTTTAATAATCTTAAAATATTTCCCACAGGTTGAAAGATGTTTCCATCATGCTGAGCGACTAGACCATAGCTAAAACTATTTTGTGGAATATCAGAAACTTTTTTTTCTTTAGTTTTTAAATTAATAGTCACGCGAGATTTAAAGTAACTCACGACAAGTTCTTCCTTATTAGCAACTAGATTACCAAGTGATCCTTTAAATTCTTCATTGACATTTGCAAAAAGCATAAATTCATCATCTTTAGCATAAAAAATCTGTCCAGATAAGTTCATGCACCATACTCTATACATTTGATCAACGAATAAATTAAAAACTGATAATCCTACTTGTTCAGGATGTGCATAGGATTGAAAAGTTGTACCATCGTAACGCACCAAATCTTTATTAGTAGCTAGCCATACAAATCCCTTTGCATCTTCCTCCATGGAATAAATCTCGTTACTCGGTAGTCCTTGTGCTTCAGTAATTGATAGCGTTACAGGTTCTTGTGCTTTTAAACATATGGTGCTAAGCAGGAAACCTACAACTAGTAATAATTTAAAAAAATGGATACTCCTCATCATTTTATAAAAATACGATTAAGTATCTCATGAAAATAAAATCTTGCTCAATCTCTGTATGAGTTGCTCAATGGTAATTTTATAGGAATAAAACACTAGAAATGCTCAAAAAAAGGACGATATACAATTGAAGAAATTAAAGGTTTCAAGAAATCAAATTGACGACTTTCTTCTCTAGTGAACTATGGTGCAACTATAGTTATCACGCTTCCGCGAAAGCGAAATAAAAGAGCTAGTGATATTAGCTTTTATTAAAAATGAAGTTTTGTAAAAGTGAGAACAATTAGTGCGTCACGAGTCCTAACTCTTTCCCTTTCTGTAACATCCACTCTCGTGCAGCTTCGTATTCGTTAGGGATTTTTCCATCCAAAATAGCATCTTTAATACTTGCTTTAATCATTCCAATTTCTCGACAAGGTTTGAGGTTAAAGGTTTTCATAATTTCCTCGCCACTTACAGGTGGTTGGAAATTGCGTATACGATCGCGTTCTTCTACTTCGACAATTTTGGTACGTACTTTCCTGAAGTTATTATGATAACGCTGGAATCTCTTTGGATTCTTAGTTGTGATATCTGCTTCACATAGAGTCATTAAATCCTCTATATGATCACCTGCATCATGAACTAGCCTGCGCACAGCGCTATCGGTTGCGCTTTCATCTATTACAGCGATAGGTCTTGAACTCATGCGAACCATTTTTTGTACAAATTTCATTTTGTCATTCAATGGCATTTTAAGGCGTTTGAAAAGGTGGTATACCATTTTTGAGCCTTTGAACTCATGCCCATGAAATGTCCAACCTACTTTTTTAGAAAACCTCTTTGTAGGAGCTTTGCCTATATCATGTAGTAATGCAGACCAGCGTAACCAAAGATCATCGGTGTTTTTAGAAATATTATCTACTACCTCTAGAGTGTGATAAAAGTTGTCTTTATGTGTTTGACCTTCAACTTCTTCAATGCCTTTTAAAGCAGTTAATTCTGGAAGAAAACGCTCAAGTAATTTACTTTTTTCCAAAAGTAAGAAACCATAAGAGGGAACATCACAAAGCATGATTTTGTGAACTTCGGTCACGATACGTTCTTGAGAAATGATGTCTAATCTTTCTGCGTTTTGTTTGATACTATCAAAGGATTTTTCTTCAATTTTGAAATCTAGTTGACTTGCAAAACGTATTGCACGCAGCATTCTTAAAGGATCGTCACTGTAAGTGATGTCTGGATCTAATGGAGTACGTATTAATCTGTTTTCTAGATCTTGTATACCATTGAAAGGATCAATCAGGCGACCGTAGTTATTATCATTGAGAGAAAACGCCATGGCGTTTATGGTAAAATCCCTGCGGTTTTGATCGTCTTTTAATGTGCCATTTTCTACAAATGGTTTACGGCTATTACGATCATAGCTTTCCTTGCGTGCTCCAACAAATTCTAACTCAAGATCTCCTGTTTTGAGCATGGCCGTGCCAAAATTTTTAAAAACAGTCACTTTTGGACTGTCTTCTAAGAGACTGGCTATCTTTTTAGCTAGTTCTATACCGCTACCTACAGTTACGATGTCAATATCTTTTTTTTGACCTCTTTTTAAAAAGTAATCCCGCACAAATCCACCTATAACATAAGTTTCAAGTTGTAGTAATTCACTAGCTTGATTAATGACCTTGAATATAGGGTGCTCAAGTGCTTTTAAATAGTGAGTTTGCGACATTACTTTCTAATAATTTTAAAGGTACCGTTATTAGAGATTTTTATAATTGATGTAGGTTGGTGGCGTTGTCGTTGTTTATTCGATCCTTTTTGAGCTTCTTTTTCAAGTGGGTGAACTTCAATTTTTTCTGTAGTATCTTCAATGGAAATAATTGAATCAACTTGATCGATTAAAGATTGAGAAATATCTTCCAATTTTTCTGGCATGTTACCTTTTAGAAAATTGGAAGAAGCGATCAACAACGGGCTGCGTAGTTTGCTTGTGACTAATGCTGTGAATCTATCGTAGGTTATTTTAAAAGGAGTACTGTTGTCCTCTAGTATAAGAGCTGGCGCTATGTTTTTTGGTTTATCTAGGACTAGTGTAACAGGTCTTTTACTAGTGTCTATGATATTCCAAGCAGGATCAGGCACTTGTTCTACATAACGCTCGAGTACATGATCTTTATCTACAAGAACTTCATAAAAAATAGCCTCATTACTAGTTACTAATCCTAGAGTTTTTTCAACCGCTTCTATGTCTTGTGCATCACAGCATAAATAATAATAACCGTCCATAGGAAGAATAAGGGTATGACCTTTTTTTAAATGATCAACTGTTTTATCTATGGTTTCTTTAGGAACTCTAGGTCGATTATCAGGCTTTTTCTTTTTCATGTTCAAATCACATTTTATCTAACGAACATCCCTTTTATGTATTGAAAAGAGTGTCAATTTTATGAGAGCAATTAGTCCAGGTATGCTCTAAAACTGTATTTCTAATATTGCCTTTGAGGTTATAGGCTTCTTCAATTAAAGGAATTACCTCTTTATAGGAGGCGTTAATATCAAATATGAACCCATTTTCTCCATGCGTAATAATATCAGTAGAAAATCCAGTGTTTGACGCTACAGGAACACAATTTGACATCATAGCTTCTAACAAAGGTACTGGTCCACCTTCTAAAATTGAAGGTGACAAAAATACATCCATCTTATCGTAAAATTCAGGAAATTTTTCATATTCCATATCTTTAAGATAGGTGAAATTAGGAAGAGCCAATAACTCATCAAATTTTGTATATCGCTCCCAATTACTACCTAATAGAAGGAACTCTCTTTGAGGCATATTTTTTACTACATCAAATATTAAATCTGGATTTTTACGTATTTGAAATCCAGAGCATAATCCCACAACTCCTTTACCTGTACGCTCATGTGGATAGAATGTTTTTTCACTGGTAGCAATATGAATTACCTTAAGTATCTCTGGTCTTACTCCATCCTCGATCAACATTTTCTTGATATTGGAATTTAAGCATATGACATAATCTGCTTGATTCAAACCCCAAACCACATGTGTTTTTGAGTATTTTTTACTCCAGCTAGGATGGGTGAACATCACAATATTCTTTTTAAAAATGATGTTTGGTTTGCGTCGCAAACTGCGGCAAAAGTGGTTTTGATAGATGTGGTAATAGCCATCAGTATCTGGAATTCCTTTGATCTTATCATTCCAATGAACTCTGGCGTCAAGTTGAGAATGTTTTGATAATCTACGAACTTTAGCTCCAAATATCCATGTTTTATCCTTTTCTCGGGCAATGTAAGTAACAGTGCGCACTGCACCTTTTTTATAATTTTTGGATTTGAAAAGGGTCAAAATAATTGAAACAATATATTTCCATTTATGGGCAAATAGGAAATACATACGTTCTTTAAAATCGTCTTGTTGGTTTTTCATTTTTAATTTATTGAACAGGCTTTAACAAGTTTTGATATAATTCAAGCGTCTTTTGAGCCATTATCTTAGAATCATATTTTTCTTTTACTAATTGAAAGTTTTGATCGAGCATTTTTGCAAAGGCACTTTTATTGCCTATCGCGTGATTCAAATGTTCAATTAATTTAATACTATCGCCTACTGGTGCTATAAAACCATTTACGCCATTTGAAATAACTTCAGGAATACCACCTGCCATAGTACTTACGATTAAGGTCTGGTAATACATGGACTCATAGATAACCTGTGGTAATCCTTCACTTTTTGAGGTAATGAAGGAGATATCGGCTTGTTTAAGGTAAACGGCAGCATTTTCTTGTTCATGCAAAAAGGAAACTCTTTTTTCAAGTCCTTTACTCTCAACAGCTTCTAGAATGGGTATGGAATGTTCAGTGTGCCTACCAATTTGAACAAAGTGCACATCCTTACGATCTTTAAAGTATTCTACACACTTTATAAATAATGGTAAGTCTTTTGGTTTAGTGTGATTTGCAATATGTAAAACTAGGGTAACGTCTTTGGAAATATTAAAGGATTCTCTTAAATTAATTTTAGGCTCGAATGTGTCTAATTTATCTAGATTAGATCCATTGTAAATCGTGACAATCTTATTTGAGTTAACGATTGATTTTTGGCTTACCTTTTTCACTTCATTAGATACACAAATCACTCTTTTAAAAATGGGATGATTGTATTTATAAAGAGTTTTTTTACGGTTTTTGATAGGAAAACTAGTTTTCTTACTCATTACCGTTTTAGGTAACTTAAAAAAGTACGAGGCTAGTATGACCAAAAACATAGCAACGGGATCGTGCACATGTATAATGTCAATTTTCTTCTTTTTACAGAATTTACCAAAGCTTAAAAAGAACAAGGGGTCAACTTTTAACCTTAATTTCTTCTCAATCACTGGACTATTGAGTTCCTTAAGTTCTGTGCCTAATTGACTTCCTAACGGACAAAACACGGTGCTTTCATGCCCCATTTTATTCAGTTCAGTAGTCAAATTAATGATGTGATTTTCGCCACCACCACGACTCATCATTCCAGAAAGATGAACTACACGTAAGACTGTTTTACTCATGTATTGATATTATTGTTTGAAGTGAGTAATGGTAAGACATGATGACCGTTTGCTATAAATAAAATTCAAAGATATGATTTAAACTAGACCTTTCTGTAACTTTTAGATATCCATCTAGCTTTGTTAGCAGGTGGATATGTCGTTTCTTTGTCTACCATTGTGATACTATATGTTTAAAGAGAGGTTTTTTTCTAGTTCGCTTTCGCGAAAGCGAATACAACATTTACTAGAGTTGTTTTACGATTCTGAAAATAGGTTAGGAGATCCACGTAATACTATAAAGGTAATTGAATGGGAAGATGAAAAGTATGTCGTAAAATCCTTCAAGAAACCAAACTTTATCAATCAGTTTGTTTACAGATTTATTAGAAAATCAAAGGCAAGAAGATCCTATGAAAATGCGGTTTATTTAACTGAGAAAGGAATAGGAACCCCACAACCAGTGGCTTATCTAGAAAAACTAGGGATTTTCACTTTAAAGGATAGTTATTACATATGTTATTATGGGGAACATGACTTTACTTTTAGAGAACTTATTAATGATGATTCACTTCAAGATAAAGAACAAATTCTCAAGGAGTTTGCCTCTTTTATGTATGAAATGCATGAGGCCGGTATTTATTTCCTAGATCATTCTCCTGGGAATACCTTGATTAAGAAAACTTCGCAAGGCTATACTTTTAGTCTGGTTGATTTAAACAGAATGAAATTTTTTGACATACCTTATAATATGAGATTGAAGAATTTTGAGCGATTATCGCCCAAAAAATGGATGTATGATATAATGGGTAAGGAGTATGCAAAATTATCTGATAAGGATGCTCAACATGCTATTGAATCCATGTGGGAAAGTGTGCAAAAATTTCAAGATAAATTTCACCGTAAAAAAAGATTTAAAAAGAAATTAAAAGGACTGTTTAAATCATGAAATTAAAGGAATTACCGGGTTCAATACTAGAAGCGTTCAGATTGCGCAGTACGAGTGTAGCAAATCTTATAAAGAATCAGGAGCAAGTCATTCCTGCTATTGTAAGTTTAACTAGTATCCCTAGCAGATTAAGTACACTTGATCTTACCATACGTAGTATGATGAGACAAAAATATGCTCCTGAAAAAGTGGTGCTGTGGTTGCATCATGATTTAAAGAACAGCTTGCCTAACAAACTAGCCAAATTACAAGGTCCTTTTTTTCAAATTGAATACGTGCCCTACACGTTTTCTCACCGTAAACTAATCCATAGTCTAAAGAAATTTCCAGAAAAAACCATTATTACTTGTGATGACGATGTGATGTATCAAGATGATACAATCAAAAAGTTATGGGACTTTCATTTAAAATATCCCGACAATATAATTGGTAATCGATGTCGTAAGATGACATACGAGAATAATCGGGTAAATAGCTATTCACAGTGGCCTTTTATACATGATGTAAAAGAACAGAGTATTCACAATATGCCTGTAGGAGCATTTTGTGTTTTGTATCCTTCTAATTCTTTACATGAGGATGTTCATAATGTTACCTTGTTTAATGAATTAGCTCCAAAGGCCGATGATCTTTGGTTTAAGGCGATGGCTTTAAAAAATGGAGTCCTTTCTTTACAAAATGAAAATTATCCTGATATACCTATTCCTATAGCGAGGACTCAAAAGGTGGCCCTTAAAAAAGAAAATAAAGGAAAGGATTTTAATAGAGTTCAATGGCAACGAATTTGCGATTATTACAATTGGAACCCAACCGCAATAGAAACTCTTATTTGATTACTTAATCCCTCGTCTGAGTAACCATAATTTTACGTATCGCATAAAAATCATATAACTGCGCAGATAAGCAATCGTAAATCCTACAAATCCGTCTAGAAAACCTTTTTGAACAAAAAAGTGCTTGAAAAAGCCCCACATAGGTTTGATGACTATGTGGTATGCGGTAATTTTGCCTACTTTTTTATCAAAATCTTTAGCTTGCAAATCAGCGTAGCGTTGTAATTTCTTAACATGGTGATCCATACTCACATATTTATAATGTAAGAATCTGTTTTCCAGTTTTCCTACTGGACCATCAGCAATTATTTCAGAATGAACGTGTTTGTCTTTATACTTACACTTAGATTTCTTAAATAATCGTATTACCTTGTCATTTTTCCAGCCACTGTAACGTACTTGTTTACCCATGAAGAAATTACGTCTACCAATCCAATAACCAACATAATCAGATGTATCGAGAGTAGGGTATAGGTTCAAAATTTCTTCTTTTAATGCTGGTGTAACTCGTTCATCAGCGTCGACTAAAAGTATCCATTCATGTTTTGCTTGAGGAATAGCCCAGTTTTTTTGACTAGCGCTGTGCTCGTAATTACGAGTCAGTAATTTGGTGAAATAAGGTTTTGCTAGTTCTATCGTATTATCGGTACTGTTTGAATCTACTAAAATGACTTCATCGCAAAAATCAACAGATTTAAGGACATCAACAATGTTGTGTTCTTCGTTAAAAGCTGGAATGATTGCAGTGATATTATATTTGGTCATAAGTGGATATAAACATAATAGTTCTTCAGCAAAAATAAACTTACTGATTAGATAACCACTAGATATGCTTAAATTTGTTTAGATTTTGAAAGAAAACTAGAACTATGTCTTCAAACCCGACAATTTCTGTCATTATAAGTACCTACAATTCGATTCCCTGGTTAGAAAAGACCTTATGGAGTTATGAGCAACAAATCTTTAGGGATTTTGAAGTAGTTATAGCAGATGATGGTTCTAGGGATGATACAAAAGAATTCATTGAAAACTATGCTCAAGATTCACGATATCCTATTATACACGTGTGGCACGAGGATAATGGATTCCAAAAAAGTCAAATATTAAATAAGGCTATAATGGCTTGTAATGCAAATTACGTTGTAATGAGCGACGGTGATTGTATTGCTCGTGAGGATTTTCTTCAAATCCATTATGAACGTAGGGAACCTGGTTATTTTTTGAGCGGTGGTTACTATAAGTTGCCCCTAGATATTTCTCAAGCCATTACGAAAGATGACATTTACACGCAACGATGTTTTGATGTAGAGTGGTTGAAGGAACGAGGTTTACCAGCATCCTACAAAAATCAAAAGCTTACAGCTGGTTTTGTTACGGCTAAGGTTATGGAAAATTTGACTCCGACTAATGCTAGCTGGAACGGTCACAACAGTAGTGGTTGGTTAGAAGATATAAAGAAGGTTAATGGATTTGACGAGCGCATGCAATACGGTGGTCAAGATAGAGAGTTAGGAGAACGTTTATTCAACCTAGGAATAAAGTCAAAACAAATACGCTATAGCGCAATTTGTTTACATCTTGATCATGCACGAGGTTATAAAAATCAAGAATCTATCGATAAAAACAAGGCTATAAGAAAGTCTACTCGTGATGAAAAGAAATCCTTTACTCCATTTGGGATAAATAAAGAGTAAAGATTTTTAGTAATGATGATTTAAAAAGCTTTTAAGATCTTTTTGTATCATACCAGCTTCAAAATGAGAATACAAACTTAAAGCCTTCTTTTTGAATGTACTTGCACTTTGGTTGTTGTAAAGATCTGGTTTGTAATCCATCAAATGAACGCTTACGTGATTTTTCCCATCTTCACCTATGTTCCAGGAAGATTTATTAATCCATGGGGCAAAAATTGCAAAGGTGTTAATGTCTAGTGCTTTTCCCATATTTATGGCACCACCTTCGTTGCCAATTATAGCAGTGCAATGGTGAAGAATTTTAAGGAAGTCACGTATGTTGGGAGCAAAAGCATCTAAAAAGATGTGTTCTTTCGTTTTAAGTGAACACAGTTCATACAGTTCTTTAATTTGGTCGATCTGATTAGGGATGTAGTTGAACAATATTTGAGTCTCAGTGTTCTGGACTATAAAATCTAAAAGACTAGCTAACTCCTTAAAAGGTAACGTTTTTTCCTTACTACTACCCAAAGCACTTATCATCGTTACGGAATTAGTTAAGTCTAGCCCTTTTTGTTCCAGCCACTGTTTTCCTTGTTCGATTTCATCAACTGTCAAATGAATCTTTGGTTTAAGGTGCCATTGAATATTTTTTTCTAGCGGTTTTAATAAGATCATTCTACTACCTAGAGCTACACCTGTTTTATAAATACCTCTATTTGGTTCGTTTTTAACCATATCAGTATAAGCAAGTGATGAAAACCATTTTTTATACCCTATTCTTCTAGTAGCATTAACGATATAGGAGAGCAAGGCACTGTTGTTTTTACCATAACTATCAATACACAACTGATAATTGTTTTTTTTAAGCTTCTTTGCAAGTTTTAGGATACTTGTGAAGCTTTCAAAATCCTTATTGGAAGCCAATATAAGATTATCTACCGATGGATGGTTCTTTACTAAAGAAGCAGCCATCGGTGTGATAAGATAATCTATTTGACAATTGGGGTAGGTGATTTTTAATTGATCTGCTATAATTGTACTCGTGAGCACATCACCCAGCATCTTATATTGAATAAGTAATATTCTCACTATACTGCTACGTTGTACTCGCGTAGAGCATCGTTAAGCGAGGTTTTTTTATTGGTACTTTCTTTACGTTTACCAATTATGATCGCACAAGGAACATTGTAAGTCCCTGCTGGGAATTCCTTAGGGTAGCTACCTGGAATTACAACCGATCTAGCAGGAACATGGCCTTTGTATTCTACTGGTTGATCTCCAGTTACGTCTATAATTTTTGTTGAAGCGGTTAGAACGACATTGGCTCCTAGTACTGCCTCTTTTTCTACTCGTACACCTTCTACCACAATACAACGGGACCCGATAAAAGCATTATCCTCTATGATAACTGGAGCAGCTTGTAAAGGTTCTAGTACGCCACCTATTCCTACACCACCGCTCAGGTGCACATTTTTACCTATTTGGGCACAACTACCTACCGTTGCCCAAGTATCTACCATGGTTCCTTCCTCTACATAGGCACCTATGTTTACATAACTAGGCATCATTATAACACCACTTGAAATATAAGCTCCATGTCTAGCCACTGCATGTGGTACGACACGTATTCCTTTTTCTTTATATCCAGTTTTTAAAGGGATTTTATCATGAAATTCAAGTGGACCACATTCTATTGTTTCCATTTTTTGAATTGGGAAATATAGAACTACCGCCTTTTTAACCCATTCATTAACTTGCCAGCCATTTTCGGTAGGTTGTGCTACTCGCAATGTTCCACGATCTAGCATGTCTACCACTTCTCTAATTGCCTGCTGGGTAACGCGATTCTCTAATTGAGTGCGGTCTTCCCAGGCTTCTTCAATGATATTTTTTAATTGATCCACTACTTTTAAGTTTTTCACAAATATAAGTAGTAGCAGTTAGTGATGTGCTTCATATTAGATTGATTATTTTTGCAAACTCATGGCTAGAGCACTTTCTATAGATTACGGTAAAAAAAGAACAGGCATTGCAGTTACAGATCCCTTGCAACTTATAGCATCAGGTCTTACCACTGTAAACACCTATGAATTAGTACCATTCATTGAAAATTATTTACGTAATGAGGAAGTAAGCACTATCGTAATAGGTGAACCTAAACAAATGAATGGAGAACCTAGTGAATTAGGAGATGTGATTGACGCTTTCGCGAAAGCGTTACAAGAAAAATACCCATCCATAGAAATTACGAGAGTGGACGAAAGATTTACCTCAAAAATGGCTTTTCAAACCATGATTGATAGTGGTTTGTCAAAATCCAAAAGGCGTAATAAAGCCCTGGTTGATGAGATCGCAGCAACAATTATTTTACAAACGTTTTTGGATAGTAAAATGTAAAACTTGCTGAAGCCGTAAATAAAAAAAAAGGTATAATGATAAGGTGAATGATGTTGAGGAAGGATATTGGAATCCTAACCGAAATGGGCCTTTAAATAAAAAAATATGATTTATCCAGTTGTCGCCTATGGCGATCCAGTTTTAAGAAAAGTCGCAAAGGATATTCCTCAAGATTATCCAAAATTAAAAGAAATCATTGAAAACATGTGGGAAACCATGTATGGCGCTAGTGGAGTAGGTCTGGCAGCACCACAAGTAGGTATGCCACTACGATTGTTTGTTATTGATGCAACCCCATTTGCCGATGATGAAGAACTTACTGAAGAGGAAATAAACCAACTTACTGGTTTCAAGAAGGTTTTTATTAATGCTCAAATTGAAGAAGAAAATGGAGATGAATGGGCATTCAATGAAGGTTGTTTAAGTATACCTAATGTAAGGGAAGATGTTTTTAGACCAGAAGAGGTTACTATTTCTTATTTAGACGAGAATTTTAATAAACATACAGAAACTTATACAGGTCTAGCCGCTCGTGTTATACAACATGAATACGATCACATTGAAGGAATATTATTTACTGATAAACTTTCAAGTCTAAAAAAGCGATTGATAAAAGGAAAACTGGCTAATATATCAAAAGGTAAGGTTCGTGTTGACTACAGAATGAGGTTTCCTGAATTAAAAGGAAGACGTTAACCATTAGTAAAATAGCTTTTACATATATTTGCCACCCAAAAAAATAATTCGCAATGAGTTTAGATAACATTTTATCCATAACAGGAAAACCAGGATTGTATCAACTTAAATCAAAGGCACGTAGTGGCTTTGTAGTAGAATCTTTAATAGATAAGAAAACTTCGATTGTAGGAATAAACCACAATGTGAGCGTTTTAAAGGATATTTCCATATACACTTATTCTGAGGATGTACCACTTAAAGAGGTATTCTCTAAGATAGCTGATAAAGAGGAAAAGGGACCTGCCATTTCTCATAAAGCCTCAAAAAATGAATTGCAAGATTATTTTTCACAGGTTTTGCCAGAATATGATGAAGATCGAGTTTATGCCAGCGATATTAAAAAGGTAATTCAATGGTATAATCTTTTACAGTCAAATGACTTGCTTGCTGCTCTTGATGAAGAGGAGTAGTCAATAAAGAAGAATTTAATTATAGAATCCTAGAAACATTATTGTTTCTAGGATTTTTTATTTTTTAAACAAAGGAATTCGGTATAGAATACCATACGTGTAACCTACGCCTATACCATTAAAATCATTGGTAACTCCAAATCCTGGAATGTGCAGATTATCAAAATCATCTGGAGTGCTCTCGTTGATTAGGAATTTTAATTGAACGTTTGCCATTAAATAAATGTTGTTAAACACTTCAACCTTCATTCCTCCTTGTACTTCAAACCAGATAGCAGTAAGACCATTGAATTCTCGTTGTACTTGTTGACTTAATATAGGGAAAAGGGTATTGTCCGAGTTGTATTCATATCTGTACAATTCGTGACCAAAGCTAGCAACACCTATACGAGCACCACCGTATATCATATTGTCCATCTCTAACCAATTGTTGTAGAAATTATAATCAATTCCAGCCTTGAAGAAAGAACCACTTGTTTCATATTCAATGCGTTCTAGGTCTTTGGCAATAGTTTCATTACCTAATTCTCCAGCAACATATAAGGATGGAGTTAATCTAAAATCACCTAGGATTTGAAAACCTTGATAATTGTCATCAAAGAAACTTCTTGCTAAACTAGCTGCATCTATTCCAACTCTTAATCCGTATTTTTTTTGAATTGAATCTTGAGCTTGCTCGATTTCTTTCTCTTCTTGTGCTTGTAAAACCGTACAACACAGAAGTAGGAAAACTATATTAATGACGTATTTCAACATGAATAATTTGGTTGTCTTCAATGGTAGTTTCATTAACAACTACACTATTAATCCAATTGTTAGTGCCAGTCTCAGGTGCGACTTGTGCGGTTAAATTATCATACACTACTCTAAAACCACACGCTCGACTTACGTACTCTTCTCTAGTATCAAAGGTAAAAGTAATGGCATCCTGATTTTCATTCTCATTTTCAATACGTTCAAATCTATATGTAACAGTATTTACATCAATCGGTAGCGGTATTGATATTGAGTCTGTTGCAGTTAACAAAAGATCATTGGTAGAATTAAGAGGAACTTCGGTATCCACATTTTCCAATAAAACTCTCAGCTGTGAAACAACCTTGTTGTCTGATGGAATACTGCGATCTTTAAATACTATATTGATACGAGCGTTTGCTGGTTGATCCAGTGTGCATAAATCATCTTTTTCACATCCTGATACAAGGAAAAAAATGGCCCAAATCAGAATAAAAGTCGCCTTAAATTTACTCATTGATTAAACTTTCTAAAAGAGTAGTGGTTTTAGGGTAACTAGGTCGGTGAATGTAATCTGATTGAACTATTTCACCCTTTTTATTTATAATGGTGTAGGTAGGAAAGCCTTCTAGATTTATTTGTTCTTGAACAACTGGTCCTTCCTGATCATTTAAAAAGTAATGTTTTCCTTTAATATTAAATTGTGCAATACTAGGTAAGTAAGCTTTTTTCTCACTAGCATGACACAAGTAAACAAACTCAACATCATCTTTAAACTTTTCATGTAGCGCTGGCGATGCTTCCTTAAATTCGGCTTTACAAGGTCCACACCAGGTTGCCCAATTATCAATGTAAATAACTTTTCCTTTGGAATTAGAAATAATTTCATTCAAATAATTTGACGGTTCTGTAGATGTGAATTCTAGAATTTCTGATTCCTTAGGTATTTCTGGGCGCTCAAGTAATTCTTTTTCCTTTTCATATTCTCTTTTCAAAATAGCTAGGAAATCACTTCCTGTAAGTTGCTGTTCAATAGCTTGTTGATTGTTTTGATAAAAATCCAAATCGTGATTTTCAAAGGTTTTTAAAGCAGTTGAAAAAGTAGCATATTGGTTAAGTATGGGCTTTGAATTATCCTTTATAATTTGTTTTGATACAATAGAGCTTAAGGAATCTGGGGAAACTCCTGGTTTGTCAAAGACTAGTCTTTCTCTTAAATAGTTTTTATAACTACTTGCAATAGCATTAGTTAATGCACCATAGGTAAGATCATCTTTAGTGAAATCTGGTAAGTTTTTCATGCCTTCAAAATATTCACTATCAATTGCTGGTATTTCTTTTCCTATGTAGTTAGCGTAATTTAAAAACTCTAATCTAGCATTGACTAGAAAGTATTTGTCGTTTGCATTGATTACTTTCTTGAACTCTTCTGGTATGTTTGGATTATTAAGGTAATTCTTGTTGTATTGATGAAACTCATCTTCCTTTTTTAAAAGATAAATATGTAAATCCATAGGATCCTTGTCGGCTCCTGGCTCATAAAATGGATCTACCTTGATGGGGTTATTCTCAAAATAGTTCTTTACAGCCATGAATTCTTTAGTGCGAGAACCATCTAACTTAATCGTGTTGTTCTCTGATTGTGCTCCGTTTACCGTTCCACTAATGGTTAATGCATCACCAGGAACTAGAAAAAGATTTATTTGTTGGCCTGCATAAGCTATTGCTGTAGTAGGCTGTTCAATGTCTAGTGTAAGATTGAATGTGCCATTATCATCAAATTGGGCTTGTGAGTTTTCGTATTTGTTTTGTTCACGATCAAAATAATAAACAATGAAAGAATCAGGAGCTTCATTAATACTATCCGTAAATACGATTGAACCATTAATTAATGTGGATGAAACGGCAGTATTCTCTTCTTTAATATCGACATCCTTTTTACAACTTGCTACCAATAAAACTAGTGATAGTAACAAAACAATATTTTTCATAATTACGATTTTAAAGTAAGTAGCACTACATTCTCTACATGGTGCGTTTGCGGGAACATATCTACAGGTTGGATTTTATCAATTTTATAATGTTGATCTAATAACGCGAGATCACGCGCTTGTGTTGCACTGTTACAACTTACATATACAATTTTTGGTGCTTGTAAGTTAAGCAATTGAGCAACAACATCCTTATGCATACCATCTCTTGGTGGATCTGTTATAACCAAATCTGGGGCACCATTTTCTTCAATAAATTGTTGAGTAAACACATTTTTCATATCACCAGCATAAAAGGTGGTGTTTTCTATATTGTTTACTTGCGCGTTTTCTTGCGCATCTTTAATAGCTACTTCGACCGCTTCAACACCTACCACGTGTTTTGCTTTTTTTGCTACAAATTGTGCTATAGTTCCAGTTCCTGTGTATAAATCATAGACTAATTCGTCTCCTTTTAATGACGCAAAATCTCTTGTTATTTTATACAATTCATAAGCTTGTTCACTATTTGTTTGGTAGAATGATTTGGCGTTTATTTTAAATTTTAAACCTTCCATTTCTTCCCAAATATGATCTTCACCATGGTAACAAATCACATCTTGATCATATATAGTGTCGTTTGCTTTTTCATTGATTATATATTGTAAAGATGTAATCTCTGGAAATTGTAATTTTAAGTGTTCAAGTAAAGCAATGCGTTTTGCTTCATCTTCTTGAAAAAACTGAATTACCACCATGTTCTCACCTGTTGACGCCATGCGCAGCATTAAGGTGCGTAACAATCCTGTACGTTCTCTAGGATCGTAGTATGATAAATTTTCCGCTTTCGCGAAAGCGTGAACACTCAATCTTATCTTCTCACCAATAGCAGGATGTAAATGACACTCATCCAGATGTAAAATTTTATCCCACATACCAGGAATGTGGAATCCTAAAGCTTTTTTATCCTGAATCTCTTTGTCACTGTTTATCTCTTCAAGAGTAAGCCAGCGGTTTGCAGAAAAACTGAATTCCATTTTATTGCGATAGTGGTATTGTTTTGCAGAACCCAAAATAGGTGTCACACTAGGTAATTCCAGATGACCTATTCTAGTAAGATTCTCTACAACTTCCTTCTGTTTAAAATGTAGTTGGTCCTCATACTTCATGTGTTGCCATTTACAACCACCACACACACTAAAGTGTTTACATACCGGTGTTGTACGACGATCACTCTTACTTATAAATTCTGTTACGCGGCCTTCATAAAAGGATCTCTTTTTCTTAAAGGTTTGAATGTTTACCACATCACCAGGAACCGCATCGGTAAGAAAAATTACCTCACCATCTTCAGTTTTTGCTACGCTTTTACCTTTGGCACCAGCATCAACCACAGGTACATTTAAAAAGGTTTTTTGTGCTCTTTTTCTTCTTTTAGACATAGGGCGTAAAATTAAACTTTATCTAGTGGAATTGAAGGTTTCTTAACGATATTTATTGGACAGTGCCTGTTAGATTTATTAACTTGCCCAACCAATAAATAGTAATAGTATGAACGTTCAAGTAGGAAATAAATCCCAACAATATATAGATCTAGAGGATAAGCATGGAGCTCATAATTATCATCCTTTACCAGTGGTTCTGGAACGAGGTGATGGAGTCTTTGTTTGGGATGTAGAAGGTAAAAAGTACTATGATTTTCTTAGTGCTTATAGTGCTGTGAATCAAGGTCATTGTCATCCAGCTATTGTTAATGCCATGACTGAACAGGCAAAAACATTAACGCTTACTTCTAGAGCATTTCACAATGATAAGCTAGGTGTTTATGAAAAATATGTAACTGATTACTTCAAGTTTGACAAAGTTTTACCGATGAACACGGGCGCCGAAGCGGTAGAGACAGCTATAAAGATTGCGAGAAAATGGGCCTATGAAAAGAAAGGTGTTCAGGAACACGATGCACAAATAATTGTGTGTGAAAATAATTTTCACGGTAGGACAACAACTGTGATTTCTTTTTCTAACGATGAAAATGCAAGAAAAAACTTTGGACCTTATACTCCTGGTTTTATTAAGATTGCCTATGATGATACTGATGCTCTTGAAAAGGCATTACAACAAGATAATATAGCTGGATTTTTAGTTGAACCTATTCAAGGGGAAGCAGGAGTGTATACTCCTAGTGATGACTTCATGATGCGAGCAAAGGAATTATGCGCTCAATACAACGCTCTTTTCATTGCAGATGAAATCCAAACAGGTATTGCTCGTACTGGTGCTTTACTTGCTGTATGCGGTAAATGTTCCTGTGAAGGTCATTGTGAAAGACAAGAAACGTACTCACGTCCAGATATTTTAATTTTAGGTAAGGCATTATCCGGTGGAGCTTATCCTGTAAGCGCTGTTCTTGCAGATGATGAAGTTATGAATGTTATACAACCTGGGCAGCATGGAAGTACCTTTGGAGGTAACCCTATCGCTGGTGCAGTTGCAATGGCGGCACTTGATGTTGTAAAGGATGAAAAGCTAGCGCAAAATGCAAGAGAACTAGGTAATTACTTTAGAAGCCGAATTAATGAATATATCGAAACTACCGATACAGTAACTCTAGTAAGAGGTCGTGGACTTCTTAACGCTATTGTTGTAAATGATTCGGAAGAAAGTGATACTGCATGGAATATTTGTTTACGTTTGAGAGATCATGGTTTACTAGCAAAACCTACTCATGGTAACATCATAAGATTTGCTCCTCCTTTGGTAATGACAAAAGAGCAGTTAGATGATTGTATTGAGATAATTATTAAAACTTTAAAGGAGTTTGAGTAAATTGCTACACAAATAAATTAAATAATATGCAAGATCCTTTCAATCAACCTGAAAACCAAAGACCAGTAGGACAACCTCCTAAAACCTATTTAGCTGAATCGATAATTGTGACTATTATATGTTGCTGGCCATTAGGAATCCCAGCAATTGTAAACGCAGCAAAAGTAGATAGACTGTGGAATCAAGGTATGTACAATGAATCTAGACAAGCATCGGAAAAAGCAAAACAATGGTGTATTTACAGTGCTATAGGAGCAGCTGTGTTTATAGTACTTTATTTACTTTTTGTTCTTTTGGTAGTAGGATTGGACAACATTTAAATGAGTCTTAAAAGATTCTTTTTTATTGCAATTACAGTCACTTTTATAAGTGGCTGTTTTTATATTTACTATTCCTATAATCCATCAAATACAGCATTATTTCCAAAGTGTCCTAGTAAGGTGGTGACTTCTTATGATTGCCCAGGTTGTGGTTCGCAACGAGCAATACACGCTATACTTCATGGAGATTTTAAAACAGCTTGGGATTTAAATGCTCTATTGTTTTTTTTAATTCCTTATATAATCTTAGTTCTTTTAATGGAACATACGTCCATCATTCCTATAAAATATCGTAAATATTTGATTGGGAAGTGGCCTATCTTAATATTGCTTATGAGCATTATTGTTTTTACTATTTATAGAAATGTATAAAATAAAAAAGGCCCGCGTTAGCGAGCCTTTTTTTGAGTAATGTTAGAATATTATCTACAACCTGCTTGTTCCATTGCGTCGTACAGTGGTGCTAGTTGTTCCTCGGTTACATTAGGTTGATTAAGAGCAAAATCGATGTACCATTCGTAAAACTCACATTGGTTCATGTAAAATAAAACCAGAACTACCAATCCTATTATAGATAGTATTAATGAAATGATGGCAACCGTTTTAGCCGACTTCATTGCTTTTCCATTTGTATAGGCTTCCGGGTTTTGATTGTATTTTTTAAGTTCTTTATTTGCTATAACAAGAGCAATTATAGCTGCAATTGTCCCTATACCATAAAAGCAGCAACATAAAAATCCTGCTACAGATAAAAGGTATACAGCCGTTGTATTTAATTTTTGCATGATATTAAAATTTAAAAAGTAAAGGCTCTATTTAAAGAGCCTTTTAATTTATTATATAATAACTACTTATTCTTCGTCTTCAATATTGTCTAATTGATCTTCCATAGCATCAATCATTTCATCTGGAGCTCCAATTGATCTATAAAAATCAATTCCCTGCTCTAAACGTTCTCTTTCACTATATGCAAAATATGTGTAAGCGGTGTAAGCTGTTACCAGTCCAGAAACAATTAAGGATACTAAAGCTACGGTTTTTGCAGTTTTCATAGCTTTACCATTACTGTAAGCTTCAGGGTTTTCATTATATTTTTTCAGTTCCTTGTTTGCGATAATAAAAGCTATTAAAGCTGCCACAAATCCTAGTCCCCAGGCGCAACAACATAAAAATCCTACAATGGATAAAATGTAGACTGCGGTTGTGTTGAGTTTTTGCATGATGATAAATTTAGGTTAATTGAATTATAGGTTTAAAAGTAAGTCCAAAAGTTACGTTATTCTAAATAAGTTTTCAAAAAACTTTTAAAAGATAATTAACTAGTATGGTTCCTATAGTAAGTACGGTCAAAACTAATTTAATTTTTTCTCCATGCTTGATTTTAATGAAGAAATCTATAATTAACACAGAAAAAAGTAAGAAAAGAAAGTATATGGCTGGATACATGTAAAAAGCATTTACAAATTCACCTTGAAGTAAAAAAGAAATGGACCTCTGGATTCCACATCCAGGACAGTCCATTCCTAATATTTTTTTACTCATACAAGGCAGCATCCAGCTGTCATCTAGGATGAGGTTTATATTCATGTTTAATTAGCAATACTTATTTTGATAGCTGCTTCTTTGTTTGCCTCGGTAGTTACTTTAACTATGTATAAGGCGCTCGACAAGGTTGCAGTGTTAAACGTGTATTCTGTTTGAGCTGTAGATGGTTTTTCATTAAAAATTAATCGTCCAGAAAGATCATACAACGATATATTAGAAACCTTTTGCAGCTCTGGATTATATACAGTTAAGTTTTGTTTTCTGTTATTTTGAAATACTGTGAAGCCTAGTTCGTCAATAGTATCATTAGATAAAGTGTTGCTAGTGTCTTTAAATCTAATCTCAAAACGATCCATTGACGCATGACCTGAAGGTAATTGTATCCCTTGTGAGCTTCTCGTTATGTTATAATACACATCATCAATGGTGTCATAAATATAAATATTGTTAGGCGTAAAATTAATTTGTTCTACAACTGAAAAATTGAAAGTAGCATCATTAGATGCGTTTTGATCAACTAGTAGTCCTAGAGGAATACCCATGTCTTCATCATATTTTTGACCTGCAATTGAAAACGCACCACCTTCTACATTAACAAAAATATCAGTATCCAAGAGCCCTGGAACCCTAGCATCAACAGCTGAGTCGTAGTTAAGAGAAAGGTTGTCTCTAAAGGTTAATAATAATTGTCTAGTGTAAGTATCATTAATGATTACATTCATTCTAAATTTAGGCGACTGGTTAGCATAAGCACTATTTTGTGCGCCACCGTTTCCAGAACCTCTAAGCATTAAGGAGTTGCCACCACTTTCTCTAACAAAATCTCTTTGAGTGTTAGTAAATACGATTTGGTCTTCACCATTAGCTCCTGATGGTAAAGCCGTTCCGGTAGTTAAATTAGCAGTAGGAGGAAAATAAGTTCCATTGGGAGCGGTAAAACCGCTAGCATTTCGTCTTATCATAAATCCTTGTCCTACAGGAGCGTATCTAAGTGTTGCTCCTACTGGGCTTGCTAGTCCAGGTGATGTGTTGGTAATTGGATTACCACTATTGTCGTATGAATAAAAGGCAGCAGGAACATAATTACCTTCAGTAGCAAATATCCCTGATCCTGGTGCCGTTACATCATATCCATCAGGTGAATAAATACCATATCCTCCTTCATATGCAGTAAGCATGTGACTACCAGAGGCATTAGACTGCCAGAATAAAATAGATGGATCTAACTTTGTGTCATCTACTGTAGCAACTTCTGCAGGATCGCTTCCTACACCATATCTTACAGTGGAATTTTCAAATAAAAATTGTTTTAAATCAAGTGCGCTTGGATAAGGATTACCTACTAGTGAAACCTCATCATCTGCCACACCTACGGTAATATTACCATTATTAGGACGTCCTCTAAAATCATATCGTTGTCCGATTTGACCATTTTGATATTCTCTAAGATTAGGATTTACTGCAATCCCATTAGTTCCAGAAACACCTTTCATGCTAAAACCATATCCAGCATTCACAAAACCACTACCACCTAGATAATTCCATCCTGAATAGGCATTTCCTGGTATTGCGTTTCCTGCACTGTCATAATTGTATATCCATCTACTTGCAATTTCAAGAGGATTGGTTGCTGTCCCATCATCTGAAACACCATCACGAGCATTATAATTTAAGAAATTAGCGTTTTCTGCAGTAATAGTCCTATTGAAATAATTTTCATCATCGGCAGCTGTTCCAGTAAGGATTCCTGTAGGATAATAGATTTGAGTCATTGAAAAACCTTCGTTTCCAGATGCTGTAGCCACATCACCTACTGGTGCAGACCAATAGTTGTAATTAAACTGATCAGCGGTACCTTCTTGGAAAATAGAAATAAAGCCGTCACCAGCATTACTTACATTGTCATTTTGAATAAGTTGCGCTTCTTCTCTTAGGTAAATTCTAGAGTCGGCATCATTTAAATCAATGCTTCCTTTAGAAAATAGATTGACTCCTTGAGAATAGATGAAATTATCACCTACCACAACAACTTGGGCAGCTGCGGTTATTGCGTATATGCTTAAAAATGCGGTAATTATAAAATTTTTCATACTACTCTTATTATAGAACAAAAATAAACTTTTACCATAGAAATCTTAAAAATTATGGTTAAAAGACCATGTTTCAATGTGGTTTATCGATAAAAGGACTATTTTTGAGCCCAAAACGATGGTCAAGCAATCCATAAACGGTATTTTAATTTTTTTAGGTGGAGTTCTACTTGCTTACGCTCTCATTGATGAAAATACTTCGGTATACATAAAAATTATTGGATTAGTTTTGTTGATGTTTGGGGCTTATAGAGCAAGTCAACATTGGGTTAAAACTAAAGATGATCATCTAGATTCTGATGAGTCGTAAATTCAAAAAAGGGGATAGGATAACCTTTATCGACGACGATGTACGTGGTGTTGTCGCTTTCGCGAAAGCGGAATCACTCACCATCATTACAGATGAGGAAATAGAAATCCAAGTAGATCCCAAGCAGATTATTCTAGATCAAACATTCCAAATAGGTGCCGTGGATATCTCTATGGCAGAAGAGCCTAAGAAAAAACAATCGAAAAAAAGGAAAAAAGGGCAACTACCACCGATAGAAGTTGATTTGCATATTCATCAACTAACTAATAAGGATGCTTACATGCAACCGCATGAAAAGTTAGATTTACAACTGCAGGTAGCTCGTTCTAAAGTGGAATGGGCTTTACAAAACAGAATTCCCAAATTAATTTTGATCCATGGAGTGGGAACTGGTGTACTAAAAACCGAGCTCGAGTATTTACTTAATCGTTATGAGCATTTAACGTACTATGATGCTGATTTCAAGAAATACGGACTGGGTGCAACTGAAGTGTATTTCTATCAAAACAAATCCTAGTTTGTTATTACTGTATTTACCTCGCCTGTAGATTCAATGGTAAGTACGGGAGAAATGTAGGTTCCAAAATCAAAAGTTCCTAGTAATACCTCATTGTTGCCATCGGTTAGAATCAAATTGGATATTGTAATATCAAGATTCGAGGATCTGCTATAACTATTAGGGATAGCGGTATCTATGGTTGCTGTAAATGTATCGGATACAGCAGGATTCAGGTAGTTTGGAATTCCATTTGTTATGTCATTTCTCGGGTTTAGATCACCGTCAACATCCTCCTGTGAGGTAAGGATTCCATCGCCGTCATCATCTGTGTCTAGGTAATCCAAAATCCCATCACTGTCTGTATCACGACTGAGAGCTAGATCTATCATGCCATTGGTGATTACCACGCCTTCATCTACTGTAGGTACGTTGTCACCATCATCATCTAGATCTATTATATCAGGTATGCCATCATTGTCGTAGTCTCCAGTTTCAAGTTCGTTAGGTATACCGTCATTGTCTGTTTCACTATTAGTTATTGTGACAATTGAAATATCACCAGCTGTTGCTGTAAACACATCTAGTACGTCAATTCCTTGAATGGGAATGTTATTACAGTAATAATCAGATGGGATATCATCTGATAATTTGCGGTATTCAATAGAGTTGTTAGTTCCTACTGAGTAGTTTCCATAGGTGTTGTTTTCTAATAAAATACCGTCGGTCGTAGAAAACTGAATGAAGATTGTTTCTTGACCGTTGTTTTTGTAAAAAATGTATTCATTACTATTCAAAAAATCAGATTCGCATGCATCAACTGATACATTTTCAAAATCAAATTCTTGCACGATAACATCGCCATCATCGCAGCTAAAAAGAAAAATGGGTAATAAGTAAAGTAACTTCTTCATGGATACAAAAATAGAACTTAAGTATTAACGTGAGTTACTATATAATATTCTTAATTAATTTATTTTTGCTGTTATGAGAAAAGTATATCTAGACAGCGCAGCAACAACTCAAATGAGACCAGAAGTTATTGAGGAAATGACGAAGGTCATGACCGAAGTTTATGGTAACCCTAGCTCAACTCACAGTTACGGAAGAGAAGCCAAATCTTTGATTGAAACGGCAAGAAAGAATGTTGCAAAGGTATTGAACGTAAGTGCTGCCGAGATCATTTTTACATCTGGTGGTACTGAGGCTGATAACCTTGCTATAATAAGTTGTGTGCGGGACTTAGGTGTTACTAGAATTATTTCCACGCCTATTGAACATCATGCTGTCTTATACGCTATTGATCAAGCCTGTGAAAAACATGGCGCTACTAAGGTTCATGTAAGATTAAAAGAATGTGGAACGCCTGACGAAGAACATCTAGAGGAATTGTTGAAAGAGTCAGATGAGAAAACGCTAGTTTCTTTAATGCATGTGAACAATGAAATAGGAAATAAAATAGATATAAAATCAATAGCAAAATTATGTAAACAGTACAATGCTTTGTTTCATAGTGATTGCGTGCAATCTATTGGTCACTATGAATTAGATTTTTCAGAAATTCCCGTAGATTTTACAGCCGTGAGTGCTCATAAGTTTCACGGTCCTAAAGGAGTGGGATTTGCTTTTGTAAGGAAAGGATCAGGATTACAAGCATTAATTGTAGGTGGTTCACAAGAGCGTGGTGTAAGAGCTGGTACTGAAAGTGTTCATAATATAGTAGGCCTAGACAAATCATTACAAATGGCTTATGATAATCTAGAAGAAGAAAGAAGTTACGTTCTAGAACTTAAAAATTACTTCAAAGACCAATTAATAAGTAATGTGCCAGGTATAAAATTTAATGGTAATTGTTCCAAGGAAGATAAAAGCACCTTTACCTTATTGAATGTGTGTTTACCGATTCCTGCAGACAAAGCTGCGATGCTTCTTTTTACTTTAGACCTGAAAGGAATTGCTTGCTCAAAAGGAAGTGCGTGTCAAAGCGGAGCACAAAAAGGAAGTCATGTGCTTAGTAACGTTCTTAAAGGAGAGGATTTAAATAAACCTAGTCTAAGATTTAGTTTTTCAATCTACAATACTAAAGAAGAATTGGATTACGTAATAAATGTTCTCAAGGAGTATATCGAGCAATTTTCAACTGCTACAGTCTAGCTAGTAATCTTATATTAAAAACTCTAGGAGTTAATCTTACAGGCACCGCGTATTGTGCCTGACTAGCTACATCTCTCACCCAAAGATTTGATATTTGATTTTCGTAATTGAATATGTTATAGATTTGAGCACCTATAGAAAGTTCGGTAAAGTTGGCTAACCAGCTGTCATCTCTAGCAACTTTATTAGGTCCTACAAGCTCGAGTTGTACGCCAAGGTCTGCTCTAAAGTAATCTTTAAGCCTAAATTGAAAATCATAAGGATCTGCATAACTAGGTGATCCGCCTGGTAACCCTGTACTATAAACCATATTCAAGTAGGCTCTTAAATTAGGTATTGTAGGAACATAATCTTGAAATAGGAATGCAGCCTTTAGTCTTTGATCAGTAGGTCGATCAATAAATCCTCGATTGTCCAAGTTTTCTTGGGTACGCATGTATGCAAGAGATATCCAGCTTTCAGTTCCTTTGATAAACTCGCCATTCATTCTTGTTTCTATCCCGTAAGCATAGGCCGTAGCATTGTTGTTTGCTCTATATCGTAGCCTAACATTTTCAAGAGTGTAGGTATTCACATCCCATAAATCTTTATAATAAACCTCGGTAGTCAGTTTAAATGGTCTTATTTCGTCTTTTTTAGAAGACCAATTAAAACTCCAGTCATTCCCTAGAACAATATGAACTGATTTTTGTGCCTCGACTTGTGGTTGCACCGTTCCCTGTTGATCTCTTAACTCTCTATAAAAAGGTGGTTGATGGTATAATCCACCGGACAGCCTGAACAACATATCTGTTTTCTTCCAATACGGTTTTATAGCAAATTGAGCTCTAGGAGAAAATACAGTTTGAGTATTACTATCAACTTCATCGCCGGCTACAGTCCATGTATGAGATCTTATCCCTGCATTCCAGAAGGTTTCGTGATCTCCTAGATATCCACGGCTACTATATTGTATAAAAGCCTGTACTCGATCGATGGTAATATCATTATCGGCCCTTGCAGATTCAAACGGTACTAAAGGAGCTGTATATGAAAAATAAGGTTGTTGGTTTCTAAATTCTGGTAATGGTGGCCTTACGCTAAATCCGGCGCTATCTATAACCGTATATTCCCTTAACCTATCTCTAATGTCTTCCTTGTTAAATTTAATACTAGCATCGATAACGTCTTTATTTTTTTTGGAGCTAGGTATGGTGTAAGTTGATTTAAGTTGTGCAGTAGTGATAAGTGCATCTAGATTATTACGTCCATGATCTAGTTCACTTCCTATGGAGGTTGTAAAATCTACTTCTCCTAGATCACTTCCTCCAATATCTGTATTTGGGCGACCGATGCTATACCTTGCAAGAATGTCATAGTATTCCTGTTCTTGAGTGTGATAAACACTAGATATTAACCTTACATTCAAGTTATCATTAACATCATAACTGGCTTTTATTGCGCCAAAGTAGGTCTCGTACCTATCGTTTTCTTGACCGTCATAGTCAATAATTAAAGCTTGAGCATCGTTTACCGTACCAAAATTTGTTTGAGAGGTAAGTGGTTCAAATTCATAGTCATTGATAGCAATGTTTCCCAGGAAGCTTAATTCAAATTTAGGAGATAACTGATAGGTGAGGTGTGTTTGAGAATCAAAAAACCTTGGAATGGTAATGGCTTCAGTTTCTCTAGAGTTCACAAATAAGCTATTGTCTCTATATCGTACTCCTAGAGTTGCTGTTAACGCTTTCGCGAAAGCGGTACCTTCTACATAACTATTTACACCTAATAAAGAAGCGTCGATTCCAGCAGCAAATTGGGTAGGGCGACGGTATTCAATATCCAAAACAGAGCTTAACTTATCACCGTATCGTGCTTGAAATCCACCAGCGCTAAATTTCACATCTCGTACCAAATCAGAATTGACAATACTCAGTCCTTCTTGTTGACCACTACGTATAAGAAAAGGTCTGTAAACCTCAATCTCATTTATATAAACTAGATTTTCATCAAAATTTCCACCTCTTACATTGTATTGAGTGCTCAATTCATTGTTACTACTAATACTAGGTAAGGATTTAAGAAGATTTTCAACACCAGGTTGAGCACCTATCATATTTCTTATTATGGCAGGTTTAATTTTTGTAATCCCTCTAAGTTCATTGTCTCTTATCGCATCTATTTCGATAGGCTTAAATTCCTCAATATTAGATTTAATAACCGGATTAAGTTCAAAAACCTGATTGTTTGCCAGTTTTAAATTTTTTATGATAATAGTTTCATAACCAATTGCAGAAAACTTTAATTCGAGTAATTCGTTTGCTGGCACTATGATTTTATAGAAACCGCTGTTGTCTGTTGCGTTACCAATTGAGGTGCCTGTAATGCTTACATTAATGTCACCTACTGGTAAGTTTTTTTCGTTTAGAATAACACCGGTAATTGTGGCATTTTGACTAAATGAAAGAAATGATAATAATAAAAAAACCGAGGTTAAAAGCTGTTTCAAAAATTAGTTTTTACGGTAAAAGACTGCATCAAATGTAGTGCTATTTCCCACATTATCCGTTACAATCACTTTTAGGTTGTTTTCTCCATCTTTAACGACTCCATCTTCAAAATCGTGTACTAGTAATTTTGTTTTATAGTCGTACTCCATTAAAATGAATTCTCCATTAACTGTCGCACGATATCCTTTGATACCAGTTTGTGCATCATCAATTTTAATTTTCAAAGTCTTATGATTAGATATCCACTGTTTGTTTTTAAAGCTAATTGGGGTAATGGTAGGTGGCGTGTAATCCTTGCTTACTGCATAGGTGCCAAAGTATCTGGTGCTACCTGTAAGAACTCCATTTTTAATTTTTGAAGAAGTGTAGTAAACGCTTCCCCAATCAGTAACTCGTCCTATATAATACTGTTTGAGATTTTCTTCCTTTTTAGATTTTAGGTTGTAATTGATATAAATATTCTTGTGTAAGGGTATTTCATCCTGATGAATTTTTACTGTATCGCTATTTACTTTGATATCTAATAAACTGTTCTGGTAAAGAGCTCCTTTAGGGATTGACACATTAAAAGCACCGTCGTTGTAAGTAAAACTTTCTCTATGATTTACATAAGACAAATGCGAATTGTCTGGAATCATTCTTTCTCCTGGTGGTTGATCAGTGGTGATTTTTAAATGAATGCTGGTTGTGTTGTCTTTGAAGTCCATTACTTCAACTTTAAGTTGATTGGTTACACCGGCATCATAGCAACTTAAAACACCATAATCTATATGATCTTCATAAAGACTTAAAGGAGAACCTTCTGGAATAAACAATTTTGTAATTCGACTTTTAGTCTTTTTAAAATGGTTATAATCGATAAGACGGTTTAAATATCGAGTCTCATTAAAAGCGTAGGTGTCAAAAGTGATTTGAAAATTTTTAGTGCCGTTAAGGTAGGATTTAATGCGGTAAACTCCATTTTGGTTAGCGGCTCCATTCTGTCGATCATTAGTGTTTACTCCTATACCTATTTGCCCATAGGCTTTGAAATTTTCCGTTTTAAAATCGCCATTTTTTAAAGGGATCAATCTTATCAATTCGGGTTGATTGCGACCATTGATGGTGCTGTTTTCATCTAGAGGATAGGCCATAACCTGTTTAACAATAGGAGCCTTAGTGTCTGGTATTTCTATATCCATTAACATTGGATTGATCGGTTTTGCAGCACTATCCCTTATCTCAAAATGTAAGTGAGGACCACCGCTACCACCACTATTTCCGCTATAGGCGATTATATCTCCTTGGTCTACTCGTAACTCTAAGTCTGTTGGGAACAGCTGGATTTCAAAACTTTCTTTTTCATATTGCCTTTTCTTTACGTATTCCTCTATTCTGGGAGCAAATTTTTCTAGGTGCGCATAGACACTAGTATAACCGTTAGGATGCGTCACATACAAAGCTTTACCATAACCGTATCTTTCAATTTTAATACGGCTCACATAACCATTTGCCACAGCATACACTTTGGCACCAGTTCTTTGATTTGTTTTTATGTCTAGACCACTATGAAAATGATTTGACCTTAACTCACCAAAAGTCCCACTTAGTTTCATGTCTATATCTAAAGGGTTGATAAAATATCCTTCTAGAATTTTTTTGTTGGTTTGGCTTTCGCCGAAATGGAACATGCACAGTATGAAAAAGGTAGAAATAAATAAACGTTGCATCATGGCACTAATATAGGTTTAGCAGGATTAATTTTACAAATAATGTCAAAGTTTGTTCCACTTTTGTTTGAAATCTCTAGGTATAATTTTAGATTTGTAAATACAGCAGAAAATAATGCCGTATGAATGATCTAACATCTCAACTTTCTTCTATAGAGTTAAAAGTAAAGACTTTATTACAAGAAAATGCTAGGTTGCGACAGGAGTTAATGGATGAAAAAACACTTACTTCAACATTGGAAAAAGACAATAATGAACTTTTACAATCGTTAAAAGCAACAGAGGATAAGATGGTAGCTCTCAAAACGGCAAACGCAATGCTGGGTAGTGACGAGTACAAAACAAAAACAAAGCTCAAGATAAATGCACTTGTTAAAGAAATTGATAAGTGTATAGCTCAACTTACGTAAACTATGAGTCAGAGGCAAAAAGTCAAAATTTCTATTGCAGATAGAGTTTATCCTCTTACCATAGAACCTTCTCGAGAAGAAGGTCTTCGTATAGCTGCAAAGAATATAGAAAAAATGATACAACAGCTGGAGAATAATTATGCCGTAAGGGATAAACAAGATGTTCTAGCTATGTGTGCTCTACAGTTTGCAGCTCAAGCAGAGCAAATTAAAATAGATAAGAATAGTGATGTTGAAAATGCTAAAAAAATGCTGGATAATATCGAGCATTTACTAGATAATCACCTTTCTTAAGACGTTCTTTTAAAATAATAAAGTTACTACCTGCACTGGTTCAATTTTTTGGTGAACTCAACACTATAATTCTTTAAAAAAGGTGAGTCGTGGTTGTAAAAGCATGCTGGTCATAATGCCAGACCCTTGATCAATCAGTTAGCCTTAAACTTTATTTAAGGAGTTCATTCAAAACCCAACTAGTGCAGGTTTTTTTATATATAGTCAACAACCATGGATACAACAGGTATAATAATCGCCATAGTGGCGCTAATAATAGGATTAGCAATAGGATTTTTAATTGCAAAATCTATAATTGAAAAAGGAAAAGCATCAAAAATTATTGCCGATGCAAAAAAGGAAGCAGATAGCCTTCTAAAAGATGCCGAAATTAAAGGCGAAAAGCTTTATAATGATAAAACCTATAAAGCAAAAGAAAAATTCATCGAGCTCAAATCAAAGCATGAGAAGGAAATCATGCAGCGAGAAAAGAAAATGAACGACGCCGAAAAGAGAACTCGAGATAAAGAGTCAAAGGCTTCAAGTGAATTATCAAAAAATAAAAAACTCAATCAAAGTTTAGAGGATAAACTTAAGGATGTTGAAAGTAAACGTGCAAGCGTTTATAAGCGTCTAGATGAGGTTGAAAAGCTGCACGAATCTCAAGTCAAGCAGCTGGAAGTTATAAGTGGAATGTCTGGTGAAGATGCAAAGAAACAACTTGTAGAGTCACTTAAGGATAAGGCAAAGACAGAAGCCATGAGCATTATCCAGACAACTATTGAAGAAGCCAAAATGACTGCTCAACAAGAAGCACGTAAAGTTATTATAAACACTATTCAGCGTATAGGGACAGAAGAAGCTGTAGAGAATTGTGTTTCCGTCTTTAACCTAGAAAGTGATGATGTTAAAGGTCGTATTATAGGTCGTGAAGGTCGTAATATCAGGGCGATTGAGTCGGCAACTGGAGTTGAAATAATAGTAGATGACACTCCAGATGCAATTATCTTATCTTGTTTTGATGCAGTAAGAAGAGAAGTAGCTAGACTTTCGTTACACAAATTAGTAACTGATGGTAGAATTCACCCAGCTCGTATCGAAGAGGTAGTTCGTAAGACTCGTAAACAAATAGACCAAGAAATAGTAGAGGTAGGTAAACGTACCGTTATTGATTTAGGAATTCACGGTCTTCATCCTGAGCTAGTAAAAATGGTAGGTAGAATGAAGTATCGTTCTTCCTACGGTCAAAACTTATTACAGCACAGTAGAGAAGTAGCCAAATTGTGTGGAACCATGGCGAGTGAATTAGGACTTAATCCTAAACTAGCTAAACGTGCAGGTCTTCTGCACGATATAGGTAAGGTACCTGAAACTGAAGATGAAACTCCTCACGCTATTCTCGGTATGAAACTTGCCGAAAAAAATGGTGAAAAACCTGAAGTTTGCAATGCAATTGGTGCTCACCATGATGAAATCGAGATGACATCTCTATTGTCACCTATAGTACAGGTTTGTGATGCCATAAGCGGTGCTAGACCAGGTGCGCGGAGACAAGTTCTGGATTCTTATATTCAACGATTAAAAGACCTTGAAGATATAGCTTTTGGTTTTCCAGGAGTAGAAAAAGCTTATGCCATTCAAGCTGGTAGAGAATTACGAGTTATGGTAGAAAGCGAGAAAATTAATGATGAAAAAGCGGCACAGCTTTCTTTTGAGATTTCTCAAAAAATCCAAACGGACATGACTTATCCTGGTCAGGTAAAGGTTACTGTAATCCGAGAAACGAGAGCGGTAAATATTGCCAAGTAATTTTAAAAATTCTAACAAAAAATAAAACCGTTCTGATCTCTCAGAACGGTTTTTTAATTTGATTTAGAAAAATCCCCTACAACCTTCCTAAACCTCATAAGTTTTTTGGCTTATGATTTTGAGAATCAGCTCATTTTTTTGTGAAGTAAAAGTCCCCTAACTCTCTTACTCCATGAACTTGATTGCTTTCTCTTTGTCAAAGATGAGAAGAATATCTAATTCAAAAAATACCCCATATAGGGTAAATTTTTATTCGTTATAAATATTGTCATAACCCTTCTCTGGAACTTCAAAGAATTTCCCTGTTACATATCTGTAATGACGATCTAGATTTGAAAGCTCCTTCAAATCTTCCTTGTCAAAATTTACAGCGGCAGCAGCTAGATTTTCTTTAATACGCCCTTCATTTGTTGATTTAGGAATAACCGCTGTACCACGATTTGCTGACCAGTTGATAAGCACTTGACCTTCACTAGCATTGTGTTTTTGAGCAATGTTTTTGATCGCATCAAGTTCAAACATGTTGGGCTCATCAGCTTGTTTCATACCTTCGGATCTGTCACCACTACCCAATGGAGAATAAGCTGTTAAGTGAATTCCATTTTTACTGCAGTATTCAAAAAGCTCGTTTTGTTGTAGCAAAGGGTGTAACTCAACTTGATTCATTTCAGGAGTCTCGTCAGTCTTACTCATTAAGTCTTCAAGCTTTTGGATTGAGAAATTGGAAACTCCTATATGTTTTGCCTTTCCTTTTTGCTTCAATTCGGTCATAGCTTCCCACGTTTTATGGATAGGAGCTTCATCGGGTGTTAAGTAATCCTCAGGTTTTTCAGGGTTTTTTACATCGGGTTTAAATGCAACGGGCCAGTGAATTAGGTATAAATCTAGGTAATCCAGTTGTAAGTCTTTTAAGGTTTGATCTAGGGCAGGTTCAACATCTTCTGGTAAGTGCGCGTTGTTCCATAGCTTTGATGTGATCCACACATCTTCTCTTTTTATTTCTCCCTTTGAGAAAACCTCATTGAAAGCCTCACCAATTTCTTTTTCATTTCCATAAATGGCAGCACAATCTATGTGTTTATATCCGTTTTCTAGTGCTGTGATTACGGCTTTTTTCACTTCACCTGGTGCAGATTTCCATGTACCTAAACCTATAGCCTGGAGTTCATCTCCATTTCTAAATTTTAATGTTTTCATTTTTGTTTTTTGTTAAAGTTAGCTTTCGCGAAAGCGATACCCAAAAATGAATGCTAGTTTATAAAAACTTTAATAGGTTACTGTTTTGCCCAAGGATGATATTGATGAATCACTTGTTCTAGATGCTTGCGGTCAACGTGCATGTAAATTTCGGTTGTGGTGATACTTTCGTGCCCCATCATGGCCTGAATCGATCTTAAATCGGCACCATTTTCTAGTAGATGAGTGGCAAAGCTGTGTCTAAAAGTGTGTGGACTTATAGTTTTTTTAATACCTGCGAGTTGCGTTAATTGCTTTATTATATGAAAAATCATAGCCCTGGTAAGACCTTTTCCTCGACGATTAAGAAATAAAGTGTCTTGATGTTTTAGGTCTATTTTTTGATGAACGCGTACTTCATCACGATATAAGTTGATCGCCTTAATAGTATATTCACTTACAGGGACAAACCGCTGCTTGTTACCTTTACCTATAACTTTAATAAATCCTTCCTCAAAAAGTAGGTCACTTAATCTTAATGTAATTAATTCACTTACCCTAAGACCGCAACCGTATAATGTTTCAATGATAGCGCGATTGCGTTCACCTTCTGGGGTAGATCTATCTATGGCAGCGAGTAGTTGATCAATTTCTTCAAGGGTAAGAGTATCTGGTAGCTTGCGTCCTATTTTTGGACTTTCAATCAAATCCATAGGTTGGTCTTCTCTATAATCCTCTAATATTAAATAGAGAAAAAAAGCTTTTAAACTACTTGTTATCCTTGCTTGTGAACGTGGCTTAACCTCTTTAGATATATGATAGATAAACTCTTTAAGTTGTTCACTGGAGATGTTTTCTGGTTTCACAGTTTGATCATTGTCAATAAGGTAATTCTTGAGTTTATTGAGATCCCTAGTGTATGCTTTTATTGTGTTTTCTGATAGTCCACGCTCGATTCTAGAGTAAGATTTAAAGCTTTTTATTATAGAATCCCAAGCGTTGTATTTCATTTATATTCAATTAATTATGATCTTAAAAAGGGCTTTGTCATTAACTAGTTTTAACAGCTCTTAAAAATAATTTAAGTTATGTGTGTTTAAATTTCTAGTAATCTTGTGCAACAAAAATAAATAACTATGAAAAAATTACTTTTTACAATTGCTTTAGCGGTAAGTGCTATTACTGTTCAGGCACAAGAAATCGACTTTGGAGTTAAAGGTGGTGTAAACTTTGCAAAGTTGCAAGGAGATGCTGTTGAAGATACTGATGGTCGTACTGGTTTCCATGTAGGTTTAACAGGTGAATACATGTTCAATTCTTCTTTTGGGTTGCAAGCAGAGGCTGTTTACTCACAACAAGGTTTACAATCGGAAGCAAATGGGGTAGAGAGTAAGTTAAAGTTGGATTATATCAATATTCCAATTTTGGCTAAATTTTACATTGCAGATTCTGGTTTTTCAATCGAAGCAGGACCACAATTTGGAATTCTAGTAAATGATGAGTTCACACAAGAAGGCGGACTAGTAGATGTAGAACAAGACGCTGATGCCGAAGAGTTGGATCTAAGCGCTGGTGGTGGATTTGCATATAAATTCAAAGAGGGAACATCGCTCGAAGGATTTATGATAAGTGCTCGTTATATGATTGGTTTGAACAATGTGTTTGAAGATAATGATACGTTTGGAGATGATATCACCAACTCTAACCTTCAACTTTCAATAGGATACAAGTTCTAGAACGATAAGGAAAAAGAAAAATGAAAGGCCTGTTATTTATTAGATAACAGGCTTTTTTAAGTTTACGCTTTCGCGAAAGCGTAACTACCGATATATTTACCATATGAAAGTACTTATACTTAATGGACCTAATTTAAACTTGCTAGGGAAACGCGAGCCAGAAGTTTATGGAGCAGAAAGTTTTGATGATTATTTAAAAGCTTTAAGGGCAAAACTACCTCATATCACTATTGAATATTACCAAAGTAATGTAGAAGGTGAGTTGATCAATCAATTGCATAAAGCCGATGATCATGGATACGAGGTGATCTTATTTAATGCAGGCGCATACACGCATACATCGGTTGCGATAGCTGATGCTGTTGCAGGAATAACCACACCAGTTATTGAAGTTCATATCTCAAATGTGATGAAAAGAGAAGAGTTTAGACATGTGTCCTATATATCTAAACATGCCGCAGGAGTGATAAGTGGTTTTGGATTATTAGGTTATGAATTAGGTATGCATTATCTATCCATAAGATAATAGTGCATTAATATTCTATTAACAATAACCTCATTTCAAACAGATATTTTTACTTCATTATTATTTTAAACAATCAATCATGAAAAAAATGTTATTTGTAGCTGCGTTTGCAGTATTTGGAATGGGTATGTCAAACGCTCAAGAGGAAAATACAGGTGGTTACTCCCAAGGCGATTTATTTGTTACTGGATCAATTGGAATAAGTACAGAAAGTACTGGCGATCGTAAAGAAAACACTTTAGAATTCGCACCATCAGTTGGATATTTTGTTTCTGACAACATCGCTATAGGATTAGGATTAGGATTATCATCTTCAACATTTGAGGAGCCTGGAGTCGTTGATTTTGAATCAACTACAATAGCCATCGAGGCTACAGGAAGATATTATGTAACTCCAAGTAGTCAATTTTCTTTATTTGGACAATTATCGGTTGCTTACCTTTCTGTTGAAAACGAGCAAGGTGCTTTTGAATCTAATACCGATGGTTTTGGACTAGGTATTGCTCCAGGTGTTAGTTACTTCATTTCAAACAACTTTGCGCTAGAAGCGACAGTGGGAATTTTAAGCTATTCATCTGTTGAGCTAGATGGAGCTTCTGATTCTACTAATTCATTTGATTTAGGTCTTAATTTTACTAATGTTAATTTGGGATTAGTATACAAATTCAATTAATAGATCATTTACAGAAATTAAAAAGCCCGTTGAGTTTTCTCAATGGGCTTATTTGTGTTAACATAATTTTCACATTATGGTAGTAGCATGGAAATTAGTTTTACTCCGTAATTTTAAAAAATCAACCAAATGAAAAAAATTCTTTTAACGGTATTGTGTGTCGCTGGTTTTGCCTTTACAACAGATGCTCAAAATGACAAAGGTGACTTTACTCTTGCTCCTCAATTAGGATTAAACCTTTCCAACTACAGAAGTAATGTAGATTTAAACAATGATTTGAGAGTAGCTATGGTAGTTGGAGTAACTGGAGACTACTATTTTAGTGATCGATGGAGTTTTAGAACTGGATTACTGTATGATGCAAAAGGAACTGATGTTGAAAATAATATTGATAAGCTTAATTATTTATCTATTCCTTTGCAAGCAAACTTTCACTTTGGGGATAACAGAAACTGGTATGTGAATTTTGGTCCTTCTTTAAATGTATTATTAAGTGCAAAAGGTGAGCTTTCTGATGGTAGTGAGATTGATTTAAAGGATCAAGTCTCTAGCCTAGATATAGGCTTAGGTTACGGGATAGGATATAAATTTGATGTTTCGGAGAATACAGAATTATTTTTCCAAGCCCAAAGTTTTTATGGACTAAGCCGAATTAATGAAAACAATAATGATTTTGGTCAGGATGTCAAGTTGTTTAACATCTCAACAGCTATCTCTGCTGGACTCATATTTGACTTGTAATTAAAAATAAGTGTAATAAAAAAGCCCGTTGAGAAAACTCAACGGGCTTTTTTTTAAATTTTAAATTTACAGTCCAGGATAACTTCCTGTAATAATCTCTATACCATCGATCACCCATCCTACAACGAAGAATCCAAATGTGATAATGAAGAGAACATTCCAGTACCATGGGCTCTTTAAGAACCATCTGTGTGCTGCAAATCCTCCTAGGAAAAACCATAAAAGAATAGCAACTGTTTGATCCTCTGACCAAGCAACCGCAGCAGGAGAAGTTAATGTTGTTGTAGCTACTTCCATCGTTTCTGTATCGCTAATTGCTATAGTTTCAGAAACAACTTGTCTTTCAACTGGGAATGAGGCAAAGGCAAATTGACTCATTACCATGAATAAACCTACTAATACCAAAGTAAATTTTGTTTTCATAAAATTTGTTTTATTGGTTACATTTACTCAAATATATGCCTTTTTATGAAATCATATTTAATCGGTTTAATTTTAGTTTTATTCAGTTTAGTATCTAGCGCTCAAAATTATGAATACATGGGACTGCTCAAATTACCAGATAGTTCTCTCATAACTTATAATCTTAGTTTTAAAGAAGAAAACGGAAAAATTAAAGGATTTTCTTACTCTGATATGAATGGTGAGCACGAGACAAAGTCGGCCGTAGTAGGAAAGTATGATAGTGAAGAGAATAAATTGGAATTTAGAGAAGTCGAGATTATTTACACTAAATCTAACATTAAGGAGATAGATTTTTGCAACGTTTATTTCACAGGTGATTTAAGAAAATTAAACGGGAAAGCAGAAATTAAAGGAACCTTTAAGGGATATTATGATGATCTTACTAGTTGTATAGATGGGGAACTTGTAATGCAAGCGGCAGAAAAGGTTAAAAAGCGAAATGAGAAATTTCAAAAAAGAGTGAATAGAACCAATAAAGTTCCTGATAGCATTAAACAGAAAATTAATATGAGTAAGATGTTCAATCGATTCTCTAAAAATCAATTAAAGGGTGGAGAAAATTTGAACATTATATTAAAAGACAAGAATATTAAATTAATAATTTGGGACGATCAAGAAGCAGATGGAGATAAAATAGAATTATCCATCAATGATCGCAAAATATTGAAGGACTTTGAACCTAGTACAACTAAAAAAATAATTCCTTTGGAATTTATAGATCCTGTGAACACTATTAAAATCAAAGCCTTAAATATTGGAAATAAACCACCCAATACTGCAAAAATTGCAATTGAAGCTAAGGATGGTCAAGTAATAGATGTGACCTCACAACTAAAGGTAGGTGAAGATGTAACTTTTACCTTTTTTAAAGAAAAACCAAAAATTCAAAAGTAACACCACTTAACAGTTTTTGTTATTTAGGGTTAAAGCCTGGTGGTCAATAGTGTAGCTGGTGGTTTTGTGTGTTTTATTTGTGGTCAAAACCAAAACACCAAACTATGAAACAGTTACTCATTACCTTGCTTTTTTTGTCCGTGACACACGCTTTATGGTCACAAGAAACAGAAAGAAAATCAACTTCTATTCTATTTGATCCACCTGTTGAAAATAGGTGGGAATTAGGAGCTACTGCTAGAACGTTATTATCCTATCAAACCTATCAAAATACCAGATACAAATACGATGATAAATTTCTAGGTCTAGGACTAGGTATTTATGCAGATTATAAAGTAAACAATGTGTGGAGTTTAAGATGGGAAACTGGCGTTGATGCTAATCTAGGTCTTACTCCTTATCTTTCCTTTCAAACTCATCATCGATTTGCAAATCGATGGCGCATTTATGCAGGTGCAGGAACATTATTCAATACAAACGCACAAACTCTTGTCCAGCGTGATAGATATGGTCGTGTGATTGTAAATCCTTATTTACAATTTGGATTACAATACGACTTATCAAAAAGATGGCGTATTGACTTAAGATATCAACAGAATTTATTTGATTACCAAAGAGCTACTTTTAGTAATAATCTTCGTAAGGAAGGTGAGGTAGGAACATTAAGCTTGGGTACGTCTTTCCGATTCTAAAAAAAAAAATAGTCAATAAAAAAATCCTTGTTCTATAAATAAGGACAAGGATTCTTTGTTAATTGTATAATTAATAAGGTCTTACAGGTGAATTACTTCATCATAAGCATCTGCTACGGCTTCCATCACAGCTTCACTCATAGTTGGGTGTGGATGAACTGCCTTTAAAATTTCATGACCAGTAGTTTCTAATTTACGTGCAACAACAGCCTCTGCAATCATATCTGTAACTCCAGCGCCTATCATGTGACAACCTAACCACTCTCCATACTTAGCATCAAATATTACTTTTACAAAACCATCGCTTGCGCCACTAGCTTTTGCTTTACCACTTGCGCTGAAAGGAAATTTACCTACCTTAAGCTCATAACCAGCTTCTTTAGCTTGTGCTTCAGTCATACCTACACTGGCAATTTCTGGAGTAGAATAGGTACAACCAGGTATGTTACCATAATCTAATGGTTCCACATGCATACCAGCAATTTTTTCAACACATAAGATTCCTTCTGCACTAGCAACGTGTGCAAGTGCTGGTCCAGCGGTAATGTCACCTATTGCATAGTATCCAGGAATATTAGTTTGGTAGTATTTGTTAACCAGTACCTTACCACGATCAGTAGAAATACCAACCTCTTCTAATCCTATATTTTTAAGGTTAGTTTCGATTCCTACGGCACTCAATACGATATCTGCTTCTAGAACCTCTTCACCTTTTTTAGTTTTAACGGTAGCTTTTACACCATCACCACTAGTATCTACTTTTGTTACTTCACTTGAAGTCATGACTTTAATTCCAGACTTCTTAAAGCTGCGTTCCATTTGTTTAGATACATCTATATCCTCTACAGGAACAATACGATCTAGGTATTCTACAATGGTAACCTCAGTTCCCATTGCGTTATAGAAATAAGCAAATTCAACACCTATAGCACCAGATCCAACTACGATTAACTTTTTAGGTTGTTCCTTTAAAGTCATAGCCTCACGGTATCCTATCACTTTTTTACCATCTTGTGGAAGCGATGGAAGAACTCTAGACTTAGCTCCAGTAGCTACAATTACGTGATTTCCTTCTATGGTTTGGGTAGAACCATCCTCGGCTTTTACCTCAACTTTTTTACCTTTTTTAAGTGTTCCATAACCCATGATGACATCGATTTTATTCTTTTTCATCAAGAATTGAACACCTTTACTCATGCCATTTGCAACGTCGCGAGAGCGGTTTACAACAGCATCAAAATCTTTATCTACATTATCTGCTTTAAGACCATAATCTTCAGCATGTTTTAGGTAGTTAAAAACATCGGCACTTTTAATAAGTGCTTTAGTAGGAATACAACCCCAGTTTAAACAAACTCCACCTAGAGATTCTTTCTCTACTATGGCAGTTTTCATACCTAGTTGTGAAGCACGTATAGCTGTTACATATCCGCCTGGTCCACTTCCCAAAACGATTACATCATATTTACTCATGTCGATCTTTTTTTTAGAGTCACAAAAATATGCAATAAAGCAATACAGATTGTAAATTTGCCCAACCTTATTCCTATGTATAAAACTATAATACGACCACTGCTTTTTAACTTTGATCCAGAGGCAGTACATCATTTTTCATTCAAAAGTGTTAAGTTATTAAACAAGTTGCCTGGATTTAGTTCGCTTTCGCGAAAGCGCTACCACAACAATCCAAAGTCATTAGAAAGAGAATTATTTGGAATCAAATTTCCAAATCCTGTTGGAATGGCTGCTGGATTTGACAAAGATGCCAAGGCTTTTAAAGAATTTTCAAACCTAGGATTTGGGTTTATTGAAATAGGAACGCTTACACCTAAACCACAAGACGGAAATCCCAAACAACGACTTTTTAGGCTTAAGAATGATGCAGCAATTATTAATAGAATGGGCTTTAATAATGGTGGTGTTGATGCTGCAGTTGAACGATTGAAGAAAAATCCAAGACCTGGTGAAAAAGGGCATGTGATTATCGGTGGAAATATTGGAAAAAACAAGATCACTCCTAATGAGGAAGCAGTCAATGATTACATTATTTGCTTTGAAAAACTATTTGAGTTTGTAGATTATTTTACTGTCAATGTGAGTTCACCAAATACACCAGGTTTACGTGAATTACAAGATCGCAAACCGTTGACTCATATTTTACAGACCCTACAAGATATTAATAATAAGAAGTCAGTACGTAAACCTATATTATTGAAAATAGCTCCAGATCTTACTGATGATCAATTGATGGATATTATAGGTATTGTAGAAGATACAAAGATTGATGGTGTGATTGCTACCAATACAACTATAGAGAGAAACAAATTAAAATCTGCAGAGAGCTTACAAAATGAAGTCGGTGGATTAAGCGGTGCGCCACTTACTAATCGCGCAACCCAAGTCATAAGTTTTTTACATTCAAAGAGTAATGGTGCTTTTCCCATTATAGGAGTAGGTGGTATTATGAGTGAAAAGGATGCTCTAGATAAACTTAATGCAGGAGCAAGTCTTGTACAGTTGTATACCGGTTTTATTTATGAAGGGCCTGGATTGATAAAAAGGATTAATAAGGCAATTATTGATCAAGGTTAATGATAGAATCTTTAGTTTCTTTTGCGCTTGCCACACTATTACTTGCGTTGAGTCCTGGGCCAGATAACATTTTTGTTCTAACACAGAGTGTTGCTCGTGGTAGTAAAATAGGAATTGCCATTGCAACTGGATTAATAACAGGTTGTATTGCTCATACTTCTTTAGTAGCTTTTGGGTTTGCGATTGTAATAAGGGATAATGAGTGGTTATTGTTAGGAATAAAAATAGCCGGTGCCATTTACTTGCTTTATCTTGCTTTTCAAGTATTCAAATCTGATCCATCTATCTCATTGCAGGATTCTCAAACTTCTCAAGGTAATTGGTGGGACATGTTCAAAGTAGGAGTAACTATGAATATTTTGAATCCCAAGGTAAGTTTGTTTTTTCTTGCTTTGCTACCACAGTTTGTAGTTCAAAATGACACTCCTGAATGGATTCAAATTTATATTTTGGGAATAATTTTTATGTTAGTTTCCTTAGTTGTTTTTTACAGTATTGCATTATTAGCAGGTCGGGCAGCTATATTTATAAAAAACTCCAACTGGTTTCCTTTTTTTATGAAATGGTTGCAAATAGTGGTGTTTGTAGGGATTGCTGTTTTAATACTAATACCTTAAGTTTTAATTGTTACATTATTACAAATTAAAAAAAAACTAAACATTAGAAACTGACCATGGACAACGCTTTTTCTTTCAATCTTTTCGTTACATTTTCTGGGTAAGTCTTAGTTCCAGCAAAAATACCTGCAACATAATCTGCAAATTCTTGACTATATTTATTAAGAACAATGTTCCTCAATTTAGGATGAGAGTAGAACCATTTGGCCAATTGTTGAGCGGTTTTTATTTGAGGTAATAAATCGTCATTCAAAAGCTCCAAATAACGTTCACCAGCACTTGTGATGTTGTTAGCGTTTTCAATGATGGATTGTGCAGCTAGATTACCACTTCTTATGGCATTTGAAATACCTTCGGCTGTTAATGGATCGGCAAAACCTGCCGCATCACCCGTGAGAAATACATTGTTTTTTACAAAACCATCTGTTCTTGGAGTTACAGGAACATTAAACCCATGCTTATCTATATGAGTTACTTCATTGATTCCTATGCGCTTCATGTAGTCCATACACAAGCTTTTCAAATCTGTTTTCTTTTTTTCAACACCAAAGGCGCCAACACCTACTGATAAATGATCTTTTTTTGGAAAGCTCCATCCGTAACCACTTTTAATGGCATCAATATCGAATCGAACGATGTCTTTGTGCTTTTTAAACTCTGCATCAGTTACGTAAACCTCGTATTCTAATGCAGGAGCAAGATGTCTAGTCTCATTTTTCCAGCCAGTCATCCTTGCAGTAGGACTGTAAACACCATCGGCCGCTATAATTGCTTCAACATTCCAGCTTCCTTTATCCGTAACAACTTGAATCATTTGATTATCATGATTGATCGCTGTCAATTTAGTCTCATCTTGTAATTGAACACCAGCTTCCTGAGCCTTTTTAGTAATTAAATGATCAAATGAATCTCTCATTATCATGGTTACCATAGGTTCTGTAGAGCTTGTTTTTATGGATTTACCATTCTTTAAGTAAATATCAATAGTGTCAAACTGCCTTTCAATAACGGATGAAATATCAAACGACATGGAGTTTAATCCTCTATATACCAGTCCGCCACCACAAACTTTGTAACGAGGTAGCTTTTGTTTTTCAATAAGAATGCATGAAACACCAGCTATTCCTAATTTATAAGCTGCACTTGCACCTGCTGGTCCTGCACCTATTACTGCTACTTGAAAGTCTACTGAACTCATAAGCTGAGAATTGATTGATTAGAAGTTTAAAATTCAAGTTTAAAAATAGATAATTAATCAAAAATCATTTACGCAATCGATTTCATAAAGCTGATCGAGCATCGTATCTTTACCGGTCGATGGAAAAGGTAAAACTTATTGAATGTCCTAGAGACGCCATGCAGGGAATAAAACCTTTTATTCCTACTGATAAAAAAATACAGTACATTCAATCACTGCTGCGTTGTGGCTTTGATACGATTGACTTTGGAAGCTTTGTTTCCCCAAGAGCAATTCCTCAAATGGTTGATACTGCTCAAGTTTTAGCAGGATTAGACTTAACTAAAACAGAAAGCAAATTACTCGCTATTGTTGCAAACGTAAGAGGAGCTCAAGATGCTTGTCAACATCCTGAAATTGATTATTTAGGATTTCCTTTTTCAATTTCTGAGAATTTTCAAATGCGTAATACGCATAAGACAATAGAGCAATCTGTTGAAACTCTCAAGGAAATTCTAAACATTGCTCATACTTCGGGAAAACAAGTTGTAGTTTATATTTCAATGGGATTTGGTAACCCTTATGGTGATCCATGGAATGTAGACATAGTAGGTGACTGGGCAGAGAAATTAGCAACAATGGGAGTTCAAATCCTTTCATTGTCCGACACCGTTGGTACCAGCGATCCATCCACTATAGATTATCTATTCTCAAATTTGATACCTATGTATCCGCATGTGGAGTTTGGTGCACATTTACATACTACTCCTACCACATGGCATGAAAAAGTCGATGCAGCCTTTAAAGCAGGATGTCGCAGGTTTGATGGTGCTATTCAAGGATTTGGTGGCTGTCCTATGGCCAAAGATGACCTTACAGGAAACATGCCTACAGAAAAAATGGTGAGTTACTTTAATAACGTAAAGGCGCACTCAAATGTAAACGCAATGTCATTTGAAAGTAGCTATAATGAGGCAACTAAGTTATTTTCCGTATTTCATTAAAGAGTTAAAGATACCTTTTACATTTTATAAGCATAGTTAAACACTATCTTAACGAGATGCTGGTTGTACGGGTCTTACCTTTACAATAAACCTTATTTATATGGCATTCTTAGGTCCTTTGATTAAGACAGCACTCAGTATTCATGAAAATTTGACCTCGGTTACAGACCATGTAAAATCACAGGAAAAGGTCCTGCGTAACATGCTCATCACAGCTCAGGATACTTCGTTTGGTATTTACTATGATTTTGATTCCATTTTAGAAAGTGATGATATTAGGCACGCTTTCGCGAAAGCGATACCTTTCTACGACTATGATAAAATGAACGATCGATGGTGGCAACAAATGAAACAAGGGAAACCCGATATTACATGGCCAGGTGTACCTAGTTTTTTAGCTAGATCAAGCGGTACAACTGGTAAAAAGTCAAAGATGATACCTGTAACTGATGAAATGATAACAGCCATTAAGGATGCTGGAACCTCACAGGTAAGCGCATTAAGTAATTTTAATTTAGATCCTTCAATTTTTGAAAAAGAGGTTCTCGCATTGGGAAGTTCTACTGATCTTGATCATAAAAATGGGTTTACTATAGGCGAGATTAGTGGAATATCGGCTAGTCAAATTCCAGAATTTTTGAGTTCCTTTTACAAGCCAGGAAAGGAAATTGCAAGTATAGATGATTGGGATGAACGGGTGCATCAAATTGCAATTCAATCTGAAAATTGGGATATTGGAATGTTAAGCGGTATACCATCCTGGATTGAAATAATGCTTAAAAGAGTGATGGAATATCACAAGGTTGATTCTATCCATGATGTGTGGCCTAACTTGTCTGTATATACCTCTGGTGGAGTTGCCTTTGAGCCGTATCGCAGCAGTTTTGAAAAACTGTTTTCTAAACCTGTTCAAATTGTAGATACTTATCTAGCTAGTGAAGGTTTTATAGCAAGTCAACAAAGACCAGAAACTGACGCCATGCAACTTGTTACTGATGGTGGCATTTATTTTGAATTTGTTCCTTTTAAACCTGAATATATAAATCCAGATGGGAGTATAGTTGAAGATGCTCCAGTTTTGCATTTAGGCGCAGTAGAGGAAAATGTGGATTATGCATTAATAATTTCAACGGTATCTGGTGCCTGGCGTTATTTAATAGGTGATACGATTAAATTTACTGATGTTGATCGCGCTGAAATTAAAATCACAGGAAGGACAAAGTTCTTTCTAAATGTAGTAGGTAGTCAATTATCTGTACTTAAAATGGAAACAGCGATAACGGATCTGCAAAACAAATTTGATACAGCAATCAAGGAGTTTACGGTTTGTGCCAAAAAAAATAAAGGTGAGTTTTATCACGTTTGGACGTTAGGGACAACCACTGAGGTAAGTGAGAAAGAGCTAGCATCACATCTTGATGATTTACTTCAAAAAGCAAATAAAAATTATAAAGTTGCAAGGTCTAAGGCCTTAAAGGGTGTGATAGTTCATAAAGTTGCACCAGAGATATTTTCAAAATGGAATGATTACAACAAGAAGAAAGGTGGTCAGGTAAAAATGGAAAAAGTTATGAAAGAAGAAACTTTTAAGGAATGGGAGCATTTTTGTAAATCGACCATTACTTAGGCGCAAGCTCTTCTCTAGTAGGTTTTTCACCAGTATCACCATATCTATTAATCAATTCTAAAATTTCCTCGGGAGATAGATAAAATTTACGCATGTGATTTTTATAAGTCTCAGATAAACTAGTGTGGTTTAAAATAAAATTCTTGGTTTTGATTATATGTTCTCCCATGCCATGTCTTACAGCATATTCATCGGCAGTGCGTTCTACTTCTTGAATGTGTGCGGATGAATACAAATATTTAATCCCAAAAATTAACATTCCTAAACTGCTCCTTTTACGATAATCCATCACATGACCTAATTCATGACCTAACCATCCTACAAGTGCATCATAAGGGATTTCATTCACAGTGAAAATTTCGTTTTCTACTCTAAACTCCTTACTTATTAGGATAATATAACTACGATGTTTTCTTCTTTTTAAAAAGCTTATCCATTTGGGTTGAGCTTGCATAAAATTTTTACGCACCATATTATTAAACTTAAATTCAATAGGTGTGTGATAAAGTTCAGGAAAATAACTAACAGCTTCATTTACTGCATCAATAATACTAGCTGGGGCCTTTATTTTAGAATATGACATATTTTCTAAATTAGTATTTAGTACAAAAAGTGTCGTGAAAATCAGGTTAAAATAATTGATTTCAATACAGAACAAGTCTAATTAAAACAGCATATTTGCATCACAAACTAACAAGTGTTAGTTTTGTTTCAAATCAACGACTTATTCAACGTGAATACATTTCATAACATAACATTATCTGAGGTCTATAAAGAAACTGATGATACGACGGTACTTGCTTTTGACGTACCCGAAGAACTTAAAAAAGAGTTTAATTATCGTCAGGGACAGTTTTTGACATTGCGAGCAACAATCGATGGCGAGGATGTTAGACGCAGTTACTCTTTATGCAGTAGTCCTCTTGATGATGAGTGGAAGGTAGCCGTGAAAGAAATTTATGAGGGTAAATTTTCAACTTTTGTAAATCGAAAGCTTAAAGCTGGTGACTCAATACAAGTAGCAGCGCCTAGCGGTGATTTTGGTATTGAATGTTACAGTGAGGCAGAAAGTAAGAATTATGTCGCTTTTGCTGCTGGTTCGGGTATTACACCTATGCTTAGTATAATTAAAACACATTTGAAAAAAGAACCACTCGCTAAGTTCAAATTGTTTTATTTGAATAGAACTGCTAGCTCAATCATTTTTAAGGAAGAAATAGAAGCTCTTAAAAATCAATATTTGAGCAGGTTTGAAGTGTTTTATTTTTTGAGTAGAGAGCACCGTGATATACCTTTATTTAACGGCCGCTTTGATAAGGAAAAGATGCAAACTCTTACTCAAACGTTGATTAATGCGCCGCATACTGATCATGCTTTTATTTGTGGACCTGAAGAGATGATTTTTCTAATTCGCGATGAATTAGTTGCTGCTGGGATGAAGGCTGAAAATGTTCATTACGAATTGTTTGTGAGTGGTTTAAGTGAAGAAGATAAAGCAAGAGCTGCAGCTGCCCTTGAACAAAAAGTGGATGGTGTTGAGGTCACAATTATTGATGGTAGTAAAGAATTTCATTTTGTATTAGGTGAGGATTATGATAATGTATTAGACGGAGCGATTGCAGCAGGAGCCGATCTTCCCTATGCTTGTAAAGGTGGTGTGTGTAGTACGTGTAAGTGCAAGGTTAAAGAAGGTAGTGTAGCTATGAAAGTTAATTATGCTCTTACTGAAGAAGAGGTCGCCAAAGGTTTGGTACTTAGTTGCGTAAGTGTTCCGACTAGTAAAAAATTAGTAGTTGATTATGATGTTTAATTTAATAAGTACCTATCTTTAATAGGAACTATTGATAAACCATTTAAGTTTAATCCACATTACAGTACCTTATAGGTAATGAAGTGATAATATCGAGAAATTATGAGTGAAGCAGAAATTAAAAGTTTAGAAGCACAGTTTGAGGCTAAAATCGCAAATGATGAAAAAATTGAGCCGAAAGACTGGATGCCAGAGAAGTATCGTAAAACTCACATACGTCAGATTTCACAACACGCACATTCTGAAATCGTGGGTATGTTACCCGAGGGAAATTGGATCACAAGAGCACCTTCACTTAGACGTAAGGCTGCGTTATTAGCCAAAGTTCAGGATGAGGCAGGTCATGGGTTGTATTTATATAGCGCTTGTGAAACCTTAGGAATTTCGAGAGAAGAATTATACAATCAATTACATACAGGAGCAGCCAAATACAGTTCTATTTTTAATTATCCTACTTTAACTTGGGCTGACATGGGAGCTATAGGTTGGTTAGTAGATGGTGCTGCTATCATCAATCAAGTGCCATTGTGTAGTACGTCTTACGGACCATATGCAAGAGCTATGGTGCGTGTTTGTAAGGAAGAAAGCTTCCACCAAAGACAAGGTTATGAGATTATGCTTTCGCTTTGTAACGGTACAGAAGAGCAAAAACAAATGGCTCAAGATGCATTAAATAGATGGTGGTGGCCATCCTTAATGATGCTTGGACCAGAAGATAAAGACAGTGTGCACACTGAACAATCCATGAAATGGAAGCTAAAGCGCAAAACTAATGATGAGCTTAGACAACAGTTCATTGATCAAACTGTTCCACAAGCCGATATTCTAGGACTTACTATACCAGATCCTGAATTAAAATGGAATGAAGATAAAGGAGGTTATGATTTTGGTCCAATAGATTGGGATGAGTTTTGGCAAGTAGTAAAGGGGCATGGACCAATGAATAAAAAAAGACTGGATGATCGCAGAAATGCTTGGGAAAAAGGAAAATGGGTGAGAGATGCTGCGATGGCATACGCTCAGAAACAAAACGAGCGTAAAAATAAGCAAGCTATCTAATCAAGAACTTAATATATTATGAGTAAAGAAATTCCATTATGGGAAGTATTCATTAGATCTAAAAATGGTCTAGAACACAGGCACTGTGGTAGTTTACATGCCGAGGATGCAGAAATGGCACTCAATAATGCTCGAGATGTGTATACACGTAGAAATGAAGGTGTGAGTATTTGGGTGGTAGAAAGTAAACATATCACTGCAAGCAATCCACAAGATAGTGGAGAGTTGTTTGAGCCTGCTGCAGATAAGGTGTACAGGCATCCTACTTTTTATGAGTTGCCTGACGAGTTGAAACATATGTAATATGCTAATACTATAAGAGATGTTTGGGGAAAATTGGACATATTAGTTCAGAAAGGAAATGGAAATAAGAATGTTAATTTTCACTTCATCTTAAATGAGAATTACGATTAGATATTCTTATAGTTATTAAAATATATAACTCTTTTGATATGGCATCTTTTAAATTAGTAATGACGCCATTAATTGAGATTAAGATAAAATAAGTCTATACCTAAAACTAGACTTTAATTACAACTAGCGAAAATGAAACCGATAAGAGAATTAAACCCACAATTCCTAGAGTCCAAGGAAAATAAACAACACCTGATAGACTATCTTTTAGGTGTTGCCGATAATTATTTAATCTTAGCTCAACGACTAGGTGAACTATGTGGTCATGGACCTAATCTAGAACCTGATATCGCTATTACAAACATTTCGCTCGATCTTTTAGGTCAAGTTCGCAGTTTTTATCAGTATATATCTCAAATAAAAGGTGACGGAAGTACCGAGGACGATATTGCCTTTTTAAGAAAAGAGCGTGAGTATAGAAGTGTATTACTGGTACAACAACCTAATACAGATTTTGCCTATGTAATTGCAAGACAGTTTTTCTTTGACGTTTTTAATAAAATGTTCTTGAATGCCTTGCAACAAAGCGCCGATGAAACACTGAGAGCACTAGCATTTAAGGGAATTAAAGAGGCGAGTTATCACGAACGTTTCTCAGGAGATTGGTTAAAGAGATTAGGTGATGGAACAGAAGAAAGTCATGATAAAGCTCAAAAAGCGGTTAATGATCTTTGGGTGTTTACGGACGAACTTTTTCAAGTAAATGAATCTGATTCAGCAATGATTGATGCTGGCGTAGCTCCAGATATGCTACAATTAAGAGAGTACTATTATGAAAAAGTAGAAAACTTGCTAACAGAGGCAACCCTGGAAGTTCCAGAAGTACCTTACTTTCAAAAAGGAGGGAAAAACGGACTTCACAGTGAGTACATGGGATACATCCTTGCAGAAATGCAATATATGCAGCGTACCTACCCGAATAGCAAATGGTAGTATTGAGTGAATCCTCTACAGTAAGTTATAACGGCGGTTAAAAACTTTTTTGATAGCACTTTCGTTTTAAATTACTGGCAGTGAGACTTTTAAAATAAAGAGTATTTAAAAATTTAATTGTTTTACTAGTACTTAGTTTTATGTGAGCGTTCAAATATTGAGTTTAACCCATTTTTAAATTGAAGCAAAGATTATTTTCAATGTATTGGCTAACTAAAGAAATAAAATATTTACAGACATAGAGATGAGTAGTGATTCTAAAACAAATTCTTATGAATTAAATTCTGAACAATTTTTGGATTTACCCAAAGATGTTTTAGATATTTTAGAGTCTGTTTCTGATCCAGAGATTCCAGTCTTGAGTGTTATTGATTTAGGTGTAATCAGAAGTGTGCAATTGGATGAAGATCATGTAACCATTCAACTTACACCTACATATAGTGGATGTCCGGCAATGGATGTTATAGGAGATGATTTAGATCGCGCTTTCGCGAAAGCGGGCTACACAACCACCATACAACTTATCATGTCGCCACCATGGACAACCGATTGGATTACAGAACGTGGTCGTAAAGCTATGGAAGAATATGGTATAGCTGCTCCTCTAGAACCAACTGCCGATAAGGATGTTCTACTTAATAATAAAAAGTTGGTCAAATGCACCAACTGTGGTTCTACTAATACAAAACTAGTCAGTCAATTTGGTTCAACAGCTTGTAAAGCAATGTTTCAATGTGATGATTGTCTAGAGCCCTTTGACTATTTCAAGTGTTTGAAGTAAGAAGAGGTTTATTCTTTAACTAATTTAATAACGGCAGACCTACCGTTACCGATAACTTTCAAAAAAAAGATTCCTGGAGAAAGGTTATTTAGTTTTATGACACCTTCATGGTACTCGCCACTGTATAATAGTATACCTGTTACCCCAAATAACTCAAATTTTCCATTTTCTAATTGTGAAATGTGTAATTCATTATGGTTATTTATAGGATTGGGATATACAGTAACAATTTCTCTAGAATCATTAATCGACGCTGAAGAATCAAATGTGCTGGTCCATTCTTCAGTAAAAACAGCGGGATTATAATCAAAGAAAATTCTTGCTTGGGCACTAATAACATCACCTACTGAAAAACCAGCACGAGGTTTAATACGGTATTTTATATAGCCTTGACTAGCTTGTTCATCTACCGATTGTGGAACTAGTTGAATATTATCAAAATACCAGTCTAATTCGTTACCAATTATAGTATAAGTATAATTATGACTACTAGAAAGCATTTCTAGTGTCGTTAAATCAAGCATAGCATCTACCGAGGACAAAATTCGTACAAATTGGGCATTTGCAGTTCCTTCATTTTGAAACCGTATGGTGTATTCTAAAAAATCACTGGTAGAAAATAAATTTATAGGAATTGAAGGACCTCTTATTTCAGTAATATCGTTAGGATCATATGAAGCAATTACACTAACATCAATGTTTTGAGTGTTGTTACCAGTGTCTACATCTATAGATGTGGGTAATATAGTAGAATTATGAGTGAAAACATCTCCTATTTGTACACCTGTGATTGGCGTGTCCATAACTACATCTATCTCTTTTTGAGAAAAATAGGGTATGGAGTAATTCATAATAAACCCAGAAGTTGTTGCCGTAGCAACTCCATTCACCAATAAGTCATTGCCATTTTGATCAAACACATTTAGAATACTTGCGTTTGGATCTGCAGTGAATTGTAAATTACCTGTGCTTATTCCAGGGCTGCGGTTGTCAATTGTAATTCTACATCTACTGGCAAACCCTGGATTTGGTGATGCCACATTTGTTAGGTATACAGCAGTGTCTCTATTGGAACTAGAATTTTCTGTCAGGGCAAGTGGAGCGTAAAATGTTTGATTGATCGTCGTGGTAATATCGTCGTAATCTGGTGTTGTTATAGTGTAAAAACTTGAATTGTTGGTAAGTATAGCTTTGACATCGTTCAATTGGATCCCTGGATTACTATCAAAGCGTCTTACAATACCATCATTACCAGAGTTAATTATCAAAGCACTAGTTGGATCATTATCTTTAATAAATTCAAAATCGACATATGGGACATTGACTTCGTTTGTGTCACGCATACCATTGTTATTTTCATCTAAAAAGGCACTTGCCTCTATGGTGCCAAAATCTGATGACACAAAACCGTGGCTCATATTAAAATTAAAGGCAAGAGTACCGTTAGGGATAAAGGGATTATCACCATCTGTAAGTTGATAGGTACGTGTACTATTTGCAGGTAGTGAATTAACGTCTATGATGGCACCGTAAGTGAAATTACCTGTACTATTATTCTGTAGAAAACTATTATCAAAATACCACCATCCAGTTTCATTTGTCATCAAAAAATCTGTATTACCAGCACTATCATATAAATTTATCCTTACCTGTGGTAAGAATGTATCTATTCCTGCATCGTATTGACCGTTCAAATTGTCGTCAATATAAATCACACCATAACTAGGTGATTCTAAAACAAAATAATCAGTTGGACCATCATCCATACTGTTTCCTTGAAAATCTCTACCGTCAGAAAGTTCTGTAATTGTAGTAGTTCCATCACTAGCAGTAAGAGTAGCTTGAGTGTTGCGCAATCCTATTCCTGCATAATTGTCTCCAGACAATGGTATACGACCTGTTAAATATACCTGAATACCAGGTGGCAAGGTAGATGGAGTGACCACTACATTCTGTAAAACTGCATCGGGATGATTGATCGTGACATTAGTATAGGTTGCTGTAGGAGATAAATTTGATATATAGTAAGTAACATCTGCATATCCACCCATCGGCCCATTACTCACCACTAATTCAAAATCTATATCGCCTTGTTGTGAAAATCCTAAAGCGCTCCATAGCACTATTATGACAGAGAAGTATTTCATGGCTGGTAGTTTGTTTGAAAATATAAAAGATTTTGAACTCTTCGATTAACTTAGAGTTAAATCTACATCGATTTTAATTCCGCTTTCGCGAAAGCGTACTAACCATTAACTTTACATAAATTAATAATCATTTATTCATCAACCCAGGTTTAGCCCTAGGTAGAAATACATAAAACATATGTCAAACAGTATTTTGCTTCAAATTGAAAACAATATCGCCACCATAACTCTTAATAGACCCAAGGTTTTTAATTCTTTTAATAAAGAAATGGCCCATGCGATGCAAGATGCTTTGGATCGTTGTAAAGAAGATGATGTGCGTGCTGTAATGATTGTTGGAGAAGGGAAAGCTTTTTGTGCTGGTCAAGACATTCAAGAGATTACTGATCCAGAACTTAATCCTGGTTTTAAAGCTATACTAGACGACCATTATAATCCTATCGTGATTAAGATACGTGAACTAGAAAAACCTGTTGTAGCTGCAGTAAATGGTGTTGCTGCTGGTGCTGGAGCAAACATCGCATTGTGTTGTGATGTGGTAATTGCGACAGAAAGTGCTGCGTTTATTCAAGCATTTAGTAAAATAGGGTTAATTCCAGATAGTGCTGGGACCTGGTTCTTACCACGATTAATTGGTTTTGGTAAGGCGAGTGCTATCGCTATGCTAGCCGATAAAATTACCGCAAACGAGGCTGAACAAATGGGTATGATTTATAAAGCGATAAAAGATGATGAGTTTTTAGCTTTCGCGAAAGCTAAAACAGAAAAACTAGCAAACCTACCTACCATTGCCCTGGCTAATACAAAGAAAGCATTCAACGCAAGTTATTCAAACAACGTTGAACAACAATTAGCCTTAGAAAGTAAACTTCAAATTGAAAGCGCACAAACCGAGGATTACAAAGAAGGTGTTGCAGCTTTTATGGAAAAACGCAGTCCAAAGTTCAAAGGAAATTAATATAAAAACGAACCTATTAGTCTGTAAAATAGTGCTTTAATATGGTTTAATAAAACTTTAACAAAACCACTTTTCATAAGTTGACGTAAATAGAATTGAGAGCCGATTAACTTTTAATTCTCACACTTATGAAAAAAAATAAATTTTACTTACTATTTGCCGCTATGGCAATCGTAGGTCTAGTCGTGATCGCAGCAGATCATATTGACGCGCCTGCAGTACAAGGTGGTACAAGTGATATCACCGATTTTTATGCCTTCCAAGGTGAAAACTCTAATAACATTGCATTTGTTGCAAATGTGCAAGGGTTGTTATCGCCAAATGCAACTGGAGCAGCATCTTTTGATGAAAACGTGTTAGTTGAATTCAACATTGATACCGATGATGATAATGTTGAAGATCTAGTAATACAAGCTATTCCAAAGGATGGGCAAATGTATGTTTTTGGTCCAGATGCTCCTATGGGAACTGGTCTTAACAGTAGTATTCTTACCAATTCAAACAATCAACTAGTAGTGGATATTACGCCGTATGGTCAAAATGCTATTGTTGAAAGTTCAAATGGAATGATGGCGTTTGCAGGTCCTAGAGATGATCCTTTTTTCATGGATTTTGCTCAATATGGCGAGATCATCGCCGGAAATGCTACAAGTTTTAATAATCCTGGTACTGACACCTTTGCTGGTACTAATGTAATGTCAATTGTAGTTGAGGTGCCTAAGTCTATGATAGGTGGATCAGGAACTATCAATACTTGGGTAGAGACTAAAAGAAAACAATAACCTTAAAACGAATTAATATGAAATCTAATATTTTTAAGATATCGATTCTAGTTGTCTCTTTAGCTTTTACAGCTGTTAGTTGTAGTGACGACGACGATATAAATACAACTCCACAAGGACCAGATTTTTCTGGAACATTTGTACAACAAGATCAAATGGGAAGACCAGCGGTTAATACTGTCTTTGTGTCTTCTGGAATGAAAGATAATTTTAATACCACAATTCCATCTAATCAAAATGCAATGTTTCAAACGATGTTTGAAAACAATCTTACTGGATTGAGTCCGGCCTTTGCAAATCCTGGTGATCAAAATGCTTTAGGACAAGATGCTGCTGCCTTTACAGGTTTACTTGCTACAGATGTCCTTAATGTATCACTAGATGGGACTACAACCTTTTTTGATGGGACTAATGTATTAACGGGTCGTGCTTTAACTGATGATGTTATTACAGTAGAACTTTTATTGATTTTTGGAGGTGAAGATTTTTCTGAAAATCCTGGTTTATCAAATGACAATGTTGATGCTAATGATAAACAATTTGATAGTTCTTTCCCTTACCTAGCTTCACCTTGGTAGGTGAGTAGCTAGTTGATATCTATTCCCCATTTACTTAGAGGCGAGTTTTTTAAAGGTTCTCTTAATGAAAAGCTCGTCTCTTAATATTAAAAATCTTAAAAACCTAAAAATGAAAATTACTATTTACTCATTGCTCGCAATGTTACTCGCCATGTCTATAAGTTGTGAAAACACCTTCAAAACTGGTGACGAATATGCAGAGTATCTTAACCAAACACCAGATTTAAAGTCGCAACTTGAAGATGCACTATTCTGGACTAACAAAATAAATGAAACACCTAATCAACATCCTTATTACGTAAAAAGAGCAAATGTCTATTCTAGTCTATTTGATCTCACTGCAAAAATTGAATATCTAAAATTAGCAGAGGCTGATTTGAATCAAGCTGTTGAATTAACACAAAATAGAGAACCGGGCTACTTAAGATCCTTAGCTTCAAATTACATATCTCAACATCGCTTTAAAGAAGCTCTAACGTTATTGGAAGATGCAGAAAATATAGGAGATGGTCTTTTAGCTACTCAAAAAATGTTATTTGATGTCCATTTGGAACTAGGAAACTATTCTCTAGCAGAAAAACAGTTAGATGCCATAAGAAACGATGGTGGATTTGATTACTTTATAAGAGTAGCAAAATGGGAAGATCATAAGGGTAATTTGGATAATGCTATTTTTAATATGGAAAAGGCTACCAAAATTGCAGAATCCTCAAACTTGTCTTCTCTCAAATATTGGTCCTATACAAATCTTGCGGATTTTTATGGTCATGCTGGTGAAATAGAAAAAAGTTATAATCATTACTTAAAAGCATTAGAGTTAAAGCCAGAGGATGCCTATGCTAAAAAAGGTATCGCGTGGATATTATATTCCCATGAAAATAAAGTGTCCGATGCAAATGATATTATAGATCATTGTTTGTCCTACTATAAGTCTCCGGATTTGTATCTATTAAAAGCCGAAATTTCTGAATACTCAGGTAATGCAGTTGAAAAAGAAACAGCATTAAACCAATATAAATTGTTAACTAAAGATGACAATTATGGTGATATGTATAATGCTTATGACATCGCAATTTTTATTGATGAGGTTAAACAACCAGAGGTTGCTCTAGAAATAGCAAAAATTGAAGTAGCAAACAGACCAACTCCTATGGCATATGATTTACTTGCCTGGAGTTATTATAATCTTGGAGAAACAGAAAAAGCTATTGCAATAATTGATGACAAGGTGTATGGTAAAACTTTTGAACCATTGGCATTATTACACATGGCTAAAATTTATAAAAATGTTAACCGTGCAGAAATTGTTCAAGAAATGAAAAAAGAATTACTTGCGAGCTCATATGAATTAGGACCTGTGACAACTTCTAAGATTAAAACTTTATAATGAAAAACGCCTTTTTTTTAGCTACATTTTTAATAAGCTCCTTATTGCATGCACAACAGTTTTCAGGAACAGTTGTATCAGAATTTAATCAACCATTACAGGATGTTTATATAGAAAACCAACGAACCCAAGAACACACTCATAGTAATGAATTAGGTAGGTTCGAATTATTGAATACAAGAATTGGAGATACTGTCATGTATAGGTCTTTAGGTTATTCTACCCAACTATTAGAAGTTGAAACCATGTTGGATAATAAAATTGTTTTGAAGTTGAAACCAGTAGAGCTTAAGGAACTGGTTGTAGCCTCTCAAAAGAATCTTACTTCCACAGTTTCCAAAATAGATCTTGAAATTGCACCTGTAACATCATCTCAAGAAATCTTAAGGAAAGTACCAGGTCTTTTCATTGGTCAACACGCTGGTGGTGGTAAAGCTGAACAAATTTTCTTACGTGGATTTGATATTGACCATGGAACTGATGTGGCAATCGATGTGGATGGCATGCCTGTGAATATGGTATCACATGCTCATGGACAAGGTTATAGCGACCTTCATTTTTTAATTCCAGAAACGATAGATGTTATTGACTTTGGTAAAGGCGCGTATTATGCTGATAAAGGAGATTTCAATACAGCTGGATATGTAAGTTTTAAAACCAAAGATTATTTACAAAAGAATAGTTTGAGCCTGAGTCTTGGACAATTTAATACACTGAGAACAGTCGGTATGTTTAACCTCTTAGATAAAAAGAGCACTGATAATGCTTATCTAGCTGTAGAATACCTAGAGAGTGATGGTCCATTCGAATCTCCACAAAATTTTAATAGAATCAATTTATTTACAAAGTATATTAAGAATCTAGCTTCAGGAGATCGAGTAGAACTTACGGCTTCTCATTTCACAAGCCGTTGGGATGCATCTGGTCAAATTCCTCAACGAGCAGTTGATAGAGGACTTATTACACGTTTTGGTGCAATAGATGATACGGAAGGTGGTGATACTTCAAGAACTAATTTCAATATAAGTTTCCAGTCAATTCTTTCGGAAAACACAACCTTAACCGCAAATGCTTTTTATTCTAATTATACTTTTGAACTTTTCTCAAACTTTACTTTCTTTTTAGAGGATCCTATTAATGGTGATCAGATTAAACAACGTGAGAATCGTGATATATATGGTATAAATACAAAGTTTAACTACAACCAGAATTTCTCAAACTTTGATCTTGATTTGAGTTATGGTTTTAGTTTAAGGCACGATGTTAATAATGATGTTGAATTATCCAGAACAGCAAACAGAAAAACAACTCTTGAAGTGTTACAGTTAGGTGATATTAATCAAACCAATACAAGTGCCTATGTAGAAGCAATGTTGGATTTTGGTAAGTTTAAAATTCAGCCAGGTGTGAGATTGGATCATTTCAATTTCTTATATAACGATCAGTTACAAGAAAATTATGAAACCCAATCTGAAACTGAAACCCTTCTTAATCCAAAACTAAATTTATACTATACTATAAACAATGATTTTCAAGTTTACGCTAAATCTGGTTTAGGATTTCATTCTAATGATGCCCGAGTAGTTGTAGCTAATCAAGGTGAAGAAATATTACCAAGATCCTATAACGCGGATTTAGGATTGACCTGGAAACCTGCACCTAGGTTATTAGTAGAAGGCGCTTTGTGGTATTTGTTTTTAGAACAAGAGTTTGTGTATGTTGGTGATGCCGGGATAGTTGAGCCTAGTGGAAAAACAAGAAGATACGGGATTGATTTAAGTACTAGATACCAATTAAACGATTGGCTTTTTCTAAATGCAGATGCAACTTATACTAAAGCAAGAGCTATTGATGAACTTGATGGAGAGGATTTTATTCCTTTGGCTCCTGACTTTACATTGGTCTCTGGTTTATACTTTAAGGATATTAAAAATTTCTCAGGTGGCCTGCAAATGAGATACATCGATGATAGGCCAGCAAATGAAGACAACACTATCATAGCCGAAGGTTATACAGTGTTTGACTTAAATGTGTCTTATGAGTTTAATAAGCTCACACTTGGAGTTAGAGTAGAAAATCTATTTGATATTGATTGGAATGAGGCGCAGTTTGCTACTGAATCTCGTTTAAGAAATGAATCTGCGAGTACAGAAGAATTACATTTTACTCCAGGCACACCTTTTTATATAAGAGGTATTGCTACATACACATTTTAAAACCTTTATATGTTTAGAATATACTGATTACTAGCCGATGGTTTGATTGAGATAATTTTAAGGTTTTTATTTTCTAATTGTAATAGTTAATTGGTTAGTTAGTTGGTTGAAAAAGCGCTCGTATATTGAATACGGGCGTTTTTGATTTCAATTAATGTTATTAAAAAGAATTCACTGAACTAGTTTAAACGGAATCTTCAAATTTGATATAAGAAAGTTCAATAGCTGGACAAGGCAATTAATAAATTAGTCCTTAAACGAAGGAGAAAAATTTACTTTAAGAAGAATTATAGAATTAATGAAAAATGAACCCTTTAAGGATTTGAATTTACTACTCCTAGAGTATGTAGTTGGTCCATAGTAGGAGATTCACTTCCGCCTTTTGGTTCTAGAGTTATCCCAAAAGCTTCACTACTATATTCATTTTCAAACTTAAATAGTTTGTCTTCATCATCATTGAAACTGTCAATAGTTCCTAAACTAGTCGGAGTAAGCGGATTTAAAGTTAAAGACCATATTTGCCATACTTTACCTGTTGGAGTTTCTGGTAGGCCAGAACCGTCAATATAAATAGAATTATCTTCCTTATTCCAGTATACCTTAGCATAAGAGTCGGCAAAATTACCTTGACCTCCTAAAGGTATAGTAATGACGTCTTTACTTCTTATAGCATCTAAGGTATTTTGTGTTTGAACTAGAGCTTCATGAGAGTCTTCAAACTTAATTTCAAGAATTCGATTTTCTCTCTCTGTTAGTTCTAATTCGCCTTGTAAATCAACTTTGGACTGATAATTATAAACTAAGCCAGCTGCTAATAAAATACTTGCTGCCCAACCGGTATAGGTAACCCAATTATATCTAGTTTTTAACGGTATTACTCTTTTATCGTTTGAGTTTACATGATTTAAAATATTGTTGAAGGAAACTGTTCCTGGAGCTACTGATGCCGTTAATAGCAAAATCGCTTTTTCAATTTCTTCAACTTCTTTTTTAATTTCAGGATGTTCATACATCATCTCATGAACTTCTTGATTTTCCTGTTCACTAAGTTTCCCAGCTACATATAGCTCAAGAATTCCAGATTCTATGTATTCTTTAACATCCTTCATTATAATACCATATCGCGTAATTGTTTGATGCAATTACGATTCCTAGTTTTAATCGTCCCAATAGGATTGCCTAATTCTTCAGCGGCTTCTTTATGAGTGAAACCTTTAAAATAAAGTAATTCTATAAGTTGTTTACAAGTTTCACCAAGGGCTTTTACATAATTTTTGATGCCTATAGCGTCCGTCTTGTTATCCAGATTTTCATTGTCTGGTATAATATCTACGAATAAACTAGAGTCTAGGTTTTTACGTGATTGTTTAAAAGCTTTGGATCTTGTCTTATCAATTGCGCTATTACGCGCTATATTAAGCATCCAGGTGAAAAACCTTCCTTTTTTAGAATTGTAAGTTTCTGCGTTGTTCCAGGCTTTTAAGAATGAATCCTGTAAAAGCTCAGTCGCCATTTCTTCATTTCTCACGATATTCATGATGACACCATAGATACTATCGCTATACATTTCGTATAGCTTTTCAAAAGCATCAACCTCTTTATTTTTAAATCTTGTTATAAGATTATCTAGTGATGTCATTAATTCAATTTACCGGTAATGTGTAAAAATAGAAAAACTTAGTGGTATTGCATATTTGGATACTCAATAAGTTTATTTTTCTAAGTTATTTCTTAACAAATATGATTTATTCCCAATTCTTATTGGTGCGGTAAACTACTCCTTTAAATAACGCAACTAAAGTTTTGCCCTTGTAAACCTCAACAATATTGAAACCTACTTTATTTCTTGTCTCATTAAGAGTGCAAGTTGCTATCAAATAATCACCTGCTTCTAGTGCTTCAATATGATTGATACTAGTTTCAATAGAGACCGCATACTTGCCATGTGTATTTGCAGTAAAACCAAAACAACTATCTGCCAAGGAGTAGGTAATGCCACCGTGAGCTTTACCCATGCTATTAAGCATTTCGGGTCTTACAGTCATTCCCAATGTAACTTTGCCTACCTCACATTCTAAAATCTCGATACCTAACCATTGTGAAAAAGGATCTAGACTAAGCATTTTTTTAGGTATTTCTTTTCCGTCCATATTCTACAGTGTTGATAATTTCAAAGTGGTGTTATAATTTCTCATAGTCGAAGAAACTTTGAGTTTCTTCTCCATAAAATGGTTAGTCAATTTTGTTTTACCAAACCCGATAGTGCAGTAAAAAAATATGATATTTTCTGTTATTTTGATGAACTCCTTTTCATTAGAAAAAGACTCCAATAATTCACAATTTTCCTTACTGGGGTATTCATCAAGAAATCCAAAAGACATGAATTTTTTCTCTACCTCACATAGCTTTTTAAATGGATTAGAATCTAATATTTCTATAATATTAGCTTGTTCAAAAACTACTACAGGAATGTTCAGGTTAAAATTTTGAGATATAGTGTTTGATATGAGAGTAGAACATTCTGTACTGCTAAAATCAGAATCAAAGACAATGTTTCCAGATTGTATGTATGTCACTAAGTTATCAATAGGAAGAAAGCTTAAAGCTTTCCTCAATTCAGCCATTGGAAGTTTGTTTTTGCCGCCTACATTAACACCTCTTAATAAACCTACGTATCTCATTAAATATCAAATTGCTTACCGTGCTCATTCAATCTTCTTAATAGAGGTGAACAACGGTAACGGTCCTCACGATACAGATCGTATAACGAGTCTAATTGATTTACACACCATGAAATTCCTTTTTCATTAGCCCATGATAGTAGTCCTTTAGGGTAATTAACGCCTTTAGTCATGGCGGTATCAATATCAGTAGCGTTTGCTATATTTAAAAACAAAGCATCGGCAGCTTCATTAATAAGCATGACAAGGATTCTATCTTGAATATTCTCGATGAGTTTTGTCTCTTTGTTTGGTTGTTGTTTTCCATAGAAATTAGCGGCTTCATCATTTTTATAATCATAAAAACCTCTACCACTTTTCCGGCCTAACCATCCAGCTTCAACTAATCTTTTTTGAGAAAAGTTAGGTTTGTATCTCGGGTCGTAATAGAAAGCCTTAAATACAGTCTCAGTCACTACATAATTTACATCATGGCCTATGAAATCTGTAAGCTCAAAAGGTCCCATTTTAAAACCTAAACCCTTTAAAGCGTAATCTATGGTAGGAATATCGGCAATGCCTTCTTCAAAAATTCTTATAGCTTCTCCGTAAAAAGGACGTGCTACGCGGTTAACGATAAAACCTGGTGTGTCTTTTGCTACTGCCACAACCTTACCCCATTCTTTAATAGTAGCAACACTAGTGTTTAAAGTTATTTCACTAGTTTGTACCGCTGGTATAACTTCTACCAATTTCATTAATGGAGCAGGATTGAAAAAATGAATACCTACACAACGATCAGGTTTGTCTAGTGATGCAGCAATACTCGCGATACTTAAACTACTGGTATTTGATGCGATGATACATGATTCAGAAACAGTTTTTTCAATAGTTTGAAAAACCTTTTTCTTAATGTCAATATTCTCTATAATGGCTTCTATGATGAGGTCTGCTTTCGCGAAAGCGGAGACAGCATCCACATACGTGATATTACTTAGAATTCGGTTTTTCTCATCTTCATCGATACGTCCTTTTTCTACCAATCGATTCATGATTTTTTCATGAGAGGCACGGGCATTATCCAGAGCATCTTGATTCGTATCAAAAAGTGCAACCGTGCATCCAGCGGTAGCTGCAACTTGTGCAATACCACGACCCATTGTTCCAGCACCTATTATTCCTACTGTCTTAATTTTCATAGATTAATTTTGATCTTCAAATTTAAGAGTTTGAGGATACATCTACCGAGTTTCTTATTTGTATTTTTGATGAAAATCATTTTACTTTTCCGCTTTCGCGAAAGCGTAATTTATATACTTTATGAAAAAAACATATATCATCGATGGTGTACGAACGCCAGTAGGAAATTACAAAGGAACGCTCTCAAAAGTACGTCCAGATGACATGGCGGCTCTTGTTATAAAAACTGTTGTTGACAGGAACTCTAGTATTCCAAAAGAAGCCTATGCCGATGTTATTATGGGATGTGCTAATCAAGCTGGTGAGGATAATCGTAATGTAGCACGTATGGCTGGATTACTTGCTGGATTGCCATGGAGCGTTCCAGGAGAAACAGTTAATAGATTATGTAGCTCTGGTTTAAGTAGTGTGGTACACGCTCATCGTGCTATTCAGACTGGTGATGGCGATGTGTTTGTATGCGGTGGTGTAGAAAATATGACACGTGGTCCTTACGTCATAGCAAAACCTAGTAGTGCTTTTGGTAATGACAGTAAGATGTATGATAGTAGTTTTGGCTGGAGATTTGTAAACCACAAAATGGCCGAAATGTATGGTGTGGATGGAATGGGAAATACAGCCGAAAATCTCGTAGAGAAATTTGGTATATCTCGTGAAGATCAAGATGCCTTTGCAGCATGGTCACAGCATAAAGCTACTGCTGCGCAACAAAATGGAAGACTTGCTAAAGAAATTGTAGCTGTTGAAATCCCGCAACGTAAAAAAGACCCAATTGTCTTTGATCAAGACGAATTTATAAAACCTACTACTTCCAAAGAAATACTTGCAAAGTTACGTCCAGCTTTCAAGAAAGAAGGTGGATCAGTGACTGCTGGAAATTCTAGCGGACTTAATGATGGTGCTGCTGCATTAGTTATTGCTAGTGAAGATGCTGTCAAGAAGTATGATTTAACGCCTAGAGCTCAAGTATTGAGTAGTGCTGTAGTAGGAGTAGAACCTCGTATAATGGGAATAGGACCTGTAGAAGCTAGTAATCGTGCGCTTGAAAAAGCAGGATTAACTATGAATGATATGGATGTTATAGAGTTAAATGAAGCATTTGCATCACAGGCATTAGCTTGCACTCGTTTATGGGGACTATCAGATGATGACCCTAGAATTAATCCTAATGGTGGAAGCATTGCTATCGGTCATCCACTTGGAATGACAGGAGCTAGGCTTGCAAATACCGCGGCGTTGGAATTACAACTTACCGGGAAACGCTATGCGCTTATTACCATGTGTGTAGGTGTAGGTCAAGGTTATGCGATGGTGATTGAGAATGCTAGTTTGTAAGGTAACTGTCTAAGTATCAAATCCTAGTTAAATTTTAAACTGGGGTTTGATAATTAATCTAATCTTTCAATAAAGATGCTCGAGGACCTTTCAGAGCGTAAATAAACTGTACCAGTATCTTGAGTACGTCTGGTTACTACAGTAATTTTATCCATGGCATTTAATTCAATAATTTCGGTGATACTAATGCTGCTATAATCTGGTGTAGAGCTATTTGCAGAAATCATTTCTTGACTGCGATAGATACCACCAGTTTGAGTGCCATTTATACGTAATGTAGATTCTACAGCTAGCAATGCTTGATTGCTATTACCAGAAAAGCCTTCTAACGATATATTGACAACAACCTTATACCTACCAGTTTGACCTACAGTCAAAGTTGTATTGCCAGATTCTTGATATACGGTTGCGTTGTCATTAAAATAAGTGCTAGTACATAATTGAGTAGTTGTCCAGCCTCCTGTATTTAAATTTTTGGAACTTGTGGAGAATAAAAGGTTTGTAAATTTTGCCATAGAGCCTACAACCCCAAAAATGGGTTCCCATTTACCGTCCTTGAAATAGTAGTAACCTTCACCAGTAGTAAGATTTGTATTGTAGACTATGGTCCCGTTTTCCGTACCTGTCGGAAGTGGATCTACTGTTTGTAAATCTAGGATATTTACTTTGGGGAAAAGTACACCGCTTGTTCCTGTAGAATCTTCTATGTGCAGGCTAGTTCCTGTGGCAGGATGACTGGTTCCTATACCTACTTGAGCATGAATTGGTAGGGGTAATAGGATTACTAATAAAACTGTAATTGTCTTCAAAAGAATAGGGATTAAGTTATGAGTTGAATGTTTTATCTGATTTTTTCTATTATAAATGCAGAGCCTTTTTTGTCTCGTTGATAAACAGCTGCAGTACCTTCTAGATTGGAACAATTAATAGAGATTTCATCATTTTCATCAAGATTTAAAATTTCTGAAAATGAAAGTGTACCATCATCATCACCGGTACCATTTCGATCCATCTCAGAACTTCGGTGAGAACTACCTTCAAACCTCAATGAATTCATCGAATCTTTTATTCGAATTCTTCCTTGTATGGATGAAGATCCTGCTGTGGCATCATCTTGTTCTAAACCTATAAAAACGGTGATTTTGTATCTGCCAGATTTTTTTACTTTAATTCTAGTTACACGATTATTAGCATCAGTTACTTGTTCAAAAAGATCTAGATTATCATTAAACACAACGCCATCCATAATTTCCACATCTACACCGGCAGTAGTATTAAGGTTAACATCGTTAGTCGTCTCTATATTTTTAAGATTCTGAAATTTCGCAGCTCTTTCAGAGAACAACTGTAAAGGCGCCCATACAAAGCCAGTCCAATAAAAAAATCCTTGACCAGTGAAGGAGTTAATGTTATAAACCATGGTTCCTACATGTGTGCCTGTAGGTAAAGGATCTATGGTATTAAGATCAATGAGGTTAGCATCGGGTAGTTTTACACCTCTAATTCCGCTGGAATCATCTATGTGAAGAATAGTCCCAATTGCAGGATTAGTAGTGCCTATTCCTACTTGAGCCTGACCAAAAAAAGACAGTATGGAACACATTAATAATAACCACAGGAATTTCATTTCTCATTTTTTTTGCAAACGTATTGTACAGTCTAGGTTTACGAGTAAATGGATCATGCGGTTTTATTTAAATCTATAATCGGTATTATTCTTGGTTTAACAGTTTTATTTTCAATCAATAGTAAATCCAATTTCTTACAAAAAATTTAAAGAATTTAAATTAACTAACAAATGTTAGTCTTGTACTGTTATCATTTATTATTTTCGTAACAATCAATCATGCGAATTTTGAATTAAGGGCTTTATCATCTTTAAAAGCCTGATAACAACACGATATTATGATTTTACCTTCTTATATAAATGGACAATGGTTAACAGGAGATGATAGAAATGCTCGTAATATGTACGACGCTGTTACAGGTGACGTAATAGGCTTAACAAGTACAGAAGGGTTGGATATCGCTAGTGCCTTGCAATATGGTAGAGATAATGGTAAAATCCTTAGAGATATGACCTTTCAGCAGCGTGGTAATATGATTAAAAAACTGGCGCTTTATCTTACCAAGCGCAAGGAACAGTTTTACGAGATTAGTTACCGCACCGGTGCAACGAGAGTAGATAGCTGGATAGATATAGAAGGAGGATTTGGTAATCTATTTGCAAATGCCAGTTTGCGTAAACTCTTTCCAGACCAAAGTTATGCTGTAGAAGGTGAGCCTATTGATTTATCGCGTGGTGGACGCTTTATGGCACACCACCTTTTAGTACCTAAAAAAGGAGTAGCAGTTCATATCAACGCATTTAATTTCCCTGTTTGGGGAATGCTAGAGAAATGTGCCGTAAACTGGATGGCAGGAATGCCAGCAGTGGTATTACCAGCACCTCAAACAGCTTTCCTAACAGAGGCTGTAGTGCGTGAGATTATCAATAGCGGTATTTTACCAGAAGGATCACTGCAATTGTTATCTGGGCTTACTACAAGTATTTTGGACACTGTACAATCTCAAGATGTAGTCACCTTTACAGGTAGTGCTGCCACAGGTCGTAAACTTAAAAATCACAGCCAGCTTCTAGAAGAGAGTGTTCCATTTACAATGGAAGCAGATAGTTTAAATGCTTGTGTTTTGGGAGAAGATGCGGTTCCTGGAACAGTAGAATTTGACCTGTTTATTAAAGAAGTACGTAAAGAGATGACCGTAAAATGCGGCCAGAAATGTACTGCTATACGTCGCATTATCGTTCCAGAAAATCTGGTTGAAGATGTTCAGATCGCTTTAGGAAAGCAATTAAGTCGTACTGTTATAGGTGATCCTAAACTAAAGGAAACACGCATGGGTGCGTTAATTAATAATGATCAGCGTGATACAACCATCAGCCAAATTAAAAAACTAACCGAGACAGCAAACATCGTTTATGGTGATTTAGATAATGTTGAGGTTCATGGCGCCGATGCCCAAAAAGGCTCGTTCATGTCTCCAATTTTGTTGAGAGAAGACAACCCATTCAAAAACATTGCGGTTCACGAGATTGAGGCTTTTGGTCCTGTGAGTACCATCATGCCTTACAATGGGATTGAAGAGGCAATCGAGTTGGCTCAAATGGGTAAAGGTTCTCTGGTGAGCAGTGTGGTTACTGGTGATGACGCTTTCGCGAAAGCGTACACTGTAGAAGCTGCATCGCATCATGGAAGAATACTATGTTTAAATGCCGAAAGTGCCAAACAATCCACCGGACACGGATCACCGCTACCGTTATTAGTACACGGTGGTCCTGGTAGAGCAGGTGGCGGCGAGGAAATGGGCGGACTGCGCGGTATCAAACACTACATGCAACGTTGTGCGGTTCAAGGTAGCCCGACGACACTCACAGAAGTCACAGGAATATACCAACCTAATGGTGCGTACAAAGAAGCCGAAAAGCATCCTTTTGCCTATCATTATGAAGATATCAAACCTGGTATGAGTCTGCAAACGCACAAGCGTACTCTTACTGATACGGATATTCAAAACTTTGCTAATCTTACTTGGGACCATTTTTATGCCCATACAGATATCACCAGTTTAGATGGTAGCATTTTTAAAAAGCGCACAGCGCATGGTTACTTTATCATTAGTGCCGCTGCTGGTTTGTTCGTTTATCCTAATAAAGGCCCAGTAAGTGCCAATTATGGACTTGAAGATATTCGTTTTTTAAGACCGTTATACCACAACGATACGATTTATGTGCGATTAACTTGTAAAGAAAAACGCGAGCGCGATGTAAGCGGTCGTGAGCATCCTAGTGGTATCGTAAAATGGTATGTTGAGGTTTTTGACGCAGAGCCAGTTGATTATGAAAACGGTAAAACGGACGAAGAAGCACAAGCTCTCGTTGCGGTTGCGACTATTCTTACGATGGTAGAGAAAAAGCAAACAACATTTCCAGAAATCAATGAACGTTTTATGCGTTCCGCTTTCGCGAAAGCGAACCCAGAAACAAAACCATTATGGGGCAGCATGACCATGCAGCACATGGTCGAGCATCTAGAGCATGGTTACAGAATTGCTAGTGGTGAGATTCAAGATTTTGAAGTAGCAACACCAGAAAAATATCTAGAAAAAGTGGCAGCAACCTTATGGAATTATGAGAAAATGCCGCGTGATTTCAAGATGCCATTAATGAAACAAGATGGAAGCCTAGAGGAGCTACAACATGAAGACCTGGCAACCGCTATTGAAAAACTTTTTGAGGCTCGTAATGGGTACATAGATTACTTTAAGCGTAATCCAAAAGCTACTACAAAGAATGCTGTTTTTGGACCGCTTTCTAAATACGAATGGAGCTTGCTGGAGCGTAAACATGTAACACATCATTTGGAACAATTTGGACTGTTGTAAAGACTACGTGGTTCTTAAGTAACTCTTAATTTATACAATTAATTAACAATTGTATTAAATCAACGTATTGATTTTAAATAACTGTAAATCAACACATTGATTAGTGTTTATAAATTGTTTAACGACACTTTAAGCTTTTCTATATACTATTCGTTTGATCATCACATTATGTTGCTATCAAATAAATAAGTTATGATCAAGAAAATTTTTATTGCTACAGGAGTAGTTCTGTTAACAACGAGCTGTGTTTCAAAAAAGAAATACACCGAGCTAGAATCACAGTACAACACCACTGTATCTCAACTTCAAAAAACACGAGTTGAAAAAGAACAATTAGAAAATCGCATGAATGAAATAGAAATGCGAGTGGATCGATACAATGCCAAGATTGCTTCTCTCAAAACAGAGAAGGATGGGATGTTAGTTTCACAGGATAACGGTGATCTAGTTATGTCTGAAAACAATAAAAAAGCGATGAGGGCAACTTTGAAAGATGTGCCAGCGGCAAAACTAGCCGGAGCAACCACTTTAAAAGATTCTCTTAATGTCGCTATCGCTCACAATATGTCCAAAAAGCTTTCTGGTCTACCTGAAAATTCAGATTTAAATGTATCGGTTGATGAAACCGTTGTAATGATAGACATAGATGACGACATGTTATTTAAAGACAGTAGTTACAGAATAGGAAAAGATGCAGATGGTATTTTAAATCGAATTGCACAAGTAGTTAACAGTGAGCCATCGTTAGAAGTTCTTATAGTTGGTCATACAGATAGTAGAACAGTAAAAGAAGGAAGTTATATTAAAGACAATTGGGACCTGAGTACCGAGCGTAGCGCATCAATTGTAAGAAGATTAGAAAACAAATTTAATGTTTCGCCTGATCAATTAATTGTTGCAGGTCGAGGAAGTTATGATCCAGTAGTAGCAAATGATAGTAGAGAAAACATGGCTAAAAATAGACGTACACAAATCGTAATTATGCCTAATCTAGACAAATTTTTTGCTTTATTAGAAAGTGAAGTAGCGGCAGTAAATAGAACTAACGACTAATCGTTTAACAATAACAGGAAATGTTATGCCTCTTGTGTAAACAAGAGGCTTTTTTATGGTTATATCTTTATAAAAACGCCAAAGAAATCTTAGATTTGAATTACAAATAAAGTATTGAAAATTATGACCGCACCTTACGTAACATCTCAAACTGATAATGGGATTACAACTATTGAGTTTTTTCACCCAGCACACAATTCATTACCTAGTGATGTGCTTGCAAATCTTGCACAATCAATAGAAGACGCAGGTAAAGATGAAGAAGCCAAAGTGATAATTTTGAAGTCTGGTGGAGCGAGAACGTTTTGTGCAGGTGCCAGTTTTAAAGAATTGGTTGCAATTGAAAATAAGGAGCAAGGTCTGGAATTTTTTAGTGGTTTTGCTAATGTAATTAACGCCATGCGTAAATGTCCCAAATTTATCATTGGGCGTGTACAAGGAAAAACTGTTGGTGGTGGAGTAGGAGTAGCTGCTGCTACCGATTATTGTTTTGCCACTCAATATGCTGCTATAAAACTAAGTGAACTTAATATAGGTATAGGTCCTTTTGTAGTGGGGCCAGCAGTAGAGCGTAAATTAGGTTTAACCGGTATGAGCCAGATTGCTATTAATGCTAATGAATTCTATTCACCGCAATGGGCAAAAGATAACGGTTTATTTGCTCATGTTTATGAATCTACAGAAGAGATGGATGAGGCAGTTCTAAAATTTGCGCAACATCTAGCGACTTATAATCCAGATGCCATGGCCGAAATGAAAAAAATGTTTTGGACAGGTTGTGAAGACTGGGATACTTTATTGATCGATAGAGCTAAAATCTCTGGGCGATTAGTCTTGAGTGAATTTACTAAGGAAACATTAAAAAGGTTTAAGTAAATAATTTGGTAATGAGGGCAATTTATCTTTCTTTTCTTTTCGTTTTTACGGCTATCCTGAGTGGTAAGGCTCAAAACTGTGATTGTAAAACATCGCTGAATGAGTTTGCAGAAAAATACAAACAAACTATTTCTTATAAACAACAGACAAAGGATAGAAAGGTCGAGGAAGCTTATAAAGCTAAGTTAAATGTTCTATTAGCAGAAGTTGATTCAAACACTACTCACTGGGAATGTTTCATAAAAATTACAGATTTAAAAGATGTAATAAGAGATGAACATAGTAGAGTACGTGGTACTGGAATTTCTGATACCATAAACATTAAGAATTCTATTTTTTACAAAAATCTTCCGCGCTATCAAGGTGATTTAAATGCTCTTAAAACTGAACTCAACCAGAAGCCATTTGAAGATATTGAAGGCGTATATTATAGTGAAGGTTCCACCTTTGGGGTTGTGAAAGATCAAGATAAATACCTAGGAATATTATTAAAAACTCAAATGGACCATTGGGAACCAGGTATGCAGTTTTTTGAATTAATTCCTTCTCTGGGAGATAAGTTTAGGATATCCTTTATAAAATCCGATTTTTCACTGTTTGCAAGCTCTAGAGCAGAAAGAGTAGTTAACGGGAGATTCGTTTTCTACGGTATTTATAAAGATAAAACACAGCCATACCATTATAATGCACCAGAAAGTGATAGCCTTTATTATTACAAACCGTTAAATAAAAAGGTTGGTTATATGCGTATAGCTACGTTCAGTTGGGCCAATGATAACGTAGCAGTAGCAAATAAGTTTATAGATGATATTTTTCCAAATTTAGAAGTAAATCACCTTATCATCGATTTGCGCAATAATGGTGGTGGTACAGATCAAATAGGTAAACCATTGAGAAAGGCCATCAAAAAGTATGCAAAACGCAACAATATATATGTTCTTGTAAACGGTAAGTCTGGAAGCAATGCAGAACAAACAACTCATTTCATAGGTGAATTAATAAATGGTACAGTATTAGGTGACAGTTCCATGGGAGTAATTGCTTATGGTTTGAATTATGGAGATTTAATTTCAATAGGCGATAATTGTTATTCATTTTATTTGTCCGACCTAAAATTCAATGAGTTTTTTGAATTTGAAAGTAGAGGCGTTCCAGTTGATGTCAGACTAAAAAATGATGAGAACTGGATTGATCAAACCATAAAATTTATTGAAGGCTCGTAATTTTAAATAGAGCAGTTAAAGATTAAAGTTATTACTAAAGTTATCGTCTATGCATTTTCATCATTAATTCAAATTCATGGACTTGTAAATTCTTAAAATTGAAGGTCTTAGTTAACACTACATATTAATCTTTTGATTTTTAGGTTAATTGCATTTCGTTTTGGTAAAATATTGTAGTAAAAATTTTTAGTAAACGTCATTTTTTTTCTTCAAAAAACGTAGATAACCGAATATCTATGTAATGTATCGATTGTATTTTATTGAATAGTAGTGTTTTACGAAATTCACGAGTCCCAATCGATTTATTATGAAGACTTTGTACGTATTTTTTAGTTTTATTTTTTTAGGGTTAGTAGGTCTTTCACAAAACATAAACTATACTGCCAGGATAACAAGATTTCAAGGTAATGGTTGTGGCAATGACTTTGGATTTAACACTACAGAAGAATATACGGCATATGGATATCATAGAGATAACACAATAGCTGAAATTTCCAGTGGTTGCGTACAAATTGATGATAACGGAGCTTACAATAGAACTGGGACGTTCGCATCTAGAACTAGAAACAATGTTCCAGCTACACAAATAATTGGAAGAATAGATGCATGGGAAGATGATTCAGGTTCTAGATGTACCTATCAATCAGGCGATGACTGTAGAACTCAACAAACAAGCACATTCAACCTTACACCAGTAGAGTATCAGAATACAATTAGTAATCAAACAGTAGGTGATGTAGATCATCGAATGAATCTTTATTACTCTTATATATATTCTACGACTTCATTAACTTTGGCAACTGAAAACACTCAATCTACTTTAAATGGCGGTGGTACTCGACCTTTTTGGGGATCATTAGGTAGTTGGGCTTTTAGTGGTAGTGATTGTGCAGCTTCTGGTACCATAACACATAATCAAACTTCTTCCTTTAGTACTACAGTCTCTTGTCGATCGCAGGTAAGTTTTAGATGGCGTGTGAGTAGTGAGGCAAATTATGATTTTCTCGAAGTATATGTTAATGGTGTAAGAAGGCAACGTATAAGCGGGACAGTAGGATGGACATTGGTTACTTTACCGCTTGACTATGGAAATAATACTATAGAATGGCGCTATGTTAAGGATGGAAGTGTTTCAGTGGGAGAGGATCGCGGATTCGTTGATCAAATAAGCTTTACAGACGCTACTAGTTTGAATGCAGGAACGATTACAGGAGCTTCTTCTTATAATATAATTGCTAACACCGTGAACTTAAGTTCAACAAGTAACGCCGAAGCCTACAGTACCTCTGTTAATTATCAATGGCAGTGGAGTAACAATGGAGTTACGGGATGGGTAAATGTAGCAGGAGCATCGTCACTTTCTTATATTCCTCCTACAGGTCTTACCACTACTAGATATTATAGGCGACGCGCTCAAGATATTTGTGGAAATACTAGTTATTCTAATACTGTGATTATCCAAATACTTCCGCAATTTGTTTACGATTCTGGAAGTTGGGACCCTTATGACCCTGGATTATCAACTCCTATAGCAAGTAATAGTTCGCATTCAGTCATAGTTAGGGAAAACACAACTCAAACTAACTCTTTTACAACAGGAACCTTACTTATAGATCCAGGAGTTACCCTTACTACTTCTGGTGATGTAGGTATTGAGGTCACTGGACCTGTAAATCTTAATGGAGTATTAGATTTAGGATTAGATGGACAATTTGTACAAACTAACAGTTCAGTTTTAAATGTAGGGGCAAGTGGTGAATTGAGAAAATGGCGAGAAGGAAATCCTAACTTGTATAGGTATACTTATTGGGGTAGTCCTGTCTCAAATACTGGTTCATCTAGTAATGCAGGTTTTGATGTTTCAACTGTTATGAAAGATGGAACTACAGGAATCCCTCGAGATTTAAGTTTTACAAATACAAACACTCCAGATGGAATACCTGGTGATGCTACTAACGCAGCTACCATCTCAGGAAGATGGCTTTATGCTTTTAGGGATCAACCTGGGAATTATTCAAACTGGGAACAAATTTCACCGTCAACCAGTTTACTTGCTGGAGAAGGATTCACAATGAAAGGGACACATCTTTCCACAGGAGTACAACCTTTTATATTTCAAGGTATTCCAAATAACGGTAATATTAATTTGCCGATTACAGTTGGAAATATTTATTTAATTTCGAATCCATATCCTAGTGCTATTGATACTCATCAATTCTTGTTAGATAATCCAGACTTGGACGGTACTGTTTATTTTTGGGAACATTATGGAGGCAATTCTCACCTTTTAGCCGAATACCAAGGCGGATATGCAACCTATAATTTTTCAGGTGGTGTAGGTGCTCCATCCATTGCCACTCCGGCTAATGGTGTTTCAACATCAGGAACTGCAACTAAAACGCCAGGACGTTACATCCCAGTTGCGCAAGGATTTTTTGTAGAAACCGTTGGTAGCAATCCCATTAATTTTAATAATAATCAAAGAATTTTTGTCACAGAAACTTCTGGTCAAAGCGTATTTGTCAAAGCTGGTGGGACAGCCACTCTAGGTCCTCAACAACAGGATATAAGATCAAAAATTAGATTAGGATTTACTGGACTTTCAGGTGGGCACAGACAGTTATTATTAACAGTTGATCCATTATCATCAGATGGTGTTGATAAATATTATGATGGAAAAGCCTATGAATGGCTGTCAAATGACATGGCATTTGATTTAAATGGAGAGAACTATATGATTCAAGGTGTACCTAATATCGATAATAGTGATAGCTTACCTCTAATTGTAGAAATTAATGACGCAGGTAATTATACCATCGGAATCGATGAGCTTGAAAATTGGGATAGTAATCAAGATATTTATTTGTTCGATAGCTTACTCAATAATTATCATGATTTACGAAATGCAAGCGCAAACATACAATTAAATGCTGGTCAATATATAGGACGCTTTTCTATAAAATTTGAAAATACGACTCTTTCAATTGATGATTTTAATTCAATCAATGACATCCTTTCAATTTATCAGCCGTATGGTGAACAAAAAATTGTAATTCAATTACTAGATGACAATTATCAATTAGAGTCTGTAAACCTTTTGGATATCAATGGAAAAGCTATCGTTAACGTGAATTCTTCCACTTTAAAGAACAGCAGTCAGAATTGGGAAATAACCACTGCTAATATGGCAACCAGTACTTATATCCTTCAATTGAAGGTAAATGGTCGTTACTACACAGAAAAAGTAATTATCAATTAAACCTACGCATATATTTATTTGAGAAATTATCAGAGTTGGTTTAATTTAGCTTTATGTCATGTTATTCATTTAAAGGTCATATCCCAGTAGTTCACGAGAGTAGTTTTATTCATCCTCAAGCAACTGTCATAGGCAATGTTATCATAGGTAAAAATTGTTACGTAGGCCCTAGTGCGGTAATACGTGGTGACTGGGGTGAAATCATTTTGGAAGATGGTGTTAACGTACAAGAAAATTGTACGGTGCACATGTTTCCTGGTAAAAGTATCCGCTTTCGCGAAAGCGCACATGTAGGACACGGCGCGGTCATTCATGGAGCTAATTTAGGTCGCAATTGCTTAATTGGAATGAATAGTGTCATCATGGATGATGCTGTCATAGGCGATGAATGTATAGTAGGAGCTATGAGTTTTGTAAAGGCAGAATCTATTTTTGAACCGCGTAGTTTGATTGTCGGTAATCCTGCAAAAAAAATCAAAGACGTTAGTGATCAAATGATAGATTGGAAAACGGCAGGAACTAGATTGTACCAGCAATTGCCAAATGACTGTCACGATACAATGCGACAAGTGGAACCTTTAAGAGAATTACCTAAAAATAGACCTGTTCAAGAGGACTTTTATAAAACACTTCAAGAGATTAAAAAATCATAAAGCTAAATCAGCCATACAGGCTATTCTATAATTCCTAAAAAGAAGCACTTATTAACTCTATATACTTGTGTAACTTTGCATTTACCAATTAGCTACTAATGAGTTTTTTCAAAAAGATATTCAATAAAGAAAAAAAAGAAACTTTAGACAAAGGTCTTGAGAAATCAAAATCCAGTTTCTTTGATAAATTAGGTAAAGCCGTTGCAGGTAAATCAAAGGTAGATGAGGATGTTCTAGATGATCTAGAAGATGTACTTATATCTAGTGATGTAGGCGTGGCGACTACGGTAAAAATAATTGATCGTATTGAAGAACGAGTAGCTAGAGATAAGTACCTAGGCACCTCAGAACTTAATTCAATCCTGCGAGAAGAAATCGCTGGATTAATGAGCGAGGTCAATTATGGTGATGCCACAGACTTCACTATTCCAAACACTGATGGTCCATATGTTATCATGATTGTTGGAGTTAATGGTGTAGGAAAAACCACTACAATTGGAAAACTGGCACACCAGTTTAAACAAAAAGGTAAAAAGGTCGTACTAGGAGCAGGAGATACATTTAGAGCTGCTGCAGTCGATCAATTAGATATTTGGGCAAATAGAGTAGGAGTAGAGATTGTAAAACAAGCGATGGGTAGTGATCCTGCCAGTGTTGCTTTTGATACCCTACAAAGTGCCGTAGCTCAAAATGCTGATGTGGTTTTACTAGATACCGCTGGACGACTGCACAATAAGGTCAACCTGATGAACGAGCTCAGTAAAATTAAACGAGTTATGCAAAAGGTGCTGCCTAATGCGCCTCACGACGTCATGCTCGTCTTGGACGGGTCAACCGGTCAAAATGCTTTTGAGCAGGCAAAACAATTCACCGCTGCTACCGAGGTTACTTCACTTGCTGTTACTAAGTTAGATGGTACTGCAAAAGGTGGTGTGGTAATAGGTATTTCAGATCAATTTCAAATACCCGTGCGCTATATAGGTGTAGGTGAAGGCATGGATGATTTACAAGTCTTCAATAAAGTTGAGTTTGTAGATAGCTTCTTTAAACAGTAACTACATTCAAAACATCTTGTTTATCGATAGTTTGCTATTTTTAAGCAAATTTTCAAAGATGAGGTATTTTTCAATTTTCTTTTTGGCTGTGCTTGCAGCGTGTCAATCCACTGATGTAAGCAAGAAAAAAGATGATTTCAGAGAATTCAAGGTAATTGATAGCCAGTATATTTCAAAACAAGACGTGTTTGAAGGTGTGCTGGATGAGGTATTACGCTTTCGCGAAAGCGAAATAGGGAAGAAGTCCTCAATATTGATAGGTCCATACGTCCTTGAAAAATCAATTCCTGAAATTCATACTGCCATCGCAGAAGGAAAGTTTACCTATGAACAACTTACACTGTATTATTTAAGCCGTATTTACGAGTACGACCGTCTTAATAAAAAAGCGATCAATTCCGTAATCCGAATTAATCCCGAGGCTATCGAGCAAGCAAAAAAGGCAGACTCTCAATTAAAGGATAGAGGAACTGCGCTTGATATTCAATATAGTATGTGGGGTATTCCTGTTCTAGTTAAGGATAATATTAATGTATCGGGAATTGCCACTACAGCTGGTGCAGTTGCATTGCTTGAAAATGACGCACGAGATGCAAAAATTATTACAAGACTTAAGGAAGAAGGTGCGGTTATTCTAGGTAAAGCAAACCTGAGTGAATGGGCCTATTACTTTTGCGGTGATTGTCCTAGTGGTTGGAGCGCCGTTGGTGGACAAACATTAAATCCATATGGGCCTAGAAAATTTGATACAGGTGGATCAAGTAGTGGTAGTGGCGCTAGCGTTGCTGCAAATTTTGCGGCGGTTGCAATAGGCTCTGAAACGGCAGGAAGCATATTATCACCATCCTCACAACACGCGCTCGTGGGATACAAACCTACAGTAGGAACACTAAGCGGAAGCGGTATTGTACCTATTTCTAGTTATTTAGATACTGCCGGTCCTATGGCCAAGAATGTCATGGACAATGCAATCCTACTTAATGCTATGACTCAAAATGTAGAAGTAATATCTAAAAAGGAAATCGCTGGATTATATGAATCTAGTTTAAAAGGAAAACGTTTTGGTGTTTTTGCTGGCTTTCAAGAGAACTCATTGTTTTCACAGGCTATTAAGGATATAGAGAGTTTAGGGGCAACTGTAGTGATTCTAGAAGAAAAGGATGTTTCATTAGACGGTTTTATAAGCTTACTTGATCAGGATATGAAACGGGATTTGCCTAACTATTTTACGGGATATGCAAACCAATCGTATCGTGGATATGATTTGGAACGCTTAGTGAATTTTAATAAAATCGACTCGGTGAAAACCATGCCTTATGGTCAACGCTTATTCGACAATATGATCAAAAAAGATTTAATGAGTGAAGAGGATTTGCAAAGCCTTAAAAGAAAGCTTACCACGGCAACTCAAGATTATTTTTATTATTATACAAGAAAAAATAACCTCGATGGTTTTCTTTCCATCAATAATTACACTGCGGCACAAGCAGCTGTAGCATTTTTTCCTGCCATGACAGTTTCTATGGGATATGACGACTCAGGACAACCATACGGTTTAACATTTATTGCACCTACCGAAGAGGATGCCTTGTTGTTCAAGTGGGCAGCAGCTTATGAAAAAGCAACCAACCATAGACAAGCGCCCAAAGGTTATTAATTGAAATATATGAGTCAAGAAAATCAATCTGTTTTATTTACTCCAAAAGGATTAAATATAACTACCAAAATAGTAGCTTTTTACGCTGCATTTTATATAGTTACTTCCATAGTTCCTTTTTTAACGGGCGAAAGAGAGTCCAACGTACTCATGCCAGATAACTTATACACACCAGTATATTTTATAGCTGCAATTCACGCTGTTGTTTTACTTATTAGTGTAGTAACTTTATGGCTTAAGAAACAATCTTGGGTGGTTACATTATTTCTTATTGCGGTAATTCTAGCTTGTAGATTTGCGTATCAAGAAATTGCAAATTGGGTTTACGCCACTTTTTGATTAATTTTATGAAACATATACTAATATTTATAGGATTCCTATGTCTGTTTTCTCAATCACCTGATTATAGACAACAAACTATTGAATTTAGAAAAAAGCAAAATGCAATTTTTAAATCTGGTGATAAATCACCATTATCACAGGATGATAAAAAGGAGTTTGTTGCGTTAAAATACTACCCTTACGACCCGGAATATGTAGTTGAGGCAAATTTCACTCCTGTTGACGACGATTCCACCATTCAAGTAACCACAACAATGAATCAAGTAAGTGATTATGAAAAGTACGGTTATTTAGATTTTAATTTAAAAGGAGAGAGTTATAGGTTGCTAGTCATGTATGGGCCACAATATCGCAATCATCCTGAATATCACAATTTTTTGTCTCTTTATTTTACTGATCAAACTAATGGTGATGAAACCTATGAGGTTGGAAGGTACTTGGAATTAAGAGCTCCATTAAAGAAAAAGGTTGTTCTCAATTTTAACAATACGTACAATCCTTATTGCGCTTATAGGTATGGATATTCTTGTCCTATTCCGCCTAAAGAAAACCATTTAAACACCAAACTACAGGCAGGAGTTAAAAAGGGGATTTTGAAAAAGAAAAGGTTTTAAAATAGATATCCTAGACCAATTGTAAACTCCTCAAATCGTTCCAGGTGCTGGTAATTAATGCTTGCGGTAAAATATTCTTCTCCGATTTTGATACTTCTTGAAAATTGAGTAGAAAATATGTTAGTACTTTTAAAGTAATCGTAGTTTGTATAGTGTCCGATACCTAAAAACAATTCTCCAGCCAAACCAACTCCAACTCCAACCTCTTTAAAATTATTAAGATTATTTGAGTAATCCACATAGGGTAATCTTATATATAAGCTGTGGTTTTTGAATATAGATGAATTCTTCGGAAACCCTAGGGTTAGACTGTGGTAATTGAATTGTAAAGATTCATTACGGAATAATTTTGAGTCTAAATCAATAAACTGATAGTAAGGATCGGTTCTTGAAGATGTTTTTATATAAGTACTAATAAACCCATTTATAAAGAGTCCATTTTCAAAATCACTACCCAAGGACATACCAAAGTTTACTTTTGGAATGAATTGATAATAATCCTGATAGGAGACTCCAATTAATTCGTTATTAATTAGTTTAAATAAACTAATTTTTTGATTGGTGCGATACAATCCACATTCTATCACTATTTCTTCAGAGCTGCTAATTAATATTACGTTTATAATATTCAATAACCCTACTTTAACCTCTTGACTCTCATAACCTACATAACTAAAAACCAAAACATCGCCATCATTGACCATGATGGAGTAAAATCCATCAAAATTTGTCGTACTATATCTTTCTGTTCCTTTTACAGTTATGATTGCACCACCTATCGGGCCATCAGGATCACTAATTACACCAGTGACAGTTCGATTTTGTGCAGTTGTCATACCAGTGAAAATTAGCAATAGAAAAGTGAGAAGAAGATACCGCATATATTATTAAAGATAACTAAATAACAACAATTTTATCCTATAATTTACTTTAACAACATATCCATTACTTCATCGTATTTTTGCAGCCGATATGAGAACAAAGTCAAGAAAGAAAAATAGGATTAATGTTGTAACATTAGGATGTTCCAAAAACGTTTACGATAGTGAGGTTTTAATGGGGCAACTTAAAGCGAGTGGAAAGGATGTCGTTCACGAAGAAGAAGGTAATGTAGTGGTAATTAATACTTGTGGTTTTATTGATAATGCCAAAGAAGAATCTGTTAATACCATACTTGAATTTGTTGAGCGTAAAAATCGTGGTGAGGTGGATCAGGTATTTGTCTCTGGATGTTTGTCAGAAAGATATAAACCAGATCTAGAAAAGGAAATACCAGATGTTGATCAATATTTTGGAACAACCGAACTTCCATCACTTCTCAAAGCACTTGGTGCAGACTATAAACACGAGCTTATAGGAGAGCGAGTGACTACTACACCCAAAAACTACGCCTATTTTAAAATTGCCGAAGGTTGCGATAGACCATGTTCTTTTTGTGCTATACCTTTAATGAGAGGTAAGCATAGAAGTACACCAATTGAGAATTTGGTAATCGAGGCAGAAAAGCTAGCTGCATCGGGTGTTAAAGAACTCATTCTAATTGCTCAAGATCTAACTTATTACGGCCTTGATTTATACAAAGAGCGCAAACTGGCAGACCTTTTACGCGCTTTGGTAAAAGTAGATGGTATCGAGTGGATTCGCCTTCATTACGCCTTTCCTACAGGTTTTCCTATGGATGTTCTTGACGTTATGAATCAAGAACCTAAAGTTTGTTTTTATTTAGACATTCCACTTCAACACATTTCTACAAAGCTGTTGAAATCCATGCGTCGTGGTACTACTTATGAGAAGACTAATGCGTTGTTGTCACGCTTTCGCGAAAGCGTACCCAATATGGCAATTAGAACTACTTTAATAGTAGGATATCCAGGAGAGACAGAAGAGGATTTTCAGCTGTTGAAAGATTGGGTAAAAGAACAAAGATTTGAACGACTAGGCTGTTTTACCTATTCTCATGAAGAAAATACACATGCTTATCAATTAGAGGATGATGTACCTGAAGAGGTTAAACAGGAAAGAGCCAATGAAATTATGGAAATTCAATCTCAAATTTCGTGGGAACTTAATCAAGAAAAAATAGGTCAAGTTTTTAAGGTCATGATTGATCGTAAACGAGGTAATTATTTTGTAGGTCGTACCGAGTTTGATAGTCCAGATGTTGATAATGAGGTACTCATTGAGGCTGCAGATCATTATTTGTCTGTAGGTAGTTTTGTTAATGTGAAAATTACGGATGCTCAAGACTTTGACCTTTATGGAGAGCCTGTGTCTTAAAAATAAATCATGGAACTTAAATTTGTAACAGCTCAATCATCTGACTTTCCAGTTGTGGTCGAATTGTTACAAAAAGCGGCACGTCACCTTAAAGAATCAAGTGTTGATCAATGGAGCTATTGGTTACAACCACCAGAGGATAAACTTCAATGGGTGCAACAAGGAGTTAATGCTGCCGAGTTTACCTTAGTTTATTCTCATTCAATTCTAGTAGGGATGTTCCGATTAATGAAGGATGACATTCCTTATTGGGGAAAACAAGATATCGCCGCATTCTATATTCATTCGTTGGTGATTCATCCAGATTATACGGGAAATCGTATAGGTATTAAATTGATGAAAGCTATAGAAAAAAAGGCTGTTAGTCATAGAATAGGTGTGCTTAGGTTGGATTGTCTAGCTAACAATGAAAAACTATGTTCTTATTATAAAGGTATGGGATTTAAGCCAGTAGGGACAGTCCACATGCCACACTCTACTAATCAATTGTTTGAAAAACACCTTTAATTGCCCTTGCAATAAAAATCATGGACTTTTTCCTGTTCACAATATTTTAAACGGTTAAGAACTTTAGGGCCGATTGTTTTATTTTGAGTAAAGAAATTAATTAATCTGAAAATTGAAGTCTCATAGAATTTCATAATGTTTTTGCTTTTAAAATACATTACAAAGTTCTATTATGATCTACCTTAGTTATAGGTTATTATTTCCTTATTTCAGGTATAAATGTCCTATGATTTGATTTCAAGACTGTAGTATTTGCTTGTAGTATCTGTACACAATCCATCACCTTCATACGATTCGTCCCAAAACTCAGGTTCTACGTATAGTTCAACCTCAATAGAATAGCGTCCAGGTTGTGATGGAGTGCCAAAAAGGACCAACTCTCTTCCGTAAACTTCGTAATCCATTCCAGCAGGTAAATGATGAACGGTAAAATAGTAGTAATAGCCGTTGTCGTTAGGGTTATTATCAATTTCGGCATTCAAACTGTCTTCGTAATATGAATCTACAACGCCTGTTGAAAGTTTTGTATCATTTAGTTGCGGTTTTGCACCCCAAATGTCGCAATCGTTTATGATGTTACACGAGACTGTAGTAATAGCTAAAATTAAAATTAACAGCAGCTTTTTCATATTCTTATTTGATATCGTGAAATGACATCAAATTTTAGACCAAACTCTAATAAATACTACCGTCTGGATTTACTAATTCACCAGAATTATTTTTCAAAATAAGAATGGAGTTTTTTAATTGCCATTTAATAGGTTGGCCCTTAATGTTTATAGAACCAGAATGCGAATTTTTTGTAATACTTTTTTCTAGTGATAAGATTACCTTACCCAGAGAGTTATAAATGTCGGTTCGGTTTTTATAACTGCGATAAAAGCTTTGATCGCCATTAATGATTAGTGTGCCTTCGGAAAGTGCTATTTTATTTTCATCAACTTTTTGAGTTACAACCTCATCCTTATTTTCTACAACTAGTTCTTGTAGTTTTTCTAGACCAACCATTCTTTCTTCATAGCTTTTGTCAATCTCCATAAGTGCTTGCTCGCTTAGGTCTCTTTCTCGTTGAATTCTTTCTAACTCTTTTTTAAGTTCTTGTTCTTTTAATTTGTTTTGTATGGCTTGTGCTTTTCTTTTTTCTTCTTCAATTAATGCTAGCTTTTCTTCTTGAGTAAGTTTAAGTTGCGCAATTTGGTCTCGTTGTATTGCGGCACTGTCTTGCTTTATTTGAACCAGTTCTCTGCGCATTTCTTCTTCTTTTTGTAACCTTTCTTTTTCGGTTCTGAAAGCTTCTTTTCTACTTTCTTTAATAGCGGCAATTGTTTCTTTAGTTTCTTTAATCTTTTGATCTCTCAATTCGCTTTGTCGTTGTAGTTTTTCTCTTTCTTTTCTTATAGAATCCAGTCTTCTTTGCTCGATTAAGTTTTTATTTTTTATTGCCTCTATTTGCTGTTTGAGAAGTTCTTTATCGTTATTGATTTTATTTAATCTTGCTGCTTCCAGTTCTTTTTTACGTTCTAGTTTTTCGTTTTCGACCTTTTTGAGGCGATTCAATTTTTTTGCAGCAGCAATGGAATCTAATTCGTTCTTTTTAATTCTTTGCTCTTGTAAACGCTCTTGCATTTCCTCTTGCCTTTTAAGGATTGCTGCTTTCTTTTTCTCTCTTGCAATACTTGCTCGGTCTCGTGCTGCTTGTTGTTTAAGTTCTTGTTTAGTTCTTATGCTTGTTGGCTCAGTAGATGTACGGTTTGAAGCTGTTGAGGTATTTTGATCTATTTGGGTTGTAGGTTCTTGTATTGGTGGATTGCAAGTTCCTGCAGTTAACAGTTCATCCTTTTTACTGTCTATCTTAATACATATGTCTGCTATACCGTTTTGACTTGATAAATTGAATGATTTTTCATTATTCAATTTATCACTAAAGTATAGGCCTAGTTCAGTAGTTGTTCCACTTGTACGCTTATAGGATGTGATTCTTGTAGAGATATTGTGTTCTTTTTTAAGTTTTTTGATTAACTCAAATAAGGTTACACGATCGGTACTTTTATCTATTTTATAGATTAATTCAGAAACGTTTTTTGATTCATTGCTCGCAGAATAAAGGTTGCAATGAAATAAGAAACATGATAAAAAAAGTGCCCACTTACATTTCCCTAATAATGCTTTCATGAGAGGTTGATTATATGTGGTTAAAGTTACATAAAAAATGACAGGCTTTCCAATAGCTAATTTGTTGTAGTTGAGAAAGTTTATCTAATAAAAATGACTTTTATCTAATAGATTTAAATCTCCAGAGTTGTAAATGGTTGTTCATAAACTTTCAAGTCAATAATAATCTATTTTTTCAACTTCTTAATTAACCATAAGTTTAATCTATGTATGCTTTGTTAATAGGCTTAAAAGATTACTTTTGTTTATTCATATTTTGTACTTATGATTAATATTACATTACCAGACGGTAGTATCAAACAAATGGAGAGCGGCTCAACACCTATGGATGTCGCAATGAGTATTTCTCAAGGATTAGCGCGCAATGTTATTAGTGCTAGCTACAATGGGAAAAAAGTAGAAACAAAAACACAGCTTACCGAAGATGGAGATCTTATTCTTTACACCTTTAAAGATAAGGAAGGTAAAGAAGCCTTTTGGCATTCAACCTCACATGTTATGGCTCAGGCTATTGAAGAATTGTTTCCTGGAGTGAGTTTAACAATAGGGCCAGCTATAGATAATGGATTTTACTACGATATAGACTTTAAAGAGCACAGTATTTCTGAAAGTGATATTCCAAAAATTGAGGCTAAAATGTTGGAAATCGCTCGAGGTAAACATGAGTTTGAAATGCGCAGTGTTTCAAAAGAAGATGCGCTAGATTTCTACAAAAAACAAAATAACGAGTATAAGGTAGAACTTATAGAGAACCTTGAGGACGGGACGATTACCTTTTGTGATCACGATTCATTTACTGATTTGTGTCGCGGTGGTCACATTCCTAATACAGGAATAATTAAAGCTGTAAAAGTAATGTCTATTGCTGGTGCTTACTGGCGTGGTGATGAAAATAATACACAGCTTACTAGAGTTTATGGTATTTCTTTTCCTAAACAAAAGGACCTTAAAGAATATCTAGAATTACTTGAAGAAGCAAAAAAACGCGACCATAGAAAATTAGGTAAGGAATTACAGTTATTTACTTTCTCACAGCGAGTAGGTCAAGGTCTTCCATTATGGTTGCCAAAAGGTGCTGCATTACGTGAGCGATTAGAGAACTTCCTAAAAGCAGCTCAAAAGAAAGCTGGTTATGAAATGGTGGTAAGTCCTCATATAGGCTCAAAAGAATTATACGTTACGTCAGGACATTATGCTAAATATGGTGAAGATAGTTTTCAGCCTATTACCACACCAGCTGATGATGAAGAGTTTCTTCTTAAACCGATGAACTGTCCTCATCATTGTGAGATTTATAAAAGTACACAATGGTCATACCGAGATTTACCAAAACGCTTTGCTGAGTTTGGGACTGTTTATCGTTATGAGCAAAGTGGTGAGCTACATGGTCTTACTCGAGTACGTGGATTTACTCAAGATGACGCTCACATCTTTTGTATGCCAGAACAACTAGATGAAGAGTTTAAAGCAGTTATAGATTTAGTATTATACGTTTTTGGTTCGTTAGGATTTGAAAATTTCACCGCACAAGTGAGTGTAAGAGATCCGCAAAAACCAGAAAAATATATAGGCGACGTTAATAACTGGGAAATTGCAGAAAACGCGATCATCAGCGCGGCACGAGATAAAGGTTTAGATTATGTCATTGAAGAAGGTGAAGCTGCTTTTTATGGTCCTAAACTTGATTTTATGGTAAAAGATGCTCTAGGCCGTAGCTGGCAGTTAGGAACTATACAAGTAGATTACAATTTGCCAGAAAGATTTGATCTGTCTTATAAAGGAGCTGACAATGAGTCACATCGACCAGTGATGATTCACCGTGCGCCATTTGGATCAATGGAGCGCTTTATCGCAATTTTACTAGAGCACACAGGTGGTAACTTCCCATTATGGCTTATGCCAGAGCAATGTACTATACTGTCTCTCAGTGAGAAATATGAAAATTATGCAAAAAAGGTAGCAGATTCTCTAGGAAATTACGAAATTCGCACTATTGTTGATAATCGTGCAGAGACCATGGGTAAAAAAATCCGTGAGGCCGAAATGAATAAAATCCCTTACATGATCATTGTTGGGGAACAAGAAGAAAAGAATGGCACTATTTCTGTACGTAAACATGGTGGAGACGATTTAGGTAGTATGGATGTTTCCGCTTTCGCGAAAGCGATACAAGAAGAAATCGATGCTACCATGAAAAAATTTGAAGTTTAATTAAAATTATATAGCCATAGCAATACGTAGACGCAGAAGCCGCGGACCGGCTCGAATTATTAAAGAAGATAAGCACGCAATTAATGAGAAAATTCGTGCAAGAAAAGTTAGATTAGTAGGTCAAGGTGAACCTAGAGTAATGGACACCCGTGACGCATTGAAAGAAGCGCGCGAGCAAGAACTAGATCTTGTTGAGATTTCTCCTAACGCAGAACCGCCAGTAGTTAAAATTCTTGACTACAAGAAATTTGTTTATGAACAAAAGAAGCGTGAAAAAGCCATGAAGGCAAACGCAAGTAAGGTGGTTATTAAGGAAATACGTTTCGGTCCTAATACAGATGATCACGATTATGAGTTCAAGAAAAAACACGCCGAGAAGTTTTTGAAAGAAGGAGCTAAATTAAAGGCCTATGTTTTCTTTAAAGGACGTTCTATAATCTATAAAGATCAAGGTGAAATATTGTTGCTTAGACTTGCTCAAGATCTTGAAGATCTAGGTAAAGTAGAACAAATGCCTAAAATGGAAGGTAAACGTATGAATATGTTTATCGCTCCTAAGAAAAAATAAGACGAACTTTTTGCTTGATCGCATTAATAATTCAAGGAAAAATAATATTTTTGCAGTCCTCTTAAAAGAGGGCTGTTTTTTTATGGTCATTTTTTAAGTGGAAATGCGAGAAATTAAAAAAGGAAATTATGCCTAAAATGAAAACTAAATCTAGTGCAAAGAAGCGTTTTAAGCTTACTGGTACTGGAAAGATCAAAAGAAAGCACGCTTTTAAAAGTCACATCCTGACAAAGAAAAGCAAGAAAAGAAAGTTAGCTCTTACTCACGATACACTTGTGCACAAGAGTGATGAAAACAATATCAAGTTACAACTTAACCTTAAGTAAGCTGTAAACCTTGATGGTTTATTAATTAATAAAAACCCAATAGTCAGGCTTTTAAAAGTGCTGTTAAAACAGTCGCCTACTATTAAAAAATTAAAATTATGCCTAGATCAGTAAATGCTGTAGCTCGTAGAGCTCGTAGAAAAAAAGTCCTTAAGCAGGCAAAAGGTTACTTCGGACGTCGTAAAAACGTTTGGACAGTAGCAAAGAATGCGGTTGAGAAAGCAATGTCTTACTCTTACCGTGATAGAAGAAATAAAAAGAGAACTTTCCGTCGTTTATGGATCACTCGTATCAATGCAGGTGCTCGTTTACATGGAATGAGTTATTCTCAATTTATGGGTGCTGTAAAGAAAAACGATATAGAACTTAATCGTAAAGTTCTTGCAGACCTAGCAATGAATAATCCAGAGGCTTTTAAAGCTATCGTGGAAAAAGTAAAATAAGGTGTAACCACCTCTCGCATCAAATTAAATCCCGATCTGATATCAGATCGGGATTTTTTTTCAGCGCGTTTTAATTTACTTGTCTTAGCGTTTTTGTGAAGATCCTTATTTATGTTCCTTTCTTCATAAATGATACACTCTTTTACGCAACCTTTTAAGGAAATGTGTATCTATTCTAAAAACGCAACCATGAAAAAATTACTATCACTTTTAATTATTACACTATTTTTTGTGATTTCTTGTGAGGATCAAGGAATGTTTTACAATGACTCCCCATTCCCAGAACCATTTTCAGGCGATCAGTATAATGAAGTTACAGAAAATCCTTTTCTTGACGTTACTGAATTTCCAATTTCTACATTCTCAATAGATGCCGACGGTGGTTCTTATTCTAATGTAAGGCGCTTTTTACAGCAGGAAGCGGTTTTGCCACCTGTTAATGCAGTGCGCACTGAAGAAATCATTAATTATTTTGATATGAATTATGATGATGATTTTTCAACTAGTCCTATAACTATAAATGGAGAGATTACAAGCTGTCCATGGACAAATGGACATAAGCTTGCTAGAATAGGTATAAAAGGAAAGGATATTGATCTTACAACCGTTGCAGGTAGTAATTATGTTTTTTTAATTGATGTCTCAGGAAGTATGTCTTCGCCAGATAAACTTGGTTTGCTTAAATCTGGGTTTAAATTTTTGGTGGATGAACTCAATGATGATGATATTGTTTCAATTGTTACTTATGCTGGTGCAGATAGGGTGGTTTTAGATGGCGCTCCAGGAAGTGATAAAATAAGAATAAAACAAGCTATTGACGATTTAGGTTTTGGTGGTGGAACTGCAGGTGCAAGAGGTATCATTACGGCTTATGAAATAGCACAATCCTATTATATAAATAATGGAAATAATAGAGTGATTCTAGGTACCGATGGTGATTTTAATATTGGAGTATCTGATCAAGAAGGTCTTATTGAACTTATAGAAGATAAAAAAGAATCAGGTGTCTTTCTAACAGCTTTAGGTGTAGGTAGAGGAAATTTAAATGAAGGAACCTTAGAGCAATTGGCTAATAAAGGAAATGGGACCTATGAATATATTGACAAAACAGAACAGTTGCTGAAAGTTTTTGTTCACGAACGAAATAAATTTTTTACCGCTGCTCAGGATGTAAAAATTCAAGTAGAATTTTCTCCAACTGAAGTGCAAAGTTATCGACTTATTGGATATGCAAACAGGTTGCTACAAGATGATCAGTTTGAGGATGACGAGGAAGATGCTGGGGAAATAGGTCGCGGGCAATCCATTACCGCCTTTTATGAGATTGTACCTGCATCAACAGCAGGAAGTGCTAATCAACCTAGTCTCAAGGTTAATCTAAGATATAAAGAGCCAGTTAACTCAACCAGCAATTTACTAGTGGAAGAACTCTTAGATGCTAATCTTGATTTTAGTGCGAGCTCATCACAGCAAAAATTAGGTGCTGCTGCAGCTAGTTTTGGAATGAATCTTAGGAACTCTAGCTATAAAGGCAGTTTCAATTACGGTGATATAGAACAGGTTTTACAGTCGGTACAATTGAGTGATCCACATGGATACATTCAAGAGTTTAAAGAGCTTGTTCAAATTGCTGATAGACTTTAATGGTATTGAGTTTATATTAGGTTATCAATGAAAAAGGGATGCAAGCACAGCATCCCTTTTTTTGTACAATAATTACTACTTAATTGTATTCTTAGATGATGTAAAATTATAGGATAGAGTAGGATAGAAATGCTAATTAAACAGTAATCTCGTAATAAAGTTGTGTGAATTTTTAAGAGTTTAATAAGTTAATTAAACTTATTTCTAGAACAAGTAAGCATAACTTATTTGAAATCCTGAACTGTTGTGACCGCTATTAGGAAATTTTAAACCTGCATTTGAGGTATGTCTTAAGCTATAGGTTATTATAAATTCATGCTCATCTACTTGATATTGTGTTCCAATACTCAAAACATCTGAAAAAGAAAAACCTCGTTTCAGCCTTTCGGTAGTTTGTGTGCCGTACATAGGACCTATACGAATTTGAATAAATGGTTTTATTTCAAAATTCCAGTTGTAAACTGTTTTCAGTCCTGCATGTGCTACGTATTCGTTAAATGATCTTGCCTGTGTGAATCTATCACGTCTTTCTTGAAAATCTTCTTGATCTGGTGTGATAAAATAAAAGTTAAGCAATTGATGATCTACCTGATATAGTGCCGTCTCAATTGAGGTGTGAAAGGTCCATCTGCCACTTTGCCATTGCTGCCATTCATAAAATATGTGAGCCGACTTTGTTTCATAAATATAATCGTTGCTCGTTCCAGGAAAAGATTGCTGTGTGTGCCAGCCATATCCGATACCGATTTTCCTGTTTCTAGCCGATTTTTCTGGTGAAGTTTCTTGTGCTTGAACCGATATACTTACTATTGAAACAAGTAAGAAAATGAAACTATTAATTGATCTTGTAAACACCACCTAAACTTAAATTAGCATAATGAGCCACACTTAATTGAGATGTGACACTCCATTTATTCCAGTTGTAAGTGGCGCCTAGATCAAATCGATAAGACTGTTTAGTCTCACCAAGAGCTACGAGGACCTCGTTAAATAAGTTCAGAAACGTACCTTCACTTCCCGTAAGTCGATAATCAATCCAACTATTTGTATAACCTACACCACTAGAAAATGTCCAATTGTTATAATCCTTACTTGCAATTAATTGGACAATAACAGCATGCGAGTCAATTAAAGCACCATCAATAGTTGTAAGCGCTGTTCCTTGATTTGATTCTATAGTATAAGGGTCAAATATTAAATTAAAATCAAAAAGAGAATAATTGGCTAGAACTGCTAGCTCAAAATCACGATTTGAACCAAAGAAATATTGGCTTAAATTATGTTTAAGCCCAAGACCGTATAAACTAAAATTAGATTTATCCAAGGTGATTTTTGGCGCAAATCTTACAAGCAATTCAGTTTCGGCCCATAAGCCTACGTTAGCTTGTAAAAAGGGATGTCCTAGTACTTCGGATGATATGCCTTCAAAAACTTGAAGTTCATACTCTTCACCTTCCACGGTAAAGTCAAAAAACGTTCGTTGTTCCGGACCTAAGGCTGTAGGTATTTTAGCCTCTGTGCCGCCTCGTATTCTCAAATTGTTAAATTTATCGTTATTTACTGTGAAGAATTGCTTTTTCTCAGGAGCAACTAGCGCATTAGCATGTAAGCCTATGCTCGTCTTAAATTTTGGTAGTGCTTTAGCACTGTAATACCAGGCTGCTCCTGCTTGCGTAACACTGGCTTCAGCTGCTGGTTCAATATACCCATCCAGATAGACAAGTAAATCTTCTAAAACAACTTCAATATCATTTTGAGCTCGTAGTGTTTCCGCTTTCGCGAAAGCGAGAAAAACAATAACTAACGGGACATATTTTTTCATAGATTGATTTTTAAGGAATTCACCTTATTTTACGTTGGTACTATTAAAACTCCTGACAGACTTCTCTTCAATACGCCATAATAAAAACGGTAAAGAGGTTAAACCACCATAAATGAAATAAACTGCTTTACCTAGTGCCAAATATTTACCTATAAAGAAAAATGTACTTAAGAATGCTACAGCTCCTATTATAAATCCTATCGAGATGATAAGCTGATTTGTTTCGGCTTTAATCTTTTTAATTGGTGTTGATTGTTGTGTGTGGCAATGACTGCACTGTGACGCAATTGAATCACCGTATTTCATTTTGATTTCAACACGATCTTTTCCCTTAATCTTTAAATTGAAATGGTTGCCACAACTGGTACACCTTGTGTATAAGTTCATGAAGTTCTTGGTTAACTGGTTTTCAAATATAAATAACTTATTCAAGGTTTTATAAACCTTAAAAAGCGATTACCTTTGCGCCCTTTAAAATACAGCAGTTCACAAGCATGGCTAAAATTTTCAACAACTTTACAAAATCTCCTAAAAACGATATTCTTGCGGGAATTACGGTATCGCTAGCTATGATTCCAGAGGTAGTGGCCTTTGCATTTGTGGCTGGTATAGACCCATTAGTGGCACTTTCAGGAGCGTTCATAATAGGATTAATAACTGCTTTATTCGGTGGTCGTCCTGGTTTAATATCGGGTGCTGCTGGTGCTGTTGCAGTGATATTTGTTGATCTTATCATCAAAGGTCATGAAAAGGGTATGGCCTTTGAAAACCCAGTAGAAAATATGGGTTTTTACTACCTTTTTGCCACGGTAATCTTAATGGGTGTTATTCAAATAGGAGCAGGTGTTTTTAAGATAGGTAAATTTGTTAGGTTAATACCACATCCAGTAATGATGGGATTTGTGAATGGTCTTGCGGTAGTGATTTTTATCGCGCAAGTAAAAATGTTTTCACATAAAAATCCGGTTGTGGGAGAAGATGGAGTTACACGATATGTATCCACCTACATGCAAGGAACTGAATTGTGGACGATGATTGCGCTTGTGTTATTAACCATGGGAATTATATGGTTATTACCTAAACTTACTAAAAAGATACCAGCTGCATTAACGGCAATCATAGTTACAACTGCTGTTGTTGTGATAAGCGGTATGGAGGTAAGTACAGTAGGTTCCTACATAATTGAAGGTGGTGGGACAGGTTTAAAGGGTGAATTACCTACTTTTAATACTGATCTTTGGAGCAACTTACCAATCAATTTTAAAACTTTTCAATTCATCCTTCCTTATGCTTTTCTTGCCGCTGCGGTTGGTTTAATTGAATCCTTGATGACCATGAATTTAGTCGATGAACTTACCGAGACACGTGGTAGTGGTAATCGAGAATGTGTGGCGCAAGGTGCAGGTAATATTGTGAGTGGACTTTTCGGAGGAACAGGTGGTTGTGGAATGATTGGTCAAACAGTAATTAATATTAATGCCGGTGGTCGTGGTAGACTTTCTGGGGTTATGATGGCAATTACCTTGTTAACGTTTTTACTGTTTACAGATAAACTAATAGAGCAAGTTCCCATCGCAGCGTTGATAGGTGTAATGTTTATGATGGTTATTGACACCTTTGCTTGGTCAAGTTTCAGGATACTTAATAAAATTCCAAAATCTGATGCTGCTGTTCTGATAACTGTATCAGTAGTTACAGTTATTTTTGATCTTGCAATTGCTGTTTTTGTAGGTGTAATTATAAGTGCTCTTGTTTTTGCTTGGGAAAGTGCCAAAAGAATTAGAGCGAGAAAACGTATTGAAGATGATGGAACCAAGGTGTATGAAATTTGGGGCCCATTATTTTTTGGATCAGTGACTGATTTTAATAAGAAATTTGATCCTAAAAATGATCCACAAAAAATTAAAATAGATTTTATTGAATCTAGGGTTCAGGATCATTCAGGAATTGAAGCACTACGAGAGGTTGTAAATAAATATCAAGCACAAGGAAAAGAAGTGAAGCTGACCCATTTAAGTCCTGAGTGTAAAGAATTACTCATGCGTCGTAATCCTGAATTTGATACTATTATTGAAAGCAGTGTTGAGGATCCACGGTACCATATTGCTACCGATTTATTAGATGCAGAGGTTTAAGGAAGAATATTTTAACCTTCCTCTTTAAACACTTCTCAGGTAGATTTAATTCTTATTATTGATTAACACAGAATGCGTGCAATGTATGGCATTGTTGCATGGATTTTCACGTAATAATAATTTGGATAATGTTACGAGAAGTGATTTAAATCAATTGTGTTGAACTCTCATTAACATAATTTTAAGTTTTTAGACTTGAGGCTTACGTTTTAATTCATTGATTAATAAGGGCTTTTGAATTCATGTTAATTCTTGTTTAAACCAGTTATATTCTGCGTTTCAGGTTGAGATTTGCTATTTTTGGGAAAACTACGCAATCGATGGATATCAACTTTAATAAAAACGAAGATCACAATAAATTACTATTAAGTACTCTCAAAAAAAGATTTGCTCAAGTTTCATTAGGCGGTGGGCAAAAACGCATTGATAAGCTCCATGCTAAAGGTAAGCTTACTGCAAGAGAAAGAATCGATTATTTATTGGATGATCCATCCAATGCTATTGAAATAGGAGCCTTTGCTGGTGAAGGAATGTATGAGGAACATGGTGGTTGTCCTAGCGGTGGAGTAGTAGTTAAAATTGGTCATGTTCAAGGTAAACAAGTTATCGTAGTCGCAAATGACGCTACGGTTAAAGCAGGAGCCTGGTTTCCTATTACGGGTAAGAAGAACCTTAGAGCCCAAGAAATTTCCATTGAAAATAAATTACCGATTATCTATTTGGTAGATAGTGCAGGAGTGTACTTACCTATGCAAGATGAAATATTCCCAGATAAGGAACATTTTGGTCGCATCTTTCGTAATAACGCAGTTATGAGTAGTATGGGAATCACTCAAATTGCTGCTGTTATGGGTAGCTGTGTTGCTGGTGGTGCTTACTTACCTATAATGAGTGATGAGGCTCTTATAGTTGATAAAACAGGTAGTATCTTTTTAGCTGGAAGCTATTTGGTTAAAGCAGCCATTGGAGAAAGTATCGATAATGAAACCTTAGGTGGTGCAACTACTCACTGTGAAATAAGCGGTGTTACTGATTATAAGGCTAGCGACGATAAAGATGCCTTAGATAAAATCAAGAATATTTTTGACAAAATTGGAGACTTTGAAAAGGCTGGTTTCAATAGAAAGGAATCAGTAGAACCTTCTCTGGATCCAGAAGAGTTATTTGGTACGCTTCCGCGAAAGCGTAGTGATCAATATGATATGATGGATATCATCAATCGTATGATCGATGCGGATACATTTGAAGAATATAAATCTGGCTATGGCCAAACCATCGTAACTGGATATGCTAGAATTGATGGATGGGCAGTTGGTATAGTGGCTAACCAAAGGAAAATTGTAAAAACCAAAAAAGGTGAAATGCAATTTGGTGGTGTTATCTATAGTGATAGCGCCGATAAAGCAACTCGTTTTATTGCCAACTGTAACCAAAAGAAAATACCTTTAGTTTTCTTACAAGACGTGACTGGCTTTATGGTAGGTTCCAAGTCAGAACACGGTGGAATCATAAAAGATGGTGCCAAAATGGTAAATGCAGTTTCAAATAGCGTGGTTCCTAAATTCACTGTAGTAGTAGGAAACAGTTATGGTGCTGGTAATTATGCTATGTGCGGTAAAGCCTATGATCCTAGATTAATCGTCGCATGGCCTAGCGCAGAACTGGCAGTAATGTCTGGAAATAGCGCTGCTAAAGTACTCATGCAAATTGAAAAAGCATCGCTAGAAAAATCGGGTGAGAAACTGAGTGAAGCAGATGAAAAAGCACTGTTTGACAAAATCAAAAATAGATATGACGATCAGGTTTCTCCTTATTATGCAGCTGCACGATTATGGACTGATGCTATTATAGATCCGCGCGATACACGCAAGTGGATTTCTATGGGAATAGAAGCCGCAAATCATGCACCTATTGAAAAGGATTTTAATCTTGGGGTGATACAGACATAATTATAATATTGCTACATGATCTGTAGTTATTATCTTGATCCAAAGGCTAAATCCTACAATGACCATAAAGAGGTATTTTAAAATTGCGCTATTTGCCCTTTTAGCTTTTATAGTTTACAAGGTCGCGAGTTGGTTTGTTTTTGAACCAGATCGTATAAACGCTTTTCATCTTGTACCTCATGATGCGATGTTTATAATTGAAACGCGCGAACCTATTAGTAATTTAGAAATTCTTTCTCAAAGTGAATTATGGGATCATTTGCAATCGAATGAGCAAATTGCATTGATGAGTGAGAAGTTAAACTCATTGGATTCTCTTTTTCAGTCAGAAAGAAATTTATTTAATAAAATAGGAGATAGAGATCTTATTATAAGTGCTCATAAAATCAGTTTTGATGATTACGGGTTTTTATACGTAGCCGATCTAAGGCAGTATTCAAAAATTGATTTGATTAAAAATAACATTAGCCAGTTGGTAAATGAGAATTACAGTGTTTCTAAAAGAGAATTTAAAGGACATGTAATTCAAGAGATATTGGATACAAATACAAATGAGGTTCTTAGAATAACCTTTATAGAAAATCAATTAGTAGCAAGTTACACACCTCGACTGGTTGAAAGAAGTATTACCACAAGCAAAAATCCTAAATTAAGTACCGACTTGAATTTCATAAAAGTGAAAAATGAAATTCAAGATGATGGCTTATTCAGGTTTTACTTGAATCACAATCAGCTCAGTAATTACTATGGTCTTTTTGTTAATGAATCCAGTGATATTATTGATATTCTTGAAAGAAATTTTTATTACAGCGGTTTTCAAATAGAAGAAGAAAGTGATCGATGGTTAAAAGCAACTGGTTATATAAGCGGTAATTCGACTGCACAAGCCTTTATAAAAGCATTAGACAATTCTGGAACAGGTAGCTTAGATGCCACTACTGTTTTGCCAAATGATACCGCACTTTATATAAGTTTTGGGTTTGATAATTTTCAATCTCTACAACAGGATTTTATTTCAATTTTAAAGAAACAAGAAAATAAAACAGTTGAAGAATATGAAAATGGTAAAAAGAAGATAGAGGAATTTCTGGATATAAATCTAGATCGTGATATGTACTCTTGGTGGGATGATGAATTTGCTTTTGCTACATTAGATAATAGCAATAATCCTAATTATAAGAATAACCAAGAAAGTATAATAGCTGCCATTAAATATAACGACGAGGATGTAATGCAGGAGCGGCTAAGATTTGTTCAAGAACAAATTCGTAAAAAATCTCCTGTCATGTTCAAAACGGTTAATTATAAACAACATGCAATAAATTTTCTTGATATAAAAGGGTTTTTTAAATGGGTGTTAGGAGGAATGTTTGAACGAATTGAAAAACCATATTATACAGTTATTGATGACTATATAGTCTTTTCCAACAGTCCAGTAACACTCAAAAAAATGATTGATGATTACGAGGACAAAAACACATTGATTTACAGCGATTATTACATGGATTTTATTGATGAATTCAGTACCCAAAGCAATGTGTTTTTTTATATAGATACTAATAAACTAGCTCATGTAGGAAGTGAATACTTAAATAAAGAAACTCAACTACTGCTTAATAAGCAACACGATTTTTACTCTCAATTTACCCAACTAGGTTTTGAGTTAAAGGCAAAGGATGATTTATTTAAAACAAGAGCTGTAATGAGATATGATCCTGATTACGATAATCAGGTGCAAGAATTAGAGCAACAAGTTTCACCAGGAATTGAGTTGGTGCGCAATGTGGTAAATCTAGATAAAGAAACAATATTTCAGCTTGACCTATTTCCTTCAGATTTTACTGCTAGTGATTATGAGCAATTCTACTCAAATGGTCAGCTTAAATTCAAAGTTCCTTTAAGTGATGGTTTACCTAACGGTAGATATAGAGAATATTATATCACTGGTGAGTTGAAAATTTCTGGACGCTTTAAACTAGGTAAGCAAATTGGCAAATGGAAAGCCTTCTATCCTAATGGAAAACGCTTTCACCAAAAAAGCTTTTAGCCCTATTTACTAGATTAAATATTACATGCCGTAAAGTAAAATTTGATGCTTACTACTAACCAATAAACCAACATTGAATCAAAAATGATTAAAAAAGCTTTTGATTTTTTAGTCTATTTCATACCTAAAAATATTACTACTTTAAGAATTATAAGTAAGCTAACAACCGTTAGTTTTCTTATTTTTATCCCATGGCAAAAATGGAAGATTTTGTTTTACCCAAAATGGGTGAAAGTATAACCGAAGGAACTGTACTCAATTGGATGGTACAACCAGGAGAATCCTTTAAAGAAGGAGATATTCTTGTTGAAGTAGGTACTGATAAAGTTGATAATGAAGTACCTGCGACTGCTAGTGGTATCATGCAGGAGCATTTATTCAATTCAGGAGACGTGGTTGAAATAGGCGCTGTGATTGCTCGATTTGAGCCAGTAGAAGGAGCAGTAAGTTCAACAAAAAAAACAGACAATTCCGCACAAAAAGCACCTCAAAAAACGAGTTCTGAGAAACCAAAACAAACACCTCTCAAGCCTAAAAAAGCCGTAACCAGTTCAATTAGTAATTCTCAAACCTCATTTGTCAATGTTGATAGGTTCATAAGCCCGTTAGTAGAAAGTATAGCAAGAGAGCATCATATTTCGTATGAGGAATTAGCTCGTATTCCCGGCACTGGTAAAGATAATCGTCTACGCAAGAGTGATGTAATACAATATTTGAATGAAGGCAGGCCTTATCAATTTGCACAATCAGTATCGCCAGAACCAGACCCAACAGCATATAGAATTCCCCAACTCAATTTAGACAAAGGAACTGGTCGTATTGTAGAAATGGACCGCATGCGCAGCATGATTGCAGATCACATGGTGTACAGTAAACACACTAGTCCACATGTTACTGCCTATGTTGAAGCAGATTTGACTGATGTAGTACGCTTTCGCGAAAGCGTGAAAAACGAATTCCAAGAAAAACACGGCAACAAACTGACCTTTACGCCATTATTCGTTAAAGCTGTTGCCAGCGCTATCAAAGAATTTCCAATGATTAATAGTAGTCTGGATGGCAAAAACATTATCGTAAAAGAGGAAATTAATGTTGGGATGGCAACGGCGTTACCCACCGGTAATTTAATAGTGCCTGTAGTTAAAAATGCCGATCAAAAAACACTACCTGAACTAGCTGCCGATGTAAATCGACTTGCTGGGCTAGCTAGGGATAATAAACTAGGTGGTGATGATATAAAAGGAAGCACCTTTACAATTAGTAATGTAGGGACCTTTGGTTCCTTAATGGGAACACCCATTATCAATCAACCGGAAGTCGCAATATTGGCAACTGGGATTATTAAAAAGCGTGCCGAAGTAATCACAGAAAATGGAGAAGATCGCATCGAGATTCGCAGTATGATGATGTTAAGCTTAAGTTTTGATCATCGTGTTGTTGACGGTTATTTAGGCGGTAGCTTTTTGAAAAAGGTAGCCGATAATATGGCTCTTGTTCCCGATCTTAAAGATTTATAACACTATAAAATCACTGTCTACATCATTAATGTGATGTTGACAAGTAAAACATTTAATATGAGTAATTTTATAAATGATACTCAATTTAAGGAAAACCTTAAAAAGGCCTATCGTAATCTAGTTACTGCCAAAGCAATGGCAGAGCATTACGAAGACAATTTTAAGCTGGTTTCAAAATATGTACATGCCACTAGTCGTGGTCATGAGGTGATACAAACAGCAATCGGAATGCAATTGCTACCTCAAGATTTTGCATTTCCCTACTATCGCGACGATGCCATGCTGCTCGCAATAGGTATGAAGCCTTATGATTTAATGCTACAGTTATTAGCTAAAAAAGATGATCCCTTCAGTGGTGGTCGTACCTATTACTCACACCCATCATTGAATGACGAGGATAAGCCTAAAATTCCTCATCAAAGTAGCGCAACAGGAATGCAAGCAATTCCTGCAACAGGTGTAGCAATGGGAATGTGGTACAAGGAAAGTCTTGAAGATTTGAAGCAAGATGACGATGTTAACATGCCTATCGTTGTTTGTTCACTAGGTGATGCCAGTGTAACCGAAGGTGAAATAGCGGAAGCCTGGCAAATGGCAGCCCTTAAACAATTACCTATTCTATATCTAGTACAAGATAATGGCTGGGATATAAGTGCTAATGAAGCAGAAACACGAGCACAAAATGCTGCTCAATATGCATCAGGGTTTCATGGCTTAGAGTCGGTAAGTATTGATGGGACAGACTTTGAGGAATCATATAAAACCCTTGAAAAAGTTATTGAAACTATTAGGACAGAACGCAGACCATTTGTAGTTCATGCCAAGGTGCCTTTGCTTAATCATCATACAAGCGGTGTTCGCATGGAGTTTTATAGAGATGATCTTGAAGAGGCACGTAGTCGTGACCCTTATCCACGAATGCGTGAGCTTATGGGTAAATATGGATATAGCGAGCTGGAACTGGATGAAATGGACGCTTTCGCGAAAGCAGAAGTAGAGCAATCTCTCAAAAGTGCAATAGAACAACCAGACCCAGAACCAGCAGATTTGTTTACGCATGATTTTGCACCTACACCGATTACTGAGGAAAAAGGAGAACGATCGCCAAAGGACGCAGAAAAAGTAGTCATGGTGGACTGTGCCTTGTTTGCTATTGAAGAATTGATGCGCAAGCATCCTGAATGCTTACTTTATGGGCAAGATGTAGGAGGAAGATTAGGTGGTGTTTTTAGAGAAGCAGCTACACTAGCTCAAAAGTTTGGTGATAATCGAGTTTTTAACACTCCTATTCAAGAAGCCTTTATAGTAGGTAGTACAGTAGGAATGAGTGCGGTAGGATTGAAACCAATAGTTGAAGTTCAATTTGCAGATTATATATGGCCAGGTCTGAATCAATTATTTACCGAGGTCTCAAGATCATGTTACTTGAGTAATGGTAAATGGCCAGTATCAATGATTTTAAGAGTGCCTATAGGTGCCTATGGTAGTGGTGGTCCTTATCACTCATCATCTGTAGAAAGTGTTATAACCAATATACGAGGTCTTAAAATAGCATATCCTTCTAATGGTGCCGATTTAAAAGGACTGATGAAAGCAGCTTATTACGATCCTAATCCTGTGGTGATTTTTGAACACAAAGGTTTGTATTGGTCCAAAGTGCCCGGGACAAAAGGAGCAACTAGCATAGAGCCTAGCGAGGATTACGTCCTGCCATTTGGTAAAGCATGGGTTTTACAAGAAATTTGGAAACAAGAGGAAGAGGAAACCTTGTCGATAATTACCTATGGAATGGGTGTTCACTGGGCTATGAATGCTACTCAAGAATTAGGAGTTCAGGATAGAATAGAGGTAGTCGATCTGCGTACTCTACATCCGTTGGACTATCAGACTGTATTTACCAGTGTAAAGAAATGCGGTAAATGTTTAATTGTAACCGAAGAACCTAGTGATAATGGGTTTTCGCGAGGATTGCAAGGTCGTATTCAAGAAGAATGTTTTAAAGAGTTAGACGCACCAGTAATGCTTATAGGAAGTGAGAATATGCCTGCGATTCCTTTAAATAGTACGCTAGAGCAAACCATGATTCCTAGTACTGAAAAGGTAAAGAATAAGATTGAAGAGGTATTGAATTATTAAGTGATGAAAATTCAAATTGAACGTAAGAATGATGATTTTTTGATGGAAGCAACAGGCTCCTCAGGAAATACAGTAATGATCGATCATAGTGGCGCAACTCCTGTACAAGGAGTAAGTCCAATGGAACTTGTTTTAATGGGAGTAGGTGGCTGTAGCGCAATTGATATTATTGATATTCTAAAAAAGCAACGTCAATCTATCACTAGTTACAAAGTTGAGGTGGAAGGAGATCGATTTGAATTAGATCATGCAAAACCATTTAAGTCAATCACTTGTGCTATTCATCTGGAAGGAGATATAGACGATAAAAAGGCTGCTCGTGCAGCGGCTTTAAGTTTTGAGAAATACTGTAGTGTTTCTAAAACTTTTGATGCTGTAGTTGCGATTAACTATAAAGTAATAGTAAACGGTACCGATATTGAGTAACCTTAGAGGTTTTATTTGATTTTTTTAATAGTAAAAAAATTACTTCCTGCCTCGGGTCTCATGGTAACTGTTCCCGTGTTCCCTGTTTGTTCTACATGAATATAGACTTGATCACCTGCTTCTAATTCAACAAGTTCATTTATGTTGATACTAGAAGTTGTTACACCATTTCTATTTCTCATGTAGTTGTTAGATGTTGTTGTTCCTGGATATATTGTGGTTCCTCCTCGATCTACCCTTAATTCAGCATCTAATTGAATGTCAACGTTAGTAGATCCTGAATCGACAATTATTGACATATTTACCTTTATTTCAAACCTTCCATCTTCTCCTATTGTCAATCTTGTTGTGCCTGATCCGTAGCTTACGTTAAATAAACTATAATCATCATTCCATTCCGCAAAGGAAAACAGTTCTAATTCGTTTGAAGTGAAATCGTTTAAATTTTGAGTTCTATTTGCTGCATTACCAAACCTTGCTGAGCGTGTTTCTGCAAATTGTGGTATCCATCTACTACCATTCCATACATACACACCTTGGCGAACATCGTTAAGATATCCTGATGGAGTTAAATTTTCACTTCTATTGTAAACCATTGTACCTGAAGCTGGATTTGATGGTAATGGACTGAAACTATTTGCAGCTGTTAAACTAACTCTATTTAGTAGAAGTCCACGATTACTCTGACTTAAGGCAAGCGAAGCGTATTCTGGGTTAGCATTAGAGCCTACGTCTAGATTATGTCTACTTGAGTTTGCACTAAGAATTACATTTGAATCTCCTCGAATTTGCAGACTCATATCACCATCTCCATCAGGATTAAGTGTTATCTGTCTAGAGGTGCCAAAATTTTGTAATTTCAAAAAGTCATACCCGTCACTTGTAAACATTAAGCCTTCATCGGATCCGTTCAAATACATTCCTGAATTAGTTTTATTCGCAAATGAATAGGATGGTAACGATTCGGTTCCATTAGAATAACTCAAAAGTCTACCAGATGTAGTTATTTGAAATCTATCATTATTATTCGTTTTAATGATAACAGGGATGTTATTATTTGTACCAAACCTGTCCGTTGAAATGGCATTATTTCCTTCTACCGACCAATCTTTTAAATTGGTTAATAAAATCCAGCTGTTGGAACCATTCCAATAATAAAAACCGGGTGAAACGGCATTTGTCCCGGAAGTGGTTGCTGTATTATAAACTAAAACACCTTCTTCAAGTGTGCTACCTACTAAATTTATTCCACTTAAGCTATTAGTTGAGTTAAGTGATACTTTAGGAATTAATATTCCTTTATCGGATGATGAGATATCCAATGCAGTACCATCGGCAGGAGAAGTGGTGTTTATACCAACCTGAGCTAAGCTCGTGGCAAAAGAAAAAAGGAAAATAACTGAAATTAATTTCAAAACATTATCATTTTAGATTATGCAAATCAAAAACTTAAATGTCATAATCACGTATTTATCAACGTATTATTGTTAATTTCAGTTAAAGGGTATAAAAATCAGATGTATAGATGAGGTTTTCTCAATACACTTACGATTATTTGATGTGATTCCTTGATAATGAAGCCTATTTAATACTAATTCCAAAAAAGTTATCTAGCTGGCTCTGGTGGAAATTGCTCTAATATTTCTTTAACCATTTCATTGGTTCGTTCTATTTTGTCTTGTGGTGTGGTCTTTAACGGCGCTGTTCCTATACCTTGCCAAATAAGCTCTTTTTTATTGGTGTCTATAAAATCTATATAAAGAACGCCTTCGGTAACTCGGTTTACGCTATTGCCCCATGGGCCACCCCAAAAGCCGCCCCAGCCCCAGCCCCAGCCGACATTCCAACCCCAGTTGTTATACACATCAACACGCTCCTTGGCATCAGTGAAAATATTAATCATGAAATCAGGATTTTGAGATTTGGTAAATCCTTTTGCTTGCATATTCGCATCAATAGCTCTAAGAATACGTTTTTTATCAAGTTCGCTTACATCGGCTTCGTCAATACCTTGTTTGTAGTAGGCGTACGTTTGATACTTGTTAAAATCTGCATTTACATCATAATCTTGAGTAACTCGTACTGTTTGACAACTAGCAGCTACTATTGTTATTAATAAAAGGGTAAAAAATCGTTTCATAGCTATTGGGTTTTGCGCTTTCGCGAAAGCGATAACAACTTTCACGATTTGCTAATTAATATTTTTAATTAAGTTACTGTCTACTTTATTAGGTAACGTAACTTTCAAATCTGGATTAAGTTCCATTGCTCGTTTAATCGCAAATGTTGCATTTTCATTACGAGCCCAGTTTCTTCTTGCTATTCCATTATTAACGTCCCAGAAAAGCATACTCTCCAAATTATTTTGAGCTTCTTTACTACCATCAATAACCATGCCGAATCCACCATTAACTACTTCGCCCCAGCCTACACCACCGCCATTATGAATGGAAACCCATGTAGCACCTCTGAAGCTATCGCCTATTACATTGTGTATAGCCATATCTGCTGTAAATCTAGAGCCGTCATAAATGTTTGATGTTTCACGGTATGGTGAGTCTGTTCCTGATACATCATGATGATCTCGGCCTAAAATTACAGGGCCTATTTCTTCTTGCGCTATGGCTTGATTAAAAGCTTTGGCTATTTCTATTCTTCCTAAAGCATCTGCATATAAAATACGTGCTTGTGACCCTACTACAAGTTGATTTTGTTGTGCGCCCTTAATCCATTGGATATTGTCTTGCATTTGTTGTTTAATCTCTTGTGGAGAGTTTGCTGCTAGTTTTTCTAAAACTTGAGTAGCAATTTCATCTGTTTTTTTAAGATCTGTAGGATCATTACTAGCACAAACCCATCTAAATGGGCCAAACCCGAAGTCAAAACACATAGGTCCCATTATATCTTGTACGTATGATGGGTATTTGAATTCTGTAGTTTCTCCTTTGATGTTAGCTCCTGCACGACTGGACTCTAATAAAAAGGCATTACCATAATCAAAGAAATAGGTTCCTTGATCAGTATGTTTATTCACAGCAGCAACGTGTCTTCTTAAAGAATTTTGAACCTGACTTTTAAATTCTTCAGGTTGTTCACTCATCATTTTATTTGCCTGTTCAAAAGATAGATCTACCGGGTAGTAACCGCCAGCCCATGGGTTGTGTAAGCTAGTTTGATCGCTACCTATCGCAATTTCTATTCCTGCTTCATGGAAGGATTCCCATACATGAACGACGTTTCCTAGATAGGCAATTGATAAAGGTTCCTTGTGTTGTTGGGCAACTTTTACTCGTTCTACTAACTCATGTGTGTTGTCAATTACAATATCCACCCATCCTTGTGAATGTCGAGTTTGTACCGCCTTTGGATTCATTTCGGCACAAACGGTGATACAACCTGCAATATTTCCAGCTTTTGGTTGTGCTCCACTCATTCCTCCTAATCCAGAAGTAACAAATACATTACCTAATGGAGATTTTCCAATTTTTCTAAAGGCGTTTAATACAGTTATAGTGGTACCATGAACGATTCCTTGAGGACCTATATACATGTAGGATCCTGCTGTCATTTGACCGTATTGGGTGACACCTAGTGCATTAAATTTTTCCCAATCATCAGGTTTAGAATAATTAGGTATCATCATTCCATTTGAAACAACACAGCGAGGAGCCTTATTATGTGAAGGGAATAACCCCATTGGGTGACCGCTGTACATGACTAAAGTTTGTTCATCGGTCATTTCGCTCAAATATTGCATAGTGAGTAAATATTGAGCCCAGTTTTGAAAAACAGCACCATTACCACCGTAAGTGATAAGTTCATGAGGATGCTGTGCGACCGCGTGATCAAGATTATTTTGAATCATGAGCATTATTCCTGCAGCCTGTTTAGAACGAGCTGGATAATCGTCAATAGATCTAGCTTTTATTTCTTCCTTAGGCATGAAACGATACATATAAATACGTCCATACTCGTCTAATTCTTGTTTAAACTCTGGTAATAAAATGGAGTGAAATTCAGGTTTAAAATATCGGAGTGCGTTGCGCAATGCAAGTTGTTCTTCTTCTTTATTGAGAATTTTTTTTCTTTTAGGAGCATGGTTTACTGAGTTGTCATAGACATATGGGTCTGGTAAAGATTCAGGAATACCCTGTTTTATACTCTGTTGAAATATGTCTAAATCAAACTGACTGTTGTTATTGATAGTTTTGTTCATTATTTCTGGCTGTTTGTTTTTTTATTGTAACCGTATGGGCAGTGTCTGCATCCACTTTCACAACAATAACCTCTTTTTAAATGGTATTGTTCAGTGAAACAACGATACCCTTCTGGTGTTAAGTAGTAATCTCCTTCCTCAAGGGGAATATGTTTTTTCATGGCTTAAAAATACTATTTTACGGTGGTATGACCGTAAGGATAATAGGCTTTTGACTTAATAAATACTACCTTTATCACTATGATAGTGGTCGAAATTTCATTTCTTAAAAATTATAACGGTATAACGCTATATCCATTTTTATTAGTCAAATCCAAATCGCTTAAAAATGATCCGGTTTTTATGAATCATGAAAGAATTCACGCCAGGCAACAGCTGGAGCTTTTAATCGTCTTTTTCTATTTATGGTATCTGTTGGAATATCTAATATTAAGAGTTAGTAAATCACATGATTTAGCCTATAGATCAATAAGATTTGAAAAAGAAGCTTATTGTATGGAAACGGAGCTACAATACTTAAAAAAGCGAAAACCCTATGCTTTTTTACATTATTAGCTTGCTACCTTTGTCCTATGCAAGATTATGGAGTAATACAGTCTGAAAATCAGTTTTTTAAAACACTTAATAACGTTTTAATAGATATTAAGCGAGAAGACTTATTGCATCCTGAAGTATCTGGTAATAAGCTTAGGAAATTAAAATATAACATATTACATGCACAAAAAGAATCCATCAATACCCTAGTTACATATGGAGGAGCTTTTTCAAATCATATAGCAGCCACAAGCGCCGCTGCAAAAATTGCTGGTTTATCTAGTATCGGGATTATAAGAGGAGAGGAATTGGGTTTAAATCTAAAAAAAACCTTAGCAAGTAATAATACCTTACTCACGGCTCACAACAATGGAATGAAATTTCACTTTGTAACTAGAGAATCTTACAAGCAAAAGGATGATCAATACTATCGAGAGCTTTTTAAGGAACACGGTAAACTTATGATTATCCCAGAAGGTGGAACTAACCAACTGGCAATTCAAGGAACCAAAGAAATATTAACCGACCAAGATAAATCTCATTATGATTTTATTGCCGTGGCTGGCGGAACAGGTGGAACGGCAGCAGGTATTATTGAAAGCAGCGCACCTAACCAAAAGGTTTTAGTGTTTTCTGCCTTAAAGGGAGGTTTTTTAAAGGAGGAAATAAACAAGCTTACTCTTCGTTCTAATTTTCAAGTGTTTTCTGAGGATAGATTTGGAGGATACGCAAGGTCTGATAATGAACTAATTAAATATATGAATTCACGCTTTCGCGAAAGCGGAGTACCACTTGATCCCATATACACTTCAAAAATGATGTTCCATCTAGAAGACCTTATTTTAAAAGGTGTTTTTCCTAAAGATTCTCGTATTTTAGCAATTCATACAGGAGGATTACAGGCGATCGCTGGTTACAATCAAATGTTGAAAAGAAAAAGAAGAGAAGAAATTACTTATGAGTTTGAAATTTAAAAATTTGCTGATCATTTTCTTTGGAGTGATGCTATTAACATCGTGCGGTGGTAGTAAAAAAGTAGTGACTACAAAGAAGAAAAAGACAACTCAAACAATTACTCAACCAGATTCGACGCCACAAGCCATAGGTCAACAAGAAGAAGATAAGGTTACTAAAACTACAAAGCCTGATAGTAAAGATAAGGTGTCCACTTACATAGATTTATTTGCTAATACCGCCATGCGAGAGATGAAACTTTATAAGATACCAGCTAGTATCACGCTAGCTCAAGGTATTCTAGAAAGTGGATCTGGTGAAGGTCGTCTAGCTGTAGAGGCTAACAACCACTTTGGAATAAAATGTCATAAAGGATGGACTGGTGGACGCATATATCATGATGATGATAAGGCGCAAGAATGTTTTAGGACCTATAATGATCCAGACTATTCTTATCGTGATCATTCTCTATTTTTGAGAGATAGGAAAAGATATGCAGGTTTATTCAAATTACAACCAGATGATTACCAAGGTTGGGCCAAAGGTTTAAGAGCTGCTGGATATGCCACAGATAGACGTTACCCTCAAAAACTCATAAGTTTAATTGAGCGTTATGAGCTATACAAGTACGATAATATGGTACTAGGAAACCCTACGGATTCTAAAACCAGAACTATCACCGATGTAAGACCAAGTGTACAAGCATCGCACAAAGTTGTAGCCGGCGACACACTTTATAGTATTTCAAGAAAATATAATATTACAGTAGATCAATTGAAAGCCTTTAATGGTTTAAAGGACAACACTATTAGTGTAGGTCAAGAACTATTTGTAGAACCTCTTCCTAAAGATTTTTAATGTCATTTATTTATCAACGTAGTAGTGCCTTATTTAATGAGGCAAAAAAATATATTCCTGGTGGTGTAAACTCACCGGTACGAGCATTTAACGCAGTAGGCGGTGATCCCGTATATGTCAAAAGCGCCAAAGGAGCTTATCTTCAAACTGAGGATGGACATGAAATTATAGATTATATAGCTTCATGGGGTCCAATGATATTAGGTCATGCCTTTGAGCCCGTAGTGAATTCGGTAAAAGAGGCTGTTGACCGTGGTACTTCCTATGGTATGCCTACTGAATTGGAGACCAAAATTGCTGCTCTTGCCATTGAAATGGCTCCTAATATTGATCAAATTAGAATGGTAAACTCTGGTACCGAGGCTTGTATGAGTGCAGTAAGGCTAGCTAGAGGTTACACAGGTCGAGATAAAATTATCAAATTTGCAGGTTGCTACCACGGGCATAGTGATTCCTTTTTAATTCAAGCTGGTAGTGGTGCGGTGACTTTTGGGAGTCCAAATAGTCCTGGAGTAACAAAAGGAACAGCTCAAGATACTTTACTTGCCCAGTACAACAACCTTGATCAGGTTGCACAGCTATTTGAGCATAATAAGGATCAAATTGCCTGTATCATTCTAGAGCCTATTGCTGGTAACATGGGTTGTATAATACCACAGGAAGGATTTCTACAAGGATTAAGAGAATTGTGTGATCAAAATAATGCACTACTCATTTTTGATGAGGTGATGACTGGTTTTAGGCTAGCTCGTGGTGGTGCACAAGAGGTAACAGGTGTAAATGCAGACATTGTTACCTATGGTAAAGTCATAGGTGGCGGATTACCTGTAGGAGCATTTGCAGCACGTCAAGAAATTATGAATTATTTAGCGCCACTAGGTCCAGTTTATCAGGCTGGTACATTAAGTGGTAATCCACTAGCGATGAGTGCCGGATATGCAATGTTAGATCATTTGAATAAACATCCAGAAGTGTTTGATAGTCTTTCTCAAAAAACGGAGTATTTACATAAGGGAATTCAAGAAGTTCTAGAGAGTAAGGGAATCGAGTATCAGATTAATAGATTTGGATCGATGATGTCAGTTCATTTTACTCCAGATCCAGTAGTGGATTTTGAAAGCGCAGCCAAAGGAAACAATGAGTGGTTTAAAAAATATTTTCATGGATTGCTAGAACGAGGTATTTATTTGCCACCTAGTGCATTTGAAAGCTATTTCTTAAATGATGCTCTTTCTTATCAAGATCTAGACAGAACTATTGAGGCTACTCAGGAAGTAGTTAAAAGCTGGTAGCATAACTTTTGCTACTTTAGTGAGATGGAAGCATTTTTAAAAATCTTTGAAACAATGCCCATCTACTATAAATTGGTGTGGCTGATAGGTTTGATTACCCTTTTCTGGATTCTTGAAGGATACTATAGTTTTTTAAAATCACCTTACGATAAATGGAAGCATGCTCAAACAAATCTTGCCTTGCTTACATTTACTATGATTATTAATGTAGTATTTGGTTTACTGACTGCTGGTGTTTTTATTTTTCTAGAGCAAAATAGTTTAGGAGTATTAAATTATGTGAGTTTGCCTATCTGGTTAGAACTAGTCATAAGTTTATTAGTACTAGATCTTGTTGCTCAATATGGCATTCATTTTTTACTACATAAAAGTAGTATTTTATGGAGGCTTCACACGGTACACCACAGTGATACTTTTTTAGATGTTACTAGTGGAACTAGACATCACCCTTTGGATTTTATGTTAAGGGAATTTGCAGCTTTGATAGCAGTAGTGATTACAGGTATGCCTATAGGTTTTTATCTTATATATAGGATCATTACAGTATTTTTCACTTATTGGAGTCATGCAAATATTAGTTTACCTAAAAAACTGGATAAAACATTAAGCTACCTAATAGTAACACCTGGTATGCATAAATTCCATCATCATGATAGTATGCCTATAACAGATACAAATTTTGGGAATATTCTGAGTATTTGGGATCACATATTTGGAACCTATTACTATGGTGATAGCCAAAATATCAACTACGGATTGGACATTGTCGATAGTAAGCGCTCAAACGATTTGAAGTATCAGTTAGGTTTGCCTTTTAACAAAACTATCCAGTATAAAAACAAAGAAGGCTCTCAAAATTGAGAACCTTCTTTTAATCGACCAATCTATATTATTATTTCGGAGATTGTTTGCTTTTTAATAAGTTGTACTTTTCTGTACCTAGTACTTCTTTAAGGCGCTTTTCATAATTACTTTGTACATCATTTAAAGTTCCTTGCAAGTCATTCGTTTCTCCTCTTTGCGCTTCTCTTTCTATACGAATAACCATTGATTCGCGATCTCTAACTATTTCTCGTAGCTCGCTTACCTTTTTCTCATCCAATTTAACAGCATCAACAATCAATTGAACTTTAGTTTCTATTTTCTTATTGAATTCTTTAACTCTGATATGAGTTTGCGCAGAAACTTCCTGTTGTTCTGCCGTAATAGTTTGTTGTGAATATGCACTTACTGAACACACAATGGCTAATAAGAATATGATCTTTTTCATTTGATGGTATTTGTTGAGTTTAAAAATAAACAAATAATATAAACTAGCCTTATCAATAATTAAAACTTAGTTTAATTACTCATTTCTTCTACGTTTATGTTTCTTTCTGCCTTCAGTTCTCTTTCTTTTATGCATTTTCTGCCACTTTTCGTATTGATCGGCTGTTAGAATTGATTTCATTTTTCTTTTAAATTCAAGTTTTTTATCCAATCTAGTGTTTAAACGATTGAACTTTTCGTCATTACTCAAATTTTTCATTTCCTCGCGATTCTCTCTCAAGCTTTGACGTTCCAATTCTTGATTTGCGATTAATGGTTCAATACTATTGATTTGCTTGTCCGACAAATCTAGTGCTACAGCCATTTTTTTAACTTTAAGTTCTGCACGTTGTTCTGGTGTAAAATCATTTCCTTTTTTTGGAAGTGGGCGTTGTGCTACGGATATCGCTGTCACAAAAAATGTAGCGATTAGAATGATGTTTTTCATATTTAAAATTTTATTTGTCCTTATGACTGGCTTATAGTTGAAAAGTTTAATCAAAGAAAAACCGCTAGTATTTACTAGCGGTTTTTATAATTTTAAAATCGTACCAGTTCAGGCTACACTAAATCGATAAAAAGTCCATCATCTGTTTTCTCAACTTTGGCTACCTTTTTACCAGTCAATCCTTTTACTGTTTTATCCCATTTCTTATTAGATAGTCCACTGTCAGATTTAAGCGCATTCAACTCTACTTTGCCTGATTTTTTTAATAGTTCATATACCATTTTTTCATCATCATTGAGGTCGACGTTTAATTTTTTCTCCGGTCTCATCTGTGGGAAAAATAAAACTTCTTGAATGGATGGGTTGTTGGTTAAAAACATAATTAGTCGATCCATTCCTATTCCTAATCCAGACGTAGGTGGCATACCGTATTCTAGAGCTCTTAAAAAGTCTTGATCTATAAACATCGCCTCGTCATCACCACGATCGGCTAGAGCCAGTTGAGCTTCAAATCGCTCGCGTTGATCTATAGGATCGTTAAGCTCACTATAAGCATTGGCTATTTCTTTACCACAAACCATCAATTCAAAACGTTCCGTAAGTTCTGGATGATCACGGTGTTCCTTGGTTAATGGTGACATTTCTTTAGGATAATCAGTAATGAAGGTAGGTTGAATAAAGTTTCCTTCACATTTTTCACCAAATATTTCGTCGATGAGCTTTCCTTTACCCATTGTGTTATCTACTTCTATTCCTTCCGCTTTCGCGAAAGCGTACAACTCTTCCTCGCTCTTACCGGTAATATCAAAACCGGTGAACTGTTTGATAGCATCAGTCATGGTGACTCTAGGGTATGGAGCTTTCCATTCAATGGTATGATCGCCAAATGTACTTTGAGTAGTACCATTTACTGCAACCGCGCAATGTTCTAATAATTGCTCGGTAAAATCCATCATCCAGTTATAATCTTTGTAAGCCACATAAATTTCCATGGCTGTAAATTCTGGATTGTGTGTGCGATCCATCCCTTCATTCCTGAAGTTTTTACTGAATTCATATACACCGTCAAATCCTCCTACAATCAATCTCTTAAGATACAGCTCATTTGCAATACGCATATAAAGAGGAATGTCAAGAGAGTTGTGATGTGTGATAAAAGGCTTTGCAGCCGCACCACCAGGAATAGGTTGTAAAATTGGAGTCTCTACTTCAAAATATTCACGCGAATTGAAAAATTCACGCATGGCATTAAAAAGTTTTGTTCTTTTGACAAAAACATTTTTAACATCTGGATTAACTACTAAATCCACATATCGTTGACGATAACGTTGTTCTGCATCATCAAATTTGTCATAAACCTTTCCATCAGCATCCGTTTTTGCAAAGGGTAGTGGACGCAAGGTTTTCGTAAGCAATGTGAAATTAGTGACTTTTACAGTCATTTCACCTACCTGTGTTTTAAAAAGCTCACCTTCTATTCCTATAATGTCACCTATATCTAATAATTTTTTATAGACTTCATTATAAAGCGTTTTGTCATCACCGGTACAAATTTCATCACGATTAAAGTAAACTTGTATACGACCTTCTGAGTCTTGAATTTCGGCAAAACTAGCCTTACCTTGTATACGTCTAGAGGTTAATCTACCAGCGATGTTTACCTGTTTACCTTCTTTAAAATCGGCTTTAATTTGTTTAGTAGAATGGTCTACGGGATAAAGCGCTGCTGGATAAGGATCTATTCCCATCTCACGCAGTTTTGCCAATTTTTCACGGCGTACGATTTCTTGTTCAGAAAGTTGCATAAATAGGTGTTTTTATAAGCCTGCAAAGGTAAATTAAAACAGAAAAGTAACTTTAATAAGAATGTGAAAAATGAAAAGAACATTATTAAGAGTACTTTGATTGTCTAATAGTCTGTTGCTAAATAAAAAACATGTGCTTTTTAACGAGTTCTTTTCAGCTCAAAAAAAACTGATTATAAAGTAGTTAACCTAAGTGTATTTAAATGTGTTTAAGTCACTACTAAAAACTGATCGTTGTGAATTCATCTAGATTAAATAAGCTGAAGAAAAAAATGTAACATTTGTCATTTTACACAGTCATATTACTGCAATCACATCACCTTTAAATTATAATATATGAGCGTTTGGCGAGTAATTTTGGCCATTATTTTTCCTCCACTTGCAGTAATTGGTAAAGGCTGTGGTTCTATTTTGATTGTATTGATATTAACCTTGTTAGGATGGGTTCCTGGTGTTATTGCTGCATTGATCATACTAAATAATCCTGACAGATAATATAAATATTTAGCGATTTAGTATAAGTTTAACCAAAGTTAATATTACCTTTGCAAAATGAATAAAAAGGTCTTCTTTCAGGATTTAGGGGTCGGTGACTATAAACAGACCTGGGTTTATCAAGAACAACTCTTTAAAGAAATTCTTGATATTAAAATTGAAAATAGGAAAGAAGATTCCAAGAATCCTACACCTAATCACCTATTATTTGTAGAACATAATCACGTTTACACGCTGGGTAAAAGTGGTGATCTGGATAACCTTCTTGCCAATGAAGCCGTTCTTAAACAAATCAATGCCGATTTTTATAAAATTAATCGTGGCGGAGACATCACTTATCACGGTCCTGGACAGATTACAGGTTACCCAATTCTTGACCTAGAAAATTTCTTTACTGACATTCATGAATATTTACGTTTACTAGAAGAAATCTTCATTAAAATTTTGGCCGATTACGGTCTTAAAGGTGAACGTAGTGATGGTGAAACTGGGGTATGGCTGGATGTAGGAACACCATTTGCACGTAAAATTTGTGCTCTAGGAGTACGTGCTAGTCGTTGGGTTACCATGCATGGTTTTGCTTTTAATGTAAATACAGATCTAGGTTATTTTGACCATATTATTCCTTGTGGAATAGAAGATAAAGCAGTAACATCTCTAGCAGCAGAGCTAAAAAGACCTGTAGATCAAGAGGAGATCAAGCAAAAAATTAAAACCTATTTTGTTGAGCTTTTTGAAGCAGATCTTGTAGAAAAGTAATTCTCGTCTTCTTGCCGATCATGTAAATTGAATTAACATTCTTTACACATGAATTACAATATCCTTAAGTAGTCTCAATGATGTACTAGACTACTTTTATAGGTATGACCTTATCAATTGAAGATATACGTGCTTGTATTGAAGAGCCTGAATATGCTGCACAGCTGGCAGATTTGGTTTATGTAACAGACCAACATTTAAATATTCATAGGAAAAAATACGGTCGTGGATATACCTACCTAATTGATAATGAATCTAGATTAACCGATAAGGCTCAACTTAAAAGGATTAAATCGTTAGTGATACCGCCAGCTTGGCAACAAGTGCGAATAAGTGCTATCGATAATGGGCACTTGCAAGTAGTTGGACGCGATGCAAAAAACCGTAAAGTATATCTCTATCATGACCTCTGGAATTTAGTTCGTAATCAAACTAAGTTTTTTAAAATGTCCGCTTTCGCGAAAGCGTTACCAAAAATTAGAAAGCAACTAGTAAACAGTCTTCAAGTGGTAGGAATGACAAGAGAAAAATGTCTTGCGCTGGTTATAAAAATAATGGATGAAACTTATGTGCGCATAGGCAGTTCAGGATATGCTAAGCGCAATGGGACATATGGATTGTCTACAATGCGCATGCGTCACTTAACTGATACAGGATCAAAAATTATCTTTGACTTTAAAGGAAAACATCAAATTGATCAACATGTTGAAATTGATGACGCACAGCTGGTAAAAGCGATACAGCAATGTGAGGAAATTCCTGGTTGGGAACTTTTTCAGTATTACGATGATTACGGGAACCATCAATCTATTGAAAGTCATGACGTCAACGATTATCTGCATACCATCGCAGGAGATATTTTCTCGGCAAAGGATTTTAGAACATGGGGCGCGACAAGAGAATTCTATACTTTCTTACTACAATCACCTGATTTGAATACTGAAAAAGATAGAGAAGCTAATCTACTGCAAGCCTATGATGCTGCTGCCGAAGCTTTAGGTAACACGCGTAGTGTATGTAGAGAATATTATGTTCATCCTCATATCGCTGATGTTTATAAACAATCTGGTTTTGTAGATGAGAGGAAAGAAATTAAAGAATTAAAAGATCGTACCTATTTTACGGCTATTGAAACTAGAATTCAACAGCTTATAGATGATTTTGAAATTGAATTTAAGCCATCAATTTAAGAGCGTTACCACTTATATAGTAGGACATCATCACCATCTAAAGTGACTAGGTAATGCCATTTACCAGCAGTTTTTACAGACGCCGTAGTATTACCGTAAACAGGAAATCCATTAAGTAAATCACCTTTTTGGGAGAATATGTAAACCTTATTTTCTGCGTTATCAACTAGTGATATGAAGCTTTTGTTCTTGTTCTCATAAACCGAAATGTACTCATAGCTACCATAAGGTATTTCAACTTTATTCTTATTGATAAACAGATTATTATCGTTGTAACTCACTCTTTGGGACTTTGAGCTATCAAAAGAGTTACCATACTTATTGAAATTTTCAAATGCTACTTCTCCATTAAGAGGATTAATTGAGAAGAATTTACCGTCTTGATCTAGTCCAACCAATTTATTTTTAAACTGTTTGAGTTTACCTTTCAACGCAATAGGAACTGTAACCTTAGTTCTGGTTTTTCCAGTACGACTGATAAGGGCTATTTTATTTTCTGCTTTAGCAAACGCGATAAAATCTTTGTTGTTTACCCTAATATGTTGTGGTGATGTTAGAATTTCTCCATCAGGTTGATAATTAAAGCCTTTAACAGCATTACCATTTATATCATACATGAATAATCTTGAACCCTGAGTTACAACAAATCGGTAATTACGGCTGTTGTCATAATCAAAAACACTTACCGGTTGATCTATACCGTTTTTAAATTCTAATGGATATTTATTTACGTCCTTGCCATTGCGATCTAGATAGTAAATTGCTTTTTCAGTGGTGAAAACTAACTGTTTGCGACCATTTTTATAGCCGTCAACAACTTGTATCTCGCCTAATATTTTCCCTTTCAACTGTTTAGACCAGTGTCGTTTACCCTTGTCTGATACTAAGTGAAGTTTTAATTCGGCGTCTTGAAAGGCAACATCATATCCTTTAGTTAAATGATTGGGGAATAGGAATGGTCCTGCAATAATACTCGAGCCTGATTTATAAGTCAAACTCTGTTGAACGCTACCACTGTTTAACTCATCGTTTACAACTGGTATATGGAAATTATAATGAGCGTATTCGTTTTCATGTACGTATTGAGATATAATAAATGGATAAGTTTTACTTGAAATTTGCTTTAAAATCTTGCTGTCGTTTTTACTTAGCGTAGAGTTTTGCTTATAAAATTCTATACTACTAATTGAAGTGTAGCTACTTGAGCTATTTATCGAACTGTTTAGGTCTTGCCACCAAATTTGATCGGCCAAAGTGCTTTTGTTGGTAATTGCAGCAATGATTTGCTCGGGTGTAGTTGCTTTTTCAGACAATATAAAGTGAGATCCTAAAACAGTAATATATGAATAGTTTTTTTGAGGTAAAATAGGAGATAAGCTACTAGTATTGATAGGTTCTCTTAATTCATAAATGGTTGTGTTACGATACTCAAACTTGGCTGTGGATAAACTATCCAGGTTGAGAAAGAAAGTTTCGTAAGGTTCTAGTCCAAAAGCTACAACGTGCTCCTTATCCCAGCTTATTTTACTTAACTCATAACAGTTGTCTAAAATATTTTTTACAGTAGCAGTAACCTCGTGATTAATTGATTTTTGCCTGGACAAATTGGATATGATTTCTTGATGATTCTTATAAGTAGTAGTTTCTACATTGGTGAAATTAAGAGGTAATATTTCAGATATGTGGTTAGTTCTAGCAGTCAGGCCATCATAAAGTGCATGGCGCATTGATGTACTGTCTGAATACGTGAGAATACCAGAGAATTGTATCGCAAGATCGTTGTTTTCTGGTTCTACTTGATACCAATGAGCATAGTTTCCCTTATCATTTATATTGCGACCATAGATAAATTCTTTAAGCCAATTTCTATCACTGGCTTTAACATATAAGGATACCGAATTACCACTAGTTTTTTCATATAAAGATTTGAACTCGTCATTAAACACATAATCATCAAGTTCTCGTCTTATTTGACTTTCAATTATAAGTTTTGAACTACTAGCGAGATGCAATCCTTTATGATTAAGAAAATAAAAATCAATACTATCTGTTTTTGATTTATAGTATTTTGTTTCATTGTAATTAAAGGTTGATGTAGTATCTCTATACTTTGGTAGGTCCGAAGAAATTAAAGAAATAACCACTTCATTTTTACCTTCAATGCTTACTGTGATTAGATTGTTATCACTTTCTTTATATAATTCTAAAAAGCTACCTGCATTTTTAATTTCTTGTAGTCTATCTAGATTTTTTATTTGGTTATATAGAGCGTTATTTTCTATAAAACTAAATACATCCTCCATGTTATTTGCGTCAATTATGATCTTAGAATCATGTGGTATACGATGGAGGAGATTTAAATCTATTTGGGAGTCTTTTTCACAGCTAGTAATAAGCAGAACCAAAACAAAGATTCTCAAAAAGTTTTTCATAGACCTAGTTTTATACAAAGGTAAAAGTTATATGAAATAACACACAGTTCAAACAAAACTATTATAAATCCAGACTTAATTGATCTGGTAAAAGTTTAAAGCTTTTTCTATGGTATTTTGTACTACCATATTGTTTAATAGCGTGGCGATGTGCAACTGTGGGATAACCTTGATTTTTATGCCAATCATAATTAGGGAATTCCCTAGATATTTTTTCCATAAAATCATCTCTATATGTTTTGGCGAGTATGGAAGCAGCTGCGATGTTGAGGTATTTTCCATCACCTTTAATCACTGTTGTGTAAGGTATTTCGTTGCATGGCTTAAAACGATTGCCATCAACGGCTATATGATCAGGTTTACTTTCAAGACCCTTTATTGATTGATGCATTGCCAGAATACTTGCATTCAATATATTAATCTCATCGATTTTCTCCATCATTACATGCGATACATGAAATGATATTGCTTCTTTTTCTATAATAGGTCTAAGTTCATACCTACGCTTTCGCGAAAGCTTTTTACTATCATTCAATTCAGGACATTTAAAGTCTGGTGGTAAAATAACAGCAGCAGCAGTGACGGGTCCGGCAAGACAGCCACGTCCAGCTTCATCAGTTCCTGCCTCAATAAGATTGGGTTTTACTTGTAATAAAAGCATACTGCGAATGTAATTAATATCAATTACCTTTATAAAAACGCATTACTTAATTTGAATGTGCAAAGAAGGAATACATGAAAACTATTCGAATTTTAAAACGTAGTTTATCTATAACAGGATTAGTTCTTACCCTACCAATTATCGGTATGGTGTTTAGTAAAGAGGTGAATTGGGGTTTGCTGGATTTCTTAGTTATGGGTGTGATGCTGTTTACAACAAGCGTTCTGTTGCATTATATTTGGTTTTCTCACACTTCTTCAAAATGGAGGTACGGCCTAATTGTACTAGCTCTCATTGCTTTTTTCTTACTTTGGATAGAGCTTGCTGTTGGTATTTTTAATTAATCTATACCTATAGATTAATAGGAACTCAATAACTTCTAATTGCTATCGTTATCTTACTTTTGAGCCGTGATTAAAAAAATGAGATTTCTTTTATTTCTATTGTTGGCTTTTCCTGTACTTTCTATAGCACAAGAAAAGGAGTTGATATCAGCTGGAGAAGTTCGAACTTCTGATAGATTTACATCTTTGAACGGAGATCAAAATACAGATCAACCTGGCGTTCAAGTTAAGGGAGATAAGCCACCGATTACAGATTACCTAATCATATCTGCACAACGTGATACGACTCACGTAGATACCACTTTACACATTTACAAAGATTATAAATTCAATTATTTGCGCAAGGATAATTTTGAATTACAACCCTTTCACAATGTAGGTCAACCTTATAATGAATTAGGAAAGTCCTATTCATTAAATACACTCACTCCATCAATGGGTGCGCGAGCTAGGCATACAGGATATTTAGAAGTACAGGATATGCAGTATTATAGAGTGCCTACTCCTTTAACCGATTTATATTTTAAAACAGCAGTAAATCAAGGACAGCAGTTAGACGCTACCTTTACAAGTAATATTTCTCCTCAATTTAATTTCTCTATCGGTTATAAAGGAGTGCGCAGCGCAGGAGACTATGCTCGCACACTTACTAGCACAGGGATATTTAAATTCACGGCAAATTATGTTTCAAAAAATAAGAAGTATAAAGCTATAGCACATACAACCTTTCAAGATTTATCTAATCAAGAGAATGGTGGTATTGTGGCTAGTGCCGTTCAAGGATTTGTTGATAACGATGAGGATTTTGATGATAGAGGACGATTAGACCCTAATCTAGAAAATGCGGAAGGTACATTGAACGGTCGTCGATTTTATATCAATCATGAATATGAGTTTCTAGGTAAAAAGGATTCAACCAGTTTCTACAGCGCAAGATTGTACAATGAAATGTTTTATGAAGATAAATTGTACAGGTTTGAGCAGTCTTCACCAGATGAAGAATTTCTAGGAAATGCCTTTGGGAATGCAATTAATGATAAAACAGATTTTGAACAAGGAGATATAGAAGTAGGTTTACTCTATGATCATCATTTGTTAGGTCATTTTAAAGCAGGATTCACCAGGCAGGCATATAATTATGGTTATAATCGTGTTCTTGATTTTGGGACTTCTTCAATTACCAATAGACTCAAGGGTGAAACGTACCAATTATCAGGAACGTTTAGTAAGAATTATAAAGGATTTGATATTCAAGGTGATGGTGGTGTAATACTATTTGGTGATTTGACAGGTCAATTTTTAAATGCATCGGCTAGTTATGATTTTAAGTTGTTTAAACTTAGTGCTTCTTTAGATTTGAGCTCGCAATCTCCTAATTTTAATGCGCTTTTATTCCAAAGTGATTATGAAAATTATAATTGGCAAAATGCTTTTGACAATATCGAGAAGCAACAATTTTCTATTGATTTAAAATCAGATAAACTTCTAGATGCACAGTTAAGCATTACTAGAATTCAGGATTATGTTTACTTCACCGAAAATCAGTTATTGGACTCTGATTTGAATACAGTAGGTTATAATGCAGCTCCTCAACAATTTGATTCTGAAATTACGTATTTAAAATTGAAGTTGTACAAAGGATTTAAGTTCTTGACCCATTTTGGTATGGATCATACCGTCATGCTTCAGTCTGTTGACCAAAATCAAGAAGTATTAAACTTACCAGAAGTAGTTACTCGAAATACCTTTTACTATGAGAATAGGTTTTTTAAAAGAGCTTTACAACTGCAAACCGGTTTTACATTAAAATATTTTACTTCCTACAATATGGATGGATACGATCCTGTATTAGGGGAATTCTATACGCAAAACAATCAAGAGTTTGGTGATTTTCCTATGATTGATGTTTTCTTAAATGGTAAGATTAGACAAACAAGAATATTCTTTAAGGCAGAACATATCAATGCACTCTTTGGTAAGCAGGATTACTTCAGTGCTCCATTACATCCTTATCGTGATTTCACTTTTAGATTCGGTATAGTGTGGAATTTCTTTTTATAAAATTGTATTAAAAACGTTAAATAATTATGTTTCAAGTGGTTGATTTTGAGTAAAATCAGCTGTTTTTCTTTAACATTTACAAACTCTCTTATGAATTCATTAAAACCGAGGTGTAAGATTCTTCGTAAATATGTATGAATTCAAAAACAATTACAATGAAAAAGTATTTTTTATACAGCGGTTTGCTGTTAAGTACACTAACCTTATTTAACTGTTCTGACGATGATGATGTTGTAGAAGGACGTTTTGACCGAGCAGAACTCTATGTAACCAGTACAGCAAGTGGTGACATCACAGTCTATGACTTTTCTGATGATGATCAGGTTGAAACTACAACTCTTACGACATTAAGTACCTCTAACGAAGGTATTGAGTACGATGGTGATACAGACGAGTTATTTGTTGCATCACGTAGTGCTCTTAACTTAAGTGTTTTTACAGATGTAGAGGCTACTATTGAATCAGGAGCTGTTGCAGCAGCAACAGGTATTACCGCCACGGCCGCATTTAACAGTCCTAGAGCACTAGCTATAAATGGTGACAATGTAGTAGTAGCAGATAATGGTACTAATCAACTATTCGTTTATACTAGAACATCAAGCGGTTTGCAATTGCGTAATACGTTTGATATAGCTTTTGATTTATGGGGCGTTGAGTTTGTAGGATCAGATTTATATGCGGTAGTTGATAACACCTCAGATCTAGCAATTTTTACCAATTTCCTATCAAATACAACTGATGGTTCACTAGCTGCAACCAAACAAATTACAATTGAAGGAATCGTAAGAACACACGGTATTGCCTATGATGCACAAGATGACTTATTAATCATGACAGATGTTGGTCTGGCTTCTAGTGATACAGATGGTGCTTATCATGTAATTGATAATGCGCTTTCTCAAATAGCAGGAGTTGCAAATGGTGGGACTTTGGCACTATCATCTCAAACAAGAGTTGCAGGTTCAAATACGTTTTTAGGTAATCCAATTGATGTTGATTACGATACCGAATCAAATACCATTTTTATTGCAGAGATTGCTAATGGTGGTGGACGAGTACTTGCATTTGACGTAGCACAATCTGGAAATGCTAATCCAGCTATTAACAACATGCTTGCTGGTTGTAGCTCATTAGATTTCTACGGGAACGACTAATTCTCAAATTCTATAAAGAAATATTAATTGTTGCGCTTGTTCGAGCGCAACAATTTTTTTTTGCTCTATATTTGGCGATCATGAGATATAACCAATACATATCCATATTACTAATCGCCCTGTTTACTAGCATGCAATTGATGAACTTGCATAGCTGGTCACATGATGATGATCATGAAACAGATTGCGAGGTATGTGTTATATCTCACGAGTTTCAGGAACTTCAATATGATTTCCCACAATTAGGGACATGGACTCCATCTATTCAAAATCACATCCCTGTTGATGGTGTTGTTGTTTATTACGCTTCCGCGAAAGCGAACTCAACATCAAACATTCTCTTTACAAGACCGCCGCCAGTACTAGCCTAATTCCGTTTTTTGAATTAGTTATTACAATCCCTTACTATGTTTAAATATTTATTAGTAGTCATATTTATGGCTACTGTTGCAATGTGTACAGCACAAGATTGCAAGAACACCCTTAAAGGTAAGATTACCGATTTTCATAATAATAAACCACTAGAACTAGCCCAAGTATATGTAGAGGAGCAAGAGCGTACTTATACGTCAAACTTAGCTGGTGAGTATCAAGTAAATGACTTGTGTACAGGAGTTTACCATCTTATTATTACTCATATTGATTGTGATAAAAAATCAATTGAGGTCGTTGTAAATCAAGATAAAATCTTAAATATTACTCTCGAACATCATATCAATGAACTTGATGAGGTACAGGTTGTTGCCGATGTTCATGATGATCATGCAACTACTCAAAATGCAACTCGTATTGATAAGGAATTAATTCAAAAGTATAGCGGTGCAACCCTAGGAGATGCGCTAGAAACTGTGCCTGGAGTGTCATCACTGAAAACAGGTCAAGGTGTCGTAAAGCCTATCGTGCACGGATTGTATGGTAGTAGAATTACCATTGTAAATAATGGTGTGAGGTTACAAGATCAAGAATGGGGAACAGAACATGCTCCAAATATTGATCCCAACACAGCATCTTCTATAAGAGTTATTAAAGGTAGTAGTGCCTTACGTTATGGTGGCGACGCGGTAGGAGGAACTATAATAATAGACCCAGCTCGTGTAATAAGTAAGGATACTCTTATGGGTAACGCAATCTTAACCGGTCAATCGAATGGTCGTGGCGGAGCTATAACTGCTGGTATACAGCGATATAAAAAGTCAGGCTGGTATCAACAGGCAAATATTACTTTCAAGCGACTGGGAGATTTTGAAGCCCCAGATTATATTCTTTCTAATACGGGTTCTCAAACAGCTGCTACTAGACTTGCAGTTGGGTATAAGCAATTTGAATACGGTTTAAGTGCTGAATATAATTTTTACGATACTGAATTAGGTATTTTAAGAGCATCTCACATTGGTAATACCGCCGACTTAGTGCGTAGTATAAATTCTGGTGAACCTGCTATCATTAATGAGTTTACTTATGATATTGATGAGCCAAAACAAGAGGTCATACATCACCAAGTTGCTCTTAACGCTTTTAAACGCTTTAGAAATCTAGGAAAGTTTGAATTCAACTACCAGTATCAACTTAATAACAGAAAAGAATTTGATGTACGTAGAGGTGCGCTTTCTGAACGTGCTGCACTAGATATTGATTTAAAAACACACAATTTTCAAGGATATCTAAATATTGACGCTAGCGATAAATGGAATCATGAACTAGGATTGGATGCCGTTTTACAAACCAATTCACCAGATGCAACAACTGGTGTGCGTCGTCTTATTCCCGATTATAATTCCATTAAGGTAGGTGGTTTTGTAGGAACTCAATATCAATTTACAGATAGACTAATGATTGAGGCTGGTGCTAGATACGATCATTATTCAATAGACGCTAAAAAGTTTTATATCACCTCTCGTTGGGAATCTTTGGGATATGATGTGCGATTTGCACAGTTTGAACGATTTAGAGAATCTATACAGGTTTATACTGAACCAGAATTGGATTTTGATTTATTCGCATTTTCAAGTGGTGTTCAATACTCATTTAAAGATCACTTTGATATAACCTTTAATGTGTCTCACTCACAGCGCGCTCCAAACCCAGGAGAGCTTTTTAGTGAAGGATTGCATCACGCTCTAGCAACTATCGAAATAGGTCGTTTAGAATTAAATAAAGAAGTGTCAAATAAGATCAGTGCTAGTTTTCATGCTAACTATAATAACTGGGATGTAGAACTTGCACCTTATTACAATCGTATTAATGACTTTATACAATTAGTTCCTAATGGAGTACAGCTTACTAATCGAGGTGCGTTTGCAGTCTATGAATATGAACAATTAGATGCTGTTCTTGCTGGTGTTGATATAAGTGCTAGTTACCATATAAAAAGGAAAGAAACGATAAAACGATCTCCATATAATAGAACAATCAACGTTACTAAGAACTGGATATCGTTAGGTGCACAGTTCTCTTACGTGTATGGAGAGGATGTGAAAAACGATAAACCCTTAATCGATATTCCACCAGCTCAGTTATTAACTAAAATCGAAATTGAGAATGTTTTTACGGAAGGCTTGCAGGTAGAAATTGCAAATCAGCAAGTATGGAAACAAAACAGATTTCCTGACAACGATTATGAAATCACTTATGCCGCAGATAATGGGAACGCAGTTACTGAAACTGTAGAAATATCAGAATCTCCAGATGCTTACAACTTATGGAACCTAGGTCTAGCTTACTCCATTAAGTCACAAAATAATAAACCTAACTTGAGTTTTAGACTTCAAGTGAACAATGTACTTTCTACCAAGTACAGAGATTATCTCAATCGACAACGTTTTTACGCAGATGAAATAGGTAGGAATTTCATCGCACAAATTTTGTATAATTTTTAAATTTTTAATTATGAAAAAAGTTCTTAGAACTACAACCGCTTTAATGATGACAGCTGTACTATTTGTAAGTTGTGACAATGACGATGATAACCCAGATATCATCAATCCAGAGGAATTAATAACTACGGTTGAATTAACTCTAACAAATGACAATGATGCGACAGATATTGTTGTGCTTGAAGCATTTGATGAGGATGGGGAAGAAGGTCCTATCGCTCCAGTAGTTCGTCAAAATGGTGCCCTTACGGCAAATGCAACCTACTCAGGTATGGTAAGATTTTTAGATGCCAGTGATCCGGCAGATGTTGAGGATATTACTATTGAAGTAAGAGACGAAGCAGATGAGCATGAAGTATTCTACGTGACTGATGTTGCTGGTGTAGCGATTGCTAAAAATGATGTAGATGGTGGTGGTAATCCATTAGGATTGGATACTACAGTTACTACTGGAGCTGCTGGTTCAGGTAACTTTACTATCGTATTACGTCACGAACCTACTAAGCCTAATGACGGTACTCTAACTGGAGCTGGTGGTGAAAGTGATATTGAAGTAACATTCCCACTTACAGTACAGTAGTTTATTAGATTTATTGAATGAAAAAACCCTTGCTGTTTTAGCAAGGGTTTTTTTAATATGTGATATTTAATTAATCTACAGTATCTTCAATATCGTCTGCAACATCTTCTACTGCATCTTCTACTTTTTCTCCTGTTGATTTTTCTCTACAACTTGAAATACTTAACGTAAAAGTTGCAACAGCTATTAGAATTAAAATTTTTTTTAACATAATAATGATTTTAAAAGTTAGTGTTGATTATTCTATTATAAAGGTTTTCTACCGCTTATAATATTAATTAAAATTACAATTACTGCAATTACTAATAGAACGTGTAGTAATCCGCCAGTTGACATGCCCGGTACAATTCCAAACATACCCAATGCCCAAACGATAACACAAATGACGGCTACTAACCATAAAATACTTCTCATAATATATAGTTTTTGTTTTTGATTAATCTAAAAGTACTTATGATTTTGATGTTGATTTCTAAATAAATTAATAATTACGATTAATTTATGTTAAATCAATAGAAAGTCAAATTTAATATTGAGATGGATTTTTCATCACATCCTGAGCTCGTTGTTTATGTCGTTCTAATTTTTCTTTATCCATTTTATTTAGAGTTCCCAGCATCATGTTCATGCGCTGGTTGTTTTTGAAAAACTCTTGTTTATCATCTAGAAAATTCCAGTATAGCGAATTAAAGGGGCAAGCATCCTCTTCAGCATTTTTCTTACTTACTTTGTATTTACAGCCTTTACAATAGTTACTCATTTTATTGATATAACTACCGCTAGAAACATAAGGTTTAGTCGCTACAATCCCACCATCAGCCCATTGAGACATTCCTCTAGTATTAGTTATTTCAACCCATTCAATTGCATCAATGTAAACTCCTAAATACCAATCGCAAACTTGGTTGGGATGAGTTTGTGTAAGCAGTGCAAAATTACCAGTTATCATCAATCGCTGTATGTGATGAGCATAGGCATTGTCTAGTGAGTTATTAATGCTGTGTTTAAGACAATTCATATCAGTTTCACCAGTCCAGTAAAAGTCTGGTAGATCGTTCTGGTTGTCAAGTTTGTTTGATCTAGCGTAACTTGGCATTTCTTTCCAATATATTCCACGCATGAACTCACGCCAGCCCAAAATTTGTCTTACAAATCCTTCAACTTGTGAGATGTCAATCTTGCGTTTGTCTTCTCTCCATTTATCAACTACTTTTTCTATAACCTCTTTAGGATGAAGCATCTTAGAATTCAGGGCAAAGCTTAATCTACTGTGGTATAAATACTCCTGATTGGTATGCATGGCATCCTGATAATCGCCAAAATGAACGAGTAACTCATCACAAAAATAATTGAGTACTTTAAGTGCATCAGCTCGTGAAGTAGGCCAGTTAAAATTACTACTATCAATACGTCCAAAAGTCGAAACATCTTCCTCTTTTAGCATTTCTACAATATCACTTACATCCTTACGAAATCCTTTTTCCTTCGGGATTTCAGTATCGCCATCCCATTTGTTTCGATTGCTTTTATCGTAGTTCCATTTTCCGCCTTCTGGTTCCTTGTCACCTACAATCATGATATCGTGTTTCTTGCGCATGTCACGATAGAAATATTCCATAGTCATGCGTTTTTTTCCTTCAAAAAACTTTTCTACATCCTTTCTTTTGGTAAAAAAATGCTCAGTATCATATCCTTCCCATTCTATATCTAAGGACTTGCAAAAGTCTCGCAATTGTTGGTCCAATCGGTATTCGTCAGGAGCTAGGTACTCAAATTTTTCAATGCCGTGTTTATCAATAATATGGTTGAGGTTGTCTACAAGGTTGTGCTTGTTCTCGCTTTCGCGAAAGCGGAAATATTCTACCTGCATTCCACGATCCTCTAACCACGATGAAAACTCGCGCATCGCCTGAAAAAATCCTACAACTTTTTGAATGTGATGCTTTACATAATCTGTTTCTTGGCGCATTTCTGCCATATGATAGATAATGTGATCTTGATCGCCGTTATACCATGAATGCTTGTAGTTAAGTTGATCTCCTAGAATAAGACGTAATGTTTTTTTGGGCATGATGTAACGTTTTTAAAGATTTGAACACCTATTTAGCAAAGATTTAAGTATGAAAAGGTCTAACTATTTTGTTTTGTTTGTAACGGCTATTTGGTTATTATTACTGGCTTATCTCAGCTTTTTTACTAAAGTCGGTTTAACAACCTTGTTGATTGTTTATACCATAGGTCAAGGATTTTTAACTGCGTGGTTTCTTCCAAAATATGCTAAGAAGAAGTGTTGTTGTTAATGAATTCAACATTTCCAATTAAAATAACTTTTCCTGCAACCATTTTTTGCGATACTTATGTTCATTGTCATAACGATCGGCTTGTAGCTTAATATTAAAAGTTCTATTTCTAGGATCATTACCTACACCACTATTATACATCCAGTTTCCATAATTTGAATGCACGTCATAGTCTATTAAAATGTGCTCAAAGTAAGCAGCACCTAGTCGCCAATCCTGTTCACGATGCATGCTCCAGTAACTGGCTACATTTTGTCTACCACGATTGCTCATAAAACCTGTCGCTGCTAGTTCTTTCATGTTTGCGTTTACGAAGTCTTCATGCGTTTCACCATTGATCCATTTTTCTAATTCTCGCTCGCTAGCTTTCCATTCATAATCTCTGTGTAATATTCCACCTAGATTGAAAATATTATGTTCATGTTTTAATGAAACATACTTAAAGAAATCACGCCAAATCAATTCAAAAACTAACCAGTAAGTATCTTGGTTTTTCTTTACTTCTTTTTCAAACCGTTTTACTTCCCAATATATCTGTCTGGCACTTATGCATCCTAAGGCTAGCCATGGACTGAATTTACTACTATAATCAGTTCCTAATAATCCGTTTCTTGTTTTCTTATAGTATTTCAATTTTTCAGTATCCCAGAAATAGTGGTCTAAACGATCCCATGCTGCAATCTCACCACCTTCAAAAGGAAAAGCACTGTTAGGGTGTTTTTTAAACTCCTCAAGTCCCAAATCAGCAAGGGACGGAATAGGAGTGAAGGTTACTTTGGGCATTTCTTGTTTGTAACCTTCAATATCTACTGTATTACGCACTTCACTTTGTTTCTCACACTTCTTACGGAATTCGGTAAATACCTTGGGAATTTGTTGCCAGTTGTCAAAAGGAACGTCTTCTGGGTGAAATAAAAATTGATCATAAACGCGATGACCTTTTGGTTTACGGTCCAAGGTCGAAAGTGCTTTACCTAGAGCTTCTTCTTGCTCTACTTCGTCACGCGTCCATTCTTTTTGCAGATAGATGTCAGTTATTTCATACTCTTCTACTAATTGCGGAATGATATTTTCTGGTTTGTCGTGAAATAGTAATAAGGGAATTCCATGCTCTTCTAATCCTTTACGCAGGTCGTTTAACGCTTCACGAATAAATTGTGCTCTGTATTTTCCTGTTTTTCCGAAAGGTACTTTAAAGGGTAAGTTCATTCCAAAATCACTTTCTTGATAATACCGTGGATCAAAAAAGTATACAGCTATTACATCACCTTTATTATCACAAGCTGCTTTCAGACTTACATTATCCTGAATACGTAAATCGTTTCTATACCAGATTAAATTCATTCTTGTTTTGTTTTACTTATTTCTACTTTCTACATTTCTTACTACAATACACTACGTTGTCCCAGTTCTTCTCCCACTTCTTACGCCATGTAAATTCTCGTTCACAAGAAGGACAAACTTTAGTAGGCAAACCATGTGGATTACGAGCTTTTTGTTTCATTTTTATTATAGGTGATTGGTTTTACATCAGTTTCAATTTGAGCGTAAGAATACCGATTAGTGAGAGAAGCTTTGCCATAGGCGTCAAGACCATTAATTATAGTACTTTCTGCTTCTTCAAGATTCAAAAACCCATCTTCAAGGATGTAATCTTCCTTCAGAAAAACGTCAGTGATTTTACATATAACTAGTCGACATTGATTTTCATCAATAAGAATATCATTCACATAACTAGCAGCAACTTGTATGTTTGAATTTGCAACGAAAGGAGCCTTAAAACCAGTTCGTTCTATTTTTTCTATGTCTAATTCTTTAAACTCTGAAATGTCAACAGGGAATTTAGCGCTTGTGCTATGAGCTTTCTTTATAAGTGATGAATTAACGTGATTTAATGTTAAGTAACCCGTTGCTTTTAAGTTTTCATAAGTGTGACCAGCACCATATCCCAACGGTCTAAGTATGAAGCAAAAGAGAGCAGGATTGCTTCCTAAATGGGTTACGTTGCTAAATATTGCTAGGTTGTCAATTCCTTCTTTTGATCGAGTGCCAATCAAATGAGCAGGCTTGAATCCGGTAAGACCTGTTATCAAGTTTCCTCGATAAAACCGATCCATTTCAGCTATATCTTCCGATGAAATGTGTTTCATTTGTTTAACTATTGTAATCAAAAGTAAAACAAATATTGCTTAGGGTACTTTATAAAAACTTAAAGTTTAAATGCAAAGTTGGTATATAAAAAAACCGAACTAGTTGAACTAGTTCGGTTTTAATATGAGAAATTGATATTCTAATTTTTTATGAACTGGGCAGAATAATTGTGACTAGAGGTCTGTACTTTAATTAAGTAAACACCTTTTGCTATTGAATCTAAACCTAGTACACGAGTTTTGTTAGAGTCAATTTTTTCAGATTTAACTAATTTTCCTGACACGTCATAAATACTAAGTTGTGCATTTTCAAACTCTACAGAGTTCAATTCTACATTTAATATTCCTGAACTTAATGGATTAGGGTATATTGATAGAGCGTTGCTATTCGTAATGTCGCCCTGTGTCAATGTTGAATTTTGAAAAACTAACTCAAATCTATTGCTGTCTACACTAGCATTATCTGATGGTGAAATTTGAAAATTAATTAATGTACGATTGTTCATGTTTAATGGATGAAGTTGAGAAGTATAAGTATCTCTTAAGTAAACTTGATTTCCATTTAAGTCATCAACTGATATTTCAAAAGTATAATCAGTAACTAAGTAGTTTGATATGTGCAAAGGAACAACTTCATCCAATGTAGGTAGAACACGTCTTTCAATACTTAATTTTTGAGAACCTTTATCAATGCTTATGTTGGCATTTAATCCATTTACTTTTACGGCATCGTCAAGATTTATATTATTATCGTATTGATCGTTAAATTCAATATATAAACCATCACTTTCTGATTGATTGGCTTGTAATCTTGAAGTTTGATAAAGCTTTACAAACACAAATTCAGAATTTAAATTAGATCTAAAGACACCTGCGTTTGAGGAACCTATTATTTTGTTAGTTTCTTCGATCGTTACATTTGGATTTGTTGTAGTAGCAGTAATAAATACCGCTTGTCCAGGCTCTAGTACTTGGGTAGTATTTCCTACAGTTCCTACTCCTGAAGTCATGTCAATAGTAGAGTAAGTTCCTCTAGGTCCAATTGTTGGATCCCAGTAATACATGTCATTTCCTACACCAGATTTAGTCACAGTACTTAAATCAAGTTTTGCTTGGTAAGGATTTGCCATTGAGAAAAACTCTCCCGTGTTTAATGTTGGGCTACTAGTAAAAGAGCCTGTATGTAGATTTCCTCTAGCTCTTAAGGTAGTTGCTGTTACTGCAGCAGTATTGTTGGACAAATCTGTATTTCTATCACCTCTAATCATTATGCGATAAAAGGTTCCTGGAACAAACTGTTCTGTTTTAGTATTTGAAACAGCATCCCAAGTTTGAGAATTACTTATCCATTTGAATAAACTAGGGTTACCACTTGACGTTTCATCTAATCCAGTAGTTGAGTTAACCGTTCCTATCGTTCCAGCTGTTCCGGTTATATGAGTACCAAACCCTGATAGAGCCGAACCGCTTTCTTGCCACCCGTCAAAAACGGTTGAACCACTTACAGTAGGACCTATAAATCGGAAAGCTCTATTACCAGCTGGAATAAACTGTTCTACTGTAACTTCACCTGTTATTGAAGCTCCTGTGCCTAGTGTATTAAAAACCGCGGTATGTTGTGCATTGCTCTTAAATACTAGATTATTATTGGTATTCAAGTTTCCGTTAAGAACTTCCAATGATTTTTGTATTTCTAAAGTTCCTAACAATTCTACACCACCAGTATTATTTGCTTTTAAATGGTCAATAGATCCATTACCAGTTATAAATTGCTGGGCATTTGCATCGAGTTCTATAGAATACTCACCAATAATTTCACCATTTACATCTGCATTTCCTTTAATGCTTACTGTGTTATTATTGACCATGAGTGTGGACTCATCATCCATATAAAGATTATTAAATTCTGCTACGTCATTAAGTATAGCAGTATTACCATCATTGATATAAAGATTATTACTGCTGCTTATTGAGGACGATGGATCATTTGTCCAGGATGTTCCATCCCAAAGATAAACTACGGATTCGCAAGAGGTTGATAAGGTAAATCCATCTCTTGTTACCGATCCATCAGATGTGAACACCAAGGTTATACAACCGCTGGTTGTTGTTGCGGCAATTGAAGTGTGCAATAGGTCTCCAGAACCGTTTGCAGGAGAGTCATTACGATCCCAACACCACGCGTTTCCTCCATTAGGCGGTGCGATTATAGTTCCTGAAGTAGAATCTCCGTCATAAATTGTTAAACCATCATAACATCCAGATCCATTATTTTCAATGTTAAATTCAGAAAAGTTGATAACCACCTTTTCTCCTGGTGTGTTTGGACAGATTGTATATACTTGATTTTCATTATCACCGTATTCCGCACCAGTTCCTCCTGAATCAGCAAGACTTGCTCCACACCAATCGGCACTGGTAGTTACGTTTAAAACTTGAAAACTACTTGCACAATTTGCTCTTACATAGATGTCATAAGAAGTGTTTTGACTAAGGTTAGAAAGAGTATGTGGAATAGAAAATACATTGGCAGTACCTACTGCAGGTACAGCGGCTCCAGAATTCACGATTACTACTTCCCATTGGTTACCTGCAGGATTATTATTCTCTAACCAGCTTATGGTAACTGAATCAGATGTAATAGCATCGGTTTGAAGATTAGAAATATTACTACAGCCTGGCGTTGAAACCGCAATGGTATAATCTTCAACTTCACCATACGTAAAGGTTTCACAAGAAGTAGAAATGGTATCATATTGCATGATAACGCGCATTCTTGTAGTACCAGATAATGCGTTTGAAGGTATTGTAATGGTTCCTGAAGCAGGAGTGCCTGTGGTGTTTCTTTCCGTATACACAGTTTCATCTTGGTCATCAAAATCTCCATCTTGGTTGAAATCTATGAAGACAGCATATCCTTCTGTATAGGCAGCTCCGTTCCAAGTAGGAGTAATAGTAATTGGATAACTAGAACCAGGATCAACATTAGCTATTAAATTAGTATAATCGCCGTAACCACCAGCTTCAGCAGTTGTAGAATTATCGATAGAACTAAATTGAACGCGACTTATAAACTCATCTGATTGATCTGTACCATAGGATTCACAGTACGTCACAACAGTTGTAGAAAAAGTGATGACAGAACTGTAAGAGCTTTGTGAACTACTACATACACTTCTTACTCTTAATTCATAATTGGTAGATGATGTCAATCCTGTAAGTAAATATTCTGCTCTATTTGTACTTGCGGTATTCCATGTTGATGTTCCGCTTTCGCGAAAGCTTACCTCGTAGCCAGCACCAGGAATAACATCCCAATTTATAAAAGCACTTGAATGAGTAGCGTTTACAGCGGTTACATTAGTAGGAGTAGTTGCTACGCAAGGTGCGTTACTTGCAAGTCCAGTGACAATTAATGAGAAATTCTGGCTACCTGTGGCAAGAGAGCCTTTGTGCGTTACTGTAATGGTGTAACTGCCAGAAGGATTATCAACATCAATACGCTCATATGGATCTCTGTCATTATCGCCTTTACCATTTGTGGTTACTCCTGTTAATCTCCATGGAGTGAATGTATCGTTGTTTTGAGTAATTCTTATGTCAAGATCGTTAATCAATTTTGGACTATTATCGTTAACATTAGTTGTTGCAGTACCAGGTAAATCAGTCCAAGATATTGATGCTTGTAGCGTGTCAAAGTTGTTAGAATTTACAACTATTTGATACGATTGCCCTGAACTTAATGAAAGCTCTGAAATTATAGATGTGTCACCGTTTGCGGTAATAACTTCTGCAGCTTTTTTAGCATTTAATAATCCCCAACCGAATACTGCATCTGGTCCAGTAGTGCCTGCGTCATCTGCGGTGTGTAATGCCAGTCCTTTTAAAGTAGCGGCACGCATGAATGTATTATTTACATCGTTATAGTGTTCTTGAAGTAATAAAAGAGAACCAGCAACATTAGGTGATGCCATGGATGTACCACTTATACTATCGTAATCATTGTCGCTTGATTCAAAAGTAGAGTAAACACCTGTACCATTTCCTGTAATGTCTGGTTTGATGCGTAAATCATCTGTAGGTCCTTCACTAGAGCTAGTGTTTATGGAAACACTAGATAAACTACCATCGGGATTCACAATTGCGTCTCGAGCATTGGCTACAACCAAATTATTTTTTGAAGTTTTGAATCCTGTTAATTTATCATATTGGCCATTGTTATCAAGAGGAGCGTTATTTGCTGTGTTATCATTACCGTCATTACCGGCAGCTGTCACCATCAAGTAGTATGGTGTATTGTAAAGTAAATCGTCCCAATCCCTAGAAACATCTATATATCCTCCAAAAAGATAATCTGGTAACTGTGCGTTTCCATTTTGATCTCTAGCTGCATATCCATAGGAATGGTTTGATATAAGCATTCCTTGTTGTGATGCTGTTAGTGCTTCAACATAGTCATTGTTCCAATCGTAGCCTACTGCGCTAGCACTAGGTGCCATTCCTTTTGCATCTGCTTGAGCTCCATAGGCGATTATGGTTCCTGTAACATGTGCTGCATGAAAGTCTAATGAGGTCGTAGCGTCTCCTACAGAGAAACGATTTGATCCACCAGGTCCATCGTATTCTACGTGTGTTGTCCTTGCCACTCCACCATCCCAAACGTGTGCTACTAAATTTTGACCATCCAGATCGAGGTTAATACCACCATTGGCATGTAGAAAATTGGTTCTTGTACTACGTGCTGCATCGGTGTTGTAAGTGGTGTAATAAACAGGAACTCCATTAATGATTCTTTGTATCTCGAATAACCTACCATCGTCAGTTTGGTTTTTTACTTTCAGGTTATTTTGGTTTATGAAATTTTGTACGGTTTCGCTTTGCTTTTCGTTTTCAGCAATAGCTTGTTTTTTGAGTTGTTCTAGTGCTTGCTGATTCGAATTTCTAACAATAACCTCTTTTTGTTTAAGAGTTTGGGAAAAACTAAGGAAGCTCATCAAACTAAATATGAGCAGTATAGATAGAGTAATTGTTTGTTTCATAGGGATTATTAGTTGACATTCAATAATATCCAAGAAACACGATAAACGCAATTAAATTTAGGACGAAATGCGTTAAAATATTTTCTTTTCTTTTTAATATGTTGATTTTCAATTTATTGAATGGTTATTAAATTGGATAAATTGTAATTAAACCGTGTAGTTTAACGATTTTTTAACATCAGTTAAAACCTTGAAATATTGTAGTTTAGAGGTCTGATATTATCAATATGAAAGAATATTTTGATGTGAATAGAGCCACTTGGAATAAGAAGGCTATTGCACATTATGAAGGAGATTTTTATGATAGGGACGCTTTCGCGAAAGCGAAAAATTCATTGAACTCTTATGAAATCAAAGCACTAGGTGATGTAACAGGGAAATCGATGCTTCATTTACAATGTCATTTTGGTCAAGATTCACTGAGCTGGGTTCATCTAGGAGCAAATGTGACTGGCATAGATATATCGGACGAGGCTATTGAAATTGCTAAAAATTTAAGTGCAAATTTGAACTTACCAGCTAATTTCATAAGATGTAATGTTCTAGACACGAGTACCTATGTGAATGACACATTTGATATTGTGTTTACTAGTTATGGTGTGATAGGCTGGTTGCCAGATTTAAAGCCTTGGGCGCAAATGATCGCACAGCGGCTTAATAAAGGTGGTGTTTTTTATATCGTAGAATTTCATCCCATTGCGTGGATGTTTGACTACACCACAAAACCTGCAATTATGAAATATCATTATAGTCAACAAGACGTAATTTACGAGGAATATCAAGGAACCTATGGCTCTTCAAAATCTGATATGATTTCTAAAGAGTACGGCTGGAATCATTCATTAAGTGAGGTTATACAAGCGCTTATAAATGCAGGGTTGACTATTGATTATTTTAATGAACATGATGGAAGTCCTTATGAAGTCTTTCCCAATATGTATAAAGGTAGTGATGAACTGTTTTATTTAAACGAACAACTTTATCCTTTAATATTTGAGATTAAAGCCGTCAAACCAAATTAAAATTTAATCTCGAGTGTTGCATAGTAATTGCGATTGGGACTAGGTATAATTCCTGGTCCTGGATATCCTGTTGCTCTCCTTGTAAAATACGCCTGATTAAATAGATTATTTATTCCTGTTTCTAGCTTGAAACGCCCTAACTTATAACTAGCTGATACATCCATTACTTGGTAACTAGGGATAGCACCTATAACACCGCTAAGATTTCCTTCTTGAGCATTTGATGCATCGGTAAATTGTTGTGATAAATGCGTAAACTGAATACTAGAGGTAAAGTTTTTGTAGCCAAATTTTAATCCGGTTTTAAAGTTTAAACTAGGAACAAACTCTAGTTCATTGCCTTCAATTCCATTAACATCGCTAGATACATATTCCGACTGAATAAGCGATGTATTGAAGAATAGATTTGCTACATAAGAATTGTTCTTAATGAAGAGTTCGTTTAGATTAAAATCAACTAATGATTCTATACCATATATGATGGCATTACCTACATTTCCTCTTTCTGTTTTTACACTACCATCATTTTGAGCACGTTGAACAAATCCGATCCTGTCGTTGTAGAAAAGGGTAAAAATATTGGCATCGTATGAAAAAACATTCTTGTAATTTCCTCTTACTCCTAGATCACCAGTAAATCCTTTTTCGTCAGAAATATTGGGATTAATTGTAAATGCTGGATTGACAGTATTTATATCGGCAAAGGTTACAGATCGGTAATTTTGTGATAGATTTCCATAAAACTCGATGTTTTTATTAAGCTTGTAACTGGAACCTAATCCTACTAATAAGAAGCTACGTTCGTTAGTTAAGTCTTCACTTACTCGTTCTCTCAATATTACATTTCCTGCAGCATCCGTATTGATTCTTTCAAAAAATCCATCACTTTCTGTTTTAATGTATTCTAATCTAAAACCTGGAGTCACAGACCATTTATCATTAATGTAGAAGATGTTTTCACCAAATAATGACAGGTTTAAATTAGGGTTACTGTAGGCATTTTGATTAGGGTAATTAGGAAAGCGGTCTGTCTGAAATTCAAAATTTGGATCACTGCCTTCACTTCCAGGACCTTGTTGCGAACTGTTGTCTGCATTGTAATATTTTGAACCTAACAAAAGGATAGACTTTTTTCCAGCTAATTTGTATTCAGTCAAAAACTTTAGTTCTATCCCATAATTTTTAAAATCGTTTTTTATCAAATCTCTTTCCTCACCAGGATCAATGGAGCTCACTCTATTAGAGCGATAACCTAACGCATCTCTACTGGCATCCAATCCAAAAAGACTAGCACTCAACCTCGTACTATTTGAAAATTGATGATCTATTCTCAAATTCCAAAGTAACCAATCTACTTCAAACCAGTTTCTACTTCGATTACTTTGATACGGATTTTCTTCAAACATGGCATCGGTAAGTCCACCTGCTTGTTGGGCAATATAATTCAATAGGGTTACTTCACCAGTAACACTAGTTTTATCATTAAAGTCATAACCTAATTTTGTAAATAGATTACGAGAATTAAAACCGGAATTTGGTCTAAAACCATCACCTTCTTTATAATTAAAATAGGTGTAATAACTAAGCTTATTCGTAGTACCACCGGCACTTGTGAAATTGGTGTACAAGCCGTTGTTACCTATTGTGTTTCTGGTAACTAGTTCAAGTTTTTTATTCTTAGGAGCAGATTTCATTTTGAAATTAACCAATCCACCAAACTGAGTACCGTATTGTAAGGACGCGGCTCCTCTTATAATTTGAATTTGCTCTAGACCTTCAGCCGGTGGTGCGTAATAACTTTCTGGATATCCTAGAACATCAGCACTTATATCATAACCATTTTGCCTCGTGTTAAAGTTTGATGTTCTATTAGGGTCTAATCCACGACCACCAATGTTTAATTGTAATCCTGCATCATCATTTTGATAAATATTTAATCCAGTTACTTGAGCATATATTTGTCTAGCGTTGTTGGATGCCAGATTAGCGGTTGATTGATTAACTAAAACCACCTCATTTTTTTTACCAGCATATATGGAAGTTCCTTCAACATCTTTAAGACGCTGAAGCTCAAAAATTTTCGCTTTTCGTGCATTGATTTCAACCTCAGTTAGTGTAGATCCTAACGGAGATAGGGTAAAATTTAATGTGCTTTTTTGATTGAGGTCGATCGTTGTCTCAACACTTTCATATTCAAATGCATACAAAACCACTTCAAGAACTTGTTGCTCAGTTGTGAAATTATACTCACCCTTAATATTTGTAGTAGCAAGAGTTTTTCCTGTTTTTTCATAGATAGTAACACCTGCAACAGGTTTACCAGTATCAACAGAAGTGATGATACCAGTTACAGTTGTCTGTGATATAACTGCAAGAGGTAACAACAACGATATGATATAACTATAAGCCTTTAATCTCATCATTAAATGGAATTATCCAGTTTTTGTTTTTAAATGATTCTTTTTCCTTCGTCAAGTCTATTTCTGGATCAATAAACCTAGTGCTTCTCCTACCATTAAGTGCTACATAACTATCTACATAGATAGCAATATTAGAATGGCCTTGTTTGGTAAAATGATCCTCTAAAAAATGAGCGTATTCCAAGATAAAATCAGGTTGAAAACTCATTTGTTTAATTTGGAACGAACTCAAAAAATCAGTGTTATCCACCATAAAACTTTCTCCCGATTTTTTGTCTACGACCTTAAAAGAGGTGTAGCCTACCTTTTCAATCAACATCACACGCCATGAGAATCTAAAACCTTGTTCATGCCAGAATAACTCTCCGGGATATAGTAAATGTCTAAATGGTAGTAGCAGTTGTATAGCTATAACCGTGCTCACAATGATCAAGTTTACTCGTGATGGTTTATAAGATATCGGTTTAGGTTTGATCCAGTGTTTTATTTTTTCAGGTATTATGTTCTTGATTAAAGCGAGTACTTGCTCTTGAAATGATGCATCAAAAAAGATGAGAGCACTCACAATCATTACATAAGGAAACATGCCGATTGGAAATAAAACTCGTGTGAATACATGGAAAATGATAACCAATATATAAGCAAACCACCTTGTTCGTTTATATAGTAGAAGGAATGGAATGGTTAAATCGTATAACATACCAGACCAGCTCATGGCATAATAGAACCAATCCTGCTGCATTAAGTTTTCGCCGATAAACGCAAGATCATATTTAGATTTTAGCCAGATTTTTAATGGCATTGCTCGCAGTAACCAATCAGAATTAATTTTGGCCAGACCAGCATAAAAATACACTATCGATATCAATACTTTTAAGCTCAATATAGTCCATCGAGGAATGGAGTGTGGTGATGGTTTTTTATTCGCTTTCGCGAAAGCGTAATTATCAATACTAAATCGTCTACCAGCAGGCAAAAAAATAAGTACAAAACTGACTACGCTAATAAAATAATAATGATTGAGATAAGTAGTTTTGTCCATAAGTTCTATGTAAGTAAAACTCAGGAAGAACGTGATGATCGCCCATTTGTATTTCCAGCCTAACGCTACAAAGAGAGCGCTTAAACCACAAATGAAGAAAATGAGATAGGTAAAATTACCCAATGGTTTTACCCATTCAAACCCGTAATAGGAAAAATGAAATTTTGGTTCTAGATATAGCTTTTCAATCCAGCCATTACTCCAAAATCGGATAATACTTAAAAACATCATTATACCAAATCCTATCCTAAAAACAGCCAGTGGCGCTGAATTTGTAGGTTGTAATAAATAGGATTTAATCTGTTCTTTCATGGGCTGCAAAAGTAAAAGCTGATTTCCTAACTTGTTGAAAGAAAATCAGCTTTTATCACTTGGTAGTTTTACATTTTGTTAATCACCATCGGCATCAACATAATCAACATTAATGTTTAATAACTGTAGCATGTCAACTTTTAGTAATACTACAGCTCGTTGCAATTCATCATAAGTTTGCAACATTGCAGTATTATTGGTGTTCACTTGAGATGAAAGATTAGCGTCAAGAGTACTTAATTGATTTTGTGCAGTCTCGAACTGATTACTTATCTCTGTAGACAAAGAATTGTTGGCATCGGTTTCACTAGCCGTAACATAATCTGAAAGGCTTAATCCTGTAGTTGAGCTGTTATAGTGTTGTCCTATAAAAAACTGTCTAACAGCGTTTAAAGCTGTTGTCGCTAGTTGTTTACTGTATACTTCACTGTATAAACCTTCTACACGATCTGGTAAAGAACTGCTAGAAAATATTCCTGCTGGAATCCCTATTTTGTTTGCTCTCAATCCTTTTTCATAATAAAAAATGTAATCATTAACCAGTCTGTTCAATGCGCTAGTAGCTGTATTTTCTGTACTATTCACAAATGAATCTCTAAAACCGTTATTCCAATCATCAAGAACTTCCTGAGTAAGAGATTTCATTGCTGCCGACAGATCAATTAAGTATTGTATGTTAAGACTAGCATTACTATCAGTAGTATAAAAGTCTATGATCTCTTGGTCATCATTTCCTGTTCCGTATATCATATATTCAACAGCAGGAAAACCAACAGCATCATTATTATTTACAGCATTTAAATCGGCATTTCCATCTAAAATGTTGTTTTGAATATCTGTTACATTCGTTGGATAAACATTCATTTTAAAAGCTAGTTGAACCTCTTCAGCTTTTCCAATGTTATACATCTCAACATACTGCCAGGTTGTATAGGCATTTAACCATGCTGTTCTAGTTGCATTTAAACCAGCAAGATCTGGCGAAGTACTAAAGCTCGCTATTTCATTTTCCAGTGTGGCTAAATCATTGTTTAAATCTGTGAATGCAGGAATGATTAAATTATCAGCAATATTCGTCATCATTCCAGACCTGTCAAAGTTATTTTGATTACCGTTATCACTAGAATCATCACTTGAATCGCATGATATAAAAGCAATCATTGTAATGAATAAAATTCCAATTTTTCTCATATTGTTATAATGGTACTTTTTAAATTTTAATTCTACGTCGGTTGGATAGATGAGTTATTACTAATAATCTAATTAATTGTGTGCTTCTTCAACAGTAAAGTCAAATCTTGAAGCAATATCAGCTGCCATAGCGTCAATCTCAGCATCTGTTAGATCCCAAAAACCATTACCGTCTAGCAATGTGTTAATAAATGCATCCACTTCTGTTTTTGAGAAATATGGTATTTCACTATTAGGTTGTCTAGTAAATTGTAGGCTGTAGATAAAACCAAATCCTTCTGATAAATCGTGTAGTCCAGCAGCTGGATTTGCACCTCGAGTTTCTTTACCATCAATTAGATAGAAAACAGCCATTCTAGCAATCACTGTAGAAACTTTTTCTCTAATTATATTGGCTTGTTGATCTCTAAGATCATAATCACCAGCTACGATGGCAGCTCTACCTAATTTGAACGCGTCATAGATATCTTGAGCGATACCAGTAAAGTCTGCATCTCCTTCAGTTCTTTCCAAATACTTATTTAAAAATGAATCCACATCTAGAACTGGGTTTAACGCATTGTCAACACCATACAAGTATCCAAACGCCTCATCCCACTTATGCTCCATATTGGTGTAGTTCTTATCAGTTACCAATACACCGTTAGTGTTGTCTTCGCGGTTTGTTCCAGCATCTAATACAGATGTTGATAGATAATTATTAAGCATTTGATCGGCCATCAAAGCACCTATTAAACCTTTAGCTACTGCTTGATCGTATTCTAGACCATCTTCATTGAAGTATCTAACGGTTCCACCACCAGCTTCCTGTAATTGTCCAGCTACACCAGGGCTAGCCGTTGTGCTTACCCATGCGCCGTTATCGTATAATTCGTTTACCTGACTTGAAATCCAACCATCAAAATCAGCTCTAATGCTAGATTGATCTACAGAGTTAGAAGAGAAATAGTCAGAACTAGCGGCTACTTTGGAACGCACACTTTTTGTACTGGAATTTAAAGCAGGGTCAGAAAAGTTGTTTTGCCCTTGAGTATGGTCAAATTGAGCCTGTAAGGTATTTAAAGAAGTAGAAGGGTCTTTCAATCCATCTAGAACTTCCTCGGCCATAAGTATTCTATCAGTTTGACCAGAATATGAAACACTAGTTTGTCCATTTCTTTCAAACGAATAATTACTAGGAGCGTTTACACTTGTGATTGTATCATCATCATTATCACAGCTTATTATCATCGTAGCTGTTGCAGCAGCAAGAAGAAGTTTAGGGATAAATTTCATTAAATATAATTTAGACTTAATTAAAATAATTGCATGCAAAAATATTACCCTTATTTAGAATAAATAAAGATAATTTAGGTTTTTTTAAGTTTAATTTTTAAGTCGTTAGTATGCAGTGTTTTAATTTCAGTGTTTTGCTCTAGTAAAGGCGTTAATTGCATTAATATTTAGAACTTGTAAAGCTCATACCCGTCAAATTGTTATCTATTTTGATAGTTGTGGACGATCAATTTTTCCAAAATACCAGTAACTGTCAAGATTTGTTGTCTATTGTATTAGCTTATAAAAGTTAATTATCTTCTACAATATCAAACAACTAAAAGGACCTTCTTTACATATCTAAAGCACAAATTAATTAACTATATTTGCATGCAATTAATTCTAATTGCATGATTTCCCACGATTCAAAATTTTTAGGAGAAGGACTTACTTATGACGATGTTCTTCTTGTTCCGGCATACAGTGAGGTTTTACCTAGAGAGGTAAGTATTAAAACCCAATTTACACGTAACATATCGCTCAATACTCCAGTTGTAAGTGCTGCTATGGATACAGTTACTGAAAGCCGCATGGCTATTGCAATGGCGCAAGAAGGAGGAATCGGAGTATTGCATAAAAACATGACTATAGAAGCGCAAGCTCAAAAAGTACGTCGTGTGAAACGTGCGGAAAGCGGAATGATTATCGATCCTGTTACATTAACTATTGAAGCAACAATAGGCGATGCTAAAGCGAGTATGCGTGAGCATTCAATTGGAGGCATTCCTATTGTTGATGAACAAGGATTTATAAAAGGAATCGTTACTAATCGAGATCTAAGGTTTGAAAAGGATAACGAAAAGCCTGTAACTGAGGTAATGACTTCAGAAAACTTAATTACTGCAAAACAAGGTACAAGCCTTGAAGATGCTGAGGAAATTCTACAAGAACACAAAATTGAAAAGCTACTAGTAGTTGACGATGAAAATAAATTGATCGGTCTTATTACTTTTAGAGATATCACAAAACTTACATTAAAACCTAATGCCAATAAGGATGAGTACGGTAGGTTAAGAGTGGCAGCTGCAATAGGTGTTACACATGATGCTGTAGATAGAGCTGCTGCATTAGTAAAAGCAGGAGTTGACGCTGTTGTAATTGATACAGCACATGGGCATACAAAAGGTGTAGTAGAAGTTTTAAAAACTGTAAAAAAGCAATTTCCTGATCTAGATGTGGTTGTCGGTAATGTAGCTACTGGTGAGGCTGCTAAATATCTTGCTGATGCTGGTGCCGATGCAGTCAAAGTTGGTATAGGTCCAGGTTCTATTTGTACCACTCGTGTGGTAGCAGGTGTAGGTTTTCCTCAACTTAGTGCGGTGATGGAAGTAGCTCATGCATTAAAAGGAACAGGAGTTCCAGTTATTGCTGATGGTGGAATACGCTATACAGGAGATATTCCAAAAGCTATCGCAGCAGGAGCAGACTGTGTAATGCTAGGTTCATTACTAGCTGGAACGACAGAGTCTCCTGGTGAAACCATTATTTACGATGGACGTAAATTTAAATCTTATCGTGGAATGGGATCGGTTGAAGCTATGCAACACGGTTCCAAGGATCGATATTTCCAAGATGTAGAGGATGATATTAAAAAACTAGTTCCTGAAGGAATTGTAGGAAGAGTTCCTTTTAAAGGAGATCTAGTTGAAAGCATGACGCAATTTATAGGAGGCTTGCGAGCTGGAATGGGTTATTGTGGTGCAGGAGATATCCATGCTCTTAAATCCAGTGGGAAGTTCGTTAAAATAACTGCCGCCGGTGTTCACGAAAGTCATCCTCATGATGTGACAATTACTAAAGAAGCTCCTAATTATAGTCGTAAGTAATATGAAAATTATTTGCATAGGGAGAAATTATACGGAACACATCGCCGAGCTCGAAAATGAAAAGCCTAAAGAGCCTGTAGTGTTTCTTAAGCCAGATACTTCAATCTTATTACACAAACAACCTTTCTTTATACCAGAATGGACAAACGACGTACACCATGAGGTAGAGGTTGTTGTAAAAATCAATCGAATAGGTAAGTATATAGAACCTCAATTTGCTCATAAATATTATGACGAAGTGGGACTGGGAATTGATTTTACAGCTCGTGACGTACAATCCAATTGCAAGAAAAAGGGACTACCATGGGAAAAGGCTAAAGCATTTGATGGAGCTGCTGTGGTATCACGCGATTTTATAAACAAGGAAAATCTAGGAGATCTCGATAATCTAAAATTTCAGTTATATAAAAATGAGCAACTGCAGCAAGATGGAGATACGTCTCACATGCTATGGAAAATAGATGAGCTCATAGCTTATGTATCTCAGTTTTTCACTCTTAAAATAGGCGATTTGATTTTTACTGGAACTCCAGCAGGAGTTTCTAGAGTTCAAGAGAACGACGTACTTACAGGAACATTAGCAGGTCAAGAAATGTTCCGCATTAAAGTAAAATAATATGCTGGCAACGCTCATCACAGTTGGAGATGAAATCTTAATAGGTCAAATAGTAGATACTAATTCTGCTTGGATGGCACAAGAACTTAATAAAATTGGAGTTCAAGTCAATGAGATAATAACTACTAGTGACGATAAGGATTCTATGATATCCGCTTTCGCGAAAGCGGAATCACAATCAGATATCGTACTCATTACTGGTGGTTTGGGTCCTACTAAAGATGACGTGACTAAGCTTACACTAGCTGAGTATTTTGATGACACTCTAGTCAAAAATGAAGAAGTGCTGGAGCATGTCAAGTATTTGTTTGAGCACTATGTCAAAAAGCCGATGGAGGCTTTAAACGAGAATCAAGCACTAGTACCATCAAAAGCAAAACTGCTTAAAAATAGTTACGGGACCGCTCCTGGTATGTGGTTAGAAAGGAATAATACTATATTTATTTCAATGCCTGGAGTTCCTTTTGAAATGAAGCACTTGATGAGTGAGCATGTGTTACCTGAAATTAAAAAAATAGGTAACCTACCATTTATTTATCATCGTACTATAATTACTGCTGGAGTAGGAGAGAGCACCATTGCTACTAAAATTGCAGATTGGGAAAATGCTTTACCTATAGATATTAAACTGGCTTATTTACCATCACTAGGTACTGTAAGGTTAAGGTTGTCATGTGTAGGAGCGCAAGAAGAAGAGGTTAAACAACGAGTTGATTCACAGGTAGAGCGATTATACGAGCTTATAGGAGATATTGTAGTAGGTGAACGGAATGATGATTCACTGGCAGTTCAAGTAACCGAATTATTTAAAAAGTCAGGAAAATCATTGTCCACTGCCGAAAGTTGTACCGGTGGTAAAATTGCTAATCTATTGACTGAAATTCCTGGAGCGAGCCAAATATTCAAAGGAAGTACCGTAACATACGCTACTCAGTCCAAGGTTGATGTGTTAGGTGTAGATGCATCTATTATAGAAAAACATTCTGTTGTGAGTGCTCCTGTTGCACAAGCTATGGCAGCTGCAGCTCAGAAGATTTTCAAAAGTGATTATGCAATTGCTACTACAGGAAATGCTGGTCCATCCAAAGGAGATAGTGATGCGCAAGTAGGAACAGTGTTTATAGGAATCGCTACACCAACTAATACCTATGCAATGGAATTTTTTATGGGAAATCATAGAGAACGAGTTGTGCAAAAGTCTGTAAATAAAGCTTTTGAGATGTTACAGCAGGAAATATTAAAAAGCTTGTAAATTATACTTGTGGGATTGAATAAATATTCGTTATTTTGCAGTCCGATTTTAAACACAGATAATCATGTCACGAGTTTGTGAACTTACTGGTAAGAAGGCGATGGTAGGAAACAATGTTTCTCACGCTATGAATAAGACTAAGCGCAAGTTTAACGTTAATCTTTTCAAGAAGAAATTTTATCTACCAGAGGAAGATAAGTGGATTACTTTAAAAGTTTCTGCTAAGGCAATTAAGAATATCAATAAAAAAGGAATTACTCAAGTAGTGAAAGAAGCTCGTGCTGCGGGAATCTTAACTAAGTAATTCATAAAGATTAGATAAGATGGCAAAGAAAGGTAATAGAATACAAGTAATTCTAGAGTGTACTGAGCACAAGGCTACTGGGCAACCTGGAACTTCTCGTTACATCACTACAAAGAATAAAAAGAATACGCCAGATCGTTTAGAGCTTAAAAAGTTCAACCCGATCTTAAAGCGCATGACTGTTCATAAAGAAATTAAATAAGTAAGACATGGCAAAGAAATCAGTAGCGACTCTTCAAACTGGGTCAAAAAGATTAACTAAGGCGATCAAAATGGTTAAATCGCCTAAGACAGGTGCCTATACTTTTGTAAGTGCTATCATGGCACCAGAACAAGTAAACGATTTCTTGAATAAGAAATAAGTTGGTTAGTTAAGATGATGAAGCCCGTATAATGCTAATTATACGGGCTTTTTATGTTTCCTTTTATTAAATATAGATTGCTGTATTTATTGTCAAGCTTACTAAGCAAATTGAATAATCTTTCTTGTCCAAGAATAGTATCCACGTTAGTTTAAAGAGTCTCGATCTTTCTTCTTTTCATTAAAGGATTTTTTAAAATCCCTTCTTTTTCTAGAATTTCTATTTGCTTGCTGTTTGCGATTCCAGCCTAAAAAAATGAAGAAAGCAACTACTACTGCTATTATGTAGATCCAGTCTTTCGTATTTGAGAAAAAATCTTCCATTTTTTATTTAGGATTTCTAATGTCGCTTTCAATTAATCCGTCTCTTAAACGTATCACTCGATGCGCGTGTTCTGCAATGTCTTCCTCATGAGTTACTAGAATAACTGTGTTACCATTAGCATGAATTTCATCAAATAAAGCCATGATTTCAACACTGGTTTTTGAATCTAAATTACCTGTAGGTTCATCGGCTAGAATGATGGAAGGTTTATTTACAAGAGCGCGGGCAACTGCTACTCTTTGTCTTTGTCCACCGGATAACTGATTGGGTTTGTGATCCATTCTATCTTCAAGACCTACACTTTTAAGCACTTCGCTAGCTCGTGCGTGTCTATCTTTTTTAGATTTTCCTGCATACACCATAGGAAGAGCTACGTTGTCAAGAGCTGTGGTACGTGGCAGTAGATTAAAGGTTTGGAAAACAAATCCTATCTCACTATTTCGTATGTCTGCTAGTTGATTGTCATTAAGGCTAGAAACAGCGGTGCCATTTAAAAGGTACTCTCCAGATGTAGGCGTGTCTAAACAACCTAACAAATTCATGAAGGTAGATTTTCCACTACCTGATGGTCCCATAAGGGCGACATAATCACCTTTTTTGATATCTAAATTTATTCCCTTAAGAACGTGAACGGTTTCTTGACCTAGTTTAAAATCACGTATTATATTTTTTACCTCAATGACATTTTCACTCATATGTATTTTTCTTACTGCTAAATATAGGACGTATATAGGAAAATGTTGTTACAAAAATATATGAAAAGATTGCTGTCGCTGTTCTGGTCTTGTCCAGATAAAACCCCATTTGAAAGTGTCAATACTTGCTGTTACTCTAGGATGTTTTTGTAGTGTTTTCCAAGCGGCATTCATGTCTTTTGACCAATTGATATCATCTAATATAAAAATAGTTTGATCATGACTGTGTTTTAATAGCTCGTTAAAATAAGTTACGGTAGCTGCTCCATCATGATGACCATCTAAAAAGATAAGGTCGTATTTAGGTTTACACTGATCGCTGTGTAGAAAATCTAAAAATTGATTGTTATGAACCTTAACGTTAAGGTGATTTTTAAGTCGTTCACTCGCAAATTGTGATACTTCTTTTGATCCTTCTACTGTATCTATTAAGGCTTTAGGTTGTGCTGTAGAAAGGGCGTGAGATCCTATACCCAAGGAAGTACCTAATTCCAGTGCATTTTCAATCTTGAAATAACGAGCAATTCTAAAAAGAATTTTTGTTTTATTTATTGTGCTACAGTTGTGTCTTAAGATTTCATCCGTTTTCCTAATATTATTCTTAAAAATCCTGCTTCCTGCACCGAAGTCTTCAACTTTTAAAATTTGTTTGTGGTTTTTTACGCTTTCGCGAAAGCGTAAAAGCTCATCGTACTCCTGGTATCTTTTTTTGTCATACAAACATTGATGCTGAAAATCGAAAATAAAAGGAGAATGAATCCCGTGTAAATGAACGGATTTAAGCAAATGAGGAATGTAGTTAAGAAACACCATTAAACTACATCGAACTGATTTCCTCACTTAACTCAAGCCATTCCATCTCTATTTCCTCGAGTTCTTCTTTGATTTTTTCCAACTCAATAGAGTTTGCAGTCATGGATTCTGGAGTGATTTCTGGATCCAAGAAACTGTTTTGTAATCGTTGTTTTTGTTCTTCTAATTTCTTGATCTTGTTTTCTAATCGGGATAGTTGTTTTTGTTGTTCTCGACTAGGTCCTTTTGAATTTTCTGTATTTGATCTAGTTGAGGTCTCTTTTATAAGGGCAGGTTCACTTTCTTTCTTCTCTTTGTCTAATTCTATATCTGTGGAACCAACATAAGTGCGGAAGTCGCTGTAGTTACCAGGGAAATCTGTTATCGTTCCTGATGGATTGAAAACAAACAGGTGATCAACAATTTTATCCATAAAATATCGATCATGGCTAACAACAAGAATACATCCTGGATAGTCCATAAGAAAATTTTCTAGAACATTCAAGGTAGGTATGTCCAGGTCATTTGTAGGTTCATCAAGGATTAGAAAATTAGGGTTTTGAATAAGAATGGTACACAAGTACAATCTTTTACGTTCACCGCCAGAAAGTTTTTCTACAAAATCGTGCTTTTTCTTGTTGTCAAACAGGAATCTTTCAAGTAGTTGACTGGCACTTATTATTTTTCCTTTATTCAAGGGAATATACTCGCCATATTCTTTAATCACATCAATAACCTTCTGTCCTGGCTTGATGTTGATACCAGCCTGTGTGTAGTATCCTATTTTTACAGTTTCACCAATAACCACTTTGCCAGAATCAGTAGGAAGATTTCCAGTAAGCATGTTTAAAAAGGTGGATTTACCTGTTCCGTTTTTTCCAATGATACCTACTCTTTCACCACGCTTGAAGTTGTAAGAGAATTCGTTAAAAATACGCTTGTCACCAAAGGATTTTGATATTTTATGTAGCTCGACAACCTTGGTGCCTAATCGCTGCATGTTTATTTCTAACTCAACATTGTGATCCTTACGTCTTTTATGAGCTACTTCTTTAATCTTGTAGAAATCGTCAATTCTGCTTTTGGATTTGGTGGTTCTAGCTTTAGGCTGTCTGCGCATCCAATTGAGTTCTTTTTTAAATAACTGCTGAGCTTTTTCTTGAGTAGTTTGTTCTAGATCTAAACGTTCTTGCTTTTTTTCAACATAATACCCGTAGTTTCCTTTATATGTGTACAAATTCCCTTGATCTAGTTCTATAATTTCATTGCACACTCTATCTAAAAAATACCTATCATGGGTTACCATTAAAAGAGTGTAATCTTCTTGTTTAAAAAACTCTTCTAACCATTCTATCATTTCAAGGTCTAGATGGTTAGTGGGTTCATCAAGTATAAGAAGTTGTGGATCTGATAATAAAGCTATGGCCATTGCAACTCGTTTTTTTTGGCCACCGCTCAATTTTTTAATCTTTTGATCTAGGTCATTGAGTTTTAGTTTAGCTAAGATTTGCGTGTATTTGGTTTCAAAATCCCAGGCGTTTGCGGCATCCATTGCATCCATGCACTTCTGAAGATTCTCTGTATCTTCTGGATTTTGAAGGGCTTTCTCGTATTCGTTGGTAATACGAATAGTAGGAATATCGCTTTCTAATATAGCTTGTTCAATAGTGATTTCTCCAGATAAATTAGGTTCTTGTGATAGAAATGCTGTTTTAAGGCCATTTCTATAATTCACTTGACCTTTGTCGGGTTGTTCTTGTCGAGCAATAATGTTAAGTAATGATGTTTTACCTAGACCATTTTTGGCAACAAACCCTATTTTTTGTCCTTGATTAATCCCTAGTGAAATGTTTTCAAACAATACACGTTCTCCATAGGCTCTCGAAACATTTTCAACAGTGATGTAATTCATAGGTGTTTATTTGTTGCAAATATAATCTGTATGACACTGCCATTTTTTTAATAACTCTTTTATTGAGCAGTAAAAAAGAAGGTTTAAAATATCAACAAAAATGAGCAACTAAAAAAGTGAGTATGAAAGACTAAAGACTTAAATCAAGGTAAAGCGTGAAGTATCTTCGTTAAAAGGTTTGTCAGTTTTTAATAAGGAGTATATTTGTAAAAATAGTGTTAAATCCCAGCTATGCACAGTAAAAGCCTATTATTGCTAGTATTTGTAGTGATTGCAACTGCCTCTTGCGTGCCTATTTCAAAAATTACCTATCTTCAGGAATCAGGAACTAGTAAAAATGATTCTTTAATAGAAGTTAGACGTGTACAATCCCCTTATCGACTACAAATTAACGATGTTTTATCAATACAAATAAAGTCAGATAAAGATGTGGATGCAGAACTTATAAGTTCGTTTACTATTTCAAATAATAATAATCAAAACAATAATCAAAGTAATATTGCCCAACAACCTGGTTCATTGTATTTCAATGGTTATACGGTTGATATTCATGGTGATATACGTGTTCCAGAGCTGGGTAAAATTAAAGCAATAGGAATGACGGTGGAAGAATTGCAAGATTACATTACTAAAGAATTAACAGAGAAATACTTTAAACCTGAGGCTAAAATATTTGTAACAGTAAAACTGGATGGGCTACGATACACTATGGTTGGAGAAGTTACAAGTCCTGGTCAAAAACGAATTTTCAGAGAACAAATAAGTATTGTAGAGGCAATAGCTGATGGTGGTGGAGTGCCTATTACAGGCGATTTAACAGATGTCAAAATCGTAAGACAATACCCAGAAGGAGTTCGCACTCATACAGTAGATTTAACAAGGTTAGATGTTGTGAATTCACCTTATTACTTTTTAAGACCTAACGATATGATTGTTGTAAATCCATTGCCTCAAAAATCAATAGGGACTGGAACAACCGGACTGTCAACTTTTACCACTATATTGAGTGTTTTTACTGCCACAGTAGGAACTGTTTTATTAATCAATAGTTTAAGCAACTAATATGTCTGAAGAAGCTAAAGATTTAGATGGCTTGTCTGGGATTTTCGACATTAGCCAATTTTTAAATAAGTTGATTAAATTGTGGTGGTTTTTCCTACTATGTTTGATAATAGGATTATCCTATGCTTATTATAAAAATCAATTTATTCAAACTTATTATAGTGCTTCTTCGTTAATAAGTATAAAGGATAATACCAATCCGTTATTTACAAGTAATCAAAGTCTCACATTTAATTGGGGTGGAACGACAGACAAGGTAACCACTGTCATTACAAAATTTAAATCGAGAACACATGCCGAGCGTGTTGTAGATGAATTACAGTTTTACATTAACTATATCAAAGAAGGCGAGTATTTCAATATTGACGCTTATAAAGCGACACCTTTCTTTATTTATGCTGATACCGCTAAAGCACAACTTTACGGGAAGAACATTCGTATTAAAGTGCTAGATCAGGATAGTTTTGAATTAAGCGCTTCCTTTTCAGCAGAAACTTCTTTGGCCTATGATTATGCCAATAAAGTGCATGAACAGGTGAAAACGCCTGTTGGAGAATGGTCACAACAATTCAAATTTGGTGATAGTATTCAACTACCTTTTCTTAATGTAGTCATTGAAAAGACAAGTGAAAACATACAAACTGGGCAATGGTTATTTAACTTCGGTAATTATTGGGCAACTGTAAATAATTACAAGGGCATCCGTATTATGCAGAAGCCAGAAGGCAGTTCTATTCTTGAATTATCCCTATCTGGAACTAATAAAGCCAGGCTCATTGATTATATAAATACAAGTTCTATTGTACTTGAAACAGAAGAATTAGAGCTTAAAAACAAATTTGCTACAGCCACGATACAATACATTGATAGCAGTTTAGTAGCTCAAATTAAGTCGGTTAAAGCAGCTGAGGACGACCTAGAAGACTTTAAAGGAAAAACCACATTATTAGATGCTCATGAACAATCTACAGATCTTAATCTAAGATTAACCGATTATGAAAAGCAGGAAACAGGTATCAAAAGACAGCTAGATTATTATGAAAATTTAGAAAATTACTTAAAAAATAAAAGTGACTATACTTTAATTCAAGCCCCATCAATTGTTGGAATTGAAGAATCCAGTATTGGTGGCGCCGTTGCAAGATTGGTTAGCTTGTCAGAAGAACGGAAAAAAAGAGAATTTTCAATGCGTGCGGACGCACCAGTTTTTCAGCAAATTGATAGAGATATTAATACGGTGAAAGAAGTGATTTTTGAAAACATCAGAAGTTCCAAGTCTTTGTTAAATAGAGATTTGAATGATTTATATTCAAAAATCAATCGAATTGAATCAGAAATTAAAAAATTACCTAAAGAACAGCAAGCATTTTTACGCAAACAAAGACAATTAGAAATTGAGCAAGATGCTTTCAATATTTTTAAAGCAAAAAAAGCAGAAGCAGAACTGGTAAAAGCAGCCAATGTAAGTGATGTATTTGTCATAGACAAAGCAAGAGACACAGGAGGTGGTGGATCCAGACGTGACGGTAATATCAATTACCTAATTGCCTTGCTTATGGCAGTAGCATTACCCGTTGGGTTAGCTTTTTTTCTTACTTTACTGGATAACTATTTACATGTACCAAAGGATTTGGAACGCATGTCGAATGTGCCGTTAATTGGGGTTATCGGTAAAATGAATCACCCAAGTAATCTTGTTGTAAATGATCAGCCTAAATCCACAATTGCAGAAGCCTTTAGAGGAATACGATCTAGTCTACATTTTATGTACAAAGGAGAAGCGTCTCATGGATGTAGAACAATCATGGTCACAAGTAGTGTAAGTGGTGAAGGAAAAACTTTTATGAGTATAAATCTTGCTACGGTTTATGCTATGAGTGGTAAGCGTACCTTGCTTATTGGTCTAGATTTAAGAAAGCCCAAAATTTTTGATGATTTCGGAATAGAGAATACAGTAGGTGTCTCTAATTACTTGGTTAATGATGCCAGCTTGGAACAAGTAATTCATAATACTCGAGTTGATAATCTAGATTTAATACTATCGGGTCCTGTACCACCTAATCCTAGTGAACTTATTTTGAGTGAGCGCGCAGGAAACCTGATTGAAGAGCTTAAAAAATCTTATGATTATATAGTTTTGGATACACCACCTTTAGGTTTGGTAGCTGATGCTTTGGAGATCGCTAAACATGCTGATGCTTCTTTGTATATGGTACGTCAAGGATACACAAAAAAGGGAATGATAGAAGTTATAAACGATAAGTACTCCAAAAATGAAATAGAAAATGTGAGTTTTGTTTTTAATTACTACGATGATCGAGGTAAGTACGGTTATGGATATGGTTACGGATATGGTTACGGATATGGAGCTTACGGTAATGGATATCACGTAAACAAAATCAAAAAACCATGGTATAAAAAAATACTGGATTATACGCTTTCGCGAAAGCGTAAATAAAAAAGAGCAACAGTGAAATCGGACAATTGGTTATACGAAATAAAGCCTAAAGGAAAATTTATTGATCTAAATTTAAAAGAGATATGGCGATACCGTGATTTATTGATTCTTTTTGTTAAACGGGATATTGTTACAGTATATAAACAAACAGTTTTAGGACCACTTTGGTTTTTAATACAACCATTATTTACAGGAGTTATTTTCACGTTGGTATTTAATAAACTAGGAGGAATAAATACTTATGGTGTGCCCAGCTTTTTGTTTAATTTATCGGGTATTACACTATGGAGTTATTTTAAAGAATCATTATCTACTACAAGCAAGACATTCCTTACCAATAGTAGTTTGTTTGGCAAAGTATATTTTCCTAGAGTTATTGCTCCTGCTAGTAAAGTCCTATCTGGATTGCTTAAATACGTAATTCAGCTAGGTATCTTTTTTGTGTTTTACTTATTCTTTTTATGGAATGGAGAAGATTTACAGTTCGGACCTTATTGGTACCTATTACCAATTCCAGTTTTTAGTGTTGCTATGCTGGGTCTTGGAGTAGGCATGATTTTAAGTAGCTTGACTACCAAATATAGAGATTTAAGTATTTTAATAGATTTTGGTATTCAATTATTAATGTATATCAGTGCTGTTATGTATTCTTTGCAGTTTGCCAGTGAAGAATTAGGAGAGTATGCTTGGGTGGTAACCTACAATCCGCTAGCCCAACTTATTGAGCTATACCGTAATATGTTACTCGATGTAGGGCAGGATAGTTTGTGGCAACTATTAATTGCGGTTGTTGTAAGCATCGCTACCCTTTTTGTAGGTCTAGTGATATTTAATCGTACAGAAAAAACTTTTATTGATACCGTTTAAATTATGAGTGAGGTTATATTAAAAGTAGAAAATATTAATAAACAATACCGTCTAGGAACAGTAGGTACTGGAACCCTAAGTCATGATTTAAATAGGTTTTGGCATAAAATACGAGGTAAAGAAGATCCTTATCTAAAGGTAGGTACGGTTAATGATCGCAGTAAAAAAGCATCAAGTGATTATGTTTGGGCATTGCGTGACATCAACTTTGAAGTAAAACGAGGTGAAATTTTAGGAATTATAGGCAAAAATGGGGCTGGTAAATCTACCTTACTTAAAATTTTGTCACGTGTCACTGCACCTACTACTGGTAGTATTAAAACAAAAGGTCGAATAGCCAGTTTACTAGAAGTAGGTACTGGAATGCATCCAGAACTCACCGGAAGGGAAAATATTTATTTAAATGGAGCTATTCTAGGAATGACTAAAGCCGAAATAGCTAGTAAACTAGAAGAGATCGTAGATTTTTCAGGCTGTGAAATGTATATAGATACACCGGTAAAAAGATATAGCAGCGGTATGCGAGTACGATTGGGATTTGCGGTTGCTGCATTTTTAGAGCCGGATATTCTTGTGGTTGACGAGGTGCTTGCGGTAGGCGATGCAGAGTTTCAAAAGAAAGCCATAGGAAAGATGAAAGATATTTCTAACACTACTGGTAGAACAGTGCTGTTCGTAAGTCATAATATGGGAGCTATAAGAGACTTATGTACTCGTGCAATAGTAATTGAAAATGGGATTTTACGTTTTGATGGAAGTACAAATGACTCTGTTTCTCATTACTTGTCATCCAACTCCCATTCAGAAGAGGATTTGGCTTCAAGAACGGATCGTTTGGGTAATCAGGCTATCAAACTAAAAAAAGTACGTATAGTAGATACGAATGAACGTTCAATTGAAGCAATAGGTCCATTTGATCCATTCAGTATAGTATTTGAGTACGAACGAGATACAAGCATTGAAATCAAAAAACTTCTAATAAGTATACAAATAATTGATGCCAATCAAAATATCATTGCAGCATTTCCAAGCGATGAATATTGTTATGATTTCAACACAAATTCTAATAGCTTTAGATTAAACATTGAAATGATGAATTTTAGATCCTCAAGCTATACCATTAACTTTTTGAGTTTTGACACTACCACTGAAACACTTAATTATATAGACAGAATTGACAATGTTTTTACATTTACTGTATTAAATACTAAGATGCATACAGAAGGTAGATTGGCCAGGCCGGGTAGTGGTGTTTTGTTAAAAGCCAAATTTAGTGATTAATATGAATATATTCCTTCTTGGAAATATCCAAACAAATTTTATTTACAATTGGTATGAAGTTATCTTTAGTCATGTAAATAATATTTCAGTTTTGCATGCACGCTCTCAAAAAATAGGATCAAAGCAAGCACCGAATTTTATTGAACAAATTGAGATTAAAAAAAAATCAAAGCTTTATGTTTTAATGATATTTTTGTTTAATATCAATTTTATTAAAATTGTTTTTTTAACCTATAAATATCAAAACAAGAGACAGTCTCTTTTTAAAACTATAAGCAAAATATTACGTTATTATCGTAATAATCAAATTTTGAAGAAAGATGTAGATTGTTACCATTTACATTTTGCTACGCTGGAGAATCTCGTGGCGACATTAGGTATCTCTCCAAAAAAATTATTAATATCCTTTTGGGGATCTGACTTACTTCGTACGGAACATCTAGGTTATGATAAGGTTGTGGCTATACTTCTCAAAAGAGCAAAATATATTACGATTCAAAATGATGATTTAAAAAAGATCATCATATCACGATTCGGCAATCAATTATCAGAAAAAATTATAGTTATAAAATTTCCATTTAAGACTTGTCACATAGAGAAATTTAAATCATTAAGTTTTAAAAATTTGCAACGAAAGGAAGGTTTTAATATACTGGTGGGACATAACGGGCATAAAGAGAACAATCACATTAAAATCTTACATCAATTAGAAAACTTGGCTTCAAGTAAAATTAATGTTCACCTATTGTTGACTTATGGGTTGAAGAATGATTATTTAAATCAAATATTAAAATTCAAGGAAACATCTAAATTAAAAATATTCTTACAATTGGATTTCTTAGAGGATAAAGATTTAATTGACTATCGCTCTAAAATGGATTTAATGATTTATGCTCCAATAAGTGATGCAATGTCTGGAACAGTTACAGAGTCGTTGTATGCTAATATTCCGGTTTTAGCAGGTAATTGGTTGCCTTATTCAATTTACCATAATAAAAATTTTCCAATATCGTTTTTCAATAAATTTTCTGAAATACCAGGTATAATTAATTCAAACGTTTTGAAACCTTCTCACGATGTATTACAATTACATAAAGAATTAGATAGAATATTTGGGACAACAAACATTTCAAGCGAATGGAGAGGTTTGTATGGGAAGTTTAGAAATACATCTTTTAATTGATGAAAAAAATTCTTGCGGTACTTGTTAATTATGGACAAGAACAGTTAAAGTATCTAGAAGAGGTGGTAAGGGAACTTTCCTCTTTTACAAAGTATGAGGTTTCTATCATCGTCCAATCCAATATTCAATTATCTATTAAAAATGTAGATATAGTAAATGTTGTTGAGTTAAATGATTACCAATTGCTACCATTGACTTGTCGTAAAGAAATTTGGAACCGTCGAAATGATTTCGATATTTTTATATACGGTGAAAATGATCATTTATTTAAAGAGCATCATGTAGATAAGCATCTTGAATATTTACAAATTCTACCCAAAAATAGAATATCGGGCCTTATTCAATACGAAGAAGATAAGTCTAATAATTATTATTACCCTGGTTATCATCTTGATTTTGAATGGGACTATAATTCTGTTGAAGTATACCAAAATAAGGTATTTGCACACTTTACGAATCTACATCAAGCGAGTTTTATTATTACAAAAACACAATTAATTGAAATTGGTGAAAAAATTAACTTTAATCATTTAGTAATAAAAGAACCGTCTTTATTTTTTAAAGTCAAGAAAAAGTTTAAAAAGTGGTTAGGCTTAAAACCTTTAAATGATCAAAACTATAGTGTTAAGTGTAAAGTTAATACGGATTTATATGAATTTGCGGGTAAGAAAAAATTAATCTGTATTTCAGAGTTCGAAGATAATCTAATACATCATTTACCAAATTTGTACATAGAAGGAGAAAAAGGCAGAAACAAGTTAAGATCAGATGATAAAAGGATGCAATTAGCCTTAAGTAAGCTTATGAGTAAAGTAAAATAAATGGAACTTTCTTTAGTTATATTGTCCTTTACTACGGATGTAAATTCCAGCGCTATTTTAGCTAATGTGATTAATAGCTTTCAAAACCATACTAAAGTTAGTTATGAAATCATCGTAATTGAAAGTGGAGAGTTAGAAAAAGCTAAAGTTATAGTGCCAGAGGAAGTTATCTTAAAACAATATATAGGAGATTCTTTTAATTTTCATAGAGCTCTTAATCAAGGTTTACAAATGGCAAGTGGGAAAAGAATATGCTTCACAAATAATGATGTTGTATTCTATAGTAATTGGTATTCCACATTAAGCAAAGTGATGGTTGATTATCATTTGCATTTGGCATCTCCTGTAGATCCTACTGATGATAAGTTATGGATGTACGATAAGAAAGGAGTAGATTGTATAATAGGGTATGAAATACAAAAGCATTTTAAAGGTTGGTGCTTTGTAGCAGAAAAAAGTGTTTTTAAGAAAATCGAAAGTTTTGACGAAGATTTTGATTTTTATTGGGCTGATAATGATTTTATTCTTGAAGTTTTAAGAGCCAATTTAAGACATGGTGTTGCATTAAATTCTAGAGTCAAACATCTTGATAAAATCAAAGAACTTGAGCTAAAAAAAATAGATCTTTTGCAATCCAAGCTAGGATCTCTTTATAATCAAATACCTGATTATATTTTAAAAAGAAATGAGTTTTGGAAAATACAAAATAAACGAATGGTAAGGGGTTTAATCAGCTATCATAAAAAATGGGGTAATCCAAGAGTCTTAAATAAAAGAATTAAATTGGCATCTCATTTACAAAAAATTAATTTGGGCTTTCTCAATCGTATCGTATTATATCGAAAATATGTCAGAAAAAAATAAGATTTTAATTACAGGAGTAGCTGGAAATGTAGGTAGTGCTTTAGCCAATTATTTACTTGCTAATAAATATGAGGTAGTAGGTGTGGATAATTTATCTACTGGAGCTATCTCAAAATTACCTGTTCATGATAATTTTACTTTTGTAAAACTTGATGTAAATGATATTCAGGCATTATCTCAAGTCATGTTGTCTAGACAATTTGATTATGTTTTTCATTATGCTGCAGTAGTAGGAGTACAGCGCACTTTAGATAATCCGATAAACGTCTTAAATGATATTCAAGGAATTAAGAATATTCTGGAATTATCAAAAAACACAGGAGTAAAAAAAGTGGCCTTTTCCTCAAGCAGTGAGGTATATGGAGAACCTGTAAGTTTACCGCAAATTGAAAATATAACGCCTTTAAACTCTAAATTACCTTACGCAGTGGTCAAAAATGTTGGTGAGGCTTATTTTAAGTCTTATCATCAAGAATACGGTTTGGATTATGTGATTTTTAGATTCTTCAACACTTATGGTCCAAATCAAAGTGAGGATTTTGTAATTCCTAAATTATTGAGACAAGCACTACACGGTAAAGATATTACAGTATATGGTGATGGTTGCCAAAGTAGGACATTCTGTTATATAGATGATAATATAGAAGCTAGTTGTGCTATTTTTTTTAACGATGAGTTTTCAAATGATGTTTATAATATAGGTAGTGATAAAGTCTATTCGGTGAAGGAATTAGCAGAATTATTAGTTAAGGTAACGGGTAGTGATTCTAAGCTCATTCATTTACCGGCACTTGAAGAAGGTGATATGACCAGAAGGCAACCAGATATCTCAAAAATGAAAGCAATTCTAAATCGTGAGTTAGTTCCTCTGGAAGAAGGGATACAAAAATTGATTAATTTCTACAGTAGTAAAAGCGAATGAGGAAAGGTGTAAATCCTGTAAAAGGTGGAAAGCCAGTGGTTAAGGAACCTTGTGATCATAGAGTTCTTATTCCTTTGTTCATTCCTCACGAAGAAGACTATTTTAAGGATGCTTATCGCATTTTTATACTTTGTTTAGAGTCTATCTTAAAAACCGCAAACTCAAAAGTAAAAGTATCTATAATTAGTAATAAATGTTGTGACGCCGTTAACCAACGTTTATTAAAATTGTACAAAGACAAGCAAATCGATGAACTGATTATCGAACGTGAAGGTATAGGTAAAATTAATAGTTTACTAAAAGCTCTTCGCACGGTAGAAGAAAGATTAATTACTATTACAGATGCAGATGTACTCTTTCTTCAAAATTGGGAAAAGGAGGTTGTAAAAGTATTTGAAGAATTTCCTAAAGCTGGAGCAGTTTGTCCAGTTCCTGTATTCAGAAAGCAATTTGATCTCACCTATAATATTTGGAGAAATTATTTTTTTTCAAATAAACTTAAGTTTTCTAAAGTTAAAGATCTGCCAGCTCTTGAAAAATTCGCTACAAGCATAGGTTGGACGCATTTACCAGAGGAATTTGGAGATACTATTGCGACTCTAGAATCAACTTCAGGTCATAAGGCAGTAGTAGGTTGTTCCCATTTCGTAGCTACTTACAAGCGTGAGGTTTTTAAAGAATTACCAATCAATAATTCACCTTATCTAATTGATGGAGATAGCGAGCTTTTATATTTGGATTTACCAGTTATCAAAAAAGGCGGATATAGATTATCCACATATTCGAATAATGCGTTTCATTTGGGTAATGTGCATGAATCATGGATGGAAAAAGAATTCGAACAACTCATTGAAAAAGATAATAAATTTATAGACTACACATACTTAAGTAATATATCAACTTCAACATTTTCTTATTATTTGGATAACGTTATTTTTAAAAAAATATTTAAGAAAAAAAGTATATTAAAATGGGTGCTAAAGCGCAAGGGTTTAAATAACTCTCAGTTATTTAATTATCTTGATAGGAAATATTAAAATAATATTTGATGAAGAGAGTTTTTAAAAAAATTGTTTTATGGTTTTCACCTAAAAAACCTCAATACTTATCTCATGATAATTTCTGGGTTCAGGATGTCGGTTTTTCGAAAATTGAAGATCGTTTTTCTTTCTTTCTAAATATTTGTGATCAAAAAAATGTAATTCATTTTGGTTGTACAGATTGGCCCATTTTTGAACCATCTTACAATCTGCATATAAAATTATCAAAAGTTGCAAATAAATTACATGGTTTTGATATAGATATCGATGGTATTGAAAACTTGAAAAAGTACGTAAACCAACCTTATTTCAGCAAAATCGAAGAGGTAAAAGAGAGCTACGATGTTTGCCTGGTTCCTGAAACTATAGAACATGTAGACAATGTAGCAGAATTTTTAAAAAACATATCCAAAGTTCAAGCAAGTACTTTTTATATTACAGCACCTAATTGCTTTGCACAAACTCACATGCAACGTAATCACTATTTAGAAACATCAATAAAGGAAGTAGTACATCCAGATCATAATTGCTGGTACAGTCCTTATACTCTTAAAAACGTAATAGAGAAATATTCTACACTTCAAGTTGAAGAAGTTTTTCTATTATATAAAGATACTATGGTGTGTTGCAAAGCAGTTCAGAAGAGGTAAGATGAGCTCATTAAAAAAAAGAATAAAATTTTTGTTTGGTTACTTCTTATTTCTGTCTTTTAAAACGAAAAAGATTCCAAAAATTGTAAATTCCGATATAATCTTTTTTTTACCTTATTATCATTTAGGTGGAGCTGAACAGGTTCACCTTGATATTATTAAAGCTATATCCAATAAACAAGTAACTGTAATATTTACCCATTTATCTGCAACCAATCATTTTAAAGAAAAGTTTTCTAGTCATGCTTATATAATTGAATTAAATTCAATTATTAATAAAAAAAGTTCTTTTCTCAATAAAAAACTATTTAAAACTATTGCGAGAGCAATAAATTCAAGCGAAAGTATAACTAAGGTTTTGGGTTGTAACACAGATTATTTTTACGAAATATTACCGCTGTTAAATAAACCTGCTATAGATTTAATTCACTCTATTGCACCCAACGACACTAGAAAAGCGATGTTTGCTGAAGCTGATTCTTTACTTTCAAAACGTATAGTTATTAATAATTATACAAGAAATCAATTGTATGAAATTGTAAAAACTCATACTGGAAATATCACTCAACAAAATAAGATTAATGTTATTCCAAATGGCGTTGAAATAAATAATAATTATTTAAGTGATAATGACCTTAAATATAGAATAGGATTTATAGGAAGATGGTCCTTAGAAAAAAGACCTGAACTATTTCTAGAGCTTGCAAAAAAACTTAAAATCGATTTTCCTCATTTGGAGTTCGTAATGGCTGGTAGTGCTATGAATTTACATGATGAAGAAATTACTAAAGCTGGTGTGAAAAATTTGGGAAGTATTAAGGACAAACAAAAGCTAAAGAATATCTATAAATCCTTAGATTTTTTAATAATAACCTCTACGTACGAAGGTTTTCCCATGGTTATGATGGAATCTATGCCTTTTGGGGTTATTCCTGTTTGTACAGATGTGGGTGGAATCCACGAGCATATTAACCATGAAGTCAACGGTTTTTTGATAAACGAGGAACAAAATAAGGATATAGTCTTATCAATGGTAAATTTAATCTCTTATTTGTATCAAAATCAAAAAATAATATCTAAAATTTCGGAAGAAACAGCAAGCTATGCAAGTCAAAATTTTGATATTGAAAAGTTTAATGATTCATATAAGAAGTTGTTATTAGAATGAAACTACTTACCCTTTCTATCCCTAATCATCATTTCTTTCAATGGATCAATCAATTGGAAGATAGCGATATTGAGGTATACTGGATGGATGTAACCGATTCTGGATACAGCCCTAGAATTCCTTGGGTAAATCAAATTACTGGCTGGCGTCTAAAAAAAGATTATCCTGGACGCACGTTTCTTAAGAGACATGCTCAACGATTATATAGTTTCCTAAATAAATACAATGAACGTAGTGCAGAAGAAAAACTTCAATCAATAATCTCAAAGTTACAACCAGATCTAATTCATTGTTTTGAAATGAGGCTTTCAGGTGTTCCTTTTCAAAAAGTATGGGACTCAGTAAACACTCCAATTATTTATAGTTCTTGGGGTAGCGATGTGTATGATTTTAAAAATTTAGGTTTATCTCAAAGTGAGGTAACAACCTTTTTAAAAAGGGTCGATTTTTTAATTACCGATTGTAAAAGGGATTACTCATTAGCTCAAGAATTAGGGTTTTCTGGAAATTTTCTTGGTGTTTTACCTGGTAATGGTGGTATTAACCTACCCTTAGAAAATAGCTTGGCTATTGAAGAGCGTTCTTTAATAATGATTAAAGGATATGACGATGGAGTTGGGCAAGCTCGAGTAGCTCTACAAGCTCTAGAGCTTGTTAATAAAGAGCTTATTGCTGATTATAAGATATTTATTTACAGTGCAGATGAGCTAGTGTTGAGATACGTTGATAAATCACCCTTATTTCAAACCGTTTCTAATACTCTTATCAAGAGAGGAGATTTTATACCCAATGATCAACTGCTTAAAAAGATGGGAAGAGCACTGTTACATATAGGTTTAAGCACAAGTGATGGAATGCCTAATTCCTTGTTAGAAGCTATGGGAATGGGTGCGTTTCCTATTCAATCTAATCCTGGTGGATCTACTCAAGAAGTTATAGAGCATAATAAAAACGGATTTATAATTCATGATCCTAAAAATGTTGAAGAGGTTAAAAAAGCAATTGAAATAGCTTTAAAAAAAACAAATTTGATTCAAAAAGCTAGGGACTTCAACACGCGTTATATTGATACTTACTACAATCGTGGTAAATTGCGAGCATCAATTCAAGAGATTTATTCATCTATCTAAAATCAATAATGACATTCTCCTATTTAATCGTTACTAGAAATAGACCTAATGATTTGGAAATTACCTTAGGGAAGCTTCAGGAACTAGTTCGTTCTAATTTTGACGAAGTTCTTGTATTTATTGATGGTTGCAGTAAGACAGAATATCTCAAAAATCGATTTCCATGGGTGAAATGGACAATTTCTAAGGTTCAGTTAGGAGCTTCTCCTGCTAGGAATAAGCTTTACTCTTTGGCTCAAAATGACATTCTAATAGGCTTGGACGACGATGCTCATCCTTTAGAGGTAGACTTTAAATCAAAAGTGATATCTCGCTTTCGCGAAAGCGAGAAAACAGCTATCATCGCTTTTCAGGAAATTACTGGGGTTTTTAAAGACGATCTTGATGCTCTTTCAAAAAAGCGTAAAGGAGCTGATTATTACACTAATGAGTTTGTAGGTTGCGGTTTTGCGATTAGGAAAGAAGTATATGATAGTATAGCTGGTTTTCCCAAATGGATGGATATTTATGGTGAAGAGACTGCAGTCGCTTTGCAGGTGTTAGATAGAGGATTTGACGTTCTTTACTCTTATGATATAGCTGTGAATCACAGAAAGGATTCCCTAGCTCGTAGAAAAACAGGAGCCAACTATTTTAGATTTGAAAAACAATTAATTAATACCATTGCTTTATACATAATCTACTACCCAAAGCCAATTAAAAAAATACTTAAGGTTATCTGGCACAATGGTAGAAAGTATGCCTTTCAAGATGCTACTTATTTAAAATGTTATTTTCGAGCTGTTTTTAAAGCGATAGGTAGAGTGCCAATGTTCATAAAGAACCGAAAACCTGTAAAAGGATCTACTGTTATCAGGCGTAACAATTTACAAGGAATACAGTACTAATGTTGTTTAATTCACTTGATTTTGCGGTTTTTCTACCTGTAGTATTCTTGATTTACTGGATATTACTTAATAGAAATTTACGGATTCAAAATCTATTTTTATTAATTGCTAGTTATTTGTTTTATGGCTGGTGGGATATACGTTTTCTAGGGTTAATTGTTTGGAGTTCATTAGTTGATTATTGGATAGGAATTTCCTTATCTCGTGTTACTAAGCCCCAATATAGAAAACTACTTTTATCACTTAGTTTACTTATGAATATAGGTTTGCTTGGTTTTTTCAAGTATTTCAATTTTTTCATTGAAAGTTTTGCTCAGGCTTATAGTTTATTTGGCGCTCAAATCAACCCATCACGATTGGATATCATCCTTCCAGTAGGAATTAGTTTTTATACCTTTCAAACATTAAGTTACACTATAGATGTATATAGGAAAAAGCTAAGCCCAACGAAAGACATCGTAGCTTTTTTTGCGTTTGTAAGTTTTTTTCCACAGCTGGTTGCAGGACCTATTGAACGAGCAACTAATTTACTACCTCAGTTTTTTAAAAAGCGAAGATTCAATTACGCTACTGCTACAGATGGTTGTAAACAAATTCTTTGGGGCCTAGCAAAAAAGGTGATAATAGCAGATCAATGCGCTCGATATGCAAATGATATTTTTAACAATCACGATCAATATTCGGGTAGTACACTTGTAGTAGGAGCCTTTTTCTTTACATTCCAAATTTATGGGGATTTTTCAGGATATTCAGATATCGCAATAGGCACAGCAAAATTATTCGGATTTAATTTGAAGAAAAACTTTGCAACCCCTTATTTTTCAAGAGATATAGCCGAATTTTGGCGTAGGTGGCATATTTCTCTATCAACATGGTTTAGAGACTATTTATACATTCCTTTAGGAGGAAGTCGAGTAGGTAAGTGGCTCAATGTGAGAAATGTCTTTATTGTTTTTATTGTTAGTGGCTTTTGGCATGGAGCAAACTGGACATTTGTCATATGGGGAACTTTCAATGCAATCTTGTTCTTGCCACTACTTTTAAGCAACCGTAATAGAAGTAACCTGGATACTGTAGCATCCGGGAGATTTATTCCTCATATAAAGGAAGTTTTTCAGATATTCATAACATTCCTTCTTACAATGGTAGCTTGGATATTTTTTAGAGCAGATAATTTATCTCACGCTGTTTCCTATATTTCTAAGATTTTCTCTAGCTCTATAATTGTTTTACCTGAAATAAGGCCATTTAATATGTTTTTATACTTGCTATTCTTTATTTTATTTGAATGGATAGGTCGTGAACGGGAACATGTATTAAATCATAGATTTTTCAATTCTTATAATTGGTTTAAATATCCATTATACTTTATACTGATGGCGCTTATACTTATTCATAGTAATGGTACTCCAGAAGAATTTATATATTTTCAATTCTAATGAGGAGGTTTTTACTACATAGTATTATACTTTTAATCGCTTTTTTTGTTTTTGATAAAGCAGCTTATTTTATTTTATCAGGTTATGCTAAAATTCAAGAAGACAATAGGTTGGAGTTGCTTTTGAATGGCGAGCTTCAACATGATATTATCGTCTTGGGTTCTTCCCGTGGAGCTAGCAATATTGATGCATTTCAATTAGAAAAACACTTACAAAAAACTACCTATAATTTATCGTATCGTGGTAGTGATGTGCGATTTCAAGAATTAATTTTCAGAAAATACCTAGAGCATCACAGTGCGCCAGAGAAAGTTTTATTGGTTGTTGATAATCCTTATGCAATTTTAAAAGAATCTACTTTGGGCATGCGCTATGATAGACTTTACCCATTAGCTCATTACAATGAAGTGAATTCCATATTAATTGAGAAAAATCAACATTCATGGGTATCTTCATTTTTGTATTTCCTTAGAGTTCATCCCAATCAACTAGTGTTTAATAAAGAAAAACAGAAATCAAAATTTCCTTTTAATTCAAGAGGTTCACAGCTTTTGCCAGATAGAAGTACCTCTTCTAACAATCTAACTTTTGAAACTACAGTAAACTACTCAAATAAAAATATTGATTCGGCAAAGGTTGACTCCTTTAAAGAAATTCAAAGATTATGTTTGAAAAATGATATTCAATTATATTTCGTTTTTTCACCAGACTACTATCAGTTTAACGAAAGATTTTACAATGAGTTTAAAACAGAGTTTAACTCTAAAGCAAATTTTATAAAATACTCGATTCAAAATACTGAATACAAGAATGCTTCGAACTTTTATGATATATCCCATTTAAACCATAGAGGAACTCGTATTTTTACTCAAGAAGTGGCAGAATCTTTATTAAAGACCAATTAATACTTAAAGGAAAATGAAAACCATAGGCTTTATCCCACTAAGAGCAGGATCAAAAGGAATACCTGGAAAAAACAAAAAGAAAATGTTAGGTAGGCCATTATTCTGTTGGTCTTTAGGAGCTGCAATAGCTTCTCAATTAGATGAGGTTTATGTGTATACTGATGATTCAGATATCTTAGACTTTGTTAAACGAGAATACCACTGGACAGATAAAATAAAAGCAGTCAAACGCCTAAGCTCAAACGCCACGGATACTGCCAGTACAGAAAGTGCAATGATCGATTTTATTAGAGATGAAGATCCTGATTTTGATATTATATGTCTGCTACAAGCTACATCTCCTTTTACTACTGCCGTAGATATCAACGCTTGTTTACAAGAAATTAAAAACGGCAAGCACAGCGCTATGACAGTGGTAAATACACATCGTTTTACCTGGAGTTCAAACGGTGAGCCTCAAAATTATGATGTGTTTAATAGACCTAGACGTCAGGATTTTGAAGGGCTGTTGATTGAAAATGGGGCTGTATATGTGACTGTAAAAGAGAAGTGGTTTGAGACTAAAAATCGTGTTTCTGGTGAAATAGGTTTAGTTCATATGCACGAGGATTCTTTAACCGAAATTGATAGTAAGTCCGATTGGGATGTTGTAGAATTACTGCTTTCGCGAAAGCTAAAACAAAACAAGCAAACCCAACCTATAACACACCTAGTACTGGATGTTGATGGCGTGTTTACCGATGGCTGCGTTTATTACGATAGTCAGGGAGAACTCATGAAAAAATTTGACATGAGAGATGGTATGGGATTAGAAATTTTAAGACAAAACGAAGTTGAGGTCATGGTGATGACTTCAGAAGATTCAGACATAGTCGCAAGTAGGATGAAAAAACTTAAAATTGAAAATACGTATTTAGGCGTCAAGGATAAATACAGTCTTTTATCTAGAATCGCCAGCGATAAAGGAATTGCTTTTTCAAATATTGCCTATGTAGGTGATGACGTAAATGATCTGGCAAACATTTGTGCAGCAGGATGGTCTTTTACTCCTCACAATGCAACTAGAGAAGTCAAATCACACGCTGATGTTACTTTATCCAACGATAGTGCATCGGGTGCTATACGTGAGGTATGCGAATTCATCATGAGATACAATAACAGGTTTTAGTGAACTTAAAAAGATCCAGTTTTATCCAGACTCAAGATTACCTTTAATGTTATTCTAAATACAAAGGCTGTCTAGCGTAGTACTCCTATTTTTGTGTGATTATTAAACGTAAGTTATGAAGCACATTATCTATGATTTTCTTATTGAAAGTGGATTTACACCTCAAGTTGCGAGTTATTTAAATATGCTGGCACTTCTGCTTCTGTTACTTGTTGTAGCCTTAATACTTGACTTCATATTTACCTTAATTTTTAGGAGAATATCCAATGTAGTTGCTACTAGGACTAAAACAAACTTTGATGATATTTTAATCGATAACAAGTTACCTACCTATGCAGCTCATATAGTGCCGTTACTTCTAGTTTATGAAGCTGTCCCTTATATTTTTACAGATTTTGACTATGTGTCCAATCTAGCTGAAAAATCAATTAGAATACTAGGTATCTTACTTAGTCTATACATCATTAAAAGCTTTTTGTTATCCATAAGGAATTACCTTAAAACTATTGATCGTTATAAAAATAAGCCTATCTATAGCTACATACAGGTTTTTATGATCGTGGCCTGGTTGCTTGCGATTTTCTCCATTTTTGCAACAATAACGGGAGTTTCTTTTTGGAAATTCATAACCGGACTAGGTGCGGCATCGGCAATTATAATTTTGGTATTTAGAGATAGTATTTTAGGATTTGTTGCCAGTATTCAAGTTACTGTGAACGACATGGTGCGTATAGGCGATTGGATAACCTTTGAAAAATACGGTGCCGATGGTGATGTAATAGAAATTACCCTAGCTACAGTAAAAGTTCAAAATTGGGATAAAACTATTACCACTATTCCTACCTATGCCTTGATTTCAGATTCGTTTAAAAACTGGAGAGGAATGACAGCATCTGGAGGAAGAAGGATTAAGCGATCTGTAATTATTAAAGCGTCCACAATTAAGTTTTTAACTCCTATAGAAATTCAAAAATTAAAGGATATTCAGTTAATTACGGATTATCTGGAACAAAGGGACGAAATCATTAATGCACACAATGAACAAAATCAAATTAATAAAGAGGCATTAATTAACGGCCGTAACATGACCAATTTTGGTGTATTTAGAAAGTACCTACAAACTTACATTGAAAACCACTCGGCGGTTCATAAAGACATGACTTATATGGTCAGGCAACTAGAACAAACACCACATGGAATACCGTTAGAAATATACTGTTTCAGTAAAGATCAACGATGGGTCAATTATGAATATATAATGGGAGATATTTTTGATCACGTGCTTGCGTCGGTAAAATTCTTTGATTTAGAGGTTTATGAATATTATACAACTACTGACCAACTCAAATAACCAAAAACTTACCTCAATTTGAGAAATATACTTTCTAAATAATCACATTTCCTTACCTTGCGATAGTTAATTTTCTCCTAATGAACTATCACAAACCCTATATAATTGCAGAGATTGGATGTAATCATAAAGGTGATATGGAAATCGCCAAAGAACTTATAAAAGTTGCTGCAATTTTTTGTAAAGCCGATGCAGTTAAATTTCAAAAAAGAAATAACAAAGAATTATTAACTGAAGAGCAATATAACGCACCACATCCCAATCCTGTCAATAGTTATGGTGATACCTATGGAGCACATAGAGAATATCTAGAATTCAATGTGCAGCAGCACCAAGAATTGATGGATTACTGTGAAGAAATGGGAATTACTTACAGTACTAGCGTTTGGGATACAAGTAGCGCACAAGAAATAGCCTCGTTGAATCCTGAGTTTATAAAAATTCCAAGTGCTTGTAATAATCATTTTGAAATGCTAGAATGGTTGTGTGATCATTATAAGGGTGAAATACACTGTTCTACAGGAATGACAACACCCGATGAAATAGAACAACTAGTGCAATTCTTTGAGCGTAAAGGTCGTGCCCAAGATCTCGTACTATACAATTGTACTAGTGGATATCCAGTACCTTTTGAAGACATTTGTTTGTTGGATATTATTACACTTAGAGAAAAATATCAAAGCAGGATAAAACAAATTGGATTCTCTGGTCATCATTTAGGCATAGCTGCCGATGTTGCTGCCTATACATTGGGTGCTCCCATAGTAGAACGTCACTATACACTGGATCGCACCTGGAAAGGTACAGATCACAGTGCCTCATTAGAGCCTAATGGTTTGCGTAAATTAGCGAGAGATTTAAGAGCTGTACACAGGGCATTGACTCATAAATCACAAGATATATTGCCTATTGAACAAGTTCAACGGGATAAACTGAAATATAGAAAGTAAAATGTCAAAAAAAGTTTGGATCTTATTTCCTGACGGTGTTGGATTACGCAATTTTGCCTTCACAAATTTCAAAAATATTGGTGATAAATTAGGTTATGACATTACCTATTGGAACAATTCAGTTTTTGATCTTGAAAAGGAATTTGGATTTGCACAAATCAACATTCCTAGTACCAAAATTCACCCTAAAACTCCAGTAATTAATCACGCAAGGAAAAGGGTAGAGTTAGCGCTTTCGCGAAAGCGTGATAACGATAATGTGTATTCAACATATAGATTTCCTTTAAAATGGAATAGCCTTAAGAATTGTGTTAAAAGTAGCTTTGTAAAGTTTCATGAAATTTTTTCATCTACTGATTCGGGTTGGGAAAACCTGAAGAATAAAATGTATGAGGCTGAAAGGAGTACAAATCGCTATAAGGTATTAAAAGAACAGCTCACGAAACACAAACCAGACTTAGTTTTTTGTACGACTCAACGTGCTACTCAAGGAATAGCACCGGTACTAGCAGCTCAAGATCTAGGAATACCTACAGCGTGCTGGGTTTATAGTTGGGATAACTTACCTAAAGGGATGTCTACTATTGAGACTGATTATTATTTTGTATGGTCAGAATTGATGAAGGAGCAGTTGCTACACTACTATCCAAAAATAAAAAGTAATCAAGTTTATGTGACTGGAACACCTCAATTTGAGCCACATTATAGTAAAGAACTCTATATTTCTCGCGAACAGTTTTTGAGCGAGCATAATTTAGATAAAAACAAGGAATACATTTGTTTTTCTGGTGATGATACTACCACTTCGCCACTGGATCATCTTTATTTAAGGGATACTGCTATCGCCGTTAAAAATCTCAACGCTCGTGGTTATAACTTGGGAATAATATTTAGACCAGTACCAGTAGATGATTCTAATAGATACGATGAGGTTTTGAAAGAACATGTTGATGTTATTACCACTATAAAACCTTTATGGAAACCAATGGGTAATTCTTGGAATCAAATGATGCCTACTAAGGATGATTTTGCACTATTGGTAAATACTTGCAGACACTGTGAACTGGTAGTTAATATTTGCAGCAGTATGGTCTTTGATTTTGTCATACATGGTAAACCGACCATTTACCCCAACTATGAGCAACCAGAACTTAAAAAAGGTATACGAGATATCGGACAAAATTACAAATATGTCCATTTTAGAACGATGCCTGATACGGCTGTAGTTTGGGCTCATAAAAAAGCTGATATTGAGACTGGAATCAAGCATTTACTTGAAAATGTGGTAAATCCCGTGCAGGATTGTAAAAAATGGTACGGCGTTATTAATCATCCTAAGCAACCAGAATTAGCAAGTGAGCGAATTTGGGATGGGATAGGACAAATTTTGAATTAAATGCACATCGCCTACCTAACACCAGAATTTCCTCATAAACGTACTGGCCACGCTGGTGGAATGGGCACTAGTATAAAAAATCTAGCAGAACAAGTGGCTATCATAGGGCATAAAGTCAGTGTCTTTATTTATGGACAAAATCGTAGCGAAGTATTCACTGAAAAAGGAATAACCTTTCATAAAATTGAGAAAATCAACTATCCTATTGGAGGATTTTACTTTTATCGTAAACATATAGAAAGCTATATAAATTTAAACTGCGATACTGTCGATATAATAGAAGCTCCTGATTGGACTGGGATAACGGCTTTTATGAACTTGAAAAAACCTCTGGTGATAAGGTTTCATGGTAGTGATACTTATTTCTGTCACATCGAGAAACGTCCACAAAAGAAAAAAAACTTTCTTTTTGAAAAATGGGCTGTTAAAAAGGCACAAGCTTACATCGCTCCCACAACCTTTGCAGGAGAGAAATCAGTTCAATTATTTAAGGCTGATGTAAATAAGTTGAAAATTATACCTTATGGTTTACAACTAGAAAAATTTGTAAATAACAATCCCGATCAGTTTACTGCTTTTAATATACTTAACATAGGTACTATAATTCGTAAAAAGGGTTTATTTCAATTGGCTCAAATATTCAATGAAATTCACAAATCCTACCCTAAATCAACTTTGACACTAATTGGTTCTGATAGTGCTGATGTTTCTACGGGTTCTAATTCTACTTGGGAATTGGTAAAACAAACCTTTAGTCCAACAGCATTACTCAACGTTACTTATAAGGGAAAAGTCCCCTATAATCAAACCCAAGACCTTATTAAAAAAGCACATATTTGTGTCTTTCCTTCTCTTGCAGAAACCTTGGGTATGGTAACGATTGAAAGTATGGCACTTAAAAAAGCAGTGGTAAATACAAATATTGGCTGGGCACAGGATTTAATTGAGCATGGACATGACGGCTACATGCATCATCCAGATGATATAGAGAGTTTTATTAAGTCTATAACTAAACTTTTTGAAAGTAAAGATACTTTACTGAATGTGGCCATTAACGCTAGAAAAACGGTAGAAAGTAAATTTGACATCAAAAAAATAGCAAGTAAGAACCTTGCTTTTTACAAAAGCGTCATTGAAAACTTAAATTAATCAATGATTGTTTTTAATTACATAGAAAATACAATCACTGATATTGAGAGTGATATACTTATTACTCAACCATCCTCGGGTAAAGTATTAGATTCTTTATTTGAATTGGCTAAAAAATTTCCAAATCGTTGGATAGCATGGAAAAACTCTACATCTATTGATTGGGAAGACTTTGATTCTAAAAAATCAGTGACTTATAAAATGCTGAGTTCTGGTAAAGCACCAAATTTTATCGATACTGGATTGGGATATGTAGAAGATACTCCTTTTATTAATTATTCAGAGAATCATTGGTATCCTACATGGATTATGAGTGCAGATCAGGGAATGATTCACGCAACGGTACTAAATAAAATCAAGCACTTTAGAAGTTCGGCCGACTTTGAATATGATATTAATTTGTTGGCTAGAATATTTCAACATCAAGGAATACTTTGTTATTCCAATCTTAAGAAGAACCCAACTCGATCTAACTACTTTAAGGCCTACAAATTAGTGGGGCACACGATGAAAAAAGGGTGGTTACCGTTTCTGCTGTTGTGTCACCTTAAGTATGACAAGAGATTTCCTTTTTTCGCTTTCGCGAAAGCGGTATTTCTTAAAAAGATAGTTCCTGTTGTAGACTTTTTGGAATTACAAATTAATCAGGTTGAACCATTTATAAATACGCAGTATGATGTTATAATCCCAACGATGGGTAGGGCAAGTTATTTGTATGATGTAATTAATGATTTAGCTAACCAAACCTTATTACCACAAACCATTTACATTGTAGAGCAAAATCCTAATAAAGAGGCAAGTACAGAGCTGGATAGGATTTTAAATGGTAATTGGCCCTTTTCAATTGATCACAAGTTCATTCACAAAACAGGAGCTTGTAATGCTCGAAATATTGCACTTGAAAAAACAAGGGCAAAATGGGTATTACTATTTGATGATGATGCGAGACTAAAACCCAATGTTTTGGAGAACATGGTTAGCCTAGCAGAAAATTTAAACGTAAAGTGTATCAATGCTGCTTATTTACAACAAGGGGAACACGAACATCAAAAAACATGGAAACAATGGCCCTATTTTGGTTCTGGTTGTTCCTTAATTCATCGAGAAATAGTGGATCGATGTAAATTTGACAAAGCTCTTGAACATGGGTACGGCGAAGATGTAGATTTTGGAATGCAAATTAGGAGAGCAGGATATGACGTGATTTATGCACCACAAATTCAAATTCTACACTTAAAAGCGCCTGTAGGTGGATTTAGAGAGAAACGTATTTTTCCCTGGTCAACTGATAACATTCAGCCCAAACCATCTCCTCATATCATGTATTTTAGAAAGAAAAACTATTCTGTAAATCAATTGAAAGGTTATAAATTGGTACAATGGTTTAAAAATTATGGTAAACTAGGGTCGATTTTGCCTTGGGGACATAATAAACTCTTTAATAAAGCATGGGAATCAAGTAAAAAGTATGCAAATAGTTTATGATAAGCGTTTTTACCGATATTGAGATCCTGTCAACTAAAAATAGAGGCAAGGTTCATCCCTTACTTTTTGACTTACATTATCTTGAGCATACCCATCCAATAGTTCACAAGTATTACCAACTGGTAAACACCGTAGAAAAGGCAGATATAATTGTCTTTCCTATCGATTATTTAAGAATTAAAACGAAGGAAGAACAGCAGTCTTGGAAGTTTTTGAATCATTTAGCTATTTCAAACGGTAAGAAGCTTCACGTTTATACAGGTGGTGATTATGGTAAAACATTTAGCAAGGATTATATAGTAACTTGGCGTAATTCAGGATATCGAAATACTAATCAAAAAGACACCATAATCATACCTAGTTTTATAGCAGATCCCATTGGAATTCATATTAGACAATTAAAATGGATTACAAAGAAAGAAAAACCTGAAATTTCATTTACTGGATTTGCCACGCACAGTAGGAAGGAACGTTTTAGATACAACTTAAGCTATTTAAAAAACCTGATGACATCATTTAGATCTTTCAATCCTGATAGGCCTATATTCTTTAATGCTGCAAAACAAAGATTTCTCAAATTAAAGGCGTTAGAGAGAGATCAACAAATCGCGACTCGATTCATTTATAGAGAACGATATAGGGCAGGAGCGACCTCAGAACAGGAAAGGCAACAAACCTCTCAAGAGTTTTTTGATAACTTGAACAACTCACCTTATGCCTTTTGCATGAGAGGAGCAGGAAATTTTTCTGTAAGATTTTACGAAGCATTGGCTTTAGGAAGAATCCCTGTTTTGATTGAAACCAATAATGTGCTACCACTAGTAAACGAGATTAATTGGTCTAATCATGTATGCCTTATAAAAGAGGATGAGAGTATGATTAAAAAATTAGTTCAATTTCATAATTCATGCTCAGAGGAACGTTTTATAGAACTACAGCAGAATAATCGTAAACTGTTTGAAAATTATTTAGTCAGGCATAATTTCTTTTACCACGTAAAAAATCAAATTGACGTATGAAATTTGCTCTAATTGTTTGTACCTACATGCGACCACAGCCTTTGATGAGGTTGTTACACAGTGTACGATCTCAAACATTACTTCCGTCTCAAGTAATAATTGTAGATGGAAGTTTGAACGATGATTCCTTAAATGAACTAAAATCTTTTTCTTTTAATGGATTAGAATACTTTAAGGTAGGAAATGAAGATCGCGGTTTGACCAAACAACGTAATTTTGGTATTGATCGAGTTTCTGAAGATATAGATATTGTTGCATTTTTAGATGATGATGTTGTATTAGATAATCAATACTTCAAACAGTTAGCATCAACGTATCAAGAGTATCCTAATGCTCTTGGAGTAGGTGGCTACATAACTAATGAGGTAGCATGGCAACTTCAAAATGAAAACAGTAATGCAACAGATTTTTATAATTTTGATGGTTACGTAAGAAAAGAAAGTAGTAGGTATAAGCTACGTAAAAAGTTAGGTCTGGATCATCATACACAGCCAGGCACTTATCCACCATTTGGTCACGGTAGATCTATAGGGTTTTTACCACCATCCGGAAAAACCTATAAAGTAGATTTATTTATGGGTGGTGTAGCTAGTTACCCTAAACAAATTGTAGATGCTCATAAATTTTCAACTTTTTTTGAAGGCTATGGATTGTACGAAGATGCCGAGTATACCTTGCGGTTGAGCAATGAAGGTAGCTTGTATGTGAATACACTAGCAACCTGTCAGCACTTTCATGCACCTGATGGTAGACCTAATCATTACAAATATGGTAAAATGGTGGTTCGTAATGGATGGTTTGTATGGCGTACAAAATATCCTAATCCAAGTTTTAAAAATAAATTGAAGTGGCATAGCATTACGCTTATTCTTATTTTAATCCGGATTCTCAATATATTTACCACGAGTAATCGTAAAGAGGCATTTACCGAATCATTAGGTAGAATAGTTTCTTGGGTAAATTTATTTTTTTCACGGCCTAAATAATGAAGTTTTTAAAAGACATAAAGAGGTACACCAATTACAGTGGTAAACCAGCATTATTAATGTTGTTAACTCAACAAGGCTTATGGGCTTTATTTCATTACAGATTATTCAACAAAGTTTACCGATCAAATTTGCCTGGAGTAATTAAACTCCCAATTTTATTAATAGGTGCAATAAAACTGAAATTTATTGAAATAATAACCGGTATAACCTTGCCCTATAGCGCAACAATTGGTCAAGGATTGTATATAGGGCACCATTCAGGAATCATTGTAAATGCAAACGCGGTGATTGGAGAAAATTGTAACATATCGCAAGGTGTTACTATTGGGGTTAGTGGCCGTTCGAACAAAAGAGGAGTTCCCATAATAGGTGATCAAGTTTATATAGGTGCAAATTCCACGGTAGCTGGTAAAATTAAAGTAGGTGATAACGCTGTTATTGGAGCCAATAGTTTAGTAATTAAAGATGTTGACCCTAGTTCGACAGTTCTTGGAGTGCCAGCTGTTAAGGTTAGTAATAACGATAGTTCTGGATACGTATGAAGTTAGTAGTAGTATCAGACGCGCCAATAATTAAACATAAAGATCAAAAACAAGCTTACGCACCCTACGTCAAGGAGATGAATTTATGGTTCAGTAAAGTAGATAAGGTACAAATCATCGCACCTACTCGATATAATAAACCTCTTCTTTTACAGCCATTTGATCGTCAGGATATTCAAGTGACTAGCTTGCGTCGGTTGGAATTCCACAGGATAAGTATGGCTGTTGTAAGTCTTCTTACTATGCCATACCAGTTGGTGGTTTTGATTTTCGCTTTCGCGAAAGCAGACCATATTCACTTGCGTTGTCCTGGGAATCTGGCACTACTTTCATGTCTTGTTCAAATACTTTTTCCTAGAAAAAAGAAAACAGTGAAATATGCCGGAAATTGGGATCCTAAAGCACGACAACCCATGGCTTATAGATGGCAGAAACTAATATTATCCAACACCTTTTTAAGTAAAAATATTACGGTTTTAGCGTATGGGAACTATGTCAATCAAACCAAAAATATAAAGCCTTTTTTCACAGCATCTTATTATGAAAAAGATAAAGAACCTATTGTTAAAAGGGATTATACCAGTGAATTGAATGCTTTATTTGTTGGCACGCTTAGTGAAAACAAAAGGCCTTTAAAAGTTGTCCAAATCGTAGAAGACTTAAGAAATGAAGGTGTGCCAGTCACCTTGGATATTTATGGTAATGGACCGCTTTTTGAATCTTTGAATGATTATGTCAAAAAAAATAAACTGAATCCATTTATTCACTTACATGGAAACCAACCATTGTCATCCGTTACTCAGGCGTATAAAAAAGCACATTTTGCATTTTTATTATCGCGTAGTGAAGGATGGCCCAAAGCCGTTGCCGAACCTATGTTTTGGGGTTGTATTCCAATTGCGACAGCTGTAAGTTGCGTGCCTTGGATGTTAACAGGTGATGATAATCAAACAAGAGGAATTTTAATCAAAGAGTTATCCAACGCAAGTGAAATTATTAAAGAGTATTTAAATCGTACTAATAAACTTGATGAAATGTCTAACAATGCGGCAAACTGGTCTAGGCAATACACACTAGATAAATTTGATTATGAGATTGAAAAACTTCTTTAAAGTCCTTCGTTTTGAGCGATACGTACCTTTTTAAATAGCTCAGAACTATATACAAAGTCGGTTACAGCTTTGTTATCGGTCTTAAATATTTCTTTATTCGTTCCTTCCCAAGCAATAAGCCCATCTTTTAAAAACACAATAGTTTCACCTATTTCCATTACGGAATTCATGTCGTGGGAAATAATCACTGTAGTGATATCACGTTCATGAGTGATTTCCTGTATTAAATTATCGATTATTGTTGCTGTTTTTGGATCCAGACCGCTATTGGGTTCATCGCAAAACAAGTATCTAGGATAATTAACAACAGCTCTGGCAAGTGCAACACGTTTTTGCTGACCACCAGAAATTTCACTAGGCATTTTTTTATTAAGTCCAGGAAGATTTACACGCTCCAAAATTTCATTTGCTCTTTCTTGTCGCTCGTTCTTCTTCATCTTAGTAAACATGCGCAGCGGGAACATAACATTCTCTTCTACCGTCATGCTATCAAATAGAGCACTATGTTGAAATAGCATACCCATTTCTTTACGTAAATCGCTTTTACGTTCAATTTCCATCTCTCCTAAACGCTCGCCATCGTAAATAATCTCACCAGCATCAGGCTCAAATAACCCCAGCATATTTTTAAGGAAAACCGACTTTCCCGAACCACTGGCACCTATTATCATATTCGTCTTTCCCTTAAGGAAAGTAGCATCTATTCCTTTAAGAATTTCCTCACCATTGAAGCCTTTTTTTAAACCTTTAACTTCTATCATGTCAATAATAATTGAGTGAGTAAATAGTTTGCAATTATAATCGAGACGCAGGTCCACACAAAACTTGTCGTACTTGCTTTCCCAACTTCTAGTGCGCCTCCTTTCATGTAATAACCATGATAGCTAGGAATGGTTGCGAGCAAAAACCCAAAAACGATTGTTTTTATAAAAGCATAGGCAACATGCCACGGTATAAAAGTATCCTGTAAACCAACTACAAATTCTTCTAGACTAACTAGATTACCATAAACGCTGGCTAAAAACCCACCAAAAATTCCTATAAACATGATAATAGCAATTAAAAATGGATAGAATGCAAGCGCTACAATTTTAGGAAATATCAAATAGTTCAAAGGATTAATTCCCATCACCTCAAGGGCATCAATTTGCTCAGTAACTCGCATGGTTCCTATACTCGATGTAATGTAAGAGCCTACTTTACCAGCCATAATCACACTAATAAATGTAGGCGCAAATTCTAGGATTATAGATTGCCTCGTGGCAAATCCAATCAATGATTTAGGAATTAAAGGATTGTCTAAATTGAGCGCTGTTTGTAATGCTACAACCGCACCCATAAATAAAGAAATAAAGGCGGTTATACCTATGGATCCTATTACTAGATCATCTATTTCCTTTAAAATCAATTCTTTAAGAACGATAGCTTTCGTAGGTCTTTTAAAAACACCTAAAAGCATCATCATGTATGTACCTATATGCCTTAAAAATCTCATGCGTTGGTAAAAGTAGCTAAAAAAATAACCTTGTGATTTAATGCCTTCTTAAACTTAATGGAAAATTCACTTTGTACCTTTGCGCAAAATGATAAAAATGAAACGACAATCAGTTCTTTTAGTATTGTTAACACTGGTTATAGGTTGTAGTACGCTTTCGCGAAAGCGTGATGCAAACCAAGTATCGTCAACATCATCTACAGGAATTCAACAACCTAAATTAGTAGTTGGAATCGTTGTAGATCAAATGAGGTACGATTATCTCACTAAATTTTATGATTACTATGGAGATGATGGTTTTAAGCGTCTTATGAATAATGGATTTAATGCCGTTAATCATCATTTTAATTATGTACCTACCTATACGGCTCCAGGTCATGCAAGTATTTATACGGGTACAACACCTGCAAATCATGGAATAATTGGAAACAATTGGTACGATAAGGTAGCAAAACAGTCCATCTACAACGTTTATGATAATAATCGTGTTTCTATTGGAACTAATGGAGAAGACGGTAAAATGTCACCTGAACGTTTGTTGACATCAACCGTTACCGACGAATTGAAACTACATACACAAGATCGTGCCAAGGTTATTGGAATAAGCATTAAGGACCGTGGAGCTATTTTACCTGCAGGTCATCTAGCCGATGCTGCATTCTGGTTTAAAGGAAAAGATGAGGCTAGATTTATTACCAGTAACTTTTACAAAGAAGAGTTACCACAATGGGTAGCAGACTATAATGATAGTGGTAAGGCAAAATCATACTTAACTGAATGGAACACGCTTTATCCAATAGAAACTTATAAAGCTAGCGGTACCGATCTTAATAATTATGAAAAACCACCTAGAGGTAAAGAAAAAGCTGTGTTTCCTTATGATTTAAAAGAATTAGCAGCAGAAAACGGAAATTACGATTTACTCAAAGCAACACCTTTTGGAAATACTGTGGTTGCAGATCTTGCTATTGCAGCTCTTGAAGGTGAACAACTAGGAAAGGATGATGTAACAGATTTTCTTGCAGTAAGTTTTTCTAGTACAGATTATATAGGCCATCAATATGGTGTTAACTCTGTCGAGGTAATGGATACTTATTTGCGACTAGACCTGGAAATAGCAAGATTTTTGAAAGAACTAGATGATAAAGTAGGTGTAGGAAATTATACTTTATTTCTTACTGCCGATCACGGTGCAGTACACGTTCCAGCTTACTTACATGATGAAGGCTTACAAGCAGGTTATTTTGACTCTAGAACATTAAGGGAAAAACTTAAGGATCAAGTAAAAAAAGAGTTTGGTAATGATGCCATCATTGAAAATGTATCCAACGAGCAAGTCTTTTTAAATTATAAAGTTTTAAATGATATAAATATTGATCATAAGTACATCCAACGTTACATTGCCGATTATCTTTTGGGATTAGATAACGTACAAAAAGTGTTTACTAGGTATGAGATGACACAAGGTAGTTTTACAGAAGGTACAGCAGCTCTCATACAAAAAGGATTTCATCAAAAACGTAGTGGTGATATCATGTATGTACTAGATAATGCGGTAATATCTTATTCAAAAACAGGTTCTACTCATGGAAGTGCTCATGCTTACGATACACATGTGCCTTGCATTTTTTATGGAGCAGGAATAAATGCTGGTCGTACAGCAAGGCCTATTTTTATAACAGATATAGCACCTACGATTTCAACACTGTTAGGTATAGCTTTTCCTAATGGCTGTACAGGAACTCCAATTAACGAAGCTTTATTTGAAAAATAACGGAGTTAATTCGAGAACTCTAATATATTTGTCATTCAAAACAAACAAAATGAAAAACATACTTTTAATTTTAGCGTTGATTGCAGGAACTACTGTCTATGCACAAGCATATCGCGGTAAAGGAGATCAAAAAATACAAGTAGGTGCTAGTTTTCAGGAAAATGCTACTGGAATAGGTGTAACCTATGATTATGGAGTAGGAGAGAACTTTTCTTTAGGTCTAGCTGCAAATTATGCACTTGGTCTAGACGATGCGGTAGATGCAGATTTTGATGAGAGATCTACTCTTGCATTACGATTTAATGCCAATATTGGAAATGTAATTAACCTTGATGAGAACTTTGATTTTTATCCAGGTCTTCATTTCTCTACAAAGAATTTTGGCGGACACGTAGGTGCACGTTATTTCTTTACAAATGGATTTGGTCTTTATACTGAAGCTGGATTTCCTCTTGCTAAGTATAAAACAGAAGATCTTACTCCAGCCGAAGAATTATACAATCAGTTTGTATTTAATATAGGAATGAGTTTTAATTTTTAAACCTCAATTTCTTTTTAATTCCACGCCATCTATACTGGCGTATAAAACGACCTTGATCTTCTGTTACAATTGGATCAAGGTTGTTTTTTTTACTTGATAGGTATCCTGAGAGGTAAGAGAAAAACAAAGAGAACTTCTTTTTGTTTAAACTCATTTTTAGAGCCGTAATCATCGTTAACCACCAACCGTAACGCATTTTGTAAAATGCTTCACCTTGAAGTTGCCAAGACCCTTTTCTATAAGCTGCTCCAGTAGGTTTAAGATGTTTCACATGTAAGTTTGGCACCGTGATTACCTTAAAGCCATAATATCGCGCTAGCATTTCGTCAATAGTATCCCATCCAATCGATGGTCGTAAACCATTTATTTGCTTAAAACAAGAAACTCGATAAGCTTTTAATGCTCCACGTATATGGTCTGGATTATTTTGATTTTCAAGTATCCAATGTCCTTTTTGTTGGATAACGCAATGACCACCTACCATACCAATTTGTTCGTTTGATTTAAATGTTGAAACCAGAGTTTTCAAGTAGTTTGTAGGGAAGATGAGATCTGCATCAAACTTACAAACAACGTCAAATTCATCTAAATTTAATCGCGATAAACCTTTTTCAAAGGCACGTATAACCTTACTTCCAGGTATATTTTGATCGCTTGATTTGTTAGTTAAGATTTCTAAGGGTAAGTCGGCAGAAAATTCATGAGCAATATTGCTGGTATCATCAGTGCTATTATCATCAACTAGAATAATTTTTGAAGCCTTATGAGATTGATTCTTTAAGCTTATTAGGGTTGATTTGATATAGTCTGCCTCGTTATGGGCTGGTATGATGATTGCTATTTTCACAAGTTTCAAAAATAATGGAAACCTACTTATCCTAATGAAGTTGTTGCTACTAAAATTGCTATTTTTGATAGATACAGACTATTATGCAGCTTACTACACCAGTTACAATAAAACCAGCATCAACACCTATAAATAATGACTCACAATTGATATTTATAGGAAGTTGTTTTGCTCAAAATATTGGTGAAAAATGTATTTACTATGGTTTCCCTACCTTGATAAATCCCATGGGTATTTTGTTTAATCCAGTGAGCATAGCTAGAATTTTTGAACGAGTACGAGATGAAAGATGGTATCAATCAACCGATGTTGAAACACCTTTTTGTTACGAGGTCCATTCTCAAATGAATCATGAGGATGAAACACAATTACTTGAAAATTTAAATCATCAATTAAAACAACTTAAAAAACAGCTTAGTAACACCTCACATTTATTTGTGACACTGGGAACCGCATGGGTTTACAAGCATAAAGAATCAAAAAAAATAGTTGCAAATTGTCATAAACAACCACAGTATATATTTGAAAAACTGCTTTTATCCATGCAAGAAATTAATCAGGCACTTGACACGATAGAGCAAGTAGCTAAAACTCACAATCCAAATGTGAACATTATATATACTGTTTCACCAGTACGTCATACACGAGATGGAATGGTGGAAAATACCCGTAGTAAATCCCGTTTGCATGAAGGTGTTTTGGGACACGTATCAAACGACGTATCCTACTTCCCAGCTTATGAGGTTGTACTTGATGAGTTAAGAGACTATCGATTTTTTAAGTCGGATATGATTCACTTAAATGAAGTTGGAATAGAGTATGTGTGGTCTCGCTTTCGCGAAAGCGTAATAGATACAAAACTCGATCAACAAATGTCTATTGTTGAGAAATTTAGAAGGTTGGAAGCTCACAAACCTCAAAATAAATTGAAACACGAGGAAATGGTAAAAGAAATGAAGGATAAAGTGATATCCTTATATCCAAAGGTACAATTGAAATGAGAAAATATGTATTAGGTGTTTTATTGGGAGCGATCCTAGTTGGGTGTTTTTATTATTGGAACCAAAGAAACTCTGAAAGGGAACAATTGATCGCGCAAACCTCTTTAATTCAAGAGCAAATTAATCATGTGAGTAAACTGGTGGTTACTGAAATTAATTATGCCAAGGTTTTTAATTATGAGGATACTAAAGAGTATGGATTGGACCTTTTTTACAGTAAGAAAAAGGCCTTGCTTATTTCAAATGCAGAAGTTCAAATTGCTTATGATTTAAGTGACCTAAAGGTTGAAATTAACGAAAGCCTAAAAGAAATAAGAATTACATCAATTCCTGAACCTGAAATTAAGGTAGATCCAAATTTAACCTATTATGATATTGAGGAAGGAATCTTAAATAAATTTACTGCTAGGGATTTGAATAAAATTCAACGTAGTGTCAAAGCAGATATTAAACGCCAGGTTCAAAATTCTGATGCTATGAAAAATGCTCAAAACAGATTGTTGAGTGAACTCACACAAATCTATGTTTTGAGCAATTCGCTAGGTTGGACTTTGATATATAACGAGAATCCAGTTGAATCACTAGATGCTCTAGAGGTAGTTATACCTTAATTAGGCATTATTTTGTGAGCGACTACAAGCTCTTTATCAAATTGTGCCTCGAGTAATTGATAGTATTTATTGAAAATATCCTTCTTAATGGCACATGTCTGACTATTAACTTCAATCCTCCTTTTAAATTCCTTGTCGTCTATTTTATTGGATATGTAATCTTCCGTGATTTTAGGACGTTCTCGCTTACAAGCTGCATATTCATTATAGGCTTGAACGTACCTCTGATAATCTGCACTTTGGGTAACCTCATTAAGAACAGTTTGATCACTTTGCTTACTGCTATCCTGGTTACATGAAAGAATTAAAAATGATCCTAGAATAAAAATTAATTTTCTCATTTGATTTGTTTTTTAATTGGTCGTAAAAATAGGAATCAACTTGATTAATTTCAATTTCTTTTAAGTGGTAAGATTGTAGTAGCAGAATTTTATCTAATGAAAAAAACTCTCAGGTAGCTCTGAGAGTTTTTAAAGGCATCGGGTTTAATTTCAATCCAAATGAAAACCAAAATATATATCCTCAAACCTAGTCCCGACGTCGTTTCTTTTTAAATTCAGATATCATTTTACGTCTAAATTCTACTTCACTTTTTTTGAGTAGTAAAAATCTTTTTGCTCCGATAACAGCAATTATTTCCTTACTGCGATTCTCAAAACTTTTTAAATTTATTTCTTTTTCAAGAGCAATTACCTTGTTTACATAGGATTGTGCTTGTTGATCACTCATTGCTTGCATGTTGTCATCAATTTCATTGATTAGAGCTCGTTTTTTCTTTTCAAGAGCTCGACGCTCCTGTTTAATTTCATTGTAGATGGGCCAAAACTTTGCAGCCTCATCAGTAGTGAGTTCTAATTTATCGGTAACATAGGCAATGAATAAAGTTTCAATGCGATTTTCCCTTTCTTCTCTGTTTGATCTATCACCTCGTTGTGCAATAGCGGTTGTACTTATTAAAAGCACAGCCAGGATTATAATATTTTTCATTCTATAAATAGTTCTTGTAGTTCTACATCGTTTAAGTATTCATGCAGGTCATCATCTTGCACATTTACTTCAACTTGTTCTATAAAATCATCGGTAAGTATCTCTGCCCATTGATAGTCGGATGATAATATGTCATCTGGAGCAAGATAATCAGCAAGCTCGGTCCCGGTTAAACCATCGGTAGTCACTAATTCATCACTAGGTTCATTGGTGGTTGGGAATAGGTATAATAATACTGCAATGGTAGCAGCTACAGCCAGTAAAGGAGTAAGTAATGAAATTACCTTACTTCTTTTAGATTCATCATTAATAGGAAGCGGTTGATTCATTAATTTTTTATCCAGTTGCTCCCAATAATCTTCAGGAGCCTGAAAACCACCGTGCATGGATTGTTCCCTATCTGTATCTTCGGCAATCTTATGGAGTTTAAGCTCTAGATTGTCAAAGTATCCATCAGGGATATTAAAGCCGTTATGTTGATTTTTCTTTATCATTCTATTTCTTAGACTTTAATCCAACTCAATAGTTTGATGAGTCTTTATAAACTGTTCTACTTTTTTTGCTGCGAGATGGTAGCTGCTTTTCACAGCACCTTCTGACAGTTCTAGTATGTGAGCGATCTCACTAAATTTTATTGAGTCGTAGTACCTCATATTAAAAATTTCACGTTGTCTATCTGGTAGACTTGCTAGGGCTTTTTGTAAAGCTATCAATACTTCGTCTTCAGTAAAATATACATCGGCTGTTAGGTTTTGTGTGAGCTTTTGAACCAATTCTTCACTAGTAATTTGCATGGAACGAGCTTTCTTATTTAACCAGGTCATGCTTTCATTATAAGCTATACGATACATCCAAGTGCTCAATTTACTGTCTCCTTTAAAATTCTTAATACCTTTAAATATTTTGATAAAAACATTTTGTACAACATCATCAGCATCTTCATGAGTTATTACAAGTTTACGTACCTGCCAGTATATTCTTTTACTGTAGCACTGCACAAGTTGCTTGTATCCTAACTGCATGCGCTGTGGATTGTTGATATTCTCTAAAATTTCCTGATCAGAAATTGCCCTCATACTTACTCTTTGACTATAGAAAGTTTCAAAGGTTTAACGATTAAAAATTATTTATTACCGCATTTAAATTAGTACAATTTTTAAAATTGAATTTCAAAAACGTTGTCCTTTCAAAATATGCTTAAATATTTCAGTATAATACGATATCCATAATTATTAATCATTATTTTAGTAATCTTAAAAATACCAACCACAGATATATGGAATCACAACACAATGAGCAGTACGATTCTCAATTTGAATCATTAATTCAGGTCAACGACTCAACTAGAGCCACTTTTTACAGAAAAACTTACATGCATGTTGCCCTTGCAGTATTGCTTTTTATTATAGTTGAAGCTGTTTTTATCAGAATAACTCCGCTTGTTGAATTTATGATGAGCATGCTTAATGGCTGGCGTTGGTTACTGGTTCTAGGAGTGTTTATGCTTGCAACAAACTATGCCGAAAAAATTGCGCATACTAGTCATGATAAAACACAGCAATATTTGGCTTTACTACTATTTGTCGTTGCCGAGGCTGTTATTTTTGTTCCTCTAATCACAGTTGCAATTTACGTGGGTGAATTACAACAATCAAATTTACTCAATCAAGCTGCAGTAGTGACTTTAGGATTATTTACTGGATTGAGTGCGGTTGTTTTATTTACAAAAAAAGATTTTTCCTTCTTACGTAGTATTCTAATAGTAGGTTTTTTTGTAGCTATAGGAATCATTATAGCCTCTATGATTTTTGGATTTGATTTAGGCTTGATATTTTCTGGTGCTATGGTTATTCTAGCAGCAGGATCGATATTGTATCAAACATCAAATTTAGTTCACAAATATCATACGGATCAGTACATTGGCGCAGCACTTGGATTGTTTGCTAGCCTTATGTTGTTATTCTGGTATATCATTAATATTTTCCTTTCTCGCGATTAACTTAAAGGTATACATATTAATTGAGAAAAGCTCAGAGTGGCTTGCGCCGTATGTTCTAGGAACCTTAGGATTGTTGATTGTACTGTTTTTTGCACAATTAATATTGATAAAATTACAGCGCAAAAAAGACTTCATCTGGTACAGGCAAATGTTTGTGTATAAGAAGTTACCGCTTTCGCGAAAGCGTATTCTAGAAAACTATCCTTTCTATAAACGATTGTCCAGTAAGTATCAAAAGCAATTTGAGCATCGAGTAGCTCATTTTATAAGTCAAAAGAATTTTAAAAATCGATACGGTGAGAGCGTCACCGATGAACAATTTGTCCTTCCTGCATGTGTAGCTTGTGAGCTCACTTTTGGTAGAAGACAGTACACATATGGAATGCTGGATACTCTATTGTTTTTTCCAGAGCCATTTACTAGTCCAACTAATAACGCATTGCATAAAGGAGAGTATAACCCAAGTGCTCGAGTACTTGCGATGAGTTGGCCTGATTTTCTACAGGGAATGGCCGATTCAAATGACAACTTGCATTTAGGATTACATGAGTTTTGCCATGTGTTGCATTTTGAAAGTGAACATAGTACCAATGTTGATGCACAAAGATTTCATAAACAGCATCAACTTATCTTGCGTAGATTGATGGATCCAGAAGTCAAAAAACGATTGGATAACACAGCGTTTTTTAGAGAATACGCTTTTACCAACCAGTATGAGTTCATGGCGGTATTAACTGAATATTTTATTGAGTCACCTAGACAGTTTAAAAGTAATTTTCCTATCCTTTTTAAATGCTATCAAACAGCCTTATTATACAAGGATGAATGGCTAGATTGGACTGTCGAATAGACTACCTTTTTTCACAATAAACTAGGTAATACCTAGGTGTAAACCTTCTCAAAAAAGGTCTAATTCCAAATTTCTTGACGGGATTTGTGAATTTAATACTATCGATAACTTTCCATCCCGCTTTTTCTAAAACATAATCCAGTTGCCAAGACTCAAACTCGTGATAATGTTGATCTCGTACATCATTCTTATTACGATAGGCACTTGCAAACCATAATTTCATAGGAACACTTATAAAGAGCTTTTTGGTTTTGATGGCTTTTAAGGCGTTGTAAGGAGCTACTAAATGCTCAAATATTTCAAATGCAGTAACAGCATCGCCTGTAAAACCAGAAATAGCAGTAAGTTCATCATCTAGATCCTCACCACTTGTGTTCACGACCTTATAGCCAGCATCGATCATTATTTTACTAAATGGGTTTTCAACTCCTAAATCAAGAATGCTGCTGTTTTTTTCTAGATGTTTTTCTAAAAACTCAAGGGTTATTTGAAATCTTTTTTTAGGGAAGCTATTCTCGTACACGTTGGGTCAATTTCTACTTGCAAGTATAATGATTTTAACTCGTTAATGTGTGTTAAGCTCGAGCCTTTGTATAGTTATACAGGCACGACTTTTGTACTTTCACGGTCTATGAAATACCTTACTTTTATAATGTCGTTTGTAAGCTTTTGGGTTTATTCTCAAAACACACCATCACAGACCTATGCCGATTTTTTGTCTGCAACTGCGCGACTTCAATTCCAGAACGATTCTGAAAATGTATCTGGAGAAATATCGTTTGATGTTCTAATAACATCTACAACTGATTCTTTGTTTGTGGATGCCAAGAGTTTGAAAGAGCACGAGGTATTTCTCAATGGTAATCTTGTCAAGTCAGATTATAACGGTGAGCGTATCTTGTTGCGTTCTCGCTTTCGCGAAAGCGATACTATCAACCTACGCATAAATTTCACCAGTGAGCCTAAAAAAGCCATGTATTTTATTGATGCCACAGGAGATGGATCTTGGAATCAAATTTGGACTCAAGGACAAGGTAAATATACCAGTAACTGGTTACCTAGTATTGATGATATGAATGATAAAATGTTATGGAATTTACAAATTACAGCTCCTAATCATTTAACTTCTTTATCAAATGGTGTTCTTACTCAAAAAAAGGAATTAGGTAATGCAATACAATGGAATTATAGCATGGATCAACCTATGAGTAGTTATTTAGTTGCCATTGTGATTGGTGAATATGATAGCTATAAGCTATTTAGTGAAACTGGAGTTCCAATTGAGTTATATTATTACAAAGGAGAAAAAAATAAAGCACTTGCTACCTATAAAAAAACAAAGGAAATTTTTGATTTTTTAGAAAGAGAAATTGGTTACCCGTATCCGTGGCAAGTTTATAGACAGGTCCCAGTAAAGGATTTTCTGTATTCTGGAATGGAGAATACTGGTTTAACAGTTTACAGTGATAGCTTTTTTAACGATGAAATAGGATCAAACGACAGAAGTTATGTTACGGTAAATGCTCATGAAATGGCGCATCAGTGGTTTGGAAACTTAGTTACTGAAACAGAATCACAGCATCACTGGTTACATGAAGGTTTTGCCACTTATTACTCCATGCTAGCCGAGCAATATTTATATGGAGACAATCATTTCCTAAATCTACTGTATACCAAAGCAGAAAATCTTGTAGAGCAATCACGTACGGGTAAATCTACCGAGCTGCTTAATCCGGGATCTAGCTCATTAACTTTTTATGATCACGGTGCTTGGACTTTACACGCATTAAAGGTTAAAGTAGGCGATAAAGCTTTTAAAACTATTATACGACATTATTTAACCACAAATGCCTATGACAATGTAACTACTTTTGATTTTCTTGAAAAAGTTACCGAAATAACTGGGCTAGATTTACTAGATTTCAGAGAGAGGTGGTTGTTAAATAAATCTTTTCCTGCAAAAGAAGCACTGCAAATATTAAGATCATATCCAGAAATGGAAGAGTTTTTTCAACTAAAAGCTAGAAGTATTTCAAATTTTAATGAGAGTTTTACAAGTTTCAAGGAAGTTGCAAATGAAAGGGACAACATTCCTGCTCTAATTGAGATGATTCAACAGTTAACGCTTCATGATGATATTAGGAAATATGACTTGATCAAAAAAGTTTCTAATTATGACCTTCTTGAAGTGAATAGAGCAATTGTTTTGAGTACCCAGCAAATAAACGATTACAACCGTAGTGTAATTCAAACTTTAGTTGACGAACCAAGTTATGTAACTAGGGAAAGTGCCATGTTTTTATTATGGCAGGATACAAAGAATAAGAAAGAACTCCTTTTAGATTTAAAAAGTCGCTGGGATGCATTAAGTCCAGAATTAAATATGTCTTGGTTAGTTCTAGCATTAAGTACACCAGAATTTACTAATGCAGAAAAACAACTTTATTTAAGTTTATTACGTGATTACACAGATTCTAAACACAGTATGATTACAAGACAAGCTGCGTTTGATTACTTAATTCAATTGGATATTATGTCTGAGGAGAATTATCGTGATTTAATCTCGGCCTGTTTTCATCATGTTTGGCGATTTTATAAGACTTCGCGAGAACATTTAAGAACTGGATTTAAGACAGAAGCAGGACGTGAGATTATTAAAAATTTATTGACTGAAATGTCTGATACTGATCAATTAAAAGTAGAACGAGTTTTGAGTCAGTAATAAAATAATTAAAGTAAGAAATCAAAAAACCCGTTTTCTATATAGAAAACGGGTTTTTCATGTTGCGGAGAAAGAGGGATTCGAACCCCCGGAGGTGTGACCCTCGCTGGTTTTCAAGACCAGTGCATTCGACCACTCTGCCATTTCTCCAGATTTGTCGAAAAGCTAACTGCTTTTGCGGGTGCAAATATAACTTCTTTTTTTAATTAGAAAAGCGCAAATGCAATAAAAATTTTATTTATCATGAGAGAGATGTGATTTTCCTGTAATCGGAATTGCAGAACCGTCAATTTTTGGTGGGTTTTCTATGTTAATTTCCATCCATGCTTTAATATTAGCTGCCCATTCTCGTCTTTTAAAATGAGAATTTCCTTCATAAATCCTTGCGTCTGCTATAACGCCATTGATATTTAACCCCATGTTTTTTCCTATGTATAGCGCTCTTGGTAGATGAAATTCTTGGGTAAAGACTAAAGCCGTGTCAACTTGAAAAATATTTTTTGCTCTAAACATAGAATCATATGTATCTAATCCTGCATGATCTAGAAATATAACTGAATCTGGAACACCTTTTTTATTCAAGTACTTTTTCATAGCATTTACTTCATCATACCCTTTTTGGGCATGATCACCACTCAACAGGAATCTCTCAATTTTTTTTTCTTGATAGGCCATTAGTGCAGCATCTACACGATCTTGTAATATTGCGCTCAAATTACCATTTGCTTTTACACTAGCACCTAATACAATCCCAGTATATGCGTGAGGAGCTTCAAGAACAGATGTGTGAGTTATAGGTTGAGCAAGTCTTTTAATATGAAATTGTAGCCCTATTGCAAAGACAATTACACCTATAGCTAAAAATACCAGTATGTTTAATAAACGTTTCATTATAAAATACTTACTGGTTTTTTTTCGTCATCAACTGCTACAAATGTAAAAACACCTGTTACCACCTTTTCTCGATTGTAACTGTACATATCTTCCATAAAGATATCGGTTTCTACTACGCAGCTTGTTGTCCCTACTTTAATCACTTTACTTACTAACTCAATGATACTTCCTTGTGGAATGGGTTTTTTAAAATCAATTTGATCAGTGCTTATTGTGACTACTTTTTTTCTTGAGAAACGTGTGGCGCATATAAAACTAGATTCGTCCATAAGCTGTAGTGCAGTTCCACCAAAAAGAGTGTCATAATGATTTGTTGTATTTGGAAATACAGCTTTGAAAATTTGAGTAACAGATTTTTGTATACGTTCTTCTGTTTGAGTCATAGACTTAAATTATAGGACTTCGGCGATTTTAAACTTATAGGGATTGTACCTTTGAATCCGTATTTATTTACAATCACTGTTTGTATTTATGATGCTTTCGCGAAAGCGAGATTACACAAAATACTTTTAATAGAACGTTAATTGAGCATGGAAATTATTGACAATTTAAAATGGCGCTATGCCGTTAAACAATTTGATAGTACTAAAAAGGTAGATAATGATAAGTTAATGACTCTCGTTGAAGCTTTTAATTTAACTGCAACTAGTTATGGTCTTCAACCGGTTAAATTAATGGTGGTTAAAGACCAAGCCTTAAAATCGATGATGGTAGAGAAAAGTTACGGTCAAAAACAAGTGGAACAGGCTAGTCACGTTCTGGTGTTTTGTACTCGTAAAATAGGGAGAGATGAGATCGTTACTTATTTTAATACAGTGAAGGATGTGAGAGGAACTGCTGATGATATTTTGAATCCTTTCAAGGAATTTCTCCTTGATTCTTTTTCAAAAAAGAAGGAAGACGAAATTGAACTTTGGGCTCAAAAACAAGCTTATATAGCATTAGGTAATTTACTCACAGTATGTGCGCAACTTAAAATTGATGCTTGTCCTATGGAAGGCTTTTTACCAAAGGAAATTGATCAATTGCTAGGTCTTGAATCTCTTGGGTTGAAAAGTGTTTTAATGCTTCCTATAGGCTACAGATCAAGTGAGGATTACATGGCATCTTTAAAGAAAGTACGACTGCCATTGAAGGAAATGGTTATGTTTAAGTAGGTTTGGCAAGATAATTGACTTTTAGTCGTTATTGTTTACATTTGAACTGATAACTGAATTATGATGAAGTATTTTGTTTTGTTGCTATTCCTAGTCGCAACTTTTGGCCTTATTGCTCAAGATGAGAATAATACACAATACGAAGTTGAAATTGAAAACCAAATTACCGTAGATTCTTTAGATTGGTACACAGATTTTGATAAGGCATTAAAACATGCGGAAAAATCAAGGAAACCTATGTTGGTTTATTTCAGCGGTAGTGACTGGTGCACGCCTTGTAAAAATCTAGAACAAAAATTTTTTAATACACCTCGTTTTATTAATGAGAGTCAGAATTATATTTTGGTTTATCTAGATATACCTTTTAGAGATGACATTGTAAGTCCACAAGAGAAAAAAGCTAACAAAAAATTATTTGAAAAGTATAACAATAGTCGATACCCTACGCTTCTTGCGCTAGATCACAAGGGTAAAGAGAAAAACAGAATTGAAAACTTTTCAGGTGGCGATGCAAGATACCACTGGAACTTCATGGCGGAAAATGAAAAGATTTTTAGATTTTAATAATCTTCTTATTGAACGGTATATTCCGTGAAAAACACTTCAGATATTCTGAAATAACCAAAAGGAAAATTTTCTTCATTTACACTATTAACAATATTTCCTCTTACTGTTGCTGGTTGAGTATCAAATGGTCCACCCGATTCAGTTTGTTGAAGTAGTGTTTCATAAAAGCGATAACAATCAGAGTCAATACCCTTAATCCCTAGTGTGATAACAGTGCCCACTGGCAGATCCTCCATAAAGAAAATGGATGGTGCTCTATTACCATCAGTAAATTCATCATCACCTACATCTAGCTCATCATTGTATTGATCTTGATACGTGAATAGATAATTATCTCCTAATCCTACCGGATCATCATAAAGAACTGTAATGCGTGTAATTTCTGGATCTAAATTATCTAGTACAAGTTGCTCGACCGTTGCGATAGGTACCGTGCGTTCCAAAGTTTGTGATGCTGTATAAATATCACTACCATCTTCAACGATTAATGTATAAACCTCGTTATCTATTAGGTTGATAGTATTAGATTCATAAACTCCACCACCTATGTGTCTGAAGTTGTGTGTTGTTCCATTACTTTCATTAATAACTACACTGGCATTTGTAACTATAGGGTTATTTTCTTCATAAAAGCCAGCAGTTCTAGAAAGTGATACTGTGCTAGTGGTACTTCCATCTTCATTGAGTTCTAGAGCTGCATCTATAACTAATCTAGGCGTTGCGGTGTCTAAATCGACTTCTACTACGTCTTCACAGGAAACAATGCCTAAGAACAAAAACATGATTATATAAAGATACTTCATGGTTTAAAATTTAAAATTATAAGTAACCGCAGGTACGATACCAAAAATCGATAGTCTGGTTGCTTCATTTCTAGCGGTATCTTCATTTTCTCCAAAGTTTATACTCACTGCATTTCTTCTATTGTATACGTTGTATAAACTAAAAACCCAACTCGATTGCCATCCCTTTGTTAAATCAGGTTTTGGTGTGTAGGTTGCGCTCAAATCCAGCCTATGAATGTTTGACAATCTATTGCTATTACGTTCGCCATAAGTAGGAATAAATAAATTGTCAAAGTTATATTGACCGTTAGGAAATGTTACAGGTTGACCTGTTTGAAAGGTAAAGTTTGCTCCAAAATCCCATTTTTTATTCCAGTCGTAATTTGCAGTAATGGTGATATCATGAGTTTTATCCCACGGAGCACTGTACCACTCTCCATTATTAATTCCAGGTTCTATTTCATTGCGACCGGGAGTGCGTTGCTCACTGCGAGACAAGGTGTATGCTATCCAACCTTGCAAATCACCTTCATTTTTACGAAAAAGTAATTCAAGTCCATAAGCGCGAGCTTCTCCGGCGAGCAGTATTTGTTCCACATCATCATTAGCAATTAAATCGGCGCCATCAATATAATCTAGACGATTGTCCACGGTTTTATAAAAACTTTCAATCTCTAAACTATAAGTATTGAAATTTTTAAAATACCCTATTGCAACTTGATGACCATCTTGGGGCTCTATATAAGTTCCACTAGGAGCATATAGATCAAAAGGAGTAGGAGCATTGGTGTTTGAAATTAAGTGAATGTATTGAACAATACGTTGATAACTAGCTTTAATACTCGTGTCATCATTAAGAGAGTAAGCTACCGAAAAACGAGGTTCAAATGCATCAAAAAATTCAATTGTTGTACCACGGCTGTTACTTGTCTCTCCTGTAGGTTCTGCACCTTCATAAATTCCCTGGCTTTCATTGTAGACAACAGGATCACCATCGTACGTGCTTAAACGATCTTGACCTAATCGATTAAAGCTACTATACCTTATTCCTGCATTAATATTCAATTGGTCATTAATTTTGAATTCGCCATCTATATATAATCCATTTTCCCAAGCATATTTTTTAGTAAGTTGTCGTTCATTAACTCCACTTTCCTGTGTTGTAGGAACAATTTTCCCAGGATCAAATTCATAATATATTGAGTTCACTCCATAACGTAATTTGACCTTGTCATTCAGGTAATGGGTGAGGTCGTATTTAGCATTTAGATTTGTAATACCACTATCGAATTGAAATTCAACAAAATCTAATTCAAGGCCATAATTGTAGTCACTAAAAATTAATGATGCATTGGCAAATAATTTACTGTTGTAAATATGATTCCACCTTGCATTTACAAATGAGTTTCCAAAGGTGTTTCCAAATAAATCATTGACATTAAACACGTCTCTTCCAAAATAACTTGAAAAATATAATCTATTCTTATCGTTTAAATTAAAACTTAATTTAGCGTTCAAATCATAGAAATAAGCCTTGTTATCTATATCAAAAAGAGGTAAAAATAAATGAGCATAACTACTACGACCACCTATTAAAAAGGACGACTTGTCTTTTTTTATAGGTCCTTCTAATAAAAGCCTACTAGCGACTAACCCAATTCCACCTGTACCGCTTATTTCCTTTTTGTTTCCATCACGTTGGTATATTTCAAGTACGCTAGAAACACGACCACCGTATCTAGCAGGAATTCCACCTTTATACAATTTTAAATCTTTAATCGCATCTGGATTAAATACAGAAAAGAACCCAAAAAGATGATCACTACCGTATAAAGTAGCCTCATCCAGTAAAACCAAATTTTGATCTGCGGCGCCACCACGTACATTAAATCCAGCAGCTCCTTCACCAGCATTACTCACGCCCGGTAACAAAGTAAGTGCCTTTATAAGGTCGGTCTCTCCCAGAACGACTGGTATTTTTTTTACGGTATCTATATTTAGAGCGTTCACGCTCATTTGAGGTGATCTTGTGTTTAATTTTTCAACATCAGCTGTAATTACAATAGTTTCTAATTCTTCATTGGCTTCATCTAGAGCTATGTCAAGGACAGTATCCTTATTTAAGGAAATAATTTTTTCTTGACTAGTAAATCCTAAACTGGTAAACTGTACGGTGTATGACCCTACAGGAAGATTAATAGAGTAATAACCATATTCATTTGTGATGGTTCCTGTTTTTAATTCCTTAATAATCACATTAACATTGAGCAATGTTTCACTTGTGGCTGCCTCGGTAACAGTTCCAGAAAGAGTAGCTTTTTGTGAGTACGCTTTCGCGAAAGCGAGAACAAAAAAAACTAGGAGGATATTTTTTTTCAAAACCTATATTTTTCAAAAACAAATGTAAACTACACTTGTATTTAATGTGTTAGTAAAACCTTAAACACAGTTTATTATTGTAGCACAAAGTTGATACAGGTTCTTTTCTTTATGCATGCATAATACTTATCTTTACCCAAAACAAATCTATTCATGAAAGCACAATCCTTAATTGATCAATTAGAATTGCCAGTGGTGGCAGCGCCGATGTTTTTAATTTCTGGTCCACAACTGGTTATAGAATGTTGTAAAAATGGAATAGTAGGTACTTTTCCTGCTCTTAACCAGCGTAGTAGTGAAGGTTTTGAAGAATGGTTGATTGAGATTAAATCTAGCCTGAAGCAATGGGAAGAAGAAACTGGTAAAAAGGCAGCGCCGTTTGGGGTAAATCTTATAGTTCACGGTAGCAATCCTAGATTAGAGGCCGATTTAAGATTGTGTGTTAAACATCAAGTACCATTAATTATTACATCTCTAGGTGCAGTGAGTGAGGTTGTAAATGCTGTGCACAGTTATGGTGGATTAGTATTTCATGATGTTATCAAAAAACGTCATGCTCAAAAAGCCGCTCAAGCTGGTGTTGATGGTTTAATCCTAGTATGTGCTGGTGCTGGTGGTCATGCGGGAACTCTTAACCCTATGCCGTTTGTAAGAGAAGTAAAAGAGTTCTATGACGGAGCTATTTTATTATCTGGAGCTATGAGTTCAGGACAAGATGTAGCAAGTGCCATGCAAATGGGAGCCGATCTTGCTTATATGGGAACAAGATTCATTAATACCCATGAGTCTAAAGCTACTGATGAGTATAGGGAGATGATTATTCAATCTGGCGCTAGTGATATCGTTTACACGGCTGCTATATCAGGTGTGCATGCTAATTTTTTAGGGGCTAGTTTACAAGCTGCAGGTATTACAGAAGAACAACTTAAGGCAACTGCCAAAATTGATTTTGGAAAAGAAATGGATACTGAGGCAAAAGCCTGGAAAACTATTTGGAGTGCAGGACAAGGATCTGCAACTATTAAGGATTCTATACCAGCTGGTGAACTTATAGATAGAATGAAATCTGAATTTAAAACGGCTATTGAAAAGCAAATAGAGACGCTCAAAAAGTACTCATAGAGCTATTTGAAATGATCGGTAACTGTTTTCATATTACCTTTGTCCTACTATGGAATTAGAGCCTGTTTTACCAGATTATTTTGAAAATTTCTATGGATATATTAAGTCGTTGCACTTGATTTTTGTTGTGACGTGGTTTGCGGCTTTATTTTATATTCCTAGACTATTTGTTTATCAAATTGAAGCTCATGATAAACCAGAGCCCAATAAAACGATCCTTTTAGATCAATTAAAAATCATGTCCAGAAGACTTTGGTTTATAATAGGATGGCCTAGTGCTATTCTTGCTACATCTTTTGCAATTTTACTATTGTTGATAAGACCTTACTACCTGGAACAAGGGTGGATGCATGTTAAACTTGCCTTTGTACTTGCATTGATTATTTATCATATTAAGACAAATAGTATACTCAAAGAGTTAGATAAGAATGTGGTTAAGTGGACTTCAAACGGTATGAGGTTATATAATGAAGGTGCTACTCTTGTTTTATTTGCAGTAGTATTTCTAGTTATTTTAAAAAGTGCACTCAATTGGATTTATGGAGTAATAGGATTATTTGCACTTGCAGTGATTCTTATGATTCTTTTTAAAATCTACAAACGATATAGAAAAGCGTAATAAAAGCCGGTTGCTAGATCACGTTTACAACCGGCTTTTAAACCCTAAAAATTAACCTGTAATTATCTTACTCTTTGGATAACCTGCCCACGGCACATTGAATGTAGGATTTTGTTTTCTCAACAATGGTATTAGTTTCACCACTGATTGGATAACCCATATCAGCTAGATCACTGCGTAATCCTTCCAATGCATTATGACTGGTGTATTCAAATGAAAGCTTACTAGATGAGATATCTAAATGAATGTTTTTGATTCCATCCAATTTTGATATACGTTTAAGTATAGCATTTTTACAACCGCTACATTTCAGGTTTTGTAACAATAAACTTGTTTCCATAAAGGATAATTTACAGTGTAAAATTAATTCTAGAATATTGGGAAAAAGATGATAATTGTCACCTTGATAAAATTATATCAAGAATAATTTTGTTCTATAATTTTAAAACAGGTAGAGCATGAAATCCATTTTAATTCCAGTAGATTTTTCAAAAGAATCAGAAAAAGCATTACAAGTAGCAGCACGAGTTGCACATAAAATCAATGCAAAATTACTGTTATGTCACATGGCTGGTATTGAAGAACTAGTCATTAATCAAAACCAAGCACAAGCTGTTCAACAAAACATTTTTCAACTAAAACTAGCCGAGAAACAATTTAGTGAATTTACTGATAAGGAGTATTTAGAAGGATTAGTTGTAGAGCCAGTTTTACAAAAAGAATTGAACTTTGAAAGTATAGGTGAGTTTGCAAGCGATGTAGATGCCAGCTTAATAGTAATGGGTACGCATGGCGCAAATGGCTTCAAAGAGGTTATATCTGGTAGTAATACCGAAAAAGTGGTACGCAGCTCTCAGGTTCCAGTTCTGGTGGTCAAGGAAAACGACCTTCATTTCAATCCAGAAAAAATAGTACTGGCTAGTAACTTTGATGAAGAAGTGATTCCTGCCTACAAAAAAGTTCTAGAAATAGCTGAAATGTTTGAATCAAGAGTGGAATTAGTATACGTCAATTTACCTGGCTCAAACTTTAAGAGTACTAATGAAATGGATGAAATTTTACTCAATTTCTTTACAAAGCTTGATCATCCTGAACCATTGAGTGCTATCAAAAAAGTGAATCGAATAGCAGATTACAGTATTGAAGAAGGCATCATGTCTTATGCACAGCTTTCACAAGTAGATGTTATCGCTATACCTACACATGGAAGAACAGGTGTTTCTCGATTACTTAAAGGCAGTGTAAGTGAAGATATAGCAAACCATTCAATTTTACCTGTACTAACATTGAAATTGTAAAAGTGGACGATTGTAACCCTTTACAATTATTTCATGAATGGCTAGTTACCGCTCGGGATCATCCACATGTTCCCGAGTGTAATGCCATGAGATTAACAACTATAAGTAACGACCTTGAAATCAGTAATCGAGTAGTGCTTCTAAAAGAATACGATTGGAAAGGTCTTACTTTTTTTACTAATTACAACAGTAATAAGGCTATGGATTTAATATCTAATCCTAATTGTAGCTTGGAGTTCAATTGGCCTAATATCTCTAGGAGGATTATTGTAAAAGGTCTAGCCTCTCAAACAGAAAGTGAAATTTCTGACAACTATTTTTTCAGAAGACCTAGAGAAAGTCAATTAGGTGCATTGGCTAGTAACCAAAGTGCTATTATCTCCTCAAGAAAACGTTTACTTGATAATCTTAATAAGGTTACTCAAATGAATGCAAATAAAGATGTTGAGCGTCCAAGCCATTGGGGTGGAATTACTATCCGACCAAAGGAATTTATATTCATTACTTCCTTAAAGAGTAGGATACAAAAAAGCGAAATTTACAAGGTTGACCCTAATCACGTTTGGTCAAAAATAGATGAGTGGTGTTACAATTAAAATCCTTTACTCAATTTTAAGAGAGCGTTTTTATCGGTAATTTTAATACGCTTACCATCGGTAATAATCCAGTCCTCCTTTTTAAAACTAGTCAAGGTACGTATACAAGCTTCTTTGGCAGTACCAACTACGTTAGCAATATCTTCTCTGGTTAGAGTCATAGAAATGTAGCCTTCTTGATCAATTCCAAAATTTTTCTCTAAGTACATTAATGTTTCTGCAATGCGCTGCTTCACCGATTTTTGCGCCATATTTACAATTACATCATCAGCAAACTTCAAATCATCGGCCATTTGAATAAGAACAGCTTTTGTAAACTTTGGGTTGCGATTTATATTATTGATTAAATGTGTTTTTGGAATGTAGCACATTTCCATGTCATTTAATGCAACAGCACTTAAATTGGCCGATTCCTCGGTAATAACCGATCGCTGTCCTAATACTTCACCCTTAGTAGCAATTTTTACAATTTGGTCCTTACCGTTCTCACTAGTCTTGGACAATTTAGAAACACCATTTCTTACACAGAAAACGCCGTGTAGTCGCTCACCTTCAGCAAATATGACTTCACCTTTTTTAATAGATTTAGTTACTTTACTGTCACTTATTTCTTTGAGCTGTTCCTTTGATAAAGCCTTGAGAGAGTTAAGCTGTCTTATTACACAATTCTCACAACGACTTTCTTTATGATGATTCATATTATACTTGATCAAACAATGTGTAAAATTAATAAAACATCTACTAATGTTCAATTAAATAAAAACCAGCCGTACTTTACTTGAACAACATAACAGTAATTAAAAGTTTTTATTTACCCAAGTCTGGACGATCTTCATAGAAATCTTCAAAAGTTTTATCAGTCTCATAATCATCGGTCAAAATTTTATATACCATAGTAAGTAATAATAGTTGACCAATTAAGGTACCTGTAAAAATCCATTTAAAGGAAGTACCTAGTTGACTAGAAACGGTGAGGATTACTAATACTGCCGTCACCAAATAAACCCAAAATAGTGCATTAGTTTTCATAGAATTTTTATTTTAAAATACTGAAATACAGTTTTTTAATTACTAATCATTTCATAATTTATTGTTCTAGGGTGACAAAAGTCACCGTTTTATTGCTTGTCTTGTGCTCACCTTTGTCCCAGGTATAAGCAATTTTAAGAACTAGATAAATGGAAAAATGTTTCCACTGTGGTGATCCGTGTATTACGGGTGCTATTGAACATGATCACAAGGTATTTTGTTGTCATGGTTGTAAGACGGTTTATGATATTTTGAATGAAAACAATTTATCCTATTACTACGATCTTGAACAACATCCAGGAGTGAGTCCGAGAGATTTTGAAGGAAAATTTGATTTTTTAGAAAATCAGGATATTGTTAATTCCATTTTAGAGTTTAATGAACAAGATACACAAATTGTACAGCTCCTTATCCCTTCTATGCATTGCAGTAGTTGCATTTGGGTACTGGAACATTTGCATAAAATCAACCCAGCTGTTACACAATCTCAGGTTAATTTTCCTGAAAAAACGGTAAGGATAGTTTATCAACCAGAGCATCTTAATTTAAAATCTTTGGTAATACTATTATCTAATCTAGGATATGAACCTTACATTTCTCTTGAAGATTCAAAAAAGTCAAAAAAAGTAAAAGACCGCAGTCTGATTTATAAATTAGGTGTAGCTGGATTTGCATTTGGCAATATAATGTTCTTGTCCTTTCCTGAGTATTTTGAAGTCAATGAATACTGGCTAGATCAATTTAAACACGTATTTAGATGGTTGATGCTTGCTTTTTCAATACCTGTAGTGTTTTATAGTGGTGTAGACTACTTCATTTCGGCCTTTAAAGGTGTAAAATCAAGGATTTTAAATATAGACGTGCCTATCGCGATAGGGATAAGTGTACTTTTCTTAAGGTCACTTATAGAAATTATAATGGATTGGGGTACGGGCTTTCTGGATAGTCTTGCAGGACTTGTCTTTTTTCTTTTGTTAGGTAAATTTTTTCAACAAAAAACCTATGCCTATCTTTCGTTTGAACGTGATTACAAAAGCTATTTCCCTATTGGTGTTACAAAGATTGTAAAACCTCGGGAATGTGAAGAATTACGCTTTCGCGAAAGCGAGATCAACAACACAATAAATCAACCTAACAAAAGTAACCTAGACTGCGAGGTACAAACGCCAGTTTATGAATTACAACCTGGTGATAGAATTCTGATTAGGAATGGGGAACTTATCCCTGTGGATGCTATTCTGATAAAGGGAAAGGCGCTTATAGATTATAGTTTTGTAACTGGCGAGGCACAGCCAGTGCCTAAACAATCAGGAGATAAAATTTATGCAGGTGGTAGGCAGGAATCTGGCTTGCTTGAGCTAGAGGTGATTAAAGGAGTCGAGCAATCATATTTGACTCAATTATGGTCTAACGAAATTTTTAAAGGAGAGGATAGTACACGGTTACAATCTATAACCGACCGAATAAGTAAAAGATTTACGATCGGTATTTTAAGTGTAGCGATCATTGCTGCTTTATTCTGGTTGTTTTATGACAGTAGTATGGCGCTTAATGTTTTTACAGCGGTGCTTATAGTAGCTTGTCCTTGTGCCATTGCACTTGCCGCTCCTTTTACATTAGGTAATGTATTACGATTTTATGGTAAGGTAAAGCTATATCTTAAAAACAGTCATGTTATAGAAAAGATGTCTGAGTTAGATACCATAATCTTTGACAAAACGGGTACTTTAACCAGCGCTTCTAAAAATACAGTTCATTATGAGGGAATTGCACTGGATGATATGGAAAAACAATTATTGTCCAGTACTCTTAAGGCATCAAACCATCCCTTGAGTAGATCCTTATATAAAATTTTACAGGAGAATAACATTCAAACGTTAGACACTTTTCAAGAACATGTAGGACAAGGAATTACTGGTTCCATTGCCTCTCAAACTATTAAAATAGGATCGGCGCGATATGTTGGTATTGATTCTTCAAATTCAATTGATGAAAGTGGCAGTAAAGAGACGGCAGTTCATATAGCAACAGATTATTCTTATAAAGGATGCTACATTTTTCAAACAGAATATCGCCCTGGAATGGCTGAAACTTTAAAAGAACTTGAGAAATCATATCAAATTGTGGTTTTATCTGGTGATAATGAAGGTGAATTACAGGCTTTGAAAAAAATACTACCAGAAAGTACTCGCTTTTTATTTAATCAAAGGCCTGATGATAAAATGCGATTTGTAAAAGAATTACAAAATAATGGTAGCAAAGTAATGATGATAGGAGATGGTTTAAATGATGCAGGAGCTCTTAAACAAAGTGATGTGGGTATTGCCATATCTGAAAATGTAAATGTTTTTTCTCCTGCATGTGATGGTATCATCGATGCTTCACAATTTCATTTTTTACCTCAGTATTTACAACTAGCTAAGAAGGCAAGATCTATTATTTCATACGCTTTTATCTTTTCATTACTCTATAATCTTATAGGCTTAGGTTTTGCTGTAACCGGTCATTTGAAACCAGTTATTGCTGCTATTTTAATGCCTTTGAGTTCCATAAGCATTGTGGTGTTTACCACCTTGTTTTCTTATTACGCTTCAAATAAAATCAAACCATAATTAAATTATGAATAACCAATTATCGATACTCGAATCTAAGATACAGGCACTGAGAACACAGTGTTATGTTTCTCGGGAGAAGTCAGACCTTGTTCCTGAATTGGATCAGCTGTCTTCCCAATATTTTTTGCTGCAACAAGAACTACTTCAAATAAAAAACTCATTGCTACTCCAAGAAGATGTCACAATGTTAAACCAATGGACCAAACTGCGCTATGAAACTCAACTTATAGCTATGTATGCATTTGTTTAAAACAACAAAAAAAGATAGGTATTAAGTGACAAAAGTCACCATTTCAAGGTGGCATCTAGATCTAATTTTACCGTATAAAATAAGTCAGGTATGAACATCATTTATTTATTACTAGCCATAAGCGTGGTTGTTGCTATAGGATTTTTTATAGCCTTTGTGATCTCTGTACGCAGCGGTCAATATGACGACACGTACACACCATCAGTTCGCATGTTGTTTGATGATGAAGATGTGCTTCAAGACTAAAATGTAATTTTTAAAACCACTAATTAATTCAAGTATGGAACTGCAACAATTTTACTACGATAACAAGATTGTACGCAAATTTATAGTCGCAACTCTAGTTTGGGGTGTCGTAGGTATGAGTGTAGGGTTATTACTCGCATTCATGTTCATTTTTCCTAATGTAACCGATGGTATTTCATGGCTAAGCTTCGGTCGTTTAAGGCCTCTTCACACCAATGCAGTGATATTTGCATTTGTAGGTAATGCAATTTATGCAGGTGTTTATTACTCTACCCAACGACTGCTAAAGGCTCGTATGTGGAGTGATTTTTTAAGTAATTTCAATTTTTGGGGATGGCAACTTATTATTGTTGCAGCGGCTATAACCTTACCATTAGGTTATACAAGTTCCAAAGAATATGCCGAGTTGGAATGGCCTATAGATATTGCAATTGCAATTGTGTGGGTAGCTTTTGGAGCAAATCTTATAGGAACTATACTTAAAAGAAGGCAACGACATTTGTATGTAGCTATTTGGTTTTATCTAGCAACATTTGTTACCGTTGCGGTACTTCATATTGTTAATAGCATGGAGCTGCCTGTAACCTTTTTAAAGAGTTATTCAGCCTATGCAGGTGTTCAGGATGCGCTAGTTCAATGGTGGTATGGTCATAATGCAGTTGCTTTTTTCTTAACTACACCTTTCTTAGGACTTATGTATTATTTTGTTCCTAAAGCAGCCAATAGACCAGTGTATTCATACAGGTTGTCCATAGTCCACTTTTGGTCTTTGATTTTCATCTACATATGGGCTGGTCCTCACCATCTGTTATATTCTGCACTACCAGATTGGGCGCAAAATTTAGGAGTAGCTTTTTCAGTAATGTTGATCGCTCCATCATGGGGTGGAATGATAAACGGACTGCTTACGTTACGCGGTGCATGGGATAAAGTGCGCACTAGTCCAGTACTTAAATTTATGGTGGTAGCTATCACAGGATATGGTATGGCCACATTTGAAGGACCTATGTTATCGCTTAAAAACGTTAATGCTATTGCCCATTTTACCGATTGGATTGTAGCTCACGTACACGTAGGAGCTTTGGCCTGGAACGGTTTCCTAACCTTCGGTATGATATATTGGTTAGTGCCTAAACTGTTCAAAACAAAATTGTGGTCTAATAAATTAGCAAATGTTCATTTTTGGATAGGTACATTAGGAATCATGCTTTACGCATTACCCATGTATGTGGCTGGATTTGTACAGGCTTTTATGTGGAAACAATTTAATCCAGACGGTACCTTAGTTTACGGTAATTTCCTAGAGACTGTAAATGAAATTATGCCTATGTACTGGATGCGTGCTATAGGAGGAAGTTTATATATAGTAGGTGCGTTAGTAGGAGTCTATAATGTGATTATGACAGCTCGTTCTGGTAAAAAAGTTACCGATGAACTTGCAGAAGCTGCTGCTCTACCTGCTGTAACCTCTAGTAGAACTGCCAAAGAAGGATATCACACTTGGTTAGAAAGAAGACCAGTCAAATTGACTATATACGCTACAATAGCAATTTTAATTGGTGGTGCAGTCCAAATTATACCTTCCTTACTGGTTGATGATTATGTTCCAACTATCTCGAGTGTAAAACCATATACACCTCTTGAGCTAGAAGGTCGTGATATATACATACGAGAAGGTTGTAATAATTGTCACTCTCAAATGGTACGTCCTTTCCGTAGTGAAGTTGAGCGATATGGAGAGTATGCTAAGGCTGGTGAATTTGTATATGATCACCCATTCCTTTGGGGTAGTAAACGTACAGGTCCTGATTTGCTTAGGATAGGAGGAAAATATAACGATAATTGGCACTTTAATCACATGTATGATCCTCAAAGTACATCAGATGGTTCCATAATGCCAGCTTATAAATGGTTAATCACATCAAAACTTGACAAATCAAATACCGAGGCTAAAATGGAAGCCATGATTTCACTAGGCGTTCCCTATACACAGGATGATGTAGATCGAGCTCAAGAATGGATGGACGAACAAGGTAGTCAAATACAAAGTAACCTATCTGAAGATCCAGATTTCTTAAAAACTTACCAGGCAGATAAAACTAGAAAGCAACAACAAGGTGAGGAATTTGTAGAAATTAAAGATCGAGAGATAACCGCTCTTATTGCTTATTTACAGCGATTAGGGACTGATATAAAAGTCATAAGTAACGCAGCGCAAACTGCATCAAATTAATAAGTCATGCTCAAGTTTGTAAAACAAAATTTAGAACAGATTGATGGGGTAAGTATTTATCCCATGATCTCCTTACTCATATTCTTCGTCTTTTTTGTAGCACTCTTCTTTTGGGTAGCAACAGCAAAAAAGCAACACATTGAAGAGGTGAGTAACATACCCTTAGATGATTCTTTAACTACAAATATTAATAAACAATGAGAACCTTATCATCCTATATAAGAGTTGGTGTTTTTGCAGTCGTTGCATCAGGCTTGCTCATGTTTGTAGCTTCACCAGACCAACCATTATCAGCATTTGAAAAAGTATGGTTTTGGCCGCTGGTTGCACTTTTGATAATACTTATGATCGCCGGTGAGGCCAGTATTTCAACTTTAAAAGCGGTCCTATACAACACCCTTGATAAAGAAGCAAAAGAGCGCTATGACCTTGCCGAAAAAACACGTAAGGAAAATCAATTTGCTAGAATAAAAAGAGTGTATAAAAAATCTCTAGATAGCAAACCTATTGAAAGCGAGCACGAGATTGTACTCGATCATAATTACGACGGTATACAAGAATTAGATAACAACTTACCACCATGGTGGCTTTACATGTTTTATGCAACTATCATTTTTGGTGTAGTTTACTTGGCGCGATTCCATGTATTTAATGAGTATGACCAAGCATCAGAGTTTGAAACTGAAATGGAAATTGCTCGAGCACAAGTAGAAGAATGGAAAAAAACGGCTAAAGATCTAGTAGATGTAAACACAGTTACATTATTGACCGACGCAAGTGATTTAAACGCTGGTAAGGAAATTTTTAATCAAAACTGTGCTGCATGTCACAAGGTTGATGGTGGTGGTGGAATAGGTCCCAATTTAACAGATTCCTACTGGATACTTGGTGGTGGCATAAAAAATATTTTCAATACCATTTCAGAAGGTGGTCGTAGTGGCAAAGGAATGGTGCCATGGAAGACTGAACTTAAGCCAGCACAAATTGCTCAAGTAGCCAGTTATGTCATGCAGTTTGAGGGAACCACACCAGCCGAACCTAAAGAACCTCAAGGAGAAATATGGAACAATCCTGATGCTCCTGATAAAATGATAATTGAAAATCCAGACAAAACGATAGTAACCGATAGTTTACAAAATAGTGTAGTAACTAATTCAAAATTTAATTAGGAAGTTTCCCAAAGTCCTTGGGACTTTGGGTCGGGCTTTCGACTATATCTCTTGCTACCACAAGAGGATGCCGTCTCAATCCCTAACTCAAAAGTATCCTAGTTCTTACGAATAAAATAAATAGTATGAAATCGCCAGAAGCTGAAGTTTTTAGAGACAGTATAAGCACCGTTACCCAAGACGGGAAACGCGCATGGATATTTCCTAAAAAACCTTCTGGTAGGTATTACAATTGGCGTAAGATTGTAAGCTATTTTCTGCTTACGATATTATTTATTTCTCCTTTTATCAAGATAAATGGTAATCAGTTTATCATGATAAATGTTCTTGAAAGAAGGTTTAATATTTTTGGTCAACCATTCTGGCCTCAAGATTTTCACCTAGTAGTCATAAGTATGCTTATAGGTGTTTTATTTGTGGTGTTTTTCACTGTAGCCTATGGTCGTATTTTTTGCGGTTGGATATGTCCTCAAACCATTTTTATGGAAATGGTATTTAGAAGGATTGAATACTGGATTGAAGGCGATCGTGGTAAGCAAATTCGACTGAAAAAAGCTCCATGGGATGCCGAAAAAATTAAGAAAAGAGTCATTAAATGGATTGTCTTCTTTATTATTTCGTTCTTAATAGCTAATGTTTTTTTAGCTTATTTGATAGGTAGTGATCAATTGCTTAAGTATGTGATTGATGGACCCAAGTACCACCTAAGCACATTTATTTCATTATTAATTTTTACAGCAGTTTTTTACTTTGTCTTTGCTTGGTTTAGAGAGCAAGTATGTGTTATAGCGTGTCCTTACGGTAGATTACAAGGAGTTTTATTGGATAATAAATCTATAGTAGTAGCTTATGACTATAAGCGAGGTGAAAAAGAAAAAGGGCGAGCAAAGTTTAAAAAATCAGAAAATCGTGAAGCCAGTGGTAAAGGAGATTGTATTGATTGTGCACAGTGTGTTCATGTTTGTCCGACTGGTATCGATATAAGAAATGGTACACAGCTGGAATGTGTCAATTGTACCGCATGTATCGATGCCTGTGATAGTATAATGGAAAAGGTGGGATTGCCTAAAGGTCTCATACGCTATGCAAGTGAGGAAAATATAGAGAAAAAAACAAAATTTGAATTTACTCCTAGGCTTAAAGGTTATAGTGTGGTGCTAGGTGTATTAATTGCGGTGCTAGTCGGTATGTTGTTTTTACGTAATGATATTGAGGCTAGAATCCTACGTCTACCTGGTCAATTGTATGAGCATAAAGAAGGTAGTAATATAAGTAATGTTTTTACCTACAAATTAGTGAATAAAACCACTCAAAATATTGAGGATGTTAGCTTTAAGTTATTATCGCATGACGGTTTTATAAAAGTGGTGAATGATGAGGTTAATGTACCAGCGCAAGAGCTCGCAGAAGGGACATTGTTTATTGAAATTGACTCAAACTTACTTAAAGAAGAAAAAGATAAAGTTGAAATAGGTATTTACAGTGGTTCACATTTAATTGAAACTACAACAACTACCTTTTTGGGACCTAGAAGTTTTAATTAAAAGGCATGAGGGATAGGAGTGAAAATCCCGCAGCTATGGTTATACAATAACTAATAGCGAGGAATTGTAACATATAGCCCGACAGCTACCTAAAGTAGGGTAGCTGGCATGCACAAATAATATAGGAGTTAAAAAGAATAAAATATGAAATGGAATTGGGGAACCGGTATTGTTCTAGGAATGATAGGATTTATTGCCTTTATCATGTTTATGGTAATAACCATGCTTACTGATAGCGATTATGATCACGATCTTGTAACTGAAAATTACTACGCAAAGGAGATGGCATATCAAGATGAAATTGATCAGGAAAAGCGTCTTGAAAGTTTATCCAAAAAAATTAATGGAAAGCGAACCAAGGAAGGTTGGTTAATAGAGTTCCCTGAAGAAATAAACGAGATTAATAGTTCTGGCACAGTGTTTCTATATAGACCGTCCAACCAAAAACTAGATACTCAATTTGATTTGAAATTATCTGGTTCTCACTTGCTCATACCTGATAACAAGCTGGTGGACGGTCGTTGGAACATTACTATTGAATGGACTACTAAAGATAATGATTATCTGTATAAAGAATCTATTTTGTATTAATGATATATACTGCTTTCATACTGGGTCTATTAGGGAGTTTTCACTGTGTAGGAATGTGTGGTCCAATAGCTTTTTTACTGCCATTGGATAGAAAAAGCCGTACTAAAAGGTGGGGACAATTAATCAGTTATCATAGTGGTAGATTGTTCACCTATGCTACGATAGGAATGATGCTTGGGTATATAGGACGTGGTGCTCATTTATTCGGATTTCAGCAATATATTTCTATTGGTGTAGGAATATTAATGATCGCTACTGTGGTATTACCTTCTAAATTTTTACAGAGATTTTCTATAACAAAACCAGTTTATTTACTTATTGGTAAGGTGAAATCTAGTTTATCCCAACAGCTTAAAAAAAGAGGTTATGAAAACTTTTTTATGATGGGTTTTCTTAATGGGTTTTTACCATGTGGCTTAGTTTACATGGCCGTATTTGCTTCTGTTGCTATGAACAGTGTGAGCGCAAGTGGGATCTATATGTTGATGTTTGGTCTAGGAACAATTCCTATGATGACTACGGCTATTTATCTAGGAAATTTTTTAACTGGACAGGTCAAAAAACGGGTAATTAAAATGATCCCTGTGGTTGTTGTAGTGATTGGAGCTTTGTTTGTATTAAGAGGTTTAGGGTTAGATATACCCTATGTTTCACCATCAGAAAATGTAACTGTAGAGCAGGTAAGCTCTCAATATAAATGTCATTAATTTTATAATATTTTACTATGAATATGTATATGCTACCACTTGTGAATTGGACTTATGGAGCTGTAATTATTGGAGTCTTTGTGCTGGTTTGTATAGCTATGGTTGCCATAGTTATGAATTTAGCTAAAGGTGATAAAATGAAATAATATCTTTAAGAAGGTTTTGTTATAGCTTAAATAAAAAACTTAGTTGTCTCACAATTAGGTTTTTTCTATTTTTAGAGATCATTAAAAGATTTATATGAAGCTAAAATTACTTTTCTTTTTCATCACACTAAGTATTACTGCTCACGGTCAAATTCAATTGAATCCAAACCCAGCTGATATAAATAGTGGTACGATAACTATAACTTATGGTGCTCAAGGCGATTATTCATTATTTGACCCTATGGGAGATCCTAACTTGCTGCTTTATACTGGATTAGAAACTGATGGTGTTCCTAGTACTTGGGATTATCATGATGACTTCAGTGACGCGTCTACCTTTGTCGTATTTAATTATGACGCTACTGCAGGCGCTTATGTGGCACAAATTGATATTGCAAACCGCACTTATCAAGAGGAGCCTAATTTAAATTTGACAACAATCCCAACTGGAACACAAGTAAATGATTGGTATTTTTTAATTATAACCACCGACTTATCTAGACAAAGCCCTGATTTGAAAGGGTCAGACTATGGATGGCAACCAAGTACTCTGAGTGAACAGAGTCCAAATATGGCTCAATTTGATGTTAGGGTAGTGGAGGATACCTTTTATTTTTCTAGACCAGATACTTACCGATTATCGACTTATGACCTTACTGGTAAATTGATTGCAGATGAAAAGGTTCTAGTAGGTACTACTTATGAGTTAAAAACCGATCTAGTTTCAGGGATTTATGTTACACGTATAGAGGATTCTAACGGCTTTATAAGAACGTTGAAGCATGTAAGATAGTGATAGCTCGTTTTTTACAGTACATAGACAGCATATTTGATCAACGATACTTCTTAAAAAGGAGGCGACAAAATATCTGGTTAAGGGTTTTACATTATACAGCATACTTGATTTTATTAATTCAAATCTTGTACAATAAACACTTCGAGGTTTATGGACCTTATTACATACTGATTTCTGCAATATTTATTCTGGTTTTTCAAATCATAGTCAAAATAAATAAAGTAAATACAGATAAAGCTGGCTTTAAAAAACCCGAAAAAAAAATAAACCATTTCTCAAAATTTGGATGGTTACTATTCTTGCTTTGTGTCTTTCTATATATTGTTTTATTTAAAGATATAATTGAATTTGGAGTCGATGATTGGCTTGAAAATAATATTTTTTATCTTATTGTAATCTTAATCATTTTAGTTATCGCTAGTTATAAAATTCAAATTGAGGAGCAAGCTATAGTTGCGATAAATGAGAATCAACTTATTTTTAGGAAAAATGATATTGAGTACTTTGATACTATTATTAATTTCAAAGAAATAAGATTGTCTGAGAAATTTGTAGCTGTTACTTCCATTGAAAATAGAGTAGATTATTTATATTTTTTTGATTTTGAAAAGGATTCATTATTGAAGCTTAAAATGTTCTTTAAACATCATATTCCTAGTATTGATGTAAAAATTGTAGAAGAAAAAAACGCGCCCTAAAAAGGCGCGTTTTTCATACTGATTTTAACTGTCTTTATTCTGAATAAATTACAGTGGCATTCTTAATAGCATCGTTAAGATTTGCTTTACTTGCTACATAAGTATTATTCTTATTAAATACTCTATCTGGACGTTCTCCAATAATTATGTATTCCACATCCATAGCTGGAGCATTGAGGTCTATTTGATCTTGTTTTCTTATAGTCTTCCCGTCTAAACTAGTTTCTGTTTTTTCTAGAGACGCAATAACATATAATTTTTTATTGGCAGCACGTACCTCTTTAATTTCTAATTCATGATCATAATCAGACACCTCTGCCTCTACAAGTAATGTACGTTCATTCTTGTCTTCACCAGGCATATCTACGTCAATAACGGGAACTTCAACTTCTTCTTCTTCCATTACTACGACCACTTTAGGAACCTCTACCATTCTAGTTTCTGTCGTTAGATCGACATCTGCCCAGTTAACTTCATACTCTGGTAAATTCCCTGCTTCAGCTTCAACATCAACATCTACTTCGGGTAAACTTCCTTTTTCTGTTTTTTTTACATCGCAACTAGTTAATATGGCTGCACTTATAAAAAATGGTATAAAATATTTTTTCATGATTTTTTTTGATTTAATGTGATTATTAATTTCTGTTTTCTTAATTAAGATTATCTACTTGTTACGATAAACGCGTGTATAACTCCTGGGATAAAAAATATTAGAGTTAATATCAGGTTGATAAGAAAATCTTTGCCAAAACCTTTGGCTAGCCCTACTCCTAATGGTGGGATAAAAATGTTTAAGATGATAGTTAAAATTGACATAGTTTTTGTTTTTGATTCGATTCTAAATTACTATCCCAATATTGATAACATTATTAAAATCTAATCAATTGAAAAACTATTAACTTATTTTGTAATAAATTAACTTAAAAATAGGTAAGGTGATTTTAATTATTAAAGTATTACTGGGATTTCTAATTCAACGTAGTAAAACTTTAATGAGAAATTTTCACAAAAAAACCATCTCAATATGAGATGGTTTAATGATATATGATTTTATATGTTACTAGTTAAATACCGGTATACGAGGATGGCGATATTCCTCTCATCTCTTCCTTAACAGATTCATCTACATTAAGCGTGTCTATAAATTGCGCAATACTCTTACCAGTTATTTTTTCATTGGTTCTAGTAAGTTCTTTTAGTGCTTCATATGGATTAGGATAGGCTTCTCTTCTTAAAATGGTTTGAATAGCTTCAGCAACTACAGCCCAATTGTTTTCAAGATCTTGTGCTATCGCCTGCTCGTTCAATAATAATTTACCTAAACCTTTTAATGTTGCTTGAAAAGCAATTAAAGTATGAGCTAGTGGCATTCCTACATTTCTTAAAACTGTAGAGTCTGTTAAATCTCGCTGCAGTCTAGATACAGGAAGTTTTGCGCTCAAATGTTCAAAAAGTGCATTAGCAATTCCTAGATTACCTTCAGAATTTTCGAAATCAATAGGGTTTACTTTATGAGGCATGGCACTTGAACCTACTTCACCTTTTTTAATCTTTTGCTTAAAATAATCCATGGAAATGTAGGTCCAGATATCACGATCCAGATCTATTAAAATGGTATTAATTCTTTTTAAGGTATCAAAAAGTGAGGCCATATGATCGTAATGCTCTATTTGTGTAGTCGGAAAACTGTGTTTCAATCCTAATCGATTTTCTACAAAGTCTTCACCAAATTTTTGCCAATCAATGTTTGGATAAGCAATGTGATGAGCGTTATAATTTCCAGTAGCACCACCAAATTTTGCCGCGTGCTGCACATGCTCTAGCATGTTAAGTTGTTCTTCTAAACGAACTACATACACATAAAATTCTTTACCTAATCGTGTAGGCGAGGCAGGTTGTCCATGAGTCCTGGCTAGCATTGGAATATCTTTCCACTCAATAGATAAATTATTTAATTTATCCTTAACCTCGTCTAATATAGGTAAGTAAGCATTCTCAACAGCATCTTTAATGGATAATGGAATGGCTGTGTTATTTACATCTTGTGAAGTCAGACCAAAATGTATAAATTCTTTTACATCGCTTAAACTTAATCGATCAAACGCCTTTTTCAAGAAATATTCCACTGCTTTGACATCGTGGTTAGTAACCTTTTCAATGTCTTTTACTTCTTGAGCGTTTTCTTCAGTAAAGTTGCGATATAGATTTTTAAGTTCCTCTTGTGTCGCTTCATCAAGCGGCTGTAGTTGAGGTATTCCGCTTTCGCTTAAAGCGATAAAATATTCTACTTCAACTAGAACTCTATATTTAATAAGAGCATATTCTGAGAAGTAATCGGCTAGTGGTTCAACTTTTGATCGATAACGACCATCTACAGGAGAGATAGCTTGTAAAGCAGTAGGCATAATTTCTGTCTTTAAAGCACGCAAAAGTACGCTAAATTTCCGAGAGTATTAGGTGTTTATAGCATCTAATACTTTGGCAGCACTAGCACGATATCCCTTAGTTTTTGTTTGAGTAAGCAGTCTCTCGATTGTGGGAACTAATTCAGGATAAATCCATTCAAACTCCTTACCTAACTCATACAAGCTGCTTGTGGCCATTGCCATATTTGCTGTGCAATCAGTATGCGTTATCAACGTATAGAAACAACCCGTTACAAAATGTTCACGATCCTCTTTTGTTAATTGTTTTTGAAATGGATGTGACCTTTTAGAATAATACTTTTTAGTTATTACTGAAGCTATTTTTGATAAAGACCTCATAGCCGACGAGTTGAGCTCTTGGTTATATAAGTTTGCGATCGCATCAATGTGCTTCATAGTAGCATCTGGGAACAGTAAAAAAGACTGTTCTAGGCACCAGCATGCCTGATGACTTACTTTACTGTCAACTGTGCACAATGAGACAAGCTCTGGTATACAATTTTCTTTTACAACCAGTGTTCCTATACGCACACGCTCTTTTTTGTACGCCTTTAATGCGTTTAATTCAGTCTCGAGATCAATCTTTTTTATCATGATGTAAGAACAATAATTCTTCGATTTTTCTCATTCCAGTACTTGCTACATCTTCTATTACCGTAAGACCATTTTTTGAGGAGAGCGCAGGATTAGGATCTACTAAAAAATGCTGGCAATTAATAGGAGTGTAATCTATCAAACCAGCAGCCGGATATACTTGTAATGAAGTTCCAACTACTAAAAACAAATCGGCTTTACTGGTGATTTCGATGGCCTTACTCATGGCAGGAACATCCTCGCCAAACCATACAATATGTGGCCTTAATTGATGACCAGTTGCACAACAATCACCTAGATGTAGATCATCCTCATGGTGTGCGATATCATCTGGATTTACCGTACTGCGTACTTTGCGTAATTCTCCATGTAAATGTAAAACGCTACTACTGCCAGCTCGTTCATGTAAATCATCTACATTTTGGGTGATTACAGTAACTTGAAAATTGCGTTCTAGCCCTGCGATAATATGATGAGCTTCATTAGGTTCAACCGTTTTTAATTGAGCTCTACGTTTATTGTAAAAGTCGAGTACCAGCTCAGGATTGCGTTCCCAACCTTGTGGTGAAGCTACTTCCATAATATCATGTCCTTCCCACAAACCACCAGCATCTCTAAAGGTTGAAATACCACTTTCTGCACTTACTCCAGCTCCAGTTAAAACCACTAAATTTTTCACGTATTTCTTTTAGGATAAAGATATATAAAATAGTTGTTGTGGATTGTGGTGGTTACGCTTTCGCGAAAGCGACCATAGCATTATCTTTACCGACCCAAAAAAACAAAGGACATGAGAGTATCCTACAACTGGATTAAACAATTTATAAACATACCTCACAACATTGATAAACATACAGCCCTATTGACTTCACTGGGGCTTGAGGTTGAAGGCGTTGAGAAATTTGAAAGTGTAAAAGGTGGATTACATGGCGTGGTTGTAGGTCATGTAGAAACTTGTGAAAAGCACCCAAATGCCGATAAATTAAAAATTACCACTGTCAACCTAGGTGAAAAGACGGTACAGATAGTTTGTGGAGCGCCCAATGTAGAAGCCGGTCAAAAGGTTCCTGTTGCCACAATAGGAACGGTACTTTACGATGATAAAGGTGAGGCGTGGAAGATAAAAAAAGGTAAAATACGTGGTGAGGAAAGTCACGGAATGATATGTGCCGAGGATGAATTAGGATTGGGAGAATCTCACGATGGGATCTTAGTACTAGATGATTCTTGTGAAGTAGGAACTCCATTAAGCGAGATTTATAAAATTGAGCAAGATCATGTGATTGAGATTGGACTTACTCCTAATCGTGCAGATGCTATGTCACACATGGGTGTAGCTCGAGATTTAAGAGCTGGTCTTGCAGTAGAAACTGGTGAACTTACCGAGTTTATCACACCATCGGTAAGTAGTTTTCATGTTGATGATCGCACATTACGTATCGATGTAGAAGTTGAAAACCCTGAAAAAGCACCAAGATATTGCGGTGTAACTTTAACGGGCTTACAGGTAAAAGAATCACCAGAGTGGTTGAAAAATAGATTAAAGGCCATAGGTCTAGCACCTAAAAATAACATTGTTGATATTACCAACTATGTGATGCATGAGTTAGGGCAGCCGTTACATGCCTTTGATGCCAATAAAATTACTGGTAACAAAATAATTGTCAAAACAGTCGAAAAGGACACGCCATTTATTACTCTTGATGGAGTGGAACACAAATTACATGAGGAAGACCTTATGATTTGTGATGATCAAAAACCCTTATGCATCGCAGGAGTTTACGGTGGAGAAAACAGTGGCGTAACAGAAGGTACAACTAGTATATTTTTGGAGAGTGCTTACTTTGATCCTGTAAGCGTACGTAAAACTGCCAAACGTCACGGGTTTAATACCGATGCTAGCTTTAGATTTGAGCGAGGTATAGATCCTAATATTACTGAATATGCTCTTAAAAGAGCGGTTACTCTTATTGAAGAATGTGCTGGTGGACACGTAAGTAGTGATATAGTAGATCATTACCCTGTAAAACTAGAAGATCATGAGGTGTACGTGACCTTTGAACAAATAAATAATTTAATAGGTCAAGAAATTCCTCGCGAGGAAATTACTACAATATTAAGTTCGCTGGAGATTAATGTGAATCACGCAACCGATGCTGGTATCGGACTCACCGTTCCTGCTTATCGTAATGATGTTACTCGTCCTGCCGATGTAATAGAAGAAATACTACGCGTTTATGGTTATGATCGCATTGAAGTAGGGACTAAACTTAATGCTACTATCGCTACCACTTCAAGAAAAGAAAATAACCGTATTCAAAATATTGCAGCGCAGCAATTAGTTGGATTAGGATTTTATGAAATGATGGCAAATTCTCTTACTGCTGAAAAATATCATCATTTAGGTGAACAAATTTCGGCTGATAACGAGGTACGCATGTTGAATCCATTAAGCAGTGATCTAGCGGTAATGCGTCAAAGTCTTATCTATGGAGGATTAGAGGCTATTGCATACAATATCAATAGAAGACAAGAAGACCTTAAATTATTTGAATTTGGAAAGTCCTATCACCAATATTCTAGTGGTCAATTTACAGAACAACAACATTTAACCCTATTTACTACGGGTAACGTACATTCAAATTCATGGATAGGTGGAGATCAACTAGCAGACTTTTTCTATTTGAAAGGTGCTGTTACGGCGGTTTTAAATCGATTGGGAATTACCACTTTAAATGAAAAAGCTACTAAACTGGAATTTCTGGGTGAAGGTATTTCACTTAATAGCGGAGCTAAAATTGCTGATCTAGGTGTGATAAGTAAGAAGTTCACCAGAGAGTTTGGCATTGATCAAACGGTGCATTACGCAAATATTTACTGGGACGAGGTTATTAAATTAGTTCAAACAGAAAATAAACCGATAACATCGATACCAAAATTCCCTGTCGTGCAACGTGACTTTGCCTTATTAGTTAATGATGAAGTAAGCTTTAAAGAATTACAAACGGTTGCTTTAAACGCAGAACGTAAATTGCTTAAGGAGGTTAAATTATTTGATGTATATCAAGGTAAAAATCTTCCAGCTGGCAAAAAATCATATGCCCTTAGTTTCTCATTATTAGATGAGAATAAAACCTTAACTGATAAGCAGATCGACAAGGTAATGAATAAGATACAGCAATCACTTGAAAAACAAACTGGAGCAGTTCTTAGATAAGATTTGTTTTTTTAAGTAAAGTTTTTAACTCCTTTGCGACTATGGTTGTGAAGGAGTTTTGTTTTAAATTGAAACTTCAATTCTAATTTTAAGAATTAAAAGAGTATGCTTAGTAGAACTAACATTGAGGATCAATTGCGCAAGGTGAGAAATAAAGCAACCACTAGCGAAGATGTTTTAAAAGAAGTTTATGCTATTCTAGCTGAAGACAATAAACGGGAAGATGCTATTATAGCTAGGATGAAGAGTCCGCAAAAACCTACACCACGCAATCAATTTGATATTGATTTATTAGATGCTGATCGAATTTATCACGTTGACCAAATTAGAAAGATTTGTGTGGATTATAGATTACGTTTTTTAGATACAAAGTATTTTAAAAACGAGATTCCTCAAGAAGCTCTTAATGAAATCAAGCAATTAGAAAAAGACCATCAAATGACGATGAGCGGTTTTAAAATTGTCGCTCCTTCAAAACTTTTCAAGTTAGAAGATAAGGATGACCCTTTACTTTTTGCACCTATCGGTAATGGATACTTTTACCTTATTCATAAATGGGGAAATGACTTAAATCCATTTAGAAAAGCATGGGCTTGGTGTGTAAAGAGTTTTGAAAACTTAATATTAACTACATTGGTAGTAAGTGGTTTGCTGGCATACATGATTCCAAACGGTCTTTTTAGTAATGATACTACACCTGTAGAATACCTTTTAATATTCTTTTTTACATTCAAATCAGTGGCTAGTATAGTCTTGTATTATTCCTTTGCTACTGGTAAGAATTTTAATGTTGCTATATGGAATAGTAAGTATTTTAATGCTTAGTTTCTCGATATAGATTTTGTTTTTGATTCAACTGCCCTGTTACCCAGGGCAGTTTTTTTATGCACTGTTTTACACAATGTTTTTCTATAGTTACGTATTGGTTGTAAACTTCATGTAAGCATTTAAAATCACTCGTTTCAGGTGGCAAGTTCTTACTACTTTTAAAACAATACAGTAGCAAGGTATCGATGCATGTAGTTTTAAAAATCAAACGAAGAAGGGCTATTTTGATATGAGATTACAAAATCTTTTACCGACCTTTGAATAATAATTGATCACTATGAATTACATTCTTGCCGACTTTAATCAGCATTTATCCTTATTACCATTTACGTATACTCGACCTACATCGTTACTTAGATGTGGTATACAAACCTTACAAGAAAAATGGGAAGCGTATTTGAAAAGCTCTGTTAGTTATTATACACAGGATTATTTACAAGAAAAATATCCTCTTGTTGAAAAGGATGATAACACGGTAATTGCAGGACACATTTTTGCCTCACAACCGTTAATTGAAGCTATACAATCATTAAAACCTAATCAAAAATTGGTCGCAAATGATGAGATTATTGCTTACAGATCTTCAACTATTTCAATACCTACTATTGAATTAGAACAAGTGATTTATGAAGAAGATGTTGATGGCTTGTATCACACTTGGGATATTTTTTCAAAAAATGGTGATCAATTAAAAGCCGACTTTAATAGAATAACTCAAAATAGAAGCTCACAACCTATTCCTGAAGGAGTTCAAACAATAGCTAGTGAAAACATTTTTATTGAAGAAGGCGCCAAATTACAATTCTGCATTCTTAATGCTACAGATGGTCCTATTTATATAGGTAAAAATGCTGAGGTTATGGAAGGTAGTATTATACGAGGTGGATTTGCATTATGTGATAATAGCTCGACAAAATTAGGAACTAAAGTATATGGTCCGACTACTGTAGGACCTCACAGTAAAATCGGTGGTGAGGTTGGTAATTCTGTATTACTCGGATATTCAAATAAAGGTCATGAAGGTTATCTGGGTAATTCTGTACTTGGAGAATGGTGTAATCTAGGTGCCGACACGAACACGAGTAATCTTAAAAACAATTACGCCGAGGTTAAATTATGGGATTATAATACAGGTAGATTTGCTAAAACTGGTTTACAATTTTGTGGTTTAATGATGGGAGATCATAGTAAATGTGGTATTAACACCATGTTTAATACTGGTACGGTGATAGGCGTGAGTGCTAATATTTATGGAGCAGGATACCCACGTAATTTTATTCCATCATTCACATGGGGTGGACCACAAGGAACAATGACTTACAAACCTGCTAAAGCTTATGAGGTTGCCGATGTGGTCATGCAAAGGCGTAAATTGAGTTTTAACGATGTAGAACAACGTATTTTGGATTCTGTTTTTGAAAACACAAAAAAGTACCGTAAGGATTAATTGACTTTTATATATCGTTCAATACAAGGTTCAATACATAAATAAGATACTTCTAAAAACATGCCGTTAAAACTATAAGTAGCATCACAGTCTGTTGTAGTTATGGTTTTGTTGCTATCGTCAAAACTACCAGTAGTTGTTGCTTGTGTGAGTGATGCAAAGCAAAATCCTTGGTTACAAAATAGAACATTGTTGTTGCTAAAGGTGAGAAATTTACCTGTAGTAGGTTGAAAGGATCCGCTGCCATCTCCTGGATCAGCGTATCTTGCCACAATTTCCCATTCACCAATTACATTTGTTTCTATCTGGATCTCATCATCTTCTTGGCAAGAAAATAGCAAAGGGATGATAAATAGTATAAGTAGTTTATTCATAACCGTTATTTTTAAAATAGATGTAAAACCTTTTAATTGGTTGCGTCCAGTTTAAAAATAACGGTATATTTTAATGAATGTGAGTAGTAACAAATTCTTTAAAAACTTGCTTGTGCAGCTCTAGATCCATGCTTGCAGATAAGGAAGCTCGAACGATATAGTCTTTATCCTCTTCCTTAGTTGTTCCTTGGGTTGAAGTTGCTGGCACTGTCCAATAACAACCTTTCAATTGTCCATAGCTTACACAAAACTTACTTTCATGCGGTATTTTATTAATCATAAGGTGAATTAACTTAAGATTCAAATTACGTTTATAATTTTCTCGTTCTTCAGGAGTGTTTCCTTGGGTAGGAAGATCTAAGGAAAATACTGAAGGTGTAAATCCTCGTTTTGCTAATTCTTCGGAAACAAAGTTGATTTTTGCTTCAGGAAGTGTGTCTTCTATAAAATTCACAAACTCTCTGGTATTGAGATAAGCGCCTTTAATACGATCATTCATTCCTGGTAATTGTTCTGCCAGTAATTCATATTGCAAGTCAGTAGCCTCGTTGTCGCATAAATTAAGATGCTCACTTACCTTAAGCATTAAAGATTTTGCATTAGGATTACCTATACAATAACCAGCCGTACATTTTCCACCGCTAGGAAATTTTGATCCACTGGCATATGAAATACTACGCACATTTTCTAAGAGTTCTCCAGCTTTCAAGAACTGGATGTTGGGGCAAAAAGTTTGATCAAGAATAAAAACCGGATCTACAGCAACACTTCCTGTTGGTGTTTTTCTTTCTTGTAATAACACTTTTTTGAGCGCATCAAGTTCAGGAACCTCAACTCTAGGGTTTGTTGGTATTTCTGCTATAATGTAGGGAATAGCATCTTGTTTAGCGATTTCAACAAGTACTTTTTCGGTACTATTTACCATGTCGTTTTCACCATCCACTGGTAAATCCATAATTTCAACATGGTCCAGCGTTGCTGCAACTCTTCTAGCTTGATCATTGGTACCACCGTAACAATTAGGTGGTACAACAAATTTTATGGGTTTCCCAGGATGGTTTTCATTTGCATGGTCAATTAATCCCATCATAATAGCATACTGAATAGAAAGTCCACTGGATCCTACAACAGGAGCTTCATTTATTCCTGCGACTTCCTGTATAGTTTTAAGAACTTTTTTCTTGACGTCAGTGTCAATTGATGGAATTGAAAGATTATAATTATTCACTAAAGATTTTAAAACTTTAAGTGAATCAGCAGGCGTCATAGCGATAGTTTCTCTACGGCGCACGTGTTGAATATCTGCTATATAATGTTTATTAGAATCATTGTTTATACTTATGATGCTACCTAATCTTCCATGAGTAGTTATAGTAAAATCAGCAGCAGATTCTAAAGTTGTAGACAAGTTGTTGCCATCCTGTTTTATATGAACCGTACTACCAGCGTAATTGTCTAATGCTGATAAGCTATCTATTTTAATCGCCTCAAAATTATATCCATAAACCTCTCTTATTTTTTCAAGGTCAATGAATGCTGGCAAATCCTTATTAAATACTAGTCTTGTGTTTTTATTTTCTAGTAAGTTTTTACGTAATACGGCTAGTATAGGAGCCGTACGAGAGGAAAAGGAAATAACTTGATGAGCATCAACGTCATTAATCTTTGCTAGAGTCCATTCTAGCACACACGACAAAGGATGTCCCAGCCTTATATAATCATATGCTGTAGGTAATTCCTCTAATGATTTTCTTGAAGCATCTCCTTTTTCAAACAGTTGTTCAAACTGCATTAAAAACTCGGTTTTTGCAAGAGCTTCGTTATATATGTCTAATCGGTGTGTAGTAGTTTTTACCCATCCTTCAGGCATGTTTACCAATACCTTTTGAATAAAGGAAAATATAGATTCTTTCTGCATTGTTTATCGTTTCTCGTGCAAATTTAGTTTTTAAAAAATCGTTCAAAAAGCCTTTAACAGGAAGTTTGGATAGCTATTTAATAAAGTTTGATGAAATGCAATTGAGGTTATTATAAGTACGCTTTCGCGAAAGCGTGATACTCACCACGCCTTAAAACAATTTTTTTCTCATTAAAATAATCCCCAATGTACAGGCGATAAAGATTAATAGTAATGTTAATCCAATTACGGTCTCACCATAAAGTAGTTTTCCTGTGGCAAATAGTAAACTATATACACCTGTTATTCCAAGAAGGAACCCTAAAGTTTTAGCAGGGAAATTATGGAATTTTGATTCTTTGCCATAGATGAGATTATTAAACCTATTTAAGGTTTCGCTGTCACTTTTTTCAGTCAAGAACGTAACCGTTAACCATGCAATAGATGTTATTAAAACATTAATGCAAATCATTTTCCAGCTAGCGAGTTCTCCAAATATTTGATATTGTAATGATGTGAGGTCACTGTTGTTTAAGAAAAAAACTAATGCCACTAGGAAGGAAATGGTCATGGCTGTTATCTCTGACCACGGATTTATCCTGTACCAAAACCACCTAAGAATAAATAGTAATCCAGATCCAGCACCTATTTGAATGATAAGATCAAATGCAAATTTTGCTTCCTCCAAAACAAAGGAAAGCAAGGCGGCTAATAACATCATTACTAGCATGGAAACTCTACCTACAATAACTTTTTCTTTTTCAGTAGCTTCTGGATATAAAAACCTAGCATAAAAATCATTGACAACATAGCTAGAACCCCAATTCAAATGAGTAGAAATGGTACTCATAAATGCTGCGATTAACGAGGTAACAACTAGCCCAATTAAACCAGCAGGCAAATAAGTAAGCATGGCTGGATAACTGAGGTCATCCTTTATGAATGCAGGGTCTAGATTAGGAAATGCAAGTGATAACGATTCGAGGTTGGGATAAATAATCAAAGAAGCTAGTCCTATAATGATCCATGGCCACGGTCTCAATGCATAATGTGCTAGATTAAAAAATAGAACAGCCCATGTAGCGTTTTTTTCATCTTTTGCGGCAAGCATGCGCTGCGCTATATAGCCTCCACCACCAGGTTCTGCGCCTGGATACCAAGTGCTCCACCATTGAACAGCGATAGGAATAAGAAAAATACCCATCACCATATCAGTGTTAGAAAAATCGGGTATCAAGTCTAGTTTATCTTGGACATTAGGATGAGCAATTAAGTTTTTCATACCATTTATTTCAGGTAGATCTAGAATATACCATGTAGCCCATATCGAACCTACCATTGCTATAATAAACTGTATGAAATCTGTTATTAATACACCTTTTAATCCTCCTAAAAGCGAATAGGCAACTGTAACTACACAAGCGTATACTAGAGTTGTGGTTGCATCAAAACCAAACATAACGTGACCAATTTTTATAGCAGCAAGGCATACAGTAGCCATTATAATGATATTAAAAACTACACCTAAGTATAATGCTCTAAAACCTCTAAGGAAAGCAGCGCTTTTGCCGCTGTACCTTAATTCATAAAATTCTAAATCGGTGGTAACACCACTGCGACGCCATAATCGCGCATAAAAGAATACAGTAAGCATACCAGTTAGTAAAAAAGCCCACCACACCCAGTTACCCGAAACACCATCGGTACGAACTAATCCTGCTACTAAATTTGGAGTGTCGGCAGCAAAGGTGGTTGCGACCATAGAAAATCCTAGTAACCACCATGGCATATTTCTACTGGATAAAAAGAAGGAAGAACTGTCTTTTCCACTGCTTTTTGAGACCCAAATTCCTACTAAAAGGGAGATTAAAAAGAAGCTGATTATGAGCGTAAAGTCTATGAATTCCAGTTTCATGTAAAAAAGTTATTAACGATAACGTTTGAATTTTCTCTAAACGCTAAATATAGATTAATAGCGGTCATTTTTTTAGGAAAAGTTAATAGATTAGCTTGGTTTTTATTAAAAACGTAATGAACAAAAGCTTTAAAAAAATAGGTGTAATGACCTCTGGAGGTGATTCTCCAGGAATGAATGCAGCAATAAGAGCGGTGGTTCGAACATGTGCCTACCATCAAGTAGAGTGTTTGGGTATATACCGTGGATATCAAGGACTTATTGAAGGTGATTTCAAGGAAATGACACCACGTAGTGTCAATAACATTATAAATAAAGGAGGAACGGTTCTTAAAAGTGCACGTTCACAAGAGTTTCGCACTGTAGAAGGTCGTAAGAAAGCTTATGAACAAGTTAAAGCATCGGGAATGGAAGCTCTTGTTGTCATAGGTGGTGATGGTTCATTTACTGGTGGAATGGTTTTTAACGAGGAGTTTGACTTTCCCGTAATGGGAATACCTGGAACTATTGATAATGATATATACGGTACTCAATTTACTTTGGGATATGATACCGCATTGAACACAGTAGTTGATGCTATTGATAAAATTAGAGATACAGCGAGTTCACATAACAGGTTGTTCTTTGTTGAGGTCATGGGTCGTGATGTGGGACATATTGCACTAAATGCTGGTATAGGAGCTGGAGCTGAAGAGATTCTTATTCCAGAAGAGGATATGGGTAAGGACAGACTTGTAGAAAGTTTAAAACGCAGTCGTAAAAACGGAAAATCATCGAGTATAGTTGTAGTAGCCGAAGGAGATACGACAGGTGAGAATGTTTTTGACCTAAAAGATTATGTACTTCAAAATATGCCAGAATATGAGGTAAGAGTATCAGTACTTGGACACATGCAACGTGGTGGAACTCCATCGTGTTTTGACCGTGTTTTAGCTAGCCGTATGGGTGTAAAAGCTGTGGAGAGTTTACTGGAAGGTAAGACTAATTACATGGTAGGAATTCAAAACAATAAAATGGCCTTATGTCCACTAGATAAAGCCGTTAAAGGAAAAACAGAAATTGACACAGAATTACTTAGAGTAAGTGATATAGTGACAATATAAAATGCTTTTTAAGATGTTTATTATCTATGGAAAAGCACTAACAATTTAATATTTCAAAACAACATTTAATAACAATAAAATGAGTAAAAAATTAAGATTAGGAATAAACGGTTTTGGTAGAATAGGTCGAATCGTTTTTAGAGCAACTTTAAAAAGAGAAAATGTAGAAGTAGTTGCTATCAATGACCTTGTTCCAGTAGAACAATTAGCTTATTTATTAGAATATGACTCAGTACATGGTCGTTATGGCGGTACTATCGAAATAAAGGATGGAAATTTAATCGTAGATGGTGTAGAGGTAAGAGTAACGAGTGAAAGAGATCCAAAAAATCTTGCATGGAACGATGTTAACGTTGATGTAGTGGCAGATTGTACAGGTATTTTTACCGACCTAGATACAGCACAAGCTCATATCGATGCTGGTGCAAAAAAAGTGGTAATATCTGCACCATCAAAGACTGCACCTATGTTTGTAATGGGTGTAAATGATGATAAACTTACTGCGGATCATCATATCGTTTCCAATGCTTCATGTACAACAAACTGTTTGGCACCTATGGCAAAAATCCTTGATGACAATTTTGGTATTGAAGAGGCGCTTATGACTACCGTTCATGCAACAACTGCAACACAAACCACTGTTGACGGACCTAGCAAAAAGAACTATAGATTGGGTCGTAGTGCTATGAATAACATTATTCCAACTTCTACAGGAGCAGCAGTTGCTGTTACTAAAGTAATCCCTGAACTTAAGGGTAAACTTACTGGTATGGCATTTAGAGTACCTACTGTAGACGTTTCGGTTGTTGATTTAACAGTAAAACTAAGTAAGGAGACTAGCTTAGAGGAAATTAATTCCGCTTTCGCGAAAGCGGCACAAAACGAATACAAAGGGATAGTAGGTTATACCGATGAGGCTGTAGTTTCTCAGGATTTTGTAAGTGATGACCGCACTAGTATTTATGATTCTACTGCAGGAATCGAACTTAATTCAACATTTTTCAAGTTGGTGAGTTGGTACGACAACGAGTTTGGTTACTCAAACAAATTGGTAGACCTAGCTGAAAAGGTAAATTCATTATAATGATTAAAAGAAAACGGCTGCAAAACTATTTGATTGCGGCCGTTTTTTGTTTTACCCTTAAAACTAACCCTTATGATACTTATCACCGATAGTGGTTCTACAAAATGTGATTGGATAGCTCTTGATAATGATGGAAATCAATTATTCAAGTCTAGGACAAAAGGTATGAATCCGGCTATTCTAACTCTGGAACAACTAGAAGATCGCATAAATGAATCAAGTGAGCTCATTGCTTCGAAAGAAAAGGTTGAAAAAATCTTTTTCTACGGTGCTGGTTGTGGTACCGAAAAACCTAGATTGGCGCTTCAAAATTTATTGGAGAATTATTTTCAACAAGCAGATGAGGTCGTTGTTAAAGAAGATACTGCAGCTGCCGTATATGCCGCAGTAGGAGACAGGCCAGGTATTGTTTGTATTTTGGGAACAGGATCTAATTGCTGTTTTAGCGATGGTACTCATATTGAACAACGCGTGGTTTCATTAGGCTATACCTTAATGGATGATGCAAGTGGTAACTGGTACGGTAAGCAGTTGCTCAAAGATTACAATTACGGTAAAATGCCAGGAGTATTAATGGAACGATTTGCCGCAGAATATAACACAGATCCGGATTACATTAAGTACAATTTGTATAAACTACCTAATCCTAATGCTTATCTAGCAAAGCACGCTGAGTTTATTTTTAAAAATCTAGAAGAACGATACATCAAAAAATTGTTGCGTAAAGGATTACGTAAGTTCTCACGCAACATGATTTTACAATTTCAAGAAGAATTAAAACAGTATAAAGTTCATTTTGTAGGAAGTATTGCTCATTTTGCTGAAAAGAGAATCAAGCAAGTTGCAAATGAGTTTGATTATGAAGTGGGTAACATTGTGCGCAGGCCAATTGAAGGTTTAGTGGATTATCACATTGACAAAATCAAACAACAACAAAATGTATAAAAAAAACCGAGCTCGAAGCTCGGTTTTTTTATACTGTTAATTCTTATTAATTATAGTCGTAGATAAATGTTCCAGCGGTTATGACAATAACATTAGCAGGATTTCCATCTTCGGCTACTGTAAATTCAAATGTACCTTCAAATATGAGGTTAGAAGAACTAGTAATTACTAATTCACCACTCATTGGCACAGAGGTGTAATCAACTCCGTTAGTGTCGGTGTAACGACCGATATAAGTGCCTCCTAAACCTTCTATATCATAAGTGCCAGGAGTAATATTCAATGGAAATTGAATGTTGATTTGTTCATTTAAGCTATTACTGAAAGCAATACTTAGTTGATTATTGATTTCAGCTGATGCAAAAACGTCGGCTACAAACTGATTACCGTCTAATAGAGCTTCACATTCATCAAAAGAGGTTGTGATGTCGTATGTAATGTTTTGAAAAACACCATTTGTAATTATTACATCGGGATCTACTCCTGCAATATCCGACATGACACCTTCAAATGTACCGTTTGCAATTTGATTTGTAGTATCATAGGAAGTGATTGTTACAGTACCACTCATTGGAACATAGAGGCTGTTAGGGCCAGAAGAATAGAGTATAAGCGCACCAGTGTTTGTGTTATTTGCGTCTACATTAAAGGAGCCAACAGCAGGATTAAATACTTGAATGGCTAGAGTAGGATTTCCCAAAGTACCTACGGTAAAACCATCTTCAGTTTCCTCAGCTTCGACTGTACTTGAATAGTCATTGAATTGACCATCAATTTCTGCGGTGAAAACGGCATTTAAGTTACCACCACCATTATTACCACCGTTAGGATTTAATCCTGGATCCAGTGGTTCTATATCTGTAGTACATGCTACAACAGAAAGAATTAAAATTAAAAAAGGTAAAGTTCTCTTTAACATATCGATTTTTTTAGTTGTTTTTAGTTGTTAATTATTAAGATCTTGACTTTCATAAGCACCAGCATCAGGATTGCTTCCTCGCGTAATGTTTAGAATATCAGTGTTACTAGCTGTAGTTGGATTGGCAATGCCATTAGCACCAGATGAATTGTCAATTCTCATCAAAAATCTGGCAGGGTTTTCAAATTCCGGATCGATGTTTAGAATGTTGTTCTCGTAAAGTAATGGGTTGTTAAAATCGTAATTAGGATTACCGTCTAAATCATTAAATACATCATTGATTCTTAACAAGCTATGGTTAAAATTAAAATTGAACAAACTATTTTCAGTATCAGCTAGGGCAATCTCAATATTCCTATCTCCATATACGATACAATTAGAAAACGTAGCTTCTATAAGATCTTCACTTAATTCAGAATTAGGAAAGCCGTTTGTTATTAATAATGTTGCATCTTGTCTAAAGCTATTACGCCAGTAATTTGAAATGGTACAATTATTAAAGTTGTAAGAACCACCTAGTCTTGCTATTACGGTACTTTGACCACTGTTATGAAAAATACTATTAGAGCAATCAACATCGGCAGTAGTTGCGATTAAAGCACTATTTGAACTGTTTAAAATCTGACTATTATTTATCTTTAAGGTAGCACCTGAAGAATTAGGATTAGAATTATCCATCAAAATCCCTACACTGGCATTTTTGATGGTAACATGATTGAATTCATGATTTAAGCTACCTTGAGTAAGCCAAATTGTTCCCCATTGACCAGGTAAGTCTGCAAATGATGGTTCAAGTCTATCACCTTCAATTATTATTTCGTTTTCTAGATCTTCTGTTGAGGAGAAATCTCCCAAAGCTTTTACGGTGGCTTCATTAGTGGCTATTATCCCACTATTAGCATGAAAATGAAGTCTTGCCCCAGGTTGAATAGTCATGGTCCTATTATTAGGGATTGCTGCATAACCATATATTACATAAGGTTTTTCATTTGTAAAATTGAGTTGACTGTCATCTAGAACAAAACCTTGAATTCTAATTTCCTCACCATCCTGTGTAGTTCCTAGTGGTAATGTTCCTATCACTCCATCGGCATCACGTTCAGGAAATAAGAAGATAGCATCTTGTATAAGAGTTACTAATTCTACTTTTTGTTGCAACGCGCCACTATCAAATTCAATTTGATCTTCATAAACAAATTGAGTGTCGTTTGTAAAATCAGTAATATCTACAGTTGTTTCAATAAAAACAAATAAGGAATCCTTTGCTAGTAATTCGACATTTTCAAACACTTGACCAGGTATTCCATCAACGTTTAATCGGTATTTTGAATTAGTGCCATCGGCTAGTGCTACTCTAGGAATAACTATGTTGTCTGAACTTCTATTGTAAACTTTGAGTGTTCTAGTGCTGCTTCCAATTGTAGAAAATACAGTATCTAGAAACACAGTATCTTGAGAAAATTCTAGATTTCCTGTACTAGGTTCAAACGAAAAATCATCCCTACACGAGGTTCCTGTGATCAATAAAATTAGAATTCCTAAGACGCCTAAAAAGTACTTCATACTATTTCACTTCAAATAAATCTCTAATTTCTTGAGAGATCTTAATAATTTTTCCATCAGGATTTACAGCGCACCAATCTGTTTTTGAGCTTGCTAGCAATTGATTACTATCTGCATTGTAAATATTTACCAAACGTTCATATCTCACATTTGTTGCTCGTCCTACCTGTGTCTTAATAATAATTCGGTCACCGATAACCGCTTGACTTTTATAGTTAATGGTATGCTTTACTAAAAACCATAATACCTCTTTTTGTTGTTTTTGGTTGGACTTTGAAAACCAATGCTCCAGTGCGATATCATTAACCCATTGCACATAGATTACATTATTTACATGCCCATTTTGATCTATATGTTCGTCCGTTACAAAAAGCTCTTTCGAGTAGATAGGAAGTTCCTCTTTCACTATTGTAATTCAATTTCAAAAAGAGTGTTCCATCTTTTTCCTGTTACATAGAACTTACCAGTTTCATTACGGTAAGCGATTCCATTAAGTACGTTATTGTCTTTATCCCAATTAGGTATCTCATTGCGTAAATCCTTAACATTAATAAATGATTCTACAGCACCATTTTCTGGATTTACAACCATGATTAAATCATTTTGATACACATTGCAATAAATTTTACCATTTACAAATTCCAATTCATTGATCTTATCAATGCGTCGATCATTACTAGTAACTTCAATGTACCCTAACTCTTCATAAGTGTTTGGATCTATCCTCCAAATTTTGGCACTACCATCACTTTTCAGTAAATGTTTGCCATCGTTAGTAAGACCCCAGCCTTCTTTACTCTCGTTGTATCTAAATTCATCTAACTTGTTCAAGTTAAGATCATAAACATATCCTTTGTTACTGCGCCAGGTAAGTTGATAAATTTTATTGTTTAAAATGGTCATACCTTCTGCAAATTCATTGGCAGGTAATTCGATTTTTTTAATTACCTCACCGGTAGTTGGATTGGTGATTCTTAAATCACTCTCACGATATTGTCCGGTACTTTCATATAAACTATCTCCATAAAACTCTAGACCTTGTGTATAAGCTTCAGTCAAATGTGGAAACCTATTAGTCACTAAAGTTTTAATCATATTAGGCTGTTTGTTTGAATACTGAGTAACCTGTGTTGTGGCAGCCGTTATTTTCCCGTCTTTATAAATACGAGCTTTATAGGTAATGTTACCTAAAGGTTCGTTAGCCAGCTTTCGCGAAAGCGTACTACCCGAAACCTCTTTTAAAAGTTGAGCATTGCGGTACCATTTTATACTGTCCATACCTATACCAGCGTCATCGATAAGGCTAATTTTTATTTCATCATTCTGTGTATATACCGATTTTGGGTTGGAAATTTCTAAACTGTAGTTTGAAGAGAATTTTTCCAGTTCAGTCTTACATCCTGATAATGAGAGTGCTATTGTCGCAATTATAGCGATCGATTTTAATTTCATAGTACAACTTAAAATTCAGTCGAAATATACTCATAAAAATACAGTTAATCCTTTGTGACAGCCATACAAGATTATATATTTGCACCGGGCAAGTCCTACACAACCAGCTCCTGCTGAACTCCTCCAGGGCGGGAACGCAGCAAAGGTAAGCGGTCGTAGCGGTGTGATGTAGGTAGCTTGCCTTTTTTTGTACACTTCATTGAAATTTAACTACCTGATATTAAGACTAATATGAATAAAGTGGTTCTTGTTACTGGCGCTTCATCTGGTATTGGTAAATCCATAGCTACACATCTTTCATCACTAGATTATAAGGTGTATGGTACAAGTAGAAATCCTAATAAGTATTCTAATTTACCTTTTGAATTAGTCGCACTTGATGTTCATGATTTAGAATCAGCGCACAACTGTGTTGCGTCTATTTTACAAAAAGAAACTACCATTGACGTCTTAATTAATAATGCAGGTGTAGGTATTACAGGACCAATTGAGGAAACTCCGATTGATGAGGTAAAACATGCTATGGAAACTAATTTTTATGGTCCTCTTAGGGTGTTAAAAGCGGTTTTACCAATAATGCGTAAACAAAAAAGGGGACAAGTGATAAATATAACCAGTATCGCTGGATACATGGGATTACCTTATCGAGGGATTTACAGTGCTTCAAAAGGAGCGCTAGAAATAGCGACTGAAGCATATCGTATGGAGTGTGCTCACCTCAATATTCATTTTAGTAATCTAGCACCGGGAGATTTTGCAACAAATATCGCATCAGGTAGGTACCACGCACCCGTTGTTGCTGGTAGTGATTATGAAAAAGGTTATTCACACACCTTAAAGCTCATAGATGAACATGTGGATGACGGTAATGATCCAATGGAGGTTGCATATACAGTCGAAAAAATATTAAAAGCAAAGAATCCCGGAATTCATTATAAAGTAGGTAGCTTTTTACAAAAGTTCTCCATCGTTCTCAAAAAAATCCTACCTGAAAAAATGTATGAGAACATGCTTAAAAAACACTATGGTTTATAATGCATAATTTTAAAACAAGTTGGCTTTTTCCACCTGTTACAAGAATTTTAAGTGGATTATTTATCATAATTGGTTTGGTAGGGATTACTTCAAATGTTGTAGTTGGAATTTGTATCACACTTGTTGGTTTTGCTATATTACTTTCACGTAAAGGCGTTTTATTAGACAAGAATCAAAATCGATTAAAATCATACACTCAAGTATTATTTATCAAATTTGGAACATGGGAAACATTAAGCCCATACACGGATATATCGGTACTTTCCTTTACAGAAAAAACGACCTTGACAAGTAGATCAATGGTTACTAGCAGTTCCAAAAAACAAGTTTTTAGAATTTGCTTACTCACTGAAAATCATTATCAAAGATTATTACTTTTACAACTTGAAGATGAGCAAGCAGCACAATACGAGGCTGAAAAACTAGCAGATCTTTTTGGCTTTAAAAAACGAATATTTAGTCCAGGAAGAATCTAATTAGGATTGATTTTTATCAAATCCTTTTATGGTTTGTTTAATAAAGTCATCAGGATAATTCTCATCACCTTCAAATCCCAATTCTAAATAAGGATCATTGTAGGGTTGATGAGCCGTTTTAAATAAATAATCCCATATACTTAAGGATAGACCAAAATTAACACCATAAGGATGTTGTTCAGGAAGCTTTTTTGCATGATGCCATAAATGCATCTTGGGATTGTTAAAAACATATTTTAATGGTCCATAATCCCAGTTTAAGTTAGCATGATTTAAATGACCTATTAAAATAGCAATCATGTGTACCACAAAAAACTCTTGTATTCCAAATCCTATCATTGCCAGTGGTATATATTGCAAGCTCTTATAAATTATAGTTTCCATAAAATGGAATCTAAATTGAGCGGCAAACCCCATTTCCTTAACACTATGATGCACCTTATGAAAACGCCACAAAGCAGGCACTCTGTGAAGTAGCCTATGAATATTCCATTGGATAAAGTCTGCTATTATGAACATCGTTAGCAACTGTGCCCATACTGGCCAGGATTGTATTTCAATAGCTACTAGATTGGTAATGCCTATACCTCGCAATCCATCATTAAACAGCGTCACAAAAACATCACTGACTGCGTTATAGCCTATAAGTGAAAACAAAAAGAAATTAAATAGTAAGTAAAAAAGATCCAACCAAAAGTCCTTGCGAACTACCGACTGCTTTTTTCTCCATGGAATAATTATTTCCAAGACATAAACAACCATGGATAGTAATAACAATCCATAAAAATAGCTACCCCATTCAGGATGTGTAACCTCATGAATTATATAATTAAAATAGCCTTTAAAACTACTTATAAAAACGTCTACATATTTATTCATAAATCGATTACAAAGATATTGTCCTTAGATTACAAACTACAACGTTGTATTATTTATAAATCTGATAACATCATAAAAAACAATTGTGAATGTATTTTAGTACTCAAATTTATTTCATGAAACATATCTATTTACTTTTCTTTTTGCTAATTGCATTGGTTATAACATCATGTAATTCAAAAGATAATGCGGATGTTGCCGTTCCAGAAAAGGTGTTTGATTGGTCAAGCGCACATGTTTATTTCTTACTTACAGATAGATTCAAAAACGGTGATACCACTAATGACACCATTATAAAAAGAGACCTAGAGACAGGAAAACTTAGAGATTTTAGAGGTGGTGATTTTGCAGGGATTATACAAAAGCTAGATGAAGGTTACTTCTCTGATTTAGGAGTAAATGCTATATGGCTTACACCTATTTGGGAACAAATTCATGGCAGCGTTGATGAAGGAACAGGAAACACTTATGCTTTTCATGGATATTGGGCAAAGGATTGGACAGCTATTGAACCCAGCTATGGAACTTACGAGGAATTTAAAACCATAGTTCAAAAAGCTCACGATCAGGATATAAGAGTTTTACTAGATGTGGTTATTAACCACACAGGTCCTGTAACCGAGTTAGATCCCGTTTGGCCATCAGATTGGGTGCGAACTACACCTACCTGTACCTATCAAGATCAAGCGACAGCTGTTGACTGTACACTAACTAACAATTTACCAGATATTTTAACGAATAGTAGTAAAGAAGTCGAATTACCAGAAATCTTAATTCAGAAATGGAAAAAAGAAGGTAGATATGAACAAGAAGTACAAGAAATCGATGCCTTCTTTGAGGAAACAGGTTTACCACGTACACCTTCTAATTATCTTATTAAATGGGTTACTGATTATGCACGTGAAACAGGTGTAGATGGATTTAGAGTAGATACTGTTAAACATGTTGAAGAAGATGTATGGCAAACCTTTATTGATCAATCTAAAAAAGCATTTGAAAAATGGAAGTCCAACCATCCTGATTTAATGATTCATGACGATGAGTTTTTCGTTTTAGGTGAATTGTATGGTTGGGAAGTAGCAGGTGGTAGACCTTTTCCATTCAGTGACGAGAATCAAGTAGATTATTTCGATTATGGTTATGACGGCATGATCAATTTTGGTTTCAAAAGACATGCACAGGCTAGTTATGAAGAATTATTTAGTAAGTATGATAGCTTTCGCGAAAGCTTACTAAACGAAGATCCAAATGATAAAGCTTACTTCATGAACTACATAAGCAGTCATGATGATGGGCAACCATTTGATCCTAGAAGAGAAAAAAGGTATGAAGCAGCTACAAAGCTACTACTAGCTCCAGGAATGGCACAAACCTATTACGGTGATGAAACTGCAAGACAATTGATAGTTGACGGAGCTTTGGGTGATGCTAATCTACGTTCTATGATGAATTGGAATGCTATCGACAACAATTTGTTGTCGCATTATCAAAAGTTAGGAACATTTAGATCTAATCATCCTGCTGTAGGAGCCGGAAAACATTTTAAACTAGAACACGATGGACAAGGCGTGTTGTTCGCCCGTTTTTACAATAAAAATGGAGTCGTAGACGACGTACTAGTAGGAACTGGTTTAACTAACGGTCCAACTACTATCGAAGTTAAAAAAGTATTCCCTAATGCAACTGAGATTAGAGATGCTTATTCCGATAAAATACTTTCTGTGGAAGATGGAATGGTGTCCATACAAGTGGTTAACAACACAATCCTATTAGAGTCCTTTTAAGTATTACTATACTTTAGAATAAAAAAAAACGGCTGGTTTACCAGCCGTTTAAAGTTTACTTTGATACCTTGTATCAAATAGCTCTTGAGGTTCAACTTTGGGTTTTTCCTTAGTTGAATTGTCATCAGTCATTACCTTTCTTTTGTAATCACTATAACCATTGGTTAGATAGTACTCTTTCATTGTTTGCTTTTTTTTTCAAATTTAATATGCAAGCACAGTTTTTGTCTTAACGAATTGTTATTTAATGATTACTAAATGAAGGAGTTAAACTTAAAATCTTCTTAATAAAATTAAGTTCTGAAAACTTGTAACAATCAGTCTTAAATTCTGTTAATTCATATTTCATTAATACGCTTACCCTTTTAAGTTCAATAGATTTAAAAGAAAAACTAGCAACATGAATTTAACCCAACGAGAAGCAAGAGAAAAGTACCTAGAATTAACCAGAGAAATTCAAACTGGAATCCTACAAACCGCACTTGATAAATTTCCTATTCACTCAATTCCCATGACCTTAAAAAGGGTAGAGGACGATGGAACCGTTTTATTCTTTAGCAAAAAGGATAGTGAGCACAATCAGAATATTCAAATTGATGCAGAATCTCAAATTGTGTTTTCAGATCCTTCAAGCCACCAGTTCCTAATTGTATATGGAGAAACTATAATTTCTCATGACAGAGAATTGATTAAAGAGTTGTACTCAAATATTGATAATAATTGGTTTGAAAATGAAGAGGATACTTCCATTACTATTTTAAAATTTCAACCATTTGAAGGTCAGTATTGGGATACTAAAAGCAATGCACTTAGCAATATGATTAAGCTCGGTTTTACAGCCATAACCGGTACACCTACTGATATAGGAACAAAAGGAAAATTAACTCTATAACCAAAATACTATGAACATCTTTGAAGCCATAAGAGAAGACCATGAGAAACAACGTGATTATTGTAAGAAGTTACTAGACACCTCTGGTGATAGTGAATTTAGAAGAAACATTCGGGAAGAGCTTAAAAAAGAGCTCCAAATCCATGCCGACGCAGAGGAGAAGTACTTTTACGTTCCTTTATTTAAGGATGACCTTACACAAGATAAAGCCAGACACAGCGTCGCCGAACATCATGAAATTGATGAATTAATAGAAAAATTGAATGACACAGACTTTGATAGTAGCGCATGGCTGGCACACATGAAAAACCTAGCCGATAAAGTAATACACCACCTTGATGAAGAAGAGCACGAGGTTTTTCAACTTGCAGGAAAATCACTTTCTGAAAATCAAAAGAAAAGCCTAGCGTCAGACTATAAGGACGCCATGCAAAGCAATAGGTAAATACAAAAACGTCACCATAAAGCTATGGTGACGTTTTACTTTTTGGTAAACTTGAAAATAACAGCTTTAAAAACATAGTTTAAACAGCAGTACTCCAATTATTTATCTCTAATCGTTTACCAGGCCTTTTTTCTATATAGGCTCTTAAAATTTGAGAGGTGTGATAATTAGGCTTTTTAGATTCAATATAGCTTTCTGCTTGTTCTACCGATTCTATAGATTCATGATTGGGTACAAACCCAAAACCTACATACTCACCATCCTTGACCATCACCAAACAAAATTCATCTTCGGTTCTACCTTGTTCTTGAATGAAATAAGTAGCATTGGTCTCTTGTAAAGCCCTAATCGCTTGATTAGCTCGTATGTTATATAGTTGAACAAGTTCCTCTTCTCTACATACTCCTTTACATGATTTTATCTTATAATGGCTGGTGCAATGTTCTTTAGTGTTAAAACTACAATACCTAGGACACAGATTATATTCCTCACACAATTGTTCCAGTTGTTCTACGGCGTGTGCTCGACTGTAATGAGTAACTAATCTAGAGTCGTAGGATTTCATAACTCCTACCGCAAACTGAATTACGCCTTTTTGATTTTTATAATGTAAAATCTGGTAGGAACGTCTTGGTTTTTTTTGTGCAGCATTATATTTTGGGTAGTAGTGAAGAATAAGTTCTGCCTCTTGCAACAGCGCAACCAATTCACTACCAGTTGGAATATGTTCAATGTGATGAATTTCTTGACACATATGATAGGACTTACTGCGTTTGTTATAAAAATGAGAGAGTACCCTTTTCTTTAAATTAATTGCTTTTCCTACATAAATGACCTTCTGTGCTTGATTTTTAAAAAGATAAACTCCGGGAACTTCTGGTAACTCATTAAATTGAGATCGGTCTAGGTGTGGTGGAAAAGTTCCCTCACGACTTTTGGGCTTAAGAGCCTTTAGCATTACCTCGCTTGCATCGGGTTTTGTAAGCAGTAATTTAAATAATTCTACCGTTGCATCAGTATCACCTTCAGCGCGATGCCTGTTTACAAGATCGATACCTAATGAATTACACAAACGTCCTAGACTATAACTAGGAAACCCTGGAATAATTTTTCTAGACAATCTTACCGTACATAATTTTTTACGGGTAAATGGTAGTTCCAACCTTTTAAATTCATTGCGTAAAACGTTGTAATCAAAACTCACATTATGTGCTACAAAAACAGCATCCTTAGTAAAATCTAATATATCCTGAGCAATCTCCTCAAAAAGCGGAGCGCTACTAGTCATTTCATTATCAATGCCTGTGAGACTAGTAATAAAATCAGGAATAAGCATTTGGGGATCCACTAGACTGGTATATTTATCTAGTATTTCTTCACCTCGCAGGCGCACCATACATATCTCTGTGATGCGATTTCCGCCCAGTCCACTACCTGTAGTTTCTAGGTCTACTATAACAAAATCTTGCTCTTGTAAATTCATAATTGGAATAGTTCCAAAAATAGGAATAATTCCAATTATAACGATGTGTGAAATGAAAATTTAACACCTATAAGTTTTAAGTTGTTCAACTACTACAACTTAACATACTGCAGCCCACTTTAGTTTTGGCCCATTCGGGTCTTTTGGCATAGTATTTTTCAAATTCTGGTTGCTCGTCATATGGATGTTGCAATACCCGATAAACTTCGTTGAACATGGTATAATTTCCTTTTTCAGCTTGATCAATAATTTGTTGAGCTATGTAATTGCGCAGGACGTATTTAGGATTCGTTGTAATTAATTTTTCAGATCTCGCTTTCGCGAAAGCGAGATTAACAACATCCTCATCATTATTAGTAAACTGTTTGGATTCAAGAAATTTAGAATAATCTAGTTGAATTCGTGACTTATAAACCAATAACCAGTCCAACCACCTTAATCGATGAGGTTCACTTAATTGTTCAAAATCATAAAAAGCAATGGCAAGTTTATCTAGCATAATGGTAGTATCCATGTTTCTGTCCAAATGCTGCAATTCCCTGAAAAAGAACGTGTGATCTACCTCGTGAAGATGAAGGGTTTGTATGAGCTGTGTTACTAATTGTTGATCGTTACTATCTTTATGAAGAAAACCTAGCTTATTCCTCATCATATCAAGATGTTTTTCTTGATATTGAATTTTGTAATTGTCTAAAACTTGTTCTATTCCAGATTGATCATCGATTATTTCATAGAGTGCATTTGCCAGCTGAAGCAAATTCCACAATCCAATTTCGGGTTGTGCACCATAACGGTACCTTTTGTGTTGTCGGTCAGTCGTATTTGGAGTCCAACCGTGGTCATAAGGTTCTAACCATCCATATGGTCCATAATCAATCGTAAGGCCCAGGATACTCATGTTATCTGTATTCATTACCCCATGAACAAATCCTACTCGTTGCCAGTGGATAATCATGTCCAATGTGCGTTGAGACACAATTTCAAAAAACTCTAGATATCCTTTCTTATCAAGTGCTGTGACCTGTGGAAAGTGATGCTCAATCGTATAATCCAGCAGTTTTCTTAAGTTTTCTTGATCTCCTTGTGCCGCAAATAATTCAAAATTACCAAACCTTATAAAACTAGGAGCTACTCGACAAACTATGGCACCTTGTTCATATTCTGGATTTCCATCATACATAACATCCCTTAATACTTGTTTACCAGTAGTAGCTATTGTGAGTGAACGTGTGGTTGGAACGCCAAGGTGATGCATTGCTTCTGCACACAAGTATTCTCTTATAGAGGACCTTAAAACTGCATATCCATCTCCATTTCTTGAATAGGGTGTAGGTCCTGCCCCTTTAAGTTGAAAGGTTTGCAATCCAATATCAGTTTCTAGTTGAAAAAGATTGATAGCGCGACCATCACCCAATTGACCAGCCCAATTACCAAATTGATGACCAGCATAGGCCATTGCATAAGGCTTGCTATTTTCTATAATTTGCTTACTGCCAAATACAGCTTTAAATTCATTGCTAGCCACATAAATGGGATCCCAACCTAGCTCTTCGGTTAGCGATGATGTATGTCGTACCTCACTATCAATAAAGTGTTCTGGTTGTACAAAAGAGTACGCTACTTGACTTACTTGTCGTCGGTAATTTTCATCTACTGGATCTGCAGGTAAGGTAGATGTAAACGCATTAATAGGTTTCAATTGGGCCATGTGGTAAAAATAAGAATTAGGCGTATGGCTTAGGTTCAAAATAAGTTAAGAATAAAAAAAGCGGTTTTAAAAATTTTTAAAACCGCTTATCATAAAAATCAATTACTCTTTAATTAATGTCGAATCGATCTAGATTCATTACTTTACTCCATGCTTGTACAAAGTCGTTTATAAATCGCTCCTTGGCATCGTCACTGGCATAAACTTCAGATAAAGCTCTTAATTCTGAATTTGATCCAAAAATAAGATCTGCTCTAGTTGCTTTCCACATTACTTTATTGTTGGAACGATCGATGATTTCAAACAGATTGTTTTCTCCTTCAACAGCTTTCCATTTATAATCCATACTTAAAAGATTGCGATAGAAATCATTAGTAAGTACACCAGGATTATCAGTTAAAACTCCTACATACGAATTATCGTAGTTTGCTCCTAGGGCTCTCATACCACCTACAAGGACCGTCATTTCTGGCGCGCTTAATGTAAGTTGTTGAGCCTTGTCAATCAGTAATTGTTCTGGGGTAAGCGTATATTCTTTTTCTTGGTAGTTTCTAAAACCATCGGCGATAGGTTCTAGCAGGTTAACACCATCAATATCTGTTTGTTCTTGTGACGCATCCATTCTACCAGGTGTAAAAGGAACTTTAATGGTATATCCTGCTTTTTTTGCAGCGTCTTCTATAGCTATATTTCCACCTAGAACAATTAAATCGGCTATAGAAATTTTTGTTGTATTGGAATCAAAATTTGATTTTATTTCCTCATAAACTTTTAAAACTTTTTTAAGTTGATTCGGGTTGTTTGATTCCCAGCTTACTTGTGGTTCTAATCTTATTCTACCGCCATTTGCTCCACCACGTCTATCACCATCTCGGTAAGTAGCTGCGGCAGCCCATGCTGTTGAAACTAATTCACTAGTACTTAAACCAGAGTTTTTGATTTCTTTTTTAAGTCGATCAACATCTTTAGTAGAAACCAGTTTGTGATCTAAAGCAGGAATAGGATCTTGCCAGATAAATTCTTCCGCAGGAACTTCAGGTCCTAGGTAAGTGGATTTAGGCCCCATATCTCTATGTGTTAGTTTGAACCACGCTTTCGCGAAAGCTTTATCAAATTCCTTTGGGTTTTCATAAAATCTTTTAGAAATCTTACGATACTCTGGATCTTTAATCATCGATAAATCAGTTACGAGCATGGTAGGTTTAACTTCTTTATCCTTATCAAAGGCATGTGGATACATTTTTTTAGGATTTACAGCCTCGTATTGATGTGCGCCACCAGGACTTTTTACTAGTTTCCATTCATTTTCAAAAAGTGATTTAAAATATCCATTACTCCATTGTGTAGGAGTAAGAGTCCAGGTTACTTCAAGACCCGACGTAACAGCATCGGCTCCTTTACCAGATTTAAAAGTGCTGCTCCATCCTAATCCTTGTTCTTCAATTCCTGATTCTTCTGGAGCGTTTCCTAAATTCTCACCACTCGCGGCACCATGTGTTTTACCTAAGGTATGTCCACCAGCAATAAGAGCAACTGTTTCCTCATCGTTCATTCCCATACGTCCAAAGGTTTTACGTATGTCGTGTGCTGCAAGTACTGGATCTGGATTTCCATTTGGCCCTTCTGGATTTACATAAATTAAACCCATTTGTGCAGCAGCAAGTGGTTGTTCTAGTTCTCTTTCTTCATTGAATCTATCGTCACCTAGCATTTCATTTTCTGAACCCCAATAAACACTTGTTTGTGGTTCCCATGTATCTTCTCTACCAGCAGCAAAGCCTAGTGTTTCAAAGCCCATGGATTCAAAGGATACATTTCCTGCCAAAATCATTAAATCTGCCCATGAAATTTTTTGACCGTATTTTTGTTTAACTGGCCAAAGTAATCTTCTTGCCTTATCTAGGTTTGCGTTATCAGGCCAACTGTTTTGAGGAGCAAAACGTTGTTTACCTTCTCGTGTACCACCACGACCATCACCAGTTCTATAAGTACCGGCACTGTGCCATGCCATTCTTATGAATAATCCACCATAGTTACCAAAGTCTGCTGGCCACCAATCTTTTGAATCGGTAAGTACTTTTTCTACATCAGCTTTTAAAGCCGCATAGTCTAAACTTTCAAATTCTTTTTTGTAATCAAAATCTTCTCCAAGTGGATTTGATTTATCGCTATTTTGTCTAAGGACACTTAAATCTAATGAATTAGGCCACCATTCTTGATTGGTTTTTCCTTCTCCTTTAATTCTGTTTCCTGTTGATTTAGGTTGGTCAAAACCAAATGGACAGCCGCCAGATTCAGACGTTGAAGTCTTGTCTGAATAACTGTTAACATGCATGGTAAAAGCTACGGATGCTATAGCTACCAGTGCAATTGCGGAAATTATTAAAATCTTGCGCATAGTGTATTGTTTAATTGAATTTGGCACAAAACTAGGCGCGTTGTTTTATTTATAAAAACTAAAAAATCAATGTTAATATCGACATGGTAGATATTATATTTGTATATGAATATTCAACAGTTTAAATACATTCTAGCGGTTGTTGATTTAAGAAATTTTGAAGCCGCAGCCGATAAATGCTTTGTAAGTCAATCTACCTTAAGTACGATGATTGCAAGGTTTGAAGATGAAATAGGAATTAAAATTTTCAATCGTAAGTCCAAACCTGTTTCAGTCACTCGTGAAGGAGCTATAATCGTTGAACGTTTAAGGACTATAAACAATGATATTGGACTGTTAGGAGCACTGGTTAAAGAGTTGAAAGGTGAGCTCATGGGTGAATTAAAAATAGGGGTGATTCCCACAATAGCTCCTTACTTATTACCCTTATTTTTACACAAGTTTGCCACTAAATTTCCCTATGTAAATTTAATTGTGGATGAATTACAAACTGACGAGATCGTAGCAGCTATAAAAAATCGATCTTTAGATATTGGCTTACTCGCTTTACCTATAAAGGATAAAGATCTTAATGAAAAAGAATTGTTTGTTGAACCATTTTTAATTTATGATTGCAGGGAAAAATCTACTGAAGGACCTATTTCTATTAAAAATTTAGATTATTCCAAGTTGTGGTTATTAAAACAAGGTCATTGTTTACAAACTCAAGTACATCAAATTTGTGAACAGTCTTCTCGACAGGTTGATGAAGATTCTAATCTCGAATTTAGATCTGGATCGCTAGACGGCCTTATAAGATTTACCAAAGCGAGTAATGGTTTAACTATATTACCGCAAATAGCTACCTTAGATTTTACCGAGAATGATCAAGATAAATTGGTACATTTTGATACACCTGTTCCATCCAGATCGGTAGGAATAATTACTCATAAGTATTTTGTGAAGAAAACGCTACTTAATAAACTCCAATTGATGATTCAAGACATCATGAAGGAAGTTATTTCTGAAATTCCTGAAAACAAAATTATTCATCCATTAGAGTAACTTGAATTTATAATTCAATGTAATTAATTGAAAATTCTAATTGGCTTATGTCATCTTGAGCCTCATTAATTCTAGAATTTGTGTAATACAGTTTATTGTCGTGTAGTGTAAATGTGTCTGCCCATCTTATGTTTTCGCCCTGAGCTAAAACAGACAGTTCTCCTTGATTAATATTATACTGCATAATCTTATTTTTTTCAAGATCAGCTAAATAAAGTATTCCGTTGCTATCTATTATCATTCCATCTGGAGCTGGAGTTTGCGCTACAAACTGCACGTTGTTCTTTATGATATTTACATTACCAGAGTTAAGTGACTGCGTTGAAATCTTATACAATTTATAACCTGTAAGTGCATGAAAATATAATTCGTTATTTACAGTATCCAAGGCAATACCATCGGAATGAACCGTATTTTTCCAATCACCGTTGTCAAAAGTAAGTTTGTTTACTTGTGCTAGCGTAGATTCATGATTATCCAAAACTCTGATAGAATTTCCAGATTCCATATCAATTATTACGAGACCGGCATGACCAGAATCTGTACAATATATTTTATTTAATTTTTTATCAACTCTAAGGTCATTGATATATGAGTCATGATGATAACTACCTTGAGACAGAAAGTATGTGTTGAGCAGTTGATTGGTATTTAAATCAAAATCATAAATTCGAGGTTGTCCAATAACCCCTTTGAACAATGGGTTTCTTGTATCTAGAACATATAAATGGTTTTCAAAGGCTACCACCGATTGAACCGCAACAAATAAGCTATCATGGATAGGAGCTCCTAGTTTCCAGTTGTTCCAATCTTTACTGGGATAAGGTGTTGCAACTCCAGAATCTGAAATCTCAACGACTGAATTTTCAACATTGTTGCGCCATCTAGGAAAATTAGCAAATAACCTTCCTGTATTTGTAGCAGTTACACCAGTCACTTGTTGACCTTTAAAGGAAATTACTTGGGTAATTTGTTTTTTCTGTTCAGTTTGACAGCTCAAGAAAATAATACTCAGTAAAAACGGGATTACTTTATTCATGACTAATAGATTCATTACATCAACAAAGATAATCCTGTTGAATACCTAGATGAATTAATATGTTGTTAATAGACAAAGCCTTTGAGTATTCTCAAAGGCTTTGTTCACTTAAATTCTAAATTCTAATTTTTGTTATATCACGGTAATAATGTCGTCCTGATTCAATCGAGATTTAGGTAGCTTGGCATTAAAGTCATCTTCAGATCGGTAACCCAATCCAACCATAACAATAGAAGAAAAGCCTTTCTCACGTAAACCTAACTCTTCATCTAGGGCTTTCATATCAATACCTTCCATAGGTACAGCATCTATTCCAAGTGCAGCCACACCTAGAAGGAAATTACCAATGTTTAAATAAACTTGTTTTTCCATCCAATGTTGGGCATCCTTTAAGTCATATCTATGAATATTAGTAAATAATTTTTTGGCACCTAGGTTTTGTTCCTTTAAATCTTCATTTGCAAAACGACCGTCTTCATCTTCTTTATCTGTTACTTCGTTTAAATATTGATCGCTAATTTCAGTTTTTGTACAAAACAATACAACATGTGAAGCTTGAGTCACTTTGGATTCATTAAAGCTAAAAAATCCAGCGGTTCCTTTTGCAAGTCGTTTTTTTCCTTCTTCACTTGACGTTAATACGAAATGCCAAGGTTGAGAATTAATTGAAGAAGGGCTCCACTGAAGTAATTCTTTAATTTTCTCTTCATTTTCCTTAGATATTTTTTTAGAAGGGTCAAAAGATTTTGTTGTGTATCTCCACTTTAATGCTTCTATAATGTCTGTATGTTCCATATCAATATTGTACTATAAAAATTATAGTAGCAAAAGTAACTATAGTGTTATTGGTGAGCAATAACTATCTAAAATGATAGTAATATTTTAACGCTGTAAAAATCATTAACACTAAAATAAAACATTGTTAATCAGTTATTTATAATTGGTTCTTGTAGAGTATTAATCTTGTGTTAATAGAGTTTATTGTATTAATTTTTTAAGATTCTTCTCAAGAAAATTGTCAGAATTTGATGCGGTTTTTCATTCTTATTGTGAAAATAAAAAAATGAAAAACCACATTATGGACTTTAGTTATGTTTAATGGCTTTGTTTATAACGTCTTGCCATTTTTCAATAGATTCAATTTCACCACTAGGCAAATAACTCAAATTGATATCATAAAAATCTAAAAAAGTACTAGGTAAGTTCTTGTCCATAGGATAGAGTATCATCACGAGCTTATCTATAGTTCCCTTTTTAGAGTTATGTCGTTTAACTTCGGCATGACTGATTTCATCAAGGTTAACCACTTCCTGCTCTATAAGGTGCTTTGTATGAAGCTGAAAATACAATTTCATTTTATTCTGGTCTATACCGATATGATAGTTACCGCAAGACTCGCTATAATCGAGTTGTGCTTGATGTTTCATTAAGAAAGTATCAAATTCCTTCTTTTCTAAAGTTTGTTTTCTTTTACGTGAGCTGTATGTGAGTAAAAACGGTATTGCACAAATTGCAACACAAACGATGCCTATAAAGGCTATTCCTGTATTCATTATTTTATTTTAAATTGATAGTATGTTTTTTAGTACTGTAAAGGTTACAGCACCTTATCGTAGCTTTAATCTGATTCAGATTAAAAAGCTTCTAACTACCAGAAGTAATGAAAAGGAAATATTAGGTCTGATTTTCTATACCTAAATGATATAGAAAAATGATAATTGGTATATTGTTTTAGTCTTGCCTTTATTTCATTTGAAAATACAAGAGAGCTATGGAATGATGGTGATGTCTTACTACTTAAACCATTATAGTCGCTGTATTCAGTAAGACTAAAAATGCTGCTATCCGAAGGCGTAGCATGGGCGAATAGGTCATTCCCAACAGATTCTATTTTATCTGTGGATATGTTATTTTCTTGAATAGAAACATGTGAAATATTAACTGTATTAATGCAGTTAACTATTCCAAATACATAAATGGCAGCAAGTACAATAGCACTTAAAATATGAGTTCTTTTCTCCTTCAAGTTTTAGAAAAATTCAGATGCCAAAAGTAGTAGTATCCCTGAAGTATAAACCTTAAAAAAAATAAAAAAAGCTATTTACGAATACCGATTAGTTTTAATCTATCTAATGCTAAACGCTATCAGGTTTCGTATAAATTTCGCTCTTCTATAGTTCAAAGCTGTTTAAACAGTTTCCTTTATGTCATTGATGAAAAGAGCTAGTTTATCTACAGTAACGTGCTCCATAATTACAATTTTATACCATTTAGGTGATACATGATTGTCTGGTACTAGACCATATTTTTTAACCAATTCTGGATTTAAATAGCTGGATCCTATCGTAACAATGTTCGACATGGGGTTACGATAGTATTTTATATTAAGTTGCTCTAGCTCCTTACAAATCCATTCAGCTCTTTTTTGAAGTATAAATATTTTTTCCTGCCAACCATACGGTCCATTTTTTGCCAATATCATCCATACCGCGATGGCATTGGCTCCTGAACGGCTACCTACAAGTGTAAAATCTTGACCTTCCACATAACTTGCTTCTTGGGTGTTTACATACTTCATAAAACCTTTCCTTATCAAGAAAATTCCTGTTCCATAAGGAGACTGTGCCATTTTATGAGCATCAAGTGTAAAGGATGTGATTTCAGGATTTTTAAAGGTAAGTAAGTTGTTTTTAATGGTAAAAGGGTAGTAAAAACCACCATAAGCACCATCTACATGGATTTTATATTCACACTTCAGTTTTTTTAAAGAATCTATTATTGTTTCAATATTATCAACTGATCCATACATGGTTGTCATCATGTTTGCAACCACAATAAAGTATTTTATACCCTTGTTTTTTGCGCTAGTAAGAGTTTGCTCGACACTTGCTGCTGTAATTTCCCTAGTATGTTCATTTACATCATATTTGTGAATATTGATCGATAATAGATTTGCAGCTTTATCCATGGAATAATGGCTGTCTTTACTACAAACAATTGCTATCTCATCACGAGATGCATTCATTTGTTGCATGTAATAGTTACGATAAATCCATATGGCCTGAATATTAGCTTCAGTTCCTCCCGATGCTACGTAACCATCTTGTTCATATGGTATTCCTTTTAAAATATCTACAGCACAAATTTCAATAAGATCCTTTTCAATTGCATGTGTACCTTCAAAAAAAGATTCGGAATTTCCTAAAGTATGACAACCTATGTGATTGGGATTTTTCACCAGTGCGTACATAAAAGGAGCGTCTTTAAGAAAGGTAGCATCTTGATTAAAAACCTTGTCGTCTAAATAGGAAGCAGGTACCCCTATAACTCCTTCCTTGTCATAATTTATATTTTTATCTAATGCATTAAATACAATCTTCTTAATCTCTTCTTCGGATTTTTTAGTCCAAAATTGTGTCATTATAGCTGTTTAAAAATAGCCCCAAAAGGGCTGTAAAAATTATGACGAAGGTAAGATTTCTTAAATAAGTGACTTGTAAAAACAATAAGATTATGATTCAGATTTTTACTTTATAACTTTTAATTTAAACCGTTGATCCCAAGTAATGCATTTTAGATTAATGGGATATTTTTTTTAAAGTTTCAGGATTCTTAAAAAAATAATCTTTCTCAATATGAGTGAGGAAAAAATCATATAAATCTTGTTGGGATTCAAATTTTTCCTCTCTTATTTGATTATTGACTTCACTATAGGTAAGAGAGTTGTTTATCATTGAGATCCCATAAAATTGGTAACTCAGACCAACTTCATCTTCCGTGATTATAGTCAAAATTTGTCTTTCTCTTATGGTAGTAGAGTAGGCGATTAACTCCTCTTGATCATCTCCATCTATAAGAGTTAACTTGTATCTTTTATCAGTGTGACGTTCTATTTTTACGGATTCTTTCGGGTTATTTGTTGGGCTCCATAAACCCAATAACTCACTATCAATTTCCTCATTGTTGGGTAAAGAAAATTCAGATTCTAATGTGCAACTGGTTACTATTAGAAAGAGTAGTAAACAAAATATAGGAGTTAACTTTTTGGTCATTTTTACACCTTTTATATTCAGCTTAAAGATATGGATTAATAAACTTTTTACAACATTATTGTCTGATTTACAGTTGCTTGATTTGATTACGCTTTCGCGAAAGCGTACCTAAAATACATCCTCATAAAAAATTACAATCCAAAATGATTGATGGGACCGTTGCCTTTTCCCAACACCTTATCCTTACCATTTAAAATTGCCGAATTGATGTATTGGCATGCATGGTCAACTGATTTCTCCAAGGAATATCCTTTACTTAAAAAAGTAGCAATGCTAGATGATAAACTGCAGCCTGTACCATGAGTGTGACGGGTTTCTACTTTAGGATTTTTGAGCAGAATGGTTTGAGTGGTTTCAAAGTTGTATAAAATATCAACCATTTCATCAGGAGCATGATCTATATGACCGCCTTTTAATAAGACCGAGGTTTGGTATTTTTCAGCTAGTTGTTGAGCTGCTTCTTGTGCATTCTTGGGATTAATTTCTTGTTCTAGTAGTAGTTCTGCTTCCTTAGAATTTGGTGTGATCAAATAGGCTTGTGGCAGTAATGATTTCAAGCTTTGCAGCGCCTCGTTGGTGATCAATCTATCACCTGAAGTCGCTACCATTACAGGATCTATTACCACATTAACTGCCTGGTACTCTTGTAGCTTTTTTGAAATAAGTTTAATCACCTCACAAGAATGTAACATGCCTATTTTTACCGCTTGAAAGGTTATGTCGGTAAAAACAGCGTCTAGTTGTTTTTCTATATGATCAATCGGTATAGGGTGAATATCAAAAACACCTTGCGTATTTTGTGCTGTTGTGGCTGTAATGACACTGGCAGCAAATGCACCACAAGCAGAAATACTCTTTATATCTGCCTGTATACCAGCACAGCCACCACTATCGCTACCGGCAATGGTAAGTACTGTATGGTAAGTGTTTTTTAAATTTCCCATTGTTCCTTTCTATAAGCACTATCCCAAAACATCCACTCTAATTGTGAAGCTTTCAAAAAGGCTTGGTTCATCATTTCGAGTTCTTCTTGATTAGCTGTTTGTGCATACTTGTTTGCAATATTGATTGCTTGTTCTACAGATGCTGCAAACTCCTCACCACCATAGGTGTTAATCCATTCTTGGTAAGGATTATTATCTTTATTAGTTTGGTTCTCAAGAATATAATCGCCTATTTGTTTGTAAATGGTAAAGCATGGTAAAACAGCTGCTATACTTACTGTAATTGATTTTTCATGAGCAATTCTAGACAAATAACTGGTATAAAGCTCACAAGTAGGTGATGCTATTGTGGTAAACGAATCGGCATTTACAAAATGTTGATGAAGAGCATTTTCAACATGTATGATTCCTGTTGCTGCATCTAGAAAAAACTGGGTTTCATTTTCATTACGGCATTTAATTCCAACTAAGGCAAGAACTTTTTTGTATTGCGCTAAATACAAGGCATCTTGATTAATGTAAAACTGAAATACATCTTTAGGTAATGTACCTTGCATAAGTTCTTTTATGAAAGGCTGATTTTGAATCTTAGCAAGAATACTGTCAGTGGATTTATTTATTTGTTGGTACCAATTCGACATAATAATTTTTTAAAATTTTCAGTTGCTTTTTGAGGTTGCTCAGAGGTTGATATAGCGGATACCACAGCAATTCCTTCTGCACCATTTTCTATAAGTACTTCCGTATTTGAATGGTCAATTCCTCCTATACATATAATGGGTTTGTTGCTTATGGACTTTATTCTTGATAAACCTGAAATTCCTAATGGCCTTTCTAAATTTTCTGTTTTAGTTGCCGTGCTAAATACTGGAGAAAGACCTATGTAATCAATCTCTAGGCTATTAGCCTTAAGAGCTTGTTCCTCATTGCTTACTGACCAACCGATAATTTTATCTGATCCTATAATTTTTCTCGTGATTGCTGGTGGTAAATCCTGTTGACCAATATGAACACCATGGGCGTTGATGCTTAAAGCGATATCAATTCTATCGTTAATTATCAATGGCACATTGTAATAATCACAGATCTCTTTTGTTTTAAGGGCGCGATTATAAAAATCTCTAGTATCCAGCAGCTTTTCCCTAAGTTGCACTATAGTAACACCACCTTTTAAGCTGGATTGTAGCGTGTCAAAAAATAGGGTATCTTCTGTAATGCGCTCATCAGTCACATACATAAGAGAATAGTCTGCTTTATTCATATTCTATGTGAGTTGAAACAACGCGTCTATAAAATTCATTTGAAAGCTACCAGGTCCATTGGATTTAGACTCAGCTTGCTCACCAGCTTTACTCATAATTTCCATTCCATCTCGAGCACCTTTATGTATGTCTTTGTTAACTGCTACACAAGCGCCTATAATACTGGTTGCGGTACATCCCATTCCTGTTATTTTAGGCATCATCGCACTTCCACCAGTGATTTCTTCAATTTTATCACCAGTTACGACATAATCGGTAGCACCACTAATTACAATTGTATTATTCAGCTTTCGCGAAAGCGTGCTAGCAGCATCCACTGCGTTATTAGAGTCTATCGTGCTATCAACACCTTTTGTATTTGAACTTAATTGTGCCAGTGCCATAATTTCTGATGCATTACCGCGAATTACGTCAGGTTGGTAAGTTTCTGCTAGGTGAAGAGCGGTTTGCGTACGGTAATTTGACGCGCCTACTCCAACTGGATCAAAGACGATAGGGATTCCGTTTGCGTTTGCTTTTTTCATTGCTTGCTCCATGGCAGCTACCCAAGATTTACTAAGAGTTCCCATGTTGATTACTAAAGATGATGAGATCGTGGTTATATCTTCAACTTCTTCTATCGCATGAGCCATCACTGGTGAAGCTCCTATAGCTAGTAAGGCATTTGCAGTGTTATTCATAACCACGTAATTGGTGATATTATGAATAAGCGGCGATTGCGTTTTGATTAAGTCAATGGTTGTATTCATATGCTTTGTTGGGTCATTATTATATTAAAAAAGCCACTTTCACGGTAATGAAAGTGGCTTGTAGGTTTATGGTTATTTACTAGTTACAAGTCTCGTTTTCCTCCGCTGTAATTACACATCTCAGGTTCATAGGGTATAATCTCAGCACAACGGCACCCCTAACGATTGGTGTAAAGTTACTATATAAAAAAGTGTTTGTTATGATTTTAATATTTGTTTTACATCTAGTAGTATCAACTATTCTTAAGTATAGGAATAAAATTATATGCCCAAGAATTGACTTATTGATTGTAAACTCTCATAAATAGGAGAGGAGACTAGGCAATCGGTGCATTTACTGTAGGTCATTAAGCAATCTATAAAATCAGTTAGCATATGAAAAAGTAAACCGATACCAATGTTATTGAATGGCTTGCGGAAGAACAGTAACACTACATAAAATGCCATCGCATAAAAAGTATGCAGTGGATGAAAATTTATACTACATCTATTTTCTTGAAATATGGGATTTGCTACTAGATGATCAAGATCTACCAGCATGGTTGCGAGAAGAATTAAATAAGCCCGTTTCCAATTTTTCCTAAAGAATATATAGGCAATGAAAAAAGGAAAACCAAAATGTAAAAAATAATGAACTACAAATTGCATGGTGCCGTATAAATCTAGATTTATTATAAAATTGAAATTTACAATTAAAAAAAACACCTCGTTAAGAGAGGTGTTTTTTAATCATATTAATAAAAACAAATTCCTTAGGAATTTTGTTTTTCACACCATTTTCTAGCATTTACAAATGCTTCTAACCATGGAGAAACTACATCGTCTTTACGGTCTTTAGGATAGTGCGCCCAATTCCATGGGAATGTAGAACGTTCTAGGTGTGGCATCATTACAAGATGTCTACCATCCTCACTGTTTAACATTGCAGCGTTGTAATCAGATCCATTAGGATTTGCAGGATATCCCGTGTAGGCATAAGTGGCTGGGATCTTGTAATCCTCTTTTTGTTTAGGTAACTGGAACTTACCTTCTCCATGAGCTGCCCAAATTCCTAAGGTTGTACCAGCTAGTGATTCTAACATAATAGAATTATTTGCTGCAATTTCTACGCTAGTAAAGTGACATTCAAATTTGTTACTATCGTTGTGAAGCATTTTTGGTTTGATGTCGTGGTCTGGATTTATTAATCCTAATTCCACGAATAATTGACAACCATTACATACTCCTAAACTCATCGTATCTGGTCGTGCAAAAAAGTTTTTCAATGCCTTGTTTGCCTTGTCGTTATATAAAAATGCACCGGCCCAACCTTTGGCGCTACCTAGAACATCGCTATTAGAAAAACCTCCAACAGCAGCAATAAATTGCACATCTTCAAGAGTTTCACGACCGCTTATAAGATCAGTCATGTGAACATCTATAACCTCAAAACCAGCAAGGTGCATTGCTCTTGCCATTTCTCGTTCACTGTTACTTCCTTTTTCTCGGATTACAGCTGCTTTTATTTTGTGCTTTGGTAATTCGGGTAGTTTTCCGTCAAAGGATGCGGGAAATTGGTAATTTAAAGGCTGCTGTTCATAATTAGCAGCTCGCTCATCGGCCTTACCGTTAAAGGACTGTTCACGATCTAATAGGTGAGAGGTCTCGTACCATTCTTTACGATATTCTGCCACGTCAAGAACAAGCTCATTAAGCTCTATTACAGGCTTGTTTGTTGCTGTACCTATCTTGTAAAAAGGTACTCCGCAATCTTTTAATTCATTATCTATATCTTGGGTGGTTTGTAAGACCACACCAATGTTTTCTGAGAATAAAACCTTTATTAAATCGTCTCCAATACTTGAAAGGTCAAGTTTCATTCCCACCTTGGTTGATGGAAAACACATCTCTAGTAATGTAGTTACAAGACCACCGCTTCCTATATCGTGACCAGCTAGTACTTTATCAGATTTTATGAGAGCTTGAATTTGTGACCACGCTTTCGCGAAAGCGGAACTATCTACAACTGTCGGACATTCATTACCTATTGCATCACAAACTTGTGCAAAACTAGATCCACCTAATTTGTGAGAATCACCACTTAAATTAATGTAGTAAATAGGAGCATTATCATCTGGCTGTAGAACGGGTTCTACAATTCGTGTGATATCATCTACAGCTGCCACGCTACTAATGATTACTGTTCCAGGAGATAAAACATCTTTATCGGTATATTTTTGCTTCATACTCAAGGAGTCCTTTCCTGTAGGTATATTGATACCTAATTCGATAGCAAAGTCACTTACCGCTTTTACTGCTTGATATAGTCTAGCATCCTCTCCTGGATTGTTACATGGCCACATCCAGTTTGCACTCAAACTTACACCAGATAGACCTTTCTCAATCGGAGCAAATACTAAATTACTCAAGGCCTCTGCAATAGAATTACGAGATCCAGCGATAGGATCGATAAGTGCACTCACAGGACTGTGACCTATGGTAGTCGCAACACCTTTTTTACCTTGATAATCTATGGCCATCACACCTACGTTATTAAGAGGTAACTGCAATTCACCACAGGTTTGTTGTTTTGCTACTCGACCAGTTACACAGCGATCTACTTTATTTGTTAACCAGTCTTTACTTGCGACAGCTTCTAGTTTTAAAACCTTTTTAAGGTAAGAGGTCAATTCATCTTGAATGTACTGTACGTCGTTATATTTTCTGTTAATAGTGACATCATCCATAATGGTCTTTGGACTAGAACCGAACATGTCTTCTAGAGCAAGATCCATCGGGCTGCGCCCATCTTTTTCACTAAAAATAAATTTGTTGTCACCGGTAACTGTTCCTACTTTATATAAAGGAGCACGCTCACGTTGAGCTATACGTTCTAGTACTGGAGTATCACTAGCTTCCATTACTAATCCCATACGTTCTTGGCTTTCATTACCTATAAGTTCTTTGCGAGAAAGAGTAGGGTCACCTACTGGTAATTTGTCTACATCAATTACTCCACCTGTTTCTTCTACAAGTTCTGATAAGCAATTTAAATGTCCACCAGCACCATGATCGTGAATGGATTTAATGGTGTTGTTGTCGCTTTCTACCATTCCTCTAATGGCATTAGCCGCACGTTTTTGCATTTCGGGATTAGATCGTTGAACAGCATTTAATTCAATACCGCTATCCATTGAACCAGTATCGGCGCTACTTACGGCAGCACCACCCATTCCTATACGGTAATTATCACCACCCATGACGATGATATCATCGCCAGCATCGGGTGTTTTTTTAAGAGCTTGATCTTTTTTTCCATATCCTATTCCACCAGCAAGCATGATCACCTTGTCGTAACCTAAATAACGTGGATCGTGGGAAGATTGGTTTTCTTGGTCTACATGTTCGTCATGTTCGAATGTAAGCACAGAGCCTGCTATTAATGGTTGTCCAAATTTGTTTCCAAAATCACTTGCTCCATTACTGGCTTTGATAAGTATGTCCAATGGAGTTTGATACAACCATTCACGTGCTTCAAAATCGCGTTCCCATGGGCGTTGATCATTTAATCGTGAATAACTGGTCATGTATACAGCTGTTCCTGCAAGAGGCAAAGAACCTTGTCCACCAGCTAGTCTATCACGTATTTCTCCACCGCTTCCTGTAGCAGCACCGTTAAATGGTTCTACAGTGGTTGGGAAATTATGGGTTTCTGCTTTTAATGATATTACAGATTCAAAATCCTTATTGACGTATTTGTCAGGTTTATCTGCGCTGGCAGGAGCAAATTGTTCTGCTTGTGGACCTTGAATAAATGCAACGTTATCACTGTAAGCACTAACTATTTCATTAGGGTTTTGTTTACTAGTTTCCTTAATTAATTTAAATAAAGAAGTAGGTTGTTCTTTACCATCGATAATAAAGGTACCATTGAATATTTTATGACGACAATGCTCAGAATTTACCTGTGAAAAACCAAATACTTCAGAATCGGTTAACTTTCTCCCTAAACGCTCTGCAAGTTGATTTAAATAATCAATTTCATCATCACTTAAAGCTAATCCTTCTTGCATGTTGTAAGCTGCGATGTCATCAATTTCTAGTACTTGATCAGGAGTAACATTAATATCAAATTGAGATTGATTTAATCCATCAAATTTAACTAGCAACATGCGGTCGTAGTCGGCATCGGGCAGACAGGAGTTAAACTCCTCTATACGCTGTATACCTGGAATTTGCATGTTTTGAGTAATTTCAACAGCATTAGTAGACCATGGTGTTATGGTAGTTGCTCTAGGACCTGTATAGGTTCCTGGAACTGCATCGGCCTCGATTTGAGGAGCATTACCTAGTAGCCAAACTAATTTTTGAAGGTTGTCGTTAGAGAGAGCATGCTGTGATTGTACAGCATAAATTTTCTTTGTGGGTTCACCGAAAAAAAGGATCATTGCGAGCGTTTTAAAGCTAGTTGCAAAGATAGCTTTTTACTACATAGATTTCATGACTTTATTCTTAGTAAGTTGGCTTTTAATAACGTGTTATTCACAATCAATTCGATTTAGTTTTTTGTGTTTGATTATGGGTTTAAATGGTTGTAAGTTAATGTGTTGCTTATGTAGGTCTCTAAGTATGCTTGTAAGAAACCACAGTCGTTGATAGAGATGTGCTATTTTTGGTAATAAATTAGAAATTTTGCCACAGAATTTTTTATCTACACCTATAGAATATTTAAATGGAGTAGGGCCACAACGAGCTAAGTTGTTGCGCACAGAATTAAATATTGATACTTATGGAGATCTGGCAAATTTGTTCCCCAATCGATATGTAGATAAAACCAAATATTATAAAATCAATCAATTAATTGACGGTAATACACAAGTACAAGTAATTGGTAAAATCATTAGTATCAAAACCGTTCTTACAGGTAAATTAAGCAGGCTGGTAGCGACGTTTATAGATGATACTGGTAAAATGGAGTTAGTTTGGTTTAGAGGCCAGAAGTATTTTAAAGATAATTTAAAACTTAATCAGCCTTATGTGGTGTTTGGTAAAGTACAGCGCTATGGCGCAACTTTTAGCATGGCTCATCCTGATATGGAATTGCTTAAAGATCACCAATCGCGTGCTCAACAAGCAATGGCTCCTATTTATCCCAGTACCGAGACTTTGGCCAAAAGAAAAATTACCAACGTATACATGGTAAAATTGATGAGGTCGCTGTATAGTGAAATACATAACAGCTTTATTGAGACCTTATCTGAAGAGGTACTATCAGGTTACAGCTTAATGGGGAAAAATCAAGCAATGAAAGAAGTGCATTTTCCATCAACGGCAAGGCATTTACAAGCTGCCAGATACCGGTTGAAGTTTGAGGAGTTGTTCTTTATTCAAATGGAGTTACTTCTTAAAAATAAAGTGCGCAAGTCTAAAATTAAAGGATACCCGTTTCAAGAAGTAGGTGATAATTTTTTAGATTTTTATAATAATCACTTGCCCTTTGAATTAACAGGTGCTCAAAAAAGAGTGGTTAAGGAAATACGAGCCGATATGGGAACAGGCGCCCATATGAATCGCTTACTTCAAGGTGATGTAGGATCTGGAAAGACTATAGTTGCGGTACTTACTTGCCTTCTTGCCATTGATAATGGATTCCAAGCCTGTATAATGGCTCCTACAGAAATTCTTGCGCAGCAACATTATGCAGGCGTAGCTGAATTATTAGAAAAAACAGACCTGTCAGTCGGCTTACTAACTGGTAGTGTAAAAACTAAAGAGCGTCGCGAACTTCATGAAAGATTAGAAGATGGCTCCTTACATATTTTAATAGGGACACATGCGCTTATTGAAGATAAAGTAAAGTATAAAAATCTAGGTGTTGCGATTGTAGATGAACAACATCGATTTGGTGTAGCACAACGAGCAAAACTGTGGAAGAAAAATGAATTACCACCACATGTCCTGGTAATGACCGCAACTCCTATCCCACGTACCTTGGCTATGAGTGTTTATGGAGATTTAGATGTATCTGTAATTGATGAATTGCCACCAGGACGTAAGGAAATAAAAACCGTACATCGTTACGATAAAAATAGGCTAGGAGTCTTTAAATTCATTAGGGATGAAATTACCAAAGGTAGACAAGTATATGTGGTGTATCCCTTAATTGAAGAATCTGAAAAATTAGACTATAAGGATTTACAAGACGGATATGAAAGTATCGTGAGAGAATTTCCTTTACCGGATTATAAGGTAAGTATTGTCCATGGAAAGATGAAGCCAGAAGATAAAGACTGGGAAATGGATAGGTTTGTCAAAGGAGAAACACAAATTATGGTAGCTACAACCGTTATTGAGGTAGGTGTAAATGTTCCTAATGCAAGTGTAATGGTAATTGAAAGTGCCGAACGTTTTGGGTTGTCGCAATTGCATCAATTACGTGGTAGAGTAGGACGAGGTGCCGATCAAAGTTTTTGTATTCTTATGACTGGATTTAAGTTAAGCAAAGAAGCTCGCACTAGAATGGAAACTATGGTGCGTACTACCGATGGGTTTGAGATTGCCGAAGTAGATCTTAAATTAAGAGGTCCAGGAGATTTAATGGGAACACGACAAAGTGGTATCATGAACTTGAGAATGGCTGATCTAGTGAAGGACCAACAAATTCTTGCTATTGCAAGAGAGGCTGCAAGTAAAGTGTTGAAAGAAGATCCTGCTATTCAATTAGATAAAAATCAACCTATCAAACGAGTAATGGCCTACTTACAAAGTAAAAAAGGCTTTTGGAAATATATAAGTTAACCAACCTAACAACTTTAATGAAAAACCACTACGTTCTTATTCTCACATTCATAATTGTTATTCTCACCGCTTGCAAATCAGATGAAGATAAAATCAATTACATAGTACCCATTCAAGCTGAAAATCTTGCTGTTGATATTGAAGAAGCCCTTAATAATTATGATGCAGATTTCCTTAAGAATAATTTTAATATCAATTCTTTTACTAAAAAAATTAGTTTTAAAAAAATACCAAAACACATTCGAAGTAGTGTAGTTTATTTTCTGCGTCGGTTGGTTAGAGATGCGTTGGGTTCAATTGCAGAAACGAATAAATTGAATAATCAAAAAACCGAACTGATTGAACTTTATCAGAAAGACAATGCCGTGAGAGCTATTTATAGTATATCAGATAGCACAGGCACAAGCGCCGATAATGTAGTTTTTTATCTTCAACCTAATAATCAAGGGGATTATTACATAGCAAATCATTACCACGTAGCTTCTGGTTATAGTATTTCACAACTTATACAAAGTGCCCTGTCCATGCAAGTAGATGTTCCTTTAGGAAAACAGTTAGAGATGATGGATGCCTACCAAACTCTTGCTGAGGCAAGGCATCAGTTAAATAGTGGAAATCCTGATGGAGCTTTAGATTTAGTTAGAGAAATAAAAAGCCCTTACAGTAATTATGTAATCCTTAGATCAGGTATCATTCAAGTTTTACTACTAATTGATAACAATGAATTGATTTACGAAAAGTTAAACTATGAAATTGAATTTAATCCTAATGAGGTAAGTAAGAAATATTACCTGTATTATTTGTCTCTTTTGAATGATCAAGACCGTGATGATTTAAGCGAGGAACAATTGGATGCTTTGACAGATTACAGTGAGGTTTTGTTTACTCATTAATTCTATTTGAGCACATAAAGAGAACAGTAAGCTTTTTAAAACTCAAAGTATCGTTAAAACAGCGGTGTCTTCTTTTTTAATGCATTTATGCGCTGTATTTTCACTACTCAAAGTAATGTCATGAATATTCAAAGTATTAAAACACTGGGTCAATTAAAGGAAGCTGGATGGAAATCAAAATCCATAAAGGATGAGCTGCGTGATAACTTGATTGACAACATTAAAAATGATGTAGTCACTTTTAAAGGAATTCATGGATATGAAAATACTGTGATTCCAGAACTAGAGCGTGCCATCCTATCTAAGCATAATATTAATTTATTAGGTTTAAGAGGACAGGCCAAAACTAGGCTCGCAAGGCTCATGACTCAGCTTTTAGATGAATACATTCCTTTTATAGGTGGCAGTGAAATACATGATGATCCTTTAAATCCGCTTTCGCGAAAAGCGAAACAACTTATAGAAGAACACGGCGATAATACGCCTATCGAATGGTTACATAGAGATGAAAGGTTTTATGAAAAATTAGCCACTCCAGATGTTACTGTTGCTGATTTGATAGGAGATATCGATCCTATAAAAGCAGCTAATCTCAAGTTAAGTTATGCAGATGATAGGGTGATTCATTATGGTATGATACCACGAGCAAATCGCTGCATATTTGTAATTAATGAGTTACCTGATTTACAGGCGCGCATTCAAGTTGCCTTATTTAATATTCTTCAAGAAGGAGATATTCAAATTCGTGGTTTTAAATTAAGGCTACAACTGGATATGCAATTTGTATTTACTGCAAATCCAGAAGATTATACCAATCGTGGTAGCATTGTAACACCTCTTAAAGACCGTATAGGCTCACAAATACTTACTCATTATCCAAAATCTATTGAGATTGCCAAAACCATTACCCAACAAGAAGCTAGTAATGACGATCGTCTCAAAAACCACATTCACGTACCTGAACTTGCCAAAGATTTGTTAGAACAAATAAGTTTTACAGCACGAGAAAGTGAATACGTAGATGAAAAAAGTGGAGTGAGTGCACGTATGAGTATCACCGCATATGAAAACCTATTAAGTACTGCCGAACGTAGGTCGCTTATGAGTGGCGAAAAAACAACGACTATACGATATAGCGACTTTTTAGGTGTCATACCATCCATCACGGGTAAAATAGAGTTGGTTTATGAAGGAGAACAAGAAGGAGCGGCATTTGTAGCGCAAGAATTAATTGCTCAGGCTACAAAAACGCTTTTTCCAATATATTTTCCTGAAATTAAAAAGCTTACCAAAGCTGATGAGCAGACCCCATACGATACTCTTGTGCAATGGTTTTTTGACAATAACGGGATTGAATTACTTGATGAGTTGTCCAATGAGGAATATGAGCATTTGTTGAATGAAGTTACTCCACTAGAAGATTTAATTAATGAGTATCAACCCGATGTAGCCAGCGAGGACAAATTCTTTTTAAAAGAATTTTTACTTTGGTCCTTGGTGGAATTTGATAAACTAAGCAAGCACCGATTTAACGAAGGATACCAAATCAACGATTTGTACAGCAGTTATTTAAAGGGATTATAATCGTTCTAGTAAACCTTCTAGAATTCCAGTAAATTCATCCCTTTTACGAGCTAGTTTAAGTCCTTGGTCAATTACCAATTTTGCTTCTTTTTTGCGGCTTAAACGTAACAGTAAAAAGGCTTTTGTCTCTAGAGCACTTACCGTTTCTTCTAGTTCAATACTGCGATTTATCATGACGAGAGCAGCTTGTACATCCTGTAAATGAGACGATTCACTAGTATAGTTCCATGCAGTGGCATTAAGTTGCGCCGCATCATACCATACTTTATCAATGCTTTCATAAGTTAATTCTTTTGAAAGCCCTTCCTTGATAGAAAATTTACTGGGTTTACCGCGATAGGGTAAAAGATCACCGGTTACAGTCATTGCATCATGTCTTTGAATTAACTGGATAAGTCGTGCTCTTTTCAAAGTACCGGTTGTTTGACCTAGTTTTCGTCCGTTTTTAATGAAATAATAAGTAGGTATACTAGTTACGTGTAAAATATCATCGGCGGTGTTATTATCTGTGTCTAGATAGTAAATGTCAACGTCTACTTCCTTTTTAATACTGTTTATTATGGGTTTCATGTATTGACATGGTCCACACCAGGTAGCAGTAAAAAAAAGAACTACCATGCGATCGTTCTCCTGCATTACAGTTTCATCCATGGTTGCATCTGTAACATAGGTTTGAGCTTGTGCCGGCAACATCCAGCACATGGACATTAGGATGAGTAATGCTATGCGGTGGAACATTAAGCTAGTTTTTTAAGTAGACTTTCAATAGCCTCTACTTTTTGATCGCCTGCCACCTTTTGAGCCATTTTAAGTGCTTTTTTAGCCTTTTTTGATTCGCCTAATTTGTAAAGGATATAAGCTTTTGTCACAGTATTCACTAGGGAAGGTTCTATCTCTATGCTGCGTTCTGCTAGCATCAGGCCGTAACGCAAGTCTGCTTTATTGTTCAGGTTCAGAAATATAGATTCACTCAGCTTATTTAAATTATCTACACTGTTCCATACTTTTTGAGCGGTTTTTACCGTCAATTTCTTATGATCACCAGCAACTATTTCTATTGAACTAGGTACAGGCAGGTAGTCCAGTTTTTCTCCCGTTGCCTCACTATTTTTAAACTTGTTTATTTCTTTCAAAAGGTGACTTTTGGAACGTCCACCTATTAATTCACCCATTTTTACGCCATTTTTTATAAAATATATAGTAGGCACGCTGTGAATGTTGAGAACATCATTGGTCACGTTGTGATCAATATCCAGATAATATACCGTAATATCCAGATTATTATCCTCATTTAACTCTTTAAAAATAGGTTTCATCATTTTACAAGGACCGCACCATGCCGCGGTAAAGGATACGACTTTAAGTTGCCCATCGCTTTTCATCGCGGTAGTTTCAAACGTATCATCTGTTATATAATCCTGTGCTTGTATGGTCCCACCTAGTGAAATAAAAAGTAAGAGGAAAAGTATTCTGTTCATTGTTCTTGTTTGTGAGTAAAGCTAACTAATTTTATGCCATAATTATTGTGAGTAGATGGACTGAAAACGTTCAGTAGTATTTTTGAGAGTACGCTTTCGCGAAAGCGTAATTAAACCAACTATTCACACGGATAAAAGTAAGTTCCTTTTATCACAAAAGTATCAATTTATGACTACACGCCAGGAAAAATTAGAAGCTCTTGATAGATTGCTTACCATAATGGATGAACTGCGAGAAGGCTGTCCATGGGATCGTAAACAAACATTGCAATCACTGCGTCATTTGACCATTGAAGAAGTCTATGAGCTGGGAGATGCTATTCTAGATGATGATCGAGAAGAAATTCCTAAGGAACTGGGTGATTTATTATTGCACATTGTTTTTTATTCCAAGATAGGTAGTGAAACTGGCGAGTTTGATATTGCTAGTGTTGCTCATGGAATTTGCGATAAGTTGGTTTCTAGGCATCCACATATTTACGGAGATGTAAAAGTGGAAAACGAGGCCGAGGTAAAGGCAAATTGGGAAGCTCTTAAACTTAAAGAAGGTAAAAAGAGTGTGTTAGAAGGTGTTCCTAATTCTTTACCAGCGCTAGTAAAAAGTGCACGTATACAAGAAAAAGTGGCTGGTGTAGGGTTTGACTGGGAACGACCAGAACAGGTAAAGGAAAAGTTACAAGAAGAACTGGCAGAGCTAGAAGTTGAGGTCCTAGCAGGAGAGAAGGATAAAATTGAAGCCGAACTAGGAGACGTGCTCTTCTCACTTGTAAATTATGCCAAACATTTAGGTGTAAATCCAGAAAATGCACTAGAGCGAACTAATAAAAAATTCATCAAACGCTTTTCTTATCTGGAGAAAAAAGCAGGTGAGGCTGGTAAACAACTACATGATATGTCGCTGGACGAGATGGATGTGTATTGGAACGAGGCTAAAGAGTTGTAAGTGGGAAATTAGAATTTGATTGTCCTTAAAAGTTAGAGGAATTAAAAAAGCCATCTTGAAAAAGATGGCTTTTTTATAGATTACAAGTAATTACTTAAGCTTCACACGTAGTACATTCCTTTTGTTGTTTGAATTTTTGTGCAGCATTCATACTGTGCTGGTAATACAGTGACTTAAGGCCTAATTTCCATGCATTAATATGAATTTTATTAATCTCTTTAATAGGCATATCTGGATGAACGATTAAGTTAACCGACTGACCTTGATCAATATGATTTTGACGGTTTGCAGCTTGATAAACGATATCATTTTGATCTAATTCAGGGTAGGTTCTAAAAACATCTTTTTCTTCTTCTGTTAAGAAATCTAAATGCTGTACAGATCCATCATGATCGCGAATATCTCTCCACACTTCTTTATTATTCATTCCTTTTTCCTCTAAAAGCTCTACAAGGAATGGGTTTTTGATGGTGGTTTTAATTTTTGCAATATCTTTTACATAAATATTTGACCAAATAGGTTCAATTCCTTGAGATACCTGACCTAAAATAAAGGCACTAGATGTAGTAGGCGCTACTGCATTAAGTGTCGCATTTCTACGGCCATAACCTTTAAGAACTTCAGGTTCTCCAAATTTTTTGGCTAGTTCCTCACTTGCTTTGTAAGAACGATCTTTTATTTCTCTAAAAATTTCACTGTTCAAATTGAATGCTTCTTGACTTCCAAACGATAAACGTTTTGATTGTAAAAGTGAGTGCCATCCTAATGCTCCTAAACCTAAAGAACGATTTGTTTTCGCAAAATTGTAGGCGCGCTCCATGAATAAGAACGTTTGACGATCATCTCTATTTTCAGAGTCTCTATACGCTTCTAATTTTTCAACAAATTCAGTGATAATAGCATCTAGGAAGTAGATCATGGTTTCTACTGCATCAGTATCTTTCCAGTCATCATAGTGCAATAAATTAACGCTTGACAGTACACAAACGAATGACCAGTCGTCATTTGAAGGTAGCATTATTTCTGTACATAAATTGCTGGCATAAATAGGAAGGTCTTTGTCTTGGTACACATCGGCAGCACCCTTATTTGCATTATCTGTAAAGAAAATGTATGGATAACCCATCTCACCACGACGTTGAAGAACTTTGGCCCAAATGGCTCTTTTTTCAGTGTCACCACCAATCATTTCTTCCATCCAGTCGTTAGTCACAGTTACACCGTGAGTAAGACTTTGAATTGGGTTCCCTTCAGTACCTATTTCTAGAAATTCCATGATGTCTGGATGTTCTACAGGTAGGTAAGGAGAGAATCGGCCACGACGCACTGATCCTTGACTTACTACATCGACCATTGACTCAAACAATTGCATAATGTGTACAGCACCAGAAGCTTCTCCATTATTTTTTACAGCCGCACCACGATGACGTATTTTACCAAAATAACCTGATGTACCACCACCTAATTTTGACATCATACCAACTTCTGACTGCGTATATAGGATGTTACCCATATCATCGTCGATATGAGATCCAAAACAACTTATAGGAAGACCGCGACGTTTACCAAAGTTTGACCAAACTGGAGAGGCTAATGAATAGAAACCTCTAGACATGTAGTCATAAAACTTATCTGAAAAACCTGGCATGCCTAAGATTTTTTCAGCATGATCTGCGATTTCTCTAATACGTTGTTCAGGAGTTACTCCTTGGGTTAAATATCCCGATTCAAGAAACCTACGACTGTAATCGTTTAACCAGTAAAACGGCTCCTGTCGTTTTTCCTTACTTTTCTGTAGGGTTTCTTTACGTGCTTTTAGTAATTGTTCTGCAGCAGATGGTGCTGCTTGTTGCTCTTGAACCTTTTGTTCTTGCTTGTTTTCTTGAATCATAATTAAAATAAGTCGTCGCTGGTTATACTTTGTTTTCTTTTTGTGTAGTTAATAGATCTTTTTACGAAAAAGTCTACGTGCTTGGTGGCAATGATTTCTTCATCAAACCATTCTGTTTGACCGAGAAGTTCTTCATCAACTTCAAAGATGGCCTCATTACCAATGCTGATTAGGGAACGATTGAAACGGTTTTTGATAAACTCGTTTACAACCGCTTTAGGAAGGAAGTCAAGTTCACCTGCTTCGAAGATCCAATCTACAATAGCTTTTTCTGCCTCGTAGGCTTCTCTACAGATGTTTTGAATTTTTTCGGTGTAGGATTCATTGAACCACTCTGGACGCTCGTCTTGGAAAATTTTAATTAGATCGATACCAAAGTCACCGTGTATTTGCTCTTCTTTAGATGTAGCCTCAACCACATTTGAAATTCCTTTAAGCATGTTTTTATGCTTGTTAAAGGCCATGATGATCAAGAATTGAGAGAAAAGGGAAACATGTTCAATGAAAATAGAGAACAGAAGAATGGATTCTGCATATTCTTTATCGCTTTCACTTTTTGAATTACGTAAAGCGTTTTCCAAATACTGAACACGCTTCATAATTACAGGATTTTTCTTAAGCTTTTTAAACTCTTCATTTAATCCTAGAATTTCAAGTAGGTGTGAGTAGGCATCTGCATGACGTACTTCACTTTCAGCAAATGTGGATCCTACTGACCCTATTTCTGGTTTAGGCATGCGATGGTATATATCGCCCCAGAAACTTTTAACTGCAACTTCGATTTGAGAAATAGCGAGCATCGTATTCTTGATGGCACTACGTTCTACATCAGTTAGTCTAGATTTGAAATCTTGAATATCGCTTGTGAAGTTGTATTCGGTATGTATCCAGTAAGAATGTCTAATTGCAGGAACGTATTCATATAATTGTGGATACTCGTATGGTTTTAGGTTCACTCGTTTTTCAAAGATATTGGAACGACGTCCCATAGCTCTTTTTTCACGGTATATTATATAGGCTTTAGCTACATCATGAAAACCATTTTCCATCAAGGCCGTTTCAACATAATCTTGAATCTGCTCTACGGTAGGAATAAAACTAGCATCTTTATCCTTAATGGTACTTAATTTCTTGTAAACGGTAAGCGCCACATTTTGTGCGTCTTTTTCTTCACCATTTCCTTGCGCGTTCATTGCTTTTAAAACTGCCAATGTTACTTTATCCAGTTCAAAAGGAACAACGCTAAAATCTCTCTTTCTAATCGATGCTATTTCCATGCCCTATTTCTTCTTTAAATTAACGTTAAGTAAAATTGCGTATAAATTATTGGTGTAACTAGAAGGAGCAATTGAGGTTGTTCACAATGTTTTCAACAATGGTTTAAAGTGTTGTAAAACAGTTTTTTAGGTTTAATTTACTAGGTTGTTAAGCTAAGTTGTTGATAGTCTGTTCAAAGGTTTAACAAACCTTTATTTTGCAAAGGCTTAGCCAAATTTCAAATGTTATAAAACTCTTAAAATCTACTTTTTTATTTTTTGTTGTTGGTTCACTTTTTTTCAAAATTTAACAATTACAAAGGACCGAAAACGTCAAAATTTAAAGTTGGCACTTTCAAAATGAAATGATATACGATGAGAGAATTTCGATAGAGTAGAAAAATCAATTTTTTAAATGATCTAAGTTTAAAAATAAACTTCTTCATACCACATGCGTGAAATAAAAAAGGAACCCAAAGATGGGTTCCTTTTTATAATTCTAGTTAATCATTCAACTATAAAGATTGTATCACATACATATATAATGGCATGCCCAAGGTAATATTGAAGGGAAAGGTTATCGCTAGCGCCATAGGTAAGTATAAACTGGGGTTAGCTTTAGGTGCTGCTATACGCATGGCCGCAGGAACGGCAATATAACTTGCACTCGCTGCCAGTATGGCTATTAAAAATCTATCGCCTGGTTCTGAAAGTACAAATTGTGAAACCCAAGCGATAAAGATTCCATTTACAATTGGAATTATTAGAGCAAATCCCAAGGCAAACCAACCTTTCTTAATTAATGCACCAATTTTTTTACCGCTTTCAATACCCATATCTAATAAGAATACAGCAAGAAACCCTTTAAAGATATCTGTGGTAAAAGGTTTGATATCGGCTGCCTGTGCGTCGTTGGCTAGTATACCGATGACTAAACTACCCAGAATCATTAAAACGCTACCATTAGTTACCGCATGCTTAACTATCTTGCTCGTATCCTTATCTTTTTTATTTTTCTTCTTACTACATATCCTCATTAAAAGAACACCTACTATAATAGAAGGAGCTTCCATCAAGGCCATCACTGCCACCATGTGTCCGCCAAATTCTATCCCTTCCATTTCTAGGAAACTTATTGCAGTTACAAAGGTTACAGCACTTACTGATCCATAGGCTGCAGCAATTGCTCCAGCGTTTTCTAGGCTAAACCGAATTCTTAATATGAAAAAAGTGTAGACCGGTACGAGGGCAGCCAGAGCAATACCCATGATCAATGCCCATAAAATATCGCTTGTAATAGGACTGTGAGAAAGTTCTTGTCCACCTTTAAAGCCTATGGCTAATAGAAGGTATAGTGAAATGAATTTTGAAGAGGTTCGCGGAATTTCTAGGTCGCTTTTGATTTGTGAAGCAATAAGACCTAAAATAAAAAATAATAAGGCAGGGTTTGTTAGGTTATCTGCCAGTAAATGTAAATCCATAAGTATTTAGTAATCTTAGAATTAATCTAGAACCTCAATTTCTATAGTTCCTTTAATGCGTAACTTTTTGCCGCTTTGTTTAATCTCTTTGTAAAATTCTCGGTAAGATTGACGTTCTTCATTTAGTTGTGCCACGCGGTCATCATCATAACTTGTATCTTCATAAAGATTACCTTCAGCTATCGAAAGTCTATGTAGTTTATGGAAATTAATTTTTTCTTTGATTAACGCATTAATGATATCCAAAGATTCTTGCGGTGTAAAAGTCCCTTCTACGAGATTGACTTTGTGGTTAATCATTACAGACATATTACTTGTTTTTAGAGTTAATAAATTTTAATGAAATGAGTAAAAAAATAATACCGCTAGAAAATAGTAAGGGTTTAAAGTGATAGGTATTATTCCAATAACTGTATACAACAGCAACGAGTAAAATTGTTAAAAAGCTAGAAACCGATAAAACTTGTAATCCTTTACTTATTTTTGTCTTATCAATTTGAATGCTAATAAGTTGCGCGGTTGTTTTCAACCGGATTAACTTTCTCTTTGAATTATGATTGGAATACAGGTTTTGTGTTCTTGCCATAACATTCTCTCATTTACGGTGCAAAGGTTGAACATCATTTGCATATATTTTTATTTATATTTTTTATCTTTACCATAAAACAAGTTTATGCATTACACCTTACATCAATTACAAATTTTTATAGAGATTGTTAAGCATAGAAGTATTACAAGGGCATCTGAAAGTCTTTTTTTAACCCAGCCAGCAGTATCCATACAGCTTAAAAAATTTCAAGAGCAGTTTCCCTTACCCTTAACTGAAGTAGTTGGTAGACAGCTTTATGTAACTGATTTTGGTGAAGAAATAGCTCGCACAGCGATCAATATTCTTGAACAAATCAAGGAAATGGAGCACAAGGTTCAACGCTTTCAAGGAAAATTGGCTGGGACTTTAAAAATCTCTGTAGTCTCTACCGGTAAGTATTTAATGCCTTATTTCTTATCAGGTTTTATAGATGAACATCCACAAATTGAGTTTAAAATGGATGTGACTAACAAACAAAGAGTAATAAAAGATTTGGAGGAGAATCTAGTAGATTTTGCTCTTGTTTCTGTATTGCCAGAGCATTTATCGCTTAAAACCTTTTCTATATTTAAAAATGAACTTTTCTTAGTAGGGAACAAAAAAAGAATAAATAAATTAAAGGAAGGTGAAGATATTTTCATGAGTCAACCACTGTTATACAGAGAATCGGGTAGTGCTACTCGCAATGCGATGGAAGATTTTTTAAAAGCAAATGAATATCCAATTACAAAGAGAATTGAATTAACTTCAAACGAGGCACTTAAACAAGCTGTAATAGCTGGACTGGGTTTTTCAATTATGCCCAAAATCGGAATCAAAAATGCTCTTGAAATGGGATTGATCGAGACCGTTGATTATCCAGGCTTACCTATAGAAACAAAGTGGAACTTAGTATGGCTAAAAAACAAAACGCTTACACCAGTGGCGCAAGCGTATATTGATTACTTATCTGATAATAAAAGTAAGATTATCGACGAGCATTTTAAATGGGTAGTAAGTTAAACCGTCATAGAAAATAACTGTGTATCAGGTTTTTTTCTTTTAAGTCTTAAATCAAACGGTAGGCATATATTTCGAACAAAGGGTTTACCTTTTTCAGTAATAATAACACCGTTTTTATCCAGAATAACTAGTCCGTCGGCTTCTAATTCTTTAAGAGCTATAAGAACATCTGGAACTTCATCAAAATAATCTGAGTTTGAAGTCCAGTTTGTAGAAAATTGACACATTAAATTCAAAATATGCCTTCTTATAATCATATCTTCTTCCGTAAGGATATGACCTCTAAAAACAGGTAGTATACCTAGGTCTACTGCTTGCTTGTAGTCCTCTATGTTTTTATAATTTTGTGCAAATCCTGACCAGCTATCACTTATTGAGGAAACACCTAGACCTATCATTAAATCTGTTTTGGAACTGTTATAACCCATGAAATTACGATGTAGTTTACCGTTATAGATTGAAGCAGCAAGAGTATCATCTGGCAGTGCATAATGATCCATGCCGACCTCTACATATCCTGCTTGTGTCAATAAGAGTTTTCCCGTTTCATACTGCGCTCTTTTAATCGTAGGATGTGGTAAATCCTCGTCCTTAAAACCACGTTGTCCATTACCTTTAATCCATGGCACGTGTGCATAACTATAAAAAGCAATGCGATCTGGTTTAAGTTCTATCGTTTTTTCAATTGTCGATATTACATCTTCTAAGGTTTGAAAAGGTAAACCGTAAATGATATCGTGTCCTACACTACTATAACCTATGTCCCTAGCCATTTGAGTAGCTTGTTGAACATTTTCAAAAGGTTGAACTCTATTTATAGCTTTTTGAACCTTGAGGTTGTAATCTTGAACACCGTAACACACTCTAGAAAAACCTAAATCATGTAGAACTTTTAAGTGTTCGTATGTGGTATTGTTAGGATGTCCTTCAAAACTGAACTCTACGTTATCATCCCGATATGCATTTTTGAAAATGCCGTCAATAAGTTGTTTTAGATTCTGTGGTGAGAAAAATGTTGGAGTTCCACCACCCAAATGAATTTGTTTGATTCTAGGTTTTTGCTCCATTAAATCTAAGTACAAATCAAATTCCTTTAAAACACTTTCAATATAAGGTGTTTCGACCTTATGATTTTTAGTAATTCTTTTGTTACATCCACAAAAAGTACACATGCTTTCGCAAAAAGGTAGGTGTATGTATAATGAGATGCCTGTATTTATTCCGCTTTCGCGAAAGCTTACTTTAACAGATTCCTTCCAGGACTCAACGTCAAAAGTAGTGTCATCCCAATAGGGAACTGTAGGGTAACTGGTATAACGAGGACCAGCCACGTTATACTTTCTAACTAAATCCATTTTTAGAACAATAGATTAATTGCCGTAATGAGGAAGCAAATGATTAAACTTGCTATAAGTGCCTTTAATACACGTTCTGGTTTTTGAACTGTTAGAATAGAAGCGTTTACGATATTACATATCGTTACCACAAGAAATATTTGAATCATTTGTGGGATACCACTACCATTATTGAAAATCGACAATACCGCAAATCCTCCCAAACAGGTTGATGCTATAATAGCTAGTGCAGCATACATCATGAAGTGATTTTCCCAGTCGGTTTTTAAATTGTTATACAAAGTGCTCATACCTATAAATTTTAAATTTGATACAAATCTAGAACCGACTACAAGCCATAAAGGATGACTTTTGTCACCCTAAAGAGTGATAAAGTTTTCCTAATTAGTAAAACACTGATACTTTTATTATTACGCCTGTTTTATTTTGGGCGTTTAAATAGCATGTATTGAAATATTTCTACCTATCCGTAATACTGATAATCCTAAGTTGTTCTTCTCTTAACGCTCAAGAAAAAAAGGGAACTATTGAAGATCTTAAAGAGTTTTTTACTTTTTACCCGAATCGTAAAGCTGTAGAAAAAGATAGTAGTTTATACCTACAAAAGTTTATCGCCGCACCGGTGATAAGTTATTCTCCAGAGACCAGTTTTGCTTTTGGAACAGGAGCAAAATATTTATTCAAATTTAATGGTAGTGGCGAGGAAACTAGAACCTCAAACATGCCGATCACCTTACAGTATACGTTGAACAATCAATTCTTTTTGTATTCAGGATTTGAAGTTTTTACCAATCAGGAAAAATGGGTGATTGAAGGAAATTTGTTGTTCCAGAATTACCCTAGGCTTTATTACGGTATGGGAAACAATTCACCTGAAAGTAATGAAGAACAGTATAATTATTATCAATTTTTATTTGAGCCTATATTTCTCAAGCAAACCTCACTAAGGTATTTATTTCTAGGAGCTGGTGTAAGGTATAATGTTATCTATGATGTTGAAATAGAACCGGGAAAACTTATTGATCAAACTAGACCTAGTGGTTATGATGGTTCAACATCGGCTGGTGTAGAAGCTGCATTATTATACGATAGCCGTAGTAATATATTAAATGCTCAAGACGGATGGTATTTGGAATTTACACATGGTAAATATTTTGAAGCAGTAGGTGGTACTCATAAGTTCAATCTTACTCGTTTTGATTTAAGACATTATATTGACGTATCACCAAATAACCTTGACATTCTTGCTATACAAACAATAGGTAGATTCACGCGAGGAGATATTCCTTTTTCAGAATTTTCCTTTTTTGGTAGTAGTGAAATTATGAGAGGTTACCGTGAAGGTAGGTACGTGGACCGCGATTTACTAGCTGGTCAAATAGAGTACCGTAAAAACTTTAAAGATAGTAGGATAGGGCTAGTGGCTTTTGTAGGTGCCGGAGATGTCTATAATAATATATCTGATTTTCAGTTTGACAGCTTAAAATTTAATTATGGCGCTGGACTAAGATTTATGCTAGATAAATCAGAAAATTTAAATCTAAGATTTGACTACGGTCGTGGACAAAATGGAGCTAGTAGCTTTTACTTAAGTATTGCCGAAGCTTTTTAAGTATCCTTAATTCAAATGAAGCGGATAATCAATATCTAACAAGGATAAGAATTCGTCTTTTTTAGTGACTCCATTTACCAAAGCCTTGAGCTTTGTAAATTCTTCACCATTAAAAACAAGCGTAAGATTCTTCTGTTTAGTGTGAATTGGAATGCGACGTTTTTTATTTTTCATCATCTCAGAGTTATTCCAAAACGACATGGGAATGTCATTGATATAATTTTGAAATGTGTCAAACTCATCCACAGTGAACTTAAAAATGAAATTAGAAAAAACAAGCGAATAACAATCACAACCATTGCAATAGTTAAGTTCACCAAATTGATTTTTTGTAATTAATTGAAGTTCGTGATTCATGAAAAATAATTAATCGGTTATAAACCCTTTATTTACAGTGCAAATATAATCTATTTTTAATTATTCTAAATAAATTTAGAGTGTTAAAGTTCATTTATCTTTATTTATTCTAAATGCATATTATTGGTAATTAACAACTTATTGAATATTCTTCTTGTAAAGTGTTATATCTTTAAATAAAAATCAAAGATTATGGCAATTAGATTAGGAAATACTTGTGGAAATTGTTCAAACTTGAACGCAGATAATACATGTAAAATTCATGAAGTGGCAGTGAGCAGCAGTTACACTTGTAACAGTTTTGATATGCGTGCCGATCTTAATAATGAACACGATTGCGCACAATGTGCTAGATTCAAGTCATCTTCTTGTCCTCATCCAGAAAAGGCAAGTGCCGGAATGATGTGTGAGGCTTGGGCACCAGAAAAAGTTACTGCTTAATAGGCTTCCAACTTACTGAATATTATCCTTACGGACTGAATTAATAACAGTCGGTAAGGATTTTTTGATTTTTATACAGTTGTTCTAGTTGGATCTTAGGATTCTCTTTGTTCCATAATTCTAATAAGTCTAGAACTTCGTTTTGCATGGATAAAGATCCGCAGATCATGATGACTGCGCCTTGTTGCAAATCAGTAATGATTTGTTCTTTGTGTTCAGCCACTTTATGTTGTACATATTCTACAACTTCATTTTCTCTAGAGTATGAAATATGATAATTAGATACTTGTTGCTTTTTATGAGCATCTTCTAAATATTCTCCATAAATGGAAAGACTCTCTATGTTTTTTCCACCCCAATATAAATCTATAGGTATGTTCGTTTTATTTTCATCCAGCATTCCTAGAAAAGGTGCTATTCCAGTACCATTTGCTACCATGATAATTTTTGGAGCATCTTTAGGAAAATGAAAGCTGGTATTTGTTTTAATTGTGGCCATGATATCATCGTTTTTATGGCAGTTTGCTAGATAAGTGGAACACAGTCCGTAGTCGTGCTTTCTAACACTTAAGACTATTTTGTTTTGTATACGAGCTATCGAGTACTGCCGTGCCTTTGCTGTTTCATTTGCATAAACCTCTAACAAGTCTCCAGATTGATAGTCATAATAACTAGTAGGTTGTAAGCTTATGATAAAGGTTTCATCCTTATTTAATAGGCTGCGATGAGTTACCTTAAATTTTTGTTTCTCAATATTGCTTTTAGGAAACTGGTCAACCTTAAGTTCCATAGGCAAACCTGATTTTTGTTCCCATAACTGCAGCCACTGCTTACAAGTTTCTTCTGGTTGGTGTTCTTCGTCTACCTCAGTGAACGGCAGGTATGGTTTCATATTCTCATCTCTTACTAGACGATGATAAACTTGTTTTCCAAACTCATTGTATTTTGGATAGATAGAAGAACCAAATCCTACTACAGACACAAATAATGATCTAGGTTGATCAATTTTTTCTAGTTTATCAAAAAACTTCCTAGCATTAGTAGGCGCATCGCCATCACCATAGGTTGCTGTAAAAATGATGAGGTGTAAGGCGTGCTCGTACTGCTGGTAATGATTAAGATCACTCAGGGATACTTTTTTACCTGTGCTTAAGAGTTGTTGTGTGAACGCTTTCGCGAAAGCGTAAGTACTACCACTTTCAGACCCAACTAAAACAATATATTCACTATCCTGTGCGCTTGAAAGTTCTAGCTTGTAATTTTTCTTAGGCCTACGTTTCCAATAAATGACATATCCTGAAATAATAAAATACAGTATTCCTAAACAGGATATTCCCAAGATCACAGACCACAGCGGCGATGCGCTCCCAGTATGGAAAATGGTACTGTAATAAGAAACAAGTGCTGTAAAAGGATTTTCTACCTGATCGATGACTTCACCCGTGTGTTGTGCGACCAGAACACTTTTTTCCTTTAAATAAATTTCATAATAATCTATGGGATCACTTGAAAAAGGAAAGTTTACTTCTTTAACCTGATCTAGGGTCGTGGTCTTAAAAAAGACTTGATTTTCAATTGTTTGTTGTGGTAACTCCTCATCGGGAGATAAACTCCAATCTAGAGACTGATTCTCAACAGGAATCAAATCAAACTGTTCCAGTGAAAGATAAACACCAGTGATAGCAATAATAAGAATAGGTATCAAAAGCCAGCGACTAAGTATTATGTGGTATTTTTTATGGAATTCCTTATCCTTTATCGAGGAAAACCATTTGCTAAATCCGCCCTGGCGCTGTGCTAATAAAAATATACCAGATACGATTATTAAGACTAATAAAAAGGTGGAAACACCTATAAAACCTCTTCCTATTGATTTAAGGAATAGGGATCTATGTAAGTTTGTGAACCAATTGTAAATACTAGGTCGCGTTATTTCATCTCCCAGAAACATGCCTGTTTTGGGATTTATGTAGCCGGTAACGCTTGTACCTTCTTTAGTTACAACATCGGCAAGTACAAGACCTTGCGAGGTTGTAGAAAGTGTAATAAGCTCGTCGTATTCTTGTTGTAATTTATGAATAGTTTGTCCTAGGCTTATTTCACTTAAATCGATTTTATCTGGTTGTTTTAAGTCATAAAAAATCGGTTCAGTTGAAAGTACTAAACCTGTAATCGCAGCTACTACCAAAAAAAGGGAGGAAATAGCTGCGAGTACAAGGTGACTGTATCTATATATAGATGTAATCACTTATTTATTTTTGAGGCATTAATCTCACGTATCTAATCCAACCTGTACCGTCAACTTTTGATTTGAGATTACTATCAGTTAAATCTAGTTCCAAATCTACCTCATTGTAATCTTGATCCTCTACAGCAGTTTCAAAACGTAGTTTGTGATTAGAATTTAAGTATTGTGTAGGTATTTCAAGCACACTAATGGAACGCTCACCGCCAGCGATAGTCTCACCAGATATGGCGTCGATATCTGGTCTATGCTTACCGTAGAATTTCCACCATGAGTCAATCTCGCTATACCATTCAGGATCCTTTCCATGAACATAAATCGTTTCTTTATATTCTCCTTCTTTATCGGTTACAGATACTACTATGTAGGCACCTTCACCAGTATAATTTTTCATTTGAATCATACATTTTACTGCCGTTTTTGAAACGGTAGAAGCAGTAAAAGATAGACAAATCAAGGCAACAAGGGCCATGTATAATATTCTCATCATTTTTTAATTAGGGTTTTAGAAAATCTAGATTAGCATTTTCTTTCATCAATAACTCGTTTTCTAGAGCTAGGTCATAAACTGTTTCATCAAATGCAGTAGTAATTTGGGTGCTTGCACCTTGATCGATTAAGAATTTTAATAACTCAGGATTCTTAGTTTGCATGGCAGCGAGATGAAGCGCCGTCATACCATCCTTATCAAGATCGTTTATCTTTTCTTTGGAAACAGTACTAATAAAGTTTAATAGTTTCAAGTTATCTTTTTTAACAGCTTCATGCCAGATGGTTGTTTGTTTTGAAATAGGAGCACTAAGTTCAATTCCGGCATCTGTAAGAAACTTCCATTTTTTGATGAAGTCATCGTGTCTAGAGCTGTTATAACTTTGAATTAGATGGTAAACCATGGATTGACCTTCCTTGTCTACAATAAGAGCGTTAGCCTTGTTTTTAAGAAGTAAGTCAACTACACTTGCGCGATTGTAACGCACAGCATGAGTTAAAGCGCTATATCCATTCTCATCTATTGTATTAATATCATTTACTTTGTCTAATAGATAATCTAAAACAGTGTTATCGTTACTACGTGCAGCATTGATGAACGGCGTGATACCTTCTTTATTGGCTTGATTAATATCTACATTTTTATCTATGAAAAAATCAAATAATTTTAAATCTTTATTTCTTCCTGATAAATAATGCAGGGCATTTACTCCGTCATTATTTACAACATTAGGATCAATACCCAATTGTTCTAAATATTGATAGTCCTCTAGAGAATTTGAGTTTCCTCGTGTACCTCTTGCTGCAAATAAGAAGGCATTTCCACCATTCTTATTTTTGCTTTTATAGTTTATCCCTTTTTCTACTAAAAGATTAAGAAAATCAGGATTAACCTTTTTACTAGCATAGTTAAATATGTTGTTCCCATAATAATCGGTTGAGTTAAGGTCAAATCCTTTGCTTATGAAGTAGGATAGGAGCTTCTCATCTTTTAAAGATGGAGCAATTAGAAGAAGAGCGTTAGCACCTTGTTTGTCAACTTGTTTAGGGCTACCACCGTTTTCAAATATAAAATCATACAAAGCCGTGTCTTGCTGTCCAGCATTTGCTGTGAAATTAAGATAGGTGTAACCATGACTGTCAGTCACATCTGTAATGGCTCCATTGCTCATTAAGTATTCTAGGACTTGTAGATTCCCTTTATAACCAGCCCAAAAGATATACGTTCTTCCGTCGTGTGTAAGTTTGTTTACATCATTTCCTTCTAACGATAATAAATATAAGATCACATCATTATCAGCACCCGAATTAATCGCGTATACAACAGCATCAAAGGCATTTTGATTCAATTGAGTTGCGTCGTTTCCGGCCGCGATGTCTTGTTTTACTTGTTCTAGACTAGGTTTTGAATTCCAGTAGGATCTTTCTAAAAATACATTGTTTTGGGCTATTGAAAACGAGCTTACAACAACGCATAGGATTAAGTTTAAAATTCCTTTCATTATTTAGGGTTTGAGATTATGAATGATTCAATAATAGGATCAATTTGATCTTTAGTTTTAATTTCTTCATCAAATAAATGCTTGAAAAGCACTTTATTATCTACTTTTTCATGTAAATGTAAATCGGTGTTACGGTTGTAAACTTCGTCCCATTTAGAACGTACGGTACTCCATTTGTCGTTATTATCTTTCCACCATTGAGCCGCTGCTGCACAACGACTATCGTCTACTCTTTTGTAGGTATTATAACCTTTTTCGGCTGCTAGTATTTGATCCTCTTGTCCTTCTTTACGTATGATCTTTAAGTTGTCTTGATCATGTACCCAACCATAATCCGTAATTTCGTGACGATTACCTCTCATCGTTACGTTGTAATCGCTACGAGTGGTATATTCTCTACGAGGTAATGGAGCACTAGTGGTATTTTCCCAATAGCTTTTACCATCAACATGCACCCAAGTTCCTGTACCTTCATATCTAGGACTGTCATCAACTTGATATACCTTTTGAGTCCATTGACCCTTTACGTCCTTTTTGTCTAATTGAATAAAATCCCATTTGTTGTCGGCGTTGTATTCATATAAATCTGTATTCTCATACAGCCAATCTTGCCTCCAATGTTTCACGATATATGGATTTGAAGGATCTCCTACTTGAAGTAAGTGTTGAATTTGGATTTTGTCTTTTTTATCAGTAACCAATTGAGCCCATTCTAGTCCTTTATCAACTTTGGTTTTTGAGGGCTTATATAGTGAATCTTGGGAATAATTAAAGGTTTCCGCAAAGTTAAAAGTGACTTCAAAACAGCCACACATTTGTTTAATGGCATAAGCATCATCATTCCTTTTACTAGGAGCAGTTGCTGCAATAGAAATTAATAGAACACCAAGTATTAAAACTTTTTTCATGATTAGTACAAATTTTTTGTTGCTGCAAAAATAGTTGTTTTTATTGATTCTAAATAAAAATAAAATATATATTTGCGCCTTATTAAGAATGATTCTAATTAATAATGAAATTTAAGTTTAATGTTTTATTCGTTTTAATTCTCGCTTTCGCGAAAGCGAACTCACAACAAACAGTTGTTATTGATACAACTGAGGTAGAGTCGCTAGACGAGATTGTGGTGACCGGACAGTATAATCCACAATCAATTAAAAAATCGGTTTATAACGTGCGAGTCATTAAAGCAGAACAAATCAAACAAATAGCTGCCGTTAATGTAGCGGATTTGCTCAATTTTAATCTAAATCTTAATGTAACGCCTAGTGCCTCAACAGGTAGAAGTACGGTAAGTTTTTTTGGATTAGATGCTCGTTATTTTAATGTTCTCATTGATAATGTTCCCATAGTAAGTGATAATGGAGTAGGAAGCAACATTGATCTCACGCAAATTAATCTAGACGATGTTGAACGTATAGAAATTGTCGAGGGATCTATGGGAGTTCAATATGGAGCTAATGCCGTATCGGGTGTTTTAAATATTATCACCAAAAAATCTGATAAAAACAAATGGAGAATTAATCTCTCCTTACAAGAAGAAACGGTAAGCGACGAGTACGCATGGTTTGATGAAGGTAGGCATGTACAAGGCGCTACAATTTCACACAACATTAATGATAATTGGTATGCGAGTGTAGGAGTAACCAGAAACGATTTTGCTGGTTTTTTTAATAATAAGAAAGGGCGTGATTATTTTGAGAATGATGGTTTGCGAGGTTACGAGTGGTTACCTAAAGAACAAATTACCTCAAACGCATTGTTAGGCTATAATAATGGAGAGCACAAGTTTTTCTATAAGTTTGAGTACTTTGACGAGACTATCAACTTCTTTAATTCTACAGTAAGAAATAATTTTAATAGCCAGAATTCAACCATTAATCCATCTGCTACTGATAGGATTTATAAAACTTCAAGAATATTCAATCACCTTAATGGCTCTGGTACATTTGATTCTGGTTTAAGGTATAGTGTTTCATTATCCTATCAAGAACAAAAAAGAAGATTGAATGAATTTAACTATTTCATTCTTGCCAGAGAACGAACTGCAGAAATAGATGAAGTTAACCAATCTGGGAAATTTTTCTATTCAAAAGGTACATTAGGGAATCTTTTCAAAACGGATCGTTTTAATGCTCAAGTAGGTTATGAAATAACTTTACAAGAAGGTTTTGATAGGGAAGCTGCAGGAGAAAACATCTTAAATCCTAAAACTAGAAACATCAATGATTTTGCTGGGTTCATCTCTTCTGAAATAGGTTTGAGTGATAAGTTAACTGTACGTCCTGGTATACGTTTCATTTATAACTCTCAGTTTGATAATAAGGCGGTTTATGAATTAACAGCAAGACAGTTATTTGAAAAAGGGTTTGAATTAAGAGCCAATGTAGGCACATCGTATAGGGTTCCTGATTTTACTGAGCTTTATTATTACTTTGTCGATGCTAACCATGATGTTCAAGGTAACGAGAATTTAAAACCAGAAGAAGGTTTAACTACTTTCCTAAGTTTAAAAAAGAAAACCTGGTTTGATAATTCTTTGATTAGATTAGAAAATAGTGTAAAACTAACTTACATTGATTTATCTGATCGCATTGAACTATCCATTGTAAATACGAATCCTTTACAGTACCGATATGTGAATATAGATAGTTATCGTTTTATAGGATTAACTAATACTAATTCACTTAAATTAAAGAACTGGAGTACCTCTTTAAATGCAACTGTTTTTGGTATATCTAGAGAGCTAGCAAGTGAAGATAATGCTAGTGACGACTACTTGTATCAATTCCAATTGAATGCTAGTCTTAATTATCGTTACCCTAAGTGGGATACGGTTTTCTCGCTACTTGTAAATTATAACGGAAGACAGCAAGATTTTAGGGTTACAGGTTCAGACAGTGACGGTAATTCAACTTTTTCCAAGATTGAAACAGATGCTTATTCATGGTTAGATGCATCGATAAGAAAATCCTTATTAAGTGATCAATTAGAGGCTACAGTAGGAGCGCGTAATTTATTTGATATTACTCGTGTAGATACTAATTATACCTCTAGTGGCGGTGCACACAACACAGCAACAAATTCTATTTTACTGGGTTACGGACGATCTTTTTATTTAAAACTTTTATATAAACTTAATTTTTAAAACATGAAAAATAATCTATTAACAGCTTTAACTATTATAAGCATTCTACTATTAGGTAGTTGTAGTGAAGACGATGAGCCTATGGGACCAATCGTAGTGACTGTAGATGGCGCTACAGTTTCTCCTAATGTAGGTGGCCCTAATATGCCCAACCAGGTCTTTTTTGATTTGAGTACCAATATTGCAACCGAGGTTAACCGAACCTCGTGGGATTTAGGGTTTAGTTCTATGCAAGATAGGGTTATCATAAACGGTTCTATCCTCATGATGGCCGCTCGCTTATCTACTAACGATATGACTGCGGTAAACTCAACCAATCCTGAAGTGCAACAATTACAATCACAGGCAGAAGTAGGTAATTTCAATCCAGCGAATATGGAGTTTATCGATGCACCAGATGGAAATATATCAGGAACCGCTATAGATGCAGTCTCTTCAGTAGATTCAAACAACAATGTTTATCTAATCAATCTAGGCTATGAAGTAGGTGTAGATCAACCTAATTCTGGTTCTTCAAACTACAAAGGAGATGCTAGAGGTTGGAAGAAGATTAGAATCTTAAAAGACGGTGAGAATTATTTATTGCAATATGCTAACCTTGACGATACTACCTTTCAAACAACTACCATTAATAAAAACCCTTTATTCCACTATACTTTTTTCAGTTTTAATACAGAATCAGTAGTGAGTGTTGAGCCACAAAAAGAAGAATGGGATTTGTGCTACACCGTATTTACAAACGAGGCTGTTTTTGGTGGACAAAGTTATGGAGCCTATGCTTATGCAGACTTTATAACCAATAACATCAAGTCGAGTGCGCGAGCTTATATGATTGATGAAGCTGAGGAAGGTATCACCTACGAGGACTTTAGTTTATTAGATGTTGTGGATAGCAATTTTGAAAATGATCAAAGAAGTATAGGTAGTACATGGAGAAACGGCGGTGGTCCTAGCGCTTCACCATCACTTATAGAAGATATTTTCTATGTCATTCACGATGCCAATGGAAACTACTACAAACTCCAATTTCTTGCACTTACAAGCCCTAGTAATGAAAGAGGATATCCTCAATTTGCTTACAAGTTATTGGAAGAATAATTATCTTTTTCATTTAGACTCTTTAAATATTGAATTAGCTCAGTGTTTATTTTTTTTAGGTAGAGCCTGTCTAGTAAATGGATGGGCTTTTTTTCAATGGAAGCAGTATGGTTATGAGATCTTAATATTAGTGATTGAGTTTGCTAGTTCAATTACTTCAAAACAAAAAAACCACGACTGCTGTCGTGGTTTATCATTTTTTTGTGGAGTCGGGCGGATTCGAACCGCCGTCCAAACAAGTGAATCAATCGCTTTCTACATGTTTAGTTTCTAATTCATTTCAGTCCTAGAGCCGGTCAGAAACTACCAAAACTAGGCTTGGCTTCAATTAAATTTCTCTACCACATCAAAGCACTGCCGTAGATAGGTTTACTTTTACGAAGTCCCATAACCAACCGCCGCAAACCAAGGCTGTTGAGAGACTTCCTGCTTGTCTACCTAGTAGACCGAGGCGTAATCTTACTATGATTCAGATTATGCAGCTAGGGCGTAGTTATTCTCGCCGTTTAAAAAAGATGAAAAATGAGATTTACGAGCTGTTTCCCAGCGCTCGACATGCTTACCATTAATCCAGTCTCGCTGTCAAAACCAGTCGACCCCAGATTGTTTTCAAAAAACAAAACCTAAAATTAATTTAGGAGCGCAAATATATCATTTACACTCATTAATTAGCCTAAAAACTATGCCAAAAAAAAGCCCTGTCTGGATGACAGGGCTTTTGCTTTCTAGGGAGAAGAAAGCTATTCCACAAGTATCGTGTTGTCTGTACTTGTAGGATTTAAAGGACAAAAATACACATACTCTCCAGCTTCTAGTTTTGTAGGATTAGACTGCTGGGTTTCTCCTGTTTTAACAGCTTGCGTTACATAGGCAGTTTGAATGTGATTTTTAGGGTTACTTATGTCGGCACCTTTTTTTACTAGTACAAATCCAACCTCATGACCTACATTCTTGTTTGATACATCAAAGATGTACGTACCCGGTTTAAGAGTAATTTGTTTTTGAACAAACTCTCCTTTGATTTGATCCAGTTGAACGTGAGCTACTTCCTGGGTCATCTCATCGGAATGCTTTCTCATTTTATCTTGTGCTTGCACACTATAAAAGCCTAAAAATGCGATAAGTACTACTACTAAATTTTTCATGTTTTTTGTTTTATAAATTTATAAGACAAAGATCCAGATAGACCTTCCTGTATAATTGGAACATATTTCCGTCTTTATGGTGTTTATTTCCCATTTTAAATTGATTGCGATTAATTATCTTGCTACTTTATAATCTACCTTATGAAATTTGCCATTATTAGAGAAAGAAAAAATCCGCCAGATCGCCGCGTAGTTTTTTCTCCACAACAATTACATGTTCTTGATCACGCTTTCGCGAAAGCGGAATTCCTAGTAGAATCATCACCAATAAGAATTTTTGACGATGCAGCCTATACTCGCGAGGGAATTACCGTAACCGATGATGTTACCGATGCCGATGTAATGATAGGAGTAAAGGAAGTACCCGTTGAAAGTTTAATACCTGGAAAAAAATACTTTTTCTTTTCTCACACGATAAAAAAGCAGCCCTATAACCGAAAGTTATTGCAAGCCATTCTAGATAAAAAAATAGAATTGTATGACCATGAAACCATAGTCGCAAAAAACGGAGGTAGATTAATAGGTTTTGGAAGATATGCTGGTATAGTAGGTGCATACAATGGCTTTAGAGCATTAGGTTTAAGAGACGGAAGTTTTGAATTGCCCAAAGTAGAATCACTTCCTGATTACAAGGCTCTTAAAAAAGAACTAGCACGCATAAAATGCAATCTACCACCTATACATATTGTAATGACAGGAAGTGGTAAAGTGGCAGGTGGAATTAGAGAAATCCTAGAGGAGCTTAAAATTCATGAAGTAAAACCCAAGGAATACTTGCAATTGGGTCAATTCAAAAGTGTGCAAACCTTGTTTACCCAACTGGATGTGACAGATTATTACATGCGCAAAGATGGATATAAACCTACTAGAACCGAGTGTTATAACAATCCTGAATTATTGAAAAGCGATTTTATGAAGTATGCTAGGGTAACCGACATGCTTATTACAGGTCATTTTTATGGAAACGGCGCTCCTTACTTTTTTACAAGAGAAGATATGAGAAATGAAGATTTTAATATCAACCTAGTAGCCGATGTAAGTTGCGATATTGATGGTCCTATTGCTTGTACAATTAGACCTAGCACAATTGCACAACCTATTTATGGTTATGACCCACAAACTGAAAAGGAAGTAGATTATAAGAAAGAGGGCGCTATAACTGTAATGGCGGTAGATAATCTACCTTGTGAATTACCCAAGGATGCAAGTGAAGGTTTTGGTGAAATGTTCTCTAAGTATGTGATTCCTGCTTTTTTTAATGAGGATAAAGATGGAGTATTGCAACGTGCAAAAATTACTACCAGCGATGGTCAATTGACAGAGCGCTTTGCCTACTTACAAGATTATGTAGACGGTAAAGAGTAGTAACTTATGTGACTTTAGAATATGAATAAGCCGTTCCTATCAAATAGGAATGGCTTTATATTTTAAGTTACTAATTACCAGCCACCAGAGGCGCCACCACCACCGAAGCTTCCACCGCCAAATCCACCACCGAATCCGCCGCCAAAACCACCGGAAGATCCACCACCAAAACTACCACCAGAATATGAGCCACGTCCCATATTACTTAAGATAATGACATCTAATAAGGAAGTGCCGCCACCACGATTATTGCCATTATTTCCTTTGCGGCTGCTTAGTATAATAATGAATAATATAAAAGCTAGTACAATAAAGAATGACCATGGAAAAGGCGCTTTGTTTAAATCTCTGTCTTCTACAAATTCACCATTTAAATATTTAAAAATGGCATCGGTGGCTTGATCCAGTCCTTGATAATAATTACCTCTTTTGAAGTTGGGTACTATAATTCGATTAATAATACGTTCACTTTCTAGGTCTGTCATGCGGTATTCAATGCCGCGTCCTGTATTAATATCAATTTTACGATCGCCATAAGCCATCAGGATAAAAATCCCATTGTCTTTGTCTTTTTGTCCTACCTGCCATTTTTCACCCCAGCGAGCTCCTAGTAAAGAAATGTCTTCTCCATTTGTGCTTTCTACAATTGCAATTACAATTTGCGTGCTTGTTGTATCGGCATAGTTGATCAATTTGCGATCTAGGGCTGTGAACTCTTGTTTGTTGAGTATTTTATAATAATCGTAAACAGCTCGTTGTTCTTTTACTACTGGTTTTTCTGGGATATTAAATTGAGCCTGTAGAAAAACAGGGAATAATAACAATAAGCAAAGTATCCTCTTCATCAAATTGTTCCTTTTGATATTTCATCACTCAACTCATTGGTATCGTCCACATCCCATGGAAAATACTGTGCTAGTTCCTTACCTATAAGCTCTATACCTTTTATGATTCCTGTTGAGAATTCGCTTTCGCGAAAGCGTGATGCCATCACATCCTTTATTTGATCCCAAAAGTTGCTGGGTACTTTATTATCGATACCCTTATCGCCGATGATGGAGAACTTGTGAGAATCTACAGCAAGATAAATAAGTACACCATTTTCTTCTTTGGTGTTATCCATTTTGAGTAAATGAAATACTTCCTGAGCCCTGGATATAGCATTTTCACAGGTACTCTCAAGATGTACTCTTATTTCTCCACTGGTTTTATTTTCTGCTCGTCTAATCGCAGCAATAATCTCTTTCTCTTCTTGTGCGGTAAGAAATTCCTCAACGTGGTTGTCCATATTATTCGCCAAATAAGCCTTCTACATCAGGAGCATTTTCTGCACCTTCATCTGCTTGATAATAAGGAGAAGCATCAAAATTAAAGATACCGGCAAGCAGGTTTCCTGGGAAACGTTTGATGCGAGCGTTGTATTGTTTTACAGCACCGTTATAATTGTTACGTTCCACATTAATGCGGTTCTCTGTACGTTCTAATTCATTAATAAGTTCTTTAAACTGCTCGTTTGATTTAAGATCTGGATAATTTTCATAGGTTGCTAATAATCTACCTAAACCTGAACTTACTTGACTTTGTACCTTTGAGAACGCTTGAATTTGTTCACTAGATAAGTTGTCGGCATCTACTTTTATTGAAGTGGCCGCTGCACGAGCTTCAATCACACCGATTAATGTTTCTTGTTCAAATTCGGCATATTTTTTTGCAGTAGCTACAATATTTGGGATTAGGTCATTCCTACGTTGATAACTACTTTCAACATTTGCCCACGCGCCAGAAACGCCTTCGCTTAAATTAATAGTACCATTGTACCAACTGCCTGCCCAAATTGCCATAACGACAACTAAGCCTACAAGGCTAATTAAACCTATGCCCAAACAGCCTAAAGATCCTTTTTTCATATTGATTGAATAAATATTAAAGTAAAGTTACGATAACTGTTTTAAGTGCTCAAATGTTTGAGAAGTTAGTTAATTTTGCAAGCTTATTCTAAATAATAGATGATACCAATTTTTCTCCCATTTATAGCTGTGGTATTGGGGTTTTTTGCTGCTATGGCATTGAAAAACATCAATTCTAATAGTATTAAACTGGTACTTGCATTTTCTGGAGCCTTTTTATTGAGCACTACGGTGCATGAATTCTTACCAGAGGTGTTTGAAGATGGAAGTCGCTATGGTGTATACATTGTAATAGGAGTTTTTATTCAAATTATTCTAGAATTTTTTTCAAAAGGAGCCGAGCATGGTCACTTACACATAAATAAAGAAGTTCCTAGTTTTCCTACCGCATTATTTGTAAGTTTATGTATACATGCTTTCTTAGAAGGTATTCCTTTGAATGCTAGTCAAAGTATGGTGTATGGAATTGCTGTACACAAGATTCCTATTGCTTTTATTTTTTCGAGCTTTTTATTACAACAAGGATACGGCGTATTTAAATCAGCATTGCTAGTATTTATTTTTGCCTTAATGTCACCGCTAGGAACGCTTCTTAATGAATATATCTTATTTGACGATGAATTAGTCACTATCATTAAGGCCATAGTCGCAGGTATTGTTTTACATGTTTCTACTACCTTAATTCTTGAAGCAAGTGAAGCTCATAAATTTAATCTTGCAAAAATGTTGGTAATGATTGTAGGAGCCGCAATGGGATTGTTGTTGTAATCAATAGAACTGAAAACTGTATTTTTATTGTCACATCACTCGCGAACAGTGTTGTTCTACTGTAACGAAAACCATTTTGAGTCATGAGATTATTGAAATTCTTATTTGTTGTATCCCTGCTTTGGAATTGTTATTCGTGTTATAGTTATCGCGTGCTTCCTACTCATTATGAAGAATACGGGAAGGAGATTACAACTATTGACGCTTTTGTAATAGGAGACTCATTGAAGCAGGAACTAAAAATAATAAAGGCCTCAGGACTTTTTAATGTAATGTCAGATAGTACTGAAGCTAATGTGGTTCTAAAATTGTATCCACTTAAGAGAACTCCAGTATGCGGTCAACCTTTGACTTTATCTATGATTACCTTAGGCCAAGTGCCTGTATATATGCCAGATTATTATCAATTTAAGTTTGATGAAATAAGGAACAATGAGGTTACTGAAAAGGAATTTACCCTACAAATCACTCAGCGAGTATGGTTTTGGGACATGTTTGTTTTCAATAAAAAATTTGATGAAAAGGCTGGTTTATTATTGAAAAAAGAATACTACCAGAGTCAATAGGGACTACTATTGAAATTGAATTTATTTTTTCCAGCATATCATCATACGCCAATTCCCATTATAATCTTTGATCATCTTTGAATCAAACCCTAGTGAACTAGCTAGTTCATTCATTTCATTTGAAAGATATTGATTAATTTCAAAATAAACGCGACCTTTTTCTGTAAGTCCATGAAGGGCAAGTTCTAAGATTTTTCTATAGAAAAGTAACGGATTTTCATTTTCCACAAACAATGCAAGATGAGGTTCATGTAATAATACATTATTATGGATTTCCTGTTTCTCAACATTCCGCACATAGGGTGGATTACTTACGATGACATCAAATTTGTCAGGTAAATCCGTAGTGGTTAAAATAGATTGTTCTATAAAATGTACCTGAGCTTTTAAGTTGGTGGCATTTTGTTTTGCGATTGATAAAGCTTCCTTAGAAACATCCAATAAGGTGACATCACTTGAGATCAGTTCTTTTTTAAGACTTATACCTATACAACCCGTTCCAGTGCCTATATCTATAATTTTTAAAGAAGACTCGTTATTTAAATCATTCACGATGAGCTGCACGAGCTCTTCAGTTTCTGGTCTTGGAATTAAAGTGTTTTCAGTTACCTTAAACTGCCTGCCATAGAAATGTGCTACACCAGTAATATATTGAACAGGAATATCCTGCTTTAACTTTTCAAGCGCTGTAATTAAAGTGCCTTCTTGATTTTTGGTCAGTGTCTCTTGTGATTTTAGTAATATATCAGACCTAGAAAAATCTAATAAATCCTCACAACATATTTTAAAAATGGAATCAATTTCAAAGTCAGGATAATTATTTGACAATGCAATTCTAAATTCGTTTTTTACCTCTTGTAGGTTCATGGTATCCTTAATTACCAGTTCCTTTAAATTGCTGCTCTTTACTAGCAAACAATACATTGAATGTCGTAAGACTACCGTAAATACGAGTAATATATTGCTGTAGGTCTATTTTAAGTTGATCCTCTAATTCCTTTGAACTATTAATCTTTTGTTCCATAACACGCAGTCTATCTCTTAACATCACAATTTTGTGCCAGAATTTGTCAATAGGAATTTCCTTAGATTGTAATTCAGTATCTTTAGGTTCTAGGATAAGTTTACCACCTTTAAATTTATCGGCTAGTGGTACAATTTGACTAGCATCGCTATACCTGTCTAGAATATACCGTAGTGATTTCTCAACTTCATAAAAACTAACTGTATCAACATCATCTTCACAGGCTTCGATGACTTCAAAATCATCATCTATATCAATAGTTTCAATTCCAGACTTTTGAAAGCTTACCCAATAATGTTTTGAAGTAACATTGGTTACCACACCAAAACCTAATTCATCATGTTCAATTCTAGAGCCTATTCCTAATAATTTCATAAGTAAAAGATATACGTTTAATTTTGCCTGTAAATTGCGCAAAAAATAAGTACTATGAAAAAAATATTGAAGTTTTTATTGAAAGGTTTTATAGGTGTTGTTGCATTACTACTTATTGTTTTTATAGTATTGAAACTTACGTTTAATGAAGAGGTGCCAGAAGGAACCACAGGAAAACCTGCCGATGAATTGGCCATGAAAATGCTGGATGCAATTAATCACAAAGAATTTACTCAAGCTAGTGAATTACATTGGACCTTTAGAGGAGTTAATAGATATCGATGGAAGTTACAGCAAAACCTAGTTGATGTTTATTGGGATGATTATAGGGTTGCGTATCAAACCAGGTATCCGCAAAGTAGCTTTGCATTTAAAAACGAAGTAAAACTAGAAGGAAAGGAAAGAGAAGAAGCTATAGCCTATGCTGAAAAAAACTTTAATAACGATAGCTTTTGGATGGTAGCGCCTCATAAACTATTTGATGCTGGTGTAAAGCGCTCTGTCGTACAAGTTGATGATAAAGAACAATTATTAGTACAATATACTAGTGGAGGATCAACGCCAGGCGATGCTTATCTCTGGGAATTGGATGAAAATTACCAACCAGTAGCATTTAAAATGTGGGTAAGTATTATACCTCTAGATGGAATAAGAGCTACATGGCAAGACTGGGAAATGACAGATGGTGGTTTTCCGCTTTCGCGAAAGCGTAGTCTCTACGGTATTGAAATACCTATAACTCAGGTTAAAGTTGTTCCTTAATCCTTAATAATTCATTCATTTCTTTTTCGGCGATTTGGATGTTTCTATAATCGGCCGATATTCGATTGTATTTAACAGTGAACAGCAACAACGTTTTAACCGCGAGAGAATAAAGAAGAACAATGCCAGCGTCATAATCTTCAAAAAGGAAGAATGTAATTATAAAAATAATTCCTGTCGCAATCGCGCCTATTAAACTACTACGAGTATAAAGTCCCATGGTAATCATAAGGGCAATAAAAAACTCAATCATAGGAACAATCGGGATAAATAATTGCAGCACGGTACTCATAGAGTCTTCACCTAAATATGCTTCTGTGTCTTTAAGATACTGGTTGAAATGAATAATATGATCTAGGGCATGAAAAAGAAGATACAGTCCTAAACCAATACGTAAAATGGTATACAAATAAACTGGAAAATCATTTTTACCGTGGTAGGTCATAGGGGAATTTTTGATAAAATTAAAAGTAAAATTTACTTTAGTTTTAAAACTATATTTTTTTAGATAAAGCCTATTATTATTAGGATGAACGCCTACAGTTAATCGAGCGATTTGTGATAAATGTCAAGTTTTTTCACTTATGTTTACTAGATGTAATAAGAATAGAGGCAAAGACTTAACAAGATTTAAACTTAGTTTGAAATAAATTTTAGAGCGGTTTAGGTAACTTCGCGAGATTGACTAAAATTATGGGATATTCAGACGAGATTATTGAAGTAAAAGGAGCTCGAGTTCACAATTTAAAAAACATTGATGTTAACATTCCTAGAGAAAAACTAGTAGTTATTACAGGATTATCAGGTTCTGGAAAATCTTCCCTTGCATTTGACACCATCTATGCCGAAGGTCAAAGACGTTATATTGAAACATTCAGTGCCTATGCCAGGCAATTTTTAGGAGGATTAGAACGACCAGATGTGGATAAAATTGATGGTCTATCACCAGTCATAGCCATCGAACAAAAGACGACTTCAAAAAGCCCACGAAGTACAGTAGGAACGATTACCGAAATTTACGATTTCTTACGCTTGCTCTATGCTAGGGCGAGTGATGCTTATTCCTATAACACCGGTAAAAAAATGGTTAGTTATAGCGATGAACAAATCAGGGATTTAATTATTAAGGATTATAAGGACAAACGTATCAACATCCTCGCACCAGTTGTGCGAGCTCGAAAAGGTCACTACAGGGAATTATTTGAACAAATTGCAAAACAAGGATTTGTAAAGGTGCGCACCGATGGTGAAATCGTGGACATAACCAAAGGAATGAAACTAGATCGTTACAAAACTCATGATATTGAAATTGTAATAGACCGCATTCAAGTAGATGATACAGAACAGGATATTAAACGACTAGATGAGGCTATACGCACAGCTATGTACCATGGAAACGACATTACTATGGTAGTGGCTCATGGAGATAAGGAAGGACGTTTTTTTTCTAGATCTCTCATGTGTCCAGAAACTGGTATCTCATATCCAGAGCCAGAACCCAATAACTTCTCTTTTAATTCGCCTAAGGGAGCTTGTCCTACCTGTAACGGTATAGGAACCCTGTATAAGGTTAATGAAGAAAAAATTATTCCCAATCCTAGTCTAAGTATTTCAAAAGGTGGACTAGCTCCTTATCCAGACAATAAGAAGAATTGGATATTTAAACAACTTGAACTTATTGCTAAAAAGTTTGACTTTAAACTTACTGATCCTATTGAGAAACTACCCAAGGAGGCTGTACAAATGATCCTGTATGGCGGCAATGAAAGTCTTGAAGTAAATTCAAAAACACTTGGAGTTTCTCGTAAATACAAGATTGATTTTGAAGGTCTTGCTAATTTTATAGAAGCAACTTATAACAATAACGATAGTGCTGGTTTACAACGATGGGCCAAAGGTTTTATGGATAAAGTAACCTGTCCTACCTGTGAAGGAACACGTTTAAGAAAAGAGTCGCTTTACTTTAGAGTAAATGAAAAATCCATTGCCGATCTGGCAAACATGGATATCGCATTACTAGTAGATTGGTTTGATGATTTAGAGAGTTCGCTTTCGCGAAAGCAAAAACAAATAGCCACTGAATTACTTAAAGAAATTAAAGAAAGATTACAATTTTTACTCGACGTTGGGCTAGATTATTTAAGCTTAAACAGGAGCGCAAAAACATTATCAGGAGGCGAGGCACAACGCATAAGACTAGCGACGCAAATAGGTTCACAATTAGTAGGTGTTTTATACATTCTAGACGAGCCTAGTATAGGTTTACATCAGCGAGATAATGAAAAATTAATCAATTCCTTAGAATCACTACGAGATACTGGTAACAGCGTGATAGTCGTGGAGCATGATAAAGATATGATTGAACGTGCCGATCATGTAATAGACATAGGTCCTAGAGCTGGAAAATACGGTGGATCAATAATTAGTCAAGGCAGTCCAAAAGATATTCTTAAACACGATACACTTACTGCACAATATTTAAGCGGTACCAAAGAAATTGAAATACCCAAAACGCGTCGTAAAGGAACTGGTGAAAAATTGGTATTGAAAGGTTGTACAGGTAATAACCTTAAAAATATTTCAGTTGACTTTCCATTAGGCAAAATGATCGTAGTGACGGGAGTTTCTGGAAGTGGAAAATCTACTTTGATTAATGAAACTTTGTATCCGATTTTAAACGCACATTTTTTCAATGGTGTAAAAGTGCCAATGCCTTATAAAAGTATCAAAGGACTTGAACACATTGATAAGGTCATAGATATCAATCAAAGTCCAATTGGTAGAACGCCGCGATCTAATCCAGCTACTTATACTAAAACCTTTGATGAAATAAGATCGCTATTTGCCAAGACTCCAGAAGCGCAAATAAGAGGTTACAAACCAGGTCGTTTTAGTTTTAATGTTGCTGGTGGACGATGTGAGACCTGTAAAGGTGGTGGATTACGAGTAATAGAAATGAACTTTTTACCAGATGTTTATGTGAACTGTGAGACCTGCAACGGAAAACGATTTAACAGAGAAACTCTTGAAATACGATATAAAGGAAAATCTATAAGCGATGTACTTGAGATGACAATAAATGAGGCAACAGATTTCTTTGAATCTATTCCAAAAATATATCGCAAGTTAAAAACAATTAAAGATGTTGGGTTAGGTTATATAACATTGGGACAACAATCTACGACATTATCTGGTGGTGAGGCGCAACGAATAAAACTGGCTACCGAATTATCAAAAAGAGACACCGGTAATACCTTTTACATTTTAGATGAACCTACTACAGGATTACATTTTGAGGATATAAGAGTACTCATGGATGTGCTGAATAAGTTGGTGGATAAAGGAAATACAGTACTTATTATTGAACATAATATGGATGTTATTAAAATCGCAGATCACCTTATAGATATAGGTCCAGAAGGTGGTCGAGGTGGTGGAGAAGTAGTTGCAAAGGGTACTCCTGAACAAGTATCAAAACACAAAACCAGCCATACAGCTAGATTCTTAAAAAAGGAGTTATAACTCTTTTAAGAGATCCTTTTGTTAATTTATGACTAACTTCTTAGCTAGATTATAAACTCTAGTTAAGTAGTCTTAAAAGCCCTTGTTTAAAGGGCTTTTGTGGTTAATTTCATGACATGGAAAGAATATTAGTAGCAGGTGCAACAGGTACCACAGGAAAACAAGTTATTGAATTATTAAAAAACGATCAATATTTTGAACCAGTAGCAATGGTGCGCAAGCCTGAACAGGTAGATCAGTTTAAAGCTAATGGAATTGAAACTGTTTTGGGTGATTTAACTAATGATTTAAGTCATACTACAAACAATATAGATAAGGTGATTTTTGCAGCAGGATCAAAAGGAAAGAATGTTGAAGAAGTTGATAAAAATGGCGCGATTAAATTAATTGACGAAAGTCAAAATGCAACGGTAAAGAAATTTGTGATGCTAAGTTCAATGGGAGCAGACAACCCAGAGCAGGCTTCAGATTTACAAGAGTATCTAAAAGCTAAACAAGCCGCAGATAATTATTTAAAAAATTCAAATTTAAATTACTCAATAGTGAGACCAGGCTCATTAACCGATGATAATTCTAACAATAAAATAGAATTGCAATCCAAGATAAATAAACATGGAGAAATTCCAAGAGCTGATGTAGCAAAGGTCTTAGTAAAAGCATTACACGATGATGTAGCAAATAAAGAAACTTTTGAAATAATTAAAGGGGAAACATTAATCGCAGATGCGCTAGAACCAGTACAACAATAATATCTCAATAATTGATTTAAACACCCTGAAAATGTAATCATTTTCAGGGTGTTTTTTTATATCTGAATCTTTAATATATGCCTTTGTCCTTCAACGAAATATTGTAGAATATAAATCCCTGCCGAATAATTTTTTAGGTTAATATTATCTTGAGCCTTTTCTGTAATCCATTCTTGAGCAAATTGACCATTTACATGATACAATCGCAATTGGATTTCAGCTTTTGTGGTGTTGGTTACTAATAAATCTTTGGTTGCTTGGTTATAGCTTACTTGAATGGGCGTTTTTAAACTATTATGTGATAACGTTGTGAAATTAATGCAGTCACTTTCTTCCGTACAGCCTGACTTCGTAATACTAACTTTATAAATACCATCTGTGGTAGGAGTATAGGAGTGACTGGTAGCACCCGAAATTGATAAATTTGTGGAACAATCAATCCACCTATAAGTTGCTGTTGGATCATTAGTAACAGTAAGTGACGAACCTGTGTTTTGAATACTTGAGTCTATGTAATTAAGTCCTGCTTTTGTGGCCATATAAGCGGTACATAGTTTTATAATGTCGGTGCAGTAAGACAAATCTAGATTATTAAATCTATCTCTAGTGGTATGGTATTGATTGTTTTGATCGTTCATAGACCATGCTTCACCGATTAGTAAGGCAGTATAATTTTCATCCCAAAATACCTTGTGATCGCTCAAAGGTGTTCCTGGATTAATGACATTGGCGTTTAAATTCCAATTTGTTCCATATTGATTTAACATTTGTACGATATCATCTTTCATAGCTAGGCTGTTAGCGACATCTCTCACGTCAATATCAAAATCATTATCACCATCACCATCGTATCCTATCATATCTAGATTGAGTACTGCTTTTATATTATCATTTCTGGCTCTTGCTGCTTGTGCATAATTACGTGCTCCTATTAAACCTTGTTCCTCCTCATCCCAAAATGCATATACAATCGTGTTATCCGTACACTGCTGGCTTAATAATTCTGCGATTTCTAAAACAGCGATAGTTCCAGTAGCATTATCGTCTACGCAGTAGTTAGTAACTGTATCATAATGAGCACATATTATATAAATGTCGTTGGGATTAGTAAGACCAGTTTGCGTTGCTATAATGTTAGTTCCTCTAGTGCTGTAATTTATAGTAGTAACATTCAGGTGGGGCAGGGCATTCAATCTTTCAACAAGATAGTCTTTTGCAATATCGTTTTGATTGCTCTCGCGATTAATTATGATTTGCGCATTACCATTTACCGTAGTAGATACTTCACCTGCAAATTCTTGAAGTCGGGTAGTAATTCTATTGGTATCAACTTGATCAATGAAGTGTTGAACATTTTGTGATAAGGAAATCCCAGAGCTTATTAAGAATAAGAGAAAAAAAATACGCATATCACAAAGATAAGTTAGCCAAAACAAAAAAAGCCATCTCTAGAAGAGATGGCTTTGTGTAATAAAATGGAGAAATGATTACATCATTCCGCCCATTCCTCCTGGCATTCCACCTGGCATTCCAGCGCCACCAGCAGGTGCATCTTCTTTAATTTCTACTAGAGCACATTCTGTTGTAAGAATCATACCACTAACCGATGCAGCATTTTCAAGAGCCACACGAGTTACTTTCTTAGGGTCAATGATACCAGCTTTAAGCATATCAACATATTGATCATTTTTAGCATCATAACCTTGAGCTCCTTTAGATTCAAGAATCTTAGAAACCACAACGCTACCTTCACCACCTGCATTTTCAACGATAGTTCTTAATGGAGCCTCTATAGCTCTAGCTACTATTGAAATACCAGTTTCTTCATCTGTATTAGCGCCTTTAAGCTTAGATAGAACTGATTTAGCTCTTACTAGGGCAACACCACCACCAGCAACAATACCTTCTTCAACAGCTGCTCTTGTTGCATGTAATGCATCATCAACGCGATCTTTCTTCTCCTTCATTTCAACCTCACTTGCAGCACCTACATAAAGTACAGCAACACCACCAGCAAGTTTAGCTAGACGTTCTTGAAGTTTTTCTTTATCATAGTCAGAAGTTGTGTTCTCGATTTGAGATTTAATTTGACCTACACGAGCTTTAATAGCCTCATTATCACCGTTACCATTAACAATTGTAGTGTTATCTTTATCAATATCCACTTTTTCTGCTGTTCCTAGCATGTCAATGGTAGCATTCTCAAGAGTAAATCCTCTTTCCTCGCTAATCACCGTTCCACCTGTTAAGATAGCGATGTCCTCTAGCATAGCTTTACGACGATCACCAAAACCTGGTGCTTTAACTGCAGCTATTTTAAGAGCTCCTCTTAGCTTGTTTACAACTAGCGTAGCAAGAGCTTCACCATCAACATCTTCTGCGATGATAAGTAAAGGTTTTCCAGTTTGAGCTACAGGCTCTAATACTGGCATTAAATCCTTCATGGTAGAAATCTTCTTGTCAAAAAGAAGGATGTAAGGATTCTCTAATTCAGTGGTCATTTTTTCTGAATTAGTTACAAAGTATGGAGATAAGTAACCACGATCAAACTGCATACCTTCAACTACGTCTACATAAGTATCGGTTCCTTTTGCCTCTTCTACTGTGATTACACCTTCTTTTCCTACTTTGCCAAATGCAGTAGCGATTAATTCACCTACAACATCATCATTATTAGCACTGATCGAGGCAACTTGTTTTATTTTATCACCACTATCATCAACTTTCTCTGATTGTTTATCTAGATCTTTAGTAATTGCTTCTACTGCTTTGTCGATACCGCGTTTAAGATCCATAGGATTTGCACCAGCAGCCACATTTTTAAGGCCTTCTTTTACGATAGCTTGTGCAAGTACGGTTGCAGTTGTAGTACCATCACCAGCTAGATCGTTGGTTTTTGATGCTACCTCTTTAACCATTTGAGCACCCATGTTTTCCAGCTCATTTTCTAGCTCGATTTCTTTAGCTACACTTACACCATCTTTAGTTACGACTGGCGCTCCAAATGATTTTCCTATTACTACGTTACGACCCTTTGGTCCTAATGTTACTTTAACAGCATTAGCAAGTGCATCTACACCACGCTTAATACCATCTCTAGCTTCTAAATCAAATTTTATGTCTTTTGCCATGATTGTTTTTTTTTTTGAATTTACGCTTTCGCGAAAGCGTACTTAATTAAAAATTAAATTGAAAGGTTAGATTAAACGATTGCAAGGATGTCGTCCTCTCTCATCATAAGGTAATCAGTACCTTCTAATTTTAGTTCTGTACCGCTATACTTACCGTAAAGAACAGTATCACCTACTTTTACAGTCATCTCGTGATCTTTCTTACCATTTCCTACAGCTACTACTTTACCTTGTTGAGGTTTTTCCTTTGCTGTGTCTGGAATGTACAGACCACTTGCTGTTTTCTGTTCAGCCTCCATAGGCTCAATTAAAACTCTGTCTGATAAAGGTTGAATATTTAATCCCATTTTTAAAATGAATTTTTAGTTGTTTTTATGCCTGCCTACATTCTAATAATGTGCCATTTTGTGGTTACTGACAAAATGCCGTAAATAAAAAAATCCAGCTCGTGGAGCTGGATTTTTTGTCAGTTAAAAGAACTGATTATTCGTTTGTGTCAGTTTCTTGTGTTGTTGCATCACCAGAATCTGATGGTAAAGCAGGAGTTTCTACTTGAGCATCAGGATCGGCAACTTTAATAGTTGACGTACTAGAGCCTTGAAGTTTTGCAGTACTAGCTAATAAAATAAGTACTAGAAGTAACGTTGATAAAACCCAAGTACTGCGGTCTAGGAAATTTCCTGTTTTTTGTACACCACCTAACTGCTGTGTTCCACCGCCGCCAAAGCTTTGTGAAAGTCCACCACCTTTAGGATTTTGAACCATAATTACTACGATAAGTAAAAAGGCAACTAAAATGATAAGACCTGCAAAAATGTAATATGTTGTCATTATGGATTACTTTGTAAATTCTTTATTTCTTGAATTTGGTCTGCAAAGAAACTACTTTTTTCTGGATACTGCAATTTTAAAATTTCATATGCTTTAATTGCTTTCTTATAGTTTTTTTGCGCGAGATAAACTTTGGCTAGAGTTTCAGTCATGAATTGCTCTGGAGCCATATTTTGATCTGCCAGATTTTGAATTTTAGTTTCACTGGCTACTGGTTTAATTTTCTTAGGTTTGGTTTTAAGAAACTTATCAATAATATCCATAGAACGTTGATGAGACTCCTCAACACTATAACTATTCTCACTTGAAGTGTCTTGGATATCATCAGTTTCTTGAGCAACTGATTTCTCATCACTTCTTTTAATGGACGAGAGCGATGTGAGCTTGAGCCATTCACTAAAGCTGTAAGCATCACTTTGTTCAAAATTCAGTGTTTGATCAGTATCCTTTTTAACAAATAAGTCATCATCTGTTACATTGGTAAAATCGCTGTTTTCATTAAAATCTTCTTGAACAACGTTAAACTCTTCTACTTCAATATCTAGCGAATTAAGCTGCTCTTGTTGTCTTTTGATCTCAGTACTTATTCTATTTTGAATAAAACTTTTGGAAGTAATATAATCAAAAAGAACAGCGCGGTCCGAGGTATGCGCGGCCGTTCTTTGAAGTTCCTGATTGTATGAAGGGCTATTTTCTAATTTTAAACCTTTAAGAAATACAGATCTTAAACTTTGAAAGTATGGATACTTTTCTAGTGTAGTTTGAATGTCTCCTAAATCGTTTAATGAAAGCTCGTCAGGAGTGGCAATCAAAGTATGTAAACGATCCTTGGTTACCATGAAGTAAGTGTTTCATTGACGATATCTTGTGTGATCTGTGTGAATATCACATCGAGAGCTTCATCTAAAGCACTACCATTAAGTAAAACATTTGCAGGGTAGTCATAGAAGAAGCTAAATTTTTTCTCAAAGCTTTGCTCTTCATCCTTAGTGTTAGTAAATCTTACATTTACTTCTATAGTTAGCCTATTTTGACTCGCAGTATTGTTTGCGGTTGCAGTCATAGGAGCAATGTAGTACCTGGTGATTTCACCTTGGTAAATGTAGTCACCACCGCTGTTGACAATACTTAACCTTGTTTGATCCTGAATTAAATCTTGTAAATTAAGCGTGAAAGTACGCTCGATACCCGGTTCAATAGGGTCCAGATTACCAAAAAAATCTACCTGAAAAGTGTTGACATTATCAGGAATGGAAGTTTGATTGAACCCATATTTAATACCGCAGCTGGTAACCAAGAGAAGGGTTACTACTAAAAAGGTTATTTTCTTAAAGGTCATACTGCTTAATTTTTCGGTATAAGGTGCGTTCTGATATTCCTAAATCTTCTGCGGCTGCTTTGCGTTTTCCCTTGTGACGTTCAAGAGATTTTTTAATTAATTCAATTTCCTTTTCCTCCAGGCTTAAAGATTCTTCTTCTTCAATTTCTTGAGCAAAATCATACCTGTCTGATACAGCTGAAGCCATGGAAGATTGAGGTTGATATTCTACAGGTAATTTATCCTCATGAAAAGAATCTTCATTGGTTATTTCATAGGCATTATCAATAACTTCTTCATAGTCTGTACTAGAATCATTATTGTTGCCATAAATGCGTTGAATTAAACCAGAGTTTTCTTCTGACACATCTTTCATGTTACCGCTAGCCATCAAATCGTGAGTGAGCTTTTTAAGATCATTCAAATCATTTTTCATATCAAACAGCACTTTGTAAAGTATTTCACGCTCGTTTGCAAAATCACTGTCGGCTTTTTTGTTTTCTCCTACCACGGCAGGTAAATGAGTCCCAGTGTCTGGTAGATAATTACGTAAGGTAGCTACATTGATATTACGTTCCTGTTCAAGAACGCTTATTTGCTCGGCAATGTTGCGTAATTGTCTGATATTTCCACTCCACCTGTAATTGGTTAATAAGCGTACTGCGTCCTCATCTAATCTGATAGTTGGCATTTTGTACTTGGTGGCAAAATCACTAGCAAATTTTCTAAATAACAAATGAATATCACCTTTACGCTCGCGTAATGGAGGTAAGTGAATTTCTACTGTACTTAACCGGTAATACAGATCTTCTCTGAATTTCCCTTTCTCGATAGCTTCAAACATTTTGACGTTTGTGGCTGCTACAATCCTAACATCAGTCTTTTGAACTTTTGAGGATCCTACTTTTAGAAACTCACCATTTTCTAGAACTCGCAACAATCTTACTTGTGTAGGTAGTGGTAATTCACCTACTTCATCTAAGAATATGGTTCCGCCATCGGCGACTTCAAAATAACCAGATCTTGTTTGTGTAGCTCCAGTAAAAGCGCCTTTTTCATGCCCAAAAAGTTCAGAGTCTATGGTTCCTTCTGGGATTGCACCACAGTTTACGGCTATATATTTGGCGTGTTTTCTAAAGGATTGAGAATGTATAATTCTAGGAATACTTTCTTTACCAACACCGCTTTCTCCCGTTACTAATACTGAAATATCAGTAGGAGCAACTTGCAGGGATTTTTGAATAGCACGATTAAAACTAGGGTCGTTACCAATTAACTCAAATCTTTGTTTTATAGCTTGTATCCCTTCCATAAACTATTATTTAATCGTGATTGGGCCTGTCATATCACTATATCCAACAGCTTCACCTATAAGAGTTGCGCTAGTGCAGTTTGTTATTTTGACCATTACAAAATCGCCAACCTTAAAATTACCTTTTGGAAAAACCGTCATGTAATTTTGAGAGTTGCGTCCTGCCCAATGTTGATCAGATCGTTTAGACTCTTTTTCAATAAGTACCTCTACAGTCTTTCCTACAAAGTATTGAGCTCTTTCTAGACCGGTACGACGTTGTACATCGATTATCTCTGATAAACGTCTTTTCTTTACTTCTTCAGGAACATCATCTTCCATTTTTCTTGCAGCCATAGTACCAGGTCTCTCACTATAAGCAAACATGAAACCATAGTCATACTTTACATATTCCATAAGACTTAAAGTGTCTTGATGATCTGCTTCGGTCTCAGTTGGGAATCCAGCGATCATATCTTGAGAAATTGCGCAATCCTCAATAATGTCATGAATACGATCAATCAAATCCATGTATTCTTGACGGGTATGCAGTCGATTCATTTCTTTTAATATACGATCACTTCCTGACTGTACAGGTAAGTGTATATAATTACAAATATTACGATGTGCTGCCATAGCATGGAGAACATCATCACTAATATCTTGTGGATTGCTTGTAGAAAAGCGTACTCTTAAATTAGGTTGAGCCTTAGCAACTATATGCAGAAGCTTGGCAAAATCTACTGCAGTAGCCTGTGCCATTGGGCTCGCCTTTTTAAAATCTTTCTTAAGACCACCGCCATACCACAAATACGAATCAACGTTTTGTCCTAGAAGAGTTACTTCCTTAAAACCTTTGTTTACCAAATCTTGAATTTCTTCTAAGATAGATTGAGGATCACGACTACGTTCACGCCCTCTTGTAAAAGGAACCACACAAAACGTACACATGTTATCGCAACCTCTAGTTATGGATACAAATGCAGTGACACCATTACTATGTAATCTTACAGGAGCAACATCACCATAGGTTTCTTCTTTAGATAAAATTACATTAACTGCATCACGACCTTCATCGATTTCTGCTACAAGATTTGGAAGGTCTTTATAGGCATCTGGTCCTACAACCATGTCTACAATTTTCTCTTCTTCAAGAAATTTAGATTTAAGTCTTTCTGCCATACAGCCTAGAACCCCAACTTTCATGTTTGGATTTTCGCGCTCTTTTACTCGATTAAATTTCTCTAATCTTTTACGAACTGTTTGTTCTGCTTTCTCACGAATGGAGCAAGTGTTAACCAGAACTAGGTCTGCTTCTTCAAGAGTGTTAGTAGTGTTAAAACCTTCTTTAGCCAAGATTGATGCAACAATCTCACTATCTGAGAAATTCATTTGACAACCGTAGCTCTCTATGTATAACTTACGGCCATTCTCTTTTTTATCATTTAATTGAACAGTAGTTCCTTGCTTTTCTTCTTCAATTACTTTTTCCATCGTCTCCTTAGTATTTCACCTTTTTTAGGTGGTGCAAAGATAGTTTGTTTTTTTGGTTTAATGACAATCTGTCACCTTAACATTCTAACAGATAGTTATGCTCTTTCTAAGGGAAAGGTTCAAAAAAGTTGGTTTGCCTATCAATAACCTCAAAAGAATAATACGAAAAGGGAGAATTATCTTTGATTATTTGGTTTAAAAGAATATTTAAAGTTAAAACATTGAATAACAACTTTTTATAATCCTGAAAAATATTGGTTTAACAATTATTTAGACTCTCTAATTATTTTAACTATAACTTTGCATTTCAAATTTCAAAACTTAATGGCAAAAAATCTTGTAATAGTAGAGTCGCCTGCCAAGGCAAAAACTATTGAAAAATTTCTAGGAAAAGATTTCAAAGTAGCATCTAGTTTTGGTCACATTGCTGACCTTCCTGCCAAGGAATTAGGTGTTAATGTCGATAAAGATTTTACACCTAAATATATTGTTTCTAGTGATAAAAAAGATCTGGTTAAAAAGCTTAAAAAATTAGCTGCCGATTGCGAAATTGTTTGGTTAGCGAGTGATGAAGATCGAGAAGGAGAAGCTATTGCATGGCACCTTGCTGAACAACTAGATCTCAAAAAGGAAAAAACAAAACGTATTGTATTTAATGCGATCACTAAAAGCGCTGTTCAAAAGGCAATTGATAATCCTAGAACGATAGATTATGATCTTGTAAATGCTCAACAGGCTAGACGAGTGCTAGACCGTATAGTAGGATATGAGATTTCTCCTATATTATGGAGAAAGGTCAAAGGTGGTGCAAGTGCTGGTCGTGTGCAAAGTGTGGCAGTTCGATTAATAGTAGAACGCGAGGATGAAATCTTGAAGTTTAATTCAACAAACTTCTTTAGGGTTGATGCAGAATTTCTCTCAAAAGAAGGTAAGCTAGTCAAAGCAAAATTACCAAGTTCACTTGATTCTACTAAGGAAGCAGAGGAGTTTTTAGAATCCAATAAAGGAGCTACTTTTAAGGTTTCAAATCTAACCAAAAAGCCAGCTAGTAAATCTCCAGCGCCACCATTTACTACATCAACATTACAGCAAGAGGCTTCAAGGAAATTATACTTCAATGTAAGTCGTACCATGCAACTTGCACAACGATTGTATGAAGCTGGATTGATTACTTATATGAGAACCGACTCGGTTAACTTAAGTAATGAAGCAAAAAACGGTGCCAAGGAGGAAATAAATAAGGCATACGGAGATAAATATCATAAAGAGCGTAATTATAAAGGAAAGTCGAAAGGAGCTCAAGAGGCTCACGAGGCTATAAGGCCAACTGATTTTGCTGTCCATAGTGCAGGAGCCGATAGAGATCAGATCAGATTATACGAGCTCATATGGAAAAGAGCTATAGCCAGCCAGATGAGTGATGCTAAACTTGAAAGAACCAACGTTTCTATAAGTGCTAGTACTCACGATAAAGAATTCACTGCAAATGGTGAAATTGTAAAGTTCGAAGGTTTTTTAAAAGTATACCTAGAAGGAACTGATGATGAAGACCTAGAACAAGAAGGACTGTTACCAGATTTAACCGTTGGAGATGTTTTAGATTCAAAGTCTATAACTGCTACCGAGCGTTTCTCACGACCACCATACCGTTATACGGAAGCTTCATTGGTTAAAAAACTAGAAGAATTAGGTATCGGTAGACCTTCTACATACGCACCTACAATTACGACCATTCAAAATCGTAAGTATATTGAAAAAGGTCAGGATACAGGAGAAGAAAGATCTTACAAACAATTCACTTTGGTGAATGAAGAAGTTCAGATTCAAGAATTAACTGAAAAAACAGGATCAAATAAAGGTAAAATGATTCCTACTGATGTAGGAAGAGTTGTGAATAACTTCTTAGTAGAGCATTTTGGTGATATCTTAGATTATAATTTTACAGCCAAAGTAGAAGAGTCTTTCGATAACATCGCCGAAGGAAAAGAAGAATGGACTGATATGATGCAATCTTTCTATAAAGACTTTCATCCTAAAGTTAAGGACGTAGCAGAAAATGCCGAACGAGAAGTAGGTGAACGTATCTTAGGAACACATCCTGAAAGTGGTAAGCCTATAAGTGTTCGATTAGGAAGATTTGGGGCAATGGCTCAAATAGGTACTGTAGAGGATGAAGAGAAGCCTCAGTTTGCTAGCTTACTGCCTTCTCAAAATCTATCGACGATTACTTTAGAAGAAGCTTTAGAGCTATTTAAACTTCCTAGAACTTTAGGTGAATACAATAGGCATCCTGTTGAAGTTAATCAAGGGCGATATGGTCCTTATGTTAAATTCAACGGTAAAACATTTGTTTCCTTGGAGAAAACAGATGATCCAATGAGTATATCACTAGATCGTGCTATGGAGCTTATAGAAGAAAAAGAAAAGGCCGATGCTCCAATTTATGAATATGACGGCCAACCGGTTACTAAAGGAGTTGGTAGATTTGGGCCATTTATAAAATGGAGTGGTATGTTTATTTCAGTAAATAAAAAGTACGACTTTGATAACCTGTCTAATTCAGATATTGAAACTTTAATTAAAGATAAGATTCAAAAGGAAAAAGACAAGCTGATAGTTGATTGGGAAGAAGAAGGTATAAGAATTGAAAAGGCTCGATGGGGTAGGCACAATATTATTAAAGGTGAGACTAAGGTGGAACTAGCAAAAACCATCGACCCTTTAAGTATTACTCTAGAAAAAGCTCAAGAATTAATTGCAAAAAAAGCTCCTAAAAAGAAAACAACTAAGAAAAAAACCACTCGTAAGAGTACTAAAAAATAAACATGTCTCTGGATTTTTTAAACCCAGTTCATGAGCTTGCGGTGGCTCATGCAATGTTGCAACCACCAGCCACTTTAGGACAAACAATAAAAATTCATACAGAGCAAGATGGTATGCCAGACTTGCAAAATGTGGATTTGGTGATCATCGGTCTGTTAGAAAACCGTAAGGATAATAATGCCTTGATTCAAGTTAAAACCTTGGATCATATTAGAAGAAAGCTGTACGAATTGTATCCAGGAAACTGGACATCAACCATAGCCGATTTAGGAGATGTTTTTCCTGGTGAAACTGTTGAAGATACCTATTTCGTAGTAAGACAGCTTACCGAATTTTTTCTCTTAAGAAAAATTATACCTATTTACATTGGTGGTAGTCAAGATCTTATGTATCCTATGTATCGAGCATTTGATGAGCATTATACTATGATTAATGCATTGAATGTTGATTGTAGGTTTGACTTAGGCGATATCAATGCACCCATTACCTCACGCAATTACGTTGGTAAAATGGTGACAGAACAACCCTATAATTTATTCAATTATACCAACCTTGGTTTTCAAACCTATTTCAATTCGCAAGACGAAATTGAGTTATTGCAGCGCATGTATTTTGAAGCAGATCGATTAGGTGCGTTGAATCAGGATATCACCTTGGCCGAGCCTCATATGAGAGATGCAGACTTGGTAGGTATCGATTTACAATCGGTTCGTAGTGGTGATCTCGCTTTCGCGAAAGCGAACCCTAATGGATTTAATGGTAAGCAAATTTGCAGTCTTTCCAGATATGCTGGAATTAGTGATAGGTTAAAAGTATTTGGTGTTTTTGAGACTGTTCTGGAGGCAATAGATACACCAGCGCAGTTGGTAGCAGAGATAGTTTGGTATTTTATCGAAGGTTACAATTATCGCAGTGGTGAGTATCCATTGAATATCGATGATAATGTATTAAAGTATCAGGTACCTGTTGAGGACGAGATACTTATATTTTACAAGAGTAGTAATACTGGGCGCTGGTGGATAGAAATACCTTTTATTCAAGGAGTCAATAATAAATTAAAACAACATACGTTATTACCTTGTTCTTATCAAGATTATCAAGAAGCTTGCAATCAACATCTTCCTGATAAATGGTTAAGAGCTAGGAAGAAAAACGAATTTTAGCAACATTTTATCGATAGTTTCTTTAAATTAATCATAAAAAAAAGTTGTGGAATTATAAATAAAATAATAGGTTTACGGCCTTAAATCTCATAAAGATAACTTAAGATACCTTATGAAAAAGTTTTTTGTCCTTATAGCAGTGGCAGTTTTTGTAGCTAGTTGTGGAAAAGGAGACCGCGGAATGGTAGTAGGTGCCAAAGGAAAGAAATGGCATCCTGAAAAGCCTTATGGTATGACGCTTATACCAGGTGGTGCGTTTATAATGGGTAAAAGTGATGACGATATCGCTGCTACTAGAAACGCGCCGGCTAAAACTGTTACAGTACCATCTTTCTACATGGATGAAACTGAGATTACAAACGCAGAATACCGTCAGTTTACAAACTGGGTACGTGATTCTATTTTTAGAACAAATCTAGCTATTATGGCAGATGAAAATGGAGCTACTCCTGGTGATAATGGAATAGGGGAATTTGCCTTTCTTGATGGTGAAGAAGGAGATCTTACTCCTTGGGAGCAATACCTACAAGATAACTACGTAGGTCTTGGCCCTACCGGATATGAAGGAAGAAAATTAAATCGTGATGTTGATCTTATTTGGGATACAGAGGAGATTCCAGATGAATTTTATGCTGAGGTTTATGACAATTTCCTAATCCCTTACGAGGAAGCTTACAATGGAGAACGTACTATCGATACGGATAAATTACAGTTTATGTACACAGAGTACGATGTTGAAGCGGTTGCTCGTAATCGTGACAAATCTAAATCTAGAAAAGACTTTATAACACAAGAGCCAATTCCTGTATATCCAGACACTACAGTATGGATTAGAGATTTTAACTATAGTTACAATGAGCCAATGCATAATGATTACTATTATCATGAAGCTTATAGTAATTATCCTGTAGTAGGAGTAAACTGGAAACAAGCTAAGGCGTTCTGTCAATGGAGAACACTTTATCACAATGGATATAGAAAGCAACGTAACCTGGAAAGAGTATTTGAGTACCGTTTACCAAGTGAGGCAGAATGGGAATATGCTGCTCGTGGTGGATTGGAAGGAGCTACTTATCCATGGGGTGGTCCTTATGCAAAAAATGATAGAGGTTGTTTCCTTGCTAACTTCAAGCCATTAAGAGGTGATTACGCGGCAGATCAAGCGGTTTATACGGTAGAAGCAGATGCTTATGAACCTAATGATTACAACTTATATAACATGTCAGGTAATGTATCAGAATGGGTGAATTCTTCATATGAGCCAGGAGCTTATGAATTTATGAGTTCATTATCGCCTGTAGTAAATGATAAAGAAAATAAACGTAAAGGTGTTAGAGGTGGATCTTGGAAGGATGTATCATACTTCTTACAAGTAGGAACTCGTGACTACGAATATCAGGATAGTGCAAGAAGTTTTATTGGTTTCCGTACGGTACAAACGTATCAAGGTACTGATATTACTCTTAATGCAGCTACTAACTAATACCCCTTAATTAATTAAATCTTAACTTAACAACTTAACTAAACACTTATTTAAAAATGGCACAGTCTAAAACAACTAAGAAAATTTTTAACATGGCTTACGGTCTAGGAGCCGCTGTAGTAATTGTAGGAGCATTATTTAAAATTCTTCACTGGGATTTTGGATACGGTTTTTCTGGAAATAATCTACTTATGATAGGTCTGATTACGGAAGCTGTAATTTTCGCGATTTCTGCTTTTGAACCGGTAGAAGATGAACTAGATTGGTCACTTGTTTACCCAGAATTAGCTGGTGGTCAAGCAGTTGGTGGTAAAAAGAAAAAAGTAGAAGAGCCTAAAGATGCAGAAGGTCTTTTATCAAAAAAATTAGATGAAATGCTTAAGGAGGCTAAACTTGACTCTGAGCTAATGTCTAGTTTAGGAGACAGCATCCGTAGCTTTAAAGGTGCAGCAGAAGGTATTAAGCCAACTACTGAGGCTATGACTTCTACTAAAAAGTATTCTGAGGAAATGGCACTTGCAGCTGCTCAAATGGAATCTTTAAACAGTCTTTACAAAGTACAGGTAGAGAGCGGTGCTAAGCAAGCTGAAGCTAATCAAGCAATCGCTGAAAACGCTACTAAACTTCAGGAGCAAATGGCTGGACTAGCTAATAACTTATCTTCATTGAACAGTGTGTATGGTAACATGCTTGGAGCAATGAAAGCATAATTAGTTCGCTTAATTAATTTAACTACAACTAATTAAAAAGTTATGGCAGGAGGAAAACAGTCCCCAAGACAGAAGATGATTAACCTGATGTATCTGGTTTTCATCGCGATGCTTGCTCTTAATATGAGTAAGGAAGTATTATCGGCATTCGGTCTGATTAATGAAAATCTTCAATCTAGTAATGTTGCATTAGCTGAAACTAATAAAGTTGCTTTAGAAGAACTTCAACGTAAATCAAAAGAGAATGCTAAACAGTATGAGGCTGTAGCGGCTCAAGCTCAGGAAGTTGATGCTGTTACTAATGAGTACTATGAATATCTTGAAAGTGTTAAAGCTGGTCTTATAGGCTCTTTAGGAGAAGGAATAGCTCCAAACGAGTATGAAACTCAGGATAAATCTGATTATCTAAATGAGAAATGGTTTAACGGTGATAATTATACCAAAGAAGGTCAAGCGTTCTTAGATAATATGACAAAGTATCGTTCTGATATGAAAGATGCTTTAGGAGAAGAAGGTTATGAAGAAATCTTTGCAGAATTGGATAAGACTTTCAATACTGATCCTGTTAAAAACAAGGATGGTATAGAAGTTAAGTATCTTAATTATCATTATGAAGGTTACCCGTTGATTGCGTCAAGGACTAAACTGACTTTATTACAAAATGAAATTCGTAATATTCAATCTAAGGTAACTTCAAAATTATTACAAGGTGAGCTTATCCAAATTGCTTCAGCTAATAACTATGAAGCAATAGTGAGCTTAGATAAAAACGCTTTCTTTAATGGAGAAAAGATAACTGGTAAGGTAGTATTAGGTCGTTATGACGATACTACTGTTCCTAACAAAGTTATAATTAATGGAAGGGAACTTTCTAAGGATGAAATCAAAAATGGTCAAATTCCAATCGACTTTGCAGGATCTGGTGTAGGTGAAAAAGAAATTACTGGTGAAATGCAGTTCGTAGAAGGTGATTCAACTATCGTTATACCAATTAAAGGAGAATATGCGGTAATTCCAAAACCTAATTCAGCTACTATCTCTGCTGATAAAATGAATGTAGTATATCGTGGAGTTGACAATCCAATGACGATTACATTTGCCGGAGTACCAAATAATAATGTTAGAGCTAATGCTCCGGGACTTGTTTCCAAAGGAGGATCAAGTTATATAATGAGTCCTGGCGCTGGTAAAGAAGTTAAGATAAACGTTTCAGCTACTCTTGCTTCTGGCGAAACAGTTTCTGATTCTAAAACTTTCCGTATCAAAAACTTACCAAGACCTACAGGTATGGTAGCAGGTGAATACGACGATGTTAAAAAAGGACGTCAACAGCTTGCTATATCTGAAGTTGACGCTAAGTTCTTAAACTTTGACTTTGAATTAAAGCCTAGAGTTACAAGCTTTAGCTTTAAAGTGCCTGGTCAGCCATCTATACCAGTAAGTGGTAATAGATTAAATAGTGCTGCAAAAAGTGCTTTAAATAGAGCTCGTAAGGGTGATATCGTTCAATTTGCTAAAATTAAAGCTGCTATTCCTGGAGTTAAGGTAAATCTTCCAGGTGTATCAAGTGTAGCAGTTGAACTTACAAACTAATAAATTAATAGTATCTCAATAATGAAGAAGATAATCGTTTTAATAGCTGCTGTAGCCTTTACAGGAACTGCGGTTGCTCAAAACAATATTCTCAATGCCAAAAGTCCAGAGGAATTTGGGAAATTGACGGAAGAACAGGTTGAAAATAATAACGATACACCGTTACCTTATGGATATGTGGAACAACGTGATGTGTTATGGCAAAGAACTGTATGGGAAACCATAGATCTTGATGAGCGTATTAATTTTCCTCTTTATTATCCTGTAGACACTATTAGAGTAGGTAAAGACCGTCGTTCTTTATTTCATGTATTAACTGATGCTGCTATAAAAGGAGATCTACCTTTATATGCTGATTCTTATTTCAATGAGAAAAGAGAATATGCTGATATAGAAAACTCATTGAGCAGTCAAACAATTTCTGAAGCTGGTATCAACATCCTTAATGATGAAGGTATTATTCTTGAAGAAGGAGTAAGACCTCTAGATGTAGATACTACTTACAACATCCCTGGTTTTGATCAGTATGTCAATGTAGTAACTGTTGGTGCAGACAATGTGAAAGAATACAGAATACGTGGTGTATGGTATTTCGATGCTCGTCAATCTGAATTACGTTATCGTTTAATCGGTATATGTCCTGTTACTCCAGATGCTAACTTTATGGACTCTGATGAAGGTGTTGAATTATTCTGGGTTTACTATCCAGATGCTCGTCAACTACTTCATGAGGCTAAAGCATTTAATACACTTAACAGTGCGCGTCCTATTTCATTTGATCATATTTTAAATTCACGCAGATTTAATGCGTTAATCTATAAAATGGACAATGTTCAAGGTGATCGTGAAATCGAACGTTACATTGCAGATAACTCTTTAATGCAGTTATTAGAATCTAGAAGATTAAACGAAATAATTAGAAATTTCGAATTAGACATGTGGAATTACTAAAACCACATAATTAAATTTATAAAACCTCGCTGTAAAGCGAGGTTTTTTTTTGACGTAAATTTGTTGTTCATCTTTTTATATGAAAGACACTTTAATTATTGGTGGTGGAATCTCAGGTTGTACTCTTGCCTGGCAATGGTACTTTAATGATAAATCATTCACCTTAGTTACGGATCAAAAAAAAGGATCAAGTGCAGTTGCAGCTGGCGTCTATAATCCAACTATTTTAAAAAGGTTTACTAGTGTATGGAAAGCGCAGGAACAGCTTGAGTATATGTTGCCTTTTTACCAAAAAATAGAAAAGCAATTAGACTGTAAATTACTTCATCCCTATAAAATCTTAAGAAGATTACATGACAATAATGAACAGAAAACTTGGGTTGCAAAATCTGAAAAACCCGAATTAAAACCTTTTATGAAAGGTTCTATTTCTTCTTTAAAAATTGATGGAATTAATGCACCTTTTGGTTATGGAGAGGTTACTCAAACAGGTTGGTTAGACACACTTACCTTCATGTCAAAATCCTATGAATTCTTTAAAAATTTAGATAGTTTCCATGCAGGTAATGACGACGGTCTTTCTTTTGATAATCAATCTGTGATTTTTAATACAGAAGTGTTTGATCATGTAATTTATGCAGAAGGTTATGCCATAAAGGATAATGCAAAATTTAATTATTTACCCTTACAAGGTAATAAAGGAGAAATCATGCTTATAAAAGCACCTGATTTAAAACTTAATGCTATTATCAAGGCAGGTGTTTTTATTATGCCTTACAAGGACGATATGTTTTGGGTAGGAGCCACGTACAATAGGCATGATCTCTCTGATAATATTTCCCACGCAGGTGCGCAATTTCTTTCCTCTCGTTTGGAAAAAATTCTCACGGTACCTTATGAGATTGTTGAATATAAATGGGGAATTAGACCAACAACGGTTGATAGGAGACCTTTTTTAGGAGCGCATCCTAATCTTAAAAATCATTATGTCTTTAATGGAATGGGTAGTAGGGCAGTGTTGATTGCTCCTTGGGCTAGTGAACAACTCCATAATAGTATTTTTAAAAACTCATCCTTACATCTAGAAATCGATATTCAAAGATTTAGGTAAATAATTGTTCATTTTCCATTTAAATAAATATGTAGCTTTTAACTGCCAAAGTTTTAAGGTTTACTGGTAGTTACGCATCTTTGCATCCATAGAATACTTACATGTTAAACATTCATAATTTACACGTTTCATTTGGTGGTGAGACACTTTTTCAAGAAATCACTTTTCGTTTAAACGCTGGTCAACGAGTTGGACTTATTGGTAAAAATGGTGCTGGTAAATCTACCTTACTCAAAGTTGTAGCTGGTGACCTAGAGTACGACGAAGGTCAGGTAGCTATGGAAAAAGGTACCAGTATAGGTTTCTTAAGACAGGATATTGATTTCGTACAGGGAAGAACAGTTCTTGAAGAGGCTTATACCGCTTTCGCGAAAGCGATACAAATAGAAGCTCAGTTAGAAAACATTAATGAGCAACTTGCCACACGAACCGATTATGAAAGTGAAGGTTACAATCAACTCATGATCGATTTGAGTGATTTAACTCATGAGTATGAAATTATTGGCGGATATCATTATAAGGGAGAAACTGAAAAGATTTTAAAAGGATTAGGTTTTCAACCAGAACAATTTAATAAACTAACTGATGAACTTTCAGGTGGCTGGCGCATGCGTATTGAGCTAGCAAAATTATTATTAGAAAATCATGATATCCTGCTTCTGGATGAACCTACTAACCACCTGGATATCGAATCTATACTTTGGTTAGAGCAATTTTTGCAAAATTATCCAGGAGCTGTAATGATTGTAAGTCACGACAAGATGTTTTTGGACAATGTTACCAACCGTACTATAGAAATCAGTCTAGGTCGTATTTATGATTATCCAAAGCCTTATACCAAATTTCTAGAACTGCGAGCTGAAATTAGAGAACAACAAGAGGCAACATTCAAAAACCAACAAAAGGAAATTGAACGTACTGAAAAGCTGATTGAAAAATTTAGAGCCAAAGCAAGCAAAGCGACCATGGCACAGTCACTTATAAAAAAATTGGACCGCATGGATGTGGTCGAGATTGAGCAAGAGGATAACGCAGCTATGAATATTCGTTTTGCGGCATCAGTACAACCTGGTAAAGTAGTTCTGGAGCTAGAGGATGTTTCAAAAAACTATGGTGCCAAAACGGTATTGAGGAATGTAAACTTACTGCTTGAAAGAGGTAAACGAGTAGCGTTTGTAGGTCAAAACGGAATGGGAAAATCTACACTCGCAAAAATTATTGTAGGTGATATTAATGATGCTCAAGGGAATGTGAATTTAGGACACAACGTTCAATTGGGTTATTTTGCGCAAAATCAGGCAGAATATCTAGACGGTGAAAAAACCATTTTAGATACCATGCTAGATGCTGCAGACGATACTAATCGTGTCAAAGTAAGAGACATGTTAGGAAGTTTCCTTTTTAGAGGAGATGAAGTGGAAAAGAAGGTCAAGGTATTAAGTGGTGGAGAACGCAATAGGCTGGCACTTTGTAAATTATTGCTACAGCCATTTAACGTTCTGATTATGGATGAGCCTACAAACCACCTAGATATACAGTCAAAAAATGTATTGAAAAAAGCCCTACTTAACTACGATGGTACATTAATAGTCGTTTCTCACGATAGAGAATTTTTACAAGGGCTTACTGAATTGGTGTATGAGTTTAGAGATCACAAACTTCAGGTGCATTTAGGCGATATTGATTATTATCTAGAGCAACGCAAGGCTATGGATATGCGAGAGATTGAAAAAGTCTCAAAGGATAGTAAGAACGATAAAGAGGTAAGTGGTACGCTTTCGCGAAAGCAAGAAGAATCACAACCTGAAAAAAAATTAAGTTACGAGGATCAAAAAAAATTGAAATCGCTCAACAATCGTTTATCAAAAGCAGAATCTAACATAAACCGATTAGAAAAGGAGATCAAAGAGATTGATCTAGAATTACAAGTGAATTATGATCAAACCGTTGCCGACCCTAAATTTTTTGATTCCTACCAAGCTCTTAAAACAGAATTAAAAGACTGGAATCAAAAATGGGAATCCCTATACGAGGAAATTGAATCCTTTTCCTAGTCTTTAAGTTTTCCTTAACCGCAGCAGTATGATATTATTGTAGTTTTGGCACTACTTTAATATTTGTATATACATGCGAACTGCTTTACGTATTGTTCTAGGCTTGCTTATTATTCTTGGTGCAGCCTATGGTGCTTATTCTATTTTTAATAGCAAAAAGAAACCAAAACCTAAGATCAAGAAAGAGGTCAAGATTGTTCAAGTTGATACAGTAAAAAATACTACTGTACCTATTATTATTCCTGCACAAGGTAATTTACAAGCGAAGGACAGAATTGAATTATATGCCGAAGTTTCTGGTGTGTTTAAACCTGTAAATAAGCTCTTTAGAACAGGACAGGAGTATAAAGCTGGAGAGACTATTATCCTTATAGACAATACCGAATTTTACGCTCAGGTTCAAAGCTTGCGTAGTAGTTTGAATAATCAAATTACCGCGCTCATGCCAGATTTACGACTTGATTATCCCGAGTCGTTCCAGCAGTGGCAGGATTATCTTAATAATTGGAATATTAACGCAGCCACAGCAGCATTACCAGAGCCAAAATCAGATAAGGAAAAATATTACATAACCGGTCGTAATATTTATACTACCTATTACAACATTAAAAACTTAGAGCAACGATTAGGTAAATACCGCATAAGAGCTCCTTTTACAGGAACTTTGACCGAGGCTAATGTTACCGAAGGTACACTAGTGCGCAATGGACAACTACTAGGTGAATTTATTAAATCAGGAACCTATGAACTACCGGTAGCGGTAAGTAGTGAATTTGCTGACTTGCTAAAAGTTGGGGAAAAGGTAGTTCTTGAAAATGTTACAAGGACTAAAACCTATACAGGTACTATTACTAGAATAAATGCTAAAATCGATCAAGCTAGTCAAACTATTGACGCTATAATTGAAGTAAGTGATGCGGATTTGAAAGAAGGAATGTTTGTTCAAGCTCAATTAGAAGCCGAGAAAATTGATCAGGCAATTGAAATTAGTAGGTCTCTATTACAAAATGATAAGGCGTTATTTACTGTTCAAGATAGTGTGCTTAAACTTATGGAAGTGAATCCAGTCTATTTTAGTGATAAAACAGCTGTAATAAAGGACGTTCCTGATAATACTGTTATCATTTCAAAATCTTTACCTGGTGCTTATGAAGGCATGCTTGTAAAACCAGAAGAGGAGTAAGGAGACATGAAAAAAATCATCAGTTATTTTATAGAACATCACATCGCAGTTAATGTGATGATCTTTGCATTTTTAGTGTTTGGTATCATAGGTGCTTTATCTCTTAATTCTTCCTTTTTTCCACTAGTAGACTCAAAAATTATTACCATTAATGTGGTCTACCCAGGAGCTTCACCTCAAGAAATAGAAGAAGGAGTTGTTTTAAAAATTGAAGATAATTTAAAGGGTATTGAAGGTGTAGATAGGGTTACTAGTGCATCACGAGAGAATGCAGGAACTATTACGGTAGAAATAATAAAAGGTTACGATATCGACTTTATGCTGCTCGAGGTTAAAAATGCAGTAGATAGAGTTCCATCATTTCCCACAGGAATGGAGCCGCTAGTAGTAGCCAAACAAGAAAATGCTCGACCTACTATATCTTTTGCTGTAAGCGGTAAGAATATACCTTTAAAAACGCTTAAAACAATAGCTCGTGATATTGAAAATGATCTTAGAGGAATAGACGGTATTTCTCAAGTTAATATTGCAGGTTATCCAGCCGAGGAAATTGAAATTGCTGTTAATGAAAATACTCTGTTGGCTTATAATTTAAGCTTTCAAGAGGTTGCAGATGCTGTTGCTAGTAGTAATTTACTGGTTACCGGTGGAAATATTAAAACCGATGTTGAGGAGTATCTAATTAGGGCAAACAGCCGTAACTATTACGGGACTGAGCTTAACTTTATTCCTGTACGTACTAATAGTGATGGTACTACTTTAAGATTAAGCGATGTAGCTACTGTGCGAGACCGTTTCTCTGAAACACCAAATGCATCCTACTTTAATAATGAACTTGCAGTAAATGTTACCATTACCAGTACTAATTCTGAAGATTTAATTGATAGTGCCGATAAGGTTAAAGAATACATTGAAGTATTTAATCAACGTTCTTCAAATGTACAGTTAAACGTAGTGAGTGATCAATCAATTACCTTAAATCAAAGAACAGCATTACTGGCAGAAAATGCTGTTGTAGGGATGATTTTAGTCTTGATATTTCTATCGATTTTTTTAAATGTAAGATTGGCTTTTTGGGTAGCTTTTGGACTACCAGTAGCTTTTTTAGGAATGTTCATGTTTGCAGGGCAGTTTGATGTCACCATTAATGTGCTTTCCTTGTTTGGGATGATAATCGTGATAGGTATATTGGTGGACGATGGAATTGTGATTGCCGAAAATATCTATCAGCATTACGAGAATGGTAAAAGTGCCATAAAAGCTGCCGTTGATGGAACACTAGAAGTGATTCCACCTATTTTGAGTGCGATTACAACAACGATACTAGCCTTTTCTTCCTTTTTATTTTTAGATAGTAGAATAGGTGAATTTTTCAGTGAGGTTTCCGTTATTGTTATGTTGACATTACTGGTGTCTCTAGTTGAGGCATTGATCATTTTACCAGCTCACCTGGCACATTCCAAAGCGCTGGCAGAAAAACCTAAGGATCCTAAAAGTAAATTAGGACAATTCTTCAAAAAAATGAGAGGAATTAACGACTACGGCGATAGGTCCATGGCGTGGATGCGAGATAAACTTTACGCGCCTGCTTTACGATTTACCCTACGCAATAAGTTTTTGACTTTTAGTTTTTTCTTAGCGGCTATTTTACTCACTTTAGGAAGTATAGGCGGTGGAGTTATTGGAGTAACTTTATTTCCTAGAATTGCCAGCGATAGAGTAAGTGTAGAACTGGAAATGCCTAATGGAACAGCCACTGCAATTACAGATTCTATTATTTCACATATCGAACAAAAAGCGCAAATTGTAAATCAAGAATTAACCGAGGAATACCTAACCGATGATGTTTATGGTGATAGCATTATGTTGTTTGAAAACATCATAAAAACACAAACCTCATCTTCTTCTGCTGGATTAACGATAAACCTATTGCCTGGTGAAACTAGACCAGAATCTCTCAACTCCAATATTGTTTCCAACCGATTAAGGGAACTAGTAGGAGATGTTCCAGGTGCTGAAAGACTGGTCTTTGGATCAGGTGGTAACTTTGGAGGTAGTCCTGTTTCAGTTTCTTTATTGAGTAATGATATTCAGGAATTGAAATCTGCGACTGAGGAATTGAAGGAAATTTTAATAAGCAATCCGTTGCTCAAGGATGTTACAGATAACGATCCTGCTGGAATAAAAGAAATACGACTTAACTTAAAACAAAATGCTTATGCGCTAGGTCTTAATACACGAAGTATTATGACTCAAGTAAGAGCTGCTTTTTTCGGTCGCGAGGCACAACGATTTCAACGAGGTCAAGACGAGATTAAAGTATGGGTGCGCTACGATCGTGAAAACCGAAGCAGTATTACTGACCTAGATGAATTGAGAATAGTAACGCCAGCTGGAGATCGTGTACCTCTTAGAGATATTGCAGAATACACAATTGAACGAGGCGATGTTGTCATTAATCACCTTGACGGTCGTAGGGAAATCCAAGTTTCTGCCGATTTAAAGGATCCTAATCAAAGCGCCACAGATATCCTTACAGACATTCAAGAAAACATTATTCCAGAATTACAGACCAAGTACCCGACCATATCACCTAACTATTTAAATGGACAGGCACGCGAGGCACAAAAGATTAGTTCCAGTGCTGGCGCTGTAATGCCTATAATTTTATTATTAATTTATATAGTAATCGCGTTTACCTTTAGAAGTTGGACACAACCTATCATGCTATTATTACTTATTCCTTTTAGTCTGGTGGCAGTAGGTTGGGGACACTGGATTCATGGTTTTCCTGTGAATATTTTATCGATGCTAGGTATTATCGCATTAATAGGAATTATGGTAAACGACGGTCTTGTGCTCATCGGTAAGTTCAATAATTACATTAAGGAAGGACTAGATTTTGATGACGCCCTTTATGAGGCAGGAAAATCACGTTTTAGAGCCATATTTTTAACCTCTATAACTACCATTGCTGGTCTTGCACCCTTACTGTTAGAAACTAGCCGACAGGCGCAATTTCTTAAACCCATGGCGATTTCAATATCTTACGGGATAGGTTTAGCCACGATTTTAACCTTATTGTTGTTACCGTTATTTTTAAGTTTCGGAAATCGTAGTAAGCTCGCTATGCGCTGGCTTATAAAAGGTGAATCTTTAGCTCCTAAGGAAGTGACACCGATAAAAAAAGAACAAGATAGCACAGTGGATTATGAAGAATAAAAGTAGGTTTATCTTAATGGCTTTTTGTTTCTACGCTTTCGCGAAAGCGTACTCACAACAGTCACCAGCGAGCTTGTTGACCAAGCAAGAGGCAATCGCACAAATGCTAGAAAATAATTATGGAGTTAGAATTGCTGAAAATCAAAAACTCATTGCTGAAAATAATAAAGGGATTCTGAATTCTGGATACTTGCCTACCGTTAATGGAACAGCAGGCGCCAATTATGAACAAACGGATACCGAAGTGGACTTTGGCGGCGCCTTAAATCAAGATGGATCGGTAAGGGATAATGTAAACATTCAGGATGCTGAAACGAGACGCTACAATGCTGCTATCAATGTCAATTACACTTTGTTTGATGGTTTAGGTAGGTTGTACAACTACAAGCGTTTAAAAGAATTATATAACTTATCTGAATTACAAGCTAGACAAACCATAGAAACAAATGCCTTGCAATTGATGTCTGTCTATTTAGAGGTAGCACGTATTAGAGAAAACGTACAAGTACTAGAACAGGCACTGGATATATCCTTAAAGCGAGAGCAAAGAGCGCAGTACCAGTTTGATTATGGACAAGTAAACAAACTTGAGGTTCTTAATGCTAGAGTAGATATTAATACCGACAGCATTAACTTGCTAAATGCTCAACAACAATTACGTAATGCAAAACGAGATTTAAACTTGATCATGCAACGTGATATAGAAACGTCGTTTGCAGTCGATACAACCGTAACATTACTCAATGAGCTCGAGATCGTATCGTTTATTGAAAAGGCTAGTGAGAACAACGTACGTTTATTACAAGCCGATCGCAACGTGACTGTAAGTGAATACGATATTAAAACAGCAAGGTCGCTTATGTTACCTCGAATAGGTCTAACAGGTTCTTACGGTTGGAATCAAACTGACAACCCAGCTAGTGCATTTTTCCCTAGCACTACCAATTTAAGTACTTCATTGCAGTTGGGTGCAAATCTTACATGGGATATTTTTGACGGTGGTACATCAATCACTAATTATCGAAATGCGCAAATTCGATTCAAGAATGAAGAACTGCTTAAAAAACAAATAGGCGACGAGGTAAAGAGAGATATCGCAAATGCTCGTGGTAATTACAACAACGCTTTACGAATTTATCAAATGCAGGAGCAAAACTTGATTACTAATCAAAACAACTTTACCAGAACTGAAGAGCGTTATAAATTAGGTCAAGTATCGTCGGTAGAATTTAGACAGGCTCAGGTAAACTTGTTAAACGCTCAAACAACAAAAAACCTTGCTAAGTACGATGCCAAACTTGCCGAGTTACAATTACTACAACTCACAGGACAATTATTAAATGTGGAGTTATGATAGAGCATTTTTTTATGTGTCCGCATTGTTGGCAAGAAATTTCGATGTTACTAGATCCAGCCTATTCACAAACTTATGTAGAAGACTGTGAAGTGTGCTGCAATCCTATAGAGATTAAGGTGGTATTTGAAAACGGTAGTTTAGAAAGCTTTAACGCTACAGAATTAGGTCAATGATTAACTTGTAATAAAAAAAATGAAAACAGTTATACATAGAGCGGAAACTAGAGGAGCTGCTAACTTTGGTTGGTTAGATGCCAGACACACTTTTAGTTTTGGTAGGTATTATAATCCGGATAGAATGAGCTTTGGCGTTTTACGGGTTTTAAACGACGATAGAATTGCAGGTGGAGCAGGATTTCCTACTCATCCACATGATAATATGGAAATTGTTACCATTCCTTTGGAAGGTGCTCTGGAACATAAGGATAGTATGGGAAATACCGCTGTCATAGAAAAGGGCAAGGTACAAGTAATGAGCGCAGGAACAGGTGTGCAGCACAGCGAGTACAATAAAAATGAAAATGAGGAACTCAAGCTATTGCAAATATGGATGATTCCCAATAAACAGAATGTAACGCCTAGGTATGATGAAGTCGCGATAAGTGAAATCGCAGTTGAGAACGAACTCTACCAAATTCTATCACCTAATCCAGAGGATGATGGTGTTTGGGTACATCAAAACAGTTGGTGGCATATGATTCAAACCACAAAGGACAGCCACCTTACTTATAAATTTAAAGATGAAACAAACGGTCTGTATATTTTTTTAATTAAAGGATCTATAACAATAGATGGCGAACAATTATCAACAAGAGATGGTATCGGTATATACCAGACTTCATCTTTTGATTTTAATATTACTCAGGATAGTGAAGCTTTATTTATGGAAGTTCCGTTGAAGTTTTAAAATAGTAAATGAAAAAAGGCTGCCGATAGCGGCAGCCTTTTTATTTCTATCATTACATATTACCTGTCTAAATCATCGGCGATGTCTTCCAATCGTTTCACTGTATTTACAGTAGATTGAACTTCATCCTTCTGAGCTTGTAAGATACTCACTATGGTAGGAGGCAATTCACCCTTATGTTCGAGCACATTTTCATATTCTTCGATGGTTGCTTTTTCACCTCTTAAACATTCCTCTAGTATAGTTTCTTCTTTGTTAGAAGAAAGAGCTGCTTTTAAATTAGTCCAACTGCGATGCATGTCACCAGTAAAGGATCCTGATAGATGAGCCTCACCATTTACATTATTCATCTCATTAATTAAAGCACCTGCATATTCAGTTCTTCGTTGTGCTTGAGAAATGAACCATTTTTTTAATTGGACATTATCTACAACTTCGGCAGCATTTTCATAACCATGTTGCGCGTCGTAACTTTTTTCTATTAGATTATTCAGATAATTTTCTGTTTTTACTGTATTGCTCATAATTTTTTATTTTGAATTTACATAGAATAATAGAGCATGTTCTTAAAATTCAATCAATTGAAAATCTTTTAACAACTGTTATATTTTATTATGAAAGATTCTATCCAAAATATTTGGTTAGAAGTGAAAAAGGGTTGTATATTTGCCATCCCAAATGAAACAAACTTTGTTTCTGAGTTATGACAGAGTGTTTAACTTAGTTTGTTGAGATCGCGAGGTAGAGCAGTAGGTAGCTCGTCGGGCTCATAACCCGAAGGTCGCTGGTTCGAGTCCAGTCCTCGCTACTAACAAAAGCTCCTGAGAAATCAGGAGCTTTTTTCGTTTTAGGTGGTAATTCAACTTAAAGTTCATTGGATGTCGGTAAATGGACATTGATGTTCTGATGTTTCGGTTAAAAAGATAGAAATCATCAAGTATAATCATTTGAACTTACCAGTATCAATACACTTTTTGGATGATAAACAAATTAAGTATATTTATGATGCTACGGGAACAAAGCTTCAAAAACAAATCTACGTGAACAACAACTTAACAAGTATAACATCCTACGCAGGTGCTTTTATATATGAAAAGAGTTCCCTAGGTGGTAGTGAGCAGTTACAGTTCTTCTCTCATGCAGAAGGGTATGTTGAAAAAGTAGATCAAGTATATTACAAGTATGTCTATCAATACAAGGACCACTTAGGGAACATTAGATTATCCTATCAGGACATGAACAACGATGGTAATGTAGATAGCTCAGAGATCCAGGAAGAAAATAATTATTATCCGTTTGGGCTCAAGCATAAGGGTTACAATAACACAATTACAGGCAGAGACCACAAGTACGGTTACGGAAATAAGGAAGAACAAGATGAACTTGGTCTGGAATGGATGGACTTCCATGCTAGAAATTATGATGCTGCTTTAGGACGATTTATGAACGTAGATCTTTTAGCAGAAATTGCTTACGATCTAACCCCTTATCATTATGTTAGTAACAGTCCTATTTGGAGAATTGATCCTTCAGGATTAACTGATTATACTATTAATAAGGAAACAGGTGAAGTACGGAAAGTCGAAAATACAGAAACAGAAGACGGAACGGACAGAGTCCTAGAAACAATCGATGGTGAAATTCAATACAAAAAAAATGGCGAAGCCAAAGTTTCAATTGGAAACGTTAAGAAAGGGCTATTAAAAGACGGTCACAATTTTCAGGACAATGATATCGTTTATAAAGTGACTGCAGATCTAAAAGATAAAGAAATTCTCTCTTTCATTCATTCAGTTTCTATGCATGTTGATAAAGAAATTGCAGGACATGAACTTCGATCCAGTAAAACATCAGAAAGCACATCTGAAATATGGCTAAGCGGTTATACTTCAAAGGCTACAGACGAATACGTACCATTAAAAATTAAATCCAATATGGTAAATACAACAACAGACATAAGCATGCATCTTGCCGGAATTAACACTCCCAGATACTTAAAAGCGAGATTTCATACTCATTTGCGAGATCCAAAATCTATTAATGAAATAAAGGAAAAAAGTATGACTAAAGACGGTGACGTTTTAAAAATTCTTAGAAAAGATTACAAATATGACATCCCAAGTTATGTTTTATATCAAGAAACAAGACATTATTATAATGTTGATGGTCAAGTTATTAAATCAAAATAGAACTAGTATGATCTTAAAAAATAAACTAATTGCTTTATCAGTATTATTTTTATCATCTTGTGTTCCATGGAATAAAAATTCACATAATAAAGATATAGTTATTCATGAACATTTAATTAATGATTTTGAAAGGAATAATCACAATCAATTCCAAACTTTAGGAATAAATGATATTGAAATAATTAAAAGAAAAGAAAAGAAAAGAAATTATTATTATTTTACTACGTGGAAAAATGCTAAAGTTGTTTTACCTGATTCTTTATTCGATTATAGTTTCAAAAAAACGAAAAATAGAATATATTATTGGGAAGATTCATTAACTAACCAAAATAGTAATGATTTTTACAATTCGCTTTTAAATTATGGAAGGAAATTAGATTCATGTCCGTGGTTTGATTATAAAATAAAAAAAGATTGTTCTTTAGAAGATATTTCAATTCCTCATCCTACGTATATTGTTATCTACTCGGTAGACTCAAAAGGTAATATTCAGGTCGCGAATCGCCTAGAATAAAGCGGTATTAATCGTTAGAAACGCAATACCTGCCTTCCACGTCGCGCGCGTTTGCAACGCGTGTGAATTGAACTAGCATTTGTAATGCGATAAATAAATAGTTTAGTGATTTAAAGAAACAGCGATTAACGGTGGTTAGTTGCTGTTTTTTTATGCGATAGATTGGTATCTTTTCCAAGTTATCATATGTCGATATTTTTTATTGTAGTAGAAAAAATTTAGAATTTGAACTCCAAGATTTCTATCAGGATTTCGGCTCATTTTAAAAAACTCTGATTTTTTTATTATTAAACCGACTGTTTTATATATTTTTAAAACAAATAAGCGTACACGATACCGTACACGATTATAGCTGTTTTTATAGCGAAAAAGGAGATTTTTGGACATGATATCAAACTCATAACCCGAAGGTCGCTGGTTCGAGTCCAGTCCTCGCTACTAACAAAAGCTTCTGAGAAATCAGGAGCTTTTTTCGTTTTAGGTGGTAATTCGACTTAAAGTTCATTAGATGTCGGTAAATGGACATTGATGTTCTGATGTTTCGGTTAAAAAAATAGAAACCATCAAGTACAACCATTTGAACTTACCAGTATCAATACACTTTTTGGATGATAAACAAATTAAGTATATTTATGATGCTACGGGAACAAAGCTTCAAAAACAAATCTACGTGAACAACACCTTAACCAGCACAACATCCTACGCAGGTGCTTTTATATATGAAAAGAGTTCCTCAGGTGGTAGTGAGCAGTTACATTTCTTCTCTCATGCAGAAGGGTATGTTGAAAAAGTAGATCAAGTTTATTACAAGTATTTCTATCAATATAAAGACCATCTTGGTAACGTGAGACTCAACTATGCTAAAGGTCCTGACGGTTTAATGATTAAAGAAGAGAATAACTATTATCCCTTCGGAGTGAAGCATAAAGGGTATAATACTGTGATTGTAGGTCGTGATCATAACTACGGTTACGGAAACAAAGAACAACAAGACGAACTTGGGCTTGATGGTTTTAGAGCTGTAGGAAATCCTCCATTAGTAATTAAAAGTGCTAATTATACTTCAGGGCTGAAAGGGACATATAAACCAGGTTACATTGGTTTTATCGGCGCTTTAACTGCGATGAGTGCTGCGGCAACTATTCGTATTCCTATACCTGCATTTTAAAGAATATTACATGACAAAAAAACAAATAATCACAATTTTTGTTTGTGGAATTCTTCTAGTAATAGCTGGGTATAGAATTTTTAGCGCTTTGGATTTGGTTAATGACAACAAGAATGTAGATCAGCCAGAAATTAACAAATCTTTTTTTTACAAAGATTCAGGAAATATAAAACATGTTAGATCACAAAGAAACAGAAATAGCTCTATTTACAGTATTTATAATATCAATAATTTTGATTATGGCTTAATAATATCATCATATGATATTGATTCAGATGTTATGCTTGATAGTATTATATCAAGAGTAAATAAAGACCCCTATGATCGATTTAATTATGGTCAAGGAAGTATTTTTAAATCTGATTTTTTTTATAATTATCATCCAGATACTTTTATTAATAAGATTGAGATTAGAAGTGTTAATTTTGAAAAAGCTGAAATCGAATACAAAAAACCTTATGTTTTTAACCTAAAGACACCTGTTTTAGACGAGATAGGCTTGTCTTTAAATAATGATAAAAAATCCTTTGTACTAGTAGAAAATAAATCATTTTCTAAAACCTACTCTTTAGAAATATCTATTATTAAAAAAGGTAATAAGGTATATCTCTTCATACTAAAAGCAATTAATAAAAACATAGAAGCAAGAGGTCAAATCAATTTATCACAGATTATAAATATAGAAAGTATAGTCAAATAATGTTTCTCCGCTAGCGCCGAGTTCTACTCGGTGAAACACGCAAAGAGGAAAAGGAAGGAAAGGTTATGTTAAAGGACGGACAGGTATCGTAAATATTAAGTACTAAATATAAACATAATGTAACTAGCTATGTCCTTTATGGTAGTGTCAGATATTATTATAACAAGCAAGGTGAAATCGTAAAAACTAAATAAAAGATGAGAATTTTAAAAGTGATATTTCTTTACATACTATTTATTTTATTGAGTTGCTGTAATGCGATTGATATTGATTCAAAAGAAAATATTTATGAAATTATAATAACCCATTTTGAGAACGATCCAAGTGTTAGTAAAGAATTGGAAGATAATTATGTTTTTGAAATAAGCAAGATTAGTAAAAGGAATAAACAATCTTATATTTTTATGACTTCGGACAATAAAGAAGTTGTGCTCCCAGATTCGTTATTCAATTACAATTATATTTCAAGAAATAACAGGTTATTTTATTGGCACGATTCTACTTTAAATAAAAATAGACATTCTTTCTATGATTTATTGCTCAAAAAGGGGAAAAAGTTAGATTCATGTATGTGGTACTCTAAAATCACTAAAGAGGAATGTAATGATTATGAAATTATAGTAAACCCTCCAACTTTTATTGGAGCTTATGATATTTTATCTAGAGGACAAAAATTAATAGCTAAGAAAAAGATATTTCGTTAGATAGGGTAGGTAATGTCGGTAGTGTCTCAAATTAGGACATACATAATTAAATAAAGGAGTTTAAATTATTGAAAGACAGTAATTAGTAAGTGTACTAGTTGGTACTAATCTTTACTAAAACGATAAAAATGTTCCAAAGTTGGAACAGTATTAAAATATAGTGGTTTAGGTTAAGGCGTAATTATAATGGCTGTCCGAATCTTCTGGATAGTAATAAAAATCCAACTTTTTACCAAACACCGTTTTTCTCAAAATTATTAAGTTTTTAAAAAATGAAAAGTATATATACAAACATAGTACTCTTACTTTTACTAATATCTGCTAGCTGTTCATCAAGTAAGAGCCTTCTATTTAATTCAAAAACTTTAAATTTTGAAAACTGTCTTTCAAAAGAAAAAAATTATAAGTATATTGAATTAAACCTTTCTAAAGGTTTTATCAAAAAAAAAGTAGAAAACCATGGGTTTTGCGAGTATAGATTTGAATACCAAAATAAATCAACAATTTATGTTTCAACTGATATTTATAGTGGATCGAGGTTAAACTCTGATAATCTTTATTCAATTGGTGTGAATACATATGCAATTTCAAGAAGTATTACCCTAGTGGATACTATAAAAAACTCTGGAAAAGATAGAAATAACCTGTATTGGTTAGAGTATGTATTGGGAGATGTGGTTATAGGTTACGTCAATGTACCAGAAGAGCAAAAAGAACAATTTGAAAAAGCAATAGCCTCGCTAGACAGAAAATAGTAAATGTATTAAGCCACTGCTTTTTTTCATATAAACACATATTGAGATCAGATAATCAAAATCTCACACTTCGGAGTGGTTTTTATGCATATGTCTTTTTCGTTTTAGGTGCTAGTCCGACTTAAAGTTCATTCGATGTCGGTAAATGGACATTGATGTTCTGATGTTTCGGTTAAAAAAATAGAAACCATCAAGTATAATCATTTGAACTTACTAGTATCAATACATTTTTTGGAAGATAAGTAAATTAAGTATATTTATAATGCTACGATAACAAAGCTTCAAAAACAAATCTACGTGAACAACACCTTAACCAGCACAACATCCTACGCAGGTGCTTTTATATATGAAAAGAGTTCCTCAGGTGGTAGTGAGCAGTTACATTTCTTCTCTCATGCAGAAGGGTATGTTGAAAAAGTAGATCAAGTTTATTACAAGTATGTCTATCAATATAAGGGTCACCTTGATAACATTAGACTATCCTATCAGGACATGAACAACAATGGTAATGTAGATAGCTCAGAGATCAAGGAAGAGAATAATTATTATCCTTTTGGACTTGAACATAAAGGGTATAATAACGTGATTGTAGGTCGTGATCATAACTACGGTTACGGAAATAAAGAAGAACAGTTCTCCTCCGGGCAGTACAACGTATCAAACATATGTTTTTCATTTATCAAAACATTATTTTAAATCAACTCTAAAAATAATTCTTATGAAAACTAATAATATTATGATTATTCTTTTACTAATTATTGCTATTGGTTGTCAACAGGTAGTTCCTAATAATTTAGTCGGAACATATGTGTCTAATAATAATGTTAATATTGATAGTTTAAAAATAAAAAAAAGCGGAACTTATTATCAATCGATTTATAGGAGAAAAGATAGTAGTCTGGTTTTTAGGCACCAAAATAAATGGAGTATTTCTGACGACAATCATTTAATTTTAACTGAATTTTTACTAGATACGGGTACAATATTTCCAGAAAAATTAAATAGAAATATTATTGGTAATACTCTTATTACAAGCTATTTGCCAATAAAAAAATCTGTTCTAGATTCTAAATTGATTATTGATTCAGAAAAAAATTTATATTACGAAAAGGTTGCGGCTACTGATAATACTGACTTGTAGGTGTAGTGCATGCTTGCTTTTTTAAAATAGACAGAAAGATTTCTTTTAGTTAATCATTAATAATAAGCTAAGTTCAACCCATAAGTGCAACACATTTGTTTTTTAGCTGTTAAATAGGGTTGTTATAAAATAAGATTTGAAAAGAGTACTTTATATAAATCATCATTCAATGATTTATAAGAAATGTAAATATCAAATAAGAAGAAAAACGTATTTTAGACTTCAAAAGCCACAGCCAAAAACAAATAAGAGTCTTTTTCGAAAATTGTTTAATTAAGTTAGTTATCAAACAATCCCTACATTATCTGTTTATTCATTATCGTTTCACTTTGTTGTTCCTATTTTTCATTTGTTTATGTAGTTGTGAAAAGGATAAAAAGGATTCTTCGGACCATGAAATTGAACTAGTTGTCCCCAATCAATATAATTCTAAAGTTATTATTGAAAACAAAGAAAACATTGAAAATATAAATGTTTATTACACTTACGATTCTCTAAATCAGGAACTTCTAATTGGGTTTCCAAAGGAAAATAATTTAGTCATAAAATCCTCTAGGTTTGAAAGTAAGTCTCAGAAATTTACAAAAATTAATATTGAGCACGTTCAGGTTAAAGATTTCCTATTAACTAATGAAAAAGCTGTTTCTTTTGAAAGTCTTCCCAATGAACTCTTTATTAAAATGATTTTAAAATAATGAAATATATATGTTTCACTTTAATGTTACTGTTACAAGTCAACACTAATTCTCGAGATATTGACCTATTGAATAATGATGATATTGTAATTCGATTGGATGCAGATATTAATAATCATGAAATCTACTATTATTATGATAAAGAAAGAGGAACTATTTTTATCAATAATATTGAGAGGAAAATGATGTTGATTAAGTCAGGAGGACACTCCTTGTATGGTAAGTCCCCTATTATTTATTTGAAAAAAGGGACTTCAAAGAGTTTAAGTATATAACAAGAACTTTATCGACTCATATAAATTCTCAACAAGTTACACTAGCTGAATTTATTGAAAGTTGTTTATAAAATAAACTGGCAATTTTCAAATCCCTACTTACAGTAATATTAAATTTTGTGCTGCACATCATCAAAAATTTGAACATAAGTTGACTTAATAGTGAGCCTTTAGTTAAGCTCTTGAGATGGTCTATTGTTATGCGTTCGTTCTAGGTTTTAGCATTTGTTAGGCTAGTAGTGCTGTAGCTGGAGGGAAGTTGGCAACAGCTATAATTTTTACGAAATAGTTAGTTGCTTTAATAATAGCATTGAGAGTAAAAAGAACCTGCTTATTATCGTCATCATTCATTTATAAAATCCTAAGGAGACTTGTTAAGTGTATTCCGCTTAGCTACACATTTATCTTACCATATTCACTATAAAAAAAAAGCTCCTGATTTCTCAGGAGCTTTCATTATGATAAAATGAATGCCTTAATTATTTCAGCTTTTTAATACTATATTCTTTAACTAGGTTTTCTGCCCATAAAATACCGTCCAAAAGTGAATCCAGTACGATAAATTCTTTTTTGAAAAAACTACTCTCAAATTCAGCATTTCTTTTGTTAATACCTGTTTGAGTGATAATACCAACACCTATTAAATTTTCTATCATCGCAGACTCTAAATAAGTGGTAGGCATTACATTGTAGTCAAACGTTCTATTTGATAAATAAACCACAGGTCTATTACCATAGTGTTCTTGTATGACTTCATCCAGATCTTTATTTTTATCTGGAGAAATTATAGTCCCTTCCTTTACTTGAGAAATAATGTAATTCTCAAAACAGTAAAGTTCCGCATATCCTAAATCCTTGTAGATTATTTCTTTCATTCTGTCCAATAAAATAATGCCTAAAAAGCAACTTAATTAATCAAAGATTATTTTGGTAGGTTAAAAAATAAACAAATGTTTAATTTTTTGCAAAAGTAACACTTAAAATTAGTTCAAAAAAAACGGAATGTCAAGAGATTAAGAAAACCTTGTAGTTGTCAACTTTCTCGATGAACTTCATCCTTACCGTATGGTACAAAATGATAGCCTGCATACCCTAAAAGTGATCCCATAAAACCTCCCATTAATACATCACCTAGGTAGTGAACGCCCAGGTACACACGGCTGTATACCACTAGTATACCCCAAATAAGAGCAATAATACCAAGCCACTTGAAATGATTCTTGAACTGGAACCATAAATAAACCGCCACAGCCATGGCATTGCTCGCATGCCCACTATAAAACCCATAACGGCCACCGCTTTTACCTACCTTTGAAATTAACCCTTCAAGAGCTGGTTCTCTAAAAGGTCTTAACCTTAAAATTAGAGTTTTTTTGAATAGGTTAGCTAGCTGGTCACTAGCAGCTATAACTAGCGCAATAGTAACTAGGGCAATAAGCAAATTGCGCCATCCCATTTTTTTATAAAGGAAGTACAAAAAGACCAAGTACAATGGTATAGCATAAAATTTATGGGTGACCACATTAAAAAATAAATCAACTTGATCATTTCCCCAATCATTAAGAATAACCGTAAGGTCCCAATCTATTTGTTTGATATCATTCATTGTTTTCGTAGAATTCCATCTGTTCGTCGTAGAATCTAGAAGCTTCTTCAATTAAATTCTTAGTTTCCTCTTCAAGATCCTCTTTATCAGCTTTACTTATTTCTTCCAAAAACTCGATACTATCATCCTTTAAATTGATAATAAATCTGGGATATTCTGTGTGTATAATAAAAATATCATCTGGATAACTGGCGTTATCTCCTAAAAGAAATCTAGGTATTGTCATAATGCTTATATTCGATTACAAAGAAACAAATTAAATCGGTCTATGTGACAGTAGCCCATAAAAAACTAACTTTGCTGCATGCAACAACAATTAAGAGCAGATAATCTTCAAAAATCTTATAAAGGCCGTCCAGTTGTAAAAGGAGTGTCTTTCAATGTTAATCAAGGAGAAATAGTTGGTTTGTTAGGCCCTAACGGTGCAGGTAAAACAACTTCCTTTTACATGACCGTAGGTTTGATTAAACCTACTGGTGGTGATGTTTGGTTAAACGATCAAAAGATTACAAAATATCCTATGTACAAGCGAGCGCAAAGCGGTATTGGATATCTAGCCCAAGAAGCTTCTGTTTTTAGAAAACTAAGTATCGAGGACAACATTTTGGGAGTTTTACAGCTTACAGATCTTAGCAAAAAAGAGCAAAGAGAACGTTGCGATATGTTGTTAGAAGAATTTGGTTTGACGGAGCGTCGCAAGCGTCGTGGTGATTTATTATCTGGTGGAGAGCGCAGGCGTACCGAGATTGCACGAGCATTAGCCACAAACCCAAACTTTATTTTACTTGATGAGCCCTTTGCAGGAGTAGATCCAGTAGCAGTTGAAGATATACAGCGTATAGTTGCTCAATTGACTAAAAAGAATATTGGTATTTTAATTACCGATCACAACGTTCAAGAAACACTAGCTATTACAGATCGTACCTATTTGATGTTTGAAGGTACTATCCTTAAACATGGAGTTCCAGAAGAACTAGCAGAAGATGAAATAGTGAGAAAAGTTTACCTAGGTCAAAACTTTGAACTCAGAAAAAAGAAAATCTTTGAAGATTAGGATTTTTTACTGCTTATTAACTCAGTAATCATACTCAATGCCACGTACAGGATTATAATGCATGGTATAGCAAGTAATCCCAGCAACGAGAGTAAAACGATACAAGTAATTAAAAAACCATATCTCAATTTATTTTTGGCAATTGAGAATGACTTAAACTTGAGCGCAAACAAGGGTAATTCGGCATTCAAAATAAAGCAACTCAATGCAGTAATGGCAAGCAGGACCCATTCATTAGTTAATGAAAAATAAATCCAATCTATTTGAGTAGTCTGTGCGATCAAACCTAGCGATATTATGAATAGAGCATTAGCAGGAGTAGGAAGACCGATAAAGGAATCAGTCTGGCGAGTATCAATATTAAATTTAGCCAGTCGGTAGCAGCTAGCAGCCGTTATAAAAAAACCAATCCATGGTATATAATAAGCCAAAACATGTTGCTGCGCACTCGCTGTAGTAAACTCAACACCTGTTTCAAACAAAGTAATACCAGTAGCATCCTGTAACAATTGAAACATAACAATTCCTGGTACTAGTCCACTAGTAACCATATCTGCTAGAGAATCCAATTGTTTGCCCAGCTCACCTTGCACCTGCAATAATCTAGCAACTAATCCGTCAAAGAAGTCAAACCCTATACCTATCGCTACAAAAAGCAATGTCATCTGTAAATTATCATGAAAAGCATAGACAGCAGCCACGCATCCAGACAATAAGTTAAGCAGTGTAATTAAATTAGGTACCTGTTTTTTCATAGCACAAATATGCACAAAAACCAGTGCTCTACATAGAACAAAGCAATATCAGTCGATAATAGTAGTTATTACATCAGAAAAACGGATATTTGCGTACAAGAATGGCGTTGAAAAAAATTGTTATTACCGGTTTGTTTGTGATGTGTTTCGCTTTCGCGAAAGCGCAATCTACAGCAGCCTACTCAAATGAATTTATCAATATAGGTGTAGACGCCGCTGCGCTAGGTATGAGTAACGCTGTGGTCGCTCAAACCGATGATGTAAATTCGGGATATTGGAATCCGGCAGGACTCATGAGATTGGAACAAAAGGAACTGTCACTCATGCACAGTAGCTACTTTGCAAATATTGCCCAGTACAATTATGCAGCATTTGCGATGCCCATTGATGATCAAAGTAGTTTTGGGGCATCACTTATTCGTTTCTCTGTTGATGATATTTTAAATACCACTCAATTAATTGATTCACAAGGAAACATCAATTACGATCGTATTTCTACCTTTTCAACTGCCGATTGGGCATTTACAGTAAGCTATGCACGCGAGGCAAAGTTGGACGGCTTTACCTATGGTGGAAACTTTAAAGTGATACGTAGGGTTATAGGAGAATTTGCTAATTCTTGGGGATTTGGGTTTGATGTAGGAGCTCAATTTAAAAGAGGTGATTGGGAAATAGGAGTGATGGCACGAGATATTACTACTACCTATAATACATGGACCATCGATGAGGAGAAGTTTGAAGAAGTGAGAGGTGCTGTTGAAAATCAAAACCAAGATCTTCCAGAAACTACTGAAGTTACCTTACCTAAATTACAAATAGGTGTAGCAAGAACTTTTGAATTTCACTACGACCATATTCTCACTGCCGAGGTTGATTTAAACATGCGATTCATTCAGACTAATGATATTATTTCTTCATCTAGTGTAAGTGCTACGCCTGCCATTGGGCTGGAATACGGTTATATAGATATGGTATTTGTAAGAGCTGGCGCTGGTAACTTTCAAAACGTACAAGGTATTGATGGTGACGAAACCCTAAATTTTCAACCGAATATCGGAGTTGGATTTAAGTACAGAGGTATATCTGTGGACTATGCACTTACAAATATTGGTAACGGTGATGATTTGTATAGCAACGTGTTTTCTGTAAATATCGATTTGTCTGTATTCTCGCGATAGTATTAAAATTAACTAGCAATCTTAATGAAGAATTTTTTAAATCCAATACTTAGCGTTTTATCAGGATTGTTACTTGCATTTGCCTGGCCTACTAATGGATTTGCTGGTTTGTTGTTCATTGCTTTTATACCCTTGTTTATAGCTCATTACCGACTTAATAAAATAGCTGTTAAGGCGGTGAAATGGAAGGTCTTCTTGCATGCTTACCTTACTTTTTTCATTTGGAATATCATTACAACAGGTTGGTTGTACTATAGCAGTGCTTTTGGAATGTGGTTTGCTGTTTTGGTAAATAGCCTGCTTATGACACTCGTTTTTTTAGTGCATCATTTGGTTTCTAAAAAAGTGAGTAGCTTTACTTCTTCATCATTTTTTATTGCTATTTGGTTATCCTTTGAATACTTACATCTACATTGGGATTTTTCGTGGCCGTGGTTGCAATTAGGTAATGGTTTTAGTGAATCTGTGAGTTGGATTCAATGGTATGAATTTACAGGTGTTTTTGGAGGAAGTTTATGGGTGCTTGTGGTAAATACATTACTATATAATGCCTGGTTACAATACTCTAGCAGAAAAGAAAATTCAGTTTCAACTAAAGCAATTATTATTAAAGGAATTACTATACGTTATGGTATTCCTGCGTTACTAATTATTGCTTTGCCAATATCCATATCACATTTTCTGTCTATAAATAGTATAACAAATGATGTTGAAGGAACAGAGGTGGTAATCTTACAACCAAACATAGATCCCTATTCAGAGAAATATGATATTTCTAATTCTCAAATGGCAGAGAATTTAATGACTCTCGCTGTAGATTCTATTACTGCAAACACTAAACTTATTATCGCTCCAGAAACTACTTTGGCATCTGGTATGCGACTTACTGGAATTAATAGAAATCCTGCTCTTAATAGGATTAAACGTTTTCTATTTGATTATCCTAATACCTATTATTTGGGTGGTGTATCATTAGGCGATAGCTTCAAAAATAAAGACAAGGCCACTTCACAAACTAACTACATTAAAAATGGCGATTTTTACTATAACGACTATAATAGTGCGGTGTTTATGAATTCCACAAATCCAGTGGAACTTTATCATAAATCTAAACTGGTTGTAGGAGTTGAAAATTTCCCATACAAGAACGTGTTACAACCAATATTAGGAGACGTGATGTTGGATTTAGGTGGTACGGTTGCCACAAAAACGACACAAGAAGATCGTGAAGTTTTTATTACTAGAGACAGTTTAAAAGTAGCTCCTATTATATGTTATGAGTCTGTGTATGGTGAATATGTAACCGGATATGTAAATAATGGTGCTCAATTTTTAAGTATCATTACCAACGATGGTTGGTGGCAAAATACTCAAGGTCACAAGCAACATTTAAGTCTAGCAAGATTGCGAGCTATTGAAACTAGAAAATGGATTGCTCGCAGTGCAAATACAGGTATTAGTGCGGTGATTAACGATTACGGTAAAATCATCACCACATTAGGATACGAAAAAAAAGGAGCGCTTAAAGGAACCATTTATCCTAATAACAAAATCACATTTTACGTGAAACACGGAGACTTTATCGCACGAGTAAGTGTCTTTTTAATGCTTGGGATATTTCTATTCTCTTTTACTCGTCGTGGTGTCATGAAGCGCAAATAGGCTATTGTCCTTTAAAGAATAAGACAGTACTCAAAGTTTTGACAATTATTCTAATGTCAAGAAAAACACTACGTTTTTTTATATAGAACAGGTCGTATTGTAATTTACGTAAGTGATCATCATCGGTCTCACCATATTTTGCCTTTACTTGTGCCCATCCGGTTAAACCAGGTTTTATAACATGTCTGGTATCGTAAAAGGGGATTTTTTTGGATAATTCCTTAACAAAAATTGGACGTTCTGGTCTAGGTCCAATGATACTCATGTCGCCCTTAAGGATATTAATAAATTGCGGGAATTCATCAATTCTTGAACGTCTCAAAAACCTTCCGAATTTGGTAATTCTAACATCGTTCTTTTTTGCGAATTGAGCGCCTCCTTCTTCGGCGTTAGTCACCATAGATCTAAACTTATAGATATAAAAACCGGTTCTATTAATGCCTACTCGTTCTTGTTTATATAGTAAAGGACCACGATTACCCAGTAAGTTTCCTAAAAGTACTATGGGTAGTAGTAGAATTCCCAATGCCAATCCTATACATGACAATACAATGTCCATGGTTCGATGATAAAATCGATACAAGGCATTTTGATTGTTTCTGGCAAAGGGGAAAAACCTATAAAAGTCTTTACCTATAAATTGTACGGGTACTCGTTCAGTCATTTCTTCATAAACTTGTGTGTATTCTCGTACTTCATGACCGTATTCCACCAATTCAATAAGCCAGTTATAAACTTGGGGTGTAATACCATCAATTTGATTGCCTGAAACGACAACGCCTGTGGCTTCATTTGATTTGAGTAGCTCTTGCGCTTGTGCGATAGTGAGTTCGTTTAATTTTATAAACTGGCCTTTAAGACTGGCTTTTGTGTTTGTGTTTAAGTAACCGATTACCTTGTAATAAGGATTTGCTTCTTCTAAATTTTGAGCTACTAATGTGATATCTTCAGCGTTTCCTAATAAAACAATTTTTTTGTCAAATCTAGAACTGGCAAAAAGTTTAATATAGATTGAACGCCACAGCAACATAGAAAGGGTTAAAGCCAGATAGAAAAACAATATTTGTAACCTGTTTTCGGGTAAGGTAGGTGTAAAAAAGGGCGTAAGTAAATAGGCAAGTGAGGTTAAACTACTCGCGGTTATTACACTGTTCAAAGTACTTGTTATTCGACTAGCTCTTACTAGATTGTATAGTTCAAACAAGGTATTGAAAAACAGTAAATAAGCTGTTAATACTATCGTCCAGCTCCACTGCTCGGCAGTAATTCTAAAATAATCAAACTCAAAATAAAAACCGACTATTTCTAGGGCAGTTAATACTACCAGTACATCTAGAACTCGTAATAGAATTTTACGTTCAGAAATCTCAAAGTGAATCGAATTTTTTGAGGGCACGGTTTCGATTTAAAAAACCCAAAGATAAAATTATAAACTAGGTTAACAACTCTTTCCATAGAAGTTGTACCTGATCCCAATCATAAAATTGAACATAGGATCTAGCATTTTTACTAAGCTTGCTAGCAAGTTCAGGTTGATCAACTAATGCTTTTATATGTGAAACCATGCCGTTAACGTCTTGTGCTTCACATAATAACCCGTTCTTTCCTGATTTAATGATGTAAGGAATTCCGCCCACATTTGTACTTACAATAGGCAATCCCAGCGCCATTGCTTCTAAAAGGCTCACTGGTAAATTGTCAAAATTGGTGGTGTTTATAAACACATCGTATTGTTTGCTCAATGAGATCCAATCGTTTTTGCTTAAAAGGCCAGTAAAATTTATTGAAAGCCCTAATGAATCTGCCATTTCTTTACATTCTTCTAGGCTTCCATCTTTATCGGGTCCTACCATGCATAGTTCGGCATTAGGGTAAACGGATTGTAATTTATGAAGTACTTGTACCGCCATTTTGGGTTGGTAAATGTGCGCAAATGACCGCACCCATAATAATTTAGGTTTGGCTGCCTGGCGATGTAAAAAAGGATAGTTTTGTAACTCTATGTTATTAGGTATGTGAACGATTTTTTGAGTGATCGCTTTCGCGAAAGCGTCCTTTAAATAATCACTAGGACTTACCACTTTGTAAGCCTTATTGAGAAACTTTAATGTAGTTTTAGGATGGGATTTTAAACGTTGAGGTAAGTTACCACCATGCAATATCGGAATGTATTTGAGATTCATTGTTCTGCATACTCGTGCTACAATTACGGCATACCAAAAGTTCAAGGTGCTGTAGGTGTCTATGAGAACATAATTAGTTTTTGAACTGTTTTTATACACGGTATACACCATTTCTAGTAACCTTAACAACTTATTTTGTTTAGAACTAGCTGTTACAACCTCATAGCCTAAATTTTTCAATAAAGGAGCCAAGGTGTCAATGGTAGTTAAGGATTTACCACTACCTGATAGTTGATTTCCTATGTAAACAATACGTGTCATACGCTAGTTGCTGGTTCGAGTACTGGAGTAGGATCTTCTATTTTGTTAACTTTCTTAGTAGGGTAGGTAACGTATAAAAGTGAGAATCCATAAATAAATGCAGGTGCTGCTATCCTCATGGCGCTGTGGTTTATTGTTGCAATCCAAAATATAAGAAACGGATAGAAGTAAATATTCCCTCGATTTGTAATGCGATACAATAAGGGCGTGATAATTAATACAATTATAGAAAGAATACCGATGCTACCGTGTTCTGATAACAATCGGCTGGTCTCGTTGTGTGAAGCTGCTACAATTCCATCTTTTTGGGCTCGATAATATTTTACTTGTCCTGCGCCTATTCCTGCAATAGGGTTTTCAAAGAAGGCTTGTAGTTCAATAAGAATCAACTCTGTTCTACCAGTAGATAAATCATCTTTGGCTCTACCGGCGGCATCCTGATTAGCATATCTTTTATCAATCATCCCATTAGTAGCAAGCGATGTATAACCCCAAGCTAGCAATAAACCTACAGCAAGAACACCTAGTTTAGGAAGGAATGAGAATTTAAATTCGGATCGTTTTAAAAATATTACAGTAATTAAAAGACCTGCAATCATTAAAAAGGCAGTGATCACTCCGCCACGTGAAAAGGTTACCCAACCTCTATAAGTCATGGCAATAAAGAGTATGATGTCAATAATATTGTGCAGTCTGTTTTTAATGATAATAAACCGTGCAAAGGATATGAACATACCTATTCCTAGAACCGTTGCCACTTGATTGGGGCCATAACCACCTGAAGCAGCAAAGTTGGAAGCTGTATTAGTAACAACATCTCTTACATCTGGAGTTACCAGGAATAAGTAAAAAGTAGTCATTACCAATGGGCAAATTCCTAATTTGAGCATGCTATCCAATCTTTCACGAGGAACTTTTCTATAAAAACAATAGATCGCAGTAACACCTAGACATACCGGACCACTCAAGTTAAAGGCTACAGCTTTACGTAAACTTTCTCCCAACGGAATGTTTTGCGAGGCAACCACAATGCTGGGAATCAATAACAATAAATAAAATACAAATGGAATACTGCGCAGTGAAAATCCTTTAAAAAATATACCTAATCCTAATAAAACAATAACCAAATATTTGATCATTTCATAAAAGAACAATGCGCTATTCATGCGCAGGAAAACCTCTAAGGTAACGAGATAAAAACTTGCTAGTAAAACTTCTTGACCACGATCTTGATTACTTAACGCTCTTAGTATAAAGTATCCTGTAATTCCATAAAAGTACACTTTGACCAAAAACGGAATAGCTATCATAAAGATAGTAAGCACAATGTGTGCAATTATTAAAACCGGATAAGAAAGTTTTTCAATTTTAAACATGCGACTTATACAGGTTTACAAGTTGATTGATGTAGGATGTAGCCCCATAATTCAAAAGTACGTGCTTATTAAAAGCAGTACCCAGTTGTTCTCTTTCTTCTTTTGAATTTATTAATTCCTCGATAGCATTACTTAATTCTAGAGGTTGATTAGCTGCTACTACTTTACCGTAACTTTCAACAACCTTTTTACAAGCACCTACATTAGTCGTAATTACCGGAAGTTTGTATAATCCATACTCAAGTAAGGCAACTGGAAGACCTTCTGACTTTGATGAAAGAACGCCAATGTCGCACTGATCTAGAATGGAGCCTATTTCATTTCTAGCGCCTAAAATATGCACTCGATTTTCTAATTTTCTGCTTGATATATAATTTTTTATTTGCTCACTATAGTCATCGTTAAAATCCTTACCTACTAAAATTAAATCCCAGTCACTTTCTATTTTCTCAAATGCCTGGAGCAAATTGAGATGATCTTTCTGCGGGCGTAAATTGGCTAGGTGAATAATACGCTTACCAGGCTTGCCCGGTAGACTAATTTCTGTAGTATCTGATTCAGTTTTTTGAGCAAAGTTTTTTAAGTATATCGCATTGTTTTTACTCAGTATATTTTTGTGCCATTCCAACAAAAGTTCATTGACAACAATATTTTGCGACGATAAATTACTTGCCCATTTGATCCATCCTTGCGGTCTATCCTGTAACTGTTCGGCATTGCCGTAATGATCATGCCAAATATAGATTAGTGATGGTAGAGCCTTTTTAATCAAACCAGCAAGGAAAAACGAGGTTGCATGCGCATGAATATGGGTGATGTCGTTTTTCTTGACATATTTATAAAGTTTATAAAGACCTCTTATACCCAACTTGCCTTTGCGATTCAAGAATATGTAGCCTACTTTTTTTTCTATAGTTTTCTTTAAAAGCCCTTCGGCGCGAGTTACACATAAATGAGAATCATATCCATGCGCCGCTAGTTCATTGGCGATTGAAACAGCCATTCTTTCGGCACCACCAGCATCTAAACTATCTATTACTTGAAGTATTTTCATAGTAATATGGGATCACCTTTACGGTTAATCCATTTGCTTTTTAATCTTAAGAAGTTCGGCCTTGACGTTTTCTAATTTTTGAATAATATCAAATTTATCTAATTGATTTTTGTGTGTACGCATGTATTCGCGGGCACCTTCAAGTGTAAAACCTTGTTCCTTTACTAATCGATAGATGGTTTGTAAATTTTTGATGTCGTCTTTAGTAAATTTCCTATTACCCTTAGCATTCTTCTTCGGTTGTAAGACATCAAACTCCTTTTCCCAATACCGGATTAGTGAAGGGTTAACATCAAAAGCTCTAGACACCTCGCCTATACTGTAATACAATTTTTCAGGTAGGTCGATATGCATTAATCTAGAGAAATATTTTCTTGCTGCGATTTCTTCAGCAATTCGTTAAACTCTTCAGGAGATAAATTTCCATAATAGAAATTGATAGGATTGATACGCTCTCCATCCTTAGATACCTCATAATGTAAATGAGGAGCTTGCGAGCGTCCTGTACTACCTACATAACCAATTATGTCACCACGCTTTACTTTTTGTCCTACACGCACGTTGTAAGGATTTTTCGCATTTAAATGCGCATATAACGAGATGTAACCAAAACCATGATTAATTCTTATATGATTTCCATAACCCGAGCTGTTAGCATCTGCTCTTGTAACAACACCATCACCAGTTGCATACACAGGTGTTCCTCTAGGAGCAGTAAAATCCATTCCGTAGTGAAACTTTCTTGTTTTATTAAAAGGATCGGTTCTATACCCATAACCACTTGCCATCCTTGTTAAATCCTGATTACGTACAGGTTGAATCGCTGGAATAGAAGCGAGAAGTTTTTCTTTGTCCTTGGCTAATTCTGCGATTTCATCAAGCGATTGTGATTGTATAGCCACTCTTTTTTTAAGTTGGTCAATATCTTTTTTAAGCTGTATAACTCGTTCACTGGTATTAAAACCTTCAAGGTCCTTGTATCTATTTACACCGCCAAAACCGGCCATGCGCTGCTCGTCACTTATAGGCGCAGCGTCAAAATAGATACGGTATATAGTATTATCGCGCTCTTCAACCTCGGCAATGACTTGCGCCAGATTGTTTATTTGTTCATTTGCTTTTTCAACCTCGAGCTTCATAAATTCATTTTCGGCCTTGGCGTCTACCAGCGCAGGAGACTCCACGTACTGATTAATGATGAAGAAGAATAATAGGCCAAAAAGCATACTCGCAGCGAGGAATCCTATAAATCTAAAAAATACATGACGCTTCTTGCGTTCCACCTTTCTATAGGATAGAGTTTCAGAATCGTAGTAATACTTAATTTTAGACATGCTTTTTATACTATTTTTGCTGTGTTGAAAACGGTATTGTTTTTAGTTTATTACGCTTTCGCGAAAGCGTAATAATAAAAATCAAAATAAGTAGTAAAAATACTTAATTGATGCAGGAAATTGCCCTTACCGATTTTTACAAAAATATAAAATTAAAACTCATAGACCACCAGTATGAATTCTAAGCAGATAAGACAGACCTTTCTAGATTTTTTTGCTGAAAAAAGTCATCAAATAGTACCTAGCGCACCTATGGTGTTAAAAGACGATCCTACCTTGATGTTTACAAACGCAGGGATGAATCAATTTAAGGAGTACTTTCTAGGAAACTCAGAGCCAAAGAATAACAGAGTTGCCGATAGTCAGAAGTGTTTGCGAGTAAGTGGTAAGCATAACGACCTAGAAGAAGTAGGAGTTGATACTTATCACCATACCATGTTTGAGATGCTAGGCAACTGGAGTTTTGGTGATTACTTTAAGAAAGAAGCTATTGATTGGGCTTGGGAACTGCTTACAGAAGTATATAAAATTCCTAAAGATCATTTATACGTAACTATTTTTGAAGGCGACGATACCGAAGGATTATCACGCGATACCGAGGCATATGATTTCTGGAAACAACACATTGCTGAGGATAGAATCCTAAACGGTAATAAAAAAGACAACTTTTGGGAAATGGGTGCGCAAGGACCATGTGGTCCTTGTTCTGAAATTCATGTTGACATTAGAAGCGACAAGGAAAAACAAGAGGTTGACGGTGCTACACTAGTCAATATGGATCATCCACAAGTGATTGAAATTTGGAATCTTGTATTCATGCAGTTTAATAGACTTGCTGATGGTTCTTTAGAAAACCTTCCTGCACAGCATGTAGATACAGGAATGGGGTTTGAACGTTTGGCAATGGTTTTACAAGGAGTAAAGTCAAATTATGATACTGATGTTTTCCAGCCGTTAATTCGAGAGATTGAAACTATTACCGGTCATGCTTATGGAAAAACAGAGCAAGAAGATATTGCAATACGTGTAATCGCAGATCATGTAAGAGCAGTATCTTTTTCTATTGCTGATGGTCAATTACCGTCAAACAATGGTGCTGGTTATGTTATAAGAATGATCCTAAGAAGAGCTATAAGATATGGCTTTACATACTTGGATAGAAAGGAACCTTTTATTTATCAATTAGTAACAACCTTATCCAAACAATTAGGTGAGGCGTTTCCTGAGTTGAAATCTCAAAAGAACTTGATTTTAAATGTAATCAAAGAAGAGGAGATTTCTTTCTTACGTACCCTAGAAAATGGTCTAGCCTTGCTTGATAGCATGATTGCTAACTTAAAATCACAAGGCCAGGATACTCTAGAAGGTAAAAAAGCATTTGAACTTAATGATACTTATGGTTTTCCAAAAGAGCTTACTCGACTTATTCTAAGCGAGCAACAACTCAAAATGGATGAAGAAGGATTTACTGCGGCCTTAAAAAAACAACAAGAAAGTTCTAGAAAGGCAAGTGAAACAGAAACGTCTGACTGGGTAATACTAGGTGATGATGATACACTAGAGTTTATTGGTTATGATAAACTAGATGCCAAAGTACGTATATCAAAATACCGGAAAGTAACGACTAAAAAAGATGGTGATCGCTATCAACTTGTATTTAACATGACACCTTTTTATGGAGAAAGTGGTGGACAAACAGGAGACAAAGGATATATTGAAGGTGTAAATGGTGATACGGTATACATCATTGATACTAAGAAAGAAAACGGGCAAACAGTGCATATAACTAAAAACCTGCCTAAAGAGTTAGGAGGAACGTTCATCGTTCAAGTTGACCAAAAGCAGCGTTTTAGAACCAGTGCTAACCATACAGCTACACACCTTTTACATCAAGGGTTGCGTAAAATTTTGGGAACTCATGTAGAACAAAAAGGAAGTATGGTACGCAGTGCTAGTTTGCGTTTTGACTTTTCACATTTTTCTAAAGTAACCATTGAAGAACTTAAACAAGTTGAGGATTTTGTAAATGCTCGTATTGCTGAACAATTACAACTGGAAGAAAATAGAAACAATACCTATGAAGATGCCATCAAAGATGGTGCGATAGGTTTATTTGGCGAGAAATATGGAGACGTAGTACGTACCATAAAATTTGGAAGCAGTTATGAATTATGCGGTGGTACACATGTTAAAAACACCAGTGATGTGTGGCATTTCAAAATCACAAATGAATCTGCAGTAGCTGCAGGAATACGCCGTATCGAAGCTATTACTGGCGATGCAGTCAAGGATTTCTTTTATGATCAATCAAAACATTTTGAGCAGATTAAAGCCCTGTTAAAAAACGCAAAGGAACCTGTAACAGCTATTCAATCCCTACAAGAAGAAAATTCGAATCTTAAAAAAGAGATTGAGGAATTGAAAAAAGCTAAGGCAGGCAATCTAAAACAAGAGTTGATTGATAGCGCAGAAGATATAAATGGTGTTCAATTTATTGCTTCAAAGACTGATCTAGATGCAAAGTCTGTTAAAGACCTGGCTTTTTCAATCGATCAAGAGATCACTAACTTGTTCCTGATCATTGGATCAAACGCAGGTCATAAAGCCACACTTACTGTAATTATCTCAAAGGATCTTGTAGATCAAAAGAAATTGAACGCTGGACAAATTGTAAGAGAACTAGGTAAGTTTATACAAGGTGGTGGTGGTGGACAACCCCATTTTGCAACAGCAGGAGGAAAAAATCCAGCAGGAATCGATCAAGCGCTACAAGCGGCTAGAGAATTATTAAACTAGTTTATGAATAATGGAATAGTCATCCATCGTTATTCTAGTGATGATGCTACTTCATGGAATAAATTTATAGATTCATCTCTTAACGGGACCTTTATATTAAAACGATCTTTCATGGAGTACCATGAGGATCGTTTTAATGATTATAGCCTAATGGTTTATAGGTCACAAACTCTTATTGCTGTATTACCTGGCAATAGAGTAGGAGACAAGTGGTACAGTCATCAAGGTCTTACTTACGGCGGTATAATTCTAGACCAAGAGTTATCAAAGGATGTTCTTAAACAGGTTATGAATCAAGTGGTGTCTTATTTAATTTCAAATGAAATTAAGGAGATTACTATCAAACAACCGTTTAACTCTTATTCTCAAATCAACCGTTTTATAAATGAGGTAATTGAAAGTATAGACTTTCAGCCATTTAAAAGGGTTAATAATGCATACCTTGAATTAAATGTTGATTTGTCTATTTCATCTAAACGGACCGCTGGTTATCGCAATGGTAATTGGAATCATTTAATTTTTCAGGAAAATGATAACTGGGGTGAATTTTGGAATCAAGTATTAGTACCCTTGTTGCAACTTAAATATGCTGCTAGTCCTGTTCATAGTCTTCAAGAAATTGAAGAGTTGAAGAGTAAATTTCCCGAAGAAATCAGACTTTATACTGTTTCTAATCAAGAGGGAATAATTGCCGGTGTCGTAATGTTCATCAAAGGGAACATTGCAAGAGCTCAATATATGGCAAGTACAATCGAGGCAAGATCATTAAGGGCTATGGATTTTTTATATTTAGAAACTATAGAAGTTTTAAGACAGTGTAATATCACTAAATATGATCTAGGTGCCGTAGATGATCCTAATGGAGGAATAAATAAAGGCCTCGCTAAAAATAAGAAGGAGATGGGAGCGAGTTTTGAAATACAAACGGTTTGGCATTTTAAACCACATAAAAAATAAAAAAACCAGCGCTAATCAGGCGCTGGTTTTAGGCTATTTTATCAAATGAATCTTTTAACAATCAAAGTCGATTAAGGAATATTTTTCTTTTTCATAGCAAGAAAAACTCTAGTTTAAGTTTTTCTATATATCGAATATTACAATAATTATTTCGTTTGTTATGTAATTCATTACAAATGTACGGTGGTGTTCCATTTCAAGGTGTTACATTTGGGTTAAGCATAGTTAATGAGTGTTATTTTAATGTAAATCATTGGAAAAGAAAGCCTTTCATTTTGCCGTTATACAGGTTGTAGTATTTGGAGTTTTCATAATACTAAGTTTTATTCCTCGTACAGTCTCTAATGATATCAGTTCATGGATATCGTATCTCATGACCTTTTTTGCAGTGATTGTGATAGCTGGATCTATAGCAAGTTTGTTAAGTTTAAAAAGACCTTTTACTGTAAGGAAATTCATTGTTACAATAATCAACTTTGGGTTTTTAATTTACCTGGCTTATAGATGGTTTTTAAGCGAGATTCCTGTATAGGAAACTCTTTATATATTCGTAATAAATAATTTTTGTGCACATTCCATTTCTCGATTTAAAAAAAATACAAAACCGATTTCTACCTCAGGATATGGAATCTATAAAAGAGTTGCATGAATCTGGTAGGTATATTGGTGGTCAATTTGTAGATACATTTGAAAAGGAATTTGCAAGCTATTGTAACGTTCAGTATTGCGTGAGTACTGGTAATGGATTGGATGCCTTGAGTATTATCCTAAGAGCAGAAACCGCTCTAAATCGACTTCCTAAAAATGCTAAAATTGCGGTGCCAGCAAATACTTATATAGCAACTATTTTAAGCGTTGTTCACAGCCATCACACGCCTGTATTATTTGAAACCGAGCAGTGTGTCGTACAGGTTGATGATCTTAAAAAAATTAAAGAAGACTATGATGCTATTATAGTTGTGGATCTATATGGAATCATGGTAGATGATGATGTGTACGCTTTCGCGAAAGCGAACCACAAAAAAATATATACCGATACAGCACAATCTCACGGTGGTCGTACAAGTAGTGGTAAAACGAGTGGAAGTCTTGCAGCGGCAAGTGCCTTTTCTTTTTATCCTACTAAAAATTTAGGAGCACTAGGTGATGCAGGCGCTATCACCACAAACGACCAAGAGCTAGCGGCAATGTGTCGCAAAATCGCCAATTACGGGCGTGATTCCCAATTTTTAAATAGTGAAGTAGGAGTAAATTCACGCATGGATCCTTTACAGGCCCTATTTTTGAGTACGCGATTACAGGTTTTAGAAAGCGACAACAACTCTCGTAGATCCATTGCATACAAATACAGTCAAGGTATTGATAACAAAAAGGTGCAGCTACTAAGCACGCAATTAGCAAATCGTTCAGTGTTTCATATTTATCCAATTTTTGTAGAAGATAGGGTAGCCTTTATAGACTTCATGAAACATCATGGAATACAAACTGGATGTCATTATGAGGTACCACCTCATCAACAAAAAGCATTTTCTAAGTGGAATGACTTACAATTTCCCGCCACAGAAAGTAGACATCAACAACAGGTAAGTCTTCCATGCCATCCTTTGTTAGATACTCAAGAGGTTCATCATATTATACAAACCATAAATTCTTATTGATGCGCAGGCTGTTTTTATTGTTTAATAGAAATATGCTGCTTAAAATGGCAAGTTGGAATAGTATTTTTATTCTTGTCAGGATTGCACTAGGTGCTGTTATGTCTAATCTTTTGGCTCGATTTGTGGGTGATGCAGGATTGGGTTATTTAGGAAACTTACGTAATTTTTCTCAAGGACTTCAAAGCCTGTCCGTTCTGGGATTGGAAAACGGTCTTACTAAAAACGCTGCTGCCTTAAAGAATGAGCCTAAACTATTAAGCAAAACTTTTACAACAGCATGGATAGCAACTTTTATAGTAAGCGTATTAACCGCCATAGGTATAAACTTTACAGCTAGCTGGCTGTCTTTGTATTTATTCGATAGTGATAGTTATTCATTTGTCTTACGGATCTTTGGCTGTTCATTACCATTTTACTTTGTTTTTGTTGCAGTAAGTTCCTTGTTACAAGGATTTGAGTGGTTTAAGACCTATGTGGTTCTTAATATTATCGTTGCCTTGTCGGTATTTGCTCTGGGCGCTTATTTGATTGTAAATGAGAATTTATACGGTGCGCTGTTTAGTATAGCCGTGACACCTTATGTTCAATTTATTTTGGCTCTTTTTGTGTACTTCTTTTATTTAAAAGGTAAAAAAGGAATGCTCACCTTTTCAATTGAATGGAGTAATGAGCAAGCACTACAGCTCTTTAAATACAGTATTATGGCTTTAGTGAGCGCTATACTTATACCGCTTGTAAATATTGAAGTGCGCAACGAGGTTATTGATCAAGTAAGTGACCATGCAGCAGGATGGTGGGAATCTGTTCAACGTATTTCAGGATATTACATGGTATTTGTTACCACCTTAATCAGTTTATACGTATTACCTAATTTGAGCAAGGATTCTAGTTTTAAACAATATAGAAGTACCATATGGAATTTTTATAAAACCATACTTCCTGTAGTTGTAGCAGGACTTATATCTGTTTATTTATGTAGAGATTTAATTCTTGAATATTTATTTACTACAGAGTTTTTACCTGCTTCTAGCATGTTTAAATGGCAATTATTAGGTGACTTTATCAAGATCATCACCACCGTAATGGCTTTTAGGTTTATCGCATTAAATGATCTTAAACGCTATCTAGTGGCTGAACTTATAAGCATTTTTTGTTTCTATCTTTTTACGATGGTTTTATTACCGTACTATGGAAAAAATGCCGTAGTAATGGCTTACTTTTTAAATTACATATTTTACTTTTTAATTTTGATCTTGCTTTTGAGAAAAGAATTGTTTGGTTCGTTGGAGCAATAAACAGAATTATTTCACACTCATACTTACCATATCATTTAAGCATTTAATCTGAAAGACACCATGCTCTTCCGATTTTGGATAGAATAGAATTGATTTTTCAGTATTAGGCTCCAAGTCAAAGAAATTATCAGAAAAATGACCATCTATACTAGAAAAGACAAATAAATCCTTTACAAATACATTTGAAACGATCGTAATTTCATAAAAGTCATTACGCTTTGGACTTTTTATTTTGATTTCCGCTTTAGGTAATTTTAGATTCTTTGGCCTTGTTAAAGTTTTAATGCTTTTGTGATTACCAAATTGGTAAGACACGTAAATTTTGTTTAGATCAAGATTTAATTGTTTTAAGGAAAGCGCATGAATGAGCTCACTAGAACCAGCATTAACTGAGCATATTGAACTATCGATGGTATCAACAAAAAGCGATTTGCCTGAAAAGTCTTTGATTTCGATTTTGAAATCGCCTACTTCTGTCTCGAAATTATCATTTATCACATACGTTTTCAACGTATCATTTTCAATCACGTTGCTTATAAGTACATTCTCAAAATCACGTTTTACCTGATAGTGTAAGGCTTTCCAGTTGCCAAAATAATCGATACTCGACCAGCTTACTGCTGGCCAGCAATCGTTGAGCTGCCAGTATAGCGTTCCCATATTGTAAGGTCGCGCACGACGATGCGCTTGAATTCCTTTAGACATTCCATAAGCTTGTACGAGCTGACTCACGTACACGTAATCTTCATCATTTTCTGGTACGGGAAAGTCGCGCTCCATGTAAGTTTGTATAAGCTCGTCACCTCGAGCGTGTTTTTGGTGTGTAGCATATTCCTTTGACTTAATATCTACTTCACCAGATGAATTAATGTAGCGAATGGTTTCATAAGATGGATGCGCCTGAAAACCAAATTCACTCATAAACTTTGGCACATGCTCTTCAAAATGCTCAAACGGGTAAGCATCGTGCCACACGCGCCAGTCATGTGCATCGCCATGAAACTCATATTTAGGATTGCCACGACCGTATTGTGGTGAGCTTTCCCAGTAGGGTTCCTTGGTCATTTCAGCTACGTATTTCGGCATGTCTATTTGAAAAATGTTTCGGTAATCTTCCCAAATACTGTCACGTTCTTGCTGACTGCGACCTTCCTGCCAGCCCCAGCGATGCCAGCCTTCTCGGCTTTCATTGTTACCGCACCACAGTACTATACTCGAATGATCTCGTAATCTAGTAAGTTGTTGAGTGACCTCTTTTTTTACGCTTTCGCGAAAGCCATCGCCACTGGGATACATCGCACAAGCAAACATAAAATCTTGCCATACCATGATTCCTTTTTCGTCACATTTTTCATAGAAAACATCACTCTCGTAAATGCCGCCACCCCAAACACGTAGCATGTTCATATTTGCATCTACAGCGTCATTTAAAAGCTTTTCATAATGATCATCCGTGACCAAATCTTGCATGCTGTTTTGTGGAATGTAGTTTGCACCTTTTGCATATACTGGAACGTCGTTCACCTTGAAATAAAAGCTGGTTCCATATTTGTCTGGCTCGTTGACCAATTCTACGGTGCGCAGTCCTTTATTAATTGTTTTTTGATCAATAAGGTCTTCATCTTTAAAAATGCTAATCTCTACCTCATATAAGTAGGGTTCACCTAGATTATGTGGCCACCATTTTTTAGGATTTTGTATTTCAAAATGCAGTTCTTGAGTAGCTGTTTTTGTGGCTACTGTCAAGGAGTCTGTAATTTTATATGGATATATACTGTCGTTGATTTTAAGAGAATAGGTAAGCGGTGAGGAAACAGGTTTTGATAATGTCACTTGCGCCGAAAGATTTGCAATAGAATCATTAAGACTATTTTGCTTCAAGTAAATATCCTTAATTTTAAAATCGTTGTAAGCCTCAAGATAAACTGGTTTCCAAACTCCCATAGTGTTTAGGTTTGGACCCCAATCCCAACCGTATTGAAATTGCGCTTTGCGTGTATAAACTCGATTGCCTTCTGGTAATTTATATGGATTCTTAAGTACTTTCTGCGCTTCTATTTCTAGAGGTGATTTGATGGTGACATAAAGCTCATTTTCTTTCTCTATAAATGGCTTTACATCTATCTGCCAGTTGAGAAAAGCATTGTCGGTGTCAAGAATCTTATGGCCATTGAGCTCAATGCTGGCATACGTATCAATGCCTTCAAAGTTTAAAGTAATGTGTTCTTTGGCAAGAATTTCTTTGTTTACCTTAAAAAGGGTTTTGTAAATCCAGTTTTCCTCAGTAATCCACTGTAAACTATCTTCATTATTCCCTTGAAAAGGATGCTCGATAAGTGGTAATAACTCTTTGTGAACTGTTGATGGAATACTTACAGAGTCTGATATTAAACTCTTGTCAGCTTCTTTTAATAATGACCAGTTATGGTTGAGATATTGACGCTTTACATGGGGTTGTTTATCATTACATGAGACTAGTGAAATCACTATGATTAGGAGCCAACTATATTTCATGCGTGATTCGATTAAGGATTGCTTTAATGCTTTCAATGTTGGATGTGATTTCTATGTTTTCTTGAAGAAATTTAGGTGTATTCATAGGCACTTTCTCTTCACTGGTTTGCTCACAGATTGCTGTAGCGCTTGCGTGGATTTCTTTGAAGTTCGCTTTCGCGAAAGCATCACTATTACTAGCATTAATGCCACCACCAGGTATAATAATGAGTTCATCGCCTGCTTGTTGTTGTAGCTCTGTAAGCAATGCTATTCCTTGAAGAGCATTGGGTTTTTGACCTGATGTGAGAATACGTTTAGCACCTAGATTTATCAAATCAATCAACGCCTGCTTTGGGTTTTCTACGTGATCAAAAGCTCTGTGAAAAGTAAAGGGTAACGGTCTAGAAAGCTCTATAAGTTCGCTAGTACGTTTGATATCCACTTTAAAATCCGAAGTCAATACTCCGGAAACAATACCAGCGGCACCTAACTCTTTGCAAAGTTGAATATCCTGTTTCATGATTTCAAACTCGGCTTTACTGTACTCAAAATCACCAGATCGTGGTCGTATTAATACCATTACAGGAATGTTAAGGTCTGCAATTACCTTTTTGAGCAATCCAAAACTTGGTGTAATTCCACCTACGGCAAGCTCGCTACACAACTCTATACGATGAGCGCCAGCCTTTTGAGCATTGATGGCGCTTTGATAATTTGCCGCGCAGATTTCTAGTAGCATATTACTTAATTATGATTTCATCTATAAATGTCCAGGCTTTATTTCCAGCGCCTTGTGCACCATCTGGGATGGTACCGAAATTAGGAATTGATAATTCCAAATGAGATGTCTTTTTTGAGTTAGTGCTTTTTACTAAACCTATCTTAGCTTCTAACACACCAGATTTTTTTGTGAATTCTATTGGAACCGATTTAGCAATTCCTACTTTGTCAATATTTACGTAAAAACTTGATATCATTTCTGGCGCATAAATCCATTGTCCAGGTGCATGGTAAAATCGTAATTGGATTTCGTTTACTTCTGTAGGTTCATCAAATGCTATTTCAATTTCCAAATCATCACCCCAAAAACCCAACCATTCTTTATCACCATAACGTGTATCACTACCTACAATTCCATTAATAAGTCCATTTGCACCACTACCACTATAGGATTTATGTGGTGAATGATTAATTGTAATAGTGGCGCCTACACCTTTATGATAAAGGAATTCTTGAGAGAATAAACGTCCAAGCGGCTGAGAATTGTCAAATACTTGAGCTTTTACAATCATGTTTTCCTTAAATGGAATAGGCGATTCATAAATAGTTGAATTGGCATTTGGCTCAGTTCCGTCAGTAGTGTATCTGATTTCTTTACCTAAGGTTTTAGTGCTTAATTCATATTCTTGATCTTTATTCAAATTTCCTTCAATTTCATATAAATGATTTGCATAATTAATATCCATGGCGTCTAGCCGTGGTAGCATGACTTCTAGGTTATTGACAAACAAGTTATAATCTCGTTTTTCTACTGGAGACCAAGCTACCTCACTTAGTGCCAGCATACGTGGGAAAGCCATGTATTCTACTTGATCTGTAGTAGGCATGTACTCAGTCCATACATTTCCTTGTACGCCTAAAACGTGCGTTATTTCTTCACCACTAAGCTCATCTGGAATAGGGTTGAAGCTGTACACTTTTTCTAATGGTAAAAAGCCGCCTATAGCTAGTGGTTCATTCTCATCATCACTTTGGTAATAGTCAAAATAGCAATGAGAAGTAGGCGTCATTATAACATCGTTACCTTTCTTTGCAGCGTCTATGGCACCTTGCATACCGCGCCAACTCATAACTGTGGCATCCTTTGCTAGTCCGCCTTCTAGGATTTCATCCCAACCGATGATTTTCTTGCCTTTTGAAGCTAGGTATTTTTCAAAATGTTTAATGAAGTAGGATTGTAATTCGTATTCATCTTTTAATCCATTTTCTTTGATAAATCGTTGTGCGATTACACTTTGTTTCCACTGTGTTTTTGGTGCCTCATCGCCGCCTATGTGAATGTATGGTGATGGAAATAAGGCTGCTACCTCGTCTAGTACGTTTTCTAGAAACTCAAAAGTCTCTGGGTTAGGGCAATAAATGTTGTCAAAAACGCCCCATTCTGTAGCTACGTTCACAGCTTCGTTGGTGCATCCTAGTTCTGGATAGGCAGCAATTGCCGCTTGAGCATGACCAGGTAGTTCGATTTCTGGAATGATGTTGATGTGTCTCGCTTTCGCGAAAGCGATAACCTCACGTACTTCATCCTGTGTGTAGTATCCACCATATCTAGTCGTGTCGTACTTGCGCGGTGTATCGTTGTAATGTCCTAGTAAAGTACTGTCACGGTAAGCAGCCACTTCTTGAAGTTTAGGATATTGTTTGATCTCGATGCGCCAGCCTTGATCATCAGTGAGATGCCAGTGAAAATTATTCATCTTTAACATCGCCATAGCATCGATGTATTTCTTGATAAACGCTACTGGAAACATATGTCTAGAAACGTCGAGATGCATACCACGATATTTAAAACGTGGTTCATCCTCAATGGTTAGTGCTGGTAAGTGAATTTCATCCTTGTCATTAAGTATGGGGAACAACTGGATGAGCGATTGTACCGCATAGAAAGCGCCTGCATCCGTACGGGCATGAATAAGTATTCGTTCAGGATCGATTTTCATTCGGTACCCTTCGGTACTATTGATCTCTTCATTGAATTTCAAATAGATGTAGTTGTCTTCCTTATCATCATAATCGTTTAACTCGTCAAAACCCATTTTATCAAAATGATCAAGTAAGAACTTGCCAGCCATAGGAAACTCAGGATCAAACCTAAACGAAGTGTTTTCATGAAACGTAAAATATCTATCATTTACCTGCAAGGATTGCGGCGCTGGAATGATACTGGGACTTTTAAGGTCTACATGTCTAGTGGTTTTGGTACAGGATAATACTGTTAATATCAATATGGTGATTAGTAGAATTCTTTGAAGCATTATTGTAATTTAGAGTCGACAAAATACTTGCAGAAGATAGTACAATTTAATGAGTCCTGAAGAACAAATACTAGCATTAAGAAATGAATTGCGAGAACATAATTACAACTATTATGTAAACGACAATCCTACCATTTCAGATTTTGAATTTGATAAGAAATTAGAGCAACTCAAACAACTCGAAGCAGCAAATCCTGAGTTTTTTGACCCTAATAGTCCCAGTGTTAGGGTAGGTGGTGAAATCACTAAGAATTTTGAAACCGTGAAGCATGAATACCGCATGTATTCACTAGATAATAGTTATAGTAAAGAAGATTTACTGGATTGGGAACAGCGATTAAGAAAAATTGTTGATGGTCCTATTGAATATGTATGCGAGCTTAAATACGATGGTGCAAGTATAAGTTTGAGGTATGAAAAAGGAGTTTTTGTAAAGGCAGTTACTCGTGGAGATGGTACTCAAGGTGATAATGTTACTGCCAATGTGCGTACCATTAAGTCAGTCCCATTAAAACTACGAGCTAGTGAAGTGCCTGATAAATTTGAAATTCGTGGTGAGATTGTGTTACCGTGGCAAGGATTTCATAAAATGAATCAAGAACGTGAAGCTCAAGGATTAGAACTATATCGCAATCCACGTAATACCGCTAGTGGTAGTTTAAAATTACAAGATAGTAGTATAGTTGCACAGCGACCACTGGAATGTTTGTTATATCAACTTGCAGGAGATAACTTACCGGTGCAATCACAATACGACAGTTTGAACCTAGCGCGTGATTGGGGTTTCAAAGCGCCTGCAGAATCTCAATTGGTGCAGAGTATTGATGAGGTGTTGCAGTATATAGAACATTGGGATGTTGCAAGAAAGGATTTACCTTATGAAACAGATGGAGTTGTTATAAAGGTAAATAGCCTGCAACAACAAGAAGAACTAGGCTTTACGGCCAAGGCACCACGATGGGCAATGGCTTATAAATTTGCTGCAGAACAGGTGAGTACTAGACTTAATGAAATCACCTATCAAATAGGTCGTACTGGTGCCATAACACCAGTAGCTAATCTAGAACCGGTTGAAATTTCAGGTACTACGGTAAAAAGAGCGAGTTTACATAATGCCGATCAAATTGAAAAACTAGATATTAGAGTAGGAGATGAGGTCTATGTAGAAAAAGGTGGAGAAATTATCCCTAAAATTGTTGCTGTAGAGCTTACTAAACGACCAGATAATTCCAGTCCTACTGAATATGCTACACGATGTCCAGAATGTAATACAGAACTAGTCCGTAAAGAAGGCGAAGCTCAACATTTTTGTCCCAATGAATTAGGATGCCCACCACAAATTAAAGGTAGGATTGAGCATTTTATATCAAGAAAGGCAATGGATATTGATGGAATAGGAGCAGAGACTGTTGGTCAACTCGTTGATGCAGGACTAATTTCTAACTATGCCGATTTATATGACCTTACCGTTGAACAAGTTCTGCCTTTAGAACGTATGGCTCAAAAGAGTGCAGAGAATATGATTAACGGGATACAAGCAAGTAAGCAAATTCCATTTGAGCGTGTTCTTTTTGCTTTAGGAATACGGTACGTAGGTGAAACAGTGGCAAAAAAACTAGCCAAACATTATAAAAACATGGATGCTCTCATAGCTTTACCAGAAGCACCTGATAAAGAAAATCTAGATTTATTTGCCGATGTTTCCAGCCCTACAGAAAAGAAGTTAGAAGAACTAACTGCTATCCCAGAAATAGGCGACCGCATAGCACAAACTGTTGTAGAATTCATAGTTGACGAAAGGCAGCAAGCCATTCTAGAACGGTTAAAAAATGCTGGATTACAATTCTCATTAAGTGAAGAGCAGTTAGAAGGTCAAACTGATAAACTAGTTGGTAAAAGCTTTGTAGTTTCTGGTGTTTTTGAAATGTCGCGTAATGATCTAAAAAAACTTATTGAGGATAATGGTGGTAAGGTAAGCAGCTCGCTTTCAAGTAAAACAGACTTTCTCATTCGAGGTGATAAAATGGGACCTTCAAAACTTGACAAAGCTGAAAAACTGGGTATTACCATGATTAGTGAACAAGAGTTTTTAAAGATGCTGTAATTATGAGATTACTGATAGTTTTTCTACTCGCTTTAAATAGTTTTTGGTTGAAATCCCAAACCTATTCCTATAGAACTATCACAAATAATCAAATGATGGTAAAAGGTAAGGTAGGTAAATATCCTATAACCTTGTACATGGAATATCAAGGTTTTTGTGAATATGAAAGAGAATATACAGGTTGGTATAAATACGATTCAAGTACTCAATCAATACCCATACAGGTTTATTTTTCAACTTATCCAGAAAATGAGGAATTCATCATTTATGCAAAATACGATGGCGATTTTCAACTAGAAATTGATGAAGATTATAATTGTCATCCAGTAAATTATGACGAGAAGTTTTATGGAGACTCTGATGATGGTATATTCAATAACATGAGCTGGAATAAGAAAGGTTCCTCACAAGTTTGGGAAATTACCTTTGAAGAAGATGTGGCAAGTAAATTTTGGGATTTAGGGGAATATGATACCTACCTCACGGTTGACGATGATCTGGTATTAGACTTTGGAACGATGGGTTTTGAATATGTATATGAAGTACACATAGAAGGATTTAAAGAAGTTCATGACATTACTCACATGCTTATCACCGTTATAGAACCCAGTAAGCCAGGAGGAAATGGTCGCGGTATGTGTGGAGCAGGCGAAGAAATTTATTTACTCTATCTACGGCTTGATAAGCAGAAAAAGCTACTGTTTTCAGATTCTGAAAAAATTCAAAGTTGTTACGAACATATGGAAGAATCTCCTGTTACGTATGATACTCAATTCCCTGAAAGAGGATTTAAAAGGGTAAAATAATATTTCTATAAATTATAAACCGTTCCAGCTTGATTATTAATATCTGTCTCGTTTAAATAAAGATCTATTCTACCTAGATACATTCCATAGCAGCCTACTTGATTAACAACCACGTTTTTTCCTTCTTTATTAAGAATTAATTCTGGTTTTTCTAGAAATGTATGAGTGTGACCACCAATTATTACATCAATATTTGACGTCGCTGCTGCTAGGCTTACATCACTTACAGTATCTGATTTATAGGAATATCCCAAATGCGACATGCAAATAACTAGATCGCATCCTTTTTCCTCTTTGAGTATGCGTGCCTGATCTGTAGCGATATCTATAGGATCTAGGTATTTGGTTTCTTTATAGTTGGTTTTATTTACTAATCCGTCTAGTTCGATTCCTAATCCGAACATTCCTATTTTGATGCCGTCTAGTGTCACTATCTTGTTTTCTAATGTATGACCATCCATTATGGTATTCTTGAAATCATAATTGGATATTACAAAGTCAAAATTGGCATGTGGAAGCTGCTTGTACAACCCATCTATTCCATTATCAAAATCATGATTACCAATCGTTGCCGCATCATAACCCATCATACTCATGAGTTTAATTTCTAGCTCTCCACCATAGAAATTGAAGTATGGGGTTCCTTGAAAAATATCACCACAATCTAACAAAAGAGTATTAGGATTCTCTTTTCTAATTTGATTGACTAAAGCTGCTCTACGAGCAACACCACCACGACCATCATTGCGTCCTCCTACAATAGGTTCAATGTGGCTGTGAGTATCATTAGTATGTAAAATGGTGATCTTTTTACTTTTCTCAGTTATACTACTTACTTTATATAAACTGCTTGCAGTAGAAAAATTGGCAAATAAACCCATTCCAGCTACCGCAGCTGTTGAACTTTTAAGAAATGTACTTCTTTTCATGATTAATTTGCTTTAGTAAATCTATTGTCGGATTCAAACTTAAGAGTATCCACCTTTTTGAAATAGTCAATCATGGCATTTCTTATTTTATAATCAGTTTTTGTTACCGTTGTATTGTTAAAAAAGTTCATGCTATCACCGCCGTTATACAAGTAATCACTCGTAGCAACATAATAGATCTTTTCAGTTAAAGGTTGATCGTTAATAGATACATTATTCAGGCTACTATCAGTATTTAAAGAAATTTTCATACCAGAGAAAGGATGAGCTCTTTCTCTATCTACTATATATTGTATAAGTTGCTCCATTTGAGCTTTATTAAGCTGTGCTACCACAACCTCATTTTCAAATGGCATTATTTCATAGGCTCTTTTGGTTGTTACCTCACCAGCTGGTAAGGGAGCTCTTATTCCTCCGTGATTTAGTAAAACAACATCAATGTTGGTATCTAACCTACTTTTAACAACAGGATTAACTTGTTCCACAATGATTTCACATAGCATATTTCCAAGCGCTGTGTTCAGTGGAGTATCATTTTTGTGCATGCTTTTAGGATTATAGCAAAGCACTCTATTCATTTCTTGATTTATTTTTTCGCCATAAGGGGCAATAAATTGCGCGATACTATCTTCTTGAGCTAGTGAGTCGTTTATTTCTATTCGTTTATAGTCAACGGTATCTAAATGAACGTTTGTGTTTGAATTGCAACTAGTTAAGAGTGTGGTTAAGAAAAGCGCTTTCGCGAAAGCGAGATAAACACCTAATTTCCTATATGTTTTAAGAGGAAAGTCGTAGCAAAAAGCCATGTGAAATATTCTATTTTTGTTTCCACAGTAAAAGTAAATGTTTTTTAAAGGAATAAAGCGTAGATCGCTGAGGAAAGCGATAAGAAAATTGAAATCGCAAAACAGGAATGGTGTTCCTGTGGTACCTAAATCATTGTTAGTCATTACCTCTAGCGCTAGTCAAATTGCCTATCATGATATTTTAAGGTGGTGTGAACAACTTAAAATTGACGATAAAAACTTGACAGTTTTAAATCAAGTAACTGATAAAAAGAAATTACATGAAATGGATGGTATTCCGTTTGATGAAAAGTCTATTAAATGGAATGCAACCGTTGTTGATGAGCAACTAGTCGAGGCGCTTGAAAAAAAACACGATTTACAAATATTACTCATAAAAGATCCCGATGAACTAGCTACATTTGTGACGATCAAGGCACAGGCAGCTCTTAAAGTAGCTATCAATGATGCACGAGAAGAGCTCTATGATTTGTCAATTAATGTGTCATCGAACGACAAAGACGTATTTGTAAAAGAAATAGCAAAGTATATAAAAATTTTAACCCGATAATATGCAACAACTTAAAGGAACAGGAGTAGCACTTGTAACTCCTTTTAAAGCAAATGGTGATGTGGATCACAGTGCTTTACAGTCCGTAGTGAATTACCAAATTGATAATGGTATAGAATATCTAGTTGTCTTAGGAACGACTGGAGAAAGCGTTACCCTTTCTAAACAGGAAAAACAGGATGTTGTAAAAACCGTGGTTGAAACCAATGCAGGACGATTGCCCCTTGTAATAGGTATAGGTGGCAGTAATACAGCTGTTGTAGTAGATGAATTAAAACAAACTGATCTTTCATCTTTTGATGCTGTACTTAGTGTCTCACCTGCTTACAACAAACCTACCCAAGAAGGTATCTATCAGCACTTTGCAGCAGTCGCACAAGCTACTGATAAGCCTATTATTTTATATAATGTTCCTGGAAGAACAGCGAGTAATATGGCTGTTGATACCGTAGTTCGATTGGCAAATAATTATACAAATATTGTAGCGATAAAGGAAGCAGCAGGAGATCTTGTAGCTGCCATGAAAATGATAAAACATACACCAGATGATTTTCTCGTGATATCTGGAGATGATATGATCGCCAACGCAATGACTCTTGCGGGTGGTGCTGGAGTGATATCTGTAATTGGTCAAGGATTGCCTAGCGATTTTAGCGAAATGATTAGACTAGCTTTAAAAGGTAATGCAGTTGATTCATATAAATTGCATCATAAACTTGAAGCTAGTATCGATTTAATTTTTGCCGAAGGAAATCCTGGTGGTATTAAGGCAATGCTAGCCCATCTCGATTTATGTGAAGAACATTTAAGATTACCACTAGTGCCAGTTTCACAAAAATTGAGAATTAGTATAATTGATTTCATGAATGCGTACTAAAACGTATTAACTGTCGTTCACAATTAAAATTATAAGGAGTGTTGTGAATACATTACTTTTGCAGCCTATCAATACCGTAGTATGAAACAAATTGTTTTAATATTTTTTATCTTTTTAGTTCTTGTGTCTTGTGGTCCTTATCAAAAGGCATTAAAATCAGATGATCCTAATGTCAAGGTGAGTATGATTGATACATTAATGAAGAAGGAGAAATATAGTAAGAGTATCGATCTTTTTGAACAGATCATTCCCTTATATAGAGGTACTGACAGTGCTGCTCCTATGGCTATTAAGTATGCCAAGGCGCTTTATGGAGATAGAAGGTATTTAAGCAGTGCTTATCAATTTGAGCGATTTGTAACTTCTCACCCTTTAGATAACAATGTGGAGGAAGCGATTTTTTTAGGAGCCAAGAGTTACTATCACATGTCTCCTGTATATTCTAAAGATCAATCTGAAACTAATACGGCACTTATTAAACTGCAAGATTATATAAATGCTTACCCAGAAGGGAAGTATAATGAAGAAGCTAATGTTCTTGTAGCTGAATTAAGAGAGAAATTAGATCGCAAGGCCTATGAAATTGCTAAACAATATCATCACAGAGGCGGAATTTATATTAAAGCAGCCATTGCAGGTTTTGAGAATTTTATAATCGATCACCCAGGATCAAATTACCTAGATGATGCACATTATTATCTTTTTGAATCTCAGTATATTTATGCTGTTAATAGTTTTGAAAATTTAATTCCAGAACGATTAGCGCTTGCTAAAAAATATTATAATAACTTTGCACGCAGATTTCCTAATAGTGAATATAAAGATGATGCACAGGAGATCATGGCCGAAATAGAAAAATTTGAATCAGAGAATTTGAGTAATTAATATGGATACTAAAAATTTAGACGCAGCAACTACAACTATTACCTACAATCGTGATGCCCTTACTTCACCTACTGGTAATATGTATGAAGCGATTTCAATTATCGCTAAAAGAGCTGAGCAGATTAAAGGAGATATCAAAGAAGAGCTTATTGAAAAGCTAGAAGAATTTGCTACCTACAATGACTCACTAGAAGAAGTTTTTGAAAATAAGGAGCAAATTGAAGTATCTAAATTTTATGAGCGTTTGCCAAAGCCTACAGCTATCGCTGTAAAAGAATGGTTAGATGGTAAAATCTATCATAGAGATACTAGCAAATCTTAATTAAGATATGTCTATACTAAGTGGTAAAAAAGTATTACTGGGTGTAACTGGTGGTATTGCTGCTTATAAAACAACATTTTTGACGCGCCTGCTTATTAAAGCAGGCGCTGTCGTTAAAGTGGTGATGACTCCTGCTGCGCGAGATTTTGTTACACCGCTTACTTTATCTACACTTTCAAAGAACCCAGTTCATTCTCATTTTACCAATGAAGATGATGAAAATGATACATGGAATAATCATGTGGAATTAGGTCTTTGGGCCGATTTAATCATTATTGCACCAACTACAGCCAATACCTTGAGTAAAATGGTAAGCGGTACAATTGATAATTTACTGCTTGCGGTATATTGTAGCGCAAAATGCCCTGTTTACTTTGCTCCAGCCATGGACCTTGATATGTATAAGCATCCATCAACGCTCCATAATTTTGAAAAGTTGGAATCTTATGGTAACCTTATGATTCCAGCAGGTGAAGGAGAACTAGCAAGTGGTTTGTCAGGAAAAGGACGTATGGCCGAACCTGAAGAAATTATCACTTTCGTTGAAAACGATATCTTGTCAAAATTACCTCTGCACGATAAAAAAGTGCTAATAACGGCTGGCCCTACTCACGAGGCTATCGATCCAGTGCGCTTTATTGGAAATCACAGTTCAGGAAAAATGGGTGCTGCACTTGCTGTACAGGTTGCAGAAATGGGTGCACAGGTACATTTGATCATGGGGCCAAGTTCGGTCATCGTAGAGCATTCTTTAATTCAACGCATTGATGTGACTAGTGCTAGAGATATGTACGATGCAGTGCACAAGATAGTATCAAAAATGGATATTGCTATCTTTAGTGCTGCTGTTGCAGATTACAGGCCTAAAGATGTCGCTACAAACAAAATAAAAAAGAAGGAAGACACGTTACATATAGAATTGATCAAAAATCCCGATATTTTAGCAAGTGTAGGAGCGTTAAAAAACAAACCGTTTCTTGTGGGGTTTGCTCTAGAGACTAATGATGAGTTGAATCACGCTTTCGCGAAAGCGGAAAAAAAGAATACTGATTTATTGGTTTTAAACTCTATGAGAGATAAAGGCGCAGGTTTTAAAAAAGACACCAATAAAATTACCTTGATTACTAAGGAAAAGGAAGTCATTCCATTCGAACTAAAAAGTAAGGTTGAGGTTGCAAAAGATATAGTTAATGAGATTGTTAAAAGGATTAAGTAGTCTGTTTTTGTTATTAAGCTTTTTATATGGCCACGGCCAAGAGCTTAATGCTACTGTACAAGTTAATGCTCAAGGAGTAGCTCAACCAGATTTATCCATATTTAAAACATTAGAAACTTCTATGCAGGAGTTTTTAAATAATACTAAATGGACGGATAACGTATATGAGGATGAAGAAAAAATCACTATGTCTCTTGTATTTGTTGTCAACGTATACGACAATGATAGGTTTGAGGGTAATTTTCAAGTGTCGGCATCTCGTCCAGTTTTTAATAGTACCTATAGCACACCTATTTTTAATTATAAAGACAATGATGTGAGGTTTGAATATGTAGAATATGCTCCTTTCTTTTACAACAAAAACCAATATGAAAATAACCTATTGTCATTAGTCTCTTTTTATGCTCTTACTGTAATAGGAATAGATGCAGATACATTTGAATTTAAAGGTGGGGAATCTTATCACAGAGAAGCACAACAAATTGTGAATCTATCTCAGTCAGATACTTCGGTTCGTGGTTGGAGACCAAATGATGGACTTATTTCAAGGTACCGTCTCAATGATGATTTATTATCTGATACTTATGTAGAATATCGTAAAGTGATGTATGAATATCATTTATTAGGTATGGATAAGTTTGCAGAAGACCCTAAAAAGACAAAGGAGAAACTAAAAACAATTTTAGTGCAATTTGAGGAGTTGAATAAGCGCAGACCTAATAGTTTATTACAACGTACTTTCTTTGATGCAAAAGCCGATGAGATATCTAGAATCTATTCTGACGGTCCTGCGGTAAACATAAGAGATTTAAAAACGTTGCTACAGAAACTAGCGCCCAACCAATCGTCTAAATGGCGTACAATTCGTGTGTAAACATTTTTCTATGCCATTACTTTAGATTAATTTAGTTCTTTATGTTATTTGTCTAACTGGAATTATTAAATCGTTTAAAGTAAGTTGCTTACCTCTATACATATACAGAATTTTGCCTTGATTGAACATCTAGATTTGGATGTGTCAACTGGCCTTACAACTATTACTGGAGAGACGGGTGCGGGAAAATCAATAGTTCTAGGTGCACTTGGTCTTATACTAGGTCAACGCGCTGACTTAAGTGTGGTGCGTGATTCTGATTCAAAATGTGTCGTTGAAGCTCATTTTAATTTATCATCATTAGATTTAAAAAAAGTTTTTGAGGATCTTGATCTCGATCATGAAAATCATACTATTTTAAGAAGAATAATACTGCCGTCAGGCAAGAGTCGTGCTTTTGTTAATGATTTGCCAGTTACCTTATCTGTACTACAGCAACTAGGTGGATACTTGATTGATATACACTCTCAACATGATACTCGTGATTTAATTAGAGATTCCTTTCAAAGAGAGGTGTTAGATGCTCATGTTGCATTTGAAACTAAAAATAAAAAGCGATCATTTTTAAAGGTGTTGAGTGATTATCAAAGGTCATTTACAGAATTTAAATCTTTGAAACGGGAATTAAAAACTCTTGAAGAAAAGGAGCACAACTTGATCAAAGAAAATGATTATAATATCTTTTTACTTGGTGAGTTAGAAGACTTCAATTTAGAAAGTATTGACCTAGAGTTACTTGAAGAAGAGCAAGAGCAACTGGGTAATGTTGAGTCAATAAAAGAAGGGTTGGGAATGGCGTTTAAGATCGTTAATGAAGATGATCATGGTGTCGTGGAACAATTACGATCTTCTATTGCAGCCATTTCTGGGATCAAAAGATTCTCGTCTTTATATAGTGAAATTGATCAAAGACTTAGTTCAACGTTAGTGGAGCTTGAGGATATTGTTGAAACCTTAGAAAGAGAATTTGATAATATAGAGGCAGACCCTTCAAGGCTTGCCGAGATTGATGAAACTCTCAACACTATTCAAAATTTATTTAAAAAACACCAAACTGATTCAATTTCTGAGCTTATAGTGATTAGAGATGAGCTCGCCGCTAAAGTGTTAGAAACATCGAGTTTAGATAAGAGAAAAACAGAACTCAATAAACTATTAAGTGAAAAGCACGATCAATGCACGGAGCTATCTAGCGAATTAATGGGAATGAGAATCATGTATAAAGATTCTTTGGAGAAGAAGTTGGATAGTCAAATACAATCTTTAGGGATGCCACATGCGCAATTAAACTGTAAAGTTGAATCATCTGATAGCTTCCACAACTTAGGTAAAGATGTAGTAGGCTTATTATTTACTGCAAATATGGGATCAACTTTGAAGCCTATTGAAAAAGCAGCTAGTGGTGGAGAGTTATCTAGAGTAATGCTTGCTATTAAATCACAACTGGCAGTGAATAAAAAATTACCAACTATAATATTTGATGAGATTGATACTGGAGTGAGTGGTGCAATTGCCGAAAAAATGGCATCTATCATGCAGGTGATGAGTGAGTCTATGCAGGTTATAGCCATAACTCATTTACCACAAATTGCTGCAAGAGGTCACGAACACTTATTGGTTGAGAAAAAAATTGATAACGAAAAAACTATTAGTAATATAAGCAAATTAGATGCTTCTGCTAGAATTGAAGAAATTGCACAAATGTTAAGCGGCGGAAAAATTTCTGATGCAGCACGAGAAAATGCAAGAGTACTTTTGCAATAATCTTATATTTGCCACCTAATCAAAAATTATGTCTTACAACTTACTTAAAGGAAAGCGCGGAATAATCTTCGGTGCGTTAGATGAAAATTCGATAGCTTGGAAAACAGCTCAATTAGCTCATGAAGAAGGAGCAACTTTTGTTTTGACTAATGCTCCTGTCGCGATGCGTATGGGGCAAATAAATAAATTGGCAGAACAAACAGGAAGTCAGATTATCCCAGCTGATGCAACAAATTTAGAAGATTTAGAGAAATTGATAACTGAGTCGGTTGAGATTTTAGGAGGTAAATTAGATTTTGTTCTTCACTCAATAGGTATGAGTGTTAATGTAAGAAAAGGAAATCATTATACAGATCAGAACTACAATTACACGGAAAAGGGATGGGATGTAAGTGCATTATCATTTCATAAAGTATTACAAACGTTGCATAAAAATGATGCAATGAATGAATGGGGCAGTATTGTTGCACTTACCTATATGGCTGCTCAACGTACATTCCCAGATTACAACGATATGGCAGATAATAAAGCATATTTAGAGTCAATTGCTAGAAGTTTTGGATATTTCTTTGGTAAAGAAAAGAAAGTAAGAGTAAATACGATTTCACAGTCACCTACACCAACTACAGCTGGTAGTGGAGTTAAAGGTTTTGAAGGATTCTTGAGCTATGCTGAAAAAATGAGCCCTTTGGGTAACGCTACTGCTCAAGATTGTGCCGAATATACAGTGACTTTATTTTCTGATTATACTAAAAAAGTAACCATGCAAAATTTATTTCACGATGGTGGCTTCTCAAATACTGGTGTAAGCCAAGAAGTGATTGAGAAATTTTAACAAAACAATACCTAATTATAGGAGCCTCGCAGTAGCGAGGCTTTTTTTTTGAATATTGAGGAGGTTTTTAATAAAAAGTTAAAAAAGATAACATGTTAGATAATTGTTAAGTGAAAGTTAAATAGTATCTTGTGCAGACAAATTAAAATCAAACTTAACATGAAAACAAAATTACTTGTTCTAGTAGCTTTTCTATTTAGTATAGTCGGCTACAGCCAGTGTGATTATGTTCTAGAACTTACCGATAATCTAGGTAATGATTGGGTTTCTGGGGCGAATCTTACGGCTAACACGGGTGTGGATGTCACCGTTGCAGGTGTAACAACCACATTCCAAATCCAAACCGGTAATGCTGGGACTCCAGTAACCGAAACGTATAACATTACTGTAAATACAGGAGACGCGGTAAACGTGGACTATCGTCCTACAAGTTTTCCAGGAGACGGTACGTTTAGATTATTAGATTCTGAAGGTATTGTTCTTTATGATGCTGGATTTAACAATCCTGGAGGAACGGCGTTATATGCGGCTCCTGCGAGTTGTCCAACTTGTCCCGTAGTAACTGCACTTGTGGTTAACAATGCAGCTGCCGATTCGATAGAATTAGGCTGGACAAATGGAGGTTCAGAGTCAGAATGGGAAATAGAATTCGGAGTGAGTCCATATACTGTAGGATCTGGAGGTACTGTAGTTTCTGCAACTTCAAATCCTTTCACGGTTCCTGGATTAACTTCAGAAACAACTTACGATTTTTATGTAAGAGCAGTTTGTACACCTGGAACTGATATAAGTAACAGTCAAGGACCTATACAAGGTACTACGACGGAATCTTGTCCTGCTCCTGGAGCTTTTGTACCTATTACTGAAAGTGCGTTTGAAATACAATTTACTTGGGACGCAAGGGGTAATAGTAATCCTACATTTAATGTTAATTATGCTCCAACAGGAACTATTACAACTCCTGGTACCGGTCAAGGTCAACAAGAACAGCAATTTACTGCTCCACTTGCGATTGTTAGTGGATTAATGTCAGATACTGAATATGAATTTTGGGTTCAAATTGATTGTGGAAATGGAGATTTAAGTAGTTGGTCTGGACCTTATGTGGCTACAACAGCGATATCTTGTCCTGTAGTAACAGGCCTTACAACTAGTAATATACAAACTACAAGTGCTGATATTTCATGGACTGCCGGTGGAGTAGAGACGGAATGGGAAGTTGAATGGGCTGTGGCCGGAGTTATAACTAATCCAGGTACAGGGCAAGGAACAACCGTTTCTCCTAATCCTACCACATCATCAACCTCACTGTCAGGATTGACTGATGCAACTGTCTATGAAGTTTATGTACGTGGTATTTGTGATCCTAATTTACCTGATTTCAGTAGTTGGGAATTAGTGTCTTTTACCACATTATGTTTGCCGTTTTCTTCTCCTTTAACAGTTGATTTCGAAACAGGTTTTACGCCTACAACAAATACGTTTCCATCAGCTGGAGATGCATTTACTAATGAAAATTGTTGGGAAGCTAGTTCTTCGGCAAATTTTGTTTGGGTTTTAGCTCCAGGTACTTTAACAGCATCAGGAGGAACAGGTCCAGCCCCATCAGTTACTACAGGTAATTATTTTTATACAGAAGCTTCGAGTGGAACAGCAGGTGATACTACTACATTAGTTTCACCTCAGGTTGATCTTTCTGGACTTACAGCCCCAGCGGTTTCTTTTGACTATCACATGTTCGGTGGTGATATAGGTACACTTGACGTAATCGTAAGAACAGGAGGAACAGATACTAATGTTTTCTCAATATCAGGTGAACAACAAACTTCAGATACTGATCCATTTGAATCATTAATATTACCGTTAGCGGCTTATGCAGGTCAAACTGTTCAAGTAGTTTTTGAAGCAACATCAGCTGGAACATTTGAAGGTGATATTGCGATTGACAACGTAGGTTTTGTTGAGGCACCTTCTTGTCCGAGACCACTTAGTTTAGTTGTAAATAGCGTAACTTCTGACTCTGTTGAATTAGCGTGGACAAATGGTGGAACAGAAACTGAATGGGAAATAGAATATACTGCACCAGGTGCAGGTCAAGGGTCAGGTACTGTAGTAACAGCTACCACAAATCCATTTACTGTATCTGGATTAACAGATAATACAGGTTACGAATTTTATATAAGAGCAGCTTGTTCAACTACTGACTTTAGTACATGGACAGGACCTATAGGTGTACAAACATTATGTTTGCCATTTACAGCCCCAGCTGTTATTGATTTTGAGACAGGTTTTACGCCAACAACAAATACATTCCCTGGCACAGCTGATGCTTTTACCTCTGAAAACTGTTGGGAGGCAAGCTCATCGGGATCATTTGTTTGGATTTTAGCACCTGGTACATTAACAGCTTCGGGTGGAACTGGACCAGCTCCTTCAATTACAACTGGTAATTATTTTTATACAGAAGGTTCCAACGGTTCAGCTGGAGATACTACAGAATTAGTTTCTCCTATTTATGATCTATCTGCATTAACAGTTCCTGCTGTTTCATTTGATTACCACATGTTTGGAGGTGATATAGGAACGCTTGAATTATTTATTAGAGCAGGTGGAACAGATACAAGTGTGTTCTCAATTTCTGGAGAACAACAACAAGCTGATACGGATCCTTTCCAAAACTTCCTTGTTTCATTAAACGCGTTTGCTGGTCAAAGTGTTCAACTGGTTTTCGTTGGAACTTCTGCTGGTACGTTTGAAGGAGACATTGCTATAGATAATATAGAGCTATTAGAAGCTCCGGCTTGTCCAACTCCTTTTAATTTTGCAACAGTAACTAATTCATCAGATTCGATTGAATTCTCATGGACGGCTGGTGGTTCTGAAACAGAATGGGAAATTGAATACACTGCGCCTGGAGCTGGGCAAGGATCTGGAACAGTTGTTACGGCTACTACAAATCCATTTACAGTTACTGGTCTTACTGACAATACAGAGTATGATTTTTACTTAAGAGCTATTTGTTCAACAACAGATCAAAGTAGTTGGACTGCTAATGCAGTACTAACAAGAACAGCTTGTAATGCTTTTAGTATTCCATTTACTGAATCATTTAATTCTACAAGCAGTACTCAAGATTGTTGGACTGTATTAGACATAAATGGTGATGGTGATCAATGGCAGTTTGATGATACATTTGCACCTAGTGAAGGAGATGAATCTGCTTCTATGAACACTGATTTTAACGGAGGTGTTGATGATGATTATCTAATTTCTCCAGCAATTACATTGACTGGAAATGAAAGAGTGAGATATGATTATAGAGTTCGTAGTGCCAATGAACCTAATGATATGGAGGTTCTTATCTCTACAACTGGTACAAATGCTGCAGATTTTACAACGCAACTTCTTCCAGTAACTCAATATAGCAACACAACGTACATGACAGAAACTATTGATTTGTCTGCTTATTCAGGTGATGTTTATGTTGCTTTCAGAATACCACCAAATGGTACTGATGGTTGGGTTATGTACATAGATAACGTAAGGTTTGAAACGATACCTAGTTGTAACGAGCCTATAGCAATTAATACATCAAACATTACAACTGATGCTGTTGATATAGATTTTACAGAACAAGGCACTGCTACTTCTTGGGAAGTTGAATATGGACCAGCAGGATTTGTATTAGGGACAGGAACATTAATAACCGTTACTACGAATCCTTTTACATTAACTGGATTAATTGATAATACGGAATACGATGTATATATCAGATCAGCTTGTCCATCTGGTGGATTTAGCCCTTGGTCGGTGTCAACATCATTTAGAACCTCGTGTAATGCATTTAGTGTGCCATTTAACGAAACCTTTGATAGCAGTAGTGCTACTCAAGGATGTTGGACCGTTCTAGATGAAAATGGAGATGGAGATCAATGGGACCTAGATTACTCTTTCAACACCTTCCAAGGTGATGAGGTAGCTGCAATAAATACAGACTTTAATGGTGGTGTAGATGATGATTACTTGATATCACCTGCAATTACACTTACTGGTGGCCAGCGTTTGATTTATCAGTATAGAGTGCAAAGTGCTAACGAACCTAATGATATGGAAGTACTTTTATCTACAACTGGTAATGCAGCAGCAGATTTTACTAACACTATTGTGCCTGTGAATTTGTATTCTAATACAACTTACCAAGAACAGGTAGTCGATTTATCATCTTTTACTGGTGATGTTTACATAGCATGGAGAGTACCACCTAATGGAACTGATGGTTGGAGAATGTATATCGACGATGTCGTAATCGAAGACATTCCTTCGTGTCCAGAAGTATCTGCAATTACTATTGGAAATATTACAGCTACTGGAGCAGAGGTTAGTTGGACAAATGGTGGTTCTGAAACTGAATGGGATATTGAGGTAGTACCAGCTGGTACAACTCCTACAGGAACACCAACTGATGCTGGTGTTACAACTAATCCTTACACATTATCTACATTAACTTCAGGTACAGATTATGATGTCTATGTACGTGCTGTATGTTCAGTTGGAAACACAAGTCCTTATGAAGGTCCAGTTACCTTTACTACAAGTGCTGTTTGTGGTGACACGGTTTACGATACGGGTGGAGCTACTGGAGATTACTCAAATGGAGAAAACTATACAATTACTTACGTACCAGATGTTGCCACTAACATCGTTGAGTTAGACTTTACATTGGTAGATCTAGAGAATTGTTGTGATACTCTTACTATTTATGACGGATTAGACACAAGTGCTCCTGTGCTAGAAGCTGATTTAGAGAACCCAGCAGTTTTCCAAGGACTTAATACGGATGGTGCGATTACAATAGAGTTCACATCAGACGGTAGTGTAACTGCTGCTGGTTGGGAAGCAAGTTATAACTGTATACCTAGACCATCTTGTGTGAACGTATCTAACATCGTATTAGACAGTTCTACAGCCTCAAGTCTTACAGTAAGCTGGACTGATAATAATATACCAGTTTCTACGGCATGGGAAGTAGTTGTGTTACCTCAAGGTAGCGCTGCACCGGTTGCTGGTACAAGTAATGCGACTTCAATACCTTATACAGAATCAGGATTAAGCGCTGATACAGAATACGATGTTTATGTAAGAGCAGACTGTGATACAAACTTTATTGGCCCTGTAACCTTTAGAACAGACTGTTCTCCGGTAACAAGTTATCCTTATGCAGCAGATATGTCTCAAAATGCTCCTAATAATTGTTGGGATGAAGCAGGTTCAGGTGATATAACTAGTGGTCCATCTAATTTTGGTGCTTCTGATTGGAGAGATGGTAGAGCGTATACCGACATCAATGGAAACGTGATCAACTCTAATGCGATGAATTTATATCAATCTGTGGATCAAGAATGGCTAATTTCTGAAGATTTTGACTTATCAGGTACTTCCAATGATGAATTAGTGATAGAAGTGGCTGTTACCAACTGGACTTTTTCTGGAACTTCTACAGCTTCTGATACAGATACAATGGGATCTGACGATCAAGTAGATCTTATGGTATCGACAGATAATGGTGCGACATGGAGTTCAATCTTTACTTGGACATTAGCTAATCAGCCAGCTGTTACAGGTACTAGAGAAACGATAGACATAAGTGCCTACACAGGTATTACAAGGTTTGCAATATATGCAACCGACGGTGCTGTGGATGATACTGAAGATTATGACTTCCATGTAGGTGTTTTTGAAATAGATGCATCTGCAAGTGTTGACAACACTCAGGAATTAGGATTTACTTATTATCCTAACCCAACGGTGGACATAGTTAACATATCAGCAGTAAATACTATTGATAGCATAGTAGTAACAAATCTAAGTGGTCAGCAAGTAGTAAGTTATAAACCAGCATCTCAAAACGCTGTGGTTGATCTTTCTACTTACTCAACAGGAATGTACTTGCTTCAAGTTTCAAGCAATGGAGCTACAAAAACTGTACGAGTGATTAAAGAATAGATTTAATTTAATTCAATTAGAAGGCCGCCTTGTGCGGCCTTTTTTTTATGCTTTCGCGAAAGCGTAATTATCAGTAGAAATTAAAAATCGATTAGCTTACTAGATAAATAACATTTTGTCGGTTGAATATTGATTACATCGAATATGTTAAGATACTGTTATCATGTGTTTGGAGAATTCACTATTTTGAACGGATAATTTAACAAAATTTAACCCATGAGAAAAATTTACTTATTACTAAGTGCTCTCTTGATTACATTCGCCGTCTCGGCTCAATGTAATTATACCTTAGAACTTACCGACAACCTCGGTAACGACTGGGTTTCAGGAGGTAACCTTACGGCAAATACTGGTGTTGATGTCACCGTGGCCGGAACAACCACCACTTATGCTATTCAAACTGGTAGTGCAAATCCACCAGCTGTTGAGACTTACAGCATAACAGTTAATGACGGAGATGCGTTGGTTATTGATTATCGACCAACACAATTTCCAGGAGATGGAACATTTAGATTATTGGATTCTGAAGGAATATTAGTCTATGATGCAGGATTTAACAATTCTGGAGGTATGGCTATTTTTAGTGGTAATGCCACTTGTCCAACTTGTCCAGCTGTAAGTAACATAACGGCAGGAAATGTTGTCGCTGATTCGGCAGAGATAGCTTGGACTGCTGGAGGAAGCGAAACGTCTTGGATAATAGAATATGGTATTAGTCCCTATACTTGTGGTTCTGGTGGAACTCAGGTTACTGTAAATTCTAATCCAGCAACGCTTTCAGGTTTAAGTTCTGTTACATCATATGATGTTTATGTAATTGCTGATTGTGGTAGTGGAGATTTCAGTGCTTGTCAAGGTCCTGTAACGTTTACAACAACAGAATCTTGTCCATCTGCTTCAAACTTTGCTCCTGTAACAAATACTTCTAATAGTATCTCATTTGTATGGGATTCAAATGGTAACCCAAATCCGGTAGTTAATATTGAGTACGCTTTACAAGGAGTGATAACTACACCAGGAACTGGTCAAGGAACCGTTGTTCAGCAATTTACTGCTCCTTTTGCAGATGTTACTGGATTAGCTTCTGACACGTGCTATGACTTCTTTGTGCAAATTGACTGTGGAGCTGGTGATTTAAGTTTATGGTCTGGACCGTATCAAGCTTGTACTTTAATAAGTTGTTTTCCGGTTTCTAGTTTAGAATCCGTTTTTGTAGGTCCAGATTCTGCTGATATTTCATGGTCAGCAGGACAAACTGGGTCAACAGAATGGGAAATTAATTATGCTCCTGTAGGAACGATTACCACTCCATTTGATTCACCTGCTCAAGGTACCGTGGTAACATCAAATAGTGCAAATTACTCAATTACTTCTTTAACTCCGGATACTGAGTATGATGTTTATGTAAGAGAGGTTTGTGATCCTAATTTACCAGATTACAGTACAGCAGAACAAATAACAGTTTTTACTCAATGTCTTCCTTTGACTGCTACAACTGCCATGCCTTATGTGGAAGATTTTGAATCTTTTACTGGTACAACAAATTTTTCAAGAGAAAACTGCTGGTCAGCAGAATTTGTTTCAACCAATACATTCAGTCAATATGAATGGGCTGTTACCACTTCAGGTACAACACCTTCAGCGGGAACTGGACCTGATGCTGCTAACAGCGGTACTAATTATATGTTTACTGAAACTTTAGGTTCAGATGGAGATACTGCAACATTATTTTCTCCAATTATTAATGTAGATGGTTTAACTGAACCATCTGTTCAATTTGCTTATTTCTTATATGGAGCAAATATGGGAAGCTTAAGTGTTGATGTTTGGGATGGAAGTGCTTGGCAAACAGGATTATTTGCGACTTCTGGACAAATTCAAACTTCAGGATCTGATCCATGGGAAAATGCGATCATTAACTTAGCTGGTTATACTGGAGATATTCAAGTAAGATTTGTATCTACCAGAGTAGGATTTACAACTGGAGATATGGCAATTGATGACTTCAGTATAGAGGAAGCTCCTGCTTGTGCACCAGTTGCTTTATTAGGTACAGGTGTATTAAATGCAAATGATGCTGAAATTCTTTGGACTAGTCAAGGATCAGAAACATCATGGATAATTGAATATGGTCCAACTGGTTTTACACCAGGTACAGCTTCAACAGATCCTAATGTATTTGAAGTTACTGCAGGTACAAATCCATTCACTTTAACAGGTCTAATGCCTAACACAGCTTATGATTTCTACGTAGTTGCAGACTGTGGTTCTGGTACATTAAGTACACAAACCGGTCCAGCAACCTTTAGAACGGCGTTTTTACCACCTCAAGGAGTTACGTGTCCTAATGGTGACAATGTATTTGCTTTTCAAGAAGAGTTTGAAAACAATGATAATGGTTGGACGGGTGACATAGGAGTAGGAACCACTACTGCTGGTTTATGGAATTTTAATAGAGCGATTTCACCAACTTCTACAGGCACAGGTCCTGACGCTCCTTTTAGTGGAGGCGGATTCGCGTATTTAGAAACTAGTGGAACATTTACAGTTGCTGAAATAGTTTCACCAGCAATTGATCTAAGTTTTGCAACTGATAGTGCTGAACTATCTTTCTATTATTTTGCTTATGGTGCTGAAGTGGATACGTTTGAAGTAAATGTTTCTAACTCACCTACAGGTCCTTGGACTAATGTATTTACTGCGCAAGGTCAATTACAAACTGCTGGATCTGATCCGTGGGCACCAGTAGGTGTTAATCTTGATGCATACCTAGGACAAACAATTTATTTACAAATTACAGGTCAAGAAGCTCCTGGTAGCACTGGATTTGCAGCTGATATAGCTATAGATTTAATGAGAATAGAAACTTGTGGAGCCTTTTGTTCTCCACCTAATCAAATAGCATTATCCAATATTACCGATACAACTGTAGATATTGACTTTAATGATACCAATGCTACAGCTGCTTCTAATTTTGAATATATTGTAGTACCAGCTGGAAGTACACCACCTGATGCAACTACTAGTGGTACAGCAACTTCAACAACAACAGGAAATACTGCAACAGGTCTTACGGCATTTACCGATTATGACGTTTACGTAAGAACAGATTGTTCTGGGGCTGCTGGATTCTCTTCTTGGTCAGGTCCAGTAAGTTTTCAAACAACTTGTGCAGCGTTTGCAGCTCCTTATTTTGAAGGATTTGAAGCTTTTACAGTATCAACCTCTTTTGTAGAAGAAAACTGCTGGAGTACTCCTCAAACAACTGGATATACTTGGGATGTGAGTACTGGTGGTACAGGTTCTACGAATACTGGTCCATTAGCAGCTTACAATGGAAATAATTATTTCTTTACTGAAGCTTCTTCTGGAACGACTGGAGCAGTTGCAGAGTTAGATTCTCCTTTGATTGACTTATCTGCACTTACTACACCTACCTTGACATTTGCTTACCATATGTGGGGACCGGATTTTGATAATCTTGCAATCGATATTAATGATGGTTCTACTTGGATATTAGATGTGTTCACACTTACTGGACAACAACAGACTAATCAGGCTGATCCATGGCAGATTGCACAAGTAGATTTATCTGCTTACGCGAATATGACTATTCAAATTAGATTTAGAGGAACGAGAGGAACTTCGTTTGGTGGAGATATATCTATCGATGACGTAACTGTTGATGAATTACCTACTTGTCCTAACGTATCTGACTTGAACGCTGACTCAATTACTTCTACTGAAGCTAATTTGTTCTGGAATGAAAATGATACGGCTACTTCATGGGAATATGAATATGATGTAACTGGATTTACTCAAGGATCAAGTGCTACGGGAGTACAAACTACAAGTACTAATACAGGTGAATTAATTAGTGGTCTAACTCCAGATACAACCTATGATTACTATGTTAGATCTGCATGTCCTAATGGTGGATTTAGTAACTGGGTAGGTCCTTTCTCATTTACAACTAGGTGTGCGCCGTTAACAGCTCCATATGCTAACGATTTTGATTCAGACCCAATAGACGGTTTAAATAACTGTGAGTCAAATTTAATTGTAGGTAGTGGAACAACAGCTGCACTAGTAGAAGTTGAAGACTTCATTGCAAATTCTGGTTCGCAACATATTTACATGTATAGCGGTAGTCCAGCAGCTACTGAAATCTTCTGGATTTCTCCAGAATTCTCTGACTTAAGCAATGACAAACGAGTTAAATTCCAAGCTTATGATCGTGATACAGGAGGAATTGAAGTTGGAGTTATGACTGACCCTACTGATTCTTCTACCTTTACAAGTGTTCAAACTTTTGCCAATGCTGATTTACCGGATGATCAATATGAACTGATAACTGTAAACTTTACTAGTATTATAACAACTGGTGGATTTGTAGCTATTAAATTCAATCCGTTTGGAGCATTTGATGCTATGTATATTGACGACTTTGTGTACGAAGTACAGCCTAGTTGTTTAGAACCAGCTAATTTATCAACGGTTGCTGTTGCAGACACTACTGCAGACCTTGATTGGGATGCAGGAGCAACAGAGACAGAGTGGGACGTAGTTGTAGGTCCAGTAGGTTTTGACCCATTAGACCCAGCAACTTATGCAATTCCATTAGTTAACGTACTGACAAATAGCAATGTTCAGGTTACAGGATTAACACCTGAAACCGATTATGAATTCTACGTGCTAGCTAGATGTGGAGCTGGTGATGAAAGTGTTTTCACAGGCCCTGAACCATTTACAACAACTTGTGCAGCTTTTACAGCTCCTTATTTCAACGGATTTGAAAATATGGCAACAAGCACATCTTTTGTAGAAGATGATTGTTGGACAGCTTCATCTGATAGCGCATACGATTGGAATGTTGATGGTAGCGGTTCTACTCCTTCTACAGGAACAGGACCTCTTAATGCAAATACAGGATCAAATTATTTCTATACTGAAGCATCAAGTGGTGCAGTAGGAGATACTGCAACCTTAGTTACTCCGTTGATTGATCTATCAGGATTAACAACGCCATCGGTAGAGTTCTTTTACCACATGTTCGGTGGTGAAATAGGTACACTAGACCTTGAAATTTATGATGGTACTTCTTGGACAAATATCTTTACTGTTGGTCCAGGTCAACAGCAAACAGCTCAGGCTGATCCGTGGTTACCACAATTAGTTGATCTAACTGCTTACGCTGGTCAAACGGTTCAATTTAGATTCATAGCTACTTCAAATGGTACTTTTGAAGGTGATATATCTATTGATGATTTTAAAGTGGATGAATTACCTGCATGTCCTAATCCATCTGTTCTTACTGTAGCAAATGTTACTGACGCAAGTGCGGATTTAAGTTGGACTGAGAACGGCTCATCTACTTCTTGGATTGTTGAGTATGGCCCTTGTGGATTTACACCGGGAACGGCTTCTACCGATCCTAACGTGTTTGAAGTAACAGCTACAACGAATTCTAATTTTGTAATTACAGGTTTAACAAGTGAAACTTGTTATGAATTCTATGTTACTGCAGATTGTGGTGGAGGAACTTTAAGTAACGCAACTGGTCCTGGAACATTTACCACGGCTTGTTCAGCATTTGTAGCTCCATATTCAGAAGGTTTTGAGTCTTTTACAGTTACCACTTCATTTGTTGAAGAAAATTGTTGGAGTACTCCTCAAACATCAGGATACACTTGGGATGTTAGTACAGGTGGTACTGGATCAACTAATACAGGTCCTACAGCTGCAGCGACAGGATCTAATTATTTCTTTACTGAAGCATCTTCAGGAAGTGCAGGTTCAGAAGCAGAATTAGTGTCCCCTTTAATAGACATGACTGCATTAACTAATCCAGCATTAAGTTTTGCATATCACATGTGGGGTCCAGATTTTGATACATTACATGTTGATGTGAATGATGGTTCAGGTTGGGATTTAGATGTGTTCACTCTTGTTGGACAACAACAGGTAAATCAAACAGACGCTTGGCAAACTGCTATAGTTCCATTAGGAGCATACAACGGTGCTACGATTTCTGTTAGATTTAGAGGTACACGTGGTGCTTCTTTTGGTGGAGATATAGCTATAGATGATGTAGCTGTAGAGGACTTCAACGGCTGTTTAACTCCGTCTAACATTACTGTTGCTAATATTACAGCGACAACCGCAGATGTATCTTGGACAGCAGGTGGATCTGAAACTGCATGGGAATATGTTGTAGTTATAGCTGGTTCTGGTGCTCCTACAGGTGCAGGAACATCTACAACAACAACTACCGTGACTGAAAGCGGTCTTACTGCTTCTACAAGTTATGAAGTTTATGTGCGTGCAGATTGTGGAATGGGTAACTTTAGTACATGGGTAGGCCCAATTACCTTCAGTACTGCATGTTTACCAGTTACATCATATCCTTATGCGGCAGATATGTCTCAAAATGCACCTAATACTTGTTGGGATGAAGCAGGATCTGGTGATATAGCTTCTGGTCCTTCAGGATTAGGAACTTCTGACTGGAGAGATTCTAGAGCCTATACAGATATTAATGGTACAGTGGTAAATTCAAATGCACTTAACTTGTTCCAAAATATAGATCAGGAATGGCTAATCTCAGAGGATTTTGATTTATCAGGAACTTCTAATGATGAACTTACGATTGAAGTGGCCGTTACTAACTGGACAACTTCGGGTATCTCTGATGCTACAGATACTGATACAATGGGATCTGATGATCAGGTTGATTTATTAGTTTCTACTGATAATGGTGTGACTTGGACTTCTCTATTTACGTGGACAGTGGCAAATCAGCCTGCTGTAACAGGTACTAGAGAGATAATTGATATTAGCGCTTATAGTGGAATTACAAGATTTGCAATTTACGCAACTGATGGTGCAGTTGATGATGTTGAAGATTACGATTTCCACGTAGGAGTATTTGAAATTGACGCAGCAGCTAGCGTTGATAATACTCAGGAATTAGGATTCACTTATTATCCTAACCCAACTATAGATGTTGTAAATATTAACGCGGTGAATACCATAGATTCTGTTACTGTAACGAATCTAAGTGGTCAACGTGTTGTTAGTCTTAAACCAGCGTCTCAAAATGCGGTAATTGATCTTTCGACTTATTCTACAGGAATGTATTTAATTCAGGTTACTAGTAACGGTGCAACTAAAACTGTACGAGTAATTAAAGAATAACTTCATTTCTTTATACTTAAAAGGCCGCCTCGTGCGGCCTTTTTTTATTTGTATTTTTGAAATGTGAAAAGCATTGATTATTCATTTATAATTCCCGTTTACAATCGGCCAGACGAGCTTGAAAAATTGTTGAAGAGTCTGGAAAAATTAAATTTTGACAGATCTTTTGAGGTTGTGATTATAGAAGATGGGTCTACTTCAAAGTCTGATATAGTATGTTCTCGCTTTCGCGAAAGCGTAAACATTTCATACTATTTTAAACCGAACTCTGGGCCTGGTGATTCTCGTAATTATGGTATGAGTAGAGCGCAAGGTGATTATTTTATAATTCTGGATAGTGATTGTTTAATACCAGAAAATTACTTGAATGAAGTTGATGAATTTTTAAAGAACGATTTTGTACATTGTTATGGAGGTCCAGACGCAGCACACGAGAGTTTTACCGATTTACAAAAAGCGATCAACTATTCAATGACATCTTTCCTTACTACAGGAGGAATTAGAGGTGGTGGTGAACAATTAGGTAAATTTCAACCGAGAAGCTTTAATATGGGATTGAGTAAAAAGGCTTTTGAGGATACTGGTGGTTTTGGTACGATTCATCCTGGTGAAGATCCTGATCTAAGTATACGGTTATGGCAATCTGGATATGAAACTAAGCTTATTAAAAAGGCATATGTTTATCATGAAAGAAGAATATCTTGGACTTTATTTAAAAAGCAAGTTGAAAAATTTGGAAAGGTTAGGGTAATTTTAAATAAATGGCATCCACAAACATCAAAACTTACCTTTTGGTTTCCCTCTCTTTTTATATTGGGAGCTATGTTTAGTATTGCTTTTTCACTACTAGGTTATATTGAATTGTCAATAGTCTATACCGCTTACTTTTTTCTTATTTTTATTGATGCTACGATTAAGAACAATATAAGTGTAGGATTCAAAGCTGTGTATGCTACAATGGTACAGTTCTATGGATACGGTATCGGTTTCCTTACTTCTTTCATAGCTATTAAAATTCTTAACAAAAATGAGAAAGAGGCCTTTCCAAAACTATTCTTTAAATGATTAAGGCAAGTAAAAATAATTATGGGGTCCTTCTCATATTCATATTAGGAAGTGCGATAGTTTGGTTCATTTTAAAATATGGAAGTACTTATCAAGATACTGTAGATATTGAAATCAATTGGGAGAATTTACCAATCGAATATGAATTTGAAAATCAAAATAATACTATTACTGTTCCTGCTGTAGTACGAGGTTCGGGTTATAGTATTATTTATAGGAAGCTGTTTAATTATCAAGTAAATTTAGATTTTAAAGAATGGGTGAGGACTGATTCTAATCCACATTTTATTCCTAACGATGCATTTATTGCAATTAATCAAATGACTGATGGCTTAAGTTTGGTTTCTTTGAGTAACAAACCAGTTACTATTGATGTATATAGAAAACTTAGTAAAAAGGTACCTATCGATAAAAACTTAATCATTGATTTTAAAGATGCCTATAGACTAGTTGAAGAGCCTATATTTTCTATTGATAGTGTTCTTATTTCTGGTGCAGAAGGTGAATTAGCAGGTTTTAAGGACTTGGTGTTGGATAAAGAATCTATCACGTTAGATCGTGATACAACAACAGTTCAAGTGGATTTAAATAAATATTTCAAAGCAGCTAAAGTTGCTCCTAATGAATTAACCATTACCTTTATAGCTCAACCCTATACGGAATTTACTACCACCAAAAGCTTAAAGGATATTTCGATTCCAAATAATTTTTACCTTACTGTTGATAGTTTACAAGTAAAAGGAAACAAACCATTGAATACTGTGGTTAATCGCAAGGATTTATCAATAACCTTAGAGCTACCAAAAATATTATCAGATTCATTGATGCTTATACCTTCAGTTTCTTCTAACATTAAAGAACTACAAGGGTTGAGAACTATTCCAAACACTGTAATGATAGTATCAAAAAAATGAGAGTAATAGGTATTACAGGAGGAATAGGAAGTGGAAAAACCACGGTGGTTAACATGTTTAAATCATACGGTGTGCCATTATTTATCGCAGATGATGAAGCTAAACTAATTTTGGCTAAAGATCATACTGTAATTAATAAAGTAAAATTGTTACTAGGAGTTGACGCTTACGTCAAGATCGATGGTGTTGAACAACCTAATAGAAAGTTTATTGCTTCAAAAGTTTTCAATGATAAAGAGTTATTGAAAGAGCTTAACAAAATCATACATCCTGCAGTTAGATTAAAATTTAATGATTGGGTAGCCGCTCAAGATGCTGTTTATGGAATGTATGAAGCCGCTATTTTATACGAAAGTGGTGGAGATTCCATTTGTGATTCTGTTGTTTTAATTACTGCACCAAGGTCGGTAAGAGTGCAAAGGGTCATGGCGAGAGATAAGGTTACTGAAGAGGAAGTGATCGCTAGAATGGAGAATCAGTGGACTGAATTAAAAAAATTAAATAAAGCAGAATTCGTACTTCCAAATAAAGATATTGAACAAACGAAACGTTTTGTATGTTATTTAAACGATTTTTTGTTAAATAATTGAATTATACTCAGTAAAAATTAAAGTTAATACTAGGTTAAAAGCTTTTTAACAGAATTAATACTCATTAATTTTGTTTCGTGAATAATATTAAGGGAGTTTTCTTTAATCTGATAGTAATGGGTATCGCGTTAGGTGGTATCCTAGTTATACAGATATATTGGATAGTGAATGGGCTGTATGAGAAAGAGCAACAGTTTTCATTTGCAATTAAGCAAACATTGGCAGAAGCGGCATCTCAATTAGAAGAAAAGGAAGTTGAACGCTATTACGATTTATTTCAAAGTTTAAAGGATAGTCTAGGTGGTAATCCAGACTCTAGAACAGTGCGTGAATTAATTTTAATTCAACGTAATGAAGAATTAGAGGAAATAACAACCTACTCCAATAGTTTACTCACAGAAAATTACAAACTCAATCCAAAGCTATTAGACATAGATCTAGATAGTGTAACCTTTACCAAATTATTTAATAAACAATCTAAAGTTTCTCAACAAGCTAAAACCATTGATGGTTTAAAAGCTAGCCAGCGCAATTCGTATGAACAGCTTTCAAAAATGGAGGAATATGAAAAGCGTTTAATTGGTAACATGGTGTCTGAGTTTAATAGTTACTTACCACTTACTCAAAGAACTTCAGTTGATGAAGTAAGAGAGTTATTAAAGAAGGAACTTAAAAAAAGACAGATAGACACAGATTTTGAATTTGCTATATACCAAGATGGTCTAGCGACTCGTATAAGTTCAGAAAATTTTGATTTTCTAACGGATGCAACCTGGAGTTATCCCGTATTTACCACTAATTCAAAGGATGTAGAACCTTATGAGTTATCCATTAATCTGCCAGGTAGACAAAAGTATCTTTTGTCCTCCATTATTTGGATGGCTTTGCTTGTATTTCTTTTTACGTCTATAATAGGTATGGCTTATGCTCATGTTTATACTCAGTCCAAAAAACAAAAAGAAATTTCTCAAATTAAAACCGATTTCATTAATAACATGACACATGAGTTTAAAACTCCCATCGCTACAATAAACCTAGCTCTGGATAGTCTTAAACACCCAAAAATAGCGAGCGATCCAGAAAAAATTAAGAATTACCTCGGTATGATTAGGGAAGAGAATAAACGCATGCACAGTCAGGTTGAGAATGTTCTTCAAATTTCAAAATTGGAGAAAAGTGATCTTAATTTAGAAAAACAAAGAGAAGATGTTAATGAACTTGTTGAAGAGGCAATATCTCATATACAATTGATTTTAGAAGAAAAAAATGGAGTTGTAAATACTTATTTTGGAGCCCTAAAGACTGAGGTTTTAGTCAATCAAAGTCATACTCTCAATGTGTTTGTCAACATTTTAGAAAATGCTATAAAATATTCTGAAGAAGCACCAATAATTGATGTGTTTACAGAAAATATTAAAAATAAAGTCGTTATCAAAGTTAGAGATAACGGTATAGGAATGTCCAAGGCTGCTCAAAGAAAAATTTTCCAAAAATTTTACCGAGAACATACCGGAGATATTCATAACGTAAAAGGACATGGTTTAGGTCTGGCCTATGCAAAACGCATACTAGATGATTGTCATGGAGAAATTTACGTAGAAAGCACTAAAGGTGTAGGAAGTACATTTAGTATTCACTTGCCTTTACTAACCTAAATATTAACTAAATAATTACTACTTATGGAAACTGAAAACAAAAAAATACTATTAGTTGAGGATGATCCAAATTTTGGAACTGTTCTTAGAGATTATCTTGCTATGAACGACTTTGATGTGGTTCATGCGAAAAACGGAATGGAAGGTTTCGAAAAATTTAAAAAGGATAATTACGATTTATGTATTCTTGACGTGATGATGCCTTATAAAGATGGGTATACTCTAGCTAAAGAAATACGTGAAAAAAATGAAGATGTACCTATCATTTTCTTAACAGCAAAAGCCATGAAGGAAGATGTATTAAGAGGTTATAAAGTAGGTGCTGATGACTACCTGAACAAACCTTTTGATAGCGAAGTCTTACTTATGAAAATTAAAGCTATACTGCAGCGTAAAGGACAAGATAGTATTGCTGATAGTAAAGAATTCGAATTTCAAATAGGTAACTTCCATTTAAATTCTAAACTTAGATTCCTTACTTATAATGATGATGAACCTATAAAGTTATCACCAAAAGAAAACGATCTTCTGAGATTACTAGCGCTGCATATCAATGATCTTATGCCTCGTGAATTAGCTCTAACAAAAATCTGGAGAGATGATAATTACTTCACCTCAAGATCTATGGATGTTTATATTGCAAAACTGCGTAAGTATCTTAAGAAGGACGATAATGTTGAGATTGTAAATATACACGGAGAAGGATTCCGTTTACTTATAAAAGATCAAGTAGATTATTAATCAAATCGATCTGTAAGTAGTTTATGTACTCGCTGTACCATTTCAGTATGGCGAGTACTATAATTAAACCAGTGAACTTGGTTATCCTTGCGGTACCATGTCATTTGGCGTTTAGCAAATCTTCTAGAGTTACGTTTAATTAAACGAATAGCCTCGTCAAGATCTATTTTATTTTCAAAATAAGGAAACAGTTCTTGGTATCCTACGGTTTGTAAAGCTGTAAGTTCTTTAAAAGGCAAAAGGCTTTTAGCTTCTTCAATTAATCCATTATCGATCATTAAATCTACTCTTTGATTAATGCGATCATATAACGTTTCTCGAGGAGCTTCTAGTCCGATTTTAATAGTTTGAAAATTGCGTTCTTGTTCATTACCAGATCTCAATTCCTGCATCGTTTTACCACTTGCTCTATACAAAGAAAGAGCTCTAAGTAATCTCCTAGAATTATGCATATCTACTTGATTAGCGTATTCTGGATCGACTTTTATTAACTCTTGTTGTAGACTGGATATACCTTTTTCTTTTAATTGAAGCTCTAGCTCATCAAGTATTGAATCAGGAACATCAGGAAAGTCATCTAGACCATGTGTAACTGCCTTTTCAAATAAAGCGCTTCCACCTACCATTATGACAACATCGTTTTTCTCAAAAAGGTGATTTAAAATTGTTAACGCTTCCTTCTCAAAATCTCCTGCACTCATGGGATTATGAATACTACGGTCTTGAATAAAATAATGAGTCGCAGCTGCTTGTTCTTCTAGGGTAGGAGCAGCGGTCCCTATATTCATTTCCTTGTAACACTGCCTGCTATCGCACGAAATGATAGCTGTTTGATACGCTTTCGCGAAAGCGATACTTAAATCAGTCTTTCCAATTGCTGTAGGTCCAACTATGGTAAGAAGTGTTTTTTTAGTCATGGAGCTCATAACCGCATTTGTGACAAAATTGAGCACCATCCTGATGTTTTTTTGCTAAACAATTTTGACAGACTTGAGTATTTACATGTCGATAATTAGGATTGTCTTTTTTTACTTCTCTCGAATATTCTGCACTTACGATACCCGTAGGCACAGCAATTATTCCATATCCCATTATCATAATCACTGTAGCGATAAATTGCCCTAACGGCGTTACTGGAGCAATATCTCCAAATCCTACTGTGGTAAGTGTGACAATGCACCAATAGATACTTTTTGGGATGCTATCAAAGCCACTGTCTGCACCTTCTACAAGATACATAAGGGTTCCCATTATTATAGAAACGACTAGCACAGCGAATAGAAATACGGCTATTTTTGGTCCGCTTGCGCGTATGGATTTGGATAATTTATCCGCTTCACCAATGTATCTTGTTACTTTTAAAATTCTAAATACGCGTAGTAATCTTAAAGCTCTCACTGCAATAAGAGCATTGAGACCTGTTATAAATAGGGTAAGATATAAGGGTATTGTAGAGAGTAAATCTATAACTCCATAAAAGCTAAAGATATACTTAGAAGGTTTATTGATGGATATGATTCGTAGTATGTATTCAATAGTAAAGAAAATGGTTATAATCCATTCTGCAATAATAAATTGATTAGCGTATTCTTCACCTATTCCAGGAACACTTTCTAGCGCTACCAGAATTACGCTCATTAGGATGAGAATAAGTAATACTACATCAAAAATCTTCCCTGCTGGTGTATCTGCCTCATAAATGATTTCATGGACTTTTTGACGCCACAGGGAAGATGTTGTATTGTTGCTCATATATTATCTAGGATATCGTGCTGGCATAGCCTCGTGCATGATTTCATACACTTTATCAAAGATATCATCTTTACTAGGTTTTGAGAAATAATCACCATCTGTAGAGTAGGCTGGTCTGTGAGCTCTTGCGCTCAAACACTGTGGTTTGCTATCTAGATATCTCCAAGCGTTTTGCTCATCAACAATTTTTTGAAGGATAAAAGCGCTAGCTCCACCAGGTACATCTTCATCAATAACTAATAATCTATTGGTGTTTTGTACACTTTTTACTATATCGTGATTAAGGTCAAAAGGTAACAAGGACTGAATATCTATAATTTCAATATCTATTCCTACTCGTTCAAGTTCCACAGCTGCTTCCTCAATAATACGCAAGGTTGAACCATAAGAAACAACGGTAATATCACTACCTGTTTTTATGGTTTCAACAACTCCTACAGGAGTTCTAAACTCTCCTAAGTTTACAGGTAATTTTTCTTTAAGACGATATCCGTTTAGACATTCAACGATAAGGGCAGGCTCATCGCTTGCCATAAGAGTGTTATAGAAACCAGCTGCCTTGGTCATGTTTCTAGGTACTAGAACATGAATACCTCTTACTAGATTAATGATTCCACCCATTGGTGAACCACTGTGCCAAATTCCTTCTAGGCGATGACCTCTAGTTCTTATAATTACTGGAGCTTTTTGTTTACCGGCAGTTCTATATTGAACAGTAGCTAGATCATCACTCATGATCTGTAAGCAGTAAAGTAAATAATCTAGGTATTGGATTTCGGCAATAGGTCGTAATCCTCGCATTGCTAGACCGATTCCTTGTCCTAAAATAGTAGCTTCTCTAATACCGGTGTCTGATACTCTTAATTCACCGTATTTTTCTTGCATTCCTTCAAGACCTTGATTAACGTCTCCTATTTCTCCAGCATCTTCACCAAATACCATAACCTCTGGATGCGCAGCAAATAATGCGTCAAAATTATCTCTCATGATAACTCTAGCATCTACCTCATTGCTTTCCTCATTATAGACTGGATCTACAGCCTGTATGTTGACTACAGCCTTATCAGACTTACTAAAAAGATAATCGCTGTATTTAGGTTGAATGGTCGATTCATAATCACTTAAAAATGCTTTAAGTTGATCAATTTCATCATGATTTTCTCCTATTGTATATCGTAAGGTTTGTTTTATAGTTTCAAAAACTTCTTTTCTAATAGGCTCTTTAGTTTCTTTTAATTTAGAAATTAAAGGTTGAATGAAAACTTGATTATCACTTACGTTCGCAACTTTTTCTAGGTGCTGTACCGCTTCATCTCTTTCTTTAAGAATAGGATTGATGAATGCAGTCCACGCTGCTTTTTTACCGTTACGTACTTCTTTTTTAATGTCTTTCTCTAAGGCCGACAGCTCATCATCTGTAGCAAAGTCATTTTCAATCAGCCATTTTCTAAATTGTGCGTTACAATCATATTCTACTTCCCAAGCTAGTCTTTCTTCATCCTTATAACGCTCATGAGAGCCACTAGTACTGTGACCTTGTGGCTGTGTGAGTTCATCCACATGAATCATTACCGGTACATGCTCTTCTCTAGCAATTTTACTAGCTTTTTCATAAGCCTCAACTAGAGCTACATAATCCCAACCTTTAACTACGATTATTTCATAACCCTTGCCGTCTTCATTTCTTTGAAAACCTGCCTGAATCTTACTTATACTTTCTTTTGTAGTTTGATGACGTGCATGAACCGAGATTCCATAATCGTCATCCCACACGCTGATTACCATAGGTACTTGCAGGACTCCGGCAGCATTAAAGGTTTCCCAAAAATGGCCTTCACTTGTACTTGCATTACCTATCGTTCCCCAGGCAACTTCATTACCTTTATTTGAAAATCCATTATCTGCAGGAATAAGGTCATTGTGACGATATACTTTACTAGCTTGTGCAAGACCTAATAATCTAGGCATTTGTCCAGCAGTAGGAGAAATATCGCTACTACTATTTTTTTGATCGATTAATCTTTTCCAATTTCCTTTCTCGTCAAGACTGTGTGTCGCAAAGTGACCACCCATTTGTCTTCCTGCGCTCATTGGTTCCTCTTTGATGTCGGTGTTTGCATACAGTCCAGCAAAAAACTGCTCGATAGTAAGTTCACCTATAGCCATCATGAAGGTTTGATCTCTATAATAACCGCTTCTAAAATCACCATTTTCAAAAGCGCGAGCCCAAGCAAGTTGAGGCAGCTCTTTTCCATCACCGAAGATTCCAAATTTAGCTTTTCCTGTAAGTACTTCGCGGCGACCTAGTAGACTACATTCGCGACTAGTTACCGCAATTTTATAATCTTTAAGGACTTCGTTTTTAAAGTCTTCTTTTTTTAGAGAAACAGTAGGGTTTTCAGTTGCTTGCATAGAATTTTATATTACTGCAAAAATACGGAGATTAAAGCCCGTTTGCAATAGCGTAAAATTAGTACCACCTACGAGTAAATAGCCCTATAAAAGTGTTAACATCTAGCGTTACTATGAACCTTATTTTCTCATCATAATTAGGTTGCGCGATCTCCCATCCATTATTGTTGTACACAGGAAAATACAACTCAAAATAATCTTGCAATAGGTTTAATCTAATCCCAGTGTCATATACAAATCTTGCGCTTGTACCCTTGTTTTTAACAGCTCCTACATCACCATAAACAAATATGTATTTCCATATACTGTACGAAGAATTTAAGGTGGTAATCCACTGGTTTGCAAATGCTGGATCCAATTGAGCTTTGAATCCACCTTCGGCAAGAATTAATTGTTGCGAGAATAGACCGTCATCTTCAGATCTACCATAATAGTTATAATCAAAAAGATAATCCGTAGGTCTATCTAAGGCAAAGGAGAAAAAATCATCATTGGATCTTGTATCGTTATATAGAAAAGTTCCCATGAATACTCTAAAATTGAGCTGTCTATTATCCTTATAGAGTCTGCGCCAGTCTAATCTAAAACTTGCTTTTGAAAAACGTTCACTAATCTCGGTGCCAAAACTATAACTAAAAGATCTTCTAAGGTTACGGTCTGATTGATTGAAACTCAATGCAAAAACATTGTAATCAGGATCTTCTTCAAGAGATTCATCATTGCGATCTCGTTGCACAAATACGTTTCTAAAATTAAGGCTTTGTCTTTTATTACTACGCAAGTCTTTAGGTCTGTAATTAAAACTTAACCACGCGCTTCCTCGTCTATATAGTAAATCTGGAGCATAAGAAAATTGATTGGCACTTAGTCCATATCTCATAGAAAAAAGGCTGTTGTTTCTATCTTGAAATGGATGCTCATAACTTAATCCTATCGATCCCACTAATTTGCCTGAGTTTGTCCCATAGGCAGGTTTAATGCTATATCTAAAAGGTTTTGACAGTAAATTACCATTGTAAAATCTAGAACCTATAGCCAATCCATCGTATATATTAAATGTTATATCTGGCATCAAGAAAACTTGAGATTTTTCAGGGTCTTCAATGTCCTTGAATAGCCTAAATTCCAAGGGCCTATTAAATGCAGGAAATGGTTTTAGAGTTTTGTAGTTATCTCTTGGGTTAAATTCAGGAATTATTTCCTCATAGTTAAGTACAATTCTATTGGCGGTACCTAATTTCTTGTTTTGTATCACTTTTCGCGAAAGCGTAATAGAAGTATCACCTATAAATCCATTAATCCATTCTTTATAAACAATACTATCATTTTTGAGTGCGTAGATAGGAATAGGGATAGGATAAACGCTCTTATTCTTAATCGTTACAATTACTGAATCTTTGTATTTCTCTATGTTCCTTATTTTCCAATCTAGCCTTTCGTGACGAGTTATAAAGTAATTAAAAAACCAATCAATTTCTTTATCTGTTTGTTCGTTCAAATATTTTTGAAAATCCCGACTATTTTGTGAATTTGACGGTGATTGACTATAGAGCTTTTTAATCGAATTTTCAACGGCATTATTACCTAGATAGTCGTTAAGATATGCTAATCCTATTGCAGCTTTAAATGGAATGGCGAGTTGTTGATTGTATTTCAATAAACTATCAGCAGGAGTATTGGGTGCTTGATCTAGATTAAGTCTTTTTGTATTTAAGTATAAAAATGCATACCTGTCATTAAACCTTAGTTGTGAAACATTGAATCCTCGTATTCCCCAAAAATCACTTAGTTTACCACCAATTTTTAAGTCTGGGTAATATTGTTCCTGGTATTTCATTATGGTATGGATGATTATACCTTGTTTTAACCAGTATTCATCTCTATTGTGAGTACTTATTCCTTGTTCTACCCATTTACGAGTAAGTGCTTTGAGCATTTTTATTTCATAGGTAAAACCTGCTGGAAATGGGTTAATAAAACTAGGTAAAGAGCTTAAGCCATATACCGGATTTTCTTTGTAAAATTTATCTGAAATGAAGAGTTCCCTACTCGGAGATTTACCTACATGATCATTCAAAAAACTAGCTATTCTATCTATAAAAACCACTTTCATTTCAGTGGGAACACTTTCATCATCAATATCAGTGGTTAAATCCACTTGATTAGTGCTATAACGTTTAAAATCGTCGGTTGATTCTAGGAAGTATAACCTAGCACTAGAGCTTGTTAAACCTTCAAATAGATAGCTGTTACGATTTTCCTGCTCAACTTGGGTAATCATTTTTAATGAGGATATAGCCTTGAGACGAGAAGGAACGTGAACTGAAATGCTCATCTGGGTAGGTGCGCCATAAAAATCATTTAAATCTTTATGAGAATAAAACTGCCATTCTCCATTTACAAATGGCGCAGGATGCAGGTACCAATATTTGAGTAGATATTCATTATCGCTACTCTTTCCATAGCCAGTAAAATCATCAAGAGGAATTTTTACTTTGTAAGTTATGTTTACACTGCGTGATGTTTGTGGTGCGATGGGCTCCAACAATTCTAAAATAACAACGTCTGGATTAGATTTTGGTCTGCTTACGATATAGTTTTCAGTATTTAGACTAGAAATATCTGTAAAGCCTTTATCCTCATCAGATGAAAATTCAAACCGATTTTTAAAATCCTCAGCTAGTCTTATAGCTAAAGGAGTCTGTAAGTTACTGAAAGCATTAGCCCAATCTAATAAATACACTTTATCCCAAGAGATATCACTTGTATTAACGAAAGTTATTTCTTGTTCAATGGTCAATTCCCTAGCATCATCATCAAGCTTAACCACAAGGTTAGTTTGATGCTGCGACCAGCCATAAATGGACAATAGTAAAGTGAGAAATACAAGAAATCTTGTTTTCAAAGGTGCTTTTTTAGAGTTTACTTTCAAATATGATGTTTAAATATTAAAAAATCATCACAAAAATCACCTATTTCTAAGTTGATTTTTGTGATGATTACAAAAGTGCTTAGTCTAAGATACTAGAAATTAGGACTCAAGCTGTATTTTGCATAGAAGTCATTGATAATACTCACTGCTTCTTCACTAGTATCGACTAAATGAATCAAATTTAAATCTTCTGGAGAAATCGTATGAAATTTCTTGTCAAGGGTTTCTTTTACCCAATCCAATAATCCACTCCAAAATTCGGTACCAACTAAAATGATTGGGAATTTTGCAATCTTATGAGTTTGAATAAGTGTAATAGCTTCAAATAATTCATCAAGGGTACCAAATCCACCTGGCATAACCACAAAACCTTGTGAATATTTGACAAACATTACCTTACGGGCAAAAAAGTAATCAAAATCAAGGCTTTTATCATGATCGATATAAGGATTGTCATGTTGTTCAAACGGCAAGTCGATATTAAGACCAACAGATGTTCCTCCTGATAAATGAGCGCCTTTATTTCCTGCTTCCATTATTCCAGGACCACCACCGGTAATTACACCATAACCATTTTCAACGATACGTTGTGCAATTTCAGTTGCTAGTTTATAGTACTTATTATCAGGTTTTAATCGAGCACTTCCAAAAATAGAAACACATGGCCCTATACGGCTCATACGCTCATAACCCATTACAAATTCAGATAAGATTTTAAAGGTTGCCCAACTATCATTTGTTTTTAAATCATTCCAACCTTTTTCATTTATTTCTCTGCGCATGTTCTATTATTTATTACAAAACAAACATAATCACAACTATTCACATAATTGTTAATACATGTTTATATAATAGGTTATTTAAAAAAATAAGTCTTTTTATCTTCACGTTTCAAAGTAAATGAAGTGGATCTTTTAGAAAAGTACTTACCTAAATTAACCGTAGCACCTATACATGCCTTATTAAAGGAATTTAAGGTTCAATTAAAAATTGTTCACGAAAGAAAAACTAGGCATGGAGATTATCGTCGTGATGCGAGTGGATTGCATCATATCACTATAAATAGTAATTTAAATAAGTATCGATTTTTAATAACACTTGTACACGAGCTAGCCCATCTAGTTGCTTTTCAAAAATATGGACGAAATATCCAACCACATGGAGTAGAGTGGAAGCACACATTTCAAAAAATGATGATACCTTTTTTAAGGCCCGATATTTATCCAAGTGATCTTTTACCAGTGGTAGTCAAGCATTTTAAAAACCCCAGAGCTAGCAGTGATACTGATGCATTGATGAGTATTGCCTTGCGTCGTTATGATCCCGAGACCGATAAAAATTATATATTTGAATTACCGTATGGCAGTAGGTTTGTTGCGAGTAATGGCAAATTATACCAGCTAGGTAAAAGACTGCGCAAAAGATATGAATGTCTTGAGCTCGATTCAGGTAAAATGTATGTTTTTCAACCCAATGCTCAAGTAACCTTAATGAAGACAAATGAGTAAGAACAGGTACGCCGTTATTATGGCCGGTGGAGTAGGATCCCGATTTTGGCCAGTAAGCAAACAAAAATTTCCTAAACAATTCCACGACATGCTGGGAATTGGTAAGTCTTTGTTACAAATGACTTATGATAGATTAAGTGCTACTATTCCTGTAGACAATATTTTAGTTTTAACCAATGCAGACTATGTAGAGTTGGTTAAAAAACAGTTGCCGCTCATGCAGGATACACATATCGTGGCAGAGCCTGCTATGCGTAATACTGCACCATGTATTTTACTAGCAGCTCTCAAAATTCAAAAAATGAATCCCGATGCTACAATGATCGTGGCTCCTAGTGATCATTATATTGAAGAAGAACATTTATTTAATGAGAATTTAGAAACGGCTTTTGATCACTGCTCACAAAATCGTCATGACCTAATGACATTGGGAATCACTCCTACATCGCCTAATACAGGTTATGGTTATATTGAATTTGAACCTTCATCTAATCAAGTAAAAAAGGTAAAGCAGTTTAGAGAAAAGCCTAATCTTGAAACAGCTAAAGAATTTTTGGCAAAAGGTACTTTTTTATGGAATGCCGGTATTTTTATCTGGCACGTTGATGGTGTCGTTTCCGCTTTCGCGAAAGCGCAACCTGCATTAACCACATTATTTAAAAACGGTTATGAGGTTTACAACACAACCCATGAAAACGATTGGTTAGAAGAAAACTATCAAAAAGCTGAAAATATATCAGTTGATTATGCGATACTAGAGAAAAGTAATCACGTAAACGTAATTCCAGCACATTTCAGTTGGAATGATTTAGGGACATGGGGTTCATTATTTGACAAACTCGAGAAAAACAGCGACAATAATGCTATAGTTAATTCTAGTGTAACCGCTATAAATTCAAGTAACAACATCATAAAAACTGATACTAATAAAAAGGTAATCATTCAAGGACTGGAAAACTATATAGTTGTTGACGAGGATGATGTACTCATGATAATACCACAAACAGCTGAGCAGGAGATTAAACAAATCCGCCAAAGTGCAATTAATAAATACGGAGACGAAATAGGATAATGGAGCAAAATAATCCAACACAACCTAGTGACAAACTCGAGGAAAATCAACAAAAGATTTCTGGGATTTGGGATAATGTAAAGGCTTTTTTAAATGAATTGCTAGACATACGGGAAGATAGTGATCGTAGCGAGACAGTTGAATCTGTACGCAAGGATATTTCCTTTCAAGGACACAACGCATGGATTTTGATTTTCTCTATCATGGTAGCTTCTATCGGATTAAATGTAGGGTCTACAGCAGTTGTGATTGGAGCCATGTTAATCTCACCACTTATGGGACCTATTGTAGGAATGGGATTAGGTACAGCGATTAATGATGAAAAAATGTTACGTCGTTCCTTAATCAATCTCATGGTAATGATGGGATTGTCTCTTATTACGGCAACCATCTATTTTAAAATTTCGCCTTTTGTTGAGTTTAATGATGAACTTAAGAATAGGACATTCCCTACTTTTCTAGATGTGCTTATAGCCATATTTGGTGGGCTCGCGTTAATTGTTGCAAAATCTAAAAAGGGTACTATGTCAAATGCTATAGCAGGTGTTGCAATTGCCACAGCCTTAATGCCACCATTGTGTACGGCAGGATACGGAATTGCGATGTGGGATATAAGTATTTTTGGAGGCGCCATATATTTATTCTCTATCAATGCTGTTTTTATAGCATTATCGACATTTGTAGTCTGTAAGTTGCTTAATTTTCCAATGGTTAAATATGCTAATCAAGCAAAAAGAAAGCGTATTTCACGTATTGCTACTGCAGTTGGGATCATAGTTCTGTTACCATCGGTTTTCTTTTTTTATCAATTGTATCAAGACCAGCTTAATAAACAAGCAAGATTAGAATTTGTAGAATCCCTAAATTACAAGGGATCTATTTTTACACCTATTTGGAACGAGGAAAAGAAGGAGCTCATAATGAGCGTAGTTGGTAAAGAAGTTCCAGAAGAGAAAATTAAAGAATGGGAAGATCAATTCTACCAAATGGAGGATCTTGAAGAATGTACCGTGACCTTTGTTCAAGGTAGCCGTACAATCATAGATTCACAGAATGAAGATCTTGCCAAAATTCAAGAGGAACGTATTGAAGATTTTAAACTTATACGAGATAAAGATTCTCGCATTGAGGCGCTTGAAAATCAATTGAGATTAGTTAGTAATAAATTTAAGGATAAAGATATCTTACTAGATGAATTGGGGTATTTATATCCTCAAATAGGTAGCATGGGACTAGCTATGAATCATACTAGAGATTACGCAACAAAAAAAATGGACAGTACCGAGGTGATTACGATTTCTTTCAAAGATTCACTGCTAGATGAGGAGAATAAAAAAGTAATCAAAGAGAACATCTATAATTGGTTAAAATATCGATTGAAGAGTGAGCGAGTTCAGGTAAATGAAGTGAAATATCAAGCTATGGATTCATTAAGTCAGTAATATGACTTAAGAAGATTAGTATCTTAATAAAATAAAAAATCCGTTTTGCGACTGTGCAAAACGGATTTTTTTTATGGAACTCAGTTACTAATTAATCTCTAGTTAACTTCTTATACTTTATACGTTTAGGAGTTACATCACCCAGACGCTTTTTCTTGTTTTCTTCATATTCGGTAAAACTACCTTCAAAACTGTATACTTGTGAGTCTCCTTCAAATGCGATTATGTGTGTACACACACGATCAAGGAACCATCTATCGTGAGAAATAATTACGGCACAACCAGCAAAGTTTTCAAGACCTTCTTCAAGCGCTCTTAATGTATTTACATCTAGATCATTGGTAGGCTCATCCAGTAAAAGGACGTTACCCTCTTTTTTTAGAGTCATAGCTAGGTGTAAACGGTTGCGCTCACCACCAGACAGCGTTGAAACTTTTTTATTCTGCTCTGATCCAGAGAAATTAAATCTACTTAAATAAGCTCTAGAATTTACCATACGACCACCCATCATTATCTGGTCTTGACCATCGGCAAAGTTTTCCCAAATACTTTTTTCAGGGTCTATATCACTATGACTTTGATCTACGTAGGCAAGTTTTACCGTATCTCCTACATTAAATGTACCGCTATCAGGTTGCTCTTGTCCCATTATCATTTTGAAAATGGTGGTTTTTCCAGCACCATTAGGTCCTATAATTCCCACAATTCCGTTTTGCGGTAAAGTAAAATTAAGGTCTTCATATAATAACTTATCTCCAAAGGCCTTGCTCACATGTGATGCTTCAATCACATTAGTTCCTAAACGTGGTCCATTTGGTATATAAATTTCAAGACGTTCTTCCTTTTGTTTTACATCTTCATTTAACAGTTTGTCATAGTTATTTAAACGCGCTTTTTGTTTAGCTTGTCTACCTTTTGCACCTTGACGAACCCAGTCTAGTTCTCGCTGTAGTGTTTTACGACGCTTAGACTCTTGCTTTTCCTCTTTGGCAAGTCGTTCACTTTTTTGATCTAACCAGCTAGAATAGTTTCCTTTCCAAGGAATACCTTCACCACGATCCAATTCAAGAATCCATCCAGCCACGTTATCAAGGAAATATCTATCGTGAGTTACCGCTATAACGGTACCTTTATACTGTGCTAGGTGTTGTTCTAGCCACAAAACAGATTCTGCATCGAGGTGGTTGGTAGGCTCATCCAGTAATAAAATTTCTGGTTCTTGTAATAGCAATCTACATAATGCAACACGACGACGTTCACCACCAGACAGGTTTTTAATTTGAGCGTCACCAGGTGGCGTGCGCAGCGCATCCATTGCAATTTCTAGTTTGGTATCTAGATCCCAAGCATTGAGTGCATCTATTTTATCTTGAAGCACAGCCTGTCGATCCATTAATTTTTGCATTTTATCGGCGTCTTCATAGACTTCTGGTAGTCCAAATTGATCGTTAATGGAATTGTATTCCTCAAGAACGGCAACAGTTTCTGCAGCTCCTTCTCTTACAATGTCCATAACTGTTTTATCATCGTCTAGTTGAGGTTCTTGTTCTAGATACCCTACATTGTAACCGTCTAGAAAATGAATATTACCTTGGTAATCTTGCTCAACTCCTGCAATAATTTTAAGTAAGGTAGATTTACCAGAACCATTAAGACCTAGGATACCAATTTTGGCACCGTAGAAAAAACTTAAATGAATATTCTTTAGTACTTGTTTACCAGTACTTCTGTAGGTCTTAGAAAGACCTTGCATGGAAAAAATTACTTGTTTATCGTCACTCATGGGATGATGTTTTTGTCTTTAAAATTGTAAATAATTGTTGTAGAGATTGTTCTAGGTATCGCTTTCGCGAAAGCGTAATAACCTCACCACCTTTTAATTTTATAAGCAGCCCTTTTTCTTCAAGAGATACTTTTTGTAACTGGTTAAAGCTAAAACCGTTTGTTTTTCTGCCTAGTAACTGTAAAGTTATTCCTTTACGGTTGTATGAAATGAAATGTGTACTGCGAAAAGAGTTCATGTTTATATAAAAAAACAGGGCTATCCCTATTCCCATACCCAAGTACGCTACGTATTCTTCTAAACTTGTGAACAGTAAAAGCACACCAGCAACTATAAGAATTATTCCTATAGAAGTGAAAGCGACATACTTTCTAGCAGTTTGATCTTGAAATACGATACGATGCTTCAATTTAAACGCGACCTTTTAAAGCATTGAAAACCCATGCAATAGCAAAAAATCCCACTCCTACTGCTGCAAATCCATAACCAGCTACCTCACTGTACTTAAATGCTCCTAGTGCGATGAGCCCTAATCCAATAATGATCATGATTAAAGTAGCCCATCCTAATACTCCGTTTTTGTTTAATGCCATAATCAAATTTAAAGTACAAAGATAAGTTTCATCTAGCGATAATAATAAAGTAAGACGTCTGTAGTAAAATAAAATAATACGTAAAACCACCATTTACTGTTTGAATTTAGTGGTTGTTTTAAAAAATAGTCATGATACATGGAGTTATTAGGGCTGCTTACTTTCACTATACCTTAAATCAATACATACAATGATCAATACTCCTGTCGTATAACATAAAATATCATACCAGGAAAAGCTAGTGCCTATTATAATTCTGGCTAGGTGATACTTCTCTAAATTTAAAATAGAAATAATGTTTATGTATTGTAGTATTTCTACCAGGTAACAAAATGTCAAACTAATTATAGCTGTTGATCTTGCAGACCATAAAAAGAAAATTTTGAACAAACAATAAATAAAAATAGCCACAATAACATCGCCCATATACGGCCGAATAAAAGAATCATTTATAAAACGTTCAATGATTACCATTATAGCAAATGAACAAATAGCAAGAATAATGTAAATTTTATTTTGCATAGTTACTGTACATGATAAGGCTTATACTAAGAAGTACCGTATAGGCGACCAATTGGGATAGCAACGCTATGTTATGTGTAAGCGAACTTAGAGTATCGATAAAGTCGATGAATAATTCATAAGGTGAAGTAAGTAAATCCCAACTATTAAACCTTAATTCTCTACCTAAATAAATACCCAGCGAGCAAAGTACGATTAAAGTGATAGTGATTACAGGAAATAGTAAAGGATGGCAATCCCATTCTCTTTTAATCAATGCATTAACCTCAAACAATCCATTACAAAATATGACAAGACCACACCATCCAAACAAACCATAATTCACAATATCATAATGTAACCACATATCCTGCGAGTTAGAAATATGAATCATATCTGTAACCATATAAGGCGCATTGGGTAGAAATAATAACCATACCATCAAAAACACTACAATAATAGCTCGTTTAGCAAATGTAGAAGTCGTTGAGGATTTTGGAGTAGGGAAGTAGAGTTCGCTTTCGCGAAAGCGTGATTTATCATCATTAATCCTATAAAAAATAGAATTGGTCTGTAACCAAAAAACCATTTGGATAAATGTGCTTTTTTGAAAGGTTGAGGTGATCCTTATGATAAGTAAAGGAATAATGGCTAGAAATAAATTCCATACCATAAACAAACCATAGAAACTCGTGGTTACCTTAATACGAACCATGAGCATAAACAAACTTAAAATACTAAGAACTAGAATTAATTTACTAGAATATTTATGCATAGCTGATGATAATTTGGGCATACCAGTAGGCGATAGGTATGTTAATTAATAGGCAATAGATAGCAATTATTCCTAACTGACAATTTCTTTTATTAATCATAATTGTAATGACAGCAATGAGTAATGCTATCAAAGAAATAATTACGCTAAAAATGACGTATAAGTATCCCAAAATATAGATGTAATAATGCGGAAACATCAATCCACAAAGAAATATTATGGTACCCAAGACAAGACAAGACCATCCTACCCGAATCACCAACCATAAATTGGGAACAGTTTTTAGTTTAGTAAGTGTCATGATTTTCTAATTGAAGGTCCAGATATGTTTTGCTTTGCCAGTCTTTTTTAGTTGATTTTTCACTTATTTTAGGCGAATACACTTCCTTTATAATTTGTTTTTTGATAGATAGATTTTCCTCAAGAATAAGCGCGTTTCCAGGATATAGTTCATAGAACAATTCAGTATCAATATGATTGTTTTTTATATTGTAAGAAGTCATTATTGCGTCCCAATTTACCCAACTATACATTACCAAGAGTAGAGTAGCGATATAGGAATTGCGTCGCAGTAAATAGGTAAAGGTAAGTTTGTGCTTGATTTTAAGGTATACTGTAATTATCCCAATAACACATAAGAATAAGTAGATCATCACTCCTAATCTTTTAGGAGTGAGTCCAAAATTAATTATGTAGGTATAATTTTTAATACATACGCTACCGATTAGGATAAGATTTAAAACTAACCATGAATAAGCTATTTTGCGCAGTGATTGATTTTTCTTGAAAAAATTAAGCTGTCCCCTGAAAAAATAAACGATAATTATAAGAGCCAAAATAATACTAGCTATACTGGTATAGACTCCTTGATGAACAGCATTAGATAGGGATGTAGCAGGTTGATAAGTTATTTGAGTAATAAATACAAATTCTGTAATTAAGAAGAAAATCAATAGAACGTTAAGCGCTATTAAGGAATAAGTTCCTATTTTATTTTGCTCTTTGCATAATGAAAGGTCTAAATGCGAAGGAACTAGCAGCTCATTTTTAGAATTCTCATCAAATTTGACTAACTCCTCAACAGGTTGACCCATAGAAATGTTCGCTGTGAGTAAAGAGCCTAAAAATGCTGTAAAAATCCATAAACCATTGAGAAATGAAAAATCGATATTATCCAATATATTTTGCATGACAGGATTTGAGTTGGCATACAGCAAGAGAAATACTATTAGGAGAAAAGTTGGGATGCCAAAGTACTTTAAGTATTGTAGGAAGCTAGTACTAGATTTCTCCTTAATTTGAGTTGTTTGTGGCTTTTCAAAAAAGCGATGTAATGAACCGAATAGTATATTGAAAATTCCATTTATCCACTTGATGTAAATACTCGATTGGTAATAAACAACAGCCCCTATGGTTTGTATACCCATTAGGCAGTACATAAAATTATTAAGTTTATTACTGTGCCAACTAACTGCTATGGCAGTTCCTAGCCACAAGCAAGCACTAACTAGTACAGGTTTTTTAAGGAGAACAAATTTTTGTTGAAGTACCAGAATAATTAATATAAATACGGTGTAAAAAACAGTATTTAATCCCATTCCTTGCGAATAAAATAGGTAAGCGAAGACGATACCACCTAATATTGATAAAATTGATTTCATGATGCTATAATTTATAAGTTGTTTTAACTGGTTTTAATTGTGAAATCGGAATGTGTAATAGATCCCGATAATTTTTGTGATAAACCGGCAATGATTCCCGACCATTTTTCAAAGCAGTCTTAAATAAGGAGTAGGAGTCTGGATAAAATAGAATACCAGCTAATAAAGCAATAGGTATGTAGTAACTGCGCTTGCCGTTACCGAATAACCAAAATTGCATCGCAATTTCATTAGAAGTGTCTATATCATATCCTGTGATTAGATGGAAGATGTCATGATCTTCACATTTAGGCTGTGGTGTAAAATCATGTTTGAGTAAAAAGCATCCCAAATGAAATCCCAGTGTGGTATAATGATATTGCAGCAGTTCCTTTACAGATATATCCCACGGTGATGCAGGTTTAATCGCGATATAAATCTGACTAGATATTCTAAATAGAGACGAAATTAAGACTTCTCTAATGGTTTTTAAAGTACTTTGAATTTCAAAGTAAATAGGTAAAAAAAATAGTTTATTCATAATTAGCCATTTTTAATTAATTTTTCTAACGCATTAATATGAGAGGTAAAGGCTTCTTTACCGTGCTGAGTTATAATGTACTTGGTATTTGGTTTTCTACCTATAAAAGATTTCTCAACTCTTATATATTTTTCTTTTTCTAAAGCTTTGGTATGACTAGCTAGATTACCATCAGTAACTCCTAACTCTTCTTTAAGTTGTTTAAAATCTGCAGCATCGTTAACTATTAGAATAGACATGATTCCTAATCTTATTCTATGATCAAATGCTTTATTTAACTTGTCAATGATACTCACTGGTTATTGCTTGTCGTATTTAATATACATAATACTTCCATATAAGATATGGCAAATTCCAAAACCAGCCACCCAAAAATAGAGACCATATCCAATGAACACTAAGTTCAATAACCCCAAAATAGCGCAAGTAAGACCTAAATACTTAACTGTCCCTAGTGTGAAATGAGATGCATTCATGCAGGCTAGTCCATAAAAGATAAGCATGCACGGTGCAACTAATCCTATAAATCCATAGTACAGCATGATTAAAGTAAACAAACCACCTATACTTAATGGAGCTAAAAAATTAAGAACCAATCTTATAGATTGTTTCGTCCATATTTTTTGGTTATACTTTTTAGCTTTTGCTTTAGTTAGGAAAAAAGCAGTTATTACAGCAAGAACAAGTACTACGATTGCTACAAGAATGATTTGAACACTCGTATTTTGATTAAAAGGTGTGGATATCATTCTGTCGAATGAATCGGTGTAGCCATTGATTTGAGCTCTTTGTAAAATAAAAAAACCGATTATTCCACCGATAATGGCATAAAAGCCTGCTAGTATGCCGCTCAATCCTGAAAGCGATATGAATCGTGTGGACCGATTCATGATGTTTTTAATTTCGGCGATGTCTTGTAGGTACTTTTCTTTTGTCATTTTAAAAGAACTTTGAAATACAAAGTAAAAGTAAATATTTAATTCTACAAAGTTTTAGAATCAAAAAGTCCTGAATTATTTCAGGACTTTTTTACATTATTTAATTTAATCTTGATCATTTTGATAACCATCAGGCCTCTTCCACCTAACAGGATCAGCAGGATCTTTTTTGAATATAAATTCTTCTTTAGGTAATAATTTTAAAGCTTCATTTACTGCCTTTTCCAACTGTGGATCTCTGCCTTTTACAGTTTCTTTAGGTTCTTGTATCACTTCTATATCCGGCGATACACCTACTCCTTCAACAGCCCAATTCCCTTGCAAATCGTAAAATCCACCTCTTGGAGCAACCATTCTTCCTCCATCTATAAAGTTAGGAGTGTCCCATGTACCTACTAGTCCACCCCAAGTCCTTGTACCTACCAATGGACCTAACTGAGCTTTCTTAAACATATATGGTAGTAAATCTCCTCCAGATCCAGCTCTTTCATTTATGATCATCACTTTAGGCCCAAAAATTCCTGCCATAGGCGTGGTCCAAGGTTTTCTATCTCCTGCTTTACTATTAAAATAACCGAATGGTTTTCTTTTCAAAATATCGATTATATAATCTGCAGCGCTACCACCACCATTATTTCTTTCATCAATAATGACCCCTTTTTTATCTTGTTGACTGAAGTAATATCTGTTGAAGGATACAAATCCAGCTTGTGAGGTATTAGGCACGTAAACGTAAGCTAATTGACCATTGGACATTTCATCGACTTTGCGTCTATTGTTTTCAATCCAATTTTCTGTACGTAATCCTCTTTCTGATTGAATAGGTTTAATCATTAGTTTTCTTGATGTCTTACCACTTGCTTCCTTTGATACTGTAATTTGTATTTCACGGTTAGCTGTTTGTTCAAATAATTTATAAATGTTAGAATCTGGTGATACCTTAACACCGTTTACTTCAATGATGTAATCTCCTTCTTGAATATCCAAACCTGGGATTGACAAAGGAGCAACAAGATTTGGGTTGTAAGCTCCAGTTGAATAAATTTTTGAAATTTGATAACCATTTTTTTTCAACGTAATATCTGCCCCTAAAAGGCCTGTAGGAACTCGATTAACATCAGGCAGGTCACCGCCTGAAACATAGCTGTGACCTATTGCTACTTCACCGCTTATTATATCAATGATATAGTTTAAGTCTGTTCTATGTTGGGCATGTTTTACCCATGGTGAGTACCACTCATAAATTTCATCCCATGGAGCTCCATGAATATTGTCGACATAAAGAAAATCCCTCATATATCTCCATCCTTCTTTAAATATTTGTTGAAACTCTTTTTGAGGTTCTACAAGCATTTTAAGATTCGTTTTTATTTTATCATCATTCTTTACAGTCTTTGAATTTGTTGAAGTGCTTTTCCACGTATTCTGTGAATAGAGTAAAATTTGATTACCGTCGATTGAGGTTTTAATTTTTGAAACATCATCAATAAACAGATCAAATTTCTCTTTAGGAATATTATATTTTATTAATTCACCTTTATTTTTCCCTACTTTACGATCACTTTTTCGTAAAATAAAAAGCTCATTTTCAGGTCCGGCAAACATCTCAACATACTGTTCTGTTGGTAATTTTAAACTCACCATTCTTTCAAATATTCCATTTTGATTTATGACTACATTCTTTGCTTCATTTGCATTATTGGAATCATTATCTTTTTCTTGAGAAGCAGATTTCTCTATACTTTCATCACTACTTATAGTCACAGGAGCTTTATCTGTTTTATTTAAAACAACAGCATAAAGATTGCGTGAAGTTTTTGGGTCATAATTACTCATGTCTAACCAACCTGATTCAAGTCCATAATCTGTACTTGCAAGTGTATAGACGTATTTACCGTTTTTATCCCATACAGGACTTATACAATCAGCCAATGGATGGGTTATTTGAAAAGTATTTTTATTTTCTATGTTGTGTACTTGAATAGATTTAAAATGACTTTCCTGTTGTTTTGAGTAAGCCACCCATTTACTATCGGGTGACCAGGTAGGATTCATCGTTCGGTTGGGGTGAGCATAGGTATCAGTATCTGCAATATAGCTTTTAGAGGTTTCTAAATTAGTTATCCAGAGATTGTAGTGAGTATCTGTAAAAGCGATGTATTTACCATCAGGAGACCAAGCAGGCTTAAAAAAGAAAGTGCTTTGTGGGATTGAAATCTCTTGTTCTACTTCTCCAAAAATATCAGTAATGTACAGCTTGTATTCACCTGTGCGATCGCTAAAATATGCTATTTTATCTCCTATTGGAGACCAAATTGGATTCCTATCTGCAGAAGATGAATTTTTTGAAATATTTCTCCATGAGCCATTTTCTTTAGGTACAGTAAAAATCTCACCTCTATGTTCAAACAGCACCCGTTTACCATTAGAAGAAATATCAGCATTTTGTAAATCTTTGTCCTTTATCTCACTCCAGTGCGGTCGGTAATCATTGATGTCGGCCTTTACATTAATAACAATTTGTTTTGTATCACCATTTACAGGATTGAGAAGTTTCAAAAAGCCAGCGTGTTCATAAATAATTTGATTCTTATCTGCATCAAGACTTTTTACATCAAATTTTTTATGAAAGGTAATTTGTTTTTCTTCTTTTGTATGAATATTGAATGACCAAATATTGGAAGTGTAATCCCGTTCCGAAAGATAGTAAACGGTATCATCTATCCATACTGGATCCAAATGCCTTTCTTGATCTTTTTGTGGCGTTGTTTGTAATTCAAAATTTGAGAGGTTAACAATCCATATGGGCATGGCTTGTCCACCGCGATAGTTGCGCCATTCTGGATCCCAGCTAGTAATTGGAGTATAAGCAACATACTTTCCATTAGGCGAGATTTCTCCGTAACTAGCTCGTGTTAAGGGCATTTCTTTTGGAAATGCATCATTGATTCCTATGGTGTAAAACTTATTAAGTCTGGTAGGAGTTCCTGATCTACCACTTCTAAAAATAATCTCTCCATCAGGAGTCCAGCCTTGTACAAAATCTCCTTCAGGATGGTAGGTTAAACGTTTAGGTGAACCTCCATTCGTGGGAATCACATACACATCTATATTTCCGTCATATTGTCCCGTGAATGCTATATGTTTACCATCTGGAGAAAAATGCGGAGCACTTTCATAGCCTTCATGTGAAGTTAATCTAATAGCTTGACTACCATCGGTACTTGATAACCACAAGTCGTTAGCATAAACAAAAGCAACTTTATTTTCATGAATAGTTGGCTGTCTAAGCAACCTACTACCTTGAGCAAAAATTAAAATAGGGAAGAAAAGGAAGAAAATAGTTTTCATAATTTTATTTTAGTCAGAGCTTAAATTTACGAAATTACGCTTTCGCGAAAGCGTAATAACCACTAAATTAACCACATGAATCCGGCAGAAGATTATATCTACAAAGCTCCAGAACCTTTCAATCATATTATGATGGACTTACACGTATTGATAAGTTCAAATTTCCCAGATGCCGTTCTAAAATATAAATGGAGTTTACCTTTTTATTACCTAAAGGGAAATATCATGTTTTGTTATATAAATTTTAGAAGGAAATATGTGGACCTAGGACTCGCATATGGAAGTGAATTATCCAATAAACACAATAAATTGGTTGCTGGTGAAGGGCGTAAGCGTATGAGGTCGTTGAGGTATTTTTCTATAGACGATATGGACAATAAAGTGTTGTTAGAAACCTTGATAGAATTACAAAATCTTAGACTGAATAGATAACTTATTAAATAGACAGTTATACATGAAGAGGTCTAAAATTTTATTGATCACCGCCGTTATTTCTCTAGTCGTAGCATTTTATTTTTATCGGGATTACAGTAACTTTTCATCAATTAAACCAACTAACGTTCATTTTGAAAATCGTATTGAAAAATATAGTATTCAAGGAATCGATGTATCACATCATCAAGGAGTAATTGAATGGGATAAGGTGACCTATCCTAATCCAGAAAGAAGCTTACAATTTGTTTTTATAAGGGCAACTGTAGGAGTGGAAAAAGATAAAAGGTTCAAAAGAAATTGGGAAGAATCACAAGTCTTAGACATAAATCGTGGTGCCTATCATTATTATTGGGCCAATGTTAACAGCACTCAACAAGCAAAAAATTTTATTAAAACGGTAGATTTAAAGAAAGGTGATTTACCACCTGTTCTTGATATTGAAGATGTCTCTAGCATACAATCAATAGAAAACCTGAGAAAAGGACTTAAAAATTGGATTTCTATTATTAAAAAACATTATGGAGTAGCTCCTATTCTTTATACAGGAGCTAGTTATTACAAGGATTATTTATCTAGCGATGATTATTTTAAAAATTATCCTAGGCTGTGGATTGCCAATTATAGCTATAGTGGTCAACCAGAAGGTGATTGGGATTTTTGGCAGTTTACTGATAAGCTTGCTGTTCCCGGTATAAAGCCTCTTGTTGATGGCAATGTTTATCGCCACGATGAGAACACATATAATAAACTATTAATTAATTAGGTTGGATAAATGGATTACTCCATTTTTCATCAGTATAGACTGAGTTGCCTGAAAGGGTTCTTAAAAAGCTAATGAGATCTTCCTTTTGTGTTTCAGTAAGTTGTAAATCTTGACCAACTGGTCCATTTGGCCCTACAGAAGAGAACAATAAAGGGTCTAATAATTGTTGGTTTGCTATATCAATTTGATTGTAATGGTTGACCATCTCTAACAGCGTTGACAAAGAGGCGTCGTGCATTAAAGGGCCATTTAAATTTCCCATGGGATCGGTGAGATCACGTAGGCTAGGAGATCTAGTATTATCATGATCATTTAAATTCGGATTGTTAAGCACTCCTATTACACCATTATTATGGATGTCATCTCTTATGGCAAACTCAGGACCTGCATGGCAACTCACACAACCTGCACCACCATTGACAGCTGGCGTATTAAACAGTCTTTTACCACGATTTTCAGATTGGGTAAAATTTGGAAATGGAGTATTGATATTCCCAGTTTGAACAAGACCTTCATCAAATTTTGAATCAAAAGACTGAATGCTTAAAACAAAATTAGCCAAAGACTCTTGAATGCCTTCTGTTGTTACTTGTTCATTGCCGTATACTTGTTTAAAGAGTACTGGATAATACTCTAATGATTGTAGTTTTTGAACCAAAGACTCCAAAGTATTTGAGTCATTGGAACCGCTAAAACCCATCTCTATATGATCTTGAATAGGTTGTAATACTTGATCTTCTATAGAACTAGCTCTTTCATCCCAAAAATAAGAAGTTCCTGGTCTATAACCGGCATTTACTAGCCGCATACTGTGCCTTGTAGTAATTCCATTAACACCTACACTTGCCATGTTAAGATCGCCAAAAGCATGAGACTGAATATGGCAACTTGCACAAGAAATAGAATTATCAATAGATAAGTTTTTATCGTAAAATAAAACTCTACCTAATTGCGCTTTTTCATTTTCAACATCATTTCCTGTATTTACGAATCTTATATAGTTAGGTACTTGCGTGTTTTGATAGGGTAGTGTTGTAGATAAACTGATGTTTGTAAAATGATTATTAAGGATCTCTTGCTCAGTTAAAATTACTTCATCATTGGATTCTTGACAACCTATAAAGATGGTACTCAAGACTAATAAACAAATCGAAACTATAAAATGACTTTTTCCCATTTTCAACTAACTTTTAAGTTTAGACTTAGATATCTAACAAAAGTTTAACAATTTAAAAGAGAAATAAAAAAAAGCGCCTCAAAAAATGAGACGCTTTACTATTTTTTTGTGATAAATTATTAGTCAATAGCAGCAATTAAAACTCCATCTACAGTTTCCTTAGTTGTTTTTGCTTGTTCAGCGGCAACAGAACTATCTCCTGATCTTATGATGTTTAATGTACCAATCTTAAAATTGTTAAGATCTACTTGAGCTCCGTTTAAGGCCTCTACCATTAAAGACTTTTCGTAATTAAATTTTGAGAAAGAAACTTGTGTATTTCCTTTAACCGAAAGTGCTTTTAAAGAGTTAGTGTAGATTCTAATTTTAAGAGGTTTGGCGCTTGTGCCATTCTGTCTAACGATCAGACTGTTGTTTTCAGTTGATATCGTAAAGTTTTTAAGATCTTCTTCATTGAGATTAAACATAACCTTATCCGATGTAGAGTTTACGAATTCTACTTCAGCATCAGCGTGAATTTTTACACGTTTAAGATCATCTGTGTTTTTTACGGTTTGAGCGTTTGCAATTCCGGCTACCAGAATAACAAACAAAAAAAGTAACTTTTTCATAGCATTTTATTTTGTTGTTCTTATTAAAAGACATGCAAAGTTCCTTTTTGTTACAGTTATAAAAAACTGTTTTACAATTTCTTAAACATAACTTGAATATATCGAAATAAAAAAGTCAGGCGATCCAATGATAGCCTGACTTTGAACGTTGTGTTAACGATAGTTAAAACGAACTAATTGTTTTCCTGATAGTTACGAGTCTTGTCAGTAAACCTTCTAGATGTTGTAGGTCGAGCATGTTTGCGCCGTCACTTTTTGCGTTTGCTGGGTCAAAATGTGTCTCTATAAACAATCCATCTACATGGTTTACGACACCTGCTCTAGCGATTGTTTCAATCATATCTGGTCTTCCACCAGTTACTCCACTAGATTGGTTAGGTTGTTGTAAACTATGCGTCACATCTAGTACTGTAGGAGCAAATTGTCTCATGGTAGGAATTCCTCTAAAATCAACGATCATATCCTGATAACCAAACATGGTACCGCGATCAGTAATCCAAGCCTTATCGCTACCAGAGTCCTTTACTTTTTGAACTGCATGTTGCATAGCTTCGGGTGACATGAATTGCCCCTTTTTAAGGTTAACTACCTTACCTGTTTGTGCAGCTGCAACTACTAGATCGGTTTGTCTAACTAAAAAAGCAGGTATTTGCAGAACATCCACATATTGAGCCGCTTTTTGTGCATCACTTACTTCATGAATATCGGTAACCGTAGGAACATCAAATGTTTTTGAGACTTTTTCAAGAATTTTTAAAGCTTTTTCATCACCTATTCCAGTGAAGCTGTCAATTCTGCTGCGGTTTGCTTTTTTAAAGCTTCCTTTGAATATGTAAGGGATTTTTAAATCATCTGTTATACGCACAACTTTCTCAGCTATTCGTAAAGCCATTTCTTCACCTTCGATAGCACAAGGGCCAGCAAGTAAAAAGAAATTATTACTATCGGTATGCTTAAGTTTTGGAACTTGTTTTAAATCCATAATTTTAATTCTGTACAATTACTTTACGACCACTTTTTTCCCATTGTTGAATTCCTCCTGTTAGGTCGTAAATTTTTAGAAATCCATTTTCCTCGAGAATTTTGGCGCAACGAGCACTTTGACCACCTTTATTACAATAGAGTAATAATGGTTCCTCTTTATCTAGTGAAGATAAAATCTTTTCGAGATCTGTATTTTCTATCTCCATATTAACTGCGCCTTTAAGATGCTTTTTATTAAAATCAAGATCTTTACGCACGTCAATAAGCTTTACCTTGTTAGTTTCAATTAAGGATTCAGCCTCTTCGGGTGAAATTTTTATAATTGTACCTGGTTTATCTTGAAAACAAGAACTTATGGAAATAGAAAATAGAATTACAAAAAATAATCGATATATAGTTTTCATTAAATGTGCGTTGTTTCTCCTTCCCACTCCATAAATCCACCTAATAGATTATAGGTGTTTGGTAGTCCCAATTGATTCATAATTTGACAAGCTTGAGCGCTACGACTACCAGCACGACAATATACATAGTAGTTTTTAGAAGCGTCCATGCCGTTTACAGCATTCATGAAAGTTTCTGGTTCATAAATGTTATAGTGCAGGGCACCAGGAATAATTCCTTCTTCAGTTACTTCTTCTTTTGTTCTAACATCTAGAATGATAGCGTTTTCATCGTTAGCGATGAGTTTTCTCCATTCCTCTTGATTAATATCTTTCATAATTTATATATTACAAGAACTAGTAGTGACCAATTCTTGATTTTTTAATTCAGTTTTTTTGATGGCTCCATAACCACCTAATACATTTTTAAACTTAAAGCCTTGTGATTGAGCAATACTGGCAAAAATCACTGACCTATATCCACCAGCGCAATGAACTGTATACACTTTAGTTTTATCCAAATGTTTCAATTCGGAATGAACGTTATCTAGGGCATGTAAAGGTACTCCATTGACATGACTGCTTTCATATTCACCAGGTTTACGACAATCTAGTGGTTGTTCAATCATTCCAGACTCTAGTCCATCGATAAATTCTTGAGCTGTAATATCTTCAATGCTTGAAATAGAATATCCTGCAGTTTTCCAACTACTAATTCCTCCTTTAAGATAGCCCTGAGAGTTGTCGTAACCTACTCGCGCTAGTCTAGTCACTGCTTCTTCTTCTCGACCTTCAGGTGCGACTAGAATAATTTTTTGATCAATATCTTCTATTAAAGCTCCTACCCATGGGGCAAATTGTCCATCTAGACCTATGAACCAACTTCCAGGTATGTGTTCTTTGGTAAATTCTTGTGGACTGCGTACATCAAGTACTAGATATTCTACATCGTCTGCGAGCGCTTTAAAAGATTTTGCATTAATAGGTGTAATTCCTCTTTTTAATATCTCGTCAATACTGCTGTTCACACCCTTGTTCATCCACACGTTTTTAGGGAAATAAGAAGGCGGTGCAGCAATTCCTGTAGTTACTTCTTTGATAAAATCCTCTTTAGTTAAATCAGGATTAAGAGCATAATTAATTTTCTTTTGATTCCCTAAAGTATCGCTAGTTTCTTTACTCATATTCTTACCACAAGCACTACCAGCACCATGAGCAGGATAAACAATGATGTCATCTGGTAAGGGCATGATGTGATTGCGTAGACTATCATATAAATGACCTGCAAGATCTTCTGTGCTTAGATCTGATTTCACTGCAAGATCAGGACGACCTACATCGCCTATAAAAAGTGTGTCACCTGTAAATATTGCCTCTGCTTTACCTGTTTCATCTTTTAATAAATAACAAGAGGACTCCATGGTGTGTCCAGGAGTGTGTAACAAGATAAGTGTAATGTCACCGATAGAAAAACTTTGTTGGTGTTCCGCTTTCGCGAAAGCGTAACTAGTACTGGCATTAGGCCCGATAACAATCGTGGCACCAGTTTTATCTGCTAGATCTACATGACCAGATACAAAGTCTGCATGAAAATGAGTAAGAAATATATATTTAATGGTAGCTCCTTCTTGAGCAGCTCTATCAATGTAAGGTTGTACCTCACGTAGTGGATCTATTACCGCAGCCTCGCCATTACTGGAAATGTAATAAGTTCCTTGAGCTAGACATTTTGTATAATATTGTTCCAATATCATAATTCTAATTTTAAGACAAAAATAAGAAATTATGATAGGGATATGTACCTTGAATTAGGTCAAGTCAATAGATTATAACAATATACCTATTTAATACTGCAACCTATGGCTCTCGTATAGGTATTTTCTATTTTTTTGTTGTTTAAAAGCGCTTGCAAAGCATCTTCTAAAAAATGATTTTTAACTTTACTCGCATCCTTATGATTATCGTCTATTGCTCCTATGTAACGAACTACATTTCTAGGTCCTTCCTTTTTTAGCAAATAAACATGCGGAGTTTTTGTGGCACCATATTGTGGATATATTTTTTGGCCTTCATCAAATAGATAAGGAAATGTAAAACCTTTTTCTCGAGCTCTAACAATCATGTTCTCATAACTGTCTGCAGGATAAGTTTCGGTATCGTTAGGATTAATTGCAATTACAGGATATCCTAATTCTTTATACTTTTTATCAATTGCGATAATTCTATCTTCATAAGCCACACTATAAGGACAATGATTACATGTAAAAATTACAATAAATCCTTTGGCCTGTTTGTAATCTGATAAGGACACCATTTTACCATCGATATTTTTAAGAGAAAAATCTGTAGCAACATCACCTACTTTATAACCAGACTCTTGTATAGTGTCAGCAACATCATATCCCATTACTTTGGTGTCTATTACACCACTGGTAATGACAACAGCCACAAGTATTACTGCACTTAAACTTAAAAATTTCACGATTTTCATAACCTATCTAAATTGTGCAATGGCTTCTTCCAACTGGTCGTAGGTCACTGCTTTGTTTATAAAATATTTTTCTTTTCCTTTTTTTATAAGGGTTACTGGTATGGCACCATCCCAATGATCGTCTACCATGGGTATCCACTCTGCGGCATAGGGATCATCTAACAGGTAAACGGAACTTTTAATTTCTTCTTCTTTAAGAAATGGATTTACCGTTGAAGTTACCTTTTCTACATCGTCTAAGGATATAAGAACTACATCTACATCATCATATTTAGTGTTTACTTTTTCAAAATAGGGTAGCTCCTCTACACAAGGCGCGCACCAGGTTGCCCAAAAATTTATAACCTGAATCTTTTCACTAGGCTCATTGATGATATTAATAAAGCCTTCTCTTTGAATGACTTGGGTGGTGCTTATGGGTTTATCCTCTTTGCAAGAGAGTATTCCTAATAAAATGAATAAGTAAAGTGTCCACTTCATAATGCAATATTAGACAGGTAGTTTCACATGTGATGTGTGATTAACGATTGTTTGATATGGAATTAAGGAAATTTTAAAATTATAAGGGTAGTTTACTCTTCATTTTCTCTACCATCTTAAACGCTGCAGGACAAATGGCTGTGTTTTTTACCGTCAAAGTTCCTATTTGATAAATTTTGCGCCTATCGGTGTGCGGATATTCTCTACAAGCTTTGGGCCTTACCTCATAAATAGAACAATAATTATCTGCCCCTAGAAAATGGCAAGGCACCTGTTTAAGTACATAGTCTTTATCCTCGTCTATACGCAAGTAATCATCAATAAAATCGGATGGTTTCATCCTAAAGTGCTTAGCGATGCGCGCTATGTCATTGTCGGTAAATAGAGGACCAGTTGTTTTACAACAATTTGCACAAGTTAGGCAGTCCACTTCCTCAAAAACCTCATCGTGAGTTTCTTGAACTATATAATCTAGGTTTTTGGGTTTTTTTTTGCGTAATTTTTTAAAATACTGAGTGTTTTCAGTCTTTTTTTGAGCTGCAAGTTGGGGTAATTTTTTTAAATAATCGTCCATTAATTGCAATTCCCGGTAGGCATTCCAGAGTTATATCCCAGTTCCTTTATCTCACTTATGATACTGCAAAACAAATTTCTAGACCAGTACATGCTTGTCCTTTGTTTTGCAGCCGATAGATCACCTTGTATCTCGTTAATTTTTTGAGCGGTACTGCTTTCTAGATATTTGGCATAGGCTGCCTTTTGTTCCTCAGTCATGGCAGCTGGATTTTTACGCAATTGTATTCCCGCTTCGGATTTATAAAATTTAATCAATTGCTCTAGGTCATATTTTTCTGTGATAATACTACGATACTCTGCCGCTAGTATTCCCTTGAATTGGGCTACACTTTCCTTCTTGTTGTTTTGATGTTTTTTCCAAAAACTTTCAGGAACCGATTGTGATTGAAAAGCATCCTTAATTTGATTGAGCATCATGTCATAAGCTTGATTATATTCTTCATCAATTCCACCTACTTCAAAATATTCCATTACGAGAGCTTGGTAGGATGGTGATTGCGCTTTCGCGAAAGCGGAACCAAAGACTACTAGAGCGATTACAAAAGCTTTTTTCATGATATCAAAATTATTTATGGTACAAGTTTACTAAAATATTTACCGATCAATCCAAATGTAAGTTACAAAAAAAACTGCCCGATAAACGGGCAGTTTTTAAGGATTAATTGCTCATTACACGATGACGTTCACGAGCTAATAACGTATTTTTAAGTAGCATTGCAATGGTCATAGGACCTACACCACCTGGAACAGGTGTTATTGCACTAACCTTTTTGGATACATTCTCAAAGTCAACATCACCAGTGATGTAATAACCTTTTGCAGCACTTTCATCAGGAACACGAGTAATTCCCACATCGATTATTACTGCATCATCTTTAACCATTTCGGCTTTAAGAAAACCAGGAACTCCAAGCGCTGAAATGATAATATCAGCCTGTGAAGTAATTTGAGTAATATTCTTAGTTTGACTGTGCGTAAGTGTTACGGTTGAGTTTCCTGGGAAACCTTTTCTTCCCATAAGAATGCTCATAGGTCTACCTACAATATGCGATCGACCTATTACTACAGTATGTTTACCTTTAGTTTCAATGTTGTATCGTTCTAATAATTCGAGAATACCAAAAGGAGTAGCAGGGATAAATGTACTCATATCTAGTGCCATTCTTCCAAAATTTGTTGGATGAAATCCATCGACATCTTTGTCTGGATCTACAGCCATTAGAACTTTTTGGGTGTCAATTTGTTTAGGTAAAGGAAGCTGAACAATGAACCCATCAATTTCAGGATTTTGATTTAATTTTTTAATCTCTTTAAGCAATTCGGTTTCACTGGTAGTATTAGGCATTTTAATCAACGTGCTCTCGAAACCTACACGCTCACACGCTCTTACTTTACTGCCCACGTAGGTAAGACTTGCGCCATCATTACCTACAATTATTGCTGCAAGATGAGGTACTTTTTCACCTTTATCTTTCATTTCTTGTACTGCAGCTGTGATTTCATTCTTGATATCATTACTGGTCTTTTTACCGTCTAGTAGGATCATGATGCTTTTTAATTAATCGACTGTAAAATTGAAGAATTTGATTGATTTTTAAAAGTTTTGAAGTAATAGGTTTTCACTAGTTGTTAACGAAAACGTTTTATTAAAGACGGAGTGATAAATCATTTGTTTTAATACGTATGATAAAATCAATTACCAATCAAACCGCAGGTAAGAATAACTTAATGCTCATGATTTTATGTTATTCACGGGTAAAACTGGAGTCCAAACCAATTATTGTATTACAATAACTTTAAAAGCTGTAGCAATAGCGAAGTTCACTCGATATGAGAGAATTCAATTTATGTAGATCAATAAAGACGAAAAGCTCTTTTAAAATAGGGTAGGAGATATTTTTATCTCATTTTACCCAATGCATTCATCATTGCTTTTCCTTTACCGCCTTGCATCATTTTCATCATCTTGCTCATTTGGTCAAATTGTTTGAGCAGTTGATTTACATCTTTAACCGTACTACCACTACCTTTTGCAATACGTTTTTTACGGCTACCATTGATAATTTGTGGTTTAGTACGTTCTTCAGGTGTCATAGAATGTATGATAGCTTCAATACCTTTAAAAGCATCGTCGTCGATATCTACATTTTTAAGCATTTTTCCAGCACCAGGTATCATTCCCATAAGATCTTTAATGTTACCCATTTTTTTGATCTGCTGGATCTGACTTAGGAAGTCATCAAAACCGAACTGATTTTTAGCAATCTTTTTATTCAGTTTACGAGCTTGTTCCTCATCAAATTGTTCTTGAGCTCTTTCTACAAGTGAAACAACGTCTCCCATTCCTAGGATACGATCTGCCATACGTGATGGATAGAAAACATCAATGGCTTCCATTTTTTCACCTGTACCTATGAATTTAATAGGTTTGTCAACAACCGATTTAATAGACAAAGCAGCACCACCACGAGTATCACCATCTAGTTTAGTAAGAACAACTCCATCAAAATTTAAACGATCATTAAATGCTTTAGCCGTATTCACAGCATCCTGACCTGTCATCGAGTCTACTACAAAAAGAGTCTCTTGTGGTTGAACAGCAGCATGTACTTGAGCAATTTCATTCATCATTTGCTCATCTACTGCTAGACGACCAGCGGTATCTATAATAACAACGTTAAAGCCGTTTTGTTTTGCATGAGCTATTGCAGCTTGAGAAATCTTAACTGGATCTTTTTCGTCACGATTAGAATAAACCTCAACACCTATTGATTCACCTACTACATGTAATTGGTCAATGGCTGCAGGTCTATAAATATCACAGGCAACTAATAAAGGTTTTTTGCTTTTTTTTGTTTTTAAGAAGTTAGCCAGTTTACCAGAGAATGTAGTTTTACCACTACCTTGTAGACCAGACATTAAAATAACAGATGGATTACCCGATAGATTAACACCGGTTACTTCACCACCCATTAATTCTGCTAGCTCATCTCGTACAATTTTTGTAAGTAATTGACCAGGCTTTAATGAGGTAAGAACTCCTTGTCCAATCGCTTTATCTTTAGCCTTTTTAGTAAACTCCTTGGCAATTTTAAAGTTTACATCGGCATCAACTAGGGCACGTCTAATTTCTTTAAGCGTGTCAGCTACGTTAACTTCAGTAATACTACCATGCCCTTTAAGGACGTGCATGGCTTTATCTAACTTATCGGATAAATTATCAAACATAGGTATACCTCATTTTTAAGGAATGCAAAGGTAACATTTCTAGTAACGTGTTTCAAGTGAATTAGCTAGGTTCAACATAAGAAAATGTTTCTTACCTGCGTAAAAAGCAAACAGCCTTGTACCAATAGGTTACAAGGCTGTTTTTATAGGATTGTAAAAAATTTACTTAATTGCTACTAGTTCAAGGTCAAAAACCAAATCCTTACCAGCTAGTGGATGATTAGCATCTACCACAATGTGATCATCATGCACTTCACTCACACGTAGTTGACGTTCAGTACCATCTGGATTTTGAGATACTAATCCCATACCTACTTGTGGTTCAATTTCTTGAGGTAAGTTTGCTCTATCCACTTTTTGGAAAAGTTGATCGTGTATTTCACCATAAGCATCTTCCTTATTTATCGTAATAGTTTTTTTCTCGTTCACCTTCATATCGATAAGACCATGCTCAAAACCAGGAATTAATTGACCTTGTCCTAAAGTTACCTCTAAAGGATCGCGTTCTAGGCTACTATCAAATATTTGCCCATCTGTTAATTTTCCTGTGTAATGTACTTGTACAGTATCGTTTTCTTTTACTTGACTCATTGTAAATGTCTTGTTATTAGGCTTCAAAAGTATCAATCTAAATACCGCTAGACGAATTATATCTAAATTTCTCTTTGCTTTAAGAAAGACTTAACGTTCTTAATGTGTTAAACGTTAAATCGTAAAACGGTTTTATGCTTTTTTGATCATTTTATCCATGACGAATACGTGAGGAAACGTTATTCCTCCTAAGAATGCAACTATAATAGTCAGCAAGAATTGAGTTCTTTCTTGAAGAAAAAAATACAAAACACCTAAGAATATTAATGAAGCGATCCAATACAATGAACTGTATTTAATATAATTCCAAACATGTGACTGATTTGAGTCGCCATATAAAAAAGTGATTTGAGTGTACATAGAAGGTACACTGTGCCATAAAACAAAATAGATGGCAAATCCCCATAATAGACTACTTGTATTAAAAATAATAAAGATGACAGCGAGATATAATAATTCCTTAGCAATTGTCTTTAAAGGAAGACCTCGTAGTTGATAGGCTCCAGTAGCAACGAGGATAACGCATGTAGCAAGAAGGGCATAGTACAGTTGCTGTTCAGTTATATTCATGGAAACTATTTCATTGATAACATTTAGACTTTGACTGGAATTAATTTTGAATAGCATCAATAGGATTAATAATCCATAAGCCGCTACAAATAGATTGTTTTTCCAGGAAGCAGGTAATTGGTATTTTTCAAAATGTTCTTGTCCAAAATGATATCCACTTACCAGTATAAAAAGTCCAAGGGTAATTTGTGGTAAAAGAAAAAATCCTACAGTTCCTAGAAACACCACAACTAAATATTTCAATATGAATGAAAGTATCCTTTTAGTAGAACGTTCACTTTTGTTAAGGTGAATTCGCACATCATTAGCGCCATGTATAACTCCAATTGATAAAATTAATACCAACCCTAATCCATTTTCCCAATCTTCCGAAATACGCGTTGACACCCATAAACAAAGGAAACTTAGTATTAAAATGATACGGTATAAACCTCGGTAAGACATTTTTTGTTTAAAATTAACATTATAAAGTTAAACAAATATGTTTAAAGTTTTGTAATTTTAGTTCAACAAAAACATTTTATTATGAATACTTTATTATTACTTACCGAAGTTTCAAAAATCGCTCCCAATGATTATGTAGGGTTTTCGTTTTTTGTAGGCTGTATGGCTATGATGGCTGCCAGCGCCTTCTTTTTTCTTTCTATGAATTCTTTTGATAGAAAATGGCGTGTCTCTATTTTAGTTTCAGGATTGATCACTTTCATTGCTGCGGTTCACTATTGGTATATGAGAGATTATTGGTCTTCTTTTGCAGAGTCACCAGTATTTTTTAGATATGTGGATTGGGTACTTACGGTACCTTTAATGTGTGTTGAATTTTATTTAATTCTTAAGGTCGCTGGTGCAAAGAAATCTTTAATGTGGAAACTCATTTTACTTTCAGTTGTAATGCTTGTAACAGGATACTTTGGCGAAGCAGTTGATAGGGACAATGCCTGGTTATGGGGATTAGTTTCAGGATTAGCTTACTTCTGGATTGTTGCAATCATTTGGTTTGGCGAGGCAAAAAAACTCGCACAACAAGCAGGTGGCTACGTTTTGAGCGCTCATAAAACCTTATGCTGGTTTGTACTAGTGGGATGGGCCATTTACCCGATAGGTTATATGGCAGGAACTCCAGGTTGGTACGAATCGATTTTTGGAGGATTGGACCTTGATGTTGTGTACAACATAGGTGACGCTATTAACAAAATTGGGTTTGGGTTAGTTATCTACAATCTAGCTGTACAAGTTCAAAGTAAAAATGCTTAGTCACTAGATTTACTTTCGTTTTCCCCTTTTAAAAGACCTGTTGTGCCACAGGTCTTTTTTTGTGAATGATGTTTTTGGGATTACGCTTTCGCGAAAGCGAGCACAAATTAACACTGCAATAAAAATAAAAAGTTGATTAAAAATTGCTTTCAGATTCAGATTTTTAATGATCTTTGACAACCGGCAACGAAAACAACTATTTTAACTATGTGTTGTGAATTGCTTTCAGATTCAGATTTTTAATGATCTTTGACAACTCAGATAACATATTTATTATAACTATGACGGTTGTGAATTGCTTTCAGATTCAGATTTTTAATGATCTTTGACAACTGTTACGACCTATTGAAATTACACGGATCCGTTGTGAATTGCTTTCAGATTCAGATTTTTAATGATCTTTGACAACGCCATTAGTTAAAGTTATAGAGAAGTATTTGTTGTGAATTGCTTTCAGATTCAGATTTTTAATGATCTTTGACAACCTTAATTCAGTTAACGGAAGTAAAAGGCACGTTGTGAATTGCTTTCAGATTCAGATTTTTAATGATCTTTGACAACATTACATTTGCATAAACATTTGCTCCGTCAGTTGTGAATTGCTTTCAGATTCAGATTTTTAATGATCTTTGACAACGATAGTAAAAGAAAATACGCATTTAGACCTGTTGTGAATTGCTTTCAGATTCAGATTTTTAATGATCTTTGACAACAGTTAATACTCAAACAATTACCGTAGTGTTGGTTGTGAATTGCTTTCAGATTCAGATTTTTAATGATCTTTGACAACTGGTGGTGGTAAGAAATTTACTCCTTTACCGTTGTGAATTGCTTTCAGATTCAGATTTTTAATGATCTTTGACAACTAAAAAACTTTGTGGGTCTTATTCCTCGTCGTTGTGAATTGCTTTCAGATTCAGATTTTTAATGATCTTTGACAACTAAAACTTCTACATACATAATAGAAACATTGTTGTGAATTGCTTTCAGATTCAGATTTTTAATGATCTTTGACAACGTTTGTGAAAGAGAAGAGGCTATCAATCATGTTGTGAATTGCTTTCAGATTCAGATTTTTAATGATCTTTGACAACATCACTACTCGTTGCAATGTTTCTCGATTAGTTGTGAATTGCTTTCAGATTCAGATTTTTAATGATCTTTGACAACACGTGGTAAAGAATGGGTTTTGAACGGTAAGTTGTGAATTGCTTTCAGATTCAGATTTTTAATGATCTTTGACAACTAGGTATTGTTATATTAATAATCCTAGCACGTTGTGAATTGCTTTCAGATTCAGATTTTTAATGATCTTTGACAACAATGATTTACAAAAAGAAAACAAAACATCTGTTGTGAATTGCTTTCAGATTCAGATTTTTAATGATCTTTGACAACTTAACCCAGCTAAACTGCAAGAGGAACTTTGTTGTGAATTGCTTTCAGATTCAGATTTTTAATGATCTTTGACAACTAAAAACCTTCAAAAGTGTTATTGTCGCAAGTTGTGAATTGCTTTCAGATTCAGATTTTTAATGATCTTTGACAACTCTTAACGGTTCTATAAACTACGATAGTTAGTTGTGAATTGCTTTCAGATTCAGATTTTTAATGATCTTTGACAACCAGGACTGAATATCCCTTGCGGTAACGTTGTTGTGAATTGCTTTCAGATTCAGATTTTTAATGATCTTTGACAACGTTAAAGTATAATCGTAGTTGCGACTACATGTTGTGAATTGCTTTCAGATTCAGATTTTTAATGATCTTTGACAACAGTAGGTGATAGACGTTATGCAACAATCTAGTTGTGAATTGCTTTCAGATTCAGATTTTTAATGATCTTTGACAACATACCCAGCGCAAATCGCTGGGTATGTTTGTTTTATGGGATTGCACAGAAATGTCTTTTTTGGAGCTATTTGTAGGTCTCGACTACGCTAGACCTTACATTATAGTTTTCTAAAATAACTCCAATTGTTGGCTACCTGTTTCTTTTTCTACTTCTTTTTTGCCGTGAAATAATTCCATCATCCCAAACTGTTTATCGGTTATCTGCATGATACAGACCTTTCCTTTTTTTGGAAGGTTGTTTTTAGTTCGTTTAATGTGCACTGCTGCATTTTCTCTACTGGGGCAGAACCTAGTGTAGATTGAGAATTGGAACATATTGAACCCGTCATCCAGCAATCGCTTTCTAAAACCACTGGCAGCTTTACGCTCTAGGCGTGTTTCCGTAGGTAAATCAAAGAATACCAGTACCCACATAGTTCTATACGCGTTTAAACGATCTAATTGTGATATCATACATCTGCAAAGTGTAAAGACATTTCAGGGTATAGTATTTTACGGCTAGAGCCGTAAAAACATTCCCAAAGTGAATTGGTCGTTCTGCTCATAGCGTTCATGAGCGGACTCATCTTGCCATCTATTTTTACGTCTAAGGCAGGTATCATTAAGAGTTCACTTTTTATTTGTGTGGTCAAGTTTTCGATATTAGCTCCTGTCTCTACAATGTCATAAACTACCTGATCAACAAATGGACGATAGGGTTCCATCACATCGTCTGCTAGGGTATAGGCATTGTACTTATTGCTATGAAAGATGCCTACGGAAGGCAACAAACCAGAACTGACCAAGGCTCTAGCGGCCACAGCTCTTAAAATGGCATAACCATAATTCAACAAATTGTTTGGGGCTATTCCTTTTTGATTTCTAGAGAAGTCAGGTATATCAAACAAATTCTGGAAATAAAAAGCAGCTGCCAGCGCTTCTTGGTTATCATGATCGGCTGTTTTTACCTCTTTGACATATCTTTTGAGACGCAATGGGTTTTTACCTAAACGTTTAAAGTGTAATGCTTGGTTTTTAATTTTGGCGATAACGGTCTGTTGCCATAAATTCTTTTTAAGCGGTATACTTGCATTAAGTTGATGCCTGTAACGTTCTGTTTGTTCGCTATGACCTTGAAGAGGTTGCAAAAACCCTGTAGGTAAGTGTTGTGCATTGCAGGTGATTACAGCTGTTTTATTCTCGATTAGTTTTCTTATTAAACCATTAGTGATTGTGATTTGCGGATGTTCAAGGACTATAAATCCTAAATCTTCAATAGGTATGGTTTTATCTTCTTTATTCTCGCACTCCCGAAAACCAACTACCAATTGCTCATTCCTAGTACTCAAATATGCTGGGTTACCGAAAAAGATAGTGCGTTTGATCATTGGATTACCTTTTTAATATTCCCTAGTTTATCAACTACTAGTTTCCAACAGATCTCTTTTATTTGTATTCCTTTTATACTTGCTGTCTTGTCATCATATGAGCCAGAAATTTTTCCTGTTTTAGGGTTTAAATTCATATCTACTTCTTTTGGTGCTATTGCTTTGGAATGATGAATCGGTGAAAAATAAATAGCAGAAGAAAAATCATTAACAACAAATAGCCGCTTAGTTTGATCTGAAGTTAATCTTTGAAAATCGACCAAATCTGAATTTACCTGTTCTTCTTCATTTGGAACATAAACCAAATCGTTTGGCGTTAAGGAAAACAAGAAATTACCTTTAGAATTATCAATGGGCACCTCTGTTCGTTCAGATTTTGGTAAGTGAGCCACTTGTTTTTGATGTACAATCACCTCGTTTAAGGGAACGGTTTCAAAAGTTCGTTTTTGTTTTTTTATATCCCAATAGATATTAAAGAATAGATTGGTGCCCTTGGCAGCCTCAACGAATTTTGTTGATTTTTGTCCAGACTCACCTATGGCAAACTTTACACCTATTTCATAAAGTCGTACTTTTTTGATAGGTTGATGAGGTTTGCCGCCATTCAATTGTTGGATGTTTTTGTTTAATTCATCAACACCATCTTGATTGAAAGCTAATTCAAAGTTTTCATTTCCTTTATCATCTACATAATTTTTAAGGTGATTGTTTAAAATTTTCTGAATGCTAATGTCGGTAATGGATTCGAGTCGTTTACGAGTTTGCAAATCGGCGAGATTGACTCTAGTTGCTGTGGCAATTTTACCTTTTGGGGTGTTCATATTTATTTTTCCGGAGACGGTTTCCTTATGCATTGGCTTGCGTATTGCCCAATTGTTACCTTTGGTTTGCTTTACCAATTTCTTTTTTAATTGCCCGCTTTCTGTAACCCATTGCCACGTTTTATTGTTAGTCTTATTAATAACTCGATTATTCTTTTTAAAACTCACAACGATTGTTTCTAAGCTTGCTTTCGCTTGTGCGGTAAATCCATTCCAAGGTTTTTTATAATGCTTTGCAACAGTACGTTTTTTACCATTTTTATCAATAATTTTCGCAGTTTCTCTCAACTTACTTACCAATGAATTGTTTTTGCGTTGTGTATTAAGCGATGTGATATAGTTGATGTGATCTTTAGTGGTGCATGCAATAACTAAGGCATCCAAGGCGTGGTGACGATGGTCAATACGTTTTTTACTAAATCCACGTTCAATTTTTTTTGGGACTTGAATGCGGAATGAGTTAATCTTATCATCCCAATAACCAAAATCATTGCTTTGAGTCATCTGATTGAGGCGTTTAAAACGTGGTGCAATAAGTTCGTTCCATTTGTCATTGAGACCCCAATCTTGTTTTAGCTTTGATGTTATGGCACCAGTAACTGGTACCAAATGCTTTGAAGTCGCTTCTTGCTCTCCGTCTTCACGTACGATATTACTCAATAAGCCTTTTACAATTTTACTGATGTATCTACTATCATTGAGTTGACGATTGATAAACCCTTCTGGTATATCCTCGCTTAATAATCGTTCTAGTTTTGACTTGTTTTTTTTGAAATACGACTGGCAGTGCTCTTCATACTGTTCCAATGAGAAAAGTTTGACCGTTCTACCTTTTCCCATATCTATCACTGCACCACCATTGTTTTTCAAAAATTCGTAAGCCGTTCTGTTGTCTTTTTCTTCATTGACAGCACTTTCACAAATAATCTTATTGTTCATAGAGTTGTCAAAATAGCGCGACTGTGGGATGATGTGTTCAATTTGATAATCAGTAGAAAACAATTCGGTAAGAGGTATAATTCGACCCGTATAAGGAGATACATAGCCTTGTTCTAGCCATAATTTATATCTTGTAATCTCTGCAGCAGTAGGTTTACTATTCCTTCGTATTTTTTCAATATCTTCATCTACTTCTTTTAAACTTGTAAACAAACCATCTTCATAAATTTTTAGGATTTCTTGGTGAGATGGAGAGTATGGGCGAACATCGTCTTTAACATTTGGATCGTTTTTAATTTCTTCCAATAATGCCTTTATACGATCATTGGTATTTTCTCGTTCAGTATTTGCTTTTGAAAGACGTTCACGAGTGGCTTTGTCATTTTTCATTTCTCGACCTAATTCCACATGTATCTCATCAAAAGGTTTTTTATAAACATCCTTGCCATCACGCAATTCTTTCTCACCATAGTATTTCCATATGTCACGTACTACACGCAAAGTTTCTAGCACAACCTGCTCCACAATTGGGTTGCGTAGGCTATGTTGTTTAAACTCTTTTAAAAATTTATCAATGTCCTTTGGTTGTCTCCATTGCACGATGTTACCTATTTCTGAGTGTCTATCATAAACTGCATAGCAGGCTTGATAAGTATTCAATCCTTGATAAGGGTATTTCTTGTTTTTCGCTTTGGAGAAAGCTTTTAATAAACGTCTTGGCACATCATCATCTGCAACCGACTCTAATTTGTCAAGGTTATAATCTAAAGACTCGAGGCGTTCAACAATACTTTCTATTCTTATTTTAACTCTATGAGATAATTTACTTTCTTTCCAGAATTTACCCATTCTCATCATAGGCAACAGTTTTTTAATAGCTTTTTCAGAATAGGCACCGTACGAACTTGGAAATGGAGGAAATCGATTGAATTGTTCTACAAAACTTTCTACTGGCAAATGGTGCTTTTTAGCGAAGGTCGCTATTGCCTTACTATATTCTATCTTATCGGAAACTGAGTAAATAATATGCCATAATTGCTTGATAAAATCGTTTGTAGCGATTTGAATGGTTTGAATACCGTCAACTTTATCTAGCCTTTTTTTAATGACGCTTGCCGTTTCATTACAAGGATATTTTTTGTCTTCAGGAAAGTTCCAGCGATGTATGTCTTCTTTTAATTTGAAAAGACTGAGAAACTGTTTTTGATTTATATCTTCTTTTTCATTAAGCTGTTCATAAAGTGATGCGTATTCTTCTGGAGTTTGTAGATAATTACTTGTCACATCAATATCAACAGCTGGTTTGCCGTCTACCTTGCCTTCTCTCTGATATATTTTAAGATTGTGTATCAATTGCCACAAACGAAATTCTTGAAAAATAGGATTTGACTTAGGTATACACTTTAAATGTTGCTCGATGTGTTCACCGTCTTTATTAATGTATACTCGTGTTTCGTAGGGGCAATCTGCAATAGATGATTTTTTGCTTTTTAGCGGTCGTTGATAAAAGATAATGTCATTGATGAAGAAATGTGCAAAATCTAAAGCTAGAAGTGTTTGAGCGTGTGCCTCATTTCTGGGATATAACTCATTTACACACTTTTCGAAAGTTTTCTCATTAAACAAGTGAGAATGTTTATCTAGCTGTGTTTTTAGAATTTGCCTTAATTCTTCACGGTAGAATTTACGCTCGATAGTTTTGACCAATTTACCTCGTATTTTTTGCTTGGGGTCTTTCAATAGCGCTTCAAAAATGTATTGTCCTACCGTTTTTTTGCTAGCTTCAATATTATTTTCTGTTTTTTTCTTTATTGCAATCCAGTCTTTTTCTGAATCTACAGCACGGAAGCTACGTTTCTCATTTCCTTCCTTATCAAGTTTTATTGAGCCATCTTTTTCCAAAGTAGTGGTTACAATGAATTCTTTTTTCTTCCCTTTCCATTCCAGTAAAGAATCTTTGCTTTGGCGACGATATATCCAGCCATTTTCAAGAATTACGTTGTACCAAGTACCACGGGCATTTTTATCATCTGTTTCCTCGACTTCTGACACTAAGAGCTCATAATATTCTTCACATTTGTTTTTTGAAACCTCTTCTTCCTCACCTCGCAACTGGTAATAACCACGCTTTTGATTAAAGTGGAGTAAAATCCACGCCAGTTCTTCTTTTTCTATTTTTTTTGTTAAAGCTTTTTGTCGTAAGTAGTAAATCGTCCAATCGTATGGTATTTTAATGTCGTGTCCATGCGCCTTGAAAACATTTATCATTTCGTTAAATGAAGATTGAAATATGAAGGAATGATTTCCGTCATCATTTTTAATATAAGGTAGTTTCATCTCGGTATTAGGTTTAAATTGACCTAACCGCTTTTCAAAATCAATACTACTGGCGTAATGCTTGGGAAGCATTTCTAAAATATTTAGAACGCGATGTAAACGCTCACGACGTAAATTATCTCTTTGATAAAGTCTTCTTGCACCTCGATATTGAGTTCTATCTGCTGTAGCAGAAATAGTTTGACCTGCATCAAAAGCACCTAGCTGTTTTCCATCCATAGGAATGATTCGTACACCCATTCCATCAATTTGCCCTTTTTTATTTTTTAAATCAAGTTGAATTTGTGCCCATCCAATTGAGTTTGTTCCTAAATCTAGTCCTAAAATTTTTTTCATATAATGGTTAGTTATTTATATCTTTACAAAACTGAAAGCAATTCACAATAAGGATTATTCCGTTGTGAAAACATTCAAAGCGGCCTTTACGGGTCGCTTTTTCTTTTGGTAATAATTGTATTAAAAAATATAACCCCAAAATTTCCTACTTCATGGGTAAGAAATTTTAGGGGTGATTAAAAGTAGGAATAATATTGCTTATAAATTTAACTTTTGTTATAAATTAGATTAACGGGTTATTTTTTCGTTTCCAACTTTAACTTTTAAGATCAAATAAAGTAAATAGTCAACTACGCTTTCGCGAAAGCGAGTACAAATTAACACTGCAATAAAAATAAAAAGCCTAAAAACCAATAAATAAGAGTACTTTTGCAGCCTGAAATTAAGGTACTATAATGAAAGACATCAGAAATATCGCGATTATCGCACACGTTGACCACGGTAAAACTACCCTGGTAGACAAGATTTTACACCATTGTGAGATTTTTCGTGAGAATGAATCTACTGGAGAATTAATCTTAGATAATAATGACCTAGAACGTGAGCGTGGTATTACCATTCTTGCAAAAAACGTTTCGGTAACCTATAAAGGAACTAAAATTAATATTATCGATACTCCTGGTCACGCCGATTTTGGTGGTGAAGTAGAACGTGTTCTAAACATGGCCGATGGGGTTTTGTTACTGGTTGACGCTTTTGAAGGTCCAATGCCTCAAACTCGTTTTGTTCTTCAAAAAGCAATTGACATGGGACTTAAACCATGTGTAGTTGTAAACAAAGTAGATAAAGAAAACTGTACACCAGACGAAGTTCACGAGGCAGTATTTGACTTGATGTTTGAATTAGGTGCCGAAGAATGGCAAATGGACTTCCCAACGGTATATGGTAGTGCCAAAAATAACTGGATGAGTGACGATTGGCAAGATCAAACAGATTCTATCGAGCCGTTACTTGATATGGTAATTGAGCACATACCTGCTCCTAAAGTGAGTGAAGGTACTACTCAAATGCTTATTACTTCATTAGACTACTCTAGTTATACAGGTCGTATTGCGATAGGTAGAGTGTCTAGAGGTACTCTTAAAGAAGGGCAGCAAGTAACCTTGTGTAAACGTGACGGTAGCCAGATGAAGTCTAAAATCAAAGAGCTTAACGTATTTGATGGAATGGGCCGTGCCAAAGTAGCCGAAGTTCAAGCAGGAGATATTTGTGCTGTTGTAGGTTTAGAAGGTTTTGAGATTGGAGATTCTATCGCCGATTATGAAAACCCTGAAGCTATGGAAACTATAGCGATTGATGAGCCTACAATGAGTATGTTATTTACTATTAACGACTCACCATTTTTTGGTAAGGATGGAAAATTTGTTACTTCTAGGCACATTAAAGACCGTTTAACTAAGGAGCTTGAGAAGAATCTTGCTCTGCAAGTGCAAGATACAGATAGCGCTGATAAGTTTATGGTTTTTGGTCGTGGTGTGTTACACTTATCGGTTCTTATAGAGACTATGAGAAGAGAAGGGTATGAGCTTCAAATCGGGCAGCCACAGGTTATCATCAAAGAGATAGATGGTGTTAAATGTGAGCCAGTAGAAGAACTTACCATTGACTTACCAGAAAACGTTAGTGGTAAAGCTGTTGAAATGGTTACTATGAGAAAAGGTGAAATGACTAGTATGACTCCTAAAGGTGATCGTATGGTTATTGAATTTAAAATTCCATCTAGAGGTATCATAGGATTAAGAAATCAGTTAATTACTGCGACAGCTGGTGAGGCGATTATGAATCACCGTTTTATAGCATTTGAACCATTTAAAGGAGAAATTCCAGGTCGTATCAATGGATCGTTAATCTCTATGGAAAAAGGTACAGCTATCCCTTATTCATTAGATAAACTTCAAGATCGCGGTAAGTTTTTTATAGCGCCTGGTGAAGAGATTTATACAGGTCAAGTGGTAGGTGAAAATTCAAGAGCAGATGATCTTGTCGTTAACCTTACAAAGACTAAAAAATTATCTAACGTGCGTAGTGCAGGTGCAGATGATAAGGTGAAAATCGCTCCGCCGATTAAATTCACTCTAGAAGAAGCACTGGAATACATACAAAAAGATGAGTATGTAGAGGTAACACCTAACTTCATTAGACTACGTAAGATTTTCCTTGATGAGAATGAACGTAAAAGAAGAGCGAAAGAATTAGGTTAAAAACTGCGTTCAAATAATTACAAAAGGTCTGTGAGCAATCACAGACCTTTTTTTTATTATCATTTGTAATTTTTACAAGTTTAATTTCTAACAATTTGTAGAATACATCATATAAAAGTCTATAATTCAACTAATTTGGTTGAAAATCATTTATTATGAATTACTTTAAAATTCTATTGTTGCTATGCTTTACTATGATACTTGCTGCTTCTTGTGAAGAAGTACATGAGGAAAGTGAAATTAAAGATGTTAGACTTTATGGACCAGTGTACCAGTCTGATGAAGAACAAAAGGACCTCATTGTAAAAAATGTTTACGATGTAGGTGATTGCATATCATTTGTAAATGATGATGAATTAGAACTACAAGCTTGTGTTCAAAGAGTAAATAAAGGAATTAGTCAGCGAGGAGGAACTACCGGCTGGTATTCAATACCTAGATATCAAACGGAATATTCAACCATTCATTTCACAATAGACGATCCTAGAACTAGTTTTGAAACTACTCTGGCTTACGTTGCAGATTTCTCAAGATTTGGCAACTTTAATGTGAAATTACTATTCAGCTGCTATAATAATAATGCAACGCAATTTACTGATGGAGTAGTGCTTAATGGTTTTTTTGACCAACCCGAACAAGTGATGACCATTGGTGAGAGAACGTTTTATCGTGTAGTTGAAATCAACTCAGGTACAACATTAGAATATGTTGATTCACATACCAATATTGCGATTAATGTGAATAAAATATGGTATGATATAGATTATGGTATTGTTGGGTTTTCTACAGTTCAAAATGAAGATTGGCTCATTAAATCTTAATAAAAAAAGGCCTGTGAACCATCACAGACCTTTAAATAAAAACGTTATTGTTTTTTAGTTTTCTTGTTCTAGAGCATCCCAATACTCATAGGCACGTCTTAAGTGTGGAATGACTATGGTACCGCCTACTAAGGTTGCGATTGACAAAGCCTCAACAACTTCTTCTTTTTTAAGACCAGCTTCTTTACTAGCTTGTAAATGATAGCGCACGCAGTCGTCACATCTTAAAACAGTACTTGCTACTAGACCTAAAAGTTCTTTAGTCTTCTTGTCCAAGGCACCTTCAGTAAAGGCGTTTGTGTCTAGATTAAAAATACGTTTGATAACTTTATTGTTATCTTCAAGAATAGCATCGTTCATTTTGGCACGATAACTATTGAATTCTTCTACAATATTACTCATAAAATTAAATGCCTTATTAGGCTACTTTTTTACGTTGTCTATAAAGTACAAACATAGATATGAAAACACTTAACTCGTATAAAATTAACACAGGTATAGCAACTATTATCTGACTTTGAATATCAGGTGGTGTTATCACAGCAGCAACGATTAGGACAATTACTAGTGCAAACTTGCGGTATTTGCGCATAGCTTGTGGTGTACACAATCCTACTTTGGTTAAAAAGTACACGATTATAGGTAGTTCAAACATGATTCCGCAGGAAAGAACACAGGCTCTTACTAAACCTATATAACTATTTAAATCAGGTTCAAACTTAATAAGTTCTGATAATTCATAGGTAGCTAGAAAATGCACTGATAACGGAGCGATCAAATAATAACCGAACAATGCACCAGTAAAGAACAGTAATGAGCTTGCGATGATAAACCCTTTAGAATATTTACGTTCATTTGGTTTAAGCCCTGGAGAGATAAAATTCCAAAACTGCCATAAAATCCATGGAAAAGCGGTTATAAATCCTACCGTAATCGAAGTCCAAATGTGAGCACTGAATAAATCAGGCATTTTTCTGGTTTGAGTAGCAAAATTTAAATTAGGATCACAAAATTCACTTTCAAATCCTAGCCATTTAGCAAACTCACAAAATTTCTGGTAACTGATAAAATCATTTTTACTAGGTCCCAGAAGAACACCGTCGATTACTACGTCTTTAAAAATGAAGGCAACAATTGCCATTAAGAGCACGCCACCTATAGATCTTATAATTGCCCATCGCAATTCCTCTACGTGATCAAGAAATGACATGTTGTTAGGGTCTACTTTTTTTCTAGCCATGTTATAAGATACCTTCTCTTATTAAATCATGAATATGGACAACACCTGCGTACTCACCGTTATTGGTAGCTACTAGTTGAGAAATATTGTATTCCTCCATAGTTTCTCGAGCCTCAACTGCCATCGCATCTGTATCGATAGTTTTAGGGTGATCGCTCATTATATCGTGAGCTTGTAAATCGTCTATATTACGACCACTAGTGAGCATTCTTCTTAAATCGCCATCAGTAATAACACCTATAGCCTTAGACTCACTAGTCACAACCGTCATCCCTAGCATGTTTTCTGAAATATTAATGATCACTTCACGTAAACTAGTGCTTGCAGATACTTCAGGCTTTTTATTTTGAGAAACAAGATCATCAACCCTTAAATAAAGTTTTTTACCTAAAGCGCCACCTGGATGATATTTTGCAAAATCCTTATCACTAAACCCTTTTAATTCTAGCAGACTTACCGCAAGAGCATCACCTATAACTAGTTGAGCAGTTGTACTGGTAGTAGGAGCAAGGCCGTTGGGACAAGCCTCTTCCTCAATAGGAGCATGTAGGATAAAGTCTGCTTCCTTACCTAAAAAGGAATCTTTATGACTAGTAATTGCTATCAAAAGGTTGCCAAAATCCTTTATTAGTGGAACAAGTACTTTTATTTCTGGAGTGTTACCGCTTTTTGATAGGCACACAACAACATCATTTTTCTGTATAATTCCTAGGTCACCGTGTATAGCATCAGCGGCATGCATGAAAATAGCTGGTGTCCCAGTACTGTTCATGGTAGCTACCATTTTTTGCGCGATTATAGCGCTTTTACCTATTCCAGTAATGATGACCCTACCGTTTGAATTATGTATGGATAATACCGCTTTCGCGAAAGCGGAATCAATACTATTTATTAAATTATTAACAGCTTGTGCCTCAATGCTTACTGTTCTTTTTGCAGCTTCAAGAGCTTTATTTTCTAAATCCAAGAGTGATAAGATTTAATAGTAATTTGAAATATTCTAATTTAGTCGTAAATTTAGCTTACAAAGATAACAAAAACACAAGCGCCGGATGGCAGAAACACAAGTCTCTCTAGAAGAAAGCCTCAAGAAATATTTTGGATTTGATAAATTCCGTGGATTACAAAAAGATGTAATCAAGACCCTACTTAATGGTAATGATGTCTTTGTCATTATGCCTACCGGTGGTGGTAAATCATTATGTTATCAGTTACCTGCACTTATGCAAGATGGTACCGCAATCGTGGTATCACCATTGATAGCTTTAATGAAAAATCAGGTTGATGCAATACGTGGAGTTTCTGATAGTGATGGAGTAGCGCATGTACTCAATAGTTCACTATCAAAAACAGATGTTCAACGTGTAATGAATGATATTACTAGTGGTGAATGTAAATTGTTGTATGTAGCACCAGAGTCACTGACCAAAGAGGAATATGTAGAATTTCTCAAGGAGCAAAAAATATCTTTTCTTGCGGTAGATGAAGCGCACTGTATAAGTGAATGGGGTCATGATTTTAGACCTGAATACCGCAACCTGCGTAAAATCATTGATAGAATAGGAGCTAACATTCCAATTATTGGTCTTACGGCAACAGCAACTCCAAAGGTGCAAGAGGATATTTTAAAAAACCTCCAAATAACAGATGCTACCACTTTTAAGGCAAGTTTTAATAGACCTAACTTATTCTATGAAGTACGTCCTAAAACAGCTCAAGTAGATGCAGATATTACTAGATTTATTAAACAAAATGACGGTAAGTCTGGTATCGTTTATTGTTTATCTCGTAAAAGGGTGGAAGAGCTTGCCCAAGTACTGCAAGTTAATGGTATAAAAGCAGTTCCTTATCATGCAGGGCTCGACGCAAAAACAAGAGCAAATCACCAAGACATGTTCCTTATGGAAGACGTTGATGTAGTAGTCGCGACAATTGCATTTGGGATGGGAATCGATAAACCTGATGTACGTTTTGTAATTCATCACGATATACCAAAGAGTATAGAATCTTACTATCAAGAAACTGGTCGTGCAGGAAGAGATGGTGGTGAAGGACACTGCCTTGCCTACTACTCTTATAAAGATATTGAGAAGTTAGAAAAATTCATGTCGGGAAAACCGATTGCTGAACAAGAAATCGGTCATGCATTACTTCAAGAAATGGTAAGCTATGCAGAAACTAGCATGAGCCGCAGACAATTTATTCTTCATTATTTTGGAGAGCAGTTTGATCCACAAACAGGTGAAGGCGGTGACATGGACGATAACATGAAAAACCCTAAACCTAAAAAAGAAGCCGTTGAGGATGTAAAAAAATTACTCAAGGTAATTTCTGATGCTGGTGAAAGATACAAGGCCAAAGACATAGTCAATATTATCAAGGGTAAAACTAATGCCATGATAAGCAGTCATAAATTGGATCAACATGATTTTTTTGGTAGTGGTAAGGATAAAGATAAAAACTACTGGATGGCGCTGGTACGTCAAATAATGGTTGCAGGATATATACGTAAGGATATTGAATCCTATGGTACCTTAAAAATGAAGAAAGAAGGTAAAGAATTTTTACTTTCTGGATCAAGTTTTATGATGACCGATGATCATAGTTATAGTGAAAGTGATGATAAGGTAATTGGCTCTGGAAAAGGCGGTGCTGTTGATACTCAACTTGTCAAATTTCTAAAAGATTTACGTAAAAAGGTAGCGGCACAAAAGAACGTACCACCGTATGTTGTTTTTCAAGATCCTTCCATTGATGACATGGCTACGAAATATCCAGTTTCTCTGGAAGAGCTCGCAAATATTCATGGTGTAGGTGAAGGTAAGGCTCGTAAATACGGTACGCCTTTTATTGATTTGATATCAAAATATGTTGAAGATAACGACATTACAAGACCAGATGACCTTGTAATTAAAAGTACAGGTTCAAAATCTGGAAATAAACTTTACTTCATCACTAGCATTGACCGTAAATTAAGCTTTGATGATATGGCTAGTGCAAAGGGAATGGAGATGAATGAGCTTATAGGTGAACTTGAAAGTATCGTATATAGTGGTACAAAATTAAATATTCAATATTGGATTGATGAAATGCTTGATGAAGATCAACAAGAAGAACTTCACGATTATTTCCTAGAATCAGAAAGTGATAAGATTGATGTGGCTATGGATGAATTTGACGGTGACTATGAAGAGGAAGAATTGAGATTATATCGATTAAAATTTATAAGTGAAGTAGCCAATTAGGGTTATAAAACATAAATTATTGTGTATTAAAGCTTTAAACAAATCTGTTTAAAGCTTTTTTATTTATCTATTAATCAGTTCGTTATAATTTCCTTTGGATAGTTAAAACCTAACTGGCACGGCTTTTGAAATCCAATTAATAGAGGAAGCCGAAAATCATTATAGAGTAGGCATCATTAAAACATAAAAATCATGAAAAAAGTATTACTATTTATGGCACTAGGTTTAATGTCTTTGAACTATGCCTCAGCTTTTGAAATCAATAAGAGTGACAGTCATGATTTTGAAAATCATAACCGTAGAATACGTAATTCACAAGCAGTTATTTTTAATCATCGAGGAGTGGATTATGCAATATCTCCTACAGGTAGATTATCATTTGACGCAGGTATCCGTAGTAGCGATCGCAGAATAAGAGGAAGAAGAGTCGCTACAAGAAATAACTTAATAAGATATAATCGATACGGTGAGGTCACTAAAATTGGAAATACTCGTATTTTCTATGATTCTCGTGGACGTGTAAGAAAAGTAGGAAACATAAGAGTAGATTATACAAGAGGTTGGTTAAGTAGAGTAGGTGGACTTGATGTGCGCTACAACCGTCGTGGAAAGTTAATTGCTGCTAGAGGATATGTTAATCCATATAGAAACAGCGGTACAAATCAAGATTTTGGTCACTTCCCAGATGAGGACGATGCATTCGATAATGGAGTTTTCTTTGAAAGAAAGTCTCAATAATAACAAACAGCCGCTCAACGAGCGGCTGTTTTATTTACAATTTAGATTATTATAAATCCTCAGGTTCTAAATTCCTAAAAGAATATTTATAACCTCCGTAAGCCGCAAAACCATAAAATAATATATCCATAACACTAAAGGTTTCTGCCATTATTGGAAAAAATAATGACCAGTCAAATAGGTTTAATGTTTCCATGTAACCTAAACCTTCATTATCTGCTATCATTCCTATAATACTGAGAAAATTTCCAACGACGCAGCTCAATAATGCAATTGAAGCTCCAATAATTCCAAAATATTGTTCAACGCCTTTTCCAGCAACACGGTTAGCAAACCCTACTGCAAACCCTATTGCCACAGCCATGTAACCTATTTGGTAACCGGTTGAATTTGTGATTAGAGCCCATAAAATAGAACCAACTATTCCTGTGATCAATGCAGCTGTTATTCCAAGAGGTAAATTTTGTTCTGTTTTAAGTTTTTCGAATTGTTGTGAAGTGATTTGTAATCCAGCTTCTACTGGTGTAGTACGATTTATGTAGGTCGGGTCCTTTTCATATTTCTCGCAAACTGGATCAAAATTTGCCCTTTCATTAGTAAAGCTACATAGCATACCTTTTTCAAGATCCATTTTACGATTTACACATTGATTACAGAATGCGAGTTGTTCTGCTCTTGTCATAATTTGGTTGGTTTAAAAGTTTGGTATGTAAAATACTTAATATTACTCATCTTTCCAAAGTAGAAATCTCAAAGAATTACTTAATTGAACAACGTATCTTTGCAACTATAAAAATTTAGAAATGCAAGAAGGATTATACGCAAAATTTGATACTACCAAAGGAGAAATTTTGGTGCAATTACATTATGACAAAACTCCTGGAACTGTAGGAAACTTTGTGGCACTAGCCGAAGGTAATATAGAGAATCAGGCAAAGCCTCAAGGAACACCTTATTACGATGGATTAAAATTTCATCGAGTAATTCCTGATTTTATGATTCAAGGTGGTGATCCACAAGGAACAGGTGCTGGTGGACCAGGATATAAATTTGATGATGAGTTCCATCCAGAATTACGTCACGATGGTCCTGGAGTTCTTAGTATGGCCAATGCTGGTCCAGGAACAAATGGTTCTCAGTTTTTCATTACACATGTAGAAACAGCTTGGTTAGATGACAAGCATACTGTATTTGGAAAGGTGATGGAAGGTCAATATGTAGTTGATGCGATAGAACAAGGAGATGAAATTAAAAAAGTATCTATCTTAAGACAAGGTGAAAATGCCGAAGCGTTTAACGCAGTAGAATCTTTTAGACAATTTGAAGGAGCAGCTCGAGCAAGAGAAGAGCAAGCCAAAAAACAAGCAGAACAAGAATTAGAAGAGATCGCTGCTGGATTTAATAAAACTGAAAGCGGATTGCGTTATCAAATAATCAACCATGGAGAAGGCAAACAAGCAGAAAAAGGTAAAACTGTAAGTGTACATTACAAAGGAATGCTTGCAAATGGAAAGGTATTTGATTCTTCATACAGTCGTAATCAGCCTATTGATTTTCCATTAGGGATGGGACAAGTAATTCCAGGTTGGGATGAAGGAATCTCTCTATTAAAAGTAGGAGACAAAGCAAGATTAGTTATCCCTTCTCACTTAGGATATGGAGCTTCAGGAGCTGGTGGAGTAATCCCACCAAATGCTGTTCTTGTTTTTGACGTTGAATTAATGGACGTAAAGTAAAATAGAGCTTCCAGATTTTATAAATAAGCCAGGTTATAAATTACCTGGCTTTTGTGTTTTATTATAGTTTATAATCCTGTTAAAGACTTCAATTCTTATTTTTACAAAAACTAATACTCAATAATGAATCCTAGGAGAATTACTGAATTATTTAATATTAAATATCCCATTATTCAAGGTGGAATGATATGGGCAAGTGGTCACAAATTGGTAAGTGCTGTAAGTAATGCAGGTGGATTAGGTTTACTAGGTGCAGGATCCATGTATCCTCATGTACTTAAGGAACACATTCAAAAAACTAAAAATAGTACTCATAAACCTTATGGAGTTAATATTCCACTATTGTATGCAGATTTGGATCAAATTCTCGAAATAATTATTGAAGAAAAAGTGCCTATCGTTTTTACAAGCGCCGGAAATCCTAAAACGTATACACCTATTCTGAAGGAAGCTGGTATAAAGGTGGTTCATGTAGTGAGCTCTGTAAAATTCGCATTAAAAGCTCAGGAAGCTGGAGTTGATGCAGTAGTTGCAGAAGGTTTTGAAGCTGGTGGACATAATGGAAGAGAAGAAAGTACGACGCTTACTTTAATACCACAAGTTGCCAAAGCTATTGATATCCCGCTTATGGCGGCAGGTGGAATAGCCACAGGTCAAGGAATGCTTGCAGCAATGGCTTTAGGAGCCGATGGTGTACAAGTAGGAAGTAGATTTGTAGCCACCCATGAAGCTAGTAGCCATATGTCTTTTAAACAAGCAGTTGTTGATGCTGGTGAAGGAGCCACTCATCTCACCTTAAAAGAGCTTGCCCCAGTACGTTTATTAAGAAATAAATTTTGGCAAGATGTTCAAGAGTTATATACCTCAAATCCAAGTATTGAAGATCTTAAACAATTATTAGGAAGAGCTAGGGCAAAAAAAGGAATGTTTGAAGGAGATATGAACGAAGGTGAGTTGGAAATCGGACAAATTTCTGGACTTATAGATGATATAATTCCAGCGGCACAAGTTGTTGAAAATATGATAAACGAGTTCAATACCGCAAAACAAGAATTATCTAAAGTCAATTTCTAGTGGGAAGAGCTCAAACCGCCCAAGAGGAAAATTGGAATGTCGCAACGCATGGGATAGGAATTCTTTTATTCCTAGCCTTTTCTATCTATTATCTTTTTTCAGATTATCAAACTGATTATTTCAATTTAAAACTGGGAACAGTAATTTATTTTGTATCACAAGTTTTCTTATACACCGCATCCACAGCCTATCATTACGTAATTCCTGGTAAGCTGAAATTTAAACTGCGTAAAGCTGATCATATTGCTATATACTTGTCCATAGCAGGAACCTATACGCCTATTTGTTTATCCGTTTTATGGGATAGCAATGGGCCTACCATTCTTATTGCTGTCTGGTCGATCGCTTTGTTCGGCACCATATGGAAATTGTTTTTTACAGGAAAATTTGAAGCCTTTTCCAGCTTACTTTACTTGGTAATGGGATGGTTAGTCGTCCTAGATATTGACACGGTCACTAGAGAGTTTTCTGAGGATCAACTTACGTATCTAATCGCTGGCGGAGTCTTTTTTACAGTAGGAATAGTTTTCTACGCTTGGAACAAACTATATTTTAACCATGTAATTTGGCATTTATTCGTTCTGGCAGGTAGCTTCAGTCACTACTTACTAGTATTTACCTTATAATGTTTTCTTTTTCACCTTTTCTGCAGCTCGATTGGTCTTTAATGAAATACTATCACCTTTTGTGATATTCAAATTATTTTCTGGTTTTGTAACGATAGCGGTATAAGTATGAACGGTGTCTCTACGATTTTTGAGAGGAATTAATTGAATTAGATCTACCTTATCTTTTGCAGGAATGGTTTTAATTATTGGTCGGTCTGCACTACGCCTAAAACCTTCACTTTTAACCATAAAGAACAAATCTAAATCCTTATCGGTAATATTTTCTGCGACGTAGGTAATGCTGCGACGGTCCTTTTTAATTGTGATTAGTATTCCTTCATGAGGATTTTGTTGAGAACCTAAAAAAAAGAGAGTAAGAATTGTTAATAATGCTTTCATGAATCTGTTTACTTTTAATAAGCATATACCATGCCTAAAAATTGTTAACCGGTATATTTGTAAAAATAATAATAATCATATTGGAATAGGGTATGGTGTAATTACCAGTTACTTGAAAGTTGATGGTTACGCTTTCGCGAAAGCGTAATAAATAACCTACCTCATTTTAAAATCGTATCACAATTATATGCAATTACAACTGCACAGGCCAATTTGTTTTTTTGATCTTGAAACTACTGGTGTTAATATTTCTAAAGATAGAATTGTAGAGATATCCATACATAAAATATTTCCTGATGGCGAGGAAAAGACCTATACATATAGAGTAAATCCAACTATACCTATTCCACCTGCTACCACTGCTGTTCATGGTATTTCTGACGATATGGTAAAAGATGAACCTACCTTTGAGCAGCTAGCTCACGAGATCAACAATATCATTAAGGACAGTGATCTTGCTGGTTATAACAGTAACCGTTTTGACATACCATTGCTGGCAGAGGAAATGCTGCGTGCAGGCGTAGATTTTGATATGGGAAAAAGACATGCCGTGGACGTCCAAAACATATTTCATAAAATGGAACAACGTACCCTAGTGGCAGCATATAAATTTTATTGTAATAAAGATTTAACCGATGCACACAGCGCAGAAGCTGATACCATAGCCACCTATGAAGTGCTTAAAGGTCAATTGGATAAATATCCTGAGTTAGAAAATAATATTAAGTATTTATCAGAATTTTCAACCCAACGTAAATCTGTCGATTTTGCTGGAATGATAGTATACAATAAGGAAGGTGAGGAATGCTTTAATTTTGGTAAACACCGCGGTAAAAAAGTGGTAGATGTCCTTAATCAAGAACCAGGATATTACAGTTGGATACAAAATGCTGACTTCCCGCTATACACTAAAAAAGTTCTCACTGCCATCAAACTTCAAGGTTTCAATAAATAAGATGTTGTATGTTGATTCCTCACGAGGATTATCATCAACAGCTTACTGAGAAGAAATTGTATAGTTTTTTTAATTACATTTGGGTAAAGTGCTCCAAATTTGAAAACTATACAGAGGTATTTACTATTTATTCTAATTATAAGTCACTTCTTAGGGGCTCAAGAACTTCCACCTATACAAAACTTTGATCCTGTTACTTATCAAGCAGGTAATCAAAATTGGATGATAACCCAGGATAGGTCAGGCTATATCTATACCGCAAACAATCAAGGGTTACTAGAATATAATGGTTCACACTGGAACCTTTATAAAACACCTAATGAAAGTATTATGAGGTCTGTTCACGTGCGTGATGATCTCATCTTTACAGGTTGTTATAGAGATTTTGGATATTGGAGTAGGAATAACAAAGGCCTTCTAGAATACACTTCTATTGTCAAGAAAAACAATCTTGAATTAGGAGAGGATGAGGAGTTCTGGAGCATTCAATCTGCAGGTAATCAAATTCTTTTTCAATCTTTATCACATATCTATGTTTACAATATTGAAACTGGTGGAATAAAACCTATTGTAAGTGATGAGGTGATTCATAAGTTTTTTAAAACAGGAAACAACTACTATTTTCAAGTCCTTAATAAAGGTTTGTATCAACTGGAGAATGGAGCATCAGTTCTTAAATATCCTTCTACTGCCATAGGTACAATAGGTTTTGTTCAATTGTTTACACAAAACAATACGCTACTGGCGATTACCTCACAAGGTGAAATACTTCAATTAGAAGATGGTCAAATAACAAATAAGACTTCGATCGCTATAAATGAAGGACTTGCTGTTTATGATGCAATTCTTCTTAAAAATGGTAGTATAGCTTTGGGAACTATAGCAAATGGATTGATGGTTATTTCACCGCAAGGTGAATTACTTTATCAAATAAATCAAGCACTAGGTTTGCTTAATAATACCTGTCTAAGCATATTTGAAGATAGTAAAGAACATCTATGGATAGGTTTAGACAAGGGCGTTTGTACTATACAACCTAATTCAGGGGTTTCTGTTTTCAACGATTACAAAGGAGTATTAGGTACGGTTCATACTGCTTTTAAATTAGAGGATAATTTATACGTTGGTACTAATCAAGGTCTATTTATTAAAAAAGGGAATGATAACTTCAAGTTTGTGCAAGGAACACAAGGGCAAGTTTGGAGTTTAGACTTTCTTGATGGTGTATTATTCTGTAATCATAATATTGGATTATTTGTTGTTGAAGAAGATAAAGTAACTCCAATTTCAAATTCAACCGGTTTTTGGAAGACCTTAAAAATAAAGGAGAATACGTATTTATCTGGTAGCTATAAAGGTTTGTACCTTTTAGAACGTAAGGAGTCTGGATTTGAGTCAACTCCAATTAAAGGCTTTTCGATCAGTTCCAAAGCTATTGCCATTGATGCAGACGATACGGTTTTTATTAATCACGAATATAAAGGAGTTTATAAGATAACTTTAAACGACGCATTAACCACAGCATTATCAGTTGAGAAAATTGAAACCCTGCCAAAGGGAATTGGTTCGGATATTATAAGTTTCAAAGGAGATATTATATACTCAAAAAGAGGAACTGTTCATGTAAAAAAGCGAACCGATTCTAATTTCAGGCCTAATGCTAAACTCAGTAAAATAGTCGAAGACATTAATTACACGTCGGCATCGCTAGTGGAAGAAAATGGATTGCTATGGATGTTCAATCAAAATAATATTTTTCAAATAGATACCGAGGATATTAATGGTAGCTTTTCTATAAAGGAAATTCCATTTCAATATAATTTTAGAAGAGAAAAAATAGGATATGAAAATATTCATCATATTGGGAATGATGATTATCTGCTAGGAACAAGCTTCGGTTATTTAAGTTTGAATACAGAAAATTCTTCAGATGAATATTATAAACCAGTAATTACTTCGGTGGCTACTAGGGATAACAATTCAGAAAAATACCGATCTTTAATTGATGGAGTTGATTTTAATAATAATATAGGAACGATATCCATTAGATATACGGTGCCTACGTTCAATATTTTAGATCAAGTAGAATATAGTTATAAATTACAAGATGAATCATGGTCTACCTGGTCAACAAATGCCTCGACACAGCTTAAAAATCTTTCGTTTGGAGATTATACTTTTAAGCTTAAATCTCGTTTAAATGGTGCAGTCCTTGAGGATACTGTGTCTTTTAATTTTACTATTCAACGACCAGGTTATTTGTCAAATACTGCTATTGTAATTTATGTACTCTTAACAATCGTATTAGTTGGCTTATTAAATGGATTTTACATTTGGTATTTTAAGCGAAAAAAGAATGCAGCCCTTCAAAAGCAACAGCAAGAGCTCGAGTTGAAAAACCTTGAGAATGAAAAACGAATTGTTGAGTTACGTAATTCAAAACTTAGAGGCGACATTGAACTACGTAATAAAGAATTGGCTGTGGCAACTATGGCAATGATCAAAAAGAATGAAACTCTTAATGAACTTAAGTCGCAGTTATCTAAATTACCTGAAGCAACCGAAACCAAATCACTACGTAATCTGGTAGATAAAAACCTGAACAGTAAACAAGACTGGATAACCTTTGAGGAAGCCTTCAATAATGCTGATAAAGATTTCTTTAAAAAGATAAAAGAACGTCATCCTAATTTAACCTCTGGTGATCTACGTTTATGTGTCTATTTGAGGTTGAATTTATCTTCTAAAGAGATTGCTCCTTTACTCAATATTTCTCCTCGTAGTGTTGAGATTAAACGATATCGTTTGCGTAAAAAGTTGGGATTGGACCGCGATATCAGTTTGTCAGGTTATATTGTTGATATTTAAATTATACTATCTGCTGTAATTTTAATACAACATTACCTATACAGAAATCTATAAATACACAAATTTTATCAGCTTGTGATATTTTAAGTATCTGAAAATAAATTAGATAGTATTTTCTACGCTTTCGCGAAAGCGTAACTCTTCAATTACATGTTTGTTGCATTTAAGTAAAGGTGATTTTCTTTTGTTTTTTTAAAACAACTTTTACATTTATCGATGTAAACGTTATCGGTTTGTTAATGACAGCGTTTACGAAAACGTTTTCAATTCATAACCAAATTATTTTTACATGAATAAGAACTTCATATTAACATTCCTTTTACTGGCAGTGGTTTTTCAATTACACGGTCAAAATCAAAAGGTCGAATTAGTTTCAAATGCTAGTGGTCAAACTCTTACCGTAGATGGTCAACCCTTTATGATAAATGGTATGAATTGGGATTATGTTCCGATTGGAGCAAACTATTCTTATGATTTTTGGTCACAACCGGATGACTTTATTAAAGAAGCTCTTGATGCTGAGATGTCGCTGCTGCAAAATATGAACGTTAATACCATAAGAGTGTATAGTGGAATTCAACCTAAATGGGTAACATATATATATGAGAATTATGGAATATACACCCTTCTAAATCATTCATTCGGTAGGTATGGTTTAACTATAGATGGTGTTTGGGTGCCCAACACAGAATATAGCGACCCTAAAACAAAGCGGTTCTTACTAAATGAAGTAAAAAAGCTTGCTAATGAATTTAAGGATACGCCAGGATTATTAATGTTCATGTTAGGTAATGAAAATAATTACGGTTTGTCATGGGGTGGTGCCGAAACTGAAGATGTTCCTATAGGAACTGATGGAACCATTAAAAAGAGAGCTAGGGCTATGTATTCATTAATGAATGAGGCTGTTCTCGAGATAAAATCAATAGTCTCAAACAAACCTGTCGCTATTTGTAATGGGGATTTGTTATTCCTTGAATTAGTCGCAGAACATGCTCCAGATATAGATGTTTACGCAACAAATATGTATCGTGGAGTATCCTTTACCGATGCTTTTGAAAGGGTAAAGAATGAACTTGGCAAACCATTAATGTTCTCAGAATTTGGATCAGATGCTTTTAATGCAATTGCAATGCAGGAAGATCAAAAGATGCAGGCTTATTACATGGTTAATAATTGGAAAGAAATTTATGAAAATGCTGCTGGTTTAGGTAAGGCTCAAAACTCAATAGGTGGATTTACATTCCAGTTCAGTGATGGATGGTGGAAACGAGGACAAACTAAGGATTTAGACATCCATAACACTGAAGCTAGTTGGACTGCTGGTGGTTACACATTAGATACTAAAAATGGATCTAAAAACATGAATGAAGAATGGTTTGGGATTTGTGCAAAAGGTAGACCTAACGCGAGCGGTTTATACACACTATATCCTAGAGCATCTTACTACGCTCTAAAAGATGTACATGATTTAAATCCTTATGCTCCGGGTGTTTCATTAATTACTGTATCTGAATATTTTAAATCAGTAAATCTAATGGAATATGTATTGAAAGCTAGAGGCGATAAAGCTGCGGCCGGAAATGGAGGCGATGGTCAGGTTTTGAGAATAAGTAACCTAAGTGCTAGATTCACTACATTTAATACTGGTGGTGATCTAATTACTACACCAGACAATCCAGATCCTGATAGTAATGCTTTACCTAATCAACTAGGCTTTGATCACATGCAGTCCTACTTTGTCGGAGTTGAAGGAAAGCCAGCTGCCAATATGAGAGCAGAAGTTAATGTAAACATCACAGGTAATGTTGCTCAAAATCCAATTAACGAAATATTCTACGAAAACCGGGTAAGACCTGTAGTGGTTGATGATACTAATGATGAGGAAATTAATATAAACGATTTAAACAGAGTCCAAATTTATCAAGCAGAATTTGAATGGAATGCCAAAGATTTTGATTTAAGGGGATTCTATAGAACAGGTCATTATCATTGGGGTTATGAAGGAGATTTCTTTAATTTATATAGAGAAGCAAACTACGGACCTAATCTTGATATTTATGGAGGAGAATTCCTTGGGGCTGAAATAGACGGGAAAGGAATTTTCGAAGGTTTAAAAGCAGCTGTTGGGCCACAACTTTGGTGGGCAGCAAATCCGACTATGATGTTCAAATACAGGAGACAATTAGGGAAGTGGGATGTAGCTGGTGTTTATCAACGTGATTTTGAACGTGATATTGATATTGATCCGAATACTGGAAGAAGAGTCATTGATCCTGTGCAAGCTCGTAGTGGTATTATACCGCCTTGGCCTACTGAGCGTGCTACGATTGCAGTAAATAGACAAGTTGGTAAATTAGGAATTACTGTAGGAGGAATTTGGGGTGGAAGTCCTCTAAATGGTATAAGCTATCAAGATGTAACAGGAACTTCAGGTAATTATACTGTTTTTGAAGACCGCATTCAATCTTCCGATAATTGGGGTGGAAAACTTAAGCTTACTTATGAAAATGGCAATTTTAGATGGTACGGAATGGCCTCTACAATGGGATTAGTAGCCAATGCTGGATCTGATCAAACTCAGACTTTTACAGGATGGAGGCTTATCGATAGCGGTAGCGGGAATCAAAATAGTGTATTATCAGGTATTGCTTACAATGTTGGAAACTTTCAAATAGCGCCTAATTTCATGTGGCGTAAACCACTAATAGATGCCATGCCTAATGATGTAGATGGACCTGGAAGATTACGTAACTGGATAGACGATCCTTTTGTTGTTAGAGATGGTAATAGAGAAACAACCGCTGGTGAAATTTTGTTCACTTATGACCCAACTCCAGGAACTTGGATGTATGAATGGGATAATGATAGAGCGGAAGATGCAAAGTTTGCGATGAATTTAGGATTTGTTTACCGTCACTTACCTACTACTATGGATGCTCATATTGGATTTCAAGCAGATCGATCCTTTTTGATATTCCCTAATTCAGCACCAGCTGAAGATTTATGGGAAATTCATTCTAGAATGGTATCCAAGGTGAGCCCTGATTTAGGTTTGATCGCAAACTGGTATTATGGTAATGGTCAAGCAAATGGTGATAGCGACAGGTTGATTACACGATATGGTGGTGATCTGCGAGCTATATATAAAAACTTTATGTTACAAGCTCACGCAAAATTTAACGATTGGGGTCCATACGATTACCATCGAGATTTTAACCTGACATTTCCTTATCAATTTATGGTGGATATTTCAACTAGTATCAGTAAACCAGACTGGTTTATATTACCTAGTACTCGTATAGGTATAAGAGGAACTTGGAGATCATTGAATGAATTCTCACCAAGGTATGCACCAGCGGCTATTCCAGCAGATACTTTCCCTCCAATTAATCCGATAAGCGCAGTAGGTTTTCCAGATGGTTTAGAATGGGAAATCAGAACGTACGTTCACATTAACATAGGTCAATAAAAAATGCAAATGATGAAAAATAGAGTATATAAATTAAAAACGTTCGGTAGTTTTTTAGCTTTAATAATGGTATTAATCAGTTGTGAAAGAGATCTTTCTGATGATGCTGTTGAGGCTGGATTTCCAACTACCGGAGAGATTTTTACTGATAATTTTGTAGCTATGGGAAGCAATTTTTACTTTCCATTTCAAGGTGCAAAACCAGATGTTTTTTCAGTCGATAATCAGGTAGCATATGAAAGTAACTCTTCAATAAGAATAGACGTTCCTAATGCAAATGATCCAGACGGTAGTTTTGCTGGTGCTATATTTAGAAGTGATGCTGGACCTAGAGATTTAAGTGGTTACGATGCTTTGACATTTTGGGCTCGCGCAACACAAGGAGTTGCAATAGATGAAATGGGATTTGGCGTTGATTTTGAAGGTGATAGGTTCAGAGTAGCTAGAACTAATGTGAGCCTGAGCACAGCTTGGCAAAAAATTATAATTCCTATTCCTGATGCGTCAAAACTTACTCAAGAAAGAGGTATGTTCTGGTTCAGTGCAGGTACACAAGATACAGGAGGAAATGCCTACACTTTTTGGGTAGATGAGTTACAGTTTGAAAAATTAGGTACCATAGCGCAACCACGACCTCGTATTTTGGAAGGACAAGATCAAGTGACATCTTCTTTTACTGGTAGTGATTTACCTATAGGAGGACTTACTCAAACTTTAAATTCAGCAAATGGAGACATCACGGTTACAGCTGCACCTGCGTATTTTGATTTTTCATCTTCTGATAACAGTGTTGCTACAATTGATTCCAGTGGAATTGCAATGGTAAGTGGACCTGGAACAACTGTTATTTCTGCAAGCCTTGCAGGAATTGATGCAGCAGGATCGTTGACGATCAATTCATTAGGAAATTTTACTAGTGCACCTGTCCCAACAAGAGATCCTAGTAATGTAATATCAGTTTTTAGTGATGCTTACAACAATGTTCCGGTAGATTACTATAATGGATTTTTTACACCAGATGGACAGACCACTCAAGGTGGTGCTCCACCAGCTAATTTTGGTGGTGATAACGTCATAACGTATACAGATTTAAACTTTGTAGGTATAGGAACCTTTCTTAATGTTCCTACTGTAAACGCTTCTTCAATGACTCATATACACGTTGATTTACAAGTACGAGAAACTATTGATCCAGGAGATTTTATTAGACTTCAATTAATTAATAACGTAGGTGGTAATGAAAGTTCTGGAAGCGTAACATTAAGTAGTAATCAATTACAAGAAAACCAATGGGTAGGTTTTGATGTGCCTTTGGCAAATTTTACGGGACTAGCATCTAGAGATCAGTTAGGTTTAATTTTCTTCGTTTCAGATAGTACAATTTCAAATCTTTTTGTTGATAATATTTATTATTATACGGTACCTACATCACCAGTAGTTGCTGCACCTACTCCAGTAGACCCTAGTAGTAATGTAATATCGCTTTATAGTAATGCCTATACTAATGTACCTGTGGACACATTTAGAACTCCTTGGTCTTCTGCTGCAACAACGCTCACTGATGAAGTGATAGCTGGCGATGATGTTAAAAAGTACGCTACCTTAGGCTTTGCTGGAATTGAAACTACGTCAAACACCATTGATGCAACTGGAATGACACATTTTAGAATTGATACTTGGTCGGCAGGTTACACTCAATTTAATATAAAACTCGTTGATTTTGGAGCTAACGGAGTTTTCGGAGGTGGAGATGATACAGAACATGAGGTTAGCATCACCAGTCCAGCGACCGGTCAATGGGTAAGTCATGATATACCGTTATCAGATTTTACTGGATTAGTAAATAGGGACAATATTGCTCAATACATTATTGTGGCACAGCCATTTGAAGGGACTGATGTTTTTGTAGACAATATTTATTTTAGAAATTAAGAAGATCAAATTATGAAAACATATTTGAAGATTTTATTACCAGCTGTTTTTGTAGCAGCCTTTTATTCCTGTGAATCGGATGATCAACAGCAGGTAACTACCATGAATAGATTAGTGCTAGAGGATAATTTTGATAATCCTGGTGCACCAGATTCTAACCTTTGGGATTACAATATTGGTGATGGAACTGCGCAAGGCATTCCTGGATGGGGAAATAATGAATTACAGTATTACACAGATCGAGCAGAAAATGTTATTGTTGAAGACGGTGTTCTTAAAATAACAGCGCTTCAAGAGAATTTTCAAGGTTCTGGATATACAAGTGCACGTATTTTGACAAAGGGTAAGTTTCAAAAAACCTTTGGGAGATTTGAGGCTCGTATGAAGTTACCATGGGGACAAGGAATTTGGCCAGCTTTCTGGTTATTAGGAGATGATAATAATGGAACTCAAGTCTGGCCGCAAATAGGTGAAATTGATATCATGGAGTATCGAGGTCAAGATCCTACCATAGTTTTAGGGACTGTACATGGCCCTGGTTATAGTGGTGCAAATTCGATTTCAAAATCATACGATTTAATGACCGAAAGATTCGATACAGATTTTCACGTTTTTGGAATTGAATGGGGTCCAGATTACATCAATTATTATGTAGATGATGTTTTATATAATCAAATTACTCCCGATGATGTTCCTGGCGAGTGGGTTTTTAATGATAATGAATTTTATATCATAATAAATATGGCCGTTGGTGGATCTTTCGTTGGATCGCCTAGTTCTAGTACCGTTTTTCCACAGGTTTTAGAAGTCGATTATGTACGTGTTTATGAATAGTATGTAGAAAAAATAAATTTTTAATTCAAGCAGGATAGTTTTTGTTTTTACGCTTTCGCGAAAGCGTAACAATATGAAGCTACTAGGACGATTACATGCCGATTGTTCCAAAATGTTTTTTGTAAAATATTGATTATTATTTAGTTAATGAAGTTAGGAAGTCAAAATATTTCTTTTAAAGAAAAGGAAGTTAAGGGAAGTCTTGTTGATATAAAAGGTGAGAGTTACTACAAAATTAGTAATGTAGATGCGATGCGTCCATTCTTTATGAGTATTGTGAGCGCTTACAATCACTGGATGTTTATATCTAGTAATGGAGGTTTAACAGCTGGTCGTAAGAATAGCGATCACGCATTGTTTCCATACTATACAGATGATAAAATAACCAGAAATGCTGATTCTACGGGCAGTAAAACGATCATAAAAGCCACAATTGAGAATGAAACCTACCTGTGGGAACCATTTTCTGATAGGTATGAAGGTATATACAAGACTACCAGAAATCTTTATAAAAATAAATACGGTAATAAAGTACTGTTTGAGGAAATTAATCATGATCTTAAGCTTACCATTAAGTACAGCTGGAACTCATCAGATCAATTTGGTTTTGTAAGAATATCAGAGCTACTCAATCATAATGAAACAGCAATACAATGTGAAATTCTTGATGGATTACAGGATTTATTACCAGCAAATGTAGGAGAGGATTTACAAAAAGCATCTAGCAATCTAGTTGACGCATACAAAAGGTCTGAGCTACATGCAGATTCAGGTATAGGATTACTTACTCTTAGTGCTGTAATCGTAGATAAGGCGGAGCCTAGTGAATCATTGATGGCAAACATATGTTGGTCTCTAGGACTGGATAATGCAACTTATTTACTTTCTAATAGACAAGTCAACGATTTTAGAAAAGGGAAAAGTCTATTCAATGAGTATGATATTAAGGCAGAAAAAGGTGCCTATTTTAATGGTAGTTTCATTGATCTTGAAGCAAATGAATCCAAAGAATGGATGTTTATTGCTGATGTAGATAAAACCATAGGTGATGTTCATGAAATTGCACAACAAATTGAATCTGATAAAAACCTGTATCAAAACATTCTTGCCTCAATTGAAAAAGGAACTGAACAACTTATAGCTTTAACCGCCGCAAGTGACGGGATACAGTTAACTGAGGACCCTTTAATCAATAATAGACATTTTGCAAATACCATGTTTAACATCATGCGTGGTGGAATCTTTGATGAAGGTTATAACATTGAAAAACTTGATTTTAAAAGTTACCTGGAGGAAGCGAATAAACAGGTTTATGCTTCACTGAAGGAGCAAATAGAAAAATTACCTAATGTTTTTACCTTATTTGATTTACAACAGTTTGTAGATGAATCCAGCAATATAGATTTAAAACGCCTGTGTTTAGAATATTTACCTTTAAAATTCAGTAGAAGACATGGAGACCCTAGTCGTCCATGGAATAAATTTTCAATCAATACTCGTGATGAAGTAGATGGGTCAAAGATTCTTGACTATCAAGGTAACTGGCGAGATATTTTCCAGAATTGGGAAGCGCTTGCACACAGTTATCCTGAGTTTATGGAAGGAATGATTCATAAATTTTTAAATGCCACTACGTTTGACGGTTATAATCCTTACCGAGTAACAAAAGGAGGATTTGATTGGGAAACGATTGAAGAAGATGATCCATGGTCTTACATAGGGTATTGGGGCGATCATCAAATCATATACTTACTTAAATTTTTAGAGTTTCAAGAAAATTATCACCCAGGAGAATTAATCAGTTATTTCTCTCAGGAATTATTCGTGTACGCCAACGTACCTTATGTTATCAAACCTTATCAAGACATTTGTAATAACCCTAAGGATACGATTGATTTTGATCATAAGGCACAAGAGTATATAGAGAATCAAAGATTAGAAATAGGAGTAGATGGAGCTTTATTAAAAAGCCAAAACGAAACCATTTATAAGGTTAATTTCTTAGAAAAATTACTTGCAACTGTTCTGGCCAAAATGTCAAACTTCATTCCTGAAGCTGGAATATGGTTAAATACCCAACGACCAGAATGGAATGATGCAAATAATGCTCTAGTAGGTAATGGTGTAAGCATGGTAACTCTCTATTACTTGCGTAGGTTTTTGAACTTCACTCATAAAATACTAGATCAATCAGAAGAAGCTACATATTCTTTTTCGCAAGAATTTGTCGTTTATTTCGAGTCACTGCTTACCACATTAAACAATTATGAGAAAGTTCTTAACGGAGCTATTGATAATAAGACAAGGAAATCAATACTTGATGAATTAGGTATCGCAGCAAGTGAGTACCGTCATTTAATTTATAACCAAAGATTTTCAGGTAATAAAACTGAGGTAAAAACCGATACGGTAAAGAGATTTGTACAAATCTCACTCAAATATTTAGATCATAGTATCGTAGCAAATAAGCGTAAGGATAATTTATACCACGCCTATAACTTGATGACTATAAAGGGTGATGAAATAGAAATTTCTTATTTATCAGAAATGTTAGAAGGTCAGGTGGCAGTGCTCAGCTCTGGATATTTGAATGCCCATAAGTCACTTGATGTACTAAACGCCTTAAAACAAAGTTCTTTATTCCGTGTAGATCAATACAGCTATATACTATATCCCAACAAAGAGCTTAAAGGCTTTACCGATAAGAACATTATTCCAAAACATCTAGTTGAATCTTCTCAATTGATTCAAAAACTAGTAGAAAATAATAACAAGCAAATCATTACTCAGGATGTAATTGGAGATTATCACTTTAGCGGTCAATTTAATAATGTCGATAGCCTTCGAAATTCAATTAAAGAATTAGATGAAAGCTATGCACCGTTGATACATCAAGAGTCTTCTTTACTAGAGGAAATTTTTGAAGAGGTGTTTAATCATAAAGAATTTACTGGTAGATCTGGAACCTTCTTTGGTTATGAAGGTTTAGGGTCGATTTATTGGCATATGGTTTCTAAGCTATTATTAGCTATTCAAGAAACTGTTTTAGCAGCCATAAGAGAAAACATAGATCCTAAAACTATAGGCCTTTTACTAGATCATTACTATGAAGTTCAAGCAGGAATTGGAGTTCATAAAACACCGCAATTATATGGTGCTTTCCCTACAGATCCGTATTCTCACACACCTGCAACAAAAGGAGCACAGCAACCAGGGATGACTGGTCAAGTAAAAGAAGATATACTTTGTAGAATAGGAGAGTTAGGTATCCTCGTGACAGATGGTAAAATTCAATTTGAACCAAAATTGTTAAGAGCTGCCGAATTTCTCACCTCAAGTACAGAATTTAAATATTTAGATGTAAGTCAAGAAGCACAATCTATAGCTATATCTAAAAATTCTCTCGCATTTACCTACTGTCAAGTACCAGTAATTTACCACAAGAGTAAAGAAAATATCATTCGCCTACACCTGTCTGATGGTAATGTTATTGAGCACGGTGAAAGACAACTTACGGCACAGCACAGTAGTGAGATTTTTAAACGATCAGGGCTAGTGAAGATGATAGAAGTACATGTTTTTGAAGATTTAAAATAGAATAGTTTTTACGCTTTCGCGAAAGCGTAAACAATAACCTAAAAATGATAAATAAAAAATGAGAATTCCATTGACATTATTTCTTCTATTACTTCTATTAAATAGTTGTAAAAAAGAAGTCGTGGAACCATCTCAAAAAACCTATAAGAATATGACTGCTCAAGAGTTGTTGTCCCAATCAAATTATCAAGCCATATGCTATGGTGGATACAGGGAAATGACTCGTGATAAGCAACCAACGATCGATCAAATAAAAGAGGATTTAAGAATTTTAAATGCTATGGATGTGAAACTTATTCGCACCTATAACGTACAGTTGCCGCACGCCACCAACGTTTTGAAGGCAATAAGACAACTAAAAGCTGAAAATCCTGATTTTGAAATGTATGTCATGTTAGGGGCATGGATCGATTGTAAAAATGCGTGGACAGGAAAGCCCGTGAACCACGAAATTGAAAGTGAGCAAAATGAAGACGAGATAGCTAGAGCTGTAGCCCTAGCTCAAGAATATCCTGACATTATAAAAATAATCGCAGTAGGAAACGAGGCAATGGTTAAATGGGCGACCAGTTATTATGTCCAGCCAGACATTATCTTAAAATGGGTAAAACATCTCCAGGATCTTAAAAAACAAGGACAGCTACCTACCAATTTATGGATTACAAGTTCAGATAATTTTGCAAGTTGGGGCGGCGGCGATACACAATATCATGTGCCAGATTTGAATGAATTGATACGCGAGGTTGATTTTATCTCCATCCATACTTATCCTATGCATGACACGCATTACAACCCTGTTTTTTGGGGTGTCCAAGAAAATGAAGCGCGTCTTTCTAAAGAAAAGCAAATCGAAATAGTTATGCAGCAATCCTTGCAGTATGCTATTAATCAGTATGAAAGCGTGGTTAATTATGTAAAGAGTATAGGTGAAGATAAACCTGTCTATATAGGTGAAACGGGCTGGGCCAGTTTCTCTAATGAGTTATATGGAAAAACAGGTTCAAAAGCAGTTGATGAATACAAAGCAGGTATTTATTACAAGCTTATAAGAGAATGGTCTATAAAGAATCAGGTTGCTTGTTTCTATTTCGAGGCTTTTGATGAGAAGTGGAAAGACGCTGAAAATCCCCAGGGAAGTGAAAATCACTTCGGATTGTTTTCTGTAAACGGTCAGGCAAAATATGCTTTGTGGGACCTCGTAGATCAAGACCTATTTAAAAATCTCTCTAGAGATGGTAATCCAATCAATAAAACCTTCAACGGAGATGAGATTGCCCTGCTTAAATCAGTGAGTACACCACCAATAAAAAGAGGACAATGATGAAGAAGAGCTTACTTTCCTTACTAGTAATTGGTAGCCTGTTGAGTTGTACAGAGCAAACACCCTTTGATATTACGGTGTATGAAACATCGGCCGCTGGTAATAGTCTTTCTCAGGTTCAAGTTTTTGAACAGTTGGATAGTGTTTCTATCATAAACATTAATCCAGATAAAACTTATCAAAAGATTACTGGATTTGGAGGTGCGTTTACTGAAAGTAGTGCTTATTTATTAAACAATTTGAGTAAATCAAAACGGCGAGAGGTTTTAGAAGCCTATTTCAGTGCAGATGGTGCAAATTATTCCCTAAATAGAACACACATGAATAGCTGTGATTTCTCTTTATCTCAATATTCATATGCTCCTGTAGCAGACGATTTGCAACTACAGCATTTTAGTGTTAAAGAAGATGAGGCCGACATTATACCGATGATTAAAGAGGCTATGGAAATCTCACCCGATGGATTTAAATTGTTTGCATCACCATGGACAGCGCCGCCATGGATGAAGGATAACAAGGAATGGGTAGGAGGAAAGCTACTGCCTGAATATTATGATACGTGGGCATTATTTTTTTCAAAGTACGTAGAAGAATATGAAAAAAGAGGTATTCCTATCTGGGGTTTCACAGTAGAAAATGAACCACACGGTAATGGTAATAATTGGGAAAGCATGCATTACACACCCGAAGAAATGACCCAATTTGTTCAACATCATTTAGGTCCACATCTAGAGCAAAAGGGATATGGCGATAAAATCATTCTAGGTTATGACCAAAATCGTGCAGGAATTAGAGAATGGGTAGATGTAATGTACGCCTCGCAAGAAAGTTCTAAATACTATGATGGTACGGCCATTCACTGGTATGAAAGTACCTATGAAGTCTTTCCAGAAGAATTACAGTATGCGCATGAAAAAGCACCTACTAAATACTTGATTGAAACAGAAGGATGTATTGATAGCGAAGTGCCAGCATGGAAGGATGATGCCTGGTACTGGAAAAAAGAAGCTACCGATTGGGGTTGGGATTGGGCACCAGAGGACCAAAAACATCTGCATCCTAAATACGCTCCAGTAAACCGTTATGCTCGAGACATTATCGGATGTTTGAACAATTGGGTTGACGGTTGGGTAGATTGGAATATGGTTCTAGATAAACAAGGAGGTCCTAACTGGTTTAAAAATTGGTGCGCTGCCCCAGTATTAGTAGATACAGAAAGTGATGAGGTGTATTTCACACCGCTATATTACGTAATGACTCATTTCAGCAGGTTCATAAGACCAGATGCAGTGGTGCTGGATATTAAATGGACTGATACAGATTTAATCGCTACAGCAGCGCAAAACCCAGATGGATCCATTGTGGTAGTAGTTTTTAATGAAGGAGAGAATAAAAAGAACTTTCAACTGGATGTTGAAGATGTTCGCTTTCGCGAAAGCGAAACTAAAATTACTGTAGACGCTCAAGCAATTCAAACGATTGTAATCAAACCTAAAAATTAACTCATGGCTTATTCAACTTCGACAAAGGTCCCTATGGCTCAAAAAATTGCATTTGGTATTGGAATGTTTGCCAATCAAATGTTTCCTGCCATTTTGGGAATTTTTATGGTAGTACTTGTTGAAGATTTAAAGTTCACAGGTTTGTTATGGGCGATGATTTATTTGTTCCCAAGATTATTTGATGCTATAACAGATCCTATTATGGGATTCATCTCTGATAATACCAAATCTAAATGGGGTAGAAGAAGGCAGTATGTTCTAGTAGGAGGAATTGTAATGGGTATCGCGTACATTTTTATGTGGCAACTATTTAAAGAAAATTCTGTTCAGTATAATTTTTGGTACTTCTTTTCGTGGTCTGCGCTTTTTTATCTGGGACTTACTTTATTTAGCGTTCCTTATGTGGCAATGGGCTATGAAATGAGCGAGGATTTTCATGAACGCACTAATATTATGGCGATTGCTCAATGGATAGGTCAATGGGCATGGGTATTTGCGCCATTATTTTGGATTATCATGTATGATGAATCATGGTTTCCATCTGCCGACGTTGCTGCAAGAGAATTAGCGATCTGGGTAGCGATTCCATGTGCTGTTTGTGCCATTGTGCCTGCTCTTTTTATCAAAAGTAAATCTACTTTGAATGAAGATTATGAGCCACTTACATTAAATAATATAGGTGGAAGTTTCATGAAAATTATTGAGAGTTTTAAAGAGGCTTTCAAAATAAAAGAATTTAAAAAGCTATGCATTTCTACCTTTTTTATTTTCAATGCATTCAATACCGTAGCCTCACTTACTTTTTTTGTAATCGTTTATAAACTTTTTAATGGAAATGCAGGTGATGCTGGTATATGGGTTTCCATGTTTGGGTGTTTGGGAGCTCTTGGAACCACCTTTTTAGTAATTCCCGTGGTTGCTCGTATGTCAAAGAAATTTGGTAAGAAAAAGGCCTTCATGATTAGTCAGTTCATTTCCATTATAGGATATGTGATGTTGTATTTTCTTTTTATTCCTGGTAAACCTTGGATGTATATCATTGCCTTACCTTTTTTCTCTTTTGGAATAGGTAGTTTATTTACCATTATGATGTCCATGACTGCCGATGTAATAGACATTGATGAATTAAATTCTGGTAAACGTAGAGAAGGGATTTTTGGTGCTATCTATTGGTGGATGGTTAAAGTAGGATTTGCTATAGCAGGTGCACTAAGTGGCGTAATTATTTGGATCGTAGGATTTGAAGCCGAAATACCTACAGTGGAACAACAAGCATCTGTCGATGGATTGCACGCATTCTTTTGTTTTTTTCCATTAATAGGAACTCTTATTGCCATGTATGTAATGAAAGACTACAGCGTTACTGAAGATCGTGCCAATGCAATAAGGAAAGAATTAGATAAGAGAAAATCTGATATTGAAAATACAAGGGACACTTATGCTTCAAATAATTTTTTGGATGTCAATTCAGAAATTCAACTAGCGCCTTATACTAGTCCATTTAATTTTGATAGGGTTGAGCTACCACAAATTAAACTGATGTTTAGAGAACTTCTAGCTAAAGGAGTTAAGGGATTATCATTTAGTCCCTATGTTAAGGGACAAAATATAGGAGATTTACTTTCTGAAAATCAGATAAGGAGGCGTATGAAAATTATACAACCTCATACTGAGTGGATAAGATCTTTTTCATGTACAGAAGGAAATGAATTGATTCCCAATATCGCTCAGCAATATGGTACTAAAGTTCTTGCAGGAGCATGGATCAGTGAAGATCTAGAACGTAATGAGCAAGAAATCGAGGCATTAATAAAATTGATTCAAAACGATAAAGTACAGGTTGCTGCTGTAGGTAACGAAGTTCTTTTGAGAAATGATATTTCTGAAGAACAACTTATCGAGTACATAAATCGTGTTAAAGCAGCTACAAGTAATAAAGACGTTTTAATAGGCTATGTTGATACCTATTTTGAATATTATCAAAGACCTTCACTAGTTGAGGCTTGTGATATTTTATTAGTCAATTGTTATCCATTTTGGGAAGGAATCGCAATAGATGAATCTTTAGATTATTTAAGAACTATGTATGGTGTTGCCAGCAGTGTTTCTAAAGGTAAAGAAGTTGTTATTGCCGAAACGGGCTGGCCTAGTCAAGGACAGTCGGTTGAGCGCGCACATCCATCTCATTTTAATGCTATCAGATATTTTATTGAAACACAAACCTGGGCTACAGATAATGATGTTTCTGTGTTCCATTTTTCATCATTTGATGAATCATGGAAGGTTCGATTTGAAGGTGAATTAGGAGGAAGATGGGGACTATGGGATGAAAATGAAAAATTAAAATATTAATACGATAATTTAAAATGATGTTGGGACTTGAATGAAACCCTTAGTTGTGATAATTAAACTGAAATTTTTAAGCCTTTGGTAATGACATTTTTAATTAAATACAAAATATTTCAAACGATATAGTTGTGTTTTTAAATGAAATTTTCAACTCAACAAAACCTCAACAAACAGGAACTAATAACGATAAACCATAATAATGGGTTTGTGTTAAAGATTTGAAAATCAAATAATTGAAAATTGTTGTAATAACAAGAATGTTAATTTTAAACTGTATAATTTATGTATTGTGGATTTATAAGGTAACACAATATCAACATATTAACTTTAAACAATAACTTAAACTCGAAAAAAATGAATAAAATTACTTTTTTACTTTTTGTTTTTATAGGGACTATTGGTTTTTCCCAATCTATGCCTATAGACTTTGAAGTTGCCGAAGATGATGCTTGGGGCGCTTTTAATGGAACAGTGGCTACTGTGTTGCAAGATCCTACGGATGCAAGTAATACCGTTTTAGAAATGATAGGTGCAGGAGTTGATTTTGATGGAGCAGCTCTTAATTTGGATACTTATGTTGATTTATCTGATGATGCTAATAACACCATTTCTTTAAGAATTTGGGCTCCAGATGCCACTACTAGAACACATTTATTGAAATTAGAAGGAGGAAGTTCAGGAGCAACAGAGCTTACCTTTACTACTACTATGATGGGATGGCAAACTGTGAATGTTGATTTTGGACCTGGATTAGGTACTGAATATCCAATTATAGTAATATTCACCGATAGCACTCCTGGAAATACAGCTACAGGAACTTATTATATAGATGATATCAATGGGCCCAACGGAGCAGTAATCCCTAATACTCCAGTGCCAGCAACGGCAGCTCCTAATCCTACAGCACCAGCAGCTGAAGTACTTAGTATTTATTCTGATACTGGTGGATATACCAATACTTGGAATGCTGACTATTCTTTTGGATCAGTGAATACAACTGATTTAGGAAATGGATCGGTTAACAATACTTTATTGTTCAATCTTGCTGCTGGTGGATGGGGACAAGGAACAAATACAGTAACGGACATAAGTGCCTACAACTATTTACAATTTGATTATTGGGCCGATTCTAATTCTACAGAAATTAGATTTTTCTTAATTGATGACAATGGTGGTGTTGTTGAATATTGGTATGAGATTGGCGGTAGTGCTCCGCAAGAAGCGATTGCAAATGACACTTGGACTCATGTAGAGATTCCATTGTCTTTCTTTGAGATGAATGCACCTAATAATCAAGCAGGAACTGGTGGTTTTTCTAAGGCAAACTTACTTCAATGGAAGATAGATGCCTCAGATAATTTACAATCTGATTTTGTTTATGTAGATAATATTTATTTCTCTCAAAATCCAGTAAGCGCTGCACCTACAGCACCTACAGTAGCGGCACCGTCGCCTACTGCTCCAGCATCTGAGGTTATAAGTATGTTTAGTAACGTTTATACTGATGTACCAGTAGATACATGGAATACATCATGGAGTGCAGCTACTTTAATGGATGTTCAAATAGCAGGTGACGATGTTAAATTTTACTCTAACCTTAATTTCAACGGTATAGAAACTGTAACTAACTCTATTGATGCTACAACGCCAGGTATGATGTTTTTTAATATGGATGTTTGGACGCCTGATGCGACTGAGTTTAGAATAAAACTAGTAGACTTTTTAGGTGATGGATTTGGTGGAGCAGGTGATACCGAGGCAGAATTAATCTTTACTCCTGCACAAGGTTCATGGGAAACAATTTCCATTCCTTTATCTGACTTTGCTGCTGCTGGTATGACTTCTTTTACAGATATTAGTCAATTAATCATCGCAGCTCAACCTGCCGGTACGGCAACAGTATATGTAGACAATGTATACTTTTCCCAAAATGCTCCAAACTCTACAGGTGGAAATATGCCAGTAGTTGCTGCTCCAGCTCCTACAGCGCCTCAAGTTGATGTAATCAGTTTGTTTAGTAATGTATATAATGATGTTCCTGTTGATACATGGAATACTTCATGGAGTGCAGCTACATTTTCTGATGTTCAGGTAGCCGGAGATGACGTAAAATTGTACGAAAACCTTGATTTTAATGGAATCGAAACAGTAGCAAGTCCAATAAATGCTACGGCAGCAGGAATGATGTACTTCAATATGGACATATGGACACCAGATGCAACATTGTTCAGAATAAAGTTAGTTGACTTTTTAGGTGATGGATTTGGAGGAGCAGGAGATACCGAGGCAGAACTAGCATTCACTCCTGCTACAGGTCAATGGGTGACTTTATCCATACCTTTATCAGACTTTAGCGCTGGTGGAATGACTTCATTCTCAGATATTAATCAATTCATAATTTCTGCACAACCAGCTGGTGGTGCTACGGTCTATGTTGATAATGTTTACTTTTCTGTAAATCAAGTGGCTAGCAATCAAGATGTTGTTTTAAATGATTATACCGTTTATCCAAACCCAAGCGTCAATCAGTGGAATATTACCTCAAGCAATCAATTAATTGAGGAAATAGCTGTCTTTGATTTAACTGGAAAGATGGTGATGAGCAACAAGGTAAATAGTGAATCAATAACTATTGACGCAAGTTCATTGAGACCTGGGATTTATGTAGCACGCGTTACATCGGCTAGCAGTGTTTCAAGTTTAAAATTAGTAAAGGAGTAATTTAGTTTCAAGTTGTAGATTGAAAAAGCCAGCTTTTATAGCTGGCTTTTTTTATAGGGTTTATCATTTTAAATGCTTTCCTAATTCTAACAACTTATACTTAAAAAATCTTACCTGGATTCATGATCCCTTTAGGATCTAATTGGTTTTTAAGCGCTTTCATAATTACAATTTCAGAATCTGATTTGGAAAATTTCAGGTAGGCTTTTTTATGATTTCCTATACCATGTTCTGCGCTTACAGAACCATTTAAAGTTTCAATTTCTTGATATACAAGATGGTCAATAGCTTCTTTGGTTGCTTTACTGGTGTCATTTTTTCCTATCATTAAGTGTATGTTACCATCGGCTACATGGCCAAATGCATATACTTGTGTAGCTATTCCGCTTTCGCGAAAGCGTGAGTAACATCTTGCTATGTAACGTCCTATTTCGGGTATAGGAATACTTATATCAAAATGCTGGTCATAAGGCATGAAATCCACCAAATTATTTACGTCTTCTCTTATTCTAAAGAACCAGTCTACCTCGCTTTGTGATCTCGCTATAACGGCATCTTCAATAATTTCTTCTTCCAGTGCGTTCTCCAATAAATGCTCTAGTAATTGAATGTCTTTATCGGGATGAGCTCCTTGGATTTCGATTAAAACATAATACTCATAGTCGTAGGGAAGTGGTGGTCTTACCGCATCACTGGCACTTGTTAATTGCTCATAGGTGTTTTTCCAGATAAGTTCAAAACCTGTAAGTTTACCTGATGCTCCTGCATCTATATATTTGAGTAATTGGATAACGCTTTCATATTTTTTTAATCCAGCATAAGCAGCATACCTACTTTTAGGTTTTTCTACAAGTTTAACAACTGCTTTAGTGATTATTCCTAGAGTTCCTTCACTTCCTATAAATAGTTGTTTAAGGTCATAACCACTATTATCTTTAATAATTTTACGTAGGTTGGATACTATTGTACCATCAGCTAGTACCACTTCTAAACCTAGGATTAAATGGCGTGTCATGCCATATTTTAAAACACGCAAACCACCAGCATTAGTAGCAATGATCCCACCAATTTGTGCGCTTCCGCGAGCTCCAAAATTTAATGGGAATAATAATTCCTGCTTATCTGTAGCGCGATGTAATTCTTCTAGAATAACGCCAGCTTGTACGGTTGCAGTTCGGCTTTCTGAATCAATTTCTTCTATTTGATTCATTCTTTCGAGAGAAATTACCACGTCGTTCTCTTTGGTTTCAGTGCTACCTACAAGATTTGTTAATCCGCCATGAGTTACTACGGCTAGTCCATGATCATGACAAATTTTAAGGATGGTGCTTACTTGTTGGGTAGATTCTGGTAATAGGACACAAGCTGCTGCTAGTGGCTCATCCATGTGCCATATATGATGATATCGGCTTTTTAAGCCTGCACCATGAATGATTTGTTTAGTAGATAGATGATCGGCAAAAAGGGTATGAATCATCCTTTGAAAATTGATTTCAATACATTCATTAAATGCTGTTCCATGATATCATAACTACCATCGGCAGTAAAAAAGTCTTTAACATCATGTAGGATTTTTTCTACTTGAGGTTTTGATAGGTTGTTATGCTTAACGTATTCCTCAATGCGAACTATACTTTTATAATCTGCATCACGCCTAAAAATTAATAGCATTTCTTCATATCGCTCTTTATCAAAGTGCGTTTGCATCCACTTTAATTCTTCACAAGATTGGGAAATATCAATTTTTGAACAATAAAGAATTAAGTAAACACGAAATTGTTCCATAGTCCAGGATAGGTGGTCGGTAGTCATCATAGCTTGGGATTTATGATTAAATATACAACATAAAGATCTTTTAGTTTAACTTTCTATCCACAATTGACCTCGATGTGGTTTAAGGGCATCTCGTACTGGTGGCATAACATCTTCATTAACTCCTAGAAAAGCGATGTAATGATTTTCATTTAATTTTTCAACACCATTTCCTAGGCTGTTAATACCTTCCATAGTCACATACTCCTTTAAATGAATAAGGTGATGCTGTGCTGTTTTTTGTGCATGAGGACCTTTAAAATCCCAAATTAATTTTAGTTTTCTCATAAGACGTAATCACCTGTTTTTACACTTTTTCCAGTTTCGGCAAATATCTTAAAATCTTGCATATGTTGGAGCGTTTGTGAGGTGAAAACCTTCGGGTTTGCTTTGGCTGCTAGTCGCATCATCCCGGTGAATTTAAAGGTAGAACTAGCTTGCCAAAGGGTTACTTTATGTTGTGAGTTGTTGTTTTTAATTACGCTTTCGCGAAAGCGGTTACATTGTTCATTAACTACTCCACGAGTACGATAAGTCGCTGCCCACAAGTGAGGTAAGTCTAAATGTGTGATTTCCTCAATCATTGAAATAGTAGCAACGCTGGTTTTAATTCTCATACTACGTTTACTACCTACTTGACCTGTTTGTGAGCTTAAGTTTTTAAAAGAGATAAGCCCTTTTTGCCAGTGCTGAAAATAATCCTGTTCCTTAAATAACTTCATAACCTCATCGATAGGTTTATGAATTGTAATCTCATTTGAAGTTTTGATCATATCATTATGGTCGTAAATTGTTAATAGTACTTAACACTAAGGGGCAGAAAGGGCTTTGTATAGGAAATCACATTGGTTATTTTTGCATGCTTATGAATCCAGGCTCTATGAATAAATTATTTGTTTTTTTATTTGTAATAGTAAGTAACTTAATACTTGCTCAAAATATTGATGACAAAACATTTTTAGTAATTGATGGTCAAGAATTTGATGCTGGTACTTTCAAGCGCTTGTACTTAAAAAATATTGATATAGTACAGGATGAATCTCAAAAAGACATAGATAATTATTTAGAACTGTACATAGATTATCGTTTAAAACTTATGCAAGCCTATGAACTAGGTCTTGATAAAGAGCCTGAATATTTAAATGAGATAAAAAAACAACGATCAAGTCTAGCGAAGAATTACCTTACTGATAACGAGGTGACTGATGCTTTGGTCCAAGAGGCGTACAACCGAAGTATTGAAGAGGTTAACGCCAGTCATATCATTGTTAAACTGGATAAAGGATCTTCACCACAGGATACATTAAAAGCTTACAATAGAATTTACCAACTATATCAAAGAGCACAAAAGGAAGATTTTGCAAAATTAGCACGTGAAACTAGTGAAGGCCCTAGTGCAGGAAATGGCGGTGAGTTAGGATGGTTCGGCGGATTTAGAATGACTTATGATTTTGAAAGTGTGGCTTTTAAAACTCCCGTAGGATCTATAAGTAAACCCTTTAGAACTGAGTTTGGATACCATATTTTAAAGGTGAACGATCGCAGGCCTAATCGTGGTGAAGTTACGGTTGCCCACATAATGACCTTTGATAAACCAAATGCTACAACCCAAGATGCTGCAACAAGAATTCAAGATGTTTATAAGCAGTTAGAATCGGGTAAAAATTTTGGAGAATTAGCAAGAGAATTTTCTGATGATTTAAATAGTGCCTCAAAGGGTGGTGAGTTAACTCGATTTGGTACCGGTGGTTTGAATAGTGTCATATTTGTAGATAAAGCCCTTTCTATTGAAAAGGAAGGATCTTATACAAAACCCTTTGAAACCAAATTTGGTTGGCATATTGTAAAATTGTTGGAAAAGCATGACTTGCCAGAATTTGATGAGGTTAAAAAGACTCTTGAAAACAAAATTAAACGTTCTCCTAGGTCAAGAAAAATTACCAAATCATTTGTAAATAAATTGAAATCTAGCTATCAAGTTCCTCAAAAATTAAAGGTGCCAGATTATATTTTAAAGGAATTTAATGATAGCATTCTAACGGGTCAATGGTTGCAAAATGTTGAGGATAGAGAAAGGAAAGTTCTGACTATTAATGATACAGATATAATGTCATTTGACTTTTTCAATTTTGTTGAAAATCAACAAAAGAAGAATCCGCAATTTTACAAAACGGTTAATGAACAAGTTAAGTTTTACTTTGATTTATTTGTTGATGACCAAGTGATGAACTATTATGATAAACACCTAGAGCGTGATAACAAGGATTTTGCATTTGTGTACAACGAGTTTAAGGAAGCAAACCTGCTTTTTAACCTTATGCAGAAAAAAATATGGAACAAGGCAAAGGAAGACAGCATCGGTCAACGAGATTATTACAATAAGCACAAGGAAAAGTATGAGTGGAAAAGAAGGCTGGACATCATTTTGACTCAAAATACTAGTAAAGAGGTTGCTACTGAGGTACAACAAATGCTCAAAGATCAAATACCAGTTGATGAAATTAAAGAAAGCCTAAATGAAAATGGTAGAGTAAAGGTAATTGTGAGTACAGGAGTAGTAGAAGAGAGCTTTAATAGATTACCAGACAATTTTGAAGTCAAGGAAGGCGTTTCTACTATATATCACAATGAAGGAGATAGTTTTTACAAAGTAGTCTATGTAAAGTCCATTAAACCTTCTGCTCCTAAAACCTTTGAAGAAGCTGTAGGTAATGTAATTAATGATTATCAACAGCAATTAGAAAAGGAGTGGTTATCCTCGTTAAGGAAGGATCGTAAAATTAAAGTGAAGAAAAACATCTTCAAGAAAATTAAAAAACAACTAGCATCTTATAGTGAATAGATATTTATATTTCATATTACTAGTATTCTCTATCACTTCATGCGATTACTTTGTAAAAGAGGCTGATACTAATGCTGTGGTTACCGTAGGGAAACATATTTTGACGGCATCAGATATCAATGAGCAGCTTCCTAGTGATTATACTGTTGAAGATAGCATTGCAATTATCTCTAGGTACGTTGACAATTGGGCAACCGAAAAACTCATGTATGATCAGGCGTTGTTAAATATAGAAGAAGATAGGCAGGAACAATTAGATCAATTGGTCAATACATATAAAACGGAATTGTTTACACAGGAATATCTTACGAAAGTAATAAAGCAAAATCTTGATACTATCATTAATAAAGAACTGATAGCTGAGTACTATGAAGATAAAAGTGAACAATTTTTACTTAATGAAGACGTCATCCAGTACTTGTACGTTTATGTCGATAACAATTATCCAGACATCAATAAATTGAGAGCACTTATAGGTAACGCTGGCGAGAAAGAAATCAATCAATTGGATAGTTTAAAGTTAGGATTCAAGAGGTTTTACTTCAATGACACAACATGGGTTAAAAAGAGTGAAGTCTATGACAAAGTAAAGGCTATTAACCCTAATAATGAGAAATGGTACATCAAAGAAGGAAGTTCCTTCAAATTAGAGGACAGTCTTGGTGTATATTTGGTGAAATTCAAAAAAATAAAGAAAAAAGGAGAGGAAGCGCCTTTGGAATACATAGCGCCTGTAATAAAACAGATTTTACTCAATAGAAGTAAAGTGCAGTATGTAAAAAGACTTGAAAAGGATATTTTGAATGATGCAAAACAAAGCAATGAAATTAAAATTTATAAGTAGTGTACTAGCAAGTTTGTGTTTTTGGTTAAATACAACAGCGCAAACACAAACAGATGTAGCTGCTACGGATCGTGAAAACGTTCAAGAAACGTATTTACAACTACAGGATTCTGTAAAACCTAGTAACACAAACCGTTTTTTGATAGATGGTGTAGCTGGAGTGATAGGTGATTATGTAATATTAGATAGTGATATTAAAAAGCAGCAATCGCAAGTTGAACTACAACAAGGAAATTTAAAACTTTCAAAGTGTGAACTCATTGAAAGTCTTATCCGTGAAAAAATGTATGCCCACCATGCTATTCAAGATAGTATTAATGTTAGTGATGCAGAGGTAAGAAGCCGTACTAATGATATGTTGCGTTTCTTTAGACAAAGATTAGGTAGTGATGAAGAAATAGTAAAATACTACAACAGGGAAAGTATGGATGCCGTTATTGCCGAGCTTAATAAACTTAATCGTGATGGTCTTCTAGCTAACCGCATGCAGCAACGACTTACTGAGCAAGTAGAAATTACACCAGAAGAGGTTAGACAATTTTTCTATAGCATTCCAGAGGACGAGAGACCACTCTTTAATACTGAAGTAGAATTTTCTCAAATCATCGTTAAACCACAACCGGCAGAAGAAGATGTTAAGGATGTAATTTCAAAATTAAATAGATACCGTGACGACGTTATAAACAACGGCGGTAATTTTGCTGCAAAGGCTGCATTGTACTCTGATGACACAGGAACCGAAAGACAAGGTGGTATTCTAAGTCTAACAAGAAAGGATCCATTTGTAGCCGAATTTAAAGAAGTAGCTTTTTCAACACCAGAAGGTGAAGTATCAGAACCATTTGAAACTCAGTTTGGGTGGCATATCGTTTATGTAGAAAAAATTCGTGGTGATTATCGTGATGTTCGTCACATACTATTACGTCCGTTTATCTCTACTACCCAAGTGAATAAGGCTCGTGAAGAACTCGATAAAATGCGTGACAAACTTATCATTGGTGACATTACGTTTGAAGATGCTGCCAAAGAAATAAGCGATGAAGAAGAAACTTCAAAAAATGGTGGAATTTTAACTAATCCATCAACTGGTGATAAAAGATTTGATCTTACAAAAATTGACCCGTCTTTATCAGCTCAGTTGCAATTTCTGGAAGAAGGAGATGTGAGTGGAATTATTGACGAAAAAGACGATTTAGGTAGAGTGTTTTTCAAGATTTTAAAAGTTAATAAGCGTATTGAGGATCATAAAGCAAACTATACTCTCGATTTTCTTAAAATTAAAGATTTAGCCTTGCAAAAGAAACGTGTAGACAAAATACGTGAATGGCAAGAAGAGAAGTTACAGGATACCTATATTAAGATAGGCGATCAGTTTAAAGAATGTGATTTTGTGGTAGACTGGACAAAATAATTATCAAATAAAGTCTGTGATTAGTATGCTTTCGCAGAAGCGTAATAAAAACAATCTAAATTAATAAACCAACAAACTATGTCTGATGTAGCAGCGATTGATAATCTAGTCAAAAAGCACAAAGAATTAAAAAAGGAAATAGGAAAAGTCATCATTGGTCAAGAACGAGTGATCGACGAAATTCTTATCTCCATTTTTTCTGGAGGACATGCTTTGCTAGTAGGAGTTCCAGGGCTGGCCAAAACACTTATGGTGAATACAATTTCACAAGCTCTAGGACTACAATTCAAACGCATACAGTTTACACCAGACCTTATGCCTAGTGATATATTAGGAAGTGAAATACTGGACGAGAATAGGACCTTTAAATTTATAAAAGGACCTGTATTTTCTAATATTATTCTAGCCGATGAGATCAATAGAACTCCACCTAAAACTCAAGCAGCCTTACTAGAAGCTATGCAGGAGCGCAAGGTTACAGTTTCAGGTCATAATTATGTTTTAGATAAACCTTATTTTGTACTTGCCACTCAAAACCCTATAGAACAGGAAGGAACTTACCCTTTACCAGAAGCGCAATTGGATAGGTTTATGTTTTCTATCAAACTAGAATACCCTAGCTTTGAAGAAGAGGTAAATGTTGTAAAATCTACTACAAGCGACCACAAACCAATTGTAAATCCTTTATTCACAGCTCAGGAGATTATTGATTTTCAGCAATTGGTACGCCGTATTCCAGTAGCAGATAATGTCATTGAATACGCAGTAGGACTAGTAGGGAAAACAAGACCTAATAGTGAAAATGTTCCTGAAATTATAAAGGAATATATAGATTGGGGTGCTGGACCACGTGCATCGCAAAATCTTATTCTAGCGGCCAAAACTCACGCAGCTGTTAATGGTAAGTACAGTCCAGATATTGAAGATGTACAAGCAGTAGCAAACGGTATCTTACGTCACCGTATTATTAAAAATTACAAGGCCGATGCAGAAGGTTTTACAGAAGAAAGTATCATTGCCCAGATTCTGTAATAACCATTTCTACTAGGAATAATTAATCGTTTTAAATCTTGGTTACTACTAATCGACGGAAACGTTGCTTAGCGCTGTCATAGTACTATTCAAGGTAGCTTTAAAATCTTAAGATTTTATGGCTTTATGCTAGTTGAATACTATCGCTTTCGCGAAAGCAAACCCCATATTATCTCTGTTTTTATTCTATTTAGATTCATTTTATATTGATAATCTATTAATGATAACGAATATTAATTGACTATTTGGTAAATTTTATCTTATCAAATAGTTGATTTAATGGAAATATTTCACTGTTTTTTGATTGTCGTTGATTATTTTCAATTATGAAGTCTGTTTTGTAAATTCGCAACACCTAAAAAACGGATAAAAAAACACACATATGGCTTTTGATATTGACATGATAAAAAAGGTGTATGCAAACATGCCAGAACGAGTAGATAAAGCTCGTGAATTGACTGGTAAACCGCTTACACTTGCTGAAAAGATTTTATACTCACACCTGTGGGATGGAAACCCTGAAAAGGTTTTTACACGTGGTAAAGATTATGTAGACTTTGCTCCGGACCGTATTGCTTGTCAAGATGCAACAGCCCAAATGGCTTTACTTCAATTTATGCAAGCTGGTAAGGATAAAGTAGCTGTTCCTACAACAGTGCACTGTGATCACCTTATTCAAGCTAAAGTAGGTGCCGATACGGATCTACAAAATGCACTTAATACAAGTAATGAAGTATTTAACTTCCTTGAAAGTGTATCAAACAAATATGGTATTGGATTCTGGAAACCAGGAGCAGGAATTATTCACCAAGTAGTACTTGAAAATTATGCCTTCCCAGGTGGAATGATGATTGGTACCGATTCACATACTGTAAACGCAGGTGGATTAGGAATGGTAGCAATAGGTGTAGGTGGTGCCGATGCAGTAGATGTAATGGCAGGTATGGCCTGGGAACTTAAATTTCCTAAATTAATCGGAGTAAGGTTAACTGGTAAATTATCAGGTTGGACTGCACCAAAAGATGTAATCTTAAAAGTTGCTGAAATTCTTACCGTAAAAGGAGGAACAGGAGCTATAGTAGAATATTTTGGACCTGGTGCAAAGAACTTATCTTGTACAGGTAAAGGTACTATTTGTAACATGGGTGCAGAAATAGGTGCAACTACTTCAACCTTTGGATACGATGAATCAATGGAACGCTATTTAAGAGCGACAGATCGTGCAGATATTGCTGATGCTGCTAATGAGGTGAAAGAATATCTTACAGGAGATGATGAAGTATATGCAAATCCAGAACAGTACTTTGACCAAGTAATTGATATCGACTTAGATAAATTAATGCCACACTTAAATGGTCCTTTTACTCCAGATCTTGCTACTGAAGTTGGTACAATGAAGCCAAAAGCTGAAGAAAATGGATGGCCTTTAAAGGTGGAATGGGGTCTTATAGGATCTTGTACAAACTCTTCATACGAAGACCTTTCTCGAGCAAGCAGTGTTGCTCAACAAGCACTTGATAAAGGACTTAAAACTAAAGCAGAGTTTGGTATTAATCCAGGATCTGAACAAGTTCGTTTTACTGCAGAGCGTGATGGAATCTTAAAGGTTTTTGAAGATTTAGATGCAAAAATATTTACGAATGCTTGTGGACCATGTATTGGTCAATGGGCTCGTTATGAGGATCCAAAAAATGCACCTAAAAACTCAATCGTTCACTCGTTCAATAGAAACTTTGCCAAGCGTGCTGACGGTAATCCAAACACACACGCTTTTGTAGCTTCACCAGAAATGACTGCTGCAATAGCAATTGCTGGTAGACTAGACTTTAATCCAATTACTGATAAACTTATCAATGAAGATGGAGAAGAGGTGATGCTAGATGAACCTACAGGATGGGAATTACCACCTAAAGGATTTGAAGTAGAAGACGATGGTTACCTTGCACCAGTTGAAGATGGTAGCGGAGTAGAAGTAGTAGTTGCAGACGATTCTGATAGATTACAATTATTGACTCCTTTTGTGCCATTGGGAACTGAAATTAAAGGTGCAAAACTGTTAATCAAAGCATTTGGAAAATGTACTACAGATCACATTTCTATGGCTGGTCCATGGTTACGTTACAGAGGACATTTAGATAACATTGCAAATAATACTTTGATTGGAGCGGTTAATGCTTTTAATAAGCAAACCAACCTAGTGAAAAATCAACTTACTGGAGAATACGATGCTGTACCAAAAGTTCAGAGAGCTTATAAAGCTGACGGTATCAAGTCTGTAGTGATAGGTGATCATAATTATGGAGAAGGTTCATCAAGAGAACACGCAGCTATGCAGCCTAGACACTTAGGTGTAGCAGCGGTAATAGTTAAATCGTTTGCTCGTATCCATGAAACAAACCTTAAAAAACAAGGAATGTTAGGTCTAACGTTTGCAAATGAAGCAGACTACGACTTGATCCAAGAAGATGATACTTTTAACTTCTTAGATTTAGATCAATTTGCACCAGACACGCCGCTTACTTTAGAAGTTGTACATGCTGATGGGTCAAAGGATCAAATCAAATTAAACCACACTTATAACAAGGCTCAAATTGAGTGGTTCCATAAAGGAAGTGCCTTAAATAAGATTAAAGAAGAAAACGCAGCTTAATTAAGTTGTTATATTAAATTTAAAATCCTCTTCTTACTGAAGAGGATTTTTTTATTAGAATTAGGATAAATTTTTGTCTTTAAATAACTGTCTAAGTGTACCTTACATAAAAAATATAGTTGTGTTTAAATTCTTGGGTGTATTTTTAAAAATTATTGCAACAATTGGAGTAGTCGCTATTATTGCTCTAGCTATTGCCATTGAAGTATATGCAATATCGGATATTTATCACGCTCTTATTAATATCGCCAGCGGTTACTCTGAAGAAGATACCATTATACAAGATTGCTTAAAGTCTCTAGACCTTGTATTATTAGGTGTTATCTTTTTTACTGTTGCCATGGGACTATTCGAATTATACGTTGCCAAAATCAAAAACTTACCATCGTGGCTCGTTATTGAAACATTAGACGATCTTAAATCGTTACTCATTAAAATGGTAATTTTTGTAATGGCTATTTCGTTTACGGGTAAAGTTGTTACATACTCCGAAGGTATTGAAATACTTTATCTAGGCGCGGGATTCTCATTAGTTACCTTAGCTCTTACCTATTTTATAAATAATAAATAAACCTGATGTTTTACCTAGACAGGTTTCGTATTTTGCTAGCTTTATCTATTGATTTCAATGTCTAAACAAATTACTACTCTTACTTTTTTTAAATACCCTAAATTAAAGGACAAGATATGGGCATTTTGGATGATGCAATTTGCGCATAGCGCACTGCGCCGACAAAGCGGATTACAGTCATACAAATTATTAGGAAGTGGTAAAGAAGGTTTTAGTCCATGGCCAGATTGGAGTGTTTACGGATTATTACAAGTATGGGATTCGCATAAAGAAGCCCAAGAATTTTTTGATTCTTCTAGTCTTTATAAGAAATATCTTAATCACAGCGAGCAGCAATTGACCTTTTACATGAAAAATATTAAAGCATATGGTCAATGGTCAAAGAAAAACCCTTTTGAGCAGCATTCAGATATGGATACCAATAATCCCTACCTCACAGTAATAACAAGAGCTACTATTAAACCGCACATGCTTAAAAAGTTTTGGGATTATGTACCTATTTCTCAAAAAGGTTTAAAAGAAAATCCTAGTTTATTATTTACCGCAGGAGTAGGAGAACGCCCTTTTACTCATATGGCAACGTTTAGTCTGTGGGACGATGCAAAGGCTTTAAAAAAGTTTGCTTACAGAGGTAATAACCATAAACAAGCCATACAGCAAACTCAAGCACTACAGTGGTATAAAGAAGAAATGTTCTCTAGATTTCAACCGTATTTGATTACAGGAAGTTGGCAGGGCTTCACGATTCCAGAACTGCTATCGTTTAAAGAGACTTAAAAAAGTTCTTTACAAAGGGCCATGACGTAAGTGACTTCATAATTCCTAATTCAGCAAGAAGGCTGCTTTCTTCATCTAGAAATGCCATAATATTTTGTACACTATTTCGCTGGTACATTTTACTAAATATCTCAGGACCAGAAGCTTCATTCTCGTGTAAAACGCGCAGTAGAGTTTCGTCAAAAACTTCGTACTTTTTATTAGTCATTTTATAGAAAAGAGGTCTGTTTTCTAGATAATTATTGACCAATTGTCGGGCAAGTCGTTCGCTATTTTTAAAACTATAACCAGTACTTGCCTTTACCCAGCCGCCAGCAGTTCCTATTTTAATCACATTCTTATTTATGAAGGGTTTAAAATCATTACTCGTCATGGGAATAATCCCTTTTTCTACTTTAGTTATCTTATAATCACTAATTTTTAAAAAGTCTGTAATATAGGTTTCAAGGTACTGATCATAAACTTCGTCTTGCACCAGATTTTTAGCAAAGTAGGTATACTCCACTAGCGCCTTTCTTTTAGAAAACGGAAGTATATAAACAAAGCTAGTTGTTCCCGGATCTACCAGTTGATAATCCATTTTAGTAAATTCCTTTGGGTCAAAATAATCTTCAGAGGTTTCAATGAACCAACCCTTGAAGTGTTGCAACAGTGTAATCCCAGTTGATGGAATGTCCTCTAATGGTCTACTATCTAGAACTAAATCTGCGGTTAATGAGCCGTTATTGTATGATACGGTTACTTCTTTGGAATTATGTGTTTGCTCTAAGTGTGTTACTTCACTCCCGATGTAATGGTATTTGGAATTTTGTTGTAATTGCGCTTTCGCGAAAGCGGAAAACTTCACATTTTCTATTGATTTATATAGGTAAGGATTCATGGTAAGGGATAATTCCTCATCTCCTGTGTGAAATCTACAGTTTTTCCAACTGGCAATGATCAAGTCGTCATACTTACCAGGACCTTTTTCCCAAAAGCTCCATGTTTTTTCTTGAGTTAAAGATCCGAATGAATCAAGTATAGCTACTTTTAAATGTGGCGCATTCTCGAGCAGTTGTAGTACTACATGACTACCTGCACAACCCATTCCTATAATGGCTATATCGTAATGATTATCCATAAAACAATTGCAAAAATGAGTTGAACGCTATATAAATGCAGAGATATTTTTATATCTCCTTTAAGTTTGAAGAATTGTAATACATATTGCAATGCAGCAGCGATTAAAAACCAGCATATATAATTGAACCAGCCTGCACCATTATTAAAATGCCAAAATCCAGCCACATCACAAATTTGCTCTAGAAAGAAATCCAGAACCACCATGAGAAAAGCACCTGCAAGCGGAATCAATAAACGTTGAGTTATGTATTTTCTACTTATTTCATAAGTAATAAATGATAATAGTGCCCAGTTACTTCCAATAAGGTAGGGTATACCATCTAATTTCCAGCCCATGTTAACACCATAGTGATAATCTCCAAACAAATATCCTGTGTGTACACCTATCCATTCAACACTCATTCCTGTGATAAAACAGAGGCCAAAAAGCAATGCCTTCTTTACCGAATTCACTGGGAAAAACCAAACGCACAAGATGGCCAGATAAACTAGAGTAAAGGGTGATTTTGGAAAGAAAAAATCCTGATTACCCATCGCTATACCTATAAGCGCACTTATATGTATTACCCATAGCATGATGATAGTAACAGTTTTAGGCATTTGTATTTGGGATTAAATCTGCAGTAATTTTTGCACTTAATAAACATAAAGGTATTCCTCCACCTGGATGAACCGATCCTCCTACATGGTACAAATTCCCAATCGTTTTATTAAAATTCGGATGTCTAAGGAAAGCAGCAAATTTATTATTGCTAGCTGCTCCATATAAAGCACCTCGATAACTACTCGTATTTTTTCCGATACCTTGTGGTGTAAGAACATATTCGACATCAATCAGCTCTTCAACATCGATGTTAAGACATCTTTTGATTTTAGATAGTATGTTTTTTTTAGCCTTTATTACAAGTTTTTCCCAGTCTTGCCCATAATCACCAGGTGTATTAATCATCACAAACCAATTTTCACATCCTTTAGGGGCATCTTGAGGTGATTGTTTACTTGTTATGTTTATATATACTGTAGGATCCTCGTATAAAGATTTATTATTAAAAATAGCCTCAAATTCTGCTTTGTAATTTTCACTAAATAAAATGTTGTGAAGATCCAATTGAGGAAAGAATTTTTTAATTCCCCAGTAAAATATAAGAGCGCTACTACTGCGTTCCTGCTTTAATGTTTTTTCGGGAGCTTTAATGTCTTTTAATAATTGACGGTAAGTAGGAAATACATCCATGTTACACAATACGATATCAGCATCGTGAATACCTTTTTCGGTGGTGACTCCAGTGACTTTATTATTGCTGTGATTGATCTTTTTTACGCTTTCGCGAAAGCTAAATTCAACACCTACTTCTTGTGCTAGTTCAAACAGAGACTGCGAGATACGATGCATACCACCTTGAGGATAATAGGTTCCTAATCCTAATTCTAAATAGGGAATCATAGACATGATTCCAGGTGTGAGATAGGGTGATGAACCATTGTAGGTCGCGTATCTATTGAATAGTTGGTTAAGTTTTGGGTTGGAAAACTTCTTGTTTTCCTGATCTAATGTGTTATTAATTCCAAGGAAAGGGATTTTTAAAATAGCTTTAAGTGTTTGCTTACTGAAGTAAGTATTTGACTTGTGTAGTGATTTTTCTAAAAATAAACTTTTTGTGCTTTCATACTTCATCTTACTATTTTGAAGGTATTTAGATAAAGTTTTATGTTTTTCATCAAAAATTTCAGCAGCTTTTACAGCAAAGTTTTCAAGATCAGCAGGAGCTTCAAAACTTGTTCCATCTTCCCAAAAGTAATGACAGGCAGTTTTCTTTTTGATGTAATTAAAATCTACCTCTACATTAGGAAACAATTGATGTAATTCGTCAATTAAATGAGGTAAAGTAAAAAGTGATGGTCCTAAGTCAAAACGATATTTACCTAGTTCAATAGCGTGTAATTTCCCGCCAGCGTAGTCGTTTTTTTCAAATACACTTACTTGATATCCTTTTTTCTTAAGTCGCAAGGCAGCAGCTAGGCCGGCAATTCCAGACCCTATAATGATAGCCTTTTTCATTATTTGAAATACTTGAATGGCACTACTAGCATTCCAAAATTTTCACCATCTTTTTTTCCTAGATGTTTGTGATGAATTTTGTGAGCTCTACGTAAACCTTTAGCATATTTATTGTTCGCTTGTCTCAGCCATTTAAAGCGTTGATGTATGAATATGTCATGAACAATGAAATAGGCAATACCATAGGCTAGAATTCCAGCACTTATAGGTAGTGCCCACCATAAGTCATATTCACTATGTGCTACTTTTAAAGCAATACTTACAGCTGCATAAAAAACAAAGAAGAAATCGTTTTTTTCAAACCAGCTGTTATGTTTTTTGTGATGGTGATCCTCATGTAAGTACCATAAAAATCCATGCATCACGTATTTGTGCATCCACCAAGCATTGAATTCCATAACACCGAATGTGGTCAAGAAAATGACAATCCAGAGTACTATTTCCATATAATTAAATCAAGTTCAGGCGACAACTTACATAACCTTTGGCTAATAAACCAATTTTTTCATAATTAGGAACGCGTATTCTTGTGTTTCTTATTTCTCTAGAAGGAGTACGTTCTAATCTTGTAAGAAGTCTACGATAATAAACATAAGCAGTGTAAACTCCTAATTTTGCCTCTACTGGTAGTCGTTGAATTCCTCTTAACCCTGCATCAAAGTCTTCTTTAATCTCGGTTATCAATCTTGCTTTATCTTCTTCTGATAAATCGTGTAGGTTGGTATTTGGAAAATAGCTACGTTCTAGTGTATCTAAATCTGCTTTTAGATCCCTTAAGAAATTTACCTTTTGAAAGGCACTTCCCAGTCTCATAGCATCTTGTTTTAGGTCTTCATATTTGTCTTCATCACCTTTTACAAATACTTTTAAAGACATAAGTCCTACTACATCGGCACTGCCATAAATGTAGTTGCGATATTCTTCATCAGTTAGATACACTGATTTATCAAGATCAAGGCGCATACTGTTTAAAAAAGCACCATACATATCTGGAGTAATATTGTATTTATTTACGGTTTCTTGAAAAGAATTTAAAATAGGATTAAGGCTTATTTTATCTTCTATAGCTCGTTTAACGTCTTCTTCAAAACGGTCTAATAATGTTCTCTTGTCATAATCATGGAATGTATCCACTATTTCATCAGCAAATCTTACAAATCCATAAATGTTATGAATATCTTGCCTTATGGAAGGACCTAACATTTTACTTGCTAGGGAAAATGACGTACTGTAGCGATGCGTTACAGCCTTACTACATTCTCTTGAAACTTGATCGAATAAACTTTTCATTTTATAGCGAGTATTTTTTAACCAACTGAGCGGTTAATTTTCCTGAAATTAATGATGGTGGTACTCCAGGTCCAGGAACCGTGAGCTGACCTGTAAAAAATAAGTCTTTAACTTTTTTGCTTCTTAAGTTAGGTTTTAAGAAAGCTGTTTGTAATAGTGTATTTGCCATCCCATAGGCGTTTCCTTTATAACTATTGTATTGTTCTTTAAAGTCATTGACACAAAACGACTCCTTAAATATAATGCTGTTTTTGACATTTTGATTTGTTCTCTTTTCAAATCGATCCATGATTATGTCAAAGTATTGTTCACGTAAAGCAGGAGTGTCCTCTAAATCTGGAGCTAGTGGAATTAAGAAAAAACCATTTTCGCAACCATCAGGCGCTGTACTTTCATCAGTAACCGAGGTAAAGTTTGCGTAAAATAAAGGTTCTTCTGGCCATTGTGGTTGCTCATATATCTCGTTGGCATGTTTAGTGAAATCTGTATCAAAAAACAGATTGTGATGCTCAATATTTTTTAATTTTTTATCAAATCCAACATAAAATATCAGTGAGCTAGGGGCAAATGTTTTTTTATCCCAATATGATTCGCTGTACTGTCTATATTGAGGCTCTAATAAGGTTTCTGAATGATGATAATCTGCTCCTGATACGATGGTATCAAACAAATGTTTTTGATCATTAACCATGAGACCGTAGGCATGATTACTTTCATTAACAAGGATCTTCTGTACTGGAGCATTGGTTTTTATTACAACACCCAATTCTTCTGCAAGCTTTTTCATGGCTAGTATTACTTCATACATACCTCCTTTAGGATGCCAAGTACCCAGACCAAAATCGGCATGATTCATAAAGTTATAAAAGCTAGGAGTGTTACTTGGTGTCGCTCCTAAGAATAACACAGGAAACTCCAATATTGAGATTAACTTAGGGTTTTTGAATTTTTTACGTACATCCTTTGATACATTACCTACAAAAGCGCCTAGCTTCCTTACTGTTTGTGGAGTTACTAATTCTAGTGGTGATTCTCCTGGACGATAAACAAGATTTTTAATGGCAATATCGTAGTTTTCACTAGCCTTATCCATAAATTCTTGAAGAGGTTGTGAACTGCCTGGCTCAATATCTTCAAAAGTGGATTTAATTTCATCTAGATTGTCAGCAATGTTGATTTTGTCATTTTCAAAATAAACAGTGTAGCCTGGATTCAATTTATCCAATTGATAATAATCAGATGGTTTTTTATCAAAGTCTGCAAAGAATCGCTCAAAGATATCTGGCATCCAGTACCAAGATGGACCGATATCAAAAGTAAAACCATCTTTTTCTAATCTTCTTGCTCTACCACCAACTGTTTCATTCTTTTCGTATATGGTTACCATATTACCTTCCTTTGCAAGGTAACAGGCGGCTGAAAGTGATGAGAAACCAGAACCTATAATTGCTATCTTTTTATTCATTAGTAATAAGTTCAGGAATTTGTTCTAATAAGTTTGTAATACCAGGAAATACAATTTGATTTTTACTTAAATCACTTGGCTTAATCTTTTGAGCTAGATGACCTAAAATCCATAATTTAACATCGTCACCTTTAGCTACCTTTCGATCAAATTGCCTCAAAAAAGTAGGTAGTTGTTTTTCAGTAGGTTGTACCGTTATGTATGTAATATAAGTAGGTGTTATTCCTCCTTTTTTAAAGAAAGGTAGGGAATCTAGCATCATACTAGCACCTAGATATACTGTGTTGCAGCCTCTGCGTAACAGTTCATAATTTAAAAATAATAGTCCTAAATCATGCATTTCATTTTCTGGTAAGAATAAAACAAAAACATGATCTGTTGCTTCAAAATGTTTGTATTGGTATTTTTCCAGATTTACCAGCACTTTTTGTTTAATTAAATGGCTTATAAAGTGCTCATGAGCAAGATTTATAGTTTTAGATTGCCACAAATAACCTAGTTCTTCAAGAAATGGAACAAATAGATTATAAAATACTCCTGTAAATCCGACTTCATCTAAAACACTCGTGTAAATACGCTGGAACATTTCTTGATCAAAATTCACCATAGCCAATTTAAGCTCCTGAATAGCATGATCATTTCTATTGTTACGTTCTGCGTATTTTCTAACTTGTGCCTCAATTTCTTCGCTGCTCAAGCTGGCAATAGTAGAAATTTTAATACCAGCGTTTCTTAGGTAACTTACGTTAAGAATTTTTTGCAACATACTTAAATCGTAGGTCCTGATATTCGTATCAGTTCTATCTGGTTCTAATAAGTTATACCTCTTTTCCCAGATTCTTATAGTATGTGATTTAATACCGCTTAGGTTTTCTAAATCTTTAATGCTGAACTTGCTCTTGATCAAAACAAAATTTGTTTAATTATAACAATGGTAAAGTTAAACAAAAATTAAGTACTTCAAACAGTACTTTGTAATTTGTTTAACCTTTTATTCTACAATCAACATCAGAAATTAAAAATGGCTCAAAAAAAAATCCTTATCGTATTTGATAAGGACTTTAAGTACCCGGGATGGGACTTGAACCCACACGCAACTAGTGCACACGGCCCTCAACCGTGCCTGTCTACCAATTTCAGCACCCGGGTAGAAAAAAAGCCCTATGAAAATAGAGCTTTTGTTTTTGAAAAATCTGTGACTTGGCTGGGGTTCGAACCCAGGACCCTCACATTAAAAGTGTGATGCTCTACCAGCTGAGCTACCAAGTCATTGCGCGTTTGCGGGTGCAAATATACTACCTATTATTGATTTACAAACAACTTTTTGAATTAATTTTGAAACAAATTTGAATCCCTTTAATAATCAAGGTTTTGAGAATGAAAAAAATTTTTCTTTTAGGATACATGGGTAGCGGTAAAAGTACGATTGCCCAAAAATTAAGTCAATTAACAGGAATGGATCAAATAGATCTAGATGACTATATAGAAAAGATGGAGCAAAAAAGTATCAATTCGATATTCCAAGAAAAAGGAGCTATATATTTTAGGAAAATAGAACGTACGTATTTAACCGATTTAGCTGAATCTAGCACATATCAAATTATTTCTTTAGGTGGTGGTACTCCTTGTTATTACAACAATATGGAATACCTCAATCAATTAGGACATATTACTATCTATTTACAAGCTAGTATTCCTAGTTTGACTAGTCGATTATACGAGGAAATGAATAAACGACCGTTATTGTCCTCTATATCCGATAAAAATGAACTTATGGAGTTTATTGGAAAACATCTATTTGAACGCAGGCAGTATTATTCTAAAGCCCAGCATCAAATTAATACCGATAATAAGACAATCGACGATATTTCTCGAGAGATTGTTGCTCTATTATTTTAGTAAGACTTTACTCTCATTGGAATCAAAGAAAACTTCAACGTGTTCCTTTAAATTTGTAGATAATGAGATTCCTTTAAAATCAGCTTTTACAGGGTATCTTTTATGATTACGATCCACAAGTACAGCAGTTTTCATTTTTTTGATAGGAGTGTCTAAGAAGTGTTTTACACTATATATTAAGGTGGATCCACTATTTAGAACATCATCACATAAGACCACAACTTTATCTTTATATAATTTTGAATCTAAGGAAGTAGAGATAGGAGATAGAGGATTTTTCTTATCAATTTTCACTTCACATATAGTCACTGTTCCTTGTAGTATAGAATCTAATTGAGTCTTCAAAAGTGAGGCAAATTGGAAGCCTTGCCCTTTAATTCCTGCAAGTATTATTTCATGCTCTTCATAAAAAACTTCTGCTACTTGAAAAGCGATTCGGCGAATTTTATGTTGAACTTGATCGTGTGTTAAAATTGTATTCATTTCTTTTTAAATTGTATAAACACTTCTTTGTTTTTTCTGTCTGGTACAGAGTTGTAACAAGGTTCTAATGTCTCTATTTTAAATAGTGGTTCAAATAATTTACGATATTCTTCCATTGTTCCGCCAAAAGGAGGTTCACTTCGATTCTTGTCTATAGTAAATAAAACACCTGCAAGTATTCCACTGCTGTTGAGCAAATCACTCATTTTAGTAGGGTAGCTTTCGCGAAAGCGTAATTCCAATGCGCATAAAAACGTTTGTTCGATAATTAAATCATAGTTACCCTGATGATTAAAGAAATCTTCTTTTATGAGTTTAAGGTTATGAGACTTTGGGAGTCTACTTTCTAAATTTAAAAGAGGTTCACTGGCTATATCAATAACGGTAATATCGCTAAATCCTATTTTATGTAGGTACTCGGCCTCGTATGAATTCCCTGCACCAGGTATTAGGATCTTTACATTTTTATTAGTGATTCCATCAACATATTCTTTAATTGGAGTTGAAATTTGACCCAAATCCCATTTTGCGGTGTTATTCAGGTACCTATCATTCCAGTATCGTTGATCTAATTCCATGTTACTCCTCTTCTTGATTAAGTAAATCAGTTAAATCACGTCTGTCTTTTTTTGTAGGTCTTCCTTCTCCTTTACGGCGGTAGTAATCTTGGCTGAGGTTAACTAAATCACGAGCTTCAAAATTTTCCTTTGGTGTACGATCTACTCTATAAAGATCAACTAATTTGTTACCTACCCGATTAGCCGGCAGATCTATAACTTCTACTTTATATTCAATTTGATCTTTACGCAAGGTGATTAAATCTCCAGGGTAGACATCTCTAGACGGTTTTACAACTACATCATTCACTTTTATACGACCCTTTTTTGCGGCATCAGTTGCTTTGCTACGTGTTTTAAAGTATCGTACAGACCACAAAAATTTATCTATTCGCATAAGATGTCTTATTATCACTCGTTAACACAACAAAAATAGCGAGAAATGCTATCTTTGACCACTAATAAAAAAAGTATGATGAAAAAACTTTTAAGACTAGGCTTATTAGCTGGTTTTGTACTTGCGGTTTTTGCATGTAATAATGACGACGATGATGCAGGTATTCAAATACGAGATAGAGACGAAGTAGATCTAGAAGATCAAGAGGCGCTTTTAGATTATCTACAAACTCATTATTATAATGAAGATGATTTTGTAGCTAGTCCTACCAATGACGTTGACATTATTTTGAGAGAAATCGATGATCCTACTACTCAAACACCACTTATTAATCAGGTCGAAACTCGTACTATAGAACGAGAAGGAGTTAATTATACTTATTACTTACTTAAATTAAGAGAAGGTAATCCTAGCGATCCACAAATAACTTATGCAGATAGTGCTTTGGTGAGTTACGAAGGTAGACTGTTGGATAATACTTTATTTGATGCAGCACAAAACCCAATTTGGTTTGATTTACCTAGATCTATTGAAGGTTTTGCTAGAGCAGCACAAGAATTTAAGGGTTCTCAATCGGTAACGGCAAATCCCGATGGTACTATTACCTTTGACGGTAGTGGTATAGGTGCGGTTTTTATGCCTAGTGGTATTGCCTATTTTAATAGTTCTCCTACTGGAATTCCTGCATATTCGCCTTTACTTTTTACTTTCAAAGTTCATGCTGTTAAAATCAATGATCATGATAATGATGGAATTTTATCTAGATATGAGGATCCTAATAATGATGAACTGATCACAACTACAAATGATGATACGGACAGCGACCGTATTGCAAATTTTGAGGATCGTGATGACGATGGGGATGGAGTAGGTACCATCTTTGAAAATGCAGACCCTAATGGTGATGGGAATCCTGATGATGCAGAAGATTTAGACGGTGATGGAATACCAGGTTACCTTGATGCAGACGAAGTAAATATTGATTTAGACGGTGATGGAATTCAAAATAGATTTGAAAACCCAGATCCTGATGGTAACTTTTTACCTGGAGATGCAGTAGATACTGATGGTGATGGTGTTCCTGATTATTTAGATCCAGACGATGATGGTGATGGGATTCCAACTAGTCAAGAAAATGCAGATCCTGATGGTAATACAAACCCAGATGATGCACGAGATAGTGACGGTGACGGAATACCAGATTATCTAGATGCAGACTCATAAATAGAATAAAAAAATCTACCAACAGGTAGATTTTTTTTTTTGAGTTGAGTTTGTAAAAAACACAAGTTTCAAAATTTTTCTTTTCTATTTAATCGAATTAAATAGGACAAGATGACTCATAGTTTTACTCACGAATTTTAAACTAATAGTCATGAAAAATTTAGTCATTATTATAATCTTAATTATCTCTAATCATTCTTTGGTTAATGCCCAGACTAACCAAAATCAGAATTCCTTGCCAATAGAAACCCCATTTTTGAAGGTTGGAGTAGGAGCGTATATTCCATCGTCAGAATTAGGGCAATTTATTGATGTGTCGCCTTCTTTTGAATTATCTCTTCAGTTTCCAAACTCAAGAAAAAATCGTAGCATAGAGGCTTCATTACAATTAGTAGTACCGCAGCAAAACAACTATTTTCTTTTACAAGGTGAACAAAGAAATGAGGAAATAGAAGCCACAACTATATTAAATGCTTCACTAAGATTAAATAAGACGTTATTGAGCTATCCGTCTTCTGCATTGGATTTAGGATTTGGAATGGGGATGGCTTCAATCTTTTTAGATCCTGTTACTAATAGCGCTGCACAAGAGCTTGATTACAGCAGTATAAATTCCTTTTTAGCACTCAGTTCTTTAAGTTATAACTTTGAGTTTAAGGATTCGAGTGTATTGTTTATATCCATAGATTTACAATATACACCCTTTAAAATGGAACGTGGAATAACAAAAAATTTGACATCTTGGACTCTAATGCCTAAAGTTGCTTATAGGTTTTAAAAAGAAAAACTGTATCTAAAAGTAAGTACTATTAGATACAGTTTTATAATAGTGTTAATTACAATTACTTGCGCTTAATTACCTGTTGAGCTTTGGCTGCGATATTTGCAGCATTTAAGCCATATTTTTCAAGTAATTGAGCAGGAGTTCCACTTTCTCCAAAGGTGTCTTGAGTTGCAACAAATTCTTGTGGTGTAGGATGGTGCTGTGCAAGTGTGCGTGCAACACTTTCTCCTAGTCCACCTAAATAATTATGTTCTTCTGCTGTTACGATACAACCTGTTTTCTTTACTGAATCTAAAATAGCTTTTTCATCTAAAGGTTTAATGGTGTGAATATTAATCACCTCGGCAGATATACCTTTTTCATTTAATTCTTTAGCAGCTTCTAGAGCTTCCCAAACTAAATGTCCAGTTGCCACTATAGTGACATCTTTTCCATCTTGTAAATGAACAGCTTTTCCAATTTCAAAGCTTCCGTTTTCTGGAGTAAAATTAGCTACTTTAGGTCGTCCAAACCTAAGGTAAACAGGTCCATGATGATCTGCGATAGCAATCGTTGCTGCCTTAGTCTGATTGTAATCACAAGTGTTTATTACAGTCATTCCTGGAAGCATTTTCATAAGACCGATGTCTTCAAGAATTTGGTGTGTAGCACCATCTTCTCCTAGTGTAAGACCAGAGTGTGATGCACAAATTTTTACATTCTTATCAGAATAAGCGATGCTTTGTCTGATTTGGTCATAAACACGACCCGTTGAAAAGTTAGCAAATGTTCCTGTAAAAGGAATTTTACCACCTATTGTTAAACCAGCAGCAATACCCATCATATTGGCTTCTGCAATTCCTACTTGGTAGAAACGTTCTGGGTGCTGATTTGCAAATTCATTCATTTTCAATGATCCTGTAAGATCGGCGCAAAGAGCCACTACATTCTCATTTTTATTTCCTAGTTCAGTAAGACCAGCTCCAAAACCTGATCTCGTGTCCTTATTTCCTGTGTTTTCGTAAACTTTCATAGTGGTGAACAGATTTTGATTAGTAATCTCCTAAAGTTTCTGGGTTTTGAGCAAGAGCACTTTCTAATTGCTCATCATTAGGTGCTACACCATGCCATTTGTGTGATCCCATCATAAAATCTACACCATTACCCATTTCAGTGTGAAGCAGGATGCATATAGGTTTACGCTTTCGCGAAAGCGAAATAGCCTCACGTACTCCATTTACCACAGCTTCAATATCATTTCCTTTTTCGATGGTAAGTACTTCCCAACCAAAAGCCTCAAATTTATTTTTTAGATCACCTAGTGATAATACAGCATCGGTAGAGCCATCAATTTGTTGACCATTTACATCTATTGTTGCGATTAAATTGTCTACATGATTTGCACTGGCGTACATGGCAGCTTCCCAAATTTGACCTTCTTGAAGTTCGCCATCACCATGCAAACTGAAAACGGTTTTGTCATCGTTATTCAATTTTTTTGCAAGAGCAGCACCTATAGCTACACTCATTCCTTGTCCTAGTGAACCACTAGCAATGCGTATACCTGGTAGACCTTCATGAGTGGTAGGATGTCCTTGTAGGCGAGTGTTTAGTTTTCTAAAAGTATTTAACTCTTCTACAGGGAAATATCCAGCTCTCGCAAGGACACTGTAGTAAACGGGAGATATGTGCCCGTTTGATAAGAAAAATAAATCTTCATTAACTCCATCCATACTAAAATCTGGATTGTGATCCATGATCTCATTATAGAGAGTAACGATAAACTCTGCACAGCCTAAGGATCCACCTGGGTGACCACTGTTTACTGCATGAACCTGTCGTACGATGTCGCGGCGTACTTGGGTTACGATGTCTTTTAATTGCTGTATATCAGCCATTTTAATTGTTTAATTTGATGATACTGCAAAAGTACGTTTCTAATCTTCCTTTTTACGAATTTTGCACAGTCAATTATTAACGAGTAGCAAACAATTTAATAGAATCCTGGAAAGTTAAAGACTTGATTATTTTTTTAAACCGTCTTTAACTTAGATGAATTGAATTAACTAGTCGTATAAATCACGTTAAAACCTATCTTTGCCACGCATGAAATTTGACTTATTACATAACGATCCTAACAGCCAGGCTAGGGCTGGTGTAGTTCACACTGACCACGGTGCAATTGAAACGCCCATATTTATGCCTGTAGGAACCCTTGCAACGGTAAAGGGTTTACATCAAAATGAACTTAAAGATGTGGTTAATCCAGATATAATTCTGGCAAATACCTATCACTTGTATTTGCGACCAGGAACTGAAATTCTCGAAAAGGCCGGTGGTGTTCATAAATTTATGAATTGGGATAGACCAGTTCTTACAGATTCTGGTGGTTATCAAGTTTATTCCTTGAGTGCAAATAGAAAAATTAAAGAAGCTGGTGTGAAATTTAAATCACACATCGATGGTTCTTACCACTTCTTTACACCAGAAAGCGCTATGGATATTCAACGTACCATTGGTGCAGACATCATCATGGCATTTGATGAATGTACTCCTTATCCATGCGATTACAATTATGCTCGTCGATCCATGCACATGACCCATCGATGGTTGAAAAGATGTATCGATCATTTTCACAATACTCCTAGTAAATATGGTTATAACCAAACTTTATTTCCTATTGTACAAGGTAGTACGTATAAAGATTTAAGAGCTCAAAGTGCTGAATTTATTGCCAATGCTGATCAACCAGGTAATGCTATAGGTGGTTTGTCAGTAGGTGAACCAGCTGAAGAAATGTATGCTATGACCGAGGTGGTAACAGCTATTCTTCCAAAAGATAAACCGCGTTACCTAATGGGTGTAGGTACTCCTATAAATTTATTGGAAAACGTGGCGCTAGGTGTAGATATGTTTGACTGTGTAATGCCTACTCGTAATGCACGAAATGGTATGATTTTTACAGTCAATGGTACCATGAATGTAAAAAATAAAAAGTGGGCCGATGATTTCTCACCACTAGATGAGCATGGTACTGCTTGGGTAGATCAATACTATAGTAAGGCATACGTAAGACATCTTTTTACCGTTAATGAAATGCTAGGTAAGCAAATATGTACCTTGCACAATCTTACTTTTTATCTATGGCTCATGCGCGAGGCGAGAAAACACATACTTGCTGGTGATTTTAGAACCTGGAAGGATAAAATGGTAAAACAAATGGACAATAGATTATAGTATTGAATATTTTAGATAAATACATATTAAAAAGGTATTTAGGTTCATTTATCCTGCTGTTATCGTTATTCCTACCGATAATGGTTACAGTACACCTTGCAGAAAAAGTGGGAAAGATACTTAGTAAAAATGCACCACTTGACGAGACCTTGTGGTACCTTCTGGATTTTACTATTTACTTTTCAAATTTCTTATTTCCTTTATTTCTGTTTATTTCTACGATGTTTTTTACATCAAAATTGGCTAATAACACAGAAGTTATTGCATTTTTAAGTTCTGGAGTTTCATTCAATAGATTCCTTAAGCCATACATAATTGGTGCAACGATAGTTTGTACAGGAGCCTTGTTGTTTAGTTCTTTTTTGGTTCCTAATGCCGCTCAAGGATTTAATGAATATCAATACAAGTACTTTAAACGAACAGATAGTCAAAAAACATCTGATGTTTATCGTCAAATCAATGATAATGAGTATATCTATGTGAGTAATTACCAGCCTTCAAGAAAAAAGGGCTACAATTTCACCCTAGAACATTTTGAAGCTGACTCACTTAAATTTAAAATCTCTGCTAGTAGTATTCAGTTTAACGACACTTCCTATACGCTCACAAGTTTTAAAAAACGTATTATTCTTGAAAACAGTGAAAAAATCGAACAATACGGTAAGTACGACACTCTTTTACCTTTTGAAATCGATGAACTTACACCAGTAGAATATGTAGCCGAAACTAAAAATTTCTGGGAACTGAATGAATTTATAAAACAAGAAGAAAAACGAGGTAACGCTAACATGAACTTATACTATGTAGAAAAGTACAAGCGTACCAGCATACCTGTAAGTGCCTTTATTTTTACCCTTATAGCCGTTGCAGTAAGTAGTGTAAAAAAACGTGGAGGAATGGGAATGAATCTTGCCATAGGGTTAGTAATCGCTATGACCTACGTATTTCTAGACAAAGTTTTTGGAACCATTGCAGAGAAAAGCACATTTAATCCGTGGTTTGCAGTTTGGTTTCCAAATATATTTTTTGCAATTGTAGCTATATTTTTATTGCGTAATGCCAGACGATAGAGTAGTTAATTATCTCCATTTACACCTCATTGTTTTTATTTGGGGTTTTACCGCTGTTTTAGGAGCTCTTATAAGTATTGATTCCATTCCTTTGGTTTGGTACCGTATGTTGCTAGCGGTAATTTTTATTTTTATCTATATAAAGATCAAAGGGATCTCGTTACTAGGAGATGGAGTTAATACGCTTTCGCGAAAGCGTATTCTATCATTCTGCTTGGCAGGTTGTGTAATAGCCTTACACTGGGTTACTTTTTTTGGTGCCATTAAAGTTTCTAATGTGTCCATCTGTTTGGCAATGATGAGTACAGGAGCCTTTTTCACGGCCTTGTTAGAACCTCTATTTACACCTAAAAAATTTGTTGGCTACGAATTAATCTTCGGGATTATAATTATTGGAGCACTATATTACATATTCACGGTAGAAAGTAATTATATAGAAGGGATCTTGCTAGGATTGACAAGTGCACTGTTAAGCGCTGTTTTCAGTATTATGAATGTAAGTTGGGCCAAAGTTTATAATCCTACCGTTATTTCTTTTTATGAGCTGGCAAGTGGTGTCGTTCTACTCTCTTTATTTTTCTTGATATTACCAATAGACTTTGTAGCTCCAGTAGCATTGTCTGTTTACGATTGGTTATGGTTGGGAATTCTAGCTTCCGTGTGTACAGCCTATGCCTTTATTGCCAGCGTTAAAGTAATGAAAGTATTAAGTGCTTATACGGTGATGCTTACCATTAACCTAGAACCGGTTTACGGAATTTTACTTGCCTATTTTATTTTCAAAGAGCAAGAGCAAATGACACCCGAGTTTTATTTAGGTGCTGTAGTGATTCTACTTGTTATTATAGCAAATGGTATCATAAAAACAAGACTTAAAAAGAAACAAATAAGTAAATAAAACTTCCTAGTGTAGTTTAATATTTGACATCTTTATAAGTGTTTTTAAAAACCGATATAGTCTTGAATTGTCTATTAAAGACTTTTTCAGGGTTTTACAACCGTTCCCAAATCCAAAAAACTCATCGTTATTCACTTTAAGTTTTACTACATTTGTTTTTCGAATTATAAAGTCCAAAAGGATAATGGAATATTTAGATTTTGAATTACCGATTAAGGAACTAGAAGACAAGTACAAGCAAACACTTGAGATAGGAGAAGGAAGTGAGGTTGATGTGACTGATACGGTTAAAAAAATAGAAAAAAAGATTAAGGCCACTCGTAAAGAGATTTACAAAAACCTAAGCCCGTGGCAACGTGTTCAAATATCACGTCACCCTAATCGCCCTTATACACTTGACTATATTAAAGCCATTTGCGGTGATACCTGGTTAGAACTTCATGGAGATCGTAATGTGAAGGATGATAAAGCCATGATTGGTGGTCTGGGTAAAATAGGAGACCAGTCCTATATGTTTATAGGTCAACAAAAGGGTTATAATACTAAAACAAGACAGTACCGCAACTTTGGAATGGCAAATCCTGAAGGTTATAGAAAAGCGTTACGTTTAATGAAAAGTGCCGAGAAATTCGGGATTCCTGTAGTGGCATTAATCGATACTCCAGGTGCTTATCCAGGTCTTGAAGCAGAAGAACGTGGTCAAGGTGAGGCAATTGCACGCAATATCCTTGAAATGACACGACTTAAAGTGCCTATTATCGTAATGATTATAGGAGAAGGAGCAAGTGGTGGAGCACTAGGAATAGGAGTAGGAGATAGAGTTGTGATGCTAGAAAACACGTGGTATTCCGTTATTTCACCAGAAAGTTGTTCATCAATCTTATGGCGCAGTTGGGAATATAAAGAACAAGCTGCCGAGGCTCTTAAACTTACCAGTACCGACATGAAAAAGATGAAGCTTGTAGATGAGGTACTTAAAGAACCTCTAGGTGGTGCACACCGAGATCGTGATGCTATCTTCAAATCGGTGGCAGACTGTATAACGAGACATTACACAGAATTAAAAGAATTAGAATCCAGTAAACTTGTAGAGCAGCGTATGGATAAATATGCTGATATGGGTGTGTATAATGGATAATTCTTAACTCATTAATATTAGGCGCTTTTATGAAAATAAAGGCGTCTTTTTTTGCGCTTTTTTTCAATAAAGAAGTTATCAACTACAAATAGTAATATAGAAAAATCCCATTTTTTTTTGAGCTAGTGTAAACTTCCTATTTAACAAAATTTTTTGTACCTTATTAACAGGTTATTAAATGCTTTTTAAACACGATTGTTAGTTAATGGTGAATAGACTAGCTAGTATAAACCTACTTTAAAAACTACCTTTGAAAACTATGGAAAAAATACAAGTACGTTCTAATAAAATCTCTGGAAACAGTCCGGTTATCGCCCTTGAAAAAGGTAAGATACCACCACAAGCTGTTGATTTAGAGCGTGTTGTGCTGGGTGCGTTGATGATTGATGGTAAAGGTGTAGATGAGGTAATTGACCTGCTTTCACCAGAGGTTTTTTACCAAAAAAGCCATCAACACATCTTTGAAGCGATTGATATTCTTTTCAAAGAAGGTAAACCTATTGACTTATTAACCGTAAGCAGTCAATTACGTAAGCAAGAACGTATTGAAGCAGTTGGTGGTGATCATTATTTGGTGCAATTAAGTCAATTAGTGAGCTCAACAGCGCACATTGAATATCATGCCCGTATTATCCTACAGAAACATATTCAAAGGCAGCTTATTTCGATTTCTTCAGAAATTATTGAAGATGCCTATGAAGAATCTACTGATGTATTTGACTTGCTGGATACTGCCGAATCTAAATTATATGAGGTCACCCAAGGTAATATTAGAAAAAGTACCGAGACAGCGATGGATCTCGTACGACAGGCAAAACAAAAAATAGAAGAAATTGCAAACCGCGATGGATTAAGTGGAATTCCTACAGGATTTACTGATCTGGACAAATTAACCAGTGGTTGGCAACCAAGTGATCTAATTATTATCGCAGCACGTCCAGGTATGGGTAAAACAGCCTTTACTTTAAGTATGGCTCGTAATATTGCGATTGGGTCTAATACTCCTGTAGCTTTCTTTTCTTTAGAGATGAGCTCGGTACAGCTTATTACACGTCTTATTTCTGCCGAAACTGGATTAAGTTCAGAAAAACTACGTACTGGTAAATTAGAGAGCTATGAATGGGAACAACTTAATGTAAAGGTTAAAGATCTTGAACAGGCTCCTATTTATATTGATGACACTCCATCGTTATCCATTTTTGACCTTAGAGCAAAATGTCGCCGTCTGGCATCGCAATACGGTATCAAGCTTATCATGATTGATTACTTGCAATTAATGACCGCACAAACAAACAGTAAAGGTGGTAATCGTGAGCAAGAAATATCAACTATTTCTCGTAACCTTAAAGCCCTGGCCAAAGAACTTAACGTGCCTGTAATTGCATTGTCACAGTTATCTCGTGCTGTTGAATCTCGTGGTGGTACAAAACGACCGTTACTTTCAGACCTTAGGGAATCTGGAGCCATCGAGCAAGATGCCGATATCGTTTCTTTCATTTATAGACCCGAGTATTATGGTCTAGAAGAATGGGATGATGATGATCGTGGACCTACCAAAGACCAAGGTGAATTTATTGTAGCAAAACACCGTAATGGTGCTACTGATAGCATACGGTTGAAATTCTTAGGTAAATTTGGTAAGTTCGATAACTTGGACGATTTCTTCTCATCGCCACAGGAAATTGGTTCCAAAATGAATGCAGCAAATGACGATACATTTAAATCTGATAATGCAGGAATAAGACCTTCCAATCCAGGAGATGCTTTTGGAATTGATAATGACGATCTAGCTTTTTAGAAATTACAATTCATTTCTCGTATCCTATTTGTATTTTAGTACCAGTTGAGAGATTTCGGCATGGATTATGAAGCTGTGCTCATGCGGCACGATAGAGTTTAGTTTAATTACGCTTTCGCGAAAGCGTACACTAAAAATTCCATCTTGACATGACGAGTTCTCCAATCTTAAACTTGAATAGGTTACCATGATTAAAAATTATATAAGTTGTATTCTTTTATGCCTAATTGGTCTGTTTTCTCATGCGCAATATGTTCTTGTTCCCATGGATGCCGATACTCAAAAAGATCATTTAAAAGCCTATGGAACGGCTTATTGGGTGCTTGAACAAGGTATAAAAGTTAAATGGTTACTTAATTATAGAGGTGGTTCCTTCTTAATTCCAGAAACTGATGGGATAAAAAAAGAACTTACTATACGTGGGGTAAGTTACGAATCATTAAATGAAGGCGAGACAGCACAAATCCTTGAATTCATTGCTAGCCCGTCGCAAAATATGCAAGAAGTGGTGCTAGAGAAGGCACCTAAAATTGCAGTATATACTCCTACAGGAAAACAACCTTGGGATGATGCGGTTACCATGGTACTTACTTATGCCGAAATTCCATATACCAAGGTCTATGATAAAGAAGTTTTAAATGATGAATTGTTATTGTATGACTGGTTGCACTTGCATCATGAGGATTTTACAGGACAGTATGGTAAATTTTATCGCAGCTTTAGAACTGCGCCGTGGTACATTCAAGAAAAGAAGGAAGCAGAAGAACTGGCTGCAGAGCTGGGATATAACAAAGTAAGTGAGGCAAAACTTGCCGTAGCAAAAAAGATAAGAGATTATGTAATAGGTGGTGGTTTTATGTTTGCCATGTGCAGTGCTACAGATAGCTTTGATATAGCGCTAGCAGCAGAAGATGTTGATATTTGCGAACCTATGTTTGATGGTGATGCTAGTGAACCAGATTACCAGTCAAAGATTGATTTCAATAAAACTTTTGCTTTTACTGATTTTGTACTGGAACGTTCTCCTATGGTTTATGAGTTTAGTAGTATAGATATGACTACTAAACGTAAGGTAGCAAAGGAGTTGGACTACTTTACTTTGATGGATTTTAGCGCCAAATGGGACCCTATTCCAACCATGCTCAATCAAAATCATACTTCGCTAGTAAAAGGGTTTATGGGGCAAACTACCAGTTACACAAGAGAAGAAGTAAAAAAGAATGTACTAGTTCTCGCTGAAAATAGATCAAACGGCGAGGCTAAATACTTACACGGAATACGTGGTAAAGGCTTTTTCACTTTTTATGGTGGTCACGATCCAGAAGATTACCAGCATAGGGTAGGAGATCCACCTACAGAATTAAAACTTCACCCTACATCACCGGGCTATCGTTTGATTTTAAACAATATTTTATTTCCTGCAGCTAGAAAGCAAAAGCAGAAGACTTAATTTAAAAAGTTGTAGTGGAATGGAAATAAAAAAAGCCTGTTTGTACACTTACAAACAGGCTTTATAACATTAAATTGTTTTATTTTAACCAATAATACTGTTTAATGTGGCGCTAGGGCGCATTGCTGCTGATTCTTTTGCAGCATCTGGACGATAATATCCTCCAATATCCATAGCAACACCTTGCGCATCAATCAATTCTTTATTGATTACCTCTTCATTATCAGATAATTCTTTAGCTAGTGAACTGAATTGTGCACTTAGTTCTTCATCTTGATTTTGAGAAGCTAATTCTTGGGCCCAATACAAGGCTAGATAAAAATGCGAACCACGGTTATCTAACTCATTAACCTTTCTTGAAGGAGACTTTTTGTTAGTTAAGAACTTCTCTGTTGCGCGATCCAGGGAATCTGCAAGAATTTGAGCTTTCTTATTATCGTATTTCTCAGCTAGATGTTCCAGAGAAACTGCAAGAGCAAGAAACTCGCCTAAAGAGTCCCATCTTAAGTGATTTTCTTTTTCAAACTGCTGCACGTGTTTTGGAGCAGATCCACCAGCGCCAGTTTCGAATAGTCCACCACCGTTCATTAATGGAACAATAGATAGCATTTTGGCACTTGTGCCCAATTCTAGGATAGGGAATAAGTCTGTATTGTAATCTCTAAGTACGTTACCGGTAACCGAGATGGTGTTTAAACCATCCTTCATTCTAGCTAGCGTACGTTTTGTAGCTTCAACTGGTGAAGCGATTGAGATGTCCAAGCCTTCCGTGTCATGATCCTTAAGATACGTATTTACCTTTTTGATTAGTTCAGCATCGTGTGCTCTATTCTCGTCTAACCAGAAAATAGCAGGGTCATTAGTTGCTCTGGCTCTAGAAACTGCCAGTTTAACCCAATCTTGAATAGGAGCATCCTTAGTTTGACAAGCTCTCCATATATCACCTTCTTCTACATCGTGTTCTGTAATGACAGTACCATTTTCAGAAACTACTTGCACTTTACCGTTTGCTTGTATTTCAAATGTTTTATCGTGTGAACCATATTCTTCGGCTTTTTGAGCCATCAGACCTACATTAGGAACCGTACCCATGGTAGTAGGATCAAATGCACCATGTTCTTTACAAAACTGGATAGTCTCCTGATAGATTCCAGCATATGAACTATCTGGAATCACCGCTTTGGTATCTTGAGTTTCTCCTGACTTGTTCCACATTTGTCCAGATGTACGTATCATTGCTGGCATTGAGGCATCAATAATTACATCACTAGGTACATGTAAATTAGTAATTCCTTTATCGCTATTTACCATTGCGATATCAGGACGTTGCTCGTATACTTTTTCAATTTCCTTTTCAATCGCAGTTTGAACATCGCCTGGTAATTGATCTAATTTTGATAATAAATCACCAAACCCATTATTCACATCTACACCAGCCTGCTCTAATTCGGTACCAAATTTTTCAAATACCGGAGCAAAGAATGTGCGCACCGCATGGCCAAAAATGATAGGATCAGAAACCTTCATCATCGTTGCTTTCATATGCAGTGAAAAAAGTACGCCTTGACTTTTGGCATCTTCGATTTGTTCTTTTAAGAAAGATAACAGAGCATTCTTACTCATGTTAGTAGCGTCTAGTATTTCTCCTTTTTGAAGATTTAAACCACTTTTAAGAACTTCAGTTTCTCCATCATTTTTTACTAATTGAATAGAAACCGAAGTAGATTCTTCAAAGGTGTGAGATTTCTCGTTGTGCGCAAAATCACCTGCAGACATAGTTGCAACATGTGATTTTGAATCAGAACTCCATGCACCCATAGAGTGTGGATTGTTCTTTGCGTATTGCTTTACCGGTTTAGGAGCGCGACGATCAGAGTTACCTTCACGTAAAACAGGATTTACTGCACTACCTTTAATCTTATTATAACGTTTTTGGATTTCTTTTTCCTCCTCGGTTTGAGGATCCTCAGGGTAATCAGGTAGGTTATAACCTAGTGCTTGTAATTCTGCAATAGCAGCAGTCAATTGTGGTATTGATGCACTTATGTTAGGTAATTTTATAACATTGGCGTCTGGTTGCTTTACAAGTTCACCTAGCTGTGCGAGAGCATCTTCTTGTTTTTGATCTTCAGTTAGGTTTTCTGGGAAAGTAGCAATAATTCTTCCAGCTAGAGAAATATCTGCTGTATCAATATCGATACCTGCTGGAGCAATAAATTTTTTAATGATTGGTAAAAAAGAAGCGGTTGCTAGTGCTGGTGCTTCATCTGTTTTTGTATAGATAATTTTAGGTAAATCTGCCATTGTAATTATTCTGTTTTTTAGAGTAATAAACAAGTATTTAAGCTTGTAAAAAAGAATTGCAAATATAAGTAATAGCAGTGATTTCTTATAGTACAATTAACGCATTACTCGTTAACATATTCCTATATTTGAGTTATGAAAAAATATTTTTTCAAAGCACTTGCATCAATTAATAAAAAGCTGTTACCCAGTTTTACTAAAAAGAGATTAGATCTAAGCAAGGCAACCAAATGGCAAATGGCGCTTTTAGGTTATAAGTTATGGGTAACAAAAAACGCACTAGATTAATGTTTTATAAAGGTATAGACCAGCTTAACCGAGTAGTTGAAATAGCAAATTTACCTGAACGAATCGTTTCACTGGTTCCATCTCAAACCGAATTACTAGTTGATCTAGGATTAGAAGATAGAATTGTGGGCGTTACTAGGTATTGCGTACACCCAGAAAACTTACGCACTGATAAAGTTGTCGTAGGTGGTACTAAAAAAATAGTACTAGAACGTATTTATGAGTTACAGCCAGATTTAATTATTGCAAATAAAGAGGAAAACACCCTAGATATCGTAGCTGCTTGTGATCAAATAGCTCCTACTTATGTGAGTGATATTTTGACATTGGAGAACGCTTACGAGATGATTCATGATATAGGAATGATGACAGGTAGTTCTTTCAAGGCAAAATCCTTAGTTCGTACTATTAAAATGGAATTCAACAAGCTAAAAGTGGATTCAGCAAAAAATGCAGTATACTTAATTTGGAAGAATCCTTACATGGCAACGGGTAATGATACATTTATTCATCATGTTTTAAAACAAGGTGGATTTGAAAATTTATGTAAAGACCTACAACGATATCCAGAGTTTTCACTTGATGAGTTAATAAAATTACAACCAGAATTTATCCTACTATCTAGTGAACCCTATCCTTTTAAAGAAGAAGATAAACAAGAACTTATTGAAGCATTTACACTAGCACCAGCACCCAACGCTTTAAAACCGAAGGTTATTCCTAAAATTATACTAGTTGATGGTGAGATGTTCTCGTGGTATGGATCACGTTTAAAACTTGTACCCGAATATTTAAGCAAACTACAGGATCAGCTCAACAATTAATTTCAAATAAAAAAACCTGCTCATGATAGGAACAGGTTTTTTTATTAGGTTCTATAAAAGTATTATTTATTGAACTTGTTTTTATAATCAGTAATTGCTTGTTGTACGATCTCCATAGCTTTTTCACGACCTTGGAATTCTTCTACATCAACAGTTTTGTTCTCTAACTTTTTATAATCTTCAAAGAAATTACGCATTTCTTTTTTCCAGTATTCTGGTAATTCGCTTACATCATTAAAGTGAGCAACCGACATGTCATTTGCGGCAACGGCTATTATTTTATCATCCATTTCACCACCATCCATCATTTGCATTACACCGATAACCTTTGCTTCAACCATACACATAGGTACGATTTCAATTTGTGAAAGTACTAGAATATCTAGTGGATCTTGATCGTCACAATAAGTTTGTGGTATAAAACCATAGTTAGTAGGGTAATACATTGAAGAGTAGATCACACGATCTAAAATCAACATTCCCGTTTCCTTATCTAACTCATATTTTGCGCGAGTATTCTTTGGTATCTCAATAATTCCATTTACAATTTCCGGAGCTTTGTCTCCGTACGACACGTCGTGCCAAGGATGTACTTGCATAATCTTTTGTTTGTTTAAGCGGCTGCAAAAATAATGTTATTTCGCTTTCGCGAAAGCGTAAACGCGACAAACCTTGATATAATATTGTTATTCAATGAAATAATTACCATATAATAACCCATTCTTAACCTTTATATGGTGTAAAACCTACGTTAAACCCTAAACAATGTAAGCCTAACTATACAAAACAGACTATTTTTATTGTATGAATTACCAAGAACGATACGGTACCAGATTTGAAATTCACAACCCAAAGGACAAAGACCCCTTTGACAAGCTATTTGATATTTTCAAGGAGTTAATCACTCACACCTCTGGTGATTTTGATGAAGCTATTGAATGGTTGCGTGAATTAGATAAGGAATACCACCTAACCACTGCAGAATATACGATAGACGATTTTATTGAGGATTTAAAACAGCGTGGTTATATACGAGAAGAAATTGATCCATCAAAGGGACAAGATGGATCAGATGACGGTGATGGATCTGGAAGGTTCACCATTACAGCAAAAACAGAACAATTATTACGTAAGCATGCTCTAGAGCAAATTTTTGGTAATATGCGTAAAGGCGCAAGTGGGAATCACAAAACATCAAAATTAGGAACCGGAGATGAGCACAGCGGTGATTTTAGAGCTTATAAATTTGGTGACGACCTAGGTTCCATTTCCATGACTGAGAGTTTACGTAACGCACAAATTAATCACGGTATAGGAAACTTTAACCTTACTGAAGAAGATCTAGTAGTAGAGGATACACAGTTCAAGGCTCAAATGAGTACGGTATTAATGATAGACATCTCTCACTCCATGATTCTTTATGGAGAAGATCGAATAACACCTGCAAAAAAAGTGGCTATGGCACTGGCCGAATTAATAACTACCAGATACCCAAAAGATACTCTTGATATCATAGTATTTGGTAATGATGCGTGGCCAATTAAAATTGCAGATTTACCTTATCTAAAAGTAGGACCCTATCATACTAATACCGTCGCTGGATTACAGCTTGCACTAGATTTACTGCGTCGTAAGCGTAATACAAACAAGCAAATATTTATGATCACCGATGGTAAGCCTAGTTGTTTAAGATTGAGTGACGGTAGGTATTATAAGAATTCTAATGGTCTAGATGAATACATAGTTGACAAGTGTTACAACATGGCGGCACAGGCTAGAAGGTTGCATATACCTATAACAACGTTTATGATAGCAAATGATCCCTACCTACAACAGTTTGTAGACGCGTTTACCGAAGCAAATAAAGGTAAAGCCTTTTATACTGGCTTAAAGGGATTAGGTGAGATGATTTTTTCTGACTATGAGCGCAATCGTAAAAAGCGTATGAAATAAGTAGTTTATAATCTTTAATTGTGGTTTACGGTGTAGTCTACATTCTTTTTATATATTTGACTTACCAAAAACTATACAATGAAAAAACTTTTAGTATCTTTTGCAGTATTCTTCTGCGTGAGTATCATAGCAACAGCCCAAGAATTTTCTTACGGTCTATTAGGTGGAGTTAACATCTCAAAAATTAACAATGTAGGTGGTGGTGAATTGGAAGACAATGCGGTTTCTTTTCACGCTGGTTTAAATGGATTGTTCACCTTTGATGATCGCTGGAGTGCTGAAACCAGTATACTTTACAGCAGAGAAGGAGAAACTTTTGAAATAGGTAATACAGAATCAGAGATTAATCTTGATTTTATCAATATACCTTTACACGTACGTTATAGAGTTTGGAACAATCTTACCGTTCATGCAGGACCACAAGTTGGATTTCTTCTTAATGCTACTCAAAGTGTTGCTGGTGGAAATGAAGTAGACATAGATGATGAGGTGACTGTAGATTCTAATCTTTCTGTTTCTTTAGGTCTAGGATACGATTTCCCAGAATTAGGTTTATTCCTTAAAGCAAATTTTGCTGAAGGTGTTACAGATCTGTTTGACAATGAAGAATTCAAAAATGATGAATACACAAGATTAGTTAGATTCTCAGTAGGTTATAGATTTTAATTAATAACATACATTATACTATAAACCTCAACATGAAAATGTTGAGGTTTTTTTATTATAGGTATTTCTATAAACTTAAGGTGGTCGTATACGTCTAGGTAGTTAAAGTGAATTAAATAGTGTTTATCGAGTGAAACCTTAAATTATAGTATCTATTTAAACAAGTTTTATAGCATAATTAAATAGATGGAGTATTAATAAAAAAACCTGCTCAATAACGAGCAGGTTTATATATAATCACTTAGTAAAAAATTATTCCTTTTCCTTAAGAGCTGGTCTTGAATCAGCATTTGCTAGTTCCCAAGCTGTAACAAAAATCAACTTAGCACGTTTTTGATAAAGATCATATTCAATTTTATCTGGAGTATCAGTAGCCTTGTGATAATCTTCATGTACGCCATTGAAATAAAATATTACAGGTACATTATTTTTAGCAAAATTGTAGTGGTCACTTCTGTAATAAAAGCGATTAGGATCGTTTTTCCCGTTATACTTATAATCTAATCGAATATCCATGTCATATTTTGCTTTGGCAGCTTCACTCATATCATGTAAATCTTGAGAGAGCATATCACTTCCTATTAAATAAACATAATTAGGATCATCCTTTTGTTGAGGATCTATGCGGCCTATCATATCAATATTCAAATTTGCTATGGTATTTTCTAAAGGATAAATAGGATTCTCAGAATAATATCTACTACCATATAAACCTATTTCTTCACCTGTAACATGTAAAAATAGTAAGGAACGTTTAGGACCTTTTCCATCATTTTTTGCTTGTTTAAATGCTTCAGCAATTTCAAGTAAGGCAATAGTACCGCTTCCATCATCATCGGCACCATTAAAAACTTCACCATCTTCCATTCCTACATGATCCAAATGAGCACTAATAACAAGTACTTCTTCTGGTTTTTCAGAACCTTCTATATACGCCAGTACATTTTCTGAATCGTTTTTAATTTTTCTAAAGTAGGAGGCAGGTACTGTTTGAAAGTAAGCGCCATCATTTAATCCACCGGGAACACCCATTTTTTTATACTGCTCTCTCAAATATTCGACAGCTTTTTTCTGACCAGGCTCACCTGTATAACGACCTTCCATTTCGTCGCTAGCATAGAAGTATAATTGCTCTTTTAGTTCTTCAACGGTAATTGTATTCGCATATTTCATCACTTCTTCCTTGGAAGACATTGATGAATTAATCATACTTGAATTTTCACTAGAATTTGAACCAGACGCGTCAGCATCGGTACCTTTCATAGTATTACACGATGCAGCGAGGGCAAATCCTGCCGTAGCATATAATATGGTTTTTAAACTTAACATAAAGTGGTATTAATCGTTACTTCTTTTTATCTTCTTTTTTCAGGACTTTATATTCCTCATAACATTCACTAATAGCATCTAAGATTTGTAAATCACTAGCTTCTTCAATGAACTTTTTAGAGTATTGGCAATTACGTAGAATTTCATCAATACTAACCTTATCCATTTGAAGAAGGTTCATCAATGTTTCTCTGTCGTACTTACTTTGTAATATGTTTCTTACCTCGTCTGCTTTCTTTATTTCTCTAAGCTTTTTAAGAGATTTACCTTTCTTACTAAAGGTGTTATACAGAAAATCAGCTGGATTAAAAATAGATCCTAATACTTTGGTTACCGCTCCTGGTTCCTCATCACCTGCTTCATATCCCTTTTCTAGACCACTTATGCTATATCTACGCTTGCTATAAATAGGAGCTTTTTTTGCATCGATCTCTAAATAACCGGTTAATTGAATTTCCTCTACAACCACTTCCTCAAGAGCAATCCCTTTTTCGGTCATAGAAATAGTTACATTTCCAAATTTTATCCAGTCGTTGGTAACAGGTACATTAATAGTTTGAAAACCTAAATAGGAAAAGAAAAGTGTGTCATTTACCTTGGCAGTAATGGAAAACTCTCCAGCTTCATTGGTAACGGTTCCTTTAACTTGATTAAGGTTAACAATATTAACATTTACAAGAGGAGAATTGTCCTTTGCATTAAGAACGACACCGGTAACTTTAGTTTTTTTTGCGATAGTTTTTACTGTATCAACTTTGACTGATGTACTGTCTTGGGCAGTAGTGGTGTTAAAGAAAACTCCAAAACACAAAATTAAAAATAGTAGATGCTTCATTCTATAAGCTAAAATAATTCAATTGAGTTCAATACTCTATAAATTCTCAATATATTAACGGCCGTTAACATCCTCTTCCAAATATGAAATGAGCTTTCTGAAGGCTCGAGCACGGTGGCTTATTTCACCTTTTTCGGTTAGTGACATTTCTGCAAAGGTTTTATCTGCTTCATTAGGTTTAAAAATTGGATCGTATCCAAAACCTTTTTCACCTTTCTTCTCGTCGGTGATAACACCTTCACAAACACCTTCAAATAACAATTGACAGCCTTGTAATGACAAAGCTATGGCAGTAACAAATCTCGCATTTCTATTGCGAGTATTTTCTAACTTGTCTAAGACCAATTGCATATTTGCCTCACTATCACGTTCAGGACCTGCATATCTTGCACTATATACTCCTGGTTCATTATTTAGGGCATCAACTAGTAAACCAGTATCATCTGCAAATACAGGCATCTTGACTCTATTTACAAGATATTCTACTTTCTGAATAGCATTACCAGAAATTGTTTCAGAAGTTTCAGGAATGTCTTCCTCAAAATTAATATCCTTTAAACATACCAGCTCAATATTAGCCGGCATTAAAGCTTGAATTTCTTTTAATTTATTTTGATTGTGGGTAGCAAATAATAATTTCATCACGTTAAGCTTTTTGCAATGGTTTGTAACAATTCTACATGAACCACATGCTTTATATCCGGTCTATGTTTTTCACATTTTGTGCCAAAGAGAGTATCAATACGTTCTTTTTCTCGTTCAATAACTTTATCGTTCACGTATTCATCTTTAGTTCCAGATATATGTATGATTCTATCACAAAAAGTTTCAAAATGTTGGCCATCATTTTCGTTAAGCTCTTGTGGTAAACTACCACTTTGAATAATTAAGGCCTTTACATTGTAAAAGTATTGTGACATAAACCTAGTAGCAATTGAAACACCTTGTGAATATCCCATCAAAACAATTCTAGGATCGCCCTTAATATTTTCTTGTGTAATTACCTTATCAAGGTAATTAAGAACATTATCCATTTCTTGCATGGTATTTTCTCTAGTAAGCCAGCTTGCACCTACATGTTTAAAATCAGAGCCTTGATAATACTTTGAAGGAGCCTGAGGAATTATAAAATAGTGATCGTCTTTAGGAAAATTGATAAAATATCTTTTAAAGTATTTTGATAAGTATCCCAATCCATGAAAACATATCCAGATACATTTTGTGGTATCCGTTAATTCGTTTAAAGTATCGTAACTATTGGTATGATTATATAAGACAGTTTTAACCATATATTTATATTGTAGGCTTATTTTTGGGTAAAGATATGGACAAACAAAATATACTAGACCAGTGTAATACCATAAGCCGTAATACACTAATGGAAACACTTGATATTGAGTATGTAGATGTTACAGAAGATACACTAACTGCACGCATGCCGGTTACTCATAAAGTTTATCAACCTGACGGAGTTCTACATGGTGGTGCCAGTGTAGCTTTGGCCGAGTCGGTAGGTAGCGCGGCTAGTTTTCTCTTTCTGGATACCGAAAAATATACTATAAGAGGTCTAGAAATAAGTGCCAATCATACGCGATCCATTAAAGAAGGATATGTTTATGCGACCGCATCTTTTATTCACAAAGGACGAACTACTCAACTATGGCAAATAAGAATAACAGATGATCAAGATAGGTTAATCTCTTTGTGTAAATTAACAACTATTGCTCTTTTAAAACAATAACAGTGAACAGTCCTTTCTTACATCAAGTATCACAACTTTTAGCCCAAGAGTTACCCTTTTTTGTACTTAAAAAAAGTAATGAAAATCGCGTCAATTTATTCTATCAATCTGATCAAGAATGGCATAAAACTACACCTCTTGAAGAAGATTATATTGTATTTGCTCCTTTTTTAAAAGAACAACATAGTGTTTATATACCCGTAGAAAATAGTATAAGTTTTCCTTGGACGCAGCAAAAGGTTGAAAGTACTCTTCCAGAATTTGATAAAGAAGTAAATAAAGATGAGTATGTAATACTTGTTGACAAGGCTATTAATAATTTACAACAAGGAGATTTAAGGAAAGTAGTGCTTTCGCGAAAGCAAACTATTAAAAGTCATTTGTCACAAGTAAAATTACTTGAACGCCTGCTCAATTTGTATCCAACGGCAAACAGCTACTTTTTTTATCATCCTAAAGTAGGTGCCTGGATGGGAGCAACTCCAGAATTATTGTTAAAAATCGAAAACACGACTTTAAAAACCATGTCATTGGCTGGAACAGTAGCTTATGATGGAGTGACCGATATTTATTGGGGAAAAAAAGAGAGAGAAGAACAACAGCTAGTCACTGATTATATAGTTGAACAACTCAAATTGACTGATGCAACAGATATTGAAACATCACAACCTCAAACTGTACAAGCAGGAGCAATTTGCCACCTAAAAACTGATATTGAGGCACAAATTAACCCAAATAATATGTATAAGTATCTTAATGCTTTACATCCTACACCAGCCGTCTGTGGTATGCCTACAAAACAAGCTTTGCAATTTATTAAGGAAAATGAAGGATACGAAAGGTCCTTTTATACAGGCTTTTTAGGAGTGGTGAATAACAACAATAAGAATGCAGAGTTTTTTGTCAATTTAAGATGCATGGAATTGAACGATAAAACGGCTACATTGTACGTAGGTGGCGGCATAACAGCATTAAGTCATGCCCAAGCAGAATATCTAGAAACAGTGAATAAAATGGGTACTATGCTTCGTGTTTTATAAAATACTTCTAAAAGCAGTACGTATTAAACTGGTCTTGAATGAGAAGGATTTTGCATACTGAGCATTTCTTCTAAAAGATAGTATGATACTATAAACTGCTTTTTTACAATAGATTCCCGTTTGATAGAAAAGTACAAAACTGTAAAAAATCAAGTATTTTATAAGGATCATAATTGGGCTAATTTACACTTTAAATATCGATAAATTTTATGGACCTAGCAATTTTTAATTTCCCAAATACTGGATTATTTTTCTGATTTGCCGTTTATTTCGATTAAAGACGTTTTAAGATAGACCAAAAGAGTATCGAGCTTAAGCTTTAATTAAGCGTTAATATCAAGGAAATGTAATTGCCTGCTATTACCTTTGTGGTATATGTTGCCAGAAATAATTCATGCCCAGCAGGTAGTTTTGCTTTTTAAGAAACGACAAATTAAGCATATTGTGATTTCTCCAGGATCACGTAATGCACCTCTTACCATCGGTTTTACTGAGGATAGTTTTTTTACCTGTTATAGTATTGTAGATGAACGTTGTGCAGGACATGTAGCTCTAGGAATGGCACAACAATTAAGAGAACCTGTGGCTCTTTTATGTACAAGTGGTAGTGCTTTACTCAATTACTATCCGGCAGTTACTGAGGCCTATTATAGTGAAATACCTTTAATCGTTTTAAGTGCCGACAGGCCGCCGCATAAAATAGATATAGGAGATGGTCAAACCATAAGGCAAAAACACGTTTACTCCAACCATATTTTATACGATTGCGAGCTTACCATGATTCATGATAAAATACAGGTAGAATCAATCGCAACTAATGAAAGATTACTTAATAAAGCCTTAAACACCACCATAGCTAGGTCTGGTCCAGTTCATATAAACATTCCTTTTGAAGAACCGCTGTATAATAGGGTAGAGAAGTCTACCATTAAAGACGTTAAAACTATTGACATTCTTAAAGAGGAAACATCTATAATTCCAGATGAATTCTATAAACATTGGGATAAAAGTTCTTCAAAATTAATCATACTTTCAACCTTAAATGTTGATGTTCTTACTGAAGCCGATTTAAACAAACTTACATCAGATCCTAGTGTTTTAATCATGAGTGAGGTAGGATCCAATATCCGACATGACAAAGTGGTATGGGGAATAGATACCTTAATAGCTCCTATTGAAAATATAGATGAGGAAATTACTCACCTACAACCCGATATGGTGGTAACTATAGGAGGAATGATTGTAAGTAAAAAAATCAAACAATACTTACGCAAGTTTGAAACCAAAATTCATTATCACGTAGGAAAAAGAAGAGCCTATGATACTTTTTTTAAACTTGCTGGTCATATAAAAGTAAAGCCTTCTACATGGGTTCAATCCTTACAAACTAAAACTGTAAATAGTCAATATCAGGAATACTGGTTGAAAACTTTTAAGAATAGAATTGAAAAAAGGAAATCCTATTTTGAAACTATGCCTTGGTGTGACTTTAAGGTTTATAAATTGTTATTCCAGAATCTTCCTGATAACATACTGCTTCAATTAGGAAATAGTAGTACGGTAAGGTATGCTCAATTATTTCCTATGAATACCTCACATAAAATTTATGCAAATCGTGGAACAAGTGGAATTGATGGAAGCACGAGTACGGCTATAGGGGCAGCAATGGCAAGCGACAGACCCTGCATTTTTATTACCGGTGATCTTAGTTTCTTTTACGATTCAAATGCATTATGGAATAACTACATACCCAAAAACTTTAAAATCATAGTTATCAATAATTCTGGTGGTGGTATTTTTAGAATATTACCAGGCCATAAGGATACTCATGAATTTGATACGTATTTTGAAACCAAACATGATTTAACTGCTATACAGTTGTGCGAGATGTACCATATAGGGTATCACAAAGTAGGTGATGAGGCCGCTTTCGCGAAAGCGTACCAACAATTTCTATCAAAAAATGATAAACCACAATTGTTAGAAATAGTTACTCCAAGTAAAGTGAATGACGAGATTTTATTAAATTATTTTAAATTTTTACGATAACATTTATTTAACTAACTTTAGCCTTTAACTTTTTAACTAACGAACATTATTATGAGTAAATTTGATGAAAGAGTAGAGAAGTACGTTAAAGCTTACAAGGAAAAAGTAGGTGGAAAACTGGACGAGGAACTACTTAGAAAGGTTACTAAGGGATTAGGTCCTTCTATTTATAATAAAGATGCTGAAACCGTAAGCGCAGAAAGTAGTGAAATGCAACGTGTGGTAGACAACTACTTGAAAAAGAAATTAGGTTTATCAGGTGATAACTTAATGGATTCTGTTGAAGCTGTGATTGAAAAGTACGGAAAAAGTGAACGAGCTAAATATCGTGCTATTATTTATTACATGCTTTGTGTACACCACGGTAAGGAGTCAATTTACAATTAAGACTATACTATTATATAATAAAAGCCCATCACACTGTGATGGGCTTTTTCATTATATTATTTTTTAATTTGTTGGACCTCTTCAACGGTAACCATCTTTTCAGTTGGATTCCAGGTGTCAATGATATAATTAAGTACATCGGCAACCTCTTCATCATCTAGACCTTGGTACTGCATTATATTGTTATAAGTAACTCCATTTACTACAATTTCTCCCTTTAGGCCATATTTAACGGCATGAATACTTTCTTTACGTTTACCAGTGATCCAGTCACTAGGATTGAGCGGTGGAAATGCTCCTGTAACTCCTTTACCATTAGTCAGGTGACAGGTAACACATAACTCTCTATAAATTTCTTTACCGCGTTGGGCGCTTTTTTCAATCGCTGTAAGTTCTTTCTTAGTCGGTTCTTTTAACTTGATTGTTTGTTTCTTTTCTTTATCTGTTCCACATGAGCACAGTATAAGTGCAGTAAATAAACAAGCTAATATATTTTTCATATCTGAAAATTTAGATTAATCATTAATTAGGTGTTATACGATAAATACCCTTTGATTCCACTGAAATGTATATGTAATTATCTGGACCGATGGAAACATCTCTCACGCGACCAATACCGTCAGCTATTTTTTCTCGTTTGGTCACTTTTCCATCTACGTTGTATAAAAGTTCTAGGTATTGAAACTTTAATGAACCAGCTAGATAACCTCCATTCCAATCTCCATAAGCTTGGTTATTAATTATGGCAAATCCACTAGGTGCAATACTAGGTTTCCAATACCAATCGGGTTGTTGCATTCCTTCTTTTTGAGTCAAATTTGTAAAAGTAGAACCGTCATAATTGATTCCATAACTAATTACAGGCCACCCATAATTAAGTCCTTTAACAATAGTATTAATTTCATCACCGCCACGTGGTCCATGTTCATGATCCATAACTTTACCAGATATAGGATGAGTGGTAAGCCCTTGTGGATTTCTATGACCATAACTGTAAATGGCAGTTTTGACACCTGATTCATTTACAAATGGATTGTCTTTAGGAATAGATCCGTCGTCCATTATTCTATAAATCTTTCCTCCATCTCTTGTTATATCTTGTGGGTTTTCGTCACGATTACCGCGATCACCAACACTAAAGTATAAATGACCTTCCTTATCCCACGTAAATCTAGAGCCAAAATGTTGTCCAGCTTTTGTATTAGGTACAGCCTTGTACAAGACGTTAAGATGCGTAAGTTCATCATTAATTAATTTTGCTCTGGCTATGGTTGTATTTCCACCAGATCCCTGACCTGATGTACTTGCATAACTTAAATATATAAATGGCTGCTCCTTATAATTAGGATGTACAGTTATATCCATCAAACCGCCTTGACCACGTATATAAACCTCTGGGATATTTTTTATTTCATAATTCTTCTTGCCATCAAAGCGAAAAACCTGACCTTGTTTGGTAGTGTATAAAAGCTCATTATTTGGCAACCAATCCATTCCCCAAATGATACCATCGTTTTCTAAAACTTGTTTGATCATGTAATCTTTTTGATCATCAATAAGTGGTACATCGGTATCAGGAACCTGATTATTCGAATCTGCGACTGTCACATTTTTATTGATATTATCGCCAGACTGTGCGATTTCCTTTTTAGATGAATCTTTACAGGCAACAGATAATAGTATAGAACAAACTGAAAAATAGTATAGTAATTTCATAAAAGCCGAATTAAAAAATAAAAGTAACTTGTTGTAATGGGGTTAAAGTTAAAATAATAAAAAAATCCCCAAGTTGTTCACTTGAGGATTTTGGGCTAATTCAAATAAATCTCCTACTTATTTAAAGGTGTACCGCCTTTTACGGTTCCAGTTATCAGCATAAGTAGGCAAATTGCTGATTCTGTTATTAGTTTGAGCTTGTGCGTTTAAAAAACTGTTCTGTGTATTTTTCATTTTTCTATTTATTTAATTATCAAACAAGATGCCATTTTCCTGCATCGTTAGATGAGTATTTCTGTGATTTCTTTACTGCCGTTATTTTCGGTTTTTGAGTGAGTAAATTGGATAAACGTTTCGTTAACTTCATAGCATTACTTTCATTTATAATAGTAGACGTATTTAATCTCTGTTTGTTACTATTATAAATGTTATTATCATGTTAAATAAAAAAAGCCTCTTAATAACTAAAGATTAAGAGGCTTTATCGGTTTTTTGGTTGTCGATTTTTATCGATAACGTCTTTTACGATTCCATTCATCAGAATAAGTTTTTGTGTTACTTATACGGTTATTGGTAGCTGCTCCAGCATTTAAGAAACTCGGATTTTTCATAGCATTTAGTTTTAAAAGGTTATAATCAGTTTGGGTTTTAAGACAGTGCCCATTCTTCAAATGTGAAAACACTTGGGTTTGATTCTTTTCTTTTTCTAGAAAGAAGAGGGAAGTCTGTCGTTAAATCAGTTAAGCGGTCTGTAATTCTCATGATCTTTTGTTTTGCGGTTACAATTACATGACGACCAATAAATTAATTTGTTACAGTACTGTGTAATGCAAAGTAGTAATTTAACAAAAAAACAGACGTAAAGCCTGCTTTTTTCGATGAATGTACCTATTTGTTCACTTCAAATATAATCGGGAGAGCATAAAAAACACCTACATCTTTACCTTTATGTTTACCGGGAACAAATTTGGGTAAAAGTTTAAGTACACGTTTTGCTTCATTTTCTAGTTCTGGTGTTTTTGCTCCTGTTTGAATAGACACTACTTGTCCATTAGCATTAATTTTAAACTGGGCTGTTATTTTATACCTTCCTTGAGCCAAGTTAAACCCTTTGTAATCAAAATTATCTGCTACATGTTTAGAAATAAACTCCTGCGTGCATATCTTTTTATCAATTTCATTATCACACGTATTTGGGTAGGGATGTTCGTCTACTACTGAGAAAGGAAGGGTTACATCTATAGTAGTATAGGAAGAAACTTCTGATATAGTTTCCTTCGGGTACATATCAGGGTGATTAATTTTTAACCATTCTAAAAATTTTTCATATTGTTCTTTTGAAATTTTAGTTTGACCTTCAATAGGGAATTCATCTAGTGCTTCTTTATCTTCATATGATAATTCTTCTTCTATTATAATTATTTCCTCTTCCTGCGGCTCAGTTACGCATGAGGTGTAGATTAAACTGCTCAAAGCGATGGGAATAATAAGGATGTAGTTAAAGATTTTAGTTTTCTGAGATAAAGGTTTATGTATCATTTTAATTCTATTTTTAAGATGTGAATGATTAAAGAAGGAGTTTGCAAAAGAAAGTTCCTTAGTATTAAATGTTTGGTTCAATAGCAGTTCTGTGTAATTCTCTTTATGAGAAGCACATGATTGATCAGCTATAAATTCGTGTATTAATTTGAGTTCCTTTTGCAGTAGATAGACCATCGGGTGGAACCATAGGATGATTTTTAATAAAACATAAAATCTAAGATCCAAATAATGTTTTTGTATAACATGAACACTTTCATGTTTAAAAATTATCTCAAAATCTTTGTTTTCAAGATCTGAATTCATATAAATATGACCATCTACAGAAAAAGCATTTTCTAATCTAGGTATTTGATATACTGGTATATTATTGATGAATTTTAAAGTACTAGCTTTTCTTATAACTGATATTTTTAGCCGTTGCAGAATAAAACAAGTTAAAGAGACCAGAGCACCTGCTACGTAAATTATTAACCACCAGTTCAAATCTATTTTATTGTTCACCTCTTCTGCTAAGGTTAAAGAATTTGTATCCATTAATGGATCATAATAAACGGGTTGATTAACAAGATCTTTTACCGCTGTTGTGTCAGGTAATATATCTATACCGAAGTCTATATGAATAAAAGGTAATGCTATAGAAAGAACAGGAACTAGCAGCAGCCAAATTCTATTCCATTGAAAAAATGTCTGTTTTCTCAACCAAATCCTATAAGAACCATATAATAATAGAGCAAGTACCGTGGAGTGAATAAGATACTGTATCATGATTTCTTATTTTTTTGAATTTCCTTTAGGACATCCTCTAGCTCACTAATGGTTAATTTTTCCTGCTCCATAAAAAAGGAAACCATACTTTTAAATGAGCCTTTAAAGTAGTTGTGTACCAGTTTACTAGCACTAGATTCTGTATAGGTAGTTTGAGATACAATAGGGAAGTAGATGTAACCACGACCTTGTTTGCGATGGTCCACAAATTCTTTGTTTTCAAGAATACGTATAATAGTAGAAACCGTATTGTACGCAGGTTTAGGTTCTGGCATAGTTTCTATAATTGCAGCTACATTGCTTTCTCCTAGTGACCAAAGGATTTTCATAATATCCTCTTCGGCAGGTGTGAGTGTTTTCATTTAACTAAAAGTTTAGTTCAAATATAAACTAATTATTTAGTTAAACTAATATTTTAGTTGAATTATTTAGAAATCAATTCCCACAATTTTTCAGAAGACAGCCTGAACGAGCCTACAAAATCCCAGTTACATTCATGTGGTGCTATAACCGAAAGAAAAGTATTTTGTTTTTTGTCACGATATAGGTGGTAGGTTTCTCCAACTATTGGTTCAAAAGAAAAACGTGCACCGTATACAAGTTGGTTTGCTTCAAATTTTGAAACCATGGCTTCATACTGTGCCTTTAATTGATCAAATTGTGACTTGAATTCGTGGTTAACCTTATTAATATTAGATTGTTTCCATGAAGTGATGTCGGGTGTAGTTATTTTAGGAGCTCCTACACCACTTGCATACGGAAGTAATGCAGCATTGTACTTTCCCGTTTCTTCATCATAAACTACACTATCCGGTTTTTTCTCCTTGCTCATGATACAAATTTACAAGCAATCAATATATTTTGTGTAAGATTAACAAGAATTTCTTAAACGAAAATCGAGATAGTTGCAGCTATCTCGATTGAAAACAAAATAAATTCCCCTACAAATTTATTTATGTCTAAATATACTAATTTTCATTGGTGTCGTCATCCCTCATTTTTTAAAGGTATCCTTTTAATTTCTGAATTGAGAACATGGTCGTCTCAATCCAGCTGTGTAAATAATTAATATGAGGAAATTTGTATAGCCGCTTTCGCGAAAGCGAACTACTCACATTTATTAATACTTATAATGAGGAATTGATTATTCAAGATGTAACTTTCTAGTCACCCATAATACCTATAACAAAACGATTTATGAAATTCATTGATTTTGCACCCAAAGCTGTATCTAAAACATTTTGGAAAGGTACAACCTATGAAACCTTGGACGATGTAATGCCTAGAGTGGAAGAGTGGTTGCGCAAAAATTATTCATTTGAAATAATTAATGTAGAAACTATAGTACAACAATTTCCTAGAGGCAAAGAGTTGAATTCTAAAGCAAGTTATCACTTAAACCTTCATAGTGGTATCACAATTTCAATGCAAATTATACGAGTTTGGTATAAAGACTAGTTTTATCTTTGCAGTCCTTAATACTACAATTATGAACTGGAAAACTGCAATCGAATTTGAAGATATTACTTACAAAAAGTCCAATGGTGTAGCTCGTATAGCGTTTAATAGACCAGAGGTGCGTAACGCTTTTAGACCTAAAACCGTAAGTGAACTTATAAAAGCATTTTATGACGCTCAAGAAGATCTTTCGATAGGTGTAGTTATATTAACTGGTGAAGGACCATCACCTAAAGACGGTGGTTGGGCGTTTTGTAGTGGTGGTGATCAACGAGCACGTGGAGTAGATGGTTATAAGGATGATGAAGGAACAGGTCGATTGAATATTCTTGAGGTACAACGTATGATACGTTTTATGCCAAAGGTGGTAATTTGTGCGGTACCTGGTTGGGCTGTAGGCGGCGGTCATAGTTTACATGTAGTTTGTGATATGACACTGGCCAGTAAAGAGCATGCTATTTTTAAACAAACAGATACCGATGTAGCAAGTGTAGACGCTGGTTATGGTAGTGCTTATCTAGCAAAAATGGTAGGTCAGAAAAAGGCTAGAGAAATATTCTTTTTAGGAAAAAATTATAGTGCTCAAGAGGCAATGGATATGGGTATGGTTAATGCTGTCGTACCACATGATGAACTGGAACAGACTGCATACGACTGGGCACAAGAAATTCTCAAGAAATCGCCTACAGCGATAAAAATGGCAAAATTTGCCATGAATGCTACCGATGATGGAATGGTAGGACAGCAAGTTTTTGCAGGCGAGATGACCCGATTAATTTATATGACTGATGAAGCTCGAGAAGGACGCGACGCATTTCTAGAAAAACGAGCACCTCAATGGGGTGATAATAAGTACATCCCTTAATAAAAACCTTAAGCAGGTTTTTCACAACTTTTTACTACGTCATCAATCGTAAATTGAAGATGTTTAGGTAATAAATTGTCCTTTGGTAGGACACTTAATTGCCTATCGTCATTTGAGTCAAATACGTGTTTGAGCAAAGGATTTTCAAAGCCTATTGTTATCGCAATGTCTTTAACCAATTCACTGTGATGTATAAGATCATTACTTCCTAAATGAAAAATACCTCGCCTTCTGCGATTTATGATGTAATGAATTTGTTGAGTAAGCTTTTGAATATAGGTAGCATTGATTACAACGTTTGAAAATACTTCAATGGCCTCTTTTTTCAATAATTGTCCTTTAATAGCCTTAAGTCTAGGACTGTTGTAACCGTAAATCATAGGAATACGGCAAATCACATACTTTTGTGGTGGTAATCTTAAAAGTGCGTTCTCTATTTTTATTTTGAATCGCCCATATATACTTTCCGAAAAAGTTTTGTCGTATTCGTAACTGGGAAAATTTGTGAATCTGTCAAAAACATTGGCACTTGATAAAAAAATGAGACGACAATTACTTTTGTTAACATAATTCATCAATTGTTTATGAAGGTACAATTGACTATTTACATTTCCTCTTACACAGCTTATAATAAATTCTGGATGTAGTGAGTGTAAAAGGGTGTCTACCTCTTCTTGCTCCATATCAAACCAATGAAAATGCTGGTTAGATTCATAACCAGCATTTTCAGTTTTATATGTTGCGTGTACATTATAAAATGGAGCAAGTTCTTTATAGAGAGCATTTCCTATAAAACCACTACCTCCTAAAATCAGTATTCTTGAAATAATTCTTATTTTTTGTAGAATGGTAATTTAACAACTGTTGCAGGTATTAACTTTTTACGAACCTGGATGTGTATTTTGCTACCAGGCGTTGCAAAAACTGGCGGTACGTAACCCATTCCTATTCCTTTGCCTAAGGATGGTGACATGGTACCGCTAGTAACCATTCCCAAATCTTGTTGGTTACTATCTTTGATTTCATAACCACCACGTGGTATTGCCCTTTCATCCATTTCAAAGCCTACCAATTTGCGATCTACTCCTTTTTCTTTATGCTCCAATAGCTGTTCGTGGTTTACAAACTCTTTGGTATATTTAGTAACCCAACCTAGTCCTGCTTCATAAGGAGATGTCATTTCACTGATATCATTGCCGTATAAACAATAGCCCATTTCTAACCTTAGAGTATCTCGAGCTGCTAGACCAATAGGTTTAATATTAAAACTAGCACCAGCTTCTAGTACCTTGTTCCATATTTGTTTTACTTCCTTATTCTTACAGTAGATCTCAAATCCACCAGATCCTGTGTAACCCGTTGCGCTTATGATCACATGATCGATTCCTGCAAAATCTCCTATTTCAAAATGATAAAATTTGATAGCGCTCAAATCAACGCTGGATAAGGCTTGCATTGCTTCAACAGCTTTGGGACCTTGTATGGCTAGTAACGAATAGTCTTCACTTAAATCACGCATGGTTGCTCCCATGGTGTTGTATTTTGAAATATGATCCCAATCTTTTTGAATGTTTGAGGCATTAACGACGAGCATATATGTTTCGTCTTTAATTCGGTATACAATCATATCATCTACAATACCACCTGTCTCATTAGGTAAATAAGCATATTGTGCACGACCAACAGTTAATTTAGAAGCATCGTTTGATGAAACTTTTTGCACCAATTCTAGTGCATTTGGACCTTCAATAAGAAATTCTCCCATATGGGATACGTCAAAAACTCCTACGTGATCTCTCACAGTTTGATGTTCTATATTAACACCTTCATATTGTACAGGCATATTATAACCTGCAAATGGTACCATTTTGGCTCCTAATTCTATATGTGTATTGGTAAGTGCGGTATTTTTCATAAATCCATTATTCTGTAGAACAAATGTAAGAAGTCAACACTGTAATCAATGGTACTTTTTAAAGAATATTAACCCTATTTAAAAGCTGTCACAAAAAGCTTATTTTGCAATTCTAAAATATAAGGTTTTGAAAATATTAAGCGGCGAGCAACTAGCTCAGGCAGATGCTTCTACAATACAAAAACAGCAAATTTCAAGTATTGATTTAATGGAGCGTGTTGCCACTCTTGTCTTTGAACGTTTACATCAACGACTTAATGGAGCTCCTGTTCCTATTAAAGTATTTTGCGGAATAGGTAATAATGGTGGTGATGGTCTAGCAATCGCAAGACATCTTATCCAGCATGGATATCATGTAACCACTTATGTTACCAACTGCAGTAAAAAGCGCAGTAAGGATTTCCTTGTAAACTATGATAGAATTAAGGAGGTTACAAAAGATTGGCCTATTCTATTAAGTTGTAAAGATGACTTTCCAGAAATTGGTCAACAAGACATCGTGATAGATGCGATTTTTGGTACAGGAATAAATAGGCCCATTGATGGTTGGATGGCAGAATTTGTTGAGCACATTAATAATTCAAGAGCCTTTAAAGTAGCTGTTGATATGCCTAGCGGCTTATTTGCAGATCAAGCGCAAAATGATGCGCCTGTTATTCGTGCCAATCATACTTTTACCTTTCAAACTCCTAAACTATCTTTTTTCCTACCTGAAACAGGAAATTTAGTAGGTACTTATGAAGTGATTAATATTGGACTAGATCCGGAATATATGATGCAGGTACAGCCACTTGCAAACCTTGTAGACAAGGATCTAGCCCAGCGCATGTATAAAAATCGCAACCCTTTTTCTCATAAAGGAGATTACGGTCATGTGCTTGTTATGGCTGGTAGCGAAGGCAAAATGGGAGCGGCAGTTCTTGCTTCTGGGGCAGCAATAAATGCAGGTGCTGGAAAAGTTACGGCTCTTATTCCAGAAGACGGTAATACTATATTACAATGCTCGGTTCCAGAGGTAATGAGCATTTTAAGTTCTGGCGAATCTCACATAACTAATTTTGATCACGAATTACAGAATTATGTTTTATGTGTAGGTCCTGGTCTGGGATTAAAAGATGATACTTTCTCCGCTTTCGCGAAAGCGATATCTAAACAAGCATCACCGGTGGTTATTGATGCCGATGGAATCAATTTATTGTCAAGAGATCTAGATCTTTTAAAGAAAATTCCAGAAAACTCTATTCTCACGCCGCATGATGGAGAACTTAAAGGTTTAATAGGAGAGTGGAAAGGGAGCTATGATAAATTATCAAAAGCTCAAAAATTCTCTATGGAACATAAAGTCATTTTAGTCCTTAAAGGAGCATTCACTTTTACCGTCACACCACAAGGTATGTTTGTTAATGATTCTGGCAATCCAGGTATGGCAACAGCAGGAAGTGGTGATGTATTAAGCGGCGTAATAGCGGCATTTCTTGCACAAAAGTATGATCCAATTACTGCCACATTGTTTGGTGTTTATCTGCATGGAGCTAGTGGTGATATAGCTGTTCAAACCTATGCACATGAAGGTCTTAAAGCTAGCATTATCAGCAATTTTATAGGACCAGCCATTCTTAACTTATTTAGACAACCACAGCAACAACCACCACAGCAGCAATAAATTATTTAATCAAAACTACAAAACTTAACATCTACCAAGACTTATGAAGCATACAATATCATCTGCTCATATTAATAAAAACAAACTATCCGAGATTGCTTTTCAGGTAACTGAATTAGAACTATCGGAAGATGCCAAGCAACGAATTTTAAAAGGTCGCAAGTACCTCGATGAAAAATATGGCGCCATAGAGGTGCCTACTGCATACGGTATCAATACTGGGTTTGGTTCCTTATGTGACACTCGCATTGAACTGCAAGATATCGAGAAGTTACAGAAAAACTTAATCATATCACATGCTTGTGGTGCCGGCAAGCCTGTTCCTAAGGAGATTATAAGGATCATGCTTTTTTGTAAAATACAAAGTCTATCGTACGGCCATAGTGGAGTAAGTATAGAAGTTGTTGAAAGGTTGATTTTTTTCTTTAATAATGATTTATTACCCGTTATTTATGAACAAGGTTCATTAGGAGCTAGTGGTGATCTAGCGCCACTCGCGCACATGGCTTTACCGTTGCTAGGTTTAGGGGAAATATATATTGACAATGAAGTGAGAGATGCGAGCGCTTTGAAAAACGATTATGGTGTGGAGCCTTTGAACTTAAAATCTAAAGAAGGTTTGGCCCTTATAAACGGTACTCAATTCATGCTTGCTTATGCTATTTATGGATTATTGAAGGCAGAACAGCTATGGAACTGGTCTCACATCACCGCTTCATTATCAATCGATGGGTTTAATTGTTCATTATCTCCATTTTTACCGCAAAGTCATCTAATTAGGCCACATGCTGGGCAATTAGAAAGCGCTCAATTATTACTAGACTTATTAAATGGAAGTGAGATAGCACAGGATGCTAAGGATAATGTACAAGATCCATATAGTTTTAGATGCGTACCGCAGGTACATGGTGCTAGCAAGGATACTTTAAACTTTGTTACTAAAACCATTGTTACAGAACTCAATTCAGTTACTGATAATCCTAATGTTTTTCCAGATTCAGATGAAGTGATTTCTGCTGGTAATTTCCATGGTCAACCACTTGCCTTAGCTTTGGATTATATGGCAATCGCTCTTAGTGAAATCGCAAACATAAGTGAGCGACGTACCTTCCAGTTAATGAGTGGTAAAAGAGGACTCTCTTCTTTTCTGGTGCACAACCCAGGCTTGAATAGTGGGATGATGATTATGCAGTATACTGCAGCCAGTATTGTAAGTAAAAATAAATCTCTAGCTAATCCTAGTTCTACTGATAGTATAGTATCCTCAAATGGGCAGGAAGATCATGTGAGCATGGGAGCAAATGCAGCAGTTAAATTATATGAACTTTTAGATAATTGTCAAACTGTTTTGGGAATCGAACTTATCGCTGGAGCAGAATCTCTTTCTTTTAGAAAAAAACAAACCTCTCCATTTCTGAAGAGGATAGTTAATTCTTTACGTGATTATGTGTCTCAACTCGATGAGGATCGTATCATGTATAGCGATATAAAAGCTGCTAGAATATTTCTTGAAGAAACTAAAATTGATTTTTAAACCAATTGATATTTGAGCTCTTTATTTCTTATAGAGTTTTCAATTTGTTTATTGGTCCATATAAGTGCATCCTCTGGGCTAATGAATGATTTAAGCTTTCCTGGCTTAAAAAACTTTGCTTCTAGAGCGATGCTACTCATTCCATAAATTCTATTTTCAACTATTGCCACAATGCATAGATTGTCAAACTTTTTATTTTCTAAATGTATCATTGGGTCTACAGAATAGTTGTTCTCTCTTACACTTATATAACCTATAGGATGATGAACCCCATAATGATAAACGATATTATTTCTTAAAGTCTCGTTCAATATTTTATTAAAATGAACTCCTTCGTTGATTGTTCCAATTACAAGATCTGGGTAAAACTCAAAGCGGCCAAAATCTAAATCTACTGTTTTCATATTCCCTATTTTTAATTGATGGAGTAAAAGTATTTTCATACCTAATCATTATGAATTTTGGAAAATTATTTAGCTTACTTTTCGACTAAAAACATGTTTTTAGGATTTGAAGTTATTTGTTTTTAACAATTGTGCAATAAATAAAAAAAGGCCACTCTAAAAAAGAGTAGCCTTTTATAGCATATATTAAAAATAACTTATTCCGTCGTACTTGCTTTTTCAATATTAATGACAAGTTCATTGGTTTTTTCATCCAAGTCCATAGATATTGAATCTCCTTCTTGAAGTTGATTATTAACAATTTCCTCTGCAAGAGTATCTTCAATATGTTTTTGAATAGCTCTTTTCAAAGGCCTAGCACCGTACTGTTTGTCAAAACCTTTATCGGCAATATAATCCTTTGCTTTCTCGCTTAGTTTTAATTCGTATCCTAAATCTTTGATACGTGCTAGTAATTTTTCTAGCTCGATATCAATAATTTTATGAATATCCTCTCTTTCTAAAGCGTTAAACACAATTACATCGTCAATTCTGTTTAAAAATTCAGGAGCAAATGTCTTTTTAAGGGCAGCTTGAATAACACTACGCGCATTCTCATCTGCAGCGCTCTTACGAGCTGCTGTACCAAATCCTACACCTGATCCAAAATCTTTAAGTTGTCTAGCACCTACATTACTTGTCATAATTATGATGGTGTTTCTAAAATCGATTTTGCGTCCTAAACTATCGGTAATGTAACCGTCGTCAAGAACTTGCAATAACATATTAAAGACATCTGGGTGAGCTTTTTCAATTTCATCCAATAGAACCACGCTATATGGTTTTCTGCGTACTTTTTCAGTGAGCTGTCCACCTTCTTCATAACCTACATATCCTGGAGGCGCACCTATAAGCCTGCTTATAGCAAATTTCTCCATGTATTCACTCATATCAATTCTGATTAATGAGTTTTCAGAATCAAATAGCTCTTTGGACAAAACTTTAGCAAGTTGTGTTTTACCTACACCAGTTTGCCCTAGGAATATAAAAGATCCAATTGGTTTATTAGGATCTTTTAAACCAGCTCGATTACGTTGAATAGCTTTTACTACCTGTTTTACAGCCTTTTCTTGCCCAATTACTGAACTACCTATAGTCTCATTTAGGTTACTCAATTTCTTCATTTCTTGGGTAGCTATTCTGTTAACAGGAATACCTGTCATCATGCTTACAACTTCAGCCACGTTTTCTTCGGTAACTGTATCCTTATGATTTTTAGAAGCTTCTTCCCAGGCATCTTGAGCATCTTTAAGCTGTTGTTCTAGCTTTTTCTCATCGTCTCTTAATCGGGCAGCTTGCTCATACTTTTGTTTTTTAACAACATTAGTCTTCTCCTCGCGTACTTCTTCCAGCTTTTGTTCTATTTCGACAATTTGGTCTGGAACTTCGATATTTGTGATATGAATTCTTGAGCCTGCTTCATCTAAAGCGTCTATAGCCTTGTCTGGAAGAAACCTATCGGTCATATATCTATTGGTTAACGTTACACACGCTTCAATAGCCTCAGGCGTATACTCTACATTATGATGATCTTCATATTTCTCTTTAATATTGTTAAGAATAGCTATAGTTTCCTCAACGCTAGTTGGTTCTACCATTACTTTTTGAAAACGTCGTTCAAGAGCGCCATCCTTTTCAATACTATTACGATATTCATCAAGAGTTGTTGCACCTATACATTGTATCTCACCACGTGCTAGCGCTGGTTTGAACATGTTTGAAGCATCTAATGACCCAGCAGCACCACCAGCACCGACGATGGTGTGAATTTCATCAATGAATAATATAATATCATCATTTTTTTCAAGCTCATTCATCACCGCTTTCATACGTTCTTCAAATTGACCTCTGTACTTCGTACCAGCAACTAGACTAGCAAGATCAAGAGTTATCACTCTTTTATCATATAAAATACGTGAAACTTTACGTTGAACGATTCTTAGGGCTAGACCTTCGGCTATTGCACTTTTACCAACTCCAGGTTCACCTATTAATAAAGGATTGTTCTTTTTACGTCTACTCAAAATTTGAGATACACGTTGTATTTCTTCCGTACGACCTACAACAGGATCAAGTTTGTCGTCTTCTGCTAGTTTGGTTAAATCACGTCCAAAATTATCTAGAACAGGTGTCTTACTTTTCTTGCTCCCTTTTTTATCGGCATTTCCTGAGAATAGGTTTTCTCCATCATCCTTACCTGCTTCATTAGAATCATCATCGCTAAAACTTTGTGCGAGTGGTTCATCAGTGTAATTATCATCTTCAGACAATAAGGTTTTAAACTCCTCTTTTACACCATCGTAATCTACTTGCATTTTGTTGAGCAATTTAGTCGTAGGATCGTTTTCATTGCGTAAAATGCACAATAGTAAGTGTGCAGTATTAATAGAGGAACTTTGAAACAGCTTTGCTTCTAAAAAGGTTGTTTTAAGTGCTCTTTCTGCCTGTCTAGTGAGGTGCAAATTCTTTTTTTCATTTGCTTTCAATTCCGAACTAGGATTTGCCGGACTCAATATTTCTACTTTTCTACGTAGTAAATCTAAATCGACACTTAAACTTCCTAAAATTTGAATGGCCTTTCCATCTCCATCTCTCAAAAGACCTAACATAAGATGTTCAGTGCCTATAAAATCGTGACCTAACCTTAACGCCTCTTCTTTGCTATAGGCTATCACGTCTTTGACTCTCGGTGAAAAATTATCATCCATATAACTTGCTTCTTTGGCTAAATTTAATGAATTAAATTGTTCAAAAGCCGTACCGTTTTATAAATTACGGTTAATATAAAGTTTAAGTGGTTGGGTTCGCTTTCGCGAAAGCGTAATAAAACACCTGATTTGAAACTGTTTAAACGCAAGTAGTCCAACTTTAAAACATGATTTTAGGCATCGTTAATCAAAGTTAAAACTTATAAACAGGATTTCTTAAAATGTGTTAATAAAAAACAGGATAAAGTAGGCCTAAACCCTTATAAATACTAGCTGTTTGCTTATCTTGCTTGTTCATAATTTAAAACACTGATAATTCATGGCAGATGGAGAAAAGTTGATCCCGATTAATATCGAGGATGAAATGAAGTCAGCATACATCGATTACTCGATGTCGGTCATAGTGTCACGTGCACTGCCAGATGTGCGCGATGGGCTAAAACCAGTTCACCGTAGGGTTCTTTATGGAATGTACGAGCTAGGTGTACTATCTAATAGAGCTTACAAAAAAAGTGCAAGAATTGTAGGAGAGGTACTTGGAAAGTACCATCCTCATGGAGATACATCGGTATACGATACAATGGTACGTATGGCGCAAGAATGGTCATTGAGGTATATGATGGTTGATGGTCAGGGTAACTTTGGTAGTGTAGATGGAGATCCACCTGCAGCCATGCGTTATACTGAAGCCAGAATGCGTAAAATAAGTGAGGAAATGCTCGCTGATATCGATAAGGAAACTGTAGATACTCAACTTAATTTTGATGATACGTTAAGCGAGCCTACTGTTCTTCCTACAAAAATACCTAACCTGCTCGTAAATGGAGCTAGCGGTATTGCAGTAGGTATGGCTACTAATATGCCTCCTCATAACTTATCTGAAGTGGTAGATGGTACAATCGCCTACATTGAAGATAACGACATAACAGTGGATGAACTCATAAACCATGTAAAAGCACCAGATTTTCCAACCGGTGGAATTATTTACGGTTATGATGGAGTAAAAGAGGCCATGCATACTGGGCGTGGTCGCGTTAAAATAAGAGGTAGAGCACGTATTGAAGAGGTAAAAGGACGTGAATGTATTATCGTTGATGAGCTGCCATATCAGGTAAATAAAGCTGATATGATTAAGAAAACAGCCGATCTTATCAACGAGAAAAAACTTGAAGGAATCTCATCCATAAGAGATGAATCCGACCGTAAAGGTATGCGTATCGTATATGTTCTTAAAAGGGATGCTATACCTAATATCGTAATTAATAAATTGTATAAGCATACTGCTTTACAATCAAGTTTTAGTGTGAATAACATTGCTCTTGTAAACGGTAGACCGCAATTACTTAACGTTAAAGAGATGATCCACTATTTTGTGGAGCACAGACATGAGGTAGTAACTCGTAGAACAACGTTTGAATTGCGTAAAGCTGAAGAACGTGCACATATCCTTGAAGGATTAATTATTGCTAGTGATAATATCGATGAGGTTATTGCACTTATACGTTCTAGTAAAAATGGAGAAGAAGCGCGAGAAAAGCTAATTAAACGTTTTGAACTTTCTGAAATTCAAGCTAGAGCTATCGTTGAAATGCGATTGAGACAGCTTACAGGACTAGAACAAGATAAATTACGATCAGAGTATAACGACCTTTTAGAAACCATCGCAGACCTTAAAGATATTCTTGCTAAAAAAGAGCGTAGAATGGCTATTATTAAGGAAGAACTTCTCGAGGTTAAAGAGAAATTTGGTGATGAGCGCCGATCAAAAATCGAGTATGCTGGTGGTGATTTGAGTATCGAAGATATGATACCAGATGAGCAAGTTGTAATCACAATTTCACATGCAGGTTACATTAAGCGTACTAGTTTGAATGAATATAAAATTCAGAATAGAGGTGGAGTAGGACAGAAGGCAAGTACAACGCGTGATGCAGATTTCCTGGAAGATATTTTTATAGGAACAAATCATCAATACATGCTTTTCTTTACTGAAAAAGGTAAGTGTTTCTGGATGAGAGTCTATGAAATACCAGAAGGTAGTCGTACTTCCAAAGGTAGAGCTATACAGAATCTAATTAATATTGAGCAAGACGATAAGGTTAAGGCAGTAATTTGTACTCAAGATCTTAAAGACGAAGACTATATTAATAGTCATTATGTGATAATGGCTACTAAAAAAGGTCAGGTTAAGAAAACTTCTTTAGAACAGTACTCAAGACCTCGTTCAAATGGTATTAATGCAATTACTATTAAGGATGGGGATACCTTGTTAGAAGCAAAACTAACGACTGGAGATAGCCATGTAATGTTAGGATTGAAGAGCGGTAAAGCAATTCGATTTGATGAATCAAAAACTAGGCCTATGGGTCGTAGTGCGAGTGGAGTTAGAGGAATAAGACTTGCGCACGACGATGATGAGGTTATAGGAATGGTATCTGTAAATGATATGGATTCTAATATTCTTGTCGTTTCTGAAAAAGGATACGGTAAAAGGTCAAGCCTAGAAGATTATCGAGAAACTAATCGTGGAGGAAAAGGTGTAAAAACAATCTCTGTTACTGAAAAAACAGGAAGTTTAGTGGCTCTTAAAAATGTAACTGACTCTGATGATTTAATGATTATCAATAAGTCTGGTGTTGCGATTAGAATCAATGTCTCTGACCTAAGAGTTATGGGAAGAGCAACACAAGGAGTAAGGCTTATAAACTTAAAAGGTAACGATTCGATTGCTGCAGTTGCAAAAGTTGTTAAAGATGAAAACGACGACGATAGCCTTGAGGCAACGGAAAACGATGGCACAACTGTTGTTACCGATGATAGCGAAGAATAACAAAAATTTTAAAATGAAAAAAATAGTAACTATTATGTTTCTTTTTTGTGCAGTAATTGCCACTGCACAAAAGAAACAATTCAAAAAAATAGCAAAGGCAGTAGATAGAAATGACATCGCAACTGCAATGGAAATTTTCAATACTCTAAATGAAAATGAAATAGAAGCTGATTATAAGGATGAATATGCATTTTACAATGCATTCACTCTTTTTACAAATGCAACTGAAGATGTTGATCAGCTTTTATTAGCTATGGATGAATTGAAAAAAGCTGAAGAGTTAGGGTTTGATGATGAGGTTAAATTTAGTTTTGTTGAAAGTTTAGGAAGACAATTGCTAGTTAAAAATGCAAGTAAATTAGCAAATTCAAATCCGCAAAAAGCTCTTTCAATAGTTAAAAAACTAGCTTCCTTTTATCCAGATGATCATTCAATGAAATTTAATGCTGCTAATTTAGCGTACTCCACTGGAGAATTTGATGAGGCTTTATTTTACTATGAAGAATTGTTTAATAATGGTTTCTCAGGAGAGCAAGATATTTTTAAAGCTACTAGGGTAAAGGATGGGAAAGAGGAGATATTTCCTAATAAAGTCTTAGTAGAAGCTGCTATTGCTAAGGGAGAATACAAAAATTTAATAGTTGAGAAATCACCTTCTAATAGAGGAGTAATAGTTAGTAATTTAATCTGGCTTTACAAAAACTCTGGTCAAGATGCCAAAGCAAAAGAGGTTTTTGTAAATGCGTTTGATAGATATCCAAATGATGAATCTTTGAAAATAAACAAGGCAGATATGTATTTAACCTTGGGTATGATGGATGAATATAAAAAAGCTACTGAGGCGCTTGTAGATGAAGTTTCGGACCCAAAAGTTTTTGATAATCTTGGATTAGCCGCCGTTCAAAATAAAAATTATGATGAAGCTATTAAATATTTTAATTTAAGTTTATCTAAGAACCCTGATAATTTTGTTACCTTATATAATTTAGGCGCTATATATTTAGAAAAAGGAAACTTGGATTCTACTTCGTATGATGATCAAGAAAAGTTATACAAAAGAGCAATCGATGTTTTTGAAAAAGCTTTAAAAATCAAGCCGGAAAACGCAAACGTAAAAGGTACTTTATTAAGCTTATACGGAGCACTTGAAATGCAAGATAAAATCGATGCTCTTCAAGGAAAATAAAAAGTTTAAATTTCACGCTTTCGCGAAAGCTTAAAATAAAGATTATTAAAAAAGCCTCTCAATATTATGAGAGGCTTTTTTAATTAGATAATTTTTTTGATTACCCTTAACTTGTGAGTATGCGAATTACTTTCTACATTGAAAATACCACTTTGATCTAAGCGATCTATTCTTATCTTGCCGTGGGCATGGATAATGTAATTATCTTGCATAACGACTCCTACATGAGTGATTAAGCCTTCTTTATTATCAAAAAAGGCCAAATCACCTGGTTCTGATTCCTCTATAAAGCTTAAAGCTTCGCCAATATTTGCTTGCTGTGAAGCGTCTCTAGGAATGGAATGCCCGTTCAATCTATACACTAATTGTGTAAATCCGCTGCAATCGATACCCAATGGATTACGTCCACCCCATAAATATGATGTATTTAAAAAGAGTAAAGAGTTTTCGACTATTTTAGATTTTTCAATTTCTGCAAAATCACGATATTCTCCATTAAACGTGTCTCCTAAAAAAGCAGAAGAGCTTATTTGCGCACCAATACATATTGTAGATAACGATCCATCTTCATGTGTTACATGAGAAATTAAATCAGTACAATATGATTTGGGAAGTTGATGAATGCTATGATAGTCTTCTGACTCAATTTCCCTCAATTGTTTATTATCTATCCAACCTTCATATTTATCATGTGAAAGTCGTATCCTAGACCAACTTTTTCTTGGTTCGATAATTTTGAATATTTCCCCATATAGTACCTGAGATACTAGCTCACTTTTGTCACTAGCTTCAGCTCTTAACGGAGCAATTGAAATTGGGCAAATACCGTATCTCATGTATTATAACATTTCTATAACCATAGCGCTTGCACCACCGCCGCCGTTGCAAATAGCAGCAGCTCCTAATTTTCCGCTTTCTTGTTTAAGCACACTTAATAATGTAGTTACTATACGAGCACCGCTACAGCCTAATGGATGCCCTAGTGAAACCGCACCACCATACACATTAACGTTCTTATCATTAAGTCCCAATAGCTTCATATTTGCTAATCCAACAACTGAAAAAGCCTCATTGAATTCAAAATAATCTATTTCATCTTGAGAAACACCTGCTTTACTTAAAGCTTTGGGTAAAGCTTTTGCAGGAGCAACTGTAAAATGCTCAGGACTCAGTGCTGCATCTGCATATCCTTTTACGTAAGCAATTGGACTAAGACCTAATTCTTTAGCTTTATCTTCACTCATCAAAAGTAACGCGGCAGCACCATCGTTGATCGTAGAGGCGTTTGCCGCTGTCACAGTACCATCCTTAGTAAATGCAGGGCGTAATGAAGGTATTTTATCCATTTTAACATTAGAGTATTCCTCATCTCTATCAACTACCAAATCATCACCACGGCGCTGTGGGACATGAACTGGAACTACTTCATTACTAAATTTTCCATTTGACCAAGCTTCACTAGATCTGTTATAAGATTGAATTGCAAATTTATCTTGATCTTCTCTTGTAAAACTATGGTCTATAGCACACTGGTCAGCACATACTCCCATAGCATTTTTATCATAGGCATCAATTAATCCATCTCGCTGCATTCCATCGACTAGAGTGCTAGGGCCAAACTTTGTAGCATTGCGTAAGTGTGTATAATGTGGTATTTGACTCATGTTTTCCATTCCACCTGCAATGACAATATCAGCGTCTCCACAAGCTATTGATTGTGCTGCCATCATTATAGATTTCATTCCACTCGCACAAACTTTATTTACAGTAGTACAAGGAGTGTTTTTTGATATACCTGCTCCTAGTGCTGCTTGTCTAGCAGGTGCTTGACCCGTATTTGCTTGAACAACGTGACCCATAAAAACTTCTTGAACGAGGTTTGGATCAATCCCAGATTTATCTATTGCTCCTTTGATTGCTATGCTACCTAATTGTGTTGCAGGGATGGTTGATAACTTTCCCATAAAGCTACCAATAGGTGTTCTTGCGTAGGATACAATTACTACTTTATTCATGATGTTTATCTTTACCTGCGAAAATACATAAAAACACTGCTTTTTAAAATTGTAAAGTGGTTAATTCAACCTTAAAGTAAAGGATGTCGTTTATAAAAAAATATTTTAAAATTGAACATTTGGCTTTATTTGTCATTTTGTTTCTGTCTACGGTTTTAATTGTTCTATTAACTCCGGAAAGTAATAGATTTTCATTGCGATATCAAAACGGTGAACCTTGGTCACAGGATGTTTTATACGCGCCATTTGATTTCCCTGTTTACAAAACGAATGAGGAATTAATTTCAGAAAAAAAACAAGCAATAGAAAGTCAATTTCCGATATATACTTTTAAGAAAGTATCACTTGAAAATAAAAATCTTATTCTTGCGAATAGTGAAAAAGTTATTAGTGAAAATCTGAATAATGATATAAATGAAATAATACTTAACTCTTACGAAACAGGTGTTATTTCTGATACCTTGATCAATCGAACTATCATATTAGTTAAGAATGGTGAGGAAAGTATTATTAATACGGATAAACTTATTAGAAGAACTGAACTAAAAAAGAAAATAAGAAATTTACTTCCTGATTCATTATTTAATGTTTTTAATGTCCCTGAAGAAAATATTTTCTTTGATAAGGAAGAAACGAATAAGAGGATTAATACTGCTATTTCAGATATTTTACCTATTGACTATTGGGTGAAACAAAATAGTAGAATAATAGCTAAAGGTGAAATAGTTCAAGGTGAAAAGTTGAAAGTGCTAGATTCCTTAAATCGAAATTATGTAAAGAATTCAGACGTCAAAGATCGACTGATTAGTAAAATTAGTAAAGGAGCAATACTTTATGTTCTATTACTAGCGTTTTATCTGTATATCAAAAAATTTAATGGAGCACTTTTATTGATTAATAAGAATATTATTTTCATTTTATTCAATACATTATTGTTCATTTGTTTAGGAATATTTTTCTCGTATAGTTATCCTGATTATATATTAATTGTACCTTTTGTAATTTATTCTTTGATTCTTCAATCATTTTTTTCTACAAGATTGGCTTTATTTTGTAGTGTCTTAGTAACACTTGTCATAAGCCTTAATGTTTTAAATCCCCTTATTTTTATAACACAACAAATATTGATTTCAATTGTAGCCTTAACCTCAAATGCAAAAATTTATAATCGAGCTAATTTATTTGTAGTAGTTGTTAAAATTCTAATTGTATCTACAATTATTTGGATTTCATTTTCATTATTTAGTGATGCGGATTTCACTATTAAATGGGAAAAATTAGGGCAGATAGTAATCAGTAGTATTCTCGTCCTAATGATTTATCCTCTCATATATGCTTATGAAAAAGTTTTTAATATGACGAGTGATATTTCATTACTTGAATTAGGAGATACCAATGCTCCATTGTTAAAAAGATTATCCAACGAAGCGCCAGGAACCTTTCATCATTCTTTGAATGTAGCTAATATAGCAGAATATCTTGCAAGTGAAATCGGAGCAAATTCGATGTTGGTTAGAGTCGGTGCTTTATATCACGATATAGGAAAAATTAGCAATCCGACTCTTTTCATCGAAAATCAAACTAATGGAATTAATCCTCATGATGATCTAGCACCCAAAGAAAGTGCAAGGATAATAATAAACCATATATTACTAGGAGTAGAGTTAGCTAAGGAGTACAATATTCCTGATAGAATAATTGACTTTATAAGAACCCATCATGGAGATTCTCTTGTCAAATATTTTTATCATAAAAACAAAGAGCTCGATCCAAACACAGTCAAAGAGAATTTTAGCTATCCGGGTCCTAAACCATTCAGTAAAGAAACAGCATTATTAATGATAAGTGATAGTATAGAAGCAGCTTCAAAGAGTGTACAACAACCGACTGCACAAAAATTTGATAGACTAGTGGAAACTGTTATAGATGGACATTTAAATAGTGGTCAGTTTGATAATTCTGATTTAACTTTAAAAGAAATTAAAAAGGTCAAACTATTGATAAAAAAGAAGTTAAACAGTATTTATCATGTTAGAATTGAATATCCCGAATAAAAAACGTAAAAATGTTTTGTGAAAACTAATTCTTTGCCGTAGATTTGCAACCGCTTTGAGAAATTGAAGTAAGTTCTTAAATTTTTGGAGAGGTGCCAGAGTGGTAATGGAGCAGATTGCTAATCTGTCAACGCGCAAGCGTTGCCCGGGTTCGAGTCCCGGTCTCTCCGCAGCATTCTCCAATGTTTTTCGGGGTGTAGCGTAGCCCGGTCATCGCGCCTGCTTTGGGAGCAGGAGGTCGCAGGTTCGAATCCTGCCACCCCGACTTAAAGCCTTATCATTATTTGATAAGGCTTTTTTATTTATCTTATTTAAATTCTTTTAATTACTAATCTCAATAATTCAACTATGCATTTTGTAAATTGCATATGAACTATTGTGCCCATGAAAACTGAATTACACGATTTACGTAAAAACTATCAAAAAAGTGAATTGATAGAATCAGATGTTCCTAATAATCCTTTTTTGTTATTTAAGGATTGGTTTGAAATGGCTAAAGAACATCCAAAAATTGAAGAAGCAAACGCTATGTCTATTGCGACATTAGGTAGTGATGGTTTTCCAAAAAATAGAATTGTATTACTCAAAGAAATTCTTGATAATGGATTTGTTTTTTACACAAACTATGAAAGCGAAAAATCAAAAGCTATTGGAAATTATCAAAAAGGATGTTTACATTTTTTTTGGCCTGCTTTAGAAAAACAAATTATTATAAAGGTTACTATTTCAAAGGTATCTAAAGAACATTCTGAGAATTATTTTAAAAAGAGACCTAGAGAAAGTCAGTTAGGTGCTTGGGCTAGTGAACAAAGTTCACAGATAGCATCTAGGGAACAGCTGGAATCCAAACTCAAGACTGTTAGAGAAAGATTTGAAAACACTTCAAAAATTCCAATGCCTGAATTTTGGGGAGGTTTTATTTGTAAACCGTATAGTTTTGAATTTTGGCAGGGAAGGCCAAATAGATTGCACGATAGACTACTTTTTGAACAGGTAAATTCAATTTGGGAAATGAAAAGACTACAACCTTAATGAAAAAATTAACGCTCATCAGGCACGGTAAATCTACTTGGGAATATCAAGTAAGAGATCACGACAGGGTTCTTAAAGAACGTGGTATACAAGATGCACATTTGATAGGTAGCTATTTGAAAAAAAAATCATTTAATTCAGATATTTACATGTCAAGTAGTGCAGCACGTGCACTACAAACTGCAACTCTCGTTTGCGAGTACCTTGATTATAATTTAAAATCTCTTTCAATTAATAGGAGTTTATATACTTTTAGCAAGGAAGAATTAGAATCAGTTGTTCTTAATGCAAATGACGACCTTGATCATATTACAATATTCTCTCATAATCATGGAATTACTGAATTTGTAAATCACTTTGGGGATATTTACTTTGATAATATTCCTACTACGGGCTGTGTAACCCTTGAATTTTCAATTAATTCATGGAAAGACTTGAATCCTGGTAAAACGATTTCACATATTTTCCCAAAACAACTTCGTTAATGAATACTTACTACAATCGTGAATTAAGTTGGTTAAAATTCAATGAAAGAGTACTCCAAGAGGCAGAAGACCAATCGGTACCTTTAATTGAAAGACTTAGGTTTTTAGGGATTTTTTCCAATAATTTAGATGAGTTTTTTAGGGTCCGATATGCCACCATTCAAAGAATATATAAGGCAGGAAAAAATGCAACTAAATCGTTAGGAGGAATATCAGCCGGAGATTTATTAGAAGAGATTAATAAAGAGGTTATATCAATCCAGGCGAGAAGTTTTACCGTTTTAGAACAGCTGGAAAACGAATTAAAGCAAAAAAATGTATTAATTGTAGATGAAAAGGAATTGCCAAAGGAACATGAAGGCTTTATAAGAAATTTTTACAATGAAAAAATAAGTACCGCAATTTCAACCATTGTTCTTAAACCGAATCAGCCGCTACCTAGTTTGAGAGATGGTTTGGGATATCTCGCAGTAAGAATGGTTTTAAAAAATGAAACAACGCAGTATGCCATTATTGAGATACCAAAATACTTAAATCGATTTGTTGTTCTTCCTAGATTAGAAAATGATGATAATCAATATGTAATTTTATTGGATGATGTAATTAGACATCGACTACATTATACATTTGATATGTTTGATTACAAATATATCGAAGCTCATATGATCAAAGTTACTCTTGATGCAGAGCTGGAAATGGATATTGACCTAAAACAAAGCCTTTTAGAGAAAATAAGACGTAGTGTAAAGGATAGAAAAGATGGTGATATAGTACGATTTGTGTATGACAAGGAAATAAATAATAAAACTTTAGAATTTCTTCTAAATAAATTACATCTTGACGACGTAGATTCCATAATTCCTGGTGGTAGGTATCATAACCGTAGGGATTACTTAAAATTCCCAAGTCTAGGTAGAACGGATTTATTGTACGAACAGAAATCGCCTTTACCGGTATTGGACATACCAGCAAGAGGTTCTATTTTTAAGATAATTCAAGAAAAAGACATCTTACAATACACGCCTTATCATACGTTTTCCAATACAATTAGGTTTCTACGAGAGGCTGCACTAGATCCATACGTTACTACCATTAAAATAACTATTTATCGACTTGCAGAAATATCACAGGTAGCCTTTGCATTGATAAATGCTGCTAAGAATGGAAAACAAGTCACAGTATCGATAGAGTTACAAGCGCGATTTGATGAACAGGCAAATATCAATTATGCGGAACTCATGCAAGAGGAAGGAGTTAAACTCATATTTGGAGTTCCTGGGCTTAAAGTACATTGTAAGGCATGTGTAGTAAACAAGGTGATTAAAGGTAAAAACACTAGACTTGGATTCATTTCAACGGGAAATTTTAATGAAGCAACCGCTAGGATTTATACCGATTACACCATTTTTACATCTAACAAGAAAGTTCTCAAAGAGGTAGAACGAGTTTTTGACTTTTTTGAAGTTAATTATAAATTACATAGATATAAACATTTACTTGTTGCACCACATTATTTAAGAAACGGTATTGAACGATTGATTCGTAAAGAGATCGCTTTCGCGAAAGCTGGAAAAAAAGCCTTCATAAGGTGTAAATTAAATTCGATATCCGATTTCAAGATGATTGATTTATTGTACCAGGCGTCAAATGCAGGTGTTGAAATAGAATTAATTGTACGTGGTATTTGTTGCCTGATACCAGGAGTTCCTGGAATGAGTGAAAATATCACAGTCAAAAGTATTGTAGATAGATATTTAGAGCATCCTAGAGCCTACTACTTTCACAATGATGGGAATGATCTATTGTATATCTCAAGTGCAGATTTCATGACTAGAAATCTAGACCATAGAGTAGAGATAGCTTGTCCCATTTATGATAACGAAGTGAAAAGACAAATATTAGAAACTTTAGAGATTTGTTGGAATGACAACGTAAAAGCTAGACTGATCGATGAGAATCAAAATAATAATTATGTAAAACTTTTAGAAGACAAATCTGTAAGATCTCAATACGAAACCTATACTTATCTTAAGAATCAATAATGAGTTTTAAATCTGTTAAATATGGTGCCATTGACATAGGTTCTAACGCAATTAGACTGCTTATCGCAACAGCAAATACTATGACAGGAAATCCACCAAACTTTAAAAAAATTAGTTTGGTAAGGGTACCTATTAGATTAGGTCAAGATGTATTTACTACTGGTGAAATAAGTGAAGTAAATTTCAATCGTATGGTAGACGCCATGAAGGCATACAAACTGCTCATGCAAGTGCATAAGGTTGAAAAGTATAAAGCCTATGCAACGAGTGCCATGAGAGGTGCCCAAAATGGCCAAGAAATCGCAGATTATATTAAAGAGAATTGCGGTATTGAGATCGAAATTATTGATGGATCCCATGAAGCGGCAATAATTGCAATGACCGATTTACATAATGTGATAGATGAAAGAAAGGTTTATTTATATGTCGATGTAGGTGGTGGTAGTACGGAATTTACTCTTTTCGCTTATGGGAAAGAGGTCGTTTCTCGTTCCTTCCAAATAGGTACTGTTAGACTACTTAATGATATGGTAAATAACTCTCTTTGGGCAGAGGCAGAGAATTGGGTAAAAGAAGTTTGTAAGCCATATTCCAAAATTGAATTAATAGGTTCTGGTGGTAATATTAATAACATATTTAAAAGTAGCGGTAAATCTCAAGGAAAACCACTTTCTTACTTTTATCTAGCTAGTTACTATGAAAAGTTACAATCGTATACTTATGAAGAACGTATCTACAGTTTGAATATGAATCAAGATCGTGCAGATGTTATTATACCTGCTTGTAGAATTTATCTAAGAGCAATGAAATGGAGTATGGCCAAAAATATTTATGTACCGAAGATAGGATTGTCCGATGGTATCATTAAATCGATATATAATGCAGATAATCGGATATAATTCTTGGCAGGAATATATTTAAGCAGCATTAAACTATTAAACAGTACTTTTGAATTAAATAATTAGAACACATGAAAAATATTATTTTATCCTTATTTGTGATATTTATTTCTCTGAATGCCTATTCTCAGGTAAACGGTGAAGCTCAGTATGGATTTAGGTTAGGTCTTAATTACTCAAATTTATCGGGTGATATTGAGGATGCCGATTCTAGATTAGGGTTACATGCAAATTTCTTTGCTGTTGTACCATTAAGTGATTCCTTTAGTTTACAGCCTGAAATTGGACTTTCTGCAATAGGTGTTAATGAAGAAGAGCTGCGATTAGAAAACGGAGATAACGTTCAATTTAAAACAAATTGGTTACAAGTAGGTGTTCTTGCCAAAGTAGATTTAGGAGAAAAAATTTATCTATTGTTAGGACCACAAGCAGGAGTAAACGTTACTGAACGTGATAATAATGATTATTATAACTGGGATATTGCTGGTGTAGGTGGAATAGGGTACAACCTAGATGAAAATTGGACTTTGGACTTGAGATATAGTTATGGATTCGCTAACATTTTTGATAGGGAATTTGGTGAAATAGCTGAAGCGAATAACAGATACTTTCAATTAGGTATAGCTTACAAGTTATAAAATCAGTTGTCCTATGATATCAAAAAAGCAGCCGTAGAGCTGCTTTTTTTTTATTTAAAATCGAGATCAAATGTTTTTCTTAGTAATTCTAGCGCAGGATTTTTCTCAGACAATTTTTGATACTTCTCTTGCTCTGTAAATACATATTTTTTGGTTACCTGCTCATCTACTATGATATCAAAATAAATATTGTAATTGTTTAACTCCCTTTTCAAATGTTCCAAAACCGTACCTTGATTTTTTTCAAGATCCTCTTTCATTGATTTGTTAGGAAATTTTAGGCGTATACCTGATTTTTCTATCAATTCAGGATCATCTGCATTGAGAATACTAGCTAAAATACGCTGGCCTTTATTCTCTAAATAATCCACGTATTTATTCCATACTAGATTTAACTCCTCTTGACTAAAGGGTTTTGTAGGTAATTCATCATGTTTAATTACTTTTTGAGCAGCTTTGGCGACGTGCTCATTTTTTACCTGTATCGCTTTGATAGAACTACTACTTACAGTTTCTTTAGTTTTAGAAGACAATCTTGCTCTAGCAGCTTTTAATTGAGCTTCACGATCATTGGTATCCACAAAGTTTTGGGAATTCAAATGAGGTGTCTTCTCTGGTACAGGACTGGTTGATTCTATAGGCTTTTCAGAATTCCTGTAAGTTGATGGCTCTTCAGATATTACTTTTGAAGGTGCTGCTTTCGTAACGTGAGCTGTTTCCTGTTTTTGTTCCTCAGTAAGTTTTACATCATCTATTAGGATTTCTGTAAACTTTTCAGGACCTACTATGTAGCTATTGGAGTTTTTTTTTTCTCCATCCTGAAGGATAGAGGCTAGTTTCATTATAGCTAGTTCGACATGTAATCGTTGATTTCTACTAGCACGGTAGTTAAAATCGGCGTTGTTTGCTATTTCTATAGCCTCACGCAGGAAACCTAAATCTGTATGAGAAGACTGACTTTTATATTTTCCTTTAGTTTTTTCACCTAATTCCAAAAGCTGGATAGTGCGCTCATCTTTACAAACCATGAGGTCCCTAAAATGACTTGCAAGACCACTTATGAAATGATGACCATCAAAACCTTTAGCTAGTATTTCATCATAAGTAACTAGAAGATTAGGGATGTCGCCATCTAGAATCAAATCGGTTACCTTGAAATACGTATCACGATCTAAAACATTTAAATTTTCTGTTACAGCTTGTACAGTGAGATCTTTACCAGAAAAGCTTACCACTCTATCAAAAATTGACAAGGAATCACGCAGTGCACCATCTGCTTTTTGAGCTATTATTTGCAACGCTTCTTCCTCAGCACTTATTCCTTCTTGTTGCGCTATTCTTTTAAGGTGATCTCTCATAGCACCTACCGTAATCCTTTTAAAATCAAATATTTGACATCTAGATAATATGGTAGGGATAATTTTGTGCTTTTCGGTAGTGGCTAAAATAAAAATAGCATGAGATGGTGGTTCCTCAAGGGTTTTTAAGAACGCATTGAAGGCAGCATTTGATAGCATGTGAACCTCATCTATGATATATACTTTATATTTTCCCACTTGTGGAGGAATACGTACTTGATCGACAATACTACGTATGTGCTCTACACCGTTGTTTGAGGCAGCATCTAATTCAAAAATATTGAAAGCAAAGTCTTCATCGGGACTATAATCTCCACTTTCTTGATTTATTTTTTTGGCAAGAATTCTGGCACAGGTAGTTTTTCCTACACCTCTAGGTCCTGTAAATAGTAACGCCTGCGCTAGATGATTGCTTTTTATAGCATTCTCTAGAGTTTGTGTAATTGCCCTTTGACCAACAACATCTTCAAAGGTTTCGGGTCTGTATTTACGTGCGCTTACTATAAACGGTTCCATAGGTCAAAGATATACGTACGACATTGTTTTGCCGTTTATTTTGAGTTTGTTTTTTATTGATTTATCAACAAAAAAATAGGTAATTTTGCTGCGCAGGTCGCCTTATCGTTCCAGTATTTACAGGAAAGGAAAGTCCGGACACCACAGGATAGCATAACGGTTAATGGCCGTCGTTGTTGTTATGCTTTCGCGAAAGCGTAATCGTAATAGCAATAGGACTAGTGCAACAGAAAGTATGTACAGATAATGCTGTAGTGAAACCAGGTAAACTCTATGCGGTGCAATGTCATGTAGGTCAGAGTTTGAGCGTTATCCGCGCGATTTTGATGGGTAGGCAGATAGAGGTAAGTAGTAATACTTATCCCAGATAAATGATAAGGGTCTCAATAATGAGATACAGAATCCGGCTTATAGACCTGCTTTTCTATTCTTCTTCATCTTCATGATAAAAGAAACTAAAAACTGTGCCGCCGTATCGACGACTATCTTTAAAGTATGAATGAGTACTTAAATCTGAGTGTTTTGAATGCTCTACTATAAGCATTCCATCTGTATCTAGTAATTCTTGCTGAAAGATTAATTCTGGTACTTTAAGAAATTCCTCATCACTGAAACCGTAAGGAGGATCTGCAAAAATAAGATCGTACTTACCTTTATGTTTGCTTAAAAAACTGAACACATCGGCCTTTACAACGTCAATATTTAAGTCGAGATCGGTTGCAGTTTTTTTGATAAAACTGGTACATGCAGCATGTTTATCAACTGCTAGTGAACTACTTGCTCCACGACTACAAAATTCATAACTCATGTTTCCACTACCTGCGAATAGCTCCAATACTCTGCCATCATGTATTTCAATCTGATGTCTTAAAATATTAAATAGAGCTTCCTTAGCCATATCCGTCGTAGGACGAACAGGTAGAGTTTTTGGAGCTTGTATTCTTCTTCCTTTATGTATTCCAGAAATTATGCGCATATTAATTCTTTGAGATAATTGATGTTTTCATTTTTTTCCACATGTCGTATATATTTATACAGGACATCAAATAATTCTTCATCAATTTTTTCACCTTTTACGGTTACTACTGTGGTTTCTACATCGCAATTAAACTGTTGTAATGAAAATACGGTATAGTATAGTAAATCTTCTTTGGACTCATAAGGGTAGCTGTTATGGGCAACTAATTTATCGTCTTTATAAACACTTAAGTAAAAATGATTAGGAAGAAGGTTTAAATAAGCATGGTTTTGCCTTTCAATGTTTTCTTCTTTTTTCAATATTTGAGTACTTAAGTGGTAGTAGTTAAGATCGCCGTGTTTTTCAAAAAAGAAGTTATTCAAATTGCTATATGCAATATAAACAGTAGTTAGTTCTTTGAGATTATCATGACTGATTACATCAGTTTCTAATAATTGAGTTGTGTATTTAAGGTAGTCTGCGCTATTTGACGGATCAAAGTAGGCATTGGGAACACAGGTGAAAATAGGGTGGTGGTAATAGATATTTACTTTGGAAAAAGATTTGTTTACAAAATCTTCTTCGTTATAAATTAATTCTATCTCTTGAAAAAGTTCTATAGGATTGTTGGAGTATTTAAAGCTCTTATCGTAACTGTTTTCTACGCGATTACCTATATGAGTAAAAAAAGAAAGTCCATTCTGATGAATCAGAACGGACAACTCTTTTAAAATATTTTCAGACTTATTAGTTATCTGCATACTTTCTAGGCCAGTTACCACTTGTTGTAATTTCATCCAAGCTACCTACATAGATAGTAGATCCATTTACAGCCTCAACAGCTTTTACCTCAAGTTCTGCTTTTACGAGCTTTTCAGGCTGATCAAAAAGTATTTCTTTTTTATCGGCTGTAGCTTTAAATACAGGTATCATTTGGTCTTTATCAGGTACAAGACCTGTTTCCAATTTGATTTTACCAGGAGCATTTTCTATACCATAATCAAGAAGTTTTGCAACGTCAGTATTTTTGAATAATGAATCTTTAACAGATTTAAAGCCTAACGTGTCAATAATAGTAACCTCTTTAGTATATCCACCTGTTTCAGGATCTAATCTAAATTTGATGTTACGTTCTCTATCTACAACAGTACTATCTCGTTTAGTAGTAAGAGCAAATTGAGCAGTATCTACAAATTGTGTAAGGTTATTGATGTTCTCTGCATACTTACCAGTTATCAGTTTGTGAGCTGTTTGAGCTTCTCTTAACTTTATAAGTTTACTAATTACCTTTTTATACCTTTCTTCTTTTACTTTTTCAAATTCTACGGGTTCGGCAATGGATTGATACAGCTTGTATCCAAAGAATCCGCTTAAACCTAAAAGTATAAGAATAAATATAGGGTGTGCTTTCTTAGGAATTTTGTTAATAAATACAGCAAACAGTATCAGAACGACTAAACCTGCTAATACTGATAGTACAAAAGTCAACATATGTTCAAAAGTTTTTACTTGTTTTCAAAGCAAACAAATCTACAATATTTTTTGTCTAGTCCTAACGACTAGTGTGAAATTTGGGTTAAGTTTACCCACAGTTTTTCTACAAACCTTATATGGACGTATCCTCTTTCTATAAAGAATTAAAAGATCAATTTCCCTTTGAGCCTACAAATCAACAAGATATAGCGCTTCATCAGTTAAGTAATTTCATTCTAGATAAAAAAAATAAAGACCGTACTTTTTTATTAAAAGGTTACGCAGGTACCGGAAAAACTACTCTTATTAGTGTATTAGTTAAGGCTATTTGGAAAGTAAGAGTAGGAACTGTACTTCTAGCGCCTACAGGTAGAGCTGCCAAAGTAATAAGCAATTATTCATCCAGACAGGCAGCCACAATTCACCGAGAAATTTATTATCCAAAAGGTCAAGGTAGCGGCAGTGTAGAATTTACACTTAAAAAAAATAAACATCGTAATACTTTATTTATAGTAGACGAAGCATCGATGATACCAGATGTAGTCTCCGAAGGCAAATTATTTGGAGCTACGGGATCATTACTGGATGACCTTATACAATATGTCTACGAGGGAAGTAATTGTAAATTACTGATCATTGGAGATACAGCACAATTACCGCCAGTAAAACTAGAAGTAAGTCCAGCTCTTGATGAAAGAATAATTGAACAACGTTATTTAAAAGAAGTCACAAGTATTGAATTAGACGAGGTTAAACGACAAACCGATAAATCTGGTATCTTATTTAATGCTACAGGTATACGTAATCATATAGAGGAACAAGATTATAATTTTAAATTCAACGTACAGCCTTATAATGATATTAAACGATTAATTGATGGACATGAAATCATTGATACTATTAATAGTGCCTATGACATCAACGGTCATGAAGAAACAGCAATAATTGTAAGATCAAATAAACGGGCAAACCTTTATAACCAACAAATAAGATCAAGAATTTTATTCAGGGAAAGCGAGCTAAGTGCCGGCGACTTCCTAATGGTCGTAAAAAATAATTACCATTGGCTTAAACCTACTAGTGATGCTGGATTTATTGCAAATGGTGATATCATAGAAATATTAGAGATATTCTCATTTAAAGAATTATATGGTTTCAAATTTGCTAATGTTAAGGTGCGTATGGTAGATTATCCTGACATGAAACCCTTTGAAACCACGTTGTTACTTGATACATTAACATCAGAATCGCCTAGTTTAACCTATGAGCAAAGCAACAAATTGTATCAAGAGGTAAGGATGGATTATCTTAAATTACCTAAATGGAAGCAGTATAAAGAAATTAAAGCCAATCAGTATTTTAATGCTCTACAAGTAAAATTTTCTTATGCAATTACCTGTCATAAATCTCAAGGAGGACAATGGGAAAATGTGATCGTTGAGCAACCCTATTTACCAGATGGACCTAGCAAGGATTATTTAAGGTGGTTGTACACAGCATGTACAAGAGCCAAAACAAATTTGTATCTTATAGGCTTCAATAAGGATCATTTTATTGAATCATAGTTATGGAAACATTTTTTAGCATTTTCACCAGCGTTTGTTTGGGTATAGGATTGTCTGCCAGTGCAGGATTTAGAGTATTCGTTCCTTTGTTATTTTTGAGCTTTGCCGGATACATGGGTTGGATACCCTTAAATGAAGATTGGTCCTGGGCAGGTAGTTTAACAGCTGTAATTGTCCTAGCAGTTGCAGCCGTAGTAGAACTTCTTGCTTATTACATACCTTATGTAGATAATCTTTTGGACACTATTTCGGTTCCTCTCGCAACTATTGCAGGTACTGCAGTAATGGTGAGTGTCGTTGGAGATTTGGACCCAGTTTATACGTGGACTTTGGCCATCATTGCTGGTGGTGGAACAGCAGCTGCTATATCAAGCACTACAACCGCAGCACGAGCAACAAGCACAGCAACTACTGGTGGATTAGGTAATCCAGTAGTAAGCACAGCCGAGGCTGGATTAAGCGGTATTCTATCAATTCTCTCCTTACTCGCTCCAGTTGTCGCTGTCATTATTGTAATATTGATCTTTCTCGCCATGAGAAAGTTATATAAAAAATTGTTTAAAAGAAGTTCGCTTTCGCGAAAGCAAACTAACAAAAAACTAACAAATTGAGAACAATAGCCGTAATACCTGCACGCTATGAAGCAAGCAGATTTCCAGGTAAATTAATGAAAGATCTAAGTGGTAAACCTGTAATTATACGCACCATGCAGGCCACTCAACAAACAGGTCTATTTGATGATGTAATGGTCGCAACCGATAGTGAAACCATCTACAAAACTGTTGAGGAGAATGGAGGTAAAGCGGTAATGAGCACTAAAAATCATGAATGTGGTAGTGATCGTATTGCCGAAGCAGTCGAAAACATATCTGCCGATATTGTTATCAACGTTCAAGGAGACGAACCGTTTACTAATAAAGATGATCTAGCCTCATTAATAGAAGTGTTCAAGAATGATCCTTTAAAAAATATATCACTTGCATCTTTAATGCATGAAATTAAAGGTGAGGAAATGATATCTAATCCTAATAATGTAAAAGTTATAGTTGATGAAAATGATCACGCTATTTACTTTTCAAGGTCGCCCATACCTTATCATCGAGATAAATTATTACCAGCTACCTACTACAAGCATATAGGGATTTATGCGTTTAGGAAACAAGCGTTACTTGACTTTTATCGCAGTAAGGCAACACCACTAGAATTGTTAGAAAAACTAGAATGCTTGCGCTATATAGAGCAAGGGAAAAAGATTAAAATGGTGCGCACTCAAAAATCTAGTATTGGAATTGACACACCAGATGATTTAATTGAAGCAAATAAATTGTGGGACTGCTCTAAATAGCGATTCCTACGGGTAACATTTCCTTGTATTTAATTCTATTTTTTCTCACAAATCCAGCAATTTTAGGGTGAGTAGGTACAACTTTTAATTCTTTTTCAAATTTGATGTTGTCAAAAACTGCTGTAAGAAATTCATCCTTAAAAGAAAAGTTCTCTTCTAGAACTTCAGGGATAATTAATTTGGTTAAAAATATTTTGCGATCTTGTTGAGCATACTCGATACGAGCCATTTCTCCATCCACAATACATTCATACTGACGTAAAAACTCATTGTCAGTAATTTCTAAATTTACCTTTGTACTCATTCTCTCTTATTTAAAATCAGAAGAAATTCTGATCGTTTTACTACCTATATTTGATTATATTACTGGTAGGTTAGTAAAAGTTTTTTGAATAGTTGAATTACAAATATACTAAAAAACAGACATATACAAGTTAAGTTCTTTGTAATTATTTATAAATCAGATATATAAGCATCAATGAAGTGTTCGGTATATTTCATGCCAGGAATGGCAGCATCACCTCAAATTTTTGAATACATAAAATTGCCATCAAAACAATTTGATGTTCATCTAATGGAATGGATTCTACCTGTTAAAAATGAATCTATTAGGGACTATTGTATCAGACTTCTAGATCAAATAAAGCATGAATATCCTGTTTTAATAGGAGTATCATTTGGTGGTGTGATTGTCCAAGAACTTTCAAAACTGCTACCTGTAAAAAAAATGATTATCATTTCTTCCGTTAAATCTAGCAAAGAGTTCCCTAGACGCATGAGGTTAAGTAAAGTTACTCATCTTCACAAGGCGTTACCTACAACTCTCATTAAGCATTTTGGGACTATCGCTTCTTACTCAAAAATATTGGCACCTAAAAAGATAGAAATGTATAATAAATACCTATCTGTAAATGATCCATTATATATGGACTGGGCCTTGAACACAATCATTAATTGGGACCAAGAAAAAGCACCAGATAACTTAATTCATATTCATGGTGATAGTGACCCAGTTTTCCCCATTAAATATATTGAAAACTGTATTACTGTTGAAGGAGGAACACACGTTATGATTATAAATAGATTTAGATGGTTTAATGAGCATTTACCCCAACTTATTTTGGATAATTAACACTATCGATTAACCACTAGTCTGGTTAAAATTATATTTTTAAACAAAATTTTGAAGATGAAGAAACTACTTATAGGTATAGGATTAGGTATGGTTACTGTTATTGGATTAAGCATGATCCAAACAAGCGATAGCGACGAATCGGTAACAATTGAAAAAACACCAACTCTAAAGACGGATAAAAAACTGGTAAATGATTACAACGTTTACAGTTTCAATGTGCCTGAAAACCTAAATTTTGCTGGTGAAACAGTTCCTTTAAATATGCCAGATATTAGAGAACGTGCCGATAGAGAATTCCTTGTAAATACCTACTGGCAGTCTAATGGTATTTTGTTAATTAAACGAGCTCAAAAATATTTTCCAATCATTGAACCCATTTTACGTGAATATAATATTCCCGATGACTTTAAATATCTAGCCGTAATTGAAAGTGGTCTACAACCAGTTACTTCACCTGCTGGCGCCAGCGGCTTTTGGCAAATAATGAAGGCAACAGGAAAGGAGTATGGTCTAGAAGTAAATAGTAATGTCGATGAGCGTTTTCACATTGAAAAAGCAACACGTGTAGCATGTGAATATCTTAAGAATAGTAAAGAGCGCTTTGGAAGTTGGACTCTTGCTGCAGCAGCATATAATGCTGGTAACGCAGGCATTAATCGAGAGTTAGAAAAACAACAAGTGGATAATTATTATGACCTTGCACTTAATCCAGAAACGGGTCGCTATATGTTCAGAATAATGGCCATCAAAGAGATTTTGCAAGCTCCAGAAAAGTTTGGTTTCAATGTTGAACCAGATCATGCGTATCAACTAGTCCCTACAAAGGATGTAACAGTTGATTATGAAATTGAAGATTTGTCCGCTTTCGCGAAAGCGCAAAACATCAACTATAAAATTTTAAAGATTCACAATCCGTGGTTGCGAGAAGGCAAATTGAACAATCAATCTAGAAAAGTGTACCAAATTAAAATTCCTGAGGCAGGCTATTATAACTGATGATTTTAGATTGGGTTTACCGTAATTGGTTTTTTACAGCACTAGTACTTAATTATGTAGTAGCGTTGACAGGTGCCTTTTTTTTAATAAAAAGCAATCAAAACCCACGTAAAACGGTTTCATCCCTTCTCTTTCTTATTGCGCTTCCATTTATTGGTCTTATAATCTATTACTTTTTTGGTTTAGAATATAGGAAGTCTAAAATTTTTAAACGTAAGGACTTAGATGCTAATGTCTTAGTAAAAGAATGGAACGAGCGTTTACAAATCTCAGATCAACGTATTCATGAGCTAGATGATCAAGCCCTAATGGATCGTTTAAAAATGGTTAAGTTGCTCAAACATAACCAAAACGCCTATCTAACTCTGAAAAATGACGTCAAGGTCTTAATTAATGGAAACGCCACTTTTGAATCCATATTTAAGGATATTGATGAAGCCCAAGATCACATTCATCTAGAATATTTTATTTTCAATGACGACAATATTGGGAACGCGTTTATAGATAAGTTAATTGAGGCTAGAAATCGTGGGGTAGAGGTCAAGCTTATTTATGATTCTGTAGGTAGTGATTTATCACGAGCAGGTAAAAATCGTATGAAAGATGCTGGTATTGATTATCATTCTTTCATGCCAGTGTTGTTTTCAGATTTTACGAGAAAAGCCAATTATAGAAACCATCGTAAAATATGTATCATAGATGGCCATATAGGTTATCTAGGAGGAATTAACGTAAGCGATAGTTACGTAAATAAGAAAGGAGATACTGGAAGATTATACTGGAGAGATACTCATTGTCGTATTGAAGGTCATGCAGTAAAATCGTTACAAGTACAGTGGTTGTTGAACTGGTATTTTGTTTGTCAATGTGACAAAGAGGAACTGCCACATGAAATACCATCAAGTTATTTTCCTGAAATTGATGAGGTAGAAGATGTCGCTGTTCAAATAGCTGCAAGCGGTCCCGATACTGATTGGGCCAATATAATGGAAGCACTTTTTATTGCTATCAATACTGCACAACGATGTGTGAGGATTACCACTCCTTACTTTATACCTAACGAATCCATTTTAACCGCTTTAAAAAGTGCTGCAAGATCTGGAATTGAAATAGAAATTCTTGTTCCTAGAAAAGGTGATAGTTGGGCTGCAAGATATGCTAGTAGGTCTTATTTCACCGAAATATTAGAAAGTGGCGTTAAGTTGTACTGGTACACTAAAGGAATGCTACATGCAAAAACTATGGTGGTTGATGATCACTTTGCTACGATAGGAACTTCAAACATGGATTACCGTAGTTTTGATATAAATTTTGAAATCAATGCTTTGATGTATAATGAACGAATAAGTAAAGAATTGAATGATTTATTTGATAAGGATTTACTTGACAGTGAACAAATTATACTAGAAAGGTGGGAAAAAAGAAATAAACTGAACAAATTTAAAGAGTCTTTTTGTAGATTGTGGGCTCCATTACTATAACATGAAACCAAAAGCCAAAATGTCTCTTACAACTATTTTATTATTACTTCTATTAGGATTACTTGCTGGATTATTGAGCGGTAGCGTGGGCGTAGGCGGTGGTGTTATCATGGTGCCATTAGCTATTTGGTTCTTAGGTTACAATCAACATGATGCACAAGGATTAAGTCTTGCAGTTCTTGCGGTTCCAGTGACGTTTCTAGCAGCTTATAATTATCATAAAGCTGGTGAAGGATTAGACTGGCGATATGCCCTAGTAATTGCAGCAGCCTTTGTAATAGGTGGCTATTTTGGTTCAAAGATAGCAGTCAAAATAGACCAGCAAACTTTAAAAAAAATATTTGGGGTTGTTTTAATAATTGTTGCTATTAAAATGATTTTCTTCTCGCAGGCAAAGCCAGCCGAATAGATATTAAAAGTATCTTAAATGCCAATTCAAGATTTATTTACTTGTATTTTTATATCATCAAAATATTAAAATACATGAAACGTTTATTTTTATTCTTATTGATTTGTGCAACTACAGCTGTTACAGCACAAATACAAACTCCGCAACCTAGTCCTGCGGCAAAGGTCATGCAAAAGGTAGGTCTAACAGATATTACCGTTGAATATTCTAGACCAGCAATGAGAGGTCGTACGATATTTGGAGACTTAGTACCATTTGATAAATTATGGCGCACAGGAGCAAATGCAAATACTACGATCACAGTTGGAGACGATTTTACCTTTGGTGGGACAGATGTTAAGGCAGGAACTTATGCTGTATTTACTAAACCTGGTAAAAAACAATGGGATGTTTACCTGTACAGTAAAACAGACAATTGGGGTGCACCAAGATCTTGGGACGAATCATTAGTCGTGGCAACTGCAACAGTGCCAGTTCAAGAAATGAACTTAACTCAAGAAAGTTTTACAATAGGGATTAATGAATTATCCATGGATAGCGCTCATTTGCAAATTAGTTGGGAAAATTCATTAGTAGCTATTCCAATTACCGTACCTACTAAGAAGAAAACCGAGGAAAGTATCATGAAAGTAATGTCTGGCGAGGCACAACCATCGGTTAATGATTATTATAGTGCAGCCGCTTTTTACTATGAAGCGGGAACGAACCTAGAACAAGCTCTAGAATGGATTACCAAAGCAACAGAAATGAATGATAAGGCTTTCTGGATGTTCACTAGGAAGTCCTTAATAGAAGAGAAGCTGGGTAAAAAGAAAGACGCTATAAAGTCTGCTAAAACAGCCATAGCATTAGCAAAGGATCAGAAAAATGCTGATTATGTAAAAATAAATGAAGACAACTTAAAGCGCTGGGGCGCGATGTAAGTTGGATCTTGTTAAATAAAAAACGCTGTTCAGTTGAACAGCGTTTTTTATTTTACCGCTTTATAGTTATAACAAGTTTTAATTATAAAACATCGTGTCAAGAGATGGGTAAATCTCGACAAGCGTGATAATTCTAGTAGCTATCATTAAAAGGCAAATTAAAATACTTATAACTAAAGCAGGAATTTTCAAACTTTTCTTAGTAACTGCTAGTGCAAGTGCAATTGGTACAAAACCGTAAACTATGCCTGTGGCAAATTGAATTAAGTAAGTAGTTTTATTAAAATTTAAATTGAGTAAGCTTATAAGAATTAGGTGTATCAACATGAAAATAAGGACACCTATTAAAATATAACTACTTCTAGTGAGGTTAGTTTTTATTTGGTTTACTCTAGATTTAGGTAACGATATTAATTCGCTATCCTTAAAAGGATTATGGTCTTCTGACTGTTCCATTGAGCTTATATTCTATTTAAGTGTGGTTCATTATTATAATCGCCTAATTGAATTAGGAAAGCAAATACAATCGTTAATATTGCACCTAGTGGATTAAGCCATAAGAAAGGTAAAATCTCGATACCTGGTACAAATTCATGTAAAATAGCACAAGTGGCTACAATTACTTGTGACAGGCATGCTGCAATAAAAATAGCCTTACCTTTAATATGTTTTATATACAAAGCAACAAGAAAGATACCTAAGATAGTACCGTAAAAAATGGAGCCTATAAAGTTTACTAGCTGTATTAAATTATCAAATAATGATACAACTGATGCAAATCCTATAGCTGCAATTCCCCAAGCCAGTGTAAACCACTTTGACATACGCACGTAGTGATCATCATCACGTTCTGTTTTACTGAATCGTTTATAAATATCAACAGCCGTGGTGGACGATAAGGCATTTAATTCTGATGCAGTAGAACTCATCGCTGCACTTAGGATAACAGCAAGCAATAATCCTATTAAACCTTTAGGTAAGTGATTGAGGATAAAATGTATAAACACAAAATCTTTGTCATTTGTTTCAATACCTTCATCTGCCTTTTCAATAAGAATTCTTGCTTTACTTCTATTGTATTCTTCCTCGGCGCGCAGTCGGTTTAATTCTACTTTTAAATTGTCATTTTCATAACCATCAGCAAGTATAGCAGCGTATTGCTTTTGAGTTTGTTGCTTTTCTTCTAGTATGGATTTGTGATTATTCTGTAACTTAATGTATTCCTGCTTATACTCGCTTTCTAACACGGCTTGTTCTCCTGCTGGATTGAAGTTTAGTGGTGTAGCATTAAATTGATAGAATACAAAGACCATTACACCTACTAGTAGAATAAAAAATTGCATCGGGACTTTAAGTAAGCCATTGAAAAGCAAACCTATTCTCATTTGTTTTACCGATTTTCCAGATAAATATCGCTGTACTTGAGATTGATCGGTCCCAAAATAACTAAGCATAAGAAAAGTAGCTCCAAATAACGCACTCCACACATTATACCTATCTTGATACGAAAAATCAAAGTCTAGAATTTTCATTTTATCTGCATCACCAGCCATTTGCAACGCATTGTCAAAGGTTACGTTCTCTGGTAATGCTGTTACAATTAAAACAAAGGCTGTAATCATTCCTGCCATGATAACAATCATTTGTTGCTTTTGAGTAACATTAACCGCTTTGGTACCACCAGACACTGTATAAATGATTACTAGAATTCCTATTAAAATATTTAGGTATTTCAGTTCCCAACCAAGTACGGAACTTAGGATAATAGCCGGTGCATAAATCGTTATTCCTGCGGCAAGACCACGTTGTATAAGAAATAGTATAGAGGCTAGAGACCTCGTTTGTACATTAAACCTATTCTCTAAAAATTCATAGGCCGTATAAACTTTGAGTTTATGGTAAACAGGAATAAAACTTATACAAATTATCACAACCGCTATCGGTAGACCAAAATAAAACTGAACGAATTCCATTCCTTCTGTATATGCTTGTCCTGGAGTACTTAAAAAAGTGATAGCGCTGGCTTGTGTTGCCATGACTGATAACCCAACAGTCCACCATCGGGCATCACCTCCTTTTAAATATTGTTCACTACTTTGTTTTCCTCTAGTTTTATAAACACCATAAAATACAATAAAGGCTAGAGTAGAGGCTAGAATAAACCAATCAATTGTTCCCATACCTCATACTAATTAAATAGAAAATCACCGCAAAAAGAATGTTTGCAGCTATAAGACCTATATATACCTTGCTCCATTTTTTAGAATTTCCTTTCTTCATCTTGCTGTTTAATTGGTTCCTTTTCGATACTTAAACTCAACATGTTTGCAAGCAATTTATAGGCTCCAGAAACTCCGGCAGGTAACTCCCTAAATAAGCTCAAACCCGTGTAAACGATATGTCCATCACCGTATTTCCCTACTAGTAAACTTCCTTTAGTCATAGGTTCACCAGCGTCATTCATACCTAGAATAGGTGTAAAATTATCGTTCCATTTTTCAGGAAAATACAAACCTCTTTCTTGAATCCATCCTTCAAAGTCTTTATTCGTAATGCGATTAGGCTGGTTCATGATTCTGTGATCTGGTGCAAGAAAAGTCACAGCGGCATTTTCATCTGTTACACGCTTTCGCGAAAGCGTAATTTCTAATGGTCCTAGTTCATTATCACCAATACCACGATTAGTATTGTACTGCATGATGAGTGTTCCACCTGAGGCTACATAAGTGTCAAGGATATCCTTTAACGCCGCCATTTCTTGTTTGTAAACGTTAAAGGCTCTTATTCCAATTACTACGGCATCATAATCTGAAAGATTTGCAGGAACTTCTGAAGGATCAAAAAAGCTTACCTGGCTGCCCATCGCAGCTATTGCTTGACCTACTTGATCACCAGCACCATTAATATATGCGACCGAGTTTGCAAAGTTAGTTATACCTGGTTGTACGAGTTGAACTTCGTTATTACGCACCCATTGTTGATTAGGAATATGTTCATAATTAATGGAAATTACCTCTTGGGTATAGGATTTATCATTTACGGTTAAAATAGCGCTGGCTAATCCTTTACTTGCTTGTGATGGGGCAGTTACAATAAAGTTATATTGTTTTTGATCTCCTTTTATAAGGTCATCAATAGTGATATGCTCTGGCTTTACCTTCCAATCAGTAGGTACACATAATTCAAGTTTCGCATTTCTGAAATTTTTATAGGCGTGTACATTAACAGTTATCTCTTGTTTTTGGCTTTGAGTGAAAATAAAAACAGGATTATCGATGGATAAAGATACTTCTGGAGTAATTTGAAGAGGTTCTCTAACCTCACCTCTTACAGGATCAGTTCTTTTATGAATCACGGGTATTTTAAAAGGAATGGCTTGATCCTTAATCCTAACAATTCCTCTTACTAAAAATGGACTATCTAATTCTGGTTTTCCTATTTGTTCTGGATCATTTACTACGTACATACCTACAGTACCTTTTTGTTTAAGATAGTAAGGTGTAGTAGTTTCAAAATAGGAAGGAACCTTCAACTTTCCGGTTAGTTGCTTTGACTCATATTCTGAAAGTACAATATTGTTTTCTTTAATTTCTACTAGGTTGCTAGGGATGAATTCAATTGAAAAATCAATTTTAGACCTGTTAGTTATCTCGATATAAACATCACTTTCATTACCAATAGCAATTTGTTCATTTCTGGTAGATGCCACCATATAAATTCCAAGAATATTATTCAGAATATGATCAATTTCTTTTAATTTAATTGTTTTCCAGTGATCATTTTTAATTTTTGAAATATTTGATCGCAGTTCTAGTAGTGAAGGAATGCTAGCTTCTGGATTTTTAAAATCGTAATTTGAAACCAGTTTTTCATGTAAATCTTTAATCTTTTTTCCTCCCTTAACTCTTGTCCAAGTGGTATTTATTCCTGAAAATAAATCAGATTTATCTGTTGGGAAATCACCATCTATAAACTCTATATATTCCTTTTGTGGCGACCTGTCTCCACTACTACCAAAGCCTTGTGACTTGTGTTCACTTCGACTTAATGCTGCAATTTCATGATTTGACAAACCTTTATAATCATAAAATGGATTTGAGTTTATAGCGAGTAAATTTTTCTTGTCTGCTTGTTCAAAAGCCTCTTGACTACCATAAAACCACCAGCTCGTATTAAAAAACAGTCTTCTAGGTTGCCAAGTTTCGAGTGTTTTTAACTGATTTCCAAAGGAATTTTTATCTCCTGCAGCCTTAAAAGCTTCAACACTAAAAATAGCACTAGTTGTATGATGTCCATGAGTGGAGCCCGGTGTTCTATGATCAAAACGATTGATAATTATATCAGGTCGATATTGTCTAATAATACGTACAACATCTTCCATAACTTGAGTTTTGTTCCAAATTTCAATCGTCTCATCTGGATGTTTTGAATATCCAAAATCATTTGCTCTGGTAAAAAACTGTTCGCCGCCATCTATATTTCTTGCCTCAAGTAGTTCTTGAGTTCGGATCATTCCTAGTTGTTCTCTTAATTGTGGACCAATGAGATTTTGACCACCATCACCACGTGTAAGAGATAGATAAGCAGTTCTTGCCATTCTCTCGTTGGCTAAATAAGAAATTAGTCTTGTGTTTTCGTCATCCGGATGAGCAGCTACGTAAAGTACTGTTCCCAGAAATCCTAATTTTTCAATATCGTGGAAAATTTGGGATGTAGTAACTGGTTTAGGAGTAAGTCGATTTTCTTGTGCAATTATGGGGTATGCAATCAAAATACCGCATACAAAAAGGAGGATCTTTTTCATACGGTGTGAAGATAAAAATTTAAGAGGTAAAAATGAATGTAAAAGGCGTGCTTTTGACAATCAAAATAGCGTTATTCTTACTTAGTTAATTACTTGGTTTAGTAATTCCCAAAGTTCATCGTGAAAGACTATAGGTACTAGTTCATTGGCAGGACTATCTCCCATACGCACAACAACCATATCCAGACTAGGAATAACATCGATAATCTGACCATTTTTTCCTAATGCACAGATCATATCGTCAGGAGCTGATGGAGTTAATGAAGTAGGGAATGAGTTTGGTGATGAAGGAAAAACAATAGAGTTTTTTCCATTAAGCCACCATAAATAGCCATAAGAAGGATTTAGGTTTTGAGAGGTGGATACCATGTCATTAAAATAAGTAGAATCACCTAGTACGGTTGTTGAATCCCATTGACCTTCGTTAAGAGTTAATAGGCCAAATCTAGCCGCATCTCTTGCTGTAGAATAATATGTACTTCCATAGCCACCACTTAAAGGTAGCCAGAATCCATTCATCCCAATTTTATTTTCAATAGAGCTATCAGTGTAATTATTTAACGACGTTCCAGTAGCTACTTCTAAAACATCCTTGAGTAGGGTATAAGTTGCGTTGTGATAATACCATTGTGAACCAGCATCTGATAAATAGGTCAAACATGCAGCATCAGTACAATCTGAATTTGAGACATTATAATCTATTCCTGTAGTGAACGTTAATTGATGAAATAAGCTAATTTCATCTTCTTTATCACTAGGCATGGTTGTCCAGCCTGGACCTAGATAATCACTTGTTTTATCGGCAATGTTCAGAAATCCTTCTTCTTGAGCAACTCCTACCATAGTGCCCGTAAGAGATTTTGATGCACTTGCCCAGTACCAATTGGAATTTGCCGTGAATGGCTGAGATTGTAGGTCGGTATTCCAATATTGCTCAACTATTATTTTACCGTTTACAAGAACTATAAAAGCTCTTGTTTCATTGTTTTCTAAAAAAGTAAATAGGTCGTTTAATTTTTGATCGTTCCAGTTTAAGGATTCTGTAGATTGAGTTTCCCAATCATTCGAATCAGAAGGAGGAAAATACATTCCAGTTTCTTGAATTTGATCATCAACGTTATTATCATCACTAGAACAAGCTAAAAAAGATAGAAATAGGAGGAAGAGTAAATATTTCATGAGAGGTATTTGTCTATTCTGACTATAAAAAGGCGATTAAGTTTAAACTAATTAGAAGAAATTATTTTTTCTTCCTCTTCTTTAAGCTTTTATAATACTCATCTAGTACGCTTTTTCTACCTATGGTGTTTGTGATGATATCCTTTTCTAAATTCCATCCTCTAGCAGGGCTGTATTCACGGCCATACCATATTATTTGAAGATGTAGGTCGTTCCACTTTTCTTCTGGAAATAAGCGTTTAGCATCTTTTTCAGTTTGTACCACATTCTTCCCATTAGATAAGTTCCAACGATACATTAATCTGTGAATATGGGTATCAACAGGAAAAGCTGGTATCCCAAATGCTTGGGAAAGAACTACGGCAGCTGTTTTATGACCTACAGCTGGAAGCTCTTCTAATTCTTCATAGGTTTGTGGTACAAGACCATTATGTTTGTCTATTAAGATTTGCGATAATCCATGAATCCCTTTGGATTTCATAGGAGATAAACCTACTGGTTTAATGATTTCCCTTATTTCATCTACGCTTAATTTTACCATATCATATGGATTATCAGCTCTATCGAATAATAAAGGTGTGATTTGATTAACTCTCACATCTGTACTTTGAGCACTCATTAATACAGCAATTAATAACGTATAAGGATCAGTATGGTCTAAGGGTACAGGAATTTCTGGATACAATTCCTCGAGTTTATTTATGACGAAATTAACTTTGTCTGCCTTGTTCATTGTTGTAATTTAGAGCTTAAACAAAAATACGATTATGACCACTTTAAAAGCCGGAGATAAAGCTCCAGATTTTTCTATACCTAACCAAGACGGAAAGGAAATTTCTTTATCTGATTTTGCAGGAAAAAAGCTTGTCCTATTCTTTTATCCCAAAGCAAGTACTCCTGGATGTACTGCCGAAGCTTGTAATTTACGTGATAACGTAGATCGTTTTCGCGCAAGCGGATACGAAATTTTAGGAGCAAGTGCCGATAGTCAAAAAAGACAATTGAATTTTAAAAATAAACATGAACTTTCTTACGACCTTTTATCTGATGAGGATCATACGCTATTAAATGCTTATGGTGTTTGGGGTCCTAAAAAATTTATGGGTAAGGAGTATGATGGAATTCACAGAACAACATTTGTAATAAATGAAGAAGGAATTATTGAGGATGTGATATCAAAAGTGAAAACTAAAGATCACACGGCTCAAATATTAGTCGATTAAGTATTGTACTAGGATAAAAAAGCCTCAATTTAAATGAAATTGAGGCTTTTTTATTTTTATCAAATCTATTCAGTTACACAGGAGCATCTTCATTTTGCTCTTTTGTTGAACTTTCGTGTCCAAAGAAATGTTGATTTTCAATAAGTTTTGCAACTCCATTAGGTAGCATTTCTTGCCATCCATCCTCTCCATTTTCAATCATACGTAAAACTTCTCTAGAAAATATATGTCCGATTGAGGCATCATAATCTTCTATGTCTTTAAGTTTTCCGTTGTATTTAAAGAATTTATACAATTCTTTCATTCTAGGATGAACTTTTAGGTTTTCACTGGTAATCATCTCTCCGGTTTCAGCGTCTTTCATTGGATATAGATAGACTCTTAAATCCTTAAAGAATAATTTACCAAATGCTTCTAGAATTCCACCACTTAAATGAGTATAGTATTTAGTGTCAAAAATATCGACCAGATTATTCACACCCATAACTAGTCCAATTCTAGCTTTGGTATAATTATTAAGATATTCTACTAATCGGTAATATTCTTTGAAGTTTGAAATGAGTACTGTGTGTCCTAGTGAACAAAGCAATTCTGCTCTATGTAAGAAGTCTTCTTCATCAATCTCACCACTAGCTTTAAGATTGGAAAGGGTGATTTCAAATAAAGTTTGTAGCTTTTCTTCAGTTACTGTTCCAGATTGTATAAAGCGTTTTTTTGCAGTTTCATACATATCCATATTTACTTTGGTCACTGGTCGGAACGAACCTCGTAAACAAAGTACATTTTTCTTATAAAGTATGCGGGCAGCTAGAATGTTATTACCATCTGGTCCAAAAACAACAGCCTCCGTCATTCCGTTTTTGATAAGTTGTAAACTCATCAAACGGTTGTCTACATTTTCAAATCTAGGACCAGAGAAATTGATCATATCAATTTCAATTTTATCCATATCAATGTGATCGTATAGGTATTTCAATAATTTTTTAGGCTGATCATATTTATAGAAGGCACCATAAATAAGATTAGTTCCTAATATACCTAAAGTAATTTGTTGTAGTCTAGCATCACGTTCCTTAAACCTTACGTGCAGAATAATCTTTGAATATTCCTCACCAGGCGAAGCTTGAAATTTAATACCAACCCAACCATGACCTAGATATTTTTTTGCAAAGTCTATGGTTGCAACTGTATTAGCATAGGTGAAAAACATTTTCTCAGGATGCTTCTCTCTAGATAATCGATCCTCAATAAGCTCTGTTTCGTATTCCAACATACGTTGCAATCTAGCCTCGGTTACATAACGACCATCATCCTGAATACCATAAACAGCATCAGAGAAGTCTTTATCATAAGCACTCATAGCTTTTGCGATAGTTCCACTAGCGCCACCAGATCTAAAAAAATGGCGAACTGTTTCTTGACCAGCACCTATTTCGGCAAAAGTTCCGTAGATGTTTTTGTTAAGATTTATTCTTAAGGCTTTATTCTTTAACGATGGGATGGATTCAAAATCCTGATCTCCAGGTAAACTGCTAGGCATATTAGTACGGTTACAAATCTGTTAGTACAAAGGTATGAAACCACAGTAGTACTCAAAAAAATTATCTCTAATTTTAAGCCAAATTATGAAAACGAAAATTACCATATTAGGCTCAGGTACATCACAAGGAATTCCCGTAATAGGAAGTACACATCCAGTATGTTTAAGTGATGACCCTAGAGACAAAAGATTGCGCGTGAGCGCTATGATCGAGACAGAAGGAAAAAGATTTATCATTGATGTAGGTCCAGACTTCAGACAACAAATGCTAACCAATAAAGTGACTGAAATTGATGCTGTGCTTTTTACTCACGAGCACGCAGATCATACAGCAGGTCTAGATGACCTAAGGCCATTTTACTTCAGGCAAGGTGACCTTGATTGTTATATGACTCATCGTGTACACCTGGCCTTACAACAACGATTCTCCTACATGTTTGAAACCGTCAATAAATATCCTGGTGTAGCTACACTAGATGTTCATGAATTTGATAAAGACGAGTTTGAAGTTAAAGGGATTAGGGTAACTCCTGTTCTTGCAGATCATGGTTACATTCCAGTTCATGGCTTTAGAATTAATGATGTTGCCTACATGACAGATGTAAAAACCATTACCGATAAAGAATTAAAAAAATTGGAAAACTTAGATATTCTTGTAATTAATATGCTTCGTCACGAACCTCATAATACGCATCTTAATTTGGATGAAGCTTTGGAGTTAATTAATAAAATATCACCACAAAGAACCTATTTTACTCACATAAGTCATCATCTTGGTTTTCATGCCGAAGTAGAGCCCACATTACCAGATAATGTGTACCTTGCTTACGATAATTTAGAAATTACGACCTGATCTATGAAAAAGAATCTCTATCTCTATTTATTCATTTTTGCTTCACTTATAGCTCTTATTTTTTATGTAAACGGTAGAAAATATCAAACCCAGCTAGAACAAAAAATAGTGGAACTAAAAAAGGAAGCTGATAAACAAGAAGAAAAGCTAGAAACAGTTCAGGCCCAAATTGCCATAGCCGACTTTATCACGATAAAAGGCAATCCTGAAGCCGAAAATTATTTTCTTAAATACAATCTTACAAGTTCACAAGTTGAAGCATTACTTTATGATAAATTACTAGAACTCAATATTAAAGATGGTGGTAACCCTTTGATCCCTTACATTGGAGCCAATCGAGGATTTGCTATTGACCAAATACAAACCCTAAACCATAAATGGATAGCAGCTAACTTTACTGATGGTGATCAATGGGGTGATGTTTTGCTTAAATATGACATTGATCAAGATCAGAAAGTGACGTTTGAAACCATTGAGACAGTTTTATATACCAAAAACCGTAGCTAAAAGATGCGTTTTTCTAACCATTCCTTCATATCGTAAAAATTATCTCTAGAAACTCCATGTCCTATTGGATAATTTTTATAAAGATAATCAGCTTTTAATTCACTCATGAATTTAGGAGCTTCACTGGCCCAATCCAGTGGTATTACTTGATCCATAGTTCCGTGAGAGATAAAATAATTGGTCTTTTTTACGCTTTCGCGAAAGCGTGCCACCACATCATCCTCATTTTCAATAAGCTCTTTATTTAAGTAGCCACTCATTGCAACCACATTATTAAACATTCCCAAATGTTTAAAACTTAACGCATAAGATAAAATAGCACCTTGACTAAACCCAAGTAAATTAATGTTATTAGGATCTATAGAATAGGAATTCTTAAGCTCTTCTATAAATGTATCTAACAGTTCCATGCTTGATTTTGCTTGATCGAGATCACTAAATTTTCCTCCTGCTGCATCAAAATTAATGGCGTACCATGCTGCACCATAAGGTGGGATTTCATAAGGAGCTCTGGCACTCACCACAAAGATGTTAGGATCTATTTCGGAAGAAAAGGAAAATAAATCTTCCTCATTACTACCGTATCCATGAAGTAATAGGAGTAAAGGAGCATTTTCTTGAACTGCTGGACGTATTATATGTTTGATGGAAAGAGAAGTATTTGTCATATTATTTTATAAAACTGAACCATTTTTGAAAGTAATCACCAATAAAAGGCAAGGTTATCATTTGATTGCGCAATGCGCTCAATAAGCCTAAAACCGCTACAAGTACAATAAGCGAAATGATAAGCAGTGCAAGCCAGCCCTGTTCTATTATAGGTGTAAAAGCATTAATTAAAATTGCAACTATCCCTATACCAAACATTTGTCGTAAATGAAAGGCAGCAAATTGTTGACCTTTACCATTGTTCAGTAATATGGCAGTTCCTAAAATTGCTATGAACAAGAAGATATGTATAAATAGGCCAAACACACTACAATAGCCTAGTATAGCAAGGCCTTTTCCAGGAGGATTACTCATATATTTTTATTTTTTTACCATTAATTATTCCTAAAACGCGACCACGCGTTTTACATCCTAATAAAGCACAATTCTTTGATGTTGAAACTAGGTCGGTGCTAGTTATTGTATCGTTTTCTGAATCTGTGAACATTGTTATTACAGCTTTTTGATTCGCTTGTATTCGAGGTCGCTCAATTGGAAAAACATCATAAGCTCCTGTGAGGAGCTTAACACTAGTATAGGTATCAACAACAGCGTTTAATGCTTTAAATGTTACTTCTATAGCCGTAGCACCCGATTTAGCTCGATCAAATTCTAGTTTTTTATGCTCAATATCTAGTGGTATATGATCAGATGTAACCATTTGTACCTTACCTGATTTTACATCTTGTACTAGTGCTAGTTTTTCTTCTTCATTACGCAGTGGTGGATCTAATTTGAAATTGGCTTCAAAGCCTAATAAACTTTGACTGTCTAGAAGAAGATTATTAATACTTACACTACAAGAAGCAGATAATCCCTGACTGCGTGCTTCATCAATCAAATTTACACTCTCTGATAGACTGACCGTTGGAAAGTGGAGCAATCCACCCGTATAAGATAGAATTTGAAGATCTCGAGCCACTTGAACGGTTTCGGCCATGGCTGGTTTAGACTTTAAACCTAATAAGGCTGTTGTAGAATCTTCATTTACCATACCTTTTCCTGCTAGGTCTGAATTTTCAGGATATGATTGTATCACAGCATTAAACCCTGTACTGTATTGAAGAGCAACTTTCATCAAGTTGGCATTGGTTATTGATTTTTTAAAGTCATAAAACCCTGCTGCACCAGCTTCTATCATATCATAGAGTTCTGCTAGATGTTCACCTTTTTGAGATAAGGTCAAAGATCCAATAGGTATAAGATCTACTGGCTGATCATTCAAATAGTTTTTCAAGGATTTAATTTGCGATCCTTCTTCTGGATTAGGTTGATTATTAGGGTTAAGTAATACTGTTGTGAAACCACCAATTGATGCTGCATTTATAAGGTTTTTAAGCGTTTGTCTTTCTTCAAAACCAGGTTCACCAGAACATACACTACTATCTATCCAGCCTATAGAAATGTGTAACCCTTCAACGTTTATGATATGTTCAATTTGTTGATATTCACTAATATTAGAAGCTATTTTTTTTATAATTCCATCTTCAATAAGAATATCTTGAATTGTGTCATGATGATCAGAATATTCATCAAGAATTTTTGCTTGCTTTATCAGTATCATTTCAAATATTTTAATATCAAGGTTTCAAGTAAAAAGAAAAGTAATGCACCGCATACGAACCATTGCCATAATGATGTTATATTTTCCTCGCTGCTTAATTGACTCATTAAATCTTTGACAGAGCTGTAGGTATCTAAAGATTGTAATTCGTAAAAACTTTGTTTATTTTCTAATCTATCATCATTAAAACTAATATTTCCAACAGCAACACCTGAGTAACTTAAGGTATAATTTCCTGCTGATAAGTCAATTCCATCAGTTTGAATTTCTACTTTATTATTAAAAGCCTTTTGTAGAGGAATTACTTCGATTTCTTGATTACTTATAGTAACAATCTCATCCTGTTTTACATTTACAGGAATAGTGATTTTATCCGATTGATTTGTTTTGTAATACAGTCGTCCAGGTGACAAACTACTTATTGCAAAATTGTAAAATATGGGAACAATAAGAGGTGAGCTTTTAAAATTTGAAATGGACTCATTTAAGCTAGAAGTAAAAATATAGGTACCGTTGTCCTCGTACAAAAAGGAAGAATTATCCTCATAGGTTAAAATGGAAGGAACAGGTTTTGAGGGTAAAATAACTTTTGAAACCGTTGGGTATTGAAAATTTGAAACTCTTTTATTAAAAACTCCTTTAAATAAAGGATGCTCAAAATTGATATTTGTAATTTTCTTGTCTGCATTTACCTGCTGGCTTAAAGGAGTAATTCCTAAAAAAGTAGTTGTCATTTCTGAACTAGGAATTAATACCAGTTTTCCTCCATTTGATTTAAAACGTCTCAATGCAGATTCTAATTCACTAGAAAAGTCGTCTAGTTCATTTAATATTATAAGATTTTGATCGGGTATAAGATTATAATTAAGTTGATTTAAATTAACACTTGTTAGATTGAACTCATCACCCTTGTATAGTTTTTTAAGAAAATCATCCTTTTCATTATTAATTGCAAGAATATTGACACGTTGCTTTTCTTGTTCACTTATATACAACGTATTATCAAATTCTAAATCGTTTGACTCTATATTAAGTTGACCTGTTAAAGGTTCACCAAGAGTATAATTGAATTGAGCTATCGCCTTTTTGTTTTCAAACTCAACGGATGTTTTTGCAATAAGTTTTCCTTTATGATTTAGAGCTATGGAAATAGCGTTCTCAATAGCTGAACTTGAAGATAATAGAACCTTTAGTTCTTTATTTATACCAGTTTCCTTAAAAATAAACGCGCTATCAATTGCAATATTAATTTTATCTGGGGCATTTACCTGAATAATCCTTACAGATGATAATTTTGACGTGTGTAAAGGTTCTTCATTTAATTTTTGAAAGTCAGAGATTAATATGATCTCCTTTACATTCTTTTTATCACTAAAAAGGCTATTAGCTTTGAGCAAAGCTTGATTTATATCAAATGATTTTTTGGAGTAATTAAGGTCTAGTAAATTATTTTTTACTTCTTTTAAAGTAACATTCTTAAACTCACTGTCATTTGTAATTAAATTAAAAGATTTTGAGCTAGGAATAGTTTCTATAAGCTGTTGAACACTTTGTTGTAATAAACTACCATTAGCTGCCTCTCGTTGCATAGAAAACGAGTTGTCTAAGTATATAGAAGTTTCTTTTTCTTTAATAGCCGTTTTGCTTCCAGGTATAAATGGTTGTGCAAAAGCAAGGACAATACAAGCAACAGCGCATAGCCTCGTTAATAAGGTAAGCCATTTTTTAATGGTGCGACTTTTTCGGGTCTGAGAAATTAACGGTTTGAGAAAAGCGACATTTGTAAAAGCTACTTTTTTAAACCTTCTTAACTGAAATAAATGAACAAGAATAGGTATTGCTAAAAATAAAAGTGCCCAAAGAAGTGTAGGATTCTTAAATACCATTCATTATAACCTTGGTTCAAAGATAATTCTTTACCTCAAACCAAAATAAATATCTTGTTCTATATTACTTTATTTTTTTATCGAAAAGGTAAATGTAGTTCCTTCATTGACTTTTGATCTACATTTAATAACACCACCCATTTTATCTACTAAAATTTTTACAGTAGAAAGTCCTATACCATGACCTTTTTTACCTGCTCTATCGGCAGTGTTTAGTGTGGTAAACAACTCAAATATTTTATCTTTTTTGTCGTCAGGTATTCCCACGCCATTATCTTCTATACTTATCCAATAAAATTTCGGAGTCTCTTTAGTTTCAACTCTAACTTCAATAAGGTCCTTATCATTGTACTTGATACTATTTCCTATCAAATTGAGTAGAATTTGTCGTAGGGCCGAACTATCACACTTTAACTGCAAATTATTCTCAGGCATTTTAAAGTTAAAATCCTCTCGTTGCCCGATCATATCCTCTATATCCTCAAGCAAGCTATAAATATCAATCTCGTCTTGAGTATTGATAATCAACTGCTCACTTTCATAGTGATTTAATATATTTTCAATGTAATCACTCATTGAAAAAGCAGCCTCCTTCATTCCAGAAAGGTATTGAGAATCCTTATCGTTCAACTTGCCATTCAATGAAGCTTTAAGCATATCACTAGTCATGATTATATTAGCCAAAGGCATTTTTAAATCATGCGATACAGTGTGTGCAAAATTTTCAAGCATTTTATTATTTTCCTGTAATTGTCTTGCTTTTTCTTTTAATTTTAAATTAGCTCGTTTTAATTCAAATTGTCTTTGAGCAAGATCAGCAACCATTAGTAAGTTTTTACGTTGCTCATCGCTAAATTTATGAGGAACATTATCTAAAACACAAATAGTTCCAAAAGGCAAACCGTTTTCATCTCTTAACGGTACTCCAGCATAAAAAATGAGAGGATCTGCCGCTTTTACAAATGGATGATCTGCAAATTCTGGCTCCTTTCGCGTGTCTTCTATAAGAAATACTTCTTGATTCGAATTGATTGCATGAGAACAAAAGCTCAGCTCTCTAGGAGAAGAATTAAGTTGTAGGCCATGTTGTGATTTAAACCAAACTTCGTCTTTGTCAACAATGCTTATCAAACTTTTAGGAACATCGGTCAGTTTACAAGCTAATTCTGTAAGTTCATCAAGATCCTTTTGCTTGCTAGGATCGATGTGATACGATTTAAGCACCTCTATTCTTGCTTTCTCGTCGGTATGTAGTGGTGCTAATGCCATTAAGTTGTTTGTTTAAAAAAACTAAGTAAAGGTACAACAATAAGTTTCATTAGTTTTCTATTAACAAGAAAAGATAACTAAATATTTTGTTTATTCCGATTGTAATAAAATTACAATTCTTTAAACACTCCTAATCCAAATAACGCAAAATCATATTTAATAGGATCTGTTGGGTCAAATTTTCTCAACGCATTTGTGATTTCAATCACTGATTTAGCATCGTTTTGTTTACGAGTCAACAAGTTAAGCTGCCTACTTATATTCCCGGTATGAACGTCTAATGGTAAGTATAAGTCTCTCGCTTGTATTTCGTTCCAAATGCCTAAATCCACACCAGCCTTATCTTTTCTTACCATCCAGCGTAAAAACATTAAAATTCTTTTGGCTGCACTGCCTTTCATAGGGTCGCTCACGTGTTTTTGTGTTCGATTTAAATGTTCAATTTGAAAAAAATCATGTTTAAACAAAGAAATAGCTTCTAGAAGGTTGGTGGAAGATTTTAACGCTTTCGCGAAAGCGAACTCTAAACCACCGTATTCATTTTCAAAACGTTGTAAGGCTCTCAAGAAAGTCTTCAAATCTTCACTATTAAAGGTTCTATGTACAAAGTTTGTAATCGATTTTAAATCTGCTTCTTCAAAGTTTTTAATGAAATCTGCCGGAGAATTATCGAGCAGTTGCATCATTTTATTTGCGTTGTTTAAAATAGACTTGCGATTTCCCCAGGCAATAGTAGCAGTTAAAAATCCTGCGATCTCAATGTCTTTTTTATCAGAGAATTGATGGGGTATTTTTATAGGATCAAGTGGTATAAAGTTAGGAACATTATATTGTTCTACTTTTTTATCTAAGAATTCTTTAAGCTCTTTTTTATTCATTTAAAAAACGTCCATCGCTCATGGTTAACTTTCTGTCAGCCAGATCTGCGAGCTCCTGATTATGCGTTACGATTACAAAGGTTTGTTGAAATTCTTCTCGTAAACTTAAAATTAATTGATGTAGATTATCAGCAGTTGATGTATCTAAATTTCCTGTGGGCTCATCGGCAAAAATAACTTCGGGACTATTCATCAATGCACGAGCAACTGCTACACGTTGCTGTTCTCCACCAGATAATTCACCAGGTTTATGATGTAGTCGATCACTTAATTGTAAATATTCCAATAATTCTTGAGCTCTTTTCTCGGCTGTTTTTTTATTTGTTTTTTTGATAAATGCTGGAATACATACATTTTCAATAGCAGTAAATTCGGGTAACAATTGGTGAAATTGAAATATAAAACCTAATTGCTCATTTCTAAATTTACTCAATTGATTGCTAGATAGTTTTAGAATATCGGTGCCATTTATATGTAAAGAGGTGTTCTTATTTTTATCTGGTTGCTCTAGCGTTCCTAAAATATGTAATAAAGTAGTTTTACCAGCTCCAGAACTACCTACAACACTAACAATTTCACCTTTTTCTATAGTAAGATCAACACCCTTGAGTACTTTTAGGTCTCCAAAAGTTTTTTGAATATTTCTTGCTTCAATCATAGTACAACAAATGTAACGCTTTAAGCATTTTTGTTGATCACTTGTAGCGCTTTATTAAAGTCAAGGAAATAAGATAGCCTAACTGATATGGTGTGATTAAAATCTTCTTTTAATAAATTGTCAAAGCTCTCATTGAACCCTAATTGTGCTTGTTGTTCAACATTATTAAGCCTATTACGGTATAAAACACTTACTTCACTACCTGGAGCAAACCTGTATCTAAAACTTAAGTCTAAATTCCAAACGTTAAAATCTCTATCTGGATTGTCTTCCTCGTCTAGTCTAAAGGTTGAAGGTGCGGTATCGCCACTTGCCTGCAGTTCTTGTAAGTCTTCGGCAAAATCTGATCGTTGCCAAAAGTTTCTGAATGTTAGATTTAATGCCAATCGATTGCTCAGATTCAAATTACCGGTAAGCGTATTTTCTACGCTGTGGTCATATCGTCTACTAAAAATACTGCGTGTACTGTTACCATCATTTAAAAGTGTAACATAACTTAAACGGCCATCATTTTTAAACCAATTTATCCTATAAACCAGTAAAAATTTATCAGAAAATCTATAACGAGGAGAAATAGAAAAATCGTAACTAAGCTGCTCGTCATTCAAACGCTCATTAATTCCTGCATTGGCATCAATTGCCAGCTTTTTACGATAATCGCTAGAAATAAAACCACCCATAAAAAAACGAGCTGGATAGTTGGTAAACAATCCATCAATTCTACTTTCAAAAAGATCCTTACTTTCTGTAGCGTAGGTGAAATTTGCTCCAAATGCAAAACGCTCTTTAGTAAAGAAAAATGGATTGATATTAAATCTACTACCTGTATGAATTCCTGGGTTATAGGCTCTATTGTGATCTATGTCTAGTTCAATATTCCAATTATTAAAAATACCTTGAGGTAAGAATCTATTATATTCTAACTCAAATGAGAAATTATTATAGTTGTTTCTAAATTGTTGTCCGAGGTCATTTGGATCAAATGTAGTATCAGCAAAATAATGTTCAATTCTAGGTCTCCAATTTCCTGTAATTTTTTGAACAACAGCGCTGGTTGAAAATCCAGTAGAAGTATCGTCGCTTAAAAAACGATTGGTCATGCGTGCACGACCAAAATAACGTACGGTATTTTGATTATTGTTATGAGTTACTTCAATAGCTGTGGCATTAGCATCAGTAAAACTACCATCTCGCAATGTAGATGCATTAGTAAGTGAAACTGCGCTATTATTTCCATAGGTTTGATCAAGAACCAGTACATTGTAGTTCACCAGTGTTTCAGTTCTTACTTCTCTTATATCACCTGTATTAGAATCTTCAATGATAGCATCAGTTGGTCCAGTAACAGCATTAAGTACACCTATACCTAGTCCTTTTGAAGTTCGACCAGAAACTTTTATTGCATTTAATAGATCGGCAGATCTTGGATTTTCTATTACTGTTTCACCTTGTTCAAGTCCCAAATTACCTCTTTGCGTAGGACGTTGTCCTATACGACGTGAAAAGAAAATATCTCCTTTTCTAAAAAGTTCTGTTCCTTCAATAAAAAATTGTCTGTTTTCTCCAAAAACTTGTTCAAACGGTCCTAAATTCAATACTACTCTATCAAATGCAGCCTGACCAAAGTCTGGTATTAATGTAGCATCTAGGGTAAAAGCATCATTAATTCCATACTTTATATCCATACCAGCGTTGAAGACAGTTTCTGACTGAAGCTTGTTCCAATCGCTTTGGGTACTTACAAAAGGGTATAGGTTTAATCGTAATGGTGGATCAATGTCTTCAATACCAGTAAGTAACGCGTCGTATTGATTTACGTTTCCTTCAGTAATATTAATAGGATTGTAACTGTAGTCCTCATTCAAATGCCTAATTCTTCTAAAAATATTGAAACTCCAATCTTGAACATTTACTTCAGGAAACCTTAAGGTGCGGTAAGGTATTTTCATTTCAACATACCAGCCATTATCATCAATACTGGTTTCACTTAAGAAAACAACATTAAAGCTAAAATCTTCTCCACCATTTGTTGATCTAGCATCACCTAGCGCATTGGCACTGGTAGCATAAAATCTAGTTTGATCAATACCGTTATTGTAAGTATTTATCCAAATAGAAAATAAGTCTGCCTGAACATTTATTTGATCTCTCTGGGAAAATTGTCTCAATATTTCCTCAGGATTCTCGTCATACATAAAACCAGCCACATAAACCGCTTCATCGTCATAGGCAATTTTAAATTCGGTACGATAATTTTGTCTTTCAGGCTGTAGATTTACAGGTTCCACCATAACAAAATTAGCTCCGGTAGTCACGCCTTCCCATTGTTTTTCAAACGGTTTACCGTCAATTTTAGGAGCATCATATATACGTGTTGCTCGGTACTTTTTACGAGGAATTTCTAATGTATCTAGGGTTTCTTGTGAGTACGCTTTCGCGAAAGCGGAACTTACAAAAACTATTATAATAGTAAAAAAGAGGTGTTTTTTCATGTCTAATCGCAAAACTAGTCGCAGAATCCATTAATTATTTTAAAGACTTGTTAATATGCAGCCATATATAAGGATTGTGAGTAACTTGCTGTAAAAAAAAATGGAGGAAGCGATTTTTGCAGGTGGTTGTTTTTGGTGTACTGAAGCGGTATTCCAAAAATTAAAAGGAGTAGAGAAGGTGGTATCTGGATTTTGTGGCGGTCATATAAAAAATCCACCGTATAGGGAAGTAGTTCAAGGTCGCACAGGCCATGCAGAATCTATACTTGTAAGCTATGACCCAGAAACAATTGATTACTTAACGTTATTGAAAATACACATGGCAACTCATGATCCTACAACATTAAACAGACAAGGTTATGATGTAGGTGAACATTACAGGAGCGCTGTATTTTACCTGGATGAAAATCAAAAACAAATCGCCGAAAACTATATAGAACAATTGAATAATGATGGAACTTACCCAGATCCCATAGTGACAAAAGTTGAACCGGCAACCGATTTTTATCCAGCCGAGGATTATCACCAGGATTATTATAAAAACAATAGGGAACAAGGTTACTGTCAAGTCATAATAGATCCCAAAATAAGAAAATTAAAAAACCAATATAGCACCCTACTAGCCGATGAAAATAATTGATGAATTTAAAGAGTTTGCCATTAAAGGCAACATGGTCGATATGGCCGTGGGAATTATAATAGGAACTGCCTTTAATAATGTAGTTCAAACCCTAGTTAAAAAGGTTGCATTGCCACCACTAGCTTATTTGACTGATGGGTTGAATTTCGAGGATAAAAAATATGTGTTAAAAGCTGCAGCTACTAACGGAGCTGGCAAGGAAACTAGTGAAATAGCTATCTACTACGGCGAATTATTTGAAGTGTGTATTGATTTTTTGGTAATTGGTGTTACTGTGTTTTTTGTAATTAAAATGTTGAATAAACTGAGAAACAAGTCGCACAACCCTGAAGAAAAACAAGTATCAACTCCTAAAAATATTGAACTTCTAAATGATCTTAAACTTTTGATGAAGGAGCAAAACGATTTGCTAAAGAATAAATAATAAAAAAACGGGCCTAGAGCCCGTTTTTTTATTTCTTACTACTTATTTAATTACTTCATCGTCTTCCAGAAGATCAGTTGTTTTCTTTTTCTTAATTGATTTACTGCGCAATTTGAAATTAAGAAACTCAACAAACATGGAAAAGAAAATGGCAAAGTATAAATATCCTTTAGGAATTACTCCACTCTCATTACCAAACACGACAAGATCGGCCATATGAGCACCTTCTGCAATAAGCATAAATCCTATCAGTAATAAAAATGCCAGACCTAGCACTTGAACCGATGGATGCTTGTTTACAAATTTACCTACTGGATGTGCAAACAGAAGCATTATAATTACTGAAAGCACAACGGCAATTATCATAAGAATTAAAGCTCCATCTGGATCGTCACTTAATCCACTAGTCATTCCTACTGCGGTCAGAATACTATCAAATGAGAAAACGATATTAATCATTGTAATCTCAAAGATTACTTTACTTAAAGTATCAGTTCTTTTCTTTTTAAGCTCACGTTGATCGTGTCCTATGTCTTCTACTTTTTCATAAATTTCTTGTGTGGCTTTGTATAAAAGGAAAACACCACCAGCAAATAAAATTAGAGACTGTCCAGTAACGGACCCTGATATCCAGCCATAATCAAAGGTAAACCAGCTACTTTGTAATGAAATAAGAATACTTATTCCAAAAAGTAATACGATACGTAAAGCCATGGCAAGGATTAATCCAATATTGGTTGCCTTTTTACGTTTGTCGTCTGGTAGTTTTTCAGAAGCTAGTGAGATGAAAATGATATTATCAATTCCTAGAACTATTTCAAGAAAGGTTAAGGTTAATAATGCCATCCAGGCATCGGCAGATTGGAAGATCTCAAACATGATGTGTTTTATTTGATTTTAGTTGCTGTTCCTGAATATACTTGTTCACGACCAGATTGTTTAAATTCAAAGGTATAAGAATCTTTTGATGTGTTCAATATTTTAAAAAGATAAGCTCGAGAATCGGCGTTTGAATCTGGATTAATAGGAATTATACGCCATTCACAATCATTTATCCATTCAACGCGAGAACTGTCTATTTCATTTTCAAATTTTTCAATTTGCAAATTTCCGATTCTGGTGAATTCAGTTTTAAATTTTTTTCCACCAGATTCTTGTTCCCAAATGAAGGTACCTTCTTTAAATGATTCACAGTCTACTTGATTTTGATAACAAGCTGAAAAAAGTAAGAGAAGAGGAATGTAATAAATGAGTTTTTTCATAATTCAAAAATACTACCCAGTTATCTTAAAAAAATCTTAGGGCTCGTAACTCTCAAAACTTCCATCAGAAAAAAGCAAAATTACCTTTTGTATATTTTTCCCTAATTTTTGTGAATTGACTTGAGATGGTAAAGGACTTATTTCATTCTTTTCTTCATCCTTTGGAACAGATTGTTCTTTTACTACGTCCTGATCAAAAAGAGAATTATTAATAATAGGAGCAGTGGTTGATTTGATCTCTTTGGAAGCTTTGGCTTTTTGTCCATTCATCAACCAGTATAAATCCACATCGGGAAATTCTTTCATAACGTTTAGAATGAAATCCAAACTAGGTTTGTTTCTTCCAGATAATATATGCGAGATACTGCTACGACCTACATTGATTTTCTCTGCAAAAGTTGAAGCTGTAAGATCATTTTTTTCAATAATCTCTTTAATTCTTTCAGCAATACTTGTCGTGTTACTCATTTGTTACAATTGTAAACAATCTTATGTAAGATTTATATTATACAAATGTAAACAAAAGAAATTAATTATCACATCCTATTAAAATCATAAGTCAAATATTGAATTAAAACTTTATATAAAAATATATAAACAACTAGTAAACAATAATATAAAGATATTCGAAATCATGTTAACGAAAAATAGAAGCATTTACACATCAAAAAATGTCTATTAGTTTACAAATGTAAAAGATAATCAGATTACGCTTGTTTACAGTTGTGTAATTGCATTGTTTACAAATGTAAAGAGATCTGTTTTTACTTATGTAAACTGTTTGATGCGTACTTTTGATATAATCTTTAAAAGCTGTATACATTGTTAACTAGATATTATAAATATGAATTGTTTCAACAAGAACTGGATCGTATTGTGCGTAAAGAATCTTCTCCCTTTTCTTTAAAAACCATTGGATATTCTGTACTTAAAAAACCTATTTATTTACTTCAAGCTGGGTCAGGTTCCATTAAGGTTTTTATGTGGTCTCAAATGCATGGTAATGAATCTACAACCACAAGAGCCTTGTTGGATTTGATAGATCAGGATGGTTTTAAACCATTGTTGGATAAAATAGAATTGTATATAATTCCTATTTTGAATCCGGATGGTGCTGAAAATTGGACAAGAGAAAATGCCAATAAAGTTGATTTAAATAGAAATGCTGTTTTAAAGGATCAACCAGAAACCATGGTTTTCTTTGAACAACTGGAGCTTATAAAACCCGATATGTGCTTTAATTTACACGGGCAGCGCACCATATTTGGTACTGAAGATGGCAGTAAACCATGTCAATTATCTTTTTTGGCACCTGCCTCGAATCATGAAAAGTCGTTTAATCCAGCTAGGCTAAAAGCTGTAAAAGTTATTAATTCTATTTATTCTCAACTACAACCAGATTTAAATACCGCCATCTGCAGATATTCTGATGATTTTAATGAGAATTGTTTTGGCGATTATTTAACGTCAAGAAATATTCCTACCGTGCTTTTTGAGGCCGGACATGCCGGATTAGATTATCATAGAGATGAAATATCCAGTATTATTAAGAAAGCCATACTTACAGCTTTACAATCACTATATGAAAAAGAAAATACATCAGATAATCAACTAGTTGAATCATATTTGTCTATCCCTCAAATTTCTAAAACCTTTTGTGATATTATATTACGCTATGAACAAGACGATAAAACAGTATTTACATCCTTAATGTATAAAGAGGTTTTGGAAGAAGGTCAACTAATTCTCTCGCCGCGAGTTAATGATATCAATCCAGAAACGGTGCGCAATGCACATAGGATAATGGATGTGGATGGTCAACTTCCTGAAGATTTGAAGATTGACGAGAATAATATTGTTAAATCTGAAGTTTTAGGTATTAAAAATTTGATAATTATTTAACAAATACTCCATTTTGAAAGAATATTTGTATTGTTTCTATTAATTTTGCCTAAAAAGAATAACGTTAGACTAATAAAATGGCTAAAATAGACGAAATAGACAAGCAAATCCTTGATGTTTTAATTGAAAACACTAGAACTCCATTTACGGATATAGCAAAAAGATTAAACATATCAGCTGGAACCGTACATGTAAGAGTAAAGAAAATGGAAGAATCGGGTATTATAAAGGGTTCTTCTTTAACTGTTGATTATCATCAGCTAGGTTACACCTTTATCGCTTATATAGGAGTTTATTTGGAAAAAACGAGCCTTACACAATTTGTGTTGAGTAGGATAAAGGAGATTCCTTTTGTTACCGTAGCACATATTACTACAGGAAAATTTAATATTTTCTGTAAAATAAGAGCCAAAGATACTACCCATGCAAAACGTATCATATTTCAACTAGATGACATAGATGGGGTGAGTCGCACTGAAACTATGATTAGTCTAGAGGAAAGTATTAATGATAAAAAGCGTTTACTACACAAAGTTTTTCAAGATTTATAATTAGATTTTTACTTATAATGCTTTCGCGAAAGCGTAATTAACATAAATTAATGTAAATCAATATATTTTAAGAGTCTGCTAAAGCAATTTTAGCAGGCTCTTAGTGTAAATAACCATGTGGTATTGTCAACTTTGTAACAACTAAAAAAACAAAAAAAATGAAGAAAGTTGCAATTTTGGCCACAGATGGCTTTGAAGAAGTAGAATTAACTAGTCCTAAACAAGCTCTTGAAAATGCAGGTGTACAAGTAGACATTGTAAGTCCTAAATCAGGAGAGATTAAAGCATGGGCAGATGGTAATTGGTCTGAGAGTTATAAGGTTGACAAAACTCTATCAGAAGTAAATGCGAGTGATTATCATTCACTCATGTTACCTGGTGGTGTTATAAATCCAGATCAGTTAAGAATGAATGAAGACGTTATAAAATTTATTCAAACATTTTTTGAACAAAAGAAACCAGTAAGTGCAATTTGTCACGGTGTACAACCGTTAATCGATGCAGGAGTGGTAAATGGAAGAAAATTGACAAGCTATCCATCATTGCGCAAAGATTTAGAAAATGCAGGGGCAAACTGGGTAGATGAAGAGGTTGTAGTAGATGAAGGATTTACGACCAGTAGAACTCCAGATGATCTTGACGCTTTTAATGACAAATTAGTCGAAGAGGTAATGGAAGGTAAGCATGAAGAGCAACATGCCTAATCACTTTACCTTATTGAAATAAAAAATCCCGCAACTGCGGGATTTTTTTTATGTTTGATTACTATTGATTAAGCATTACTGGCATAACCAGCATGGTTACTTGTTCACCGTCATCCAGTCCGTCTAATGGTGTTAAAATACCTGCTCGATTAGGTAAGCTCATTTCGAGAGATACTTCATCACAGTTTAGATTATTAAGCATTTCTATTAAAAATCTACTGTTGAATCCTATTTGCATATCATCGCCTTGGTAATCACAAGTAAGGCGCTCATCGGCTTTATTTGAGAAATCGAGATCTTCGGCACTTATATTAAGTTCGGCACCAGCCATTTTAAGTCTAATTTGGTGCGTTGTTTTGTTGGAAAATATACTTACACGTCTTACAGAGTTCAAGAATTGAGTTCTTGATATAGTTAAACGATTAGGATTTTCTTTAGGGATAACAGCTTCGTAATTTGGGTATTTACCATCTATTAATCGACAAATGACTGTAGTATTTTCAAAGCTAAACTGTGCGTTACTGTCATTGTATTCAATATCCACTTCAGATTCATTACCCATTAACATTGACTTTAAAAGATTCAATGGTTTCTTAGGCATTATAAATTCTGCTGTTTGATCAGCTTTTAGATCTTCTCTTCTATAACGTACAAGTTTGTGAGCATCAGTAGCTACAAATGTCAAGCTTTCATTGTTGAATTGAAAGAAAACACCACTCATAACAGGTCTCAAATCGTCGTTTCCAGTTGCAAATAATGTTTTGTTTATTGCAGTGGCTAGTGTATCGCCCATAACGACTGTTTTAGAAGGGTCTTCTAATGAAACAGCTTTAGGGAATTCATCGGCACTAGCACAGGCTATTTCAGACTTACCTTTGTCATGACTAATAGTCATTTTTTGATCCTCAGCATGAAAGGTTAAGGGTTGTTCAGGAAAGGTTTTAAGAGTGTCTAAAACAAGCTTAGCTGGAAGTGCTGTATTACCATCTTCTCCACTTTCTACTTCTAAATTGGTTATTATAGTAGTTTCCATATCACTAGCTGATACTTTTAGGGTGTTACCAGAAAGCTCAAACAGGAAATTATCTAATATGGGTAGTGTATTATTATTGTTTATAACACCGCCTATTAATTGAAGGTTTTTTTGCAAATAGGAACTAGAAACAATGAATTTCATATTTATTTGTGATTAAATCGTGATAAGATTACTCTTATTTTGTTATATAAATATTAAGGACTATTTAAAATAATGTAATTTATACATTAAATTGCGAACTTAATATAAGAAGCAACTAAGTTACAATTAATAACCCAATTATGTTTTCTTAAATTATCAACAAATATCAAAAATCAAATGAAAAAAATCTCCTTTTTACTTTTAGTAGCTTGCATATCACAAGTAATGATAGCACAAACACCAGAACAGCGTGCTCAAATTACTAAAGATTATGATAAACAAGCTATTAATCAATTGTATACAGAACTTTTACAAAAAGAGCAGCAAGCGCAACAACGTGTTGAGCAATACCTTGTTGAGCATAATGTAAAGCAAATAGAAACTACTGAAGACGGTAATGTTAGAATGATAACTGATGTTGTTGAGGGAATTCCGGTTTACACGATTACCGAGAATTTCACTGGAGCTCGAGCGATGGGTGCTGAAAAGCTGTATAATGGAGGTTCATTGGGGCTTAATATTGAAGGTCAAGGAATGTTAGCTGGTGTGTGGGATGGTGGATATACACGCCAAACACACGTAGATCTTATTAACAGAGTAACATATGGGGAGCCTAACAAATCTTTAAGCGATCATGCTACACACGTAGGTGGAACGATAATTAGTTCTGGTGATAATAGTATAGCCAGGAGAGGAGTTGCTCCGCAAGGTAGTATTGTATCCTATCGATTTGATTCTGATACAAATGAAATGTTACAACAAGCTTTATCTGGAATGCTAGTTTCTAATCATAGCTATGGTTTAGATTCTTCATCTTCTACACCAATCTCGGTTTATGGTAAATATGACAATTTTGCTAGATCCTTTGATTTGTTATGTTTTCTCAATGAATATTATTTACCGGTAGTAAGCGCTGGTAATGATAGGAATAGTGGACTAAATTTTAATGACAACGGTTATGATTTGTTGACAGATAGATCACTAGCTAAAAACGTTTTGACGGTAGGAGCTGTCAATACAATTGTAACATATAACGGTCCTAGTTCTGTCCAAATGAGTAATTTTAGCACGTGGGGTCCTGCTGATGATGGTCGAATTAAACCAGATATCGTAGCCAAAGGGGTTAGTGTAAATAGCACAACGGCTAACAGCGACACGAGCTACGGAGTTAGACAAGGTACCTCAATGTCTGCGCCTATGGTAACTGGTGGTATTCTTCTATTACAGCAATTGTACAATCAGCAAAACACTTCTTTTATGAAGTCGGCAACTGTTAAGGCTTTAGTTCTGAATACCGCTTTAGAGGCGGGTAATGATCCTGGTCCAGATTATAGATTCGGTTGGGGACATATGAGTGTTGAAAATGCGGCGAATGCTATTCTTAATGCTAATGGAGATTCTGATATCAAAGAATTGAATTTAGCGAATGGAGGAACTTATACCTCTTCCGTAACTTCAAACAATGGTCCTTTAAAAGTAGCTATATCATGGACAGACGCAGCAGGTACTGAAAATAACGGTCCAGAAGATGACTCGACGCCAGCTCTTGTTTACGATTTAGATTTAAAGTTGACTGATAGTAACGGTAATGATTTCTTTCCTTGGAAATTAGATCCTTCTATTCCTTTTGCTGCAGCCACTAAAGGAATAAACAATGTAGATAATGTTGAAATAGTTGAAATAGATGTACCTAACGGGACTTATACGATAACTGTTAATCATAAAAATAACTTACCTACTAATGGGTTAGATTTTTCAATGGTTATTACTGGAGCCGATACAGGTACTTTATCTTCATCTCAAGTAGCAGGAACAGAATTCCAAATCTATCCAAATCCGGCGACATCATCTATAACAATCTTAGCCTCTTCATTTAATGACAGTAAGAAAGCTGTTGTAGATATGTATGATATGCTAGGGCAGAGAGTTTTTAGTAAAAACTACAACGTAAATGGTTCATTAGATGAAACCATCGATATATCTAATTTAAATAGCGGTATTTATATCGTTAGAGTAAGTAATGGTTCATCTATTACTTCTCAAAAGTTAGTTATAGAATAATGGCTACCCATCTTTTAGCAATAAAAAAAGCTGACTATCATAGTCAGCTTTTTTTATGGTATATATTTTACAGCGAGACCTCAGAATTTGAGAACTCCTGAAGACTATTGATCAATCGTTCTCTAACTATATTCATCATTCTTTTATTTAAGGCACTACTATTTGTGATGTAGGTTTTATATTCTTCAGTTGTAAATTGACCTATAATGATACCTTTTAATGAGTTTCTAAATTTTTGATCTTTATTTACCGCATTTTCAATATAATCAATACGTTTAGGTACATCAAGCCCATAGAATACGTTTTTATGTTTTTTGACATAATTTTTAAAAACAAGTATCAATAAGTCATGTTGTAGTTTAGAAATTGGTCGTAATGTTTTGTTTTGAAAATACTCATCTGCACTCATTCCTTCCGTAATTTTTGCATTGGGTATTTCTGGTCTTAAAGCAACCAAATATGCGTCTCTTGTTTTCATAAGTGTAGTTTTGTTTAAAATTAGACGATAATCTAAATGAATACTTAAAAGTTTTAAGGTTGTTTTCCATTGTTTGTCAACAGCTTCTTTTTTACTCAGGTTAACTGTAAGAATTTTATCTTTACATCTTGTATGAAACAATATATACTGGTTCTATTGCCTCTTCCATTAAGTCGCATTTTTACCTATGAGGTGAGCTCTGATGCCTTTCATTTAGCGCAAATTGGAATACGAGTGGCAGTACCTTTTGGGAAGAATAAAATACAAACCGGTATCGTTGTTGGTTATACTGATGATGTCCCAACGGAATATGAGGTGAAATCTATTGAGTTTTTCTTAGATGAAGAACCTATCATTACGATTGAACAATTAAAATTATGGAAGTGGATTTCCCAGTATTACATGTGTAGCATGGGGCAAGTAATGAAAGCAGCATTACCCAAATCCTTTCTGCTTGAATCTGAAACCACCTTGGTCTTAAAGGAGGATTCTATCTATTCTCAAGAAGATCTTACTGATAATGAGTTTTTAATCGTTGAGGCCCTGGAGAACAAGGCAGTTCTTAAAATAGAAGATATTATGAGCATTACAGAACGTAAAACTGTGATGCCTATCATCAATAATTTGATCGCAAAGGATATTCTAACCTTAAAGGAGGAAGTAAGAGAAAGATATAAGCCTAAGACCGAAAATTTTGTACGACTTCACGAAAATTATGCTAATGATAATGATTTAAGAACCCTTTTAAATACTCTAGAAAGAGCTCCAAAGCAAAAAGATGTTATACTAGCCTTGTTTACGCTTAGGGCTAAATATGGTGACTTTATAAAAAGAAGTGTTTTAATAGAACGCTCACAATCATCTAGTAATACCATCAAAGCCTTATTGGATAAAGAAATTCTTGTACAAGAAGCATTTAGAATTGATAGGGTTAAGTCAAATAAAGAAAAGGGTAGTGAACTAAAAACTTTAAACACAGATCAACAAAAAGCTATAGATAATATTAAGTTAGGATTTGAGAATTCTAAAACCGTTTTATTACACGGTGTAACTTCAAGTGGTAAGACTGAAGTTTATGTACGCCTAATACTTGAAGAATTAGAAAAAGGAAATCAAGTGCTTTATTTGCTACCTGAAATCGCTTTAACCACTCAATTAATTTCTAGATTACAAAATTACTTTAAACACAAAGTACTCGTTTATCATTCTAGGTATACTACTAACGAGAGACTAGAAACCTGGAATCATATTCTAGCTTCCAAAGAACCCTACGTGATAATTGGTGCACGTAGTGCAGTATTGTTACCATTTTCTAAATTAGGCCTGATCATAGTGGATGAAGAGCATGAATCAAGTTTTAAACAATTTGATCCTGCACCTAGATATAATGCGCGAGATACTGCAATCGTTCTGGGTCAAATTTTTAATTCTAGAATCCTATTAGGAAGCGCTACACCATCATTAGAAAGTTATTATAATGTAAAAAGCTCAAAATATCATTTAGCCCAGTTAAAAAGAAGGTTTAATAATGTTTTAATGCCAGAAATCAATATGGTGGATCTCAAACAGAAACACCGTAAAAAGAAAATGAAAGGACATTTTTCAGACACTTTGATAACGGCCATTCAAGAGTGCTTTGAAAATCAAGAACAAGTAATTTTATTTCAAAATAGGAGAGGATATTCACCCTTTATGGAATGCAATACATGTGGGCATTCTCCTCAATGCCCTAGGTGTGATGTTTCTCTTACTTATCATAAATATAAAGGACAGTTAAGGTGTCATTACTGTGGATTTCATACTGCAGCACCTACTCAATGTGCCTCATGTACTAGTAATGATTTATCAACAAAAGGATTAGGGACAGAACAAGTTGAACAAGAATTTAAAGAATTGTTTCCTAATCATAGTATCTTAAGAATGGATCTAGATACTACTCGAGGAAAAAACAGTTATCAAACCATAATAAATCAAGTAGAAAATCAAGAGGTTGACTGTCTAGTAGGAACACAAATGCTCACTAAGGGATTGGATTTTAGAAATGTAGCGCTAGTTGGTGTTCTTAATGCAGATAGTATGCTTAATTTCCCTGACTTTAGATCGCATGAGCGTTGTTTTCAATTACTCACTCAAGTAGCAGGACGCAGTGGTCGTACTAATAAGCGAGGTAAAGTATTAATTCAAAGCTATTCACCAGATCATCAAATTTTACAACAGGTAAGTGTTTATGACTATCATACAATGTACAAACAACAAGTAGAGGATAGGTATCAGTTTAAATATCCGCCGTACTATCGTATGATAAAAATAACTTTTAAAGCCAAAGATATTACTAGAGTGCAAGAGGCTGCCAATTGGTTTTACAAAGGTCTGCAACCTTTAGAAAGTGTAGGTCAATTGTTAGGTCCAGAATTTCCTGCTGTTGCCAGGATAAGAAATCAATATTTGATGAATATTTTTCTCAAGGCCGATAAAAAACACAGTATTACTTCTATTAAAAATCATATCAATAAAGTCAAATCCAGTTTTGAATCCATAGCTCCATATAGATCAGTGAGGTGTGTGATAGATGTAGACCCTTATTAAAAAATGGAGTTCTATTACGCTTTCGCGAAAGCGTAAACTAAAAAAGCACCTCAAATGAGATGCTTCTTTATCCTAATTGAACCTACTATTTAAAATTGAGACAACGCCTCAACTAATTCTGATTTCCGGTTGCGGGAAAGAGGTAACACATCGGTTCCTAATTCAACCGCTTTGGAATTGAACTTTTCTACTTTTCTAAGATTTATAATATAAGACTTGTGAATTCTCATAAAATCTTCTTCTGGAAGAAGGTTTTCAAAAGACTTCATTGTCGAGAGTACCACAAGATTATCTTCCTCGGTAATCAACTTTACGTAATCTCCAAGAGCTTGTATGTATCGTAGCTCTTTAAGGTACACTTTACGTTTTTTAAGATTGCTTTTAACAAAGATGAATTCTCCACGATCTTCAATCATTTCGTTTTTCACCTTGTGTGCTAGTAGTGCACGTTCTACAGCATATAAAAACCTATCCTTTTTTATTGGTTTCTGTAAGTAATCGATTGCAGCATAATCAAATGCTTTAAAGGCATACTTAGTTTGACCAGTTACAAAAATAATTCCCGGTTTTTCTGCGATATCATCTAATAAATCAAATCCTGTAAGTATGGGCATTTCGATGTCTAAAAATATGAGATCAACGGATTGATTCTCTAGAGCAGATTTAGTCTCGACTGCATTACTAAACTCACCTACTAATCTAAGGTTAGGGTGACCTTCTATTAATTTGACGATTGAAAGTCGTTGGATACTTGAATCATCCACAACAAAACAATTAAGCACTGCGTTACTCATACTTATTACTTTTGATTTCTTGGACAATTCTACACACTTTTCTGATGAAATGCAAAAAAAAAGTACATTTTATCGAATAAATTTGATGTTTAAACGAATTGCTTCTTAAAAACTTGACTTCTAAATCATTGTTAATCAGTTGTTAATGATGACATTGTTAATAAAATTTTGTTTAAACTTTTATTTTTAAGCATTTACATAATTATAATCAATTGTTAACTTTTTAAAGCAGGAATAAAAACAAGTTGTATAAATATTATTAAAGGTGTACTTTTGCAGCCGTTTAAATACAATTAATATGAATCAATACGAAACTGTTTTCATTTTGAATCCCGTTTTATCTGAAGATCAGGTAAAGGAAGCAGTAAAGAAATACGAAGATTTCCTTACTAGCCGTGGAGCAAAAATGGTATCAAAAGAAGATTGGGGACTAAAAAAATTAGCTTACCCAATCCAAAACAAGAAAAGTGGATTTTATTCTCTTTTTGAATTCCAAGTTGAAGGTGAGGTAATCAACGATTTTGAAGTTGAATTCCGTCGTGATGAGCGCGTTATGCGTTATCTAACTGTGAAACTTGATAAGTATGCTATCGAGTGGGCAGAGAAAAGAAGAAGTAGAATGTCTAAAAAACAAAAAGCTTAATCATGGCAACATTACAACAACAAGCTAAAGGTAAAAAAGATGGTGACATCCGTTACTTGTCTCCTCTTAATATAGAAACTCAATCTAGAAAAAAATACTGTCGTTTTAAGCGTAGCGGTATTAAATACATAGATTACAAAGATGCTGATTTTTTACTTTCATTTGTAAACGAACAAGGTAAGTTATTACCTAGACGTCTTACAGGAACTTCTTTAAAGTATCAGCGTAAAGTGGCAGTTGCAGTAAAAAGAGCTCGTCACCTTGCATTAATGCCTTACGTAGGAGATTTACTTAAATAATTAATCAGTTTAACAATATGGAACTTATATTAAAGAAAGACGTAGAACATTTAGGTTTTACAGATGACGTAGTGACTGTTAAGCCTGGTTATGGTCGCAATTACCTTATCCCAAATGGACTTGCGGTAATGGCTACAGCTAGTGCAAAGAAGCAATTAGCAGAAACTCTTAAACAAAGAGCTCACAAAGAAGCAAACAATATCAAGAACGCACAATCACAAGCTGATAAATTAAACGCTCTTGAATTGAGTATCCCGGCTAAAACTGGTGATGGTGATAAATTATTCGGTTCTGTAACTACTGCAGATGTTTCAGACTATCTTGCTAAAGAAGGTATAGAAATCGATAAGAAATTCATCTCTATTGCAGGTGGTAGTATCAAAAGATTAGGCCCATACGAGGCAACTGTACGTTTCCACAGAGAAGTACAGTCTAACTTTAGTTTTAACGTAGTTGAAGCAAAGTAATCTTTCAAATTAATAACATAAAAGCCGTTTCAATTTATTGAAACGGCTTTTTTAATAAGTCTTTTTATGAAATACCGTAGACTCACAAAAGAACAGTTGGAAGAAATGCACGAGGAATTTATTAAATTTCTTGCTGCTCAGTCCATTGATAAAAAAGAATGGGATGATATAAAAAATACCCAGCTTCATGTTGCAGAACAAGAGATTGATGTGTTTTCTGATCTAGTTTGGGAAGGTGTATTAAATAAAGCAGAATACCTAGAACACATATCGGCCCAATCAATGAATCTTTTTCACACAGGCGAAAAGGAAATGAGTCTTATATCTATCATTATAGGTAATAAAGAAATTGACATTACCACTACCGAAGGATATAAATGGTTGCAAGATAATTTACTGGATGAATCAGTTAAACTATTCACTGCTACAAAAGCTTACGGAGAATTTCCAAATGAGGATAAATTTAAAATTATTGAATCTGGAGCAGTAATAACCAAAGGACAATTATATCAGTACTTTGAAAATCTCGTTGAATTAGGTAATTAAAGTTTTATACCGAACCTGCTAAGCATTTTCTTTTCAAACCACCAGAAAAATTCAAATTGACCAAAAAGCCATCCCATGGCTACTAATAATATTTGGTAGATAGGAAAAATGATGAGCAGTCTGGCAGGCCAGTATATCCATTTGGATAATTGATCTAGTCCAATATAATGCAATAATGGACTTGAAAGTCTCGCAGACAAGGATCCTGTAATTGCAAAAACAATAAATATCGCTACCATGCGGTATTTTTTTGTTATACCCCATTTGTCATACAATTTTCCAAAAAAGTACAAGCACAATCTGTAAAACAAATAGGCAAGTATTAAGGTAACACAACAGACAAATACAAATTCATAAATAGCATCTTCAAATATATTTGGTATCAAATTTATAGCTACAAAGTATCCACTAAATAATAATCCAACTACACCTAATACGATATAAATAAGTTGCCAATTTTTCTCTATATCCCAATTGCTTTTTATTCTATTCATGGGAGCAAAGTTAAGGCTTACATCAATTTTTGATTATACTTTTTTTCAAAGAATAGGAAGTAGTTATATAGCAACCAATTTACTTCATACCCATAATCAATTTTACTTTCATAGTCGATTCTCCATACGTACAGGTTAGGATCAAATCTTGTCGGATTAAGAACTCTTAAATTATATTCCCTTACTTTAAATTGATTAGTAATTTCCATTGAGGATTGGGTGTAATATCCTCTTTGTGGTTGTGTACCCAGCCATCCATAAAATCCTGGTTCAATAATTATTATTTCATAGTCCAGGCTATCATTGGCAATACGTATAGTATCGTTAGTAATTACATTTTTATTATTCTTTACGTGATTTGATTCTTTTAAAGCACTACAAGATATAAGAATTGCTATTAGCCCTAGTGTTGTAATAATATTTTTCATGGTAATAATTTTAAACAAAAATGATAGAAACTATATAGCTATTAAAGTACCATTTAGTAAAGACTGCATTTTATTGAGTAAAAAAGCCCTACTTATAAAAGTAGGGCTTAATTATGAGAAATAGTTAGGGATTTATTTTCCAAATAGTCCACCTAGAAGTCCACCTAGACCACCTTTTTTCTTATTGCCACCTAGCACCATTCCGGCCACATCGTCAACAATGCTTCCATCGCCATCACTGTCTAATAAAGTTTCAATAAATGATTGATCATGTGATCCAGATTGTCCCAAAACAGATCCCAGTAAATCACCTATACCATTCGATTGCGTTTGAGAAGTCTGTTTTTGCTTACCTAGCATACCCATTAAAATAGGAGCTGCAATTTTTATAATTTTACTTACCGACTGCATGTCCATCCCACTAGATTGTGATAATGCAGATTCAATTCTAGGTTGTTTAGCACCTAGAACATGTCCCAATATTCCAGCACCGTCATTCTCTAACTCGTCTGGAGAACCTGGACCATCACCAAAAATTCCTCCTAGCATATCGAGAACACCGCCAGAGCTATGTTTAGGATTTTCTAGCGCATTATTTAAAGCAGCTGCCCCTTCAGGAGTACTTGCATTACGTTGCATCGCGCCCAGTATTAAAGGCATAGCCTGTGAAAGTACATTGGCAGTTTTATCTGCTGGTTGTCCTGTTTTTTGAGATGCGCCTTGTATCAAAGTCTGACCTAGGTCAGATTGTAAAAGATCTAAAATTGAAGCCATTGTTTATTAATTTGATTTATTTTTAAAATTATGATTTATGGTGATAGGAATTCAAAAATATTAATTGTTAAATAAATTAGTAGATTAAAGGTGTAAAAATACGATTAAAAGACTGTTTTTATTGATTCGCTTTCGCGAAAGCGTAAAAATGATTCACCTTTTACTGTTAACTAAAAGTGTAAACTTGATTAAAAATAGATTAGTTATGTAATTCTATCGACTTATTTTTACTGAAATAGAAGAATTAAAATATGGGAACATTTATAATAGAAGGAGGACACCAATTAAAAGGAGACATACAACCGCAAGGAGCCAAAAATGAAGCACTTCAAATTTTATGTGCTGTATTGCTTACTGATGAACCTGTACGTATTGATAATGTTCCTGATATTATTGATGTAAATAAATTAATAGCTCTATTAAATAATCTAGGTGTAAAAGTCACAAAAAACAGTTCAGACTCCTATACCTTTCAAGCCGATGAAATCAATTTAGATTTTCTTCAATCTGAAGATTATAAAATTCAAGGAAGAGGATTAAGAGGTTCCATTATGCTAGTAGGTCCATTGCTGGCTAGATTTGGTAAAGGATACATTCCTAGACCAGGTGGTGATAAGATAGGTAGACGTAGATTAGATACTCATTTTGAGGGTTTTATAAAACTGGGAGCTACTTTTAGATACAATAAAGAAGAATACTTTTATGGGGTTGAGGCCGAAGAGTTGCATGGGACGTATATGTTATTAGATGAGGCATCGGTGACTGGAACTGCAAACATTGTCATGGCAGCCGTACTAGCTAAAGGTGTCACAACTATTTACAACGCGGCTTGCGAGCCTTACTTACAGCAATTATGTAACATGCTTGTGCGCATGGGCGCCAAAATAGATGGGATAGGATCCAATCTATTAAAAATTACGGGAGTTGAAAAATTAGGAGGAACTAAACATCGAATCCTACCTGATATGATAGAAATTGGCAGTTGGATAGGTCTTGCTGCCATGACAAAAAGTGAAATTACTATCAAAAATGTAGCTTATGATGAGCTGGGAATAATTCCAGATACTTTTAGAAAATTAGGTATAACGATAAATAGAGTAGGAGATGATATTCATATTCCTGCTCATGAAAATGGTTATGAAATTCAAAACTATATAGATGGTAGTATCTTAACTATTTCTGATGCTCCATGGCCAGGTTTTACCCCAGATTTATTGAGTATTGTTCTTGTAGTAGCCACGCAAGCTCGCGGTAGTGTTCTTATTCATCAAAAAATGTTTGAAAGTAGACTTTTCTTTACAGACAAATTAATCGACATGGGAGCAAAAATAATTCTTTGCGATCCTCATAGAGCGAGTGTGATAGGTCATGATTTTAAGTCATCTTTAAAAGCGACAACAATGACAAGTCCAGATATTAGGGCTGGGATATCTTTATTAATCGCCGCACTAAGTGCCAAAGGAACTAGTACTATCCATAACATTGAACAGATTGATCGTGGATATCAAAATATTGACTCTAGACTTAAAGCTATTGGAGCTAAAATTGAACGCGTTGGTTCTCAATTTTAAAACTAATTAACTTTATTAACGTAAAGTGTTGGTGATTAAAAGACTAAAAACCTTACCTTTAAAAAAAGGCAAGGTTTTTGGTATTTAATTGTTATGAGAAGATTCCTATTTTTATTGTTATTAGTCACGGTTCCTTATGTTCTAAATGCACAGGAATTACCGGAGTCGACTAATAAAAAAATTAAACCTGTTCCAGAAACGGAATCAGGAGGAAGTTTGTTATTTCCAGAAAATGAGGAGTCTACTGTATTGAAAAGACCTAAAAAGGAACCCAAAATTAATCTGAGACAGGAAACAGACCTTACTAATCCAGGTATTAAATTTAAAGAGAAGACAAAGCTTAAACAGGATGCACCCATGGGACCTGGTTTTGTAAGTGATACCTTTCTAGGGGAAATAAGAACTGGGGAAACCATTATAAAATTGATGTGTAGAGATCATGGTTATCAAGATGGCGATCTAGTACGTATATGGGTAGATGATAAGGTGGTAATTGAGAAGATTTATTTAAAATATGCTTACCAAGGTGTACGAATTCCGCTTAAGCAAGGATTTAATAAAATAGAGATAGAAGCTCTTAATCAAGGTGAGTCAGGTCCTAATACGGCAGAGTTTGTAGTGATGAACGATAAAGGTGAGGTTATTCAAAAAAATGAATGGAATCTTGCTTCTGGTGTTAAAGCTTTGCTTGTTGTTCTAAAAGAATAGTTTCCAGACGATCAGTTACATCAATTACCTTTTGATTTTTAACATCATTTAATTGAAATGGGCCTATTTGTGTGCGTACAAGTCTTAAAACAGGAAAACCTACCTTGCTACACATTTTTCTTACCTGTCTAAACTTTCCTTCGTTTAATGTGATAGAAATCCAACTTGTAGGACCGTGTTTTTCGTCTCTAATATAGGTATGAGTTAAATTGTAATCTGGTTCTTGGCTTAAAGCAGCTTCACATGGATTTGTGGTATAAGGTTTACCGTTTACGGTAATAACTACGCCATGTTTTAATTGTTCTATTACGGATTGAGTTATCTTCCCATCTACTTGAGCGTGATAGGTTTTTGACCATAGTTTTGATCTGTTGATAATATCACTTGTTTTGCCACAAGTGGTTAGTAAAAGTAAACCTTCAGTCTTTTCATCTAGTCTACCTATTGCCATTATGTTATTGGGAAACGAGCCCAACTCTTTTAAAAACCTTTTTCTTTTTTGTTTTCCATCATTAGTGAGAAATTGACTCACCATGCGGAACGGTTTATAAACTAAAAAATGTTGAGCATCCATAATAATGTAGATGCACAAAGATATCTGATCTAAGTAAAATTTAGGAATTTGATAGTTTCCTATTTCGAAAAATAGGAAAATAACTTCTAGCTTCTATAGATTTTTTTCTTAGATAGTTTAATTGTCTTGAAAGTCCAAGATTACAAGTATTGTAGCGACTTAATAGTTCTTGTTTTTCCTTTTCCATAACGCAACATTTTACTAGAATAAAAGTAAAATAGTTCTAGCGTAACCCATTAAATTTAATGAGAATAATTAGTTAACTATTTGTAAAATTTACAATTCTAAGAATAGGTTTCACCATGTTGTGAAGCGTCTAGTCCTCTCTTTTCTTGATCTTCTCTCACTCTTAATGGGATTATTTTATTTACTATCCAATATAATATCCAGCTGCCAGCAAACGTAAATATAGAAACGCCTACAAGAGATATCATATGCCATGTAAAAGTAGTTGTCTCTCCATAAATCAGCCCAACTTCTTTGGCAAAAACAGCTGTAAGGATCATTCCTACAACACCACCTACACCGTGAGAAGGAAAAACGTCTAGTGTATCATCAAGATCGGTTTTGTTTTTAAATCTAATAGCCCAATTACTTATTAGTGCTGCGATAAATCCTATAAAAATAGACTGACTAAGTGATACAAATCCAGCTGCTGGAGTTATGGCTACTAATCCTACTATAGCTCCAATACACGCATTTAAAGCACTCATCTTGCGGCCAGAAAATCTGTCATAAAAAACCCAAGTAATCATAGCGGTGGCACTTGCAAGATTTGTATTTGCAAATGATATTACCGTATCCATATTTACACCTAGAGCAGATCCTGCGTTAAAACCAAACCAGCCAAACCATAATAAAGCTGTTCCTAAAATGATGTAAGCCGTGTTAGTAGTCTCGTGTGTAATCTTTTTACGTTTACCTAAGAAAACTGCACCAGCAAGTGCAGCAAATCCAGCGCTCATATGAACGACTGTCCCGCCTGCAAAATCTAGTACACCTAGATTTCTTAACAATCCATCCGGATGCCAAGTCATGTGAGCTAATGGGGTATAGATAAATAAGATGAACAGAACAATATAAAGGATGTAAGATCTAAATCTTATTCTACCAGCAAAACTACCAGTAATAAGAGCAGGAGTGATAATGGCAAATTTTAATTGAAAAAAGGCAAATAACAAAAAGGGAATAGTAGTACCAAAATTTGGATTAGGTGATAGAGTTACATTTTTAAAATTGAAATAAGTCATTGGGTTACCTATTATTCCTCCTATACTATCACCAAAGGCTAGGCTGAATCCAACCATCACCCAAAGAACACCTACAATACCTAAGGCAATAAAACTTTGCAACATCGTGGAAATCACATTTTTCTTGTTAACCATTCCACCGTAGAAAAAAGCTAGTCCAGGGGTCATAAGTAATACAAACGCACTAGCAACTAACATCCATGCAGTATCACCCGTATCAATTTGAGTATTTAATTCTCCTATCTCATAAGGTTCTCCCAAAATAAGTGAGATAATAATAAGTACAAGTAAAACGATAAAGTTCCATTTTTTTCCCATTCTTAAAACGTATTGAATTAAGGTTTTAAAATTAGGAGTACTTCAAATTAGATTAATAGATAATAAAGAAAATTTCAATTCAATTCTATTGGTAAAATTATTAAGTCACTATAAATCAAATACATAATTCAGTGTTGTAGAATTGGATTATAGTAATTAAATAGAAATATCTCAAAAGAAGGAATAAATTATCAAGAATATGATAAAATTAAAACCATCGTTGCTGGAATTGCGTAAAGACTATATCGTTTTCGTTTAATTCTTAAAAAACAGCACATAAAAAAACCGCCTTTAAAAGGCGGTTTTTTTATGTGCATTTATGAAAATTTAAGCTAGTACTTGCTGTACTTTATCTGCAGCTTCTTGGAATTCAACTGCACTCTGTACGTCTAGTCCAGAGTTATCTATCAATTCCTTAGCGATTTCTGCGTTAGTACCTTGCAATCTTACGATGATAGGCACATTGATTTCATCACCCATATTCTTGTAAGCGTCAACAATTCCTTGTGCTACTCTATCACATCTTACAATACCACCAAAGATATTAACTAGGATAGCTTCTACTGCTGGATCTTTAAGAATAATTCTAAAAGCTTCCTCTACACGTTTAGCATCTGCAGTACCACCTACGTCAAGAAAGTTTGCTGGTTCTCCACCAGCCATTTTAATTAAGTCCATGGTAGCCATTGCTAGTCCAGCACCATTTACCATACAACCTACGTTACCATCAAGATCTACATAGTTAAGACCAACTGCTTTAGCTTCTACTTCGGTTGCATTTTCTTCACGAGTGTCTCGCATCTCTGCGATGTCTTTGTGACGATAAAGCGCGTTTTCATCAAGAGAAATTTTACAGTCTACAGCGATTATGCGGTCATCACTTGCTTTTAATACAGGGTTGATTTCAAATAAAGAAGAATCAGAACCTACATAGGCGTTGTAAAGAGCATTTACAAATTTTGTCATTTCTTTGAACGCTTTACCACTTAGACCTAGGTTAAAAGCTATTCTTCTAGCTTGGAAACCTTGTAAACCGTGAGCAGGATCAATAGTTTCAGTAAAAATTAAGTGTGGAGTTTCTTCAGCAACAGTTTCAATGTCCATTCCACCTTCTGTAGAATACATGATCATATTTTTACCAGCTGCACGATCTAATAAAACAGACATGTAAAACTCTTCTGGTTCACTGTCTCCAGGATAGTAAACATCTTCAGCTACAAGGACCTGGTGAACTCTTTTTCCTTCTGGCGGAGTTTGAGGAGTAACTAAGTCCATTCCTATAATTTGACCTGCAATTTCATTAACTTCATCTAAGTTTTTTGCAAGTTTAACTCCACCACCTTTACCGCGACCACCAGCGTGAACTTGTGCTTTAATTACATGCCATCCAGTTCCGGTTTCTTCGGTAAGTGCTTTTGCTGCTTCTACAGCTTCTGCAGCAGTAGTTGCTACTTTACCTCTTTGAACAGTTACACCGTATCCAGCGAGTATTTCTTTTCCTTGATATTCGTGAAGATTCATATATAGAATTTAATGTCAATTAATAATTTGTAGCAAAAATAAGAAATGAGCCTTAGAATTGACAGTATAATTTAGGCCTATTTTATTAAGGTTTTATCAAAGTACTTTGTTATTTGATCTACGCTTTCGCGAAAGCGTAATAAATACATCCCAATTTTAAAAGATAAGTTTCTACTCCGTTGTAGTTATAACTTTTTCTACTCTTGCAAAACGATCACAGTTGCGCACCCAAAGTGCGGTGTTTTTTAAATCTTCTCTACCAGAAATATGATAAAAATTACAAGGAATTGTATCTGTATTTGATTTTGAAAAATCAACATTACCATATTTAAGAATAAGCTGGATACTTAACGTGTCTAATTGTTCACTTTTAAGTAATTCTCTAACTTCTGGGGACAATCTTATAGATTTTTTACCTATATCATTTATCACTCTAGATTCGGGCATCCAAGTGCATTGAGTGCGTTTTCCTGTCCAAAAAAATAACAGAAAGACCATTCCAATTGCAAATCCACTCATGTACAGTCCCCATCGTCTTATTTTTCTCATAACTTATTTAAAAGATGAGCAAATTTACATCGCTATGTGGTAAGTCATACCATTGTCCAACGGATTTATTTGTAAGAATACCGTGGTATAAATAAACGCTACATTTTAAACCTTTATCGGTTCGTAATGTGTGTTCAATACCACCATCACCACCGATATTAAGAAGATAAGGTGTAAAGATATTACTTAGGGAGATCGTTGCTGTACGACTATATCTACTAGGTAAATTAGGTACACAATAATGTGTAATATTAAATTTATCATAGGTAGGCGAGGAGTGAGTTGTTAATTCACTGGTTTCAAAACATCCACCCATATCGATACTTGTATCAATGATTACAGCACCCGATTTCATATTTTCCACCATAGGCTGTGATACTACCACAGGTGTACGATCTTCACCACTTAATGCTCCAATAGCAACGTCACATCGACGCAAGGCTTTGGCTAAATATTTAGGTTGAATAGTGGACGTATAGATATGATTACCTACACGATCCTGAATTCTCCTCAAATTGGTAATGGAATTATCAAAAACCTTTATCGTGGCACCTAGACCTTGAGCTGTTCTTGCGGCAAATTCACCTATTACACCAGCTCCTAGAATTACAACGTCAACAGGAGGAACACCTGTAATATTACCAAATAACTGACCGGTTCTATTTGATCCAGTTGCTAGTAGCTCCGAAGCTATCAATACTGATGCAATTCCTGATATCTCCCTAAGCGCATTTACGGCTGTAAATCTTCCCGATTCATCGGTTATGAATTCGTAAGCAAGAGCTGTGATTTTTTTTGAGGCAAGTTTTTTGAAATATGCTTTACTTCTAGTTTTTAATTGAAGACCAGAAAACAAAGTTGCATTAGGCTTTAATAAGTCTATCTCATCTAAAGATGGTGGAGCAACTTTGAGTACCATGGGACAAGAAAAGACTTTATTTTTGTCTGATGTGATTTCTCCACCAGCATTTATGTAATCTTGATCGGTAAAATTACTTCCTAATCCTGCACCTTTTTCTATAATTATTTTATGTCCGTGTGCTGTAATTGCAGCAACAGCATCGGGAGTGAGACAAATCCTTCTTTCAATTTCTTGATTTTCTTTAGGTATACCAATGATTAAATCTCTACTAGTTCTAGTAATTTCTAATCGCTCCTCTTGAGGTATAAGTTGGTCTTTTGTGAAAGGTGTAGAGATATTAGACATATGATAAAAACTATTAGATCCACTTATCGGATGGCTTGTGCATTTCCTCGTCTAATTTTGAACCTTGTTCATCAAGTCTTGCTCTCACGATGTCTCTTGCTGTATAACTTAAAAAGATGGCACCTATAACTACGGGTACCATAAAATATAAGTCTCTTTGATCTACAAACTCAATAGATGGGTCTAATACAGTATATACTTGTATGGCATACATTCCCATAGGTATTAATATGGCATGATACCACCAATGTTTACAGGTTAAAAACCAAATTAAGGTTATTAAAAAAGGAAATAGTTTTTGAAAAAACACCCAAAGTGCAACATAGAGATCTCCTCCAAATGGTTCAGTAAGAGAGTTTACAAAATCTGAATCAACATAATCTTCTGCATCAACAAATTGATAGAAATGAAAAAGATAAGGTAGACTTGCAAGAAAGACGATAATGATATTACCACCTAATACCTTTCTTTTCTTATTGGTAGAGTTGTTGGACATTTATAGGTTTAATGACTAGTTGCTGCAAATTAGTCAAAAAAAAGTAATTCAAAAAAAAATCGGTTACTTATTCAGTAACCGATTTTTTTATAAAAGAGTAGATAGTACTATAACCATCTTAAGTTTTCTCTGTTTAATACTTCACCTAGACGCTTCTTCTTGATTTCTTTAGAAGTTTTAGAAGTTTCTTCTTTAGCAGTATCTGGAGTGAACTGTACAGCTGCACCAGCTAATGATACTGTGAATAATGCTAAAAATGCGAAGGCTTGAATCTTTCTTGATTTCATAATGTAGGGTTTTAAATAGTTAGGTTTTCAATTAAGATGATTCAAATGTAGAATCACTTTATCGTGTAACCAAACTCCTACATGATAAAAAAGTTTAACTAAAGTAAAAAATCGTTATATAGTTTATGTGTTGCATATCGATAAAGTACAATTTATCTAAAGTTCAATTAAAATTTTTTAATATATGTTAAACGTTCTAGAGTTAAAATCTACAAAATTAATTGTAACTGTTTTAAAATCAGTTAATAAAGGCTTTGCTACCTGTGGCCATTCTATAAAATGAACACCTATTTTGTCGATATAATCTTCCATTCCTAGATCGAGCAACTCTTCTGTTTGGTTAATTCGGTACAGGTCATAATGAAAAATATCGCCGAATGGGCACTTATATTCGTTTACCAGTGAAAATGTCGGTGAAGATATCTCATCTTTCGATTTAAGTACTTTGCACAACTCTTTTATCAAAGTTGTTTTGCCTGAACCCATTTCTGCTTCAAAACAAATTATAATAGAACGATTAAAAACGGATTGTTCTATATTAAGGTCTCTTAATAGTTTTTTGGCAGCCTGGTTAACGGTGTCTAAAGTATATGCGTATTCCATTATCTAGGTTCAAAAGTTGCTACTGGTATTAACATTTCTTCCATAGACACACCACCGTGTTGATATGTATTACGGTAATAACTCACGTAGTGATTGTAATTATTAGGGTAAGCAAAAAATAAATCTCCTTTGGCAAAAATGAAACTACTACTCATGTTGATCTTAGGAAGTTTTATAGTAGCTGGGTCTTGAGCTGCCAGAACATCTTTGTCTTCATATGTTAAACTACGACCTGTTTTGTATCTCAAATTCAAACTCGTATTCTTATCACCAATTACTTTACTAGGTGTTGTTACATTTATCGTACCGTGGTCAGTGGTAAGGATTAGTTTCATACCCAATTGCTGCGCACGTTGTATGATTTCTAGTAAAGGTGAATTTTTGAACCAACTTAAGGTTAAGGAACGGTATGCTTTGTCATTACTAGCTAGTTCTTTTATAACCTCCATTTCAGTTTTAGAATGAGAGAGCATATCGACGAAGTTGTAGACCACAACGGTAAGGTCGTTATCTTTTTGAGATTTAAAATTATCTGCAAGTTTTCTCCCGTTATTTTCGTTGGTGATTTTGTGATATTGCCAACTTACATCTAATCTTAATCTTTTTAACTGAGCTTCTAGAAAGTCTGCCTCGTGCATATTTTTACCGCCTTCATCAGTATCATCTTTCCAATATTCTGGATGACGTTTCTTCATATCTTCAGGCATTAAACCACTAAATATGGCATTTCTAGCGTATTGAGTGGCTGTAGGTAAAATGGAGCAGTATGTTTCTTCTTGTTGTTTTTTATAATGATTGTTAACTAGCCCTTCAAATGCTTTATATTGATCATACCTTAAATTGTCAATAACCACAAATAAAACCTGTTCCTTGTTTTTTAAAGAAGGGACAACCTTTTTCCTAAATAATTGATGACTTAATAAAGGAGCTTCTTCTTCATCTTCAAACCATTCTGGATAATTACGATCGATAAATTTGCAAAACTGATGATTTGCTTCGGTCTTTTGAGCATTTAATATTTCTCTCATACCACTATCCTCAATATCCTCTAATTCTATTTCCCAATAAAGTAGTTTTTGATAAAGCTTTACCCATTCTTCATAGGAATTGATCATGGATAATTCCATTGATATTTTTTGAAACTCTTTTTGGTAATCACTAGTTGTTTTCTCATTAATCAACCTTGAGTGATCCAAATTCTTTTTTACCGACAGTAATATTTGATTAGGGTTCACAGGTTTGATAAGATAGTCAGCAATTTTTGCTCCTATTGCTTCTTCCATGATGTATTCCTCTTCACTTTTAGTGATCATGATGACAGGAAGCTGTGATTGTTTTTCTTTTATCTCTGTAAGAGTTTCTAGCCCTGTAAGTCCAGGCATATTTTCATCAAGAAAAACAATATCATAGTTGTCCTCATCAATAGCTTCAATGGCCTCTGTGCCGCTCACGCGAGTATCAACTTTGTAACCTTTACTTTCTAAAAAGAGTATGTGAGGTTTTAATAAATCTACCTCGTCATCTACCCATAATATTTTGATATTATTCATACTAGTATCTTTGCTTTAAAATGCCTGTCGTTTGAAACAACAAAACAAACTTAAAATATTAAACGATCCTATCTATGGATTTATTTCTATTCCTAGTAGAGAGATCTTTCAGTTAATTGAGCATCCTTACTTTCAAAGGTTGCGTAGAATTACACAAATGGGATTAAGTTATCTGGTTTACCCAGGTGCTCATCACACTCGTTTCCATCATGCCTTGGGATGCATGCATCTCATGCAAAAAGCAGTCCAAGTATTACGATCTAAAGGTGTTGTGATTGATGATAAGGAAGAGGATGCTCTTTATAAAACTATTTTATTACATGATATTGGTCATGGACCATTCTCTCACGCTCTTGAATATAAGATCGTTAAAGGTGTTACTCACGAGCAGCTATCTTTAAATTTTATGCAAGCTCTTAACGAGGAGTTTAACGGTAGTTTAACGCTTGCTATTAAAATTTTTAAAGGAGAGTATCATCGACCGTTTATGTTACAATTAATTTCTAGTCAATTAGATATGGATCGACTGGATTACCTTAAACGAGACAGTTTTTATACAGGAGTTGCAGAAGGAAATATAAACAGTACTAGGCTTATCGCGATGCTTAATGTTGTTAATGATGAGCTTGTAGTAGAAGAAAAGGGTATTTATAGTATAGAGCATTTTTTGACTTCGCGCAGGCTTATGTACTGGCAAGTGTATTTACATAAAACAGGGATCGCTGCCGAGCATTTATTACAATCTTTTTTCAAGCGATTAGTTGAATTGTATGAGTCTAAAATATCCGTTGCATTACCAGACCGTATCGAGTACTTTATTACTAGAGAAAATTTTGATCAGGCTAGTGCTCATGATTTAAAGATGTTTGCAAGGTTAGATGATACTGATGTTTTTACTGCGCTTAAAATGAATGTCGATCATGAAGACTTTGTGCTCAGGGAATTAAGTAATATGCTTCTTAATAGACAATTACTAAAAGTCAAATTTCGAGATGCTCCTGTTTCAGAAAAGAAATTGAATAGTAAAATTATTCAACTGCAAAAGCAATATAAATTGTCTGAGGATCAGGCTAGTTATTTCGTTTTTCAAGGAGTGGTTAAGCATACCGCTTTCGCGAAAGCGAACCCTATTAAAATTCTCACCAAAACAGGAAAGGTTAAGGAATTACTTAAAGTAACTAAAGAAGATAGTTTCAAAGCCCTTACCAAAGTTGCACAAAAACATTACTACTGTCATCCTAAATTAAAGGATAATTCATAGTATTTTTTGTTTATTGTGGATAACACAATATGAGTATGTTGTTGCTACGGGATTAATATTACATTAGTTTACTTATTTTTGCCACAATGAAGTTTACAGTCCAACAAATAGCTGACATTCTAGAAGGAATCGTAGATGGAGATGAACAACTAGAATTAAGTAAATTATCCAAGATAGAGGAAGGAGAAAAAGGAAGCTTGTCCTTTTTATCAAATCCTAAATACACTCCTTATATATATAACACACAAGCCAGTGCTGTTATCGTGAATAAAGACTTCCTGCCAGAACAGCCGGTAGACACCACACTCATTAAGGTTGAAGATAGTTATAAGGCTTTTTCAAAATTGCTTGAATATTACCAAATGGCCAAAATGAGTAAAACAGGTATAGAACAACCTAGTTTTATTCATGAAACGGCACAACTAGGTGATGATGTCTATGTAGGTGCTTTTGCTTACATAGGTGAGAATGTAAAAATAGGTGATGGAGTAAAGATTTTTCCGCAATCACATATAGGTGACAACGTTACAATAGGTGATCATTCTGTAATTTTCTCGTCGGCTCAAGTATTGTCAGATTGTGTAATCGGTAATCGAGTAGTTATCAATTCTGGTTGTGTGATAGGAGCCGATGGTTTTGGTTTTTCACCTAATCCTGATGGTACTTATAGTAAGGTACCACAAACAGGTAATGTAATTATTGAAGATCATGTTGATGTAGGTGCTCTTTCAACTATTGATAGGGCTACTCTAGGTAGTACTATAATAAGGAAAGGAGCCAAGTTGGATAACCAAATTCAAATAGCTCACAATGTAGAGATAGGTGAAAATACGGTTATTGCAGCCCAAACGGGCGTTGCAGGTTCTACCAAGGTAGGTAAAAATTGCAGGATAGGTGGTCAAGTAGGAATTGTAGGGCATATCACAATAGGTGATAATGTCGGTATCCAAGCTCAAAGTGGAGTAGGAAGAAATATAAAATCAAATTCAAATATACAAGGATCGCCAGCCTTTGATTACGGTGATTGGAATCGTTCCTATGTGTATTTCAAAAATTTGCCAAAAATCGAAAAACGCATTACTGACCTAGAAAAACGTTAGTCATTATGACTGTCACAGACATTAATCAAACAACAATCGACCGTGAGGTCACCTTATCTGGTGTAGGATTACATACAGGTAAAGAAGTAACTCTAGTATTTAAACCAGCTCCGGCAGATCATGGTTATGCCTTTCAAAGAGTTGATCTTGAGGGAGAACCAGTTATTGAAGCGCTAGCTGCTTATGTAACTGATACTAAAAGAGGAACAACCCTTGATAAACGAGGAGTGCAAATCAATACTTGTGAGCATGTACTTGCTGCCCTTGTAGGACTGGAAATTGACAATTGTCTTATAGAAATCAATAGTAGTGAACCACCAATTATGGATGGATCCTCTAAGTTTTTTATTGAAGCTCTTGAAAAGGCTGGTATCAAGGAATTAGATGCAAAACGTCAAGAATTTGTAGTCAAGGAAATCATTTCTTACAAAGATGAGGAAACAGGTAGCGAGATTATTTTGATGCCTTCTGATAAATACCAAGTAACCACAATGGTTGATTTTGGTACTAAAGTATTAGGTACTCAAAATGCTACTCTTGAAAAATTATCAGATTTTAAATCTGAAATATCAGAAGCAAGAACCTTTAGTTTTTTACATGAATTAGAGATGTTACTGGATCACGGACTTATTCAAGGTGGTGATCTTAATAATGCGATAGTTTATGTAGATAAAGAGATTTCTGAGAAAACTATGAACAGCTTAAAAAAAGCGTTCAACAAGGAAAATATAAGTGTAAAACCTAATGGTATTTTAGATAACCTAGAGTTACATCATCCTAATGAGGCAGCACGCCATAAATTATTAGATGTAATCGGTGATCTTGCTTTAATAGGTTATAGAATACGCGGTAAAGTTATTGCAACAAAACCAGGTCACTTTGTAAACACTCAATTTGCAAAGAAAATGGCCAAGATTATAAAAAAGGATATTCGAGAAAATGTGCCTGATATTGATGTCAATCAAACACCACTTATGGACGTCAATCAAATTATGGCTATGTTACCTCACCGTCCACCATTCTTGTTGGTAGATAAAATTTTTACCTTGACTGATAGTCAGGTAATCGGACTCAAGAATGTGACCATGAATGAACCATTTTTTGTAGGTCACTTTCCTGGACAACCGGTAATGCCAGGTGTTCTTATAGTAGAGGCAATGGCTCAAAATGGTGGTATATTAGTTCTAAGCACCGTTCCGGATCCTGAAAACTACCTCACTTTCTTTATGAAAATCGATAACGTTAAATTTAAACGTAAAGTAGTACCTGGAGATACCCTAATATTTAAATGTGATCTAATTACTCCTATAAGAAGAGGAATTGCTCACATGCAAGCATATGCTTATGCAAACGGCGTTTTATGTGCCGAAGCAGAGCTTATGGCTCAAATTTCAAAAGAAAAATAAATGAATCAACCTTTAGCATACGTACATCCAGGAGCAAAAATTGCAAAAAATGTAGTCATTGAACCATTTGCTACTATTCATAACAATGTAGTAATAGGTGAAGGTTCCTGGATAGGATCAAACGTTACTATCATGGAAGGTGCCCGCATAGGTAAAAATGTAAGCATTTTTCCAGGAGCAGTTATATCTGCAATACCGCAGGATAAAAAGTTTGAAGATGAAGAAACTACCACTGTCATAGGAGATGGTACTACCATTAGAGAATGCGTAACGATTAACCGTGGTACTAGTGATAAAATGAAAACTATCATTGGTAAAAATTGTTGGATTATGGCTTATTGCCATATTGCACATGATTGTGTTGTAGGAGATAATTGTATTTTCTCAAATAACAGTACACTCGCAGGTCATATAACCGTAGGAGATCACGTGGTGCTTGCGGGAATGGCGGCCGTTCAACAATTCTGTCAAATAGGGAATCATGCATTTGTTACCGGTGGATCGTTGGTGCGTAAAGATGTACCACCATACGTTAAAGCAGGTAGAGAACCTCTTAGTTATGTAGGTATTAATTCAGTAGGTTTAAGAAGACGAGGTTTTGAACTAGAAAAAATACGAGAGATTCAAGATATCTATCGCATTTTATATCAAAAGAATTATAACGTTTCACAAGCGGTTCAAATTATCGAGGCAGAAATGAGCGCTTCAAACGAGCGTGATGAAATTATAGAATTTATTAAAAACTCTAAGCGAGGTATCATGAGAGGATACGTGCGCAACAATTAAGAATATATGGCAAATACAAGCGACATTAGAAAAGGATTATGTATACGTTATAATCACGATATATACAAAATCATTGAATTTTTACACGTAAAACCTGGTAAAGGACCAGCATTTGTAAGAACAAAACTTAAAAGTGTAACTACTGGTAAGGTTATCGATAATACCTTTTCTGCAGGTCATAAAATTGATGAAATCCGTGTTGAAACTCATACATTCCAGTATTTGTATAATGATGGTGAGGCCTACCACTTTATGAATACTGATACCTATGAGCAAATCCAGCTACCTGAAAGTAGTCTAGATGCTCCTGGTCTTCTTAAAGAAGGTGAAAATGTGAAAATTCAAATTAATACAGAGGACGACTCACCACTTTCAGTTGATATGCCTCAATATGTAATATTAGAAGTTACAGCGACAGAGCCTGGTGTTAAGGGTAACACGGCTACGAACGCTTCAAAACCAGCTACTGTAGAAACAGGTGAACGAGTAATGGTTCCTTTATTTATTAATGAAGGTGATAAGATAAGAATCGATACAGAAAAAGGAGCTTATCACGAGCGTATCAAGGAATAGGTGAAATTCAATCAAACTCATAGACTAGATTTTATTGCTGACCTGATCAAATGTGAATTTGTTGGGCCAGCAGACTTTCCTGTAACAGGAATGAACGAGATTCATGTTGTTACTCCAGGAGATATTGTATTTGTTGATCATCCTAAATATTACGACAAGGCATTAAACAGTGCAGCCACCATTGTTTTGATAAACAAAAAAGTGGATTGTCCAGATGGTAAAGCCTTACTAATATCAGACGATCCTTTTAGGGATTTCAATAAGTTGACTCAACATTTTGTTCCTTTTAACGCTTTCGCGAAAGCGAACACAACAATAGCCACCACGGCATTAGTTCATCCCACAGCTAGTCTAGGAAATGAGGTAGTCGTAGGTGAAAACACGGTTATACATGCCAACGTATCGATAGGCGATCGTTGTATCATAGGTGATAATGTTATTATACACGCTGGTACAGTTTTAGGCGGAGATGCTTTTTATTATAAAAGGAGAGAAGCTGGATATGACAAACTATTGAGTAACGGTAGAGTAGTCATTGAAGATCAAGTTGAAATAGGTGCTTTGTGTACCATTGATAGAGGTGTCTCTGGCGATACTACTATTGGTTATGGGTCAAAGTTGGACAATCAGGTTCACATAGGACATGATACCGTTTTGGGTAGACATGTACTTATAGCCAGTCAAGTAGGAATTGCGGGCTGTGTAATCATTGAGGACAACGTAAAATTATGGGGTCAGGTAGGTGTGCGCAGCGATGTTAAACTAGGAGAAGGTTGTGAGGTTATGGCACAAAGTGGAGTGTCTAAAGACATTCAACCAGGCGAAGCCGTATTTGGTTCACCAGCAATTAATGCAAAAGAAAAGTTTAAAGAGTTGGCTGCCCTAAGAATGTTGCCTAATTTAGTCAAAAAATTATAAGAAGTGTCAGCAAAAAAAATAGTTCAATCGTTTTTAGATTCTCAGGTATTTGTAGATAGTTCACAATTCCCAGAATTTTTTCATAAAGATTTAAAAGTATACTGGCATTCCAGTTCAGGATTCAATGTGTTCGATTATCAATCTTACCTAGACTTGTACAAGTCAAATACGGATAATTACGAGGTTATGAGAACTGATGTTACTCATATTCTTGCAAATAATAAAAGCGAAGTTGCTGCGCGATTCACACTTTACGTGCGTACCTTTGAAAATCCTAATGAAGAAATGCCAATAGGCTATTTTATTAGTATTTTTAAAGTTCAAGATGACAGAATTATTGAAGCGCATCATTCTAGTCATCCTAGTGAAAAAGAAAGTTAATTTAATAAGTATAAATACATATAAATGAGTGTTTTAGTAAATAAGGATTCAAATATTATAGTTCAAGGATTTACTGGTAGTGAAGGTACTTTTCATGCTGGTCAAATGATTGAATACGGTACAAACGTTGTAGGTGGAGTTACTCCAGGTAAAGGTGGTCAAGAACACCTAGGTAAGCCAGTTTTTAATACGGTTAAAGAGGCTGTTGAAAAGGTAAACGCCGATACAACAATTATTTTTGTTCCACCAGCATTTGCTGCTGATGCTATTAAGGAAGCTGCTGACGCAGGCATCAAAGTAATCATTACTATTACTGAAGGTATTCCTGTGGCAGATATGGTAAAAGCTGCTGATTATATCAAGGATAAGGACTGTAGATTAGTTGGTCCTAACTGTCCTGGTGTAATTACTCCAGGTGAGGCAAAAGTTGGTATTATGCCAGGTTTTGTATTTAAAGAAGGTAAAGTAGGAATTGTATCAAAATCTGGAACACTTACTTATGAAGCTTCTGACCAGGTTGTAAAACAAGGTTATGGTATTTCTACAGCAATAGGAATTGGTGGTGATCCAATTATTGGAACGACTACAAAGGAAGCCGTTGAATTATTTATGAATGACCCAGAAACTGAGGCTATCGTAATGATAGGTGAAATAGGTGGTCAGTTAGAAGCTGATGCTGCAAGATGGATTAAAGAAACAGGTAATAAAAAACCAGTAGTTGGTTTTATCGCAGGTGAAACTGCTCCTGCTGGACGTACAATGGGTCACGCAGGTGCTATTGTAGGTGGATCTGAAGACACTGCTCAAGCTAAGAAAGCAATTATGAGAGAATGTGGTATTCACGTTGTTGATTCTCCAGCTGAGATAGGTAAAAAAGTTGCCGAAGTTCTAGGAAAATAATTATAGATTTTCTTAAAACTCAATGAAACACACCGTGTTCCATTGAGTTTTATTTTTATAAATACCAAACCTTATGAAATTACTGGAAGGAAAAAATGTAATCATCACTGGCGCAAGCCGTGGAATAGGTAAAGGGATTGCACGTGTTTTTGCAGAAAATGGTGCCAATGTTGCTTTTACCTACGCAAGTTCTGAAGCACCTGCTCTAGAATTAGAAAAAGAGTTAACTGACCTAGGAGTTAAAGCAAAAGCTTATAAGAGTAACGCTGCAGACTTCAATCAAGCTCAGGAACTCATAGAAGCGGTCTCAAATGATTTTGATACTATAGATGTATTGATAAATAATGCTGGGATAACCAAGGATAATTTACTTATGCGTATAAGTGAAGAGGATTTTGACAAGGTGATTGAAGTAAACTTAAAGTCTGTTTTTAATATGACTAAAGCTGTACAACGTACCATGTTAAAACAACGTAAGGGAAGCATTATCAATATGAGCAGCGTGGTTGGTGTTAAAGGTAATGCAGGACAAACCAATTATGCCGCATCAAAAGCTGGTATCTTAGGTTTTACAAAATCTGTTGCTCTGGAATTGGGATCTCGTAATATACGTTGTAATGCCATTGCTCCAGGTTTTATCGAAACTGAAATGACCGGTGCTCTAGATGAGAAAACGGTACAAGGATGGAGAGACGGAATTCCTCTTAAAAGAGGTGGTACTCCAGAAGATGTGGCAAATGCATGCGTATTTCTAGCTAGTGATTTATCTGCTTACATTACTGGTCAAGTACTTAATGTTGATGGTGGAATGTTAACTTAAACCATTAATTATCTTGCAAACTGCTTATTATTTATGGATAGGAGTAGCGGTAGTCGCTAGTGCATTATTTGCTTGGTATTCCTATTTTTTTAAAGAAAAGCGTTTATCAAATAGTTTATATTACTTAGCTGTACTTAGGTTCATTTCTGTTCTAAGTGCAGCTTTTTTATTGATTAATCCAAAGTTTGTTACAAAATCTTTTCAGGATGAAAAGCCGGTTCTTTCCATTCTATTGGACCAATCTAAATCCATAGAATATCTTAATGCTAGCGAACAACTCAACTCGGATTATCAAAGCTTGATTCAAAATGAAGATTTAGTTGAAAAGTTTGAAATAAGAACATTTGCACTAGACGATAATTTTGAACCCTTTGATAGTTTAAATTTTAAAGGTGACGCTACTAATATCTCAAACGGGTTATCCAAGAATCAAGAGCTTTTTAAATCAAGAAATAATGTTACTTTACTGCTTACAGATGGTAATCAAAGTAGAGGTAGGGATCTAGCGTTCACCAAATTAAATAATCCAGAATCACTTTTTCCTATAATTTATGGGGATACGACTGTTTATTACGATTTTAGAATAGGACAGGTAAATGTTAATAAATATTCTTATTTAAAAAATGAATTTCCTGTTGAGATATTTGTTCAATATTCAGGAGACGTATCAAGAGAATCGAGACTCACAATCAAGAATGGTAACCAAATTGTTTATCGAGAAAATCTAACATTCTCCAAAAATAATTCTAGTACTGTAGTTTCGGCCTTACTAAAAAGTACTTCCATAGGTACACAACGGTACCAAATCGCTATAGAACCTTTCACAGAAGAGAAAAATACCTCAAACAATTATAGAAATTTTGCTGTTGAAGTAATCGATCAACAAACTAAGGTAGCTATTATTACAGCTAGCATGCATCCTGACGTAGGTGCGTTGCGTAAAGCCATTGAAAGCAATCAACAAAGAACAGTTGAGATTGTGAATCCCGATAAAGTTTCTAATCTAAATGAGTATAACTTAATTATTTTTTATGGTGTCAACCAGGGCTTAAAGCCAATTATAAATCAGGTGAAGTTATTGGGTAAAAACACTTGGTGGTTACTGGGAGAATCTCCAGATATTCAAATGATCAACTCTTTACAAAACGCTTTTTCAATCGAAAACTCAAAGGATGTTGATGAGGTGCAACCCATTCTTAATGAGAATTTTACGGCCTATAATGTTGATTCATTTTCATTTAATGATTATCCACCAGTAAGAGCACCTTTTGGAATGGTAAGTTTTAATACACCTATTGATATACTTTTCTACAAACAAATAGGATCTGTAGAAACAGCCGATCCTTTATGGTTTAATTATGAGGAAAATACCAACCGACATTCTGTTACAATGGGTGCAGGATTATGGAGATGGCGATCACAAAGTTTTATAGAGTCAACCTCTTTTACAAATTTTGACGATTTAGTGAGTAGTCAGGTGCAACTACTAGCAAGTAATAAAAAACGTAAGCGACTAGATGTAGATTATAATTCCTTTTATTATCAAAACAATGAAATAGTAATCAATGCTATGTTTTTAAACAAAAACTACGAGTTTGAAGACAGTGGTATTCTAAATCTTTATTTAACTAATCTTGAAACTAGTGAGAAAATTATCAGGCCATTTGTTCTCTCTAACAATACCTATAAGGTAAATCTTTCAGATATAGAACCAGCAGATTATAACTTTACAGTAAAAGTTGAAAATGATGTTTTAACTCAATCTGGAAAAATAAGCATACTCGAGTTTGACATTGAAAAACAATTTACTAGTGCGAGTTCTAGCTCTTTCAATTCTTTAATTGATTCTAGTAATATTTTTTATGCTGGCGAGACCAATAAAGTACTAGATGAACTACTTGATGAATCTAAGTATAAAACTATCGAAAAAGCAACTCTTAAATATTCCTCTTTAATTGATTGGCACTATTTATTAGGAGTTTTGCTTTTGTCCTTAGGACTAGAATGGTTTATCAGGAAGTACAACGGATTAATTTAAAATTAGATTATGGAAAAATTACCAAAGGCAGCAATTCTATTTGCGATAGGAATTGTACTAGCTATTATTATTTTATTTAAAAGTTCAGTTAATATAGGTGCTGGTGAAGCAGGTGTTCTATTCAACTTCTTTTCTGGTGTTGATACCAGTAAAACCTATGGAGAAGGATTTCATATCATTGCACCGTGGAATGATATGACGGAATTTAGAGTGAAACAACAATCATTTTCTGATAGTATGGAAGTACTTTCGGTAAACGGTCTTAAAGTAACTGTTGAAGGTACGGTGTGGTTTCAACCAGAATATGATAACCTACCTAGGTTGTATAAGGAAAAAGGAGCAAATTACGTTGAAACTATCCTTGATCCTGCCATTAACGCTGCTACCAGATCAGTAGTTGGTCGTTACACTCCTGAGCAACTTTATTCTTCTAAGAAGGAAATTATTGTAAGTGAAATCATGTCTGAACTTACTAAGGAATTAGAAGGCCAATACCTTACAGTGAACAAGGTGTTTGTAAAAGAGGTAAAGTTACCACCTAAAATTAATGATGCTATCGAACGTAAGTTAAGACAGGAACAAGAAGCTCAAGAGTACGAGTTCAGACTGGTAAAGGCTCAAAAAGAAGCAGAACGTCAAAGAATTGACGCACAAGGTAAGGCCGCAGCAAATGATATTTTAAGTAAATCACTTACTGATAAAATTTTAATGGAAAAAGGTATTGAGGCTACTTTAAAACTTGCTGAATCACCTAATTCTAAAGTGATCGTTGTAGGTAGTTCTGACAACGGTGGTTTACCTATAATCCTAGGAAATCAGTAGTTTTAAATAATTGCGGATTAAAAAAAGACCTGTTTTGACACAGGTCTTTTTTTATTGAAGTTAGTAAAGCATATTCCGAGTGTCCGTAATTCCAGTTATCAACCATTTATCATTGTAATAAACCATGGTAAATACGTTGACACCACTATGTGAAAATTGACCATTAACATGAAATTCGTAGGTTGTATGGACCGTTGCAATATCCTCAAAAGTAGTATGACTAATTTCTATAAGCGTTTCCTTAAAGGTCATGTTTTCTGGAATATTTAAAATGCTATTCATAAAGTCAGACTTACTCGCCTTTTCCATTGAATTTCCTTTAGAACGAGACTTAATATAAGAGAATAGCATCAGATTATCGGCCATGGACTGGTCTAGAGCAACGCTATCCTGCGCATGAAACGCTTCGAAAAAATCACGTACAGCCTCCACAGGAGACTTTTTCATCGGTTTCACCATTTCATTAATAGAGTCTTGTGCAATGGAATCTTGTTCTACCGGTTGTTGAGAGTACGCTTTCGCGAAAGCGAAACAAACACAAACCATCATTAATAAAGCTTTCCTGTTCATAATATCTAATTGAATGGTAATATTAGTATTTTTACTTCATAAAACAAGATTATGTCTGTAGCAAAGAAGCAATATAAAAGAATAACCGTTAAATCATTATCCGAAATGAAGGCCAATGGAGAAAAAATCTCTATGCTAACTGCTTATGATTATACCATGGCCAAAATAGTAGATAGTGGTGGCGTTGATGTGATTCTAGTAGGAGATAGCGCTAGTAACGTAATGGCAGGTCACGAGACTACGCTACCTATAACACTAGATCAAATGATTTATCATGCGAGTAGTGTTGTAAGAGCCGCAGAGCGTTCGCTGGTTGTTGTAGATTTACCTTTTGGTAGTTATCAAAGTGATCCTAAAGAGGCCTTGCGCAGTGCGATTAGAATAATGAAGGAAAGTGGCGGACACAGCGTTAAACTTGAAGGAGGAAGAGAAGTAAAGGAATCCATAAAACGTATTTTACACGCAGGAATACCGGTAATGGGCCATCTAGGACTTACACCTCAAAGTATATATAAATTTGGTACTTATACAGTACGTGCTAAAGAAGAAGCCGAAGCGGAAAAGCTTATTGAGGATGCATTATTACTCGAAAAATGGGGTTGTTTTGCCCTAGTGCTAGAAAAAGTTCCCGCTGCTCTTGCAGAAAAAGTAGCAAGTCAATTAAGTATACCTGTAATTGGTATAGGTGCTGGTGCTGGAGTTGATGGTCAGGTATTAGTTTCTCATGATATGTTTGGAATGACACATGAATTTAATCCACGTTTTTTACGTAGGTATTTAAATCTTTATGAGGAAATGGGTGATGCAGTAAGTTCCTACGTTAAGGATGTTAAAGCAAAAGACTTTCCTAATGAGAATGAACAATACTAATTAAAATAACAAATAAAAAAGGTGCTTGTAAAAGCACCTTTTTTATTATAAGAACTTAATGTATTCTACATCGATACTATAATTACCTACAATACCATCGGATATAGAGAAATTATATCTTAAAACTTTTTTTAAGTTTTCTTTATCAATTTCTCCAGGAATAATGTTGTGAAAAAGGACACGCTTGAAATGATTGATGGGTAGCTTTATGGTCTTCCAAGTATTCTTATGCATACGAATCATGTATCCGTATTTTTCTTGTTGAACACCTGGATTGAACTCTATTTCAAAAGCAACGGGTCTACCATCGGTTCTCAATTTAATTTCTATGAATTTCACCTCACTTAAATCTTGTTCAAGTTTGTGAGATCTCAACATGCTCCACGAGGAATTATTAACGGATTTAATGGTACCACAAAATTCTACATAATGATCGTGTTGAATTATTTTTCCAGTGCTTTTGCCACCTGTAAGTGAATCGGTAAGTGGAGTCCATTTAAATCTATATTCCATATTCCTTCCAAACTTTATTTCGGTAGGGATTAATGGTTCTAGGGTTTTCATGTATTAAAAGTTTAAGGGGAAACAATTTTAATACAGAAAAAGGGGAATGAATATGTATTTACTTGGCTATTTCTCTAAAAACGTTTAACTGTCGTTAATCTCGTTGAAAAAAGCATAAATCTCCTAAATTTCCTTCTGATTCAAACTCAAAGTAACCTTTTCTACTCCTAGAATTAAGATATTGAAACTTTAATTCGTTACCTTTTATTTTTCTAAAATCGATATCATTGATGATCCATTGAGGATATCCACCCAATTGAATTAAAGGTGTAGGAGTGATGATTTGGCTTTTTGCTGTTTTGTATAATGTCCAAGGAAATTCAGGAGCAAGCTTTACTATTAATTTATGTAATTCTGGATATCTATGAATTACCTCTTCCCAAATCGGTAAGCTTTTTACGGTTACTGTCTGGTAGTATTCTTGTATAGGGAATTCGTCATAATCAATCGTGCTTAATTCACAATAGGGACCGATTGAATTCGCTTTATGTTCATCAAAATAAAAAGCTTTAGACTCGCCATTAATAGGGAATACTCCTTTTAATGGTATGATCAAGCCTTTAGAATCTTTTTTTTGAATTTTTAAAAATGCATTTTGGTCTATGTCTTTAACCTTATTATAACCTGTAGCCGTAATGACAATTTTATTCAGTTCTTCTTTTAATAAAGCTAAATTCTTTTCTGGAATTTTAGCTTTTTGCGCCATCTCCTTCATTAAAGACTCGCTCGTTTTTGATGATTTACCTATCATCGCTTGCAACCATTTGAACATAGTAAGGAGAGATTGATGAGATTAATTTTTTTTCATTCTAGATGCCAAAGCACCAGCAAGTAAAGCTATAAATATAAATCCGAGTGACAACCATTCTGGAAAATGTATATGATGAACTAATAACATTTTGATTCCCACAAAACCCAGTATGGCTACTAGACTATAATGAATGTATTGGAACTTGTTTAAGAGATTGGTTAGGAAAAAGTACATACTTCTCAATCCCATTATGGCAAGAATGTTACTTGTGAAAACCAAAAAGGGATCAGCCGTGATAGCTAGAATAGCCGGTATAGAATCCAGAGCAAAAAGAACATCGGTCAATTCGATGACCACCAAGGCCAAAAATAATGGGGTTGCAATTCTTTTACCCATTTTTCTGATAAAGAGCTGCTGCCCATTAATTTGATCGGTAACCGGTAAAAATTTGCGTACTAGTTTATAGATGGGACTTTGAGCAGGATCAAATTCTTCGTCATTGTTCTTGAGCATTTTAAAAGCCGTATACAGTAGAAATAACCCAAAAACATAAGTCATCCAGCTTACCTTGTTAATTAAGGCAACGCCAAACAAAATCATTAAGGCTCTAAAAACTAAAGCACCAACAATTCCCCAAAACAAAACTCGGTGCTGGTATTTGGGAGCAATATTAAAGGAGCCAAAAATAACCGCAATCACAAAAATGTTGTCTATGCTTAACGACAACTCAATAAGATATCCAGTAATATATTTAATAGATGCATCAATCGCTGTCATGTTTTCAGGATTGTCTACAAGTCCATTGTCGTATATCAGGTAAATGGCACCTGTAAAAGCTACAGCGATACTTACCCAAAGAGCAGTGTATTTACTAGCTTCTTTGGTTCCTATAACATGAGCCTTTCTATTAAAAACAAAAAGGTCAAGCATCAAAAAGATGCTGACCATTATTATAAATCCTGTCCAAATCATGATGTAAAAATACTTAAGGTATTCTCACTTGTGCAGTGTCTGGATCAAAAAACTTTATTGCGTCGCTCATTGATTTAGCTTGTAAAGCTTTTTTATCATTTACTAGAATAGGAAAGCGCAATAATTCTGGTTGATTGCCTAAAACATCAACACCGTCATTAAATTCAATACTATCACCACCTTGATATTTCTCATGACTGGTGTCAATTAAATCGATAATATCACATTCTAGCAATTCAATAAGTTCTGCATATATAGTTCCAGTAATATCAAATTTATTTATATCACGTTGATTAATTGATTTGCCACTACTCACTAGGTAAGCATACACTTCCTTGTGTAATTTTTTATTAGAATCGTAAAAAATACTTACTTCACGACTGGATTTTGCAAGAACTCCCATTTTTAATGTTTTACTATTGTCGCTTTTCTCTTCTCACATTGAGTTTTCAGTTGAGTAATAACTTTTGAAATTCCTTCTTCAAAATTATCGTGCGACTCCTCAGCAAAAAGTCTCGGTCCAGGAGCACTTAATCTTATTTGGGATATCATACCCGTTTGATCACTCGATGTATTTTCTGTTTTGAAAAACACGTCTGCACGTGTTACCCAGTCATAACGTTCAAAAATCGTTTGTAGCTTTTCTTTGGTATAGTTTTCTAGTCTTTCACTTCCAGAAACTCCGTCGTAATTAAACTGTATAGTCATAATTTTTATTTTAAAGATACAACAGTTGTTATAGAATTTCTTTGTTTTTAGTTTACCTTAATATCACTTTAGCACTCTTTATAAATTTTGTTAATTTACTGTCAATACCTTTATATATTTATAAGTTAAAGTATCAGCAACCTTAGTTATCTTGCACTCAATGAAAAGGATAGCTGTAACTCTTTTAGTATTATTTTATTTCGCTTTCGCGAAAGCGCAATTATCATTTTGCGATGGTGAAATTGGACCAACCATTTTTACCGAAACCTTTGGATCAGGAACTACCAATGGACCTGCTTTACCAGCAAATGTAACTACCTACACATACGTTAATAGTGGTATTCAAGATGGAGAATATACCATCTCAAGTAATATGCAACAATTGAGTAGTTTTTGGGATGCTCCAGATCATACAGGAGATCCTAATGGAAAAATGCTTTTAGTAAATGCCGATTTTACCGCAGGTTTATTTTATCAAACTCCGATAACAGGCTTGTGTGAAAATACACCTTATGAATTTAGTGCCTGGGTGATCAATATTTTGGATAACAACAATCCTTGTGGCGCTGGAGAAATTCCTATACAAGTAAGATTTGAAATTTGGGACATTACCGATTCCACCTTACTAGCAAGCGGTGCAATGCCACCTGAGTTTTCACAACCTGCACCTACATGGAAGCAATACGGTCTTACTTTTACCACTGCAACCGGACAAAATGGATGTATTTTAAAACTAATAAATGAAGGTGCTGGTGGTTGCGGTAATGATCTAGCCATCGATGACATCGTTTTTAGAACTTGTGGCGATACCACACAAATAATTGATACGGCTAATAATACGGTTGTTACAAAATGTGAGGATGACCCTGCACAATCCATTACTTTATCGGCAAGTACGGTAAGTTCCATATTCACAACCCCAGAGTATCAATGGCAGCAAAGCGATGATGGTGTGATTTTTACTGATATTTTAGGACAGAATGGACCTACTTTTACTACACCTAATTTAAACGACACTATTTTTTATAGAGTCAAAGTAGCTGAAGATGCTGTTAATTTATCCAATTCACAATGCGTGAACTTTTCTGATGTTTTCGAATTTCGTGATGTTACAGTTCCGCTAGCAGTTCCAGTTCAAAATCCAGTGATTGCTTGTGATGGTATTTCTGAAGAAATGGAAGTCACCTTGCCTAATGGGACCACCGCTTTTTGGTACACCGTGCCTACAGGTGGAACCTCGATTCATGATGATTCCAATGATTATACCACAACCATCTCAGGAACTTATTACGTTGAAACCGTTGATATTCAAAGCGGTTGTGTATCAAATTCTAGAGTTGCTATTGATTTCCTAGCCTTCAATAGTCCAAATGTTACGAGTCAAGATTACGAAATTTGTCCTGATGAAACGGTAGTGCTTGATCCTCAATTCTCACCAGCAAGCTACGTATGGAGCACTGGAGAAGGTACACCAGCTATTGAAGTTGATACTGAAGGAATTTATACCGTAGAAGTAATTAACAACGACGGTTGTTCTTCTACAGCGACATTTACTGTAACAATTACCGAAGCTCCTATAATTGATGAAATAATCGTTATTGGAAATGATTTACAAGTAACACTGTCTAATACTGACTTGTCAAATTTTCAATACAGTATTGACGGTTTAAGGTGGTCTGATTTGCCAAACTTTGATATTACTACTTTTACTCAAGTCACTGTTTTTGTTCGTGATAGACTAAATTGTACGGTAGTTCAACAAGAATACAACAGAATAATTATACCTCAGTTTTTTACTCCTAATCAAGATGGTTTTAATGACTATTTTAATTTTGAAGGGTTAAGAAACTTTCCAGATGCCAGACTCCAAATATTTGATAGACACGGTAAGTTGATCAAGGAGATAAATGATATTGCAGTTAGAGTAGGATGGGATGGTACATACAACGGGCAACCTTTACCAAGTAGTGATTATTGGTTCAAATTGGACTATGATAATAAAACCATCACGGGTCATTTTTCACTAATACGTTAATTATTAGAATATTAAGTGTTTTAAGAATTTAAATAGGTAACTTTAAAATAAAAATGCGTTTCTCTCTATTTATATGTTTACTATTTATAATAGGATGTAGTTCTTCTAAAACTTATACGGTCGAAGATTTTAATCGTGTAAAAGGTATTGCGACTAATGACTTTAAACTTGATGTAACTGTAGCGTACCCTTTTAATACAAATGCTACTAATCAAGTATTAACCCAAGTCACTATGCAAAGAGGAGATTCTCCCAATCGTATAAACCTATCAGGTGAGTCTGTAACTTTTGAGTTAAGAAATGATTCCTTGTTTACTCAACTTCCTTTTTATGGAGAAAAAAGGCTTTCTACACGTTATATGTCTAATCCTGGAATTGTAGTGGAAGCTCCCATAAGTGATAATGAAATCATTATTAATGAAGAAAAAAAAATGATAACTAGAAAATTTAATGCTTCTGGTAAGGATGAGAACCATGAGTTTGTTATTGAATTTTTAAAACATGGATTTTCAAAAATTTATGTTACTTCTACTAGTAGAACTTTCATGAATTATGACGCTCAATTGGTTGATCAATAAAAAATACCGCTACCTTGAAATAAAGATAGCGGTACTTTATTAACCAACATTTCTAATTAATCTATTGTATATCTAAATCGTTCTACTTCGCCACGACTGTTTTTCATTTGAATCAAAAGTGTCTCTCTAGGATTTACTTCTCTTAAAATTTCTTGTAGATCGTCAATATTCGTAATTTCATAATCATTCACCTTGGTGATGATATAATCTCTCATGTCATATCTAGATAATTCACCTGTTGTTCTTGTGATACGCACGCCTTTTTTAGTATCAAATATCTCTTGATCCTCTTTAAAAAGATTACGTACTTCCATTTCAATTTGAGGAATGAGAACCGTATTGTTTTTTGTTATTTCAATTTGAGCTTGTTTTTGAACTCCATTTCTTAGGTAACTCACATAAACAATATCACCTGGATTTTTACTCGAAATGTATCCGGTTAAATCGGCAAAGGTTTTCATTTTTAAACCATCAATACTTTTAATAATGTCACCATTTTTTAGATTCGCTTTTGCAGCACCAGAATTTTCAACCACTTTGGCAACATATATTCCTTCACTCTCATCAATTCCCATTTCATCAGCAATGTTACCATTGAGGTCTGTTCCTGATATTCCTAGCATCCCTTTCTGTACAAATCCAAATTCCATAAGATCCTCGATAATCTTACGAGCGTTATTTGATGGAACTGCAAAAGAGTATCCTACATAGGAACCAGTTCTACTAGCAATTGCGGTATTGATACCAATTAATTCCCCATTTTGGTTGACTAATGCGCCACCTGAGTTTCCTGGGTTAACAGCAGCATCAGTTTGAATAAAAGACTGCATTTTTCTATCGCGTTCATCTAGATCACGTCCTTTTGCACTTATAATCCCAGCGGTAACAGTACTTGTTAGATTAAAAGGGTTTCCTACAGCTAGTACCCATTCACCAATTTTAGCTTGATTACTATCACCAAAAACTACATAAGGTAATTCTTCATCAGCTTCTATTTTTAATAGGGCAATATCACTATTAGGTTCAGTTCCCACGAGTTCTGCCTTGTAGGTTTTGTTATTATTTAATGTCACTTCTAGACTTTGTGCATTTTCAATAACGTGATTATTAGTTACGATATACCCATCACCGGTTATAATAACACCGCTACCAGTTCCTACTGCCTGGCGATAAGGTGTTCTACCATACATAAGATCGGCAATAGACATACCACCACGAGCTATAGTAGTATTTTTTACGTGGACCACAGCATGCACTGTTTTTTCTGCGGCTTCGGTAAAATCGATACCTTCTATAGAATTAGTGTAATTAACATTCTTTACAGGAAGTACTGGTGATTGTACCTCATTAGCAACTTGTTGTGATTGTTGTGCGGCAATTTGTGACTCTGGTTCAAAGGCTATTTTATAAGTACCTAAAACAACAGCGCCACCTAAAACAGCCATACCGAAATTTTTGATTAAACTTTTCATTTCTTTCTTTTTTTAGCTTCTTATTGAACTTAAAATTATATAATTCATTGTTTTTATACCGTCAAATTAACCTTAATTAACAATGGATTGATATCATATTAAACAATGCATTTACATCCTTAATTTTAGTATAATTGATAGTATTTTTGCATCATGGATTCACTCACCTTTTATAAGTATCAAGGCACTGGAAACGACTTTGTCATAGTAGATAATCGCGATTTATCTTTTACCAAAAAAGATGCCAAAACAATTGCACGTATCTGTGACAGAAGATTTGGAATAGGTGGTGACGGTTTTATCTTATTAGAGAATAATGCTCATTTAGATTTTAACATGGTTTACTTCAATTCAGATGGTAATGAAAGTACCATGTGTGGTAATGGTGGTCGTTGTATAGTAAGTTTTGCTCACTTTTTAGGAATCTTTGAAAAGCAAACCACCTTTAATGCTATTGACGGTAAGCACGATGCGGTCGTTAATGACGACGGAACCATAAGCCTTCAAATGATTGATGTCAATAAGGTAGACGATAATAGAGATTATTGCTTTACAAATACAGGATCGCCACACCATGTGCAATTAGTGGCAGACCTTGATAATTATCCCGTTGTTGAGGAAGGAAGAAAGCTGCGACATAAAGTTTATGGTGATGATGGTGCCAATATTAATTTTGTTCAACCTATCTCTCACGGTACTTATAAAGTGCGTACTTATGAACGCGGTGTAGAGGATGAAACCTATAGCTGTGGTACAGGAGTAACTGCGGTTGCTCTAGCCATGCATGCTACGAGTCATACGACAAATACAAACGTTTCACTAGTAACTCCAGGTGGCGAGTTATCTGTGCGTTTTGTAAACAAGGATAATGGCTATACTGATATTTGGCTTTCGGGTCCAGCCCAGCAAGTGTTTAAAGGAAACATTAATATATGATGTTGAGGAATGAAACTTGTTACCTGCGCGCTGTTGATCTGGCTGATATGGAATACATCTATCAGCTAGAGAATGATCCTGAATTATGGGAAGTAGGGAATTTACTAGCTCCTTACTCTAGATTTACGATACGAGAGTATTTAGAAAATGCTCACCGAGATATTTATGAAGTTAAGCAGCTGCGACTAGCCATTTGTACCCATAGCGATCAAATTGCTGGTCTGGTAGACCTCTATGATTTTGATCCATTTCATAATCGTGCCGGAATTGGAATTGTTATCGATACACCTCATCGTAAAAAAGGTCTCGCGCGTGCTGGTTTACAACTCATGATTGAATATGCTTTTAAACACCTTAGATTACACCAGCTACATGCCAGTATATCTACGGATAATGTAGCTAGTAGAATGTTGTTTGAGAGATTACGCTTTCGCGAAAGCGGAATAAAAAAAGACTGGATCGCTACTCCAGATGGTTATAAAGACGAACTGATTTATCAATTGATTAATGAATAAATACCGCAAAATTATTTTAGGAGTAGTCCTTGTAGGACTGTTGTTTATGGCAGGATTTGCCTATAAAGTTTATACCACTTTCTTATCACCCAATACCAATTTTGAATCTGAAACCTATGAGGTATTCATACCAAGTGATGCAGATTATAACAAGGCATTCCTAATTTTTGCCGATGCTGTAGAAGATCGAGACGCGTTGCATCAAACGGCTGTTCGCAAAAAATATCATGAAAATGTAAAGGCAGGTCGATTTTTAATTAAAAAAGGAAGTTCTAACAACGATATCATTAATACGCTGCGCAGTGGTAATACTCCAGTAAAAGTTAGATTTAATAATCAGGAACGAATTGAGGATCTAGCAGGAAGGCTTGCTGCTCAAGTAGAACCAGATAGTTTAAGTTTATTAAAAGCATTTACCGATTCTACTTTTCTTAATGAAGCAGGAGTAAGTAGGGAAGAGGCCTTAACCTTATTTTTACCTAACACGTATGATAGTTATTGGAATACCACCGCAACCTCTTTAAGAGATAAATTATACAGCTATCACCAGCAATACTGGAACGAGAATAGAAGAAGTCTTGCTAGCAAGCAGCGCCTTTCTCCTTCACAAGCCTATATTTTAGCAAGTATTGTTCATAAGGAAACAGCAATGAAGGATGAGCGTGCAAGAGTAGCTGGTGTGTATTTGAATCGTCTAAAAAAGAACATAAAACTAGATGCAGATCCTACTGTAATCTACGCCAAAAAGAAAAAGGACGGTGATTTCAATCAAGTCATTAAACAGGTTCTATACAGGCATTTAGAAATAGATAGTGAATACAACACCTATAAAAATGCTGGATTGCCACCTGGTCCTATCGTAACGCCCGATATTGACGCTATTAATGCTGTTCTACAACCAGAAAATCACGATTACTTTTACTTCGTTGCCGACGTTCAAAATTTTGGTTACCACAAATTTGCCAAAACACTCACACAACACAATATTAATGCAGCTGCCTATCGCAGGTGGATTAAAAGGAATAATAAATAATAAGAAAATATAGGTTAACTACTTAATCAAGGAACTACATCGCCTGTTTATTTAAGCAATTTGTTTTTCAAAAGCAATATAGTGTGTTGTCTGGTTATGGTATAAAGGAATGATGTTCACTTTACATTTGTAAGTGGTACCATCTTTTCTATGATTTACAATCACCTCACTAAAAGGTTTATGTTGTTTAATTTTAAAACGTATACGGTTTTTAGTAGCTTCTTTAGTTTGGTTTCCTTGTAGGAATCGTGGTGTTTTGTTTATTGCAAATTGAGTAGAATATCCTGTCATTTCGGAAAATCCATCATTTACCCAAATTATCTTTTGATCTTTATCAGTGACGATAATCGCTTCATAATCCATTGACTCAAATAGATTTTCAATGTTGTTATTCCATTGATACTCCATAGCTAAATTTTTCATGGAGGAGAGATCCTGTTTTCTTTTAAGAGCAGAAGTGTAACGGTGATTACCATCCATGAAGATATCCCAAGACAGGAATGGCATCATTTTAGGTTCGGCTGTTTTCTAATTCTTTTTGAATGGATTGGTATTCTTTGTCATTTAGACTGGATAAGTAAATGTCAAGGCACATTAAATCTGTTAGGCTGTTGCTCATTGTTGCTGTTTTTTGGTGACTAGTTCAACAACATTATCGATTATTTCAATTTTTATAAAATTATCGATATTAAAACTCTGTTTAAGCCAGGTATTTTTCCTCAAACCAAAATGTTCCAAAAGGAACAACTGACATAACCAAGGCTATTAAAGTAGTTTTAAATTTCCATTTAAGTTGTGCTCCAACTAAAATGGCAACTACTACATAAGCCAAGAATAAAAAACCATGTGCCATACCAGCAATTTTGTTTGGGAAACCAAAGTCAGCCAGGTATTTCAATGGCATAGTAACAAATAAAATAAGAAGGAAGGAATAGCCTTCAACAATAGCAAGATATTTAAAGAATTTAAGCATCTTTTTTCAGTCTTTTATCAGTGAGTGACAAAGGTAATTCAGAATCCTTTCCATACAGTTTAATTTCTTGAATATCTGCAGGTAAATAATAGCCTTCTTCCATAAGTGCGCGTTTTACTCGTCCTATCACTCGACCGCGCGTGCTATTTGCTTTCCAACCAAAATCTAATGTATCTACCCAAAAGAAAACTTTTAAATTAACGGTACTCGTTGCAAGCTCATCTTCTATAACATAATTCACATGGTTCTCATCACTTATTACTTTTTCATCCTTTTCTAGAGCTCGCATAATGGTCGATTTAGCCAGTTCTATATCCTCGTCATAATCAATTCCTACTACAAAATCCCATCGATAGAATCCGTCTTCAGTATAGTTGGTAACCGGTTGAGTTATCACATCTGAATTTGGGATATAAACATCCTTACCATCAAATGATTTTAATTTTGTGTATCTAAACATCAATGCTTTTACTCTTCCAAAATTATCACCTATCTCCACGGTATCATTAACATTGAAAGGACGATTAAAACTTAAAATTACTCCTGCAATAAAGTTTTGTCCTATATCCTTAAAAGCAAATCCTAGTACCACGGCACTTGCACCAGCAGTGGCCAGTATACCAGCGCTTATATCTCCCAATCCAGCAGCGCGTAGAGCAACCATAATAAAAACGATGATAATAGTAAAACGTATCGCACGTCCCAAGAACCTGCTCATCAAGGGATCTTTAGTGCGCAATTTTACACTACTGGTTGTTAATCGCCCGATTAACGTGGCGATTAAAGTACCCAGTATGATAATAGCGAGACCTAAACCCAATCTAGGTAAAAAGGCGATGAAATTGTCGTACATCTGTACGGTAGTATCCCAGATTTTTTCGTCTACGGGTACTTCATTTAGTTCTTGGAAATTCAACATACTTAAAATTACATAGAGCTGCTTATTAATTTGTTAAGCTTTATCTAAATAAGCTTTTATTAAATGATCGACCTTATTTTTGTGGCATGGAGAATAAAAAGATAGTCATTATTGGTGCTGGAGTAAGTGGACTTGTAGCTGCTCAAACTCTTAAAAATCAAGGATACGAACCTATCATATTTGAAAAAAACACTCATCCAGGTGGACGTGTACACACTATTGTTGAGAACAACGTAATAATGGATTTGGGTTTTCAGGTAATGTTAGATGAATATCCAGCAGTAAAAGATTATTTAGACACATCATCTTTAGACTTAATCAAATTTGCTCCTGGAGCTGTAATCTTTAAAGACGGCCGTACCTACAAATTAGGTGATGCCTCTAGAGACCTTAAATTTTTATTACCTACGATATTTGCTGGCATAGGTACCCTAGGAGATAAATGGAAGGTTTTTACGCTTTCGCGAAAGCTTAAACAAAAATCACTATCTGACATATTTTCTACACCTGAGATAACGACCGAACAATACTTGAAAGATTACGGTTTTTCAGATAAAATTATTGAAAATTTTTTCAGGCCTTTTTATGCGGGAATATTTCTTGAGGATAAATTGGAAACGAGCAGCCGCATGTTTGAGTTTGTTTTCAAAATGTTTGCAACAGGAAACGCAACTATTCCTGCAAGGGGAATTAAGGCTATTCCTGAACAACTCGCAAATGACATTGATATTAATTACAATAAAGAATTACTTGAGGTAGTCGGGAATCAATTAACGTTTAAGGATGGTAGTCAAGTTCAAAGCGATTATACTATAGTTGCTACACCAGCAAGTGATGTTGTACCAAATTTACGTAACCAACAACAAGACTGGAAACAAACTACAGTATTTTATTTTAAGACCAACCATGAAGGATTCAAACAGCCTATTATTGGATTGCTCACTGGTAATGGATATGCTAATAATTTCCATTTTTTACATGATGTATTCCCAAATCATCAAAAAGTAATAAGTATTACGGTGGTTAAGGATTACACACAAACCGAAGAAGAGCTATCAAGTTTGCTTGCTCAAGAATTGAAGCAGGAAACAGGAATAGAGCTAGGTGACATGATCAAATATTTCAAGATTAAGAAGGCGTTACCAGTGCTTAATAACCTTAATTATGCGTTACCAAGTACTGAAACGCAACTTACGCAGCATGTATTTCTTGCTGGTGATCATTTGAGTAATTCCTCTTTAAATGCGGCCATGCTTAACGGTGCCGCTGCAGCACAAGCTGTGATCGATAAAGCTGAAAATAGGGTAGTAGTTGGTTAATTTCCTACTATTCCTTGTGTATTTATATGAAGAGGAATTTTATATTCCTCTTCGTTTCATTTCTTCTTTAATTAATAGCAATTCACGACCCATTTGTCCTGCAACAGAAGTGTTTTCTTGAGCTCTTCGAATCAAATAAGGCATCACGTCTTTAATTGGGCCAAAGGGTAATATTTTAAAAGTGTTATGACCTTTATGTGCAAGATTATAGGTTAGATTATCGCTCATTCCATAAAGTTGACCGAACCAAACGTCATTATGGTTAGCAGGTATTCCTTTTTCTTTAAGAATATCCATGGCTAGTAGTGTACTGTGTTCATTATGAGTTCCTATACATAATTTGATGCGGTCTAGTCGATCAAGAATAAACTGCATAACGTCATTGAACATCGCATCGGTTGCTTTTTTATTGATACAAATAGGAGATTGATAACCCATTTCGGCAGCACGTTCTCTTTCTTTCTCCATATAAGCACCGCGAACTATTTTGGCTCCTACAATAAAATTATTTTGGGTCGCATCTTCATGTAGGTTTTTAATATATTCTAACCTATCATGACGATAGCATTGTACGGTATTATATATTATGGCTTTGTCTTTATTATAACGCAACATCATATCACGTATCAAATCATCGGCCGCGTCTTGCATCCAACTTTCCTCACCATCGTAGAGCAACGCCACATCGTACTGAGCAGCGGTTTTTGAAATTAAGTCAACACGCTGCTGTATGCGTTCCCATTCTGCTTGTTCTTGACTAGTAAGAGGTTGTTTTTCCGTAACCTTCTGCCAGATATAAAAGCGGCCAATACCGGTAGGTTTTACTACTTCAAAGGAAAGCGCTTCACTGGTAGAAGCTTTTTTAATAAGTTGGATTTTTTTGTCCACTACCTTATCAAATTCTGCTTCCTCTTCTTTACCTTCAACGCTATAATCGAGTATAGAGCTCACTCCTTTACTGTACATTTTTTCTACAAGTGGCATACATTCATCCTCGGAAGTACCACCGCAGAATTGTTCAAAAATGGTGCTCTTAATAAGCCCTTTTATAGGTAGATTCAAATTAAGTGCTAGTACAGTAGCTTTGGAACCAAAGTTTACTAACCATGGTTTATCCATCATTTTAAAGATGAAATGAGATTTTTTTAAATCTGTATTACTCTTTAATGCAAATGCACGTTCTGTATTATTAAAAGGATTGTCTGCCATAATGCAAATATAATTGCGAAAACGATTTAGGAAACTGATAATTTTGTCGTAAAAATCGACTTTTTCACACAGTCGGACTTACTTTTGGCAATGTTAAGAAAATTACCGGTTTTGAACGATTTTTTAGCGGTAAGCTTTCGCGACCGAAGCCTATAAATAGGCGAGGGAAGCACAGTTTTAATCAAAGTAAAAATATTTGACTCTACATATGGAATCAATTGAAAATCACCTATTCAACATCTATTTTCAAGAAGAAAGCTATACTAAGCTTAATGAGTACCTACAAACTAAGCAACCTAGCTCTATTTTCATTATGGTCGATGAAAACACGATGGATCATTGTTATCCAGTTTTTATGCCAGAATTGAAAACTGAAAGTAGAATTGAAGTAATCGCAATTGATCCTGGTGAAGAACATAAGTCAATTGAAACTTGTAGTGGAGTATGGAGCGCGATGGTCGAATTAGGAATAGACCGAAACAGTCTTGTAATCAATCTAGGTGGTGGCGTAATTACAGACCTAGGTGGATTTGTAGCTAGCACAATTAAAAGAGGTGTTGATTTTATACACGTTCCTACCAGTTTGTTAGGTATGGTCGATGCAGCAATAGGCGGAAAAAACGGTGTAGACTTAGGACCACTTAAAAATCAAATAGGAGTTATTGTTCCACCTATAATGACTTTAATTGACACAAGGTTTTTACGTACTCTAGATGAGCAGCAATTAGTCAATGGAAGCATCGAAATGTTTAAACACGGTCTAATTGCTGATAAGGCATATTGGAACGACATGATTAATGCCGGTAAAAACTATTATAATGACGTATTTGATCTTTTAATTTTTCAAAGCGCCGTAATTAAAAACGACGTTGTAGTTAACGACCCTACTGAAAAAGGGGCTCGTAAAGCTCTTAACTATGGGCATACAGCAGGTCATGCTATCGAATCTTTTTGCCTAACTCAACCAGATCAACCTGATGTTTTGCATGGCGAGGCTGTGGCTGCAGGAATACTTGTAGAGTCCTTTTTAAGTACTAGATATACTGGTTTATCTCAATTAGAATACGATTCTATTAAAAACTGGTACAAAGGACTTGGCTTTACTTTTTCATTTACTGACCGTGATATACAAGATATGATTCAATTGATGGCTCATGATAAAAAGAATGTCAATGGAGAAATACGATTTGTTCTTTTGTCTAGTATAGGCGATTTTGTCACAGATCAAAAGGTGGAAAATGAGGATATTGTTGTAGCTTTCAATGAATTGGCTACAGTTTAAACGTTATTCACTTTCTGAAAAGCTCTTTTTTAAGTTAAAAATGTCTAGAAGAAGTTGAGGTGTAATTAGTTTTTTCTAATTTTAGAACACCTCAAAATTCTAGTCTTATGAAAAATGTTATTGTAGACTACAAAAAGCTCACTCCAGAAATGGTAGCGTTACTCGTAGAAAAGTATCCTGCTGGTTACGGCGATGAAGACATCATAACCTTCAAAAACCATAAAAATGAAACCATTGAAGCGGTTGAAGTATTAACTGAGGATACAAAATACTTGGTTAAAATCTCCAAACGCCTCAGTGCTCAAATGGATGCTTTTGACCTTGACGATTACGATGAAAAAAGTATGGATGACCCAGATGCTCTACCTGAAATGGATGCGCAAGGAAAAAAGGTTTGATCGTTACTTAAACATATCCATACCTGGAATGTTAGGCATTCCATCTTTTGCAGCTGCAGCTACTTCTTGGTCATAAATACCTTCAGCTTTGCTTAATGCCTTATTAAGAGTTAAAATTAAATAGTCTTCTAACTGTTCTTGGTCCTCTAGCAATTCTGGATTGATAGAGATGTTTTTAATTTTTCTACTAGCTGTAACCGTAACATTTAATAGATTGTCGCTGGACTTCTCATCTATTAATACACTGTCCATACGTTGTTTAGTAGCTTCTACTTTTTCTTGGGCTTCTTTGATTTTTCCCATCATTCCCATCATATCTCCAAACATAGATCTAAATTTTATTTGCAAAAATAGACATTTATAACCTTACAGTCATGATTTGAAATGCTTATTGAATAGTGAGTTAACGATGACAATTGCTTGGTAATATCTGCGTATCTTGCGCCGGTTAAAAAAAGAGCATACATGAAGTTACCTGTGGCAAAAAAAATACCGCACGTTCACGAAAAACACGGACATCAAAGAATCGACCACTACAACTGGATGAGAGAAAGAGACGCACCAGAGGTTCTTTCGTATCTGGAACAAGAGAATGATTATTACGATGCCATGACAGCTCATACCGATGATCTTAAAGAATCTCTTTTTCAAGAAATAAAAGGTAGACTTAAAGAAGATGATGAATCGGTTCCTTATCTATTTAACGGATATTGGTATTATACCAAAATGGAAGTAGGTGAGAGCTACCCATATTATTACAGGCGTAATGACGCCACTCAAAAAGAAGAGCTTCTATTTAATGTAAATGAAATGGCTCAAGGTTACGACTTTTACAAGTTTACCGGGATGAATATCTCGCCTGATAATAAATTAGCCGCTTTTGGAATTGATACAAAGGGTAGAAGAGAATATACTCTTATGGTAAAAAACCTTGAAACAGGTGAGTTACTGGATGTAGCTGTTCCTCTAACCACCGGTGGTTCCACTTGGGCAGCAGACAACAATACTCTCTTTTTTACAAGAAAAGATCCAGAAACTCTAAGAGCAAATCGCATTTTTAAATATAAATTGACCAACCCTGATAATGATGGTGAATTGGTTTTTGAAGAAGAAGATGAGATTTACAACTGCTTTGTGTATAAAACACTGTCGCAGGAGTTTATAATGATTAAATCCTCTTCTACCTTGTCTGATGAGGTACGTTTTATAAAATCTAATCAACCAGACGCTGATTTTCAATTATTTCAAGAAAGAGAAAAGGAATTAGAATACAGTGTAGCACATTACAAGGATCATTTTTTCATCATGACTAATAAAGATGGAGCTACCAATTTTAAAATAATGCAAACGCCCTTGCACCTTACCGAAAAGGAAAATTGGGAAGACTTAATAGCACATGATAACGATGTTCTTCTAGAGGATTTTAATCTATTTGAAAAGTTCCTTGTAGTTTCAGATCGCTTTAATGGACTTAATAGGATTAGGATTAAGGCATGGGATGGCACGTCCGATTACTTTCTGCCTTTCGATAATGAAACGTATACGGCATATACTGGTGCCAATCTACAGTTTGATACAACAAAATTACGCTATGTCTACAACTCATTAACAACTCCAGCAAGCGTTATAGAGTTTGATATGGAAACCAGAGAGAAAAAGGTACTTAAAACACAACCTGTAGAGGACGCAGATTTTGATCCTAGTAATTACACGTCACAGCGAGTTTGGGCTACTGCACCTGACGGCACCAAAGTACCAATAAGCTTGGTTTACAAGACTAGTATGAAAAAGGAAACCGGTAATCCGCTACTTCTATATGGTTATGGTAGTTATGGAGCAACTATAGATCCTTACTTTTCAATAGCTAGACTCAGCTTACTTAATAGAGGCTTTATATACGCTATCGCCCACATACGCGGTGGTGAGTATTTGGGAAGAACTTGGTATGAAGACGGTAAAATGTTTAAAAAGCGCAACACGTTTACAGATTTTATTGCATGTAGTGAACATCTCATTAAAGAAGGCTATACTTCCAATGAACAATTGTATGCTAGCGGTGGTAGTGCTGGTGGACTACTTATGGGAGCGGTTATAAACATGGCACCACAACTATACAACGGTATATTAAGTGCTGTACCATTTGTCGATGTCGTTAGTACCATGCTTGATGACACTATTCCATTAACAACAGGTGAATATGACGAATGGGGTAATCCCAACCATAAAGACAGTTATGAATACATGCTCAGTTACAGTCCTTACGATCAAATAAAGGAGCAGGATTATCCTAATATTCTCGTTACAACGGGTTATCACGACTCACAAGTTCAATACTGGGAACCAGCAAAATGGGTAGCCCGCTTACGCGAAAGCAAAACAAACGACAAACTTCTCTTGTTCAAAACCGACATGAAAAGCGGTCACAGCGGTGCATCTGGTAGGTATGATGCACTCAAAGAAGTAGCGCTTGAGTATGCTTTTCTTCTTGATTTAGAAGGAATTACAGACTGATAATTTTTGTGTAACTTTGCCACGTTTGTGCCAAAAAATGGACACACAGTAAACCCTATATATGAACCAAGATATACAAGCCTACGATAATGTGTTGCAACTCATAGGAGAAACACCACTTATTAAGCTTTCAGAAAAAGTAGCCCCATATTCAGGTAATTTTTATGCAAAAGTAGAGGCTTTCAATCCAGGACACTCTTCAAAAGATAGAATTGCTTTACATATCATAGAAGAAGCAGAGCGAAAAGGAATCTTAAAACCAGGCGATACAATTATAGAAACTACAAGTGGTAACACGGGTTTCAGTATTGCTATGGTAAGTCGTATAAAAGGGTATGACTGTATTCTGGCTGTAAGTTCAAAATCAAGTGCCGATAAGATTGACATGCTTAAATCTATGGGTGCCAAAGTTTATGTATGTCCAGCACATGTAAGTGCCGATGATGAACGCAGTTATTATCAAGTAGCAAAGCGTTTACACGAGGAAATTAAAGACAGCATCTACATTAATCAATACTTCAATGAACTTAATATAGACGCTCACTACAACAGCACAGGTCCTGAAATTTGGAAACAAACAGCAGGTAAAATCACACACCTTGTAGCTTGTAGTGGTACAGGAGGAACTATATCAGGAACAGCTCGATTTTTAAAAGAACAAAATCCAGATGTTCAAATTTTGGGAGTTGATGCCTATGGTAGTGTTCTTAAAAAGTACCACGAGACTCAAGAGTTTGATAAAAACGAGATTTACCCATACCGAATAGAAGGACTCGGTAAAAACTTAATCCCTACAGCAACAGATTTTGATGCTATAGACAGCTTTACCAAAGTAAAAGATGAAGACGCTGCTCACATGGCTCGTTTTATATCGCAGCATGAAGGATTATTTGTAGGTTATACTAGTGGTGCAGCCATGCAAGCTACAAAGCAATTAGCTGCTCAAGGAGTTTTTGATAAAGATGCAGTTGTAGTAGTTATTTTTCCAGATCATGGATCTCGTTATATGAGTAAAATATACAACGATAAGTGGATGGAAGAGCAAGGGTTCTTTGATTCGGTATCAACAGCTACTCAGCAACACATTGAGTACGTTAAATAAGTAGTTACCTTACCTTAAATTACTTGTATTTTCTTAGAGTATCAAATATGATTTTTTGATACCTACATTTCTATTCTTAAAAGTTACTGGATATCCGACTGTTATCAACAATTATTGATAATTTAACGTCGCTGTAAGAGCGCAATATCCGTTAAGTTTTGCAGTATATCGTATATTTGCCGATTAGAAATCGGTTTTATGAAGGATTTATTTGAGAAAATTTACAAGGATAAAGGACCACTAGGAAAATGGGCAAGTGTAGCCGAAGGTTACTTTGTGTTTCCTAAATTAGAAGGACCTATTGCAAATCGCATGCAGTTTAATGGTAGAGAAGTTATTACATGGAGTGTAAACGACTACCTAGGTCTTGCCAATCATCCTGATGTAAGAAAAGTAGATGCAGAAGCTGCCGCAGAATACGGTAGTGCCTATCCTATGGGTGCTCGTATGATGAGTGGTCATACTGATTTACATGAACAACTTCAAAACGAGCTAGCAGAATTTGTTAATAAAGAAGCTGCATATTTATTGAACTTTGGGTATCAAGGTATGGTTTCTACAGTTGATGCGCTTGTTTCTAAAGATGACGTAATCGTTTATGATGTAGATGCTCATGCATGTATTATCGATGGTGTGAGATTGCACCACGGTAAACGTTTTACTTATAAGCACAATGACATTGAATCTATTGAAAAGAATTTACAACGAGCTACCAAAATCGCTGAACAAACTGGCGGTGGTATACTCGTAATTTCAGAAGGTGTTTTTGGAATGCGTGGTGAGCAAGGTAAATTGAAAGAAATTGTTGCACTTAAAGAAAAATACAACTTCAGACTCTTTGTAGATGATGCTCATGGATTTGGAACTCTTGGTGCCACAGGTGCTGGAGCTGGTGAAGAACAAGGAGTACAAGATCAGATCGATGTTTACTTTGCGACCTTTGCAAAATCAATGGCTAGTACTGGTGCTTTTATAGCGGCAGATCAAGAAATTATTGATTACTTAAAATACAATTTAAGATCGCAAATGTTTGCCAAATCTCTGCAAATGCAATTAGTTAAAGGAGCATTGAAGCGATTAGATATGCTGCGTTCTATGCCTGAACTTAAAAACAAGCTTTGGGAAAATGTAAATGCTCTTCAAGGTGGTCTTAAAGAAAGAGGTTTTGATATAGGAACTACACAATCTTGTGTAACACCTGTATACCTTAAAGGAAGTATACCAGAAGCAATGGCTCTCGTTAAAGATCTTAGAGAAAACTTTGGTATTTTCTGTTCAATTGTAGTTTATCCAGTTATTCCTAAAGGATTAATCCTATTAAGATTGATTCCTACAGCTTCACATACTATGGATGATATCAATGAGACATTAGACGCATTCTCTGCTATTCGTGACCGTTTAGAAGGTGGTGTTTATAAAAGATTAAGCGCAAGCGTTGCAAAAGCAATGGCTTAATTCTTACATTTTATATATAAAAAACCCGATGTTGTAACATCGGGTTTTTTGTTTTACTCGCCTATCACGCAACCTTTTTGATTATTTTACATCTCAAGTAAAACCGACTGTATGAAAAATCTTTTCCTTTGTAGTTTTTTAATGGTGATAGTAGCGTGTACACCTCGTTTAGAAAACGATACGCGATTATATTTAGAAGCTACTATTATGGAACCTGATGGTTCCAGAGCAACCGATGTAGAAGTGGTACTGTCCAATTATCGTATCATAAACAGGTTGTTTTCTAGGGACAACGCAAAGTTTTCTGAGCCAGATCGTGATTTCATTTTAGGAAGAGCTTTTACAGATGATGAGGGAAAAATTCAAATGACAGCCTTGTCAGCAACTAATTCTCTTTTTTATCTAACCGTATATAGAGATGACCAACCTTTACAAGATTATCGCATTAATAAAAAATCATTTACAAATTTAGAATTACTTATTCCAGAAGTTCCTATTAAGGAAGAACTCGATGTGATTTTAGTTTTTCAAAGTTCTACAGGAGTGAATAACGATCTTGACATACAAATTGTAGCAGAATCGATGGACTGTCCGTTACTTTATGAAAATGGAACGTTTCAATTACCCAATTCTATAGAGAACTTTGAGTGTAATCCTCAATTTATTGGAGTTCCAGCTTCTGAGAATCCGCAACAAGCTCCTGTAACCACACTAGCTCCATCACAAATGGAAGTAAGCATTTTTAATGGTACCAGTACCACAACAAGCACTATTCAAATTGATGCAAATACACAAACCTATGTTATCAATTACTAGAAGTTTTTTTATCACTTGTTTGTTAGTTCTAGGAGTTTTTAATCAATCCACAGCTCAGGAACAAGATAATGATCCTGTATTAAATGATTCCACCAGCGAGGAATCAGGTCGCAGAATATTTGCTTTTGACTGGTACTTACAACAGCCCATTCCTACAGGTGATTCCTTTGTTGGGTCCAATTTTACAGGTAGGCTGGGATTTGGAACAGGATTACAGTTTTATCCGTATAAAAACGTGTATCTAGGCGGAGCCTTGAACTTTGATTACTTCAAAAATGATAATCCTTTAGGCACAGGAACTTATGACAGGTCGCATCGTTTTAATGCCTATTTTTTTGCCGGTTATGAGTTTGTTCTTCACAACAAGTTTAGAGTTGGAGTAGATGTAGGTTATGGTTACACCCAATTTAGAAATCGACAATCTCCCGAACAAGGTAATGGAGTTTTTAGAGACTCAGGCTCCTTACTCAAATTTCGTTCGGCGCTAGAGTATCATTTTGCAGACTCGTTTTCCATGGTACTTTCACCTAGTTTTGAACAAGGTTTTTATGATATAAAAGCTTCACCTAATCTCATTGAAAATTTTGAAACTGCTAGCTTTTTCACTTTATCGCTAGGAGTGAGGTATCATGTTGACAATTTATCCAATGCTCAAAAAAGCCGCCAAATTATAACCGAGGATCAGGAGCTTAAAGATTTATTAAGTCGGGACCATGATGACTTATCTATTAGTGAAAAACGTCGTAAATATTTTTTACTAAAAAAACAGAAACGAATTAATAGAAGAAATGCTAGACGATCCAATTTGCCCTAAATGAATAAGAGCTCTTAAATTAGATTTACAGTCGTTATGCGATTGGTACGTGTTGATCACGCTTTCGCGAAAGCGTAAACAGAAAAACACCCAATTATTATACAGTGCATCAAGAGACCATTTTAACAAGCCAAAAAGATCTGAAAACCTAGTCATCATGCCACAACCGTCAGTCTCAAAAAAAGGTGCCGAAAATTAGCTTTTATGTTGATGTGTAATGAACTGCCATAACAAGCATATTCAATAGTGAAATCAGGATGATATTGTGAATGGATTTTCAAAATTTCCATCCATTAAAAAAGCGCTAGAATGAGTTGCTTTTTTTACCTTCTTCTTTGTGGCACTTAGTTTTTTCCGCTTTTTTAAAAGTTGATTGATAATCTCTTCATATTCTGATGAGTTGAATTCAGATTTTGTGAATAAATTATAGAATTCTTATCACAGTCATTTTATCAAAAGTTGAATCAGATAGGTATAAGCTCTTTACTCTTTTAGCCTCTGTACAAATTTCTAGTATACGGTTTCGGATATGTTTGATGATGTCGGTATTTAATATTTATTTGGTTTCATACCATTCTTTATAATCTAAGTGTTTGTCATATTCTTCATCATTCATACTGAACAAAATTTTTGAATATTCTCTTGATTTTGAAATTGCCTTTTCGTTAAGGAAATTAGAAACCATAAAATGTATGAATGGATGTTTAATATCGTCTATTTTCAACGTTGAGTACCTTTTCCTTGATTTAGGATACTGTTTCCAAAATCGTTCGTAATCACTATAAATTTGATCCGTTACTATCAATATTATTTCATTAAGCAAATCAGTCGGAACTTGACTGTTTGAAATGCCAATGAAGTACTCTTTAATTTTTGAGTAAAATTCCTTTTTAGGTTCAATTCTATTTTCAGTATTCCAGAATTTCATTTCTAAATTTACGGCAACACGACCAGCTTATGGCGAGATCACTCAGTTCTAAAGTGTACGGTAGTAGTTGGTTTGGTTAGTGTTTTGTTTTCTCAAAGATACTTAAACGAATAAAAATTTAGTAAGAGTGAGGATTGAGAAAATGAGTTTTTTTATAGTGAAACCAGGATTATGTTATGATCCAAATTAGGCTAGAAATTAATCGAAAAAACGTTTGGTTTTTTAGCTTAGTTCATTGTTGGTAGTAGTTTTTTATCCTTAATTGTTCCAATAATCACCATTTTTAATTTTTTCAGAAGCTGTTTTGATGAATTGATTATATTTTCCAATTGGTTCAAATTCCAACAACTCTGGATTTTCAGCCAACCATTTTTCGATAATTCCTGAAGTCCAAATTTCAGGCAACTTTTCATTATCTAGATAATTTGACATAAAAGCAAATTCATTTACCATAGTCAGTTTATCAAAATCATATTCCGTTTTATCTGCTGGGAAATGTTCAATGATATATGACTGATGACAACATTGTAAATGTTCTGCATAAAGTTTGGTGAAAATTAGAGTCAAATATTTTTCATGAGCACTTTTGTCGATAGTTCTCAATTCTCTAAATCCTTTAATGATGTTTTCGGGAATTGAGTCCAAAGCAGATGTGCCTTTTGGTGTGAAATTCAGAGCAAATTCAGAAACATATTTCTCATAATTTCGAGTTTCCGATTCCGATTGAGTTTTCAATTCAGATTCAGAGTGGATTCTGTTTTCAGTTTTTTCTTGTTTCTGATTACAGTTAAACAGCAAAAATAAAATCGGTAGAAAAAGGACTTTGTTTAAATTCACAATGTTTCTCTTAAATTCACCACAACACGCACAGGTTATGGCGAGTTCACACAGCATTTTTGGCCTTTTAAAGTGTCCGGTAGTCGTTGGTTTGGTTAGTGTTTTGTTTTCTCAAAGATACCCAAATCATAAATAATACGGTAGGAGAGAGGACTGAGAAAACAAGCTCTATTTAGTGAAATTAGGAATACCTAATGATTCGAATTTCAAAAATTCAATGAATAAAAAAACCTAAGATGCGCTATTATAAAAGGTTACATTTTATATTCAATTTTTCTTTCCCAAACATAACTTAATTCTCCATTGGAAAATCGCTTTTTAGTAATCCAGTTGTCTTGATTGTCATAAACATAAATAAAAGAAGTTTGATGTTTTTTAATTCCTTCTTTATCGTACCAGTTTTGAACCAATAAATTATTCATGTTGTCATACTCAGACACAAATTTAGTATAGTCGCCATTTGCTCTTTCTAATTCGGATTCTATTTCATTTCCATTATGGTCGTATTTATAAGTTCTAGTGTCTTTTACAGTTCCATCGGAATTATAATTAACTTGCTTTATTACTTCATTAACTGAATTATAAATTAATTCAGTTTTATATACTTTGTCAGAATTAGGATTTTTGCTTATTCTTTTAGTTACATTTCCGTCGGCGTCATATTCGTTTAATTGAATATATACTAATTCGTCCTTAGAATTATAGCTGTTAAATTCTATGACATTTCCCGTTGAATCTATCACCGTTGTATAATATTTTTTTAAGTTACCTTTTGAATCAAAGGTTAGACCTTTTACAGGTTTACCATTTTCATTTTTTTGAATTTTTGATATTTCATAAATAGTTCCTTTTCCGTCATATTGACCATACTCGATTATTTTTTCGTCGTCACCATAGATGTCATATCTTTCAAGAAAATCATTTGTAAAGGCAGAATCTCGAGGCATCTCAGCAGTTCTTTTTGTGCTATACGAGGCTTGAATAGTTTTCTTAATTTGCAAGCGCTTCTCTTCATTTTGAGCATGTATAATTGAACTTGAGTAAACTAATAATAAAATCAATAACAGTTTTTTTTTCATTTTCATTTTTTATGTTGGTTATGGAACATTTATACGTCGAGCGCACGCAGAATCCTTCGCTCTCTATAATGTACGGTAGTCGTTGGTTTGGTTAGTGTTTGGTTTTTTCAAAGATACCAAAACCACAGAAAATTCCTCAGGAATTTTCGGATGAGCAGGAACTGAGTGATTTTGTATAGCCAGTGTTAGCAACAGCTTTTATTTTGTCAATTTAGTTATTCGATTGTACTCTTTCCATTTTGAGTCTTTATTAAACCCACATCCAAATTCAACTAGTTTATTCGGGTTTTCATACATTTCAGCTATTTTTTGTGATGCAAATTCGGCATTATCAATATAGATATCCATTATGAATCCAAAGTCCGTTGCAACTCTCGCAACAGGATGAGTAATACATCCTTTTTTCAATTCGTTTATAAAGTAGTCTTCAATAGTTCCAAAGTCCAATTCTTCTGATTCAGCTTGATTATCAGAAATCTCGATATTGAATTGCAAATTAAACGGACAGCATTTTTTGTATTTGTAATCTACATAAGCCAAGTCAACCCATCCAGTTGCAGGTTTTCCAGAGTCGGTTTGAACCATAACTATCGATATTGAATTTTGCGGATACAAGTCAGAAGAATCCTTCATCGAATTACAATCAATTTTTTCTCTGTCTCTTTTAAATATGTCAAATATTCCCATATTCTTATTTTGTTCAGACGGTTGCTTAATGTCCGTAGGTATCGTCCAGCAATGGTTCATATAAATTTACGTGTTTTTGAGAAACGATTAAAACATGAAATTTATACTTAAACCTTTTGTGATTTATTCAGTTAGTTTTAATCTATATCGAACGTAATGTATACTTTTAATTGGTTTTCCATCTTTCAAGGCTGGTTCAAACTTCAATTTTGACATACTTCCTTTTACTTCTTCATCTAACCACATATTATCTGCAATTGCAAAAGTTATTTTATCTACACTACCTTTTTCATTTACAAATACATAATAACCGTATGATATAATTTTGTCGTCTCCATATTCATCAAATATTGACACTTCTACTTTAAAGTACTTTGCCAATTCAAGATGATTTATTGGTTTTGGCTCATTATCTGGTAGTTGATAATCTTCATTTTCCTCATAGCATCCTTTACATAAATAGGAAACAATATTCGTTTTGACTCTTGGGTTCTTAAATTTAGAGAACTTTTCTTCTGAAATTAATTCTCCATTTTCATAGATAGTGCGTTTTTCAATTTTTCCATTATCGTAAAAAGTCTCCATAATGCCGTGACGATTTCCGTTTTGATAATTAACAAGTCTCTGAAGAGTATCGTTTTTGAGTTCTTTCCAAACACCGTGAGCTACATAATTTTTGTATTCACGATAATAGAATTCAGGTACATCATCTTCAAAAAATGGTTTAGCATAAAACTCACTATAGCCAGTTCCATTTATTAAAGTATGTTCTCCTTTTTCATTCCAATGGTTTTTAAGTCTATAATCTCCATTTATAAATTCGGCATCAACTTTTTGGTTTCCATTTTCATAATATTCTAACCATTTTCCTTCACGTTCATAACCTGATTTGTATGTTCCTGTTTCTGCGAGTTGCCCATTTTCAAACCATTCTTTGTATTCGCCAATTCTTTCATTTTTATCTATTAGTTTTGATTCGAGTTTTTTTGGATTTCCATTTTCATAGAACCATTCGTGTATGAAAATATTTTTTAATGGTTCTTTAGTTACTTTATATTTTAATTTTCCATTTTCATAAAATTCTTTCAGCTCTCCCGTATGTTCACCATTTAGATAATGTATTATTTCTTTAGGTCTACCGTTTTCATAAAAGGATTTGAATTTTCCATTTATTACACCTTTTTCAAGCTGAAACTCTTCTTTGATTTTTTTGTTATCATACAAGGTCGTGCAAAGTCCAGTAAAGTTGATATCAAATTCTTTCCCATCTTCATCTAGGCAAAATTCGTTGGGGTTGTTACGAATGTAAGCTTCAATTAAAGACATCGTCTTTTCATTCATTTCATAGTAGTCGTCATCAAGTAAAGACATCTCATCGAGTCTGTCGTAGAGGCCGCTTTCGAACAAATCACTTTCTTGAGCATTGTCCATTAACTTTTTATTCTTTTGATAGATTTTATCTGCCTTTTTAACCAGATTAGACATTTCTGTATCACCAATGTGTTCTAATCCTTTTATTATTGTTGGAACATATGGTCCATAACCATTATAGTAGAATTGAACAAATCCACCATTTGTTACTTGGGCATCTAAATACCACCAATAATAGAGTGCTTTTTGTCCATAAGACAATGATTTACCTCTTTCGATTTCGTGTTCTTTATCCTTTACAAATTTTGACATTGGTTCAAGAGCAAACCATCCAAAATCATAACCGCTTAATTTGTAAAATTCTCCTTTATTCAGTTTAGGTCGAAAATGTTCAGCTTTATTGAATTGCCAATAAGGGTCGTTTTCATTTTTAACTTTACAACCGAATAGACTTAATAAGGTTATCATTATTACATAAATAGTAATTATTCTTTTCATTCGAAATGTTTGTTCAATATTATAGTTAACACGCTCAGGTTATGGCGAGTTCACGCAGAAAGCGTTGTATTCTAAAGTGTACGGTAGCTGTTTGTTTGGTTAGTATTTTGTTTTCTCAAAGATATTGAATTCCTTACTAATAAAGTAGGAGTGAAGACTGAGCAATTGCGTATAGCCAGTGTTACCTACTGGCTTTTCTTGTCTCAATTTTATAGAAACTATCTCCGCAATCGCTGTTCAGAATTTGGAACTCTTCGTTTTCTTCATCAGCTAAATAATTAATGAGTTTATTTTCGTAATCAACCCAAGTTCCATTAATAGGCGTACTCCGACATGTTTCAACCAAACTAAAAATCTGTTTGCCTTTTTGAATAATCATTCCGCCAGGTTTGGTTCCAACCTTAACTGCCTCAACTTTTTTTGCAAATTTTTTGTTTGATAAAAGATATTCGGCAGGCTCTCTTTCTGAAGCCATTTTTATTAATGCAAAACTTTTCAGGGCATTAATTTCGTGACCATAAGTTGCAACAAAAAGAGTGAAGTGTTCGTATCTATAAGGTTCTGTTTTTTGCGGATAGTTTTTATTCGAGTAGGCGTCAATTTTAATTAAGCCAGTATTCTCAAATATGTCCGTATGAGTTGGACTATTTGGGTTGGTTATATCAATTTTATGAGTTCGCAGATTTTCTTTCAGAACTGAGCTCGCAAATAATTCGGCTTGTAGTGAATAATCAGCATTCGATTTTGATTGAGACTTTATGTCATCCTCTGAACTTTCGGTTTTTTGTTCTGTAATTTGTTCAGAAACAACCGTTGTTTTCGATTGGTCATTCAATTTATCTTTTTCTTGTTTTCCATTACAAGAAACAAGTAATAAAATTGTGAATATGATAATCAATCTGTTCATTCGTAATGTTTGTCTCAGCTTGCAGGTAACACGCTCAGGTTATGGCCAGTTCACTCAGTTCCATAGTGTAGGGTAGCTGTTGGTTTGGTTAGTATTTAGTTTTCTCAAATATACTTAATTAGAAAAAATCATAGTAAAAATTTTCGGATGAGCAAAAACCGAGCAATTGTGTATAGCCGGTGTTACCTGCTGGCTTACTCGCTATATATTTCAATCAACTTATTAAATTCAGTATCATATGAATACGTGCATCCCATACAATTTGAAATAGTTGTATTTCTTGTTTTCAATCGCTCAATTATTTGACTTTGCGTTTCATTTATTTCCCCAAGTTGTATAAGACCAATTGTACCTAAAGCTTGAAGTTCTGGTGAAAATGCGGTTAACCATTTATTCAAACTCTCAATGTCTTTTCGCTTAACATATTTCATCATTTTTGAAGATTCATCTGAAATTGAACTTCCACTATAACCGCAACCAAAGCCTACTACATATTCCGCTAATATTTGAGTTTTTAATTCCTTTTCAGTTAGTTGAGAATTATAAAGTGAATTATGTATTTTGATGTATGATTTAATTTTGTTTTCCGCAGGTTTAATTTCTTCTGTGTGTTTTATCTTTTCGTTATAAGAGTCAAATTTCGAAATCCAACCAAACATTAGCTTTCCGTTTTTGCTAAGGAAGTTTATTTTAATATAATCATCTATAGTTATTCGATTTTGTTGGTATCCGCTATCTACTGGTCTTTTGAACTCATAGTAAACTAAAAACGCATTCCTCTCTTTAATATATTTCGAGGTTATTAAACTGTCAAATTCTTGAACTGTTTCGAAGGCAGATATTTTTTGCTTTAACTCCTCAAATTTGAGCTGAGCATTTGCAGTATTAAATATAATTATAAATAAAAAGGTTAATGTTATTTTCATTAGTTTTTAAAGCTTGCAGGTAACACGCTCAACTCATGGCCAGTTCACTCAGTTCTATAGTGCAGGGTAGTCGTTGGTTTGGTTAGTGTTTGGTTTTCTCAAATATACCCAAACCGTGAAAAAAGAGTTGTTTTTCACCTCATTTCTTTGAGGACAATAGTTTTTAAATTCCCATTAAAATTTTTCATTCAAATCTTGTCTTCCAACTATAGTCACTATTTCCACAATATTGTTATTGACTTTATAGAAAATACTATCAACTCCACATACGCAACGTCTATATCCTTTTTTAATATAGTCTACAGATTCAAAGGAAAAAGGACGTTCAGCGATAATATCAAAATATTCAAAAAAAGACTCAAAATATTTATCTGCTTGGATCATTCCGAATTTTTTAACTCCGTAATGGTGAATCCGAATCAAGTCATTTTTCGCTTCATTCGTCAGTTTGTATTTAGCCATTTAACAAAGACTTCGATTGAGCTAAAATACTTTCTTTACTATCATTCGTAAATCCGCTATTTTCAGCATTTTCAATTTTAGCTCGAATCCAATCAATTTGAATTTGCTGTTTTCGGGCTTGTCTAATTAAATCGTTAACTAATTCGCTTTTGCTAGAATATTCTTTACTGTCCACTTGGGCTTTTAGCCATTCATCGTTTGGTTTTGTAAAAGAAATACTTTGTCTTGACATAATTACATATTTTGATGTAAAAATACACCAAATACGAACCATTCCCAAATAGTAGCTAACATACACAGGTCATGGTGAGTTCACACAGCATTTTTGGACTTCTAAAGTGAACGGTAGCTGTTGGTTTGGTTAGTATTTTGTTTTCTGAACGATACCCAAACCACAGAAAATTTCGCAGGAATTTTCGGATGAGCAGGAACCGAGTGATTTTGTATAGCCAGTGTTGCCATAGGTATTATTCGATTATTGTCTTTTTCAACTTCTGGAAAGGTTTCCATTCATCAGAAGGATAACTATCTATTATTAAAGTTGAGTCTTTTGAAACTACGCTATTTACTATTCCACCGTGAGCAGCAAACGAACTAGTTGTAATTTTCTCTTGAGTGAGATGATAAATGGCATCTTTAATCAATCGTAATTGGTTGGCTGTTAATTCAACACTATCTATCTTTCTATTCAATTTCTTGTATTCATACCAGACTTTTACCTCTTCATCTTCTTTAGGAGGATCTGGTGGTCCAGGTTCTCCCAGGTACTTAGCATAATTCGCATAATATACCTTTCCATCAGAGTAAATATTAATTATTTCTGTATCGCCACCCCATTCGCCGTATTCATTGTTAGTGTGAGCTAATTCGATGCTATTCCATTTGTCGATATATCGTAATTCATCATTTTTGTTACTATCGGTTATATATAAATAATTGGACTGACTATTTTCTATTTTGTCGTATCTATCAATACAACTAGCAATTAAAATTCCAATTAAAAATTTTAGCAGGATATTTTTCATAATTATGAGCAACAGTCTAGTATAAGTGTTAGTTACGTGTTAAAATACGCAGACTTTTCGTTTTAGCACAGTTGTTAGCAATTCCGAGTGGATTCGGACGCAGTCGAATCTGCTGTAATAGCGATTATATATTGTTATGCCTAGTTTTTTATCCATTCAAAGTCAAGTACGTCACGTAATCTATTCAGACTTTCTCTCGATAAATATTTAAAAGCTAGACCAATAAATGCATATCTAATTATTAAAATGTGTCCGATTACTACTAAAATAAAAATTGGATTTGGCTCTTCTTTTCCGATCAATATTGCTATTAAAATTGCAATAATTGGAAAGCAAAGAATAATACTTAATAAAATCCGAAAGGCTTTATGTATTTCAACTTTCACGTTTCCTTTGTCAACTTCAATTGCTCCAATCATTACGCAAAAAGCTCCTTTTCCGATTGCAGATGATATTAGTTTAAATTCGTTTCCGTTTATTATTCCGCGAAACGATTTGTCGGTAAGTTGAGAAGTCAGATTTTCAGACTTATCCGTTCTCCGATTCAGTCGATTCAGCGTTTCAGCTTGGTCATCTATCAGCTTAAAATTCAGTTCTTTGGTAGGGAATATTTTCATTTCTCAAACTAGGCACAACACACACGCACAGGTTATAGCGAGTTTACTCAGAATACTTCGCCTTCTATATAGTGCGGTAGTCGTTGGTTTGGTTAGTGTTTTGTTTTCTCAAAGATACTTAATTAGAATATACATAGCAGGCATTTTCGGATGAGCAATGCCTAAGCTATTGCATATAGGTCGTGTTCTAGATCATATTATCTTTCAGCTAAATAAACTTTTTCGTCGATTAAAATCTTGATCAGAGTATCCTTGTCTCGTTCTATGTTCGCGACAATGACTGGTTGCGTAGCGTAAACTATTCCACAATAGGGAGCTCTTACTGTTTCGCCACCCCATATTATGGGTTCTAACTTAATTTCAATGTTCTGGTTTTTATATTTTTGAAAATCAAATATCATTGTTCGCGCATCTATTTGACTAGATATCTCCACTTCGCTAATTTTATCTAAATTTTCGAGAATTACCTCACCATCAAAATTTGGTTTCATTTTTTTGATAATTTTTTTCGAAGCATCTTTCAAAACAATTTCAGCAAGCCAAGCTGGGTTATCATCAATTGCTGAGATAATAGTCATTTTTTGACGATCTGGGATTTCTGATTGGGATTTAATCGTGATATTTTTCGTAGATGTGATTATTGGAAGCGATGATTCCTTATCAAAAATTAATGTAAGTGTGCTGTCATTTAATTGGTAAATACCTTTGTGCTTCACGACCTCATTGCCATTAGTTTCAATAATTCTAAATTTCGAGTCTGTGAGTATTATTTTCGATGCTAAGGCATTACTTCTAGAATAATACATCTTTGTAGCGCAGCTAGAAAGTACAATCCCTATAAATACTAAGTAATAAATCGTTCTTATGGTCATATGATGCACAACGGTCTAGTGTAACCGTCAGTTACGGGTTTAAAGTTAATGATTTCCGGTTTAGCACAGTTGTTAGCAATTCCGAGTGGATTCGGACGCAGTCAGAATCTGCTGTAATAGTGATTATATATTGTGGTAAAACGTTTTTTTCTTACATCTTAATATTCCTGTCGAGCCAATTCTTTGCAAAAAGCTTTTTATCATCAGCCAAAAGTTCTTTTAGGGATACTTTTTCAAAATATGTACAACCAGAACAAACAGAAACTAATTCATCAGAATTTTTTATTTCAGAAATCAAATTCAATTCAGTTTCATTTAGTTTGTATTTTTTGACCTCGGTTAGTCTTTCAAGTATTATAACCGACATATATTTTTCCGCGTTATTTTTAGATTTCAGTCGTTTAGAAATCCACTTGTAATTTTGGTTATATAGTTTTTGAGTATACTTTTCTACCGTTTTTGAAGGTTGACCAGCAAAGTAACAAGCAAATCCAACCATTTCATTTCTATCCACATTTTCTTGAGCGTTCATAACGCTAAAAATTCCTATTAAAAATGTAATTATTATAATTTTAGCTCGCATTTTTCTCAATTGTTTTTACAACACGCACAGGTTATAGCGAGTTTACTCAGAATACTTCGCCTTCTATATAGTGCGGTAGTCGTTGGTTTGGTTAGTGTTTTGTTTTCTCAAATATACCCAAACGGTGTGAAAAAGAATTGTATTTTACCTCAGTTCTTCTTAATTGTATGTATGCAGTACGCTTTCGCGAAAGCGGAATATCAACCTAAATCTCTAATTTCAATAAGTATCCAAGAATACATTTTTATGTCATTTACATAGAAGTATGAAATTGCAGCAAACAATTTTACAGAATGGATATGATAAGTAATATTACACTGATACAAAGTATAAAACAAAGAATAGTAAGGAGCGTGATTCTTCTATTTTCCTTTATTATTTTATTCTTAATATCAGATTTGATTAAATTTAATTCGGCATCAGAGATATTGGGTGATTGTTGTTTGTACTTACCTGTATCCTTACCACGACCACCAATTCGATTTTTTAATCTGGCTTTGGACTTTTTTGAAGAAAGTAACTGTTTGTTGTTTTTTAATTTTCTATTTAAATCTATTAAGTGTCCAAGTCCTAATGCCATTTTACTAATATTTGAATAGGTTAATGTGCAGGTTTAAATAGTAAGGAAGTTTAAAAAACAATCGGCTAATCTGATATAAAAGTGCAGATTCATAGTCAATGGTATGAACAATAGACCTTTGGTTACTGTAAATAAATGCCTATATCCGAAATATCAAAGATTACAGATGATTTTTTTACATTAAAACAGGCGCTACCTATATTGTAATCTATATTAAATTCTATTTGATTTTCATTAGGAAACATAATTCCAAATTCGTCCAATTTATAATATCTAAAATCAATCCAATTCATACATTCCTCGATTTCAGGAATTTTGGAGTCTAATTCATGCTTGGTTTTAAGTTTTTCATTTATCAATTGTTCTAACTTTTTGGTATTTTGATTGAAAAACTCAGTGTTTTTTACAACTGTGGTATCTGCTTGTCTTATTCTTAGAATCTCGTAATCGTATGAATATCTTCCTTTATAATCTGCTATTCCGGTAGCACGAAAAAGATGGTTCTTAAACTCACAGGTTTTTATAAGAATATCACTGGACAAATTTGAATCGCTTTTAGTTTCAGTGTAGCATTTAACAGTATAGGTGATTTCTTCCTTTTGCTTGCAGCTAATTGTGGCCGCAAATGCAATAACTAATATTAAGATTCTCATTTAATAATTTTTTTGAATATCACCGATATGAAACAACATTACGTTTACCACCTAAATCTAGGTTATTTTGTTATTAGTTTACTGTCTAGATGAGTTTTTTCATTTATAAATTCAATTGTTTTATTCACTTGTTTTAGGTCAGCGCCTTGCAATCCTATTTTTATTTTTTGATCGTCCGTTATTAGAGTCAGATTTGCATTGGTTTCATATATTTTGCCATTACCTAATCCTGTCCAAATTTCTATAAGCATACTAAAAATAGAAAACATCCAGTTTGTTTCTTTTTCATTAAGTGTTATACTTCTAATTTCAGAGTATAAGTAAGAGCCAGAACTTGTCGGATCTGAAACATCTAAGATTTTTACCTGGTTTGCATCAAGAATAAATTTTAATTCCGGATGATCTCTTAAAACAAAAACGGAAGACATTTTAATAGGCTATTTATTAGGTAAAAATAATTTCATGTCCTTAATTTCTACCTCGTCAAGATGTCCCATTTGAAGCTCATCCTGCGTTATTAAATGCATGTGTACAAAGCTATCGTGATGTGTAAAAATTCCCTTATGCTCGGTAGAGTAGAAGCCTACAATCTCCACAGCCTCATCATATAATTTATAATTTACTTGACCATGGTGTGCTTCCTGCGGTGATGAAACTACAGCACCATCAGGTAGATTTTGAATATGAATGTGAGCGCTTACAACATGACCAGCGAGCTTAAAAGCAAGTGGTTTTTTCATGTCCTTGACCTGGTTACTGATGAACGTTTCTAATTGTTTAATGTTCTTTAGACTAGCAGGAACGTCCACTTGTTGCCATTCTTTTACATGGGTATAAACAAAAAAGGGCGCACCGACTTTATAAGTTTTGGTCACTTTCATAGCGGAATCTGTCACCACGGTAGACACATAGCTACTACCATCGTTGATGAGTAATTCACCTTGTAGGTAACTCACGGGACCAATCCCATAAAGTCCTTTTTTATTGGAAATACTATCTAACTGTATGTTACTGTCCAGTTCACCTTTCCACATGACATTTCTCATGGCACTCACCACTTCAACGTCGGCATAGGTTTTTTCTTCCTCAGTGGTTTTTTTCTTTTCGGCTGAATGACAACCTAAAAGTAGGCTGGCTAGCACAGCAATTGCAGTATACGGTAATTTCATAGGATTTGTGGTGGTCATACTTTTAGTAAGACTAAGATACAGCAATCCTATCAAACCGTTTTTCTGCCTGCAAGGACTACATAATGCTAATGGTTATTGGTTTTTACGCTTTCGCGAAAGCGTAATCCTTATAGAGTAAGTTTGTACCTATCATTTTAGGTACTGTTTTTTGTGTAGCCGTTACTCTTGAGTTTCATTTTTAATACTTTAATAGTTTTCAAAATTTCGGTTCTATTTTTTGCATCCTTTATCCACTTAGGTAGTTGGCTTATGACACTTCTATTAATATTTGGCTTTCGTTCTCTTAATTCTGCACGAACATAATCTTCTAAAAATTTTAAGTGATTAAGGTTCTGAGCCCACAATACATTTTTACAACACGAGGCTTGTAGATAGTCTTTTAATTCAATTGACGAAATTGGGAACGATTGATATAGCATCGTTTGATTCTTAAGTTCCTTATTAAATCCACAATGAATACAAACAATTCTAGGAGGAATGTAGTCTATGGGTTTCTTACAATTTGGACATTCTATCGTACGGAATTTTCCAAATTCAGTTAACAATTTTCCATTATCGTTAAATCGCTTATTCATTTGAAGATGAATTACCTAGAACTATTTTATTTAGTCTAGTTAATCGGTTGGTTTAGTGTTTAAACTATAAAAATAATATATAATAACAGGTTGAAAAATCGTGAGTATCTTCAGAAATAGGATAGAACAAGCAATCACTAATTGCCCTTGTTTTTAAAAGTATTTATTTTACGTTTTTATTTATTTCAAACATTTTTTATAAATAGCATTCAGATTTATTGTTCCTTGCAAACCATAATCTTGAATTTCCTTGACTTCCCCATTTTCGTAAGTGACTTTTAATATTCCGTTAAGGATTAAAGATAATAATTTTCGAGTAGCACTGACGTTAGCAATTCCAAGTTGATTGGCAGTTAGTAGTACATTTGGCAATACGGATTATATAGATTTATAGGTTGTTTTAATTTCATTCTTAAACTTCCATTCTAAATATGTTCTGATACCGAAGAAGAAAGGAAAACGTGCTTTAGATCCGCCTGAATAAATGATATTATAAGAAATTCCATTACTTCTAGGTACTACTTCAAAACGTAAAAGAGAGATCAATTTTTTGTCTTTCTTCCAATCTCGTATTAAATATCCGTTTTCTCCACCAGTGTAGGACCATTCAAGTTTGTCCAAACTATTTTTCACAATTTCAATATTTTTTCTTTTAGAAAATTGATTTTTAAGCGTTTTAAAATTTCTTTCCGTAAGAAGTTTATATAGAAATAATAATGTTAGAAAAGAATATAACGTAAGAATAACTAGAACTAAAATTGGTAATTCAGAGATTTTAAGATTTTTGAAAAGTATATTAATTAAAAATGATACTGGAGCAACAGGTATCAATAAAAACCCCATAATACTTGAGAACCAATAATCGTTATTTACTTTTATTTTCTTCAAATGGATTAGTTATTAATTACCTACAAAAGCCTTTGAGAATGGCAAGTTCAAACAAAATGCGCGGCCTACCATAAAGTAAAGAAGTCTTTGGTGTGGTTAGTTCTTTGTTTCTCAAATATACCCAAATCGTAAAAGAAATAGCACGAATGAGAACTCCAAAAACTAGCCTTCTTGGTTATTATATCAGATTGCTCTATGATTTGTTTTATGCTAGAAATTAATTGAAAAAAATGCTCTTAGGTTATCTCTTTATTGATTAAGGTATTCAAGTCGATTAATAAGCTCTTTGTACAGGCCAGTTATCTTCATATCCAATTAACCATTTTCCAGTAGCTAACTCTTCTTCTGTGGCAAGACAATCATTTAATTGCGATTTTATAAGGCCTTCATCCATATCCTGACCTATGAAGACAATTTCATTCTTCCTATCTCCATATGTACTATCCCAATCCTTTTCTATTTCTTGTTGATTATTAATAAAAACTGAATTATTAAACCTCTCACCAAAAGACATACTAGCCCACCAAACTCCAGCACTGTCTGTTCTTAAAGAGCCACCTGCTTGTCCCCAAACAAGTGCTTGTTTAGGACGTGAGGCTATCCAAAATAAACCTTTACTTCTAATAATATTCATCGGGAATTTGTTTTGTATATAGTCTCTAAACCTTATAGGATCAAAAGGCTCTTTAGAACGATAAACAAATGAGCCAATACCATATTCTTCAGTTTCTGGAGTATGTTCATCTTTGTTAAGCTCTTCTATCCATCCAGCACTTTGCTCTGCTTTTGCAAAATCAAACAAATTAGTATTCAATATCTCTTTTGGATTTATCCGGCTAAATGAGGACTCAAGAATCTTTGCAGATGGATTCAATTTTCTAATAGCAGCTTTTAATACTCCAAGATGATCGGCGGTAACCAAATCGGTTTTGTTTAGCACGATAACATTGGCAAATTCGATTTGGTCTGTTAGTAAGTTTACAATGGTTCTAAAGTCATTCTCAATATCGGTAAGTTCTCGATCTATTAATGTTTCTGGACTTCCAAAATCTTTGAAAAAATTAAAAGCATCTACAACTGTGACCATGGTGTCTACATAACTAAATCGAGATAAATCGATACCGCTTTCTTCATCTATAAAAGAAAAGGTTTGTGCTACAGGAACCGGTTCACTTATACCTGTACTTTCTATAAGTAAATAATCAAATCTATTTTCTTTTGCCAATCTTTCTACTTCTACCATTAAATCCTCACGTAGAGTACAACAAATACAACCGTTGCTCATTTCAACGAGTTTTTCCTCTGTACGGGAAAGAGTGTTTTCGCTTTTTACCAAATCAGCATCCACATTTACTTCGCTCATATCGTTTACAATTACGGCTACCTTTAACCCTTCCTTGTTATGCAAAATATGATTAAGTAAAGTTGTCTTTCCTGCACCTAAAAATCCGCTCAAAACGGTTACTGGCAATTTCTTATGCATACCTATTTGTATTAAAAATTTTTAGCAAAAATAGTTCAAAATGACACTAATGCAACTTTGTTGCGTTTGTATTTCTGTAAGAACTTACTTTATTGTGATAGTGAAAAAGTTGTAATGGCTACTATGACATTAGTAAAATTGAGTTCATGCAGGAAATATCGGCCTTTACAATCCATTGTAGCCCATGACTTAATTGCTATTTTATTTATTCTTAAACATGCGCAAATCAATACCGATAAAGTAGGAGTAAGGAGTAAGAAAACAAACCCTTTTTATAATAACATCAGGATTACCTGATTATCTATGTTCTACAGGCTTAATTAAATAGAAAGTGCTAAATAGCTACGTTTTTTATCTCAGTTCTTTGTGGTGTGAAAGTGTTCATTTTTCTAATAAAAGAACTTTTTAATCTTCCTTGTAGACATTAGGATCGTGTTTCTCCATGTAAAATTCTGGATTTGGAATTTCTGTAAATCCGAATTTCTTGTATAACCATTCAGCCGTATTGGTAAGTAGAATCCAGCGTCTTAACCCTTGTAGGTTGGGATGATTCATAATTTCTTCCATGAGCCACTTGCTCAAACCATTACCGCGATATTCATTTAAAACATAGACGTCACCTAGGTAAGCAATAGTAGAGAAGTCTGAAATTACCCTAGCAAAACCAATTTGTTGACCTTGATCATATACACCAAAACACAAAGAATTTTCAATCGACTTCTTTACAGTGTCAATAGGAATACCATATGCCCAATCGGTTTCTTTAGAAAGAAATTCATGAATACTAATCAGGTCCAATTTGCTTTTATCTGTCGAAATAGTAAAATTATTTCTCTGAGCTTCTATATGGGTCATGATTGGTTGTAATTAAGTAGGTCGCGTAAGGCTTCAACCACAAATTTAAAGCAATAAGAAATGATTTGAGCAATTAGATAATCATTATAACCCTTGCAACACCTAAAACAAATACACTACTGATAAAGAACATACCTAGGCGGTTTTAAACCATTTAAACGCAAGTGGACAAGCATTTGACCTCTATGATGGGTAATATGATCGGTAAGTAATAATAAAATTTGTCTTTTAGTTCTATTGGCACCAAAATAATCCAGTCGCTCGCTTAATTTATTCGTATCAAAACTTTTGATAAACGCTATAGTAAGATTAAAGGTTTCTTTGATTTTGGCAATCATCTCCGCTTTACTTTTTTTATCCACTTTTAGTTCTGTATCGGTGTTCCAATCTCTAGCAGGTCTTCCGCCCATTAAGGATTGACTGTGCCAATCCATGGCCCAACCTATATGCATTAAGTTTTCGGCAAAACTGAGAGATTCTTCAGTAGGGCGATAGGAGTATTGCTCTTCGGGCATGGTTTCTGCCACCAGAATCAAATATTCTTTAGATCGTTCCAGCCGTTCAATATATTCATTGATAAAGTCATCTTCTTGCGCTATAGCAGGTTGCACAGCAAAAAGCAAAGCAACTAATAGAGTGAAATAAAAAAAGTACGAGGTATTTTTCATGGAACTAGGTTTTTTTTTCAGAAGAACATTTAGGTTTTTCAATTACTGTTCAAATAGGTTTTCTAGGTGGAGCGATTCTGTTTCGATAAAATAAATACTCCATTCACCGTATTCATAATTACCTAAATTTTCTGCACGGCTAAAAAAGAAATACTTGCCGTCTCTAGAAAATCGAGGACTGCTTTCCTCATCCTTTGTGTTGATCAGGCTTCCTATAGGTTTGGCCTTGCTCCAACCGTCAACTGTTTTTTTTGAAATGAATATATCTTCACCACCGGTTCCTCCTGGAGCATCGTAAGAGTTAAAGACAAGATACTCACCATTTGGAGAAAGTACAGCAGAATAAATCCAGGTTTTATCATCATCAAAAATGCCATTAATCACTTCGGGTTGTGAAAATGTTTCTCCATCATAGGTAGTTGTATACAGTTTTACACTTTGGGTACCGCGCATCATCGTGGTGTAATAGTACCTGTAATTGTCGTTGGAAAAAAAGAAATTATTGTTGGATGACGGCCATTCTTCCTCTTTAATTTGAACTTCATTAATAGGTTCTGGTAAAGGTTTTGGATCGCTCCATCCATCTTTAGTTTTTTCCATCATCCAGATATTCATATCAAAATTCCCTTGATTGGGTTTATCAGGAATCGGTCGTTCTGATCCAAAGAAAAAATACTTGCCATCAGGAGAAATAAAGGCCGTTTCGTCACGGTCTGTCGAGAATTGGGCTAGGGTAGGAGTTGACCAGGATTCATTTATAAATCGAGTGACATAGATCTTTTGTTTTTCTCCTGGAGCTCTTCTAGAAAAGTAGGCTGTAAGTCCATCTGGAGTAAAGGTAATATCAAACTCGCTATTGTCACTAGTTGAAATTACTCCTTCGGCAAAAGGAGTAGGCGTGGTGATAGGTTGTGAGGCGTAGGCTATTTGGGATGTTTTTTCCTTACTGTCACAGCCTATCAAACCGATGACAATAGCGACTGCTAGGGTTACAATAAAATACTTCAAACTCTTTTAATTTTTTGATTGATTGACTGCATGCACCTCTAACCAGTCGTTAAGCATGAGTCATAATCTTTTAAAGATAGATAAAAAAGAGTTTATGTAAGTTAATTAGTTGTTGTAAAAGATGTTACAGTTCATTTACTTCATTTAACGTGTACAATTGGAACTCTACATCCATACTTTTTAGGTATTCTTCAAGGCTTTGGTCAAATCCAACTTCCTTTCTCCTCAAATTAACCGAATCTGCATTTTTAACAGGCCACAAGAAATAGATCCATGCCCCTTGTTTATTGGCTTTTCCTTTGATTTGAGTTCCATAAATCTGTTCTTGACCTTGCTCCATCAGGTTCCTATCTTCCATCATCGCAAGGGATGTTTGAGCTATGTCACCAGCCGCTGCAGCCTTTCTAATCAATGGTAAATAGGTGCCTATTTGTTTGGAATGCTGTATGACGTAAAAAGCCGCTTTATTTGCAGGTTCTCCTACTAGGGATTTACCAGGATAGCCATATTCTTCAATGATTTTTTCGATTTTAGCTAGATTAATACTGTCAATTTGTTGCATGAGTTCAAATCGTTTATTTCCTTCAATATCCGATTCATTGATTTGCATTTGTACTAGCAATACTGTTTTTCTTTCATCACTTACATTTCCATTTACAAGTTCCCTTATTCCTTGATCTTTGATTAAAATGGTTTCCAATTCATTTTTCAAATCCATATTCATTTCCACGTGATCGGAGTGATCCTTTACATCTTGTTTTTTACAACTTATAAAGCTTATCATTAACACGATAATTACCATTTTATGAATATTCATTTTCATATTGTTATAAGGTTACAAGTAGGCTTAAGCATTTAATTGTGGTTAAAGATACCATGTTTTAAGTAACAAGAATAGGAAAACCTATGCCTATAGATGCTTGCTCATTAAAGGTATGACACTAATTATACACTAGGATGGTGGTGTTTACGCTTTCGCGAAAGCGTAATCCATAAAGGTCTATTTTGATCAAGTAGGATCTATCTGAAAAATGTTTAAATACCTATGTTTTTAACGATTCACTTTGTACTTACCAGCCTCTATTTGAAATGTTTTCATTAATCTGGTCCATGTATTGATTTGAGCAATCGCTAAAGTTAAAGTGATGATCTCATCATTGATGAAAAAACTACTTAAAGCATCATATTGAGCATTTGAAATAGGTTTACCGTTAAGTGTAGTAAGTACTTCTGTAAAACGCAATACCGCTCTTTCCTTATCGGTATAAAAACTTGTTTCTTCCCAAACCACGAGCGTGGACAAACGTAAATCGGTTTCTCCCAAGTTCTTCAATTCTTTGTAATGCATATCAACACAGTAGGCACATCCATTAATTTGTGCTACCCTTAGGCGCATTAATTCTAATAATGTTATATCTAGGTTTGAGTTATTGATATAGTTTTCTAAACCTATTAGTTTTTCCAATACGTTATTAGAGATTTCTTTAAATGATATTCGTTCCATGTTTTATTTGTTTTATTCGGAACAAATGTATTTTTCAGAAATACGAAATAAGTTAAGATATCTTAATAAACAAGTTTTGCTCTTATCGTGCTTAAATGTTGAGGTGTGATTTCTAAATAGGAAGCGATCATGTATTGTGGTACGCGCTGTGCGAAGTCAGGTAGAGCTGAAATGAATTTTTCATACCTGCTTTTACTGTCCAATTTAAGATAGAACTCGCTGCGCCTTTGAATGGCGATAAGCCAATTTTCGGTTATTTTTCTGAATGCTCGTTCAAGGCTGGGAATTTGCTCGAATACGTGTTCTAGATCAGATTTTCTTATTTGTAATACAGTGGTATTTTCCAATGCTTGTATGTAACTCTCAGATGGTGTTTCACTTTTATAACTATGCCAATTAGTAAGCCACCAATTCTCCATAGCAAATTGAGTTATTTTTTCATTTCCATTACTGTCAATGTAAAAGGTTCTAGTTAAACCGTTTAAAATAAAGTACTGATATCTACAAATATTGCCTGATTCTAGAAGGAATTCAGATTTTTTTGTTTTACGAATTTCCATTAATCTGAACATAAGGTCAACTTCTTCCTGAGCTATATAGGCATATCTATTTAAATACTTGGATAATTGTTCTTTTTCGGTCAGCATCATTATTTATTAATAGCTTAATTGGGTTATGTGTAAATATATTTTCATAAACCAACAATCTTATTATCATTTTATATAAGGTTTACCTATATCAAAAATAGCTAATCTGTGTTCTATAAGGGATCTTCGCGCCAACTGATGAAAGTCTACAGTATGTTGAAAATCGTCAGGATGTAATTGAAAACGATAATTATGAAGCTTTTGTTCTTGATTCAAAAAATACCAATATTTAATAGCATGGATAAGTCCATTAGTTGTTTTCATAATCCAATGTTCTATAGCTTCTTGCTTTTCTGAACCAGTAATTTCATTTTTTTCTAAATCGATAATATCCATATATTCTCTTTTTGATTCAGAATAAGGAGATCGATATATTTTCCAATCAAATGTTGCAAGTTTAGTATCTCTTTTAAAATCCCTTTCAATGTCATGATAATTGGAACCATCAACTTCAAGACCTATTTTTAGATCTGGATTGGCAAAATCAATAAAGAAATTTTTGACAGGATATTGTGGATATAATGGAACATTTATATAAGATATATCTTCCCAAGTCCTTTTTTCTAAATAAGAAAAACTAGAGTACCAATTAAAAGGATATTTTCCGTAAAAAGCGAGTCTATTTTGAGAAAAATATTCTGTTCTTTTTGATTTCGATATTTTATAATATTCTCCATAAATAAGCCATTTGTCTTTAATACTTCTGGCATTATTGTAAGCTTGTTTTAATTTTTCAATTTGGTAATAATATTCAAAAACTTTTGATAAATCCATTTGATGACATTTAAAATTCATCATCAAAAATGAAGAGAGAACATTATAAAATTGTCTTCATATTATGGTTTTATTTTAAGTTTATTTTTGTTATGAAACTATTACGCCATGAACAGAAAAATCTAAAGAATTGATATCATGCTGAAAAAGCGAGTAATTGAATATGTAATGAAAATTGAATAAGACAATTTTCTCTTTAGATTTTTGCTCTAATCGTTTTTATTTTTTCATTTTAAAATTTAGTCTATCTTTTTTAAAATGATATCCGATTTCTTCAAAACTTCTCTCTTCAATTATTTTCTTTTCTTTATTTGATAAAACAAAGCTCATTTTTGTTATCCAAGTATTTGAAACATTTGAGAAGTCAGATTCGATTATTTTTTCATCTGAGTCTAATTCAATTTCATATTCTTTTGTAAGCAGTAATAGTTTAGAGCCGCGTGAAGTTTTTAAAGATTTACGAGTGAGTATGGTACAATTCATAAACAAAAAACCATTTAAATTTTGAAAACTGATCCAAAGTTGACCTTGTTTGGATTCTGCTATTTTTTTACCCGTAATGTTTTTAATTTTCCCTTCGGTATAGGTATCAACGTGTAACCTTTCCATAGCTCTAATATTTCCAAGAGCAGCTAAAATTTGATCTTTTTTTCTTAAAAAACTCATGAACTGTAATTTTCAAGTAGGTTTTAAATGACCGAAAAACATACATGCATGGTTTGTTTATTTAGAAACATGTTATTCCAGATTGCAAGTTGGTCTTTGGTGTGGCTAATGCTTATCCTTTCAAATATACTTAAATCATCAAGAATCTAGCTTTGTTTTTTGATGGGTATACCTAGATTGCTTATTTATAACAACTGATTATACTTAAATACTTTATTCTTTAAATAAACTTTTGAATGTGCTGTCCACGGAATAAATGCAACCAGAATTATCTAGTCACAGCAATTCAGGGTTTTCATCAAATGGTAAAAACGGAATTTTTAGAAGTTAAGTTTTGTAAAATACTTGCATCTGTTAATGTGTCTTTTTCCAAATAAAGAAATACTTTACAAGCTCCACAAGTGTTACATAAATCCCTAAAACTCATTAATTCTACCTGACTAAAATCAGTAATACTAGTATGAATGGGTTGAAAAACGACAGTTGCAATTTTAGTAAGTTTATTATTGGTCGTTACTTGGGCAATACTCTTTTTTAATTCAGTACATGCATGATCAAAATTAGCAACTAACAGCCTATCATTTGAGTATTTTAATTGTGGATAAGAAGTAATGGATTTTAAAGTGCGAATATTTCTAATTTCAATCTTATCTAGGTATAATTTGACATAAAGAATGTCCTTAGGAAAAAACATATTGAGTTAGTAGTATTTGTGGTTACAACATAATTTATAATTTGAAGGAAGATTTAATAGGGTAGAACATAATAGTGCTCATTTAACTCTATAAAAATGGTTTATAGTCTGCATTACTCATATTTTGACAAACTTCTGGCTATACACCAAGCACCGAAGTATTCTTCATTTTTCTTATAAAGATATCTTTGATACAGTTGATCTCTTTCTTAAATTTTAAATCTTCTCTAGTAGCGAAATATAAGGTATTTGAAACAGCCTTTTTACCACGCCAGACAAGTTTTACTTTATTACTTTCAATTGATGATTTGACCAAAAAATCGGGAACAATGGCAAATCCGTTGTTATTTTCAATACATCTTATGATAGAACCAATATTCGGTAAAATATAATTAGGTTTAAAATCTACTCGCTTCTTAAAACTCTCGTACCAAAAGCGTCTAAAATGCTCCATTTCATTAGAAGCACTGTACCATACTCTTGTTTTTAATTCGGATTCTAAAAGATCGAAATTCTGTTCCTCGATTAATGCTGTAATCTGTTTGACATCTGTATCGCTACCAGCAACCATAACAATATGTTCTTGCGCAAACGCCTCGTACTGTGTAAGCGTGTACTTATCATGTTTACGAGGTGTGATAACTAGATCAAGCAAACCTTTATTCAAATCTTTCATTAGGTCTTGATGTTCTCCAAATTTTGCCACTAGATTAAAGGGTAAAGTAGGCACTTCATTTTCAAGAATGCTTTGGAACGTTTCTGTACACATGCCTATATTAATAGAAGGAATAACATCTTTTGAAGTTCTTTTAAAGTGCTGTTCGGCGCGTTCTAATTTTTTAATAGGTTCAATGATATTGCTGTACAAGAGCTTGCCGTCTTTAGTAGGAATCATTTTCCTAGATGTACGTTCAAATAGCTTTTTACCAATGTAGGATTCCAGCGCATTTAAATGAACACTTACTCCTGGTTGTGAGGTATATAAATATTCAGCTGCCTTAGTCAAGGTGTGTTTTTCATAAATCGCTATGAATGTCCTATACCATTCTAAATTCATCATGTATTAAAATATTTATACAAATGTATAATTTATATTATTTTTATAATACATGTACGGCCTGTAGTTTTGTCTAAAATTTGAATTTAGAAACAATGAAAAATATCTTTATTATCAATGGTGGTCATGCTTTTGCACATTCACCTGGCCGATTCAATAGAACCTTATTAGAAACTACAGTTTCCTATTTACAGTCTACTGGTAATTATACAATTAAAACCACTCAAGTAGGCGATAGTTATGAGTTACAAGAAGAAGTGGACAAATTCGTTTGGGCCGATGTTATCATTTATCACACACCTATTTGGTGGTTTCAACTACCTTTTGGTTTTAAGGAATACCTGGATAAAGTTTTTACAGCCGGACACCAAAAAGGCATTTATAAAAGTGATGGTAGGAGCAGGAGCAATCCTGCAATAAACTATGGTACAGGTGGTAGTTTGCATGGTAAAAAGTACCTACTTACCACCAGTTGGAATGCACCGCAAGAGGCTTTTACTCTTAAAAATGAGTTTTTCAATCAAACCAGCGTCGATGATGGACCTTTGTTCGGTTTTCACAAAATGAATCAATTCATCGGTCTTAGTTTACTGGGCACTACTCATTTTCATGATATTGAAAAAAATGCCGATGTTGAAAAAGAGCTAACCAAATACCACCATTTTTTGGACCAACATTTTAATTAGATAAAGTCTGAGTATTAACATAGGGTTTTGAATTAGTACGCTTTCGCGAAAGCGTACTCAACAACCCAACAACTTTCAACTCCATGATTATCTAGATTGTTTTGCGGGATCCTGTCATTCCTGCAGATATACCTTATTGATGGGTTGTGCAACTTTGGTTATCAAAATTAATAGAAGTGCTTTTTCAATCTTAAAAAGGGCTTTTCAAATACACGATAGGAGATGATACTCACAAGTATTGTGAGCAGTAATGCACTAGCCGATAGTAATAGCCAATGCGAGAATTGTAATACGGGAATAAATTTCAACAGCAACAAGATGATAATGGTATGGTATAAGTACAAACCATAGGTGTATAAACCCAACTTTGTCAACCAGGAATTGTTACTTATTCTTAGCGGATTGCTTCCCAAGGTAAAGAGAATACAAACTGAGAAAAGTATTCCCCATAATAAAGGAAAAAGATAATCTATTTGTTCCCATTCTAGGTTAGGTATAGTGAATACTACGCCTAGTGTTATTAATGCAAAAAGGTATTTGACTGCCTTAGGAATTTTATTGAGTTGCTCAATCGTGTGTTTTTTATACATGAACAAGTACGCAGGTATAGCACCAAAGGCAAAATAGTCCAGATGTGTAAATAAATCTATAGGAGCAATGTCGTAATACGCATAAATAAACCGCACCATATGAGCGAGCAATATACAACAAAGCGATAGAGGAAGAATGCGTTTGACTGGCAGCAAATAGAATAAAATGCCCCAAAGAATATAAAAATGTTCCTCTATACAAATGGACCACATTACTCGTAAAGGAGCACCATCGGGAAATTGATCGGTGATCATCATCATGTAATTTTCTGCAAATAGTAAGGATACCCATAGCCTAGGTTCATAGCCTTGATTTTCAAAAGGAATATGGAATAGCCTGAGTAAAAAAGGCGATAAGTAAGCAAATGCTACTAGCAAATAAAATAACGGCCAGATCCTAAGAATTCTGCGTGCAAAAAACTTTTTAAGGGAAATACTACCACGGTTTTCCTTTTCATAAAGTAGGATGTATGTAATAAGAAAACCACTCAATACAAAGAAGAAAATTACACCTATAGAACCGCTTTTTAAGAAAAAATCGACATAGGGAATATTGGTTTTGGGTAAATGCAATAGAAACACCAGTAAAAAGGCAAAAAAACGCATGGCGTCAAAGGTGTGAAAATGCGTTCTACTCATTCCTTGTGGTGGTTGTATCTCGTGTTGGGTTTTAAGTTTCTAAAAGTACAATTTCAATAACTATTTGATCGATTATTCCATAACGAATAGCAACTATACCTTATAATCAGTTTATTTATGGAATGTTTTATTCAATCAATAGCTGCCTAATTGTGTAACGTACAAGTAACCGTTAACCCAACGCAGAAGTTGCGAGGCAGGTCGTGCACTCCAAAAATTGCCCTACTGTGTTGTCCTTTCTCTTCCAGAATTTTTATAAATAAATCAGAGGCTCCATTAACTACCTGCGGTGATTCATCCCAATCGGGTGCAGCTTGATAATACGCATCTATGTGGTTAATCCCTAGTAGATTATCAAAGCCTATTTTTTCCTTTATTTGCGCTAGTACGTTTAACGCGCACAATTCCATGGCTTGGTATCCTTGCTGTGTGGTCACTTCTTTTCCCAGTTTTCCTTGAAATTTATAGGTTCCATTTAAAATGGGAAATTGTATCGCTATATAGGCAATACGACCTCTTACATTAACCGAAACATAACTACCACCTGGAGTGGAAGCTTCTGGTAAGTTGTAGCCTAATTTTTTTAAATTTTTCAGTTCGTTCATGATGGCTGTGTGTGCAGGTTTAACGTGTTTGTTGTTATAGAGTAGTGGTGTGGTGTTTACGCTTTCGCGAAAGCGGAATAACCTTCCTACTATTAGGTACGATTAATCATAGTCAAGAGCTAAAAACTGCGATTACTATTGCATACAATAAGGCTTTATGACTGCTTGCTACTGCTTTTGAATATAAAAATAGCGCCGATAATAATTAGAAGATAACCTACCAGCAACAAGGTCAAAAGGTAGGATTTATTGCGTTGCATTACTACGTAATCGGCAATTCCTGCTTTCCAGAAGATCCATTCATCTGCCATGCGCGATGCGATATCATAATTACCCGTTTCCAGAATAATGATACCGTCCTTGGATTTAAGGTCAATTCTAGCCGCCGTATTGATGGCATTATTACCGCTACCATCGTGCCCAATTATTTGAGAGTCTTTGTCATTTTGACTATAAAGATGAGGTCCCAAACCATAAATACCAGTGGTGCCTATAAAGGTTTCGGCAGTGGCCATTTCATTAATAGTTGAGCTTGAAAGCACGGGATTTTCAGACACATTTGCGTTTAAAAATTTAGCTAGATCGTGAGTAGTAGTGTACAATCCGGCAGCAGCTAGTGCGGTGAACCTGTTCATAGGTCGTATCTCACCGTTTTCTTTATAGACTTGGGCTAGTTGTTTATTGGTTGCGTCCTGATATTGAAAGGTAGAATGGTACATTTCTAAAGGGTCAAGAACCTCGTTTTTCATATACTGGGTAAAGGGTTGACCGCTTACTTCTTCAATAAGTAATTGTAGGATGGTATAACCAGCGCCAGAATACAAGTACTGGCTTCCAGGTTCAACTCCTACCATTGCCACACCATCAGAGTAATCTGTGTCTGCAGCTTTATTTAGGGATTCTTCAATTGTTTGTATGCTGTCAGTAGCCGCAAAACCACTGTAACCTAAATCGTCAATCAATCCTGAGGAATGTGATAATAAGCGTCTTACTGTTACTTTATTGTTGTCAAAATCACTGTCGGGCAATTGCCATCGAGTTAGGTACTTATCAACCGGTGTGTCTAGATCTATGTTACCTTGTTGTACCAGTTTTAAAACTCCAAACGAGGTGATCCATTTACTTATAGAGGCAACAGGAAAAACGGTATTTTGATCTACGTTACCTTGTTGGGCATAGAAATATTCTTGTGAAACCTCACCGTTTTCTATAAGAGTCATGGCAAAATTGCCCACGAACTCTTGATCCACCACATCCTGGGTAGCGTTTATAAAACTATCAGAAGTTTTTTTTGAGGTAATAGGGCGCAATAGAAAGCCGTCAATAAATCCAAAGCCTACAAATGCTGTCCAAATTACAAGCGCGAGTAAAACGAGCGCAATTCTTTTTATTTTTTTCATTGGTTAGTGTTGCTTGTGTGGTTTAAAGCTAGTAAAAAAATGGCGTGTAGTTTGATTTTTTATTGATGTTGCAATTATAATTATGCTAGAAACTAATCGAAAAAACCCTTGGTTTTTAGCTTAGTTCATTGTTGTGGAATAGTTATTTTTCCAGTTCGTTTTCAAATTCTTTCAGAGTTATATTATTCCGCATTTTAGAATATTCTCCGAGTGCAATTCCTTTGTCTATGTCGACAGTCAAATAATCTGTCCAACAAGAGGAAAAATCATAATCGCATTGTTTTCCTAGTTCAGAATCTTTTTCTATTCGAGTTGGTGCAATTAAATAACATTTTTCAATTTCAAATTCCGCAATATAAGGTCTACATTGAGCTCCATCGTCTCCCCAAATCTTAATTCGTTTTCGTGATTCAGCACCTTTATATTTTTTTATGATTTCAACTGTCATAGAAAAAGGCATTTTTCTATCATAACCCATTATTTCTTCATCAAGAAAATCAGAGTATTCAATCACTTTGACGAGAGCAACGAATTCCATTCCGCTTGCCACTCCGCTAAAAGAGCAATCTCCTTCGCATTCACAGTCACAAGCAAATGAGTTGAATGAAATTAGCATTATTGTCAGAGGTAATCCTTTCTTTAGTAATAGGTTTTTCATAATTATTGCCTAACGTATTTGTGTATGATTTCGTTGCGTGGTTTGAGCACTGAAGTTAACAAATAAATCACAGATAGAAGTCTGCGAGGACTTTCGTAAGTAGGCTGTAATTAGCAATTAATTTTATACATTGTTAGCCACTGTGTTTTTATTATTCAGTTATAAATTCGTTTTTGTTTTCTCGAATGTATTTTATTCTTAATTCTCCAATTTTTTCGGAATCATAAAGGTTATAAAATTCAGTGTCCAAATCATTGAGCGGATTGTCTTTATAGGATTCACTAAAACTTTCCATCGTTCCATCGTCAAATTCCTCAAGTCGTTCCTTATTTTCCGAGTAAATTTTATTCGCCCGCTTTGTCAATTCCGAAAACTTTTCAGCTCCAATTGTCATAAATCCAATTTCAGCCATTTGAGCATATTGTCCGCTCGAATTAAAGTAGAATTGATTAAATCCACCATTATTGACTTCTCCTTCGATTATCCATGTCGAGAAGAAGGCTCGCTGTCCTATTGAAAGTTTTTTTACATTACTTAATTCATTTTCATAGTCATCTCCGATAATCTCGTAAATGTTGTCAAAAATTGCTTGTTCAATCTTATCATCAGGAATTGAGTCCAAAATTTCAGTTGTCATTTCCTTGTAGATTTTCCGATTATTGAATTCATCAATGCTGTTTTTGGACTGTTCAAGAAACTGTTCAAATTCAGCATCTTCTTTTGTTTTTTCAGGTTCATTTTTCCCTTTACAACCAAAAAAGTTAAGTATAGAAGTTAAAAGCATTATGGTTAATATTTTTTTGCTCATTGATTGGCTTACATTGTGCCCAACACGCACAGGTTATGGCGAGTTCAGGCAGAATGATATGCTTTCTAAAGTGTACGGTAGCTGTTGGTTTGGTTAGTTATTCGTTTTCTCAAAGATACTTCAATAAATACTAATAAAGTAGGAGTGAGGACTGAGAAAATGAGCCTATTTAATTGTAAAATCAGGATTATGTTATGATCCGAATTATGCTAGAAACTAATCGAAAAAACACTTGGTTCTTAGCTTAGTTCATTGTTACCTGCTGGCTTTTTTTACTTTTATTCCAACAGTATGTCTGTCAATCGGTTCAAAAAAGTCAACAACATATCTATCATCTACTCGAAATAATTTTTCTCCGTTTTGTTCGACTTTTAATTCGTTCAGATTTTCTTTTAAAATCAACGTATCGTTCGGGTTGTTAAGTGAAAAATTTAAATCATTTCCAATCCATAATGCTTGTCCGCTTTTTAATTCACACGTTATGATTTTGTTTTCAGAATCAGTTTTAGATTCAGTTCCGATTTCGTAAGCTTTTTTAATTTCACATATTTCAAAATCCAAGTCAAATTCCACAATTCTTGGATTAGTCACAAACACATCTCCATTTGGCCCACATTCATATGTCACGAAAATTGGGTTTTCTGTTGTATTGAAAATATAAAAATCCGTTTCGTAAGAGCAACTCGTTAAAGTCAGTAATAATATAAGTCCGATTATTTTTTTCATTTCAAGCAAAAAAATATTTGTAAGTAAAAACTGAAATTAATAATGATGCTATCAAATTTATATAACTCCAAATATTTCGGTTTGTAGCTCGAATTATTAAAAGAAGGATAAAAATTAATGCAAAAATTAGGCTCAAAATTCCCAATCCTAATATCAATAGTCCTATAACTCCTTTTCCAATACCAGATTGTCCATCTCCCATTGGGTCAACTTGGATACTTTCATATTCTGGAATCAAAAATGCAATGCATAAAATCAGAATTGAAAGAATAACTGATGTAATTATATTGAAAGTTTTCATTGTTTGATTCAGCTTGCAGGCAACACGCACAGGTTATGGCGAGTTCACGCAGAATGCCCAGCATTCTAGAGTTTACGGTAATAGTAGGTTAGGTTAGAATTTTGTTTTCTCAAATATACTTAAATCAATACGAATAAAGTAGGAGTGAGGACTGAGAAAACAAGCATATTGAATAGTGATATCAAGATTGTGTTAGGATCCGAATTATGCTAGAAACTAATCAAAAAAACGCTTGGTTTTAGCTTAGTTCATTGTTGTACGCTGGCTTTTATTCAATTGTTCCATTAAATGTTTTGGATTCACTATAAACTGTTATTCCAAAAAGATTCCATTTTAAAATTCCGTTAGCTATAAATTCAGCCTTTCCATTCGGGTTCAAGTTATTTGTGTCAATCGAATTAAATTCCCAATTGTAACCACTCACGAGTCCAGTCAAAAAGCTGTTACTTTCTATTGGGATATATTGGTTTTGTTCAATCGAATACTTTACAAGCATATTTATGTCGAAAGTCCAATTGTCTTCCAGTTTTACTTTTTTTATTGCTGAGTTGCTTTTTCTGTTATAATCTTCAGTTATTGAAATTCGGTTTGAATTTTTCTCAGAATTAGAAGCCGAAATTATTTGAACAATTCCAATTACCATTATGAAAATAGAGACAACTTTAAATTGTGGTTTAAATATTTTCTTTCCTTTTGCGATAAATCCAACAATCAGATAAAGAAAGTAAATAAGAATTATTCCGTTTATTATTGACCAAATTAAATATATCATAGTCTTCGTTTTTCAGCTTGTTTACAACACGCACAGGTTATGGCGAGTTCACGCAGAATGCTAAACCTTCTAAAGTGAACGGTAGCTGTTGTTTTGGTTAGTTATTCGTTTTCTCAAAGATATTGAATTCCATACTAATAAAGTAGGAGTGAAGACTAAGAAAATGAGCCTATTGAATAGTGAAATCAGGATTGTGTTATGCCCTGTAATTCAAAAGTTCAATGAAATAAAAAAGTGTTATAATAAGTTGTATTTTATCTCAATTCTCTGTTATGGCCTGACTTTTTTCATTCTCTATAATTCTACATTGTTCAAAGTCCATTTCGGGATACGACTCATTTGCCCAATCGCTTAACATTCTTAAAACAGGTAAAAGTCCAACCGCTTTTTCAGTCAATGAATATTCAACTCTTGGCGGAATTTCAGCAAAAGACTGTCTTAAAAGCAATCCATCATTTTCCAATTCTTTCAATTGGTTCGTAAGTACCTTTTTTGAAATTGTTGGAATTAGTGTATTGAGCATTCCAAATCGCATAGATCCATTTGATAATAAATATATAATAATCGGTTTCCATTTATTACCAATTATGTTCATCGTATGAACAAGGGAACAAGCATTTGGATTGTCTATAAATTTTCTAGCCATTAGTTACTTTTTGGTTACCACATATTTATTCAAATGCAGGCACAATAGTTTCTAAATTAAACCATTATTAGTTTCTTTGTGAAACAAATGTAATTAAAAATTTAAAATGAAAAATATTTTTATAATCAACGGACATCAAAAATATCCATTTTCTGAAGGTAAATTAAACGCTGCTTTAATTGAAAAAGCGGAAAGCTACTTTAAGAGCAATGGTTACAATATCAAAAAGACCACAATGGCAGATGATTATGATGTCAATGAAGAAATTGAAAAATTCAAATGGGCAGATGTAGTCTTTTTTCAAACACCATTGAACTGGATGAGCGTAAGTTGGTCGTTTAAAAAATACATTGATGAAGTATTTTCCATGGGTATGATGGGCGAAATGTCTGATGGTGATGGTAGAAGTAAAGAAGCGCCAAAGAAGAATTACGGACTAGGAGGAAAGCTAAAGGGAAAGTATATGATGTCAGTAACAGCAAATGCACCAAAAGAAGCTTTTAATAATCCAAATGAAACATTTTTTAATGGAATAAGTGAAGATGAACTTTTAAAACCAATGCATCTTAATTTCAAATGGTTTGGTCTTGAAGCATTACCCACATTTATGGCATATGATGTAATGAAAAATCCAGAAATAGAGAATGATTTTAATCGTTTTGAAAATCATTTGAAGGCAAACTTTTAACGTATTTAATATGAGTAGACCAACACCAAAAAGTAAAGCCCCAGAATTACGGTTTTCATTATTAGATGGAAATCAATGGAATTTGGCAGATCAAAATCCAGAAAACTTTACGTTACTAGTATTCTATCGAGGATTGCATTGTCCTTTATGTAAAAAGTATTTGCAACAATTACTAGAGTTGTTACCCCAATTTGAGCAACGAGGCGTTAACGTCGTAGCTGTAAGTATGGATACCGAAAAGAGAGCTCTTCTTTCTCAACAAAAATGGGAATTATCTAATCTTACTTTGGGCTATGGTTTACCTGAAAAATCAGCAAGGAATTGGGCTTTGTATTTAAGTGCATCTGTAAAAGATGGTGAACCAAGTCAGTTTAGTGAACCAGGGCTATTTTTAATTGATAGTAAAAATGAAGTTTATTATTCAGCAATAAACAGTAATCCTTGGGGAAGACCTTATTTGCCTTCTTTTGTAAAAGCGGTTGATTATATTGTTCAGTCAGGCTATCCTGCGAGAGGTGAAATGCTTTAGTTCAGCTTATAGGTAATGTTAGATATAACCGTTAGATACGGGATAAATTAGCAAGTATTTTCGGATAAAGTACAGACGTCAGTAATTACCGAGTGGATTCGGACTAAGTTGGAATCCACCGTAATTGCTGTTATACATTGTTGTATGCTGGCTTATATTTTTAAATTATATATTGTTTTATTCATCTTTTCGGTAATACCAAATGATTCTTTGACTTCTTCTAAATATAAATTTATTATTGATATAAAATAATCAATTACGTTATTTGAAAAGGTCAATTCAAAAATATTTGCTTTAATGTCTTTTAATTTTCCCTCAATAAGGTTTTGTTGCTTTAAAAAAGAAAAGATAGCTTCAAATTTATTAGGCTCTAGCCTTTCAGTAGTTTTATTATTATTAATCCATTCAATAAGGCTAAGTTTATTTCCATGAGTTAATATATTACGGTAATTGAACAATTGATTCATGCCGATAAGAGTATCTTTTTTAATTATACGCTTTAGTTCATCGTTTGTGATTTTTGTAAATAATTTAAGTTGTTTATTCCATTCAGATGATTCTATTTCAAGAATTAATTCGTCTGACAACCTTTCCAATAAATAGTCTCCCATAGTATCATCCCATATAGGCATACCGTCTGAATCAATATCAAATTCAGTTTTGGATTCTGATAAATGAAACTTAACCCAACTAATCATAAGTTCCTTGTTAAAAGATTCAATTAGTGAAGTTAAGCTAAGAATTATAGATGAGTTTATTCCAATTAAATTATCATTATTTATATCTAAATCTCTCTGTTTAATAATCCACAAGATTGTTTTAGGAATAAATTCAAATGGTCTATTGTAACTTTCTTTAATTATTATTTCCATTTTTAGAATTAATGAGGTGAGTCACGCTTGCATACAACGGTCTTCTTTACTTTGACCTTATTAATTTTAACAAGAGAAGAGAGGAGAACTTTAACGGTCTTTAGGCATTACCTATTATACGTAATAGTCCTCTCAGTCTCTTGTAGGATGCTTAGTTGAACTACTTGGAATACCTAGCTTAAAAAGCTCATTAAAGGAAATAGTTGCCAAGCATCAATAATCATTAATATTTATAAAAGTATGAAAAATGTAAGAGAAGTAGTAGGTATCGATGTGTCAAAAAATACATTAGATGCAACTCTTTATCACGTTAAGCAACATGCGGTATTTACAAATGATGATAAGGGTTATGCTCAATTATTATCATGGGTTTCTGATCAATTAGAAGTTAGTAGTTACTTTTTCATTTTTGAAAATACGGGTAATTACTCACTAAAGCTTTCTGTATTTCTAAGCTCAAAGGACTTGGTTTATGTAGAAGAAAGTCCCATGCGTATAAAACGTAGTACCGGTCTTACTAGAGAGAAGACAGATAAGTTAGACTCTTATATGATTGCCAGATATGGTTGGATGTATAGAGAAGAACTGGAGCCTAGTAAGATAAAGCCAAAGGAATTTCAGGAACTAGGAAGGCTTTTGTCATTGAGAGATCAATTAGTAAGAGATCGCAGTGGATTGAAGTCGACTTTAAAAGAGCAAAAGCACTTGTTATCAAGTCCGTCAACAGATAGTTGCTGTAAACTGCTAGAGCGCAGTATCAAGCATATAGACAAACAGGTCCAACATATAGAGCGACGTATGAAGGAGCTGCTTGAAACAGATGATAGTTTACAAACAAATTATAATTTGTTAAGATCGGTAAAAGGAGTAGGATTGATACTAAGTTGCCAACTGCTGTATCATACCAGTAATTTTATGAAATTCAACAACTGGCGTAGCTTTTCGAGTTATTGTGGAATAGCGCCATTTGAATACAGTTCGGGCAGCTCTATCCGGCGCAGGAAACAGAGTCATTATATAGGGGATAGGAAGATGAAGACTTTATTAAGTATGGCGGCCGTTTCAGCAATTCAATCAGACCAAGAGTTAAGAAATTATTACCATCGTAAACTCGAAGAAGGGAAGCATAAAATGATAGCATTAAACAACGTGAGAAACAAGATTTTAGCACGCAGTTTTGCTGTTATCAAAAGAGGTACACCATTCGTTAATATAGCTGCAACAAATTATTGATTAAAAGCTTGTTTTTTACCTTGGAATACGTGTATGATTTCGTTGCGTGTTTCAGCAACTAATTTAGTAAAAAAACAAAGGCGATAATTCAGCGCGAGGATTTTCCGATAGGAAAATCAGAAGCAATGAATTATACACGTTGTTATATGCTGGCCTATTTATTAGTTTGAAAATAATCAAAATATATTTTACCTAAATATTCATTGTAATCTTTAGATAATTCTTCTTTTAACCGCTCTTTTAAATGACTTGATTTAGCCAATTTTTTTAGAATAAATTTTGATTGATTCTCGAGTAGCCAATTTATATTGAATTCTTTGTGCAATCTAAAACGATCTAAATCCAATATAAAATCATAGTAAGAATCAAACTCTCTAATTCTTTTAATGGTAGGATAATTTAAAATTGATTTATCGTCTAATTTATATATTACGGTAACTAATTTATTAAGTGGATCTCTAAATTTATAAGCAATACCTGTGTGTGGACTGATATTTCTAAATAAAACAGCAGGTTTTCCGTTTACAACATTTTCGAAGGATTCGATATATTTTTTAATAAATTCGTTTGAGTTTATAACGGAATCACTAATAATTCCATGATAAAATAACTCTGCACTAAATGTTGTTCTTAATTCGTTTTCTAATCTTTGGGATAATAAGGTTTTATATTCCAAAGAGAGTGTATTTTGTATAGCTTTTAAAATTCCATACTCAGGATTCTTTAAGGCAATATCAAAAATAGATAACAGTAGGTTTTCATCTGAGTGTTTGAAGTTATAATTTTTTTGATTTAAAGTGTAAATTAAATTGGTGATTAGGAATCCTTTTGTAAGCTTTTTTTCAATAAGAGTAGTCGTTAATTTTATAATATCTTTTGTATCAAACAAACTTGATTTTCTCAATAGCGGATGCGCTAAAATTGAAAGTTCGTGAATAGACAAATCCAATTCTTGAATGAAGTATATAACTTTTTTCAAAATACTCTTATCAAACTCAAATTTTAAATAGGCAAGAAGAATACATAGATTCTGAAATATTTTTTCAGTATTTCTTCTTAGTTCTACATTTTTAGTTCTATTATCTTTATAAACTATTTCAGATTTTAAAAAATCTATGTTACTACTAGAGAAAAAATTTAATAAACACCTATTAAAATAGTCTGTGTCTGATTGGTAGGGAAAATCGTTTACTTTATTTCTTTGGAAATATTTTAATAAGTTATCTGGTTCACAAAAATGTATTATTCTTTCTAAAATAAAATCGTTAAAACCATCATAATGACTTGAGAAATTATCAGTCATCGAATATGAGACAATTAAGCTTTCTATCACTTTTTCAGTAATTGTATCATGTATTTTGTATGTTGTTAAATAGTTGCCTTCTATGAAGTTAATATATTCTCCAAATTTATAATATAGTTTCCATGTTAAACTTGAGGTGTCATTAACACTTTTTCTTTGTTTATATTCTTTAATTTTTGAATAAATCTCATCTATAGAATTTGAATAATCACTGGATAATTTGCCATTATTGATTACTTTAAGAATGGATTTGTACTCCGAGGAAACATTTAGTTTGTCAATTTCTATTTCAATATCTGGAATGTTTTCTTCAAAATTTTTCCAAGCTAAATCACGAAGGTTATAAAGCGAAACAAAATAAATAACAGGTTCTTTATTTTCTTTTGCTAAGGCAGATATATCTTCAAGTAAAATTTTTGCGTTTTCAAACTGACCTATTTTTATTAATGATATGGAATGTTGAAGTGATAACCACAAATTGGTTGAATCTGCCTTAATATTTTTTAGCTGTTCTGAAACAAAAGCGAAATTAAGACTATTGTATGAACAGCAACTACAATCACAAACCTCATCCTTTTTAATTTGAATATCAATTTTTTCAGTAGATACTCCTTTTTTTACTTGAATTATTAAATTGTTGTTTAAAAGTTCAATTATACGTTGAACTTTATATTTACCATCTTCGACATTTTCAATAATCTTTTTGTCCTTAATTTTTACTTCTTTGTTAATTTCTAAAGATGAAAAAAAATGCCAGATGTCTTCATGTGTAGTATGCAACTTAAAACCATTGTAGTAAGTTCTAGTATTAATTTTTTTTGAAAAAGAAATTTTGTCAACTAATCTCCATGAAGTTATTCTTCTAAAGCCATTGAATGTATTTAGGCATATATATAATTGATCAACAATGTTTTTGCCTTTAATGCTTTTAAACAACTCCACATTTGTGGTTTCAAATACCGGTTTTACTGGTTTTTTTTGTTTTTCCTCAACTTCTCGTATTAGCTTTTGCCTAGAATATTCTTCAGTTGCTAAAATTCCCTCTTTTATTTTTCTGCTGATTTCAATATCACTTAAATTCTTATATGAATCAAATGTTCTTTTAATTGTCAAGTTGAAGATGAAGTAATCCTTATTTGTATTCTTATCTGTCCTTAATCTAAATTCTTTCTTTATTTGACTAGCCGTAAAGAAGTAATGAACTTTATCTCCTGTCTGATTGTTTGTATGAAGAATTGCGAAAAAGTTGGTTCTTAATGTGTCAATATCTTCAACATATTCCTTAGCTATTTTAACTTCATTACCATTTTCAAAAAACTTTGCTTGGACTATTCCTTGTTCCTTGAAATTTCTAAACTCCTGAATAGTATTGAAGGGAATTTCTACTATAAAATCTGCTCCATCGATGTCAACACTTCTACGAAGAACCAGAAAGTTTTCACTTAAAATTGCATTAGTTCGTGATTCTCCTATATTTCCATTAAAGTTTTGTTTATCTAGCATTTACAAAGTGATGTATAAGTAGGTTTTGGCTTGCATATAACGGTTAGTATATGAAAAGTAGGCGATTACGCAGCACAAAACTTTCAGTTAAGATTAAAGCTTGATACGGGCCAAAATCCTTGATTTTACTGCTATATCGCCTATTTTTTTATATACATTGTTGTGTGCTGCCTTTTTATTCATTCGGTTCAATATGAATTAGAACGTGTCCTAAATTCGGGATTTCTTTTCTCAAATGGTCTTTCAATTGATGTGAAATATCGTGTCCTTTTTTAACGGAAATTTCTCCATCAACTATTGCGTGTAAATCAACTTGGTATTTCATTCCTGCTTTTCGAATAAAACATTTTTCTGTTCCAACAACACCTCTTACTTTTAGAGATTCTTCTCGAATTTCTTCCAATAGGTCGTCATACAAATGTTCATCCATTATTTCTCCTAAAGCTGGTCTGAAAATTAAATAGCTATTATAAAGAATAAAAGCTGAAGCTAACAGAGCCGCCCAATCATCAGCCGTTTCGTATCCTTTTCCGAAAATTATAGCGATTGAAATTCCTATGAATGCCATAATAGAAGTTAATGCATCACTTCTATGGTGCCAAGCATCTGCTTTAAGTGAAGAACTATTGGTCTCTTTGCTTTTTTTAATTACTATCCTGAATGACACTTCTTTCCATAAGATAATTGTACCAAGTACAATCAAAGTCCAAGATTTTGGAACTTTATGAGGTGTCTGAATATTTTGAATGCTTTCGTAGGCAATGATGGTTGCTGATGTTACAAGAAAAGCGACTACCAAGAATGTTATTAACGGTTCAATTTTTCCGTGTCCGTAGGGATGGTTTTCGTCTGCTGGTCGTTTTGCGTATTTTAAACCAAATAGCACAAGTAGAGAAGAGAAAATATCGGTTGTTGATTCTATTGCATCAGCAATGAGTGCATATGAATTACCAAAGAATCCTGCAAACCCTTTAATCAAAGCTAAACTGATGTTTCCAATTATGCTAAAATATGTTGTTCGTATTGCAGTTTGTTCGTTAGTCATTCGTTTTTTTAGGTTGCACACAACACGCACAGGTTATGGCGAGTTCACGCAGAATGCGCAGCATTCTAGAGTGTTCGGTAGCCTTTCTTGCATCCGACGAGTGCGCTTTTCTAAAAGCGGCATGAGTGGAATGCACAAATTTGCTATAACCGAAGTTGTGGACGGTACCAGTTACGCTGGTTAGTGTTTAGTTGTTTAGGTTATAAATATAGTTAGATAAAAGCAAATTACAGCGACTTGTCTCCGACGAGCAAACGTAGTTTGCGAGAGGAAGACACGCGTGGTTCTAACCTATAAGTTCAGGAGAGAATTGAGCGCTAGGGAAATGGCCTGAACGGCCGTAGGTATCGTCCAGAAACGGCCGCGTATATGTGGCGTGACGAGCTTTTACTCGACATGAACACATATACATTGTTACCTGCTAGCTTCTTTTTTTATTTCATTCCAAAATTATTTAACATTTCTATTCCAATTGGATTGTAGAATTCTTTTTTTGCTTTTGGATATTCAAAGTAAATATTCTTGAAGGTTAAATCTCCGCTTATTGGTATTTCAGATAATTCAATTCCCCAAATTATTTCTTTATCATCTTTTTCACCGAGGAATTCCAATCTTGCTGGCTTAGTTTCTCCATAATACCCATATCTCAAGTTCGATTTTATGATATTTAAATTCTTAGCTAATTCATGCTTCCCTTTTTTTATGAGATTTGCATATTCAATTAATGCTAATCTTTCTTTTTCCTTATCCTCTTGAGTTAACTTTCTTTGTTCTCTTATTACTTCTCCTTCAACAAATAATTTAAGTTTTGCATCTTTATTCTCAGACTTAAAAATTGTACTGTCGACTTGAACATTTATTGTATCTATTTTTTCTTTAAAATTTTCTGGGTAAATATACGTATATCCATATGCAGCATGTCTTGCACCTTGAAATTCGATTGTCGAATCTAATTGAAATTCACTATTCCAATTTTGATAAACGACTTCTTTTTGTTCCGATTCTTTTTCATTGCAACCGAATAGAAGTGTGATAAAAATTAGGAAATTGATTTGCTTCATTTCGGTTTTCTTTTTTCAGCTTGCAGGTAACACGCACAGCTTATGGCGAGTATATACAGAACGCTTCGCCTTCTAAAGTGTACTGTAGCTGTTTGTTTGGTTAGTTATTTGTTTTCTCAAATATATTGAATTCCATACTAATAAAATAGGAGTGAAGATTGAGAAAATGAGCCTATTGAATAGTGAAATCAGGATTGTGTTAGGATTCGAATTATGCTAGAAACTAGTCAAAAAAACGATTGGTTTTAGATTAGTTCATTGTTACCCAATCTCTTCGTCATTTCATTTATTCTTTTTTCCGCTTCTGTTTTTGTAATTCCATCGTAGTAATCTTTAACGAGTTGATGGTCAAAATCCTGATAAGGGAAAATTTCAGGTCTACTATTTCCTGTTTTAGTTACTACATCACAGGGAATTGACATAGTGTCTCCATATTCAGGAATATTGCTACATAGCCAACCAAAATATCCAGTTTCGTGATTTTCATTGTCAAAATTAGCCTTATAATCTGAATAGCTTTTCTCGCTTAACGAAACCCAAAGTCCATAATCCAAGTTTTCACATGTGTCATTCACTTTTTGAGTCAGTGTTACCCTTATAAATCGGTCAATTTGGTCTTTATAATGAATTTCGCAAAAGTCAGGATCCAATTTCCCAAGTTCAGACTTTTCTTGGTCAGAAAGGAAATCATAATTAGCTGGTGATTTAAAGGCTAAAGCTGGCCAATCTGAATGGACTTGTCCACATTCAGAGCATTTAAATTCAGTTGGCTTATTTTTGTTCTTTCTCCAAAACATTAATTAGTCCGTTTTATAATAATTAAACACGAAACAATAGTCACAATCAGAATTCCTATTGTTCCGAAAATTATGAAATTTAACCATATTCCAACATTGTGAATTCCTGACGCAAATTTGTTCAACAATGGTTCAGCTGAAAAGAAAAGAACAACTGTTAAAATGACATAAGTCAAGAAATGAAATCCTATAATTTTACGTTTTTTCACAATTTTCTCAAATGTTGGGTAACACGCACAGGTTATGGTGAGTTCACGAATAATGCGTAGTATTCTAGAGTGTACGGTAGCCATTCTTGCATCCGACGAGTGCGCTTTCGCGAAAGCGGCATGAGAGGAATGCACAAATTTGCTATAACCGAAGTTGTGGACGGTACCAGTAACGCTGGTTAGTGTTTAAATGTTTAGGTTATAAATATAGTTAGATAAAAGCAAATTACAGCGACTTGTCTCCGACGAGCAAACGCAGTTTGCGAGAGGAAGACACGCGTGGATCTAATTTATAAGTTCAGGAGAGAATTGAGCGCTAGCGAAATGGCCTGAACGACCGTAGGTATCGTCCAGTAACGTTAGCGTATAAATTTCAGTTGCGGAAAATCGTACCGATTTTCCGATTGAAACTGAAAGATAGAAAATTGCAATGAATTCCGATTAGGAATTCAGCTGCAATGAGCTATACACGTTGTTACCATACGTTTTTATTCAGTTTTTTATTCAGTCAGATTTTCATTCCGCACGACAATTGTGTTTCCCCAAATGTCTCCCAATCTTTGATTTTTATCTGTGTTTTTTATCGTTACTATTCCAATTAGTCCAAAAAAGAACATATCTATTGGGTCAAGCAAATGTCTTTTAAAAGATTCGCCAAAAGTCAATTTTCGGTTAGTTCCGTTTTTTGGAATTGCTTTCAGTCCTGCGAGTGAATTTCCGAGTGTTGCTCCCAGTCCGATTTCAAGTCCAACAGTCATAATTCCCCAAAAGATAATTGGCACAAGTGCTGGCAATCCATTTACAGAATATTCACCTTCTGCATTTGGTTCTCCAAACGCGTAGATATAAATGAAAAAGAAGACATAAGTTATTAGATAATCTATGAATCCAGCTAAAATTCTTTTTCCAATATTCGGTTCAGTTTTTAATTCAGTGAATTCGTTAAATTCGCTCATAGTCAGTTTTGGTTAAATGTATGGTAACACGCACAGCTTATGGCGAGTTCACGCAGAAAGCGTTGTATTCTAAAGTGTACGGTAGCTGTAGGTTTGGTTAGTACTTAGTTTTCTCAAATATATTGAATTCCATACTAATAAAGTAGGAGTGAAGACTGAGAAAATGAGCCTATTTAATTGTAAAATCAGGATTACCTTACGATCCAAATTATGCTAAAAATTAATCGAAAAAACACTTATTTTTTACCTCAGTTCTTTGTTACCTACTGGCTTCTTTTTTTATTTCATTCCAAAATTATTTAACATTTCTATTCCAATTGGATTGTAGAATTCTTTTTTTGCTTTTGGATATTCAAAGTATATATTCTTAAAGGTTAAATCTCCGCTTATTGGTATTTCAGATAATTCAATTCCCCAAATTATTTCTTTATCATCTTTTTCACCGAGGAATTCCAATCTTGCTGGCTTGGTTTCTCCAGAATACCCATATCTCAAGTTCGATTTTATGATATTTAAATTCTTAGCTAATTCATGCTTCCCTTTTTTTATGAGATTTGCATATTCAATTAATGCTAATCTTTCTTTTTCTTTATCCTCTTGAGTTAACTTTCTTTGTTCTCTTATTACTTCTCCTTCAATAAATAATTTAAGTTTTGCATCTTTATTCTCAGACTTAAAAATTGTACTGTCGACTTGAACATTTCTTGTATCTATTTTTTCTTTAAAATTTTCTGGGTAAATATATGTATATCCATATGCAGCATGTCTTGCACCTTGAAATTCGATTGTCGAATCTAATTGAAATTCACTATTCCATTTTTGATAAACGACTTCTTTTTGTTCCGATTCTTTTTCATTGCAACCAAATAGAAGTGTGATAAAAATTAGGAAATTGATTTGCTTCATTTCGGGTTTCTTTTTTTCTGCTAGCAGGTAAAATGTACAGGTAATGGCAAGTTCACGCAGAATGCTTCGCCATCTAAAGTGTACGATAGCCTTTGGTTTGGTTAGTACTTAGTTTTCTCAAATATACCTAAATAGAAGAAAATATAGCAGGAGTGAGGACTGAGAAAACTATTCGTTTCTAAAGTAAAATCAGGATTACCTTACGATCCAAATTATGCTAGAAACTAATCTAAAAAGCACTTGGTTTTTAGCTTAGTTCATTGTTGCCCATAGTTATTTTTTCGATTGCATTTCACGAATCGCTTTTTTCCGCTCTCGCTTTATTTTTCGCAATTCTTTTTTTGATTTATAATTCAGCATTGGTGTCCAATCAATTCGGTCATTACTTGCTAACCACTCGTTATACTTTTCTTGGAATTCAGCCATTCCTTGAGCTACAATTGCAGGAAGATAATACTCGACTAAATTCGGATTGTTCTCGCAAAAGGTCAAAATACAATTTTGCATTCCAGTTAGCGTAAAATATGGCATTCCCTCAATTCGGTCGGCTACTATTATCGCAAGTTCTCCTTTTTTTAAAATTCGGTCGTGACATTCAGATTTTATTTCAGTCAGAGTTTGGTCGGTGAAAAATTCCGCAAGAGTTGGTAAAATCCGCCAGCCATATTTAATCAGTTTTTCGGTTTGTTCGGCTTTAATTATTTCTTTTGAGTTCTCAATTTTTGAAATTCCATCGAGCAGATTTTCAATTTCAGATTTTGATTGTGAAAAACCAAAACTTGATATTAAAATTCCAATTGTTAATGTCAGATGGATTTTTTTCATAATTATGGGCAACGGTTTTGTGTATGGCTCGTTGCGGAAAATCAGCTATGATTTTCCGCCGTGACTGAAAGATAGCAAATTGCAATGAATTCCGATTAGGGATTCAGCCGCAATGGGCTATACACGTTGTTACCACACGTTTTTTTATTTTATAATTTTTAATTCAGTTAGTAATTGTTCATTCGAAAATCCAGAACAACTGTCGTCTTGAAATCTTATTTTTTCAGTTCCGTTTTCAAGATTATAACTCACTCCGAAATTACAAGAATTGTCAGCATCTTGCATTAAAGTCAGTTTGCGTTCAAACAGAGCTATTCTGTCAATTATTGATTCGGTTATTTTTATTTTTCCGCGTTTTATTATTTTTCCGTTTTTGTAATATTTAAATTTTAAAAATTCATTTTTAGGCTTTAAAATCAGTTTGTCAGATTCAAAAGTCTGATGTCCCCAAGATGAAATTAAAACCCAACTGTCATTGTTTTTAATTGATTCTTTAATTAAAGATTTCTTATCGTAATCTTTGTATTTATTTACACAGATTTTTATTTCAGTCAGTTCTTTTGCGTTTGTGAAAGTAGTGTCGATTTGCTGTCCAAAAATATTTGTGTACTCGATTCTTAAAAAGTCTGAGTTATTTACGATAATCATTTTTTCATTTCCCCAGTATTTTTCAGTTTGTTCAAATTTTTGGTTAGTCAGAATTTTTGGTTTTGCTCTGTCTAGTTTAAACATAGTAAAACCATTTTCTTCACTACAATCATTGGAAAACAATTCAATTTTGTTTTGGGCAAACGAAAAGAATGTGTTTAAAACTAAAATTATCGATATGAAATGCGTTTTTCTCAAATGTGTGGTAACGGTCTAGTATATGGCTCGTAGCGTGCAAAAAGGTACGGACTTTTCGGTTAAACACTGAGCCGAATTTTTAAATTTTCTCTTTATATTTTTTTCGCAAAGATTCAAATTTAAAAATTTGGCAGTCATCGCAAAATACACCCAAGCCTTTATTCGCGCATTTTCCCAGCTATGGGCTATATACATTGTTGCAAGTAGTAGTTCTTCTAATCTTTTAAAAATTATATTTCACACCTAATTGTGCTCTCCAACGAGAATTGAATAAATCTGTAACATAAGGGTCTGTTCCTTCTGGGATATTGAACTGGAATTGCGGTTGATTATTTTCTATACCTCTAAAATCTAAAAGACTAAAACTGGAATTGACTACGTTAGGCACAAATACCAATCGTCCCCAGTCCTTATTGATAAAATTAAATACATTAAGCATATCTACAGATAAAGATATTTTATCACCATTCTTTAATGCTAGTCCATATTCTAATTTCATATCCAATTCGTGGTTCCAAGGTGTTCTTGCTCCATTACGCTCTGCAACTTGTCCTCTTCGTTCTCTTAGATAAGGGTCTCTTTCGATAAAAGCATTTAATCGTTGCCATTGTTCGGTGGCACTTACAGTTACATTGCCAGAAGCATCGACTATATCAATTAAATTAATTTCAGAGGCATCTCTTGGCACATAAATAATATCGTTTCTTGAAGAACCATCACGATTTAAGTCGCCTCTATATACATATGAAAAAGGACTTCCTGCCCTGCCGTTGTATAGAAAAGAGATAAATCCTGTGCTATTTTTTCCTATGTTAAAATTATAGGAATGGCTACTTACAAATTTATGTCTTAGGTCAAAATTTGAAAAAGATAACGAAGGGTCATTGGCAATTAAGGCTTGATTCCATTCAAAATTTGCTGCTGGCGAACTGCGTACGGTACTGGATATATCTTTACTCATCCCATAGGTGTAACCAAAATATCCGCGGTAACCACCTGCCTGTTTGCTAAGACCAAAAGTTATGTTGTATCTAAACCCTTTGTCCGTATTGGTAAGTAAAAATACATTTGTAAAATTCGGGTTAATCTTTATATCATCTCCTGTTTCTAAAAAATAGGGACGATTATCAGCTCCACTAAAATTACCAACGTTGTTTTGTCTATTAATGGATTGAAAAAGCAACCCATTTACCACTTCTGTATAAGTACCTTCTATATCTATTGTCCATCGATTTGGCAATTTGGCTTTAAATGCAATATTTGTTTTCCAATCTCTTGGAAGACTAAAGTCAGGATCTAAAAGATTTATTTCAGCCAGATTAGGTTGTAGGCTTCTTAAATCTTCCAAGTTTTCGGTTAATGCTATGGCTTCGTCTGGCCTTAAATCAATATTAAAATATTCTGTACCTGAAATATATTCCGCGTATGCAAACCATAAATAAGGTATTCTACCTGAAAAAAGTCCTGTACCACCTCTTATGGTAAACTTTCCATCTTCATCGATTTTATAGTTGAAACCAAATCTTGGATTAAGCTGTGGTGCTTTTGATATGGTGTTGTCAAATCTTGAAAATTCTGGTGTATTGTTTACTTCTTCGCTCACAGGCAATCGTTGTGTTAAATATTGACCATCTAACCGAATACCTGCAGTTATTTCCAGTTTTTCATTAATACGGAAGTTATCCTGAAAAAAGGCAGCAGCTTCTAATACGCCAATAGTGGCTGAAGGACGATTGCTTACAAAATCAAAACTATTATCATTTATGTTGTAAACTCCTCGTATTCGTGCTGGTCTGTCATTTAGAAAGTCGTCAACTGAGCGATATTCCCAGCGACCGTTCCACGCAGAGAGAAACCCATAATCTACATCGTGCAATTGACCAAAAACTCCAGTTGTAAAATGGTGTTGACCAGAATCGAAAGTATATGTATCCGCAATTTGTAGCGTAGAGAAATCGGTGTTGTACACAGAGGCCTCGCGATAGGTTCCTGCAAAAATACGAGCAGCAGATGATGTAGCAATTTGAATATGAGGGAATACACGTCCTTCAAAATCACGATTTTCTTGTACTGTATTATATCCAACAGAAAGTTTATTTGTGCTTCCGGACTTGAAATTTGATTTTAATTCTACAGCAAGACTATTGGCAACACTGTTATGTCTATATCCTTGATTTCCAAAATTGAAGAACGTACTGTTCCATTCCAGATTATCAGTAAAACTATTGACGTAATTATTACGAAGCGTTATTTTATGTACGTCGGACAGGTTGTAATCTAATCTTGTAAATAATTTTGTACTTGCGGTTTGTAGGTCTGCATTTTGAAAAGCGCCAGGGTCATAATTATACTCATTTATTAATCTATCTCGTATTGCTGTCACATCTTCTAAAGAAATATCAGATGTGCTGCTACCAGGGGCATTTAGAACAGGAAAGTTGGACAATGCCTGTTCAAAATTAACATAGTAAAACAACTTATCTTTTACTATTGCACCTCCAATACCACCACCAAATTGTACGTCAAAAAATGATTCTACATTCTGTTCAGCACCACCAGCAAATCTACCTATCAAATTTTGATTGTTTCCGAAGCCATAAACTTCGGCTTTAGTTGTGTTAGTTCCATTTTTGGTCACTAAGTTGATACTCGCTCCGTTGAAATTACCAATACTTACATCGAACGGTGATAGTTTCACGCTAACTTGTTTAACGGCCCCAAGTCCAATAGGTTGACTTCGGGATAAACTTCCTGGTGTTCCGTTTGCAGAGGAACCCGACGCACCGCTTGCAGGTTCTTGAAAGCCTATGATATCGTTATTGGCTATTCCGTCAATATTTAAGTTGTTAAATCGGTTACTTGCTCCGCCAAAAGAGTTTAGATTGTTTTCGGGAAGATTTTTTGTCAAATCCTGAATACTTCTATTAATGGTAGGTGTTGCCTTGATAGTTTTACGGTTCAATAAAGTTTCATTTCCACTTTTCTTAGGCGTGGACTCTGCAGTTATAACAACTTCTTGTAATGATGTATTCTCTTCCAGTAAAACAAAATCCCTTATGGTAGTGGTACCCAAATTAATGGTAATATTAACTTCCTCTATGGTTTTGTAGCCCAAAAATGAAATACTAATTTTATATGAATTTCCTGGTGGGATGTTGTTAAGTCTATAAAAACCATTTTCTTGCGATATGGCACCATAATTAAAACTGGTTTCTGTGTCTGTCAGAACGATATTGGCAAAAGATATGGGGTTATTTTGGCTATCTTTTAATTTACCTTGAAGGCTTCCTGTGGTTTCTTGGGATAATGCTATTGCGCTTAATAATAGTAAAAATAGAGTAGTTAGGTTGTATTTCATTTATTGTAAAAAAATATCAAGGTTTTAAATTCGTTATTTAAGTTTTTGCTTTTGGTACTACATATAAATACGAAAAGTCGAGAAGTGAGGTTTTAAATTACAACCTTTGGGTAGAATCTTTATTATTTTTCAGTTTTATTGTTCAGAGGAATGTTTCTTGAGCTATTACTTGCAACGGTCTTGGCTATGGTTTCGTTGCGGAATTGTTCGGCAGAACTATTCCGCCGTAAACCAAAGTTAGCAAATACGCAGGAATTTCCTTTCGGAAATTCCGCCGCAATGAACTATAGCCGTCCTAAGTTTGTTATTAATAAATTTAGATATTAACTAAAAAGAACAAAAGAGCAGAGTAAGGTTACTATAGCCGTAGGAACTACAGATTCCGTCAACAATGCAAATCCCTGCTCTTTTTCTACTCCAAATACGATTAGTTCGCTAGGTCAATTAAGAACCTGTTTTAGGATGTTGTATAAGAAGTAGGTAGTTCTTTAAAATTAAAACTTATGACTAAAAGTACAATGATTTTTGGGATTGATATCAGTAAAGATACCTTTGATGTTTATAATGTGCAAACAGGTTATTCACAGTATCGTAATACGGTTAAAGGTATTACATCTTTCGCGAAAGCGTTGCCAGAAACAGCTATTTGCGTCATGGAGGCTACAGGTTGTTATCATCATCGTTTAGCGATGGGCTTATTTGATCAAGGTATAGCTGTGAGTGTGGTTAATCCATTAGTGATTAAACGTTATACCCAGATGAAATTAAGACGCATTAAAACCGATAAGAGTGATGCATTTATGATCTATAGTTATGGCACTGAACAAGAGCTAGAATTATGGAGACCTGATGCGGGTTATGTGGTAAAAGGAAGAGAGATTTTATCACTACTACAGATGTACTTAAAGCAATCAACGAGTTTGAAAAATAAATTACACGCATTGAATAGTGTTCATGATAAGCGTAGTAAGGTTATTGTTTCTATAACTCGCCAGTTACGTAACTTAAAAAAGGAGTGCAAGCTTCTAGAAGCCGAATTACTAGCTTTAATAAAAGATAACGAGGCATCGTTATTTTCAAGATTAAAAACAATACCAGGGATAGGCGACAAGACAGCTATTCTGTTAATGTTGAGTACAAATTGCTTTAAAGATTTTGCGAGCTATAAACAAGTATCTTCCTTTTTAGGATTAGCCCCAAATGAGCGTAGTTCAGGAAGCTCAGTGAGAGGTAAAACACGAATAAGTAAAACAGGAGATGGTCTAGTGAGAAACCACTTGTTCATGTGCAGTTTCACGGCTTGTATTCACAACATTCCATGCAAAGAATTGTTTGACCGCATCGTAGCCAAAGGCAAGAGTAAAAAATTAGCCTTAATAGCAGTATGTAACAAACTGATCAAACAGGCTTTTGCCATTGCAAAATCAGGATTATGTTATGATCCTAATTATGCTAGAAACTAATCAAAAAAACACTTGGTTTTTAGCTTAGTTCATTGTTGTACTGCGTTTTTTAGTCCGATATACTATCAAGCCATATTTCGAGAATTTCGCTGTATTTTCCATTTGTATAAATTAATTTATTTCCATCAATAATTGCTTTATTTCCGAAAGCTGGAATTGAATCAGAATACTCAAAAATGATTGTATCATTTACTATTTTCATTTTTCCGCTGTGCAATTTACTATTTGGAAAACTTTTGTATTCAAATTCGAAAGTGCTGTCTCGAAATACTCTCAAGTGATTAAATCCGATTGGAGCTTCTCTTTCCGCCATTAGAATTCCGTCTTTGATTAAATCCCTTTTACAAGACAAAATCATCACGATGATACATAATAAAATCAGCAGTTTATTCATTGCCTATTTCGGTTTTCATAAATGCAGTACAACGGTTTCCTTTACTTTGACCTTATTAATTTTAACAAGAGAAGAGAGGAGAACTTTAACGGTCTTTAGGCATTACCTATTATACGTAATAGTCCTCTCAGTCTCTTGTAGGATGCTTAGTTGAACTACTTGGAATACCTAGCTTAAAAAGCTCATTAAAGGAAATAGTTGCCAAGCATCAATAATCATTAATATTTATAAAAGTATGAAAAATGTAAGAGAAGTAGTAGGTATCGATGTGTCAAAAAATACATTAGATGCAACTCTTTATCACGTTAAGCAACATGCGGTATTTACAAATGATGATAAGGGTTATGCTCAATTATTATCATGGGTTTCTGATCAATTAGAAGTTAGTAGTTACTTTTTCATTTTTGAAAATACGGGTAATTACTCACTAAAGCTTTCTGTATTTCTAAGCTCAAAGGACTTGGTTTATGTAGAAGAAAGTCCCATGCGTATAAAACGTAGTACCGGTCTTACTAGAGAGAAGACAGATAAGTTAGACTCTTATATGATTGCCAGATATGGTTGGATGTATAGAGAAGAACTGGAGCCTAGTAAGATAAAGCCAAAGGAATTTCAGGAACTAGGAAGGCTTTTGTCATTGAGAGATCAATTAGTAAGAGATCGCAGTGGATTGAAGTCGACTTTAAAAGAGCAAAAGCACTTGTTATCAAGTCCGTCAACAGATAGTTGCTGTAAACTGCTAGAGCGCAGTATCAAGCATATAGACAAACAGGTCCAACATATAGAGCGACGTATGAAGGAGCTGCTTGAAACAGATGATAGTTTACAAACAAATTATAATTTGTTAAGATCGGTAAAAGGAGTAGGATTGATACTAAGTTGCCAACTGCTGTATCATACCAGTAATTTTATGAAATTCAACAACTGGCGTAGCTTTTCGAGTTATTGTGGAATAGCGCCATTTGAATACAGTTCGGGCAGCTCTATCCGGCGCAGGAAACAGAGTCATTATATAGGGGATAGGAAGATGAAGACTTTATTAAGTATGGCGGCCGTTTCAGCAATTCAATCAGACCAAGAGTTAAGAAATTATTACCATCGTAAACTCGAAGAAGGGAAGCATAAAATGATAGCATTAAACAACGTGAGAAACAAGATTTTAGCACGCAGTTTTGCTGTTATCAAAAGAGGTACACCATTCGTTAATATAGCTGCAACAAATTATTGATTAAAAGCTTGTTTTTTACCTTGGAATACGTATATGATACGTTGCGAGGTTTAAGCACTAAATTTAGTAAATAAAAACCGAATAGAAAATCCGCGAGGATTTTCGTAAGTAGGCTCTCACTAGCAATGGATTATATACGTTGTTGTAGCCAGTATTTTTTCCTTAAACTACTTAATTTCATTTTGTTCTTGCACTTATTATTTTCAAAGTCAGAATAGAATTCATCTTGAAATAATTTCAGATTATCCCAATTCGAAAAACTCTGATAGTCTTTATTTGAATAATAATCTTTATTAACTTTTAATTGTCCAATTTTTTCAAATTCCGTTTCCGATTTTTTGAAATGTTGAGAATAATACCAACTAATCTGTTCCTTTGGTTTAAACTCTTTGTTTATTTGCTGTTCAAGTCTAAATAATAATTTTGCATTCTCAAAATCCTTTTCAGTTGGTTTTTCCGACTGTTTAATGTCAGTTACAGCAATTAAATTCAGTCCGAATTCCGTTTCTTTTTCCGATTCCAGCACGAAAACTCCACAATAATCTCCATCATTTAATTTAAAAACTAAACAATCTCCTTTTTCGAAAATTGCATTTCGTGATTTTTTTACTTTCCGTTTTCGAGATGTCTTTTTTTCGTTTGATATTTTCTTTAAAAAGCTATCCAAAACTTTCTGTCTTTTAGTCAAGTCAGATTTTGAAGCGTCAAGTTCTTTCCACAATTCTATATCTTTTCCAGACTCGACAATATCTTTAACCCGATTAAGAACTTTTGGGTCAAGTGATTTACATTCCCATTGAGATTTTGCGATAGTTATCCAAAAATTATTTTGGTCTTCGTGAGAATCAATAAGTTCTTTATTTTCTTGAATTAACTTTTCGGTAATCGCAGAAACTTCCATTCCTTGATTATATAATTCAAAGAATTCATAATTAATATCTTCGTAAATATCGTTTGAAGAAATTCCTGTTCCCCAAGTTCCCATAGGCGTTTCTTATATTGGCTACAACTAGTTTATATAAGCAATATACCAAAAATTAGCACTATACCACCCAAAATGTGAGTATATAAATAGGTTTGTTGCATTTTTATTATATTGCTGTATAAATGGTATATACACATGTTTGATGACTTTAAACAATTCCTAGCTATAAAACGTTACAGTCCAAACACCGCCAAAACATATCTAGGGTTACTCAATTCCTTTCAACAGTTTTTAGGTGAAACTATACCCATTCATCAAGCTGATTCTAGTGTTATAAGAAAAACATTTACTCAAAAAGTTCTTAAAGAAAATCTGGCCTATTCCACCCAAAAACAACTTGCTAGCGCTATAAGATTATACCTAAACACCATGCACAACAGGTCCATCGAATTAACCACCGTAACACCTCGTAAACCTCAAAAAGTATTACCCGATGTCTTAAGCGCACACGAGATCAACTTAATTTTAAATTCAATTACCAATAAAAAACACCACACAGCAATACTTGTGATATACGCATTAGGATTGCGTAGTGGCGAGCTCATTAACCTTAAAATAAGCCACATAGATGGGCAGCGTGATCAGGTCAAAATTGTGGCCAGTAAAGGTCGCAAGGATAGGTACTTACCTTTACCCAAGGATCTGAAAGTAAGGTTGAGAGAATACTACAAATTATACAAGCCCAAAGAGTACTTGATAGAAGGATATAATCACAGTCGCTATAGTGCATCTAGTCTAAGAGCCGTACTGGCTAATGCTCTAGAGAAATCAGGAATAAATAAAAAGGTTACTTTACACACCTTGCGACATTCCTATGCCACTCATCTTATGGAGGCTGGTGTGAATATTAGAGTGATTCAAGAATTACTAGGTCACAACGATATTAAAACGACCTTGATATATACACACGTATCTCGCATTCATTTGGACAAAATTCCTAATGTGATGCAGTTTTTACAATAAATGCAAGATATCCTTAATGGGGACTTAAGGCGAGTAGGGCACTCATGGGTTTAAAGCTCTACACTGCCTTTTCCTTCACGTACCAATACCGGTTCATCACCAGTAAGGTCAATTATAGTAGATCCTATATTACCACCATAACCGCCATCAATGACTATATCAACAAGATGGTCCCATTTCTCCCAGATCAGGCTGGGATCTGTAGTATATTCAATTACCTCATCATCGTCCTTTATAGAAGTAGAAATTATAGGACGACCTAGCTCACGCACCAGGGCAATCGCGATAGGATGATCAGGTACACGTATACCTACAGTTTTCTTTTTCTTAAAAACAGTAGGTAAGTTATTATTGCCCGGCAAAATAAAAGTATACGGTCCTGGTAAATTTCTTTTAAGTAATTTAAAAGTACCGCTATCTATTTGACTTACGTAATCGCTTAAATTACTTAAGTCCTCACAAATAAATGAGAAGTTGGCTTTTTCTAATTTTACACCTTTAATACGAGCCACTTTTTCTAGGGCATTTTTATTGGTAATATCACATCCCAGACCATAAACCGTATCAGTAGGATAAATTACAAGCGCACCATTGCGCATGGCATCGGCAACGCGTTTAATTTCTCTAGGATTAGGATTATCCTCATAAATTTTAATAAAATCGGCCATATTAATCCCTTAAAAATAAATAGTGCAAGCTAGATAGGGTTATTATTGCTGTAAGTACCGCGATAAACAATTGCGTCCACAGTCTAACTTGTTCTACATCGGGTTGTGGTACAGGTTGATAGCGATGTCTACCATTGCGATCAATTTTAATACCCATTCTATCCTTAGGACTGCATAACTCTACCCAGCTGCGGTAGGCAATCACAGCGGCAAGTATAAAAACGGCAGCCAGTACAATGGCTACAGTAGCAGTTCCTAGTTCCATCCAATTCATCATATAGGGTAGTAGTGTGTAAAAAATGTACAGTTAAATATACGTAAAAAATTAATCTGCTCGGTTTACTTCGCTCTCTAATTTTAGAACGTTGCTACCGTCTTCTTGTTCGATATACAAGGCTTTATTTCCTTCTTCACCTTCTCTAGTTACCTCATTGCCGTCTATGGTACGTGTCACTTTTTTAGTAAATGTGGACTGTACAGTACCGGTTGCTGTACCGTTTCCCCATTCCCATTTTACTTTGGTTCCTTCCTTAATCATAGCTATTTTTATTTTAAAGGTAGTTGATCATTACGCTTTCGCGAAAGCGTACTAACAAAACATTACCACCACATTGTGACAGTTTTAAGGTTGTACCTATATCGTTGTTAAAAACGCTTTAAAAAGGATTTTGTTGCTTTTAATTTACCAGCATAAGGTGGATATTTTAAAGTAATATCCAGCCAGTTTTTCCTGTGTACCACACTTTTATAATGACTGAAACAGTCAAAACTGTGCTTGCCGTGATAGGCTCCTATACCGCTGTTGCCCACACCACCAAAAGGCAATCTATCGTTCACAAAATGAACTATACAATCATTAATCACGCCACCACCATAACTATAACGTTTTGTAAACCAATTAATAAACGATTTTTGAGTAGCAAAAACATAACCACTCAAGGGTTTTTCATATCTGTGAATCCACTTTTCAATATCGTCTTGTTCCTGATAACTAATGACGGGTAGTATGGGACCAAAAATTTCCTGTTGCATGACAGCGCTTTCCTCACCAGGCTCGTCAAGTAGAGTAGGAGCTAGGTACAACTGCTCTAGGTTGTAATCACCACCGGTGATTAGTTGTTCACCATCTAGGTAAGAAAGTAATTTTTCTAAGTGGTCCTTGCGATTAATACGGCCATAATCATGACTAGATTGCGGTTGTTCTCCATAAAACTGTGCTATGCTTATTTGCAATTGTTTAACCAATTCCTGTTTTACGCTTGCATGAACCAGTATGTAATCAGGTGCAATACAAGTTTGACCAGCATTTAGATATTTGGCCCATACAATTCGTTTTGCGGCCGTTTTTATCGCAGCACTTTGGTGAACGACACAAGGGTTTTTACCGCCTAATTCTAGTGTTACAGGAGTAAGATGCTGTGCGGCTGCCTGGTAGATAAGTTTACCTACTTGTGGACTGCCAGTAAAAAAAATGTAATCCCATTTAAGGCTTGTAAGCTCTTTGGCAACTGCGGCATCACCCTTACATACGGTTACATGTTCAGGAGAAAAGCTTGTAGCAATAATTTCCTCGAGTAATTGAGAGGTGTGTGGTGCAAATTCACTAGGTTTTAAAACCACAGTATTACCAGCTCCTACAGCTCCTATTACTGGAGCTAGCGCTAGTTGAAAGGGATAATTCCACGGTGATATAACGAGAACGTTACCATAAGGTTCGGGATATTGTCTAGCCTGGGATGGAAAATTAAGTAAGGCCGCACGTACTTTTTTAGGTTTTGTCCAGCGTTTAAGTTTGTAAAGAAACTTGCGCAATTCGGCCATGACTACATTATACTCAGTAACATAAGCTTCAAACTCGCTTTTACCCAAATCTTTTTTAAGTGCGTTGTATACGTCTTGCTCTCTAGTTTCTAACGTGTTTTTTAATCGCTGTAAACTTTGGGTTCTATAATTTAATTCTTTACTAGCTCCAGTTTTAAAAAATTGCTGTTGTAAACGGTGTGTGTAGGATACATTCATAGGTAATTATTTACTTGCAGCAAGCCACAAATTATCATGATCGGGTACTGGTGCCACGATTGTAACAGGTGCTTTCTTAACAGGATGAATAAACGACAGTTGTCTGGCATGCAGGTGTATACTGCCATCCTTATTGGACCTGCGTGCACCGTATTTAAGATCTCCTTTTATAACGTGACCTATTTTACTTAATTGACATCTTATCTGGTGATGCCTACCTGTTTCTAGCGTTATTTCTAACAGCGTATAACGTTCTAACTGTTTAATGATTTTATAGGTGAGTACTGCCTTTTTTGAATCCGGCACTTCATGATCGTGAGCATAACTTTTATTTTGTTTGGTATTGCGCACTAGGTAATGAACGAGCCGTTTTTCTTTAGATTTTGGCGTTCCTTCTACAAGTGCCCAGTAGATCTTTTCAGTTTTATGATCGGCAAATAAATTGTTCATACGCGGTAACGCTTTTGAAGTACGTGCAAAAACTACAACACCACTAGTAGGTCTATCTAGCCTGTGTGTCACACCCAAATAAACAGCACCTGGTTTATCGTATTTGTGAGCTATATATTTTTTAATAGCATCGGGTAGAATAGGATCACCGGTTTTATCACCTTGAACTAGTTCACCAGATTCTTTGTTGACCGCAATTAAATGGTTGTCCTCGTGTAAAATGCGGTGTTCAATATTCTTTCTACTCATAAAGGATAAAGATAAGAAGGTATTTATCTTGATTTACGATTTGTTATTAAGTTATTACAAGAAGTTGTTCAGCGTGGTATTGTGGTGATAATTCCATCGCTACTTAAATTACCTTTATTAGGGATCATAACCTAATTTCACTTGCAGTATTTCCATTAGGTAGGTTCCTTTTGAATCAAGATGCGCTCTTTGGACAAGTGTTTACCATCGTTTAATTGAGCTATAAATTTCACTAGTTCTTCCCTTAACTTACAGTGTAATTCCCATGCCGAATTAGCATCCTGAGCGCTGCAAAGCGCTCTTATGGCTATTGCTTTTTCAGTTACTTCGGTAACTTGGACAACAGGTGGATGTTCTTCATCATACTCTTCTTCTTGTTTTAATAATTCAGAGAACTTTTCACGTACTAGCTGTACGTCGGTATTATAATCGGCATAAACAACAATGGGCTGTAAACGGTGAGCATTGGTCATGGACCAATTTTGGAATGGTTTTGAGATAATGTCTTTAAGAGGAATAATAAGCCTACGACTGTCCCAGGTACGTGTAACCATGTAGGTAAAGCGTATGTCTTCTACATAACACCATTCGTCACCTATATACAAAGTGTCACCAATTTTGCACGGTCTTGTAAGTGCTATTTGTATTCCTGCTATGATATTACCTAGGGTATTTTGTGCTGCTACACCTAATATTATGGTAATCAAACCAGCAGACGCCAGTAAGGATATGCCTAATTTTTCTAAAGATCTAAACTGTGATAATACCACCGAAATAGCTACAAAGATGATAATGATGGTCAATAATCGTCGCGCTACCGAAATGTAAGTCATCATCATACGAGCTTGTGTGTTTTCCTCTATAGATGAATCACCTATTTTATGTTCGGCAATGTAGGTCATTACAGCATTAATAAAACTCATGAGCAACCAGGCAATGGAAGCAATTACCAAGACCAAAAGGATTGCGTAAATAGTACTAGAATAAGGCCCAGAAAATGAAATGAGTTTATTAAGTATGATATAAAAGAATAGCATGCTTAGGGCTATTCCTGCTGGTTTGGCCAACTTATTAGCTGTTGTTCTTAACCAGGCTCTGTCTGACTTAAGTAACAATCTTCTTGTTACATAGCTAAAAACTCTTCCTACAGCATATGCCATAAAGAAAAGGAGAATGGTCGCTACAAATTTCCAAACAGGAAATCCTAGAAATGAAACTCTGGCCCATTGAGGCATGATACGATCAAGTTTTCTAGGACCATACTCCTCATACAAGGGTTCAATATTTTCTACCGTATTAGATGCTATCATCCAAAAAGCACCATAATCGTCTAATTTAACACGTTGTAATCGCAGGACTACATCGCGGTTGTTTAAATCTACTTCTCCAAAAACCACACTTCGTCTAGGGTTTCCAGCAATAGCTCCGTTTGTTGAAGTAGTTATATCAATTTGTCCATCGGGTCTATCTGATATGTTGTTCCAATCAATTTTGACTCGTTGATTGAGCACGAAATAAAATTTCTCTGCGAGAATTGCCGCTTCTTTTTTAGTTACTTCCTTGGGAAAAAGATTTAAGTTAAGGGCATAACCGGCTTCTTCAAAGTTGTTGTTTCTACAGCTAGATATAAATTGTTCAAGCGTTGCCTGTGGTGTTTGAAAGTTTAAATGATTAGGTGGTAACCCAATGTTTTCATTTAGTCTATTAACAATGTAAAAAGCCTCGTTATACGCTCCAATAGGATTTGATTGGTAGGTACCTGCTTCAGATATGGTATCGGATAATTTAGGAAAATCACGAGTTGGTTCAGCTTCTTTTTCCTGACTGTTTCCTAGGATAGAAAATACCAATAAACCAAAAAGTAAAATCCTGTGAAAAGCTGATTTTAACATAGTTCATAAGGTAGATATATTTCGTGTTTTGACGTATTATCGATTTGTTAAATCCTACCAGTAAGTAGTAATTTTAAGTGTGTTTTATAATTCAGAAGTAATAAAAAAGGCCTTGAACTTAATCAAGGCCTTTCTTGTACTATATCGTAGTTCAAATAAAGAAACTACAACCAAACTCGTGGTTTGTTTATGAGTTTACTTTACTTCTTCAAAGTCAACATCTTCTACATCACTTGTATCGTCACCAGCTTGTTGTTGAGCACCAGCATCAGGACCAGGTTGACCACCTTGAGCCTCGGCTTGAGCTTTATACATTTCTTCACTAGCTGCAGTCCATACAGTATTCATTTTCTCAAGAGCAGGATCAATTTGTGCGATATCCTTAGTTTCATAAGCTTTCTTCAACTCTTCAAGAGCTTCTTCAATTGGCTTTTTCTTATCATCACCTAGTTTATCACCAAATTCTTCTAATTGCTTTTCAGTTTGGAAAATCAACTGGTCTGCTTGATTTAATTTATCGGCTTTTTCTTTAGCTTGCTTATCAGCTTCAGCATTAGCTTCAGCTTCTTGCTTCATTTTTTGGATTTCCTCTTCAGTAAGACCCGATGACGCTTCGATACGAATGTCTTGTTTCTTACCAGTTGCTTTATCCTCGGCGCTTACCTTAATGATACCGTTGGCATCAATATCAAAAGTCACTTCAATTTGCGGTGTACCACGACGTGCTGGTGGAATACCATCTAAGTGAAAACGACCAATGGTCTTGTTATCTGTAGCCATAGAACGCTCACCTTGAAGTACGTGAATTTCTACACTAGGCTGATTATCAGCTGCTGTAGAGAATACTTGTGACTTTTTAGTAGGAATAGTTGTATTAGCATCGATAAGTTTAGTCATAACGCCACCCATAGTTTCAATACCTAGAGAAAGAGGAGTTACATCTAGAAGTAATACATCCTTAACATCACCTGTAAGTACACCACCTTGAATAGCAGCACCAATTGCTACAACTTCATCAGGGTTTACACCTTTAGAAGGCTTTTTACCGAAGAATTTTTCAACTGCTTCTTGTACTGCTGGGATACGAGTAGATCCACCTACAAGTATGATTTCATCAATATCACCAGTAGAAAGATCAGCTGCTTTAAGAGCAGTTCTACATGGTTCAATAGTACGCTTTACTAAATCATCAATTAATTGCTCAAATTTTGATCTTGTAAGCGTTTTTACCAAGTGTTTAGGACCGCTAGCGGTAGCAGTTACATAAGGTAGATTAATTTCAGTTTGAGCACTTGATGAAAGTTCAATTTTAGCTTTTTCTGCAGCTTCTTTAAGACGTTGTAACGCCATTGGATCTTTACGTAAGTCCATTTGCTCAGCTGCTTGGAATTCATCAGCTAGCCAGTTGATGATTGCTTCATCTACATCATCACCACCTAGGTGTGTATCACCATCAGTCGATAATACTTCAAACACGCCATCTCCTAATTCAAGAATAGAAACATCGTGAGTACCACCACCAAAGTCAAATACAACGATTTTTTGATCTGTATCTTTTTTATCTAGACCGTATGCAAGTGCAGCAGCAGTAGGCTCGTTGATAATACGCTCTACTTTAAGACCTGCGATTTCACCAGCTTCCTTAGTCGCCTGACGTTGTGAGTCGTTAAAATAAGCTGGTACAGTAATTACAGCTCCTGTTACTTCAGTACCTAAATAATCTTCGGCTGTTTTTTTCATTTTCTGTAGGATCATAGCACTCAATTCTTGTGGAGTGTACAATCTTCCATCTATATCAACACGTGGTGTGTCGTTGTCACCTTTTACCACGTTGTAAGGTACGCGATCGGCTTCTCTTTGAGATTCAGAGTATTTGTTACCCATGAATCTTTTGATAGAGTAGATGGTTTTTTCTGGGTTAGTTACTGCTTGTCTTTTTGCAGGATCACCCACTTTAATTTCACCACCTTCTACAAACGCAATTACAGATGGCGTTGTGCGTTTTCCTTCTGCATTAGGTATTACAGTAGGCTCGCTTCCTTCCATTACCGAAACACAGCTGTTTGTAGTACCTAAATCGATTCCTATTATTTTACTCATTATATCAATTTTAAGTTTATTCAAATTTTTACACTCTGCATAAGTCAATGTTTGTGCCAAGCAAATGCCAGTGACAGGATGTCATAATTACAGAAAAGCTGACAGTGCGCAACTACTTATTTGTATACAAGAGTTCTACTTATCAATAAGTACCCATGTACCGAATGACACTTTTAAACCACTAGAAAAATTACTAAAAATAGGGTTGGATAATGCTACAATTTTTCGGCTATGACAAAGGATAAAAGTATATTTGAATTTCGAATGAAAAAGAAACAACATGGAAGCAATCAGCGTTTTTGACATGCTTAAAATAGGAGTAGGACCTTCTAGTTCACATACTTTAGGACCATGGCGTGCAGCCAATAGGTTTCTTGAGAAATTACGCAAAGTGAATAAATTAAAGCAAGTACAACGCATTCAAGTAGATCTTTATGGAAGCTTATCCTTGACCGGTCGCGGTCATGCCACCGACATTGCAGTGATGATGGGATTGATGGATAAAGATCCTGTGACTTGTGATATTGCTCAAATTCCGCACGATGTAGCGGCTTTAAGCAGTGAAAAATGTATCAAATTAAATGACGGTATTCAATTTGAGTTTGATCCAGTTGATGCCATAACCTTCCACCGTAAATTTTTACCTTATCATCCTAATGGATTAAGATTTAAAGCCTTTTACAAAGACGGTAAATCTAGAACCGAGCATTTTTATAGTATAGGAGGCGGATTTGTAGTTCAAAAAGAACGCAAGCGAGCGCAAAAGAAAAAAGTGACCTTCAGTTGTTTTCCTAGACCGGTACAAACAGCAACAGAATTATTAAACTATTGCCATCGAGACGGCATGGCAATAAGCGAGGTCGTTTTAGAAAACGAACGATACATGCGCAGTGATGAAGAAATCAATAAAGAGTTTAAAGCTGTTTGGGACGTCATGCTCGATAGTATGTACACAGGTTGCCATACCGAGGGAACTTTACCAGGTGGATTAAACGTAAGACGTCGCGCTTATGACAACCACCTAAAGCTTCAAAAGGGTAAACCCTATTCTAATAAAGAAGAGTGGATTGAAGCTATACGTGATACCGAAGTAAAATTTAGAGAAATCTTAAAATGGGTGTCCTGTTTTGCCCTTGCGGTTAATGAAGTAAATGCATCCTTGGGTCGTGTGGTAACAGCTCCTACCAACGGTAGCGCTGGTGTTATTCCATCTGTAATCATGTATTATATGGTAATTGAAAACCACGACGCAAACTTTGAGGACATCAAGAAGTTTTTACTGGTAGCTGGTGAGGTAGGAGCTTTATTTAAAAAAGGAGCGACCATAAGTGCTGCAATGGGTGGTTGCCAGGCAGAAATTGGTGTAAGTAGCGCAATGGCAGCTGCTGGATTAACAGAACTTATGGGTGGCACACCAGACCAAGTTCTAATGGCTGCGGAAATTGCCATGGAACACCACCTAGGACTTACCTGTGATCCTATTGCAGGATTGGTTCAAGTTCCTTGTATAGAACGCAACGCTATGGGAGCAATTAAGGCTATAAATGCTTGTGAACTAGCTCTCGACGCCGACGCCTCGCATGCCAAAGTACCTTTAGATAAGGTTATTAATACCATGTGGCAAACGGCTCAAGATATGAATTCCAAATACAAAGAAACTAGTGAAGGCGGACTTGCAGTTAATGTGAGTTTGAGCGATTGTTAATTAGAATTTTTAATATTTTCTTTATTACGCTTTCGCGAAAGCGTAACAGCTATTAACTTTATGAGTCTAATAGTTGATAATGACAAACGAGCAAATTCTTACCCATTCACTACCGGACATTGAAAGCTTTTCATTTGAGAAACATCCTAAGCGTTTTTTAAATAAAAAACTAATAGCCAACACCTTATACATGATACCACTTGCTATAGCGGTAGGCTTTTTGTTTTATAATTTTTCAGAGTTTCCTTGGTTGGGCTGGAGTGGATTGGGTCTATGGGCTTTTATACTTTTGTTTTCATTATTTGTGAATTATAAGGAATATTTTGTTCGAGGTTATACTTTAAGAGAACACGATATAACGTATCGCAAAGGATGGATCTTTCACCATCAAATCACAGTACCCTTCAATCGCATTCAACATACTGAAATCAATCATGGACCTATAGACAGACTCTTTAATCTTTGTGAGCTAGAGATTTATACCGCTGGAGGTTCTTCTAGTGATTTATCCATAAGCGGTCTCGATCCTAAAGATGCTCAAAATTTAAAATCATTTGTAGCAGGAAAAACGAGCACACATGTTTGATTTATCAACTCCACAGCGACAAAGCAAAAAAGTTATTGCTCTGTATGCCTTTAAGAGCTTAAGGGGTTTTATATTCTTTTTCGTTTTTGCAGCTTTTGGGATGCGAGGATTTCTTGAAGGGCTTGCTTTTACAGGATTAGTACTTTTTGTTGCGGCTACCAGCTTAATAGGACCAGTAATTCAATACTTGTTTTTCAAATTTTACATAGAACAAGATGAATTTATACTGAATAAAGGATGGTTATTTAAGGAAAAAAAAGCGGTTCCGCTAGAACGCATTCAATCTGTAAATCTAGAGCAAAATTTGCTACAACGTATACTTAAGGTATACAGTGTACAAATAGAAACAGCTGGTTCCAAGGAGAAAGAACTGGAGATTAAAGCACTGGACGAGTCGGCAGCGCTTTCTCTTAAACAAGCTCTACTCGACATAAGTAACCAAAGGGTAGAGCAGGAGAAAACTGAAATTACAGAACCAGAAAAGAAAACAGTAAATCCTACTTCCAACGAGGTTTCATCTACCTTGCTAAAATTAAGTTTCTTAGATCTTTTCAAAGTAGGTATGACCCAAAACCACTTGCGCAGTGGTGGCGTAGCAATAGGTCTTGTAGTAGGAAGTTATTTTAAATTTCAGGATGTAATTAAGCAGTTTTTCGGAGATTATTTAGATGGTTGGGAATGGGAAAATCTAATGAGTTTTGCTAGTTTGGGTATGCTATTTAGTTTTTTATTGATATTCTTGGTATTCTCCATAGTGGTAAGCTTAATAACTGTTTTTAGTAATTACTATGGTTTTAAGGCTGTAGTTTATCAAAGTCATCTTGAACTTTCTATGGGATTAATCAAGCGTCAAGAAATCCGTGTTCCTATTGAGAAAATTCAATCTCTCGAATTTAGAACAAACCCTTTAAGACAGTGGTTAGGCTATTCTACAGCCTATATTTATCAAGCTCAGTCAGATGCTAATAAGGCGTCTAAAGTTAGTATTCCTGCCTGTAAAAAAGAGCATATTAAAATACTACAAGAAACAGCTTTTAAGGATAGCGTTGTTGATGCTACTATTGATATTCCCTGTAATGGTTTTTCATACATGAGATTAGCAAGTTATATCATGCTTGCTACTTTGATTCCTACGTTGGTTCCGCTTGCATATTTTGGAGATTATAACTGGGTGGTACCTATGCTTATACCAGCGGTATTGATTGTCTTTTGGAGCTATATGTATGGTAGCAATAGTGGTATAGTAACAGATAAAGGTTTTATAGGATTTAAAAAAGGCTGGTTATTCAAGAGTTTTTCTATAAGTCCTGTATTTAAAGCGCAAGCAGTTGAAAAATGGGACAGTATTTTTATAAGAAGGCGTGAAGAAATGCATGTTAAGTTTCATACAGCCTCTGGCAGTAATGGGTTGAGGTATTTTAAAAAAGACGCTGTCAACCACTTACTGAATTATATAAATAATACGGTTATAAAAAGTAATCGTAATTGGATGTAACAATTATTAATGAAGGCAGCATTGTTCATCATTACATTGACAATACTTTAAATGAAATAGGTGTAAACCTGCAAGCACAATAGCAACGCCATAAGTAACAGATTCTGCCAAGGCTATAATTTCTATTTTCTCATTAACAATTAAGAGAAACAGTAAACTATAAGTTGACCATAAAACGTACTTCATCCAGTTCCTAGAACTTTTTTGTAGGGTTTGCTTGATAGCTATAAAGGAAACAAACAGAAATATAAAATCAAGATAATCCCACCAGATAGGTGCTGCGGCGTGATTATGATGATCAATCGTGCCATGAGTGTGCGCATGTGCGATAAAAAGAATAGGAGTTGCGACACAGTGTATGATACACATAATGCTTGCTGTAGCTCCATATACATCAGGTTTTAATAAGTTTACTTTCATTTTTATATTTTAATGCAACACAGTTGCAAAAGTAAGAAGTAAAGTTGGTAGTAACTCTATGAAAGTATAATTTTGCGTTATGGGCATACAACGTAAGACATCGACAATTGGACTGTTGCTTGATCAATTTAAGAAAAGTAATCAAGCTATTGCGGCTGTAGAATTAGTTGATCGCTTAAAAGAAAAAGTAAACAAAACTACGGTATATCGTGCATTAGAAAGGCTAGAGGATGATGGCTTAGTACATTCTTTTTTAGACCGTGATGGGATTAAGCGTTACGCTATTTGCCAGGATTGTAATAAGGATTCACACGTGCATGATCATCCTCATTTTCAATGTACGAATTGTGGTAAAGTAGATTGTCTAGAAGAAGCCTCGGTAAATATTCCTAAAATCTCAGGTCGAACTATACACAAGACTGATGTGCTACTTCAAGGAATTTGCGAAACTTGTTCAGTTTAAAATTCCACAAATTCCAAATGAAGGTACTTTGTTGGGCGTTATAATTAATGTCTTAAAAGGGATTAATCCTCATTTTGATAAGCTCCAGAGGAATAGGTGAGTTCGTAGCTATGTGTGTAAATTTCAAACACAATTCCAAATGGATCCTCAACATAAACCATTTTATACGGTTTTTCATTAGGATAATATTCTCGTATAGGCATACGTTGTTTTCCTCCAGCATCAACAATACGCTCAGTTAATTTTTCAATCTCAGGATCTTGAACACAAAAATGAAATAATCCTGTATTGAAAGGATTAAATTCTGGTGCTTCTTTTTGACCAAAAGGGAATGCAAAGAGTTCAATTCCTATTCCGTCAGATGTAGATAAATGAGCGATTTCAAAACTTTCCCAATCTTCACCAAACACATCAATACACATTTGACCAATGGCCGTGTCAGTCTCTTTTTTCACTGTTGATGGTGGCATAATTACATACCAGCCCATTATTTCTGAGTAAAATTCAACTGCTTTATGAATATCGGGTACTGTAATCCCTATATGGGAAAATGATTTAGGATATGGAGTCATCTTTTTTATGGCAAGGTAGAAATTTGACAAACAAGGTTTCTTACTATTCTCCTAAAGTATTTAAGTATAGAGCTAGAATAAGACCTATAGCAGTAGCTACTCCACTCCAGTATTTATTCTCCTTAAAAGCCTTTGGAAATACTTCTATCGCCAGGGAAGCTACAACTGCACCGCCAGCAAAACATTTTATGTAGTTTAAATAACTCTTTGGAACATCATCCAATAGAAAATGACCTATTAAAGCTGCCATAGATAAGATTATGGCGGTAGCGATCCATAGAATTAATATTTTCCGTTTGGAAGAGGTGTTTTCAGCCATCTCCTTAGCACCACCAGCTGCTTCGGGTAAATTTGATAATAGGATGGAACCAGAAAGCGCTGCCACAGATAATGGGCTTGCACTTATCAAAGCAACTCCTAAAGCTAGGTTTTCTGGTATGCCATCTAAAGTAATGGCAGCCAGTAAACCAGCACCGCTATTAGATCCCCATTTTTCTTTGATTAAATAGTCCAAACCTGTGAAAATAGTAGCGCCTAAAAATACACAGAGCAACGTGATCCCAACAGAATCGTTTTTCAATGATGGATGAATTAATTCCAAGATTGCTGAAACTAATAAAGCTCCACCAGCCAAAGCGACTAAAAAACCTTCTATTTTTTTAGATAATGAACCATAAATACCCCAAACGGCTCCAAGAATTAAAGCTGCAGAAACTGTAAGAATTACGATAAACGTCATCATATTAAGGCCCAAGTTACGGACTTAATTTAATTTATATTTCGGCTTTATGTTTCCTTTAATTGTTTAAGGATATAGAAAGATGAATAGGGTGTAGGTTAATCGGATATTTCTCCTATAAAAAAGCCTTGAACAATCGTTCAAGGCTTTTTTTAGAATTAAGAGAAGTTTAATCTGCTTATTCTTCCGATGTAACCTCAGTGGTTACTTCTTCTTGTTGAGCCAATTGACGTTCAAGTATATTAACCTGCTTTTGTTTTTCTTTTACCACGTCTAGCTCTTTCTGTAAATCTGCTATATTTTTCTTTTGTGCTAGTATCAATGGATTTTTGTCATCCTTAGAATTAAAAAACTGAAGGTTATTTTGCAGTTGTAAAATTTCCTTTTTTATCTCATCCTGACGTTTTCTCAAGTAAAAACGCTCGTTTTTAAAGTCTCTTTCATTACCATTTTCTAACGAGCTCAATTTGTTTTGATATTTTAGCATTTCTGCATCTACCTCACTTAAACCAGCTGCTTTAAATTTAGCTTTAACGAGTTTCTCAAACTTATCTTGAATAAAACGTTTTGAGTAAGGCACGCGTCCTATCGCAGACCATTGATCCATGAAAGATTGAATATCCGACTGCATAGCCTCTTTATCATCCTGTGGCAACATTTCCTTTAAAGCATCATAAATCTTAAGCTTTGCTTCGTAATTTTCTTTCTCTTCTACAGTAGCAGCTTCTTTTTGAGCATTCTTTTTATCAAAGAAAGCGTTACAAGCCTTTTGAAAACGTTTCCAAATCTTGTCACTATCTTTTCGAGGTACGTGACCTATTTTTTTCCAGTCTGCCTGAATACGCTTCATAACCTGTAGGCTTCCAGCGAAATCTTCAGAGTTTTGATGTTCTTCGGCAATAGCGATGAGATCCATTTTCTTTTTAAGATTCTCATTTTGCTCGTCTTTAAGCTCTTTATAAAAGTTGTTTTTGGCTCTATTGAATTCCCTAGTTACCGATCTATATTGATCCCATAAATCATTATTCACATCTTTAGGGGCTGCTCCTGTATTTTTGAATAACTCCTTGAGTACGTCAATCTCTTTTAAACGGTCTTGCCATTCTTTATGAGATTTAGCACCTGTTTCAGTTATTTTTTGAACCTCGGCGATGATGTTTTCCTTCACCATCTTATTGTGTTCTTGTTGTTTATCACGCTCTTTATAAAATTCTTGACGTTTGTCATGAATTACTTTTGTAGCTGCTTTAAATGATTCCCAAGTAGGGTCTCTGTGTTCTTGAGCTACTGGACCTACATCTTCTTTCCACATGCGGTGTAATTCCTGAAGTTCACGTAGCGCTTTGTGAATATTGTCTTCTTGTCCTAATTCTTCAGCGCGAGCTATTATTTTATGACGTAGTTCAAGGTTACGTTCAAAGTCTTTATCACGTAATTCTTTAGACAGGTCTATGTAGTCATAAAAGTTTTGGGTAGCAAGTCTATAATCTTCCCATGTGATATTGTAAGCATCATGCGGGATAGGACCAGTAGAACGCCAGTTTTCTTGTAAATCATGAAACTTTTTGAAAGTGGTACCAATGTTTTCCTCTTCGGTAATCAAGGTTTTAATTCCTTCAATAATCTCACGACGTTTTACAAGATTAGCTTCTTGCTGTGCACGACGCTTTCTTTGAAACTCTCCTTTTTCCTTACGATATGTACGGTGTAAATCGTTAAATACCTTAGTAAGCTCGTTATTGTATTCAAACTGTGGTGCTAGTGGATCGTCAGAAGGTGGATTCTCTTTTTCAAACTTTGCCTTTTCTTCCTCGTGAATCTCTGCATCACGTTTTTCAAAGTTCTTTTTAATTTTTTCGGCCTGATCTCTAAAACTATTGATGGGATATTCTTGCATCAGTTGACGCAGCTCATCAATAAGTTCCTTTTGATTCATGGTCTCGTATTCCTTTTCAGGGATTTCTACCGTATTATCCTGATTTTCATCCTTATCGGCTTCTTCATTTTCATCGATGATAGGATCAGTAGCATTTTGTACAGCTTCACTTTCTTCCACCATGGTGTCTTCATGAGTAGTAGAATGGTCTTCTGCTTTTTGAGAAGCTTTGTTGGTGCCTTCAACTGTCGTAGTTTCTTTAACAGGTTCCACCTCGATGTGCTCCTTTTCAGATTCTTCGGCCTTTTTTTGTTCTGCGATAAAGGCATTTTCAATCGCATTAGTCTCGTCGGATAGATGCTTTGCATCATTTTGTCCATCTGCTTGTGGCAGGTTGTCGTTCTTGTTCATTTTTTTCATTTAAAAAATAGGTGGGCAAGATAATCAGAATGATATGCAATTACAACGTTATGATGCCTTACTTATTCCATATTTCCCAAGCTTTTTCAGCCTGATGTACTAGCATTTGTTTTCCGTTAATGACCTGTGCGCCGTGAGCACTTGCCTTTTTCATAAAAAGAGTTTGTGGTGGATTATAAACTAAATCATAAAAAACATGTTGACCTGTTACCTGATCATAAGGAATTTCAGGAGCAACTTCGATATCTGGATGAGTGCCTAGCGGAGTGGTATTGATAATTAACCCAACCATTTTCATCACTTGAGGTGAAACGGATTTATAGTCAATCGTAAATTCATCCTTAGGATTTCTGGAAACAAATAAATAAGGAATTTGCATAGATTCTAGCGTATAGGCAACAGCCTTTGAAGCACCGCCAGTACCTAATATAAGCGCATTCTTTTTGATGGGTAAAAAAGGGGATAAGCCCTTGCCGAATCCGTAGGCATCCGTATTATAACCGGTCCATCTGTTATCTTCAATAGCGATAGTATTAACAGCACCTATATCTCTCGCCTCTGGACTTATCTCGTCCAGAATATCCATGATATCTTGTTTGTAAGGTATGGTTACATTCAAACCACGTATAATTTCAGATTTACCAGCTGTAGTGCGTGTTTGTAGGTCATAGGTTACGCTTTCGCGAAAGCGAACTAATTCACTAGCATCAGGAATTTCAAAATTTCTATACTCATGATCTTGTAAGCCCAATGATTCAAATTTTTCTGTAAAATAGGATCTAGAAAAACTGTAATCTAATCGCTTACCGATTAATCCAAAAATGCTACGCGGGATTTGTTTTATTTCCATATCGACTAAGTAAATACACAATTAAATATCCTATTAAAATCATAGCAATTGCAATCCATGTTTGAGCAGTTGCAAGATCGGGCCAGTACCTGTTGTAATCTACTAAAATCTCATTACCACTAGCATCTAAAGAAATTTCACCTGTAACTGTGCGTTGATAAATGGCTTGTTTCCAAGGCCATACAACTCCTAAGGATCCTGTTATAAATCCTATAATCATAGCGTTAGTCTGATTACGAAAGTTTTTCATCGTCCATCCCAATAGATGAGATAAACTTACCAAGCCAAAAATAGAACCAGCAACAAAGACTACCAAGATCAATAACAAATCCATATGAACACTGTCGTACCACCATGAGAAATCCCATCTCGCGATTGCTACCATGGTGTTGAATAAAGCATTAATACTATCCACCAGTAAAAGAACGTAATTACCTAGAAGAATAAGGATGAAGCTACCACTCAATCCAGGTAAGGTCATACCGCAAATACTCACCATCCCACAAAAGAAAACAAAAAACAAATTGGTGTTTTGTGTAGCAGGATCGAGTAATGATGTTCCCACGCCTATGGCTATACCTATCATTAAAATGATGATATTTTGTCGAGTCCAACTGTTATAATTACGGGCGATATAATAAATGGAACCTAATATCATCCCAAAAAATAAAGCCCATATAAGAATAGGGTAATATTCTAATAATACATCAAACCCTATAGAAACAGTAAAGTAGCTTATAGCTTCACCCAGGAGTAATAGGCTTAAAAACCTACCGTTTACATAATGAAAGAAAGACCTGAATCTACCGTTAAAAAGTAACTTAAGTGCTTTGAGATTGAGTTTTTGAAGGCTGTAAATAAATTCTTCATAGAAACCAGTAACGTATGCCACAACACCGCCGCTCACGCCGGGAACTTTGTTTGCAGTTCCCATAGCGATACCCTTGAGTATAAGTAATAACTTATCGGTAAAACTACGAGTAGGTTGACGCACGTGTTATTGTTTTTTAGCAGCCCATTTTTCTAAGATAAAAATAAGTGCAAAACCTAGCAAGGCAAGAATAAAAACTAACAGTATTTTAGGTTCTCCATCAAAGTATTGGGGTAAAATACTTTTTTCCAAAAAAGGAACTTCCTCACCGTGACTATTCACTCGTGTGCTTATAACCTTCTTCCATGGCCATAATTTGTTGAGAGAACCAATCATAAAACCTGTAAGCAAAGCCAGTGTTGTATTTTCTTTATTCTTGAATAACCAGGTTAAAACTCTTGAAAAAATCTTTAAACCAACGATACAACCAAGGGCAAATAACATCAAGTTAGTCAAGTATTTACCGACTAAAGACCAATCTCCTTGTGACAAGGCTTCAACTAGACCAGATATACTGCCTATAATTACTTTATAACTTCCTAAAAGGAGTAATAAAAAAGCGCCCGAAACACCCGGAAGTATCATAGCTATTATTGCTATGAATCCTGAAAAAATAATGTACCACCAGGTATCTGGTGATCCTATAGGTTCTGCAATTGTAATGTAATACGATATTGCTGTTCCTATTATTATGGCAAGCAGGGCAGTGCCGTTCCATCTTTTGATTTGTCTGGCTATGTATAGTATACTCGCTACCACTAAACCAAAGAAGAATGCCCATACTAGAACTGGATAGGTTTCAAGAAGATAACTAATGAGCTTTGACAGGCTTACAACTGCTATTCCAATTCCTAATATTAAACTAAGTAAGAATTTTAAGTTGTACTTTCTAATTACACCACCAAAACCAATAAGTTTTATGTCTTTAATAGCCTGAAAACTCAACCCATCAATAGTGGCTATAAGTTCCTCGTAAATTCCTGTTATAAATGCTATCGTTCCACCAGAAACACCTGGTACGACATCGGCAGTACCCATGAGTACACCTTTGAGCATTATATTAAGATATTTTTTCAAAATAAACTTATTTAAAAAAAGCCGGTTCAAAAATGAAACCAGCTTTATGTTTATCTGTGTATGGTCTGTTTACGATCTGGACCTACACTTACTATTTTAATAGGAATTTCTAGTTCCTTTTCTAAAAACTCAATGTATTCATTGAGCTCTTTAGGAAACTGATCTACCGATGTCATTTGTGTAAGATCTTCTTCCCAACAAGCAAATTCACTATAAATTGGAGTGATGTTTTCCGCTTCTATATTATAAGGCAAGTGCTCTATGGTTTCTCCTTTATACTTATAAGCCGTACAAACTTGTAAAGCGTCAAAACCTGAAAGGACATCTCCTTTCATCATCATAAGTTGAGTAACCCCATTAACTTGACAGGCATATTTTAATGCAACTAGGTCTAACCAACCACAACGTCTCGGTCTTCCAGTTACGGCACCAAATTCATGACCTACCTTAGCCATTTTTTCTCCTGTTTCATCAAAAAGTTCAGTAGGGAATGGACCGCTACCTACTCGTGTTGTATACGCTTTAAAAATACCAAATACTTCACCTATTCTGTTAGGAGCAACACCTAAACCTGTACAAGCTCCGGCTGCAGTGGTGTTTGAAGAAGTTACAAAAGGGTATGTTCCAAAGTCAATATCTAACAAACTACCTTGAGCACCTTCAGCAAGGATTGATTTCCCTTGTTTTTGTGCTTGATGTAGGTATTCTTCAGAATCAATGAATGTCAATTCCTTTAAACGTTCTATAGCGGTGAAGAATTCTTCTTCTAATTCTTTAAGGTCGTATTGTATATCAACATTATGGAAACCAATAAGATCTTCATGCTTATCTGCAAGAGCGCGGTATTTCTCCTTCCAATTGTCCAATTCTATATCACCTACACGGATACCATTTCTACCTGTTTTATCCATATAAGTAGGACCAATTCCTTTAAGGGTCGAACCTATTTTTGCTTTACCTTTTGCCGCTTCACTTGCTGCATCTAGTAGTCTGTGAGTTGGACAAATGATATGCGCCTTCCTAGAAATTATTAATCGTTCAACATAATTGATGTTGAATTGTTTAAGACCGTCTAATTCTTGTGCTAGAACTACAGGATCAATTACTACACCATTTCCTATCACGTTGATAGCTTTGTCGTGAAAGATACCACTAGGGATTGTTCTTAATACGTGTTTGATACCATCAAACTCTAAAGTGTGACCAGCATTAGGTCCTCCTTGAAATCTTGCAATGATATCGTAGTTAGAAGTTAAAACGTCTACTATTTTACCTTTTCCCTCGTCGCCCCATTGCAAACCGAGCAATAAATCTACTGCCATTATTGATTGTTTTCCGTTGAATTTTTAACGCCGTAAAAGTATAAAGAATGATTGGTTATTTGGACATCAAAAACCTCTTCAATTGTCTTTTTTATTGACTCAATTCTAGGGTCACAAAATTCAATAACTTCATTGGTGTCTTGAAGTATTAAATGATCGTGTTGTTTGTCAAAATATGATTTCTCATAATAGGATTGATTTTGACCAAATTGATGCCTGCGCACCAATTTACATTCCATAAGTAAATCTATTGTATTATAAAGCGTGGCGCGACTTACGCGATAGTTTTGTTCCTTCATTTTAATGTATAATGACTCTACATCAAAATGCTCATCACTGGCATAAATTTCAGCCAGGATGGCAAAACGTTCAGGTGTTTTCCTGTGTTTGTTATCACTAAGAAATTGAGTGAAAACATTCTTCACGATTTCCTGCTCCTTTTCCAAATTGTTAATAATTTCACTCATTATTACGATCTCGTTACTTTGTCTATTCCGTTTATTTTATTCAGATTTTGCATCAACGTTTGTAAAATCTTTTTATTAGTCACCACTACTGTAATCTCACCTTTAAAAATACCATCATCACTACTGAAGCTGATACTTTTGATATTTACGCTCATAAATTCTGAAATGACTTGTGTCACTTCTTGAACCAACCCCAGTCTATCTATTCCTGTAAGTATAAGATCTGCCTTGTGCTCACGTTGCGTAGAATCAATCCATTTTGCACTTATTATACGATATGCAAATTTACTCTGTAAACTAATAGCATTAGGACAATTGTTTTTATGAACCTTAATACCTTCACTTACTGTTGTAAATCCAAAAACGGAATCTCCTGGAATTGGATTACAGCATTTAGATAATGTGTAATCTAATTGAACTTGTTCTTTACCAAATACTATGTCGTCGTAATTTTCGGTAACTTCTTGTTTATCCAAATCCGGATTAGACTTTGGCTTACGGATTTTGTTTTTTATAAAACTGTATAAAGCGTTACTACGACTACTAGCGTAATCTTTAATGGCTTTGTTGTCTATAACACCTGTTCCTACTCGGTAAAATAGGTCTTGACTGGTTTTTAACTTAAAAAAGTTCACCATTTCATTGACCACATTATTATCCAAGTTGATTTTTTGGGACTTCAGTTTTCGCGCAAGCACTACTTTTCCTTCATCGGCAATTAGTGTTTGATCTTCTTTTAAAGCACTTTTAATTTTGGAACGAGCACGTGCCGTTGTTGCATAGTCCAACCAGTTTTTAGTAGGTTTCTGGTTTTCTGAGGTGATAATATCCACCTGATCACCACTTTTTAATTCGTGAGATAGCGGTACTAATTTACCGTTTACTCGCGCGCCACGAGTGCGCATACCTACTTCTGTGTGAATGGCAAAGGCAAAGTCTAATGGAGTAGAGCCTTTAGGTAATGATTTTAAATCACCTTTTGGCGTAAATACAAATATCTCCTTACTGTATAAGTTGAGTTTAAATTGTTCAACAAAATCAACTGCGTTCACCTCTGGGTTTTCAAGAGCGTCTTGTAAACGATTCAGCCATTCCTCGAGTCCGTCTTCTTGGTTACCTTGCTTGTATTTATAATGCGCTGCGTAACCTTTTTCAGCTACTTCATGCATGCGCTCTGATCTTATTTGAACTTCTACCCATTTGCCATCTGGGCCCATCACTGTGATGTGCAACGCTTCATAACCTGTAGATTTAGGAGAGCTTATCCAGTCTCTTAGCCTTACAGGATTGGGTCTAAAATGATCTGTTACTACTGAGTATACTTTCCAAGCCAGAAACTTTTCATTTGCACGATCACTTCTAAAAACAATTCGTATTGCAAATTTATCGTAGACCTCGTCAAAGGAAACACCTTGTTTAAGCATTTTTCTACGTATACTAAAGACTGATTTATGCCTACCGTATATAGTATATTCAAGGCCTTCTTTATTAAGACTATCGTCAATAATATCACTAAATTCTTTTATATAACGATCTTGTTCTTCTTTACTTTCCTTAATTGAGTTTTGTATATCACTATACACCTCAGGTTCAGTGTATTTAAGACCTAGGTCTTCAAGTTCTGTTTTAATGTTGTAAAGACCTAAACGATGTGCAATAGGGGCATAGATATAGAGCGTTTCAGACGCTATCTTAACCTGTTTGTAATCGGGCATGCTGTCCATTGTTTGCATGTTGTGCAAACGGTCTGCAATCTTAATAATGATTACACGTACATCCTCGTTAAGAGTAAGCAGCATTTTTCTAAAATTCTCTGCTTGTGTAGAAATATCACCATCCTTTTTAAGATGGGCGATTTTAGTAAGACCATCAACAATGCGAGCGATTGTCGGATTAAAAAGACGCTCAATGTCATTGAGAGAGTATTCTGTATCTTCAACAACATCATGTAATAAGGCTGCTGCTATTGCTGTGGCATCCAGACCTATTTCTTTGGCTACAATTTTTGCGACGGCAATAGGATGGAAGATGTAGGCCTCGCCAGATTTACGACGCTGTGGTGCATGAGCTTCTACAGCAATATCAAAAGCCTTACGAATAAGTTTTTTATCCTCATCGGTAAGAGTTTGATAACTGATCTTGAGCAAGTCTTTATATCCTTGCGCAATAAGTTTGTTTTCTTCGGCTATTTCCACTTCGGTCATAAAGTAAAAGTAGTGCAACATATCGACACATACAATAGCTGGAACTAGATATAGCTTATATTATAATAGGTAAATACCAATAAAGAAGAGATATAAATAAAGTGACCCATTAAATAGAAAATGAAGCACAAAAAAAACAGGTCAATTTGTTATTTGACCTGTTTTTAAATTATTAGTTATTGTCTTAATTAATAAAGACCTGTATTCCCATTATTGAAGTAATTAAAATCGTGATTGTTATTTATTTTTAACAGTGATTCATAAATCATTTTTATCACGTTTTCAACATCATCACGGTGTACCATTTCTACAGTGGTGTGCATATATCTCAATGGCAACGATATTAAAGCACTAGGAACTCCACCATTAGAATAAGCAAATGCATCAGTATCGGTTCCTGTACTGCGCGAGGTAGCTCTTTTTTGATAGGGAATATCTGCAGCATCTGCAGCATCCATAATCAAATTACGCAGGTTATTTTGTATCGCAGGAGCATAGGCTAATACGGGTCCTTTACCTATAGCAGCATCTCCATTTTTCTTCATGTCGATCATTGGAGTAGTGGTATCGTGAGTAACATCAGTCACGATGGCAACATTAGGTTTAATGGTTTGTGTAATCATTTCGGCACCGCGCAAACCTATTTCTTCTTGAACAGAATTTGTTACATACAATCCAAAATCCAGTTTTTGATTATTCTCTTTAAGTAAACGAGCTACTTCGGCAATCATAAAACCACCCATACGATTATCAAGGGCACGACAAACAAATTTGTTACCGTTTAAGACAAAGAACTCATCTGGGTAAGTGATTACTGATCCCACGTCAACACCTAGTTCTAATACTTCGTCCTTTGTAGTACAACCGCAATCAATAAATATATTATCTGGTTTAGGGGCTTTTTCATTGGCTCTACTACGAGTATGAATAGCTGGCCATCCAAAAACGCCTTTTACGATACCCTTTTTGGTATGAATATTTACCACTTTAGAAGGAGCAATCTGGTGATCAGAGCCACCATTGCGTATTACGTAAATAAGTCCATCATCGGTGATGTAATTAACGTACCAGCTTATCTCATCTGCATGACCTTCAATGACTACTTTATATTTTGCATCGGGATTTATAATTCCTACAGCCGTACCGTAATTGTCAGTTATAAATTCATCTACATAAGGTTTTAAATAATCCATCCAAACACGTTGACCATTCCACTCATAACCAGTAGGCGAGGCTGTGTTCAGGTAATTTTCTAGAAATTCAAGGGATTTTTTATTAAGAAGACTTTTTTCTGCCATGGATTAAAATTTAAAAACGTGAATATACTGCGCACTTAGCACTTTTTATAGTGGCAGCTTTATTATTTTTGGAATGCCTTTTGAACAGAGGTAACTGCTATGAAAAAATTACTTTTTATTCTATTGGTTTGTTTTGTGTACGCTTTCGCGAAAGCGCAATTACCAGATACACTTAAGGTAAAAGTAGACAGCGTAAAATCCAGCTCGCCAGAATATTATTTTATAGACGGTGATTCAGTGAGTGCTGTGGAACTGGACCAAATTATGCTTATTCAAAAGTTGAAATTTGACCATAAATACGAACGTATAAGGTATTTAATCTTAAAACGTAAAACTTTGAAAGTGTGGCCCTATGCAAAACTAGCAGCAGAAAGGTTACAGGAATTGGATAAAAGGCTAGCGACATTAGAAAATACTAGGGATAAAAAACGATATGCAAAAATGGTCGAAAAGTATATCGAGGAAGAATTCACTGCCGAACTGAAGAAATTGACACGGACTGAAGGGCAAATTCTTATTAAATTAATTCACAGACAGACAGGCGACACTGCATTTGAACTGATTAAGCGATTACGTAGTGGCTGGAGTGCATTCTGGTTCAATAACACGGCAAAGGTTTTTGATATTTCATTAAAGGAAGAGTACAAACCCCATATGGTTGTAGATGATTTTTATATAGAAGACATTTTAATAAATGCCTTTAAACAGGAAACTCTTGAGGAACAAGAAAGTGCTATTCCTATCGATTACTTTGAAGGCAAGTCCACCTGGAAAGCTTATACCGAGGCTTTACCAGCTAATTACGACAGCATTCAACTCGCCGAAAGAGCTAAAAGGATAAAAAAATATCGCGAGAAAAAGGCAAGACAAAGAAAGCGTAAACGATCTTAGAATGAGTGTGTTTACCTATTAACAGGTTTATTATATTCTCATTTTCTACTAGGTGTTCTTAAATTTCTCATAATTTTATAGTATCATTGAGCGATTAATTAATAAACAAATGAGAAAATTTACCTTTTTACTATGTTTCCTTATGACTGGTGTAGCTTTTTCACAGACTACGCTAGATGTTGTGCGGTTAAATCTCGCTAGAACTTCAATGCAAGATGTTGATGGAGATTTTGAAGAAACAGATATTTCTAACGTTAATTTAGAAATTTTATATCCTACACCATTAAGTTCCAAAACGACCTTAGTTACTGGTCTAACTGTTGAGAATACTCAAATAGACAACTTATTTAGTCTACAAGGAGCAAATTTCCCTAACATTTTTAATTCATTAGAGGACGATCGACTATTGATGACTAGATTAAATTTAGGGGTGAAAATGAAACATAGTAGAAAATGGACGGGTAATTATGTGTTGCTACCAAAATTTGCTTCAAATTTTGATGGTGATTTAGATAATGCTTTTCAATTTGGCGCTATAGCCTTTATGGAGATGAAGAAAAACTCCAGAAGAGTTTACCGTTTTGGAATGTATTCTAGTACCGAAGAATTTGGACAAATAATTACGCCGTTGGTTGGTGTGTATTACAGAACTAAAAATAGAAAGTTTACTCTAGACGCTTTATTACCTATTAAAATGGAGGCTAACTATTATTTCAGTAAGAAATTTGCTCTAGGTGCTGATTTAAGGACAAGTGTTAAATCTTATTTCCTTAATGGTTATTCTCAAGATTTATATGCTCAAGAAGAATCAATTAGATTCGGTTTGTATGCTTCCTACGGATTGTTTAAAAACCAAGTTTTAGCTCGTATTAAAGCAGGTTTTGATACTACTGACTATGGTGTGTATAACACAGGAGATAAAGTAGGAGCACAGGTGTTAACTTTCCAGGTGAGTGGTGATGATCGTAATAGATTAAATGCCGAATTTGACAGTAGCTTTTTTGTAGGCTTGGATCTTATTTACAGAGTTGGTCTATAAGTATAATTAAAGATAGAAAATCAAAAACCCTTCTAACAGAAGGGTTTTTTTTTGATCTTCACATGAAATAATAAATTGCTAACATTGTTTTGTTTAATTATTAACATAAATTGTTAGACATTCGTATACCTTTAAAAATAAAAGTTTTAGAAATGGAGTACGTGATTATCGCCCTTAAAATAATTGTAGCAGTAAGTTTATTGAATGTTTGGTTAGTTCAAAGAAACAAGAAAACAAAATGGAGAGGTGGCGACGCCGATACGCTAGTTGAGGAATTCAAAGTTTATGGATTACCTGTGCAAGTATGTTATATTGTTGGTATTCTCAAGGTGTCATTATCTTTATTATTAATAGCTTCCATATGGGTAAGTGGAATTGAAAGCTATGCGGCTTTAGGGTTGGCTGCCTTGTTGACTGGATCAGTAGTTATGCATTTAAAAATTGGTGATCCGCTTTATAAATCTTTTCCAGCAGCCTTATTTCTGACCTTGTGTCTATTTATTTACTTGTATTAGATATAGGTGTAAAATTTAAAGGCTAGAAACGCATTTAACAAGGAGAAGAGTAGAGCAGGAGCTGATAATGGTAGGCTGTCCTTAATTCTAAGTCGGGTAAAGAAACCTAACACCATTAAAACGGCTAGTCCTAACGCTCCTAGAAAGGCTAACCACCAAACTGACATCAAGTAACCGATAACCAGACTGGATCCACCTAATATTTGAAGTAATCCAGTAATATTGCGATATTGAGGTATACGGAATCTAATGAACTCTGCTTTCATTTTTTTCGAATACAAACAGCTGAATCCATAAAATATAAAACTAAGCCCAGAGAATAATGTAACAACTAGTAAAGCCTTCATTTGTAGTTTATATGAAGTACAAGCTAATTACTGAATTTTCAAATTATCCCAAAAAAGATATAAAAGATAAAAGCCACTTGCGAGAGCAAATGGCCTTTATACACTAGTCAAAACAACTTCTTTATAATTTACAAAACTTAACTTGGATAATTAATCCAGTACAAATGTAGTGCATAAAGCTTAACGAACTAATTACGAAAAGGTTAGAGATCTTTCATAGTTAACATATGTTAAAATATTTATTGAAGCTTATTTGTTAACATTTCCCACGTTATCAATATGTTATGCGCGCATAATACCGATATTTAGTTTTAAAGGGATTAATTAATATTTTAGATGAAATGTAAGATAATTCTGTTGTATGAATCGATGAAAACACGGTTTGCTATGCATAATTATCATTTATTCAAGTAAAAATTAAAAAAGCGTACGCTCAAATTACGTATAAATAAGAATCATTCAATATATAACAGGTTTGTTGAGATTTTAATAATGCAGTATGATTATTTGTACTTTAAATATGTGATTCTTTAATTATTAATAGATTCTTATAAATAATTTCATATAACTCAGTAATTAATGATGCTTTTGGTATTAATAACTCCATTTAATGAATTTATCGTAATTCGATATTTATACATAATCATATTGAACTATAATAAATATTATGTCAAATAGAAACACAGCATTCTGAGAAGAATACTGTACTTGTTACTTCCATCTGCAAATAACCTTATTACTACTATATGGTATTCTTACTACCATCATTGGTTGTGTTATAGCCATAGTTACTAGATCCTCTTTACCTGGTCCTTCTACTTCAAAATAATACATCATAGTATTTTTTTCTTTAAAAATAACCGGAGACTTAATTTGATAACCACCCGTATTTCTTGTGCCAGCACATACTACGGCAATAAATTCTTTGTTAAAATCAATATTAGAAACGGATTCTAATTTGCCATTTCTAAAACTATCTACATATTGTGTCCATTGGTCTTCATCATCGAGTATTCGAATTTTTTGATCTGTACAGTCACTTATTTGTGATTGATACAGTATTTCATATCCGGTTTCTCGTCTTTCTTTTAACTCATTGCTAACACCGCAAGAGTTCAAATTAATCATTATTATGCTTGCTATAAATAGCCTTGTGATACAATTCTTCATATAGTGGAACTATTTTATGTATATCAAATTCTTGTGCCTTATTATACGCTGATGTTTTAAAATTACTCAAAGTGTCATCATCTTTCAATATTTTAATAGCATTTAATGCCATTTCTTCTACATTACCTACATCACTTGTATATCCTGTAATACCATTTTCATTAACCTCTGGCAATCCACCGGTATTTGAAGAAATTACCGGTGTTTTATTAGCCATTGCCTCTAGCGCCGCCAGTCCAAAACTTTCTTTTTCAGATGGTAGTAAGAATAAATCTGTAAAACAAAGAATGCGGTCTATTTCGGTACTATTTCCTACCCATTTTATTTTTAATTGTAAACCTAGTTTTTTAGCATATTCCTCAGCTGCAGCTCTTTCTGGCCCATCACCGACCATTATTAAAATACTAGGTATTTCCTTACTTATTTTTTCAAAAATACTTACGACATCTTGAATGCGTTTTACAGGTCGCATGTTACTCAAATGTGTTATGATGCGTTCTTGAGGAAAGGCCATCATACTGCGATCACAATCTTTAAACTCCTCAGAATACATACTCATATCAATAAAGTTAGGCACGACTTCGATTGAAGTTCTTATGTCAAATAATTCTAGCGTGTCTTGTTTTAAGCTATCTGATACTGATGATACTATATTGCTATTATTGATACTAAACGTTACGGAAGGCTTATAGACAGGATGATTTCCTACCAAGGTTATATCAGTACCATGTAACGTGGTGACCATTGGTAGTTCTATTCCTTGTTCCTTAAGCATTTGCTGAGCCATATAACCTGCATAGGCATGTGGTATGGCATAATGAACATGTAGTAATTCTATGCCATATTCTTGAACCACATTTACCAATTTACTACTTAATGCTAAATCATAGGGTTGATAATGAAATAAGGGATATTCTTCAACACTTACTTCATGAAAATAGATATTACGAGCCAGTAAATCTAAGCGAACAGGTTGATGGTACGTAATAAAGTGTACTTCGTGATCACGTTTTGCAAGTGCTGTTCCTAACATGGTCGCTACTACTCCACTTCCTCCAAAGGTTGGATAACAAACTATGGCTATTTTCATATTTATATTTTATTCAATAATGTGATCATAAATCACCTGCTGAATGTTAGTTCTAATATTTTCCTCAATTAAAAACTTATTATTCGCATCAGGATGAATACGATTTGCTAGAAAGACATACACAATTTCGTTTTCTGGATCGGCCCAAGTGTAAGCTCCAGTAAAGCCACTATGACCAAAACTTTGCATGCTCACACATCCACAAGTTGGGCCTACTTCATCTAATTGAGGCTTGTCAAAACCGACTCCTCTCCTAACCTCTTGATCACAGTAATAACAGAAATTAAATGTATTTATAGTCTCTTCTTTGAAATAGCTCTTACCGCCATAGTAGCCTCCTTGTAAATACATTTGCATCATTTTGGCAATGTCGTTTGAGGTAGAGAATACACCTGCATGTCCGCCAATACCACCTTGCATAGCAGCACCTTGATCGTGCACAAAACCATGAACCAGTTGATCTCTAAATACGGTGTCATTCTCAGTAGGTACAATTTCTGATTTATCAAATTTATTCCTTGGTAAATACGTTGTATTCTCCATACCCAAAGAGGCATAAAAATGGTTCTGAGTAAGTTCATTTAAATCTTGGTTGTAATAGCCTTCGATGAAATCCTTAAGGATGTAGTAAGGAAAATCACTGTACTTATATTCCAACTTTTCGCGTAAGCTAGATAATCTGATGCTATTTGAAATGCTGTCTTTTAAAACAGATTTTCCATATAAATTATTTGCAACAATTAAAGAATAGCCACCTTTTTTAGTATTGCTATATAATTGTTTTAAAGGTTTTTGTGTAATACTATCTAAAGTGTTGCTGTAAAATGGAGTCCATGGTTTTAATCTTGCATAATGACTTAACATTTGCTTGATTGTAATATTCTCTTTATCGGTGTTTCTATATGCTGGTAGTAATTCACCTAAAGTATCATCTAAGCTTAAAATGCCTTGTTCTTGAAGTTCCATCACCAAAGGTAAAGTAGCCACAATTTTGGTAACTGATGCTATATCATATTTATCACTTCTACTTACACGTCTTCTTTTATCGTAAGTATGGAATCCATAACTAGTATCAAACACAACCCTACCCTTGCGAGCTACCAAGACCTGCATTCCAGGTGCACCTTGATGATCAATTGTATGATTAGCAATGCTATCAATTTTGGCAATCATAGCACTGCTTAAACCTGCACTTTCTGGTATAGTTGAATAGGATAATCTACCAATACTAGGAAGATAAATTCCAGTACCTACTTTGAATTCTCCACTTGTAACCGGTAGCTTGCCCTTAAAATCTCTTGCGCCAAAGATCATTTGAGCACTTACCTGTTGACTTACTTCACTATTTTGATAAGAAGCTATTATGGATTCAAAATTGGTTGTAGATTTTAATTTTCTAAACGTGTACGGATTTACAAAAGCGTCCAAGATTACATCGTGTTTTCTTGCAATCTCATACATCCAAGTTAACTCTTTATCAGAAATACTATATGATTTCCACGGTGAATCATTGGATTTATGAAATCCAATTATAACCGTGTTATAGGCAGAAAGCTTATTCATAAGTTCATCAAGACGAGCAGCCCTCACAAGATCTACTCTACTATACTTATTAAGTTGCTCTATAAAAGCGTCTCCATGATCATCACCCATTTGAACATAAGCTATTTTCTTAGTTTCTAAGTTTTTTAAGGGTAGCAAATTACTTGTGTTTTTTAATAAGGTAACCGAGTTTGAAATGGATTTCTCATACAACAAAACATCTTGATTAGTAATCAAGTCCTCTTGCAATCCGGACAACTCTATAGGTGTATATTGATGCAAACCAACTAAATATTTAGCTTGCAATATTTTGACAACAGATTGTTTTAAACGATCTTCAGTAATCTCACCATTTTTTAAAGCTTCTTCGATTTTATCAATAGCTTTTGGAACATTTTCTGAAATTAACAGCACATCATTACCAGCTTTGAAAGCAGCTAGGTCAATGTCACCTGGAGAACTGAAATTGCTTGCTCCTTTCATATTTAGTGCATCCGTAAAAATGAGTCCTTGAAATCCTAAATCCCTTTGCAGTAAACCAGATACTACTTTTTCACTTAAACTAGTTGGATATCCTGCTCTAGTTTCCAAGCTAGGAACATTTAAATGAGCAACCATTACGCTAGCTAAATTGTTATCAATAAGTCTCTTATAAGGATACAGTTCTATTTCATTAATACGCTTTGCATCAAAACTTACGGTAGGCAAGGTTTTATGACTATCTTGATCAGTATCACCGTGACCTGGAAAATGTTTAGCACTAGCAAGCACACCTACACTCTGCATTCCATTCATAAACGCAAGTGCTTTTCTGGTAACATTATCCCTATCCTCACCAAAACTTCTGTTACCGATGATAGGATTATCTGGATTGGTATTAATATCCACGTCTGGAGCAAAATTGATATGAACACCCAAACGCTTGCAGTGTTCGCCTATTCGTTTACCCACTTCGTAGGTTAATTCATCACCTGGATTGGCACCCAACGTCATGTTCCATGGATAAGCAAATGTATTCTCTAACCTCATGGCAAGTCCCCATTCGGCATCCATACCTATCATAAGAGGTACATTGGATAAGGCTTGTAACTCATTGGTTAATGGAGCTTGAAGTTGTGGTGTTCCCTTTGAAAAAATTATTCCGCCTATTTCATGATTCTTAATCAAATTACGCACTTTATCGATATGCGCTTTTTCTTTATTAGAAAACAAATCAACCATAAACAACTGACCTATTTTTTGCCTAGTTGTCATCTGATTGTAAATACTGTCAACCCATATTTGTTGAGCAATTACATCATCTGCATGCAATGGATTTACTGATTGTGATATTTCGGATTTTAATGATTTTGATTCCAGTGTTGGTGACTGCGCTTTCGCGAAAGCGAGACCTAAAAATACAAGGCTAACTAGATAGTAGTTATAATGTTTTAAATTCATAGAAGTCTAAAGAATTACAGTAAATCAATAACTGTTCCTAATAAGGAAAGATAAGGAAAACTGTATCCTTGTGTGTGATGAATTTGCTAAAAGTTCTGTGGTTTTTAAACCGTTTTTTAACGATTACGGATTCATCAAATCAATATGTCTATCGTGAAATCCTAGAAAGTATAAAACTCCATCCAGGCCTATACTGTTTATAGCGCTTTGAGCATCTTCTTGAACTTTGGGTTTTGCATGAAAGGCAATTCCTAGACCAGCAAGATTAAGCATGGGTAAATCATTAGCACCATCGCCTACTGCAATGGTTTGTGCAATGTCAATTCCTTCTTTTTGAGCTATTTCTTTAAGATATTCAGCTTTTTTAGAACCGTCTACTATCTCACCTATGTAATTACCGGTGAGTTCACCATCTTTAATTTCCAATTGATTGGCATACACATAATCCATGCCTAGCTCTTCTTTCAAATAGTTTCCAAAATAGGTGAAACCGCCTGAAAGGATAGCCGTTTTGTAACCATAACTGCGCAAGGTCTCAATGAGTCTTCTGGCACCTTTTGTTATAGGTAATTGCTGCGCCACTTCTTTTAGAGTACTCTCTTTTAAACCTTTTAAAAGCTTCATTCGTTTTTTAAAACTCTCGGAAAAATCAAGTTCTCCACGCATGGCACTTTCTGTAATAGCTCTTACTTCATCTCCTACTCCTGCGAGATCGGCAAGTTCATCAATAACTTCAGTCTGTATGAGTGTAGAATCCATATCAAAACAAACCAATCTTCGGTTGCGCCTAAACATGTTGTCCTCTTGAAAAGCTATATCTAGATCCATTTGTTCTGAGATTTTCATAAAACTCTCAGTCAGTTGTTCCTTATTCTCAATTTTCCCTCTTATTGAAAGTTGTATCGATGCACGCTTGTACTCATCTTGATGAATTAATGAGGTACGACCGGTCAATCTTTTTATAGAATCGATATTCAATCCATTTATAGAAATGACATCTGTCACAGCGCTTATTTGTTGTGCAGTAAGCTGTTCTCCTAATAGCGTAATGATATAACGATCTTTCCCTTGAAGATTTACCCAGTTTTCATAATCTTCATTGGATATTGGTGAAAACTTTACCTGAATATCTAATTCATAAGATTTAAAAAGTAAGTCTTTTAAAACGCCAGCAGATTTTTCTCCTGCGGGAATTTGAAAAAGAATACCTAATGAAAGGGTTTCATGAATATTGGCCTGACCAATGTCTAGAATTTTTGCACCATAATCCGACAAAGCACCGGTGAGAGCTGCTGTAAGTCCTGGTTTATCTTGTCCAGAAATATTAAGTAAAAAAATATCATGTGACATGGCAGTAGTTGGTAAATGGATTTTTGTTACTTGAAAAATCTGGCGTGCCAGCTCTCGCTAGCTGGAACTTCCCAGTGTTCACGGTATTCTCCTACACTTTGCACCAAATTATTAAATACGATAGTCTTAGCAGATACACTGCGATCCTTGGCCATTTTTTTAAAAGCAGCAAGATCTTTGTGAGCAAGATATTGTCCCGTTTTAAATGTAACGTTCATTTTATCCATAAGATCAATACCGAACTCTTTTTCTATGGATTGAATAAAATGAACCGATGCGTCTATAGAACAACCGGTAGCACCTGCCTTTGACTCGTCTAATCCTAGTACGATAAAACGATTGTAGGGATAATCTACACCAGCATTCAAATCTTTCCCGTGAGCGGTCCATTGATCAAGAAAAGCATTCATTTGTGGTTTAAGAGTTTCAAGCTCTTCATCAGTAAATGGTCTATCTGCCTGGTAAATCCAAACTCTGGCATCATCAGGTAATTGATTGAACTCTACTAGCATTTTATTTTCTTTTTCGGTAATTATAATAAGTAACGGCAAACATAATTGCCATCCCTAAAATTAAATCAATGATGAATTTAATGAAACTAAATGGGCGTTCTTCCATATAAATATAGAAGGCGCTCATTATCAGTGCATACACGCTTCCACCTATAAAAGCACTTATAAGTACTTTTCCATAAGGTAATTTATTAGACATACTTATTTTTTAAACGCCTTGCACCATTTCAAGTACGTTCATATCGCGATATTCTTGAATACGACCGTCATAAATAGTTGCCTCGTAAAAAGTGAACTGGTATTTTTTACCATCGTTTGCTGCGTCGTATAACAAGTGATAATTTTCTACAGTAGATAGCCATAGGATTTTAACAATATTCCCATTATTTTCTCTCACAGTAATTACAGGAATCATATCGCTTGAGATACTTACAACAGTTCCTACAACAACACCTGATTCACTTGAGTCTTCCTCTTCATCCATAGACTCGATTGCCATGGTTGTAAAAAGCTCTGCAGCTTTAGGGCAATTTGCCATAAGTACTATGGCCATTTCCTCACCTATTGCTTCACCATTTTGTTCATTAATATCTAGTCCTTTAGATTTAAAAAGCCTGTAGTTTTTCATCACCACATTAACTACGGTTTTTTCAAAATAGGCTTCCGCTTCACCTGGACCTTGTTCACTAGCGTTAATGTCATCTTTAGTCAGTTGCTCACAAACCTTGTCGGCTAAGGTATTGATACCTTCTTCATTAAACTGCTGTGCTTGACTAGTAATTACTAGTAATAAAAACAAGATGGTAGATAATAGGTGTCTCATGTTATAGATCTTCTGCGTTTGCGATTAATTCTGCGACATCAAGCACTTCTACCTTACCTTCCTTTTCTGCTGCCTTAATACCATCAGTCATCATCGTGTTACAAAATGGACATCCTGCAGCGATAATTTCGGCACCGGTTTCTAGAGCTTCCTCAGTACGTTCAATGTTTATGTCTTTGTTACCAGGTTCCGGCTCCTTAAACATTTGAGCACCACCAGCACCACAACACAACCCATTACGTTTACTGCGCTTCATTTCTAGTAATGCTGCATCTAGTTTTTCTAATAACTCTCTAGGAGCTTCATATTCATCATTTGCTCTACCTAGATAACATGGATCATGATAGGTAATTTTTTTTCCTTTAAACTTACCACCTTCAATTTTTAAACGACTTTCTGCTATTAATGATTTTAAAAATTGGGTGTGGTGTACTACTTCATAATTTCCACCTAGTTCTGGATATTCGTTTTTTAACGTATTAAAACAGTGTGGACAAGCTGTTACTATTTTTTTGATTTCATAACCATTAAGAACTTCAATGTTCATCATGGCTTGCATTTGAAATAAAAACTCGTTTCCTGCTCGTTTAGCGGGATCACCGGTACAGCTTTCTTCTGCACCTAAAACGGCAAATTCTACGCCTGCTTTATTCAATAACTTTACAAACGCTTTGGTTATTTTTTTTGCTCTATCGTCAAAACTACCACTACAACCTACCCAAAACAACACTTCTGGTTGCTTTCCTTGTGCTAAAAACTCTGCTGCTGTAGGGACTTTTAATGCTTCGCTCATTGTATATTTTGTTTGATGATTACGCTTTCGCGAAAGCGTAATTTAAATCACTTAATCTATTTCTTTTATTCGTTTGCCCAGTTTAATCGATCCATTTGATTGTAAGGCCATGGTGCACCGTTATTCTCAATATTACCCATCGTAATATTAAGCTCATTAGGCGCTGCACTATTTTCAAGAACTAAATACCTGCGCATTTCCATAATGATACTAAGTGGATCAATTCCTATAGGACAAGCCTCTACACAGGCATTACAGGTAGTACAAGCCCAAAGTTCTTCGGTTGTGATGTGGTCATTCAGTAAGGTTTTACCGTCGTCCTTCCACTCACCTTCTTTATTAATCACCGCTCCTACTTCCTCTAAACGATCACGAGTTTTCATCATGATGGCTCTAGGGCTTAATTTTTTACCAGTAATATTTGCAGGACATTCACTCGTACAACGACCACACTCCGTACATGTGTAGGCATTTAATAATTGGACTTGATTGAGGTCAAAGATATCTTGTGCTCCTAAACTTTCTGGTTCTCCTTCTTCTGCTGATGGGTCTGGAGCAGCAAACGGATCTGCGTTAGGATCCATCATTAGTTTTACTTCCTTGGTTACGGCATCCATATTAGTGAACTTACCTTGTGGAGTAAGTTTTGCCAAGTAGACATTAGGAAATGCTAGTAATATATGTAGGTGCTTAGACCAGTATAAATAATTAAGGAATATCAGTATACCAACTATATGCAGCCACCATGCAGCTCTTTCAACGATAATAAGAGTACTATCGGCCATGCCTTCAAATAAAGGAACTATAAAACCACTTATTGGGAAGGATCCATATATTTCTCCTGCGTGTGCATATCCTTCAACTCCTCTTGTTTGTAGAATAAAGTCTGTCGCATTCATGGTAAGGAACAAACTCATAAGAACAACCTCAAAATACAAGATGTAGTTTGCATCATTTTTAGGCCAACCTTTTAATTCTCCCATCATGAAGCGTTTAATGTTCATTACATTACGGCGTAACCAAAAAATGACAACCGATACTAGAACTAAAAAGGCAAGTATTTCAAACGTGAAAATTAAAAAGTCATAGAAGCCACCAAGGAATGGAGCAAAAATTCTATGTGATCCTGTCAAACCATCAACTATAATTTCAAGTACTTCAATGTTGATGATAACAAAACCTATATAGACAACCACATGTAGAAAACCAGATACAGGTCTACGAACCATTTTTGATTGTCCAAACGCTATACGCAGCATTTGCGCCATGCGTTCCTTTTTATTATCAGATCGATCAACTTCTCGACCTAATTTAATGTTGCGTATCATACGCTTGATGTTTCTAGCGAATAAACCTACTGCGGCCACTAGAATAAGGGCAAAAACAATGATGGAAAGTATCTTCATAGTGCTTTATCTGTCTCGATTTTCTGGTTCTTCATATTCTCCTGGTTTCTTTCCAAACACAGAAAAATGAACATAACGTTTAGGGTTTAATTTAATATCTTGTAATAATTCTTCGGCTTGTCTAGTTGCCTTTTCTAAATTCACATATAGTTTGTCGTCGGTCATAAGTTTTCCTAAACTTCCTTCACCGTTTGAAACTTGATCAAGCAAATTATTGAATTTACCTACCGATGTTTCTAAATTTTTAATGGTACCAGCTAGTTCTATTTGTGCCAATGAATCTGACATAACTGCAAAATTACTACTTGTTTTGTCGAGATTTTTAATGGTCCTATCTATCGCCTCTTTATTATCTCCTAGTATTTGATTGGTATTACGACTTATCCCTTTAAACTCTCTAAGTACGTCTTCAATTTCGGCAAGGCTGTTTGTGATTGATGTTCTTGTATCTTTATTTAAGGTCTTGTGTAAATCACTCATCACCGAATCTGACGTGGTAATCAAATGTTCAATCTTGTCCTTAAGAGGCAGGAATTCATCCATTACCTTTCCTTGTAGTCCTTCATCAATCTTAGATGATAAGGTGTCACCATCTTTGGCGATAGGTCCGTCCGACGAAAAATTTGGAACGATAGCAAGTGCTTTTCCTCCTATTAAACCAGTGCTATAGACACTCGCTGTACTTTCTTTTGAAAAGTTAAATGAGCCGTCTACATGAAAACTTACTAACAATCTTCCACTAGAATCTAGGAACTGAATATCGTCAATATTTCCTACTCGTAGCCCATTTATAGTAACAGGAGCCGACTTTGTAAGGCCTTCTACATTGTCATAAACCGCATAAAAATTACGATCGTCTTGTAATAAATTACGACCTTTAAGATATTGATATCCAAATATAAACAATGCGATTGAGGCAACAGTAAGAATACCTACCTTAACTTCTTTAGAAACTTTCATCTTTACAGATTTTCACAAATGTAAAGATAATAAGCTCTATGTAGTATACAACTATATTAACAACGAGTTATCACAAGCGACTGCGCTCGCCATTTTCATACTTAACTATAAAGGCAGATTTATATCCTAGCTTAACCGCTTTCTTCTGTAAATCTTGTGCTTTTTTAAGATCATTAAAACTACCTGTAAAATATCTGTAGATGGCTCCTTCTTGTTCTCTAGATATGGCTGGTAACTTTTTAAAATTGTATGACTTTGCCTCTATTTTGTTTTTACTAGCTGCTATTTGAACCTTATAAATAGTATTATTAGATTCAACTGTTTCACTTAAATCCGTAATGTCTTCTATTACAAAATCATTGAGACTGCGATTTGCTTTGTATTTAATGACTGCATCATAAATGGCGTGTGCCACCTTTTTTTGACCTGTCGAACTACTTAAAAATTTACGTTCCTCAGCATTGGTAATAAAACCTGTTTCTATAAGAACACTAGGCATGTAGGATAATCTTAATACTGCAAATCCAGCTTGTTTTACACCGCGGTTTTTTCGTTTTAAATCTGCTTCAAAATTTGATTGAACCTTGGACGCCATCTCAATACTATTGTCCAAGTATTCTTCTTGCACAATTAGATTGCTGGCAAAACTTGCAGGATCATTAGGATCAAAACCGGCATATTTTTCTTCATAATCTTCCTCCAGTAGAATTACTGCGTTTTCTCGTTTTACAACCTCTAGATTATCGGCATTACGATGTAATCCCAATACCCAGGTTTCATTCCCTTTGGCACTGCGAGACGCTGCTGCATTACAGTGAACTGATATAAAAAGGTCTGCCTTGGCTTTATTAGCAATATCTGCTCTTTGGTATAATTCTAAAAACTTATCAGTTGTACGTGTATAAACGATTTCAATATCCGTATGGTCCTCTAATTCTTTACCCAAATATTTCACCACCTTTAGGGCAATATCCTTTTCACGTACGCTAGAAACTAATTTACCTGGATCCTTACCACCATGACCAGCATCTAATACTACGGTAAACTTTTTTGCCGGCTTTGTGATGGTGGAATCCACAGGTTCATTACCTGCGTGCAGCTGTAAAGAACCTAGAAATAGCAATAGAGCAATATATATCTTCATAAAATCGAATTCGTTTTCCTTATTAACGTACTTGTTATTTGCTTTATACAATTGTTATACCATTTTATAACGGTAAGCTGGCTCATAGGTACGCTTTCGCGAAAGCGTAATAACCAAACTTTCTTGTACTTCTACCAACTTCCTGTAATTCAACAGGATCTATCCTGCGGTATACATCCCTGTAATTAATTCATCTACCTACAAAATTTATACGTAGTTTTGGCGTTTCAAAAACAAGACTATTCTGTAACGAAATTACTAATAAGAAGATTGTACCATCCATTGAGGACACTTTTATTTTTCACCGTCTTTTTAACAGCTTTAAATTACAGCTGGAGCCAGGAATTACCTAGCTCCAATACGCCTATTCCAGTAAAGGAAGAACCAAAACCTGAAGAAGAAAAGGAACTTAAGGTTAATGCAGAAGACCTAATTAAACCACAAGACAGTACTAAAAAAGATAGTACCACAACTGAAAAGAAACCATTTTTAGAATATAAATTAGTTTCAAAAGCTAATAGAAAGCGTATCGATAGACGTAATAATATTATTACATTATATGATAATGCCATTATTGAATATGGTGATACCAAGCTTGAAGCTGGTAAAATAGTGATTGATAATAATACAGGTGATGTATTTGCTTATGGAATTGTAAATGACAGTACTCAAGCCTATGAACAAAAACCTGTCTTTACTCAAGGAACTAATGTCGTAGAACCAGATAGCATCATTTTTAATAAGGATTCTAAAAAAGCACTAACTTATAATTCAAGGACCACTCAAGGCGAGTTTAATGTATTTGCAGAGACTACAAAAAAGGTGAACGATTCTGTTTTTTACATGAAGCGTGCTCGTTTTACTACTTCTTCAAATCCTGATAATCCAGAATACTACTTTCTTGCTCAAAAGATCAAATTTGTTCCTAAAAAGAAAATTGTAACAGGACTTGTCAATATGTGGATTGCCGATGTTCCTACTCCTATAGGTTTACCGTTTGCTTATTTCCCAATGACTGAGGAACGTAAAAGTGGAGTAATCGTTCCTAGCTTTGGTAACAATGTAAATCAGGGTTACTTTTTACAAAACGGTGGTTATTATTTTGCTATTAATGATTATGTAGATCTTACGGTATTAGGTGATTATTTTACTAATGGTAGTTATGGTTTTCGGGTAGAGAGCTCTTATGCCAAAAGATACAGCTTCAATGGTAATTTTAGATTTTCATACGAAAATCAAGTACAAAGTGAGCGCGGATTTTCAGACTTTAGAAAATCGACTATTTATAACATTAATTGGCAACACAGTCAGGATCCAAAGGCAAATCCAGACTCCAGATTTAGTGCTAGTGTAAACCTAGGTAGTTCTAGATTTTATAGCAACAGCTTTAACCAAATTAATCAAGCGGCTACCTTAAACAACAATTTTAGTAGTTCGATTAACTATTCTAAAACCTTTCAAGGAGAACCTCAGGTTAATTTTAATATAGGTGTTACCCATTCACAGTTAGTACAAACAGGTGAGGTTACCATGAACCTACCTAATTTTCAAGGAAGCGTTTCTCGAGTTTTCCCATTTGCTCCTAAATTCGGTGCAAAGAAAGGGATTATCGAGAACATCAATCTACAGTATAATGTACGTGCTGAAAACCGAATCACTACTACTGACGAGGATTTTCTATCTGATAGAATGTTTGAAGGTGCGCAAAGCGGTATTCGACACACAATTCCAGTTGCTACTAACTTTAAGGTAGGTGCTTTTAGTGTTTCGGCAAATGCCAATTATGAAGAAACTTGGGTATTTCAAACCACTAAAACCACTGCGGTGATTAACGATCAAGGTCTAGCCACTACTGAAATTGATACGCTATCTGGTTTTGATTCGTATCGAACCTATAGGTATGGTGCTAGTGTAGGTACTACAATATATGGTTTGTGGGAAAATAGTAATAAAAAGGGAAAGTATCAGGCTATACGTCACACGATAAGACCTAATATTTCGTATTCGGCAAATCCTAGTTTTGATCAATATTACGATCGTGTTCTGACTGAAAGCGGTCAAGATATTTTTCCTGAGGAACGTTTTGCGAGCCGATTTGACCGTACCCTATTTGGCGCACCAGGACGCAACTTCTCTAGTTCAATAGGAATAGGTGTTCAAAATAATCTAGAGGCTAAGGTACGAGAACGAGATACCACAAAAACAGAACCTAGAAAGGTGCAACTTATTAAAAGTTTGAATTTTCAAACAGCCTATAACCTCGCTGGTGATAGTTTGCAGTGGAGTCCCATTAATATGAGTGCAGTAATTCCTATTACTAAAAAAATTGACTTAAACTTAAATGCAAATCTAGATCCGTATGCTCTAGACGCTAACAATCGTCGTGTAGATGAGTTTAATATCAATAACGGTGGTAGCTTGTTTAGATTAACCAACGCTGGAGCTCGATTAAACTTTACCTTGAGTGACAAGGACTTTACTCGCAGTGAGGACGATGAAGAAGATGATCTTGGTGATGAAAAAGTAGAAAATAGATCTTTATCTCAAGGTGGTCGCGAGGACGACCTCTTTGGAAAACCACTGGATTATGCCGAAAACTATAAAAACAAAAAGCAAGATCCAGAAGAAGTGAATGTTGATGAAAAACGTTATCGTTTTAAAATTCCATGGCGTCTTAATATTGCTTATACGATGACGTATAATAATGCGGCAAGACAAAATGAAATCAACCGTCAATCTTTAATGGTGAGTGGTGATGTGGAATTGTCACCGCGCTGGTCTGTAGGAGGAAACACAGGTTATGATTTTGCAAATAATGGTATTTCATTCACAACATTACGATTCAATAGAGATCTAGAAAGTTTCAGAATGAGTTTTAACTGGACACCTATTGGTCCTAATCAATCTTGGTTCTTCTTTATTGGTATTAAGGCAAGCGCCCTTAGTGATATTAAATGGGATCAACGTCGTCAACCAGATCCTCAATTTTAAGTAAGCCTTTTAAAAATCAATAGGTTCTTTCATTTGCTCTCGTAAATACTGATTGCATTTTGAAAAATGACGGTTTCCAAACCAATAACCTCTGTTGGCACTCAATGGACTAGGATGTCCACTTTCTAGAATAAGGTGTTTCTTTTTATCGATCCATTTGGCTTTCTTTTTAGCATAGCCACCCCAAAGCATAAACACCACTCCTTCTCTTTCATTAACTATTTTTTTAATTATAGCATCTGTGAATCGTTCCCAGCCTATTTTTTGATGACTACCTGCTTGTCCAGCTCTTACTGTGAGTACGGCATTTAAGAGTAGAACACCTTGATCTGCCCATCTTTCTAAATTACCCGATTTGGGATAAGGCTTTTGTAAATCGGTAGTTATTTCTTTAAAAATATTAATCAAGCTAGGCGGATGTGCAATACCATCAGCTACAGAAAAGCATAAACCATTAGCTTGCCCTGGTCCGTGGTAAGGATCCTGACCTATAATAACGACTTTAACCTCTTCAAACGGAGTGCGATCTAGCGCTGCAAATATTTTGCTTCCTGGTGGATAGCACGTGTGTTCCTCGTATTCTTTTCTCACGTAATCAGTAAGTTCCTCAAAGTACGGCGCATCAATTTCCTCGCGCAGCATTTCCTTCCAACTAGGATCTAATTTAATAGACATAAAAAACGGCTTTAGGCTAAAATAAATCGCTTTATCGGTTCTTAAAAAGCTCGCCTTCATTTCTTATGAACAATTCCAAAAGAACGACTCAGAAATCTGTCAATAGTTTTTATCAAAGCACGTGTAAATTAACGTGGTCGTCACCTAACAAAATCCTATTTTTGCAAAAACAAAATCAACATGCTAATAATAGGCGTAGCAGGAGGAACAGGTAGCGGTAAAACCACTGTTGTACAACAAATGGTCCATGAATTCCCAGAGAATGAGGTTACTGTCATCTCACAAGACAGTTATTACAAGGACACTAGTCATTTGAGTTATGAAGAACGAGTAAAAATCAATTTTGATCATCCAGAAAGTATTGATTTTGATTTATTGGAAAAGCACATCAAACAACTACGTAAAGGAATTACGATTGACCAGCCTATTTATTCCTTTGTAGATCACAATCGTACGGGCGAGACTGTTCCTACAGCTCCTAGCCAAGTTATAATTGTAGAAGGTATTCTTATCCTTACAATGCCTAAAATACGCAAGCTGTTTGATATCAAGGTTTATATAGACTGTGACAGTGACGAGCGATTAATTCGCAGGTTAAAACGAGATATTGTAGATCGAGGCCGGGATATGAACGAGGTGCTAGAACGTTATCAAAACACCTTAAAACCTATGCACCAACAATTTATTGAACCTACAAAGGCCTATGCCGATGTGATCATACCTACCAATCGTTTTAATAAAGTAGGTGTTAAAATTTTACGCACTATTATTGATCAAAAAATAGCCTAATTGCTTATTTTAGTGAGGTATGAATTGGAAATCCATCAAAAAGAATAAATACTACCAGTTTTTTAGCAACAAGTATGTGCTTATAAGCTTGTTTTTTATTGTGTGGATTTTATTTCTAGATGCAAATGCCTGGTTTACCTCTCATTATGAAATTGATAAGCAAATTGCTGAAAAGGAGCAAAATGCTGCCTTTTTTAGAAAAGGTATCAAACGCGACAGTGCACGCATCAGTCAATTAAGTACGCAAAAAGGTCTAGAAAAATTTGCTAGAGAACGCTACTTAATGAAAAAACAAAACGAAGAAGTTTTTATCATAGAACATCCAGACTCTGTTAAACAAAAAGAGAATGAGTAAATTATTTGAAGAATTTTCACCGGTTACCGCCAAGGAATGGAAACAAAAAATACATGTAGATCTTAAAGGTGCCGACTATAACGAGACCTTAATCACGCATACTGCCGAAGGTATCGATATCAAACCTTTTTATCACAGTGATGACGCCACTCCTATTCAAGTACCTACTCGTGCTACGCAAACAGGCAGCTGGTACATTTCCCAATCTATTTATGCTGGTGATGCTGCTGTAGCCAATGAAAAGGCTAAGGACGCTTTGTCCCGAGGTGCCGAAGGCGTACTTTTTATTATACCTAACAACTCAATCGATATAGAAGTGTTGTTTAAGGATTTACCCCATGTAGGTATTCAAGTGCATCCACAGTTTTTAGACCTTGGGTTTTTAGAAAAATTGCAACAAGCACTACCTAAATGCTATGTTCATTTGGATATTATCAATCAATTAGCGAGTGACGGTAATTGGTTTGAAAACTTAAAACCCGATCATGAAAAATGGTTGGCTTTTCTTTTACAACATCCAGGCTATTTTTCAAATATTACTGTAAACACTAGTTTGTATCAACAAGCAGGTGCTTCTGCCGTGCAGGAATTGGCTTACTATATGGCTCATTTAAACGAGTATTTGAATCACCTAGAACAGTATGATATGATATCCGCTTTCGCGAAAGCGGAAAAAAGAATCAACATCGATACCGCGATAGGCAGCGATTACTTCATGAACATTGCCAAATACCGCGCTTATCGATTAGTAACCAAGTCTTTAGGTAAAGCCTATGGACTGGAGTTAGAAGCGTACATCACCGCATCGCCTAGCCTGCGTAACAAATCCTTATTGGACTATAACGTAAACATGCTACGCACTACAACCGAGTGTATGAGTGCTGTATTAGGTGGCTGCGATACGATCTATAACCTACCGTACGACGCCTTTTTCAATAAAGAAAATGAATTTGGAACACGTATAGCGCGCAATCAGTTATTAGTACTTAAAGACGAAGCTTACTTTGATAAAATTCACAATGCTGCCGATGGCGCTTATTTTATAGAAGACCTTACCAAACAACTAGCCGAAAAAGCCAATGACTTGTTTAAGGAAATAGAAAAAGCCGGCGGATTTGTACAAACCTTGTTTGACGGTACGGTGCAGCGCAAACTCAAAGAAAGTGATGCCAAAGAACGCGAGGCATTAGAAACAGGGCACAGAGTTCTTGTAGGCGTAAATAAATATCCTAATCAGGATCAAGGAATGCAAGAGGAATACGAGCTGTATCCTTATGTAAAAACCAAACCTAGAAAAACACTCATCGCTCCTATCGTCCCTAAACGACTGGCAGAAGATTTTGAGAAACAAGCCTAATTGAAAACTGAAGTAAAAGCCTACTTACAGCACACACAAATGAAAAGAAAAGACCTTTCACAATTAGAAATAGATTTTAACGGCGGCTCAAAAAAAGTGGCAAGCGCTGCGAGTTTTGACACTGCCGAAGGTATCGCCATAAAAACCAATTATTCACCCGATGATATTGATGATGTTGAACATCGTGATTTTGTAGCAGGAATCGCGCCCAACTTGCGTGGTCCCTACTCTACCATGTATGTAAGAAGACCGTGGACAGTGCGTCAATACGCTGGTTTTTCTAGTGCGACAGAATCTAATGCCTTTTATAGACGTAACCTCGCTGCTGGACAAAAAGGATTGTCTGTAGCCTTTGACCTGGCAACACACCGTGGTTATGATAGTGATCACGATCGTGTAGTAGGTGATGTAGGTAAGGCTGGTGTTGCCATTGATAGTGTTGAGGATATGAAAGTCCTTTTTGATGGTATACCTTTAGATAAAATGTCGGTTTCCATGACCATGAATGGCGCTGTGTTACCGATTATGGCCTTTTATATTGTGGCTGCTATGGAACAAGGCGTGGATCAAAAAGACCTAGCCGGAACCATTCAAAATGATATTTTAAAGGAGTTTATGGTGCGTAATACGTACATCTATCCGCCTACTCCTAGTATGAAAATCATCTCAGATATTTTTGAATACACCAGTAAAAACATGCCTAAATTTAATTCGATATCCATATCCGGTTATCATATGTACGAAGCTGGTGCTACTAGTGACCTAGAGCTAGCCTATACCCTATCAGATGGATTAGAATATGTGCGCAAGGGACTAGCCGCTGGATTGGATATAGATTCCTTTGCTCCTAGATTGTCCTTTTTCTGGGCGATTGGAATGAATCACTTTATGGAAATCGCCAAAATGCGTGCAGCGCGCATGCTTTGGGCCAAAATGATCAAACAATTTGAACCTAAAAATGCCAAATCACTTGCACTGCGCACGCACTGTCAGACCAGTGGTTGGTCACTTACTGAGCAAGATCCATTTAACAATGTAGCTCGTACCACGATTGAAGCCGCAGCAGCAGCCTTTGGTGGTACACAAAGTTTGCACACTAATGCACTGGATGAAGCCATTGCCTTGCCTACCGATTTTAGCGCACGTATAGCTCGTAATACCCAGTTGTTTTTACAAGAAGAAACAGGTATTACTAAAACGGTAGATCCTTGGGCTGGATCCTACTACGTAGAAAAACTCACGCACGAGATCGCTCACAAGGCGTGGCAACTTATTGAAGAAGTTGAAGAACTAGGCGGAATGACCAAAGCCATTGAGGCTGGTATTCCTAAAATGAGAATTGAAGAAGCTGCTGCTAGAAAACAAGCCCGTATAGATTCGGGAATTGATACTATTGTAGGTGTAAATAAATACCCTAGTCCCGACGAGGACTTGATCGATACACTTGAGGTTGATAATACCGCGGTACGTAATGAACAAATAGAACGACTGTCGCAAATACGTGCTAGTCGTGACGAGGCTGCAGTACAAAACGCCTTACAAGCACTTACACAAGCTGCTAAAACGGGTGAACACAATTTATTGGAGCTTGCAGTACAAGCTGCAAAACACCGCGCTACCTTGGGTGAGATTTCTGATGCGCTGGAAAAAGAATTTGGCCGTTATCGAGCACAGATCAAGAGTGTACAAGGCGTTTATAAAAAAGAGATTATGAATGATCACGCTTTCGCGAAAGCGCAACAACTAGCAGACCAATTTGCACAAGAAGAAGGTCGTAGACCGCGTATTATGATTGCCAAAATGGGTCAAGACGGTCACGATCGTGGCGCCAAAGTAGTCGCTACAGGATATGCTGATGTAGGTTTTGACGTGGATATAGGACCACTGTTTCAAACACCAGCTGAGGCTGCTAAACAAGCTGTAGAAAACGATGTTCACGTACTAGGCGTGTCATCCCTTGCTGCTGGTCACAAAACGCTCGTACCGCAAGTGAAGGAAGAACTTAAAAAGTACGGTCGTGATGACATCATGATTATTGTAGGTGGTGTGATCCCTAGAAAGGACTATCAGTTCTTGTTTGATGCTGGCGTGGCGGCAGTTTTTGGACCTGGAACCAAAATAAGCGATGCTGCGATTGATATCCTTAACCTACTATTGGGTAATCACCCAGAATAATAAGGAATTTGTATAGGTGTTTTTTTACATCTATGATTGATGAAAGAGCTGTTTATTAAATACGGCTCTTTTTTTTAAAACTGTATAGGTTGTAAATATCTGTTTATTATCGATTTGTTGTAGTGTTAAAGGAAAATCTCGATAAAATAATCTAGAAATTTATTTTGTCAGACCTATATCTTATTTATTTTACATCACATAAATAAACAAGTTGGCTAACCAAAACCATGAGCAATAAAAACACATCCAGAATGTATAATATGGCTATAATAATTATGGGATGTATGGCATTGATTCTTTCTAGCTGTACGTCGCAAAAATCGACTGCATATTCCGAATCTAAATACTTTACTGATTCAATTTATAGTAATTCTTTAAACGAATATCGTAAGCATAATATTTATTTACCTAAAGGGTTCTCGAGTAGCAAAAAATATCCCATCATTTATTCAACAGATGGTTCTAAAATTTCTAAGAATAGCTTTTACAAAAGAACCTTGGACTCTTTGATAAATAATCAAATAATTAAACCAATCATATTTGTCTCAAGTCATTCTAATAAAAAAGTTGCAGATAGCAGCGGCACGCTGGGAAATGGAGATAAAATGTATTTAACCTATAGATATTTTGAATATGTGGAAAAGCAATTCATCGAGGGAAGTCATAATCCTCAACTTTCCAGCAGGTTTACAAATCATTTGAACTATTTTAATTTTGAATTAATACCTTCAGTAGAAAAAGATTTAAACCAAAACCTGACGAAAAACGATAGATATTTTTATGGTGTATCTAACGGTGCTGGTTTTGGAATGAGCATGTTAAACAAGGAACCTAATACAATTGGGACTTACATCTGTTTTTCAATATTTGGAGGAAATATTCAATCCAACATTTGGAACGAGAACGTAAAATATCCTATTCTTTATTCTGAATATGGAAGTGATGAACCGTTTTTCTTGAAAGAAGATGCTGAGTTTTTAAAAACTAAATACGATGAGCTAGACTTGGATGCTTTTATCAACGAATATAATGGTGGTCACGATTACAAAATATGGAATAAAAAATTTATTGAAATTGTTGCTAAGATATTAGCAAAATAAAGAATAGGTTTTTTATTAATTCAAATACTCAAAGTTGGATCATAGGAAAATCCTGATATAATTTCAAATAGGCTTTTTTATCTGGGCCTTGTTGCAATTATGTATTCAAACATATAGGTATATTTGAGAAAACAAAATATTAACTACACTACACTATAGTAGATTTAGCATTAATTGTGAACTTGTTTTAACTTGTGCGTATTGTGTCCCCAAAAAAACAAATTGATTAAATGAAAACAAACATATTCTTTATAGGATTTATCTTGGTTATGATTTCTTGTTCTAAAAAAGAAAAGGCTTCTTCCACAATTGTTGCGAATTTAAGTGTTAGCAAAATTGACAATCCATTCTCTAAATCGATGAGTCCTTTACAATTCGTGGATTCCATCAATAATGAATTTAAAGGGATTAAAGATCAAGATAGCTCGTTTGTTATGTTTTTAAATACTATAAATTATCGTAAGGTCAAAGATGCGATAAAACAAGGAAAAATAAACCAAGAAACAATCGATTCGGCTACTACCAAAATTTATTTATTAAGTGGTTTCAATAAAGGCAAGCAGTTTTATGTGATAGACATTAACAACAATAAGGATTTTAGTGATGATGAAGTAATTGAATTTGAAAAAAATGTTACCGAAAATAAAAAATATCAAGACTTATTTGAAATTAAAAAATTAGAAATAACGAAATTTTCAACAAATAAATTATACAAGCAAAAAAGCTATTTACAATTCTTACCAGCACCAGATTATTTTACATACAAACAAGAAACAGAAGAGGAGAAGTTCATGCATAGTTTGCAATTGGTTGCTTTAAAGCATGATTATTTGTACGGTACGTTCAATGTAAGCGAAGAAGAATTTGGTGTAGGAGTAAATGAAGGGCTTTTTGGTAATGAATTCATTTTTAAAAAATCAGATACCATTTTTTATCCACTTAATCATCAGTTGTTCTCAAAATTTAAGTTGAAAGATACGATAAAGCTTAACGATAAACATTTTAGAATAGACAGTTTGATTGGTAATCCAGCAAGATTAATTATAAATGAATTAAACGATTTAAAACTTGTTTACGGTTTTAACACTAATGAGGTTTCGAAAAATTATACAATCGACGACTTAAATGGTAATTCAACAAACCTCAAAGAATTAGCAAAACAAAAGGGATTTTTATTTCTCGACTTCTGGGGAACTTGGTGCGCTCCGTGTAAGGAACTTACCCCTGAATTGGTGAAATTACATCAACAATACAACAATCAAATACAGTTTGTAAGTTTAGCTTTTGAGTTAGACCCTAAACCTGTAATTGAATATACCGAAAAAAATCAAATGAATTGGTACAATGGAATAATTAGAGGAAAACCAAAATCAGGAGATATGTCATCACCTATTATTGGTGGTTTAAGAGTGGAATGTTTTCCAACTTTTATCATTTTGGACTCTGATTTAAACATACTATATCGAACTTGTGGCGGTGGAGATAATTACGAAGGTTTAAAGGAGTATTTAAGTTCTGAATTTGAATGAAGTTCTTTGTATTAAGATAAACCGTGTCATCCAACAGTTTTTCTTCTATAATTGCTGATTATCAGCAGGCGTTATTGTATTGTATTACGCTTTCGCAATAGCGATATAGAACATCACTCCGCTCCTACTTTTTTATTGAGATATCGCGTTAGGCAGATACAATTGCCAGATGCTAGGTGTTGTACTTTGCTTATCTTTAGATTTAATTACTATTATGGATATTGAGAAAAATAAAGAAAATGCTATCGCTTTTTATAAAATGGCTTATCTAGGCAATCCGAGTAAAGCTGTGGAACTTTATGTAGGCGATACTTACATACAGCACAATCCACATGTGGTTGATGGTACCCAAGGTTTTATTGAATATTTTGAAAGAATGCAACAAGAGTATCCTAATAAAACTATTGAATTTGTACGTTGTATAGGTCAGCATGATCTAGTTGCTTTACACACGCATCAAGTATGGCCTGGTAATGATGAGTACGTGACTATGGATTTTTTTAGGTTTGATAAAGATGGTAAGATTTGTGAACACTGGGATGCTATCCAACAAATACCGGATCAATTGGCTCATTCAAATACGATGTATTAATTAGGTGAACTATGAAATTGAATCTTGTATTTTGTTCTATATGCTTAGTAATAGCTTCTCTAAAAACATCTGTTTTTAATTTTCCTAATGACTTGAAACGTAATAATTTAAAGGGTTCTATTAAAAGTTATACTGAATATTCTTTAAATCATGCTACAAGTACTTCTTTTGAAGATACTTACCACTTTAATGAAGAAGGTTTTGTTACTCACATTGATCATTATAATCACAGATATGTAGAGCAAGATTCTCTAGCACTAGGTGAAATAACCTACTTTGAAAAGGTTAGTAACACGGAGCGAAACTCTAAAACTATCGCCGTGGATGACCGACAAGTTTCTAAAATCAAAAAAGAAGTACTAGTCAATGATAGTACATTACACATTTACACTAAATCTATTACAACTAAGTATGAGCTAAAGACAATTCATACTTGGGATAAAGATTACAAAATCCTTTCCTCTACGACTACTGGTAAAAAATGGAACGATATGAATAATAGCTTGTACTCCAAAGTAGTTTTTTCTTATCGAGACAATCAACTTGTAGAAATGAAGGTAAGTAATGACAGTACACGTCTACCCTTTAAAAAATCCAAAGTAACCGAATCTGGAACTGATGAATTCGGCAATTTTTTAAAGCGAGAATATTTTGATTCAGAGGATGGTTTGCAACACACGGTAACAAGATCCTATGAATATTATTAGTACCGTACCTTCTTTTTGATACTTCTCATTATTAGATTACTTTAATCTACAACCTGTTCGGAATCTATCGTATTTTTAATAAATGAAATGGATAATTTTAATCATCGCAGGATTATTTGAAGTGGCCTTTGCATTTTGTTTAGGTAAAGCCAAAGAATCATCTGGAACCTTAATGTATATGTGGTACGCTGGATTTCTAGTGGCATTATGTGTAAGCATGGGATTGCTTATTAAAGCAACTCAAAGTTTGCCCATAGGTACAGCCTACGCGGTTTGGACTGGTATAGGTGCTGTGGGAACTGTGCTAGTGGGAATATTTGTTTTTAAAGAACCTGTTACCTTTTTACGACTGCTATTTTTGACCACCTTAATTGCATCAATTGTAGGATTGAAAGTAGTTTCTCATTAAAAAACAGCATAAGGCTATGACAGAAAAAGAGAAAATGCTCTCGGGATTACCTTATAACTCGCGGGATCCTGAATTATTAGAACGATATTTTAAGGCTTGTGAATTACTTAGTAAAATCAATACATTAAATCCTCGTTTGATCGAAGAAAAGGCTGAATTAGTCAACGAGTTACTAGGAAACAAAAGTCCTGGTGTTTGGATTGAATCTCCATTTTACTGTGATTATGGCGAAAACATTTCTATCGGTAAAAATACCTTTTTGAATACCAATTGTATGTTTCTAGATGATAATCGTATTTAAATAGGTGATAATTTTTAATAGCACCTTATGTTCAAATTTATACAGCTACACATCCTCTTAAAGCATCGGATCGTATAAAATCAAACGGTTCAAATAGTACTTACATCACCACTACTCAACCTGTCGTAATTGGTAATAATGTATGGATAGGTGGTAATAGCGTTATTTTTCCTGGTGTTACTATAGGTGATAAGGTTACCATAGGCGCCGGTAGTGTAGTCAATAAGGATATTCCCAGTAATGTACTAGCTATGGGAAATCCTTGTAAGATTATTAAAAAATTGGAGTAATTAAGCTTTTAAACGATCCTTAACGTATTCAATTTTGGTTTTTCCATGAGGTTTTGGTGAACCGTCTTCACCTAAATTCACTAGAACAATATTTTCAATTGTAATAATAGTTTCCCTAGTCATTTTATTACGTACCTCACATTTAAGATCTATAGAAGTACGTCCAAATTTGTTAACCTCGAGACCTATCTCAATGATGTCACCAGGTTGAGCACTTGCCGTAAAATTAATTTCACTCATAAACTTAGTGACTACCTTTTGATTTTCCAGCTGAATTATTGCATAGAGAGCAGCCTCTTCATCAATCCATTCTAGTAATCTACCACCGAATAAGGTTCCGTTAGGGTTTAAATCTTCTGGTTTAATCCATTTACGAGTGTGAAAATTCATATGCTTTAATTTGTAGTAAAGTTACATAAAACCACTAGCACGGGTTTTGAATACATGCGGTTGTTGACAAAAGTTTATGCTTAAACGTTTGAGTAGTCACACAGCCAGTTACAATCTCTTATTTTTGCATACATTCTACTTTTATGAAGCACATTACTAGTCCACACAACGCGTTGATACGTCAGGCAGAACAGCTGCAGCGTAAAAGCAAAGCACGTAAAAAGGAACAGCTGTTTCTTATAGAAGGCGCTCGTGAAATCACACTTGCCATTAAAGGTGGTTATCAACTACAAACTCTATTGGTGTGTCCTGAAATATTTAACCAGCAAGAACAAGTTTCCAAGGAATTTGTACAGGCTCAACTTGGCGTGAGTAAGGATGTAGAACTAATAAGCGTAAGTATTGAGGTTTATGAAAAGCTAGCTTATCGCAGCGGTACTGAAGGTTGTATCGCTTTCGCGAAAGCGAAAACATTACAGCTTACTGATCTTAACTTACCAATCAATGCCCTTGTCCTTGTTGCTCAATCTATTGAAAAACCAGGAAACTTAGGCGCTTTACTGCGCACAGCAGATGCCGCTGCGGTTGATGCTGTTCTACTAGCAGATCCTAAATGTGACCTGTATAATCCCAACGTTATACGATCTAGTGTAGGTTGTGCGCTCACTGTACCAATTGCAAGTACTAGCACTAGTGAGATTTGTGAATTTTTAAGAATGAAAGAGATTGATCTATACGCTGCTACTTTACAAACTAGTATTCCATATCATACAGCCAGTTTTAAGAATTCCAGCGCTATTGCTGTAGGAACTGAAGCTACTGGACTTACAGACGAAATGAGAGATGCAGCCAAGGCAAACATCATCATTCCTATGAGTGGTGAGATTGATAGTATGAACGTATCAGTAAGTGCTGCCATTTTATTATTTGAAGCAAAACGTCAAAGAGATTTTTAATCATGACTCCAACAGTTTTATTTTATTGCATAATCGGTATTCTAGTATTTGACTTTTTACTGAATGAGGTTTTGTCCTTTCTTAATTATACTTGGTATTCAAAACCTATACCAGCAGTCCTGTCCGATGTTTATAAACAAGAGGAATACGAGAAGTCACAAGCTTATAAAAAGGAGCGCTTCAAATTTGGTACGTTAAATAGTTTCATTTCTATTGTTGGTATTTTGGTATTTATATTTCTAGATGGATTTGCCCTAGTAGATCAATGGTGTCGTAGTATTACCAATAATGAAACCGTGGTTAGTTTGTTATTTTTTGGGGTGTTGTTTATGGCCAGTGATTTACTTTCTACTCCTCTATCCTATTACAGTACTTTTGTTATTGAAGAAAAATATGGGTTTAATAAAACCACAAAAAAACTATTTTCTCTGGACAAGATAAAAGGCTGGTTTATGACACTAATTCTAGGTGGTGGATTACTTACGGTTCTTATTCTTATTTACAATTGGGCAGATTCAAATTTTTGGTGGTACGCGTGGATCGTCATTTTTATCGTGAGTATATTACTTAATATGTTTTACGCCCGATTGATCGTTCCTATATTCAATAAACAGGCACCTTTGGAACAAGGTAGTTTAAGAGATAAAATATCTGAATATGCCAACCAAGTAGGTTTTGAACTTACTAAAATATTTGTGATTGATGGTAGCAAAAGAAGTACCAAGGCCAATGCTTATTTCAGTGGTTTTGGAAGTGAAAAACGGGTGACCTTATACGATACGTTAATTGATCAATTAACCGAAGAAGAAATAGTGGCTGTTCTTGCACACGAGGTTGGTCACTATAAGAAAAAACATATTTTATACAACCTACTAGCTGGTACGCTTACCACAGGATTTACTCTATACTTATTTTCTCTTGTGGTGGACAGCGATTTGATGGCACGAGCATTGGGTGTTTCAAATTCATCATTTCACATAGGACTAGTAGCCTTTTTCTTGCTGTATTCACCTATATCTATGATTACAAGTATTTTTATGAACATCCTTTCTCGCAAATTTGAATATCAAGCCGACGCTTATGCAGTGCGTACTTATAAAGCAGCGCCTTTAATCACAGGATTAAAGACGCTAACTAAAACTAGTTTAAGTAATTTAACTCCGCATCCGGCTGTAGTGTGGTTTCAATATTCACATCCCAGCCTGCTGCAGCGTATCACTGCCATGCAAAAGATTAATTAAGTGATGCCATATCAATAACAAAACGATATTTGACATCGTTTTTTTGAACGCGTTCAAAAGCAGTATTTATTTCATTGATATCAATCATTTCTACATCGCTAGTAATATTGTGTTCTGCACAGAAATCAAGCATTTCTTGAGTCTCCGCAATTCCTCCTATTAAGCTACCTACAATACGTTTACGTCTTAAAATAAGGTTACCACCGTGGAAAGGTTCTAGCGGTTCTATGGCACCTACTAAACATACTGTTCCGTCTGGTTTAAGCACTTGTAAGTACGGATTTAAATCGTGACCTACAGGAATAGTATTTAAAATGAAGTCAAAAGTCCCAAAATGTTTTTTCATGTCCTCATCGTCCTTTGATATAATAACACCATCGGCACCTAATCGTTTTGCATCTTGTGCTTTTTCTGGTGAAGTGGTAATCATATAGGTCTCGGCGCCTAGAGCATGAGCAAACTTAATTCCCATGTGTCCTAATCCACCTAATCCTACAACTCCTACTTTATCTCCTTTCTTTACATTCCAATGACGCAAAGGAGAATAGGTAGTAATTCCAGCACAAAGTAGTGGTGCTACTGCTTTAGTATCCAATTTCTCTGAAACACTCAATACAAATTCCTCTCTTACGACAATGTGAGTAGAGTAACCGCCAAAGGTGTGTCCACCCAAGTGTTTATCCTTACTATTGTAGGTACTGGTGCTACCGTTTTCACAAAAATGTTCCATATCATCATTACATTGAGAACATTCTTGACAACTATCCACCATACAGCCTACTCCTACTAGATCACCTGCTTTGTATTTACTTACTTCAGCTCCTACTTCTTCTACTCTTCCTATGATCTCATGGCCAGGTACGATAGGATATTTTGCGTTACCCCAGTCGTTATTTTTGGCGTGAATATCGCTGTGGCATACACCACAATAAATGATTTTAATTTTAACGTCATTACTAAGTAATTCACGTCGTTCTATAGTTAAAGGTTCTAAATCTTTATCTGATGCGTGAGCACCATATGCTTGTACTTTCATAAAAATGTTTAAAGGATTTACGCTTTCGCGAAAGCGCAAAAATAAAATCAATAATTAGGATATAGGCTCCATTTTAGGATAATCTAGATAACCTTCTTTCCCTGGAGTATAAAGAGTATCCTGATCAACCTCATTCAAATCGGCATCCTGTTTAAATCGTTCCACCAAATCGGGATTTGCAACAAATGGACGTCCAAAGGCAATCATATCGGCTTTTTCATTAGTAAGATCCTTAATGGCGGTTGACTTGTCGTATCCGCCACAAAGAATATTTATTCCCTCAAATTTAGATTGCAGGCTTGTACGTATATCTTCAGGTAGAGGATTTGCTCCCATTGCCTGATGATCCAGTAAATGAAGGTAAAGTAGATTCAAAGAATTGAATTGTGATACCAGGTATTCAAAGTCTTGTTTTTGAGATTCCCAAGGACCTACATCATTCATGACCCCATTAGGACTTAAACGCACTCCTACACGATCTGCTCCTATAGCAGCTACGGTTCTTTTGGCAATTTCAAGAATTACCTTACTTCGGTTTTCGACACTACCGCCGTACTCATCCTCTCGTTTATTAGAGGCTGGATTAAAAAACTGTTCTAGTAAATACCCATTTGCTCCGTGAATTTCTACACCGTCAAAATCGGCAGCGATAGCATTTTGAGCAGCTTGAACAAACTCTTCAATTACTTGTTCTATATCGCTTGAGGTCATTTCATTAGGTACTGGTATTTCTAGCTCGCCCTTACCATCTACCCACATTTTTGTGTTTTCTGGAGCAATAGCACTAGGCGCTACAATTTTTGCATCATTGGGCATGTTATCTGGATGAGACACACGTCCTGTGTGCATGATTTGCAAAAATATTTTTCCTCCATTAGCATGCACTGCCTTAGTCACGGCACGCCATGCATCAATTTGTTGATCGTTATAAATTCCAGGTATTCGTGCATAGCCTACTCCATTAGGAGATGGAGATGTTCCTTCAGTAATCAATAAACCTGCAGATGCTCTTTCGCCGTAATAGGCAGCCATTATAGGTGTAGGAATGTGATCCTCGGTAGCACGACTACGAGTCATTGGTGCCATCACTATTCTATTTTTAAAGTCTTGTGCGCTGGTTATTTTGCTGTAAAGTATATCACTACTACTCATATTCTTGTTTTAGGTTAAAGATAGTTGGCGTGTATTCTAGGTTCACCCAACTAGACGTTAAACTGATGCTAGTTCTATGTTAAAAAAAAGCCAGCAATACTGCTGGCTTTAAGCTACATCTTGATTTGGTTACTTTAAAGTAATCATTCTTTTAGGCTGTGGTAAGGCTTCTTCTTTTTTAGGTAAACTTATATTAAGAATACCGTTTTCATAATTAGCCTCAATGCGATCTTGATTTACTGTTTCTGGTAAATTAAAACTGCGCTTAAAAGATTTTTTAGAAAACTCTTTACGAGTGAATTGTTCTGTTTTTTCTTCTTTTGAAGTTTCAACTTCTGATTGAATAGTCAAGACATCCTGATCGATTTCAATGTTTACATCTTCCTTTTTAAATCCAGGAATACTCATTTCTAGTGAAAAAGCATTATCTGCTTCAATTACATTAACAGCAGGAATAAATGGCTTTTCATTAATAATACTACCACCATTAAAATCTTGATTAAACATTTCATCAATTAAAGATGGTAACCAGTTGTTAGTTCTTTTTGTAAGTGTCATATTTCAATTTTTTATTTATTCAACTTATTTGACCTGTAATAGGCAAATTGAATACCAATTGAAAAATAAGACAAAAAGACAGTTTTAAGCTGTTTTGAAATGACATTATGACATTAGTTATAGTCTCTTGAGTGTATTTCTATGAGTTCACTTGCAGGAATGTCACCATTTGGATAGCGTTCCATCATTCTAAGTAAGGTGTCAATCGTCGACTTTCTAAACCCATAAGTAAGGCCTAGTTCATATAGAAATTGTAATTCTTTATCATCGACGTGACCATCAATATACATCATGATCATAAGACGATGAAAATGTACAATGCGTTGTGTAAAATCCTTAGGAGGTTTTTCAATTTGAGCAGATGGATTTTTAATCATGTCTACAACATCAACTTCTTCAAATCCTAGTCTTTTACCTACATTAAGGACAAAAGAGATTTCTTTACTATCTAATTTTCCGTCTCGATGAGCCATCAAGATAAGTTGGTTAAGTAAGTCTTTTTTAAGTGTTGTAGAATCGCCCATAATTTCTTTGTGTGGTAGCAAGGTATTAATTATTTGTGAAATATAATATGCATTAGCATAGCATTAACCTAGCTTAATCTAAAACCGACCTACATTTATAATCATATGAAAAAATTATTTACCAAGGTTAATTCGTTTTATAATATTTTGACCGGTAGTATAGCCTTCTATCCTACCTTTTATTCTATACTGGCTATTTTTCTGGCTTTCTTTATGAAATATATTGAAACGGTAGATGCTTCTAAACAATTGATAGAATGGTTTCCTGGATTAGAAATAACTGATGTTGATACAGCTCGTAATTTACTTACTACCTTAATAGCTGGTGGAATAAGTATGCTAGTTTTCACCTTTAACATGGTGATGCTTCTACTCAGTCAGGCTGCGGCAAATTATTCTCCGCGTGTATTACCTAGTTTGATCTCTAATAGAAAGCATCAATTGATACTAGGAGCTTTTTTAGGAAGTATATTATACAACATTATTACTTTAATTGGGATTGATGAACCTACACAAAATCAGACTATTCCTATTTTAAGTGTTTTACTAGGCTTAACAGCAGCTATTATTTCGCTTGCGGCATTCGTATTTTTTATTCATAACATTTCTTCTAATATTCAGATAAATAATATTTTGAAAAATGTGTTTTCCAAAGCATTAAAACGTTTGAATAAAGTAATCGATTCTAATTACAAGGATGGTTCATTTTCTAACACCGATGATTGGATCACATTTAAAGCAAAAAACAGCGGTACGCTGCAAAATATTAGTATTTCGGGTCTCCAAAAGATAGCTAATGAGCAAGATATCAAGATTAAGCTTTTACAGATAAAAGGTACTTACCTACTCGCTAATAGTCCCTTGTTTAAAATTAATAAAGATATAGACGAAAAAGTTACAGACGAGATTCAGGAGTATTTTTTATTTAGAGAACCTGAATTGGTAAGTGACAATTATGTTTTAGGTTTTAAGCAAATTACAGAAATTGCGGTAAAAGCTATGTCACCTGGAATTAATGATCCAGGAACTGCTATTAATGCGATCAATTATCTAACACAGCTTTTTTGTGTAAGAATGAATAAACCAGATCTAGAACTATTAATTGAAGACGACAAGGAGTTAATTGAAATAAAAACGGTTTCTTTTGAAGAGCTTATTTATACTACTTGTGCAGCGCTGCGTACTTATTCTAGAAATGATGTAATAGTTTCCTTGAAAATGATGTCCATGTATGAACAATTGCTTCAAAATCCAGCTTCTAAGGAAGATTATTATAAGAGTATTCATAAGCAAGCAGAGCTTCTCATGCACGACTGTAAAGAACATATAGAGAATACAGGCGATCTTGAAAAGCTCCAGAATTTATATGAGAAAATTGTCTCCTAGAGTCTTTCCCAAGTTTGAGTTCTATATAAGAATAAAATGTAACCACGCACATTTAGTTTGTTCTCATCCTCTTCATCTAGCCAAAGTTTTGCTTTATAGGTTTTTCCATTTTCTGGATCTAGGATAGTACCATCTTCATATTCATCATCCTCCTTTTCAAAATTCTTTAATATCTCTAATCCAATGATAGGTGCATCTTTTAACTCACCATCACAATTCTCACACAATGGTTTAGCAGGAGCATCTGGATCAAGAATCTTTACTACTTTGCCATAATACTTATTACCTTTTTTATAGATTTCTACATGGGATTTGACGATTCCTGTTTTATCGTCTATCGTTTTCCAAGTTCCAGTAATATCTTTTTCTTGAGCACTTACTTGCAAGACATTGAAAAAGCTCGTTAGTGATAACAACAGTACAAATGCGTATTTCATAGTTTTAATTTTTAAAAAAAAAAAAGCTGTCTCAAATAGAGACAGCTGGAATATACAATAAGGTTGATGGATTACAATCCTAATAAACCTTCTTTTAACTCTTCATCTGCTGGATAATCACCTAACCAAATTCCAAATAATCCTTTTTTAAAGTCTAATCCTGGAATGGTACCTAGCTCTTTACCATTTTTTGAAACTTTAGTTCCTTCACCTGGAATGTAAAACAATACAAACTCATCACCTTTTACGATTTCTTCATTAAAGAGAGCGATAAATTTTTCAATTTTACCTGAAAGGGCCTTGTATTCCTTACTAGAACAACTGTTCTCAAAACCTTCTTCTATAGAACTTATCATGTTATCTTGAGTTACTAATTTACTCACGATATCTAATGTGATTGCCATTGATTGATCAGAACTTGTAAGTGTCTCACCGTCATCGCTTTTTTCAGTTACATAAAGTCCACCTACATAAAGGTCGATAAACACTTTTTCTCTTAAACCAGCACCGTTTAAGGTAAGTTCCTTACCGTACTTAGAAAGAGAACCTTCTACTTCAACTCCTTCTACAGTTTGTTGTGCTTGAGCAGTAAAGGTCATGAAAGCCGCAGCTAAAATAAAAATGTATTTTTTCATTGTATTTTGTTTAATGTGTTACAATATACTAAGTGTTATTCAAATTCCGTGCCTTTAACGATCTTAGAGATGCATTTAATTCAAAACCAACAAGTAAAAGATTGGAATTCAGCCAGATATAAACCATTAAAATAATTATAGCTCCTATCGAACCATAAATTTCGTTGTAGGTAGCAAAGTTTTCTAGATAGATACCATATAAATAAGAGGCCGCGAGAATCAAAACTGTAGTTACCGTCGCGCCTATAGAAAAGAACCTGGTTTGTCTACCAGTTTTAGTACCAGCATAGTATAAAGTTGCTATAAATACATATAGCATGAATATTAAAGTTGCATATCTAATAAGTTGTAACCACACACTACTGCTACTTTCTGATACATATTCCCTAGCTTGTAGTTCACTTAAAAAATATTCCACTGCGATGGTTAAAACAACACCTACAAATAAAAACAACACAAGCATGATGGAAACCAGTAAAGACACTGCATATTGCCTAAAGAAACCTCGATTCAAAACCGAATGATAACTGCGCTCAAAACCATCAAAAATGGCATTTACACCATTTGTCATAAAAATTAAGGAAGAGAAAAAAGCTATCGTCAATAAGCCTGTATTTTCTTTTAAAGCGATTTCGGTAAAAATCCCATCAAAAGCACCAGCTGCTTGATAAGGCAATAAATCATTCAAAAATCTAATTACGTCTTCTTGAAAATTATTAATAGGTACAAAGGGTATCAGGTTAAGGATAAATAGTACAAAAGGAAAAATGGCCATAAAAAAACTATAACTAATAGAACTAGCACGTGCGCTAAAAGCCCCATTAGTTATTCCTTCGGCATAGGTTTCCCATAAATCCCACGCAGTCATTCCTTCAAAACCAGGAAGATGTATAGAATCTGCCTTATCAATCAGTTTCTTTAAAAAGGGAAAGCGTTGAACTATTTTAACCTTTTTACTCATGCATTGCTTTCAGGCTCAAATCCATATTATAGACGCTGTGAGTAAGTGAACCACTAGAGATAAAATCGACTCCACAATCTGCATAGTTTTTTGCAGTATCAAGGGTTATTCCACCACTACTCTCAGTTAAACATTTGTCGCCTATAAGGGCTACGGCCTTTTTAGTGTTTTTGTAATTAAAATTATCAATTAAAATACGATATACACCATCAACACTTAAGATTTTTTCAATTTCTTCTAGACTTCTGGCTTCAACAATAATTTTAAGATCCTTCTTGGTATCTTTTAGGTATTGTTTAGTTTTTTCAATAGCTTCTACTACTCCACCAGCAAAATCAATATGATTATCCTTTAACATGATCATATCGTAGAGACCAAATCTATGATTAACGCCACCACCTATATCAACTGCCCATTTTTCAAGAGCTCTTATTCCAGGAGTGGTTTTTCTAGTATCCAGTATTTTGGTATTTGTTCCCTTAAGAACATCTACAAATTTTCTGGTTTTTGTAGCGATGGCACTCATTCTTTGCATGGCGTTAAGCACTAGTCTTTCGGCCTTTAGAATAGACTGTGATGAACCCGATACATAGAATGCTTCATCACCATACTTAACAGTATCACCGTCTTTCATTAAAAATTCTACTTTTAAATCGGGATCTACTTGTTGAAATACCGCTTTCGCGAAAGCGAGACCAGCAATTACACCATTATCCTTTACGAGTAAACGAGCCTTGCCAGTTGCAGTACTGGGAATACAGGATAGACTTGAGTGATCACCATCACCTACATCCTCACGCAAAGCATTGGTAATAATACGTGTGAGTTCATCTTGAAATTCCTGACTATTATAATTCATAATATGGTTTAAAGTTCAAAAATACGGTTTTAGAAACATTGTGACGAATATGAAGCTACCTCCTTACTTTTGCACTATGAAAATTACGCTCCTTGCCGTTGGTAAAACCGATGATAATCGTATTGCAGATTTGATAGACGTGTATCAAAAACGCCTACAACACTATGTGAATTTTGAAATGGAAGTTATACCAGATCTCAAAAACACAAAAAATATGAGTATCGAACACCAAAAAAATGAAGAAGGAAAGTTGATATTGAATAAGATTGACAAAAGCGATTTTGTCACCTTATTAGATGAAAAAGGAAAAAGCTACTCCAGTAGTCAGTTTGCTCAATTAATAAATAAACGTAGTGTTTCTGGATTAAAACGTTTGATCTTTATCATAGGTGGTCCCTATGGTTTTTCTCAAGAAGTGTATGAACGAGGTCAATCTAAATTATCCTTGAGCGCCATGACCTTTTCACATCAAATGGTACGATTATTTGCTGTAGAACAAATCTATCGAGCGTTTACCATTCTACGTAATGAGCCCTACCATCACGAGTAATGATAATTTTATCAAAAATCCCGACTTAAGTATGGCGAGCAGCGTATTTTTGTCTAAGGATTTATGAGTAAGATATCACAGAAAACACTAGAAGATTTAGAATTTCCGTCAGTTTTAAAACAGCTGGCAGCAAATTGTGTGACCGATGACGGTAAGGAACAAGCCTTACTTCAAAAACCACATGTAAATAAAAATGCAGTGCTTACTGCTTTAAACCACACTAATGAGTATGTGGCGTCCTACTCTAGTGAATATCAAATTCCAAATCATGGATTTGATCCTATTGAACGAGAATTACTACTTTTAGGTATAGAAAACAGTACGCTAGAGAAAGAAGGTGTACGCAAACTAGCCTCGTTACCCAAAACGATTAATGAGCATCATAAGTTTTTTAGAAAAACGGTTGAGCATTTCCCGTCTTTAAGTGAACGATTAGAAGGTATACCCTATAACGAACTGATTCCTGCTCGTGTGGATGATGTTATTGATAAATATGGTGAAATTAAAGATGATGCGTCACCAGATTTAAGGAACATTAGACGTTCTATGAATGCCGTGCGTGGACAATTGAATGGAAGTTTTGGACAAGCGCTAGCCCATTATGGTCAGCTAGGATATCTAGATGACATTAAGGAAACCGTTATGGAAAACCGCAGGGTTCTAGCAGTTAGAGCTATGTACCGTCGTAAGGTAAAGGGTAAGGTAATGGGTAGTTCTAAAACGGGTAGCATTGCCTATATAGAACCAGAACGCGTATTAAATCTAAGTAGACAACTTGCAGAGCTCGAGATAGAAGAAAAGGACGAAATTAAACGTATTCTTAAAGAACTTACCGACTTCTTAAGGCCTTTTATCCCAGATTTTGAAACCTATAGAGATTATTTAATTCATACTGATATCATTAGTGGTAAGGCTAGATATGCCCAAAAAATACAAGGTATTTTACCCATGATGGTTAATCATCGTGAATTAGAACTGGTTGATGCCTACCACCCTTTATTGTTGGTTGCAAATCAGGCTCGTGGAGAAAAGACCTATCCACAAACTATAAAATTAGATAAGGATAATCGTATCATAGTAATTTCTGGACCTAATGCTGGTGGTAAATCCATCACATTAAAAACAGTAGGATTATTACAAGTAATGATTCAAACAGGAATGTTGATACCCGTTCATGAAAAAAGCAGAGTTTGCCTATTCAAGAAAATACTTTCTGATATAGGAGATAATCAAAGTATAGACAACCACTTGAGTACTTACAGTTATCGACTTAAGAACATGCGTGGTTTTCTAAAAACAGCCGATGAAAACACCTTATTCCTCATAGATGAATTTGGAACAGGATCAGATCCAGAATTAGGAGGAGCACTAGCTGAAAGTATGTTAGAAGAATTGCACAGCCGTTCTTCCTATGGAATCATTACAACACACTATACTAATCTAAAAATGCTGGCAAATGAGGTTCCAGAAATGAGCAATGCCAATATGTTGTTTGACTCTCGATCCTTGCAACCTGTTTATCAACTGCAAATGGGTGAAGCAGGTAGCTCGTTCACATTTGAGGTGGCGCAAAAGAATGGTATTCCTTATAGCTTAATTAATAAAGCTAAAAAGAAAGTCGAACGAGGTAAAATACGCTTTGATAAGTCCATTGCAGCCCTGCAAAAAGAACGTTCTCATTTAAGACGTAATAATGAGAATTTAAGGGACAAAGAGATCGAAGCTACCAAAAAGGCTAATAAACTAGAAGTTACTCAAGAAAGAGTACAGCAAAAACTTCAGGACTTTCAAGAATTGTATGATAATTACCAGCGTTTCATTCAATTAGGTAAAAAATTTGATCAACTTGCTGCAACTTTTAATAAAGATAAAAAGAAAAAGAAACTGCAGGAAGAACTTATGAAACTGGTGATTACAGAAAATGTAAAACATCGCCCTGCTCAAAAGAAAAAACCAGCAAACAAAACTCAAAAATCTAGAGATAAACAGATTGAAAATGAAGTTATTCAAAAGGTTCAAAAAATAAGAAGTCAAAAAGTAAAAGAACGTGTAAATAATGTGACACCACCACAACCTAAGGTGGAACTTAAACTTAATGACAAAGTAAGGCTACTCGATTCAAAATCTGTTGGTACGATTGATAGTATTGAAAAAGGTAAAGCTATCGTAAATTATGGATTGTTCACTACTCAAGTAGACCTAGAAAAATTAGAGAAGGTAAAATAATGCAAGACAAAAAAATCATTTTATTTGATGGTGTTTGTAACCTGTGTAATGGTGCTGTTGTCTTTATTATAAAGCGCGATAAAAAAGATGTTTTTAGATTTGCTGCCTTGCAAAGTGAGATAGGAGAAAAGTTATTGAGAAAACATCAAATAGATCCAGAAAAAACCGATTCTATTATTTTGGTTGATGATAATAACGCTTTCGCGAAAGCGGGAGCAGCATTACGCATTGCTCAACAATTATCTGGACTGTGGCCAGCACTCGCTATTCTAAGAATCGTTCCTAGATTTATATCCAACGCAGTTTATGACTGGATTGCCTCAAATAGATATCAATGGTTCGGTAAAAAAGAAAGTTGCATGATTCCAACACCAGAACTTAAAGCTAAGTTTTTATAGCAAAAACCAAAAGAGTTTCAAAACAGTTACTATATTTAACAAATATTTAGTTCCTGTGAACAAATCTTTTCAAAATCCCCTACTCTTCTTGCTGTATAGCGCTGTGTGCTGTACCCTATTTTATTATATCTACACAACCACAAAATTTGTTGATAATAAAGAAGATACGTCTACCAAAAATCTACAACTTGAGCAAGCAAGGAGTTTTACAGAAACTTCAAATACAGAAATACTACAAACCGATAGTTTAATAGATAATTCCATTAAAGTTTCCGATAGTATTTCAACAACAAATAAAGAAGACGTTTCTATTGATAATAGAGTATCAGGAGTTAGAGATGAAGTAATTAACAAGGAAAGAAATTTAGATTACGATATTGACTTTAAAATTATTAATCCAGATGACTCTGTAGCATTTGATTGTGGTTCACAAGTCAAAATGTATTACAATCAAGCTAAGATAAAATTACCGTTTAATTGTAGTCGCTACGGTGTAACCGTAAAAGAACTACTAGAAAAGTACCCGACTAGTATTGTCACCATTCACAGTTATCAAGATGAAAATGAGGTGACAAACGCTGCTGAAAATCGAGGTAATTACATTGCCAGACTATTAAGAAGTACAGGAATATCTCGAGAAAGGATACTTGTTCGTCCTCATGTTGCTTCTATTCCATTTGAAAACGGCATGGCAGCTAGTGGTATTAAATTGATTATAAGTTCAAAATAGGATACAATGGAAATTTTTCAGAATGAGTTCATAGTGGTATTAGTTTTATTCCTAATGCTACTAGGTGCATACCTTATTGGACGTAGTGCCTCTTCCATCAAAGAACCACCTAAAAAATCTTCCAGTAAAAAGTTTGATCAATCTAATATGCTAGATACGGAAGAGTTAACGGATTACATACAACCAGGACAAATAAGAGCTAGACAAACTAGGGACAGAACTGGAGAATTGATTGACCCTAGATTGAGTACTGATGACACTACTAATTTTCAAGATTTCCCACTGGGGAAAGGAAACGCTCAAAATGCTGATGACTTAAAGAAAATCACGGGTATAGGTCCAGCCATAGAGAATAAATTAAACAGTATCGGTATTTTCCAGTTTGAACAACTTGCCTCAATGACTGATGATCAAGAGAAGGAGATAACTGAATTAATAGCTTTTTTTCCTGGTAGGATTAAAAGAGATAACTGGAAACAACAAGCACAAGAATTATTAAAGTAAAAAGCTCTAATAATCTAGTTATTAGAGCTTCTTTATAAACTATATATCTTAATAATTGCTTATCTACGACGTCGCTGGTTATTACGATTATTCTTTTTACCGTTATTTCTTCTATGATTGTTATTACGACTTCTATTAGAATTGGTATTACGGTAAATAAGAGATTTAGACTCTAGTAAATCTTCATCTTTTGCAGCCAGGTTTATGGCTCCGTCACTCATTTCAAAAAGGTGACCAAATATTACTGAATCATCTACACTGTCTTTATTCCAATTAAGAAAAGACTTCTTCATATGATTGGCAATAATGAAGGTCAAGGCTTCACGTTTTTCTCCTTTTTCCCAACTTACGGCAACATCAATCATATTCTGAATGTTATTCCCATAGAAACGATATTTAGGTCGTTTTTGTGGATATGACATCCTTTCGGGACGTGCCTCTAGCTCTTCCTTATCTGGTATAGGGTATGGTGATTCAACATCTAGATCAAAGTCTGCGATGATGAATAATTGATCCCATAATTTATGTTGAAAATCTGGTACGTCTCTTAAGTGTGGATTTAAATTACCCATTACACCAATTATGGCATGTGCCATTTTATTACGCTCTTCTTTTGAGGGTAATGATTTACAGTGTTCAACTAGTTTTTGAATATGTCTTCCATATTCTGGAATATTAAGCTTATTACGCTCAGTGTTGTATTCTAATGAAGATATCAAAATAGTCTTGATTTAAATTCTGTGAAGTAAGGTGCAATGTAAGCAATAACTTTGAATTACAAACTTATCACGCCTTCCACTTTTCCTACTTTCTTATATTTTGCAATGACAGCATCTGGACTAGGCATATTTACCACTATAGATAAGCTTGTGTAAGTGCCTTTTGAAGAGGCTTTTGTGTTAATCACCGCGCCAGTACCATCAAAAATGTTCTCTATTTGATCAATTTTACTTTGATCTGATGGAACTATAAATTTATACATGTATTTACTAGGCCAGCTAGACGTATCTGCTAACTGCTCTTTCAATTTTTTGTAAAATTCGTCTGAGTTTTTGTGTGTTGCCATAAAGTTGTGCAAATATAATTCAAGAGATCGGCTATACGTAGCGTTAGATTTAGTTATTTTGTAACCTATGAATGAAATTAAGCGAATTCTATTAATTGGTGGTCCAGGAACTGGTAAAACTACCTTAATTCAAGCTATAGAGGAATCTGGACATGTTATTCATCCTGAAATTTCTAGACAAGTTACAGCTCAAGCGAGAGAACGTGGCATAGATCAACTATTTCTTGTAGAACCGTTTGCATTTAGCGATGCTTTGTTAGAAGGACGTATCCAACAATTCCAACAAGCGCAAAAGGGAATTAACTTCTATGATCGAGGTATTCCTGATGTTCCAGCCTATCATGTATATAAAGACGAAGAAATTCCACAACGATACGAACAGGCTTGTGAGGATTATCGATATGATAAGGTGTTTTTTTTACCGCCTTGGAAAGATATTTATCAAACCGATGAGGAGCGCTATGAAACCTATGAACAGGCTGTAACCATTGCTCAAATTTTAACAACGTATTACAATAATTTGAATTATGAACTTATAGAAGTACCTCATTTACCGGTTGACCAGAGATTAAAATACCTTTTGGAACGTATTTAAATGATAGATTACGCTCGAGAGATATTAAAAAACACTTTTGGCTATGATTGCTTTAAAGGTAATCAGGAAGAAGTTATATCGAATATCTTAAAAGGTAATGACACCATAGCACTCTTACCTACTGGTGGTGGTAAATCAGTTTGTTACCAGGTTCCTGGATTGACAATGAATGGTATTACCATTGTAATATCTCCACTTGTTGCCTTAATTAAAGATCAAGTACAATCTTTAAGATCTAGACAAATTAAAGTAATCGAAATTACAAGTGGTATAAGCCATCAAGAATTGGATGAACGGCTGGATAATTGTATATATGGTAATTATAAGTTTTTATATCTAAGTCCAGAGCGTTTACAACAAGACCTTGTTCAACAAAGACTTCAAAAAATGCCCATAAACCTAATAGCAGTTGACGAGGCACATTGCATCAGTGAATGGGGACATGATTTTAGACCAGCTTATAGAGGTATTAAAATTTTACGTGAATTGGGAATAGCAGCACCTATGGTGGCACTTACAGCAACTGCTACTACTCAGGTGCAACAGGATATTGCTATTAATCTGGAATTAAAGGATCCTGTAGTTATAAAAAGTAGTTTTAAACGCCATAACATTAAGTATCAATTTGTACAAACTGAGAACAAGCTTAGTGTATTAATAGAATATTTAAAGGAGCTTACTGGCAGCTGTATAATCTACATGCGCAGTAGAAAAAACACTGTTATCCTTGCTAATCAACTTAAAGCACGAGGTATTACTGCAACTCACTATCACGGTGGACTTACACCCAAACAACGAGAACAGCACACCCAATCATGGATGAATAACAGTTCTCAAGTTATGGTTGCCACAAACGCGTTTGGAATGGGAATAGATAAACCAGATGTAAGACAAGTGTATCACCTGCAATTTCCCGATAGTATTGAAAGTTATTATCAAGAAACAGGACGTGCTGGACGTGACGGTAAGCCTTCAAATGCCATTTTCATATTTAATCGAAATGATGTTAATCATGCTCATCATCAATTTGTGGCTTCTCAACCCGATAAACATTACTTAAAAAAGATTTACAAACATTTACATAACTATTTAAATATTGCTTTTGGAGAAGGTTATCAAACCACTCATTACTTATCGTTTTCTCAATTTTGTAAAACCTATGACTTATTAGGATTACCTGCCCATACAGCACTTAATACTTTAGATAGATTTGGAATTATAAAGTTATCTCCTGTGTTTAAAAGAAAGTGTTTAGTACGCTTTCGCGAAAGCGCAGAAAAAACAAGACAGTTTGCCCAAACTAATGATTCCTATTACGCAATCATCCAAGCTATTTTGCGCACCTATGGTGGAAGCAGTAATCAAAATATAAGTGTTCAAATACCGCTCATTGCTCACAGAAGTAATATTACTGAAGCTCAAGTTATACAAACTCTATCAAAAATGCACGAGCAACAGCTAGCCGATGTTACTTTGATAAACACTGATAATTCTATCACTTTTTTAGAACCTAGGGATGATGATCGAGCGATTAATAGAATTTCAAGAGAACTAGAGATACAGAATTCCCATAAAGCAGAAAAGCTACAGGCTCTTGTTAAAATAGTATTTAATACAGAGATTTGTATAAACAAAATGCTACTCTCCTATTTCGGAGAAAAGAATACTGAAAATTGTGGATCTTGTAGTAACTGCGTTATTATAAATGAGAGTAACTTGCTGCCTTTTTTTAATCACCCAACTACCCTATCACAAGTTTCCATTTCAAGTGGTATTACAATGGAAAATTTGATTTCATCAGTAAAATCCTTGATGGAGAACAATAAACTTAAAAAAGTACAGAACAATTTATTTCAAATAAATGAGTAAAAAATTAAATATCGTTTTTTACGGTACTCCAGAATTTGCAACTGGTGTACTTAAAAAATTACACGAATCGAATCATAATATAAAAGCAGTAGTTACTGCACCAGACAAACCTGCTGGACGTGGTAGAAAACTACAACAAAGTGATGTAAAAAAGTTTGCGGTAAATAATAATATACCTGTTTTGCAGCCTACTAATTTAAAATCACCCGATTTTATTGAACAATTACAAGAAATCAATCCAGATTTGCAAGTGATTGTGGCGTTTAGAATGTTGCCAAAGGTGGTTTGGTCCATACCTGTAATGGGTACGTTTAACCTGCACGCGAGTTTGCTTCCTGAATATAGAGGTGCCGCACCTATAAATTGGGCTATTATTAATCAGGAGCAAAAAACGGGAGTGACTACATTTTTTATAGATGATAAAATTGATACAGGAGCTATAATCGATCAAGTTGAAACGCAAATTGAAAAGAATGAAAATGTAGGTAGTCTTTATGGTCGTTTAATGAATTTGGGAGCAGATTTATCTCTTAAAACGGTAAATGATATAGCAAATAATAAAATTAGTACTAGAGTTCAATCCAATTCTAGCTCGTTAAAAGCTGCTCCCAAATTAAATAATGAGAACACCTTAATTGATTTTACCAAATCTGCTGCTGAAGTTACCTCTTTAATAAGAGGATTATATCCATATCCTGTAGCCAAGGCGTTGTTTTATAATAATGACGACGAGCTACGATGTAAAATTCATACTGCGGTAATTTCTGAAGAAAAATCAGATCATGTGCCACCAGGAACTTTGTTACTAAAGGACAAAAAACTCTTTATTGCTACAAATGATTATTTTATCGAGGTAAATCGATTACAATTACCGGGTAAAAAAGCGATGGAAGTGAAAGACTTATTAAATGGATATCAGTTTCATCCTAATGCTAGATTCTATAAGGGTTAAGACGAAATAGGCCTTTTTGCTATAACTTATTAACAATTCCTCATACTTATAAACAAAATAATGAGAAAATCAAGCTATTACTTGTGTGAACGCGAATTACCTCTAAATTTGTTATACGTTTTAGTTTAACCAACATTTTAATTTAATTACTATTATGAACAAAACAGATCTTATCGAAGGAATGGCAGAAAGCGCTGGAATCTCAAAAGCGGCTGCAAAAAAAGCTTTAGAATCATTTTTAGGAAGTGTAGAAAAAAGCCTTAAAAAAGGAGACCGTGTATCTCTTGTAGGTTTTGGTTCTTTTTCAGTTTCTAAAAGAGCAGCTCGTGAAGGAAGAAATCCTCAAACTGGTAAAACAATCAAAATCGCTGCAAAAAATGTAGTGAAGTTTAAAGCTGGTAGCGACTTACAAAAAGCAGTAAACTAAGAATTCTTTAGTTTAACTTATAGAAGACCTCACTTATAGTGAGGTTTTTTTTTGCTTTTAACCCGATAAAATTCACCTAAAAACATGTTTTTATGGTTATGTAAGAATTTTTGACTAAGTTAGAGTACAAATAAAAACCAAAAAATGAAAATAGTAGCACCAGACCGCGGACATCTATTGGTTTCAGAACCTAGTGTAATAGGTGATTACTCGTTTTCTAGATCTGTAGTCCTAATTACTGATTACAATGAAGCAGGAGTTGTAGGTTTTATTTTAAACAAACCACTAGACTGTACTCTTGACCAACTATTACCTGAAGTAAGTGTCAATTTTGAGGTGTTTCAAGGTGGACCAGTTGATACTGATAACCTATATTTCTTGCATAATGTTCCAGAATTAATTCCTGATTCACATCTTATTAAGGATGATATTTACTGGGGCGGAGACTTTAATGTGGTTATTGATTTAATTAACAAAAACCTAATTGAACCTAGTAATATTAAATTCTTCTTGGGATATTCTGGATGGGAATTAAAACAACTAGATAATGAACTTAATGCTAATTCGTGGGTTGTAGTTGAAAACACAGATAAAAAGAAACTACTAACAAAGAACATGCTAGCGTTTTGGAAAGAAAAAATGAAAACATTAGGTGGTAATTATCAATTATGGCTTAATGCTCCTGAAAATCCTAATTACAATTAGAAAAGTTTTTCTTTCAATAAACTCAATAATTCAGTAGCAGCATCTCTAGAATATTTTTTCTTACGATATTTTGAAATACTTTGAATTCCTTTAATGACGTTAGTAGTAAAAATTTCATCTGCTCTCTGTAATTCAAAGGGTGTTATTGTCTCTTCTACAATTTCATAGTTGATCATTTTTTTCAATTGATCAATAACCTGCTCTCTCATTATACCATTCAAACATCCATCAGATAAAGGAGGTGTTTTTATAATATTATCTTTTCTTAAAAATACATTGCCACTAATTGTTTCAATAATCATTTTATTATGATTCATTAAAAACATGTCATCGTAGGAGTTTTCTTTGGCAAAAATACCGGCAAGAATATTCACCTTTTTATCAATAGTCTTTTGATTGCTCAATAAATCAGCATATATATAGAAGTCCTTAAAAAGCTCTACTTCGCAAGTTTCATTATTCTCAAAGGAACTATCCAAAGGTTCCATTACCATAGAGAAATTGACCTCTCTCGAATTTGGGGTATACTTTCCTCCTTCTTTTCGCCACACACTAATCCTAACTCTTAAATGATCTGTGTTTTCAAAATTATTATTTGATATAAGATCAGTGAAAGATTTTTCAAAATATTCTGGTGTAAATGATTCTGGAATAAGCATTCTCATGATTCTCATTCCAGACATAAGCCTGAAATAGTGATTTTCAAAGAACAATGCCTTGCCTTTGAACAGTCTTAGTGTTTCAAATACTCCATCACCATAAAAAGTACCGCGATTATTAAACGGTATTAAGCTTTTATCTTTTGAAACCAACTCTCCGTTGAGAACAATCATAAAAAAATCCCTTTAGAATAAAGGGATCAAAGATATAATGTATTTGAGTAAGTTATCTAGAACCTAAGACTTTTTTAAGACCTGCAATTTGATTTTCCCAAAACATTTTTTGTTCCTCAACTTCATCGTCGTCGTCACCAAAATCCGTGATTATCAAAGACACGTCCTTAGTAATTTCATCAACTTGGATTCTAAGTTCAAAATATTTTTTAGTATCCTCATCATAATCCCATTGGAATCTAGCTCTTTCACCAGAAACTCTTTTTATGATTTTTGCCTTCTCTTCTTGACCATCCCATATAAATTTAAAGAATTCACCACGGCTGTTCACATTGTCTGCAAACCATTCTGACATACCGGAAGGTGTTGCAATGTAATTATATAATAATGAAGGAGATACTTGTATTACGAATTCTAAGTCAAACTTGATTGGTTCATCCATGGATTAAGGTTTTGCTGGCAATATAAAGTATATTTATAAAAGTTAAAATTTTTAAGAAGAAAATTAAATCTAAAAAAGCTTTGGAATAGAATAATAAATAACAGTATATTTGCAGCCGCTAAACCAGAATCACGGCGTGGTAGCTCAGCTGGTTAGAGCGCAGCACTCATAATGCTGAGGTCGGCGGTTCGAGCCCGCCCCACGCTACTTTAAAAACCGTTTCCTAAGGAAACGGTTTTTTTATTTGTAATCTTCGGAGTTTGATTTTTTAATAATCATACCCTAACCCTAGAAATTCTCACGCATTTATTTTTCCTAAGGATTTATTATTATATATAGAATACATAAATAACGAATTATTATCAATTGTTAATAATCTCCAATTATTTCAAAATAGTAATTGTAACTAAGGTTAATTATATCGATTAAATGCATATTTAATCTGTATTTTACCGATTTATCGTTTAAAAACATTTTTTTATCGTTAAACGGATATAGTTTTAGTCCGGATATTAAAAAATGTTAGTATGAAAAACATTACCCCTACGATTAAAATGAATTGGTTAACCCTAATAATCATATTCATAGGTTTTTATTCAATTAGTCAAACTAGTCAAGTAGATGTAGAAATTAACTGGCCACAATGGTCTGGTGAAAACTATGTCATCATATATGACAATGCAGGTAACGAAATAATTAGAATTTGTAATCCAACTAATTGTTATAATGGTAGTTCTGTTGCTTATTCTACAACAATAGATCTAGGATGTTTACCTAACGGTACTTATCGAGCTAGGTTGTGGGATAGATATAATGATGGATGGAATGGTTCAGGGTATATCCGAATTACTAGCGGAGGATCTGTTGTTTTTGATCAAAACTTACCTGGAGGAGCATCAGGTAGCAGTTATAATTTTACTGTTAGCGGCGGTGGAGGAACCTGTGGTAGTACCACGCAAGAAATTAATATTCAAGGGTTAGGTAATGATATTGTAAATAACGACACCACACCTAGTTTAACAGACGGTACTGACTTCGGTACAGTTGTAGATAATGGAACAATAACAAGAACCTTTACTGTTCAAAACTTAGGAGTGGTTGACCTAAATCTAGGAGCCAATTCAGTTTCTTTATCTGGGGTAAATGCTGCAGATTTTAGCATTGATAATCAACCAAATGCAATAATACCAGGAAATTCAAGCTCCACTTTTGATGTTTCTTTCTCTAGAGCAACTTATGGTATAAGTAATGCCACACTTACCATCACTAATGATGATGCTGATGAAAATCCTTATGTGTTTAATATTACGGGTGAATCTGTAGCAGCAGAAAATACATTGTATTATGAGAATTTTGACAATGGACCTGCTGGATGGAGCAGTAATACAGGTGGTACTGTTTGGACATTAGGAAATGAAGGTGACACTGGTGAAAAAGGTGAAGGTGATTACTGGTACACAGATAATTTTAATAATTATCCTAGTAATGCAAACGCTCGTATCACTAGTCCTATTATCTCTACTATAGGATGGGTAGACATGAATTTTAAAATTGATTTTAGAACAAATACCAATGACAATGATGATGGTATGCGTGTTGAATATAGTGCAAACGGTGGAACTACATGGAATGTGTTAGGAAGTGTAGGCTCAGGAGAAAACTGGTATAATGAAACCGATGTAGATGGTTTTGCTAATGGAGCTGATGCTTGGGCGCTTGACAACTCTGTACTTGATCCTTCTCTAAGTAGATTTGAAGAGGCTACTCACAGTTTACCAGCCGTTTTAAATAACAATCCAACTGTTAGATTTAGAATAGTTTTTAGATCAGATGGAGACAATACAAGAGATGATGGAGTATTATTCGATAATATCATCATTACAGGTACTCCTTTAACACCTATGGTTGCTCCAGATGGTCCAGCCGATGTTGATGATAATTTATCGCTATGGTTACGTTCTCAAGATATTCCAGCAACTGATGGCGATTTACTTACTGTTTGGGAAGATCAAGCTCTAGATAATGATGCATTTGAAAATCCTTCCGATGCCCCTAATTTTGCCAATAATCCAGTTGAAAACATCAATTTTAATCCTACAGTTAGTTTTGATCGTTCTGCAAAACAACATATGAGAGGTAAAGGAGGTTTCAATTCTGACGAATACTGGATTGTTGTTAGAAGTAGTTTAGATATGTCAGGTAGTATATCCAATGAAACTATGCTTTTAGGAGCTAAGGCTGCTCCTATTAACCCTGCAAAGGATCCAAGTGGTCTAGGTTGGGGACCTACAAGTGCTAGATACAACAATGAGGTATTAGCACACAATGTAAGTACTGTATCTGAAAATGATGCTAATGAATACAGTTATGGTCGTGCGTATTCAAATCCAACTAGAACTTTTGATGATGTACATATTATCAATGTAAAAAACAACCCTTCTGATAGTGGTACTGAAATATATATTAATGGAAGAAAAGTTGATAACGTTACTGGAACAACCACAGTAAGTGGGCAAACATTAAATTTTAAAGAATTTGAAAACAAGCCTTTTTATTTAGCTGCAGGAAGATATGAAATGAATGGATTGCCATTTGATACACATTTAGATGGACAAATCACTGAAGTTTTTAGTTATAGAAATAGACTTAGTTCGGCTGTACAACAACGTATTTATTCCTACTTAGCTATTAAAAACGGTGTTTCTCTTAAAAACCCATCAAGTACTAGTGATGATCATCAAGCAGATTGGGATTATTTAAATAGTGATGATGCTGTTATTTGGGATTATGCAAGTAATTCTGGTTACAATTGGGATGTGGCTGGTATCGGAAGAGATGATAAATCTGAACTTACTCAAAAACAATCTAAAAGTGAAAACTCCACAAGCATTGTTGCTATAGGATTAAATAATGTAGAAGATATAGGAACAGATAACAGTCAAAACTTCAATAATGATCAAGACTTTCTAATTTGGGGTCATAATGGTCAAGACACTAATTTGAGAAGTGGAGATATAAGTCATGATTTAGGTATTACAGATGCGGTAAATACGAGAGTTCAGAGAATGAATCGAGTGTGGAAAATCAATGAAGTGGCAACTGATATTCCAGTAACTGGAATTAGAGTTGCTACAAGTGACCTTTCCGGTTTACCAGCTCTAACAACTGATATGGAATACGTTTTATTAGTTGCAGATGATCCTAACTTTACCACTAATTTCGAAACAAGATTTTTCTGGGAAGATGGTGCCTACCAAAGGACTCAATATGATTTTGATGGCACTAAGTATTTTTCAATAGGTGTTTCCTATGTTGAATTTGAAGATAGATCAGTTGTGTTTGATGGTGTTGATGATCACATAATTATTGATAATGGTACTGGATTAGGTAGTACATTTTCTGCTAGTGCATGGGTTTTAAGTGCCGGTAGTAACGATTTAGGTAATCATAGAACTATTGTTGCTAAACGTGAAGGTACTAGCGGATTCCAACTTTCTTTGAGACCGGATAATCGTATACGAGTTGTTTGGTACAATCCATCCCAACAAAGAATAGTTTCTAATACAGCAATTAATGACAATGCATGGCAACATATCGCTGTAACCTATGACGGTTCTGACGTAAGTATTTATATAGATGGTATTCTTGATAATACAGCTGCGGTAACTACTCCAGTGGCGGATAGTAATGTACTGGCAATAGGAGCTCGCGTACATGAAGATGGTTCTACTTATGATCACTGGGCAGGTGAAGTTGATGAAATTAGAATGTGGGATATTGCGCTTTCTCAAAATCAGATCAGATATATTATGAATCAAGAGTTGGAAAACAACACTGACCTTGTGGCTGGTACTGTAATTCCTTTTACCGTTACAAAGAATGAAATAAACACGGTGGATTGGTCAGAACTTAAAGCGTACTACAGCATGAATAGCTTTATAGGTACAGCATTAAATGATCAATCAACAAATAGAGGTTATGGTAGAATGGCCAATGAAAACTATTACGACCTTAGGGTTCAAACTGCACCTCTACCATACAAATCAAATACAAATGGAGAATGGGAAAATAATTCTACATGGGAAAATGGTTCCTTATTATTTACTCCAGGAAGTACTCGAGTTGTAAATGGCATAGTACACAAGGTTGACTGGAATATAGTTGAAACCACACATGATGTTGAAATTCTGAATACAGATGCTACACTTTTAGGTTTGTTTGTACTTAATAATCAATTAGATGTTGAGAATGATCATGGACTTACTGTTACCCATCATTTAGAAATAGATGGTACTATAGATTTGAAAGGAGAATCACAACTTATACAGACTGTTGACAGTGATTTAGAACCTACCAGTACTGGAAATCTAGAGCGTGACCAACAAGGTACTAATGTTCAATTTGACTACAATTATTGGTCATCTCCAGTAAGTTCAATAAATAATACTACCATAAACCATGGTTACACGATTGCAGGAGAGCTTAAAGATGGAACTATCGTAGAAAATCCTAGAGATTTAAACTTTACTGCTAGATCTGTTCGCGATGGTGCTCCTGGTGATGCAACAACTGCTGCTACCATATCAGGTCGTTGGTTATACAAGTATAATAATCTAGCCCAAAATACATATAGTGCTTGGCAATATGTAGGTCCTAATGGTAGCATGCAAGCAGGTGAAGGTTTTACAATGAAAGGAACTGGTGCATCAACTAGTGATCAAAATTATGTTTTTGTTGGAAAGCCTAATAATGGTGATATTACATTACCTATCAATGCAGGTAATGATTACCTAGTAGGTAATCCATATCCTAGTGCCCTAGATGCTCATGAATTTATTGAGGACAATCCTAATTTAGACGGTACATTATACTTTTGGGAACATTGGGGTGGTAATAGTCACGTACTCCAACAATACCAAGGTGGTTATGCCATGTATAATTATTCAGGTGGAGTGCCAAATGCAACACTGGGTACATCAAATCCTTTAGTAAATTCAGGAGGAACACCTACCAAAAGACCAGAACGTTTCGTACCTGTAGCACAAGGATTCTTTGTAAGAGGTGTTTCTAACGGGACAATACGCTTTGAAAATGATCAAAGACAATTTGTAAAAGAAAATTCTGGGAACAGTATTTTTGTAGCTGCTCCAGGTAGTGGTGCTGTTGCACAAGGAAATAATGAGTACAACACAGATAGCGATACTCGAATGAAGTTCAGAATTGGTTTTGATGGTGCAGGTGGAATTCACAGACAAATACTTCTTGCTATCGATCCTGCTAGTACTTCTGGTTTTGACAGAGCTTTTGATGGTATACAACAAGACACTCAATTTGAAGATATGTCATTTGATCTTAATGGAGACAAATTAAGTATACAAGGAATTCCATCAATTGACAACGGTGTTGAACTACCTTTAAATATTAAATTATCAAGTACTGACAGTTTTGTTATAGGTTTAGATGCGATAGAAAATGTTCCTACTAGTCAAGTTATTTATGTGAAGGACGCTGTATTAGGAACCTATACCAATCTTATGAATGGAGATTATACAAGTCCAGTTCTTAATGCAGGTAATCAAAATGGAAGATTTTCCATAGTATTCAATGACCCTTCTACCCTATCTAACGATACGGCAGCAGTTTCAAACGATATGGTTGTATATCAACCACAAGAAAACCAAACTTTAAATATTCAAACAAGTAATGGTCTATTGGTAGAACAACTTTCTTTAGTAAATATGCTTGGTCAGGTAGTTGTATCGGTACAGAATGATGAAAACAATGAGTTAACTACTCTAAACACGGATTCATATGCAGCAGGTACTTATATACTAAATATGAATACTAACAGAGGTAATCATACTGAAAAAGTGATTATCAAATAATTGTACAACCATCAATAAAGAAAAAAGCGGCTTAGTAATTAAGCCGCTTTTTCGTTTTATATGTTTCGTAAGACTAACTTAATCTAGCAATGATCTCATCAATAGTTAGTGATTCTTGACTACCTTCTATCATATTTTTAAGGGTAAGTTTACCAGTAGCGATTTCATTTTCCCCTGCCAAAATCACATAGGGAATGTTATTTTTATCTGCATAACTCATTTGCTTTTTCATTTTTGCAGCGTCTGGATATAATTCTGTTTTAATTCCGCTTTCGCGAAAGCGAGACAACCACCCAGAACAATGTGCAGCTTCCATCTCTCCAAAATTGATAAATAAAACATCTACACCAGCCCTAACAGAGTCTGGGAACAAATTAAGTTCTTCTAAAACCAAGTAAATTCGATCTAATCCAAAACTTATTCCTACACCACTTACATCCTTTAATCCAAAAATACTGGTCAAATCATCATATCTACCACCACCACCGATGCTTCCTATCTTAACACTGTCTGGAGCAGCAACTTCAAAAATGCAACCCGTATAGTAATTTAAACCACGAGCCAATGTGATATCTAAATCTAGAGTTGCGGTTTTTAACTGATTTGACTTTAAGGATTGATTTATAAATTCAAGTTCTTCAATTCCTTTCATTCCTATTTCAGAACTTGATAATAACCCTTTCATCGCTTCTAGTTTTTCCTCATAACTTCCTGTAAGTGTAAATACTGGTTGAAGTTTTTCTAGGGCTGTAGATGAAATTCCTCGTTCTTGCATTTCTTGTTTAACACGCTCCTCTCCTATTTTATCCAACTTATCGAGTGCAACAGTAAAGGGAATCAATTGATCTGCCGCACCTATGATTTCTGCAAGGCCGGCTAAGATTTTTCGATTGTTTATTTTAATGGTAACACCATTAACTTGTAGGCTAGTAAAAACATCGTCGTATAACTTAATAAAATCAACTTCCTGTAATAAAGAATTACTACCTACAACATCGGCATCACACTGCGTGAATTCACGATACCTACCTTTTTGAGGTCTGTCTGCACGCCATACGTTTTGAATTTGGTACCTTTTAAAGGGAAATGTAATATCGTTTTGATGTTGCACTACATACCTAGCAAATGGTACGGTAAGATCATACTTGAGCGCACGATCACTTAACTGTGAAATCATAGCATTTGAATCCTTATTATTCAATAAGTCTTCATCTACCTTATCCAAATAATCTCCGTTATTAAGGATCTTAAAAATCAATCGATCTCCTTCTTCTCCATATTTACCCATTAATGTGGATAAGTTCTCAAAGCTAGGAGTTTCAATAGGCATAAAACCATACAATTCAAAATGTCTTTTTATGGTTTGAATAATATAATTTCTACGTTGTACTTGCAACGGATTAAAATCTCTGGTTCCTTTAGGAGTAGAAGGTTTCTGTGCCATAATTTTTTTTCTGAGTGCAAATATACTGTGTATATACCGTGTTCATAAAGTCATCTTAAGTCTTTGCAACTTTTTTAACCGAATCTCGTAACTTTTCACTCTTTATGTAGTCCTATTGACATGTTCAAATTATTCCGACAGAATATCAGTATTGCACAGCAGAGTATTAAAGGGCAGTTGCTGCGTACCGTGCTCACCGTATTAATAATCGCCATAGGAATAACTGCTCTTGTGGGTATTCTAAGCTCTGTTAACGCTCTTAAAACTACTATTACTAATGGCTTTGAAGGAATCGGTGCCAATACGTTTAATATCCAGCAATATGAATTAGGATTCAGAAGTCGAGGTGGTGGAAAACGCACACAGGTTAATCCTATAATCTCCTATTCCCAAGTTAAAGAATTTGAAGAGCGTTATGTGGATCCATTGACTCAAGTAGGTGTTTCCTTTCAGGCTACGAGCCAAGCCGAAATAAAAAGCGAGGATCGTAAAACAAAACCTAAAGTAATTGTAGCTGGAGTAAATGAACATTATGTAGAAAATGCAGGTATAGAATTAGGGCAAGGTAGACCCTTTACTTCTATCGATATTCAAAAAAATGCAAGGGTTTGTTTGATAGGTAGTGATATGGAAGATGCTCTCTTTCAAGGATTAAATCCTATAGGTCAACAGTTATCCATACGTGGCAATAAGTTTACGGTTATTGGAATGCTCAAGGAAAAAGGAGCCACTTTTGGAAACAATCAGGATCTTAGAGTCTTAATTCCAATAGGTATGGCGAGATCAATTTATACGTCGCCTAATATCAATTATAACGTGAGTGTAAAGGTGTTTGATGCAAATTATATGGATAAAGCTCAAGATAAAGCTACCATACTCATGCGCAGTATAAGAAACCTAACACCCGTTCAAGAAAATAATTTTGGGATAGTACGCAGTGATAGTTTTCTAGCTTCCTTCAATGAGATATCAGGAGCACTAGGATTTGCAGCCTTCTTTATTTCGATTATTACGATTTTTGGTTCAAGTATTGCTTTAATGAACATCATGCTAGTTTCTGTAACAGAGAGAACTAGAGAAATAGGTGTGCGTAAAGCACTAGGAGCTAGACGCAGTACAATTTCTTGGCAGTTTTTTATTGAGACCTTTCTTATCAGTCAATATGGTAGTATAACAGGAATCTTATTAGGTATGCTCATAGGTTACTCCATGTCTACCTTTGCCTTTAAGATTCCATTTGAAATTCCGGTTTACCCGATCATTTATGCAACCATCGTTTCTATTTTAATCGCTATTCTTTCTGGACTTTTTCCTGCAATAAAAGCAGCAAGGTTAGATCCTATTGAATCACTGCGATATGAGTAATCACATACTCGTTGCACCCTATTCCAGTCCAGTAGGAATTCTTTTAATTGGAACTTTTGACGATCATCTAGTGTTGTGCGATTGGAAGTATAGAAAGCAACGAGATCAAATCGATCATCGATTGACTCAATATTTTAATGCAAGCCTTGAGTATAAGAAAACGAGATTCCATCAAACCATTTTCCAGCAACTCGAGGATTATTTTAATAAAGGATTAAAAAAGTTCACAATTCCTATATTATTAGCAGGAACCAATTTTCAAAAAGACATTTGGAATACATTACTGGACCTAGAATATGGCGAGGTTATTTCTTATGGTGCGCTTTCGCGAAAGCGTAATCAACAAAAAGCAATAAGAGCCGTAGCCGCTGCAAATGGTGCTAACGCGCTTTCCATAATTGTACCTTGTCATCGAGTAGTTGGCGCAGACGGCAGTCTTACGGGATATGCTGGTGGCTTAAAAGCTAAGAGGTATTTGATAGACCTAGAAAGGAAAAATAGTGATACAGGTCAAATGAAACTGTTTATTTAGTCTTTTTCACATATTGAGTGAGAATAACAATGTATTGACTATTCACTCTACCTTCAATGTGACTTTCGTTTTCATGATCCAAATTAATATTATGAACTGCGGTTCCTCGCTTTGCAACAAAACTAGTTCCTTTTACATCTAGATCCTTTATTAAAACAACGCTATCACCTTTTTTTAAAACGTTACCATTACAGTCTTTATGTACTATTTGCGGTGTTTTAATTAATCCAGAATCTGCCCAATTTTTTACTTCTTCTTCCATATACATCATTTCTATCAAATCGCGAGTCCATGAAAACTGATTAAACTGATGTAATAGACGATAGGACAACACTTGGATCGCAATTACTGGATGCCAAATGCTATCATTTAATAATCTCCAATGATTTTCATCAACAGGAATAACCTCATTGATTTGTTCTTCACAATTTGAACAGATTATCACCTCATTTTCAAACTGATCAAATCCAGTATTTTCAACTTTAAATTGAACCAAATTCTGTTCACTGGAACATAGTTCGCATTTATGATTGGCTCTGTTTAGTAATTTGGCGTCAAGTTTAGACATTGTAATCTGGATTTAAGGCGCGGCAAATGTAAGATTTAAAAAATTGTTAAATAACTCTTATTACATTGAATTAGAAGGTAAGAAATTACGGTAGAAACAGATTTCTGTTCTATTTTGTCCTCAGTAATAAATTTTAACCAATCATGAGGAAACCATTCCAAATTGCGCTCATCATATTCTTGATGGTCGCCCAAGGAGCATTAGCTCAAAATCCAACGATTACATCAACCAGTAAATCACTTTTAAACAACAACCGAGCAAAAGCGCTCACTACCTCAAAAAAACTTAAAAAGAACAATATTGAGGAAGCTTTTCTAAGAAAACTAACCGAGACAGAAAATGGTCAAATCGACAATGAATATGAGTTTCTAGAAAGCTTTATAAAGTTACCAGGTTTTGAACCTTATCTATATGCTGGATGGGATTCAAATATATTTTTAGGTGATTATAGAGATGAAGGATTTTCACCAGCCAAACTTAAAGTACTTAAAAAAATTAAAGCTCTTAATACCAATGATGTAACCATACGAGATGGTTACAAATATGTCCAATCATTAGTTTTAAACAATTTAAAGGAATTTGATGATCGACAAGATATTAAGCAATCTATTCCTACAGTAGAAAATTGGGAATTTGTAGGACCTTTTGAAAACCTAAATGAAAGTGGTATGGACATCCAGTATGAGCCAGAACTGCAAGCTGTTTCAGCAAATGGTTTTGATACTAAAGGTAACGGAATAGTTAATTGGTATAAACCTAACTTAATTAAAGATCGACCTTATTTCTTCTTTGTAAATCATGATGAATATGGTGATAAAGTAAGCTATGCTCAAACTTTCATAAACTCTGATAAGGATCAAAGAGTTACTATGTCTTTAGGACGCGGTGGTTTGATCAAAGTTTTTGTGAATGACGCACTTGCTTTTGAAAGTGATGAAGATGTGCAAACCGAAATGGATGCAAACAGATTTAAAGTATCACTTAAGAAAGGTGTTAATAGAATTCTTATCAAAATGGCTTCTAGTGATACGAATTATTTCATGTTAAGATTTATGGATGATGAGAATAACATCCTTCCACTTAATGGCGATCTTTCTAATAAATCTTATACCAAACAAACCATATCAGATATAAATCCAGAGGTAATTACACATCCTTTTGAAAGCTTTTTTGAAAATAAGATTCAAGAGAATCCGGATAATGTTATCAATATCTTCAGTTTATACAGTACTTATTTAAGAAATGGTCGAGTTAAAAAAGCCAGAGCTTTTCTAGAGCCATACATTGAGAAATATCCTAATAGTACTATTATCAAGGTATATTTAATTGAAGCATACGCTTTTGGCGATGATGAGAAAGATGAAAAAATGCTTCAATATCTTGAAGATCTTAAAAGAGAGGATTCAGATTATTATCAATCCTTAGTTCTAGAGTTTTTAGATACAGAGAAGCTGTTTAAGAAAGACGTGAAATCTTTCGAGACTTTTATTAAAAAGGTAAAGAAAGCTACTACACTTGAACAAACTAGATTAGGAACTGACTTCTTTCTTGCGATAAGAAAAGAAGAACCATTAAAAGCTAAAGCAGTTATTGATCAAATCGTAAGTAGCGATAGAGTTAGTTTGAGCACTAAGGTTACTTTTATCAATTTCTATAAAACCCTTTTTAAAAATGAAAATCTTTTTGAAAAGCAATTAGAAAATCTTGAGGATGATTACTTTACCTGGCAAATAATGAATAAGCTAGGTTCACATTACTACCAATCTGGTCGTAAAAGAGAGTATGAGAAATTCATGACAAAGCACTTAGGCCGTTATGACTTTATGAATGCTAATGTTCAACGATTAGCTCGAATTAAATATGATCTTGGAAAATTTGATGAATCATTGGAAATACTTGATAAAGCTTTAGAAAACTACCCTTATGCTTTACGAGTAAGAGAAATGAAAGGTGATATATACCTAAAAAAGAATGACAAAAAGAATGCCCTTAAATGGTATGAAGAAAAATTGGCTCGCAGTGCGTCAAACTTGAGTTTAAGACGCAAAATTTTTGATCTTAAAGACAAGAAAGATCCATTTGAAATAGTAAAGGAAAAAGATAGGTATGAATTCATCGAGGCAAATCGTGGACAAAACACTGAAAATGAATACGGCCTTACTATTCTTTCTGATGAAAATTTAATCATGCTTTATGAACGAGGCGGATCTCGTTTTTACGCTAACTACATTTATGAAATCACCTCAGATAATGGTATTGAAATAATGAAAGAATACGATCTAGGCTTGTATGGTAATTATTATATCGATAAATCAGAGATTGTGAAACCTAATGGTTCTGTAGAACAAGCAGAGCGCAGTGGATCAAACATGGTTTTTAATAATCTTGAAATTGGAGATGTTATTTATATATCCTATGAATCAGAATATGGTAGCTATGGACGCTTTTATAAAGATTATGATAACGTATTCTCTGCTCAAGGTTACCACCCTATCAAGGAATATTCGTTAAGAATCATAACTGAAAATAATCAGCCTTTAAACTATGAGGTTCTTAATGGGAATATGACCTTTAAAAACATAGAGGTTGACGGTATGAAAGGATATGAATGGACAGCAAATAATGTACCTGGAATAGGAACTTCAGAAGACTACATGAAGCCAATGTCCGATATAGGGACTAGAATTCATATAAGTACTATTAAAAATTGGAATGAAATATCAGACTGGTATTCTGATCTTGTGAGAAGTCAAATTGAAGTAGAAGACGAAGTGAAAAACGTTATTGCAAAAATTTTCCCGAATGGTCATGCAGGATTGACTGATGAGCAAAAAGCAAAAACTATATACGACTTTATTACTGATGAGTTTACTTACAGTTATGTAAGTTTTAAGCAAAGTGGTTATGTTCCTCAAAAGCCTTCAAAAACAATTACTTCAAAGCTGGGTGATTGTAAGGACTTCTCTACCCTATTTGTGGCTCTTGCGAGTCAAGTTGATTTAGATGCCAACTTAGTTCTTATCTTGACATCTGATTACGGCGAGAATTCATTGAGATTACCTTCAAGAGATTTCAATCACTGTATAGTAAAGTCAAAAATTGATGGTGAAGAATATTTTATTGAATTAACGGATAAGTTCTTACCATTTAAATCTTTTCCTGAGACGTTAGATGGGGCCATTGCACTAGAAATTCCATTTAACGCAACTGGATCTACTAACGACATTTTCAATCTTAAAGAAGTAAATTTTGAACCAAGTATCGTTACTACGGATGCCATAGTTACCGTTACAGATGATAATTATCAAGCAACCATAACAACTGATGTTTCAAGTAGTGCTAGTTCTTATCTACGTAGTTTATTAGATGAAGAAAGTGAAAAACTTAAAAAAGAGAATTTAGAAAGCTTCATTAAAAATAGATCAAACGAAGAGATAAAACTCAATGAATTAATTACGGCAAACTATGAGCATGAATCTAATAAAGCAATTTTAAAAGCACAGGTTGAAGTAAAAGCTAAACCGGCCAAAATAGGATCTTTAAAAACATTTAAAATTCCTCTATTTTCTCAACCGTATACCAAAGGAATTGTAGAAAAAGATGAAAGACAGCATGACATAGTTTATAAATACTATGAGAACGCTAATAAGTACATTGAAACTACTTTAATTGAAATTCCATCAGGTAAGCAATTCATAGAAATACCTGAAAACAAGTCTTTTAATTATAAAAATCATAGTTATTCAATGACTTTCAATAAGATTTCAGCAAATAAAGTAGAGGTCAAAATTATATCTGAAACCGACACAGCCGATATTTCTAAGGAAGAATATGCTGCATTTAAATCTTATGTAAACAATATAATGGAAACTAGAGAGCAATATTTTGCTTACAAATAAGAACTGGAATAATCATTTTAAAGGGTGTATCTAATAGGTACACCCTTTCTTTATTCTATCTCTTAATAATTACTTAAAGCTATGTGATTTTAATCTTTAATAGTTTTTTCTTATTTTTAAATACGATATTAATATTTGTATCTAATCCTAAGTAGCGTAATAACAGCTAATTTTGAGAACATACTTAACAAGTTTAATTTCGACTAATAACCTAAAATAAACAACTATGAGCTCTAACAAACCACATGGAGAAGCCTTTGACATCAATGATTCCGATGCTTCAAAATGCCCCTTTTTAAGCGGGAATCAAAGTCAAACGGCTGGTCATGGAACAAAAAATCGTGATTGGTGGCCTAATGAACTTAAATTAAATATATTACGACAACACGATCCTAAACATAATCCATTAGGAGAAGACTTTAACTATGCCGAAGCATTTGCTAGCATTGATTACGACGAGTTAAAAAAGGACCTTACACAATTAATGACAGACTCTCAAGATTGGTGGCCAGCAGATTATGGACACTACGGCGGATTAATGATAAGAATGGCATGGCATAGTGCTGGTACCTATCGTGTAGGTGATGGTCGTGGTGGCGCATCAACAGGTAATCAACGTTTTGCCCCAATTAATAGCTGGCCAGATAATGGAAACCTAGATAAAGCGCGTTTATTATTATGGCCTATAAAGCAAAAGTACGGTAGTAAACTTTCATGGGCAGATCTTATGATTCTAGCAGGAAATGTCGCTTTAGAATCAATGGGATTCCCAACCTTTGGTTATGCAGGTGGTAGAGAAGATATTTACGAACCAGAACAGGATGTTTACTGGGGAAGCGAGACAGAATGGGGTGAAAACGCAGCACGATATGATGGAGAAAAAGATCCGTTAAAACGAGATCTAGAAGATCCACTTGCCGCAGTTATGATGGGTTGGATCTATGTAGATCCTGAAGGACCAGACGGTAATCCAGACCCTATAGGATCGGCAAAAGATGTAAGAGAAACTTTTGGCCGTATGGCGATGAACGATGAGGAAACAGTTGCTCTAGTTGCTGGTGGACATACATTTGGTAAAGCTCACGGTGCTGCAGATCCAGGACAATACGTAGGTGTGGAACCTCATGGGGCTTCAATGGCCGAAATGAGCACAGGATGGAAAAATACTTTTCAATCTGGTGTACTTGATGATGTAATTACTTCTGGTATCGAAGGAGCCTGGACACCTAATCCAACTCAATGGGATGCCGACTATTTTGATGTCTTACTTAACTACGATTGGGAACTTACAAAAAGTCCAGCAGGAGCGCATCAATGGACTCCTACAAAAGAATCCCAAGCAAGAATGGCACCTACTGCTGGCGGTAAAGGGAAACAAGCGCTCATGATGACTACGGCAGATATTGCTTTGAAAGAGGACCCTGAATACTTGAAGATTTCAAAAAGATTTTATGAAGATCATAAAGCCTTTGAAGAAGCTTTCGCGAAAGCGTGGTTTAAACTTACACACAGGGATATGGGACCAAAAGACCGTTATATAGGTCCAGAAATTCCGAAAGAAGATTTATTATGGCAAGATCCAATTCCTAAAGTAGATTACAAGTTAAGTGATACCGATATTCATACGCTAAAATCTATGATTGAATCCAGCGAATTAACCATTTCAGAAATGGTTAGAGTAGCATGGGCTTCTGCCTCTACATATAGAGACTCTGATAAACGAGGTGGAGCAAATGGTGCTAGAATTGCATTACAGCCGCAACGCAGCTGGAAAGTGAACAATCCTAGTGAATTGAATAAGGTTCTAGATGTATATCAAAAAATAAAAGAAACCTTTAATGGAGAAGTGTCTCTGGCAGATTTAATAGTGCTTGCAGGAAATGTAGCTATAGAAAAAGCCGCACACCAAGCAGGATACAGTGTAGAAGTACCATTTACTCAAGGAAGAGGTGATGCACTACAAGAGCAGACAGATATTGAACAGTTTAATTATTTAAAACCAGCAGGTGATGGTTTTAGAAATTATAAAAATGCTAATGTTGATGCAAAAGCTGAAAATCTTCTCGTAGATAAAGCAAATCTATTAACACTTACTGTCCCTGAAATGACTGTTTTAGTAGGTGGAATGCGAGTTCTAGGAGCAAATTATGATCAATCTGATTATGGTGTTTTTACTGAAAATGTAGGAAGTTTATCTAACGACTTTTTCAAGACTCTATTAGACATGAGATATACTTGGAAAGAAACGTCAGAAGAAGAAACTCATTTTGAGGGAAGAGATCGAGCTACAGGTGAATTAAAATTCAAAGCTACAAGAGCCGACTTAATTTTTGGTTCCAATACTGAATTAAGAGCAGTATGTGAAGTTTATGGAGCCAATGATGGTGAGGAAAGGTTTGTAAACGATTTTGTAAAAGCATGGGCAAAAGTTATGGATCTAGATAGATTTGACGTATAAATTATTAAAAATTCTAAAACGGGACTTGGATTTAATACCAGTCCCGTTTTTACTCATTCCCTATGACTACTACCCTATTTACTGCCATACAACAAAACCAATTAGTACAAGTTTTAGAAATACTAAAAAGACAACCTGAAATTGTAAATACTACAGATGCAAGAGGTTTTACACCTCTTATTTTTGCCACCTATTTTGATAGAGTTGATATTTCTAAAATATTAATCGATCACAATGCAGTCATTGATCAAAGAGATGGATCAGGAAATACTGCTCTCATAGGAGTTGCGTTCAAAGGAAATATGACACTTGCAAAACTGTTAATCGAAAATGGAGCCAACATAAATGCTACAAATAATTTAGGATACACTCCATTAATTTTTGCCAGCTTGTATAATAATATTGAAATGGTTCAATTTTTAATTGATAATCAAGCCTTAAAGGATATTAAAGATAACGAGGGAAAAACTGCATTGGAATATGCAAGAGCAAAGAAATTCTCGGAAGTTATTTCAATACTATCTAGGAATGAATAATGCTCATTTGTTAAAATTTACTTTTAAAATTTTCTATTTTAAATGTTTCAGAATAAAATCTAAAGTTTCATTCGTATTCAAATTGTTTTTTAAAGACAATGAATCGTAAGAAATAGGAATAGAGAGTCCTTCACGCTCTAGCTCCTGAACTATACCACTATACTCAAGGGAACATTTACCTCTCAATTGTAGTTCTATTGATTGATCCTCTTTAAAAAGGTCATAAATCTTTTTTAAACCTGATAAGTAAAGAGCATCTTTAGTAAAACCACCACCACGATGAACTCTTAAAGTGATAGCAAATGCTTTATCCCTATCTAACTTGTATTTAGTATGAAGCAGGTCAAAAGTGTCAGTGAATGTGTATCCTTTAAGTAAGGAGTCTACAGCTATTACTCGATAGGCTAGTTCTCTTAATCGATCGATTGTAAGATTATTTGTCATATACTCTGCCATTACAGCGAGCCCTTCTTGAGTTTCAACATTATTAGGAAAACCGTTCTTAAAGACCTTTAATGGCTGTTCCAATGCATTAAAAGTAGTTACCAAATGTACTCCTATCTCATGGTGAGCCAATACATTAAGCTGGTGTTTACTAAATTTAGAATTACGTTTCAGTATTAAAGCCTGGTCAATATTGGAGACCATGGCACTTGCGCTCATAGCACTACTTGTCTTAATAGTAAAGTCAAAATTGTAATTGACTTTATAGTCTTCAAAAAAACTTATAGCTTCCTCCGTTGTGAGAAACTCATCTTCTTTTTGATTCTCTTCAATATTATCGGTATAGTGAAGTATAAAACGAGCATTTTCTACCATTTTTTCAGTTGGCGTACCGTAATACCTCAAACTGTTATAATAAAATTTGTTACCTGTATCTCCTATGGTCTCGATACATTCAACCATACCACTGTAATAGTAAATGATATCTTTGTAAAAATCCCTAATAATCTCGTTGTCAATACGCTCCAACCGTTGACTAAAAAATAGTCTGTGTAGTTTATAGGGATTAAATTTTATCTTACGATATTTAAAATTGGGTTCGTAATTGTATCTTTTCTGAAAAAACGTTTTCTTCTCTTTTGCAATATTCTGTGGATTGATATAAGCTAGTAATTCTAGTTTACCTATCAACCTATCTAGACTGCGATCTATTTCAATTATGGAATTTGATGCACTATTCATTCTTACTTATTTCAATCCATATGTTGTTTGAAAATTATGCGCATGAGATTTGATATAATATCTTAAAAGATCTTGAACCGATTTAATAACATCAGGAAATAATTGCCCTGTGAGTTCGTTGCAATAGATTTTAGAAATTTCTGTTGCTAGAACTAGTGTATTTTGAGTATTTGCGGTTATAAATTTTAAGAAATATCCGTTACCTTGAAAAACATCATTAATATTACACCTGACCTCTTGATCTATTGGTAAGGGTAAGTCATCTAACATTTCTTGCCATTCAGTTATAGCAACTCTGTATCTATCTTCATCTACATTTGAAGTACCTATATTAAACACTGGAACTTCTCTATCCCATCTCTTGTAATTATAACTGTGCATGTCATAAACGACAACCGCAGGATACATTTCTTCAAGTTTATGAGAAAGAGCTTTAACTACTCTATAGAAGTTGTTGTGTTTTTGAAGTTGTTGTTCTTTCTGCTTTCGCGAAAGCGGAGTGCTCCACAATTTTTTACCCCAAGCAGAATCATAGATCGCAGTATCTGGAGCTCGATTAAGATCGTACTCAAACCTACTGTCTAAACCTATAAGAGTAATTGGTGTATCAGAAATCATTTGACCTGTCGCGGGATCTTCCTCATACCAACGCTCATATTCTGAGTGTAAGCATTGCGACCATAAGGAAGCATCAAAATGATGTCCATCATGAACGGCTGCTGCAAAGAAAGGAACATAATCTTCTATCTTAACAACAAAAGAATAATCAAATGCTGCCGCATGAAAGGTTTCTTCCTTTCTAATTTTTTCTATGATTTCTTCAATACTCAGTTTAATCATCTTGTAGAGATAACTTGAGTTTGTTACGACGTTCTTGAGCCTTTTTTTCGGTTTCAACTACTTCTTCAAAATAGTTGATTACCTTTTCCTGCAATTTTGTTTTGTTGACTTTATTAATGTACGAAATTCCACCTGGTGACATTACATTAACTTCTACCAGCATACCATTGATCACATCAATTCCAACAAAATAAAGACCATCCTTAACTAATTTTGGACCAATTTTATTGCAAAGATTCTTTTCTGCTTTTGTGAGAGCATGTTTTTGAAATGAACCACCTGCGCTTATATTAGATCTGTGGTCATCTCCACTAGGTACTCTTTTTACTGCACCTATAGGTTTACCGTTGAGTAACAATATACGAACATCGCCATTATCTGCTCCCTCAATATAATCTTGAAGTATTACATAATTAGTGGTTCCATCCTTATTATCAATATAAAAGTCTAGCAAAGAGTTAACATTTTGCATTGCATTTTTTTCAATCATGATCACACCACTTCCGCCATAGCCATTAAGAGGTTTCATAATCATTTTGTCCTTTGGATTTTCCTTAATCACGCTTTTAAGGTACTTCTTGTTTTTGGAAACATGAGTAACTGGAATGATTTCATTGTTTGGATCATCAAAACAAGCAGTGTACAATTTGTTGTTTGCCTCGCGCAATCCCTCAATATCGTTTACTATAAAGACATCTTCCTTTACACTATCTAGAAAATTTAAGGCTATGGGATCAAGAGGTGGATTTGCTCTCATCATGATTATATCAAAGCCAGCTAGAGGAAGCATTTTTTCTTTAAACTCAGCTTTTTTATAAAACGATTTCATTTGAGCAGGAACTTTATCCATTTTACGTATAACCTTAGAAAAAGCATAAGCTATACTACCACGTATTGTTAGGTTAGATGGCGTTGCAATGGCCACTTTATGACCTCTTTTAACACATTCATGAATTAGGGTAAGGGAACTATCGGTCTCAGGAACGATTTCTTCCCATGGATACATAATAAAACAAATATTCATAAGATATAATTGTGGCTTGATTGCATGTGCAAACTACTAAAATATACAGTAATCTTGTAATGATTTCTGAAAAATAGACTCTATTTATAGAAATCTAGAAATTATCGTGTGCCTAAATGTGAAAAATCATTTTCAGGATGTGCGGTCCATTCTGACGTATTCCATGAGGCGTTAGGATCTGTAATTGATGCTATTCTCCTGATACCGTTTAGGTAGGTATCTTGTCCATCTACAGCATAACCATTTCCAGGGTCAGTTCCTGGAATTCCCACCACGTCGATAATATTATTTGATAAATCGGTTAACAAAACAGGATCGTCACCATTAAAGTCTAATGGGTCACCAGCATTAGGCACATTATAATCTATCACCGATGCTGAAACTTCAGTTTGCAGCATGTTTGCAATTACAAAAGTGTCTCCGGGAGCGATACTTCCTGTAATGAAGATTTCACGATCGGTACCTCCAATGGGAAAATCACCACCGTTCCTAAAAATAATTAATTTAATGGTCGATAAATCAATAGTACTTGAAGTACCATTATAAAGTTCAATAAATTTATTGTTACCACCACCTTCAATATATTCAGATATAATGAGTTGTGAAGTAACCGTAGAACAGTGAATTTGTTGCCATGAGTTTGTTACTCCATCATAAATTTCTAAACACTGTTGGGTTGTGTAATTTACGTAAACTAATGTCCCATCGCTTGAAGCTGTTGTATTGATACTAGCTTGTTGTGCAGGTGTGACCAAAGGTATTTGCATACCGCCAAAACTTACACTGGTTTGAGCATTTATATCTAAAGCAACCGCACTATCAGGTAAATTGGTATTAATACCGACTTGACAATAAACTTTTCCTAATACTAAGGAAGTAAGTATAAGGAATAAAAAAGATTTACGGATTACCATATAATTCTACGTTATCAATTACCCAAAGCTCATTATCATTATCATTATACATTACGATTGAAAAAACCAAATTAGCGCTATTTGGGATTCCTGTAATCGTAACTGTAGAATAACCACCAGCTCCAGTTGGCGTAACTACCGAGGTGCTTATATTGTCACCATCATAATTTAGAGAGTAAGATCCAGTAGCCGAAAAATCATACCGTCGATTATTATTTCCTAAAATTTCTAATTCATAACTGTAAGTTAAACCACCATCGGTACTAACATATACATCTATATAATCTCCTCCATCTGCACCATTACCGTTCGAAATTAAACTAAAGCTAGCCAATCTAAATGTAGCTGTTACCGAGGAGAAACCACTAGCATCAACACTTCCAAAATCTATATCAGCATAATCATTATTAACTCCATATGATCTAGAGTCAATATAGGTAGGTGTATTGGGCGCAGTTCCTACTCCCGTTTGTAAGCTACCCGTAGCATTATCGATGTAATTTAATGTAGGTAAAGCTGGAGTAGTCTCAAAATCTTGTATTCCCAATAAAACGGGTACACCATCATCATCGTAAACATCCCAAAGATCAGTATCATCTGTACCTATTGAGTTTGTTCCTAATCCACCAGTAACATTTGTAATGGTAAAAGTTAGGTTTGCGGTTCCATCCAATAGCAAGTTATCTTGAACGTTAAATACGGTTGTCGTGTATGGCGAGGTTTGATTGGCTGGTATAGTTATCGTAACAGGTCCTGTTTCTTGCAATCTAGAATAGTCATCACTTGAGATGGTTACATCAACAGCTGTAGTTGAAGTATAAGGATATTCAAAAACTAAATTAATATCATCGGGTACGGCTCCTTCAGATATTGTAGATAATTGTGGATCAAACTCAACTATCGTTGGCGCATACTCAATTTGAGAACTATATGAACTAATTGCCTCGATTCCAGGACTGGCTCCAGTTGTTGTTGTAGGCGTAATTCCTAAATAGATATAGTTACCAGCATCTGCCGCTGTGATGGTATAAGTATTATTAGTTGCTCCTGCAATAGGTGTTCCTACACCAGAATTGGTAGTATTGGTATACCATTGATATAACGGTAAACCTGGTGTATCATTTTCATTATCAGTTTGGAAACTGCTGTTAGTTTCATCGTAGGTGGTTGACAATGTTTCACCTACAAGATTTTCAGATGATATCACGACGTTAGCAGCTACAGGTGGTTGATTCATACAGTAAACATCGTCCCAACCGGTCAGTTGACTATAAATTTGTAAACACCTTAAAGATCCATCAGATAGATAAATCATCATTCCATCAGGAATCGGTGTGGTTATAGCAGCACGCTGGACCAATGTCACAGTAGGTAACTTTAAACCACCGTATACACCTGTACTTATTTCTGCATTTATATCTAGCGCAGCAGCACTATTAGGTATGGTAGTTCCTATTCCTACTTGTCCAACTGAGAGTTGAACAGAACACAAAATGAGTATAAAATAGAAAAACTTCAAAATCAATATTTTAGCATTATAAAGCTACATGGTTTTGAAGTTTTTAATGTTAATTCATTGTAGTTTTTCGATAAACTACCTTAAACTTTTTATTAACACAATGTTAAGAAGTCACTTCGTCTAGGTTATCATCCCAATTTTTAACATCTGGCTCACCAAATTTTCCCAGACTCTTTGCCACTACCGATGCTACTGTAGCATCTCCAGTAACATTAACTGTGGTTCGCAACATATCAAGTGGCCTATCTACCGCAAATATTAAAGCTAGTGCTACTGGTAACAATTCTGATGGAAAGTCAATAGACTCTAATACGATTACAAGCATCACCATTCCTGCTCCTGGAACAGCTGCACTTCCTATAGATGCTAATAAAGCAGTTAAAATTATAGTTAATTGTCCAGCTAGACCTATCTCAATATTGAGAGCTTGACAAACAAATACCGCTGCCACCGCTTGATATAAGCTTGTCCCATCCATATTAATGGTTGCTCCTACCGGTAATACAAAACTGGAAACATCTTTTTCAACACCCATGTGTTCTTCAACACGTTCCATGGTAACTGGTAAAGTTGCCGCACTGGAACTGGTAGAAAAAGCAAGTAATTGAGCTGGTGCAATTTTATTAAGAAACCAAAACGGTGACTTTTTTACATAAAGGGCAAAAATCAGACAATAAACTACAATCATTAAGAACAATCCTGCTATAACAGTAAGTGCATAATATAATAAGGCCAATAAGATTTCAGGATCATCGGCACTTACAACAACATTTGCTAGTAAAGCAAATACTGCAAATGGTGCAGTGAGCATAATTAAATCAACCATTTTCAATACTACATCGTTTAAACTGTCAAAAAAGTTCTTAAGTGGTTGCGATCTCTCCTCTCCTATTAATAACATACTTATGCCTAGAAAAATGGCGAAAAATATGACTTGTAACATTAAACTGTTATTGGACATTGCGCTCACAGCATTATCTGGTACCATATCTACAAGAGCTTGTAAAGGACCTGCATCTTTTTGAGCAGCAGCAGTTGCTAGCTTTCCTTGAATATTCTCATTACCCTCGTAAGTACGACTTAATTTTTCTATTGTTTCTTCAGAAACTCCTGATCCAGGTTTTACCAAATTAACAATTCCCAATCCTATAGTTATAGCAATTACAGTAGTTCCTATATAAATAAGAATGGTGCGCAATCCCATGTTGCGAAATTTGGCGATATCCTTTAAATCGGATATACCTTTAATAAGCGATGCTAGAATTAAGGGTACAGCAATTAACTTTAATAAATTGACAAATATTTTACCAAATGGAGCTATCCAATCACCTACAAAATCTTTTCCTCCATTCCATTGAGCCATTCCTATACCGAATAGGATTCCGACTACCATTCCAATTAATATCTGCCAGTGTAAAGCTAATTTCTTCATATAAATTGTTTGTTGCTCACGAATAGTTCGGTAGGTTGGACCGCTTTCGCGAAAGCGTAATTATTATAATTTTATTGTTTTTGATCTAAGTAGATGATCTAGAATAGTTATTGCAGCCATAGATTCTACAATGGGAACTGCACGAGGAACTACACAAGGATCATGTCTACCTTTACCTTTCATAATCACTTTATTACCTTCATGATCAATAGTTTCTTGATCCTGCATAATGGTGGCAACTGGTTTAAAGGCAACTCTAAAATAAATGTCCATTCCATTTGAAATTCCACCTTGAATTCCACCACTCAAATTGGTCTGGGTTGTGCCATCTTCATTGTAAAGGTCATTATGCTCACTACCTTTCATTTTGGCCCCACAAAAACCGCTACCGTATTCAAATCCTTTAACAGCATTAATAGAAAGCATGGCCTTACCCAAATCGGCATGTAACTTATCAAATACGGGTTCTCCCAATCCTGCTGGAACATTTTGAATTACACAGGTTATCGTGCCGCCTATAGTGTCGCCAGATTTGCGTACTTGCATAATTTTTTCTTGCATGGCCTGTGCAGTAGAAGAATCTGGACAACGCACATCATTTGAGTCGATTTGTGAAAAATCTAACTCCTGATACATTTTGTTTATAAATAAATCTCCTACACTACTAGTGAAGGCATTTACCTTAATACCGCTTAGTACTTGTTTTGCAATTGCTCCAGCAACTACTCTACAAGCTGTTTCACGAGCGCTACTGCGACCACCACCGCGATAATCTCTTATACCATATTTATCCTGATAAACTTTGTCGGCATGACTAGGTCTATAGGAGTCTTTGATATGCGAATAATCTTTTGACTTTTGATTTTCATTTACAATTTGAAAGCCTATTGGTGTTCCTGTAGTTTTACCTTCAAAAATACCTGAGTGAAATTGAACAGTGTCACTTTCTTTACGTTGAGTAACAATTTTACTTTGACCAGGTTTACGCCTGTCTAATTCGTATTGAATCGCTTCTAGATTGATTTCAACTCCCGAAGGACATCCGTCAATAACACCACCGATTGCCACACCGTGTGATTCTCCATAGGTGGTGAGTTTAAATATGGTACCTATTGTATTTCCTGCCATGTAAGCAAATATAATGAGTCTGTAATATTAGATTTGGATTGAAAAGCACTTTATTTGCTTATATACTATTTAAATATGTAGATTAGCCCGTATGAAAAACAAATCAATAATAAGTTTGGCTGTTGTAGCTTTTTTTGTAATTGCCTGTGGATCAATAAAAAATACAACCACTAAAGAAGAAAAAAAAGAATCTAACCAAGTAGAGGAAGTAAAAGATTTAAGATCTTTATTTTCTGAAGGTGATTCTCAAAAGGCCTTAAATATTTTAAATGAAACCGTTTCAAAAAGTAAGGATTCTAATAAAGTGGAAGAAGCTCTATACTTAAAAGGATTTTATTTTCATGCTAACGATGACCTTACCGCTGCAATTGATGTCTACAACCAACTAGACGAATATGACGCTGACAACTCTTACCTAACTAAAACATCCAGTTTACGAAAACTCATGGATATTAAAGAAAGTATGAGTCAGGTAACTGAAAAGAAGGACTCTTTAGAAACTTTCCTCATGATAAAATCATTTCCTACATTGAAGGAATGTGGTACTTCTAATACTGATAATTTATTGCGTGATTGTTTTAAATCTACAGTAAACGGTATTGTCGTTAACAATTACGATACTAGTATCGGTGAAACATTTACCCTAAGTAATTTCAACAGAATTTACGTTAATTATGAAATAAACGATCAAGGACAGGTTTCCAGTATTAAATCGATAACAAGAAACACTTATAATCCTTATTTAACTCTTGAAGCAGAAAGAATGGTGGCTCTACTAAATATCATAAAGCCAGCAATGAATCAGGATGACGAACCCATGAAAATAAAAGTATCTTTACCAATAACTTACAGAACACAATAACATGTCAAAACTTAACTATCTACTAGCCACAGCCTTATTATTCATTATTGCATCATGTTCCAGCGATGATGAATCTCCTAGAACCGATTTTGATTATTTCCCTAGCTCTTTGAATAGCTCTTGGAATTATGATGTTACTACTGATGGAGTAGTTTCTCAAGATGTATTAACTATTTCAAATGAAACGGGTTCCAGCTTTTCATTACAAAGTAATCCAGATCCTGCTAATGGTTTAATGAGTACTATTTTGACTAGTGGTACATTAACCAAAGAATCAGGTAGGTTATTAGGATCTGGAAATTTAAATTTAAGTTTTCAAGGATTGAACGATTTTGATATTTCTATTAATAATGCGCCTCTTTATGATCAAAATGCAGGAGCAAATCAAGAGCTTTTCTCCACAACCGGTATGACAACTCAACCTGTTCAAGGTTATGATTTAAATATAGTTTATACAGCAAGAACAGTCCAGCAAAGTGATGTGACTAGTCTTCAAGTAAATGGTTCTAACTACAGCGATGTATTATACAGTCAATTAATAGTAAATGCTACCATAACTAGCGATGTTCAAGTAGCAGGATTTACCACTACCGTACCAGTAATGAACGCACAAGATGTTATTGTAATTGATAACTATTGGGTTGAAAATGTTGGTCTAATCAAATCGGATGTTGTTTTTACATACCAGCTTGAAGATTTTAGTAGTTTAGGTGTCAATCTACCTATTCCTAGTACGGATCGTATAGAATCAAATCAAGAACTTACAGCCTATAATATCAATTAAGAATACTGTAGCTTCAATACTTTTAGAGCCTCACGATATCCGATTTCAAAAATAGCATCGGCTTGTGAGGCTTGAAATAAATGGTAACTCTCTAATTCTTGCGGTGCTATCACCCATTTGCAATATTTAAACTTTTTTAAAGACCTATCGTGCATTTTTAAATTTACGGCGCGATTAATCACATCGATAGTTCTTTTGAAATCGTTTTTATTCATTTCCTTTAAGGGACATACATATACTCCATACATCTCATCTACCCTATTCTCAAGTGGTTTACAAGGAAAATTATCAATAATTCCTCCATCGGTGTATAGATCATTGTCAATTTCAACTGGTGTAAAAACACCTGGAACCGCCGCACTAGCTAGAACAGAAGAAATTAAATCACCGTCACTAAATACTTTCTTACGTCCTGTGATCAAGCTTGTAGCTGTTACAAACAACTTACGCTCTAGCTTTTCAAAAGAATTATCGGGAAAATACTTAATTAGGTAATTTCTAAACACATCGCTATTGACAAAGCCAGCTTTGCTACGTGCAAATGTTGAAAACGTAAATAGTTTTATCTCTTTGAACATACTTAATATATCCTCTGGTTCATAACCTGCACAATACATTGCACCTACAATAGCACCAGCACTTGAACCTGAAACCTCATCTGGAAACAGCTCAAATTCCTTCATTGCTTGTAATGCTCCTGCGTGTGCGACACCTCTATGACCACCGCCAGATAGTACTAGACCTTTTTTCATTATTATTTGTTGGTTTGTATATAAAGGATTTCTTCAGTAGCTAGATCCTTAAAGTTCATTAAAAATCTTTAAAAGCATCTTCTTCATATGAAGGTTGAGAATAAGATGGATTGTTTTCAGATTTAAAATTAAAAATGTTATTGCCTATACCTTTAGGATTTGGGCCCCAATTGTTGTGACCAGGTTGAGAGTCTTCCGCTAGGTAAATAATCAAAATAATAGAACCAACAAAAGGTATTAAACTTAAAAAATAGTTCCATCCACTTCTGCCTGTGTCATGTAATCTTCTTACAGTTACAGCTAGCGAAGGAATAAAAACGGTCAACATATATAATGACCACAAAATTAGAATTAAAATGAGACCATCTTCACTTTGATTGACTGCAAAAGGTATTAATAGTAAATACAAACCAAATACTACGAGTACATTGAACAATACCAAAAACCAATATTCCGATCTTCTAGATCTACCTGTAAAAACTGCATATTTGTTGAAAACATCTTTTAAAGAATCTTTGATACCATAGGCATCTGATTCCTTTTTAAAGGGTTCACGATTACGCCTGGATCTGTATTCTGGTTGTGACGGTATTGTTTCCATTTGTCTTGATTAGTTCAACAAATGTACATCATAGAAACGTTTTACTATAAAAATATAGTGGTTAGCTAGTTCATAAGATCTCTCAATTGATTAGGCAGCTCAAGAAAACTGCTCATACCATTTTTACTCATTTGATCCTTGCATCTTTGCCAGTCCTGTTTCTCAATGATTTGAACGGGCTGTTCCTCTTTAATTTCAGACTCTAGAGAGACTTTTAAGTATAATGGGTAATGATCACTTCCTACATAAGGTCTGGTTTCCATAGCGACAAACCTAAAGTCATTGCTTACTAGAATATGGTCCAGTGGCCATCTTAATGGAAAATATTCTGCATGATATGAATTATAAAAACCACGTCCCTTTTTAGGATCTAATAATTTACCAATCCGTTGTGTAAGCTGTGTAGCATCTGACCAAATAACATCATTAAAATCTCCCATAATCACAACTGGCAATTCACTTTCATGAGCCTTTAAAGCCACGAGCATGAGTTCCTTGTCCCTATCAGAAGACATAGGATTGTGTTGTGGCATGGGCGGTGTTGGGTGCACTGCATATAGTTGGATGATTTCACCTTGTGAAGTTGTAGCCTTGGTTTCAATTGAAGGTATCTCTTTATCCACTAAAAAATTAATCTTTGTATCTGATAACGGTAATTTACTATAAAGTAACATTCCATAGGTATTATCTTGTGGTTGTTCCACCACAAAAGGATATTTATTCTGTAATTCAGTTCTAAAACTATTAGCCCACTTTTGATCAGTTTCAAGTGCAAGCACTATATCTGGATTTACATTTTTAATATCCTTAATTACTGCAGATTGATCCTTATTTTTCTGTAGTACGTTAACAACATAAAGCGACATATCATCTTGTTGATTGGATACTTTCTGAGTCTCTAATAATTCTGTAGGATATAAAAATGTATAGGGAATTATTTTGGTCAATTGAAAACCAAAACAAGCTAATAAAATCAAGATATAGGTATAGTCGTTTATGAATTTCGGCTTAAAAACAAAAAAGTATAGAACTATGGCAATGAAGGTAAAACTGGTAAGGAGTAAATGAGGAAAATCAAAAATTCTTATCCACCAAAAATCTGCCGCTACTAAGGGCATTAATGATAAAAGAGCTGCAACAATACCGAGTACTTGAAATAATTTTCTCCAATTCATGTTTTGAAGTTACCGAAGCTTACAGAAATTGGTGGTAATACTTTGTTAATTAGATAATTATTTGAATTTCTTTACACTTTATTAAAGAAAAAATGAATCTAATTGATACGTGTTGTTTGGTTTTAGTTACGCTTTCGCGAAAGCGTAATACCTAAAGAGTGTACTAGTTTGCTTACAGTAATAAAAAACTAACTAAGCTTGTTTTTCAGGTTTCTCACCTAGAGCATATTTAAATCCTAATCCGATTACCTGACGTACTTGAAAACCTTTAATGGTGTTATCGTCGTAAATCGTTTGAAAGGCAAAATTACCGCTTATATAATCGTTAACCTTCAGAAAAAGATTGAAAGTAAAATCAATATCCACATTCTCAGGTTCGTCCAAGTAGTCACTGTATAAGCTTAGAACATTTTCCATATGAATATTTTTTGCTACCTCGAGCTTTGAATAGCCACGAAGAGAAGCACCTACTTCCCATCTCGCGGTCTTATTGGCTTCAACTCCAAAAAAAGGATCATAGCTTTCGACCGCAGCAGGATCATTCAAGTCAACATCTGTAAATCTGGATGATACGGTTATCAATCTTGTTGTAGCCGGTGCTACATTAAGATTAAGGGTTTTGGACTTTTTCCACAAAATACCTAGACCTAGTTGAAAATACGATGGCGAAAAACCACCAGAAATTTCTGTTCTATCTTGAATAGTACTCACACTGCCATCTGGATTGACCTCTTCTTTATTTGAAAATTCATACCCTGAGATAAGTTGTGTTCTAAAATTGAAAATTGTACTATAATTCCAAAAACTCTTATTTATTTGATTACCCACGATACTTGTAACCTCAAATCTATCGGTTGTCTTGCGTAAAAAACGTTGGTCCTTAACCTGTGAAAGTCCAAATTCTAACAGCGCCCTCGTATCCCAGGACAGTTTATCTTTTTTATACTGTATATCATATGTAAGACTTACATCACCTGAAATATTAGTTACTCCACCACCTTGCCATTCATCATTAAAGGCACTTTGATTAAATATAAAACTCGCTCTACCCCATGATGCCCAATTGGTAGGTTTTGTGACTTCTGTGGAGTCCATTGGCACTTGTTTTTGAGCAAACGATAAATAGGAACTTATAAATACTAAAAATAATAAGGAAACTTTCAATGTAATTCTGGCTTATTTTCAAATATATTAAACCTGTATTTAAGCAAAAAACTACATCAAAACATTAAGTTTTCTTTAAGTTTTAGTAGGTTTCTCAAAAGCAATATTTTACGACTACCTAATCTGGTTAATCCCTAAAAACAAAAAATGCGCCTTTTTAACTGGCGCATTTTTATTAGATACAAGTTTGTAACCACTTACATATTCCTTCTATACTGTCCACCTACTTCAAATAGAGCTTCAGTAATCTGTCCAAGCGAACAAACTTTAGCAGCTTCCATTAAGTGTTTAAAGATGTTTTCATTCTTAACAGCAGCTTCTTGTATGGCAGATAGCTGTTCTTGTTGCGCTTTCGCGAAAGCGGTATGCAAATTATCCTTTGTAGCAATTTGAGCTTGTTTCTCCTCTTCTGTCGCGCGGATAACCTCTGCTGGCAACACCGTAGGACTTCCCTTACTGCTCAAGAAAGTGTTTACACCGATTATTGGAAATTCACCAGTATGCTTTAACATTTCATAGTGCATACTTTCTTCCTGAATCTTGCTACGCTGGTACATGGTTTCCATAGCGCCTAGCACGCCACCACGCTCTGTGATGCGATCAAATTCTGTCAAAACGGCTTGCTCTACTAGATCGGTCAATTCTTCAATGATAAATGAACCTTGAATAGGGTTCTCGTTCTTAGCAAGACCTAGCTCTTTATTAATGATTAACTGGATTGCCATCGCACGACGTACACTTTCTTCTGTAGGAGTGGTTATCGCCTCGTCATATGCATTTGTGTGTAGCGAGTTACAGTTATCGTAAATTGCATAAAGTGCTTGTAAGGTGGTTCTTATATCGTTGAAGTCAATCTCTTGTGCATGTAACGAGCGACCACTAGTTTGGATGTGGTATTTCAACATCTGTGCACGAGCATTTGCTCCGTATTTGTGTTTTAACGCCTTAGACCAAATCTTCCTTGCTACACGACCTATCACGGAATATTCTGGATCGATACCATTACTAAAAAAGAAACTTAGGTTAGGCCCAAATTTATTAATGTCCATACCACGGCTTAAGTAGTATTCAACATATGTAAATCCATTAGCTAGTGTAAATGCTAGCTGTGTAATTGGATTGGCACCAGCCTCGGCAATGTGATAACCAGAAATAGAAACACTATAGAAATTACGAACTGCTTTTTCGATGAAATATTCTTGAACATCACCCATTAATCTAAGGGCAAACTCGGTAGAGAAAATACAAGTATTTTGAGCTTGATCTTCTTTTAGAATATCTGCTTGTACAGTACCACGTACTTGATTCAGTGTTTCAACTTTTATTTTGTTATACACCTCTGGTTCTAATATCTGATCACCGGTAACTCCTAGAAGCATCAAACCTAATCCATCGTTACCTTCCGGTAAATCACCATGGTACTGTGGTCTTTCTAGATCTAGATCATCATAAAGCTCTTTTAATTTAGCCTCTACTCTATCTTCTAGACCATTTTCTTTGATGTACTTCTCACAATTTTGATCTATGGCAGCATTCATAAAAAAGCCTAATAACATAGGTGCTGGACCATTAATAGTCATCGACACCGAAGTTGCTGCGTGAGATAAATCGAATCCGGAATACAGTTTTTTAGCATCATCTAGACAGCATATACTTACTCCTGCATTACCAATTTTACCGTAAATATCTGGTCTGTGGCCTGGGTCATTACCATAAAGCGTTACACTATCAAAAGCTGTACTCAATCGCTTGGCTGGCATGCCTAAACTCACATAGTGGAAACGACGGTTTGTACGTTCTGGTCCACCTTCACCAGCAAACATACGTGTAGGATCTTCTCCTGTTCTTTTAAATGGATACAATCCTGCGGTATATGGAAATTCGCCAGGAACGTTTTCTTGTAAACACCATAGTAAAATATCACCCCAAGCGCTGTATTTAGGTAAAGCAACTTTTGGAATTTGTTGGTGCGACAAACTTTCTGTGTGCGTATCAATTTTTATTACCTTATCACGTACCTGAAATTCATAAACAGGTTGTTTATATCGGATAACTTTTTCACTCCAACCCGTAATAATTTCCCAGTTGTATGGATCCAGGTCTTTAAGAGTCTTATTGAATTGGGCGATTAATAAATCAATAAATTCTTTATCTGAAGAATTAGCTTGATTTAAAATCTCATCTTCGTTTAACCCCTTTTCGGCTAATAAAGAATCAGTTTGATTCTCATTCTTTATATCGAGAACTGTAATAATAGTTTTGAAAACACCAAATAGCTTTTGAGCAGTTTCAGATTGAGCTTTGGCCGTTGCGTCGTACGAGCGATTATTTTCTGCGATTTCACTTAAATAACGTGTACGTGCTGGTGGAATTACAAATATCTTCTCGCTTTGTGATTTGTTTAATTCACTTTGTGGTTTTAAATCTACACCTGTTTTATTGGTGACTTCTAACATTAATGCCTCATATAAGGCATTCATACCAGGATCATTGAATTGACTAGCAATAGTACCAAATACTGGTAGCGTTTCAGGATCTGTTTCCCATAAATTGTGATTGCGCTGGTACTGTTTTTTGACATCTCTTAAAGCATCTAAAGCACCTCGCTTGTCAAATTTGTTTATGGCAACGACATCGGCAAAGTCTAACATGTCAATTTTCTCTAATTGTGTAGCCGCACCAAATTCTGGAGTCATCACATATAAAGACACGTCGCTGTGTTCTAATATTTCTGTATCGCTTTGCCCGATTCCACTAGTTTCTAGAATGATTAAATCATAATTAGAAGCTTTAAGAACATCTACTGCTTCTTGCACATGTTTTGACAGTGCAAGATTAGACTGTCGCGTTGCTAGTGAACGCATGTAAACACGATCGTTGTTGATTGCATTCATGCGAATGCGATCACCCAACAGCGCTCCACCAGTTTTACGCTTTGATGGGTCAACTGATATTATACCTATATTTTTCTCTGGAAAATCGATTAAAAATCTACGAATTAACTCGTCTACTAATGAGGATTTACCAGCTCCACCTGTTCCTGTTATACCTAAAACAGGTGCTTGACTATCAGTTTTATCTGCTTCTGCAAAGTGTTTTTCAAAATCTTCATGCCTATTTTCTGCCAGCGATATCAATCTCGCAATAGTAGGCACGTCATTTTGCAATAATTCTCCGTTTAATTTCGCTTTCGCGAAAGCGGGAACAGGAACATCGCATCGTTTTACTAGATCATTGATCATTCCTTGTAGTCCCATTTCACGACCATCGTCTGGACTGTAAATGCGCTCAATTCCATAATCCATCAATTCCTGAATCTCGCTAGGCAAGATTACTCCACCGCCACCACCAAATATTTTAATATGACCAGCTCCTTTTTCCTTGAGTAGATCATACATGTATTTGAAGTATTCATTGTGACCACCTTGATAGGATGTCATTGCGATGGCATTTGCATCCTCTTGAATTGCTGTGTTTACCACTTCTTCAACACTGCGATCATGACCTAAATGAATTACCTCACAACCGGTTGATTGAATAATACGGCGCATTATATTAATAGCGGCATCATGTCCATCAAATAGACTAGCAGCTGTTACAATTCTTACTTTATTTTTTGGGGTATATGGTGTTTGATCTTGCATGACGCTATTTCTCAATTTTTGTAGTGCAAAATTACGAAATCGTTAGCGTAATACGTATGAGTTTTTGAATTTGATTTTAACCAAAGCTCAAGGCCTGGCTTTGATTTAAAAAGAAAAACTCCCGTATTAAATTCGGGAGTTTTCTTTATTTATTGGATATCAGCTCTTTTTACATAATCCCCATTAAAAATAAATTCTTCTTGAGGTTTTCGAGAGCGTTTTCCATGCTCCATTTCTTCTAAATCATCAGGAAGCTTACTAGGATCACCACCATAATGTCCTATGGCAATTGCAGTTGTAAAATGATACTGTTCTGGGAATTGGAATTCAGATTTTGCTTTTTCGTGATCAAATCCTGCCATCTGGTGAATAGCTATTCCCATTGATTGAGCTTGAATAGCCATAGTTGCTACATATTGTCCAAGATCATAAAGGGCATGAAAGTTATTGTTACCATCTGGATTTTTTGTATCCATTACTGCTAAAGCGAGAGCTGGAGCGTCTTGAGCCCATTGCTGGTTAAAATCGTCCAAGCAATCAAAAATTCTGTCGTACGCCTCGCTTCCTTTGATTCCATAAACAATATTCCAAGGTTGCCAATTGTTACAGCTAGCAGCCCAACGACCAGCTTCAAACAAACTATATAAATCTGTTGCAGTTACTGGAGCATCGGAAAAAACTCGTGGACTCCAGCGATTTTCTATTATTTCGGTAATTGGATGGTCGGTAGGTGTTTCCTTAAGTAATGGTGCTTTATCTTGCATTTTTTATTTTAAAAATACAACTAGCACCTTTTAATCACTAGGCTATTAAGATTGTTTAACTGCAAACGATTGAAAAATTAACGCTTTTTATAATTTGTTCTGTATGACTGTAGTTGCATCTTCAACGCGTTGCATTTGCTGCATATCGTTTTCATCAAGCATTATATCAAAAGTATCTTCCACATCCAAAACAATATCAACAAGGTGAGCGCTATTGATTCCTAGATCTTGCATGAGGTGGCTTTCTGGTTTAATAGAACTTTCTGTCACATCCTGTGGCAAGTAAACCTTTACAATTTCTAATAGTTTTTGATTTATTTCCTGAGTTGTCATTGATAATTTTTAAGGTTTAAAGGTAGATAAAATTGCACATGCATTTACGTCTCCAAATCCAAAACTTGCTTTGGCCAACGAATGAATTTTAGTTTTAATAGGTTTTAATGGAACTTTTTCTTTATCAATTACAGAAACAATTTCCGGATGTAATTGAGAAATATTGATATTAGGATATACCACTTGATGATGAAGTTGTAATGTAGAACCTACAAGTTCTATACTGCCAGAAGCTGCCAGGCAATGACCTATTGTGGATTTGAAAGAATTTATGAATGGAAAATCCTTGCCTGACCTATTTAAAGCTGCAGACCAATTTTTCACCTCAAAGCCATCTTTACTAGTAGCTGTAATGTGACCATTAATAACATCGATTTGAGAAGAGTCAATTTTTGATTCGATTAATGCTGTTTTAATACAAGCTTGTACCGCAAGACCATTGGGAGCAGTCATTGAGCCACCATTAGTTTGTCCACCGCTATTTAAATGTCCTCCTTTTACCTCTGCATAGATTGTTGCCTTTCTGGATAAGGCGCTTTCTAATGTTTCTAATACTAAACAGCCTGCTCCACTACCAGGAACAAAACCGCAGGCATCATGTGAAAATGGTCTACTAGCCATCTCAGGCTTGTCATTGTATTTAGTAGGTAAAATACGCATAGCATCAAAGCCGCCCCAAATGTAGGGTCCAGAATCACTACAACTACCGACTAACATGCCACGAGCCTTACCTGACTTTATTCGATCGTATCCCATCAAAAGAGCTTCGGTACCGGTAGAACAAGCGCTGCTGTTTGTGGTCACCCAATTACCTAAACCTAATTCACCACTTATCCAAGCGCTTACACCACTACTCATAGTTTGGATAACACTAGTGCTACCTAAACGCCTTACGTTGTTGTCATCTATGTGGTGTATTGCCTCTCTAAACTTATCTCCACCACTTTGTCCTGTACCAAAAACAACTCCTATGTCTTCATGATAGGACTTGTTTTTAAAATCGATACCAGAATTCTCAAAGGCTTGTTTAGCACTAATTACACCATACATTAAACCAGTTGCAAGCAGTCCTCTTTGTTGTAGCGCTGTGAAATGTTGGTCAATTATTTCTTGGGTGAGTTGCGGTTTCCCAGCTACTTGACACTTAAATTGTAATTCTTCTAATTTCTTTTGATGTTTTAAGCCAGATGTACCAGTAAGTAAAGCTTTATGAAAGTCATGTATGGTAATAGCATTTGGTGCTACTACACCTAGTCCAGTAATTACTACTCTTCTATCTTTACTCATTAATATTATTTATTTAAATGTACTACATAAAACAGACATGTTTGTGATAATAATGTAATAGAATTCATATTAATTGAAGATATCTTGTAAACCGTTCTCCCTTAGTTTTGCTTTATGAAAAAAGCTGTAGCACTCGTAATATATCTCGTAATAACTAGTTCCTTTGCGCAGAATGATATGATCATTGAGCGAATCGAATTTGAAGGCTTGAAAAAAACTAAGGAAAGCTTTCTAAGATATTTAATTAAAACAAAGGAAGGTGATGTTGTTAATTTTAAAACACTTAATTCTGATTTAGAGCGGCTTAATCGTTTAGCTGGAATAGCAAAAGCTACCTATCAATTAACTAATGATGAAAATAGAACTACAATAGCATTTTCAATAGTTGAAAACTTCACTATAATTCCTGGAGTTCGAGTATCCCAGGCTAGTGATGATAGTTTTTCTTATAGATTATCCTTATTTGAATTTAATTTACTGGGCCGCAATCAAATCATAGGTGGTTTCTATGCCAAAAACGTTTTTAACAGTTATGGATTGTACTGGGAAGCACCCTACGCTATTTCCAATAAATGGGGAATTGGTGTAAACTATATAAGCAATATTACAAGAGAACCCGTTTATCAAAATGATGAAGAACAAATATATAAATTCAATAATCCTAACGCTAGCCTATATGTGCTCTATGAACATAATTTCCACAACAATTTTCAATTAGGAGTAAAGTATAGCGACGAGCGTTATGAAAGAATTGAAGACCTTACTATCCTTAATTTACCAGAACACATTGAAGAGAAGAGATTTAGCATATTAAGTGAATATGAGAATAATCACATCAATATAGATTATCAATATATTGAGGGATCAAGGAATCAAATTAACCTAGAATATAAAACAGGGATGATTGATGAGTTGAGCAATACTCTTCTAGTAAGATGGGACTCTGAAAGATTTTATCGCATTGCAAAAAAAGGGAATTTGGCTAATAGAATCAGGCTAGCCTATTCTAGTTTTAATGGTAGTGAATTTGCACCTTTCACCATAGATAATCAACTTAACCTACGAGGTTCGGGAAATACAGTTGATCGTCATACCGGTGCCATTACTGTAAATACTGAATACCGTCATACCTTGTTTGAAAAAGGTTGGTTTGTTTTACAAAGCAATACGTTTGTAGATGCAAGTGCGGTGAGAAAACCACTTGCAACTATAGAAAATGCTTTTAGCGCTTATGGATTAAACGTTTATTCAGGAATAGGATTTAGATTTATACATAAACGTATTTTCAATGCGGTGATACGAATTGACTATGGTGTAAGAATTGCAGGAGATTATAATAGCTCGGGAATCACCTTCGGTATAGGACAATATTTTTAAAAGTGGTCAGTAATCATACCACTCAATGTTCCACGAGCAATAATTTCGTTATTCTCATTCCTCATATTTACTTGAACCTTTAGTTTATGAAATCTATAATAAACTAATGTAGAAGAGACTATTACAACTTCATTGGGTAGTACTATTTTTTCGAATATCACATGATTTTCTGTCATCACTATACTAGCATGCTCTAATGATGGATTAAGGTAAATTCCAAAACATACTAACCCGATTTGAGCCATACATTCTGTCAAGATTACGCCAGGAGTCACTGGATTATTCTTAAAATGATGTCTGTAGAATGATTCGCTTTCGCGAAAGCGGTACCATGCTACTACTCCATTTTCATGAATTTCATTGATGCCATCTACAAAACAGAAATCCTTACCGTAGGGTAACCTTTTAAGTATATCGCCTTCCTTCATAATTATCGTAAATGCTCGCCACCATCGACTTTTATAACATCTCCATTAATCCAAAAACTTGCAGGATCACACATAAGCTCTACTACTCTCGCGATATCTTGTGGTTGAGTTAATCTATTAAATGGATTGCGTTTTTTAGTTTTATCAATAATTTGATCAACGCCGGGAATGCGAGACAAGCTTTGAGTTAAGGTTACTCCAGCTTGAATACAAATACTTGATATTTGATAAGGGGCAAGTTCAACGGCCAGACTGCGAGTGATAGATTCCAATGTAGTCTTGGCGGCACTTACCGCAGCATATCCTGGAAGCACGCGACTACTTCCTTCGCTTGTAAAACTGATAATTCTTGCTGGTTTATCAAATAAGTCCTTTTTCAATAATTGCATTGACCAAGTATATAACGATAAACCCATAGAACTAACTGTTTGCTCAAAATCTTGACTAGTTAAAGAGTCTTGTTCTTTACTAATGGGTTTTAAGTTCCCTTTTGCAATACTATGCAAGAGAATATGTAATTTAATGTTTTTAGTTACCAAGGCCTGTGAAATCTCGTCCACCACTATGGATCGCGTTGCATCTTTATTAAATGCAATAAGCTCTATTCCATAGGATTTTAATTGTTCAAAATCGCTGTTCACTTTCTCCATCATCATTCTGCTAGCTCTATATACGATTATTAAATTCATACCTTGTTGGGCTAATTCTAAAGCACTAGCATAGCCTAAACCTGAACTACCTCCTAATATAAGAGCCCATTTATTAGAATATTTTTTTACCATTCTAGTAATACTCTTTGTGCAGTAAAACCAGGACCAAAGCTAAGCATAAGACCCAATTCACCAGCAGTTATTTCCTTATTCATGAATCGCTCTAACACAAATAACACAGTAGCACTACTCATGTTACCGTATTGTCGTAAGACTTCTTTGGTATCATCAATATTTTTGCCCAATGGTTCAAATAAATCTTGAACCGTTTGTACTATCTTTTTACCACCCGGATGAAACACCAAATGAGACAAATCATCAATTGTTTTATCATAGCCTTTTAAAAAAGGGTGAATAATCGATTCGAAATGTGAAGCAATTGTTTCAGGAACTGTTTTATCCAGCACCATTTGAAGTCCTGTGTTAACTAATTCAAATCCCATCATGTGAGTAGCATCAGGAAAATGATACATGCCATTACCTATTACTTTTGGACCTTTATCATTTTTATGGGAAGACATGAGAACACAAGCACATCCATCTCCAAATATGGCTGCACTCACAATATTTGCCATACTATAATCTTGCAGTTGAAAAGTAGCTGTAGGCGCTTCAACAGCAAGTATGCAAGCACGCTTATTAGGATTTGCCTTTAAAAATTCAGTAGCATAAATCATTGCCGAAACACCTGCCACGCATCCCATTTCTGTTACAGGTAATCGCACAATATTTTGTTTCATATCGAGCTCATTAATTAAATAAGCATCAATAGAAGGGATCATGATTCCAGTACAACTTACTGTAATAATATAATCTAGATCCTGTGCCTGCCAATTTGCCTTTTCTAATGCATTTGTGATCGTTTTCTTAGCAAGAGGAACTACCTCTCTTTTGTATATATCATTACGTTCTTGAAAACTACTTGCGGTAAAGACCTCTGTAGGTTCCATAATGGAATAGCGCTTGTCTACTCCAGCACCTTCAAAAATTTTAATAGCCTTACGTTTAAATCTAGAATCTTGCTCAGACAACCAGGTGTCAACAAAGGGTAAAATATCTTTAGTTTCTTTGTAGTACTGCGGTGTAGATGTACTTACGGCATTTATTGTTACGTTCATTCAAGAGAGATTAGCCATACATATCTAAAGGACCATTTCCAATTTAATCTGTAAGAGGTAAATTTAGCTTCTTGTGCGTATTTCCTGAAATCAGATTTTTTAAAACCTGAAGCTATACTGATTAAACCATCATGTCTGGAGATATAGTTCTTGATAAAAATAGGGCTTAAATATTTAAAAAAAACAAAAGCTAGATAATGTCTATGTAAATCGTTGATAATAATATGTTGAGTTCCCAATTCCTTTGCTTTTTTTAAAAACTCTATAATTTGAGTATCTGTGAAATGATGAAAAGTTAAGGTACTTATGAGTATATCACACTTAATGTCTTGAGCGGTTAAATCAAGGATATCGCTTTCGCGAAAGCGTACTCTATCATAACCTTTACTTAAATTGCGCGCATTATCAATGCTTTGTGCACTTAAATCTATACCTAAAAATTCAATCTCGCTATTATCAAGATGATCGTGTAGATAGCGCAACATACTTCCATTACTACAACCTAAATCAACAATATTGAGATTTTTATTTGTTGATTTATTAATGATGTTTTTAATAGCTTTAAGTGTAAACCTATAACCACCTAGTAAATTATTTACTTTATTAATATCCTCTACCGCTGCCTTTAATGTATCAGGATTGATATCGGTCGCATCCATAAGTTCTGGAAGATCATTACGTAGATCGCGGTTATAACGAATATGTGACAGATTGGCCATGGGTATGTTTTATGATGGTTGGTAGGACCTTTGGAACATGTTTGATAATCTTAAAAGCAAATTTATTAATACTAGGTTGCAGTAGTAATGATTGTAATTTTTTACCAGCGTTTAATCTTGAGCCAAACGTTCCTTCCCATTCTCTTGTATAACCTTGCAACATCTCCTCTTGAGAAAGTTGTTTTTCAAATCTACGTTTTAAAAATTTAGAAGCTATAAAGGCACTATGAATAGCCATTGCCATTCCATTGCCGCATAGCGGATGTATTAAACCAGCTGCATCACCAACAGCAAGACAATCATTAACAACAGCAGACTTTTTTTGAAAACTGATTTGAGAAATTGAAAGTGGATTTTCCCATAATGGAGATGCCTTCTCAAAAAATGATTCTAAGTAACTGTTTTTTGACAGCACCTTTCGTTCAAAATCTTGAACATTTTTATATTCAGAGAACTCCTTATTATTTGCCAAATAACACAGATTAACCGTATCATTCTCTACCATGGAAATGCCAGCATATCCTCCATCAAAATGATGTAATCCTACTTCATTTTTATCCATTTCATAATTATAATGTCGTTTAATTGCCAGCCATGGTGTCTTGAACTTGATAAATTCTCGATCTAGACTTTTATCTAATAACGACCTTTTTCCTGTTGCTATAAGAACTTGGTTTGCAGTAAATTCATCTTGTTTGGTTATAACTTTGAATCCTGTCGAGTCTTTTATGACATTAACTACTTTATCCTTTTTGTGACAACCTTTGACAATAACCTTATCATACAGTGCCTTGTCTAGGCAAAATCTAGATATACCAACGGCTCCCAATGGCAAACTAGTTTTTTGAGAAAAGTTAGAATTTAGTGTAAGGTGAAGTTTAGAAATGGAAACATCAGTAAGAGACTGAATATTTATTCCTAATTGATCAAATAATGGAAGTACTTCATTGCTTAAATACTCACCACATAATTTATGTCTAGGATAAGTATCTGGATCAATTAATAGCACATCATAATCTTTACCTAATAATATGGCAGCGGTAAGACCAGCCAATCCACCACCGGCAATGATTATGTCATAAGAAGATTTCACCTAGTAAAAGTAGGTGCTTTGGATATATTAAAAGAAAAAATAAACTTAATAATTTAGGACAACTACTTTTGTTTCTTACGTTTTTGAATAAATTTTAAAACGAAGTATAGAACAAGCAGTGAAGCAAAAATACCAAACATTAATTGGCTAATCATGCCAAGGCTACCATCAGTAGGACCAAAAAATGCCAGTAGACCAAAAAGAATAGTAAGGATTAGTAAGGATGGCCGAAACATGTCAGCCTCTTCCATAAATTTCATTTTCATTTCCCCATAATTTGTTAGCTAGATACTTACAATATTAGGGATAATATTATTCTCAAGCTAATATTCCAGAAGATTTTTTATAACTTCATCTAACTTGTAATTAGCTAGATACTGATTCTCTAACCCTTTTTCAAATGGTATTGGAGTATTTAAACTTCCTACAACTTTCACAGGAGCATCCAGATACTCAAAACAAACATCGGCGATGTGTGCTGCTATGTCTTTCATAACACTTCCTACAGCACTATCTTCTCCTAAAACAATTACTTTTCCTGTGCGTTTTACCGAATTTTCAACAGCATTATAATCGATAGGTGCAAGACTGCGTAAATCTATGATGTCTATATCAACATCCAATTCTTTTTTAGCGTCAAGAGCCCAATGTACACCCAATCCATAGGTAATAATACTTATGTCTTGTCCTTGTGATAAATGCGCAGCTTTTCCAATAGGAAGGTTATAGTAACCATCTGGAACGTCCTGATAAACTGATCTATAAAGCGCCTTATGTTCAAAAAACATCACTGGATTGGGATCTTCTATAGCACTTATTAGTAATCCTTTGGCATCTATTGGGAAGGCTGGATACACGATTTTTAAACCTGGTGTTGTGAAGAACCAACTTTCGTTAGTTTGCGAGTGAAAAGGTCCTGCTCCTACTCCAGCTCCACAGGGCATGCGTACCACAACATCGGCATTTTGCTGCCATCTGTAATGAGATTTTGCTAGATAATTAACTATCGGATTAAAACCACTACTCACAAAATCGGCAAATTGCATTTCTACAACTGCCTTCATGCCAGCAATGCTCAATCCCATTCCTGCCTCTACTATTGCACTTTCACAAATAGGCGTGTTACGCACTCTACCAGAACCAAATTCTTCTAGAAAACCTTCTGTAATTTTGAAAACTCCACCGTAATCTGCGATATCTTGTCCCATGATTACTAGGTCTTCATATCTTTTCATGCCTTCAAACAGACCATCTTTAATAGCATCAACTAGTCTGATATTTTGTGTTGATTTTCCAGGTCCTATCTCTTTGTATACATGTGGTTTATAGACGTCATCAATTTCTTGTAACGTGGATGGTGTTGGGTACGCTTTCGCGAAAGCGGTGTCTAAACCTTCATTTATATCAGTTTTAAATTGTTGCTTTATTTCCTCTATTTGATCAATTGTAATTATACCTTGATTTAATAAGAATTCTTCAAAACGCGTAACAGGATCTTGCTGTTCCCAATAAGCCATTAAGTCCTCTGGAACATATTTTGTACCACTAGCCTCTTCATGCCCACGACGTCTAAATGTTTTGAATTCTAATAAAATAGGTCTAGGATTTTCTCTAATATCATCAAGAATACGACTTACGGTAGTATATACTTCTATAATGTTATTTCCATCGATAATGTGGGATTCTATACCGTAACCTAGACCACGATCTGCTATATGTTCACAAGCGTATTGTTCTTGAGTAGGTGTGCTTAAACCATACCCATTATTTTCTACACAAAATAAAACAGGTAATTGCCAAACGCTTGCAACATTGAGTGCCTCATGAAAATCGCCTTCACTTGTTCCTCCTTCACCAGTAAATACAGCGGTGGCTTTTGAAGTATTTTTAAGTTTCTGTGCTAGTGCAATACCATCGGCAACTCCTAATTGAGGTCCTAAATGAGATATCATTCCTACTATGTGGTATTCTTGTGTGCCAAAGTGAAAGCTGCGATCTCTTCCTTTTGTAAAACCTTCTACCTTACCTTGCCATTGAGCAAATAATTTCCAAAGCGGTATATTCCTATTTGTAAATACACCTAAATTACGATGCATAGGTAAAATATACTCATCCTGCTGCATAGCAAGTGTAATACCACATGAAATAGCTTCTTGCCCAATTCCTGAAAACCACTTTGAAATTTTACCTTGTCTGAGCAAAATAAGCATCTTCTCCTCAATCATTCGAGGTAACAACATGCTTTTATATAATTCAATTTGCTTGTAATCAGGTAATTCGTTTTTAAATAAATCGGTTAAAGTCTTTGGGCTGCTAAAAACTCCGTTCATGAGAGAAAGGTTACAATATTTCTTAAATCAAATGTAACGAAATCGATTTCAAAAAGCTTTTGTTTATAGAATAAAATAGGTGTGTTATTTTTGACCTCGATTTATGAAGAAACATCTTCTTTTATATGTAGTAGTTGCACTGTTTATTTTTCCAAAAATTTACGGTCAACAATCTGATTTCAGTTTAAATTTAAATGAGCCTTTAGAATTTAAACATGAGTCCTTATTGTTACCTACCTTTTTAATTGCCTCTGGTGCTTTTGGTATAAGAAAGGGTCCTATTAGAGATTTAAGTGTTGAAATAAGAGAGTCTCTTAAACCAGATGGTTCAAAAGTAACAGTGGACGATTACCTGCCTGCCGTAGGAATAGCTAGTGCTTATGGTTTGGAATTTACAGGATATAAAGGTCGATACGATTGGAAAAACAAAACAGGTGTTCTTTTAGTGTCTGGATTATTCATGTATTCTAGCGTAAGGATAACTAAAAATAATATAAGCGCTCGCAGACCTAGTGGTAGATCAGTAAGTACATTTCCTTCTGGCCATACGGCGCTCACTTTTATGGGTGCAGAGTTTTTACATCAAGAATACGGTCACCGCAGCATATGGTTTAGTATAGGTGGTTATTCAATAGCCACTCTCACTGGTTTTTTGAGAATTTATAATGACAAACACTGGTTCAATGATGTTCTTGCTGGTGCTGGAATAGGAATTCTTTCAACAAAATTAGGATATTGGTTATATCCTATGATAAAGAATATTATATTTAAGGATAAAAATAAAGTTGAATACTCTAGCCAGTCAAAGAAAAGCTATACTATTCAATTTGCTCCGATTGTAAAAAATAATGAGTTACAATTGGGAGCATATATACAATTTTAATAATTTAAGACATGACAAATATTCCTAGTGTAGATCTAGCTGATTTTTTAAGTGATGATCCCGTAAGAAAAAAGAAGTTTATCACAGAAATAGGAAATGCTTATGAGGAAATAGGTTTTGTTTCCTTAAAAAATCATTTTTTAGATGATGAACTTACAGAGAAGTTATATAATGAGGTGGAGAAGTTTTTTAAACTTCCTACGGATGTAAAAAAAGGATATGAACGCGAGGACTTAGGTGGACAACGTGGTTATGTTTCTTTTGGAAAAGAACATGCTAAAGGAAAGAAAGAAGGAGATTTAAAAGAGTTCTGGCACTTTGGACAAGAACCTGCTGCCGATGCCAATTTAACGGAAAAATATCCTGACAACGTTCAGGTCAAAGAACTTCCTCATTTTAATGAAGTTGGAATGCAGGCGTACAGAATGCTAGAAAAAACCGGTATCTATGTATTACGTGCACTTGCCTTGTATATTGGTAAACAAGAAAACTACTTTGACCACTGGGCTAGTAATGGGAATTCAATTTTAAGACCTATACATTATCCACCAATTACCGAAGAGCCAGATAACGCAGTGCGTGCTGGCGCACACGGCGATATTAATTTAATAACCTTACTTATGGGTGCTAGTGCACCAGGTTTGCAAGTAAAACATAAAGACGGTCGTTGGATAGATGCGATCGCAGGTGAGGATGAACTCGTTATCAATGTAGGCGATATGTTGGAAAGACATACTAACAACAAATTACGATCTACTATACATAGAGTAGTTAATCCTCCAAGAGAGTTATGGCATACTAGCCGCTATAGCATACCATTCTTTATGCATCCTAGAAGTGAAATGCCTTTAGATTGTCTTGAAGAATGTATCGATGATAATAATCCAAAACAGTATGATGATATTACTGCTGGTGAATTTCTACATCAAAGATTAGTTGAAATCGGATTGATCAAAAAATAATTACAAAAAAATAGCCGCTTTAAAAGCGGCTATTTTTTTTAAGTATAAACTTGGTTACAACTTTTTAGCGTTTTTAACCTTCTGTTTAGTAATAGCTAATTCAAGTACTTGACTCATATCAGACACATAATGGAACGTCAATCCCTTTAAGTACTCTTCCTTTATTTCTTCAATATCCCTGCGGTTTTGCTCGCAAAGTAAGATCTCTTTAATCTTAGCACGTTTAGCTGCTAGAATTTTCTCTTTAATTCCACCGACAGGTAGCACTTTTCCTCTCAAAGTAATTTCACCTGTCATCGCAATGCTTTTCTTCACTTTGCGCTGCGTAAATAAAGACACTAGAGAGGTTAACATCGTAATACCAGCACTAGGACCATCTTTTGGTGTTGCACCTTCTGGTACGTGAATGTGAACATTATACTTCTCAAATACCTCTGGATTAATTCCTAATTGATCGGCATTTGATTTAATATATTCCATGGCAATAGTGGCGCTTTCTTTCATAACCTTTCCTAGGTTACCTGTGATCGATAGTTGTCCTTTACCCTTACTTAATATGGATTCAATGAATAAAATATCACCACCTACTCTTGTCCATGCTAGTCCAGTCACTACACCAGCAACATCATTATTTTCATACTTATCTCGTAGAAGTTTTGGAGAACCCAAAACCTCTATGATAGTATCGTTTGAAACCTTGATGTCGTAATCGTCTTCCATGGCAATACTTTTTGCAGCATAGCGTACCATTTTTGCAATTTGCTTATCAAGAGTACGTACACCACTTTCTCGAGTATAGCCTTCAACGATTTTTTCAATCTGTGGTTTACCTAATTTTAAATGCTCCTTATTAAGTCCGTGCTCTTTAAGTTGTTTAGGAAGTAAGTGTTGTTTTCCTATTTCTACTTTTTCTTCAATGGTATAACCAGTAACATTGATTATCTCCATCCTATCACGTAAAGCTGGTTGAATAGTATTTAAACTATTACAAGTAGCTATAAACATAACCTTACTCAGGTCATAACCCATTTCCAGGAAGTTATCGTAGAACTCACTGTTTTGTTCTGGATCTAATACCTCGAGCATAGCACTTGATGGATCACCATTATGACTGCTACTTAACTTATCAATTTCATCAAGAACAAAAACTGGGTTTGAGGTTTTGGCCTTTTTGATACTTTGAATAATTCTACCAGGCATGGCACCAATATAGGTTTTTCTATGACCTCTAATTTCCGCTTCATCACGCAAACCACCCAGAGACATTCTTACGTATTCACGGCCTAAAGCTTCTGCAATAGATTTACCTAGTGAAGTTTTACCAACACCTGGAGGACCGTATAAACACAAAATTGGAGATTTCATGTCATTACGCAATTTAAGTACTGCTAGATATTCTATAATACGTTTTTTAACGTCATCTAGACCATAATGATCGCGATCTAAAATTTTCATCGCTCTCTTTAGGTCAAAATTATCTTTACTAAATTCATTCCATGGTAACTCAAGGAAAAGGTCTAGATAGTTGCGTTGAATAGAGTATTCTGCAACTTGAGGATTCATACGTTGCATTTTGGCCAACTCCTTATCAAAGTGCTCTTTTACCTTATCATCCCATTTCTTCTTCTTAGCACGCTGGCGCATATCATCAATTTCTTGATGTGAGCTCACTCCACCACCCAATTCTTCTTGAATGGTCTTCATTTGTTGATGAAGAAAATATTCTCGCTGTTGTTTATTTATATCACTTTGAACCTTAGATTGAATGTCGTTTTTAAGCTCCAGTTTTTGAAGCTCAATATTCATATATCTTAAAGTTTCAAGAGCTCGTTCCTTAAGATCATCCATCTCTAGCAACTGCTGCTTCTCTCCTACCTTAAGATTCATATTAGAAGACACAAAATTCACTAAAAACGAATCAGACTCGATATTTTTAATAGCAAAAGTCGCCTCTGATGGAATATTAGGACTTCCCTTAATTATCTCTAGTGAAGATTCTTTAATCTTGTCAATAATTGCTTCAAATTCCTTATCTCCTTTTTCTGGTCTAGTATCACCTGTAGGTCTGGTACTAGCTTCCATATAAGGCTCGGTTTTAACGAGAGTATCTATCTCAAAGCGTTTTTTACCTTGAATAATGACCGTTGTATTACCATCAGGCATTTTGAACACCTTAAGTATACGGGCTACAACACCTGTTTTGTGTAAATCTTCAAAAGTAGGATCTTCAATTTCCTCGTCTTTTTGAGCTACAACACCTATAGGATTGTTGTTACGATTTGCGTCTTGTAATAACTGAATAGATTTGTCACGACCAGCGGTAATTGGAATTACAACCCCAGGAAATAATACCATATTACGCAACGGTAAAATTGGAAGTACTTCTGGAATAGATTCTCTATCCATCTCCTCTTCATCTTCCTGACTCAATAACGGGATAAATTCCGCATCTTGATCAAATTCTTGCAGTGACAAGTTGTCTATATTGAATTTTTTAGGTTTAAACATAATAACATTTAGGTAGACAACCTGTCATAGGGCTGCCTGTACGTTTAATTTAAATATTTTTTTCTCCGCTTTCGCAAAAGCGCAATCCCAAACCACAACTAACTGTAAAACAACTATATTGACCTAATTAATCAAGTGTAACCTTACATCGAAAGAAGGGAAAAGGGTCTTTTTTCTGATATAATTTTCAAATTTCTTGCCACTTACTGTAACACACTTAAAAAAGTAGCATCTTTATAACGTAACACTGACCAAGTGACTTTAACAGAAACAGAAATATCCATTTATGACTTGTGCGAGCAAGGTGATCGTAGAGCACAAATGAAGTTGTACGACCAGTATGCAAACGGTATGTATCATGTTGCACTGCGCATTGTACAACAAACTGATCTAGCGCAAGATATTATGCAAGAAAGTATGATATCAGCTTTTAGAAAAATGAATCAATGGAATAGAGAAAGTACCTATGGTAGCTGGTTAAAAAGGATTGTAATTAATAACAGTTTGTCTCACCTGCGTAAAGCAGGAAAAATGCCTACTGTAGATTATGAAGAAGTATCATATGAAATGGAACAACAACCAGATGATACAGGGATTGATATGGAACAAGCCGGAATGACCGCTAGGAAAGTACTGGAAATAATGAGTGAACTAAAAGAAAATTATAGACAAGTACTTACTCTAAGCTTGATTGAAGGAATGGATAATGAAGAGATATGTGAGATTCTAGGTCTTTCAAATGGACAATGTAGAACGATGATATCTCGTGCAAAACAAAGTTTAAGAAACAAAATTGAGGAATATGAAGGATGATATGAAGAGCTGGTTTCAACAGCAAGATTTTGACACCACACCATTGCCTAATGGTCATAGAAAAGCTTTTCTTGAAAAACTAGAAGAGTTATGTGATGAGGAAACAAAGGTAATTCCATTACCTATAGATAAGGATGGTGATAAGGATAACACTTTTTCTTTATCAAAAATTCTAAAATGGAGTGCTGCTGCTACTCTAGCAGTTTTACTAGGAATAGCAGGTTTGAAAATGACGTCTACCGATACAACTGTTACAGAAGTGTCGCCAGAGATTGCGCAAACTCAAACGTTTTTCTCTAGTACGATTAAAAATGAACTAGAACAACTTAATACGTTACGTACTGCAGAAAATGCGGTAATTATTGAAGAGGCGCTAGCTGCTATTGAAAAGCTAGAACTACAGTATGAAGAAATCAAGCAGGATTATAGAATAAATAAGGATAGTAAAGTTGTCATCGCAGCGATGATAGAAAACTTTCAAAATAGAATACAAGTACTTGAAATAGCTCGTGAGCAAATTAAACAACTCGAAGAACTCAAACTAGAAAAAGAAAATGAAAACATTATTTAATATAGTATTCTTACTTATGGTACCAGTAGTAGCTTTAGCTGGTCCTGATAAAGGTAAGTACACCAAGACAAAAACCCTTAATAAGTCATTCCCGGTTAACAAAACCTGTATGCTCCAGGTAGAGAACAGTTTTGGAAACGTTTCAATGACAACATGGGATAAAGCGCAAATAGACATCAAAGTCGTAGTTGAAGTAAGTGGCGACGACGAAGATGATGTTGTAGAGAAATTAAGAGAGATCAATGTAGATTTTGATACAAGTAGCTCTAGAGTAATCGCAAGGACCGATGCCGATTTTAGTAATCGAAATCAAAGTTCGAGCATTTGGAATGCCTTGTTTAGTAGTAATAGTAACAGAGTGACAAATATGAAAATTGATTATATCATAAAATTACCCAAAACCGCAGATATTGACATCGCAAATGACTACGGTAACGTTGAAATTGATGACTTATTTGGACATGCAAAAATTCAATGTGATTTTGGGAGAATTGATATAGGAAACCTTCATCACGAGGACAACTTACTCAAATTTGATTATTCTAAAAACTGTCACTTTGATTATATCAAGTCAGCTACTATAAGAGCAGATTTCAGCGGATTTGAATTAGAAAAGGCGGACAAAATTGAATTTAGTGGTGATTACACTACAGGAAAGTTTGGTGAGGTGGATCAATTGAATTTTCGTAATGACTTTACAACTGTTCAAATAGAATCTGTAAGAACGGTCACAGGTCGCGGTGATTATTCTACCGTAAAAATTGATAATGTGTCAGAGTATGTCAATTTGAATACAGAATTTGGAAGTGCAAGAATTAGAGAATTAGGGAGAAATTTTAAAGAAGCAATCCTAAGAGCAGAATATACCAAAGTGGATGTAGGTGTAAATAAAGATGCATCATTCACCTTTGATATCGATACCGAGTTTGCTGGGATCAATCTGTCCAATGATATCATAACAACCAGATCTAATAAAGATATGACCGATAAATCAAAAGCAGGACATTACGGTAGCTCTAGCGCTAGCAGTACCATCAATATCAACAGTAGTTTTGGTGGAGTATCACTTAAAATCAATTAATTAAATCCAAAAATCATGAAACATATAACATTACTTTTTATAGCCCTTTTAAGCGTTCAATTATCTCAGGCTCAATGGTGGGGAAAAGATAAAATTAAAGGAAACGGTGAGGTCATTTCAAAAACCTTTGAAGTAGGTGATTATGACAAGGTCAATGTAAGAAATAGCATTGATGTAACATTAGTTGCTGGAAAAGAAGGCTCCATTGAAGTAAAGGCCGAGTCTAATATCATGGAACATATAGAGATCGAGGTGAAAGGCGGTAGATTAAAAATTGGTATTGAGGATGGATATAATGTGAGTACTCGCAAGGGAATCTATGTTACAGTACCTGTTCAAGAAATTGAAGCTTTATCACTGGCAGGTAGTGGCGATATTCATTCAGAACTTGTTTTAAAATCATCTAATATGGAAATAAGTGTTGCTGGATCTGGTAATATAGAAGTTGAAACAGAATCAAGAAACCTAGAAGTAAATGTTGCTGGTAGTGGTGATATAATTTTAAAAGGCCGTACTGAAAATCTAGATGCTAGTGTAGCTGGTAGCGGTGATATTAAAGGGTTCGGTCTAAGAGCCAATAATATTGACGCTAGTATCGCAGGAAGTGGTGACATAAGTATTTATTGCAATGGAGGTACCATTAATGCAAGTATTGCTGGTAGTGGTGATATTGTGTATGATGGAAAATCCAGTAAGGTCAAAACTTCTATCATAGGAAGTGGCGATGTAGAAAAAAGATAGCATTCCTTATAATTAAATAAAAAGCCGTCTAGTACTTTACTAGACGGCTTTTTATTTGTAATCTAAATGGTTTTACTTAATTTTTCCTGTTCGATAAAGCAGCACTACTCCAATGGTAAAAAAAGCAACTAGAAATAATATACTTTCTCTCATGCTGCCAGTGTACTGATTTACCAATGCAAAAATACCCATTCCAATCACAATTCCGATTTTCTCTGAAACATCATAAAAACTAAAAAAGGAGGCTGTATCAATGGTATTTTCAGGAATCATTTTTGAGTAGGTACTCCTCGACAAACTTTGAATTGATCCCATTACTAACCCTACAAATCCTGCGGTAATATAAAATTGTAAAGGTGTGTATACAAAATAACCGTAAATACATATACACACCCATAAAATATTAATGACCATTAAAGTTTTTATATCTCCATGCTTTCGCGAAAGCTTACTAGCCAACCACGCACCGGGAATAGCAATAAGTTGTATTAACAAAATACTTACAATTAATCCTAGTGTGCCATCACGTTCACCTGTCTCCTCATTTATAGGCCACAGAACTTCTTCGGTTCCAAAATAAGTTGCGATTAACATTACAGTTTGTACAGCCATACTGTAAATAAAAAAAGCTCCTAAAAATCTTTTCAATTGTCCTAGATGATCTAATTGATTCCAGATTTTCCTGAGCTCTTTAAATCCATTAGTGAAAATGTTTTTAACTTGAGAGGTATCCTTTTTTGTTCCTAATGGCAGATATGCATAAGTATATTGGGCAAAACCTATCCACCAAAGACCAGTGAGGACAAAGGAAAGTCGCGGTGCATCTAGACCTAGAATACCTTCTTCTGGGTAAAAGCCACCTTGTATGAGCGCTAAACACAGTAATAGTAAGATCACACTACCTATATAGCCGTAAGAAAAACCTTTGGCGCTTGCAGCATCTTGTTGGTCTGGGTGAGCAATATCTGGTAGATAAGAATTGTAAAATACTAGTGATCCCCAAAAACCTACCAGTGCTAGCAAGTAAAGAAGTAAACTTACATATAGATAATCAAAACTAAACCATGCTAATCCACAACAACTTAGAGCTCCTAAATAACAGAAAAACTGTAAAAACCTTTTCTTTTTTCCAGAATAATCGGCTATTCCTGAAAGTATAGGTGATATTATCGAAACTATTAAAAAGGCAATTGCCGTTGTTATAATAATGATATTTTCATTGGTTACTGATTTTAATAAATCAGGAACGTTGCCTTGTTCATAAGCTTTAGTACTTATATAGCTGTAGAAAATTGGAAAAATAGCGCTCGCTATAACAAGTGAGTAAACTGAGTTTGCCCAGTCATAGAATGCCCAGGCCTTTATAAGTTTTTTGTGACCCTTTGGTAAAGTTGGTTTCATAAAAAAAGGCGCTCTTTTATGAGCGCCTTAAAAGTAAAGATTCAAAATTACTTGAATGAAGTAACTCCGTATTTTTTTGCTTCTTCTTTTGCTTTAGGAGCAAGTTGATTAAGAAATTCTATTCGACTATCGTTAGATGGATGTGTACTTAGAAATTCTGGTGGAGCTTGTCCTCCACTAGCCGCTTTCATGCGTTTCCATAATTCTGGAGCCTCATATGGATCGTATCCTGCTATAGAAGAAAGATAAAGACCTATTTTATCAGCTTCAGTTTCATGAGATCTTGAGAACGGTAACATTCCTCCTAATTGAGAACCTAAACCATAGGCTTGATTCAAAATTTGTTGAGTTTGTTGATTTGCTCCTGCAACTTGTGACCCAACAGCAACACCTACTGCACCAAGCGCTTGTACCTGAGCTGCACTCATACGTTGCGCACCGTGATCTGCAAGTGCATGTGCTACTTCATGTCCCATTACTACTGCAACACCGCTTTCCCCTTGACAGATTGGTAAGATACCAGTATAAAAGACAATTTTACCACCAGGCATACACCAGGCATTTACGGTTTCATCCTTAACTAGATTATATTCCCATTTGTAGTCCTTTAAATAAGCTTCTTCTCCTAGAGCTGATAACCATCGTTGTGCAGCAATTCTAATTTTATTACCTACATCTTCAATCATCTTTGCCTCAGAGGTTCCTGTAACTACATTATTTTGATTTAAAAAATCGTCATATTGAGCAAAAGCCATTGGAAACAATTGCGAGTTTGACATAAAATTTAAAGTCTTTTTACCTGTAAAAACATTTGTTTTACAAGATAACAATAGAAAAAGACCGGCCAGTATTATTGTTCTATTCCAACTCATAGGTAGGTTTATTTTTTATTAGCAACTATTTCTTGTACTTTTTTAATATCGATACCATGATGAGATTCGTTGTGTAAAACCTCTTCTTGATAAAGTACGATTACTTGAGGACTTTGATGTACTACATTAAGTTTTTGAGCAATAGCATTACTCACTTCTCTAAACTGGAGCAGATCAAGATAATAATAACTTACATCTACATCATTTTTGACATAATTATTTTCAAAATTCTTAAGAACCATCCTTGAAATACCACAACGCGTACTATGTTTAAAAATAACTTTAGGCTTTAATCTAGAATTGCGAATTACATTATCTAATTGATCTACTGATTCAAGAGAGTCCCAAGGAATTCCAGTAATTTCATCCTTGGCAATATCTCTTTGTGATTTGAAAAATTTATCAAAAATTCCCATGTAAATAGGTTATTAAACTGCTACAAATATAGTTCTTGTTCAATAATGATCGTATTATCAATAACTTAAATCAGACAAAATGTCTTGTTAAACTCAGTAATTAATGTCTTTTTGTCAAGAATTAAACAAGGTACAGCAGTTGCTAATGTAGGAATAAAAATGAATAATATGAATTTAAATAAATTAACTATAAAGTCTCAAGAAGCAATACAACAAGCTCAACAAATTGCGCAAGAGGCTCAACACCCAAGTATATTAAACGAACATTTATTTAAGGGCATTCAACTTGTAGATGAGAATGTCCTTCCTTTTATTTTTCAAAAATTAGGTGTTCAATTATCCATAATTAGTCAATTAATAGACAAGCAATTAGAATCTCTATCAACGGTAACCGGAGGAAACTTACAATTTTCGAGAGATACGGCAAGTACACTAAACAATGCTATATCTATCGCTGGTAAAATGAATGATGAATATGTTTCTATTGAACATTTATTATTAGCCATATTTGAAGGTTCAGGAACGGTATCAAGGATACTGAAAGATCAAGGAATCAATGCAAAAGATTTAAAAGCTGCAATTGAGTCGTTAAGAAACGGCAATCGAGTGACTTCATCCAGTGCCGAGGAGACCTACCAAAGTCTTAGTAAATATGCCAAGAATTTGAACGATCTCGCTGATAAAGGAAAATTAGATCCCGTAATAGGTCGTGATGAAGAAATAAGAAGAATTCTTCAAATACTTTCTAGAAGAACCAAAAATAATCCGATGTTAATCGGAGAACCAGGAGTAGGTAAAACTGCAATTGCAGAAGGACTTGCTCATCGTATAGTGGCTGGTGATGTGCCTGAAAATCTCAAAGAAAAACAAATATTTTCTTTAGACATGGGTGCCTTAATAGCTGGTGCAAAGTATAAAGGTGAATTTGAAGAGCGTTTAAAAGCAGTTGTGAAAGAGGTTACGCAAAGTAGCGGTGATATTGTATTGTTTATTGATGAAATACATACTCTGGTAGGTGCTGGTGGTGGCGATGGAGCAATGGATGCTGCCAATATTTTAAAACCTGCACTAGCCAGAGGAGAATTGAGAGCTATTGGAGCGACAACCCTTGATGAATATCAAAAATATTTTGAAAAGGATAAAGCTTTGGAACGTCGCTTTCAAAAAGTTACTGTTGATGAACCGGACACAGAAAGTGCTATTTCGATCTTAAGAGGTATCAAGGATAAGTATGAAGCACATCATAAAGTACAAATAAAAGATGATGCTATTATTGGTGCTGTAGAGTTATCACAACGATATATTACAAATAGGTTTCTTCCAGATAAAGCTATAGACCTGATAGATGAATCTGCAGCTAGATTAAGAATGGAAATCAATTCAAAACCAGAAGAATTGGATGTTCTCGATCGCAAAATTATGCAGTTGGAAATAGAAATTGAGGCAATCAAAAGAGAAAATGATGAAGTCAAACTTAAGTCACTGAACTCTGAATTGTCCATTTTAAAAGAATCTAGAAATGAGCTCAATGCTCAATGGGAAAATGAAAAATCTGTAATTGATGCTATACAAAATCTTAAATCAGATATTGAGAATTATAAATTGGAAGCAGAACGTGCAGAAAGAGAAGGAAACTATGGAAAAGTAGCAGAATTACGTTATGGAAAAATCAAGGAAGCACAAGAACAACTGGTAAAACTTCAAGAACAAGCTGCGCTACAAGACAGTTCTCAAGCCCTAATTCAAGAAGAAGTAACATATGATGACATTGCAGAGGTGGTTGCTAGATGGACAGGAATACCGGTGACAAGGATGCTTCAAAGTGAAAGAGAAAAACTACTCAACCTAGAAACTGAATTAAATAAACGAGTTGTAGGACAAAATGAAGCTGTCGAAGCTGTGAGTGATGCAGTGCGTCGCAGTCGAGCAGGTTTACAAGATCAACGTAAACCAGTAGGTTCTTTTCTATTTTTAGGAACAACTGGTGTAGGAAAAACTGAACTTGCTAAAGCTTTGGCCGAGTTTCTATTCAATGATGAAAACGCCATGACACGAATCGATATGAGTGAATATCAAGAACGCCATAGCGTAAGCAGACTTGTGGGTGCTCCTCCTGGATATGTGGGATATGATGAAGGAGGACAGCTCACTGAAGCAGTAAGACGTAAACCTTATTCAGTAATTCTTTTAGATGAAATTGAAAAAGCTCATCCAGATACTTTTAATATACTATTGCAAGTCCTAGATGAAGGTAGACTTACTGATAATAAAGGTAGAGTAGCCGATTTTAAAAACGCCATAATCATTATGACATCAAACATGGGTGCCCACGCTATACAGGATAAATTTGAAAACGCAAATGTGATTGATGAACAATTAATCGATCAAACCAAAAATGAAGTTCTTCAAGCTCTCAAAAAACAAGTAAGACCTGAGTTTATCAATAGGATTGATGATATCGTCATGTTTACACCACTTACAAAAGCTGAAATAAAAGAAATTGTAAAATTACAGTTGAAGAGTGTAACTAAATTGCTCGCAAAACAAGGAATTACAGTTGACGCCACAGATCAAGCTATCAACTTATTAGCTGTTAAAGGATTTGATCCTCAATATGGTGCACGACCAGTAAAAAGAGTAATTCAAAAAGAGATCATGAATGAATTGTCTAAAAAAATACTCTCTGGAGAAATTAGTACTGAAAGTATTGTTTTAATTGATCAATTTGATGACTACTTGATTTTCCGTAATCAAGAAGATCAGATTAGTGTTTAATATAAATTATCACAAAGTATTTAACCCGAGTTTGTACTCGGGTTTTTTGATTTTACGCTTTCGCGAAAGCATAAATAGGAAAACTTTCAGTTAACCCAAACAACCAAATTCACAAAATAAACTCTACAAAAAGAACTTTTAACCAGAGAAAATTTCCTTTTAACGATTGTTAAACAATTGTGATAATTAATTTCTAGAAAAAACTTTGTGCTAGATATTTTCGTATGTAATTCAAAGAGAAGATATGAGATCCCTAGTTTATTTTTTCATTTTTTTAGGTTCACTTTACGCCACTTCACAAGTAAAAATTGGTGACAATCCAAATAGTATTGATCCTTTTTCGATTTTAGAATTGGAAAGTACATCCAATGTACTTGTTGTTACACGGGTGACAACTGCCGAGATGAATGCGATTACACCGCTTAATGGTGCTATCATATACAATTCTACCGAAAATTGTTTGTATCAATATAGGTCTGGAAACTGGGAAAGTCTTTGTATTGGAGGAACTTTGACAGATAACAATGACGGTAGTTATACTTTTACAAATATCAACGGAGGAACCGTCGTTATTGATACCAGTGCAAACTCTGATCCTTACAATAATGTTACATCAGGTTTGAGTGCATTGAACGTACAAGATGCTATTGATGAATTGAATACGGCAACTAGAAGTATTGGGTTAATTGATAATGCAGATGGTACTTACACTTTCAGTGATGCAAATGGAAATATTGTCACTATTGCAGATACGAGTATCTCTACTCTTACTGACAACGGTAATGGCACTTATACCTATACAGATGAAACTGGCACTCAAACTATAATCGATACTACTTTCCTGGAAACTCTCACTTCGCTAGGCCTTAATGCAAGTGAAACAGCCTTGGAGTATAGTGATGAAGACGGCGTTATTACTACCATTAATTTAGCCAATGTTGTACAAAACTTAGAGACTTTAACCACTATTGTTGAAAACACAGACGGTACTTTTACCTACACTGATGAAGATGGTGGTACTACTGTTATTGATGTTACCAATCTGGAAACTCTTACCTCTATTGCGTTGAATGCTGATGATACTAACATCGATTATACCGATGAGGATGGTGTGGTTACTCAGCTTGATCTTACAGCTTTAGTACAAAACTTAGAGACCTTAACCACTTTAGTTGAAAACACAGACGGTACGTTTACCTATACCGATGAAGATGGTGGTACTACTGTTATTGATGTCACCAATCTGGAAACACTGACTTCTATCGCGTTGAATGCTGATGATACTAACATCGACTTCACGGATGAGGATGGTGTGGTTACTCAGCTTGATCTTACAGCTTTAGTACAAAACTTGGAGACCTTAACAACTTTAGTTGAAAACACAGACGGTACGTTTACCTATACCGATGAAGATGGTGGTACTACTGTTATTGATGTCACCAATCTGGAAACACTGACTTCTATCGCGTTGAATGCTGATAATACTAACATCGATTACACCGATGAAGATGGTGTCGTAACTCAGCTTGATCTTACAGCTTTAGTACAAAACTTAGAGACTTTAACCACTTTGGTTGAAAACACCGATGGTACTTTTACTTACACCGATGAAGATGGTGGTACTACTGTTATTGATGTTACTAATCTGGAAACTCTTACCTCTATTGCGTTGAATGCTGATGATACTAACATCGATTATACCGATGAGGATGGAGTGGTTACTCAGCTTGATCTTACAGCTTTAGTACAAAACTTGGAGACCTTAACAACTTTAGTTGAAAACACAGACGGTACGTTTACCTATACCGATGAAGATGGTGGTACTACTGTTATTGATGTCACCAATCTGGAAACACTGACTTCTATCGCGTTGAATGCTGATGATACTAACATCGACTACACCGATGAGGATGGTGTGGTTACTCAGCTTGATCTTACAGCTTTAGTACAAAACTTGGAGACCTTAACAACTTTAGTTGAAAACACAGACGGTACGTTTACCTATACCGATGAAGATGGTGGTACTACTGTTATTGATGTCACCAATCTGGAAACACTGACTTCTATCGCGTTGAATGCTGATAATACTAACATCGATTACACCGATGAAGATGGTGTCGTAACTCAGCTTGATCTTACAGCTTTAGTACAAAACTTAGAGACTTTAACCACTTTGGTTGAAAACACTGATGGTACTTTTACTTACACCGATGAAGATGGTGGTACTACTGTTATTGATGTCACAAATCTGGAAACACTGACTTCTATCGCGTTGAATGCTGATGATACTAACATCGATTACACCGATGAGGATGGTGTGGTTACTCAACTTGATCTTACAGCTTTAGTACAAAACTTAGAGACTTTAACCACTATCGTTGAAAACACAGACGGCACCTTTACCTATACCGATGAAGATGGTGGTACTACTGTTATTGATGTTACCAATTTGGAAACACTTACCTCTATCGCGTTGAATGCTGATGATACTAACATCGATTACACCGATGAGGATGGTGTGGTTACTCAACTTGATCTTACAGCTTTAGTACAAAACTTAGAGACTTTAACCACTTTAGTTGAAAACACCGATGGTACTTTTACTTACACCGATGAAGATGGTGGTACTACTGTTATTGATGTTACTAATCTGGAAACGCTTACCTCTATTGCGTTGAATGCTGATGATACTAACATCGATTATACCGATGAGGATGGTGTCGTAACTCAGCTTGATCTTACAGCTTTAGTACAAAACTTGGAGACCTTAACAACTTTAGTTGAAAACACAGACGGTACTTTTACCTATACCGATGAAGATGGTGGCACTACCGTTATTGATGTTACCAATCTGGAAACTCTTACCTCTATCGCGTTAAATGCTGATGATACCAACATCGATTACACCGATGAGGATGGTGTGGTCACTCAGCTTGATCTTACGGCTTTAGTACAAAACTTAGAAACTTTAACAACTATCGTTGAAAACACTGATGGTACCTTTACCTATACTGATGAAGATGGTGGCACTACCGTTATTGATGTAACGAATCTGGAAACACTGACTTCTATCGCGCTGAATCCTGATGATACTAACATCGACTACACCGATGAAGATGGTGTGGTTACTCAGCTTGATCTTACAGCTTTAGTACAGAACTTAGAAACTTTAACCACTATCGTTGAAAACACAGACGGTACTTTTACCTATACCGATGAAGATGGTGGTACTACCGTAATTGATGTAACGAATCTGGAAACGCTTACCTCTATTGCGTTAAATGCTGATAATACCAATATCGATTACACCGATGAGGATGGTGTGGTTACTCAGCTTGATCTTACGGATTTAGTACAAAACCTAGAAACTTTAACCACTATCGTTGAAAACACAGACGGTACTTTTACTTACACCGATGAAGATGGTGGTACTACCGTTATTGATGTAACGAATCTGGAAACGCTTACCTCTATTGCGTTAAATGCTGATGATACCAACATCGATTACACCGATGAGGATGGTGTGGTTACTCAGCTTGATCTTACGGCTTTAGTACAAAACCTAGAAACTTTAACCACTATCGTTGAAAACGCAGACGGTACTTTTACGTATACCGATGAAGATGGTGGTACTACCGTTATTGATGTTACTAATCTGGAAACGCTTACCTCTATTGCGTTAAATGCTGATGATACTAACATCGATTACACCGATGAGGATGGTGTGGTTACACAGCTTGATCTTACAGCTTTAGTACAGAATTTAGAAACTTTAACCACTATCGTTGAAAACACTGATGGGACTTTTACCTATACCGATGAAGATGGCGGCGCTACCGTTATCGATGTTACCAATCTGGAAACACTTACCTCTATTGCGTTAAATGCTGATAATACCAACATCGATTACACCGATGAGGATGGTGTGGTTACTCAGCTTGATCTTACGGCTTTAGTACAAAACCTAGAAACTTTAACCACTATCGTTGAAAACACAGACGGTACTTTTACTTACACCGATGAAGATGGTGGTACTACCGTAATTGATGTAACGAATCTGGAAACGCTTACCTCTATTGCGTTAAATGCTGATAATACCAATATCGATTACACCGATGAGGATGGTGTGGTTACTCAGCTTGATCTTACGGATTTAGTACAAAACCTAGAAACTTTAACCACTATCGTTGAAAACACAGACGGTACTTTTACTTACACCGATGAAGATGGTGGTACTACCGTTATTGATGTAACGAATCTGGAAACGCTTACCTCTATTGCGTTAAATGCTGATAATACCAACATCGATTACACCGATGAGGATGGTGTGGTTACTCAGCTTGATCTTACGGCTTTAGTACAAAACCTAGAAACTTTAACCACTATCGTTGAAAACACAGACGGTACTTTTACTTACACCGATGAAGATGGTGGTACTACCGTAATTGATGTAACGAATCTGGAAACGCTTACCCTACTTGCTCAAGCTGCTGGTAATACAGATGCTGAAGTAACCGCTGGTGATGCTAATACCATTGCTACGTATACCGATGAGGATGGTTCGGCATTTACTATCAATGAAACCGTTACTGCATTAGTAGAAAACACTAACGGGACAGTAACCTACACCGATGAAGCTGGTAATGACACCATCATTGATGTTACTAACTTAGAAACGCTTACAGAGATTGCTGAAAACACAGACGGTACTTTTACTTACACCGATGAAGATGGTGTAGATACTATTATCGATATCTCTAACCTAGAAACGCTTACCCTACTTGCTCAAGCTGCTGGTAATACAGATGCTGAAGTAACCGCTGGTGATGCTAATACCATTGCTACGTATACCGATGAGGATGGTTCGGCATTTACTATCAATGAAACTGTTACTGCATTAGTGGAAAACACTAACGGGACAGTAACCTACACCGATGAAGCTGGTAATGACACCATCATTGATGTTACTAACTTAGAAACGCTTACAGAGATTGCTGAAAACACAGACGGTACTTTTACCTATACTGATGAAGATGGTGTAGATACTATTATCGATATCTCTAACCTAGAAACGCTTACCCTACTTGCTCAAGCTGCTGGTAATACAGATGCTGAAGTAACCGCTGGTAATGCTAATACCATTGCTACGTATACCGATGAGGATGGTTCGGCATTTACTATCAATGAAACTGTTACTGCATTAGTAGAAAACACTAACGGGACAGTAACCTACACCGATGAAGCTGGTAATGACACCATCATTGATGTTACTAACTTAGAAACGCTTACAGAGATTGCTGAAAACACAGACGGTACTTTTACCTATACTGATGAAGATGGTGTAGATACTATTATCGATATCTCTAACCTAGAAACGCTTACTCTACTTGCTCAAGCTGCTGGTAATACAGATGCTGAAGTAACCGCTGGTGATGCTAATACCATTGCTACGTATACCGATGAGGATGGTTCGGCATTTACTATCAATGAAACTGTTACTGCATTAGTAGAAAACACTAACGGGACAGTAACCTACACCGATGAAGCTGGTAATGACACCATCATTGATGTTACTAACTTAGAAACGCTTACAGAGATTGCTGAAAACACAGACGGTACTTTTACCTATACCGATGAAGATGGTGTAGATACTATTATCGATATCTCTAACCTAGAAACGCTTACCCTACTTGCTCAAGCTGCTGGTAATACAGATGCTGAAGTAACCGCTGGTGATGCTAATACCATTGCTACGTATACCGATGAGGATGGTTCGGCATTTACTATCAATGAAACTGTTACTGCATTAGTAGAAAACACTAACGGGACAGTAACCTACACCGATGAAGCTGGTAATGACACCATCATTGATGTTACTAACTTAGAAACGCTTACAGAGATTGCTGAAAACACAGACGGTACTTTTACCTATACCGATGAAGATGGTGTAGATACTATTATCGATATCTCTAACCTAGAAACGCTTACCCTACTTGCTCAAGCTGCTGGTAATACAGATGCTGAAGTAACCGCTGGTGATGCTAATACCATTGCTACGTATACCGATGAGGATGGTTCGGCATTTACTATCAATGAAACTGTTACTGCATTAGTAGAAAACACTAACGGGACAGTAACCTACACCGATGAAGCTGGTAATGACACCATCATTGATGTTACTAACTTAGAAACGCTTACAGAGATTGCTGAAAACACAGACGGTACTTTTACCTATACCGATGAAGATGGTGTAGATACTATTATCGATATCTCTAACCTAGAAACGCTTACCCTACTTGCTCAAGCTGCTGGTAATACAGATGCTGAAGTAACCGCTGGTGATGCTAATACCATTGCTACGTATACCGATGAGGATGGTTCGGCATTTACTATCAATGAAACCGTTACTGCATTAGTAGAAAACACTAACGGGACAGTAACCTACACCGATGAAGCTGGTAATGACACCATCATTGATGTTACTAACTTAGAAACGCTTACAGAGATTGCTGAAAACACAGACGGTACTTTTACCTATACCGATGAAGATGGTGTAGATACTATTATCGATATCTCTAACCTAGAAACGCTTACCCTACTTGCTCAAGCTGCTGGTAATACAGATGCTGAAGTAACCGCTGGTGATGCTAATACCATTGCTACGTATACCGATGAGGATGGTTCGGCATTTACTATCAATGAAACTGTTACTGCATTAGTAGAAAACACTAACGGGACAGTAACCTACACCGATGAAGCTGGTAATGACACCATCATTGATGTTACTAACTTAGAAACGCTTACAGAGATTGCTGAAAACACAGACGGTACTTTTACCTATACTGATGAAGATGGTGTAGATACTATTATCGATATCTCTAACCTAGAAACGCTTACCCTACTTGCTCAAGCTGCTGGTAATACAGATGCTGAAGTAACCGCTGGTGATGCTAATACCATTGCTACGTATACCGATGAGGATGGTTCGGCATTTACTATCAATGAAACTGTTACTGCATTAGTAGAAAACACTAACGGGACAGTAACCTACACCGATGAAGCTGGTAATGACACCATCATTGATGTTACTAACTTAGAAACGCTTACAGAGATTGCTGAAAACACAGACGGTACTTTTACCTATACCGATGAAGATGGTGTAGATACTATTATCGATATCTCTAACCTAGAAACGCTTACCCTACTTGCTCAAGCTGCTGGTAATACAGATGCTGAAGTAACCGCTGGTGATGCTAATACCATTGCTACGTATACCGATGAGGATGGTTCGGCATTTACTATCAATGAAACTGTTACTGCATTAGTGGAAAACACTAACGGGACAGTAACCTACACCGATGAAGCTGGTAATGACACCATCATTGATGTTACTAACTTAGAAACGCTTACAGAGATTGCTGAAAACACAGACGGTACTTTTACCTATACCGATGAAGATGGTGTAGATACTATTATCGATATCTCTAACCTAGAAACGCTTACCCTACTTGCTCAAGCTGCTGGTAATACAGATGCTGAAGTAACCGCTGGTGATGCTAATACCATTGCTACGTATACCGATGAGGATGGTTCGGCATTTACTATCAATGAAACTGTTACTGCATTAGTGGAAAACACTAACGGGACAGTAACCTACACCGATGAAGCTGGTAATGACACCATCATTGATGTTACTAACTTAGAAACGCTTACAGAGATTGCTGAAAACACAGACGGTACTTTTACCTATACTGATGAAGATGGTGTAGATACTATTATCGATATCTCTAACCTAGAAACGCTTACCCTACTTGCTCAAGCTGCTGGTAATACAGATGCTGAAGTAACCGCTGGTGATGCTAATACCATTGCTACGTATACCGATGAGGATGGTTCGGCATTTACTATCAATGAAACTGTTACTGCATTAGTGGAAAACACTAACGGGACAGTAACCTACACCGATGAAGCTGGTAATGACACCATCATTGATGTTACTAACTTAGAAACGCTTACAGAGATTGCTGAAAACACAGACGGTACTTTTACCTATACCGATGAAGATGGTGTAGATACTATTATCGATATCTCTAACCTAGAAACGCTTACCCTACTTGCTCAAGCTGCTGGTAATACAGATGCTGAAGTAACCGCTGGTGATGCTAATACCATTGCTACGTATACCGATGAGGATGGTTCGGCATTTACTATCAATGAAACTGTTACTGCATTAGTGGAAAACACTAACGGGACAGTAACCTACACCGATGAAGCTGGTAATGACACCATCATTGATGTTACTAACTTAGAAACGCTTACAGAGATTGCTGAAAACACAGACGGTACTTTTACCTATACCGATGAAGATGGTGTAGATACTATTATCGATATCTCTAACCTAGAAACGCTTACCCTACTTGCTCAAGCTGCTGGTAATACAGATGCTGAAGTAACCGCTGGTGATGCTAATACCATTGCTACGTATACCGATGAGGATGGTTCGGCATTTACTATCAATGAAACTGTTACTGCATTAGTAGAAAACACTAACGGGACAGTAACCTACACCGATGAAGCTGGTAATGACACCATCATTGATGTTACTAACTTAGAAACGCTTACAGAGATTGCTGAAAACACAGACGGTACTTTTACCTATACTGATGAAGATGGTGTAGATACTATTATCGATATCTCTAACCTAGAAACGCTTACCCTACTTGCTCAAGCTGCTGGTAATACAGATGCTGAAGTAACCGCTGGTGATGCTAATACCATTGCTACGTATACCGATGAGGATGGTTCGGCATTTACTATCAATGAAACTGTTACTGCATTAGTAGAAAACACTAACGGGACAGTAACCTACACCGATGAAGCTGGTAATGACACCATCATTGATGTTACTAACTTAGAAACGCTTACAGAGATTGCTGAAAACACAGACGGTACTTTTACCTATACCGATGAAGATGGTGTAGATACTATTATCGATATCTCTAACCTAGAAACGCTTACCCTACTTGCTCAAGCTGCTGGTAATACAGATGCTGAAGTAACCGCTGGTGATGCTAATACCATTGCTACGTATACCGATGAGGATGGTTCGGCATTTACTATCAATGAAACTGTAACTGCATTAGTAGAAAACACTAACGGGACAGTAACCTACACCGATGAAGCTGGTAATGACACCATCATTGATGTTACTAACTTAGAAACGCTTACAGAGATTGCTGAAAACACAGACGGTACTTTTACCTATACCGATGAAGATGGTGTAGATACTATTATCGATATCTCTAACCTAGAAACGCTTACCCTACTTGCTCAAGCTGCTGGTAATACAGATGCTGAAGTAACCGCTGGTGATGCTAATACCATTGCTACGTATACCGATGAGGATGGTTCGGCATTTACTATCAATGAAACTGTAACAACTTTTTCACAAAATGACACACCAACTTCTAGTGATCCAAATGCTACTGGAGAAATAACTTACACCAACGAGGCTGGTACAACAACCACTGCACAAGTCGTAAGTGCCGATGCCAATAATAGTATTCAAGTTGGATCAGATGGTGGAGCTTATTTTGTTGGTCCTACTATTGCTGCAGCTGGTAACGTGGCAGGAGATGGTTCTACCATCACAAGCTTTGGAACTTCGAGCATTACTAGACTTAATACTGGAGACTATCGTATTAATTTTACAACTCCTATAACAACTGGATATGTAATACAGTTAACCGTATTAGATTGTAATGGAAACTGTCCACCAGCTGGCGGTTCAAACTACGATGATCCTGGAATTTCGTACTACGGAAATGATGCTAATGGATTTAACGTGAATATAGGAGATAGCGATAATGGTGCTAGTCCTAAGGTTGACATTGATCTTGATTTCATGTTCACCATTATTAAACTACCTTAATTAATTTCAAATGAAAAACTTCTTTTTTATCATAGTGCTTTTAATGTTGTTATTCTCATTTATTCAGCCTGCAATAAACCCAGACTCCTTAATGAGGATATCAAACTTAACAACCGCAGAAATCAACTCAATAGTAGGCGTTCAAGAAGGTAGTATTGTATATGATACAGACCGTAACAGAATGCTAGAATATACAAATACCGGTTGGAGTGAAATGCTTGTTGATTCTAATGTCTATTTAGGTAGCTTCACTATTAACTCGTCTGGATCAATTACAATATCAGATGTTCCATTTCAACCTTCACAAGTAAGTTTTGTTGCTCATGCAAATATTGAATCGGATAATATAGCGGCAGATAACGGTGTGGGAAATAATGCTCGTGGAATTTCAAATTCATATGGAACTTCAAACGGTTTTGCTAGAAATAACGGAGGAAGCATTGTTCAACAAAGTATTTACGTAGGCGGACATGGAAATTCAATCAATGACATTTCTAGATATTCAAGTAGCTCAAACTGTCTTGGCATAAGATACGGTGATCAAAATGGATCTAATTTGGGTATAATTGAAGCGTCCTTAACCAATTTTACAACAAATGGTTTTACCGTAAATGCTACTTATACTAATGGTGATATAACGGTAAATAATACTAATCCAGTACTTAATGTTCAACCATCAGATGTTAACAATGAAGCCATAGTGGTTTTATTTACAGCCTACAAATAACTTGCTCATGAAATTATTCCTAAGTAGTTTAATCTTTACCGTGTGGTTCGCTTTCTCACAAGCTCAAATAGATCCCAACTCTATAATGGGTATACCTACTTTGACCACAACCGAGATTAACAGCATTTCTAATCCTAATGAGGGATCTATTGTTTACAATACCACAGATGAATCTTTGTACTTGCGAAATGCTACTTCATGGAAAAAACTATCGGTAGATGAAAGCAAGACTGTAATATTAAATCGTAATGGCGGCTCCTTACCTACTGCAATAAACACCTTTTATGATTTGCCATTGACTAATAGTCACGTTACAACGATAAATAACGATTATTATACAATATCTGGAACTTCTGAAATCACAATACTTCAACAAGGAAATTATCTTATATCTGGAGAATTATCAACTACCAATATGCCGGCAGGTGATAATAAATATATCCTAGCAGTTTTCATCAATGGATCAAGAAGAGGATATTTATCTAGAGGATTTGCAAGTGTCCCTAGTAGAGATTACTGGGGCACCACAGGTACAATTATGTTTAGTCTAAATGCAAATGACGTCATCAACATTCGATATGTATTAAATGTAAATGGTGCTACACTAAACGCCAATTTTTCAAACATTGGTATTACAAAAATTTAGATTATGAAAAATTATCTATTCTTTACTTTGTTATTGGTTTACGCTTTCGCGAAAGCGCAAACTGCCTTACATAATTATGGTAATTTAAAAATACATCCAACAGGACAGATAGGTTTTCATACAGATGTCATAAATGACGGAATATCGAATGACAATGATGGACTAGCCGGATTTTACAATGATAATCGCATGCTTACTTTCTCGGGTACCAACCAAATGAATTTTGAGAATGTGGAGTTAGAAGTAGATGATGATTTAAGTTTATTAACTTCCATAGGAATTACGGGAGAATTAGACTTTATATCTGGTAGATTTATTACACCTAGAATTAATCCCAACATCAGACTCAAATTTTTAAATAATAACTTTTATTTTGATTCAAATGACAATAAACATGTTGATGGATTTAATGAATTTTCTGGTTCAATAGATTTCACTTTTCCAATTGGAGATGAATTTGAACTTAAACCACTTGGAATTTCTAATTATACAGAAAAACAATTTGTAGCAGCTTATTTTAAGGAAGACCCTAACACTCCTACCACATTTGTGAGTGGCTTTGACACATCTGTCTTTGAGCCTAGCTTAGATATTGTCTCCACAACCGAGTTTTGGTATCTTGATAGCTCTGGTACTGCAGATGTTACTTTACACTGGACATTGAGTAGTAATGTAAGTAGTTTAGTAAACAATTTAAGTCAACTTAGAATAGCTGCTTGGAATGCTACCACCAATAAATGGGATAATTTAGGGAATGACTCTTTTACAGGAACGGTCAATGAAGGTACCATTACTACAAAAATTAATGCAACACAAGAGTATACTATTTATACGTTAGCTTCTATTCTTGAAAATGGCAATGATATTCTAGTTTATAATGGAATTACACCAGATGGTGATGGTATAAATGACACACTTATTATACGAGGATTAGAAGATATACCAGATAACGAACTTATCATTTACAATCGTTGGGGTGTGGCTGTATATCAAAAAGAAAATTACGACAATAGTTTTTCTGGAATTTCTGAAGGTCGAGTAACCACATCTCAGGACGAAAAACTACCAGAAGGTACTTATTTCTACGTACTTAAGATAGGGAATAAAGAAAATCTTGCTGGTTACATCTATATCAATAGATAATTTATTAGATCGGATTGTTAACTTTTTTATAATACTAGTATTATATTTAGCGTCCGAAAAAAATAATTCATGCAAATCAAACGATTATTTGACTTTCCATATTACCAATTAAAGAATTATCCTAGAGAAGATGCTCTAGTTACTAAACAGAATGGAATATGGGAAAAAACCTCTACACAAGAATATATTGATCAAGCCTGTGCCCTATCACGTGGATTAATGCGATTGGGACTTCAAAAGGACGATAAAGTTGGTATTATATCAACAAACAATAGAACGGAATGGAACATCACTGATATAGGAGTTATGCAAACAGGTGCCCAAGATGTACCTATTTATCCTACTATATCAGAAGAGGATTACGCATATGTTCTTAATCATAGTGAGGCAAAATTTGTTTTCGTATCTGATCAAGAGGTATATGATAAGGTTCAAGCAATAAGAAACAAGGTTCCATCATTGCAGGAAGTTTATTCTTATAATGATATCAAAGGCTGTAAAAGCTGGAGAGAAGTATTAGAATTAGGTAAAGACGACAGTAACCAAAAAGAATTAGAGGATCGCATGGCTGCCATTAAGGAAGATGACCTAGCAACTCTTATCTATACTTCTGGAACAACCGGTAGACCTAAAGGTGTAATGCTTTCTCACAAAAATATTAGTAGCAACGCTATCTTTTCTAGAGAACGACTACCTATCATTGAAGGAAAAGGTAAGGCATTAAGCTTTTTACCTGTCTGTCACATTTATGAACGCATGTTATTATACATGTATACCTATGTAGGTGGTGGTATTTATTTTGCGGAGTCTATTGAAGCTATATCGGACAATCTAAAAGAAGTGCAACCCGATGTAATGAGTGCGGTACCTCGATTACTCGAAAAAGTATACGATAAAATTATCGCCAAAGGAACAGATCTTACCGGCATAAAAAAGAAATTATTCTTCTGGGCTGTAGAACTTGGATTAAAGTGGGAACCATATGGACGTAATGGCTGGTGGTATGAACAAAAACTCAAACTAGCGCGTAAATTGATTTTCTCAAAATGGCAAGAAGCATTAGGAGGCAACCTACAAGCCATAGCTAGTGGTAGCGCTGCTCTTCAACCAAGACTTGCACGTGTGTTCAACGCAGCAGGTGTGCCAGTAATGGAAGGATATGGTCTAACTGAAACTAGTCCAGTTATTGCTGTAAATGATATGCGTAATAACGGATTTAAAATAGGTACGGTAGGAAAACCACTAAAGGAAACCGATGTTAAAATCGCCGAAGATGGTGAAATAATAATTAATGGTCCACAACGTATGATGGGCTATTATAAGGATCCAGAAAAAACCGCCGAAGCTATTGATAAAGATGGTTACTTTCATACAGGAGACATAGGTGAAATTGACCAAGAAGGATTCTTAAGAATTACGGATAGAAAGAAAGAGATGTTTAAAACATCAGGTGGTAAGTATGTTGCTCCACAAGTAATTGAAAATGTTCTTAAACAAAGTCGTTTTGTAGAACAAATCATGGTAATTGGTGAAGGAGAAAAAATGCCAGCAGCCTTTATTCAACCTAATTTTGAATTTCTTGAAGAATGGGCAGAGCGTAAAGAACTTAAGTACAATTCTTACGAAGAATTATGTGCACTAGATCGAGTAATTGACAGATATCAAAGAGAAGTTGATCATTATAATGAACAATTTGGAAAATGGGAACGCATAAAGCGATTTGAACTTACTCCAGAAGTTTGGTCTATCGATAATGAACAACTCACTCCTACCCTAAAATTGAAAAGAAGAAATATTAAAGCAAGGTATCAGGATCTATATGATAAGATTTACGGACCAAAAATTTAATATCCTTTGTATAACCTTTTTAAATGCCGTGTATAATCACGGCATTTTTTATGTAGTTTCACCAAATAAAATAATTAATTGTACGCAATACTAGATATAGAAACTACCGGTGGTAATTATGGTGATGAAGGAATCACCGAAATCGCTATATACAAATTTGATGGACATGAAATAGTGGATCAATTTGCTAGCCTGGTAAATCCGGAAAAACCCATTCAACCGTTTGTAGTTCAACTTACAGGTATAAACAATAAGATGTTAATCAAAGCTCCAAAATTTTTTGAGGTTGCAAAAAGAATTATTGAAATTACCGAAGGTTGTGTCATAGTTGCTCACAATGCTGAGTTTGATTACCGCATGTTAGTCCAGGAGTTCTCTAGCCTAGGTTATGATTATCAAAGAGAAAGCATTTGCACGGTTCAAGTAGCTCAAGAATTACTTCCTGATGAAGAAAGTTACAACCTAGGAAAACTTTGTAAATCATTGGGCATTCCAATTCCTTCGAGACATCGAGCAACAGGTGATGCGGCAGCAACAGTAAAGTTGTTTAAGATTCTTCTTGAAAAAGATACAGGAAAAAAAATTATAAACAGCTTTCAAAAACAATTAGCACAAAAGAGTGTAAAAAAAGGCTTTCAAGAATTCTTGGATTCGGTACCTGCGACTTCAGGTGTCCTTTATCTTTTTAATGAAAAAAATCAATCTCTTTATATTTCCAAAAGCAGAAATATGAAGAAAAAACTTAGACAAGTTGTAACCTCACAAGCAAAGTGGGCAGCAAACTTAACTAAGAAAATTTATCGAGTATCCTATGAACAAACAGGAAGCCTTTTAATTGCAGAAATAAAAGAATACATAGAAATTAAGGCTCAAAGACCGAAATTTGTTCGTAAGCGAAAAGCTATACATTTAAAATCTGTACTCAATTATAAAGACAATCGTATTCAAATTAATAAAATAGCTCTTCCTTCTAGAGATGGTTTAATATTTTTTAGAAGCGATAAAAAGGCTATTAATTTTCTTAAGTGGTTATTTAGTAACTCCTGTCAATCTCCCGATGATTATATAGACAATAACGAATTGTTACAACAATTGGCAGATATTGAACACTTAAAAAACGGTAAGAGTATAGATGATTTATTAGAAGGATTTAACTTCATGAATGGATCCTATATTCTTAAGTTAAGAGGTCGCACAGCAACAGAACACGCAGTACTTAAAATTTCCAACAATAAGGTTCAAGGTTATGCCTATATCGATCTTAAATATCAGGTAACCAATAGTGAAATTTTAAACAAGCTTTTAATTCCTTTAAATGATGATAAAGGAATTTTTCTTAACATGGTACATCAATATATCAAGACAAGAAAAAACATATATAAATACAAATTAGTATGATGGAAAAAGGTAGGTTGTTTCTCATCCCTGTAACACTAGGTGAAATTAATCCTCTTGAGGTATTACCTATATCTGTAAAAAAGGTAATTGAGGTAGTTGATCATTATATAGTAGAAAATGAAAAAAGTGCTAGACGCTTTATAAAAAGCATTCACCCAGGAAAATCACAACCTAGCCTGCAACTTTCAACACTTAATAAATTTACCGAACCTAGTGAATTACCTACTTTTCTTAAACCATGTCATGAAGGTACACATGTAGGCCTTATGAGCGAGGCTGGTGTTCCTGGTGTTGCAGATCCAGGTTCACAGGTTGTAGCAATGGCACATGAACAAGGAATAAGAGTTCAACCTCTAGTAGGACCTAGTTCCATCCTTATGGCAATGATGTCTAGTGGTATGAATGGACAAAGTTTTGCGTTTAATGGCTACCTACCTATTGATAAGCATGATCGTCGAAAAAGAATTAAACAATTAGAGTCATTAAGTTTACGAGAAAATCAATCTCAAGCCTTAATAGAAACGCCTTATCGCAATAATAAGTTAATTGAAGAATTATTAACCACATTACATCCAGAAACGCGTTTGTGCATAGCCTGCGATATCACTCTACCAACTGAATATATTAGAACCTTTTCAGTAAAAAAATGGAAGCAAAATATTCCAGATATTCATAAACGTCCAGCCCTATTTATTATACATGCATAACGTTTTTTATTCCGCTTTCGCGAAAGCATAAACATTTAATTAACAAATACTTATCATATATTTTAAGGTGGTCTTAACATAATATCATTGAAGTCATAAAAAAATCTTACTTTGCGTAGATTAATCAATGACGAAAATGAAAAAACTCTTACTCTTTCTAATTTTATTGACACCTCTGTCGATGTATTCTCAAGGAGAGGCATCGTGGTGGTTCTTTGGACAAAACGCAAGTTTAGATTTTAATAGTGGAGCACCTCTTCCTGGTCCAACTGGTTCCTTGAATACATTTGAAGGTTGTAGTACCATATCAGATGAATGTGGTACCTTATTAATGTATTCAGACGGAACAACAGTTTGGGATAGAAATGGTAATGCTATGCCTAATGGAACCGGACTATCCGGTAATTCCTCTAGTGCTCAGTCTGCCATTATCATTCCCGATTTAGGGTCCACAGTCAGGTATTTTGTAATTACTATTAGTTCTAGTGCAGGATTGCGATATAGTATCGTAGATATGTCCCTTAATAGTGGATTAGGAGATGTAGTAGCAGGAAGAAGAGATTTATTAATACAAGCAAGTACTCAGGAAAAAGTTACAGCAGCTTACAACGATTCTCAAACTTTTTATTGGATTCTTACTTTTGATGGAAATGGAACTTATAGTGCTTATCCTGCAGGTGGCGGAATTATACTTGCTGCCCAAGGTGTTGACTCACCATTACCAACAACTGCAATGAGTGATGCTCGTGGTTATATTAGATTATCACCTGATGCATCAAAAGTATCAAATACCTCTATAGGGAACGCTGGAACGGCTTATCTAGCTGACTTTGATAACGCTACTGGTGTTGTTTCTAATCCTATACCTCTTACTAACACTACTGGAACCACTTCAAGATATTATGGTACTGAGTTTTCTCCAAATTCTCAACTCGTATACTTAAATGGAAATACCCAAGATACTGGTAATGGATGTGGAACTGGGAACACCAGAGAAATTCTACAGTATGAAATTAATGGTGGAGCCATGTGGAATAGTAGACCTAATGTAATTCCTACAAATGCAACTAATAATTCTGGTCGTGGAGCTTTACAATTAGGTATTGACGGTATGATTTATCATGCACGTACTTGTCAACCATGGTTAGGTGTAATAAGAAGTCCTAATTTACTAGGTGGTGCTGCAGGCTATGTTGACGATGGTGTGGCTTTGGCTACGCCTATGCAGTCTAGAGAAGGATTACCACCATTTATCACTTCATTTTTTGAACCTTCATTCCTTGCACAAGATGCTAATAATGGCTCTGGAGGCGGTAATAATGGAAATCAAACGGACTATTGTGATGGTAGTACGATACAATTTAATAGTTCTGCTAGTGGACTTTGTGCAACAGCAACCGTTCTTTGGGATTTTGGAGATGGAAATACAAGTACTCAATTAAACCCAACACATTTATATGCTGGACCTGGAGTCTACACTGTTTCTTTAACGGTAACTAGCGGCTTCTACTCTGCTACGGCTACTCAAGTTATAAATGTTTATGAAAATCCAATAATAAATCCAGTTCCAATACAACGATTGTGTGATTCTGATGGTAGTGGTGACGAACCATTAGACCTCGTAACCGTTATAGATCCTATTGTTTATGGTACTCAAAGTACCACCGATTTTACTATCTCATACTTTCTAACTCAAAATAATGCCGACAATAATGTAGGATCTATTAATAGTCCATACCTGTTTCCATTAGGTACAACTACCGTTTACGCAAGAATTTCTAATAACACAAATCCGCCTGCGTCGATTGATTGTTTTGTTACCGATACTTTTGACGTTATAGTATCACAGGCAGGTGGTATTACTTTGTCACCAGCGGTATTAAATTTGTGTGATGCAGATAATGATGGTTTTGAGACATTTGATCTTACAACTTCCGATTCTCAGGTATTTCCAGGTGGAAGTGCTGGTGGTGCTCAAGTAACGTACCATCCAACATCAAATGATGCTAATAATGGTACTAATGCGATAACCAATTTTAATAGCTATGTAAATGCTACACCAACCTCAGAAGTTGTTTATGTAAGAGCTGTTACTGATCCTGGAACTGCTTGTCAAGGTGTTGATACTATTGATATTACATTAAATGTATACGATTCAAAAGTAGCTAATCCTGTACCTGATCAAAGATTTTGTGATAATGGTAATGACGGTACGGAAGATATTCTTTTAACCGATTTTGACGCAACAGTTTTAGGCAGTCAAAATGCTTCAGATAGCGCTATAACCTATCACTTAAATCAATCTGATGCTGATACAAATAGTTCTCCTCAAACAAGTCCATTTGCTTTAACAGGAAATACTACTATATATGTTAGAATCGAAAACACCAATTTCACTGACTGTTACGATACAACATCTATAAACTTATTCTTAGATACTCAAGCAGTTGCTAATACAGTAACAGAATTCAGACTGTGTGATGACATTTCCAATAATGGTTCAGAAGTATTTGACTTAAATACAAAAATTTCGGAAGTATTAGGATCACAAAACGCTGCAGATTTCAATGTTGAATTTTTTGTTTCACAGGCCGATGCAGATTTAGGTTCAGCTGGTGGAGCAACGCCTGTTTCCTTAAATTATAGTAGTGCAGGGCAAACCATGTATGCAAGAATTGAAAATATTAACAATACAAATTGTTTTGACACTACTACTTTTGATTTAATTGTAGATGAACTTCCTTTAGCCAATACTCCTGCTACTTTAGACTTGTGTGATGATACTAGTAATGACGGAGTTGAAAATGTGGATTTAAGTGTACAATTTGATAATGATGTATTGAACGGTCAAACTTCTACCAATTTTGTAGTTACTTATCATGCCAATCAAACTGATGCAGATAATGATTCAAACCCGTTGACAAGTCCATATCAAGTAAGTTTAGGAACAACAAATCTGGTTGTTCGTGTTGATAATTTAAATAACGAAAGTTGTGCTGCTACAGCACCTATTACTATTATTTTAAATGAACAAGCTATTGCAAATTCGGTAGCAGATTATAGATTGTGTGACGATGTTTCAAACGATGGTCAGGAAACTTTTGATTTAAGTACTCTAAATCCTCAAATTTTAGATACTCAGAATACCGCAGATTTCACCATTGAGTATTTTGCTAATCAATCAGATGCTGATCTAGGAACTGTTGGCGGAGCAACAGCATTACCTACCATGTATACCTCTGGAACATCAACTATAATAGGAAGAATACAGACTAATTCTAACACGAGCTGTTATGATACAATAAGTATCAATTTATTTGTGGACACAACTCCGCAAGCAGGTGTTCAAGCTGATATAATAGTATGTGATGACCCTTCCAATGATGGTGTTGAAGATGTTGATCTTAGTCAATTTGATTCTACCATATTAAATGGTCAATCAGCATCAGACTTTGTAGTTTCCTATCACGCTTCTCAAGCAGACGCTGATAATGACGCTAGTCCACTTTCAAGTCCTTATTCTGTAAGTGCTTCTACTCCTAGAATATTTGTTAGAATTGATAATGTAAATAACAATAGTTGTTATACTACAACCAGTTTTAATTTTGTCATTGCCCCTACTCCAACTGCAAATGCGGTGAATGATATGGTTCTATGTGATGATCCTACAAATGATGATACAGAATCTTTTGATTTATCAATGGCAGATAGTCAAGTCTTAGGTAACCAAAACCCATCAGATTTTACCATTACTTACCATCCTACACAAAATGATGCGGATAATAACAGTAATACTTTGCCTGTGATTTATAATAATGGTACTAATCCAGAAACAGTATACGTTAGAATTGAAGCTGTAGCTAATCCAGTTTGTGCGGATTTCACGAGCTTTACATTGACAGTAAGCGAACAACCAACTGCTGGTTTTGCTCCTGATATAGTGGGTTGTGATGATCCTTCTAATGATGGTTTTGAAGATTTTGATTTCTCGCAACAAGATGGTGCAGTATTAAACGGTCAATCAGCTTCTGATTTTGAAATAACTTATCACTTAAATCAGGCTGATGCGGATTCAAATAGCAATGCTCTTCCCGTGCCATATACCAATACATCAAGAGCTCAAACAATTTATGCTAGAATTCAAAACAGAAATAACCCTGATTGTTACGATGTTTCCTTCTTTGAAATTGAAGTATTTGAAAGACCAGATATCAATAATCAAGGTCCAATAACCATTTGTGCAGGAATTGATGAAGTTCTAGATGCAGGTCCTGGTTATTCAAGTTATTTATGGTCAACTGGTGAAACCACACAAACAATAACAGTAAACTCACAAGATGACTATACAGTAACGGTAACAAATAGCAATGGTTGTGATACCACAGCAACCATTAGAGTAATTGAATCTGATATAGCAACTATAGAAAGAATTGCTGTCAACCAATTTGAAGTAAATACAAATACACTTGAAGCGATAGTTACTGGTCCAGGAGATTATGAATTTAGTTTGGATAACTTTGTATATCAAGATTCGCCACGATTTAATAATCTAGTTCCAGGATTTTATACCGTTTATGTAAAAGATAAAAATGGGTGTGGAACGGTTTCTCAAGATGCCGTTATTATAGGTGGACCACCTTATTTCACTCCTAATTCTGACGGATATCACGATACATGGCAAGTAACTGCTATTGAAACTGTGCCAGATGCAAACATTTATATTTTTGATAGATATGGTAAGTTATTAAAACAAATAAGTCCTACAGGTGCTGGATGGGATGGAACTTATAATGGTAACCCTATGCCTTCTAGTGACTATTGGTATATGGTAGAATTAAGTGACGGAAGAAGTTTTAGAGGACACTTTGCTCTGAAGAGATAACTTTATTAATTGATAAATTGTAAAAGCGCCTTATAAATAATAAGGCGCTTTTTTTATTCTATTTTAAAAACTGTTTAATATTTGGTTTGAAATAATTAGGTCCTTTTAATACTTTACCATCTTCTCTATAAATAGGTTTTCCATCAGCACCCAGTTTTGACATATTAGAACTTTGAATTTCATCAAAGACATTAGTGATTATATCTTGCATGCCGTGTTCTATTATAGTTCCACAAAGTATGTATAACATATCTCCTAGTGCATCTGCTACTTCAACTATGTCATTATTTTGAGCCGATTCAAGGTACTCTTCATTTTCTTCTTTCATGAGTTCATACCTTAGTTTAATTCTCCTGCTAGAAATATCAGCAATTGGTGAATTTTTGATTCCTAGTCCAAATGAATCGTGAAATTTATATACGCTTTCTAATTGTTTTTTCATTTATTAGTTTTTAGGATTGTAAATTTGAAAAAATACTTCAGATGTACCCAATATTATTACAAAAAGATCCTATGTTCTCTACCGGACAATTAATTTTTGCACTTCTTTTTTTTATTGCATTTGTGATTATAATAAGCATTATGTACAGGAAGGATAAAAAACTACACAAAAAAAATTATCGTGGTGTATTTTGGGTATTGATAGGGTTTATAGGATTTTTTGTGTTACTCCTATTAATAAAATACGGTCTTAAATAAGACTTGTAAATCTATCTTCTTGATGATATTACTTAAATAACTAGCTGTTTAATAACTTGTATATTTGTAATACAACTATCCATCAAATGCGCAATTTTATTACTCCAATTTTATTCCTTACATTCTCGTTTTGGACTTATTCTCAAGAAATCCCATTAGATAGTATAATAAGCTATATAGATCAAGGAAAAGCTGTAAACGTTGAGCAACAATTGAAGTTAAGAGACTTTGAGAAATTAAATGATTCTTCCAAGGTAAAATTTCTTTTAATCAAAGGAATGGTGTTTTTTCAAGAGGATAAATTCGTTGAATCTTATAAAGCGTTATTAAAAGCAAAAGAATATAAGGAAAATGTTTCCTTAAGAAATATCTATACTGTAAATCATTACCTTCAAAAAGTTGCCAATACGGTTTCAGAATTTAGTACTAGTGCTGAAGCTCTTGACGAAGAAAACTGTAAGATTGCCTACGAGTTAAATCAACCTAAATTAATTATAGATTGTATTTACAATCAATGCTATAAAAGCATTGTAAAAGAAGACTTTATTGATGCTCTTCAATTAAGTTATCAAATGAAAAATATAGCGGTAAAAGCGAAATTAGAAAGAGAGAAAATTAATATTGAAAATATTATAGGCACTATTCATTATTACAATAATGATTTTGACTCAACCCTTTTTTACTTTAAAAAGAATATAGAATACTACGAGAAAGCTAAGGATTCATTCGCAATGCTGGAACGGTATAATAATATGGCAAAAGTTCAACTTGAACTTGAAAGAAACGCTGAAGCACTTAAGTCCATCAATATTTCTGAACTTTATTTAAAAAACTACAAAAATGTAGGAATGGACGCTCTTATTAAAAGAAACAAAGCTGAAATTTTATATGCTAATAAAAAATACAAAGAAGCTGCTGAATACTATCAAAGTTATTTAATTTTAAAAGACTCTGTTGGAGAAGAAAGTCAAGCAGGTACTATTGCAGATTTACAGACAAAATACGCAACAGCAGAAAAGGAAAAGGAAAATGCTTTACTAAAAGCAGGTAAATTAAAAGCTGAAAATAGTCTTTATGTACTTTCTATAGTTTTAGGAATCATAATAGCAGGAGCTGGATTTTTTATACTTTATGCTTATAAACAAAAGAAGGTATTAGAAGCAAGAGAACTTGCTGAAAAAGAGAAGGCGGAAAAATTACGTAAAGATCAAGAACTTGCGAGTATTGACGCCATGATTGCCGGTCAAGAACAAGAGCGAAAAAAAATAGCATCAGATTTACACGATGATTTAGGGAGCTCACTTACCACAGTAAAAATGTATATTGAATCGGTTCAATCTAACGTCAAAGAAGAAAGCGCGCAAACCTTACTTACCAATGCCTTGAATATTATAGGTGAAACCTACTCTAAGGTAAGAACCATTTCCCATACCCAAAATAGTCGTGTTTTAGGTGAATCTGGACTGGTAGATACATTAGAAGACCTTTGCGACAAAATTAATCAAGCAGGGCAAACCAATGTCGAAGTAGTAAGTAATGAACTATCTACTCCTATATCTAATTCTAAAGAATTGAACTTGTTTAGAATTATTCAAGAATTACTAAATAATATTATTAAGCACGCACAGGCTAATAATGCCTCAATAAATATAACAAGCTATCAAGATAAATTAGATCTTATCATTGAAGACGATGGTATAGGGTTTAATTACGACCCTAATTATAAAACAGATGGAATAGGTCTACACAGCATAGCCCGTAAAATTGAGAACATGAATGGTTCGTTTGAAGTTGACAGTGCACCAGGAAAAGGTAGTACTATAATGATAGAAATACCCCTTAAATAATGATTCATATTGCAATTGCAGAAGATCATGTTTCCCTAAGCGATGGTCTCAAATTATTTTTAGAACAAGATAACGACATCAAGGTAATGTTCACAGTTCCTAATGGCAAGGAAATGCTATTAAAACTGGAACGCATGAGGCCTGAAGTAATTCTAACAGACATAAGCATGCCAGAAATGAATGGTGTTGAACTGTGTCAACGAATTAAAAAAGAATACCCAAGAACAAAAGTTCTCGCCCTAAGTATGTTTGAAAATGAAGGTGCAGTTAGAGATATGATTGACGCTGGAGTTGACGGCTACATGCTTAAAAGTAGTCCACTTACCGAGTTAAAAAAAGCAATTTTTACAATAGCAGATGGTAAAAATTACTATGATAACGAACTTAAATTCAATATCAAGGATTTGAAGTTATTCTCCTCACGTAAACAGTTGTTATCTCGTAGTGAAAAGGAAATTCTTAAGCTAGTAGCACAAGGTAAAACCAACCAAGAAATTGCCGACTTCAGAGGTACTGCTGTAAGTACGATCATTAAACATCGTAAAAATATGATGCAAAAATTAGATCTCCATGGTAAAGGTGAATTACTTCAATATGCAATTCAGGAGCACGGCCATTATTAGTAGTTCCCTTCTTGTACTTCTTATAAGTTGCGTTAATAATCCTTCACCATCAAATACCTATGAAATTAAGCAACTCTTACCTCATTATGAGAATATTAGCACAAGCAGCGATACACTAGTAACCATTCCTAAATTTAATTCCAAATTCGTTTCTGATAGGAGAATTGAAATATTACTTCCAGCTCAGTATCCTAAAAAAGAAACTTTGTATAAAGTGTTGTATATCCAAGATGGTGAACACCTATTTCAAAATGATACTATATCATTTAATAAATCCCTAAACTTTAGAAATCAAATTAGATCTCTACAAGCTACTAATTCCATCTCCCCAACTATCGTTGTGGCAATTTGGAGTTCTGGCGACAAGAGATTTAATGAATATATGCCTGAGCAACCTAAGTCTCTTCTAAATTCCGCTTTCGCGAAAGCAGAATTAAAAAAACAAACAGGATATAATGAATTATACAGTGATGAATATTTAGATTTTCTAGTGAAGGAGTTAAGACCTTTTATTATCAAGAATTTTCAAGTTTCATCGAATAAAGAGGACTCTGTCATCATGGGAAATGAAATGGGCGCTTTACTCAGTTTGTATGCAGCAATTAAGCATCCTGATATTTTTGGCAATACTGCTTGCTTTGAACCCTATTGGAATGTTCCGATTTTAGGAGACGCGTTTGTTGAAACGTTACCAAAATATATTCCTAGCCCATCATCAAGTAAGTTCTATTTTGATCACAATTCATTAAAGACCGATAGCCATTACAAAAGCAATAATAATAAAGTCCTTAAGGAGTTTAAGCAAAAAGGATATTCTGATGATAATCTCCTTTCGATTGAATATAAAAACTTCATAGAGGATTCTGTAAATTGGAAAAGAAGAATGGAAATCCCTTTAAAGTTTTTATTAAAATAAAAAAAGCCTGACTAAAAAGTCAGGCTTTCTAATGTATTAAGGTTTAATCTTAGTTATTGATTAAACGGAATTCAGTACGACGGTTTGCTCTGTGCTCACGCTCAGTACAAGATACACCATCTGCACATCTGTTCTTTAATCTTGACTCACCATATCCATTTGCTACAATACGAGAAGCGTTGATACCTTTTGAGATAAGGTAATTAGCAACTGCTTGTGCACGTCTTTCAGATAAAGCCTGGTTAGAAGTTTTAGAACCTCTAGAGTCAGTGTGAGAAGCGATCTCTACTTTTGATCCTGGAGTATTGTTAAGAGTAGAAAGTAATTTAGCATCGATTTCAGCTTTATCAGCATCAGTTAATGTAGCACTTCCTAATCTCCAGTTGATTTGAAGACCGTTATACTCTACAAGCTTACAGTCAACCTCACTCCATACAGTAAGACCACCTTTTTGCTTTAATACTTCTCTTGTAATCGTTTTAGAAGTAGATGGTACTGTTTCTTCAGTTGTAGAAGCATCAGACTTAAGGATTGTCTTTGTGATATTTGCATATTCTGCAGGAATTTCAATTTCCTCTACTCTAGCTGGTTGATCAACCACACGTACAGTGTAAGTTCCCATTTGCTCTGGTACAGCTGTTCTATTAAAAGAAGCGTCGTTTGTAAGAGTAGTTACAGATACAGTTTGGTATTCTGCTGGGTAACCTTTATAACACCAGTAACGACAATCATCTGGATTAGAAGATGTACATTCTGCTGGTGGTACAGAACTCATTTCCCACTGTGCATATGCAGGTTTGATCTCGATAGTCTCTGTTGACTTTCCAAAACTAGCTGGAACAATTGAGATGGTAGAACCTGCTTGCTTCTTAACATAAGATCTAGTCTCAGTTTTATAAGTTGCAGGTATCACACGTAATTTTTTTGAAGCTTCTTTTACAAGAACACGTTCTGTAACAGTTTCATAAGTAGCAGGAACCACTCTTAACTTCTTATAAGCAGGAGTCGACTGGATACTAACTTCTTCGTTTTCGTAAACATCTGGTGTAGTACAACGTACATAACACTTACCTGGCTCTGGATTTGTAGGAAGATCCTGAGCGGTAACTGCTGTTACGGCCGCCATTGCTACTACTGATAGTAATAATTTTTTCATTTTGATTGAAATTTGATAATTAAATAATGAGATACAAAAGTCCCATTTACAGGTTATTATAACATAAATTTAAGAATAAAAAAACTTTACATTAGTTAAATAACCATTATTATCGGTGAAATACACGATATTTAAGATTAACTAATTGAATTAAATTCAATCAAATTGTTAATTACTTCACGATGTTGTAAGGAATCATAATCGTAATGAGTAACAAATCTCATTTTACCTTCACCCATGTTACTAATTATCATTTTTTTTGCATTACAAAATGTCATAAATTCATTTTGATCATTTACTTCAAAAATGATGATATTAGTTTCTACAGGCTCAACTTTTTTAACAAATGACATTTTTTGTAAGACTTCTTTAAGCTCTTGCGCTTTATGATGATCTTCTTTTAATCGATCGATATGATTTTCAACAGCATATAATCCAGCAGCACACATATAGCCTATTTGTCTCATACCACCGCCTAACACCTTGCGCACTCGCATCGCATTTTTCATCAATGAAGATTTACCACAAAGCACCGTACCCATAGGTGCGCCCAATCCTTTACTTAAACAAACAGATATAGTATCAAATAATTGGCCATATTCTTTAGGGTCTTGACCAGTAGCAACTAGAGCATTCCACAATCTAGCCCCATCAAGATGAAGACCTAACCCATGTTTATTGCAAACTTCTTTAATTTCTTTAATGGTATTTAAATCATAACAAGCACCACCGCCTTTATTAGTTGTATTTTCAAGAGTTACTAAGGTCGTAAGAGGACTATGATAAAAATCAGGAGGATTAATTGCGGCTTCTACTTGTGAAGCGGTGATCTTTCCTCTATCACCATCCAATAACTTACAACTTACACCACTATTAAAGGAAACGCCACCACCTTCATAATGATAAACATGTGCATACTTATCGCATATAAGCTGCTCGCCAGGTTGCGTGTGTAATTTGATTGCAGCTTGGTTTGCCATACTACCAGTAGGAAAATACAATGCCTCGTCCATACCAAACATTTCGGCAATACGGTTTTCTAATTTTATTGCCGTAGGGTCTTCTTTATAAACATCATCACCTACATCGGCATTCATCATAGCTTCTAGCATTCCTTTTGTAGGTTTGGTAACGGTATCACTACGTAAATCTATCATGTTCTATTTATTACATTTAAAATGTAAAGATACTAAGTGGGATTACGCTTTCGCGAAAGCGAATACTAAAAACACTGTCATTTATATATTGAGGATAATAGTACCCTTAATATTTAAAATTTTATTTTTGCGAGTCCAATAAATTTTTATGGTAACTACAGAACAGATTAAAGATCTTGAGAATCGAGTAAAAGATCTAAAATCCTACTTACAAATTGAAGCAAAGCAAATCGAGATCACAAATCTTGAAGAGAAAACCTTTTCTCCTGACTTTTGGAACAATCCGAAAGAGGCTGAAGTTATTATGAAACAGTTACGTAATAAAAAACAATGGACCACAGATTATCAACGAGCGGTTACACTAGTAGAAGATCTGGACGTATTGTATGAATTTTTTAAGGAGGACGATGCAACCGAACAAGATGTTCAACAAAAGTTTGATGAAGCAACCTCATTAGTTGAAAATCTTGAGTTTAAAAATATGTTATCCAATGAAGGTGATGACATGAGTGCAGTACTTCAAATAACTGCTGGTGCTGGTGGAACAGAATCTTGTGATTGGGCAGAGATGCTCATGCGCATGTACATGATGTGGGCAGAAAAACATGGTTTCAAGGTTAAGGAATTAAATTTTCAAGCTGGTGATGTTGCTGGTGTAAAAACAGTTACTCTTGAAATTGATGGTGATTATAGCTTTGGATGGTTAAAAGGAGAAAATGGCGTTCATAGATTGGTACGCATATCTCCTTTTGATAGTAATGCAAAACGACATACCTCATTTGTATCAGTCTATGTTTATCCACTAGCAGATGACTCTATCGAAATAGATATTAATCCTGCTGATATTTCTTGGGATTTTGCACGTAGTAGCGGTGCTGGTGGTCAAAATGTAAACAAGGTAGAAACCAAGGCCATTCTAACTCACCATCCTACTGGAATTGTTATTCACAATTCTGAAACTCGTTCACAGTTAGAAAATCGGGAAAAAGCCATGCAAATGCTGAAATCACAGCTTTTTGAAATTGAATTACAAAAACGTAATGCTGCCAGAGATGAAATTGAAGCTGGTAAAATGAAAATTGAATGGGGTTCTCAAATACGTAATTATGTTTTACATCCTTATAAACTGGTAAAGGATGTACGAACTAATGAAGAAACAGGAAATACCGATGCTGTACTTAATGGTGATATTGACGCTTTTCTAAAGGCCTTCTTAATGAGTCAAGGTCAGGAGAAACCTAGCGACGAATTATAAATAATTTGATATTCCTTTAACCTAAGTTTAGGCTTTTGTCAACTTATCGTGATATACATTGCACAAAAGTTGTAAACCTAAAAATGAAAAAGACCTTAACGTTATTAATGATCTTAATAGGATCATTTGCGATTGCTCAAAAACAAGAAGTAAAATATACTATTAAAGGAACTCTTGTCGACCTTAACACGAAAGCTCCATTGGAATTTGCTACCATATCTTTTATAAGCAATGATCCAAATGTTCCTGCTCAAGGTGGTGTTACAGATCTAGATGGTAACTATGAATTTAAAGTAAGTCCAGGTACCTATACTGTAAAATGGGATTACATTACCTTCAAAACAATAGAAAAGCAAAATGTTGTTATTAAAAATGACAAAGATTTTGGCACCATGGAAATGGTGGTAGATGTGGCACAATTGGATGCTGCAGTGGTAATTGCCGAAAAAACAACCGTAGACATACGACTAGACAAAAAGATTTATAATATAAGTAGTGACCTTACTGTAAGAGGTGGTTCTGCTAGTGATGTATTAGATAATGTACCTAGTGTAAGTGTAGACGTAGAAGGAAATGTCGCTTTACGTGGTAATGAAAACGTAACCATTTTTATAGATGGTAGGCCTAGTGCTCTAGTCGGTTTAAATGGCGCCGAAGCGTTAAGACAAATTCCAGCAGAGGCTATCGAGAAAATAGAGGTAATCACCTCGCCTAGTGCAAGGTACGATGCCGAAGGTACCGCTGGTATTTTAAACATTATCTTAAGAAAAAAATCTTTGGAAGGTTTCAATGGAAATTTACAATTAGAATCAGGTGTACCAGAACGATTAGGAGTTTCTTTTAATGGAAATTATCGCACGGGCGACTGGAACTTTTTCACAAATACCGGATGGCGCTATAGAACAACTCCAGGAAATGCTAGCTCTAGTACAGAATTCTTTTCTCCTGATGCTGCCAACAGGTTTGTGGATGAACGTAGAGATTTCGATAGACTAGGACGTAATTTCTTTACCAGTTTAGGAGCTCGATATGATATAAATGACAACAGTAATATTGTTGCAAACTTTGTTTATCGCTATGGTAACGATGACGATGTAACTACTAATACCATAGATAGATTTGATATTAATAGAAATTTGAATGAGGCTACATTGCGACGAGAAATGGAAGGTGAAAATGAGGATGATTATCAGTTCACACTAGATTATTTGAATGATCTTGATGAGGATGGTCAAAAGCTTTCTATAAGTTTTCAATACGGTGGTGAAATTGAAGAGGAAATCGCTAACATTATTGAACAAGAAACTACTACAAGTACAATTAATGATGTTGAGTTTCAAGATCAAGAAACAGAAGAACAAAACGCTTTATTACAAATAGATTACGAGCTTCCGATTGGTGAAAACACCAATTTTGAGGCTGGTTATAGAGGAAACTATAGGGATATTACGACTTCTTTATTTTTTGCTGAAAGACTAGACTTTACCACGCCAGATTCTCCCTTAGTGCCAGATCCAGGTTTAAATAACACATTCCAATATGAGGAATTAGTTAATGCCTTTTACTCGCAATATGGGCATAAATGGACTAAATTTTCATTACTAGCTGGGTTGCGATATGAAATAACAGATGTTGATATTTTTCAAGAAACAACTAATGTAACTTCAGAAAAAAATTACGGAAGCCTATTCCCTACTTTAAACTTAGGTTACGAGTTTAGAGATGGTGAGAATATAACTTTGGGATATAACCGAAGAGTAAGACGACCTAGAGGAAGATTTTTAAACCCATTTCCTAGTCGTAGTAGCGAGTCAAATATCTTCCAGGGTAATGTAGATCTTGATCCTAGTTTTGCAAATAGTTTAGAACTTACCTACCTGAGAAAATGGAATAAAGTTACATTGAGTACAGCTGTCTATTTTAATCGTAGTGAAGACAATTGGGAATTTATTCAAGAAGAAACTGGAGAGCTTACAGACAATGGAGATCCTATAATTAGAAGAACTCCTGTAAACCTTTCTACACAAGATCGATTAGGATACGAACTCACTTTAACATACAGACCGTTTAAATGGTGGACCATTAATTCTGATTTTAATGTATTCAATGTTGAGACAGATGGAGATTTCAACGGACAAAGTTTTGATTTTAATAACACCACATATTTTGCCAGATTGAATCAAAAATTCACCTTACCTGGAAAAATAGACCTTCAAAATAGAATTAATTATCGTGGAGCAAGTGAAAATGCTCAAGGAACTAACGATGGTATTGTAACTATAAACCTTGCTGCAAGTACAGATATTTGGGATGAAAGAGCTTCTATTACAGCTAGTGTAAGTGATTTATTAAACAGTCGTCGTAGACAAGGAACTGTTACTACCCCAAATTTTATTTCAGAAAGTGAATTCCAATGGCGTGAGCGTCAATTTATTGTCACCTTTGTTTACAGATTTAATGAACAAAAAAGACGTGATCGTAATAACTTCAACAACGACGGCGGTGATGATATAGAGTTTGAAGGTTAACAATACATTTAAGAATATTAACTTTTTATATCCATAAATAAATTGATTTAATAAGATTTTTGTTAAAACAATAAACATGAAAAGAATATTTTTATTTTTTGGATTACTAGTAAGTGGTCTAATTAGTGCACAAGAAATCTCAAACAATGCTATAGGAATTAGAGCTGGTGATGGTGATGGTTTTGGTACTGAAATATCCTATCAACGTTATTTAGGAGGAAACAACCGTTTAGAAATTGATTTGGGTATTGAATCAGGAAACAATTTTGATGGATTCAAGGCTAGTGGTATTTATCACTGGGTTTGGAATATCGATGGCGGTTTTAATTGGTACGCAGGACCAGGTGCAGGAATTGCTTTTATAGATCTTGATGATGATTTTCCAGGACGTGATCGCTTTGACGATAGTGAAACCTCATTATTTGTAGGTGGACAGGTAGGAATTGAATATAACTTTGATATTCCACTTATACTTTCATTAGATGTAAGACCAGAATTTTATTTTGGTGATTTTAGGGATGGAAATGATTTTGATGTTGCGTTAGGTATTCGCTATCAGTTTTAAACTGTACTTCAATAAAAAAACTTAAACCTCAGGATTTTATTCTGAGGTTTTTTTTATCTATCAAAGTAACAATTAAAGCTTAAAAGCTACGTATAACTAAACTCACGTTATGAAACATAGTTCCTTTTCTGCAATGCAGCTGTCTTTAAAAAATAACAAACGTGAAAGAAAATCAAGGTTTGACAATTCACCTTTAGGCAAGACTAAATCAAAGCTGAATGCTAAAATAGCAACTAAAGCAATTGATAAAAAAGACCTTAATAAAATAGCTTCTAGAATAAGAAGTCAGAACAATTATAACCTTCTTAAAAGTATTCTATTTTTTACTATAATAGCAGCTATAATAAGCGCCTTTGTAATCTTTTTGATCCATACGTTTAATATACATTAAACATTTAATCAATTCTAGTGAAAAGTGTCTAAATAGAGTTGCTCCACCTTTTCACGAGCCCATGGTGTGCGCCTTAAGAACTTCAAACTAGATTTAATTGACGGGTTTGTATTAAAGCAATTAATGCGTATTAAACCACCTAGCTCGTACCAGCCATAATGATTTACTAGTTTTTCTAGAATATCTGCTAGTTTAACACCATGTAAAGGATTATTAGGTTGCTCCATAAGTTATTCAATAAAATCCATGGCTAGCTTTTGTGCCCTTGATTTACCGTTATTATCGATTTGTACTTTAAAAAAATGATTGTAATCTTTCTCGTCTAATTCCTTATAAATACTATCAGATTGTAAGTCATTGGTATAGGAATTAATAGTGTTGCTATGACCATATAACACAACTGTCTCTCCTTTGTATTTATTTAATAAGCTATCACCATTCAAAGATCTTACATCATAAATTTCTATGGGTAGTTTCTTTGATTTAGCTAGTGGTGCCGCTGTCTGTCTAGTTCTCTTGTAATCACTGGATAATATTCTATCAACATCTTTTAAGAAAAAATAATTCACCCATTGATTTGCTCTTGAAATACCGCTCGGTGTAAGTTCTGGATCATTACCTTGATCCTTGACTTTTTCAGCGTGCCTAATAAAATAAAAAGTGGTTAACTTATTATCTTCTTGCTTACTAGTGTTACCACAAGAACTCACAACGATCATAATAACAATCACCCAAAGAGATTTCAATTTCATAATTTCAAGTCTTTTTCCGTTCACAATATTACGTTAAGTTTTTAAGCCTGTAATAGAAAGTTGGTATTTTTAAAGTTATGAAAGCTACTACCATAACTTTTGATAGTCCTACAGGATACAAACTCACTGGGATAGTCGAATTACCCAGTTCTCAAAAACCCCATAATTTTGTAATATTTGCTCACTGTTTTACGTGTAGTAAGGATCTTACTCCAGTGCGTATTATTTCGAGAGAACTTACCGCACAAGGATTTGGTGTGTTACGATTTGATTTTACCGGTCTAGGAGCTTCTCACGGTGATTTTGCTGATACGACATTTTCGAGTAATGTTGACGACTTACTGGCTGCCGTTGAGTATTTAGAAGAGCACTATCAAGCGCCTTCACTTCTTATTGGACATAGTTTGGGTGGTGCTGCTGCGATTTTTGCTTCCGCGAAAGCGAACTCTATAAAGGCTGTTGCTACTATAGGTACTCCTAGTGATGTTAAACATGTGAAGCATTTATTTGCTGATAAAGTGGAAGAAATTGAATCAAAAGGAAATGCAAAAGTTCAATTAGCAGGAAGAGAATTTACAATATCCAGCGATTTTGTAAAGAGTCTCAATGAAAATCATCTCACTCAGGTACTACAAAATTTACGCAAACCTGTGCTCATCATGCACAGTCCGCAGGACGATTATGTAAGTATTAAACATGCAGAAAAATTATATGTCAATGCCTGGCATCCTAAAAGCTTCATTAGTCTAGACGGTGCTCACCATCTACTCATGAACAAAAAAGATAGCAGTTATACAGGAAGAGTAATCGCAGCATGGGCCTTGCGATATCTAAACATTCCTGAAAAACAATCACTCAAATCCGAACATGAAATTGTTGCAAGTTTAAAAGCTGGTGACGACTACACTACTTCTATTAAGGCAGGCGATCACTACATCACAGCAGACGAACCTTTGAGTGTAGGTGGCAATAACTTTGGGCCAACACCTTATGAACTGGTATCATCTGGTCTTGCTGCATGTACGGTGATGACTTTGCACATGTATTCTAGGCGCAAGCAATGGCCACTAGATCATGTTGAATGTCATGTTTCATATAGTAAAGAACACGCAGCTGATTGTGAACACTGTGAGGAAAATTCTGCCAAGATTGACACCTTTAAAAGAGCTATAAAAATCACTGGAGACCTGGATGAAAAACAAATTGACCGTTTGTTACAAATTGCAGATAAATGTCCCGTACATCGTACCTTGCACAGTGAGACACAAGTAATCACAAATAGATTATAATAGATGGTTTTTGAATTTGAAGCAACTCTAGGAACAGATGGCTTTATGGGAGCTATCCTAATTCCTGAGGACATTGCCGATCAATTAGCAGTAGATAAAATAAAACGCGTAGTTGCAACCATTACTTCCAATAATAAGGAGCTAAAATTACACGCTGGCGTTTCAAAAAAGCATGGGACTGTATACCTCATGTTTTCCAAAGCAAATCGTAAATTACTCGATGTTGATCAAGGAGACACGGTTAAGGTAAAAATGCAAGAAGACACTAGCAAATATCAAGCTCCCATGACCGAAGAGCTGGAAGCCGTACTATTGAGTGATTTTGAGGCTTATGAAATATTTGAAACGCTTACACCTGGTAAACAACGCAACATAATTTTTATGGTTTACAATGCAAAAGGAGAACAAAAAAGGGTGGATATTGCTTTAAACGCTATGGAAAATTTAAAAATAGGAAATCGAGATCCTTATAAATTTGAAAAATTAATTTAAAAATCGGTAGTCGTTACAATCTTAGTTTTTGTTATTGTAAGTCTTACTGATTCATCCAATTTTTAAAATCCTTTACTCGCTCACGACTCACGATAAGGTCAAATTCATTAAAAGAATCAATTTTCACCTTTAAACGTGAATTTGTGTATGAAATCATATCTTTTATAGCGTTAATATTGATAATAGCTTGTCTAGAAATACGATAAAACTGTTCAGGATCAAGCTCATTACTTACAGACTCTAATTTATTATCTATTAAGTAATTGCGCCCATTAGATAGATTGACATAAGTTCCTTTATTTTCAGAAAAGAACAATTGAATATCATCAACATGAAACAGTTTTAAATGTTCTCCTACTTTAGCTGTATATCGTTTCTTATAATTCTTATCAATAGGGTTACCCAACATTTGGGCTATGCGTGAAAAATCTATTTTACTTAGGCTATTTTGAGGTGATTGGGATGATGAGTTTCCGCTTTCGCGAAAGCGTAATTCAAACTTATTTATTGCAGCTTGTAAGTCATCTTCATCTAGAGGTTTAAGTAAATAATCTACGCTGTTGTGTTTAAATGCTTGCAAGGCATATTCATCATAGGCAGTCGTGAATATAATGGCGCTATCCAATTGAACCTCATCAAAGATTTCAAAAGATAATCCATCACTTAATTGAATGTCAAGAAAAATTAAATCTGGAGAACTGTTGTTGTGAAAGTAGTTAACAGCTTCTTCTACAGAATGTAACATGGTCATAACCTCAACACCTAGTTCGTGCAACATGCGTTGTAATCTGCGAGCAGCAGGTTTTTCGTCTTCTATTATTATGGTTTTAATGCTCATTTTCTAATAATTCTTTGATTTTTTTCTCTTCCCATTTTTTACCAAAAAATGGATTTAGTTTAAAAGTATTTAAAGCGTGAATAAGCAGTCCTAAACCCCACCAAATTGTCACGGTCCAAATAAAAAATGCCATTGAACCACCAAAATACCATACTAGCAATGCAATACCACCATTAACCAACATAAATGAAATAAGATGGTTGTAGAAACCTTTGAGTTCTTTTACTCTTTTTACGGCTTTCTGACGAGCCTCTTCTTGGGTTGTAAATGATTCCATTTTGTTAAGAGTTAAGTTCTTTTTCCATAATTTCTTGAATTTTGCGCTCTTCCCATTTTTTACCTGTAAATGGATTAGTGCCAAAAATAGCAAATGCATGTGCAATTAATCCTATTCCCCATCCACCAAGAGTGAACAAAAACCAAGGAAATTCCCATTGATTTTGATAGTAATTTAATCCCGCTATTCCTATATTTACTAGTATGTAGACCACACTGTGAGAATAAAATCCACGGATCTCTCCTACTCTTTCTTTTGCCCTTTTGTAGCGTTCTTCATATGTTTCTTGTGGTTTCATAATTAAAAGTTTTTATCGTTCATTAATTGTTCGATTTTTCGATTTTCCCACTCTTTACCTAGTGGTATTTTATAATCGTAAACATTGGCATAATTGTAAATTAATCCAATACTCATCCCAACGGTAGGAAATATGATCCAAGGAAAATCACTTGTAAAATAGTTCACCGCAGACAGGAAGATTAAAATGGCTGCGCTTCTAAAAGCATTATCGTAAAGTCCTTTTATATCGGCAACTCTACTTTTTGCCTTGACTAGTTTAATATCTTCGACACTTGTGTTTTCTACTGTATTCATAATTGTTTCTTTTTCAGTTATTATAGGTATGTTTACCCTAAAGTTATCATCCTGTTTATCGATACTCATTTTACGGTTGCTCAATAAAGCATACCTAGAAGCTATATTATTAAGACCTACACCACTGCTGCGCTTTACTACTTGTTTAGGTTGTAGATTATTTTTGATGGCAAGCATATCTCCATCTTCAAAAATCTCAATTAAAAGTGGTTTTGTATCACTAACCACGTTATGCTTAACTGCATTTTCTAGTAGTAATTGAAGAGATAGAGGCACAACCTGTGCATCTGGATTGCTAGCTTCATTGGGTATAATTACTTCTATACTATTCTCGAACCTTGTTTTAAGAAGATTCACATAAGTACGTGCAAATTGTAATTCCTCATTAATTGTTACCAATTCTTTGTTACGTTGTTCTAGTACATATCTATACACCTTGGATAATGACGTTGTAAATTTTGTAGCTGCCTTGGGGTTTTCCTCGATCAATGAAACTAGAACGTTCAAACTATTAAATAAAAAGTGTGGATCCAGTTGACTTTTAAGAGCATCGAACTGTGCTGTGGCACTGCGCGCTATTACCTTCTGCTCCTTTACCTTTTTATTTAATGATAGTCTATAGAAATAAACTGCGTGGTAGATCAAACTCACAATCACCGTAATTATGAGGCCCAACCAATAATACTCGGCACTTTGATTTGCCCAGAAGAACTCTAAGGACTTTTGATAAAACCCTAGTACCACAATAATGTAACATACAAACAAAGCTATCATAGTTAATATGATGGAACCTAGTGCACCAAAAATCAATCTTCCTACTGTGTGAGTTTCCCAATCATAGTACTTTGATATGAAATTAAACCACCATTGATTTACAGCTGTTAACACTACAGTGAACATGAAATTAATTCCAAAGTTGATTGCTTCTTCTTGAAAGTTGAAGAAATAACCACGAGCGTATGCGTTTATTAATAAGATAATAAAAGCAAGTAAAATGCTATAAATAAAATATTTAAAAAACTTTTTTAAGGTCATGAGTTCTTTTTTTCTAGCTTAAAAGTAAGTCTTTCCTTTAAAGCTGTGACAAATATCTATTCAAACTACATGAGTTTAAAATAGAGGTTACCGAATTGTAAAATAGGTGGACTGAAATGTAGCTAGTACCTTTACAAGGTAAAATGACCTTATGATAACTACGTTATTTATTGTAGCTCTTATTCTAATCTATTTTGTAATTAAATTCAATACCACTAAGAAAAACCCAGCATTATCAATACCTAATTTTTGGCATGTTGATTTACTGAAATATGTACCTTTTTATAAGGCCTTGAATCACGAGCAGCAATCTGTATTTAAAAATCGTATGGCACTGTTCTTAAAGGAGATTCAAATAGAAGGAGTGCACATTGAGGTTGCAGACAAGGATGAAATGTTAATTGCGGCAAGCGCTGTAATTCCTGTATTTCATTTTCCAGACTGGCATTACAATAACTTAAAAATCGTCTGGTTATATCCAGATCGATTCAATCAAGAACTAGGCTTTGCCGAAAAAGATGAAAACCGTAATATCCTAGGATTAGTAGGTACAGGAAGATTTGAGAATCAAATGATATTATCGCAAAAAGCGCTTTATCACGGTTTTCGTAACAATACGGATAAACTAAATACCGCAGTTCATGAGTTTGTTCACCTCATAGATAAAATGGATGGTAAAATAGACGGCATTCCGCAAATATTGATGAACCAACCTATGGTTGCAGCTTGGTTAGAGATCATGCATCATGAAATGGAGCAAATCAATAACGACAAGTCAGACATAAGGTCCTACGGTGGAACAAGTGAAGCCGAATTCTTTGCCGTTGCTTGTGAATACTTCTTTTCTAGGCCAAAACTTATGAAACGTAAACATCCAGATATTTACCAAATGCTAGAATCATGCTTTTTACAAGAAACTACAAAGTAACGAACAGTGAATTACCTATTCAATAAGTTGATATTCGTATTAATCTAACGTGAGTTTTACTTGCTCTGTTTTAATCTCGCTGACTAACTCCAGTTGACCTTTTTCAAATAAATCATCCAACTGCAATAAATCAGGATTTGTTTTGACTGCTTTATAGTTTTTATAATCCTGTATGATTACACCATTTACCGTTCTACGATTTACGCTTTCGCGAAAGCGATATCCACATTCTTCCTCACAATAAGAATAAGCCAGGTAATCAATTAAATAATTGTCCTTATTTATCCAGTAGACAAAAACGTCGTCGTGATCCTCGCCACCACCTTCTTCTTTAAAAGTAACCTTGACCTCGTAATATTTATTATTTAAAATCGTATCAATCCCTATTTTTTTAGAGATTATAGCATCTCCATCTAAACTATACGGTAATTGTGCAAAATACACTACGCTATTAAGGCTACTGGCATAACCGTTAAGTAAAGAATCTGCAACGGTAATTAAGGAATCGTTTATATAGCGCTCTTTCTTATTGTTACTCAATACATCTTTAATCCTTAAGGAATCTTGAATAAACTCACGAGAATATTGAAACACACCTTTATTTCTTGTAGCCTCGTATTGTGTTCCTCTGAATTTGAATTCCATCGTAGATTGGTCCAAAAAAGGAGAGCCATGCGCTTGAATACTCTTATGAATTAACTCCTTACCAGTATAATCTTTATCATCAACTTTACAAGCAACAAGTGCTGTCAACAGTAGTAATAGTACAATCTTTTTCATTTCACAAATATATAAGACATGCATGTGCTGGTCTGTTTATATTTGCAGTATTATATGAAGATTAACAAAAAAATAGAAATTAAAAATCGTAAGGCACGATTTGAATATGAGATACTAGATAGGTATACTGCTGGTATTGTGCTTGCTGGAACTGAAATTAAAGCTATAAGGTTAGGTAAAGCTAGTATAGCCGAAAGTTTTTGTGAATTTCAAAACAACGAGCTTTGGGTAATCAATATGACAGTACAAGAATACTCACATGCTACCTATTTTAACCATCAACCTAAACAAGAGCGTAAACTTTTATTAAACCGCAAGGAACTTAAAAAACTAGAAAAGGATGTTACTAATTCTGGTAATACCATTGTTCCATTACGCTTGTTTGTAAATGAAAATGGTCTAGCAAAAATGGACATAGCGCTAGCAAAGGGTAAAAAACTTTACGATAAGCGTGAAACCATGAAAGATCGGGATAATAAACGCCGTCTAGACGCAATAAAAAAACAATTCAAGTAATTTCATGCAATCTAGGCAACCTTATTTAACAATATACGTCTATGTAGTTAAACAAGGTTAAGTTCCTTCTATAAGACATAGAGTTTTATGGTTCTGAATTAACTTTGGGATCCATAAACCAACTCTATGAAATATTATATTACTCTCATTTTTGTTTTCAGTTTAGCTTTCGCCAAAGCGCAATTAATAGGAACTCTTACAGGAACACAAGGAGATTCGCTGGCCTTTGCCTCTATTTATATTAAAGGTTCTTATACGGGAACAACTACTAATAATGAAGGTGCTTACACTTTAAAGCTTCCCAAATTTGGTGATTATGAAATTGTATACCAATCTTTAGGCTATGCTCCTAAAACTATAAAAGTCAACTATCAAAAGGAACATCAGGTACAAAACGTCATTTTAAAAGAACAGGCCACTTCACTAGATGAAGTAATTGTAAATAGTGATGAAAACCCAGCAGATAGAGTTATTCAAGCTGCTATTGATAATAGAGAAAAGAATAGATTAAAATTCTCCAGTTATAAAGCAAATTTTTATTCGCGTGGTTTATGGCGTATGAATGATGTTCCAGAAAGTTTTATGGGACAAGAGATAGGTGATCTTGACGGATCACTAGATTCTATAACTAGATCGGGTATTATCTACCTATCTGAAACGGTTTCAAAAATTGCCTATGAAGCACCTGATAATTTTAAGGAACACATAATAGCAAGTAAGATAAGTGGTGACGATAATGGTTTTAGTGCCAATAGTGCCGAAAGTGCCGACTTTAATTTTTACAACAATAATATAGACTTAAATAATCGAATCGTATCTCCTATTGCAGATTATGCTTTTGGATATTATAAATATAAATTGTTAGGAACCTTTTTTGATGATAATAATTTTTTGATCAATAAAATAGAGGTTAAAAGTAAAAGGCCTAATGATAATACATTTGAAGGTATTATTTACATAGTAGAAGATCAATGGACGATTTACGGCCTTGAGCTTACCACAACTGGTATGAATATAAATGTACCTGTCATTAAAGAGATAACCTTTAAACAAGACTTTTCTTATGAAGAAAGTAATAAGGATTGGGTAAAACGATCACAAAGCATTGACTTTTCATTTAAGTTCTTAGGTTTTAAAGGGAATGGTCGATTTATCGCAAACTACACGGATTATAATTTCAATCCACAATTTGAAAAAGATTTTTTTGGTGCTGAAGTTTTGAGTTTTGAAGAAGGTGCCAATAAAAAAGACAGTCTATTTTGGAAAAAACAAAGACCTGTTCCTTTAAATACAGAAGAAAGTAAAGAGTACATAAAAAAAGACAGTATTGCAGCAGTACGCAACGATCCTAAATACAAGGATTCAATTGATGCTGTAAACAATAAGTTTAGGTTACTAGATCCCATTACAGGTTATTCCTACCGAAATAGCAATAAAAACTACTCGATTACATACGATGGTATAGCAAACTTTTCTGGTTTTAATACAGTACAAGGATTTTCCATAAATTCTGGGCTCTCTTATTTTAAAGGCTTTGACGAGGATTATAATAGAACTTTATACCTAGGGACAAAATTCAACTATGGATTTAGTGACGATAGGTTAAGGTACACCTTTACTGGAAATTATAGATTCAATAGAACCAATCGTAGGTATTTAGGCTTTAAAGCTGGTACTGAAGTACGTCAAATAAATAATAGCAACCCTATTTCTAACCTAGAAAATTCATTAAGTAGTTTATTATTTGAAAGAAATTTTGCCAAGTTCTATGAAGTTGATTTTGCTAGTATCAACTTTGGACAAGAAGTGGTAAATGGTGTTTTTGTAAATACCTCAGTTTCATATGAAAGACGTCAACCATTAACAAATACTGAAGATCAGGTATGGTTTCCTCAAGATGATATAGATTACACTAGCAATAATCCTTTGAGTTTGGATTTAGGAAGACAAGCGATAATAGACGATCATGAGATTTTAAAAACTGGTGTATCGTTAACCATACGTCCAGGTCAAAAGTACCAAAGTTATCCCAACCAAAAATTCAACATCTCCAATGAAAAATACCCAACGATTGTTTTAAATTATGAAGGTGGATTTGCTTCAAATAATGATAATTACAACTTCCATCAATTCAAGGCAAGTTTGTACCAAGGTTTTGATTTAGGAAATTTAGGTAGAACGAGCTATTATGCCAATGCTGGTACATTTCTTAACGCCGATAATATTTCATTTGTGGACTACCAACATTTTAATGGTAATAGATTAAGGTATAAACTACAAGCAGTTAATCCCTATGGTTTCGGTTTGTTAAACTATTACGATTACAGTACAAATAAGGATTATGCTCAACTTCATGTTCAACATGACTTCAAAGGATTTATTTTAGGAAAAATACCAGTGCTTAATCAATTAAATTACGATTTGATTTTGAATGGAAAAGCACTTTTTACAGAACGCAAACCTTATTTTGAATTAAGCGCAGGGATCGACAATATTGGTTTTGGAAATTTTAGACCTTTCAGAATCGACTACGTATACAGCATGACATCTGGAAGAAACTACGGAGCTTTTGTTTTAGGATTCAATCTAGGATTTTAAAAATTTGTTAATTCTTTTAACAATTGTGTATTTTAAAAGTTTTAATAGCCTAAATTTGAGACAACTAACACAACCCAAATAAAATGCTAGAAATATTTTTAGTCATCTGGCTTTCTAAAAAGCTAGGAGAGATTCTTGAAGAGAAAGGCTATAAAAAAGGATGGTATATAGCCATGTTTGTAGGTTCATGGATTTTCTGTGAATTTGTTATGATACTCATTTTCATAATGTTGTTTTCTGTTGAAAATAACCTAACCTTGATTCCAGTTGGAATTTGTGGCGGAGCAATCGCTTATGGCTGCATGTATTTATTTGTTAACTCACTACCAGAAAAGGAAGTAGAGGATATTCGTGGCGAATTTAAATTAGATTAAACTTATTGATGCAAGAATACCATATTCTCAACGGTGATTCCTTAAGAAATAGATTCCCTGCGGAACTTAACGGAAAGTGTATCACTTTTAGAGAATGTTTTATTGATGGCCCTTTAAAAGCACAATCTTACGAACAATTATTAATTGATCGTTCACAGTATATTAAACAGGAGTATAATAGTACTCAGCAAGAGTACAACGATCTTGTGATTAAGGAACTTGAGAAGCTGTCGAATATACCTGAGAATAGTGAGGTGAATCTTTGGTTTGAAGACGATCTATTTTGTCAATCTAATTTATGGTTTGTTTTACACAGGTTCCATCAGATCAATAAAAAGAATATTAAACTCTATTTGATTCGACCACTTAACGCATTTCCTTATAGTTATGGACATCATTCAAATAATGAATTGATTCATATTTATACTAACAGACAAAAATTAGAACAACTCGAATTATGGAGTAATCTATGGAAATCTTACTCGGATGGAAATACCACTACCCTATTACAAATTGCAACACAGTTAAAAAGTAATTATTCTCATGTACGAGCAGCGGTAGATTCTCACATTAATAGATTACCTAACAACAATAGTGACGGGCAGCCACAGGAATTTGTGAAAAATCTAATTAAACAAAATCCCAACCTCAGTTTTAAACAAGTCTTTATAGCATTTCAGGATAAATTCCCACAATATGGGTATGGCGATACTCAAGTAAGAAAATGGTTTGACCAGTATCAAAAACTTGTTTAAAACTTAGTATAACTTCTTTATAATATCCAGTTATCCTATTTCAATTTTTATAAAATAATAAGACCTTTGCTTTATAATCATATTTAAAATATCATGAGCGTACCTAATACTTTAATGGATACTCAGTTTGAGTTTGAAGGACAAAAAAATGTTTATAAAGGTAAAGTAAGAGAAGTCTATAACATTGATGATGAGTTATTGATAATGATTGCTACAGATCGTCTCAGCGCTTTTGATGTAGTCATGCCTAGAGGAATACCTTATAAAGGCCAAATATTGAATCAGATCGCCACGCAAATGATGAAAGCCACTGAGGACATCGTGCCTAATTGGTTAATAGATACCCCAGATCCTAATGTGGCTATCGGTCATTTATGTGAACCATTTAAAGTAGAAATGGTTATTAGAGGTTATATGAGCGGTCATGCAGCTCGTGAATATAAAGCAGGAAAGCGCATGCTATGTGGCGTACCACTTCCTGAAGGCTTAAAAGAGAATGATAAATTTTCTCAACCTATCATCACACCAGCAACCAAGGCAGAAAAAGGAGATCATGATGAAGACATATCTCGCGAGGACATTCTTAAAAGAGGTATTGTAAGTGAACAAGATTACGAGATATTGGAAAAATATACACGAGCGTTATTTGAACGAGGAACCCAACTTGCCGCGCAACGAGGGCTTATCTTGGTAGATACTAAATATGAATTTGGTAAAACTAAAGATGGAAAAATCGTTCTAATTGATGAAATTCACACACCAGATTCTTCTAGGTATTTTTATGCCGATGGTTACGAGGAACGACAAGCAAATAACGAACCTCAAAAACAGCTCAGTAAAGAGTTTGTACGTCAATGGCTAATTTCAAATGATTTTCAAGGTAAAGAAGGTCAAACTATACCTCACATGAGCGATGAGTATATAAACTCTGTGAGTGATAGGTACGTAGAGTTGTATGAAAATATAACGGGTCACGCTTTCGCGAAAGCGGACACAGAAAACATACTGTCACGCATAGAAACTAACGTGAACCAATGGCTATCCAATCAGTAAGCGCTAAACCTATGCTAAAACGAGTTAAAGGCTTCCAAAAGGAAGTCTTTTTTATTGGCTTTAATCGTACTTTTAAAATAAAAAATGATAACTACTTACAATCCGTATACAGGAGAAAAGCTAGCAGAATATAAAGAACTTACCGAAGACCAAATTCAATCGAAACTAGAGAAAGCTCAAAAAGCATTTAATGATTGGAGATTTACTTCCTATGATAAAAAGGCTGCTACTGTGCGATCTATAGGTGACACTTTGAGAAAGAATATTGAGAAATATGCCAAGCAGATGTCACTGGAAATGGGAAAACCTATTTCTCAATCAAGATCTGAGCTTGAAAAATGCGCTTGGTTATGCGATCACTACGCTAGTAAGGCAAAAGATTACCTAGCTAGTGAACACATAGATATAGATGATGCACATTCTTCATATATAAGTTATGAACCACTAGGTGTTGTTCTTGCAGTGATGCCATGGAATTACCCGTTCTGGCAAGTAATGCGATTTATAATTCCTGGATTGATGGCAGGAAATGTAGGCGTTCTAAAACATGCCAGTAGCGTGATGGGAACAGCAAATATGATTGAAGAATGTTTACTTGAAGCAGGTGTTCCAGAAGGGTGTTTTCAAAATCTTGTAATAAGTAGTAAGGCTGTAGAAAATATTATTAAAAATGATATTATAAAGGCAGTGACATTAACCGGTTCAAAACCTGCAGGAAGTGCTGTGGCAAGTACTGCTGGCTCAGAAATTAAGAAAACTGTACTAGAACTAGGTGGTAATAATGCATTAGTTATTTTTCCAGATGCCGATATAGATAAATCTGTTGAAACTTGCGTTAACGCAAGATATCAAAACACTGGACAAAGCTGTATCGCAGGTAAAAGACTTATAATCCATGAAAAGGTTTACGATGAGTTTCTAGATAAGTTTACCAATAAAGTGAAGGAGCTCAAGTCTGGTGATCCGTTAAATGACGATACCTACATTGGAGCTATGGCTAGAAAAGATCTAGCAGAAGAGCTGGAAGAGCTCATGAATCAGTCTGTAAATATGGGTGCTAAGGTTCACCTAGGTGGAAGTCGTAAAAACGCCTATTTTGAGCCTACTATTTTGACCGATATTACTCGCGACATGCCAGTTTTTAAAGATGAAACCTTTGGACCTTTAATGGCTGTTCTATCCTTTAAAGAGGAAGAGGAAGCTATAGAAATGGTAAACGATTCAAAATTTGGGTTAGGCGCAAGTTTATTTAGTCAGGACATAAGTAGAATGCAAGAACTTTCTAAAAAAATAAAAGACGGCGCCGTATTTATCAACGCCAAAGTTGCCAGTAACCCTAACCTACCTTTTGGTGGTACAGGTATATCAGGATACGGACGAGAATTATCCCATCATGGAATAAGAGAATTTTGTAATGTAAAAACAGTAGTGGTACACAAATAAAATTTTGAATTAGTTTTAAAACCATGTAATGCAAGATTCTGACATGCTTAATTCGGCCGAAAAGAATAGTGAGAATGACCCAAAGCAGCCTACCAAGAATGAGTCATTCTTGGATAGGTGGGAAAACAGTAGCAACCCATTGGCTCGTTTTTCCTATAAAGTTTTACAATCCATTTGGACTGTTGTTATGGCGATAGGGATGTTTTTAGCTTGGTTAATAGCCTTATTAGCAACATGATCAAAAAACTTCCTTTAAAAATTGTACACCTCTATTTTTTATTAAGTGTCATTAGTTTTTTTATAGTCGAACTCGCTAAATCTTATCAAGTTGCCAGTGATTTTGTGACGGGATATGTGAATGATATATTGGTAATACCTATAGTGAGTGTCATATGTCTACATGTGTTATGGTTTATAAAAAGAAATAAAAGCTTAAGACTGGACGAGTTAAGTATAGCCAGTCTAGTCCTGTTGTACAGTATTTATTTTGAATGGTATTTACCACAGGTAAATGAAAGATATACTGGCGATGTATGGGATCTTGTATGCTATGCAACAGGAGGATTCATTTTTTATTTGTTACAACGATTTCCTTAATCATTAATATGCCTGGTTCAAACAAAACTTAAGAATTATAAAACCCTTTAATTACATAAATAAAACATACTATTCTAGGTATGGCAATTAAATTAGTTTAGTTTTGCAATGATTCTTAGGAATCTTGACACCTTGTTTTCAAAGTAGTTATTTTATTTATTGGTGTATTTAGAGGAGCCTTCTCTTCATTACTTATTCATTCAATCATTACTTTTTTCTGCAATTATTGCGGTATCTCATGAGTGAAAAGTTCTGAAGAACATTTTTTTAATTTAATTCAATAACAATGCAAGAAGGCAAAGTAAAATTTTTTAATGACTCAAAAGGTTTTGGGTTTATTACCTCTGATGATTCTGGAGAAGATGTATTTGTACACATCTCTGGTTTAATCGACGAAATCAAAGAAAACGACAAAGTTGAGTATGAAACTCAACAAGGTAGAAAAGGAATCAACGCCGTTAATGTAAAAGTGATCGGATAATTTCTAATTCTTTTATAAAAGTTCAACCGTCTTATTTAATAAGGCGGTTTTTTTTATGTTTTATATTAGGTAACTTCTACCCTATTACAAAAAAGGTTTTACCTATCAGTAAAGTTTTCTGTAATGTTTTTAATCAATGAATTTCTATAAACTATTAAGTTTAGATGGAGTTAGGACAGTATCAACCACTATTATTTAAACACTCTATTCTTTTCCGTCAAGAAAGGGTACAAACCTAAATTCTCCAAATGTACTCTTAACAAACTTCGACTCGGATTCGCGTACAATAAGTGTCATAATTTGAGAATCGTCACCTACAGGAATAACCATTCTTCCGCCTATTTTCAATTGCGCTAGCAAGGCTTTTGGAATATCGGTAGCACCACAGGTAACTATAATACCATCAAAAGGACCTTGATCTGGTAAACCCTTGTACCCATCACCAAAAACAAATTTTCTAGGTCGATAAAACAGTTTTTTAAATAATTGGGTAGTTTTTTTATACAACTCGTTCTGCCTTTCTATAGTATATACTTGCGCTTTCATTTTGATCAATACCGCACATTGATATCCACTACCTGTTCCTATTTCAAGGATACGCTGGCCTGGCATCACTTCCAGTAATTGAGATTGAAAAGCAACTGTATAGGGATGAGATATAGTTTGTCCTGCTCCTATAGGAAAAGCTTTATTTTGGTAGGCGTGCTCTAGGAATCCACTGTCTAAAAATAAATGTCTTGGCACTTCATTAATAGCATCAAGTACTCTTTCATCAGTAATACCCTTTTCTCTTAGTAAATTTACTAACTGCCTGCGTTTACCTTTATGTATATAATTATCCTCGATGGTGGCAAATTTAAACTTCTGTTTCTAATAAAATACCTTAAAAACTAGGCAAATTTTACAATTTTATAAAGAGCTGTTTTCGTTACTTTTGTGGAAAACCATATTTCATATGCTTAAAGCAGGAGTACTAGGTGCAGGACATCTTGGAAAAATTCATCTTAAACTACTTCAATCAAGTGAGCGCTACGAACTAGTAGGCTTTTATGATGCAAATCCAGAATACGCTCAACAAGTTGAAAAAGAATTTGGTTACAAATACTTTTCTAATGTTGATGAACTTATCCAGGCATGTGACATGATCGATGTAGTCACTCCTACCTCATTTCATCATGACAGTGCTGTAAAAGTTCTAGAGGCAGGAAAACATTTGTTTGTAGAAAAACCTATCACAGTAACAGTTGATGAAGCTAATGATTTAATCTCGCTTTCGCGAAAGCATAATGTAAAAGGTCAAGTAGGTCAGGTAGAACGTTTTAACCCTGCTTTTATGGCTGTTAAGGATAACATCGACCAACCTATGTTTATAGAGTCACACCGACTGGCAGAATTTAATCCACGAGGTACCGATGTAAGTGTGGTGCTAGACCTAATGATACACGATATTGATGCTATATTGAGTGTTGTCAAAAGTGAAGTGAAATCAATTAATGCGAGTGGTGTTGCGGTAATATCTAAAACACCTGATATTGCCAACGCACGTATAGAATTTGAAAACGGCTGCGTAGCAAACCTTACTGCTAGTCGCATAAGTTTAAAGAAAATGCGTAAAGCAAGATTTTTCCAAAAGGACGCCTATATATCTGTTGATTTTCTTGAAAAAGCTGTCGAGGTCGTTAGAATGAAAGACGCTCCTGAAACGCCTGGCGACTTTGATATGATTCTTAAAAATGCAGAAGGTGAAAGCAAACAAATTTACTTTGACAACCCAGAGGTAAGTGCAAATAATGCTATCCTAGACGAATTAGAAACCTTTGCAGATGCTATTGAAAATAACACCAGACCTATCGTAAATCTTGAAGATGGTACTCGCGCACTAGATGTAGCTCTTAAGGTGATTGAGAATTTTAAATCATTATGATACGAATTTTAATAGGTAGTTTTTTAGTACTTCTTTGTTTTTCTTGTAAACAAGAAAAGAATACCGCAACTCAAAATAATACCGAATCCTCTGTTTCAAACTCAAATACAGTAGAGAATAAATTTCAGATACTTGAATCACAAATTGATAAACAATTAGATAGTATAAACGATCTAAATTATTTTAACGGTTTTGGAGTAGCGGTTGTCAACAAAGATTCCATATTATTTACCAAAGGATACGGTTATAGGGATCTTGAAAAAAGCTTACCTTATACTTCTCACACCTTTCAAAACATAGCTTCTATTTCAAAGGTATTTGTAGGACTTACACTTGCCAAGGCTATTGAAGAAGAAAAACTAAAGTTGGATGATGATATTAATAAATACTTACCGTTTACTGTTAAGCATCCTTTATTTCCTAACGATACAATAAGAGTCCAACATTTAGTTAATCACACAAGCGGAATTAGTGATAGGGAATATTACAGTTCTTCCTATATAAATTTAGAAAAGGACACTAATGGAAATCCTTTGATTGATCAAGAAGAATTAGAGTACTTTCTGCCTATTGAAGAAGATCGCAGTCTAGAAGAATTTCTTAAGTCTGGACTTACAGTCACTGACAGTACCCATTCAGATTATATTTTTAACGAGTATAAACCTGGTACCATTCATGAATATTCAAACATAGGTGCAGCACTAGCTGCCTATGTTGTTGAAAAAGCTACACAAATAGACTTTAAAGATTATAGTAAGCAGCATGTGATTGATGAGTTAAAACTCAAAGAAACGAGCTGGAGATTATCAGATCTAGATACTACGTTGCGCAGTAAGGTATATAGCACCATAGATTTAAGATATCCTGACTACAAGCTTATCACTTTTGCCGATGGAGGGATGTATACCAGTGTTCATGATTTAGGATTAGTATTTTCAGAAATAATAGCTGCGTATCAAGGACAAGGTACATTACTTAATAAGAATACTTACAAACTCTTTTTTACTAAAAGTTTAGATTCCACACATTTATCTAATAAGGAAAACTTAAAAAATCTCAAAAATGAGCAAAATCACGGTATTTTCTTAAGTTATGAACAAGGAAGAATAGGCCATACTGGTGGAGATCCAGGTGTAGGTACAGTCATGTTCTTCAAACCTGAAAATGATTTTGGAATTATTTATTTTGTAAACACAGATATTAACTCAAAAGAGGCAATGCAAACCTTTGTCAACATAACAGAACTATTAGAATCAAATTTTGAATAAAAAAATGAAAAATATTACAGTAATCGGCGCAGGAACCATGGGGAATGGGATCGCACACACATTTGCCCAAAAAGGATTTAATGTATCACTTGTAGATATCTCTCAAGAAGCATTGGACCGTGGTCTAGGTACAATAAGTAAAAATCTAGATCGTATGATTGCCCGTGAAAAAATTACTGAGGCCGACAAGCAAGATACTCTTAATAACATCACCACCTATACAGATCTTAAAGAAGGTGTAAAACAGGCTGATCTCGTGGTCGAGGCAGCTACAGAAAATGTTGATTTGAAATTGAAAATTTTTGGGCAAATGGATGAGTTTGCTCCAGCAGATTGTATTCTAGCCTCAAACACATCTTCAATTTCCATCACACAAATAGGTGCTGCTACCTCACGACCTGAAAAGGTAATAGGAATGCACTTTATGAATCCTGTACCTATCATGAAGCTAGTTGAAATCATTAGAGGCTACTCAACCAGTGATGAGGTTACAAAATCTATTATGGATATGTCGATTCAATTAGGCAAAACGCCTACTGAGGTTAATGACTATCCTGGATTTGTAGCAAATAGAATTCTTATGCCTATGATTAACGAGGCTATAGAGACTTTATACAACGGTGTTGCAGGAGTACAAGAAATTGATACTGTAATGAAACTGGGTATGGCACATCCTATGGGACCATTACAGCTGGCCGATTTTATAGGTCTAGACGTATGCCTATCAATTCTTGAGGTTATGTATGATGGATTTAAAAACCCTAAATATGCTCCTTGTCCACTATTAGTTAATATGGTGATGGCAGGTAAAAAAGGAGTAAAATCTGGAGAAGGCTTTTACGATTATTCAGAATCTAAAAAAGCAGAAAAGGTAAGTTCAAGTTTTGCTTAAGACCTCATAATTGTGCCAAAAATAAAACCCTTCAAAGGTGTAAGAGCCTCAAAAGAAATTGCTACTCATTTAATATCCAGATCGTATCAGGATTACAAACGAAAGGAGCTAAAAAGCACCTTAAAATATAATCCGTTTAGTTTTCTGCATATTTTGAATCCTGGTTATAAATTTAATCATGAAAGTACAGGGAATGAACGTTTTCAACTAGTTCGCAACAGGTACTTAGAGTTCAAAGAGGATCAATTTCTTAAAGGTGAATCAGTTCCCAGTTTTTATCTGTATCAATGTACAGAAAACGGTCACGAGTATGTAGGAATTATTGCTGCCGCAAGCACCTATGACTATAACAACAATGTGATTAAAAAGCACGAGAATACACTTAAAGTAAGGGAAACACTGTTTAAAGAATATTTAAAAACAGTAGGCTTTAATGCAGAGCCTGTTTTGATCACTTACCCTGATCAACAGGATATTGATGATATCGTTTCACGTATAAAACAACGTGAGCCTGAATATCATTTTAAAACAACTGATCGCAATGAACATAAAGTGTGGATCATAGATGATGCAAAGGATTGTAATAAAATTGAACAATCCTTTGCAGCTCTACCCCATTTATACATTGCAGATGGTCATCACCGCAGCGCTAGCTCGTATTTACTATCTCAGGATTTAGGTAACAAACATGATTCCTACAATTATTTCATGAGTTTTCTAATCCCAGAAAGTCAGCTACAAATCTTTGAATTTAATAGACTAGTGACAGATCTCAATGATCTTACAAAGGAAAATTTTCTCATGAAACTAGATCAACATTTTAGAATTCAAAATCGAGGTAAGGAAATGTATAAACCGTCCAAAAAGCACCACTTCAGTATGTATTTGGATGGAGAATTCTACAGTCTATATTGGCGTAAACAGGTCATGACAATTGATAGTCCTTTAGATGATCTTGATACGCAAATGTTATATGATTATCTGCTTCAACCGATTTTAGATATTAAAGATCCTAGAAATGATCGCAGATTATCCTACAATTATGGGAAGGATGCTCTACTAGACATGAAGGAGCAAGTTGATAATAATGAATACGCGGTAGGTTTCGGTCTATTTCCTGCAACGGTAGAACAAATAAAAAAAATCGCCGATGCAGATCTTGTAATGCCTCCTAAAAGCACTTATATAAAACCTAAACTTCCTAGCGGACTATTAATTTACGAATTTGAAAATGAGTAAGATTAGTGAAAACATATTACGCTTTCGCGAAAGCGTAGAACCCAAGGCTACACTTATTGCCGTAAGTAAAACAAAACCTATCAGTGATCTTGAACAAGCCTACGAGACTGGTCAGAGACATTTTGGTGAGAATAAAGTCCAAGAGATGACGTCAAAATGGGAACACTTGCCTAAAGATATCAAATGGCACATGATTGGGCATGTTCAAAGGAATAAGGTTAAATACATGGCTCCTTATGTGCATTTAATTCATAGTGTAGACTCACCTAGGTTACTAAAGGAAATTAATAAGCAAGCAAAAAATAACGATCGTGTTATTAATTGTTTATTTCAAATTCATATTGCCCAAGAAGAGAATAAATTTGGATTTGACAAACAAGAATTACTGGATTACATCACAAGTGAAGCGTTCAAGGAGTTATCCCATGTTTCAATCACAGGATTAATGGGAATGGCTACATTTACAGATGATCTAGATCAAATTAGAAAGGAATTCAAATCGTTAAGCAGCTTGTTTTCCAAATTAAAAGAAGATTACTTTACTCATGATGAATTCAAAGAATTATCCATGGGAATGACTGGTGACTACAAAATAGCTATTGAAGAAGGTAGTACGATGGTACGTATAGGTAGTGCCATTTTTGGGTCTAGAAACACACATTAGGTTACCCATACATATATTACCTAGTAAATTACTAGGATTGGGCAAAAAATTAGAGTTTTTTTTCACATCAACTACCTCTGTGCACTTATTTTTGTGAGCTTAAATAATTTAACATTAATAAAATGAATGCACAAGATTTAGTTGCAGTAGCTCAGGAGCACGGTAGTCCTGTCTACGTCTATGATGCACAGCGCATTATATCACAGTATGAACGATTAGAGTCCGCTTTCGCGAAAGCGAAAAATCTAAGAATTCATTATGCTGTAAAAGCCCTGTCAAACATCTCAATCTTGAAGCTTTTTAAACAGTTAGGCGCTGGACTCGATACCGTGAGTGTGCAGGAAGTCAAACTAGGGCTAGCAGCTGGTGTTGATCCTAAAAAAATCATTTACACTCCTAATGGTGTTTCTCTCGAAGAAATTGAGCAAGTAGCCGCTCTAGGTGTTCAAATAAACATTGACAATTTATCCATACTAGAACAATTTGGGTCTAAACATCCTGATGTACCTGTATGTGTGCGTATAAATCCACATGTGATGGCTGGTGGAAATGCTAATATTTCAGTAGGTCATATAGATTCAAAATTTGGTATATCTATACATCAAATTCCTCATTTATTAAGAATTGTCAAGAATACAGGTATGCGTGTTAATGGAATTCATATGCATACAGGTAGCGATATATTAGATATTGGCGTGTTTTTATATGCGTCTGAGATTTTATTTGAAACCGCAGCAAAATTTGATGATTTAGAGTTCATAGATTTTGGTAGCGGTTTTAAAGTTCCTTACAAAGAAGGAGATGTATCTACCGACATTGAAGAATTAGGTGAACAATTGACTGAACGATTTAATACCTTTTGCAACGAGTATGGTAAAGATCTAACTATAGCATTTGAACCTGGTAAATTTTTAGTTAGTGAATCTGGTTATTTTTTAACTAAGGTAAATGTGGTAAAGCAGACAACGAGTACCGTGTTTGCTGGCGTTGATTCTGGATTCAATCACTTAATTAGACCTATGTTATACGGATCGTACCACAAAATTGAAAATGTTTCTAATCCTGATGGACGTAAGAGGTATTACAGTGTTGTAGGATACATTTGTGAGACAGATACTTTTGGTAATAACCGTCAAATTGCTGAGGTTACAGAAGGTGATATACTAGCTTTCTCAAATGCCGGTGCTTACTGTTTTTCAATGGCGAGTAACTATAATAGTAGATATAGACCTGCCGAAATTTTGTGGTATAATGGAGAATCACATGTCATAAGAAAGCGTGAAACTATGGATGATATTTTACGTAATCAGGTTGAGGTTTCTTTATCCATTGAACAAGAGGTATAGTCCATAAAATTATAATTTATATAAATAGAAAAAGCCGCTTCAATAAGAAGCGGCTTTTTCATTTGTAGTTAATTATTATATATACTCTCTGGGTTATTTTACAATTACCTTTTCACTATAAGAGCCACTATTTGAATCTATAGTTACAATATAAGCTCCTGCGCTCATTTCATTTGTATCTATAGTAATCACATCTTGATAATCAGGACTGTCGATGTGAACTACTTTTTGTCCTAATGTGTTGTATAAGGTTATACCATTTACTAAAAGTTCATTTGAAACCTTAACATGAATTTGATCAGTATTAACTGGTTGATAGATTGTAATTTGATTATCCAATTGCACAGTATTATTTGACAAAGTAGAAGGATCATTGAATAGAAGTTCAAATCTATCATTGACAGTTCCTGCGCTCATATTATCGATTAAAGCATCAGCATTACGTAAATTATGATACATACCCGTAAGGTTGTCATGCAGGAATATATTTAAATCTTGATTAACATTTTCTAGATTATCTAAACCAATAGTGATTGTACCTGGGTTACTTATTTTTACTGACAAAGGTAGGATGGTATTGTTATCAAAACTACCTACACCTTGTATCACATAAGTGTCTCCACCGAAATACCAAGACATATCGTCCATTTGATTATCTTGTTGCTTAGCATCAAATCCTCTATCGTAACCCATCGTAGCACTTACATCTTCAGTAACTAACAGTTGTCTATGTATTGTCCCTGGGCTATCAAAACCTAATCTTATTTTTTGTCTAGTATCATTAGGTCCATTGTAATCTAAGTCTGGACTAATAGCAGCAGCGCCGCTACCAGGTGCAGCAACAAATACACTAGGACCTGTAGATTCTTTAATAAATTGACGTTGATCATTTTCAAATCTAACAGTACCATTAGAAGTTGCTCTTACAAAAAAGCCTTGTGCTACTGGTACAAATTGCTCTGGAGTTTTTGTAGGAACTCCACCTTGATTTACTTGTGGACTGCTTGTTCCTATACTAGCGTTAGGAACTCCACCAGAGAAATTGTAGGTTGCGTAACCACCTTGATATTGAAGTAACACGTGACTGTTTCCGCCCCAATGTTCCCAGAAGTAAAGCGTACCGTCCAACTGAGGATTATCTCTTATGAACTCATGAGCATCTAATGCTGATGGATATGGATTACCAACTAAATAGTCATTACCATTGTTAATAGGTAAGTCAATGACACCATTGTTAGGTCGACCTATAAAAACATAGTTCTGCTCTCCTGAAATGTTGTCGCTATTACCTTTCATTGTAAATCCTTCACCTGTATTTAGGGATCCATTAGGACCTACATATTCCCAATTGGAATAATTTCCTGAACTTAAGTTGGAATATTTGTACAACCATCTACCAGAGATTGTTGCAGCAGTACTAGCCGTTCCAGGAGCTCCATCTCTTACATTTCTACTTGTAAAATTCATAGGTCTAGGATTATCGGCAAATGTTCCATCATGCATAAAGCCTTGAATGGTATATCCATCGTTATTCAAAGCATTAGTAGTTGAACTAACAGGTGAACTCCAGTAATTATAGTTGTACTTATCAGAAGTTCCTTGCTGATCTGCCTCTAACGATCCTGTACTAGAACCAATTAAATCACTATCTAAAGTTTGCACTAATTGTGCTTCACCTTCCAGGTCAATTAGACCATCAAGTTCCAGAATATGCGTTACTGTTAAACCTAAATCATTTTTTACTGAAAGTTCGTTAGACTGTTGGTTTAAGCCTAGAAGTGTAATGTTCTTATCGGTTATTTCTATATTATGAGATGACTGTACGATGTTCCAATCAATATCATAAACAGCTCCTGCTACAACTCTAGTACTGCCTGGATTATATAGTTCACCACCGTTTTGCCAAGTACTATTATCAGAGAAATCTCCATTAGTTTGAGAAATGTATGGAAGAGGAGCTGTTTGGTCAATAATGGTAAAATTTGAAGGTTGTCTCAAACTACCACGGTGTTTGTTACCAGAAGCGTCATTTAAGTGCGTACCTATGTAGGTATTCATATTGTAATATGCTTCTAGGTTTGACCAAGATAGTGCTGCTATATCATTCTTAGTTACACCAGAAGAAATAATAGCTCCTTTAATTCCGCCACCAAACTCTTCAATCTCTTGATTCATCATAAATCTGATTTGATCCTGATTTATAGCAGTAGTAAAAATTCTAACTTCATCAATATTTCCATAAAACTGATTTCTTACATCTGTTTTAGATATGTATCTCGCTCCTATACAAAAATCTTCACTATTAGTTGTAAGCGCAGCTATATTTTGAGATTTATCAAGAACTCCATCTATGTAAAAATTAATTGATGTCCCATTATAAACAACTGTGATATATGTCCAAACATTATCGGCGATTCTAGTATTGCTTTTTCTTGTTTGGGTTTGATGTCTCATAGATACTCGATTATCAGCATCAAGGAATAACCAATAACCATTATTTGCGGTTCCTTTTTTAGATACTATTGTTCTATTATTTCCATCTGAATTAGCACCTCTTGATAAAACCCAAGCAGAAATTGAGTAGGCTCCGTTTAATTGTATTTCATTTCCAACTTGTACATAATCATTTTCACCATCAAAATCAATATGTCTAGGCTCAATTTCTTCATGTGCTACTCCAAATTTCACATATTTTTCACCATCGAAATCATAAGTAGTTTCAAGTGTAGCGCCATTTTCATCTAAAAAGATAGTTTCCAATACATCGTTGAAATTTTCATCATTGGCAACTATCATTACGTAAGCATCATTTCCAACTAAGGCTGGCAAGCTAGAGAAACCTGCTGTTTCCACGATTACCTTTACTTCAGGTATGTCATTTCCTTGTTCAGAAACTTCTTTAAATTTCCATGTTCTTTTAGTAACATCAGTAAACGTAGTAACTAAATCAGGACCTAATGTAACAGCCAAAGGACTTGGCATTGGGTCAAGATCCTCTGACGTACTTCCCCAAACCAAGAAGTCGTAATCGTCTTCAAATGTATTAGGGTTAGCGTTATTCGTATTATATAAATCACCCAAACCAACTGAGACAAAAGCATTTGGATCTATACTTCTAGCCTGTTTTTGATTTAATCGCATACAATCATCTCTTCCTATCGCGGTAACATTATAAGTAAAACCAGGATCTATAGAAGCATTCCACAATTCATTACCTGAACTATCATAATAAGAACCTGGAACATGAGGCAGACCTATAGAATCTATAGGAAATAACCCTAAAGTTATTCCATATTTCATAGCAAAATAGGATTCTATTTTCTCACGCTCATCATCTGACTTCTTTTCAGAAAAAGACATGATTTCTAAAATATCTCCATTAAAACTAGATCCAAAAAATTCTGATCTTCCTAACCAATATCTCGAATTTAAAATTTCCTTTATAGTTGTACTATTAACCTCTTGAATTAAACCAGATAAAGCTGGAATATTTTCAAGATTGACTCCATCTAGATACAATTCCATTCCATCACCGGAATCATTAACTCTTACATTAAAAACAACTGGTCTGTCATAATTAAGAGTAGGATGTACAATTGCCTTACCATAATCATTTTGTGCACCTTGATTGTAAGCTACAATGTCAGGATTAGTTCCATACCTAGCACTTGTGTTATTGATAGAAATACCTGTAACATCTTGATTATTTCCGCTTGTATTATAGTCATCACCCATGAAAACATCTTCAGTTCCACGAGAAGCATTAAGGCCTTGGGTAGGGTTTATTACCACATAAATATCGTTATAATAAAAGCCACCTTTACCAAACATAGATTTGCTTCCGTCAAATGTCACTACCGGATTATAATTTGCATTTGCAGCGGCGTTATCTTGGTAAATAGGGCGTTGTGATCCACTCGATGTGGCATTAGTATAAGATCCATCAATTGTCACATTACCTATTGCGACAGAGTTTCTCCACTCACTAATCAGATCACCATCATTATAATTATCTGCTAAAGTTGCTGGATTTAACCAAAGTTCTAAGTCTGGTCCTACTCCGTTACCGCAATCTACATAAACCTTTGCAAGCTGTAAGTATCCTTCAATCCTAAAGTCATCGATAGCTAGACCATCAGCATTATAGGCAGCACCGTCAGACTGAAACCAAACTCTAAAACGCACATCACTTTGATCGTCAAAAGCTTGTGAAGGCAAGTTCACACTTGCAGTTGTCCAACCGTTAGAATCATTTGCCCATGCACCATAACCACCTACTGCACTAGCGTCATCAGTTGTCATCCAATTAACAGAATCAGGCTCACCTACTCTACCTAAGGTTCTCCAACCTAAACCATCGTTATTATCAAATTCAATTCTAAATCCATCAGCTCCATTTGGAATAACATCTAGATTATATCGAAAACTTAACACCATCCTTTCATAACCGGATAAGTCAATCAATGGAGTTGTTGTTGACATTCTGGCAAATTCCTCATAAGTTACATTAGACCTCGTTCTACGTATGTATTTGTAAAAACCTACTCCATGAGCTGCAAGATCAGAACCTCTTCTCCATTGCCCGCGATTGGCAGCATCAGTCCAAGCATTATCCCCAAGGCCGGTCGTGAAGTCCGCATTGAAAATAGTAACCTGTGCATTTGCTATTCCTGATAATAAAACTAGAATTAAGTAAAACTTCTTCATACCTTAATAATTAACTACTGTACAAAGTAATTTCAGCCTATGGAGAAAATGGATTTTGCAAATTGAATTAAAATTATTTTTTCTTAAAAAAACGCAAAAAACAAATTTAAAATATTGATATACAGTTTTTTATCTTATTTTTATTATTTACTGCATAACAGTTTATCGATGCATTTCATCGATAAAAAGTTTAAGGGTTTTAAGAATTTATATTTTTTTGTTCTAAAAAACGTGAGAAAAATTCGTATTGTTTTTGACTAAAATATCTGATCATGCGTTGTTCTATTGATATTTTCGACGAACTACCAATTAGTACTGAATGTAATAGTAATTTTTTAACAGTTGTTTGTCTTTTTAACAAAGTATTACATAGTTCAAGCTGATAAATTAACAGTTCAACTAATGAAGAATGATCTTTATACAATTTAACAGATTCACTTACAAATAACTGTTTATCAATTGTTTCTATACTGTATAAAGCTATTTTTTCAGATGAAATCCCTTCCCATAAATATACCGACCCGTTTATCGGTAAACTGCACTTTAGTGCATCAAATATTTTTGTCTTAATACCTGCACCATATGGAATAGGAGCCAACATTAATTTATATTTGGTTAACTCTTCCTCTATATTTTCACAGTATCCTTTAACGATAAAGCCCTCTTCTTTTGAATACATTTGATTCACAAATGCCGGTAATTCATAACCATAAATATGTAATTCTACTTTAGGAAGAGATTGCCTTATTAAGGGCCAAATACTATTTTTTAGCAATTTTATCGTTTCTAAGTTCGGTCTATGCTTTCCTGAGCCTACAAAAACAAAATGCTCACGTTCATCAAAATTGACTATTGGACATTCAATATTTTCAAATAAGAAAGGGACAAATACTAATTTTTCTAATGGAATATTAAAGTGTAACTTGAGCAACTCTATTTCATAATTAGCTATGATTAAAGAATAATCAGCTCTAAGAATTGCAGCAATCTCTCGATAAGTGAATTCATTATCAAAATTTACAGTAGCATCTTTTAAATAAGCCTCTTCCCTAGCCTTCCTTAAGAAGTGTAAATCTTCTGTATCTAGTATATGAATACACTCTGGTAAAACTTTTCTTATTCTCCAGCTGTATTGTTCTTCAATCATAAACCTATCATAAAGAACATGACTGAAAGAATAATCTGCAACAAATTCATTGAAAGATTGATTATTTAGTTCAATACGATGACCATATATAGTATGACGATTACAAAAGTTATCATCAACGGGTAAAACAGTTGCAAAATGAATTTCATATTGAGACTGAAAAGTCTCGATTAATTGAATCATCCTTGTACCAGTACCCGATCCGTTGGGGTTAGGCCAATGAGCACCAATAATTAATAGCTTTTTATTAGATTGCAATGGATTTACGTTTTTAAGGTTTATATAAACGATTGAGTTAAAACAGCTTAAACCTAGGTTAATAAATAGCCGTCACAGACTAGTAAAAATAAGAACTAAATAATTACTTTTATCGCTCACATTTTCTTTACAAAAGCATGGGTAAAATTATAGCAATAGCTAATCAAAAAGGTGGTGTAGGTAAAACAACAACAGCAGTAAACCTAGCGGCATCGCTAGGTGTATTGGAAAAAAAGGTTTTATTGATAGACGCTGATCCACAAGCTAATGCGACATCGGGATTAGGACTCGATGTAGAGACTATAGAAGCAGGAACCTACCAGTTGATAGAGAATTCCACTCCGGCCATGTCATTAATTAAGGAAACTAATGCTCCTAACGTTCACATAATTCCAGCTCATATTGATTTAGTCGCTATAGAGATTGAATTAGTAGATATTGACCGAAGAGAATACATGATGAAGCAAGCCTTATCCTCTATTAAGGATAATTTTGATTTTATAATTATAGATTGCGCTCCTTCTCTAGGATTACTTACTTTAAATGCTCTTACTGCAAGTGACTCTGTGTTAATACCTATTCAATGTGAATACTTTGCTCTTGAAGGATTAGGCAAATTATTAAACACAGTTAAGAGTGTTCAAAAAATTCACAATCCAGATTTAGATATAGAAGGATTACTACTTACCATGTACGACAGTAGATTAAGATTATCCAATCAAGTAGTAGAAGAAGTTAATCAGCATTTTGAAGGTTTGACCTTTAAAACAATTATACAACGTAATGTTCGTTTAAGTGAGGCTCCTAGTTATGGAGAAAGTATCATTAATTATGACGCATCCAGCAAGGGATCGGAGAACTATTTGAGTCTAGCAAACGAATTGATAAATAAAAACGCATAACTCATGGCCAAAGCAACAAAAAAACAGGCCTTAGGTCGCGGTTTATCTGCCTTATTAAATGATAAGACAAATGAAATAAATACCGCACAAGATAAAAACGCAGACAAAATTGTAGGAAACGTAGTTGATTTACCTCTTGAAGACATAGAGATGAATCCGTTTCAACCACGTACCTCATTTAATGAAGAGCATTTAAAAGAGCTTGCCTCTTCTATCAAAGAATTAGGTGTTATTCAACCCATTACGGTACGTAAAAAAGGGTTTGGAAAATATGAATTAGTATCGGGAGAACGTCGTTGTCGTGCTTCAAAAATGCTAGGATTCACCACTATTCCAGCCTATGTACGTATAGCAAATGATCAAGAATCGCTAGAAATGGCGCTTGTTGAGAATATTCAACGTCAGGATTTAGATCCTATTGAAATTGCATTATCCTACCAGCGACTTATCGACGAGATCAGTCTTACGCAAGAACAAATGAGTGAACGTGTAGGAAAATCACGTAGTGCTATCGCAAACTATCTGCGACTATTAAAATTAGATCCAATTATTCAGACTGGTATGAGGGATGGTTTTATCTCAATGGGTCATGGTCGTGCTCTAATTAATGTCGATAGCCTAGATGATCAGCTGGATATATATCAACGTATAATTTCAGATAATTTATCGGTAAGAGATACTGAAAAACTAGTTAAAGGGCTTAAGGATAGTACGCTTTCGCGAAAGCAAACTAAAAAGAATTCTCTTCCAGAAAAAGTAGAATCTCAAACTAAAAAGCTAGGAGAACATTTGGACACCAAAGTATCTACTACTATGAATAGTTCTGGGAAAGGAAAAATTACCATTAATTATGCTTCAAAGGCAGATTTTGAACGTATTGTCAAGTTGATTAATGGTTAAGCACCTCGTTTACATATTTATAATTTTAAGTTCTGCATGGTGTCATGCCCAGGATGACCCTAATGATACACCTGAAAAACAGGACTTAAACACCGTACTTGTTGCCAACGATACGCTACCAATTGTATACGATGCAAACCGACCAAGTAAAGCGGCATTTTACAGTGCTATATTACCTGGTATGGGACAAGTTTATAATAAAAAATATTGGAAAGTACCAATAGCCTATGGCCTTATAGGTACCAGTGTATATTTCTACATAAGAAATGACAACGAATACAACAGATTAAGAGATGCTTTTAAAATAAGGCTTGCCGGTGGTACCAATGATGAATTCTCTGACGAGAATGGTAATCCTATCATTTCTACTCAAGGATTAGAACGTGCCCAAAAAGTATCACAACGTAACAAAGAATTAAGTTTGTTGCTAGCAGCAGCAGCTTATGTCCTACAAATTATCGATGCCAATGTTGATGGCCATTTAAGTCAGTTTAGTGTAGATCGCAATCTTGCTGTTTTACCCTATATTGATTATAATAATCTAAGTGCAGGTAGCAATTTTGGATTTTCTCTAACCTATAATTTTTAAAATGAAGATAGCTCTAGTTGGTTATGGTAAAATGGGTAAAACAATTGAACGTCTTGCAACAAGTCGCGGACATGAAATTGTAGCTCGATTAGGCAGGAATGATCAAATGAAACAAGCACAAATCGCCGATGTTGCTATCGAATTCACATCGCCAGAATCAGTTCTTAACAACTTAAATGAATTGATTAAGTTGAATATCCCAACCGTTTGTGGAACAACGGGTTGGAATGATAACCTGGATAATATTTCAAACCTCGTAATAAAGGAGAACTGTAGTTTAGTTCACGCATCAAATTTCTCTCTCGGTGTTAACCTATTTTTTGAACTTAACAAGAAGCTGGCAGCTATGATGAGTACATTTAAAGAGTACAAAGTGAGTATGAATGAAATTCATCATACCGAAAAAAAGGACGCACCCAGCGGCACAGCAATCACTTTATTTGAAGGTCTTAAAGATCCTCTTAAAAAAAGTAATTGGTCACTGGAACAAACTAGCGATGAACAAATTGTGACTATTGACGCTATTAGAGAAGAAGATGTAAAAGGAACACATAGTATTTTTTACAGTAGCGATATTGACGAAATTGAAATTAAACATACAGCTCACAGTCGTGATGGATTTGCACTAGGTGCTGTAATAGCCGCAGAATGGATACACGGCAAAAAAGGAGTTTTTACAATGAAAGATGTATTAGGATTGTAACTTATATAGATACAACCTTACTTACATACCAAGATATTTAAATTATGGAGTGGACAGAATGGTTCCTGTTTTTTATAGTAATACAAATTATTCATGGGTTAGCTACCTTTAAGATGTATGTGGCCGCAGGTCATAAGCCTTGGGAAGCTTTTGTACCTGTTTATAACGCTTATATACTGACTAAGATTATTAACCGACCTTGGTACTGGGTTTTGCTATTATTCCTTCCAGTGGTTAACCTGATTATGTTTATTGTTATCTGGGTAGATTTACTGCGCAGTTTTGGATACAATCAAACTAAACATACCGTACTGGTAATCCTTACACTAGGACTTTATTTGTTTTACGTTAACTATGCACAACCACTTAATCATATTAAAGATAGAGAGCTTAAACCTAGAACGGCAGCTGGTGAATGGACAAATAGTATTCTTTTTGCAGTAATTGCAGCGACCATCGTTCACACTTATGTCATGCAACCTTTTATTATTCCGACTTCATCGTTAGAAAAAACCTTATTAATAGGTGATGCGTTATTTGTAAGTAAGTTTCATTACGGTGCTAGACTACCTATGACTCCTATTGCATTTCCTATGGTGCACGATACGATTCCAGTAGTAAATGTAAAAAGTTATCTACCTAGACCACAACTACCTTATACTAGATTACCAGGTTTTCAAGACGTAAAACGCAATGACATTGTAGTTTTTAATTGGCCTGTAGACAGTGTAAATATTTATGGCCAAGATGACGGTAAATATTATTATAAACCTATCGATAAGAAATCAAATTATGTAAAACGTTGTGTAGGAATCCCTGGTGATTTACTCTCAATGAAAAATGGTGAAGTTTATATCAATGGTGAACTACTTGAAATGCCAGAACGCGCAAAACTTCAAAATGCGTACGCCTTCACTCCTATTGACCGTAATGTTCTTAGTAATCCAGCGATATTAAGAGAAAAGTATGATATAACTGATGGTTTGAGATATGCAACTATACATCCTGATAAATATCCTGATAGTATAGGTTTTAACTCTGCTACCAAGGCATCTATGGCAAAGCTAAAGGCAGATGGCGTAATATCTAATTTCCAAAAAATTGAAATTGGAATTCCTGATTATAGAGCTTTCCCATACAACGCATCGACTGGTAATAACAGTAGTACAAGAAAAGAATTTCTAATTCCTGCAAAAAATCAGACGGTAGAAATCAATAATCAAAACATCGATTACTATAAAGAAATAATTGAGGTGTACGAGGGAAGCGAAATGAACATTTCTAATACAATTTCATTTAAAGGAAATCAGGTTCTATTAAATGAAAAGCCACTTACTAGTTACACCTTTAAGCAAAATTACTACTGGCTTATGGGAGATAACCGAGATAACTCCTTGGACAGTCGCTATTGGGGTTACGTTCCTGAAACGCACATAGTAGGTAAGCCAGTTCTTATTTGGGCTAGTTATGATACTAGTAAAAGTTTCCCTTCAGCCCTAAGAACTGATCGTATGATTCAAACCGTAAACGGTGATGGAAAACCAAAATCATACTTGCTTTATGTAGTAATAGCTATAGGTATATATTTTGCAGGTAGATACCTTTACAAAAAGAAGAAAGGTAACAAGTAATAGTGATGGAATCCAGGGCACAGTTGATTGTACATCCTAGTTATTTTATGGATGTTATCAGTCTAATTAACACCTATCACTGTGATGAACTTGTTTTTGAAATTCACGACAATTACGTAAAACAAACCTATCGCAACAGGTGTGTTATTGCAACTACTAATGGCAAAAACGCTCTTAGCATTCCCATAATTCATCAAAAGTCAGGTTCATCGGTGCCGTACTCAAGTATTGAAATTGACTATTCTGAAAAATGGAAACTCAATCATTTAAGGGCAATAAAAAGTGCTTATCAAAACAGTCCTTACTATGAATATTATGAGCAGGGTCTATTAGAACTCTATGCCAAAGAGGAATCTTCTTTGATGAAATGGAATTTAAGCTGTACACAGTTTTTATTAGAACAATTACAAATTTTACCAAAAATAAGTTACACCAGTAACTATCAAGGAGATATCAAGGCTCAGAAACTGATCACCGCCAAGGGTAATAAACATCCCATATATCAGTCTTACATTCAAGTTTTTCAAGAGAAACACGGGTTTTTGCAACCCTTGTCTGGTCTAGATTTGTTATTTAACTTAGGTCCTAGCAGTCGCAGCTTTTTGAAATCTCAAGCAGCTTTATGCGACTTCAAGTAAATGAACGACACCTACAAACGATTTGAGGCCTTTTTCACAACCAGAAATTTCTGGAAGGGTAATCTATCGGGAATGGAACAGTTTGCTCTGGATAGCTTAGATTTCTCACATCTTAAGGAGTCAACTTCAAAAATAGATTTACCCAATATTCCACCTAATACTGTACTAGGAAAAAGAGCAGAATATTTTTTTAAGTTTTGCGTAGAGCAATCTAAAAATTATGATGTTTTACTTTCAAACGAACAAATCTTCAGTAATAAGGAGACGTTAGGTGAAATAGACTATATACTTCAAAACAAAATTACTGGCAAGCAATTACATGTTGAGTTGGTTTACAAATTTTATATTTATGATCCTTGCGCAATAGGTAAATCAAACCTATTGGACGATTCTAGGGTTAGGGAGCTATCTCGTTATGTAGGACCTAATAGACGTGATACTTTTCTTAAAAAGTTTCACCGACTACAGCAGCATCAATTACCACTTTTATATCGTAAACAAACTAGAAAAATTCTTGAGAAATTAGATATTAATGTTGATGCATTAAAACAGCAAGTTTGCTTTCTTGCCCATGTTTTTATTCCGCAAGATCATTGGAACAAACCATTTCTATTTATAAATAAAGCATGTATCTCAGGATACTATTTGGATTATAACGCTTTCGCGAAAGCGTACTCATCACACACCTATTTTTTACCTCACAAGCATTTATGGAAATCACATGCTCATGAACTAGAAGTTTCCTACAATCATTCAACCATACTTCCCATAGTCCAAGAAAGTCTGAAAAGAGGATATGCGCCCATGCTATGGAAACAGGTCGCAGAAGACAGCTTTGAAAGGTTCTTTGTGACTATGCCTAAAGATGGCATTAGGATAATATAAACAACGTTTAACGTTACCTTACGGATGTTAAACGTTATGATGATGTATCTTTAAAATAAAAACATGGAAAGGAAATTTGAACCTAAAAATAGAGAACAATATTTAAGTGATTTTGGAGATCGTAGTAGACCAGAGCAATTTGATTTAAAAGAGCCTGTTACTACTACACATACCGAATCAAATTCAACAAAAAACCAAACAACAAATACAAATATGAGTTATTTAAATTTAGATAAACAAAAAACAGCAACAACCGTTACAGAATTAAACGTGTTACTGGCAGATTACCACTTATACTACCAAAAACTACGTAATTTTCATTGGAATGTAGTAGGACATAACTTTTTCGATCTCCACGAAAAGTTTGAACAGATGTACGATGAGGCTAAAATCAAAGTAGACGAGATAGCAGAACGTATCTTAACTTTGAGATATCAACCTACCTCTAACCTATCAGAATATTTAGAGTTATCTTCTATCGAAGAATCAAAATCTGAACATACAGATGTTGAAATGGTTAAACAACTGTTATCCGATCATGGAAAATTGATCACTCAAATGAGAAAGGTTGTTGAAGTAGCCGATGCTGCTGGTGATGAAGGTACTATTGATTTAATAGGAGCTTACATTAGAGAACTAGAAAAAGAAAGTTGGATGTTAGATGCATGGGTAATGAATACAAGCGATACTCATAAATCTATCTAATACTTTTGAAATTATAAAACTACCGAGCTGGACTAACTGTCTAGCTCGGTTTCTTTTTTTAATTAGTTAAAATCACCCATGAAAGCATATTTTCTTCTTCTATTATCCTTTTTTATTTCTACAAGTTGCCTAAAAAATGATAAGCTTCAAGTTGTTGCAAACTTGCCAGATGTTATAGATGAATGTAGTGGAATGGAATTTATTTCCAATACTATGTATTTGGCATTAAATGATAGCGGTGGAAAATCAATAATCTACTTGTGCGATATCAATAAAGGTGTTGTTGCAGAGTTACATAGTGATCAATGGAATAATGTAGATTGGGAAGATATGGCTGTTATAAAAAACGGAAGTATTACTAATATCTATATCGCCGATACCGGTAATAATTATAATAAAAGAAAAGATCTAGTCATTTATGAGGCTTCTATTAAAAATATAGAACAACTATCTGGTAAAGTTGAATTGAATGCTGTTGCGCATCCCTTTCATTACGAAGATCAAGATGAGTTTCCTCCAAAAAAGAAAGAGAGACTTTTTGATGCTGAATCGCTAATTGTATTAAATAACAATTTTTACATCTTTACCCGTAATCGATCTAAAGACTTTAATGGAAAAACTTCGGTTTATACATTCCCGATATCAACTATACCACAAAAAGCAAAAAAACTAACAGAAATTGAAATTTGTAATGATAAAGATGATTGTCAAGTAACTGCTGCTGATGTATTTAAAACCAAAATAGCTTTACTAACCTACGATAAGGTAATCATACTAACAGATTATGATAGGGATTTTAAGGAGTACCAGGTGACCGAATATAAATTGGATCACTTCTCACAAAAGGAAGCAATTAGTTTTATTAATGACTCCGAACTGTTTATAGCAGATGAAGAGAACAAACACAGCGATGGTAATATTTATCGTTTTGACTTATAGTGTAAGACTAAAAATACAATCCCTAAAACCTCGGATATTCCACCCAACACAAACATACCGATAGATCCTGCAATGTTAAAAGCGTAAAATAAAAGACCTATTAGCACTAGTAAACTACCTATTGCAATAAGTGAAATGCTGGTACTTTTGTTTATCATGTAAAGATTATCTATATCAAGTGATAAAAATATAAGTTAGAAGCTAAATCCAACCTGAAAACTGAATCTAAATCCATCAGCACCATGAAATAAATTAAAGGTTGCTCCTATTGCCTCGGCACTGTTAACATAGAATCCACCACCATAATCATTGTGCCATCTTGAACTATCCTCGCCATCTAACCATACTCTACCTACATCACCACCTACAAATACTCCAATTTGTAGAGGAACAAAACCTGAATTAAATTCATTGAAACTATACCTTACATCACCACTGAAAGCCATGGCACTTTCTCCTGAAAATCTCTGTAAACGGTAACCTCTTAAACCTGTGTTTTGACCCAATTGAGCACTTTGAAAAAACTCAAAATCATCACCAATATTGACTTGACCTTGTAAAAGAGTTTTTAAAACCCATTTTCTGTCACGACTAATAGCATTATGAAATCCTAATTTTGGTTTTAAGTACCCAAAAGAACCTTCTAAATCATCAAATTCGGTATTAACACCTGCCACGAGATCAAATATCATACCTCGAGTAGGGTTTAATTTAACATCATAACTCTCATAATTATATCTTGCACTTAAATCGGCATACCAATTGCGCTCATAGAAATCTTCTTGATTATCAAAGCCTGATTGTGCTAAGAATCGTTCTTCATCTCTTTCTACTTGAAATCCTTGTGCTTCAAAAGTCGCAGATAAATTAGAACCGTATTCACCTACGTAACTGTAACCAATTCCTCCAGAAATTTCACTTAATCGCACACGGTTGTAATCAAAATCCAACTCATCATCAAGATTTACGGTTTCGTTACCAAATCCAAAAAAGTTTTCCGCAAATGTTGGACCTGCAAATCTTCCCTTAACGATTAAATTACCGTGATTAAAAACTCCAGCAAAAACACCGTTGTAATTAATATCATATCCTTGTGTAGCAAAATAGTAACCGGCTTTAAATCTATGCTCCCGAGTATTTGGGTTTCTATTAAATCCTTTGACGATATAACTTGTTTGAATACCTATTCTAAAACCGTCATCAGGATTAAATCCAATACCTGGCGTAAAAGCTCCTGCTGTACTTATTTGTTTCTTTGGATCATATAAATTAACATCATATGAATCTGTCAATCTTAATCTAGCATTCCCTTTCTTCTCGATGCTATTTGGTTTAGACTTGTGATCATAGATAGATACATTTTTACCATTATCCATTTTATAAATATCATTATTTTGACCACCGATTACTCGAATTTTAATTCTTGATTTTGTTGATCCAGTTGAAGTGATTACATCATCATCATCTAGCGCATAAACCCATACTTCATCAGTTTCATTTTTATAAAAGGTACGTTGGGCCACAACATCTGCTCGTTGTCCATCCTTATTTCTGTATATGGAAACCCTAGTAGAGTTTTTGTCTATCACTTCAATGTCTATAAAATCATCCTTATCAGTACCGGTAAGAATAGCTAGATCAGAGATAATATCGTAGTATTTTGTAGCTATTTTGACCATTTTATCACGTCTAGTTCGCATATTCTTCTTGATGACTTCTGTACTCTCAGCAGCTTTAATTTCTTGTGGTAACTTATCAAAAGCCTCATTAATGACTTCGTCAGTCAGGTTTTGTTGAATGAATGCCGCTTGCTCTAGCCATACTTCCTTCCCAGAATTTTGAGATAAATTACGATCTAGATAGGTGGCAGCTGTATTAAACCATTTTAGGTTATTAATATCTTCATCATAAGTAGCAAATTGATTAGTAATTCCTATCATAGCTCTTAATGTGGCAAACAATGCACCGTCAAAATTGGAATATACTTGATCTCTATCTCTAGGGATTGGTTTAAACAAATGAGTTCCATCTTCCAATTCAAATTCAGACCATCTCCATTGATCTGCATGACGATCCCAATCGCCTATAAGCATATCAAATAATCTGGCTCTTACATAGGATTCTTCATCAATTTTATATTTCTCATCTCTCCTTAATCGCTCAAAGACATCGGCAGTGCTTTCTATATCATTTGGCTTACCAAATGATTCTAAATCTTTATGATTTTCCTCTGGTCGTTCAACGAGCATGTATAATTCATCACCGTATTCCTTGTTGTAGTTGCCTAGTGCCGGTTGTTTTGGTACGTAGTAAAGCACCGGATTTGTGTGGTACACGTCAATGGCGCTAGCGAGTGTAGGAACCGTCAAAAAAGCATAGGGATGTGCAGCTGTGTAGAAGTCAAAAATAAGATCTTCTGCTCCTGTATCTTCAAAACTACTCGCTATATTATCTTCTTTGAATACAGTGGTTTGTAAAAATTGAACAGCGCTTTTTTTCAATGCTCGCAAGTTGTATTCTCTACCATCTTTTGCTACTAAACGCAATGATCTTGTTTGATGGCCACCACCACCTCGTTCTACTGTAAGTCCACCCATTAAAGTATCTAACATAGCTACTTGAACATTCAATTCTGTTCCATAAAGATCGCGGTACTTATTACCCCATATAGATTCATGTAATCCTGATTTATCAACCTGTTCTTTGGTGTAGATGCTCGCTTTCGCGAAAGCGGGATAATCTTCAGGTAATGATTTTAAATCAAAATCTTCCTGTGGTTCAATTGCCTGTTTGGTGTATAACAGATTGTAAGTACCATTTTCAAAACTGTAAAACCTAACGTAGGAACTACCGTCTTTCATTACATCTAGTCTAGCAAAACCTTTACCTCCATAAGAAAACAAACCATCGTTACTAAGTGCGGCATATCCTTGTTTACTTCCAGATCCTGAAACAATCTGTCGTACGCCATCATTTTCAATATACTGTAAAGTGTGTTCATGACCACTTGCTACAATTACACGGTTGGCAGCACTTGCACGTATAAGTGTTGCAATACGGTCGGCCATTTGTTGATACCTTTTATTTTGTCTGTCTTGTGCACTTACTCCACCACTTGTTCTTATAAGTGATGTTAAAGAGCCTAGAACCGGTACCGGAATATTGTTTTGAGAAGGATATAAGTGCTTTATTGCTGCATATTGACCACCATGTATACCGTTAGTATACAACGGGTGGTGTAACGTAACTATAATTGTTTTGTCTTGAGCTTTTTTTAGTTCGCTCTCTATTTCTAGGAAAAATTGTTCTCTTGTTTTAATTTGATCACAGTCATCATTGATAGTAGGTAAATTATCCCATTTTGCGAGATACCATTGACTATCGATGATAAGCATGAGAACGTCGTCTTCTATTTCTCTAAGTTCTATAGGACAACCTACTTTGGGCTGCCATACTTCTTTATCACCCATCGCCTCAACGATATACTCTTTCTCTCGTTCAACATTATCAAGTCCCTCATTATAGTAATCATGATTACCTGGAATAAACAATACCTGACCGCCGAATTGTTTTGCTACCTCTATTTGAGCATTCAAATGATTTTCGGCATAAGGTCTAAATTCATCATCCTTTTTAGGCATTCCCGTAGGATAAATGTTATCACCTAGAAAAACTAAATGATCATCTTTTGAAATAGATTGATCTTTTAAATAAGACTCCAAGGCTAATAAACCATCACTTTTACCGTTCATAGGAGATAATCCTACATCACCTATTAAATAAAAACTTTTATCTATGGATTCATTATTAGGAAAAACTGATTGATTTTCTTCCTTATATTGAGCTTTGAAACTAGCACATGAGGCAAGGATTAAAGCTATAAGACCTAAGAATATGTTATTTTTTTTCATGCAGTGAATATTACTACTATTTTTATGCAAACACTTTTTATGGATGACCTGATTAAAATTACTGACGATTACGTATTGAATTTATTCAAGAAAAACCTAGACGAAAGATATGTGTATCACAACTATACTCATACTAAACGCGTAGTTAAAAGTATAAAGGAAATCATTGACAATTCCGAAATAGATGTTAAAGAAGCCCAGATACTTACTTTAGCAGCGTTACTTCATGATATAGGTTATACTCAAAGTGATGAAAATCACGAGGAAGTTGGTGCTGAAATGGCAGAGGCTTACCTGAAACAACATAACGTCGATCAGGCTATTATTGAACAAATTGTAACACTTATAAAGGTCACAAAGTGCGATAGATTACCTCAAAATAAATTAGAGGAAATCATTCTAGATGCCGACAGCTCGCATTTTGCCAAGGATTATTATAAAGAAACGAGCGAGTTATTAAAAAAGGAGTTAGAATTAAGAGGTCAATTATATACAAATAAAGAGTGGCGAGCAGAAAACATTAAGTTTTTTACACAGTTTCATAGATATTATAGTGATTACGCTATTAAAAATTGGAATAAATCAAAGAATGAAAACCTGCTTAGACTTTTAAAAAAGAAAAAGAAGAGTAAAAATAAAATTAAAAAAGAACAGCTTAAGGTGGATTTGAAAAATCAATCTCCAGAAAGAGCTATTCAAACACTTTTTAGAACGACGTTACGTAATCATATCAAATTATCTGATATAGCAGATACTAAAGCCAATATTCTATTATCAGTCAATGCCATTATTATATCTCTCGCACTGGCTAATATAATTCCAAAGCTAGACGCACCAACAAATAGACACTTGTTGTTTCCCACATTAATATTAATACTATTCTCGGTCGCGAGTATTATACTATCTATTATGAGTACGCGACCTAATGTCACATCAGGTGAGTTTACTGACGAACAAGTCCGTAATAGAGAAGTGAACTTATTATTTTTTGGTAATTTTCATAAGGTACCTTTTAAAAAATATAGAGAGGCCTTAATGGGGCTTTTAGATAATAAGGAAGAGGTCTACGAAAGCTTGCTTAAAGATTTATGGCTACTAGGTGTCGTTCTCAATAGAAAGTATACCTTATTAAGGTGGACCTATACCATCTTCATGGTTGGAATTATCGTGAGCGTAATATCATTTGTGATTGCTTTTTACACTACCGATTTTCAACAAATTAGAACTGCAATTCCTTAATAAGATCGTTATAGGTAAGTGTAGTCTGACTGTCTGAAAAGTTATAGAGTACACTTACCCGTAATGCCTTTAATCCTGCAACTCCTTGAACATCTTCAAGTTCTAGCTTTTCAACTTTATCTTCAATAAGGTTGTTGTGTTTAAGGAAATCTATGTAGCGTAAATACTCTCTTTCCATATCCTTACTCGCGTAAACAATAGCTATTTTACCACGTTGTGTAATACGCTCATTAGTTCCTTTGATTAAAGCCTTGTCTATTCTTTTTTTCACAACTTCATAACGAGCGTTATATGAACCATCAACATCAAATCTTTTCTCATCAATTCGGTAGCGTATAGTAAGGGTATTCTCAAATGCCAGTATCATGGAAGCTGCTTCTATTTTTACAGGTAATTCCTTTTGAAGCTCGTAAAATTTGTTTTCAAGTTCTACAAGAACTTGTAGTTGCCATAGCCTTAAATTATAAAGATATACTGGATTGAAGTCATTTGCAGTGGTAATGCTGTTACCTACGTAAATGTTATGTTCTACTCCATCAGTCTTAAAACGTTCAAAGAAATGAGGATAGATACGTTGTGCTTCTACTTGTCTTTTATCCAAAACACCAGCTACTGCATCATTCATAATTTGAACTGATTTATCATAATCAATTCTACGACTATGTTTTACATTTTCGTTAGGATCCAAGAAACTTTCATAAGTTTCAATCTGTTGTTTTATCTCTTGATTTATTTGTTTGAAGTGATTAAACACAGGATGAATTTCTTCTGCTAGAAATTTTATGATCTTTCTTTCTGTATTAGCATCTAGCTCTTTTTTTCTTAGCTCCTTTACGTATTTGTGTACTCGGTATTCAAGTTGTGCATAAAGTGGTAATGGTTGCTGCGCTTTCGCGAAAGCGAAAATATCTTCAACCTCTTCAAGTTGACTCAAAAGATCATCTTTAATCATTTTGTTACGCGTGTCACTACTACCAACAATGTCAATTTGACCATATAAAGGATAAACGTCTTCAAACTTTAGATCTTCAAATTGTGCAGATCCACCATCGCTACGTGATTTAAGAATACGCCTGGCTTCATTTTCAAATTTCCATTTTACACTATCGTGAATGGATGTACATTCTGTTTGAATTATAGCATTAATACTATTTTCGTATTCACGTTCAGAGTTTAATAAAACCGCCTTAAGATAAGGAGCTACGGCATCTAACAAACTTACATTGAAGTTGTTGAGTTCGTATTCCTTACCACTAACTAATTCTAAAATACCTAGTAAGCGATCGTTTTCATGAACAGGATAAAAGGTGGCACTTTTAATGCCATTATTCATAAGGTTTTCTGCAAGGAAAGTATTTTGAACTGTGTTCAAGTACTCTTCAACATCAGAAATGACTAATGGAGTGAAATCGTTGATTAAATTTTTATAAGCTCCTCTACATAAGGCATTTTCACAGTTTTTCTCATGACTTTGACCCAATAAATAACTTACTACATCACCGTACATTAATGTTTCAAATGATTTATCGTAGTGATTAAAGCTTGTAAACCCAGCTCTTAAATCCTCAATTCCAAACATAGTTCGAAAAATTGATTCTACTTTGTCATTTTGGGTATCACCCATTGATTTACCATTAAGGAAAATGGTTTTTAATTCTGAAATTGCATTATCTATGGTAACATCGGTAAGAGAAATGATTCCAAAACCTTCAAAAGAATATGCTTGCGGTGGAAAATATTCTTTCCACAGTTCCATGTTATCATGTTCTCTTAATAATTGAGCTATTTGTGTTTCACTCAACCTGTATTTCTCATCATTGAGACTAATCCTAACAAAATCGGCATTATAAGTAATGCGATAAGTTCTAAGTGCTCCCGATGCATTTTTAATACTTACTTGTAAGGGTTTGGAAAAATTTACAAATCTTCCGTAGAAAATTTTAAGGATCGCACCGCATGCCATTCGGTATTTATCCTGGGAAAATGATTCCATTACATCAAATTTAAAATCATCACCAGCTTCACTGATAATATTTTTAAATCTTGTAGTCAAATTGAAAATCTGATCCGAAAAAGGTACGGTTGCCGCTTTAATTTCATTTAAAGTCAATGCGGTAGGAAAAAGATCTGTAAGAACAGTATCTATATCAGATTCATAATGAGCGATCTTATCAATAGGTACCTCAGTATAAAGGGCTTCATTTTTCTCAACAAATTGAATTAATGAGGACAAATAGAGCCTTTTGAAATTAGAAGTTTCTAACTCCAGTTTTTCTACATAAGTTTCAAGCAAAGACTTAAAATTAAGTTTTATTTGAAAAAATTCCTTTTCCTCTTTCATTATTGCAAAGTTAACTTTTTTGCTAATCTAACTTGTGAGAATAGGCTGATGTTTTAGATAAGTTTAACCCATGTTTTAACTTTGCTCTGTATATTGTGCCACTTAAAATAAAAAGATGAAGTTTTTATACAGTTTAATGATTGTAACCGTATTGGTAAGTTGTAACAAAGAAACTACCGATAAACATATGATAAATGGAAATGCTCCAGGTGTGTTAAATGGTATGAGAGTTTATTATGGTAAAGTAGGTGAAAATGGAAAGCAACAGTTTATAGATACAGCTGTCGTAATAAATGAAACGTTTCATTTTGATCCCGTTGACGAAGTGAAAAAGCCGGAAATTCGTTTTTTAAATGTAGATGGTTCAAATGGAAGTATTGTTTATTTACATGATAATAATCCGGTAGAAGTTAAAGTGAATAAAGACTCTATATTTAGTAGTACTGTTAAGGGAAGTAAACTTAATGATCAGTTTAATACCTATAAAGCAATACAGGATGAATACCGAGCAGAGTCAAAAACCTTTAGTCAGCAGCGTTCTAATTTTCAAAGATCTGGTCAATTAGAAGAATTAAACACGTTAATGCAACAATGGAAGGAAGAAGAAAAACTCTATGTTTCTGAAGCTAAAAAATATATTTCAGAAAATAAAAACACTCTATTAAGTCCTATAATTTTAGGTGACTTAATGAGTTCAAAATTAATCGATCCTATTGATGCAAGGCAAGAATTCAATAAGTTCAGTGCAGATGTTCAACGTGAAGAACTTTCAATTAGGATTGATGATTATTTACGTAAAATAGAGTCTGTAGGAATTGGAAGAAAAGCACCTAACTTTGAAGGGAAGAATCCTGACGGTAAGGTCATAAAACTTGAAGAAGTAATTGCAAAAAATAAGGTCACACTTATCGATTTTTGGGCAAGTTGGTGTGGACCATGTCGTAGAGAAAACCCTAATATTGTAAATGCTTATCAAAAATATAAGGACAAAGGTTTTGGTATACTAGGAGTTTCTCTAGATAAACCAGGAGCTGAAGAACAGTGGAAACAAGCCATTGAAAAAGATAATCTAACGTGGGATCATATAAGTAGACTTCAATACTTTGGTCCTATTGCTAGACAATACAATGTTAATGCTATCCCTGCAGCTTTCTTATTGGATGAAAATGGAGTTATAGTGGCCAAAGATTTACGTGGCCAACAGTTGCACAATAAACTAGAAGAGCTATTGGGCTCTTAAACCTTATTCATTTTTATAAGAATTATTACGGCAATAATGGGTAACAGCATCGCTCCTACCACAAAAGGTCGATCGAGGATAATATTATAATCGTATAGAAGAGTAATAAGATAACCTGTAATGGCACCACCGATGTGCGCATCGTGTCCAATGTTATCGGCCTTGCGCTGCATTCCAATGATACTATAAATCATGTATCCTATTCCAAATATCCATCCTGGAATACCAAAATAAATACGCATTGTTGGATCCAACAATATAGCGCTGTATATAATTCCAGAAACTGCGCCGCTTGCCCCTACAGCACTATAGGCATAATTATTTCTATTAATGATATAGCTCAAAAAACTACCACCTAACATACTAGCCAAATAGATAATTAAAAATTTCACGCTATTAAAAGAACCTACAACTTCATCGGCAAAAAAGAAAAGGGTAAACATATTAAAAAACAAATGCTGTAAATCTGCATGTAAAACACCACTTGTAAAAAACCTCCATTGTTCACCACGCTCTATTCCGGCAATATTAAATTTAAAGCGATCAAAGAAATACCGATCATTAAAAGCCTTAAAGCTGACTAATGATGTAACGCCAATAACAAATAAAGTGACTAAATCCATAGAATTCATTAAATCTTGAGAACGGACAAGATAGTATATTTGCTAAAAAAATAACGCACATGCAAAACCTCTTATTCTATATAGCTTATGCATTAATTAGATTGGTATCTGTCTTACCATTTTGGCTGGTTTATAGATTAAGTGATTTCATTTATTTTATACTTTACTACATTATAAGATATCGCAAAGAGGTTACAAAGAGTAACATACGAACGGCCTTTCCTCACTTTGATGAAAAAGAAGTTACAAGAATCGCTAAAGCAAGTACTCGACACTTTTGTGATATTTTTATTGAGATGATGAAATCCTTACATATAAGTAAGGAAGAGATGCATAAAAGATTTACTTGTACAAATGCTGAGATGGTTAACGCTTTCGCGAAAGCGGACAAATCAATTGTAGCTTTATTTGGTCATGCAGGTAGCTATGAATGGTCCATGGTACTGGACGAGGTTTTACATTTTAATGTGTATGCTATTTATAAACCTATTAAGAATAAAAAATTTAATCAACTGATTACAGATATTAGAAAGAAATTTGGGTCTACCATGGTTCCAATGAGACATGCTACTCGAGTAATGTCTGAAAAGGCAGATAACGAGCGTTGTTTATTTGCACTGGTAGCAGACCAAGCTCCAAAACGAGCAAGATCTCAATACTTTACCAATTTCTTCAACAAGCCTAGCGCTGTTTTCAGAGGTGGAGAACGCATTGCTGCCGAGCATGGTCTTCCTGTCTTTTTCCTTGCAATTAAAAAAATTAAAAGAGGTTATTATGAAACAACATTTCATAAAATTACGGACGACGCCTCTAAAGAACCAGAGTGGTTGGTAACGGATAAGTTTTTCTCTTTACTAGAAGATCAAATAAAAATGCAACCAGAGTATTACCTCTGGTCGCATAAAAGATGGAAGACATCCCTTCAGGATGTTAAGCGTGACGTTGAGCTATCTCCTTCAATTCAGAGATAAATCTATCGGCTAACTTATCAGCAACTTCCTGTGATTGTGCTTCTGTATAAATACGTATAATAGGCTCAGTGTTTGACTTTCTCATATGTACCCAATTTTCTGGAAAATCAATTTTTACACCATCAATAGAGGTAATGTTTTCGTTTTGATAGTTGTTTTGAATTTCTTGTAAGATCGCATCTACTGGCATTCCTTTAGTCAGTTCAACTTTCTTTTTTGCCATAAAATAAGCTGGATAAGATGCTTTTAATTCACTTACAGTGCTTTCTTTACCTGATAACAAGGATAAAAACATAGCAATACCTACCAATGCATCACGGCCGTAATGAGATTCTGGATAAATAATTCCACCATTTCCTTCACCACCTATTACCGCGTTAACCTCTTTCATTTTGGTTACCACATTTACTTCACCTACGGCAGCTGCATGATACGTGCCACCATGTTTTTGAGTTATATCTCTTAATGCTCTTGAACTTGAAAGATTAGAAACAGTATCTCCCTTTTTCTCACTTAGGATGTAATCTGCACATGCCACAAGCGTGTATTCTTCACCAAACATTTCTCCTTTTTCATCTACAAATGCTAATCGGTCAACATCTGGATCCACGGTGATACCAAAGTCTGCATTATGTTCTACTACTGCAGCACATAATTCTGTCAAATGTTCTTTAAGAGGTTCTGGATTGTGAGGGAAATGCCCTGTAGGTTCACAGTACATTTCTATCACCTCAACTCCTAATTTCTTTAATAAGGCAGGAACTGCAATACCGCCAGTAGAGTTTACGGCATCTACTACTACTTTAAACTTTTTAGAAGCGATAGCATCAACCTTAGTTATTGGCATGTTAATCACTTCCTTTACATGAACATCAATGAAATTATCTACGCGTGTTACCGTACCTAGGTCGTCAACTTGTGCGTATTCAAAATCATCGGCAGCAGCAATATCCAATATTTTTTGCCCTTCAACACCATCTAGGAACTCTCCTTTGCTATTAAGTAGTTTAAGAGCATTCCATTGTTTTGGGTTGTGACTTGCTGTTAGAATAATCCCACCATTTGCATTAAAGTGTGGTACAGCAATTTCTACCGTAGGAGTTGTACTTAAATCTAAATCTATAACATTACAACCACAACCGATAATTGTATTTTGCACCAAGGCCTGTATCATTGAACCGCTTAATCTAGCATCTCTTCCAATGACAACTGTAGGAGTATCAATTCCTGAATAGTCCTTTAACCACATAGCATAGGCGCTAGCAAATTTTACCGCATCTAGTGGTGTTAAATTATCTTCGGGTTTACCACCGATTGTTCCTCTAATTCCTGATATTGATTTTATTAACGTCATATTTAAGCCTTACATTTACTGCAAAAGTAAAGCTAGTCTATACGCTTTCAAAAATTGAACATGAATTATCTCGCACATATTTATTTATCAGGAGAAAATACTGAGCTTAGAATAGGGAATTTTATAGCAGATTCCGTGCGCGGTAAAAACTTCAAAATGTTTCCAAAGGAGGTTGCTGCTGGAATTATTCTACATAGACATATAGATACGTATACCGATACACACCCAATAGTTAAGGAAAGTAAATCACTTATTAGAGAACAATATGGTCTTTGGAGCAGTGTAATTGTGGACTTATATTATGATCATTTTTTAGCGGCAAATTGGGAAGAATTTCACACTACACCTTTAGAGCAGTTTAGTCTAGAGTTTTATCGAGATCTTAAGGAATATTATCCAGTCCTACCACAGAAAGTTCAACGATTTTTACCTATTATGATGGAGCACAACTGGCTGTTACAGTACGCAACAATAGATGGTATTTCCAGTATATTCTATCAAATGAACAAACGTACAAAAGGAAAAAGTAAAATGAACTTTGCTCCTATTGAACTTGAGGAACATTATGATCTTTTAAAATCTCATTTCTTTTCTTTTATGGAAGAATTAGAGAGTTTCACTCAAATGAAAATTCAAGAAGGATTGATAACAAAAAACCGCTCTTAAAGAGCGGTTTTAATATTTATATTCTATCTAATACAATTATAGATTAGGAATTTTCAATTCTTGACCTGGATGAATCACGTCTGGATTTTTAAGAACATCATCATTTGCAGCAAAAATTTGGTGGTATTTCATTGGGTCACCGTAATAGTGTTTTGCAATCTTACTTAAAGACTCACCACTTTCTACTGTGTGATAAGCATATACAGACTCATCTGCAACTTTAATATCAGCCATTATATCAGCTGGTGATTCTCCTCCTACCTTTTTAATCTCATCCCAAAGTAAGTTTTTTTCATACTGAGTTTTTGCAGTACCTCTTACTTCTAATTTGTCGCCGTTCACTTGTACGTCGCCGTTCTCGATATTTAGTTTTTCACCTAAATCTAGAACGCTTTGATATTTTTGCTTTACCATTTTAAATTCATTTTTATATTAGAGATTGAAAGTTACAAAATAAAAAGTCGGACATAAAAAAGTTTTCTAAGAAACTTTAATTGTCGACTAACTACTCTTCTTTCATGGTGTGATACACATTGTTCACATCATCGTCCTCTTCTAACTTTTCTAATAATTTGTCTACATCTTCCCTTTGTTCTTCAGTAAGATCTTTTTGAACAGTTGGGATGTATTCAAAGTCAGAGCTAAGTATCTCTGCACCCATTTCTTCTAGAGCTTTCTGTATAGCACCATAATTTGCAAACTCTGCATAAATCATGATTCCATCTTGAGAGTTTTCATCTTCCTCATCGGCTTCATCTTTGAACAGCTCTTCGGCGCCAAAATCGATAAGCTCTAGTTCCAATTCTTCTAGGTCGTAATCGGCAGCAGCAATTCTAAAATGACATTTGTGATCAAACATAAACTCGACACTTCCTGATACGCCTAAACTTCCATTACATTTATTGAAATAACTGCGCACATTAGCGACCGTTCTATTATTATTGTCTGTAGATGTTTCTACCAGAACAGCAATACCATGCGGTGCATATCCTTCAAATAAGACCGTATCAAAGTTTGCTGTATTCTTGTCAGTTGCTTTTTTAATTGCTCGTTCGATGTTTGCCTTAGGCATGTTCACCGATTTTGCATTTTGAATTACCGCTCTTAATCTAGAATTACTATCAGGATCAGGTCCACCTTCTTTAACTGCTATTACAATGTCCTTTCCTATTTTTGTAAAGGCTTTGGACATAGCACTCCAACGTTTCATTTTACGTGCCTTGCGAAATTCAAATGCTCTTCCCATATTGTTTATTTAAATTATAGGTGTAAAAATAGTGGACTACTGTTTTACACGCAAAGTTTATTTATACTAGGTTTAATCTAATTAAAAGGCATAAAAAAACCGCTTCTGAATAAAGAAGCGGTGCCTTTTATGTATATAAATCTAAATTAAGATTCTAAGTTTTTCTTCTTAGCTTCTCTTTTCATCTTCATACGTTCCATTGTACTTCCAAAAATCCAGTAAGGAATAATCACTACTGTAAGTAGAATCATCAACCAGAATCCTATTGAAAGAATGATGAAAAATGCACCGAAACCTAAAAATTGATCAAATTCAAACATGTTCTTTAGTTTATTGCTGCAAAGATAAGGGCTTTGTCTTAAAATAGAAAACTACACTTAAGATTTATAAACATTTTATTGTTGATAAACCTGGTGTTAATTCCGCTTTCGCGAAAGCGTAAATACTACCAACCTATACTTTACTGAAATCATTAACCTTACCTTATAAATAGAACTCTAATCAAGTTTTATATTTGTGCAAAATTCAACCCAATGGAATACAGAATAGAAAAAGATACTATGGGACCTGTTGAGGTACCAGCTGATAAATTATGGGGCGCACAAACCCAACGCTCTAGAATGAATTTTAAAATAGGTCCTGCAGGAAGCATGCCGTTAGAAATTGTGTATGGATTTGCTTACTTGAAAAAAGCTGCCGCTTATGCAAACTGCGATCTAGGTGTACTAGCCGAAGATAAAAGGGATTTGATAGGTCAAGTATGTGATGAAATTCTAGAAGGTAAACATGATGATCAATTTCCACTAGTTATCTGGCAAACTGGATCTGGTACTCAGTCAAATATGAATGTTAACGAAGTGGTTGCAAATAGAGCTCATCAACTCGCTGGAAAAACAATTGGTGAAGGAGAAAAAACTTTACAACCAAATGATGATGTAAATAAATCTCAATCATCAAACGATACATTCCCTACTGGTATGCATATAGCTTGCTACAAAAAGGTAGTTGAAAATACCATTCCAGGAATCAAACAATTGCGCAATACCCTGCATAATAAGTCTATCGAATTTGATAATGTAGTAAAAATAGGTCGTACCCATTTAATGGATGCTACACCTCTTACATTAGGTCAAGAATTTTCTGGTTATGTAAGTCAACTTGATCACGGAATAATCGCCCTTGAAAACACATTAAAACATCTAAGTGAACTTGCCTTAGGAGGAACTGCTGTAGGTACTGGCTTAAACACTCCTAAAGGTTACGATGTTAAGGTGGCAGAGTACATTGCAGAATTTACTGGACTGCCGTTCATAACTGCAAAAAATAAATTTGAAGCACTAGCAGCACACGATGCTCTAGTTGAAACGCATGGTGCTTTAAAACAAATTGCCGTTTCATTGAATAAAATTGCAAACGACATAAGATTAATGGCATCTGGTCCTCGTAGTGGAATAGGTGAAATTATTATACCTGCAAATGAACCAGGAAGTTCAATAATGCCAGGAAAAGTAAACCCTACTCAATGTGAGGCCTTAACAATGGTTTGTGCACAAGTAATGGGTAATGATGTAACGGTTACCGTAGGTGGAACTCAAGGTCATTACGAACTTAATGTTTTTAAACCTGTTATGGCTGCTGCTGTTTTACAAAGTGCAACTTTAATCGGTGATGCCTGTAGAAGTTTTGATGAAAATTGTGCTAGCGGTATTGAACCTAATTATGATAGAATCAAAAATCTATTAGATAATTCGTTAATGCTTGTAACAGCTCTTAATACCAAAATAGGATATTATAAAGCTGCAGAAATAGCAAACAAGGCACACGAAGAAGGCACTACACTTAAAGCCGCTGCCTTATCCCTAGGTTATTTGACCGAAGAGGAGTTTAATGAATGGGTTAAACCAGAAGAAATGGTTGGTCACAGATAGATGACCTTATTCATATTAAAAAGCCGCTAGTTTAATTACTAGCGGCTTTTTATTTATCTATGCTAAAATTGAATTGTACCTGTCACGTTGTTTTACGAATAAAACCAAAAACAACTATATATAAGTAACAACAAATTGGTAATAACAAGGCCAGATTAAATCCTGAAAAATCAATAAGAGCTCCAAAACAAATCGGTATTATAGCTCCGCCAGCAATAGCTGTACATAATATTCCTGATGCTTTGGCTTTTAAGTCACCTAATCCTTCAAGAGATAATGAAAAGATGGTCGGAAACATTATAGAATTAAAAAGACCTACCAATAAGATCGTCCACATAGACCACAAACCATCGGTAACAATCGAAAGTAAAATCATAATTACTGCCGAAATTCCAAATCCTATTAAAACATAATGAGGTCGCCAGATACGCGTAAGATAAGAACCTATAAATCGTCCTATCATAGCACCTGTCCAATAAAAGAAAACAAAGGCGCCTACAACAGCTTTGGCATCTACAAGTGCTAGATCATTTTTGCCTAAAATGGTACTAGCGATGGTTTTCATAAATGTGCTATTTTGAATATGTACAGGTAAATCGTTTTCTATAAAATAATTAACCATATAACTACCCAAAGCAACCTCGGCACCTACATACACAAAAATTCCGACTGCTCCTAGCCAAATAATAGGTTTAGATAATAATTGTGAATAGGTTCCTTTTTTCTCCTCATTTACTGCTGGTAGCTGTATAAAAATAAATCCTATTACTAATAAAAAAATGAAGCCTGCCACAAGTAAAAATGGACCTTGAACGGCTGTTGCTTCTCTCAGATAGTATTCTTCTTTGGCTACGTTTGATAAGGCGTCTATTTCTTTAGAGCTTAATATAGTGTCACTTAATAAGAATGCAGCACCTGCAATAGGTGCAATGGCAGTACCTAATGAATTAAAGGCTTGTGCTAGATTAAGTCTACTACTTGCACCTTTTTCAGGACCTAAAACAGCTACATAGGGATTTGCTGCTACCTGAAGAAAAGTTATTCCTGCTGCCAGCATAAAATAGGCCAGTAAGAATATGCTGAAAAGTCTGTATTCGCTTGCTGGATAAAAGAGCAAACAAGCCAAGGCCATTGTTGATAAGCCAATTATAACTCCTTTTTTATATCCTACCCTATCCAATATAAAACCAGCTGGAATAGAAAAGATGAAGTAAGCTATAAAAAAGGCAAATTGAACTAATCCAGCTTGAAAATAACTAAGCTCAAAAACATCTTTTAATCTAGGTACCAAACTATCTACTAGAACTGTAATAAAACCCCATAGAAAAAACAGAGTAGTTACAATGGCAAAGGCACTAGTGTATTTTTTATCTTGTGCCATATTATGACTTTTTGATGTACGAGTCAGACTTTATTCTTGTATTCTTTTGATCTTTATACTGCATCATAGCAAATCCTGGATGAATACAGTAACTACCTGTTTCACCTTTCTTATTCATGGCTATGTAAGCAACTTGAAACTCTTTGTAACCGGAATTTTTAGAAACTACTCTTTGTACAGCTTCTTCACAAGCTTCTTGAGGTGATTTTCCTTGACGCATTAATTCAACGATAAGAAAACTTCCTACAGTTTTCATGATTTCTTCGCCCATACCTGTAGCCGCTGCTCCACCTATTTCATTGTCAATAAACAACCCTGATCCTATTATAGGAGAATCTCCTACTCTACCTCGCATTTTATAAGATAATCCCGATGTTGTACAAGCACCTGCAATATCACCGTTAGTATCCATACATAACATTCCTATGGTATCGTGATTTTCAATGTTAATGATAGGCTTATATTCACTTGTTTTCAGCCATTCTCTATAGGCTCTTTCTGAATTTTCCGTAAGCAAATTTTCTGAGACAAACCCTTTTTCATAAGCTAATTCTTCGGCACCTTTTGCTGCTAGCATTACATGTGGAGTGTCCTCCATAACTACTTTGGCTAGTGCAGCAACATTAGTTATATTTTCCACACAAACTACTGCACCTGCATCTCCATTGCTGTTCATTACGCAAGCGTCTAGTGTGACATTTCCTTCACGGTCTGGTGCACCACCTTTACCAACTGTTGTATTTTTTACATTCTCTTCTTCGACTGCTACACCTTTTATAGCAGCATCGAGTGCGTTATGACCATTCTCTAAAGCTAGTCCAGCTGTTTCATTGGCTTTGGCAAATCCCCAAGTACATATTGATACAGGTTTTGTTGTGTTATTCATTGTAGCTGTTTTTTTGGGTTCTACACAACTAAGAACAGTTGCTCCTAGAGATAAAGCGATACTACCTTGGACGCTTTGCTTTATAAATTTTCTTCGTTGCATAAAAGTAATGGTTGATTGTGATTAACTTTCTTTTATTTATTTGATAACAATTTCATCAGTAAAAATCCAAGCTGCACCATCGTACGGATATCCTAAATGCCATTCTGGTAATTTACCATACGTAGTTGCTTTCATTTTTATATATCTCACTTTATTCAAACCAGAAGTTTCATATCTAGGTCTAAAAACGGCAGACTCTTCTTCTCTACCTGTTTCAGGTAACATTTTAAAAATCTTTTTTAGTAAGTTGTTATTCTCATCATAGAATTCAAAAGTCACATCTTTTGGGTAAAAAATCCAGCTGCGTTGATCCTTTAAAAATCCAGGTGAAATACTATTTATAGACCTTGATTCACCCAAATCAATGGTAACATCCAAATTTTCACCTTGAGTTCCTTGCCATGCTCCAGAGCGAAAATCCTCTGTTCCTTGCATACCATTAATCAAGGCATCATTTCCACCAGCACTGTATTCATTGGCATAGCTGTGATTAAGTGTGATTTTAATATCGTTATCGTACTTATAAAATGTGGTAGTTACCGCTGGGCTGCTAGCACCATCTTTTTTTGAAATAACCGTTAGGTCTCCAGCATTATAAATGGTGATGGGTTTAGAATATTCTTTCCAGCTACTATCGCCCAGCATATAAAACATTTGTGCATTGGATTGTAAAGTGTTTAATTGAACCACGGTGCTATCGGTAAAGGCGATGGAGCCCTTTTCTAAAAAGGGTGCTGTAAATATGGGATACTCCTCAATTGCAGATTTTGGTCTGTTAGATTTTTCTACTGCCCAATCTGTAGGTTCTTCACTCATGGTAAATACTAGTGTTCCACCGTTGTTTATTTGTTCATGGGTGATGAATGATTGAGCGTGTGGTTGTAATTCCGCTTTCGCGAAAGCGTAATCAACACTGGCTATATACTTACCACTACCCTTTTTAATAATCGTCAATTTATTCCCATTTTCTAGATGAATGGTAGCCTTATCAAACAAAGGTGTCCCGATGATATAGTCATTACTTCCAGGTGTCACTGGATAAAAGCCTAGGCTGCTCAATACATACCACGCGCTCATTTGACCACAATCCTCATTTCCAGAAATACCGTCTGGTTCATTTGTATAAAGTGTAGTCAAAATTTCGTGAACCTTTTCTTGCGTTTTATGTGGCTTACCTACAAAATTGTACAAATATGCCATGTGGTGAGACGGCTCGTTACCATGTGCATATTGACCTATAAGCCCTGTAATATCAGCCTGATGTCTACCGCTTGTTTCCATGGGCGCGCGGAACATTTGATCCAGATGCTTTTCATAGGCATCATCGCCGCCCATTAATGCGATGTGACCCGAAATGTCTTGTGGTGCGTACAAGCTGTATTGCCATGCGTTAGCTTCGGTATAATTAAAGTTTACTTCTTCTGGTTTAAAAGGTGAGAACCATGTATTACGCTGGCGACCTTGGAAAAATCCCGTAGCTGGATTGTATAAGTTTTTGTAATTCTGCGCGCGTTGTGTAAATAACTTATAGTCCTCAGTTTTTCCCAGGTCTTTTGCAACCTGTGCTAGCGTCCAATCATCGTAGGCATATTCCAGTGTTTTAGAAACACTCTCACTTTCTTGTTCTACTGGTATATAGCCTAAATATTTATAGTGTTTTAGGCCTAGCTTGTCTTGCATAGCGCTGTTTCTCATGGCTTCATAGGCCTTATTCACATCATAGTCTTTAATCCCTTTCATGTAAGCATCTGCTATGATGGGAACGCCGTGATATCCTATCATACAACCCGTGTAATTACCGCTTAAATCCCAAATAGGAAGAATACCGCCTTCGTCATATTTTGCCAGCATGGTACTTACAAAATCGTTAGTACGTTTTTCATCAATGATAGTGTACAATGGATGAGCAGCGCGATAGGTATCCCACATGGAGAAAACAGTGTAATAATTGAATTCATTAGATTGATGAATTTCTAAATCCATCCCGCGGTAGCGACCATCAACATCTTGGTACAAATTAGGAGCAATCATTGTATGATACAATGAGGTGTAGAAATTGGTTAGATTATCTTCATTGTCATCTTCAACCAAAATTTTTGAGAGTTCTTTTTCCCATGTTTCATTGGCCAATTGCTTTATTTCGTCAAAGCTTTTATCGCCTATCTCGGTTTCAAGATTACGTCTAGCGCCAGCTTCATCTACTGGGCTAATTCCTATTTTAATAGTAATGGGTTCGTTGTTTGGATTGTCGAATTCAAGAGCCATCACCTTAGGTGTTACTTCATAATCAGTATTCCAATTCTTAATGGGATGTGATGTTTTTATATAGAAGTATAACATTTGTTTTGTCGCCCACGCACTAGAAAAACGCTTTCCTAGAATTTCTGTATCTGATAGGATTTGCATGTCGTGTTCTAATAGTTTATCACGATGTAAAAGGTCTAGAATGACATAATGGTTATCGGGTTTTTGATTTGATTCGCTTTCGCGAAAGCGATATTCATGAATGCCAGCACGTTCCGTCACAGTTAACCGCACATCAATATTTGTGTCGTCTAGGTGTACTTCATAATAGCCAGGACTCGCTTTTTCATTGTCGTGAGAGAATGAAGAACGGTACCCTTTTTTACCATCGGCTCCATTGTTGAGTATAGGCTCACGCGTAGGCATCAATAAAATATCACCATAGTCGCTCACGCCGGTACCGCTTAAATGAGTATGAGAAAAACCATAGATTTTATCGTCGCTGTAGTGATATCCACTACAACCATCCCATCCATCTAAACGAGTATCTGGTGATAATTGCATCATCCCAAACGGCATTGTTGCACCAGGATAGGTATGTCCATGACCACCAGTTCCTATAAACGGATTGACAAGTGAGGTAAGCTCTTTAGATTGATAAGCAGCAGAAGTCGAAGTGGCGTCTTCTTTACAACATACAAACAATAAAGCAACGCCAATTAAGGTTATAAGTTTTTTCAAAGCTAGTTTTTGATATTGAATTGTTAAAGATAAAGAATATCTACATAGCAAACTGTTTGATAATCACGGCAGACTGATTTGAAGCATCAAGCTTTTTTACGTAATAAAGTTTAAATTTGATTAGTTATAAATTTGAGATTATGTCTACCACACCAGAACACGATGAACGCATTGCCAAATTAATTTTTGCTTCTGTTTATCCACATTATGTAACTAAAGTTGAAAAGAAAGGCAGGACTAAAGAAGAATTGCACGAAGTAATTCAATGGCTTACTGGCTATAGCGAAAAGGATATAGAAAATAAAATTGCAGAAAAAGTTACGTTTAAAGATTTTTTTGAAAAAGCCACCATCAACCCTAATGCTGAGTTGATTAAAGGTGTTATTTGTGGATATCGTATTGAGGAAATTCAAACTCCACTTACAAAACAAACCAGATATTTAGACAAATTAGTAGACGAGCTGGCTAAAGGGCGTAAAATGGAAAAGATTTTAAGAGCATAATAATTACTTAATGAATCTAAAACCTTTACTACTCTTTCATTATATATTGATTCCGTTAAGCTTATTCTTATCTGTATGTATTACTTTATTAGTAGGTAGTTGGAATAGTTTTGGTCAAATCGCGACCTTAGTAGGAGTTTCTACTCACTATGTTCAATATGAATATAGAAAACCAGAAGAATATGCTTTTTATTTTAATCTAGGATGGTCGCGTAAAAGATTGTGGTTATCTACAATCCTATTTTATTTAATTATTGTTTTGTTGAATGTACTGGTATGGATAATATACTACAGGTAGATAGTGTTGAAAAATCTTTTGGTGATCAAAAATTGTTATCCGACATCTATTTAGGTTGTAAAACTGGCCAAGTCGTCGCGGTAATTGGACGTAATGGCTCAGGTAAATCAACATTATTTAAAATTTTTACTGGATTAGAAAAATCAGTTCATTCATTTGTTTCCATAAATGATCGCCCTATAAATAGTAGCTCTACTATCTCTAAATTCATTAATTACTTGCCGCAACATCATTTTTTACCCAATCAAATAAGAGTAAGAACCATTTTAAAAATGGTTAATTGTAATAAGTTGTTGAATCATAAGTTGATTCAACCTTTTTTAAATAACAAACCAAAAGATCTCTCTGGTGGACAATTAAGACTTATTGAGGTTTTAATAACTATATACCAACCTAAAGCGTTTACCATTCTAGACGAGCCCTTCAATGGACTTAGTCCCTTGGTTATTGATGAAATATGCCTTTCTATCAATGAAATGAAAGCACACAAAGGTTTTATACTTTCTGATCATCGATATGAAGACGTTCTCAAAGTTTCTGATCGTCTATTTTACCTGAATAATCGACACCTTAAAGAGATAAAATCCAAAAAGGAACTAAAGGGATTATCTTATTTACCCGATTATCTAACAAATTAACAATTCTATAAAATACAGTTTACCTTAGTCTTTTTAACTTGAAATCAAAAATTTTATGCCTTACTTAGAAAAACTTACCGATCAAAAAGATCTAGATGCTAGTATTTATTTTGAAGATCAAGGAGATGGAGATCCTATTATACTCATACACGGCTGGCCATTGAGCGGTGCAATGTGGGAATACCAAGTTCCTGATTTAATAGAAGCCGGATATAGAGTGATAACTTATGATCGCCGTGGTTTTGGCCGCAGTTCTAGACCTTATGAAGGTTACGATTACAAAACTATGGCTAGCGATTTACATGATCTAATTGATCAACTAGAACTTGAAAAAGTTACCCTAATTGGTTTTTCAATGGGTGGTGGCGAGCTAGCACAATACGTTGCCGATTACGGAACCGATAAAATCAATAAACTAATTTTTGTTGCCAGTATAGCACCATTCTTACTTAAAACAGATGATAATCCAACTGGCGCTCCAGATGATGTTTTTAAAGGTATGGAGCAAAATGTGAAACAAGATCGTTTAGGTTTCTTAAAAGAATTTGGTAAAGGGTTTGTGAACTATGAGGACAACAAGGATCGCGTTTCTGAAGGTCAACTCAATTATAATTTCCAAATAGCAGCTCAAGCAAGTCCTAAGGGAACGCTAGATTGTATAGGTGCTTTTGGACGCACTGATTTACGTGAGGCACTTAAAAAAGTTGATGTTCCTACCCTATTCATTCACGGAAGCGCAGATGAAATCGTTCCTATCGAGCCTAGTTCAAAACAAGGACATTCTTTAGTTAAAGACTCAAAATTAGAAATTATAGAAAACGCGCCACACGGTTTATATGTGACCCATAAAGAAGAACTTAATAAGCTACTTCTAAATTTTTTAGAGCAATAATAAGTGAGACTGATAATAAATAAAAAAGCCGATACTTTAAAAAGTATCGGCTTTTATCATGTCTAATAATCAGGTTATTCTTTGTGCATAAAAGCTTGTTTAGCTTTTAATTCCTCTTCTGTTTCTACAATGTCCTCATCTGGAACACAACAATCCACAGGACAAACTGCAGCACACTGAGGTTCTTCATGAAAACCTACACACTCTGTACACTTATCAGGAACAATATAATAGAACTCATCGCTCACAGGCTCTTGAGTTTCATTTGCATCTACTTCTTTACCGTTAGGTAAAACAATTTGCCCATCTAGGTCAGTACCATCAGCATAGCGCCAGTCATCTGCAGCCTCGTAAATAGCTGTATTTGGACATTCCGGTTCACAAGCGCCGCAATTAATACATTCGTCAGTAATTATGATTGCCATAGCTTTTCTTTACTTTTGCACAAAAATAATGCCCATTGAAATCACTGGCAATTAATACCACGTTAAATGATAGAATTTCCGCTTTCGCGAAAGCGGGACTACTACTATCCTCTTATATACAACCCGATTCAAACCTTGAATCTTCAAATTCTTGGAATCAACGCATAGAAGAAAGTTTGCAGCAGGCTGAAAGAAAAAACAGCTGGTTCACAAGAGAAAACTTAATTCATGCTATTACCCAATGGTCACAAGCTCTATTACCTGAGAATCTTGAACAATGGACCAATGGATACGATTTAGAAAAGGTTGAAGGTAAAAGAGTAGCCATTATAACAGCTGGAAATATTCCACTTGTTGGATTTCACGATGTTTTATCTGTAATAATAAGTGGTCATCATGCTATCATTAAAAATAGTAGCAATGATGATGTCCTTATACCTTTAATATTGGATATGGCATCTTCACATAAGGAAGACTTAGTTAGCTCGTATAGTTTTGTAAAAGGACAATTACCAGAATACGATGCAGTTATTGCGACAGGAAGCAATAATACATCGAGGTATTTTGAATATTATTTTAAAGGGAAACCGCACATCATAAGAAAAAACCGTAATAGCATAGCGGTAATAACAGGAAAAGAAACTTTAGAGGATATGGAAGCGCTGAGTGAAGATGTCTTTAGATACTTCGGCCTAGGTTGTCGTAGCGTAAGCCATCTTAAAGTTCCTAGAGATTACAACTTTGATTTGTTTTTTAATGGCATGTATATACAGCGCAATTTAATCAAGTTTGAAAAGTACACGAATAATTACGATTACAACAAGGCTGTTTACTTAATGAGTGAATTTGATTTACTTGATAATGAGTTTCTATTAATTAAGGAAGAGAATAAAAGTTTCTCATCGCCTATTGCTTCTTTAGGGTACAGCTATTACGATAATCTTGAACAGGTTGCCGAAGAAATTAATCAGAAAGCAGAAAGTTTACAATGTGTGGTTATTAATGATGTAGATCGTGAAAAACTAGCTCCTAATTTTAAAGATCTTGCGGCACCACAATTCGTTAATTTTGGTCAAACCCAGTGTCCTACCTTGAATGATTACGCTGATGGTGTAGATACTATATCGTTTTTGTTGACATTATCTTAAAATCTTATTGGAATTATAACAAGTTTAAACGCTTTGTTTTGCATTTTTGTGTGGTACATTCAAAAACACCATTATGCTTAAACACAATTTTAGCGCAGGACCTTGTATTTTACCTCAAGAAGTTTTCAAAAAAGCAGCTGCAGCTGTTCTTAATTTTAACGATTTAAGTATTCTAGAAATTTCTCACCGTAGCAAGGATTTTGTTGAGGTGATGGAAAAGGCTCAAGATTTAGCACTAGAACACCTAGATCTTACCGATAAAGGTTATAAAGCACTCTTTTTAGGTGGTGGCGCAAGTATGCAGTTTTTAATGGTTGCCTATAACCTACTTGAAAGTAAAGCAGCTTATTTAAACACTGGTACATGGTCTACTAAGGCGATTAAGGAAGCAAAATTATTTGGTGAAGTGATTGAAGTTGCTTCTTCTAAGGATCAAAATTTCAATTATTTACCAAAAGGATACACAGTACCTAGTGATGTTGATTACTTTCATTTTCAAACTAACAATACCATTTTTGGAACTCAGTTAAAGGACGACCCAACTGTAAGTGTTCCTATGGTATGTGATATGAGTAGTGATATTTTTTCACGTAAGCGAGATTTTTCTAAATACGATCTTATTTATGCCGGTGCACAAAAAAATATGGGTCCAGCTGGTACTACTCTTATTGTGGTGAAAGAAGACATATTAGGAAAGGTGTCACGCAGCATTCCTTCCATGCTAGATTATCAAGTCCATATAAGTAAAGACTCTATGTTCAACACACCACCAGTGTTTCCTATCTATGTAAGTATGTTGACGATGGAATGGTTAAAAGATAATGGAGGAATTGAATGGATTGAAAAAATCAATAATGAAAAAGCAGCATTAGTTTATGATGAGATTGATCGCAATGAACTTTTTGAAGGGTTTGTAGCAAATAAAGAAGACAGATCGATGATGAATCTTACCTTTAACTTAGTGAATGAGGATCATAAAGACACCTTCAATAAAATGTGGCAAGAAGCAGGGATTAATGGATTGAATGGTCACAGATCTGTAGGTGGTTATAGAGCAAGTATGTATAACGCTCTTACTTTAGAGAGCGCTCAGACTCTTGTAGATGTAATGAAAGAATTAGAACGTAAAGCATAATTAGTCCCAATAATTGAACAAATAAATTAAGAATGAGCAAAAAAGTATTAGCTAACGACGGTATCTCTCAAAGCGGAATCAACGAATTAGAAAAAGCTGGCTATGAGGTGATCACAACAAATGTAGCTCAAGACCAATTAGTTAACTACATCAATAATAATGATGTAAGTGTTATATTGGTGCGTAGTGCGACTAAAGTACGTAAAGATATTATCGATAATTGTCCAAGCCTTAAAATTATAGGCCGTGGTGGCGTAGGAATGGATAATATAGATGTGGAGTATGCGCGTGATAAAGGACTTAAGGTGATTAATACACCAGCTGCAAGTAGCGCTAGTGTTGCCGAACTTGTTTTTGCACACTTATACGGTGGTGTACGTTTTCTATATGATGCAAATCGTAACATGCCATTAGAAGGTGATGAAAATTTCAAAGGGCTTAAAAAACAATATGCCAAAGGTGTAGAATTACGTGGAAAAACGATTGGAATAATCGGTTTAGGTCGCATAGGTCAAGAAGTTGCAAAAATTGCAGCAGGAATAGGGATGAATGTTGTAGGATATGATCATAATGCTACAACAAATCCAAAAGTAAGTTGGGACCTTTTTGATGGGCAATCTGTTACCGTAGAAATTCCGTTGTTAGAGAAAGAAGACGTTATTAAGAATGCAGACTTTATAACTCTTCACGTGCCAGCTCAATCGGAATATGTTTTAGGAACTAAAGAATTTCAAATGATGAAAAAAGGAGCGGCTGTGGTAAATGCTGCTCGTGGTGGCGTTTTAGATGAAGTAGCTCTTGTAGAAGCTTTAGAAAACGAGCACTTGTCTTTTGCGGCATTAGATGTTTTTGAAAAAGAACCTAAACCAGAAGTGCAATTACTCATGAATAGTAAACTGTCATTAAGTCCTCATATTGGTGCTGCTACTAATGAAGCTCAAGACCGAATAGGAGTTGAACTTGCTGATCAAATTAAAGCAATATTAGGATAATAATATATCTAATAACAAATAAAAACCCCATTCATAGTAGCTTTATGAATGGGGTTTTCTTCTAGAAATCAAAAATTTAAAGTTTAATTCTTTGATGCTTCAAATGTCATTTTGTTATACTTAGTAATGTGTAACGATTTTGAAAAATTGAGTAAAAACTTAATCGTTTCTTTGCTCGGTCCAGTAGGTTTCACTTGTTCTGGTAATGATTCATTGTAAAGTTTTGCCATGAGCGTTAATTTGTTTATTCTCTTTTTTAACGTCCATAGTTTCACAATATTATAATCAGTACCGTATTTTTTTCATTTTAACGTAACCTTAATTATCTGTTAGTATAATATTGTGCTGTTCAATTATTTTTCTTAAGTTGATAAGAGCATACCTCATTCTACCGAGAGCCGTATTAATGCTTACCTCAGTTTGTTCGGCGATTTCTTTGAAAGACATTTCCTTGTAGATTCGCATTTTAAGAACTTGTTTTTGATCTTCAGGTAGTTCTTCGACTAATCGCTTAACATCGGCATGTACTTGAGAGAGTATCATCTCAGTTTCTGTAGAATCAGCGCCATTACTGATTACATCAAATATGTCAAAATCATTTCTAGATTGAAATTTTGGCATACGCTTGTTTTTACGGAAATGGTCTATCACTAAATTGTGCGCTATACGCATTACCCATGGTAAAAACTTACCTTCTTCGTTATACTTTCCCTTTTTTAAAGTACGTATTACTTTAATGAAAGTATCTTGAAAAACATCTTCAGTAATGTCTTTATCCATTACTTTAGAAAAAATAAAACTGTAGATTTTTTGTTTATGTCGGTTTATTAGAACCTCTAGCGCGTATTCCTTACCTTCTATATACTGTCTAACCAAAACAGCATCCTGAACATTTTCCATTCTCATAGTACAACTACTTTAAAGAGAGTTATTTTGTTATAACTCGTATCGTTAATGTGATTTAAAGTAAAATTGTATCTATAGGCAGTTGTTCAATTGTATTCGGCTAATATATAAACTTTTATAAAACAAATGCAAAAATTTGGACCAACTTTTAACAAATTAATAGATGCATCACAATTTATATTAGTTTAAGTAGGGTGTATTTTTGTAATATGTCAAAGACTGAATTTTTTGAAGAAATAGATACTCTTAATCCAAAAGAGAATATTTTAATTAAAGGAGCACAACTTCACAACTTAAAAAATATTAATGTAGTCATACCACGTAATAAGCTGGTAGTCATTACCGGTTTATCAGGTAGTGGTAAATCTTCTCTTGCATTTGACACATTATATGCAGAAGGACAACGTAGGTATGTTGAAAGTTTATCCTCATACGCAAGACAATTTTTAGGACGTCTAAACAAGCCTAAAGTCGAATATATCAAGGGTATTGCTCCGGCAGTAGCTATTGAACAAAAAGTAAATTCAACAAATCCTAGAAGTACGGTAGGGACAACCACAGAAATCTACGATTATTTAAAATTACTATATGCTCGTGTAGGACGCACCTACTCTCCTATTTCTGGGAATGAGGTAAAAAAAGATACTGTAAGCGATGTAATCGATTACGTAAAAAAGCAAGAAAATGGTAGTAGAATGCTTCTCACAACACCATTGATTGTCAAAGGTAAACGCTCGGTCAAAGAGCAAATAGAAGTATTACAGCAACAAGGATATACTAGATTAAAAATAAATGATACCGTTTATCGAATAGACGATGAAGATCTTACTTATAAAGAAAAGGATTCTTTGAGAATTGTTGTAGATAGAATTGTTAAAAAGGATGATGAAGATTTTTATAACAGACTAGCCGATTCTGTTTCAACCGCCTTTTTCGAAGGAAAAGGAACAGCTTATATAGAACATGTAAAACAAGATAAGGAGCACATGTTTAGTAATGCTTTTGAATTAGATGGCATGGAGTTTCTAGAACCTAATGTACATTTATTCAGTTTTAATAATCCTTATGGAGCTTGTCCTAAATGTGAAGGCTATGGTGATGTAATAGGTATTGATGAGGATCTTGTTATTCCTAATACAGCACTATCTGTTTATGAAGGAGCAGTATTCCCTTGGAAAGGGGAAAGCATGTCCTATTATAAAAATCAATTAATTAAAAATGCATCAAAATTCAATTTTCCTATTCACCGTCCTTGGTTTGAGTTAACAGAAAAGCAAAAAAATATAGTTTGGGAAGGAAATAAGTACTTTGAAGGAATTAACGACTTCTTTAACGAGCTAGAAGCCAAAGCGTACAAAATTCAAAATCGTGTGATGCTATCACGCTATCGTGGAAAAACAAAATGCTCACAATGTCATGGTACGAGATTGCGTAAAGAGGCTAACTATGTAAAAATTGATGATAAAACGATTACAGATCTTGTCACGTTACCCATAAAGGAATTAATTCCATTTTTTGATCAATTACAACTTTCAGAACATGATGCTAAAATTGCCGAAAGACTCCTTATAGAAATAAATAGTCGTTTACAATTTTTGAGTGATGTAGGTCTAGATTATCTCACCTTGAATCGTAAATCAAATTCTTTATCTGGTGGAGAAAGCCAGCGCATTAATCTCGCTACGAGTTTAGGTAGTAGTTTAGTTGGTAGCATGTACATTCTAGATGAGCCCAGTATAGGATTGCACCCTAAAGACACCACTAGATTAATTAAAGTTCTCAAAAATCTAAGAGACTTAGGAAATACAGTGATCGTAGTAGAACATGATGAGGAAATCATGCAAGCAGCCGATGAAATTATCGATATAGGTCCAGAGGCAGGAACCTACGGTGGTGAAGTGGTAGCTACTGGAACACTAAAAGAAATTTTAAATCAAAACAGTCTAACGGCACAGTACCTAAATGAATCACTAGAGATTCCTGTACCTAGCAAGCGTAGGAACTTCAAGTACTACATAGATATAAAAGGTGCCAGACAAAACAATCTTAAAAACATTGATGTTAAGTTTCCGCTAGGAGTTCTTACTATGGTTACTGGTGTAAGCGGTAGTGGTAAATCTACATTAGTGAAACAAATATTATATCCAGCTATTCTCAAAAAATTAGGTGGTTATGGTAAAAAGGCAGGGCATTTCACAAGTATAGAAGGAAAATTTGAAAATGTAAAAACTGTAGAATTTGTTGATCAAAACCCAATAGGTCGTAGCTCTCGCTCTAATCCTGTTACTTACATAAAGGCTTACGATGATATTAGAAACTTGTTTGCAACCCAAAAGGTTTCAAAAATTCGCAATTATAAACCCAAACATTTTTCATTTAATGTAGAAGGTGGTCGCTGTGAAACTTGTAAAGGTGAAGGAGAAGTAACCATTGAAATGCAGTTCATGGCCGATGTCACCTTACAATGTGAAACATGCAATGGTAAACGGTTTAAAAAAGAAATTCTAGAAGTAGAATTTGAAGGTAAAAACATTCACGACATTCTTAATATGACAATAAGTGATGCCGTTGCGTTTTTCAAAACTAACAAGCAAGATAAAGTTGCAAAAAAATTACAACCACTGTTAGATGTAGGTTTAGGATATGTAACCCTAGGACAAAGTAGTTCTACCCTATCTGGTGGTGAGGCACAACGTATTAAACTTGCAAGCTTCCTCGTTAAAGGAACCACTGCAGATAAAACGTTATTCATCTTTGACGAACCTACTACCGGTCTTCATTTTCATGATATCAATAAATTATTGGACAGTTTTAATGCTCTTATTGACAAAGGACATTCTGTTATCGTAATTGAACATAATATGGATTTAGTAAAATGCGCCGATTATGTTATTGATCTAGGTCCCGATGGTGGTAAGCAAGGAGGAAATCTAGTAGCATTTGGTACTCCAGAAGAAGTTGCTCAGGTAAAAGAAAGTCATACCGCACCATATATTTCTCAAAAATTGAAGTAATTCTACTTGTTAGGTTGCTATAATTGCGCTTTCGCGAAAGCATAATAAATAGTAAATTTAATAGTATAATAAAATAGCTATGCCTAAAAAAATCATTAATAAACTAAGAATTAAAAGAAAGGCAGCGCCTAAAACTTCACAAACAGTATTCACACCACCTGGAACTATATCTTACGTAGGAGTTCATCGTGAAGGTGAAGTAATAACTGAAACTATAGCCTACGGTCCAGAGCATTATGAAAAGCATGATAAAATTGTGTATAGTTTACCCAATGATTATGTAAAATGGTACAATCTGGACGGAATTCACGATATAGAAAAACTTAAAAAAATAGGGAAACGATTTGATATTCACCCTTTATTACTAGAAGATGTAGCTAATACTACACAACGCCCTAAAACTGAGTTCTATCCCAATTACGTATTTCAATGTATTAAAATGATCTCTTACGATGAAAAAGATCATGATATTGAACAAGAACAAGTTAGTATAATCTTAAATGAACATGAAGTTGTAACCTTTCAAGAACAAACTGGTGATGTTTTTGGGAGTGTGCGCAGTAGGATAGAAAATAATCATGGAAGAATAAGAACATCAGACAGTGACTATCTATTCTATGCACTTATAGACAGCGTGCTGGACCATTATTTTATTGCTATAGAAAAAATAGGAGATTATCTAGACGTTCTAGAGGATGAAATATTCAATGACCCAGAAAAAGAATCTCTAAATAAAGTACAAAATAACAAACGTGTACTAATTAATTTACGACGTTCGGTTTATCCATTAAGAGAATCAATAAGCAGACTTTTAAAAGAAGAATCTAGGTTTTTACAACCACAGACAAAAGCTTATTTTCAAGATGCCTACGATCATTGCATACAAATTATTGAGACTATTGAATCCTACAGAGAAATAAATACAGGATTAAAAGATATGTATCTATCTAGCGTAAGTCATAAGATGAATCAAATCATGCAGGTATTGACTATAATAAGTAGCATATTTATTCCAATGACTTTTCTAGCAGGAATTTACGGGATGAATTTTGAGCATATTCCCGAGCTTACATGGGAACACGGATACATGTATTTTTGGATAATCTGTGCGGTAATGTTTGTAGGATTAATAGTATTTTTTAAATTCAAAAAATGGTTATAAATTTAACTCGATAAAATTTTAACATTTATCATTTTGTTTGAAGCAGATACTCGCTGTATTTTTGCACGCCTTTTTAGATGAAAGGTTGTGTTTGGCACAGCAGTTGCATATAAATAGGCGAAGGTTATTAAGAGTAATTTTCATAAAGTTTTTTGGTTGGTTAGTGAAAGTCCTGAGCAGTATTCTTCTGCTCGGGATTTTCTAATTTTAGACCATTCTATAATTAAGTCCTTATATTTATTAAAATCATGAAGAAATATATTCCAATTTTACTACTTGTTTTTACTCTAATATCTTGTAAAAATGAAACCAATAATGGAGAAACTGACGTTTTGACCACCTCAAAAGCTGAAAAAAATGTTAAAACGAACTCAGATTTATTACTATTTCCCGAAGATTATACAGGTATTTATAAAGGAAAATTGAATATTACCACAAGTAACGGGTTAAATTCAATTCCTATGGAATTACATCTTCTTGCTACTCAAGATTCATTGAAATATGATTATAAAATATTTTATGGAGAAGAAAGATCAGAAAGACCTTACTCCTTATTAAAAACGAATAATCCTAATTTATTTGAGCTTGATGAAAATAATGGAATAATATTACCAACAGCTTATAGTGAGAACACCTTATTCAGTACCTATGAAGTGGCTGGTAATTTATTGACATCAACATTAATTTTTAATGAAGAGTACATTGAGTTTCTTATAAGCTTTAGTCCATTAGAGAGTAAAGAGCTGGCAGGCGAAGCCGAAGGTTTTGAGGTAAGCGCCTACCCTATTACAGTCATGCAGAAGGCTAGACTTTTCAAGGAATAATATATAATATCAATTAAAAAAGGCTTTTCTTAATCGAAAAGCCTTTTTTAATACTGAAACTATTTTGACATTAATCATTAAAGAAAAATCCATTGGGTGCAACACCGGTTGAAATGGTTGTCATTAGGTTACCATTTAAATCATATTCAAATGCCTGACCATTGGAAACAAAGTCTCCTGCATCAGCAATGTAAATAATACCATCTTTCACGGTAAATCCATACATGGCACCAAATGGAGAACTTGAATTGTACTCTAAAACTGGTGTAGTTGATATTTGAGGATTATTTGTGGTGTAACCGTAAACCGCTGTGCCGTTTGTAAAATAGGTTGTTGCTCCATCGATAGAAATGTGCTTAGGCGTTGTTAAAGATGCTGGTAAACTTACTGTATTCACGATAGCATTAGTACCTATATTTATTTCAATTACACTGCCTGTTGCACCACCATTATTGGCAAGAACGTATAGAGAATTAGCATTTAAAACTGCAGTATCTGGCGAGTTACCAGCTCCTAGGTCAATAGAACCTATAATTGACTCAGAATCAGGATTGATAACTGTTATTGCATTACCACTTCCAAATGATCCATTCAAAACATAAACATTGTTATTTGCAGCATAAATTCTATTGACAACGTCTCCAACTACTATAGTTGAGGTGCTATAATCATTAAGGTCAATAACTGTAACAAAATCATCAGCAGTTGACATAAAATCGCCTGAATTTGTAACAAAAGCTTTATTACCTACTACCACACCATATCTAGGATTTTCAAAATCCGTGTCTACAGTATTTATTAAGGATAAAGAGAATCTGTCTAAAACTGTAACACTACTAGACTGACCTGAAATAACGAACGCTCTATCATCGCTAAAAAACATATCTTGATTGAATCCACCAAAAGGTAGTTCAGTAGGGTTTGCAGTTTCAAATGCATTTGTATCTACGGTACCATTATCATCTACATAAGTAAAAGGGCTTAATGGTCCACCACCTTCATGCAGTATAAAATAACCACCATCATATTCTCCTCTAGGTGCTGTACCGTTTACATCATCGTCTTCACTACAAGATGTGAATAAAATAGCAATAGCCATTAAGTAAAGAGGAAATTTTAAAATTCTGTTCATGTTTAGAAATTTAGATTTAAATAAAAGTTATAATTAATTCCAGGCATAAACCTGTTATTAACCGATTGATAATTAACATTAAAAAGATTGAGAACTCGTAAACCTATAGTCCAGTTCTTCTTAGGTAAAAACTCCATACCAAGATTTGATACCAAATAAGAATCCAGTACAGCTTCAGGATTATTATCTGACTGAAAGAATACTTCGCCAACGTACATGGTTTGAACATAGGTGTTTATTTCATGTAGTTTATTGGCACTTGGTTTGAAATTTATGTGAATTGAATTAGTGGCTTTATGATAGGGCACATAAATTAATTGTTTGTCAGTAAGTCGGTTGGTTGAGTTAGTGTAAGCGTAATTACCGTTTAATTTAAAATTAATGTTATTCCATCTTGTTATGTAGTTAGCCTGAAATTCTAGACCATAGGAAACTACCTGATCTGTATTAATAGGTCTCCATATAGCGCTAGAATTGGGTACCCATCTTATCATATCACTAATATCATAGTAGAATCCAGTGATTTTAAAATTACTGTTCTCAAAATCAAAAGAATGACCCATTTCTAATTGATAAGATTGTTCAGGATTTAATTCACTATTCCCAGCTCCTATCCAATACAAATCATTAAACGTAGGTATTCTATAATTGCGTGATCCATTTATATTTATTGTATAAAAATCAAATAACCTATAACTTATTCCTACATTGAATAATAAAGGGCTATCATAATCCTTTGTAATTTCTAAACGACTACCTATTTCATAATACCATTTATTGAACTTTTGATTTAAAAGAAAACTAAATGAACCTATAGTTCTATCTCTATTTTCAAGATTGCTACCAGTTCCTGAGGTATGATTCAAGTCAGCTACAAATCGTGCTTGCGTATTAGTATTAATTTTTAGGTTGAACTGATAATTTCCTATCCATGATTGAGAATTACCCGAGCTGTAGGAATCTCGATCAACATTTCCATAAAACCTGTAGCGTTCAGTTAAATAAGCTGCTCTTAAGACTGAGGTAACAGCCTTCTTTTTAAATTCCCATTCAAGAAGGTTTCTTGTGTTGTAATCTTCATACTTAGATGGAATTTCACTAGGATTGATTAATGAAAAGTTCCTAGAACCATCAAAGTAATAATTGTAATACTTAAAGGTGTGATAGTTATTGAGCTTATAACCCAATTGAGAATTTACGGAAAAGTTGTCGAACTGCCCATTCAAATTAGTTCGTTCCTGACCTCTAAAATCATAAGTGTAATCATTGTCTGAACTTTGACGTGAAATAGCTATACCAGCATAAAGCTTGGAATTAGCATAAGAAGTTTTATAACCAAAATCCTGTGTATTAAAACTTCCTATATTACCAAAAAGCTCGTTTGAAAACTGATTTTTAAATTCAATTTTATCATTAAAGTGAATGGTTCCTCCTATTGCTCCGCTTCCATAAATTACGCTTCCGCCACCATACCTAACCGTAATTTCTTCAAAGTTTCTTGTATTTAAAGTATTAAAATCAGTTTGACCATTAAGCTGTGAGTTAATATTTATTCCGTTCCATATTACTGCTGTTTGCTGCGCTGTTGTTCCTCTAAAAGAAGGAGACGAAACGCCGCCAAGACTATTTTCTTTGAAAAAAATGGTTGAATTAAACCTTAATAAATCAGTTAATAGAGCAGACTGTCTCTTGCTTATACTATCTGTAAGAGTGGTTGTTGTTTGGGTTTTGGAAAAAGGCACTAGTAGCCTGTCTGCATTTAATACAATCGTATCAAGTTCCGCAGGCTGTTGTTGACCGTAGATTGTCCAGGTAAAACAAATGAATAGTAGTATTCTCAGTGCTTTATGCATTACTTTTAGTTTTCAGGTAAAAGCACAGAGATCACAAATGCCCATAAGCATTTGATGAGATACCTGCCACCTTTATCCCGAAGGTTAACATTATTTGGTATTAGAGGCAGGTCTCCTGACTTCAACATGTTTCTGCCTTCCCAGATAAACCAGTGGCTATGATCGAAACATCTCTTGCGAGTAATGTTGTTTACAGTTGCGGGAACAGTTCTAGAATTACACTAGATTCCCTTTTAATTCATTAGTATATGGTTATTACGTTTTCGCGACCGTAGCTTGCCATAAAGGCAAATGCGAGGAAAGCATAATAATCATTAGTTAATGAAACCTTCAATACACGGCAAAAGTAATCTAATAAAGTTATTTTTACGCTCACAATGATGAAACAGTTTTTATACATAGGGTTTATAGCGATTTTACTAGGTAGTTGTAAGCAAAATAGAGATCAAACATTGGTTGAAACTCCAGAAACCAAAAGTGATATATCGTTTGATTATGCAACCGGACTTACAGTTCAAAATACAGAAACAGGAATTTACGTTACTGTAAAAAAACCTTGGCCAGATGCAACAAAGGATTACACATACAAACTTGTTCCCGCTTCTAACCAGAAAAGAGAATTAATTCCTGAACCTGATGCTGGCACTATCATACAAGTACCTGTAAAACGTATAATTGCAACATCTACTACTCATTTACCACCCTTAGACCTGTTAGGCGTGGAAAAAAGTTTAGTGGGATTTCCTGAAACTGATTACATAAGTAATAGTACAATAAGAAATTTAATAGAATCAGGAAATATACAAGATGTTGGAATCAACGAAAGACTAGATGTGGAAAGTGTCATACTCACACAACCAGATGTGGTCATAGGGTATGGTGTTGAAGGAGAAAATCCAACATACAACAACATTCAAAAAGCTGGTATTCCAGTATTATTTAGTGGTGCTTGGGTTGAGAAGCATCCATTAGGAAGAGCCGAGTGGATTAAGCTTTACGGACTGCTATTTGGTAAACAAAAACAAGCTGACTCCATATTTAATAAAATTAAGAATGATTATTTACAAGCAAAAGAGTTGGTAGTTGACCTGCCAAAACCTACTGTAATTGCAGGTGCAACCTGGAAAGATGTGTGGTATTTACCCTATGGTGATTCTTGGCAAGGATTAATTCTAGCTGATGCCGGCTGTAATTACATTTATGAAGACACATCTGGCAAAGGATCACTAGCCTATAATATTGAACAAGTACTTAAAGATGCTCAAAAGGCAGATTATTGGATCGCTCCTGGAAGTTATACGACTTATTCAAACATGCTCGCAGATAATCAAGCCTATGGACAGTTTAAGGCCTTTCAGCAAAAAAAACTATATACCTTTGCATTGAAGAGAGGATCTACAGGCGGATTTATTTATTATGAAGAAGCTAGTATGCGACCAGATTTAGTTCTTAAGGACATTATTTATCTCACGCACGACCGTGACTTGCTTAAAGACTATCAGCCTTATTTTTTTAGTACACTTTTACCATAGGTTCTAAATGAAAGTTAACACGCTTATCATATCATTATTTATAGGAATAGTATTTCTATTTGTACTTGATATTTGTTTGGGCACTGTTTTCATCAAACCCCATCAGGTATGGGACTCCTTTTTTAGTGAAAAGGCACTTCAAGACCAACCTACCATTACCTACATAGTTACTAACATACGAGCACCACGAGCTGTTATGGCAATAATTGCCGGTGCATTCCTTGCAATATCAGGTATATTAATGCAAACTTTATTCAGGAATCCATTAGCAGGACCTTTTGTTTTAGGTATCTCAAGTGGTGCAGGATTAGGTGTTGCTTTTACGGTACTAGGCGCTAGTTGGCTGGGTTTTCAAGCAGCAAGTCAAAGTAGTTTAGTTGTATCAAGTATCTTAGGTAGCGTGGTTGTTTTAATATTGATACTTCTTATTTCATTTAGATTAAGAGACACCATGGGCCTACTCATAATTGGACTTATGGTGGGTAGCTTAAGTAGCGCTATAGTAGGAATCTTAAGTTATTTCAGCGCCAGTACAGAATTACAGAGGTATGTTTTTTGGTCTTTAGGTAGTTTGAGTAACGTATCATGGTTTTCAATACTTATACTAGCAAGTATACTACTTATAGGTATAGTGGTAATCACATACCTCATTAAACCACTTAATGCACTATTACTAGGTGAACAATATGCCCTAAGTTTAGGAATTAATATCAAATTGACTAAGTGGATCATTATCATACTCACAAGTGTTTTAGCTGGATCCATTACAGCCTATGCCGGACCCATCGCCTTCATAGGGCTTGCTGTTCCGCATCTTACTAGGATGATGTTACCCAGTGTTAATCATAAATCCTTATTTCCTACAGCTGTTTTATTAGGAGCTGCCCTACTTCTATTTTGTGATATAATAGCTCAATTGCCTTTTAGTAGTAAATCCTTACCCATAAATGCCGTCACATCACTTATCGGTGCTCCTGTTGTAATTTGGTTAATTGTAAGAAAACGTAAACTTCACTTTTAATGTTAGTAGCACAGGATTTACATATAGGATACGGTTCTTGTGAAGTTGCTCGCACGGTTGGTGATTTCGCTTTCGCGAAAGCGAATCTAACAGCAATCATAGGTGGTAACGGGATGGGGAAATCAACGTTTTTACGAGCTCTGGCGTATGGTAACCACAAGATTTCAGGGAATGTAATTCTAGACAATAAATTAAGACAAAATTACAGCGATGTTGAATGGTCTAGAAAAGTAGCTGTTGTGCTTACACAAAGAGAATTTAGTCACCATCTTACAGTAAAAGAACTTCTGGAGCTTAGTAGAATACCCTACAGTAATTTTATGGCCAGAATAAGTGAAGGAGATAATGAAATTATACAAAAAATTAGTACTGATTTTCAAATTTCAACTTTATTGGATCGTAGATTACACAGTTTAAGTGACGGGCAATTACAGCGAGTTCTAATTGCTAGAGCACTAGTGCAGGATACTGATTTTATTCTGATGGATGAGCCTACTAGTCATCTAGATCTTAACTTTAAAATTGATCTGTTGCACCAACTTAAAGAAGTTTGTCTTAGTAATAAAAAAGGTATAATTTTTTGTACTCATGAATTAGAAATGGCACTTCATCTAGCAAATGAACTGGTAACTATTCATAAGGGTTCGATTGTCAAACATACAAGACAAGAATTGCTATCGAGTAATTTATTAAATGAGATGTTTCCCTCAAGCAAACTCTATTTTGATGAAAATGGAGTTTCCTATAAGTGGTAATGATAACCTTCTGAATTTTTAATTCGATTTATGAGCCTTAAATTTTTGATTTAAGTTTATGCTTAGCTAAAATGTATAAGGACATTATAAGCGTACATAGTAATAGATCAATAATTAAGAAATCCAGTGACCAAGAATGATGAAGGCTAGCCTGACCATCTAAAAATTCATGATAATAGGTAAAAGGCAAACCTATATCTATTTCAAACGAACTTTCATTACTCCATGGTGTTGAAATATTATCAATAATGGAAATAAAAGACAAAGTACAGAAAAGTGTTATTGATAAAAAAAGCGAAATGAAAAATTTATAGAATAGCTTTATCACTAATTCATCCAGTTAAAATACTTTACTATATAGACAACAAGTAATGCGCCTCCTATACCAAAAGATATTGCGCCTTGCCAATAATATAACTTTGAGGTGGTTTGCTTGAAATAAGTTTCTCCATACATTTTTATAAAATGCTTATGAGTTGTAAGCCAAAACAAATACATACAAGCAACAAATACAAAAATAGCCAGCAGCAGTAAGGATGTCATAAAAAGTGAATTGAGTCTAAGTAAATATACTTAAAACTCGGTAGCTGTCATAAAATGCCGATACTTATTATGAGCAACACTTGTAATTTAACAGGTTATTGATTTGATTTAAAATCAATTGAAATACTGTTTACACAATGTCTAATACCACTAGCTGTAGGACCATCATTAAATACATGACCCAAATGCCCACCGCAATTAGAGCAAAGGATTTCCGTACGTATCATCCCATGTGATTTATCTAATTTACGTTCAATTGCACCAGGAATTTCTCCATCAAAAGAAGGCCAACCACAACCAGAATCAAATTTTGTCTCTGACTTAAATAATGGATTGTTGCAAGCTGCGCATACATACATTCCTTTTTCAAAATGCGTATTATATTCACCACTAAAGGGCCTTTCAGTACCTTTTTCTCGTAGAATATAATACTGCTCTGGTGTAAGCTCTTCCTTCCACTCTGCTTCGGTCTTTTTCATAAATAATTATTTACGTAGTTCTGGTAAAGATTCACCTTCAGGAATAAAATTCAATGCTACACCATTTATACAATGTCTTTTTCCCGTCGTTCTTCTAGGGCCGTCATTAAACTCATGACCTAGATGACTGCCGCAAGTTGCACATTTTAACTCGGTTCTTGCATACCCAATTTTATAATCGGTATCCCTTTCAACCTGACCATCAATAGCCCTATCATAACTAGGCCATCCTGTACCAGAATCAAATTTGTGCTCATTATTATAAACAGGTGCGTAACATGCTGCGCAAATTAAGGTTCCTGGTTTATATTGTTTATTCAAAGGACTGGTAAAAGGTCTTTCGGTACCAGCCTCGCGTAACACGTTGTACTCTTGTGGTGATAGGATTTGTTTCCATTCTTCATTAGTCTTAGAAACTTTATAGGTTGTTTCTTGCTCGGTTGTGGAAGCAGTAGTGTCATTCATTGCCACTTTTGCTTCTTCATTTTTACAGGACAAAAAACCTAGTACGGTAACTAAAATAACTATTCTCTTAATCATTACTATTTATTTATGATTCAAAATTATACCAATAACATGCCAGAATATGTTGCAAGACTGTTAAGTATTATGTCGAAAGTATCACAATATCATTGCAAAAATGTCTAGCAGTTGTCTCTCTCTTTTTATAGGGTGTTTTGTACCTTTATAGCATGAATAAAAAAGTAGCTATTATCATGGGATCTACAAGTGATTTACCTGTGATGCAAGACGCCATAGATGTTCTTAAAGAACTTAATATTGAAATTGAAGTAGATGTTGTGAGCGCTCACCGCACGCCTGAAAAAATGTTTGAATTTGGAACCACTGCACACGAGAATGGCATAGCAGTAATAATTGCTGGCGCTGGTGGGGCTGCTCATTTACCGGGCATGGTAGCCAGTCTGTCTCCTTTACCAGTTATTGGTGTTCCTGTCAAGTCAAGTAATTCTATTGATGGATGGGATAGTGTTTTATCTATTTTACAAATGCCAGGTGGTGTTCCTGTAGCTACAGTAGCATTGAATGGCGCAAAAAATGCTGGAATTCTTGCGGCTCAAATAATAGGTGCTACACAAGACGATGTAAGGGACCGAATAATAACCTATAAAGAAGGTCTTAAAGAGAAAGTTCATCGTGCTGCTAGTGAGATGAAATATGACTAAAACTTATAAAGTAATTTCCATTTTAATCATCTCTCTAACCCTTATTTGGTTAGTCTATGCTGGATTTCAACCCAAATGGATTAAATGGCAATTAATGACCGCTGGTGGAATTCATTTCATCATGTCATTTATAATAAATCGACAGTATCACAACTGGGAATACAACTATTTGGGGATCATTCATGGAACTCTAATGGTAGTTTTAATGGGTTGGGGATATTTTTTTGTTTAACTATATTAATCAAAAGTTTAACAATATTATAGTCCATTTTGGACTATTGATAAGTAATTTTACAATATGAAAACAAGTGATAATCCGTTATTACAAAAATTTAATACACCATTCAATACAGCTCCTTTTTCAATTATCACAGAGGATTTGTATGAGGACGCTTTCGCGAAAGCGATAAAAATAGCACAAGAAGAAATTACTCTTATTACGAGTAATAAAGATGAGCCTTCATTTGAAAATACGATTGAAGCCCTGGATAAGGCAGGCGAAAAATTAGGCAGAATATCAAGCATTTTCTTTAATCTTAATAGTGCCGAAACCAACGATGAAATTCAAAGAATCGCTCGTGAGGTAAGTCCACAGTTAAGTAAATTTAGCAATGATGTCACCTTAAATTTAGACCTATTTGAACGTGTAAAGCATGTGTATAATAAACGTGATCAGCTTAATTTAAATCCAGAACAACTTACTCTTCTTGATAAAAAGTATAAACGATTTTCACGTAATGGTGCCTTGCTTGATGATAAACAGAAAGAACGATTACGAGAAATTGATACACAGCTAGCACAGTTAAGTCTACAATTTGGTGAAAATGTGCTGGCAGCAACAAATGCATTTGAAATGCATATTACAGATGAATCAAAATTATCTGGCCTACCAGAAAGCGCTCTAGAAGCTGCCAAAGAAACAGCTAACAGTCGTGATAAAGAAGGTTATATTTTCACACTAGACTATCCTAGTTATATTCCATTAATGACCTATGCAAACGATAGGGATTTACGCAAAGAAATGTCACTTGCTTTTGGGTCTAGAGCTTACAAAGATGATCATGATAATCAAGAAAATGTACTGCAAATTGCGCAACTAAGGTTTGAAAGAGCACAATTATTAGGATACGATAGTCATGCTCATTTCATTTTAGAGCTACGTATGGCTGGATCGCCAGAGCAGGTTAACGACTTTTTGAATGAATTACTTGAAAAAGCACAACCTGCCGCTCAAAGTGAGTTTGATGAATTACAGAGGTTTGCCCAAAATCATAAGGATTTCCCGATTGATCAATTGCAAAAATGGGATAGCGCTTACTACAGTGAAAAGTTAAAGCAACAACGATTTGAACTTGATGATGAGTTGCTTAAACCCTATTTTAAATTAGAAAATGTAATAAACGGTGCTTTTGAAATTGCCAACAAATTGTTCGGACTGACTTTCAAGAAAAATACAGAAATTGACAGCTATCATAAAGATGTAATGATTTATGAAGTTTATAATGAAGACAAATCATTGAACTCCATATTCTATGCAGACTTTTTTCCAAGAAAAGGTAAGCGTAATGGAGCGTGGATGACTAGTTTTAAAAGTCAATGGAAAGAAAATGGACATGATAGCAGACCACATGTTTCAATTGTGTGCAATTTCACAAAACCTACTAGTACAAAACCATCTTTACTTACTTTTAATGAGGTAACAACCTTATTTCATGAGTTTGGTCATGCCCTACACGGTATGCTTGCAAACACTACATACCGTAGCCTTTCAGGAACATCGGTGCATTGGGATTTTGTAGAATTACCTAGTCAAGTTCTTGAAAACTGGTGTTATGAAAAAGAAGCACTTGAACTATTTGCAAGGCACTATGAAACTAACGAGGTAATACCACAAGAGTATATTGAAAAAATCAAAGCTGCAGCTACCTTTTTAGAAGGTATGCAAACCATGCGACAACTCAGTTTTGGATTATTAGATATGAGCTGGCACGGTATTGATCCATCACATATACAAGATGTTAAGGATCATGAGCGCACCATTTTTGAGAAAACAGATTTATATCCAAATGTACCTAGCAGTTGCATGAGCACAGCATTCAGCCACATTTTTCAAGGAGGATATAGTGCTGGATATTACAGTTACAAATGGGCTGAGGTCTTGGATGCCGATGCTTTTGAATTTTTCAAACAAAAGGGAATTTTCAATAGAGAGGTTGCAGATCTTTTTAAAGACAATGTGCTTTCCATGGGAGGAACAGAAGACCCTATGGAATTATATGTTCGCTTTCGCGGAAGCAAACCAAAAACAGACGCTCTTTTAAAACGAGCAGGACTTATAAAAACATAAAAAACTAAATGCCAGAAGTAGAATTAGATCCAAAAAAGTGGGTAGATCGTTATAGCGACTATTTATTTAATTACACCATAACAAGAGTTAATGATGCTGTTATGGCACAAGATCTAGTTGCCGAAACTTTTCTGGCTGGTCTTAAAAGTGCGCACAGATTCAAGGGTAAATCCACTGAGCGCACTTGGCTTGTATCAATTCTTAAACGTAAAATCATTGATTATTATCGCAAAATCAATTCTAATAAAGGGAAAGCCGAGGTTAGAATGAGTTATTTAGATAACAATGATGAAACAGGAGATTGGCTAGAAGAACGAGTAAAAGATTTACGCAATCCCACCGTAGAGGATGATATAGAACAAAAAGAATTAGGTGAAGCGTTACAAGAATGTATTGCAGCTTTGCCTGAAAGATATGCCATTATCTTTGAGCAAAAAACCATCGATCGCATGGATACAGAAACCATTTGTAAGGAGCATGATATCACGGCGTCCAATCTATGGGTGATAATTCATAGAGCCAGAGTCCAATTAATGGAATGTTTGAATAAAAAATGGTACAAGATCGATTAAACTATCATGGGTAGAGTATTTATAAATTGTAACGATGCCGAAGTGTTGAGTACACGAGAGCAATACAATGATCTCAATAGTAAAGAACGTTTTAAACTTAAAATGCATCACTCCCATTGCTGGAGATGTAGATCCTTTAATAAAAAAAACTGCAAGTTTACTAGAACGTTAAACGGTTTGAACTGGATTAAATTAACCGCAGCCGAAAAGGCTAAAATTCGTTCTCGCATTAAGGATGCGATTGAAAGGAAACTTTAACAGCAAACTTTTAAAAGTAGCCAAATAATCGGTAATCCCTCAACGGCAAAGCTCACAAAATAGGAGCTTTTTATTTTGTCTGATAAATAAATAAAAAGCAATAATAAAACCGTAATAATTACTGTTACAGGCGTATTTGAACCAATAATGGGTTGATACATCAATTGCAAGACAAAAAAGAAAAAGGCACTTAGATACCCGATAATTTTAGTGTAACTAACTCCTATTTTTTGAGGTAATGTGATTAGATGTATTTTATCATCTTCAATATCTCTAATTTCAAAAGGTATACAGTAAGCTATCATAAAGCAAAGAAGAGTTATTCCAAGATACATATGATCTTCAAAATCCATGTAATTCAAATCACGAACAGTGTTTGTAAATCCGTGCGCGCTCCAAAAAAAACTCAACAACAATATCACCCAGCTTATTGCTACAACAGGAGTTTTTAAATAAACAAACTCTCTGATTTTCTTATTGAATAGCAAAGGAAACGCATAAACTAAGTTTAACAGTACTAGCAAAGCCACAATTAGCCAATACTCCGTTGTTTCAAAGGCTAATAAACTAAGAGCAATTAATATCAATAAGGAGCTCATGATTAATATAAAGCCTCGATATTTAAATGGTTTTCTGGCTAATATTAATGGGTAATATTTAGTCAGGTTATAACTAACGACAACTAGACAAAATTGCATAATGTAAAACGGCCAATCGACAAAAGGCTCTAGATAAGGTAATGTGATAACCATAGACAAGGTTACAAAGCAAATTGCCACATGTAAACTCGTTCTTATGTAGAACTCCAACCCTTTTTTTATTAGCATCATAAAACAAAGGTAATAGCAGTGGTTAATAACCTATTAAAAAGCGTGAATAAAAAGAGGTAATAATTAACTAACCTCTGTTAGTTTAAACTACTTAATCGACTACTTTTGCATAAAAATAAAGCGGCTACCCTTAAAAACAAGTTGCTATTTAATAACATAGACCACATAAGCACTATGAATACAGATCGTTTTGCCCTTAGACACATTGGGCCACGCAAGAAAGATCTTAACACCATGCTAGATACCATTGGTGTTTCCTCAATCGACGAGCTCATTTATCAAACCGTTCCAGATGGAATTAAATTGAAAAAAGAACTGGAATTAGATCCAGCGATGAGCGAGTACGAGTACCTAAATCATATCCAAGAAATAGGTAATAAAAACAAACAATTTAAGACCTACATCGGTTTAGGATACAACGCCGCTATTACACCTGCCGTAATTCAACGTAATATACTTGAAAATCCAGGTTGGTATACAGCTTACACACCTTACCAAGCAGAAATTGCACAAGGTCGTCTAGAGGCATTGCTCAATTACCAGACCATGATCACCGATCTTACTGGTATGGAATTGGCAAACGCCTCGTTATTAGATGAATCTACTGCTGCTGCCGAGGCGATGACCTTACTTTTTGCAGTTCGTGAACGCGCACAGAAAAAAGAAGGAGTGGTGAAATTCTTTGTTGACGAGGACACCTTGCCACAAACCAAAGAATTATTAAAAACACGTGCTATTCCTTTAGGAATTGAGCTTGTTGAAGGTAACCCTAAGGAGATGGATATGTCCAACGGTTATTATGCCGTACTACTTCAGTATCCTGGTGCAAGTGGTAAAGTGGTTGATTATACTCAATTTGCTCAAGCTTGTAAAGAAAATGACATAAAAATAGCAGTAGCTGCAGACATACTTTCACTAGTAATGTTAGAAGCTCCTGGTAATTGGGGTGCCGATGTTGTTGTAGGTACTACACAACGTTTTGGTATTCCATTAGGATATGGTGGTCCTCATGCTGCCTATTTTGCAACTAAGGAAACGTATAAACGTCAAATACCTGGTAGAATTATAGGTGTAACTCGCGACATGGATGGTAAGCGTGCCTTGCGTATGGCTTTACAAACTCGTGAGCAACACATTAAAAGAGACAAAGCAACTTCTAATATTTGTACTGCTCAGGTTCTACTAGCAGTAATGGCTGGAATGTACGGTGTTTACCACGGTCCTAAGGGATTAAAATACATTGCTAGTAAAGTACATAACACAGCTGCTACCCTAGCCGATGCTGTTGAAAAACTAGGTATTTATCAAGAAAACGAACAATATTTTGATACTTTATCTTTTAAAGCTGATGCAGCCAAGGTGCGCGAACAAGCTTTAGCATTAGAAATTAACTTCTATTATCCAGATGAAGAAACAGTCCAAGTTTCTATAAACGAGACTACTTCCATAAAAGATCTAAACGATATTGTTTCCGCTTTCGCGAAAGCGTACTCAAAAGAAGCAACGGTAATCACTAATCTATTGGATCAAAACAATGTAGGTGTAAAACGTGAAAGCGAATTCATGACCTATGACGTATTCAATAGTTATCACAGTGAGACTGAATTGATGCGTTATATTAAAAAATTAGAGCGTAAGGATCTGGCATTAAATCACTCGATGATTTCTTTAGGTTCTTGTACGATGAAATTGAACGCAGCAGCCGAAATGTTACCACTTTCAGATCCTCAATGGGGTAATATTCACCCTTTTGTTCCTGCAGATCAGGCTCAAGGATATCTAGAAATGTTGACAAAGCTTGAGGAACAATTGAATGAAGTTACTGGATTTGCAGGTACCTCATTGCAACCTAATTCTGGTGCGCAAGGAGAATTTGCAGGACTTATGGCTATTAGGGCCTATCATGAGTCTCGTGGTGATAGCCACCGTAATATTTGTTTAATTCCATCTAGTGCACATGGAACCAATCCTGCAAGTGCTGTTATGGCAGGAATGAAGGTAGTTGTTACAAAAGCACTAGAAAATGGTAACATAGATGTTGATGATTTAAGAGCCAAGGCGATTGAATATAAAGACAACCTGTCTGCTCTTATGGTTACTTATCCATCGACTCACGGTGTTTATGAGAGTGCGATTAAGGAGATAACTGGAATCATTCATGAAAATGGTGGTCAGGTTTATATGGATGGTGCAAACATGAATGCTCAAGTAGGTCTTACTAACCCAGGAAATATAGGCGCTGATGTTTGTCACCTTAACCTACACAAAACATTTGCCATACCTCACGGTGGTGGTGGACCTGGTGTAGGCCCTATTTGTGTTGCAAAGCAACTAGTACCATTCTTACCTACAAATCCTGTAGTACCTACAGGTGGCGATCAAGCGATTACTCCTATTAGTGCTGCGCCATATGGAAGTGCGCTAGCTTGTGTAATTTCTTATGGTTATATATGCATGCTAGGTGCTGCTGGTTTAAAGCGATCTACTGAATATGCTATAGTTAATGCTAATTATATAAAAGAACGTTTAGACGGGAGTTTTGAATGTTTATATGTAGGTGAAAGAGGTCGTGCCGCTCACGAAATGATCATTGACTGTAGACCATTTAAAGAAAATGGAATAGAAGTAACTGATATCGCCAAACGTTTGATGGATTATGGTTTCCACGCTCCTACTGTGTCATTCCCAGTAAATGGAACCATGATGATCGAACCAACAGAATCGGAAAGTAAGGAAGAGATTGATCGTTTTTGCGATGCTATGATTTCCATAAGAAAGGAAATTGAAGAGGCTACTAAGGAAGAGCCTAATAATGTTCTTAAAAATGCACCGCATACCTTACAAATGATAACCAGTGATGACTGGAATTTTCCTTACACTAGGAAAAAAGCTGCTTATCCACTGGAATGGGTAAGTGACAATAAATTCTGGCCTACAGTACGTCGCGCCGATGATGCTTATGGTGACAGAAATTTAATGTGTACTTGTGCTCCTATGGAAGAGTACTTGTAAACTTTTAAAATCAATCATAAAAAAACCGAATCAACTAGAATTGATTCGGTTTTTTGTTTTGCGAAATTTCAGCTTTATTGCCACAAAACATTTAAATAAATACTTACTCGTTGTTGAGATTCAACATTTCCTGCAAACAATTCTTGAGCCACAGGCAAGGTATAACTCGCTCCCAAGTTGAATCGATCAAAATTAAACTCAGCACCTAGAGTTCCATTGAATACATAACCGTCAGTATCCTTAATCTCTTCATCAAATTGTCTAATACTACCATATAAATCTGTAGAAATACCTAGGTATGGATTTAATGACGCTTTCGCGAAAGCGATATTATAAAAAACATTGCTCGATGCACTTAATTGATTTCCAAATCGATACTCATTTTTATTTTCAGACTTTAAATAATAGGTTCCCTGTGTTTTTATTCCCCATTTTTTGGCAGAGTAATTATGCATTACACTGATTAAAAAATCGGTACTACCGGTACCTACTTGAAAACCTGGATTTACACGATCTACAAGCTGTTCTTCAAATTTACCAGTAGGTAATTTAATTCCTAGCCCATACTGGAATTGATGACCGGATGGATCTTTGTTTTCAAAGACTACGTTATATCCTTCTGGACGTTTATAAAGCACATGTTTATACCATCCTATTATTGTGATATCTCCTACTCCATTGATATTTTCATTTCCATTAACTCGTTTTCTACTTAAATCCTGATACGGAATAACAGCATTTAATGCGATTTTCTTACTAATGGGAATATTGGCCCAAGCTTGATAAGTGTAAAATTGCTCCTCACTGGATGGAGAATTATTAAATATGCCATCTTTTGATTCAAAGTTTTGGTAAATGAACCTAATGCCAACAAAATTTAAATTTTGTAACGTCCCAAATCCCGAACTACCACTTGAGGTTGTACAACTACAAAGGTCACAAAGCAATTTTGAAGGTGAGTCAATTTTTACAGTGCGAGTAAAAGAATTTAAATGGTACTCTTCACGGTCTGATTCAAAAGACTCTTGTAAATCATTAAGTATAAGTTTGCTGTCTTGAAAATCAATATCGTATTGATTTAAATTTTGACTGTAACTGAAAGACCACAATAAAAAAGCAATTGAGCAAATTAGATAGGTTTTAATATTCTGAAAATTGATCATCGTTTAAAAAAGTTGGATCGGTTAAGGTTTTCAAGAAAGCAATTAAACTTTCCTTTTCTTGTTCTGTAAGATCAATTCCTAAAGAATTATCTGGTTTTACTAGTGATGAATCTATGGTGCCTGTATCAACCATACCCGTGTCATAAAAGTCTAAAACCGCCTTTAATGTAGAAAATCTACCATCGTGCATGTAGGGTGCTGTGACTTCTACATTTCTCAAGCTGGGCACTTTAAACTTATAAAGATCTTCCTGCCTTTCTAATACAAGAAATCTTCCTTTATCGTCAAGTCTACTATTGATACTTAAACCATTATTACGATAGGATTGATCAGTAAATAAAGCTCCTGCATGACAACTAGCGCACTTTTGATTAAACACTTGTTCTCCCTGAGATTCTAATGGGTTAAATACTGGTCCTTCACCTCGTTTTACTTGGTCATATATTGAATTTGACGATACCATAGTGAGCATGAACTGTGACAATGCTTGCAACATATTTGCTGTATTTATTTCACCATCTTCAAAGGATTGTTTAAAGAGATGTGGATAGTCAGAATCTGCTTTAAGTTTTTCGATTACATTTTCCAAAGTTTCATCCATCTCAATAGGATTTGTTATTGGAATAATAGGTTGAAGATCTAAGTGACTTGCTGCACCATCCCAGCCAAACTCCTTTTGAAAAGCTAAGTTTTGTAATGGTGGAGTGTTCCTAAAACCTATGTTACCATTCACACCATGACTAAGTGTATGACCGTGATGCGTAAAAGCAAACTCTTGTTCATGACAAAAAGCGCAAGCTATAGCGTTGTTAGAGGATAATCTACCATCGAAAAAAAGCTTTTTGCCTAGCGCAATCCCTTGTTCTGTCAAAGGATTGTTATTCAAATCATATTCCATGGAAGGAAAATTACTTGGAATACTGAAATCTACGGGAGTAGGTTCATATCCCAAGTCCTCTTCGCTTTGACAACTTAGTATCAATAGATAGATACATGTAATTGTAAAAAGTCTATACATAACTTAAAAAATTGAACAAATCACTGATACAGAATATTCTTTTTATAGGGAAGAATTTCAATATCAGTGATTATAAGAACTATTAATTGTTATGAACGTGGTGTACACTGAAGCTTTCAGAAAAATTTTGAGCTATAATAGGTGTCTCTACTTCGTTTGTGTGCACTTGATTGTAACCATCGGCGAAAGAAACTGTGGTAGACCCTTCAAAAATTTTCATAATATCAGCAATCACGTGAATTTCGGCAATACTATTTTCACGTACTCGTGATGTATTTGGTAAGTCTAATGTAATTTCTCTATAATTATCTAATGAGGTTCCCACACTACCCATGTGAATATTTAGAGCTTGGTCTGCTGCATTAGAATCGGTATAAGTTCCGTCTAATCTAATAAACTTATATCCAGTTGCCCAGCTCCACATCATTCCAGCGTCATCTGCTTGTTGTAAAAAATTACCTTGACCTGCCGCACCTAGCGTATAACGATCTTGGTCAACACCTATTCCAAATTTAATTTGAGTGTAATTTCCTGCATCAATATCATTAAGTGTAATGTTGAATTCACCTGCATTGTTAGCTTGAGATTCATCTACAATAAAAATATTATCTATTGCTGGAATAGTACTCTCGTTTCCATTTTCATCTAACAACACTATGTTACTAATGATGTATTTAAGAGTTTGAACTTGAAAAGTATCTCCATTTGACAATGAGTAAGTGTTATTAAATAGGAAGTCATTGCTTCCCACAGCATTGTCAAATTTAATCGTGATATCACCTTGCTGGCCTTCTAGTTGATCACCGGTAGAATCATCATCAGTAGAGCATGAGGTCAGAATTAACGTAAGAGCGATTGTTGAAAATATATGATTTAGTTTCATTTTATTTAATAGTATAATGGTGCGTTGGATTATTTTGAATAATTCAAAATATCCAACCTAGTTGTGATCCATCATGTCGATTAATAATGAGATCACGGATAATTATGATTTTATATGAATTGATATAAGCCAATGCTAATAGAATAATAATAGCATAAGCTTTTTTACGGAGAGCCGTTAAACGATTGGTGGTTTAAACAGGTCGTGTTTATAACTAGATAGTAAGAGCTGTTCTTTACTTACAATCAATTCTTGCTTGTAATGAAATGCTTTAGAAAAATTAAAATCAATATTGTTCTGTTGATAATACACGGGATAAAAAGCCACTAATGCACCTACTTGTAATTGTTCCTTTTCATAGTTAGCCTCTGCCAGCATCATTTGCTGTGCTAAATAACATTTTCCATCACACTGTAGTTGGGGACGATCTTTATTAACACAATATTCGTCTATGATCATCTAAATTAGTTGCGTAATACGTCCATTGACCTAAGTAGAAAACAGGCCTTACCGCAAGAGCAAATAACAAAGAAAAAACGATAAGATTTTTCAAGATCGATGTTTGCTGCAAATTTAAATGGGAAGTATAAAATAGGCGATAAATTTCAAGATAATTTTGAATTAAAGTTGATTAACTAATAAAACATCCTGAAGGTATAAAATCTCATAAAAATGCCTTTTCAAGTGTTATTACTATTCATTGCATTGTATTATTCATAGAATAATCTACAATTATCTTAAATATTCTCAATAGTTAAGAAAGACTTAAAAATTTAAGAGTGATAGATTAGGAAAACACAAGTTTAATGACTTTTTTTACGATGAATTGAAGATATTAATGCCTTTATGAGAGCAAAAATAACAGGAGTAGGAAGTTACATTCCGGAAGTAGTAACTAAAAATGAGGACTTTTTAAATCATGAATTCTTAAATAATGACGGTAGCTCATTTGGTAGTGACAATGAAGTAATTATTGAAAAATTTGTAGCCATTACTGGTATTGAAGAACGACGCTACCTTACACCTGAACAACTTACAAGTGATATAGGCGCTATTGCTGCTAGAAATGCTATTGTAGACGCTAATTGTAACCAAGAAGAGATTGATTTTATTATCGTAGCTCATAATTACGGAGATGTTAAACCAGATGGCGGTTCCAGCGATATGGTTCCTAGTCTGGCTAGCCGAATAAAAAACAAGTTAGGAATAAAAAATCCTCAATGTGTCGCTTATGATGTACTCTTTGGGTGTCCTGGTTGGGTTTTAGGTTTAAGCCAAGCAGATAGTTTTATAAAATCTGGACTAGCTAAACGTGTACTTGTTATCGGTGCCGAAGCACTTTCAAGGGTAGTTGATCCACACGATAGAGATTCTATGATTTACTCTGATGGTGCTGGTGCCGCTATTGTAGAACCTAGCATGGATGAACACGGTATATTAGGTCAGGCTACCGCTACTTATACGGAAGAAGAAACCTATTTCATTTTTAATGAAACTTCTTACAATAAAGAAATAGAAGACAAAACACAATACATAAAAATGTATGGAAGACGCATCTATAATTTTGCTCTTTCAAAAGTGCCAGATGGAATGAAAGCCGCAATGGATCAAGCTGGAGTTGATATTAAAGATTTAAAGAAAATTTTCATTCACCAAGCTAATGAAAAAATGGATGAAGCTATTGTGCAGCGTTTTTATAAACTTTATGATATGGAAGTTCCTAAAGATATCATGCCTATGATTATTCACAAGCTTGGAAATAGCTCAGTCGCTACAGTACCTACTGTCATGGATCTTGTTGTCCATGATAAAATGCCAGAACACAAAGTTGAAAAAGGTGACGTGGTCATGTTTGCCAGTGTAGGTGCAGGAATGAATATAAACGCTATTGTATATCGCTATTAAATCTTGACTAAGTTTACTCTTAATAAGTCAAGATTGTAAAATTCTAGTAAAAGATTAAACGCTATGATAAAAAAAGCCTGCTTGTTATTGCAGGCTTTTTTTATTTTTCTGATAACCTATCAATTTTGAATGATGCTTACTCTAAGTTGACTGTTTACCTCTTTAAATACAACTTGTTTAATTCCAGCATCTGATTGTGATGTGTATTGATTACCGTCAATTTCAAATTTTAATTTACGTAAAATACCATCTCTTACTCTATGTGTTTTAATATTTAAAACATGACCTTTTTCAGATAGTATCTCTCCTAATTTGATAAGGGAATCTTTATTCTCAGGATCATTGACTTGATAAATATTTTCAACATTCTCATCAATCACTTCTTCAATTTCATAATAACGTGATCCAGCCTTTAGTGAATCTCTCTTGGCTAATAAGATTTGTCTTCTTGCCTCTAGTTCTGATCTTTTCGCTTCTCTCAACAATTCCACTTCTTTTCTTTTCTCCACAGCTTTTTCACGCATAACTTCTCTGCGTTTTTCTAGTTCTTCTCGTTTAGCTTCGGATTTTTCACGTAATAATTCTCGTCGCTCCTCGTATTGAGCTCGCTTTTCCTCCATTAATTGCTCTCTTTCACGCATATACTCCTCACGCTTTTCTATAGCCTTACGTCTTACTTTATATCTAGTAGAATCATTATCAATTATAATTTCCTCTTCTACAAGAGTTCTAAGATCTTCTGGTTTACTAACCACAACAATTACTCCATTTGCACCTTTATCTCCATATCTACTTGTTGCATTACCATCTTTAAGAACTGTAACGGTTTGTATGGCATTAGGATGTAATCGTAATACTTTAGCTTCTTCCACCTCTTTACCATTTAAAATAAAAAGAGGTTTAGCATCACTATTCCATCTGTATGAACTACGATACGTCATAGGTTGGGATGCATCAACTCTTAATGTATCCATATCAATATCGAGCTCTTCAATAATTATGGGTTGTGCATATTGAAAGCTGTTCCCCATATTTACTAGACTGTCTAAATCTTTAAATTGGATATTCATTGTTGCCATTAAAGAATCTAATTTTATCGAATTTTCTCCCATTTCAATCTGAGCAAAAATTGAATCAAGATTCACCGTTTTTACATTAGACAAAGCGTTCAATAACAGAGAATCTTTAAAAGTTCCATTGAAGATATAAGGCTTCATTACACTATCAGTACTGAATGCGTAAAACTTATTTCCAGGACCAGATTGTATTATTCTTTGTGAAACTTGTGCATCACATTTACCTATTGACCAATCACTTGTTGTGTCATCAAAAACGCCGTCTATACAGATATCGGCTAGACCATTGGTGCTTTCATATTGCTGTTCAATGACAGAACCCTTGTTGTTATCAATTGAAAGTGCCAGTTTTATAATTTTCCCATTCTTCTTTTTGAACTTTTTGATTTTAAGATCTACATTGTACTTCTTTTTAAGATTTTCTGCTTGTTTTTCAAGAGATTCTCGAGTACTGGAACTTACAATCCTTAAATTAACTCGTTCCTTTAACCTGAATATGGGATCTATTGCTTCTATAACAGGCTGTGCTGTTTGTAAATTAGAGTTACCTGGTGCAGTTGAAGATTCATAATCTTTTGATGCCTTTTCAGTAGGAATCATTTTTTCAACTGGACTATTTAAATACTCAACTTTAGTAACCGTATTGAAACTGTAAAGGAAAAGAATGATTACCGGTAATATAAGAGCATACTTATAGGCACTCCATTTCTTTGAAGCTTCTTTTTGTAACATTATGATTCGTTGTTTAATAAAAGGGGTTACAAAATTATTTGCAAGCGCTGGTTGTTGTTGTAATACTACTGCATTAACTAATGTTCTAGCATAGCTCATATTACCTTCTTGTACAGCAGCCGCTTTGGCATCGGCAATGAACTCTAAATTTTGAGCCACCTGTTTTTTCAAAAACCACGATAATGGATTGATCCAAAATAAAGCGCAATATATATGTGTTATAATCACATCTATACTATGCCATTCCTTGGCGTGTACTTTTTCGTGTCTTAGAATATGTGCAAACTGTTCAGACTTCTCGTCACCATTATGAAATCCTATTTTATTAAAAAAGCTGAATGCAGTAAGCTTTCGCGAAAGCGATACTAACACTACTCCATCTTCCTTTCTACTCGTACCGCCGTTTAAGAGTCGTTGAACGCTCATAATTTCTATACTTAATTTACCCAAAAAGAATAATACGACAGCTAGATAAGCATAAATAAAAAGTTCCATCCAGTTATAAGTAGTAACTTCTGGAGTAACCGTATTCATCATTGCTGCATCAGAAAAATAGATCACATTATTTGTAGTGGTGACAGGTAATTGTTCCATGTATACAACCTCTGTAAACTCAACAAAAGGTAGAACGATGCTAGCAACTATTCCAACAAGTAAAAAAACTCTGTTGGCTTGAAAAAAAGTTAACTTTCTTAATATGAAGTGATATCCCAAAACGAATACAGCTAGAACTGCTGTACTTTTCCAAAGGTATTCTACAAGTGTTTCCATGCTATTTGTCTTTAGATTCAATCATATTTAATATTTCTCTTAATTCCTTGGCCGATATTTTCTTCTCATCGGCAAAGAAAGAAACCACATTCTTATATGAATTATTGAAATAATCGGTAATCGCTGTAGTCACGTATTTATTGCGATAGTCTTCCTTTTGAACTATTGGAAAATACCTGTGTGTTTTACCAAAGGCCTCGTGAGATACAAATCCCTTATCCTCTAGTTTACGCACAATGGTAGATACGGTATTATAATGATTGGTTCCAAACAGGTGTGGTACCACTTCTTTTACAAAAGCCTTCTCTAGCTTCCATAAAACCTGCATAATTTCTTCTTCTTTAGCTGTTAGTTTTTCCATTTATGATGTTTTAAGGGCGTTACCTCGAGTGATCACTCGAGGTCAGGCTATCGTTGTTACATGGTAACACCACTCTATCCTTAACGCATTACAAACGTATAACTATTTTTTTAGTTTTCAAACTATTTTTATAGTTATAAAACTAAATTGTTAGTTTAAATAATTTAAACAATGAACTAAATACTTGAATTTCAATAAATTTACATATCAATAAAAGTGGCTATTTCTTCTATAGTTTTTCTTGTTGCATTATAATCAAACCCCTTTTTATCATAATTTCCAATGTAGAAAAAACCTAAAAATCGTTCGTTCTCATGTGTTGTTATACCTTCAAAATTCTTCATGTCAACAAAGGATTTAGGACTACTCCAGTAGGCACCATAACCCAATTCATGAGTCATTAACCACATATTTTGTACACTCATGGAAGTTGCTGCTACTTCTTCCCATTCTGGAACTGATTCTTTTTCATCCCTGTGCATAAAAATTAAAATAACCGCTGCAGCTTTACTAGGATTTTCTCTTAACTTTTTAAGCTTGATTTTCTTGTGGCCTGGGGTTTCTTCATAGGCATCTCCAAGGTACGTACCTAGCCTATCTAGCGCTTTACCGGTAAGAACCTTATATCTCCATGGTTCAGTTTTACGATGGTTAGGAGCCCATCTTGCTGCATCTATAATAGAAAGGAGATCCTGTTTCTCTATAGTACCTTCAATATATTGCGCAGGGAAAATACTGCGTCTCGTTTTTATAATTTCGTTCATAATATTACATATAAAATGCCAACAGTAAATGTAAAGTACTGTTGGCATTAAGTTGTATAATCTATATTAAATTACTGTCCTTGTCCTAGAGAAAAAGCTCGTTCTCCATCAAATGAGTACAGATTTTCTGTTTTAATTACATCTACCTTTTTGTCAATCGCTTCATTAAGCAATGCAACAATTTCTTGATTTGTCATGGCTCTACCACCATCGGGCATAAATCTACATCGCCAGTGTTGTGTACAAAATGTTTCATCAAATCCATTAGGCCATACTTTCACTCCACGATTTGTAATCATTTGTAATTTGACATCTTCCTTTTCAATACTACGCAAGAGCTCTCCTACGAAATTAGGGTTTTTATTTTCACAATCTACAAACAGATCAACACCTAGTAACTCTTTCTTTTGAGCTGCACGCTCCTTTACATGAGGCAGCTTAAACGGCTCTTTTGCATTATACCTCACTTTAGTTAATTGTTGTGGTTCCTTTCCCATATTAGCAATTACTGCGTGAGCAAACTCTTCTGTATTGACTTTACTACTACTTATATCCTCTTTAAATATATCTGCAGTATGAATACCTTGTTCTAAGGTAAGTAACCAAGCGTTATGAATAGATTGTGCTGCTTCATTTTCTCCTATATGATTAAGCATCATGATTGCTCCACGCAACAAACCAGAAGGATTTGCAATTTTTTGCCCTGCAATATCTGGAGCACTACCGTGAATGGCCTCAAACATAGCTACGCTTTCACCTATGTTGGCACTACCTGCCATTCCTACAGAACCAGTAATTTGTGCCGCAATATCACTTATGATATCACCGTATAAATTAGGCATCACTATTACGTCAAAATGCTCTGGTGAATCAGCAACCTTAGCTGCACCTATATCAACGATCCAATGTTCTTTTTCTATATCTGGGTACTCCTGTGCTACTTCATTATATATTTTATGGAACAAACCATCAGTTTGTTTCATAATATTGTCTTTTGAAAAACAAGTTACCTTTTTACGGTTGTTGTATCTCGCATACTCAAATGCGTACCTTATGATTTTTTCACAACCTGGGCGACTTATTAATTTAAGACATTGAACAACATCTGGAGTTTGTTGGTGTTCAATCCCTGCGTATAAATCTTCTTCATTTTCTCTTACAATAACTACATCCATATCAGGATGTTTTGTTGTAACATATGGATGTAGGCTGGCACACGGTCTTACATTTGCATAAAGTCCCAAAGTTTTTCTCATAGTTACGTTCAAACTTTTGTAACCACCACCTTGAGGTGTAGTAATAGGTGCTTTAAGTAAAACCCTGTTACGTCGTATACTTTCCCAAGCTTCAGGAGTAATTCCAGATGTGTTACCTGATAAGTATACTTCTTTACCTAATTGTACTTCTTCAAATTTAACTGCGGCACCGGATGCCTTTATGATAGCCAATGTAGCATTCATAATTTCTGGACCTATTCCATCACCTTTTGCTATTGAAATTGTTTTCATGAATTTTTGTTTGTACAAAGGTTGCAAATAGTTTTCATATATTTTTATTTATGTTTTTAATGACTAATATAATTTTTATTTATGTATTTATCTACTTACAATATCCATCTTTGCAAAAAATAGAATATGTCATTGAGTGAGAATAAATCGTATTACCCATTGTCCCAATTTGCTTTGGGAATGTGGAGATTAGGCGACTGGAATTTACCTAATCAGGAACTGCTTACCTATATTAAGCAAGCAATTGACCTAGGTGTTACCACCATGGACCATGCTGATATTTATGGTAATTATGAATGTGAAGAAATATTTGCCCAAGCAATATCTCTAGACCCATCAATAAGACACAAAATGCAGCTTGTGACTAAATGTGGTATAAAACTTAGGTCAGATAAATTTCCTAATCGTCAAGTGAAGTATTACGACTATTCAAAAAAGTATATTATTAATCAAGTAGAGACTTCCTTAAAAAATTTGAAGACCGATTATATCGATGCTCTATTATTACACAGGCCATCTCCCTTTTTTGATCATGCTGAAGTTGCAGAAACATTTAGCCAATTAAAAAAAGATGGTAAAGTAAAGTACTTTGGGGTTTCTAATTTTACACTTAATCAGTTTAAAAGCTTACAAGAACATTGTGAAGAACCCTTAATTACAAATCAAATTGAAATATCTCCTTATGCCCTCGAGCATTTTGAAAATGAGAATATTGATTATTTGACCAGTGCTGGAATACGTCCTATGGCTTGGTCTCCATTAGCTGGTGGATCTTTACTACATCCTGAAACTGATAAAGGAAAACGAGTTCTTAATGCAATCCAAGAAGTCAGTACAGAGCTAGGAAACATACCCTTTGATCAAGTTATTTTTGCATGGATTCTAGCACATCCTTCTCAAATTATCCCAGTTATAGGAACTGGTAAATACGAACGTTTACAAAGTGCGGTAAAAAGTAAAAAAGTTAAATTATCCCTAGAGCAGTGGTTTAAAATTTACGTTGCTTCTTTGGGAGACGATGTACCGTAAAAAAAAATAAACCTACCTGATGAGCACCATCAGGTAGGTTCTTACTATTGCTGTTCTATTATTCTTACTTTGGATCGAGCGTTCTCTCAATTCTAGCAATTAAATCTTCATAGTGAAAACTTACCACCTTATTTGAAGTACGCGCATTATTCCTTCTTGCTATTTTTTTAATTTCATTAAGTTGACCTCTTACAATTGAAGGTACATCGCTTTGGGTAACATTAAAGCTAGCACGAGGTTTTTCATTTGTCATAAGCTCAATTAAACGATCTACATAGGCTTTTTGCAAGTTACGTTCATATACATCTGGTTGTATATTTTTAAATATCCCGTTGTTCAAATCTTGCATCAACTCCACTACAGAGTAGGCACTATCATCCATTGCTTTTGCATCAATCATTCTACCCAAGCGATCGTAAGACAGTAGGCTTGACAGATATCTAGATTGTAATGATCTCACTCTATCTGTATATCCCGATTCATTTATATTTTTAAGAATCTCAGGTCGAACTAACCACTCTGGTGTTTCAAACACATTTTCAATCAACCACTGTACTGACTGTTCTTGTGTTTTTGAATCTACAGGTTCATAAACAGTACCATCTTGAGAAGGAGTTTTTAGATTTTCATAAACGCCACCAACATTTGTAACAACGTGACCTACATATCTAGAAAACACACCTAAAAGTTCTCTATACAATTCATCTAAATCGTCGTAATTATTAGTGTCATTGGAAGTCCACTGTGGTAAGTTTTTGGCAACAATTTTTAAGTTTTCAACTCCATAACTACTTGCCTTTACAGGATTATTACCAATAGCTTCAGTTTGAGATTGAGGATCAAAACGACTGCTTTGTCTTCCGAATTTATATTTAGGATCATTTGCTTTTTCTAAAATCCATTGATTCAGTACCTCTTTTTCATCTTCTGGAGTATTGGAGTTAGGGATTACTCTATAACCCCAATTGACAGCATAATGATCGTAAGGACCCATTTGGCGTACAAATCTTATGTTTTTGTCTCCAGGTTGAGCAATGTAATTATAACGGGCATAATCCATAAGACTTGCCGCAATTCCATTTGCTTGTGTAAAGTCTCCGTCTCTATAACTTTCGACATCATAGGCGTAACTCGCCGCCATATTGTGTGGAAATCCTAACGCGTGACCTACCTCATGGGCAATTACTTGTCTCATCATCTCACCTATCTCTTCAGCAGGCGTATCTAATGTTCTTGCACTAGGATTTGCCGCACCTGTTTCAAGTAAATAACGGTTTCTATAAGATCTTAAATGGTTATGATACCAGATAATATCACTTTCAATAATTTCACCACTACGAGGATCACTCACACTAGGACCTACAGCATTACGAGTAGTACTTGCCACGTATCTAACCACAGAATATCTTATATCTTCTGGACTAAACTCAGGATCTTCTTCTATGCTAGGAGCCTCCTTTGCTATGATAGCATTTTTAAACCCTGCAGTTTCAAATGGTTTCTGCCAGTCTTCAATACCTTGTTTTATGTATTTCTTCAAAGATTCTGGGGTACCAGGATCAAGGTAATAAACAATTGGTTTTACAGGTTCTACCAATTCACCTCTTGCATACGCTTCAGGATCTTTAGGCTCTAGCCTCCATCTTCTTATATAAGATTTTTCATCGGCTTTTAATTTAGGAGAACTGTAATCAATTTGATTAACCGTGAAGAAACCAACTCTAGGATCATACAATCTAGGTGTCATAGGTTTTTCAGGTAACAATATCATAGATTGATTCATCTGTAAACTTATGGAACCTACAGATGAATTTGAAGGTGCGTCACTAGCTGTATAAGTCATATCCTGCACAACCTCAACATTTAAAGGATAAGCAGCTACACGATTAATGAAACTGCGTGATTTATCCAGACTTCTTACCTTATACTGTTTGCGTAGTCTGGAATTCAAACCACTTATTGCAGGTATATCGTTGCTTAAAAATTTGGTAACATCAATTACTACACCCGTAGAATCGGCATTAATAGCTTCTATATCAAAAGCGTACATAATAGGTTCATAATTATTAACCTTAACACTATTGGATATAGCCGCTGTAGAGTCTAATGTAACGGCATCATAAGATTTGACTTTAAGTAATATTTTATCCTTAAATCGCTCCCATGAAACTAATTGTTGGTTGGTTTTACTACCAGCATTTAAATATCCACCACCCAAATTTGCAGGTATTTGTGCAATACGGGTAACCCATAACATATCTTTACCTAATAGGGAATCTGGTAACTCATAAAAATATTCATCCTCATTTTGATGAACTTTAAAAAGACCGTCGTCTGTTTTAGTTTTACCCGTTATAAGTTTACTATAAGGTTTAAACTTTGAGCTGGTTTTATTTGATGCTTCGGATTTTGTTGCTTTGGAACTCACCTTTTTTGGTGCAGAACAAGCAATAATTCCTAAAACCAAAAAAATAGAAAGAATTTTAGTACTGATTTTCATGTAAGTAATTATTAATGCCAAGCAAAATAAAACCTGGCATTAATAATCCTTCTTAAAACCTACTTAAAGTATTAATCTAGCTGTAGGTGCTCTTTTATTTCATTGGAACATTATTAAGGATTTCTAAATAAAAATCCCAAAATTTTTGAACACTAGAAATCTCAACGTGTTCATCTGGACTGTGAGCGCCTCTAATATTTGGACCAAAAGATATCATGTCCAAACCTGGATAACGTTCACCTAAAATTCCACATTCTAATCCTGCATGACAAGCGACTACTCTAGGTGATTCATTGAATAGTTCCTTATACTTATTTTCCGCGATTTCTAAAATTGCACTATCACGATTTGGTTCCCAACCAGGATAGTCACCAGATAATTCAACACTGATTCCAGCTAACTGCATTACAGCACTTATTGAAGATGCTAGATCTGTTTTGGAACTTTCAACAGATGATCTAGTTAAACAAGCTATCTCCAATTGTCCATCATGTAATTTTACTCGAGCCAAGTTGTTTGAAGTTTCTACAAGACCTTCAATATCTGGACTCATTCTGTAAACACCATTATGAATTCCTAGTAAAACGTGTATTACCTCACGACTGTCAGAAGCATTAAGATGACCTAAACTAGAATTCGTCAATTCCCACGAAATATTTAAATTTTCTTCTAAGGATTTATACTCATTTATTATGGCTTGCTTGCATTTCTCAAAGGTAAATTGCATGTTCTGTAGTTCGCTTTCGCGAAAGCGTAATTCTACAACAGCCTCACGTGGAATAGCATTTCTCAAACTACCACCTTGAATAGAAACAATATGAATATCTGATTTCTTTTGTAGCGCATCCAATAGTCTGGTAGCCATTTTATTTGCGTTACCTAAACCTTTAATGATATCCATACCGCTGTGGCCACCGTTAAGACCTTTCACAGTAATCGTAACCGTAGAATAAGTATCTTCTGGATTACTAGTATCGTACTGTTTTTTACCAGTGATATCTACTCCACCAGCACATCCTATATCAATTTCATCATCTTCTTCAGTATCTAGGTTTAGAAGTATAGTTGATTTAAGAATATTTTTATCCAATTCTTTGGCACCGGTCATACCTGTTTCCTCATCAATCGTAAACAAAGCTTCAATCGCTGGATGCTCAATATCAGTTGAGGATAAAACAGCCATGATTGCAGCCACGCCTATTCCATTGTCGGCACCTAGAGTTGTTCCATTTGCCTTAATAATATCACCATCGACAATCATTTCAATACCTTGGGTATCAAAATCAAATTGAGTGTCGTTGTTTTTTTGGTGTACCATATCTAGATGAGATTGTAAAATCACACTTTTACGGTTCTCCATTCCTGCAGTTGCAGGCTTTTTTATAATTACATTACCTACAGCGTCCTCTATAACTTGTAGATTTAATTCATTACCGAATTTCACCATAAAGGCTCTTACACGTTCCTCTTTTTTAGAAGGTCTAGGAACTGCGTTCAAATCGGCAAAGTGATTCCAAAGTGACTTAGGTTCTTGATTTCTTACTTCGTTACTCATATCTTTTTAATAGTGACTAGACAGGCTAGTCTTTTAAATTACCTATAATTTTGTCGCTCGCAACATTTCTCTTTTACCTGGTGGACCAGGAAGACGTTCTACGTTAAAACCAACTTCTTGCATATTGCGTCTAGCCTGACCTTGAGCACAATAAGTAGTGAGTACACCACCATTTTTTAGGCTATCAAACGCTTTTTGAAAAATGGGTCTGGTCCAAAGTTCTGGTTGTGTTCTAGGTCCAAAAGCATCAAAATATATAAGATCAAACTGGTTGTCGAATTTGACCTCTTCAAATTTCATTTGCTTTTTAATTATACTAAATGTAGAAGTTAACTGCTTGTCAATTTCCCAATCCATCTCATGCAATGCTTCATAAAAGATTTGATCTTTCAGTAAGCTTCCATAATCCATAGCTAGGACCTCATCGGCACTTACTGGGTATGCTTCCATTGCGGTATAATGAATTCTAGTAGTACTCGCATGTTGCTTGGTTAAAATAGCATTAAGACCGGTACCAAAACCATATTCTAGAATATTAACGCTGCCTTTATCAGATTGTAATGACTCTTGTAAAGGCTGTAAACCCATCTTTATAAAAACATGAAGCGCCTCTTGCAAGGCGCCATGTTTAGAATGATATTGCTCGTTAAGATCTGGCATGTGAATGGTTTTGGAACCATCGCCAGTGATCATGATTTCTCTTTTCATTATTCGCTTGCGCTTTCTTCTGCAGGCATTTCAACATCTGGGTTTTCAAACTCTTCCACAAGAGCACCATCAGCTATAAAAGTATAGCTTGTTTCAGGTTCATTGATCTTTTCTATTTCCTCTTGAGATTTTCCAGCATCTTCTGCATAGTGACGAAGAGTTTCTACGTCAGTGATTGATTTATATACTTTACCTTCAAATACCACTTCTTTTCCTTTACCGTTTTTAGGTAGAAAAAATCCATAGTCCTTAAACATCACACGTGTTGTATCGCTACCAACTGCCATTTTAACCCAACATCCTTTTTTTGGACATACATCAAGAATCTCACTTTTTACCTTTACTTGGATTGTGTCTGAGTCAGTTAAGGTTTGATATTTCTCGAATAATTCTGCTGTTGAAATAGCATTTTCTGCAGTAATTTTTGATCCATAGCTCATATAAGCCATTTCTTCAACTTGTTCATCATTTACTGCAGGCATGTCAGTTTCTTTTTGAGTTTCTTTACAGCCGATTATTGAGAAAATGATAAAAAATAAAGGTAAATAGGTTTTCATTTGTTTATATTTTCCACAAAATTAGTAATTCGTTGGGATTTATTCAATGATACTATCCGTTATCTTTGCAAAAAATTAATAAAAATAACCCATGACCGATACCAACGAAATCGTTATAGATAGAGTTTCGGAATCTAGATTAGCATCAACGAATTTTGATGATCTAGTTTTCGGAAAAACTTTTACAGACCACATGCTTGAATGCAACTGGCGCGATGGAAAATGGGAAACAACACATATCAAACCATACGGACCAATTCAAGTAGAACCTAGTTGTAAAGTATTTCATTATGGACAGGCCATTTTTGAAGGTATGAAAGCCTACAAAGATGAAGCTGGTGATGTTTTCCTTTTTAGACCAGAAGACAACTGGAAACGTTTTAATGAAAGTGCCAAAAGACTTGCAATGCCTGAAGTACCTTATGAGGTATTTGTAGAAGGATTAAAAACATTAGTAAATTTAGATAAAGGATGGGTAAAATATGGAGAAGGACTTTCTTTGTATTTAAGACCATTTATGATAGCTAGTGAAAACGGAGTAGCGGCAGCTCCTTCTACCGAGTATAAATTTATGATCGTTATGTCTCCTGCTTTTGCGTATTACCGTGGTGAAGTAAGAGTTATTATAGCCAATCAATTTTCACGTGCAGCAGATGGTGGTGTAGGATATGCAAAAGCTGCAGGTAATTATGCTGCCAGTTTTTACCCAAATAACCTGGCGATGGAAGAAGGTTATCAACAAATAATTTGGACTGATGCTGCCTCGCACGAGTACATTGAAGAAGCAGGAACAATGAACATCTTTGTGCGCATAGGCGATAAACTTTTAACTGCTCCTAATAATGACAGAATATTAAATGGAGTAACAAGAAGAAGTGTTATTCAAATGGCCAAAGATCACGGTATAGAAGTAGAAGAAAGAAGAATACGAGTTTCAGAAATTAAAGAAGCTGCGCAAAACGGTGAATTAAAGGAAATTTTTGGAAGTGGTACGGCTGCAGTAATTGTACCTATTAAAGGTTTCAAACACGAAGATTTTAAATATGAATTACCTGTAATTGAAAACGATTATGCGACTAATATTAAAGCCGCATTGATGGATATTCAATATAATCGTACGGAAGATAAACACGGGTGGAGAGTTAAAATTTAAAAGTACTTTTTACCTTATACACATGTAATGCCTTCAATAATTTGAAGGCATTTTTTATTAGCGTATTTTTAAAGTATGAAAAAGCTACTTTTTTTGATACTTTTTTTTGCTTGCTTCATTAATGCACAAAATCAGGCTAATTGGTGGTTTTTTGGTTCCAATGCTGGTTTAGATTTCAATAGTGGTTCTCCTGTTGCAAATGACCTAGGGCAATTAGATACTACGGAAGGTTGCGCAACCATAAGTGACGCTTGTGGAAATTTATTATTCTATACAGACGGAATAACAATCTGGAATCGCAATCATCAAGTCATGCTCAATGGTTCTGGACTACTAGGTGACCCCAGCAGTACACAATCTGGAATAATTATTCCAATGCCCGAGAATGAAAACCTCTATTACATCTTTACTGTTGGTGATTTTAATCCTGTTACAGGTTTAAATTATAGTGTTGTAGATATGCTATTAGATAATGGATTAGGAGCTGTTATTCCATCTCAAAAAAACATCAATTTGTTACCTGATTCTTCTGAAAAAGTTACAGCAAGTGTCCACAGTAATGGTCGAGATGCTTGGATAATTTCCTATGCCGAATCAAATTTTAATACCGGTATTTTTGATTCATTTTATGCTTTTAAGTTAACTCCGCAAGGATTAGATAACAATGTGATTGTAAGTAACAGTCCTTCAACTAGAGTTGAAGATAGACGTGGATATTTAAAAATTGCTCCTGATGGCAGTAAAATAGCCTTAATGAATCAATTTTTACCTAATGGAACACCTGCCAACAATCTGGGGACAGGTGCATTTATTTTTGACTTTGACACTACTAACGGTAGTGTTACCAATCCCACCGAACTTAGTTTTCCTTCTAATCTATTGGCTTATGGTGGTGAATTTAGTTTGGACTCTAGGTTATTCTATTTGGATTTGAATACAGCTCAAAATGGTGTGTTTGGTGAACGCACGCTACTTCAATACGATACAACTTCACCTAATTACCAATCAAATCCTATTACTATATATCAAACAGATCCTTTGGACTCAACCGATGATGTTTCTAGAGGTGCTTTGCAAATTGGTCCAGATGGTAAAATTTACTATTCAAATGATTTAAAAAACTATTTAAGCGTAATTGATCAACCTAACAACATAGGAGCAAGTGCTGCATTTATTCTTAATGGAGTAAGCCTTGCTCCTGGTACCAATGTAAATGAAGGATTACCACCCTTTTATAATGCTTTTTTTACACCACGTTTTTCTTTTGTAGAAGGCTGTAGTGGCAATCCTACCCAATTCACAGCAGATGCTTTGGCAACTTGTCCAAACACTACATTGCTGTGGGATTTTGGTGATACAACTAGCAGTACTAATACTAGTACTGTAATAAATCCGACCCATACATTTGTAAGCCCAGGAGATTACCAAGTAAGTTTAACAATAACAACGCCTCTTGAAACTTTTACAATAATTGATACCATTACTGTAGTGAACCAACCCAATGCAGGTGCAATTAATGATATAATTGTGTGCGATGACCTCTCAAATGATGGTTTAGCTACAATAGACTTCTCCCTGGTATCGCAACAAGTGCTTCAAAATAATACATCCAATAATCTTGAAATCTCTTTACATTACAACCTTTTTGAAGCTCAGCAAGATTTTAACTCTATTGCGCCAAATACTCAATTAACTGCAGGCACCTATTATGTAAGATTAGACAACTTAAACTCTAACGGCTGTTATGATGTAACAAGTTTTGAATTTAATGTAGTTCATTCGCTAATTGCAAATCCTATTCAAACACAATACACATGTGATATAGGAAATGATGGAATCGAGACAATAGATTTCACTCAAGCCGCTAGTGAGATATTAGGATCCCAAAATCCCATAGATTTTGATGTCAGTTTTTACTCATCAAATAATGATGCTCAAAATAGGATTAATGAGCTTCCTTATTTTCATATACTTAATGCAACAAACTCATCTTTCTATGCCCGCATAGAAAATAGGGATTTCACTTCTTGCTTTGAAATTATATCCTTTGACTTCGAGCTTATTGAAGAACCACAAATACCATTTATAAATGATTACGAGGTTTGTGATGATAACTCTAGAGATGGAATTGAAATTTTTGATTTAACCGCTATTCGTGATCAAATTTTGAGTAGTATTGCTTCTAACTGGGATGTAAGTTTTCATCCTGATCAAGCTAGCGCTGTAAGTAATAGTAACGCGTTACCAGATAACTATCAAAACACACAAGCAATTGAACAAATTTATATACGATTAGCAAACAACGGTCCAATAACCTGTATAGATACACAACCATTTACTATTGTCGTAAACGAAAAACCCGTTATTACAGTAACAGATCCAGTTGTAACCTGTCCAGACGATGAAGTAACCTTAACAGCCAGCAACAATTTTGATTCCTATTTATGGAATAATGGTGAAACCACTCGCAGTATAACCACTACTCTACCAGGAATCTATTCGGTAACAGGAATTGATAATAATGGATGTACCGATAGTATTTCAACCAGTATAGCTCATTACGATCTTACCCAACTAGAATCCATAGAAATTGAGCAATTCACAATACGTTCCAATAGCATCAAGATCGATGTAACAGGAGATGGACCGTGGCAATACAGTATAGATAATTTTATATTTCAGGACAGTCCAGTTTTTACGAATTTGTTACCTGGATTTTATACGATTACAGTACGCTCTCAAACTAACTGTAATACATTAACAGTTCCTGCAACCATTGTAGCTGCTCCACCTTACTTCACTCCAAATGAAGATGGTTTTCACGACTATTGGCAAGTAACCGCGATTGAAACGGAGCCAGATGCAAGTATTTACATCTTTGACCGGTTTGGTAAACTGCTCAAACAATTGGATCCACTAGGTGTAGGATGGGACGGCACTTATAATAACAATCCTATGCCTAGTACAGATTATTGGTACTTAGTTGAACTGGCAGATGGACGCTCCTTTAAAGGTCATTTTTCACTCATCAGATAATTACATTTTTGTTAGGATTATTTTAATTACGCTTTCGCGAAAGCGTACTCATAAAAATCTTAGTTTTACATTATGGACTTCAAAATAGTATCAGACTTTTCTCCAACTGGAGATCAACCACAAGCCATTAAAAAATTGGCTGACGGAATTAATTCAGGAGAACGATATCAAACCCTACTAGGTGTTACAGGAAGTGGAAAAACATTTACTGCTGCAAACGTGGTGGAAAAAACTCAACGCCCTACCCTAGTTTTGTGTCATAATAAAACACTCGCTGCTCAATTATACTCAGAATTCAAAGCTTTTTTTCCTGACAATGCTGTAGAATACTTTGTTTCCTATTATGATTATTACCAGCCTGAGGCTTTTATACCTACGAGTGGTACTTATATTGAGAAGGACTTATCTATCAACGAGGAGATTGAAAAAATGCGATTGAGCACTACCTCATCTTTACTATCAGGAAGGAGAGATATAATTGTTGTAGCATCGGTATCTTGTTTGTATGGTATAGGTAATCCCGTAGAGTTCCAAAAAAATGTAATCAGATTAAAACAAGATCAAGAAATTCCTAGAACCAAGCTATTACAAATGCTGGTACAAAGTTTATACTCTCGTACTACTGCCGATTTTAATCGTGGGAATTTCAGGGTAAAAGGTGATACGCTAGATGTCTTCCCTAGTTATGCAGACACTGCGTTTAGAATTCATTTTTTCGGAGATGAAATTGAAGAAATCGAGAGATTTGATCCGGTAAATGGAAATGTTTTAGAGAAATTCAATCAGATAACTATTTATCCAGCTAATATGTTTGTGACATCACCTGATGTACTACAAAATGCTATTCATCAAATTCAAGAAGATCTAGTTAAACAAGTTGACTATTTTAAAGAAATAGGTAAGCCTCTTGAAGCTAAACGTTTACAGGAACGCACAGAATTTGACCTTGAAATGATCAGAGAATTAGGTTATTGCTCGGGTATCGAAAATTACAGTCGTTATTTAGATGGTCGATTACCAGGAACTAGACCCTTTTGTTTACTAGATTATTTCCCAGACGATTATTTGATGATTATTGACGAAAGCCATGTAAGTGTACCGCAAGTAGGCGCTATGTATGGTGGTGATAGGTCTAGAAAAGAAAACCTAGTTGATTATGGTTTTAGACTACCAGCGGCAATGGACAACAGACCTTTGAAATTTGAAGAGTTTGAAGCTCTTCAAAATCAAGTATTATATGTAAGTGCGACACCTGCTGATTATGAACTTGAAAAAACCGAAGGAATTTATGTAGAGCAAATCATAAGACCTACGGGATTATTAGATCCAATAATCGAAGTGCGTCCTAGTCAAAATCAAATAGATGATCTTGTCGAGGAAATTCGACTGAGAGAAGAACGTGATGAACGTGTACTGGTTACTACTCTTACAAAACGAATGGCAGAAGAATTGACAAAGTATCTCACTCGTATACGTGTGCGATGTCGCTATATTCACAGTGATGTCGACACGCTAGAACGTGTAGAGATAATGAGCGATTTAAGAAGAGGTCTATTTGATGTGTTGATTGGTGTAAACCTATTAAGAGAAGGATTAGATTTACCAGAAGTATCATTAGTTGCTATACTTGATGCTGATAAAGAAGGGTTTTTAAGAAACAATCGATCTTTAACACAAACTATTGGTCGTGCTGCTCGTAATGTAAATGGTCTAGCCATCCTATATGCGGACAAAATCACGGATAGCATGCAAAAAACTATTGATGAAACGGAATATAGACGTAGCAAGCAAATTGCCTATAACGAAGAAAATGACCTAACTCCAACTGCAATCAAAAAATCATTGGACAATACTATTGCTCGTAAAAATGCTGCTAGCTATGCCATTGAAGAAGTGCTCACTCAACAAGCAGCTGAAGAGGAAGCTGAATACTTATCAAAAGAGCAATTAGACAAAAAAGTAAGAGATACACGCAAGGCGATGGAGAAAGCTGCCAAAGAATTGGACTTCATGGAAGCAGCTAGATTACGAGACCAACTTAAGATGTATCAAGAAAAAGCAAGTTCTTAACTTACTGATAGCTATATATTAACGATTATTTAAACCTTACATCTATTTTTTAAGATGTAAAGCGTTTTTTGTCCATAAGCAGTCAATCTAAAAAATATAGTAGAAATAAACTGATTAATTTAAGGCTCTTAACAAATCAGATATGAAACAGTTTTTACTCATATTTTTAATAGCTATCAGCTACTCGGTAACAGCTCAAGTGGGAATAGGAACAGCAACACCAGTAACTGACTTACAAGTTGAAGCAAGTACATCATTAGGTCCAGGAGAATTTAATGGAATTATGGTTCCTAGAGTAAGTAATATACCATCACCAGCTGCTCCTGCTGGTACCATAATTTACTTAGACACTGTGGACGGTTCAAACCCAATAGGATTTTATTTTAGTAATGGTAGTGCCTACCAAAACGTAACTGATTTATCCAGCGGTACTGCTGCATTTTTTGACAGTGGAACAACTACTAATGCTACCGCTACAACTTCAGAAATATTTAGATCAGGAAGAACGCGCTTCGGTAACGATGGAGTACCTGCAAGTGTTGTGAGTATTGAAAACCAAGGAGCTCTAGCTTCTGAAGATCGCATCACATTATCCATAACTAATAGACATTCTAGTAGTGCCCTGTCTTCCAATACGTATTCCATAAACGTAAACAACACAAGTTCTGCAAGAGGAAATAAAGTAGGAATTAATAATGAAATATCCAGCAGTGGAGATGGTACACATATAGGGCTAAATAATCTTACAGAGATAAATTCATCAAGCACTGCTACTAGTTATGGTATTAATAACAATATCGATACGGGATCCACATCTGCAGGCACTATTTATGGAATAAGAACAGTCAGTGGTAATTCAACAAGTACAGGAGTGAGATACGGGATATATTCTCAGGCAATTAATGATGGATCCAGTAATGCCTATTCCGGGTATTTTTCAGGTGATAGATTTGCCATAAGGAATGAAGCTGATACCGATGGATATGAATTACCTACTGTAGATGGTACTGCTGGACAAGTTCTTACTACTGATGGCGCTGGTATGGTGAGTTGGGGAAATAATGCTAGCGATTTTGTCAGAGCAGATTCAGATGGAGGAAGTACTTTAACTATAGTTAACCCAAATGTAGGCGATACTAATGACGATTGGGCAGATGTAATTTTTGATAATGAAACTACACCGAGTAGTAATTATGATAATACTAACGGTGTTTATACTGCGCCCGTGGACGGGATTTACAATGTAAAGGCTAGTGTAACTTCTGATTTTGATACTACAGATACCTTTAGATTCGGAATAGTTTTAGTGGTAGATGGTGATGGTGGAAATGATAGTTATACTTTCTATGAACAAGTAGAATTTAGTCATAGTGGAAATGGTCGTGTGACTAGAAATTTAAATACTAATATATCATTATCGCAAAATGCTAATGTAAAGATTCAATTTCTAATGCCAGATAGTTATGCAAATTTTACTGTCGATGAGTTCGGTCCAAGAACCAATCTAGTTATAACAAAATTATAATCACGCTTTCGCGAAAGCTTAACACCTATTAATCGCAAACTTCATAACTTTGAGAAAAAGGTTATGAAGTTTTTTTATTTATATGTACTAGTCGCAACACTTATCTCTTGTCAAACTGAGAAAGAAACATCAACTACCGATGAAGTCAGTACTCCAACAAAATCAAAAAGACAATCTCGTTCTATAGATGAAAATTTTAAATCTTACTGGTTTGATGGTACCGCAGAAATTTCTAGTTATGAGTTGAATCAAGCACGTTATGGAGAAATGAGACAAGGTACAGCAGTATTAATCTATGTAACTGAACCGTTTGATTCTAAGGACCAAATTAAAGCTGATCGTATTAAAGATGATAATTATTCAGTCCTTAAACTTAATGCAACAAGGGATTTTAATACTGGTATTTATCCTTATAAAATGATGAGCAGTACATTTTTACCTTTAGATTTTGAAGGTAATGCTATCAAAGTTGCAGCTTCAATTCAAGAATGGTGCGGTCATACTTATATGCAATTCAATGAGAACAATACGTCATATGATGTTCAATTGCATTCTTATTTTCAAAGTGAAGGCAATAAAAGTTTCCAAATAGAGAGCGCACTACTTGAAAATCAAATTCCTAGTCAATTGAGATTAGGACCATTGAAAATGCCAGTAGACACCCTTAAAATTGTGCCTAGTGCAGAATTTTTAAGGCTTAAGCATATAGATGCCGAACCAATGGAGGCGATAGCCAAACTTAGAGAATTACCAGATGGATATTTATACAGTGTAAATTATCCTGAAATCAATAGAACTATTGCTTATAAAACTGAAAAAGAGTTTCCGTTCAGGATATTAAACTGGATGGAACGCTACATGGATAATCAAATTCCTATGGTAAGTACGGCCAGCCTTAAAAAAACGATAAAAATCGATTATTGGAATAAAAACTCTAATAAATTCGCACACTTAAGGGACAGTTTGCAACTATGATCGAACTATTAAAAAAAGAGGAATTTATAATCACTGTAATCATCGTTATCTTAGGGATTGTTACCCATAGATTGATTATATGGAGTGCTTCAAAAATATCAGAACGCGTATCAAGATCAGAATTGCGCAAGCAATACGTAAGCAGGTATTTTGGTTATATACTTTGGACCTTGTGTTTGATAAGTATAATACTTGTTTGGGGTATTAATAACGATGGTTTTTGGGTAGCACTAGGTAGTGCATTTGCAGTTGTAGGTGTTGCTTTATTTGCAAACTGGAGTATTTTGAGCAATGTTACTGCTAGCTTCATACTCTACTTTACTTTTCCCTATAAGATAGGTGACAGAGTGCGTATTCATGATAAAGATCTACCTGTAACCGCTACCATTAAGGATATTAAAGGATTTTATACACTACTAGAAACTAGTGAAGGTGAGGAAATAACTTACCCCAATAACTTATTATTACAAAAAGGCGTTTCTATATTACATCAAAGAAAAGAGTCTATCTTTGATATAACAAATGAAACCGATCCCACAGCTACTTAATTATGGACTTACAAGATCAACTTAAAAATCTATTTCCTGATCACGATTATAAGGAGGAAGAAAAAGCACCAGAAAGCAATGTTTGGCTACAAGATGATCCATTACTTTGCAAGTTTGAGAAGAGAAAAGGAAAAGTAAACACCATTATTTCAGGCTACAATGGTGCGACTAGTGACTTCAAAATATTAGCAAAAGAAATTAAAACAACTCTAGGAGTAGGCGGTAGTTTTAAAAATGATGAAATCATAATTCAAGGTGATTACAGAGATAGAATTATGGATATTCTTAAAGACAAAGGCTTTAAGGTTAAACGAGTAGGCGGATAGGTTTACATTTTTACATGTCTTTGTAAAAAGGCTGTTGTTTTATTTTGCCATTGCGTTATTTGACTCCTTCTTTTATCATTGGCATCCTTGATAGCTTTATTATAAGCACTAGTTGCTTGAGCTATTTTTTTACGATCGCCTGTGCTTTCTATTAATTTGAAATTTTTAATTTCTTGAAGTTCCTGACCACACAATGTTTGTATATAACTCATATATTCTTGTGCAGCTGTAACTAAAGATGAATCATTATTCAGTAATTGAGGCACTTCAATTAAATCAAGGTTTGCCTGGCACAATTGATTTTCTATAGAGTTAAGTTGGTTGCCACTTTTATTATGTAAATCGGTCCAATATTGCTGTTCAAGATTAATTAATTTTTTAATCTGGATGTTGTAATGATGATAGTAATCATAGGCAGCCATTGTAGTATTCATCGCAATGGCCACATCAGATCTATTGAGTTCTAGTTGTAAATTGTGTTCACTAGCAAAGTTTTGAACGGCATTGTCATAATCAACGCGCAGTTGTACAATAGCTCTACGTATATTTAATTGTAATTCATAAGGATCTACCTCAACCTTTTTAAGTTCCTTATTTCGTAATAAAACGTATAAATCTTTTTTTACGATTGCCAGATTACCTTCAAAGTAGGCTTTGGCTTGATTTTTAAACTCCTCATGTGCGGTAGGACGTTTTTGAACCTTTTTTAATGCTCGCAGTAAATAGTTTTCTAATCTTTTCCTATTGGATTTTAGTTCAAATAGACTACCTCCATTCGTATAAGCGTTCATGTATTCCCAGGTTTGAACAACAACATCTTCATTAAGGTCATCGATAAACTTTAAATATTGACGTGGGTTATCGCTAGCGGTCGTTGTAGCAATGGTAAAAACAAATAATAATGAAATAAAAATCCTCATAAAAAAAGCCGCTTTATAAAAGCGGCTTAAATATAAATGATTCTAATTATTCATCACCTACAATGTACTCGATAGCTTTAGCGAGCTTAAAATCTTTTTCTGTTAAACCACCAGCATCGTGTGTATTCAACGTGATTTCTAGCGTGTTATAAACGTTGTACCATTCTGGGTGATGCTCCATTTTTTCTGCTTCCATAGCAATTCGCGTCATCACAGAAAAACAATCCATAAAATTGTCAAATTCAAAAGTAGTATGGATAGCATCGTCATAATAATCCCATCCTTCAACTTCTTTTAAATGTTCTTCAATTTGTGCCTCAGTTAATTTGTTCATAGCTGTATATTTTGTTTAAATTTAATCACGCTTTCGCGAAAGCGTACACAAAACTATCATAATAATTCATCCCTAACCTTATGAGAATATTATTTCTTACTCTTTTATTGACTATTTCCTTTTATGCTAAAGGACAGAATGACTCAATACCTAAAGATGCAGTACATTTAAGAGAGGTTCCTAAACATAATCTAGTGATCGATCTCGGACTTTCATCACCTACAGGAGACTATAAAGATGTTGCTGTATCTGGATTAAATATAGGTGCAGGATATGATTTCTACATGGACAAGCACTGGGCTCTTACTGCCAGCACTAGATATGTTTATAATGAGTTCTCACCCATCGGAAGCTCTCAACAAACAACCATTAACAATGAAGAAAACTGGAGTGCCTTTACTCTAGCAATAGGACCTCAATATAGCTTTACTAACAATAGATTTCAATTAGACGCATTCACAAGAATAGGATTTCAATTTATTGATGAGCAAGAAACTAGTGCAACATCAAGCCTCATAGAAACGAATTACGCTACCGATAGCGAAAACTTTAATACGACCGCTGCCGTGCTACAGGTAGGTTTGCGTTTTAATTATTACTTTAGAAGAAGCGTTCAGGTTTTCTTTTCTCCACAATATATGAGTACACTAGGAGAACCTATAGCCTATTTTAGTGGAAATGGAACTGTTGATCGTAAATTAACCAATTTCTCAAACATTTTATTCAATGTAGGTCTTAAGATCGCAATAGGACCAGAATATAGCAATGGAGAAATGAGAGATGATTCCTTTTAAATAGATATTATGACCATTAAAGCTGAAAATATACAGGACTATATTACCCAAATTCCAGAAGAACGTAAAGAGCCCTTTACTAAATTATATGATACTTTAAAATGCAATTTACCGGCTGGACTTACAGAAGGTATGCTATATAACATGCCTGGATTTTATATCTCATTAGAAAATTACCCATATGGGTATAGAGCAAATAAAAAGGTGACTCCTCTACCCTTTATCAATATAGCAAGTCAAAAAAATTACATCGCACTATATCATATGGGAATGTATGCACACCAACCAACCTATCAATGGTTTGTAGATGAATATCCCAAGCATTCTAAATATAAATTAGATATGGGAAAAAGCTGTGTGCGTTTTAAAAAACCAGATGCCATACCGTTTGAACTAATAGCCGAACTAGCATCCAAAATGAGTGTTGATAAATGGATTCAAGTGTATGAAGAGAATCTAGCAAAAAAATAATCGGTGAAAAATTTGTATGTCGCTTTTATAACTTTTTCTCTCTTAGCATCTGTAGGCTGTAATCAAAAAGAACGATCCAACTCTATAGAAATTAAAGAATCAAAGGAAGCAATAAAACAAGTAAATGTAAACAAGACAACCGTAAGTGAACCTATTGATTCTATTGAAAATAAACCCGTTATAAGATATGCCTCAGCCCAATCTGGTCTTAATTACAGAGAAGAGCCTGATGGTAAAGTTCTAGGAAAGTTTTTCCTAAACGAAACTATTGAAGTGGTTGAGTACACCAATAAATATTACGAGATAGCTGATGATGATCAAATCTATGAAGGTACTTGGCTAGGCATTAAAAAACAAAAAGATACGGTATATGTTGTTGATGCTTTTGTATCTGATTCACCTGTTTATTCAGATAGAAAAGTATACTACGTCACTTCAATTGATCCCTATGGAGAAGATGAAAATTACAAAGACAATGTAAATATAAGTGAAGCCCCTAATTATAATTCGAACTTTTATTCTGCTCTGGATGAAGAAAAAACGTATTCAAAAGAGTACTTTGAATGGGACAAGGCGTATAGAGATAACTTTTTAAAGGCAGGTGGCATTACTAAATATGATCAATTACACGTAACAAAAATTACTACTGGTCAAGTCGCAAGTTATCCTATTAAAGACTTAAAACTTATCGCAAATGTGAACGTTTATGCCAGCGGTAGCGGTGAATACAACGTTTATGATTTTGAAACTTGTCTAGAATTACCAGAAAATACAAATACTGATTTTGATTTTGCTACCATAGCTATTGATAATCCATTTGAAACTGCAACAGATTTTAAATACTTAAAATGGTATCCAGAAGAAGAAACAGAAAGTCTAAGACAACTATATACAAAACGATTTCCTTATCTTAAATCAGAGTTTTCAAATGAACCTAAGACTAAATTGTTTTACACTATTTATAACAACTATACAATATACTCTCTGGATCATGTAAACAAGTATAACTTACTAACCCGTTATGTGATTGTAGTAAAAGAAAATGGTGAAATTACCAACTCATTTATTGAGCAAGAAGGAGAAAGTACTGGTCTCATTCCTTTAAATACAGATTATCTTGAAAGCTCCTCACAATTTGCAATGAAACTATTTAAAAATGAACCACCACTTATTTACGGCCTGAGTAGTGAATCTTTTGGTTGTCCAAAGTTGTACTACCTTGAAAGCAACTATCCTAATATTATTTTAAGTTGTGACAATAGACATTAAGAAGCTTCAATTGTCTCCATTGCCCATTTTTTAAGTAATTCAAATTGCTCTTCTCTAGACATTTCACTAGTATCTAACAATCTAGCATCTTTTGCTTGGATTAAAGGACTGTCCTCACGAGTAGAATCAATATGATCTCGCTGTAAAACATTTTTATGAATTTCTTCATAGGTTACTTGATCGCCACGTTGCACTAGCTCGTCATACCTGCGTTTTGCTCTTACCTCTGGAGCGGCAGTCATAAATACCTTTAGCTCGGCACTGGGAAAAACCACAGTACCTATATCTCTACCATCCATAACTATACCTCGCTCCTGGCCCATGGCTTGTTGTTGTTCTACAAGTTTAACTCTTACCTCACTTATTTCGGCAACTGGACTTACAATATTACTTACCTCGAGTGTACGTATTTCTTTTTCAATGTTTGTTCCATTTAAATAAACATCTGCTTTATGAGTGTCTGGATTTAATTTAAATGATATGGCAAGACCAGGTAATGCAGCTATTAAGGCTTGTTTATCTAGCCTACCATTTTCAACCATATTTGAAGATAATGCATGAAAGGCAATAGCACGATACATAGCACCTGTATCAACATAAACGTAATCTAAATGTTCTGCAAGTTGTTTAGCAGCTGTGCTTTTACCAGTGCTTGAATGCCCATCTATGGCAATTATAATTCTTCCCATTATTGTAAATCTATATTAACTCCTATAAAACTGGTGTGCGCTGCCAGACTATAGCGAGCATGCGAATAACTGAATCGCATTTTATTCATTTTTAAACTAAACCCAGCGCTTAATCCACTAAATGCTCGAGTATCCTGAATACGTAATTCTTCAGCGCGTCTAAAACTGTAACCCAACCTTATTTCAAAAGTTTGCTCAGGAAATAATTCTACTCCTAAAACGGTATGCCTGAGCATATTATTAAAAAATCCAGGTTCATCTTCTATCACATTCCCATCCAGATCTGTTTGAGCATTTGCGGTATTTGAAAAGGCCAAATTCCATTTTTGCAAATTTTCCAAAGTAACATGAAGTCTTACAGGTAACTGTTTCATGGTATTTGAAAATCCTAAAGCAATCTCTAGCGGTAAATCTTCTTGTAATTCATTGTATGGAGTAAACTGTATTCCTAAATTTCTAACTACCAGCGCGGCTCTTATCGCTTTATCTTCATTGTAATAAAGCAACCCTAAATCAAGCGCACCACCTAGTGAGGTGTAGATGTCAAGTTTTGAAGAAATGAACTTAACATTTGCGCCTACATAAAAATCAGACCAAGGTATGTTGTAACTGTATCCAGCAGAAATTGCTGTTTCATTACCACTAAAATCTCCCGTTGAAATCCCTTGTTCATTGTAACCGGCAAATGTTCCATAATTCACATAGGTTACACCTACATGAAAGGTTTGCACATGTCTGTCCCAAGTATAAGCATAACTGGCTGTTCCATAATTAATATCACCTAACCAATTAGCATAATTTACTTGTAATTGATTATCCATTTTGGGATTTATAGTCGCTGGATTGTAAAATGCTGTAGTGGGATCATAATCTACACTGGTAAGCACTCTACCGCCCAAAGCAGCCTGCTTAGTTCCTGATACGAGATTAAGAAATTGATACGTTGAGGTTCCTCCTATTTGCGCTTTCGCGAAAGCGGAAAAAAGAAAAATCAAACAGAAAATATACCTCATTAAGTGTCCCAAATTATGTAGCAATAACGCATGCAAGTTTAAAAAATTTTAAGAGAACTATGATTTGATGCGTACCAGGCCATCTTCATCAATGTAATCTAGACTTACAGGCTCTAATTGATTGACTAGATTAGGGTTCCAAAAGGTTTTTACTTTTACGTAATTTTCAGTAAAACCATGTATGAAACCTTCCTTATTTTCAGCTTCCCAAAGAACCGTTTTTTCTTTACCTAATTGACTTTCGTAGAAGGCTCGACGTTTTTTAACCGATAAACCTCGTAGCATTTTACTACGTTTTTTACGCACATTCATTGGTACAGGACTATCCATGGTTGCGGCAAGTGTATTATCTCTTTCTGAGTATGTGAAAACATGCAGGTAAGAAATGTCCAGTTCTGATAAAAATTGATATGTATCTAGAAAGTGTTCATCTGTTTCTCCAGGAAATCCCACGATAACATCTACACCTATACAGCAATCAGGCATTACCTCTTTAATTTTAGTAACCCGATCAACATATAATTCTCTATTATAACGGCGACGCATTTTACCTAGCAATTCATTGTTACCCGATTGTAAGGGAATGTGAAAATGTGGCACAAAGGCGTTTGCACGGCTAACGAACTCAATGGTTTCATTTTTAAGTAGATTAGGTTCGATACTAGAGATACGTAATCTTTCTATACCGTTCACCGTGTCTAGAGCATGTACAAGGTCTAGAAAAGTATGCTCATGTCTTTTATTACCAAATTCACCTTTTCCGTAGTCGCCTATATTTACACCGGTGAGGACAATTTCCTTGATACCTTTATTGCTAATCTCTCTAGCGTTATTCATTACATTTTCAAGAGTATCACTTCTAGAAATACCGCGTGCCAGTGGTATGGTACAATAGGTACATTTATAATCACAACCGTCCTGTACTTTGAGAAAAGCTCGTGTGCGATCACCTATAGAATAGGATCCTACATAAAAATCGGCATCGTCTATTTCACAGGAATGAATTTGCGCTGGTTCTTCTTTAGACAGTTGATTAAGATAATCTGTTACCTTAAACTTTTCAGTAGCTCCAAGAACTAGGTCTACACCATCAACGGCTGCCAGTTCTGCAGGTTTTAATTGTGCATAACAACCTACCGCAATTACAAAAGCATCTTCATTGTGCTGTTGTGCTTTTCTTACAATGGACTTAAATCGTTTATCGGCATTTTCTGTAACACTACATGTATTGATTACATAAATATCTGCTTTTTCATTGAAATCCACTCTATCAAAGCCTTCGTCTTTAAAACTGCGTGCAATGGTACTGGTTTCACTAAAATTAAGCTTACACCCTAATGTGTAAAATGCGACTGATTTTGCAGCTGTTGCTACCTCCATATTCCTTTTCCTAAATAGGCTGCAAAGATAATTGAAAGGAATGAGTTGAAAAGCAGAATCCTATAACAGCTTATTCTTAGTATTTTTGCAAGAAAATAAGAATAGTGCGCATAGATATAATCACCGTTTTACCAGAATTAATAACTAGTCCATTTGAAGCCAGTATTTTAAAACGTGCTGTGGAAAAAGGTCTTGTTGAGGTACATCTACACGATTTGAGAAAGTACGGTCTTAATAAATACAATCAAATTGATGATTATCAATATGGTGGTGGCGCTGGCATGGTGATGATGATCGAGCCTATAGATCACTTAATTTCGGATCTCAAAAAAGAACGTGATTATGATGAAATCATTTACATGACGCCAGATGGAGAGACTTTGAATCAAGGAATAGCAAATACTATTTCACTTCAAGAAAACATTATCATTTTATGTGGTCATTATAAAGGTGTCGATCAACGTGTAAGAGATATGTTTGTTACCAAAGAAATTTCCATAGGTGATTACGTACTCTCTGGTGGTGAATTAGGAGCTGCCGTACTATGTGATGCAGTAATACGTTTAATTCCTGGTGTCCTATCAAACGAAACAAGTGCACTTACCGATAGTTTTCAAGACGACTTACTTGCGCCACCGGTATACACGCGTCCTGCGAATTATAAAGGTCAACAAGTACCTGATATATTACTAAGCGGAAATTTTCAAGCCATAGATAAATGGCGAGAAGAACAAGCGTTTAAACGCACGGAAGAACGTCGCCCTGACTTATTAAAAGACGATTAACTTAAATTAACGTCACAGTTTGGCAAAATAATTGTATCTTTATTTTGAAATTGTAGAAAATGAAGAAACTATTACTCTCTTTTACCCTAGTACTTGGTTTGTGCTTTACAGTGAAGGCTTCTGTAATAGTACCTACCTCTCCTGTATCGACTTATTCTTACAATCAGATAGGAAACGAAAATCTAATTTTACTTTCCAATCCAGTAAAGAACGGAACTTTAAAGTTCTCATTGAATAATACTAACTCCAGCAGCCTACAATTAAGTATCATTAATTCGCTAGGAAAAGAAGTCTATCGAACAAACAGTAAAATCAAATCGGGTGTAATGTCCTTTGATGTTTCAAAATTAAGCGCTGGTATTTATTTCCTTAGAGTTAATACGGAAGGAAATAGTCACGTTAAGAAACTTATCATTCAATAAAGTTTTTTTTTATTTTATTTATTGTACACTTTTAAATAAGTGTTTATTTTTGCAGCTCGTTAAATCAACCTCTGACGAGGTTCGTGTATGTTGTTTTAATTAAATATAATAAGTCTATAAAAATGTCAGATTTAGTAAAGTTCGTACAAGACGAATTTATTTCAACAAAAGATTTACCAAAATTCTCAGCTGGTGATACTATCACAGTTTATTATGAGATTAAAGAAGGTGAAAAAAGCCGTACTCAGTTTTTCCGTGGTGTTGTACTACAATTAAGAGGTACTGGAGCTACTAAAACTTTTACAATTAGAAAAATGAGTGGTGGTATTGGTGTAGAAAGAATTTTCCCTATCAACCTTCCAGCTATTCAGAAAATCGAAATCAATAAAAGAGGTAAAGTACGTAGAAAACGTATCTTCTACTTTAGAGAACTTACTGGAAAGAAAGCTCGTATCAAAGAAGCTCAAAGAAAGTAATTTTCATTATATCAAAAAAAAAGCTGTCCGTTTGGACAGCTTTTTTTTTGATATAAAATGATCCAAATCTCAATTATTGGATTTAATTATTCTTTTAAAACTTTAAAAGTCATATAAACATCTTCTTCAGGCCAGTCTCTAGAATCTGTAGGAATTTGAGAGATACGTTCCAATACTTCTATACCTTCCACTACTCTACCAAAAATGGTGTGCTCTCCATCTAAATGTTCTGCCTTTTTCAACGTAATAAAGAAGTCAAAAGCATTGTGCCAGTTGTCTGGATTATTATCCCATGATTTTGCCATACTCAAAGTACCGCGTTCATGTCTTACGTTGTCTAAAAAATGAGGTGGCAGTTGGTAATTTCCCGAACTATTACGCATCAATGATGGGTATGAATCATCGCTGTTACCACCTTGTACGATAAAATCATCTACTACTCGATGAAATACTGTTTGATTAAAGTACCCATTCTTGATCAAGTAAATGAAACTTGATCTATAAAGTTCAGTTTCTTTAAATAATTCAAAGGTTACATCACCATATTTTGTCGAGAGAAGAACACGAGTTTCAGGATTCTTTTTTCCATACCGCTTAAAAAATAATGGCACACTATCCTGAGGTATGTAATGTAAAAGCGTATCTCCTTTGGCGCTTACTGCACGTGTATAAATTTTCTCTAAACGTCGTTCTTCTTTTTCTTCCTTAGTAATCCATTTTCCTGCATTTGATTCCTTACTAGGAGTATCAACCTCATTAAGAGTTACAGGTGTATCTTTACATGAATAAAAAAAGACAATTAGACAAATACAGTATAATGATTTCATACGAGCAATTTTTGCAATGGGTACCAAAATTAAAAAATCTTGAAGCTCCAGGAGCAGAAAGTCAGCTTAAAATGGCTGCATTGGAAAGATTAGAAGAATTACAGTCAGAAGGCTTAGAAAAAAATACACCTAAAAAGGCTGCTGTAATGATGTATGTATATCCTAAAAACAACGAGGCTCATTTTGTTCTCATTGAAAGGCAAAAAAGCAAAGGTAAACATAGTGGACAAATTGCCTTTCCTGGAGGAAAAACAGAACCGGATGATAACGGTTTTGAAGATACTGCTTTGAGAGAAACCTTTGAAGAGGTTGGCGTACCTTATGAATTTCAAGAAATAATCATCGAAGGCACACCCTTGTATATTCCACCTAGCAATTATCTTGTGTATAATTATTTGGCGTACTATCCCCATAAACAGCTTGATTTTAATGGTAAAAAAGAACTTGATACAAATAATTTTTTATCCTTCACACCTCAAATTGAAGAAGTTAAATCAATAATTGAGGTCCCTTTGAGTGAATTTCTAGAAACTTCTGATTCGGATAGAGTGGTATTATCAACTAGTTATATGACAGAAGTTAGTGTGCCCTGCTATCGCTTACAAGGAAATATCGTTTGGGGAGCAACTGCCATGATGCTTTCAGAATATAAAGTATTGATGAGGCAGATTGTAAACAAATAAAAAAAGCTCCAATTAATTGGAGCTTTTCATTTCTGTATAAACAGGATTAATTTTGCTTCTTCGCATCTATTTTAGCTTGTTCCATACCTTCTTCAATCATGTTAAAGAATTGATCAAGTTTAGGTAATACAACTATTCTAGTTCTTCTGTTTTTGGCACGTCCTTCAGCCGTATCATTTGAAGCAACAGGCATGTAATAACTACGACCAGCCGCTGTCATACGTTTAGGGTCCACACTAAACTCTTCTTGTAATACTCTAGTTACAGCAAGAGCTCTTGCAGTACTTAACTCCCAATTGTCTTTAAAATTGGCACTTGCAATAGGCTTATTATCTGTATGACCTTCAATCATTATGTCTATTTCAGGTTTATCATTTACAACAGTTGCTACTTTGCCTAATACTCTTTTTGCCTCTTGTTGTACTTGTGCCTGACCACTCTTAAATAAGAGTTTATCACTGATCGAAATATAAACTACGCCTTTCTCTACATTAACCTCGATATCTTGGTCGTTTAAGTTACCTAATGAACTTTTTAAACTGGTTACTAAGGCTATAGTTACACTATCTTTCTTACTGATAGCATCGTTAAGAGATTTGATTTGTAAATCTTTTTCACGAATGCTTTCTAAGCTACGCTCTAGGTTACGACTACCCTGTGTAGAAAGAGTAACTAATTCACCGTTATTATCCATAAGAGCTGCATTAGTATTCTTTAAGGTAGAAATTTGATCGTTTTTAGAGTCGATACTAGCTTTTGCTGCTTTTAAATCCGATTCACATGCGTTGAGCTTCACGGTTGCTGTATCTAGTAATTCTTTAGTCTCTTGTTGTTTAGCTAGTGCGGCTTCCAATTCTTTTTTAGAAGCACAACTAGCAAGCACAATCCCACTTAATAATAATACTGCTATTTTCTTCATCTTTATTATAAATTTTGATCAAAAATATAAAAGTCAAAACACAATCATGCGCTATTAACACTAGATTATCAAAAATCTTCTATAAATCTTGATAACGCGTTTTCTTCCAGAAGTAATACTTTAAAACTACAGAGAATGAAGTTAAAGTAACATTTTCAACAACCGATTGTTTCTTAATCGCTTTACGTTTATTTACAAACTTTCCGAGAGATAAATAGAAATCTTTATGAGCCTTTAAAACAGCAACAAAAAAAGTAAATCCGTAATCGCTCCATAATTTAAAAGCTGCTAGACCATCTAGTACCATTCTTATAAATAAATGTAGCAGCCATAATGAATCATGATTGTTTTTTACTTGAACAAACAAACTATTTCTAAAGTTCAAATAGGTTTTTTTAGGATTGGTATAACTTAGTGTCGCACCACCTTTATGATAGACCTGACTTGATGGAATAGCCTTAATTTCTTTATCTAGAAGTTTTATTCTCCAGCACAAATCAATCTCTTCTTGATGGGCAAAGAAATCTTCATCTAACCTACCAGCGGCAGCAAACACCCTTTTATTCACAAATAAACAAGCGCCACTAGCCCAGTCAACATCTACTACCGTATCATATTGTCCGTAATCTTGCTCTATAGTATCAAAAACACGTCCACGACAATATGGGTAACCGAAACGATCCAAGAATCCACCTGCTGCGCCTGCATATTCAAAAAGTTCCTTTTGTTTATCATCTAAAATCTTCGGTTGACAGGCCGCAAGTTTTGGATATTTTTCTATGGCATTTGTGATAGGTTCCAACCAGTTCTCGGTGACTCTAACATCACTATTTAGTAAACAAATCCACTCTTCTTTTATCTTGTCAATACCACGGTTGTAACCACCTGAATAACCAAAGTTTTGATCCAGAATAATAATCTCGACTTTATTTTCATAATGACTTTTGATCCATTGAACAGAATCATCAGTTGATGCATTATCAATAATGTAAATGGGATGTTCATTGCTGTACTTTACTACCTCGGGTAAATATTCCTTTAGTAAAGACAAACCATTCCAATTAAGTATAGCTATGGCAATTTTCATAAAGAATATTCTGGAATATTCGGGATAAATGTATAACCTCTTGTTTCATAATCCATGGTACAAAAATAATGATCTAATCCATTTGTAACCATCAAATACTCCGATTGTAATTCTTTATTATATCTCGCGATTTGGTCAAAGGTTTCTTGGGTGATTTTAACATCAGGTGCTTTACACTCTACGACTAGGTGAACGCTTCCATCCTTATTATAGGAAACGATATCATACCGCTTGACTGTGCCCGATACACTTATTTGTTTTTCTACTGTAAGAAGATTTAAGGGTATACGCTTTCGCGAAAGCAAAAACTCCACCACATGTTGCCTTACCCATTCCTCTGGAGTGAGTACAACAAATTTTTTTCTAACCTGGTCAAAAATCAAGCGCCCTTTTTCAGTACTTTTGACTCTAAATTTTCCGGCTGGTAAATGCAGTGGAATCATAAAGCAATAATACAAAAACCCTACGTGCCATTACATGAGTGATGCCTTAAAAATCCTATCTGATCTTAAACAGAAAAAATATCAACCTGTCTATTTTTTGTGTGGCGAGGAGTCCTATTTTATAGATCTAGTTTCTAATTATATAGAAAATAATGTACTGGATGAATCAGAGAAAGGTTTTAACCAAGTTATTCTTTATGGAAAGGAAACAAATATGGCCGCGGTCCTGGAGAATGCAAAACGATTCCCGATGATGGCAGATTATCAAGTGGTCATAGTGAAGGAAGCACAGCATTTATCAAAACAACTTGATCAGTTAACGAGCTATCTAGAGCAACCGCAGCAAACTACAATTTTATGTTTTGCCTATAAATATAAGACTCCAGATGGTCGCTCAAAAGCAGGTAAATTGCTTAAAAAGCATAGTGTTTATTTAGAAAGCAAACCGCTATATGAAAATAAAGTACCTGCTTTTATAACGGATATACTAAAATCTAAAGGTTATCGTATAGATCCTAAAGCCACACAAATGCTTGTGGAATATTTAGGAACGGATTTAAGTAAAATTAATAATGAATTAGGCAAATTAGAAATTGTTCATCCCAAGGATCAACCTATAACACCACAGGTCATTGAGGACAACATTGGAATCTCTAAGGATTACAATAATTTTGAATTACGAAAGGCAATAGGAAATCGCGATATCGTAAAGGTACATCGCATAATTAATTACTTCGGTGAAAACCCGAAGGACCATCCTATCGTACTTACCATAGGCCAATTGTATTCATTTTATACTCAATTATTAAAAGTACACGCGTTATCCGATAAAAATCCTGCAAATGTTGCTCGAGCAGCTGGTGTCAATCCGTATTTTGCAAATGAAATAATAACTGCTGCTCGTAACTTCCCTATGAAATACTGCAGTAGAGCCATAAAACTAATTCGTAAAGCAGATATGCAATCTAAAGGTGTAGGCAGTCACCAACTATCACAAAATGATATTCTTAAGGAGCTTATTGTAAATATTATGTCACGATGAGTAAGAAGAGTAAAATTAAATCTTGGATAAGTGCAGCTAGGTTGCGCACCCTACCTTTAAGCATAAGTGGTATTTTAATGGGATGCTCCTGCGCCCTATTCTCTATAAATTTAAATAAGGAAAGTGTTACCATATTTACTGAAATGGATTTCAGTATTTCTAATCAATTTTGGTTCATCACCCTACTTGGAATAATCACGACTTTAGGCTTTCAAGTATTATCTAATTTTGCCAATGATTATGGAGATGGTGTTAAAGGTACTGATAATGAGGATCGAATAGGTCCTGAAAGGGCTATACAAAGCGGAGCAATCACTGCAAAGCAAATGAAAATAGCGATTATTCTTACGGCTACCATATCTCTAATAAGCGCTATAGCATTAATAGCTATGAGTCTAAGTTTTGATGAGGTTTTAATTGCATCGGTATTTCTGTTTCTAGCCATCATTGCAATTTGGGCAGCTATAAAGTATACTGTAGGTGACAATGCCTACGGTTACAAGGGACTTGGCGATGTATTTGTTTTTATCTTTTTTGGACCTGTAAGCGTTATGGGAATGTATTATTTGATTACCAAGGAAGTATATATGATAAACATTATTCCGTCAACACTTATAGGTTTATTGAGTGTTGCCGTTCTCAATCTAAATAATATGAGGGATGTGATAAGCGATAGCAAGGTTGGTAAGAACACACTAGTAGTAAAAATTGGTTTTGAGAGAGCCAAGAAATTACATCTCTTCATTGTAGTTATTGCTTTATTAATGCTTGTCTGTCATCTTTTGTTACAGTTTACACAACTTAGTTATTTTGATGAAATTACTTCTTACCTACTACTTATTCCTCTTTTTGGGGTTATTCCTTTGATTAGCCACATCATAAGAGTACACAATACCGAGGAACCTATTTCATTAGATCCAGAATTAAAAAAAGTAGCACTCTCTACCTTCTTGATTTCCGTTTTAAGCTTTACAAGCCAGGTTTTAGTTTTTTGATTTATTTAACATATTGATAATTTATTGAGATTAAGATCATTAATTTCATAAAAATTACACATTGTTAATAAAGATCTTTAATTTTAACCTAAACTATTTTATTACATATAGTTTTTTATTATTTTTAATGACACTAAATAACAGCTTATAGAAAATATTACTTTAACCTAAAAACCCTATTTAATATGGCTAGAGCAATGTTTGAGTACACTAAAACAGTGCTAGTGAAAGTTTCTTTCAGTCCAGCACTTTTCTGTAAGGAATTAGAAAAGGCCGTAGAACGCTTATTACCTTTTGAACTTACTGAACTCAAAATCTGGTTAGATGAGCTTTTTGCTTCAAATCCAGAGCTTAAAACTTGCATTCCGCTATTACCAAAATAGCTTTCTATTAATTTTTAAAACGAAAAAAGCGACCTCTTGTAGGTCGCTTTTTATATTGATACTATATTATAAAGCTTATGCTTTTGGACTTATGATTTGAACGTTTTGAAACGCTATAGCTCCCTTAATAACTCCTGCTATTACCTTTTGCAGGGCCTCTATGATTTGTAATTTAAGTTCACTGCGATGATATATTAAACTTACTTCTCTTGCAGGTGAAGGTTCTTCGAAATGAATCAAATTGTTTTGTTTACGTTCGTTTAAATCCAACGTGTTTAAATAAGGTAACAAAGTCATCCCTAAACCTTCATCGGCTAATTTTGTAAGCGTTTCAAAACTACCACTCTCGAGCATAAATCTATCGTCATCTGTATCTCTACTTCCCTTACATAGATTAAGGACACTGTCTTTAAAACAATGACCATCTTCTAGCAACAATAGCTCATCTACATTAATATCGTCGACTTTTATCTTACCTGAAGTGGTAGCTGCTTTTCTTGGATCGTAAACAACGAAAGGTTCATAGTATAAAACTCGCTCTTTAATTAACTCATGATTTAAAGGTGTAGCGGCTATAGCTGCATCAATTGTTCCGTCTTGTAAACTATCGATAATACTATCGGTGGTAAGTTCTTCAATAATTAATTTGACCTTTGGATATTTATTAATGAAATTAGTTAAGAACATAGGTAATAAAGTAGGCATTACAGTAGGAATAACGCCTAATTTGAATTCACCACCTATAAAGCCTTTTTCCTGATCTACAATGTCTTGAATACGATCACTTTCATTCACAATATTGCGAGCTTGATTCACAATTTTCTTCCCTGTTTCAGTAAGTTCAATCGGCTTTTTGGACCTATCAAAAATTTGGACATCTAGCTCCTCTTCAAGTTTTTGAATTTGCATACTCAAAGTAGGCTGGGTCACAAATACTTTCTCTGCAGCTTTGGTGAAATTTTGATATTGAGCAACAGCTAGAACGTATTTTAACTGGGTAATTGTCATGATAGATATTTTCTACAAAAATAATGCTTATTATATATATTATCGATGCTAAATTAATCCCAATTAAAAAGCAGTCAACAAATTGTCAACTACTTTTATACTGGCTAAAATGATAGCGGTTTTCAATAATTATAAACCAAATTACCATCAGTATGATCAGGTTGGGTTCTTTGTAATTATAACGACCTAAACTAGACTAAAACAAAAAAACATGTTTCAAGATTTATCCAAAGCGTTTGGTATTATTTTCACTTTATTGTTAATGATTGTATTAGTGATATTTGGTACTGCGTTTTATGTTTCGACGCAATCCCAAACCACTGCTCCTATTCAAGAAGTAGCAGTTGTGAGTAAACCTGCTGTAGAACTTACCGATGTCCAAAAACAAGGAAAAGAACTATTCAATACAAACTGTGCTAGCTGCCATAAACGTTACAAAAAGGCTACCGGACCTGCTCTTCATGGTGTCACAGAAAGAAGAGAAAAAGAATGGTTATATAAATGGATCAAAAATAGCAGTGCATTAATAGCAAGTGGTGACCCAACAGCGGTAAAACTTTACAATGAATGGAATCAAAGTAATATGAATGCATTCCCTCAATTATCAAACGAGCAAATTGATGCTATACTAGCTTACGTGGAAATTCCTAAATAAACACATTAACATTTTCACAACTCCATACATTTATATTCTAAGGTATTTTTACTTTTAAATATCAATAATGAAAATACTTGCAATTGCGGCTAGTAATAGTTTGCAATCTATAAATAAGAAACTGCTTACTCATGTTGCTACTCTATTAGCTCCTTTAGATGTAGAGTTAATAGACATCAATAAATACGAGGTTCCTATTTACGGTATTGACAAAGAGATTGAAAAAGGTATACCCAGTGAAATTCTGGAACTATCCCAAAAAATAAAAAATAGCGACTTTTTAATTATTTCTCTTGCAGAACACAACGGAAGTTATACAGCGGCTTTTAAAAATATCTTTGATTGGTTATCTAGAGTGCCAGATACAAAAGGATTTCATAATCGCAAGACCTTATTACTAGCTACTTCACCAGGATCACGTGGTGCATCCACGGTATTGGAAATAGCTAGAGATAGATTCCCTAGAAATGACGCTAGTGTAATAGGAGCTTTATCCGTACCTTCATTCAATGAAAACTTTGATGTTGAAAAGGGTATAATCAATCCAGATATCAAACAAGCATTAAACGATTTACTTCATAAAATAAAATAATTATGGCTACAATAACTTTAGGAGGCAATGAAATATCTACATCAGGATCATTACCTGAAGTAGGATCACAAGCACCAGACTTTCAATTATTAGATTCAGATCTTAACACTAAAACCTTAAACGATTTTAAGGGAAAACGCCTTGTGCTTAATATCTTTCCTAGTATAGATACCGACACTTGTGCAACAAGCGTAAAAAACTTTAATAAAAGAGCGACTGAACTTGATAACACAGCAGTGCTTTGTATTTCAAGAGATACACCGTTTGCTCAAAAAAGATTTGCAAGCGACGAGGATATAGAAAACGTCACTAACTTAAGCGATGTCATAACAGGTGAATTTGGTAAAAGTTATGGGTTAGAAATGACAAGTGGTCCATTATCAGGATTTCACTCAAGAGCCGTCGTAGTTCTAGACGAAGAAGGAAAAGTAATTTATAATCAGCAAGTTGGTGAAATTGCTGATGAACCTGACTATCTTTCGGCACTTAAATCACTTTTATAATTGAATTTAAAACAATTTATTATTGGTAGAATAAAGGGCGTGGGCTATGCTTTTAAAGGAGCCTTTGCCCTTATTTTATCAGAGCCTAGTATACAAGTACAGGCGATCATCGGTGTTGTAATGACAATTGCTGGTTTTGTATTTAATATCACAAGGTTAGAATGGATGATACAATGTATGTGTATAGGAGGCATAATGAGTTTAGAAGGTTTAAACACTGCCATTGAAGGCATTGCCGACTTTATTCATCCAGAATTTCACGAAAAAATAGGCCGTATCAAGGACATAGCAGCAGGAGCTGTTTTTATAACCGCAATAACAGCAAGTATTGTCGGTCTAATCATCTACATACCTTATATCGTAGAACTTTTTAGTTAATAAATCCTGTTGATATCTGTACGTTTCAAATGTTTAAGGAATGTACAATATTGTTATTTTTGTTCGTTCATTATAATTCATGGCGCGCAAAAAGAAAACATCTACTCCACCATCGTTGATTTCTAAAATCAAAAACTTTTCTCTTACACGTAGACAAGAGGTTATTCTCGGATCTGGACTTATGGCTCTAGGTGCCATATTCTTCTTCTCCTTCTTGTCCTTTCTATTTACTTGGAGGGAAGATCAAAGTGAACTAGTAGATCTAGGAAATCGTGCAGTTGTGACAAAAAACTGGCTCAACCAACTAGGTGCTTGGTTAGGCGATATATTTGTTTATAAAGGTTTTGGAATAGCCGCATTTTCAATCGCTGTACTCACTATACTCACAGGTGTCTATCTATTTGCAGCAGGCAAGAACTTTTTATCGCTTTCGCGAAAGCGTATCCTGCAACTGTGGTTTTGGGGATTATTACTTATGATATGGTTAAGTGTTGTGTTAGGATATTTCCATAATTACAGTGCTTTACTAGGAGGAACTGTAGGTTTTGAAATTAATGACCTTCTTCAAGATTACGTAGGCCTGATAGGAAGTATACTTATACTTACCTTTTTTGCGATTGTATACTTAACTCTAAGATTAAAACTTACTCCAGAGAAAATTGCTGCTCGTTTTGCTAAAGCAAAACAAACTGTGGAAAATTCGATAGAAGACGTTTCTTCCCATATTGAATCTACAGATGAAGAAAAAGACTGGGAAGAATCTGTTACACATACTGCCACTACGACAAGTGAACCAACTACAGAAAACGAAATAGAAAAGCAGCCTACCACCATGAAAAGTGGTGATATGGAAATAAATATTGCTCAAGAAGAAGAGGAAGAACTATCACCAGAACTCGAGCCTACTTTAAAAACCACAGAAAAGGAAGTCGATCTAGAAGTAGGTGAAGTAATTGATGAAGAGCAACTTATAGATAATAAAGCTTCAAAGCTGGTAGAAGATTTTGGAGAGTTTGACCCTACGCTTGAATTGGGTAACTACCAGTTCCCTCCTATTGATTTATTAAAGGATTACTCACAAGGTAAAACCATCACTATTAATGAAGAAGAACTTGCAGCCAATAAAGATCGTATTGTAGAAACCCTTAAGAACTACAAAATAGGAATCGCAAAAATCACTGCAAACATAGGTCCTACAGTTACTCTTTATGAAATTGTACCTGAAGCTGGGATTCGTATTTCTAAAATTAAAAATCTTGAAGACGATATTGCATTATCGTTAAGTGCATTAGGTATTCGAATTATAGCACCTATTCCAGGTCGAGGAACAATAGGAATTGAAGTACCTAACCAAAAGCCGTCAATCGTATCGATGCGATCGGTAATCTCGTCTCCTAAATTTCAAAAAGCCGAAATGCAATTACCTATTGCACTTGGTAAAAATATTTCAAACGAGACCTTTGTTGTTGACCTGGCAAAAATGCCTCACTTATTGATGGCTGGAGCCACCGGTCAAGGTAAATCGGTAGGATTAAACTGTATACTTACTTCATTGCTTTATTCAAAGCATCCTGCCGAAGTAAAATTTGTTCTTGTTGACCCAAAGAAAGTAGAGCTTACTCTTTTTAATAAATTAGAACGCCATTATCTAGCAAAACTACCAGATAGCGAGGATGCCATCATCACTGATAACTCTAAGGTAATCAACACACTTAATAGTTTATGTATTGAAATGGACCAACGATACGACATTCTTAAGGATGCTATGTGTCGTAACATTAAGGAGTATAATGCCAAGTTTAAATCGCGTAAACTTAATCCTGCAAATGGGCATAAATTTTTACCCTACATAGTTTTGGTTGTAGATGAATTTGCCGATTTGATAATGACTGCTGGAAAAGAGGTAGAAACTCCTATTGCTCGTCTTGCACAACTTGCACGTGCGGTTGGTATTCACTTGATTATTGCTACTCAACGACCATCGGTTAATGTAATTACTGGTATGATTAAGGCAAACTTCCCTGCCAGAATTTCATTTAGAGTAATGCAAAAGGTTGATTCCCGTACCATCCTAGATAGCGGTGGTGCCGATCAATTAATAGGCCGTGGAGATATGTTGTACACCGCTGGAAATGAATTAATCAGGATTCAGTGTGCCTTTGTAGACACTCCAGAAGTTGAGAAAATTACCGACTTTATAGGCTCGCAAAAAGCATATCCAGATGCTCACTTACTTCCGGAGTATGTAGGAGAAGACGGTGGCACGAGTCTTGATATAAGCATAGAAGAAAGAGATAGTAAATTCCGTGATGCAGCCGAGGTAATTATTACGGCACAGCAAGGAAGCGCCTCTTTATTACAACGTAAGTTAAAGTTAGGTTACAATCGAGCTGGTCGTATCATTGATCAATTAGAAGCTGCAGGAATTGTAGGCCCTTTTGAAGGTAGTAAAGCAAGACAAGTCCTAGTACCGGATTTAAACTCTCTAGAACAATTGTTAAATGAAGAAAAGAACTCCTAAAATGAAACACATTATTACAGCAGTGTTTATGATTTTTGCTTTCGCGAAAGCGGTAACAGCACAAGATGCTAAAGCAGAAAAATTACTTGATGAAGTAACAGCAAAATTCCAATCCTATGAAAACATCAGCTTTTTGTACAAAGGGAATTTACGTAACGCAAAAAGTAAAACTAATATGGACATTCAAGGAAGTGCGAGAATGTCTGGCGAAAAATATAACGTAGGTTATTTAGGAACCACCATAATTTTTGACGGTACTAAACAGTATGTCATTAATAGCGAGGATGAGCAGGTTACAGTATCAACCCTAGATGATGACAATGCACAATCTATAACACCATCAAACATGTTATCCTTTTACAATAAAGGCTATAATAAAAAGATGGATATTGTCAAAAATGTAGGCGGTCGTAAAATACAATTTGTAAAACTTACTCCAATTAAATCAGATAGCAATTACAAAAGTGTTTTAATAGGTATAGACTCCAATACAAAGCATATTAATGAAGTTATTGTTACTGAAAAGAACGGGACAGTTATAACCTTTACCATTAAATCTTTGAAGGTAAATGAGCCCTTGCCTGAGAATTCTTTTGTATTTAATAAAGAAGAGTACAGCGGCTACGACATAGAAGAGTTGGACTAATTTGAAAATTCTAGACCGCTACATATTAACTAAATTTACAAAGACGTTTTTAAGCGTCTTTATTGTATTTACGTTTATTCTAGTTTTACAAGCTATTTGGTTATATATAAAGGCCCTAGCTGGTAAAGATCTAGATGCAGAAACTATTTTTCTCTTTCTGTATTACAACATACCACTTACGATTCCTTTATCATTACCCTTGAGTGTGCTGTTAGCCGCTTTACTCGTATTTGGTGAGATGGCAGAAAACTATGAATTTGCAGCCATGAAATCCAATGGTATTTCATTGCAACGTGCTATGAGGTCTCTTACTATAATTATACTTAGTATAGGTGTCACATCATTTTTCTTTGCAAATACAGTGATACCATGGGGTAATTTAAAACAAAAAAACCTCATTAATAATATTAAAAGAATGAAGCCAGCTATGGCTATCGTTGAAGGTTCTTTTGAGCAATTAGGAGACTATAATATTAAAGTGACCAAGAAATCTGGTGATAATGGTAGATTTCTGGAAGATGTGATTATACATAAAAAAACACCCAATCGTACCGGAAATTTTACGGTAATTAAAAGTAAAAAAGGTGAACTTAAAAGTAGTTTAAAAAGTGACGTAATCCAGCTGGTACTTTATGATGGTAATTATTACGAAGAAATGATTCCCAAAACTGCTGAACAACGTATAAGCCTTCCTTTTATCAAGGGTGAGTTTAAGGAATACGAATTGAATGTTGACGTTTCTGAACTTAACGAGGTAGATCTAGATACGGAAACTGTCACCGACAATCAAAAGATGCTACGAATAAACGAGTTGAAAGAACGTATAGACACTTTTGTAAACACTTTTGAGCAAAATATGAAAGTGTATCATCAAACACAACACACTAAATGGACTCCTGAAAATATAGACAATAGAGTTAAAGAAATTGATTCGATTGTTTACAAAGAAAACTTCTTTGATACGATGAGCATCTTTGATCAACGCAGGGCTATTGAAAATGCGATTAATAGATCTAAATCTGATCGATCTGCCATTCAAAGTAGGATATCCTTTGAAAAAACTGAAAATGAACGGTTGTGGAAACACGAAATAGAAATTCACAAAAAATACGTGTTAGGTATTGCTTGTATTATTCTGTTCTTTATTGGTGCTCCGTTAGGAGCAATAATTAGAAAAGGTGGATTAGGACTGCCTCTTGTAGTTGCTGTTGTGTTTTTCCTTACCTATCACTTTATTAACATTGGTGCTGAACAGTCTGCCACACGAGGTGCTATTCCTGTTTGGTTAGGTGCATGGCTGGGTACCATGATCATATTTCCTATTGGGGTTATTCTTACCTATCGAGCGACTTCAGATCAAGGTTTCTTTGATGTAGGTGGTGCTATGGATAGCCTATTTAGAATATTCAAAAAAAAGCCAAATAAGGCATAGGCATCTTGCTTATCCTTATCTTTGTTACTCCTTAAAAATTAAAGATATGATTGCTCCTGCAGAAATTAAGCTGGATCGCATTGAAGACGCAATAGAAGACATTAAAAAAGGTAAAGTAATCATTGTTGTAGACGATGAAAATCGTGAAAATGAAGGTGATTTTTTGGCTAGTGCAGCATCTGTAACACCAGAAATGATCAACTTTATGGCCACTCATGGTCGTGGTTTGATTTGTGCTCCTATTACAGACTCAAGATGTAAAGAATTAGATTTACAAGCCATGGTAACTAATAACTCCGACCCTATGGAAACTGCATTTACAGTTTCAATAGATTTAAGAGGTCATGGAGTAACAACTGGAATAAGCGCTAGTGATAGAGCCAAAACTATTCAAGCCTTAATTAATCCAGATACTAGACCTCACGATTTTAGTAAACCAGGTCACATATTTCCTTTAAGAGCAAAAGACGGTGGCGTTTTAAGAAGAACTGGTCATACTGAAGCTGCCATTGATTTTGCAAGACTAGCAGGTCATGAACCAGCAGGAGTGATTGTAGAAATCATGAATGAAGATGGAACCATGGCTAGACTTCCACAACTTTATGAAGTGGCAAAAAAGTTTGATCTAAAATTGGTTTCTATTGAGGATCTTGTTGCCTACCGCATGAAAAACGACAGCTTGATTATCAAGAAAGAAGATTTCATGCTTACCACAAGATTTGGAGAATATCGTTTAAGAGCCTATCAACAAACTACAAATGGGCAAATTCATTTGGCCTTAACATTAGGAAGTTGGGATGAAGATGAAACAGTCTTAACAAGAATGAATAGTACCAGAGTTAATAACGACTTATTCTCTACCCTAACCTCTGAAGCTGACAGAAAACTCGATGCAATGTTTCATAAACTCAATGAGCGCGGTTCAGGAGCCATTGTATTTATCAATCAACAGTTTGAACCAGAAAATATGCTAGCTAGACTTGAAACGCTCAAGGAAATTCAGGAGTCTGGACAAGTAAAAGCGCCGCGTAAACAACTGGACAATCGTGACTATGGAATTGGCGCGCAAATCTTACATGATTTAAACATTAGTAAATTAGATTTAATGACCAATTCTGAGCAAAGTAAACGTATAGGAATGGTTGGTTATGGCCTAGAAGTAGTGAATACTACCGATTACTAATCAAAAGAACTACTCAGCTTTTATGCAATTCAAAAAAACAACAGAAGAGTCTTCACTTTATCATAATCTAGAGACGATGTCAACGGCAACTTTGCTTGAAAACATCAATGCCGAAGATCACAAGGTTGCAGTAGCTGTTAAAAAAGTACTGCCAGCTGTTGAAAAACTAGTTGATCGTATTGTTGATCAAATGAATTCTGGTGGTCGTTTATTTTACATTGGGGCTGGTACAAGTGGAAGGTTAGGCATATTGGATGCCAGTGAATGTCCACCTACATTCGGTGTTTCTTATGACAAAGTTATTGGATTAATCGCAGGTGGTGATACGGCAATTAGAAAAGCTGTTGAAAATGCAGAGGATAACGATCAACAAGCTATAAAAGACTTAAAGAAATACAATATAAATGCCCAAGATGTAGTCATAGGAATTGCTGCAAGTGGAACAACGCCTTACGTAATAGGAGGTTTACAAGCTTGTAAACAATTAGGTATACATACTGGAGCGATAACCTGCAACCTTAACAGTCCACTTGATCAAATAGCCGATGATTCCATAGTTCCTATTGTAGGACCAGAATTCGTTACAGGAAGTAGCCGTATGAAAGCTGGCACTGCTCAAAAAATGGTACTTAACATGATTAGTACCAGTGTTATGATCAAGTTAGGTCATGTAAAAGGCAATAAAATGGTAGATATGCAACTTAGCAATGATAAATTAGTAGATCGTGGTACAAGAATGATTATGGAAAACACAGGTCTAGGTTATGAAAAGGCTCATAACTTATTGCTAGAAAATGGAAGCGTAAGAGCTGCACTGGATAATTATGGTATTTGTTAATTATGGAACAGCCATCTACAGATAAAGAAATACTAGGAAAAGGACTTAAAAGACTAGCTTTAAGTGTCCTATTTATATTTGCTGGTCCTATTTTAATTTATTTAGGAGCAGGAAGTGACCATCCGATCATTTTTCTCATGCCTGGAATAGCCTTTAGTATATTGGCCATATTTTTAATTTTTAGTGGTATTATGACCGTATTAGATGCTATGTTTAAAACCAAAAAGTCAAGATGAAATTTATCTATCTACTATTAATCATTTCCATAATATCGTGCAAACAAAACAATGCTACAGATGCTACTGGTGAAACTCAAACAACATCTAAGGAGTCTATAGTACAACCTGTCGAACAAGCAACGATAACTGGTAACGTAATTAATTATGAAGGTGATAAAGGTCCTATTAATATTTTGGGATTCTATGTTCAACCAGAAAACACAGGAAGTGTGGATGACCGTGGAAAGTTCACCTTTCAATTACCACCTAGTTTTAATAAAATTTCCTCAAATAAATTTGAAGAATACAACAAAAGCGACTCTGCCGAATATGAATTAGAGCTTTCTAACGCTGCAGAATTATTTCTTCCTCATGACAGCTTAAAAACTCAAGGTTTAGATTCACAAATAAGCCTTGCCGGTAAATTCTATACTTTTGAAGTGGCGCAAGATGATGTTGATGATCAAGTTCTAATTGCTCCTGCAAGCAGCGCTGCCTTCATTAAAAATGAGATTCAAGCAATACCTCAAACCCAAACAGGATGGCTTTCATATTATATTTATACTAATAATCCCGTTTTAATTAAAGGTGAGTACCAGCAAGACAATCTAGTTGAAGATTATTCGACTAGTATTTTTACAACTAATTACAAGTACGACATCAACCTACTTAAAGGTTGGAATTTAATTACTTATAGTGTACAAGAGGTTGTTAAAGTAGACAATACCGCAAGGCCTAGTCTCGTTACCTATACATCAACTTCAGTAAACAATTCTCCTGTAGACTGGATTCAAATAAAATAAATAAAGATTGAAATATCTCATTGTCTTTTTATGTTTCGCTTTCGCGAAAGCGCTCACAGCACAAGAACAGCCAGTAGATTCCCTTATCCGGGTAACTGCAGGATATCAAACTATCGATGAAGCAGTCCTACCCGATGCAGTTATCTATTCTAAGGATAATGCTCGCAGGGTTGTAGTGAATCATCGAGGTATTGAAATGACTTGCGATAGAGCTGTTTTATATCAAAAAGACAACTTTTTACGCGCAGTGGGAAACGTCATCATGAAACAAGGTGATAGTATCACAATGACATGTAATTATGCCGAATATAATGGTAATACCCAATTAGCATTCGCGAGTGAAAAGGTAAATATGATTACACCCGATACTCGTTTAACTACCGACACTCTATTTTTCAATCGTATAAAACAGCAAGCTTATTATAGGTCTGGTGGTACCGTTAGAGATAGTGCTAGCACATTAACAAGCCGAGTAGGAAGATTTTATATACAAGAGCAGAAGTACCGATTTATAGACAATGTAGTAGTAACTAATCCTGAATATACCATAAACTCAAATCATCTAGATTTTTACGAAGAAAATGGACATGCCTTTATGTATGGCCCTAGTACCATAACAGGTAAGACCAGTAAGGTATATTGTGAACGAGGTTTCTATGATACACGAGGAGATACAGGTTATTTTGTAAAAAACTCCCGAATAGACTACAACACGAGAACTATTACAGGCGATAGTCTTTATTTTAGTAGGCCCAGAAATTTTGCAAGCGCAACTAACAATATAGTTGTGACCGATACGATCAATAATAGTATCATCAAAGGACATTACGCCGAAGTTTACAGAGATAAGGATTCGGTTATGATTACTAAACGTCCACTAGCTATAACGATAGAACAGCAAGACAGCGTTTACATGACGGCAAACAAACTAATTGTTACGGGTCCCAAAGACAATAGATTTGTAAGAGGTTATAACGATGTAAGACTTTTTAAAACAGACTTAAGCGGTAAATGTGACTCTATAACCACAAGACAAAGCACTGGATTAACCAAAATGATTAGGAAACCAATACTTTGGAGTGGTAAAAGTCAAATGACGGGTGATTCGATTTTCTTACAAAGTAATGTCAAAACCGAAAAGTTAGATAGTTTAAGAGTTTTCTATAACGCGTTTATCATTGATCAAGACTCCAGTGGCGGCTTTAACCAAATTAAAGGAAAGGAATTGACTGGCTTTTTCAAGAACAATGAATTAGATAAAGTTTTTCTCAATAAAAATGTAGAAAACCTCATTTATAGCCGTAACGACAAACAGGAATTAATAGGAATTAATAAAGGTACAAGTGGAACCATGGAAATAGAGTTTGAAGACAAGGCTATATCCATCATTGCTCCTGCTGATAATTCTGAAGACATACTTTATCCACCAAAAGAATTACCAGAGAATGCTAGAACTCTGCGAGGATTTAACTGGAGAGGTGATGAACGATTAATTACAAAAACTGATTTATTCAAAGGCAAAAAACCACCTGTACTCACAAAAATTAAAGGAATTCCTTTACCTGAACTGGATGAAGGTTTTTTTGATGAAGAGGATGGAAAACTTAATGAGAATTCGGTCTTGCAAAATGGCGAACTAGAAAATCGTATAGAAAATCAGTCCAAAGAATTACTGCAACCATCAGGTGAAGAAAATAATGGGAATTAAATCAGATTTCTTTAAATATCAAGCACAAACCACTCCATTTGCACCAGGTTTAGAAATAAGCCATGCAAATGGGAACTATTTCTTTGATACTCATGGCAATAAATATTTAGATATGGTCGCTGGAGTAAGTGCTTTACCGTTAGGACATTCACATCCTGCTGTTGTAAAAGCTATTAAGGATCAACTAGATAAGTATATGCATGTTATGGTATATGGTGAATATGCCATGTCACCTGCTACCCTATTATGTAAAAAAATTGCATCCTTACTGCCTGATCCATTAGACACTACTTATCTGGTAAATAGCGGAACAGAGGCTACAGAAGCTTCCATAAAATTAGCTAGAAGAGTCACCGGTCGATCACAAATTATTGCCATGAAAAATGCGTATCATGGTAATACAACCGGTTCTCTGGCATTAATGGATTATGAAGAGCGTAAAGCGCCTTTCAGACCACTATTACCAGACGTTCACCACATTACCTTTAATTGTGTTCAAGAGTTAAGATTAATAACCAAAAATACAGCTGCGGTAATTATTGAAACTATTCAAGGTGGTGCTGGTTTTAAAGTGCCTTCTAGTCACTGGTTGCAACAACTCAGAACGCGATGCAATCAGACAGGGACATTATTAATCGTTGACGAAATTCAACCAGGGATTTGGCGCACAGGAAGTTTCTGCTATTTCCAACAACATGATATCATACCAGATATGGTTATCACTGGAAAAGGTCTAGCAGGTGGACTACCGATAGGAGCTCTCACTGCCAGACAGTCACACATGACACAGTTTAAAGAGTTTCCTATGCTGGGTCACATAACTACCTTTGGAGGAAATCCCGTTATAGCCGCTGCTGCCCTGGCAACCTTGCAAGCTATTGAGGACGAAGGTTATCCAGAACGAGTTAAGGAAATAGAATTACGCTTTCGCGAAAGCTTACAACACAATAACATAAAGGAAATACGCGGAAAAGGTGCTATGATTGCCGCTATTTTACCTGACGATCAATATACGGCACGAATTGTGGATAGATGTAGAGAGAAAGGTGTCATCTTTTTCCTATTGTTATTTGAAAAAAAAGCAATACGTATAAGTCCACCTTATACAGTTACTGATCAAGAAATTGATCATGCCTGTGCGGTTTTAAAAGAAACTATTGATGAATTTTATAGCAGTTAAATAAGCCTGTTTATAATTTGTTGACAACACTTTGAAGCACAACCGCTGACTAACCAATAATATTTACAACTTTAAGTACGCGAATTTTTAAAAATTCTGCCTATGCATTTTGAGTATAATAATGAACACGAGCACAGCATTGAGAAATTTGAACTTATGCTACGCAGTAATGAAGTAGGATTTTTCGATAGTGACGAATTTGAGCAAATCATAGAACACTATCTTAATGTAGGGCAAATGGTTACAGCTCGTAAAGCCATTAGTCTAGCATTATCACAACACCCTAGTTCAGTTACTATACGCTTGTTCAAGGCAGAAATGCTCATATTTGATAATCACTTTAAAGAGGCTCATGCGCTTTTAGATGAGCTATATGAAATGGAGCCCAATAATGCCGAACTTTTTATTCAAAAGGCAAATATTTACTCAAAGACTGAGAATCACGACAAGGCAATAAAATTATTAAATGAAGCTTTAGACCTCACCGAGGATCAAGCTGATGTGTATAATTTGATCGGCATGGAATTTCTTTTTATGGAGGATTATTCTAATGCTAAGGTGAACTTTATGAAGTGTCTAGAGCTAGACGATCAAGACTATGCTGCCTTATACAACATCATTTACTGTTTTGATTTTTTAAAAGAAAATCAGCTGGCGATAGACTATTTAAACAAGTATTTGGACTCCAATCCTTATAGTGAGGTAGCTTGGCATCAAGTAGGAAAGCAATATTTTGACCTTAAAGAGTATGAGAAGTCACTTTCTGCATTTGATTTTGCTATAATATCTGATGATACCTTTGTCGGTGCTTATTTAGAAAAAGGTAAAGTCCTTGAAAAACTCGGGCGATACAACGAGGCCATTTTTAATTATGAGCTTACCCTAGGGTTAGACGATCCAACTTCTTTTGCCTACCTGAGATTAGGAAAGTGTCATCTTAAATTAGGGAATGAAGAAGAGGCGATTAAATATTTAAAACGTACCGTAAAAGAAGATCCACTATTAGACAAAGGTTGGATAGCCATTGTGGATTTTTATACCGAGAGATTAAATTATCAACGAGCGCTCAGCTATTTAGACAAAGCAATAGAAATAGATGGTGATAACGCTTTATACTGGATTCGATTTGCAGTGTTAAATAACAAACTCAATTTTTTTGAAGAGGCTGAATACGGTTATAGAAAAGCTATCGAATTAGGAAATTATGAATTTGACACATGGATAGAGCGTGCAGATATTCTAATTCAACTTGGAGAATGGCGAGCTGCCATTATTACCTTGGAACATGGTCTGGAGTTTTATCCTAATAATCCAGACTTAGAATGTAGATTGAGCGGAGTTTACTACCTCACCGGTAAACCTTTCAAGGGAAAGTATTATTTGCAAAATTGTTTAAAGTCTGAACCTGAACAGATCATTGCTTTTGAATTACTTTTCCCCAAGGTTTATAAATCCGATGAAATACAACAGTTAATAACAGGATTATAATTATATGTTCTTTTTTTCAAAAAAGCATTTCCTTGTAGACTTGATTGACGAATTAACCGACATTCACAATCATATTTTACCCAATATTGATGATGGCTCTAAGGATTTAGACATGACATTAAAAATGGTAGAAGGAATGAAGTCGTGCGGATTTAAAAACGCTATAGCTACTCCACACACTATGGAGGATTACTACGGAAATGATGATTTAAAAATCACCAACCATTTTCTTACTATAAAACAAGAATTAGAAGGAACACACGCTCGTGACTTTATTGTTCATGCCGCATCTGAATATATGATGGATAGTAGTTTTGAATCCCTTCTTGATCAAGATAAATATTTATGTATCAAGGATACTTATATCCTTACCGAGTTAAGTTACTTTCAACCATCACAAAATTTAAACGATCTAGTATTTAAAATGTGTTCTATGGACTTAATTCCGATACTCGCTCATCCAGAACGTTATCGGTATTTTGGCAGTACAAAAATGGAGAGTTTGATAGAAAGAGGTTTTGAGTTACAACTTAATTTATTATCGTTAAGTGATCATTATGGTAAGGATGCTTTCGCGAAAGCGGAAAAATACTTACTTCAAGGATACTACAGTTACATAGGCACCGATGCTCACAAGCCAGAACACTTGGAAAAATTGAAAAACATTCAAATTAAGAGCAAGTGGGTACCTGCAACAAAAAAGCTGATGGAGAACCACCAGCTTATTTTTAATTCCTAGTAAAATGGTCTGATCTATTATCTTTTAAACTTCTCCTTCAAAGAGGTCCAAAAACTTTGTTTTTCTGCTCCGTAAGAGTAACCATACTTATTACCATAACCAAAGTTAGCCATCTTAACATCGTTAATCACTAATGCAGCATTCTTAATCTTCTCAGATTTCAGAGTATCTGAAATATACTCTAATAGTGAAAACTCTGTATAATCGGCACGAGTTACATAAACGGTAACATCGGCGTATTTGTTAATCAACAAGGTGTCGGTTACTAAAATAGTTGGTGCCGAATCGATGATGATCAAATCATAATCATGTTCAGCTTCATTAAATAAGTCTTGCGTTCTTTTTTGCATCCAAAGCTCCGCTGGATTCGGCGGTATAGCTCCAGACAGTACTATATCTAGATTCGAATTATCGGGATCGGTAATAACAAGATCTTTGATTTTGATTGAATCATTAGTCAAGAATTCCGTTACTCCACGCTTGCGTTTAAATTGTTTGTTGTAAAACCTGTGTAATTGTGGATTTCTAATATCACCTCCAATTAATAATACTTTTTTTCCTGAATAAGCATTAGTAAGTGCTAAGTTAAAGGCTACAAAAGTTTTCCCTTCTCCTTTTACGGTTGATGTTACTAGAACCTTTTGAGCACGTTGTTCTTCAGGTAAAGCATTTAGCTTATAAGCTAAATTCGTCCTAAGGATTCGGAATGCCTCAGCAAGTACGGATCTATCGTTCGTCTGTATACGATCGTTCTCGTCCTTAGCTATTTTTGGCACCTCACCGAGAATAGCTGTTTCCGGCAGGAATTTTTCAAGATCTTTGCGACTTTCAATCTTGTTGTTGAAAAGAGTTTTAAGATAGATTAGACCGATCGGAAAAATAAAACCAAAAATAAAACTGCCTATATATATCAATTTAGGTTTTGGTGAAACAGGTTGAACAGAAGCCCAAGCTCTATCTACTATTTTTGCTTTAGGAGTAGCTGAAGCCACAGAAATAGCTGTAGTCTCTCTTTTTTCCTTTAGTATAAGATAAATAGCTTCGATAACCGAACGGTTACGCTCTATACTTCTACTGTATCTTGCTTTGTTAGGGACAGCTGCAATTTGTCCTGCAATCCTCGCCTTTTGACTTCTTAAATTGCTTAAATTTATTTCTAAGTTCTTAATATAAGAATCAATTGAACTTTCAATAGATGTTTTTACAGCATCAATCTGACTGGCTAAATTAAGAACTACTGGATTTTCTTCCGTAGCAGACTCTAGTCGCTTATTGTATTCTAAAATAAGTGTATTATATTTTTCTGACAAATCAGCAATAGCAAGATTTTCTAATCCAATACCTGTCGGAAGTGTGGTATTAGAATCCGTATTCATATATCTTTTGACAGATTTAGCCATCTCAATCTGAGATTGTACCGCTGTTATTTTGGTTTGTAATTCGGTAGACTGTTGTAAGTCTAAACCTGCTTCAACAGTCAAATCGGTAATTCCACGAGAATCTTTAAAAAATTGTTGAGTAGATTCAACACTATCCAAATCTCTTTGAACTTCCTTTAAACGTTCATCAATAAAGTCTATAGTATTTAAAGCCACGACGTTCTTATCTTGTATGGCATCCTGATTGTATAGGTCTACCAATGTATTAAGAAAATCAATTGCTTTCCTTTTATTAGGGTTAGTAATTGAGATTTTAAGTGTGCTACTTCTTTTATCTGCTTTGGTTAATTTTAATTTTGATTGATATGATAAAATTGTACTCTTTATAGGAAATATTGATATCTGTAAATCTGATTTACTTTTAATTTCTCTATCATTTCTACCTGACTTATTTTTTTTATTAGAATTCGGTAAAATAATAATTTCTGAATTTTCGAAAAGTGAAAGTGGTGTTCCATAATCAATTAGTTTCCAACTATCTTCTTCTGACATTCGATATTTTACGTCTTTACTAGTGGCATCCGTTAGAAAAATGTGAAAAGGCTTGTCAATATTATAATGAATACTGTCATTTAAAGGTTTTATTAAGATTGGAGATTGATTGTAAACATATGAATCCTTAAAATTTCCCAATACTTTATATGATGTCGCTAGGTCAAGCTTATTAATAACATGCTCCAAAAGTCTCTTGGACTTGAGTATTTCCATTTCATTTTCCAATGAATTATAAGATCCTCCAAATGCGTCTATTTCACCTAACGCCAGTTGCTCTGAAATTCCTCCTCCCATTTGAGTATCCTTAATAATTACTGAGGTATCCGCTGAATATTCGTTTACAGCATAGCGTAAATAAATGAATGCCAATACAGTACAAAGTAATACTGAAAGTATAATAAATGGGCTGGCCTTTAAATAAGGTTTTAATTGATCAACTAGATTAAGATTATTTTGGTTTGTTCGTTTATTTGACTCCATCTGTATCTTTAATTATTACGTGTAATTAAAATAATTACTGATAACACTAAACTCGCAATACTCACGAATACACCTGCATATCGAGTGTAACCTCCTGAGCTAGCCTTAGCACCATTAGGTTGCACTATAACAGTATCATTTTGTTCTAAATAGTAAGCTTCGCTATTTATAAAAGCAGAACTAGTTAAATCAACTTTTAAGGTTTCCTGATTTCCTTCGTTGTCACGAATAATAAGAACTTCATCTCTTCTACCATCAATAGTCAAATCACCAGCATAACCTAATGCTTGTATAAGCGAAATTCGGTTATCCTTAAAATCATAAGTCCCTGGACGATTTACTTCTCCTATTACAGTAAATTTAAAATTCAGTAATCTCACTTCGACATCAGGTTGTTTCAGGTATTTGGAGAGCTTGGAGGTTAATAATTCCGAGACTTCCATTAAGGTTTTACCTTTAACCAAGATTTCCCCTAACTCTGGAAATGTGATTGTTCCATCAGGTTTTACTAAATAACCGTCTAGCATTTGTTGACTAACAATTTGGGTAGTATTTTGATTTATCGCTGGAACAAACTTATTATATTGTTGAGCCGTTGTCATATCATCTGTTGTTACAGTAATACGCAGTAAATCATCGGGTTTAATCGTTACCTCATAATTGTTATTTTCGACAGGAAGATTTTCGTTAATATCCTGAACATATACAATCTGCTTTCTTGTCGTGCACGAAAAAGAAAGAGCTGAAAGGACAAGTAATAGTATTAAGCTTTTAAGCTTAGCAATTTTCATGTAATTTAATTTTTGTCTAAGGCCTCAAAGATACTGTTATTGCTCTTGAATTCAGGTACAATTTCCTTCAATTTGGAAACAATACTTTCATCATTGCAACCTAAGGTAAGCTTTTTTAAGTCCTCGATATTATTATGTATATCGGTATATGGGTATGAATCTACCGTTGCTACCATGATTTTTTCGTGGTGTGTAGGTAAAGTAGTCGACTCATCCGTTAACAATTCTTCGTAGAGTTTTTCACCAGGTCTTAAACCTATTACTTTTATTTCTATATCAACATTCGGTTCAAACCCAGAAAGCCTTATCATACGCTCTGCCAGATTCATAATTTTCACTGGTTTACCCATATCAAACACAAAAATCTCACCTCCTTTACCCATAGTCCCGGCTTGGAGTACCAATTGACAGGCTTCTGGAATAGTCATAAAGAAACGTATAATATCTTTATGAGTAACTGTTACAGGTCCACCTTCTTCAATTTGCTTTTTAAAGAAAGGTATCACCGATCCATTAGAACCAAGCACATTACCGAATCTGGTAGTTATAAAAGTAGTTTTGTGTTTTTCTTTTTGTAGAGACTGTACATACATTTCGGCACAACGTTTGCTCGCACCCATCACATTAGTTGGATTAACAGCCTTATCAGTACTTACCATCACAAATTTAGACACTTCATACTTAACTGCTAAATTTGCAAGATGTGTAGTTCCCAAAACGTTTACATTGATAGCTTCCTTAGGATTGTGTTCAATTAATGGAACATGTTTGTAAGCAGCCGCATGAAAAACAACTGAAATATCATTTTTCTGAAAAATAGACTCTAATCGATGATGCTCTCTAACATCGGCCAAAAGAAAATCGTATTCCTGCTCAGAAAATGCTTTTTTCACCTCTATTTCAACATGATATAGTGGTGACTCAGCCTGATCTAACACCAAAATTTTCTTGGGCTTGTAATTTGAAATTTGTCTGACAATCTCACTTCCAATAGATCCTGCTCCACCAGTAACGAGAATTGTTTTACCTCTTAAATATTCATTAATTTTATCGTCTGATAATCTTATCGGATTACGCTCTAGAAGATCTTCAATTTGTATTTTCTTAATACTTTCATTCACATTAGAGGATCCGTCTAGCTCATCAATTTTAGGAGCATTGAACACTTTAAGTCCTTTGGCTAGTAGATTATCGACAATTTTGTTCTTTTCTTTGCGAGAAATCGTATTATCAGCTATAATAACTCCGCCGATTTTCAAGGGAGCGATATTCTCATATAATTCATCATCGTTTTTAAAAACACTCTTACCTTGAATCTTAATTCGCTCCATCCTTTTAGAGGAGCTTATGAATCCTTTTAAGTTGTACTTTGCATTATCCGATATGGAAATTGCCTCAGCCAAAGCAATAGAATTATCATTTACGCCCCAAATTAGGACATTAATGGACTCCGTATTGATAGTAGAAAAGAGCTTATAGAAACCTTTTACGGTAAATCGAAAAGCAAATAATAAGGTAAAAGTCACCATAAGATCTACCAGTAAAAAAGGAACTAAATAAATCTTTGAATGAAAAGTGAAGTAATACAGATAATTAATTATTAAAAGTAAAAGAATGCTCGAACTACAAGCCACCGCTACTTTAAATAAATCTACAAACGTACTGTGACGAATTAAACCAGAATAGGTGCTGAAAATAAAAAAGAACATCAAATAACTTAGACCAATAGTTAAGCCTTGTTGCTCTAGAGTAAGTACATGATAAAAATTAGGGGTAATGCGGTTAATGATCGCAAAACTCAATAAAAAAGAGATAAGAACTATGGTGAGATCTATGGTAAGGATCACCCATCTAGGTAGGTAATTCAAATTTTTAAAACTCAAAGAGCTTTTTTCACCCCACAAAACATTGGCTGATCGTTTTTTAAAGTAATTCCACTTCATGCCGCAAAAATAAAGAAAAAGGTAATCCGTACGGATTACCTTTCCTAATTATTCTTAAATTTTGTAAGATTACTCAACCACAATTTTCTGAGTTGCTAGGGTACCGTTCGACTCCAATTGCACGAGATAAACACCCGACTTCAAATTCGTAATTAACAATCCATCATTCATAATCTCGCTACCTTTTTGGATATTAGCAGTTAAAACTCTTCCTCTTAGATCGGTTACACTCCAGGAGTATGATGATGATGGATTTAAACCATTCATTTTTAATACATCACCGTTACTAATAGGATTTGGATACATGGTTACTGCTTTCGCGAAAGCGATATCACCTTGTCCTAATGTCACAGTAGTAAACTTGATGGTAAACCTGTTTGTGAAACTAGAGGTAGTAGCAGGATCTTGGGTGAACACGTACGTATTATCTGAAGCAGTTAATACCTTTTCAGTATTAGTATAAGCATCTTCTAAAACTACTTGTAGATTAGTACCTGTAAGCTGTAGGTCAAGTGAGAGCTCATATTGAGCATTTATTAATCCAGATAAATTCAACGGAATCTCCATCCCATCAAATGGTAAACCATAGGAGTTTATCGCGTAATTTTCATTATTATCTTCAATCCAAATGCTTTCATTAAGATTCATGAACTTGGTCATAGTAGAAGAAGTAGGATTAGAAAATTTAGCAATAGTCCCATCTACAGCGGCGATAGTTGTTCCATTAGTTATTGGACTCAAATTAACTCTAAAGTAATCCATACTACTAGATCTATAAACTGCATTAGTTTGGTTACTAGCAATCTTGTGAGACTCTTTAAATGTTATTTGTGGATCAAAAGGAGCTGTACTATCATCACTTACCTCAACAAATACTGCCTGACTAGGCTGTAAATTTTCATCAACTTGTGAACCTGCTATCGTATTTATTCCTAAACCAAAGTCATAGGACACGTATGCACCATTAGTTTGCACAGTTGGATCCCAAGCGTAGTAATTAGCTGCATTAATATCAGTTGTTCCACCATCTTGTAATACCAAATTGAAATCAACCTGTGAAGGATATGGATTTCCTAAAAATAAGAACTCTCCGTTAGATAAGGTATTTGAAAAAGATTTTACCACATCTCCTGTTTGTAAACTTCCTTTGGTAATTAATTTAGTGTCCGTTGCGGTTTGAGTGGCCGATGTTAAATCTACAGATCTGTCACCACGAATAAATAATCTTAAAGGGTCACCGGCATTTAAATTTAAATTATTTGTTGCTGCTTCTGCATTCCATGTTTGGGACGGCAAGTTGTCAAAGTTAAAAATCGATGGATTGTTTGTTGGTGACTGATCAAAACCGTTGGAGACCATTCCACCTGTAATTTGTGTACCTACATTATCCTGATAACCAATATCTCCTGGATTAAGACCCGATTGTTGCCATTGATCAAAAACCGATGATGTCATGTTTACTGGTGAAGAAACGAATCTAAATACACGTCTAGCTGGAAAAAATTGCTCCACTATTAAATCACCGTTCAATGAACCATTTGTTACCTCTGCAACATAAGCGCTTGCTCCGTCTGTGCTTGATAAACTTAAGTTATCATTGGTGGATACCACACCATCTACTAGATTAACAAATTCCTTTACGCTACTGCTTGAACTAACAATTACATCTCCCAAAACAGTTAAAGAATTAACGTCTCCAAAAAGTCTAGGGCTTTCTGATGTTGGGTTAACAACAAGTTGGATATTATCAATAGCTAACTCATCAGAACTACCACTACCACTATCACTAGATTCCCAAGCGATAAGATAGGTTTCACCATCTAAAATGGAAAGACCTGTAATATCAGCTGTTACAAAGTTACGTTGCCACTCTTCTACAGCATCTTGTCCTATTCCTGTTTCAATAAAAGAATCAGTAACTGAAGTAAGATTTGTTTTTGATGGACCGTGAGCAAGTATCAGGCTGTTTGTTCTATTTTCATTATTTAAGAAATATGCATCATAAGCAACAGAAATATTAGTTATGGTTTCACCTGTATCGTTTCTAAATTTAAAATAGACGGTACCTGGAGTAAAATCTGAACCTGTAGGTTGAATTCCAAGAGCTGTATTTCCTGCACCTAGATCAAAGGCATACAAACCACCACCACTCACACCACCTGTCGTTTGACCTCTGGCATAATCACCTGAAGTGTAGTCAGCATCAAAATCGGTATCTCCATCACTAAATCCGTCAAAGGAGAAAGTATTTGAATCCAATTGACCTGCTGATGGGAGTTGAGCTAAACCAGATCCATCGAAACTACCATTATTAACGTTTGCTACGGTGTTAGCAAAATCAATCGTGTATCGAACATCTGTATTTGGAACGCCAAAACCTTGAGGTTCTGGATCAAAGACTTGATAAGAAGCTTCGATAGTAGTAGTAATCTCTGGACTAGCATTGTCGTCAGTAGCTACGATTTCAAAAAACACTTGAGTACCATTAGCTTGGGCTGGAATATCAGCAGTATAAGTATTACCTGACGCAGTCATGACGATGGAGTTCCCTAAGCTTCCACTCGAAGTACCCCAATTTAATACAACGCTCGCTATTCCATCGTCATCAGTAACATCAGCACTAATGGTAACATTATCACTTGATGTTGGCGTGTTTGGAGAAACGGATACATTAGCTATACCAGGAGCTGGGTTACCTCCGACTGGAGTACCTCTTACAATTATATTATCAACTCCAAATGCCTCGTAATTATTACCTGAATCACATATTATTCTAACATTTAAAATACTTCCCGTCGATCCCAAGGTAGCTTTAACTGTCTGGAGGTTAAAAGTTAAAACCAATCCAGTAGCCGAATCAGTTGTCCCTACACCATTATTAACTTGTAGAACCAGAGGATCGTTTGAACCATTTGAATGGCTAAATTCAAGTAAAGGTTGCCACGGACCTCCATCAAAATTATATTCCATAAAAAGCCCATCAACATCGTCCCAGTCATTAGGAACTGCACCAAAATCAGCTAAGATCTCAACATCTGTCGCATTTGAAACTGAAATGGGATCTAGTAACAAAATTCCTGGATTTCCTGAATTAATTACATTGGGAGCACTTCCAACAAAAAGTGAGCTGTTGGTAACGTTCGTATATAACTGTGAACCACTCTCATATATTGATGTATTAGTAGCTACGGCATTGCTAAAATACTGATCACCAGGATCAGCATCTGGCGTTTGATTTGGTGTATTGGTATATCCTGTTTGAGAAACTTCAAAATCTTGAGTGTAGAAGACCGTTTGAGAGTTAGAATACAAACTAGTAAATAACACAACTAATAGTAAAATTCTTTTCATAAGTTGATTAATAGTTAATTAGATCTCAAAAATAGTCTGTTTTTAACTCTTTTTTAAGCTCTGAATATTAAGGTTATATTAAATAAAATGGCTTGGGTTGTTAATAGAAAAAACCGATCAGTTTGTCGGATAATTCGGATAAATTATAAAGAATAAACAACCACTTATCGAATAAGTTTTGAAATCACAAAACGGGACTTCGTATTAGTTACCTGCTTTGATTCCTTAAGTAAAAATTATAAACTATTAGTTTTAAATGAGATAACAATTGTATTAACTAACCAAAATATAAATCTGCTTAGAACCAATTTAAAAAATCAGATTTAGAATAATGTACTAGAATCATCTAGTATTCAAAACATTAAAAGTCACTATCCTTTATTAAAATGAAATCACTATCACTATATATACTGACTTTTTTGATGGTTTGAAACCAATAAAAACAAGACACTACGAAATATTGTAGTATAAGAATTTTTATTTGCAGTAATGAATTTTGTTACTTAAAAACCTTATGAACTACTTCCTCTATTCGACTTCTATCTGAATCGGTTAAGTTAGATCCTGAAGGTAAACACAATCCATTTTCAAATAGCCTTTCACAAACTCCAGTTCCATAAAATGGGTATTCCTGATACAAAGGTTGCAGGTGCATAGGTTTCCATAAAGGTCGAGATTCTATATTCTCTTCCTCAAACGCAAGTCGTAAATCCTCTCTTGTAATACCACCTGATTTTATAGGATCAATTAAAATAGCACTTAACCAATGATTACTGTAAAAATCAGAATTAGGTTCACTTAAAAGTGTAACCCCAGGTATTTGATTAAATAATTTGCTATAGAATTGATGCATATCCCTACGCAGGGAAATATGCTTGTCCAATACCTGCATTTGACCACGCCCTATTCCTGCACTTATATTACTCATTCGATAATTATATCCTACTTCACTATGTTGATAATGCGGTGCATTGTCTCTAGCTTGTGTAGCTAGAAAAACTGTTTTTTCCTTTCTTTCTTTAGAAGGTACTACCATCGCACCACCACCACTAGTAGTAATGATTTTGTTTCCATTGAAACTCAAAATCCCATAGTCTCCAAAAGTTCCGCACTTTCTACCCTTGTAGGTGCTTCCTAAGGCCTCGGCACTATCCTCTATGACTGTAAGCTGTTTCGCTTTCGCGAAAGCGTGAATCTCATCTATTTTATATGGCATTCCATACAAGTGAACAGAAAGCAAGGCTTTAGGTGTTTTTCCCTTTTTAACCCGATCCTCGTAAGCCTGCTTTAAGGATTCAGGACAAATGTTCCATGTCTCTGGTTCGCTATCCACCATAACAGGTATAGCTCCTAAATACAATATAGGGTTTGTGGTACCACAAAAAGTAAAACTTTGGCAAAGCACCTCGTCTCCTGGTCCTACGCCAGCCTGAATCAAGGCTAAATGTATGGCCGCAGTACCACTACTTAAGGCTGCAACGTGAACATTTCCTCCTTGGTAATTTTTCAAATCTTCTTCAAATCCATTAACATTAGGACCCAATGGTGCTACCCAGTTCGTATCAAAAGCTTCTTTTACAAAGTCTCGTTCAGTTCCTCCCATGTGTGGAGAAGACAACCAAATTTTATCCTGTGACATAGAAATTTATTTGTGGCAAAGATAGCCTAGTTAAAAAGAGATTTTATGGTTAGGATTATGACTTTTAAATCATATAAAAACGAGCGTTTCTCCAAATATTCTAAATTCAATCTTACCTTATCTGGAAAAATTATAGTATCGTTATATTCGAGTGAATTTACTTGTTGAGAAAGTAAGAGCTCTTCATTTCTATACTTTATAGCGGCAAGGCTGGTTAATCCAGGTTTCAAAAGTAACACTTTGCGCTGCTCTCCTTTAAGATTATCGTAGTAGCCAGGGATATCTGGCCTAGGACCTACAAAACTCATTTCACCTTTAAGGATGTTCCATAATTGAGGTAGTTCATCAACTTTATACTTTCTTAACCACTTTCCGATTCGGGTTACTTTTCCATTCTGCATGGTTTTTAACTTGTAAATTAGAAAAGGTTCACCGTGTTTACCAATTCGATACTGAGTAAAAATCAAACTTGATGAAAATATAACTACAAAAAGTAGCGGTGGTAATAAAAGTAGTAATAACAAAAACGATAGTACAACGTCAAAACTACGCTTCATTAATCCTAAATATTATGTTAGTTCTATTACTACTGCGCCCCATGAATAACCGACCCCAAACCCGGCTAAAAGTATTTTTTCACCTTTTTTTATTGTATTTTCTACTTCTAACTCCTTCAAAGCAATTGGTATCGTTGAAGAAACAGTATTACCACAGAAATTCATTCTTATTTGAAACTTTTCCTTTTTTATATCAAGTTTTTTTCTAAGATGATTAAGCATGTAGGCATTTGCTTGATGAAAAACAAAATGATTAATATCCCTCATAACCATTTTATTTTTTTCTACATTGTTTTGAACTAATTTAGGTATATTTAAAGATGTGAAATTGAATATTTCTGGCCCATTCATATAAAGATTTCTATCTGAAGTGGTATTTCCAAAATCATCTTGAAATTCTATTGATTTTATAAAAGGTTGTCTCATTGCGCCAGCTTTGACAATTAAATTATCTGCCCCTGTACCATCAGTACCTAATGTGAATTCACCTATTTTAGCAGATAATCCTTTCGGCTCATTGTTGATTAATATAGCACTTGCTGCATCACCAAAAATTGTTCGATTTCCCTTATCTGCTTTATTTAAAAACTTACTGTATGTTTCCGAACAAACTAACAATATATTATTTGCAATACCACCAGCTATTAATCCTTTAGCTAGGCTTAATCCATAGATAAATCCTGAGCAACCTAAATTAAAATCTAAAGCACCGACAGTTTTAGGTAATCCTAACTTTTCTTGCATGATGCATGCGCTAGTAGGAAGAAAATAATCTGGACTTTGAGTGCAGAAAAGTAGATAATCTATACTTTCAGGTTTAATATTACACTGTTCAAATAATATCTGAACGGCCTTAACTCCCATGTCTAAGGAAGTTTCATTATCGGAAGCTATATGACGATTATGAATACCTATTTTCTTTGCGATCTTTTCAATGGACCACTCCGGAAATTCCTTAGCTAGATCTTCATTACTAAGTATTTTTTCAGGTAAATAATAACTAATATAGTTGATGTATGCGCTCATTATCTTAAGGTTAATCCACCATCAATTTTTAAATCGGTTCCTGTCATCCATTTAGAAGCTTGAGACAATAGATATATTGCAGCATAAGCAACATCTTCAGGTTTACCATAATCCCCTAATGGGTAGTTTTTTTTATCTAGTTCTATATCTTCTGAACTACTATCTATAGAATTTATCAAATCAGTATTTATCATAGCAGGTAAAATAGTATTAACACGAATTTTTTTTGAAGCCAATTCTAAAGCCATTGTTTTGGCAATACCACAAATAGCACTTTTGCTCGCTGAATAAGAACTGTTACCAAGGTATGTAATTGATGGTCCGGAAACTGAAGAAATAAATACTATTGAAGAATCTTTATTAAACTTTTTCTTCTTGACCAAATGTTTAGTTAACATTATAGGGGAGATAAGATTCGTATCTAGTATTTTTCGCAGAGAATCCTCTTTAAGAAAATTAAATAGTTGTGACTCGACAATTCCCGCTGAATGAACAATCCCATCTATTTTATTCAATTGAGAACAAAACTTTACTACCTCTTCAGAGTCATTGAGGTCTAAAGAAAAATAAGCGTGGTTATTCCCTTTTAACAAATTATAAGTTTCCTTCAAGCGATCGATATTTCTACCTAGCAGTATTAATTGTGCGCCGAATAAGGAACAATTAACAGCTATTGATTTACCAATTCCGCTACTAGCACCAGTAACGATTATAATTTTATTTCTTAGTAAGAAAATTTCTTTATTCATCATATATGATGTGTTTTAAAACACTACCCTTTTTCAAGGTGAGAAACGCGCTACCCCAAGACAACCCGACTCCAAAACCACATAATAAAAGTTGTAAATCCCTTTCAACCTTTTTAACTTGTGTTGTAAGAGTTAAAGGTATCGTAGCACTTGACGTATTTGCAAAATCATGAAGTGAATAAGGAACTTGTTCTGGTAAAGCCTTAATTTTTTTTCTTATTTTTTCATTCATAAATTTATTAGCCTGATGAAATATAAAGAAATCGATTTCTTCGGTGTTTATTTTTAATTCCTTAATAAATCTCTTTAAAGCTTTAGGAACTGTAGTAATACCAAAGGAGAATACATCCATACCATTTAAGTGTAAAGAAATTGGTTTAATTTCATTAAAATTTTTAAAACCGCCATACTTTACTTTTATAGCATCACAACCTCCTCCGTCCGTATTCATATCAAAAACCATTTCATTATCATCAGATCTCTCTATAAGAGTTGCGCTCCCGGCGTCACCGAATAATGGATAAGTTGCAGTGTCATTTATATCACATATTTTTGAAATAGTATCTCCAACAAGTAGGAGTCCCGCAGCATTTTTATTAGTTGAGGTTTGAATCAATGATGAAATTATTGATAAACCATATATGTAACCAGAACAGCCCATGTTAACATCAAAGGCAGCAACAGATTTAGGAAGCCCCAGTCGATCTTGTAATATTGCAGCAGTAGCTGGTAAAATATAATCAGGTGTTTGCGATACAAATACCAAGAACTCTATATTATTTTTATCTAAATCACACTCTACAAGCAACTTTGACGCAGCAAAATAGCACAGATCAGAAGAAGTTTCTTTATTCGCCTTATATCGAAATCTAATTCCCGTATTCTCTAAAACTTTTTCCGCTTGTTTCCTATTTAAATTAATGTCATTTAAATTATCTATACGATTAGAAGGAACAGAAGTATAAATTGAGGTTATACAGGCGGACACCCTATTTGAATCACTCATTTAATATCATGAATTTATTAAGTCATATAAATCTTTTAAAGTATTCGCATTTTTAATATGATCTCCATTAATTGTTACATCGTATTCTTCATCTACCATAGCAATTATTGACAAGGCAATCATTGAATCCCACTCATCTAGATCCTTAAACTTTGTATCAATATTAAATTCGGTTCTTTCGGTCTCATCAAATTGATCCGCAAAATTATTTATAAATTCTTCCATTTTTTAATTTTTTCAAAGATCGATCCTTTTTGCTGGAATGCCAAAATATTTACGTTGGTTCTTAATACTTTTGGTTAACAAGGTATTAGCTAATATTTGGTTTTGGTCACCAACTTTCTTCCCTTGGACGATACTGGAATTCATATTAAATTCATTTAAATTTCCTATAATAACATCTCCAGAAATTTGTACTCTCGGCATAAAGCAATTAAAGTCTCCCATTTCTACATTATGACCCACACAACAATTAGTATTAAAAAAATTAAAGTTACCTAGCTTCACATTAACTGTAATTTGACATTGACTTGTTATAACATTTCCATGCCCCATTTTAAAATTAAAACCTAAATCAGATTTTGGATGTACCAAATTCGGATAACTAAAGTTCTTCTTCTCACCAAATTTCTTCAAAATAGATAATACAACCTTTCTATTCGCAATTCCAAATACAATAGACAGCTCTTCTTTAATCTCAAAAAGAAGAGATACAGGACCTAGGCAATCTGTTTCCCCAATAATTTTGGTCCTTTCAGAAAAGGCATCATCGTAGAACCCTATAATCTCAAACTGTTGTTTTTCTAGATTAATATAATTTATTAAGTCCCAGATTTCTTGTGCTAATCCACCAGCACCGACAATTGCAATTCTTCGCATATTAGTTTCCATTAAAAGGAGTAGTAGTTGCTTGACCTTTGGCATTTATTCCTTCCGAGATAAACACCTTTTTCACTGTTCTTAATAGGATATTTAAATCAATTAAAAAAGATTGATTATCTACATACCATACGTCTAATTTAAACTTTTCTTGCCAACTTATCGCATTACGTCCATTTACTTGAGCCCAACCTGTTATTCCTGGTTTCACCTCATGTCTTCTAGATTGTTCTTTAGAATAGAGTGATAGATATTCTGGTAAGAGAGGCCTAGGACCTACAATACTCATGTCTCCTTTTATTACATTTAATAGCTGAGGCAATTCATCTAATGAAGTTTTTCGGACAAATTTTCCAATTCTTGTCAAACGTACATCATCTGGAAACAATTCTCCAGTTTTTTTACGTTTGTCATTCATTGTTTTGAACTTAAATATTTTAAACAATCGCCCATTCTTACCAGGTCTTGTTTGTAAAAAAAATGGAGAACCTGAGTTTGTGGCTAATAGAAATATTAGTACCAAAATAAAGATTGGAAGCAATGTTATAAAAGCCAAACTAGCGATTAATATATCAAACGTAGGTTTAATTAAATTTCTATATATCATATTTTGGATAATGATTTATATTCTTTTAGTAACTCTTTACAAATGAAACTTCTCTCATAGTTTTGAACTATAATTTGCCTAGTATTAGATTTTAATTTTCTTAGTTTCTCTTCACCCTGAATTAGACTAAGTATTGCCATTCTAAGCCTATCTTCATTTTTGGCTTCTACAATTAACCCATTTTCCTCATTTCGAATTATCTCATTACATCCATTGATATTAGAAACTATAGAAGGTACTTCCATAGCTCCTGCTTGCAGGACTACATTAGGAAAACCTTCTCTATAGCTGGGAAACACAAACAAATCAGCAACAGCAAAAAATGGCCTAACATCGTTTTGAAAACCAGTATGAATAACCCTCGGGTGATTTTTTAAAATCTCGAAAGATTCAGAAGAAATAGGGTTTAGTTCCTCTTCTAGAGGACCAACTATAACAAGTTTTAAATCAGGATGATGATCGGAAATTGATTTAAAACTTTTTAATAATTCATTGATTCCTTTATCCTTTACTACTCGACCAACGAATAATAATACTTTATCTGCTTTATTAATATTCCATTTGGTACGCACATCATTTATAACTTCCTCATCGATAGCAAGTCTAGAAAAATAATTTGTATTAATTCCATTGGAACTTCCATTTCCAATTATTGTTATTTTTCTTGCATCCGTTAACTTTTCCCGTAGAATGTAATCTTTTAAACCCATCGAATTAGGATAAATTTTACTGGCACAGGCATATGTCAACTTTTCAACAATTTTTAAAATTTTAAATTTCACTCCTGTTGATTCCATTAAGGGTAAACCAGCAACAGTGTGTATTCTGTTAGGTACTCGGGAAATCCACGCTGCCAACATCCCAATAGTGCCAGCTTTTGGCGTGTGCGAATGGACAATATTGGGTCTAAGTTTATAAAACACTCTTATCATTTTAAAAAGAGCAATTAAATCACGTATAGGTGTGATTTTTCTAGTTAATCCAATTGTAGTATAAGTAACGTCCTCTCTCTGAGCTATTTTTTTTAAATACTTTTCATTTGAAGAAATAATATGTAAATTAAAGTCTTTAGACATATATTGTAATTGACCCTCTAATAATTTCTCCAGCGAGATAGGTACTGTAGTAATCCTAACTAACTTCGGTTTCATTTAAATACAATTTAATTTTTCCAATAAAAGCTTCAACACTTCTTTCTTTAAGCTCACTGTCAAACAGTCGTCTGTTTTCCTTATTATTCGTTTTTAAGCATTTAATCATTTGATTTGCCAAGGCTAAAACATCCTCTGGCATACAGGTGTATAAACCATCTATCTTATCTATGCCACCAGCACAAAGAGTAGATACGACATTATTATTTTGAGACATCATTTGTAACAGCACGTTCGGAAAGCCTTCCAACCTAGATGATACTACACACAATTTTGCATTACGAAAAAAAGGATAGACATTATTTACAAAACCGAACAAGAATATATTTTCGGATAACCCTTCCGAATTAATTTTTTTCTCTAATTCTATCCTTAAATCACCTTCTCCTAAAATAACTAGCTTAGTATCTGAATGCTCCTTATAAATCAATTTAAAAGCATCAATCAAAATATCAAAACCTTTTTCAGGGATTAATCTACCAGCAGAAACGATAAAAGATTTAGGGATCAGATTGTTTGTAATTTCTTTCGATTCAAAACTTTTAATCATGGTTAGGTTTACTGGATTACCGATAACTCTAATATTGACATTATTCTCTATATATATCATGTTATCAACTAATTGATTTTTCATAAGATCACTTTGACATATTAGCAAATCAATTCCTGAATAACCTATTCTATAATATAATTTAAAAATTAGAAGTTTCAGACCTTTATATCTTAAGAATATAGAAGTAGACTCTCTTCCGATTATAAAGCGAGTATTTAAAATCTTTATTTTTCTAAGAAAACCAACTAAAGCATTTGAATGTACATGTGAAGTAAAAACATAATGAAATTTTTTTCGTCTAAGCTTATATATATTTTGTACCACATTGAAAACCCCATATCGTTCCTTGTCAGTGGTACCATAATTTTTTTTATAATCGTTATCTTCCCAAGCATGGGTTTTTTTCTTTTTAAAAAAGATAACGAAGATGTTATAGTTATTAATTTTACCAAAATGATTAGCGATTAATTTCAAATATTGTTCAGCACCTCCTAAAGAATCATTTGGTAAAACAATTAGTATGTTTTTTTTATTTATCAATCTAACTGTTTTTAAATTTATACATAGTAAAGAAAAAAATTATAAACGTCATAAATGTCAAATTATAAAAATAATTTGCAGGTAACCCTGTTCGTACCCAAACCATACTACTTACAATAAAATAAGCGTATATATAATTAAAATTCGCGTTTAAAATTGAGGCTTTTGCGAAATAGGTATCAAGGACCTTGAAGATTATACCCGTAAAAAAAGATACTATGATAATACCCACAAAACCTAAACTATAAAAGCCTTGTGCTAATATTCCCGGTGGTATTGATTTAACAGACCTACCTAGCATATAACTACTGTTCAAATAATTACTACTTTCAATTCCAGGATTCCATGAAGATGGAAAAATTCTTCCAAAACTTCCTGAAAGAAAGTCTGAAAAATAAAAATAACTATAGTTCTCATTTATGGCGTGAGACAAGCTGTAATACGGAAAACCAAATTCGTTTAGGATAACCTCAAGTATAGAGTTTGAATAATTAATTGAATTAAAACTTCTTTCAATAAAAAAGGAATTTAAAATTGGAAGTAGAAAAAAGACAAGTATCCCAAAAAATAGTATCTTTTTATTTATCACTTGTCTTTTGCCCAACATGGTGGCAAAAATAAATATAAGAATCAAATCAAATATAGATTGACGCCCCGGAGAAAGGAAAAAGTAAAGGATGCCTAAAATTATAAAACAGCCTACAATTATTGGATATCTGAGACTATTACTTATTTTTTTGTTAAAATAAAAATATAATAAAGGAATTAAGGCTAAAAATATAAATCTAAAGAAAAAAGTATGCGATGTATTACCGTCTGAGACATCTAAATAATAACCTGATCTCACCAAATTAGCATTAGCAATTGCACTACTTATTGATCCAAATCCTCTTATGTACAGGAACAACCCAATTAAAGAAAGAAAAAAAATAATTAAGATAAAAACGGTAGGTAAATTTTTATTACCAACTTGTTTTGGAAGTATTTTAGTTATATTTATTTTTATATTACGATTATACCCAATAAGAAAAAACGAAAGACCAATAAAAATAGCTAAAAATGTTAAAATCATCAGCTCATTATCAGCTTGATTTGGAATATTGTAAGCTAGTTGAAGGTTGTTAATTATATCAGTGTTAAATATTAATAACGAAATAATTGGTGTTAGAACATAAAATAAAAATAAATATATGGTAGAGTATACAAAAAGCGACCAACCTGTTTTACGGAGATAATAACTTATAATTAGAATAAGAAATACCCCTAAAAATAGATAACAAAGCAAAATCATCCTAAAAATTCTAATTATTAATATTTCTGTTCATGAGAATGTAATAAGTTATGCATTTATAGATTTAATTAAATTTTCAATCATCCACTCCTGCGGCTTAAATGAATCATCTATCCAAGTCAAATCAGACAACCAATAACCAGGACAATCGTCATATGCTACAACAGAATAACCATAGCTTATTTCGATAATTAATGGGTTGTCATTTTTATCAAAAACAAAATCAAAAGCTATACTTTGAGATTTAATTTTCTCATTAACTTTAAATGCCATTTCAACACATCTAATATCAATTGCCCTAGAATCATAAATTATAGAACCACTTCCTGAAGCTCGAAAATCGTTAGGTCTTGTATTTCTTTTAAGTCCAAAAGCCTTATTACCAACTACCACGACTCTAATATCAAAGGTGTTATTTGGAATAAATTCTTGAAAATAAGCATATCCTTTTTCTTTAGTAGACAATTTTTCAAAATCATTTTTGATGAAAATTTTTAAAAATCCGATTAGTAATTCTTTTAAAGATGCTTTACCATGTTTAAACTTATTAAACCTATCCTTTAGACGGTACCATGGATCGTTCTGAGAAAATCCATTAGAAAAACACTTGCTGATGATTCGTTCACAATCATTATAATTTTTTATTAATCGTACATTTTGCCCTCCAGCACCACCTGATAGCTTAAATACTTTCGGAAACGTTGTTTTTCTAGCCCAATCAATTGCTGTGGATTTATCATAAAACACAAAAGTGGGTACTAATGGCATTCCTAAAGTTTCTAACAAATATTTTTGACCTATTTTATCGTCGAAATGCCAGGCAGTATTAAAATCAGGAAAAACTTTCATTCCAGATTGTTCCAAAGAAAAAAATAACCCTTTAGCAAAAATAGAATCTTTGTAATTATGGTGATGAAAATGCCATAATAAAGCATCACAGTCCTTTAATTGAGTTATAATATTATTATCGTAACAATTTACTAATTTAAAATCTATATGGTTTTTCTCACAATAAGATATCCATCTATCTGAAAAGCTATCCTTTCTATGGTGAATCGCTAATTTCATTTTAATATTGCTTAATTAATTTAGCAGGATTACCCCCAAAAATCGAATTGGGAGGTACATAACCCTTGACGACACTACCTGCCGTGATGATTGATCCTTCACTTATAAATGAACCACCTAAAATAGTGCAACTAGAAGCTATCCAAACATTGTCTTGTATAATTATTTCCTTTCCCTCATCAGATTTAATTAATCGTTCTTTTGGGTTTTGCATACAAAGTTTATGTCCATTACCATCAATGATTTGTGAATTTGCAGCAATGAGACAATTGTTGCCTATTTGAATTTTTTTGAAAGAATGAATACAAGTTCCATGAATTCTACAATTCTGTCCAATAATAATTTCTGATTTTTTACGATCAGCATATAGTTTACATTTAGAAAACATATTAATATGATATCCAAAATTATCTGAATTTATTAGAGTATTTGAACCAATTTTTATAATTGCCGTTGGATGTTTAAAAACATAAGGAATCTTTTTAAACTTAACTCCCTTTTCTAATGTGAGGCCTAAAAATCTTCGACTTATAAGAGTTGAAAATCGAAAAAATAGAAGATTATATAAAAACATTAATAATTTCATTATTTACCTATTCTCAAATATTTATAATACAAAGATCCTCCCATTATAAACCTGCAAATTGTTAAATTTAAAGCAGCCCCTATTAAACCGAAATAGTGTATGAGTGGAAAACAAGTAATCAAGCCTATTAACGATGCTAGAATAGTGTTTTTCATTACCAGCCTATCCATCCTGTTAACTATAAAGTAATTCATTCCAAATACATTATATAACATAAAGAAAAATAGTCCAATAGATAAAATGATTAAAACACGTAATGCAGAATCATCAATAATGTCCAAATACCAAAAAATTAAATCATGAAAAATTACAGGAATAATTACTAAAACCAGTCCAATAACCATCATTGTTTTTTTATAATAATCAAAACTATTTTTATTTCTATTTAAATATGGAAAAATTACACGAGAACTTACATTTATAATTGTTATACCAATATCTATCACCTTTTTAATTGCTGCATAAACACCAACTATTTGAGTACTAGTTAGAATTCCTAATAAAAAAGTACTGGTATTATTATATAAATTCGGAATAAATTGATTTATGAAAATAGGAAAATTTTCTTTTAAACAAAATTTTACAAATTTCATTTTTAACCAAATAAATTTCAATTTGTATTTTTTCATAAGTATGTATTGACCAATGATACCAGCTCCAATGTAACCTAGGCTATTCAATAACGAATATTTCCAGTAATCTTCAGGATTTTTAATTAATACAAAAATGCAAATAGTAAAAAATAATTTAATACCAACATTTAGAAAGGTTATATATTTCATTTTCTCAATCCCTTGAAAATACCATTCAGGAAACAACACATAACCTAATAACATTAAAGAACTACAAGAATAAACAAGTTTTTCCTCATAAAATGGTTGATAAGAGTAAACAATAATAGCAATGAGAATCCAAGATATAATTAATAAAAGTGATTTTACTGATATCACTCTACTGTAGATCAAGTCAAGTTTTTTTGGACTATCCCTAAAAACCGCAACATCTCTAGTCGCAGTAATTTTGAAACTATAATCTGTAATAGATGAGAAATAAGTAATTAAAGAAGAGGCTAAAACAAGGATACCATATTTTTCAAATCCTACCGTTCTAATCATATAAGGTAGAACAAGCAAAGGTGACAATAAATTTATAATTTGTAAGGCACCTAATGAAAAAAAGTTTTCCAATAAAGACCTTCCATCTTTAGAATTTATTTTATTTAAAAAGTCCTTAATCAATTGCTTATTACTTACAATCTTTTATCACTGGTATCTAATACACCTTTTACATCGTACAACACACTGTTTGTATTTCTAAAACGATCTAGATCCATTTCTTTGAACTCATTATGAGAAACTCCTAAAACTACTGCATCAAACTTTGAGTTCGGCATTTCATTGGTGCTATTTAACTTATATTCATGCTTCACCTCATCTGGATTAGCCCATGGATCGTAGGTTGTGACGTTAACTCCATAATCCTCTAATGCAGCTATTACATCTACTATTTTAGTATTCCTTACGTCTGGACAATTTTCCTTAAATGTGATTCCTAACATTAAGACTTGAGCTCCATTGACGTTTATTCCTTTCTGAATCATTGCTTTGACAACTTGTGAAGCTACATACTCACCCATTGAATCGTTAAGTCGTCTACCAGCCAGTATAATCTCTGGATGATAGCCTACTTCTTGAGCTTTTTGTGCTAAATAATAAGGATCTACCCCTATACAATGACCACCTACTAAACCTGGCTTGAACGGTAAGAAATTCCATTTAGTGCCAGCTGCTTCAAGAACTGCATGTGTGTCAATTTCTAACAGATTAAAAATTTTAGCTAGTTCATTGACAAAGGCAATATTGATATCTCTTTGTGAATTCTCGATGACTTTAGCCGCCTCAGCAACTTTAATAGTTGGTGCAAGATGAGTACCTGCGGTAATAACTGATTTATAAAGCTTATCAATTTCCTTACCAATTTCTGGAGTACTTCCTGAAGTAACTTTCAGAATTTTATCAACGGTATGTAACTTATCTCCTGGATTAATGCGTTCTGGTGAATAGCCCGCATAAAAATCAGTATTGAAGCTAAGACCACTCACTTGTTCCAATACTGGTATACACTCCTCTTCAGTCGCTCCTGGGTAAACCGTAGATTCATAGATAACAATATCTCCTTTTTTAAGTACCTGCCCAACCGTTTCACTAGCTTTTTGAAGAGGTATTAATACTGGTCGATTATTTTTATCGACTGGTGTAGGAACTGTTATAATATATATTTGAGAATCTGCTATGTCTTCTAATTCATTAGTACAGTATAACCCATGAGAATCATTTTTCTCGTTTTTAAGTACTTGTTTAAGACTTTCTTCATCCACTTCAAGTGTACTATCTTTACCTTTATTGAGCTCATCTACTCTACCCTGATTGATATCAAAGCCCACAACATCGTATTGGGTGGCAAACAACCTAGCTAGAGGAAGTCCTACATAACCCAAACCAATAACACATATTTTTTTATTCATCTTTTGTTTGTTTTGATCGCTTTCGCGAAAGCGTAGATTAAATAATTATAAATTACTCCAATACCATTCTACAGCCTCTTTAAGGCCTTGGTCTATATTAAACTGAGGCTCATATCCTAGGAGTCTTTGAGCTTTTTCAATAGAAGCTAGTGAATGAGGGATATCACCTGCACGGTTAGGACCGTGCTTAACTACCACATCTTGAATTTCAGAATCAAATTTACTTAAGTGCTTTTTTAAATACTCAATTAGCTCAACCAAGGTGGTTCGATCACCGTAGGCCACATTAAATACCTGATTTTCACTTTCTGGCGAATCAACCAACATTGCCTTTACGTTAGCCTGAATAACGTTGTCTATGTAAGTAAAATCACGACTATAGCTACCGTCCCCATTTATTACAGGTGATTCTTTTTTCATTAAGGTAGCTGTAAATTTTGGAATCACGGCTGCGTAGGCTCCGTTTGGATCTTGTTTACGGCCAAAAACATTAAAGTACCTAAGACCGATAGTGTTAAGCCCATAGGTTTTGTAAAATACATCCGCATACAGCTCATTAACAAATTTTGTAATAGCGTATGGCGATAATGGGCGACCTATTTTGTCTTCCACCTTTGGCAACGATTCAGAGTCTCCGTAAGTAGAACTACTAGCCGCATATACCATTTTCTTTATTCCTGCATCTTTACACGCTACTAGCATATTCAGAAAACCACTTACATTGACATCATTTGAAGTGATCGGGTCTTTTATAGATCGAGGCACACTACCTAATGCCGCTTGATGCAATACATAATCGCAACCAGCTACAGCATTATGACAAGTATCTAGGTCCCTAATATCTCCTTCAATGAATTTAAAACTAGGATGTTGAAGAAAAGGTTCAATATTGTGACGATGACCATTAGAAAAATTGTCTAACCCAATTACGTCGTAATTATTATTAAGTAAAAATTCGCATAAATTGCTACCAATAAAACCAGCAGCACCGGTAACTAAAACTTTGATTGATTTCACATTATAAATTTGAATTTGCAAAAGTACGAAAATAACTTACGGTTTGCGAGTTATGAAAAGGTTATCATTTTCAAGTACTCAAAATAGGACCCTTTTAAATCTTTAATCCGTTCTGCAACTTTGTTTTTATCAACCCAACCCATTTTAATAGCAATTTCTTCTAAACATGAAATTTTTAATCCAGCCCTATTCTCTATGGCTTTTACAAATTCCGTTGCCTCAGAAAGTGCCTCGTGAGTACCTGTGTCCAACCAAGCAAAACCTCTACTCAAAATTTCTAAGCTCAGTTTCCTTTTTTCTAAAAAATATTGATTCAAACTAGTGATTTCCAACTCTCCTCGAGCACTAGGCTTCAATCTTTTAGCTACATCAATAACAGAATTTGGATAGAAATACAAACCAACTACAGCAAAATTACTTTTAGGTTGTTTAGGTTTTTCTTCAATGCTGATTAATTGACCTTCTTTATCAAAAGAGGCAACTCCATAACGTTCTGGGTCTTTAACATAATTACCAAACACCACTGCTCGCTTTTCATTGGTTACAGTACGTACAGCACTTTGAAGTACTTGAGAGAATCCTGCTCCATAAAAGATATTATCTCCTAACACCATAGCTACATCATCATCTCCTATGAAATCCTCACCTATTATGAAAGCCTGTGCTAAACCATCAGGTGATGGTTGCTCTTTATATTGTAGACGTATCCCGTAATCTGAACCATCGCCTAAAAGTTTTTTAAAATTTGGTAAATCATGCGGAGTTGAAATAATTAAAATCTCTCTTATACCTGCCAGCATGAGTACAGATAAAGGGTAATAAATCATAGGTTTGTCATAAACAGGTAGCAATTGCTTACTCACTGCTATGGTTAAAGGATGCAATCTAGTTCCCGAGCCACCTGCTAATACAATACCTTTCATTTATTTATACTGTTGGTTATAATATTCTTTGTAAGCACCAGAAGTTACCCGTTGTAACCATAAAGGATTTTCTAGGTACCATGAGATTGTTTCTTTTAAACCTTGTTCAAAAGTTACTGATGGCATCCATCCTAATTCGTTTGACATTTTGGACGCATCAATGGCATATCTAAAATCATGTCCCGGTCTATCGTTTACAAATGTAATTAAAGACCTACTCGTTCCTGCATCATTATCCAGCATCACATCCATTTCATCACACAATAACTGTACAAGATCAATATTTTTCCATTCATTATGACCACCAATGTTATAGGTCTCACCTAATTGACCTTGCTCCATTATAGTTTTAATTGCCAAGGCATGATCTTTAACATACAACCAATCCCGTGTGTAATTACCATCTCCATAAACAGGTAATGGCTTTCCTTGTTTAATATTATTAATAAACAACGGTATTAATTTCTCAGGAAATTGAAAAGGTCCATAGTTATTTGAACAATTACTTATAACAATAGGCAAACCATAAGTTTCATGATAAGCGCGCACAAAATGATCACTACTAGCTTTACTGGCCGAGTAAGGCGAATTAGGACTGTAAGGTGATTCTTCAGTAAAAAGACCTTTCTCACCTAAAGCACCATAAACCTCATCAGTGCTTATGTGATAAAACAACTTATTGGTAAAATCCTTATTCCAAGTTGATCTACAAACTTCTAAAAGATTAAGAGTACCTAAAACATTAGTACGAGCAAAGGCTAGTGGATCACTTATGGATCGATCAACATGAGATTCTGCAGCTAGATGTATAACCACATCAATTGAATGATTTTTAAACACAGTTTCTATAGCCTGAGCATCATTGATATTTACCCGATAGAATGTATAATTCTCTTTGTGCTCGATAGTTTTAAGGTTCTCTAAATTTCCTGCATAGGTAAGCGCATCAAGATTAATAATGTGAGCATCTGGATACTCAGTAACAAATAAGCGCACCACTTCCGAACCTATAAATCCAGCTCCTCCAGTTATAACAATTGTTTTTCTCATTGATGTTGTAATTACGCTTTCGCGAAAGCGAAATACTTCTAACCTTTACCTATAGTATACATTTTGAATCCTATTTCTTCCATTTTATCATGATCCAAAATCATACGACCATCGAATAGGAACGCAGGTTTCAACATTTCGTTATAAATAGATTTCCAATCGTAATCTTTAAACTCATCCCACTCTGTCATAATAGCAATCGCATGAGCCTGATCGAAACACTCCATAGGATCGTTAACAACAGTAACTCCTTTTCTATTTTCTTCGCCACTTCGAGTATTTAAATAATCTAAATCGGCATAAATCTGTTCAGCAGTTACTTTAGGATCGTAAACCACAATTTCTGCCTGTTCATTAAGTAGGTCATCTGCTACATATATACTTGCAGATTCCCGGGTGTCATTCGTATCTTTTTTAAACGCCCAACCAAGCATTGCTATTTTCTTGCCTGAAACAGTATTATAAAGCGTTTTTACAATATTAGATGCAAATCGCCTTTTTTGATGATCATTCATTATAATCACCTGCTCCCAATAGTCAGCTACCTCTTGCAAACCATAAGACCTAGAAATGTATACAAGATTTAAAATGTCCTTTTGAAAACAACTACCTCCAAAACCAACGGATGCTTTCAAAAACTTAGATCCTATCCTAGAATCAGTTCCTATAGCTCTCGCTACCTCATTGACATCAGCTTCAGTTTTTTCACAAAGCTCACTAAGTGCGTTTATACTACTAACTCGTTGTGCGAGAAACGCATTGGCAGTAAGTTTAGAAAGCTCTGAAGACCAAACGTTGGTCGTCAAAATTCTATCAGAAGGCACCCAATTAGCATAAACATCTACTAAAGCCTTTTGGGCCATACGTCCTTCCTCAGTTTGTTCACCACCAATAAGTACTCGGTCTGGATTTAACAAATCTTGGACAGCGGTTCCTTCGGCAAGAAATTCTGGATTGGATAAAATTTGAAACTTTACGTCCTTGGAAGTATTGTCAAGAATATTTTTGAGTGCTTCGGCTGTACGAACAGGCAGTGTACTTTTTTCAACTATTATTTTATCATCCTCTGCAACATCGGCAATCTGTCTAGCGCATAATTCAATGTATTTTAAATCGGCCGCCATTCCTTTTCCTACTCCATAGGTTTTTGTAGGAGTATTTACGGAAATAAAAATCATATCAGCTTCCTTGATCGCTTGATCGACCTCTGTCGAGAAAAATAGATTTCTTCCTCTAGCTTGTTGTACTAGGTCAGATAGACCTGGTTCGTAAATAGGAATTTTGGAAACATCAGAATGATTCCAAGCTTCAATTCTTTTCTTATTAATATCAACTACATTAACCTTAATATGAGGACATTTAGCTGCTATCACAGTCATTGTAGGACCACCAACATATCCTGCTCCAATACAACAGATATTTTTTACCATATATTTAATAACAAGAAGGCAAAGGTAGCGATTAGTCACTAAAACGTTTAATTAAATTTTAAGACTAAAAAGTAAGAAAAGATTAGCCTATCTCTTAAAAACAAGTATCTTTGTCGCTTAATAGAAAGCAAAAAAACAAACTTCATGAAAAAAAGTATTTTTTTGGCAATGGCTTTAGTAGCAAGTGTAGCTGTTGCGCAAAATGACGAAATGGAATCAGATGTTAAAGTAAACGACTTTAACAAGTGGTCGATCGATGTAGGTGCTGGTGTGACAAAACCAGTAAGACCAGTATCATCAGGAGCTTATACTAATACACCATCTTTATGGCAGGCAGACTTAGGGATTCGTTACATGGTGAATAATAAATTTGGTTTTAATCTTGACTTAGGATACAACAGCTTTAATGCTGATGAAAATAGTCGTGATTTTGAAAGTAGGTATGTAAGAGCAACTCTTGAAGGAGTACTTAATGCAGGTCACATTATTGGATTGAATCAATTAGACGACCGATTAGGTCTTTTAGTTCACGGTGGAATGGGTGTATCTACTCTTAAGCCAGTTGAACCTGTTGAATTAGATGAAGACTATATGCTTAATTTTCAACTTGGTGTTACTCCACAAGTGAGATTATCAAATCGAGTAGCTTTATTCGGAGATTTATCTATACTAGGACATGTAAGACAAGACTATACTTTTGACGGTCTAGGAAGAACAGGAACTAGAGGATTTAATGGATTTGTTGTGAATGCTTCTGCAGGTTTAAATATTTACCTAGGTAGTAATGATATTCATGCAGACTGGTCTCCGGATATGTATGATGAGAAAATTGCTGAAATGGCAGCAGCTGTTGATAAAATGGCTCGCGAGCAAGCAGATGATGATCAAGATGGTGTTCCTAACTATTTAGACCGTGATAATACTACTGAAAGTGGTGTAAGAGTTGATAGTAAAGGTCGCGCAATCGACATGAACAAAAACGGTATCCCAGATGATATGGAAAGTTCTTTAGCTAATACTTATGTAACTAAGACCGATGCTGAAAACATGATGAATCAAGCTGGAGCTGCTGACTCTGATCTAGTTAAAAAATTAATCAACGAAGGTTACGTAAATGTATATTTCCAGTTTAACAGCACTAAGCCTACTACTTATAGTTTAGGAGCTCTTAACACTATCGTACAGTACATGAAGGATCACCCTTCTGCAACTGCTACTTTAACGGGATATGCTGATGAAATCGGAAGCCCAGAATACAACAAACAATTGTCTGAGCGTCGTGCTAAGATGGTAAATGATGTAATGGTTGCAGCTGGTATTGACGCTTCAAGGTTAACTGTTAACGGTGATGGTGAAGATGCATCAGTAGATAAAAATAGCGCACAAGCTAGACAAATGGTAAGAAGAGTTACTTTTAGAGTAAACTAATCTAACTGTTCTTTCTGTTAATATAAAGCTGCCCAATCGGGCAGCTTTTTTTATTTCTCTAATTTATGAATATCAAATGTGGATATAGTTCTGAACATATTCTAAGAAAAAAGACATTTTACATCAACACTTAAACTAAGCTGAAAAGTCTTTTAGCAACCCACATGATGCGTAGATTAAGAATTCATCTAATACAGGTACTTAAGCTTATGAGATTATAAGCAATCTCAAGACAGACATAAGAAGTATAATCTGTATCTCAAATAGTCTAATTATTCAGGCATTGTTGTAGCTACATTTCTATTCTTTTTTCAAAAAGAAACTCCTCTATATACATTATTAATACAGTAGTTTACATTTTCCAAACTCGATTCCGATTTGACCAAATCATGGATAAAGAATAATGTCCTTAAACCTATGAAATGCATAGGAAGAATATAAAACTGTTAAGTAGATTGAGATAAGCTAGCAATAAAAAACCCGCTTGAAGCTTCAAACGGGTTATGTACTTTATTGTAAGGAATCGACTAAATTATTCGATACCTTCTTTTAACCAATCTCTATATTCATTTATGTCTGGAGTATAACCTACTGGATCAGGCATTCCTTTTTGAGTTCCATCTGCATTGAGTTTTACGTAGTAAGGTTGTGCTGCATTCTTAAATTGCTTCTTTTGTAACTCGTACCACTTATCTCCTATCGTTCTTACTTTCCCTCCTAAAACTTCACTTTCATATTGCTCTTCTTTGGGTAGTTTGTTTTGATCATCTACGTATAAAGAAATCATCACAAATTCATTCTTTAATATGGGCAAAATTCTAGGATCTGACCAAACACGTTCTTCCATTTTACGGCAATTCACACAAGCATAACCAGTGAAATCTACTAACACGGGTTTATTGACTTGTTTAGCATAAGCCAATCCTTCATCATAATCATCAAAGGTTATTATATCGTGTACACCTAAATGAGCATGTTCAGGAATTTCTGTCACTTCAGTAAGCTTTTTGTAACCTACTCCATAAGGCGACTCCGCATAATTTAATGGTGGTGGAAAACCTGATATAATTTTCAATGGTGCGCCCCACATACCAGGAATCATGTATATAGTAAAGGCTAAAACAACCACACCTAACAAGGCTCTACCTACTGAAATAGTTGACTCTGGTCCATCGTGTGGCATTTTAATTCTACCAAATAAATACAAGGCTAATGAACCAAATATGGCTATCCAAAAGGCTAGGAACACCTCACGTGGTAACAGCATGAATTGATAAACTAAATCTGCGTTGGATAAAAATTTGAATGCTAACGCTAACTCTAAAAAACCCAAAACAACTTTAACTGTATTCAACCATCCACCTGATTTTGGTAACGAATTCATCCAGCCAGGAAAGATGGCAAACAAAGTAAAAGGAAGAGCTAGCGCAGTCGAGAATCCTAGCATACCAACAATAGGTGCTACTCCACCTTTACTGGCTGCTTCAACAATCAATGATCCAACAATAGGTCCCGTACAAGAAAATGAAATTATGGCTAAAGCCAATGCCATAAAAAATATACCTATAAATCCACCTTTATTGGATTTTTCGTCGACTTTATTTGCCCAAGATTGCGGTAAGGTAATTTCAAACGCTCCAAGGAAAGAAGCGGCAAAAATTATAAGAATGATGAAAAAACCCAAATTGACATAAGCATTAGTAGACATGGCATTCAGGATACGGTCACCAAAAATAGCCACCACTACACTACCTAACAACACATAGATTAATATGATAAAAAAGCCATATAGAATAGCGTTTGATATTCCTTTAGCTCGATTACTACTTTGTTTAGTAAAGAAACTCACCGTAAGCGGTATCATTGGAAATACACAAGGTGTTAATAAGGCTGCAAAACCGGCTAAAAAGGAAACCAAGAAAATACCCCATAAACTCTTTTCTTCAGTGTCATTTTCAATTTTATCATTTTGTTTATTACTCGTATCACTTTTAGATGCTTGTACATCAGATTCTGATTTAGATTCTAAGTCATGACTTTTCTTTAGTGGAATGGAACTAGCTTCAGGTCCTTGCGAAAGTAAAGGTTCCTTTTCTTCATCATAATAAACATCAATGATATCAGTGGCGTCATCAGGAACTACAACATTAGGATTGAGTTTATACACGTATGAAAAAGATGTTGGTCTTAAACACTTTTCATCATCACATACATGATAACCTATTTCTCCAACGATGTATTCTAGAGATTCATCTAGTATTTTCACCCGTTGTTCAAAACTACCTTTATCAGAAAATTGATACACATTGAAATCCCAAACGGAAGAAAACTCTGCAAAAGATCCTTCCTCCTTATTTACGCCGATAAGTTCAATTTTATCTTCAACTCCGTAATAACTAAATGTAGTTGGAACAGGTCCTCTACCCTTTTCACCTGTTTGAGAGTATAAATGCCATCCAGGTTCTAGAGTTACTTGAGTTTTGAAAACATATTCGTTTTCAGCTATTTTTTCAACGGTTGTATTCCAATTGGTAGGATCTTGGTCACCAAACTGTGCAAAAGCATAAAAGCTCAAAAAGCACAATAAAATGCTTAGGTAGTTTCTCATGAATGAAAAGTTATTTTTAATAGTTTTTTAGTAGATGATGTAACTGGAAAATGAATGCTGTTTCTATACCCTATCACCCATAATAAATGACCAAGATAACGCAATACTGGAACATTGGGCTTTTCAAAGGTAGAAACCTTATAATTTGTAAGTATGTCACTTACTAATTGACTTTTCCCCTTCATACCAAATGGCTGTAATTTATCTCCTGCTTTCCAATTTGTTATTTTTAGAGGAGCGACTATTAATTCAGCATCAAGAAACAAATTATTCTTGCTTGCTTCATTTTTTACAAGCTCTAATGGCTTATTAACCGATCGTATTTCAAGTTCAAAAGTTCCTATCTCAGTTTCCACTTTAGAATTTTCTATAGGCATACTTACATCAAATTCAAGCTTTTTCGGTACGGGAATTAACTTAAAATATTCTCTATCTCGCCATAATTGATAAGCACCTAATTCTAATCTCTTACCACTTGGTGAGCTCATAAATTGCATTAATTCATCGTAGTTAACGGCTGTATATTGATTGACAACTTCATATAAATACAAACCAGCTTGATGGTAAGATGTTAATGCTTTGATCGAGAAATGTATTTCATCCTGAACCTGTGTAATTACGCTTTCGCGAAAGCGTGATACCGCATCATCTTGTAATTGTTTACTAGCTTTTAAATTAACCAACACTTTAGGAAGATTTTCCCTTAATTGTGGTAAAGCTTTATACAATTGAGGAAGCACGAGGTTACGCAATTGGTTGCGTAAATAGTTATTTTGATTATTGCTTGCGTCCTCTCTATACTCTACCTGATTATTTGTTGCATAGTTTTCAATTCTCTCTCTAGAGAAAATCAATAATGGTCTTCGGATTTTATTATTGCGGTCAGGTATGCCTGTAAGACCATTTAATCCTGCACCACGATTAAGATGCATAAAGAATGTTTCAATTTGATCATCTAAATGGTGAGCAGTGAGAATGTAATCATAATTAAATTCCCTGCACATAGCATAGAAATAATCGTATCTTAATTTTCTAGCAGCTTCTTGAACAGCCATGTTGTGCTGATTCATAAACTCTTGAGTGTTAAAACTAGTTGTATGACAAACAACGCCTAGTTCTTGCGCTTTATTAACAACAAGCTCTTGATCTTTATCACTTTCATTATCTCTAAGAAGGAAGTTACAATGAGTCACGGCATAGTTCAAACCAGACCGATGAATTAAATCCCACAACACCATACTATCACAACCGCCGCTTACTGCAATTAACAGGGATGCGTTTAAAAGTTCTGGAAATGCGGTTTGAATATGTTGTTTAAAATCTTGTAACATACTTATCGTGATTCAAAGCCTTGTAAAGCTAAAACATTCTTCATAGCTCTAGCCTTAAGCATACATTCTTGATATTCTTTTTCAGGTTGTGCTGCAACGGTTAAAGCACTACCTACTGAAAAAGACAGGTATTTTAAATTTGAGTTATACAATATAGATCTGATAACCACATTGAAATCAAAATCATCATTTGGAGTAAAATACCCTACTGAACCGCTGTACAAACCGCGTTTAAAGCTTTCTTGCTCTTCTATAATTTTCATGGCACTTATTTTAGGAGCGCCTGTCATACTGCCCATAGGAAAGGAATTTTCAATCGCATCAACAGCGCTTATTTCTTCCCTAAGTTCACAAGTAATAGTACTTATCATTTGATGTACTTGTTTAAAGGTGTAAACACCAAAAAGTTCTTCTACTTGCACGCTTCCTTTTTGCGCTACTCTTGATAAATCATTTCGCACCAGATCAACGATCATGACATTTTCAGAACGTTCTTTAGGATCGTTTTGTAATTTTTCTTTTAAAGATTCATCCACCACAAAATGTCCAGATCTTGCAGCTGTTCCTTTAATCGGTTGTGATATGATCTTAGTTCCTTTTTTTTGTAAATATCTTTCTGGACTAGCCGATATTAGTGAGAACTCATTACTTCTTACATAAGCTGCAAACGGAGGTTCACTTATTTTATTTAAATCATTATAAGCCTTTATACTATCAAAATAGGCATCATGAGCAAAAAATTCTGTGCAAAAGTTTGCTTCATAAATATCACCTCGCTTAATATGGTTTAAAAATCGATGGGCCTTTTTTATGTACGTATCTTCTTCATCTCGAGCTTCAATAAACTGAGATTTAACTACTGTTGCGTGATGAGTTATTGGATCCTGAACTATCTGATTAATTAAGTCTGTAACAACTCTCGAATCGTTTATATAGGCATGTAATTCTACCTGTCCCTTTTTACAACTAAATACATATTGAGGTACTACAAATTGCATCACTGGTATTTGCATCCCATCTATATTCAATGACTCAAGTTCTTCTACCTCGTTTTTTAAGTCGTAGGTCAACCATCCAAAACACCAATCTGGGAATTCTTCTCTAAAGGATCTCAAACTATTAAAAGCTTCACCTGATTGGGGACTTAACTTTTCTAGAGCACCTACTGCCACTAACCAATCATAATTAGCATATTGATCCTGATGATGGTTACTGTCTAATAAAAAGAAAAAAGATTCCTTTTTAAAAAAATGTATTAAGGCAGTTTTAAATGCCTCAGCATCCTTTTGGATAGAATATGTTTGTCGTTTGTTCACTTACTAATTTAGAAACAAAAAGTGCGAGTAAATTAAAACTCGCACTTTATAAATTCATTACTTATACAATATTATACATGTAGAGCACGATCATCAGTTGCAGCAAGAGCCGCTTCTTTAACAGCCTCGGCATAGGTAGGATGTGCGTGTGACATTCTAGCAATATCCTCGGCGCTAGCTCTAAATTCCATTGCTGTAACAGCTTCTGAAATTAGGTCGGCTACTCGAGCACCTATCATGTGTACACCTAGAACCTCGTCGGTTGCTTTGTCGGCAATAATCTTTATTAATCCATCAATGTCACCACTTGCTCTAGATCGTCCTAAAGCTCTCATAGGGAATTGACCTACTTTGTAATTTGCCCCAGCTTCCTTAAGTTGTTCTTCCGTTTGACCTACACTTGCTACTTCTGGCCAAGTGTAAATTACATTAGGAATAAGGTTGTAATTAATATGTGGCTTTTGACCTGCAATAGTTTCGGCTACAAATACACCTTCTTCTTCTGCCTTGTGAGCTAGCATAGCGCCACGGACTACATCTCCTATCGCATAAATGTTGGAGACATTGGTTTGTAAATGTTCATTTACCTCTATTTGACCTCGCTCATTAACCTTTACACCTGCTGCGGTAGCATTTAATTTATCCGTATAAGGGCGACGACCTACACTTACTAAAACGTAATCACCAGTAAAGCTTACTTCTTCTCCCTTTTTATTTTTTGCCGTTACCGTTACTTCATCACCATTGCGTTCCACTTTATTAACCGCATGAGATAACTGGAATTTTACTCCTTGCTTTTTAAGAACCTTGGTAAGCTCTTTAGATAAAACCTTATCCATTCCAGGAGTAATGCGATCCATGTATTCAATCACAGTAACATCGGCTCCTAGACGACGATAAACCTGACCTAGCTCTAATCCTATAACGCCACCACCTATTACGATCATGTGTTTAGGTATTTCTTTAAGCGATAATGCTTCGGTAGATGTAATGATACGCTCCTTATCTAATTCTATAAATGGCAGTGTAGCAGGTTTTGAACCTGTTGCAATTATAGTTTTTGCTGCCTCGATAGTTTGTGTTTCTTCACCTTCTATTTTAATGTGAGTAGCATCGACAAAGGACCCCATTCCAGTAAAAACATCGATGTTGTTCTTTTTCATAAGAAATGCTACACCATCACAAGTTTGATCAACTACTTTTTGTTTACGAGCGATCATTTTTTCAAAATTGATCTTAATATCACCTGGAATATCAATACCGTGCTCTTCAAAATGTCTCATCGCATCATCATAATAATGAGAAGAGTCTAAAAGTGCTTTTGATGGAATACAACCCACATTCAAACAGGTTCCACCCAATGTATTGTATTTTTCTATAATGGCAGTTTTCATACCTAGTTGTGCACATCGAATTGCTGCAACATATCCACCAGGTCCCGAGCCTATAACGGCTACATCGTATTTACTCATAAAAGAGGTCTTTATTTCATATTTGTAATGAATAACAAAGATAAGAAATAGGCTTTTTTTTTCATACATTCTGGACTGTTATATGATAGAATGTGATTATAGGCTTTCGCGAAAGCGTACTCACTACCTACTTTTTTAAATTTATCATTTGTGTTGTAACAAAAAGTAAACCTAAGCTACTTATAAGCATAATCTGATTTTGTGAAACCAGACCAAGAAAAACAATTTGTAGAGCTACTTGATAAACACCAGAATATCGTGCACAAAATATGCCGGTTATATACCAACGATCAAGATGCACATAATGATTTGTTTCAAGAAGTTACGATACAACTATGGAAAGCCTATCCCAAATTTAGAGGTGATAGCAAGTTTTCAACCTGGATGTATCGTGTAGCACTGAATACGGCAATTACACTGTATCGTAAAAACAAACGTAGAGTTAAGACTCAAGAATACGATAGCGTACAATTTAAAATTGAAGACCGTAAAGAAGAAGATGATTCAAACGAACAACTTACTTTATTGTACAGTGCTATTAAACAACTTAATGATATTGACAAAGCTCTTGTTTTTTTATATCTGGAGGATAAAAATTATAAGGAGATCTCATACACTTTGGGTATAAGCGAGGTAAATGCCCGAGTAAAGATGAATCGAATAAAAACAAAACTTGCTAAACTTGTAAATCCATAAACTATGGATCAATTAGATATTTTAAAAGAAAACTGGAAGCAACAGGAAAAAGGTTTACCTAAATTTTCTACAACTGCACTGAGTAGTATGCTTCACAAGAAAAGTAGTAACATCGTAAAATGGTTACTCTACATTGCGTTAATTGAATTTGCACTACTCACCTTGGTAAGTTTTCTTCCCTTTATGACTGATGCTAGAGATGAGGCTATTGAAATCACAGGCGAGAGTTTTCATTATGGAACGTATGTATTTAGCTACATCGCGCTTATAATTTTTGTGTATTTATTTTACCGTAACTACCGTCGCATATCAGCAGTTCAACCAGTAAAGGAATTGTTGCGTAACATTATCATTACCCGTAAAACAATGAGGGCTTATATCTGGTTTAACCTAGCCTTTGTCTTTGTATACGGTGTGATTTTTAGTATCCTAATGTTAGAAAATGACCCTAGAATTTACAATATGGTGCATGCTCCTTCAAACGCAGGACATGAATTAAAAATTAAATTGATGTTTTTAGGGTTTACCTTCATTTACTTATTGGTAATGTGTCTTGTGATTTACGGGATTTACAGCTTGGTTTATGGAATTTTACTCAAAAGATTGAAAAGAAACTATAAGGAATTGAGTAAAATTGAAATGTAATTAATTGGAGTCTATTAAAATAGAGCTAATAAATTATTCCTTGGGTTGGGTGTTTTTCTAAGTTGTTTCTTACTTTTGAGAGAACCCTAAAACCAACCTTTGACGAAATATAAATACTTTTTTTATACACTTCTTTTTTATAGTTGTTTCCATGCTCATTCCCAGGATAATGAAATTAAATCCTTTTCATTAGACTTCAATCCATTTTATGGTACCATTTTAGAACATAATCCTGATATAGCTCATTTAATCACTGATCATCCTACAGGTTTTATCGTAAGTTATAACAAGAAAACATACGGTTACAACCAATGGGAAAGACGATTCAACTATCCTGACTGGGGTTTTTCTCTATCCTATCAAGATATGAAAAACCAATATTTAGGAGAAAATATTGGCCTATACGGGCATTTTAATTTCTACTTTTTGAAACGAAGTTTGACTTTGAGAATTGGTCAAGGTATCGCCTATACTAGTAGTCCCTATGATCGCAATACTAATTATATAAACAACGCTTACGGCACTAGTTTACTGAGCTCGACTTACCTAAAATTTGGATATGTAAAAGAAAATCTAGTTAAAGGATTAGGTATTCACGCTGGTTTTACCATCATTCATTATTCTAATGCAAACATTAAAGCTCCTAATAATAGTACAAACACCTTTGCACTAACGGCAGGTTTAAGCTATCAATTTAACCATGACCAATTCCCAGATTATATTCCTAATACTGAAAGTAAAAAATACACAGAACCTTTTAAATACAATTTCGTATTTAGGAGTGGTATTAATGAAAGTGATATTAATGGAAGTGGTCAATTCCCATTTTATGTTTTTACTGGTTTTATAGATAAAAAAATTAATCGTAAAAGCACGTTGTTAGCAGGGACAGAATTATTTGTTTCCTATTTTTTAAAGGAATTTATCAAACATCAATCTATTGCGTTTCCTGAGAATAATATAAGCGCCGATACTGATTTTAAGAGAGTTGGTGTTTTTATAGGTCACGAATTACGTTTTAATAAAATTGCTTTTATCACACACTTAGGCTACTATGTTTACTGGCCGGTAGAATTTGAAAATCGAGTTTATAATAGATTAGGACTTAAAAGATACTTTGGTGATAAATTTTTTGGAGTGGTAAATGTGCATTCACATGGCGCCAAAGCTGAAGCTGTTGAATTTGGAATTGGTATAAGATTATAACTATGAAAAAAGCACTCTTTTTCCTTTTTGTCGTGATTCTTTTCTCTTGTGATTCAGAGAATGTTAATGATTGTGTGCAAACATCGGGTGATCTAGTACAAATTGATTATGATATTACAGGTTTCAATAAAATTATAGTCTACGACCGTAGCCAGCTTATTGTATCACAAGGACCTTATGAAGTAATCCTAGAAACCGGTGAAAATCTTGTAAATGATATTGATATTACAGTAGCCGATGCTACCCTATCCATTAAAAACAACAATAGTTGTAACCTGGTACGGGAATATGGAGTAACTAAAGTATATGTAACCTTACCTGATCTTCAAGTTTTAAGAAACAGTTCTGGCCTTGCTGTGAAAAGTTCAGGCACTCTTAATTTGAACGAACTTACCTTGCTGTGTGAGGATACCGAAGAAGAAGATGCTTTTCATATTAGCGGCGACTTTGATCTCGATATTAATGTAGATAAGCTTTCTATAGAAACAAATGGTCTGAGTAATTTCTTTTTAAATGGGACTGTGAATGAACTCGATCTAAAATTCCTTTTAGGAGACTCGAGATTTGAAGGTAGAAACCTAGAGGTGCAAACAGCTCAGGTCTACCATAGAGGTACTAACGATATTTTTCTTCAAGCAAAACAACAAGTGACAGGCTCCTTACTGAGTACAGGAAATTTAATTCTAACCGAAGAGCCACCTGTTTTAAACGTAGAAGAATTGTATACTGGTCGTGTAATTATTGAGTAATAGTTGTTAATTGACACCTACTTCATTAAGTCTCCAATCATATTCTAAATAATTAATCTCGGTAGTCGGTTGAATTTTAACTCTAGAATATTGATTAATGTATTCGTCTATAGAATTAGCTTTTTTTAAAAAATCCTTCTTATACCATTTAAATATTTCAGAGATTCTTACTCTATCACTTGTTATCTCGTTTTTATCAGAGTTAATGAACTCCGTTGTTGCCTGCTCCATTAAAGAATCCACGTTCTTTGCTGTATAAGATTCTCTCATTAACTTGGGGCAAGAATAAGATGCACAGTTGATGGCAAAATGAATTCTAGGCTCATTCATTTTCTGCAGGATTCCCTTTTCTACATCGGCTAGAGACAGTTTTTCATCACCTATTTGAATAAATTTTTTCAAAAACGGAGATATGGTAGCTTCTACATCTTTAATACTTTTAATAGGGTAATTTTTTACAATCAGGTGTACCGTACTCGCATTATAAAGATTTATGAAATACGCTAGTTGTTCTTCGTAACTCCATTTTTCAGAAGGTTCATTTTCTGATAGGTATATTAAATACTCGGACAATAAAGCACTATCTTTTTGAAATCCTTTATAATCCACCAGTCCTTCTTCACGAACATGTTTTTTTAGTAAATCATCCCATTGTTGGTGATTTATCTCGTTAACTAGTGGTACTGAACTATTACTTGTTCTAGCTTGTTTTTTAAAATTAATTCCTCGTGATGAAACACATGAAATCATTAAACAAGAAAAAATAGCTATTGCAACAAGATTGTATATTTTCATATTCATAATGGGTAAATTACAACCTATAGAGGTGCATTGTTCCTAATTATTCCATAAAAATACTTACCTATCTAGTGGTGCTTGTGGATAGTACGCTTTCGCGAAAGCGTAATTCACAACCTAATTACCTATACTATTTTAAGCCTCTATACCGGCAAAGGCTTGTTGGATTCCCATGCGTAAACGACGGTAGTAATCCTCTTCTAACCATTCCTTGTAATTGTTGGTATTATTGATAATACAGTAAGCATAACGTTTTACTCTATCCTTAATATCATCCTTTAACAACCTAGCTAAAATACGTGCGTCGAATACATCTTCACTATTTTCTACGCACCATTGTACGTGTTGAGCTATAGATTCGTCTAGTACCTCTTTGGACTTACGTCCTTCTTTTGTGATTCGTTTATAAGCTCCTTTTATATCAAAGGTAAAGTCTGTTGTATTAGGAAATTCGGCTCTTACATCATCTGGCATTTTATATACAAAATTGCGCTCTATTTCCTCATCAGACACTATGTTTTCAACGTAGAAGTCTGGTGTTCTGAAAATTTGTTGCCAGTCGATAGGCTCATTCCATAATCCAAATCGTGCGACGTTGTTACCTAAGTCGATGATGTGAAATTCCTTTTTGTTCTCAAATATTCTAGATCCACGACCTATCATTTGAAAATATAGAGTAAGAGATTTTGTAGCACGATTAAGAACAATACATTCTACAGAAGGTTCATCAAATCCTGTAGTTAATATACTCACTGAAGTAAGAACGGCATTTGGTTTTTCTTTAAACCATTTTAATATCTCACGTCGCTCCTCTTTTGTATTAGTATTATCTAAATGCCTGATCTCAACACCAGCTCTTCTAAAAGTATCTTCAACTTCTAGACTAGTACGTATACCATTATTAAAGATAAGTGTTTTCTTTCCTTTACAAATTTCATTATACGAGGTTAACAACTTATCCTGCATGGTTGCATTAGTATAAAGAGCCTCACTGGATTTAACCGTATAATCTCCATTCATACCAATAGTTAATCCACTCAATCCGACATCATATGTATGAGTAACAGCTTGTGCTAAAAAGCCTTTTTCTACTAGCGTTGAAATACTATCACCTACAATAAGCTCCTTGTAATTATCCTTCATTGGCAATTTGAAGTTAGAGCTTAAAGGAGTTGCCGTAACACCTAGCATAAAACAATGTTCAAAGTACTTAAACAACTTACGGAAACTATTGTAATGCGCCTCGTCAATGATGACTAATCCAATATCTTCAAGGAGAAGTTTATCATCTTGAATTCTGTTATTTAAGGTCTCTACCATCGCTACGAAGCAATCGTAGTCTTTTTGATCATTAAGATCCTTAACTTTTGAGTTGATCACTTTATTTCTTACGCCAAAACCTTTTAACATCTTGCTTGTTTGCTTACACAATTCTATACGGTGTGTAAGGATCACAACTTTCTTGTTTTTTTGCTCTAGATATCGACGTACGATTTCAGAAAAGACAACCGTTTTACCACCACCAGTAGGTAGCTGATAAACCATATTATAGTCATCTGGTTTATTGTTTATTCTATCAAAAATAGCCGCTAAATCACGTTCTTGATAATCGTAAAGGGATTTAATTTCAGTGCTATTTTCTGGGGAATTCATACAATGCTATTTTTTTGAGATTTGCAAAAATAGGGCATTTAAAAGGTTTATCTAGCTTGATGATGATGGAATTTTAGTTTCTTTTTAATTCAGTCTTCTTTAACAATTAATAGAATGAGACAACGTATTTTTGTAGGCTTATTTTCCTGCCATCAAAAATGGAACAAGTGCTAGATAAAAAGAAAAGAAAATTTGAACCAAAACGTGCTCACCGGTACTATAAAATCACTGGATTTTACGAGTTTGTGATCGACAGCATTAAAAAATCAATGCCTCCAGTAATCGCTATTGTAATTATCTTGTTGCTGGTTCACTTTTTTGTAATGGAAATTCCGGTAGCATTGAAATATGCTGTAGAAAATTTACCTGATTATGGGGTTCTTGCTTTCTTTTATGCCTCTGAAACTATTCTTGGATTAGTTCCGCCAGAATTATTCATAGCTTGGGCTGGTGAAACTAGCTCACCTGTATTAAACTTGTTTTTGCTAGCTCTTTTTTCGTATTTGGGTGGAATGACTTCTTATTTTATAGGAAGACGTGCTCTTAAAATTCCATCTGTACATCAATATTTAGAAGTAAAAATGGCTAAACAGTTACTAATGGCACGCAAATGGGGTGGAATTTTAATTGGAGTAGGCGCTCTTTTACCGCTACCTTTTTCTATGGCTAGCCTGGTTGCTGGAATGCTTAAATACCCATTCAAGAATTGGGTACTCATTGGATTGCTGCGATTTTTGAGGTTTGCACTGTACGGTGCTGCGATATTCTCAATAGTCTAATAGAATCATTCTTGATACGGCGCATCAGCTTTTAATTTTTTACTTACATAGGGATTATCGGCCGCGTAAAATCGCCAGGGCAATTGTGCGTCCTCACCGGCATAGTCTATACCTATTCTAACACTTTGTATTACAGGAAGCGTTTTGGTTTTATCAAGTATGTAAATTTGAGAACCTTGAAGATCCTCACCGTAATGAGACTTTGATATTCCGAGAGCTTTTGAAACATTACCAGGTCCACTTGTTAAGCTAGCTTCTACTTTGCTTTTATTTCGTCTTTTAAGCATGTGGTCTAGACCAGAAGTAGGTTGTATGGCTCTTATTAAAATGGCGTCGGCGTTATGTTTTTTATTCGTGATAATATTGAACAGGTGATGAATACCATAACATAGGTAAACATAGGCAACGCCACCTGTTTCATACATTACTTTGGTTCTTTCAGTGAATCTACCCAAATGTGCATGACAAGCCTTATCATCGTAGCCTCTATAAGCTTCGGTTTCAGTTATAATTCCCGAAGTTTTTAAGCCATCAATTTCACTAACTAATTCGGTCCCTATTAGGTACCTCGCGAGTGCTACCACATCATCTTGTTGATAAAATGCAGCATTTAGTTTTTTCATGATAATAATTGAGGTGCAAATGGGTTATTCCATTTCACGTTGTTTACGCTTGAAATGTTTCATTTCTTTCCACCTTGCTAAAAATCCAATAGCTAAAACAACAGCCAGTGTGGTAACTATAAATTTATAAGATAAGATTTGATCACCGCTAGCATAACTATGAAGACCTGATAAATAGAAGTTAACACCAAAGTATGTAAACAATATGGAACCAAAGGCCAATACCGACCACAAGTTATAAGTCCATCTTCCTTTGAGACCAGGAATGAGTCTTAAGTGTAAAACAAAGGCATAAATAAAAATAGAAATTAAAGCCCAGGTTTCTTTAGGATCCCAACCCCAGTATCTACCCCAACTTTCATTTGCCCACATACCTCCTAAAAAGTTACCTATTGTAAGCATAATTATACCTATAGTCAAAACTACTTCGTTAAGGTAGGTAAGCTCTTTAATATTTAAATCAATACGTTTTTTATTCTTTTCAGTAGTTACAATCATTAGAATCAAGGCTATCAATCCTAGTATCATACCCAAAGCAAATGGACCATAACTACCTACAATCACAGCAACGTGTATCATTAACCAATACGAGTCTAATACAGGTTGTAAATTGGAAATAGATGGATCTAACCAATTTAACTGAGCTACCCAAAGAATTATAGCTACTACAAAGGCTGCTCCTGCAACAATTAACTGGCTTTTACGGCTTAACAACAATCCCATACCCATAGTAGCCCATGCTACATAAATCAATGATTCATAAGCATCGGACCATGGAGCATGACCACTTAAATACCATCTAACTACTAATCCAGCTGTGTGAGCAAGAAATAATCCAATAATAACTATATGATGAAAATTTATACTCCATCTGATTTGTTTCATTGGTTTTAATATCTCTGCCACCAATAGAAGCAACATTAATAATCCAAACCAACCATACCACTTGTACAGGTTTTTGAAAATATCGTGTTTATTGTAAAAAATCTCAGCGTCAATCTTATCCTGACTTGGCAACAAATCACCACCAAATTGCTTTTGAAATTCAAACATCCCATTGAGAGCAGCATTTGCTGCTAGATAATTCCCTGTTTGTTTACCTTGATTAAGCAATGTCAAATATGCCGGAATGAAATTTTTTGCAAACTCCTTTTCTGGTTCTGCTTGATAGTTAGCCTTTTCAGTTTCGATTGGGGAATACCATTTGTTATTCTCTGTATTTTGTCCTGGAAAAATTTTAAGGATATTTCCTGAAAGTGTTTCGTTTAAAATCCCGGTCGAAAAATTGAGATCTAATATGTTATTCTGCTGCGCAGTCTTTATATCAGCCGCATTTGCCTCATCAACTAACCTGCTTAATTTATAACTTCCAAAGGTATCATCTGGTCGTCTGAAGAAATCTGTTCCACTAGCAAACTTTCTACTACGATCAATTCCTAATAAGTCACGAATAGAATCGTTACCTCTTTTTAATTTAATGATAGGTACTTCAAACCACAATTGTCCCAGTTGCATCATACTCAAAAGAGTTTGCTCTGGTGTCAATTTAACAATGCTGTCTCCTACTTCAGCCTCGTAGTATTCCTTTTCTGATAGTCTTCTTAAAATTTCACTTGATAAAGTAGAGATTGGTTTCATTCTACCATCATCTTGAGCTACCAATCTACCAAACATTTCTGCTTGCTTCTCTGGAACCATATTAGCAACTATGATACTGTCTAATTTTTGTTTTGGTATCACAGGCATCTTTACTTCTTCGATAGGCGGTGCCTCTTGCGTAATTACTGAGGCTAATGAATCCGACGCTACCGAATTTGTTTCATGGTCATGACCGGCATGATTATCTTGTGCTATAGCACCAGAGATAGAAAACAAAATAACAACGATAGTAGCAGCCATTTTGGCCTTACGCTTTACTACTCTATTCACCAATCTACCTAACTCTGCAAACCGAGTATGTTTTGAAAACAATAATCCTAATAAACCAATATATAAAAGGTAATACCCCAAATAAGTGATATTTGTTCCCCACCAATCATGGTTTACACTTAAATGTGTTCCTAATTCGTCTGGATCAAAGCCTGCTTGGAAAAACCTATATCCTTCTTTATCTAATACGTTATTCATATAGATATGTTCTTTTACTGCACCAGATTCATCGTTTACTGTAACATAAGATTCAAAGGAAGAATATCCGTTTTCAGTTCCTGGGTACTTGTTTGCCACAAAATCATCCAGAGTTACACTAAAAGGTAATTCAAGTTGCTTTGAGCCATACTTGAGGTACACATTTTTATCGCCTAATTGAATATTTTCATAATCTGATATCATACCTTTTCCTCCTAGCAATTCCATTTTCTTACTTTCAATACCATCCGATACAGTAACAAACAAGCCGTAGGCTTTTGCTTTAGTAGGTGGACTTGCTTGAACAATTCCTGGTCTACCTTCAGTAATTCCATTAGGTATCACAAATTGCAAACCAGCTGTGGTATATAAAGATCTTAATTGTAATGGTTGAATACTATCTTGAATAACAGTTCCTTTCATTTGGTCTGCCATTCTTAAAAATTCACCTTCATAAGGAGTTTGAATTGTATAACCATTCCAGTTTTCAGTGATGTTTATAATTTTCTCTTTAGCAGCAATTTCGGGATCTATATTAACACCAAAAAGTACACCGTGTATACTACTTTTCTCACCATCCTTGATTAGATGATCGTGACGAGAACCACTACCTGCTTCTACTACAGTTAAGTATCTATCACCAGTACCTTCTTCAACTGGCACCAGTCCTTCAACAGCATCGTATAGTAAACTATCGATAGTCACCGTAACTTTATCATTAAAGTATTCAAACGAGGTTTCTATATCATAATCATAAGGTGATATGAGGACCTTTTCATCTACAGTACGTTGGATATCTTGACCATCTGGACTTTTTCCTTGGATAATAGCACTGAAGTAAGTACTCTCGCTGAAAAAGAATTTTTCGGTTTCTCCTTCACGAATCAACATCATACCTTCATAAGAAATATATCTGGTAATTCCTGCTCCTATTATTATGAGTACCCAAGAGATATGAAGTAATAACACAGCCCACTTTTTCCATTGTAGCAATTGATAGCGTTTAATATTATAAATAAAGTTTGCCATCAACCACAACATTATCAAGGAAAACCACCAAGTATTATAGATCCAAATCTTTGATGTAGGTGTATCGTAACTGTTTTCAATAAAGGTTCCAAAAGCCATCGCAGCTGCAAATCCTATCATAAGAACTGCCATAGTACGGGTACTGAAGAAAAAAGCTATCAATTTGTCTTTCATAGTCAATTTTTAAGGGTAAAATCAGGAATATTTTACCGGCCGCAAAGATACTTCACAAAAGCCGACCTGCCATAGTTTGTGAGTCGATGAAGAGTGCTTATTTTTACGCTTATGATACGTGTTTTTGTAATAGGAACTGGAAACTTAGGATTGCACTTGTGTAAAGCACTTGAGCAAAACGCTTTAAACACTCAAAAACAAACAGTTAAACTTATAGGTTATTACAATCGTACTGGAAAAAAAGAACCTCAATTAAGTTCTAAATTATATACAGATTTATTCACAATACCTAAGTGTGATATCCTATTTATTGCTACCCCAGATGATACTATAAAAAATGTGTCACGTATGCTTAGAAGTCACGCTACCGTTGCACACACTTCAGGCAGTGTCTCTATGAATGTACTCAAGAAGCATAGTAACTATGGGGTTTTTTATATGCCGCAAAGTTTTTCTAAACAACGAGATGTTAATTTCAATGAAATACCCATTTGCTTGGAATACAACAATGATGAAAGTAAGGAAATACTAGAAACGGTGGCTAGCACGCTTTCGCGAAAGCGTAATTACTTAAATTCTGACCAACGTAAATATTTACATGTAGCAGCTGTATACACTAACAACTTTGTAAATCATTGCTATGCTAAGGCAGAAGAAATCATGAATAAATATGATATTCCCAGTGACTTACTCAACGCGTTGCGTCAAGAAACTTATTTAAAAACAATTGATCAACCGGCAAAAGATTTACAAACTGGACCTGCTAAACGTGGAGATAAAGAAACAGTTGAAACACATTTAAAATTACTGGCAAAAAAAGATCATAAAATGTATCTAGCCATTACAGAATCTATTAAAAAAATGTATGAAGAATTATAAAGAATTATTGAACGATGTAACAACCTTTATCCTAGATGTTGATGGTGTACTTACGGACGGAAGACTGCTTATTTCTGAAAGTGGTGAGTTATTAAGAACCATGAATGCACGAGACGGATATGCTATTAAAACTGCCCTCAATAATGGTTATAAGGTTTGTATTATTACTGGTGGTCGCAATGATGGTGTTAAATCCAGATTAATGGGATTAGGCGTTGAAGATGTTTTTCTTAACGCCAGTGATAAAATGGTGCAAATGCGAGAATATGTTGCAAAACATAATTTAACACCAGAAGAGATACTTTATATGGGTGATGACATGCCAGATCTGCCAGCACTTGAATACGCAGGCGTGGCTACTTGTCCACAAGATGCCATTCAAGAAGTTAAATCAATTTGCAACTACATATCACATCGTAACGGCGGTGACAGCTGTGTGCGTGATGTTATTGAACAAGTAATGAAGGTTCAAGGAAAATGGAACGCTACACAAGCTGTTCAAGCTGTATCGTCATAATATCATTGTTATAAGCTATTTTGAAATATTACTTTCTACTTACCAGACCTCTTAATGTAGTCATTACAATATTATGTCAATGTATTATTATTTATGGTGTTATCGATACGATGGTGACTGGTACCGCTCTTGATTTAACAAATGCTATTCTTTTAATTGTTTCAACTGCGATGCTAGTTGCCGGTGGTAACGTAATCAATGATATTATGGATGTGACTACCGACAAGATTAATAAACCGAATAAAATAATTGTCCAAAAACATATCACTGAAAAAAATGCCTTTTCATTTTATGTAATTCTCACGGTTATAGCAGTGATAAGCGGTTTTATACTTGCCAATAGAATTGGTAAACCTGTACTAGCTTCTATATTCATCATTATTGCATTTCTATTATACTCGTATGCCAATCAGGTAAAAAAAATGGTGCTGGTTGGTAATATTCTAATATCCTTTATGGTAGGATTAGTTGTTGTGATAACAGGGATTTTTGATCTGTTTCCGGTAATCAATGAAGAGAATCGTGCATTATTTGTTGCGATCATGCAGCAATTAGTATGGATAGCAAGTATAGCTTTTGTGCTAAATTTAATTAGGGAAATGATTAAAGATTGTGTGGATGTGAGTGGCGATAAAGTTGCTGGTCGCAATAGTTTACCCATTCTTTTAGGAAGATCTAGGGCTTGTAAAATTGTCGCTTCAATTAGCTTACTTGTGGTTTTAGGATTAGGAACCTCGGTAGTTACTGTTTTTATAAATCAAGAGTACATGATTTACTTGATCGTTTTTGGTCTTATGGGACCACTTATGTATGTATCAATTAGATTGTGGTCAACAACAGTCAATAAAGAGTTGACTACACTAAGCACTATCATGAAAATAGTTCTAGTAATCGGTATAATAGCTGTATATTTTAATTACAATTTGTAAAAAATGCTTAAAGAAAAATACCTAGACACCAATATCATTCTTGCCTCTCAATCACCTAGAAGACAAGAGTTACTTAAAGGACTAGATCTTGATTTTGTCATACAAACTAGACCTGTGGAAGAGATCTACGACAAAGCTTTTATAGAGGAACAAATTACAAATTTCCTCGCGCAATTAAAGGCTTCGGCGTTTAACGGAATTTTACAGGAAAAGGATTTATTGATCACGAGTGATACTATTGTATGGTTAGACAATCAAGCATTAGGTAAACCTAAAACTACAGAACATGCCATTGAAATGCTCACTGCCATGAGTGGAAAAAAACACAAGGTTTTTACTTCAGTATGTTTTACGAGTACTCAAAGACAAGATACTATCTACGACTGCACTAGTGTTTATTTTAAAAAATTAAGTAAAGAAGAAATTGAATACTATGTTCATAGTTACAAACCTTACGATCGAGCTGGATCTTATGGAATTCAAGATTGGATAGGATACACAGGGATTGAAAAGTTAGAAGGTTGTTATTATAATGTCATGGGACTACCATTACCTAAAGTGTATGAATATTTGAAAAACAGATAATGAATAGAGTAGTGTTAACTATATCTTTTCTTTTAGCACTTATCTTCGGGAGTTTATTCTATGGAGCAGACATTAATTTTCAATTAGAGCGTTTTGTCTTTGAAAATTGGGTAATTGAAGTACTGTTCTTCCTTATTATTTTAATTGTAAGTGAGTTGATTAGATATTATTATGATAACTATTTTTCTAAAAAGAAAGATTCTTAAAAAGGTTAGACATTCAATTAGTAGTATCTAGATTATTCACAAAACGCAAATAAAGATTTACGTTTTTTGTAAAATATACAAATAGGATTTAGTTCTAAGATGTACTTTTAAACCATGCAAGAACAACTATTTAGAAAAATCAAGCAGTTAATTCCTGAACACAAAAATCTCATGGATGAAATATCAGGTATTCTTGATATTAATTATGATGCAGCATACAGACGTGTTAATGGAATGAGCAAATTAAGCCTGAATGAGGCTGTTATACTGGCAAAACATTACCGTCTATCGCTAAATAAACTATTTGAGGTCGGTGAACAAAATAGTATTCTTACGCAAGTTTCTCCTCACATTGCTACCATTGAAGATTTAGAAAGCTACTTTAAGGTTTCCTTATCTAATATTCAGGAGCTTGTAAAACTCAAAAGCGCTAGTATTACCTATTCTGCTAAGGATATTCCTTTATTTTATACACTAAAAGATTCCTATATCACAAAGTACAAGTGTTATGTATGGTTGAAATTTTTGAACGAGAATGGTTCAATGGCAAAGTTGACCTTCACAGAATTTCTAGATCGTTGTCCTAGTAGTTTATTTAAGGCTGCCCATGAGTTAGGCAGCACCTACGATTATATAAATATTACAGAATTTTGGAATGATAATACTATAAATGGCTCTCTACAGCAAATATTGTATTATTTTGAAACTGGTAGACTAGACGAAAAACATGCCTTATTAATATGCAAGGATTTACACGGTATTATTGACCATGTTGAAAAGCAATGTATTTCTCAAGCCATTGATAATAACGACTCTACCGCAAGTTATCAATTATATACCAGCGATTTACTTACCATGAGTAATACGATTATGGTTCAAACCAAAAATGAACGCGTATTCTTTACACCTTTTACCGTTCTTACCTATCTCAAGGTAGAACACAAACCTACCTGTGACCGACTAGCTAATTTCTTTGAACAACAAATGAAAAGTTCAAAACTACTGGTACATTCTGGAGAAAAAGATAGAGCACAATTCTTTGAGCGCATGCGCATTAAGATTAATCGTGTAGCCGCACTTATAACTGCCCAAAAAGAGGAACCGCTATTTTAAAATACGTTGGTTGTTAATTACGCTTTCGCGAAAGCGTACTCTTAAAAACAAAAAAATCCACTTTTACAAAGTGGATTTTATTATATGTGTTCAATGTTAATTAAAACATCTCACGACCTGAGAAATGGAAAGCGCTTTCAATAGCAGCATTCTCATCACTATCAGATCCGTGTACAGCGTTTTCACCTACACTTTTAGCAAACATTTTTCTGATGGTTCCATCTGCAGCTTCAGCAGGATTAGTAGCACCAATTAACGTACGGAAATCAGCAACGGCATTATCCTTTTCAAGAACAGCAGCCACGATAGGACCGCGCGTCATAAATTCAACAAGCTCTCCAAAGAATGGACGCTCACTGTGGATTGCATAAAACTCCTCAGCATCTGCTTTAGTCATTTGAGTAAGTTTCATAGCTACGATTCTAAAACCGCTTGCTGTAATTTTTTCAAGTATAGCGCCTATATGCCCATCTTCTACGGCATCTGGCTTAATCATGGTAAATGTTCTATTTGTTGCCATTTTTGCTTTTTTAAATGCGCTGCAAAAGTAGTGCATTTTTAAACGTATACCCTAATAATTGATACAAAAACTAATGTGACCGTCATTTACGCTCATCTAGCAACACTGTTTATATTTGCGCTATGAACGAGCAACAAATCACAGCGCTTAAAAAAGAGTTATCACATCCCAAAAGGATTGTCATAGTACCTCATAAAGGACCTGATGGCGACGCAATAGGTTCGATAACCTCGCTATATGAATACTTGGTACAATTGAATCATCAAGTCCATATGATTTCACCCAATGACTTTCCAGATTTTCTAAAATGGATGGCACATACAGAACAGATCATTAATTATGAAAAAGATTCTAAACTTGCCGATTCCATAATAAAGGAAGCCGATCTCATTTTTAGCTTGGATCATAATGCCCTACACCGAACTGGTGAAATGCAAACAATTCTTGAAGAATCAACAGCTAGCTTTGTCATGATTGATCATCACCAGCAACCTGATCCATATGCTACCTATATGTATAGCGATACTGGCATGAGCAGTACCTGCCAGATGATGTATCACTTTTTTGAAATGATGGATCATGTAGAGTATATAACGCCATCAATGGCTGCTAGTATGTATACAGGCATTTTGACTGACACAGGAAGTTTTAAGTATAGATCGACAACATCAACTACACTTAGAGTAGCGGCAGCACTCGTTGATAAAGGTGCCGATGCTGAATCTATTAATCGCAATATTTACGATGCAAACTCGGTAAGCAGGCTTAAATTATTAGGTGTTGCACTCAATAACATGACCGTTTTGAGTAATTATCGTACAGCCTTTATTACTCTTACTCAACAGGAACTAGATGACAATGGATTTAAGAAAGGTGATACTGAAGGATTTGTAAACTATGCATTAAGTTTAAAGGATGTAGTTTTTGCTCAAATATTTATACAAAAAGCTGATGAAGGTATTATTAAAACTTCATTGCGTTCCAAGGGAAATTTTGATGTTAATACGCTTGCGCGAAAACACTGGAATGGCGGTGGACATTTAAATGCCGCTGGAGGAAAATCAGATCTAGATATGAAGGCTACAGTCGATAAATTAATTAGTATCTTGCCACAATATGAAGAAGAACTGGTACATACTGCTATTTAGTTTAATTAGTATAACATTAAGCAGCTGTTTCAACGAGACGATACCTCGTAAAGCAAAAACAAAATCAAGCAGTTCTTATTTAAAATCTTCGATTGAAAGAAATAAAGAACTAGCAGAGCAAGAAGAAATGCTTATTGAAAAGACCATTAAAAACAATGCCGATTCAATGTTGCGCTCTCAAAATGGTTTTTACTACCGCTTGTTTAAGAAAAGTGAAAACAATGCTCCTACACCTAAATTCGGTGATAAGGTCACTTTTGAGTATAATGTCTTGGCTCTTAATGGCGATACCATCTACTCTACTCAAGAATTATCACCAATCACTAAATCTCTGGAACAAGAGTATGGTGTTTTTACGGGAATGAGAGAAGCTTTAAAATTAATGCAAAAAGGAGATTCTATGGTTGCTTATTTCCCATCTTACACAGCCTATGGTTATTATGGTGATGATAATAAAATAGGAACAAATATTCCTTTTAAAAGTCATATCAAACTTATTGACGTAAACGATTCCAACAACAAAATTGAATTTCAAATACCCAACAATTAAATAATTAAACAGTAAATGAAAAAATTAAAAGTAGTATTAGTTGCTTTATCATTAATATTAATGGCAGCATCGTGTGATGATGATTATCCAGAAGTAGAAGATGGAATATATGCAGAAATAAACACCACTAAAGGTACCATGTTTGCAAAGCTTTATCATGACGCTACTCCTGCAACAGTAGCAAACTTTGTCGCTCTTGCCGAAGGTGATCATCCGGCAGTAATAGACTCACTTAAAGGTAAACCATTTTACAACGGTCTAATCTTTCATAGAGTTATTGAAAACTTCATGATCCAAGGAGGTGATCCTACCGGAACTGGAAGTGGTAGCGTAGGATATAAATTCGATCAGGAAATTGTAGATACACTTAAACATGATGCCAAAGGAATTATGTCAATGGCAAATGCAGGACCTAATACTAATGGAAGTCAATTTTTCATCATGCACAAACCTACTCCTAGTTTAGATGGTAACTACAACGTATTTGGAAAGGTTATTAAAGGATTAGAAGTAGTAGATTCTATTGCTACCACTCCAACTGGGTTCCGTGACAAACCGAATAGCGATATGGTAATCAACTCTGTTAAAATCATAAGAAAAGGTAAAGAGGCTAAAAAATTTGATGCTTCAAAAATTATTGCCGATTATATCCAAACTTCAAAAGACAAAGAGCAGGAACGTATGGAGGAAGCTCGTAAAGAGCAAGAAAGAATAGCAGAACTTGCTAAAAACGCTCCTAAATTGATTGAAGAAAAAGAAAAAGAATTTACAGCTCTTAAAAAGAAGGCAAAAAAATTACCTAATAGCGACGTAAAAGTTTATGTGGTTAAAGAAGGTAATGGAACAAAACCTGAAATAGGAACACCTGTTTTAATTCCCTATTCAGGCTTTCTAACAAACGGAAGAATGTTTGACAGTAGTGATAAAGAGTATGCCTTAAAGTTTAATGCTTACAATCTAGGTAAAGATCGTGGTGGTTTTTACAAGCCTATTCAAATGGCATTTGATCCTCAAAAAATGCAATTGGTTTCTGGTTTTAGAAATGCAATAGCTAGTATGAGTTACGGAGAAAAAATTGTAGCGTTCATTCCTTCAGAATTGGCTTATGGTGATCAAGCACGTGGTCCAATTCCTGCTAATTCAGATTTGATTTTCGAATTAGAGCTGCTGCCAGTCGAATAATAATAGAAAACTATTTACAATTAAAAGCCACCTGAAAAGGTGGCTTTTTTTATATCGTTTAATTAACAAAATGCAAAACTAACCTTTTAACAATAAGAACAATACTTTAAAGCGATCAAGAGGAACGTTCTAGGATTATCTAACATAAAGAGATTGAAATGTTAATTTTTTAACATATGTGATTTGTTGATTGTTTTTATAGACAATTATGAACATGTTAACAATTATTAAATAACTACATCTAATTATTTGAAAAGCAAGCGTGATTTATAGATAAAACCTTACTATTTTTAATCACCCTTAAAATTTTAACCATGAAAAAACTCTTAACCGCTGCGATAGCTGTATTTATTCTCTACTCTTGTAGTGATGATTTAACCGAAGGCAATAATAGCGACAGCTCCCAACAAAAGGAATTGCTTTCTCCTGAACAAATCAACAAATACGTAGATCAACAACTTCAAGAAACAGGTGATGTAGATTGGACAAACGCTCCTGCCCAAATTCTATGGAGTGCAGCTGTGAATGGAGACATGATGCTTAATATAGGGTATGGAACCGATGATGATTACTTTGCTGAAACCAAAAGCAATGAAATTAACGACCTTAAAAATCAAATCCTAGAAATAGTTGCAGACAAAGAATCCTTAACTGAAAAGGAAGTACTTATTGATGATCACGATTTTTTCTATCAATTGGAAGTATCGGTTACTAGAATTGAAACCATTCAAGCGCTTCAAAATTTACAAGGCATTAGATATATAGATCCTATAGGTTACTCCTATGAAATGGCAGGAGAACAAAAATCGAATAGCGGATGCAACCAAAGTCCTGAAAACATCAATACCGCTGATTATACAAACATAAGTCCAGGAGCAAGAATGCCATGGAATTTCAATATTCACAACATTGACGATGCTTGGAACTACAGCACAGGATCTGGTGTAACTCTTGCTGTGATTGACACAGGTCTTACTCCAAATAACTATTTAATGAACGCTGGATTTAATGATGGAGCTTCGACTGGTAGAAATGTACAACGATACGGTAACTTCATAGACTCTTCCTGGTGGTGGAGTAATAATGTTGATGGGCCAAATGATCGTTGTGGACATGGATCTCAAATGGCTAGCGTTGCTGCTGCTCCTAGAAATAATGATAAGTTACCAGTAGGAGTGGCTTATAATTCTAATCTTGTGGTTTACCGCAGTACAGAAGACGTAGTACTTAATGACTACCACGAGCGCAAAGGTGTAAGTGAGGCGTTAAGAACTCTAGGTAACCGTAGTGATGTTAAAATCATATCTATGAGTATAGGTTATGTTTGGAGTATCGGTAATATTAAAGATGCAGTACGATATGCTAATAGTCGTGGGAAATTAATTTTTGCTGCAGGTGGAACTTCAACATCTTTTACCAATTGGTATGGTGTGATTTTTCCTGCTTCTATGAGTGAGACAGTTGCAGTAACTGGTATAAAAGATAATGGCTACAACCGTTGTGATGTATGCCATAGTGGTTCTAAAATTGATTTTACAGTAACCATGCAGCGTGCTAGTAATAGCAATAGAACTGTTCCTGTTTTAGGCTTTAATACAGGTCAACAAAAATACGTAGGCGGTTCAAGTGTAGCGACAGCTACTACAGCAGGAATTGCAGCACTAGTTTGGAGTAAAAACCCATCATGGACAAAAACTCAAGTGCTTAACAAACTCAAACAAAGTGCTCACTTCTACCCTAACCGCAATTCTAGTTATGGTTACGGTAATATTGACGCCTTACAAGCCGTTCAATAGAATCCCTCTAGAATTAATAAATGAAAACGACTGCTTAAAAGCGGTCGTTTTTTTTATTATAAGACTGTTGATAGTATCTTTACGTCAATTCTAATAACCTGCTATGAAAAGAATTATTTATACTAAAAATGCCCCTGCACCAATTGGTCCATACAACCAAGCTATACACTATGTAAACGCTTTTGAAAACACTTTATATACCAGTGGTCAAATTGCGATGGATCCAGAAAGTGGCGAACTTAAAATAGATGATTTAAAAGAAGAAACACATCTTGTAATGAAACATCTAGAAAGCTTATTAGAGCAGGCAGATATGAATTTTGAAGATGTTATTAAAGCAACTATTTTTTTGAGTGATATGAAAAATTTTGCTACTGTAAACGAAGTGTACGGATCGTATTTTGATGATAAAACAGCTCCTGCCAGAGAAACAGTAGAAGTAGCTAACCTTCCTAAATACGTAAACGTAGAAATTTCATTTATCGCAAAGAAAATGCCTTAATCCCATGTTAGAATCCTCAGAACTTATTCTAAATGATGATGGTAGTATTTACCACCTCAATTTATTGCCAGAACAACTAGCTTCTACCATAATTACTGTTGGTGATCCAGAACGTGTAAGTGAAGTTTCCAAACATTTTGATGTAATAGACACTAGAGTAGCAAAACGAGAATTTCATACTCATACAGGTTTATACCGCAACAAACGCATAAGCGTTATAAGTACAGGAATTGGAACGGATAACATAGACATCGTTTTTAATGAATTGGATGCCTTAGTAAATGTTGATTTTAAAACAAGAAAAATAAAAGAGAAACTTACTTCCTTGGACATCATTCGTGTGGGAACTTCGGGTGCCATACAACCTGATATTCCTGTTGACTCTTTTGTACTTTCTCAACGAGGAATCGGTTTTGACAGTCTGTACCACTGGTATCAAAATGATGGTGGTGATTCCGCTTTCGCGAAAGCGATTTCTCAACAAATACCGCGCAACGACAATCACAGTAATCCTTATGTAATACATTGTAATCCAGATCTAGCGAGAAAATTTCAAACTGTAGAAATGATCAATGGTAACACGGTAACCAATGTAGGATTTTATGGTCCACAAAGTAGAACTATAAGATTGAAACCAGCTTTTGAGGAACTCAACGAGCAATTAGCAGGATTTAACCATGACAACCAGCGCATTACAAATCTAGAAATGGAGACCGCTGGAATATATGCCATGGCAAATCTACTAGGTCATAGAGCAGTTTCATTAAATGCTATACTTGCTAATCGAGCTACAGGTTCTTTTTCTGAACAACCAGCTGCGACCGTTGAAAAACTTATTAGCTTTACACTTAATTGTTTAAGTTAAGTTAACCTAACAATAACAGAATTAAACACAGCTCGTTTTTAAATTTACGAGCTGTATGAAATACGATTTTCCTTACCGACATAGAGATCTTAATTGGTTAAGTTTTAATCACAGAGTGCTCCAAGAAGCAGCCAATGATCACTTACCTGTCTATGAGCGTATTAAATTCATGGCCATTTTCTCATCAAATCTGGATGAGTTCTTTAGAGTACGTATTTCTCAATTACGACAACTTAAAAAGGTAAGAAAAAAGTACCGAAAAAAATTAGAGACCAAACCAACCAAACTGGTAAAAGAAATATTGGCCAAAGTCCAAGAGCAACAGCATTTTTTAGGTACTATATTCCACGAAAGTATTAAGCCAGAATTAGAGGATTATGGTATTTATCTACACGATGAAATTAGTTTAAAAAACGATCACAAGTTATTGGCAGACAAGTGGTTTAAAGAACATTACGAGGATAATCTAGATATCAGTTACATCAACGCAGGAACACAAAGTAACATTTTTCTAGAAAATCAAAGATTATACTTATTAGTTACATTTAATGATAAAGATAAGTATGGCCTTGTAAAAATACCTAAAGATTCTGGTCGATTTATAACCCTAGTTAAAGATAATCATCACGCACACATTGCGTTTATAGACGATATTATTAAACTTCAATTAGATCGTTTTTTTTCAAACGAAATAACTGGTTATTACAGTATTAAACTAAGTCGTGATGCCGAGCTTTATGTGGAAGATTTTGCCGAAGGAACTCTAGCAGAAAAAATCTACAAGAGTCTAGAACAACGTAATATTGGAGAACCTACTCGCCTACTTTATGATGATAGCATTCCTGATAAAGTAATTAAGAATGTGCGCAAAAGTCTTGATTTGAGTAAAATTGATCTAGTTAAAGGTGGTATTTATCATAACTTTGATGACTTCTTTAGTTTCCCAAAACCATTCGATAATCCAGATCTTTATCTCGAACCTAAAAAGGAAATAGAACACAAAGAATTTGAAAGCAACGAGGACTATTTTGCTTTAATAGATAAACAGGACCAACTCATTCACACTCCATTCATGAGTTTTGATTATGTCTCTAACCTAGTCAATCAAGCTGCAAATGATAATACAACAGAGTTTATTAAAATATCTCTATATCGAGTTGCCGACGATTCAAAATTAGTGCAAGCTCTTTTAAAAGCTGTTGAGAACGAAATAGAGGTCGTAGTTTTTGTTGAAGCAAAGGCTAGGTTTGATGAAAAAAACAATATTAAATGGGGCCAAATATTAGAAGAAAAAGGAGCTCGTGTCATATGGAGTTTTCCTAATATTAAAGTTCATAGTAAAGCTTTACTTATTCAAAAACGCATTGATGGTGAAAAGAAGAGATATGCTTACATAGGAACCGGTAATTTTAATTCTAAAACAGCTAAGGTTTACTGCGATCACGGACTTTTTACTTCTCATAAACCTATAACAAAAGATTTATATCAGGTATTTAAAGTATTGGAAGGTGATTTAATTATCCCCAAACCTAAACACCTATTAGTAAGTCCTTACAATACCCGACAAACATTTGAAGATCTTATAAGAGCTGAAATTGATGAAGCGCAATTAGGTAAACCAGCTGCTATTTGGGCAAAGATGAATCAATTAGAAGATCCTAGAATCATAGAATTACTGTATAAAGCAAGTCAAGCAGGAGTTACTATTACTTTGTTAGTTAGAGGTTTTAGTTGTTTAATCCCAGGTCTCAAAAACTTAAGTGAAAATATTACTTGTTATTCCATTGTAGACACCTATTTGGAACACGGTCGTATTTATAAATTTAATAATGCTGGAAATCCTAAAATATTTATTGGTAGCGCCGATTGGATGACGCGTAATTTAGATCGTAGAATAGAAGTTCTTGTTCCTATTTATGACGAGAGAATTTATGAAGAATTAAACACAATTTTAACCCTTCAATTAAATGACACAGATAAGGCTAGAATTCACGATCAAAGTGAATCTAACAATTTCAGAAAGTCTGAGAAACAAGATGTTGTAAATTCTCAAACAGAAATAAGAGAATACTTAAAAAAACTTCATTCCTAATTTTTCTAAAGTATATTTGTTTCTTCTATGAAGAAGACTACTATACGAATAGGCGGAGTACCAGAACATTTTAATTTACCTTGGCACTTAGCAATAGAGGACAAAGCCTTTGAAAAAGTAGGCTTGGATTTACAATGGCAAGATATTCCTGAAGGAACGGGAAGAATGAGTAAAATGTTGCGAGACGATGAACTAGACGTGGCATGTATACTCACCGATGGTATTGTAAAGGACATAATCGCTGGAAACCCTTCAAAAATTCTTCAAGTTTATGTCCAAACTCCATTACTATGGGGTGTTCATGCTCCTGGTACCATAGAAGCGAATAACACTAGACAGTTGGAGGATGGTAAAATAGCGATAAGTCGTTACGGCAGTGGCTCACACCTTATGAGCTATCTCATGGCCAAAAAACACGGATGGGATACTACCGAGTTAGACTTTGAACTTGTTCATACCTTGGACGGCGCTGTTGAAGCTCTATCTAACAATAAAGCTCAATTATTTTTATGGGAGCGGTATATGACCCAACCATTAGTAGATAGAGGCGTTTTTAAAAGATTGGAAACCATAGCAACTCCATGGCCTAGTTTTGTTATTGCAGCAAGAGAAGAATGTATCAAAGAAAAAGAGGAAGCGTTAAGCAAAATGCTTTATGTGATAAATACATACACTGCCGACTTTAAATTGATTCCAAGTATAGATAGAACTATTGCTGCTCATTATGATTTACAAGTAGGAGATGTTCAACAATGGATGCTACGTACCGAATATAGTGACGATCAACTATGGGATACTACTGTAGATACTATATTAGAAGAATTTACAGCAGTAGGAATTATTGATAAAGAAGTGAAATTAGAAGAGCTTATCAAAGACCTTCCAAAGTATGAACAAGAGATGGAAGATTAATCCAACTATTCTCTTTTAAGCTTGAAACTAGATATTTTCCCATTACCAGCTAGCATTCCTTCATTTTGATTAATCATGCTTGCCGTGTAATAACCATCATCAGTAAGTTTTCTCCAAGTAGTGCCTTGATCTCCACTCCACCAAATACCTTGTGAGCCCGTGGCTAGTAATTCATTTCCTTGCGTATTTGGAACAAACTGTATGTCACTACAATATCCTGGTCCATCACCAGAGGAAAGAAGTTTCCAGCTGCGACCACCGTTTTTAGTTATAGCCTTATTGTATTTGTTATCTTCAGGGTTTTCCCAATCTCCACCTATAACCACACCGGTTTTTTCATCATAAAAGTCCATTGCAAATATTCCGGTCATCTGACTTCCGGCAATAATTGGTGTTTGATATTCTTCCCAATTAACTCCTCTGTCATAACTGTACAACACTCTTGCTGCTTTGCCGCCAGTAGCAATCCAAACATGGTCATTTAAAATTTTCATATTTGAGTTACTCGCTGCAAAACCTGCCTCACCATCTATATAATCTGGTAATTTAAAGCAATCCAACTGTCCAAACTCTTTACCACCATTTTCCGTTTTAAGAATGGCTATACAACGATCAAACTCATCCTCACCTTGAGGATCACCCATTATTATACCTTCTTCATCATCCCAAAACTTCATACTATCATAAAAAACATCGTCACCAGATTGTGATAGAAGAAGTTCAATATTATCATTTGCATGTGTTATTCTATATAACAACGCTGGACTACCAGCACTTAAAATGTAGGTATATTGATTAGTAACAGCTATAGATCTGAATTGAACATCTAACGAATCATTGACCTTGATAATACCTTTATCGATGCTTAAGTCCTTAGGGTCGATGGAACCGTAGTTACCTTTACTTCCACCATACCAGTACTTACCATCACCGTATTCTAGTGCCCTTATGCTTATCGAATCTGTTACCAAGTTATTAATTTCGATTGTTGTGACAGCTCCAATCGAATTCTCGCTTGTAATAGAGTTCTCATCATTCATATTCTGTTTGCAGCCTAACAGCGACACAATAAAAATTAAGGCGATGATGGTTGAAAAATATTTCATTTTATAGATATAATAGGTTGTGTGAGTAAAAATAAGTTAAGACAAGCTAATTTGAATAAGGATAATAGTAATTTTGCAAAATGAGATTTCACCACAACCTAGTAGTTGCAACTACTCAAGCGTTACATAATATTTTTAATGATGGCAAGTATGCAGATCAAGCCATACAAAAGATTTTAAAGAAAGATACTCGATGGGGTTCCAGGGATCGTGCATTCATCGCAGAAACTACATATGACATTGTGCGATACAAACGATTATATAGCGCTATCGCTGACGTTCAAGAACCTTTTAAGCCTCAAGACTTGTGGAGACTTACAAGTGTTTGGATTATTTTAAAGGGACATGATTTACCTGCTTGGGAAGAATACTATAATACACCCGTAAGAAGAATTAAAGGTCGTTTTGACGAATTAAGAAAAAAAAGAGTAATGCGTGAATCTATTCCCAACTGGATGGATGAGCTTGCTCTTAATCAATTAGAAGAGTCCTTTTGGGAAAAAGAACTGCACGCGCTTAATGAACAAGCAAACGTAGTATTAAGAGTCAATGAATTAAAAACTGATATCAACACCTTAAAAGAAAAATTGGTTGCTCACGACATCGCTACTGATATTTCACCAGAATTCCCTAATGCTTTAGTTTTAAGGGAAAGAGCTAATGTTTTTAGTCTTCCAGAATTTCAAGATGGCCTATTTGAAGTCCAAGATGCAGGTAGTCAAAAAATAGCACCATTTTTACAGGTAGAACCAGGAATGAGAATTCTAGATGCTTGCGCTGGTGCTGGTGGAAAAACATTACATCTTGCTGCGCTCACACAAAATAAAGGTCAAATAATTGCGACGGATATTTATTCTAGTAAGTTAAAAGAATTGAAACGCAGAGCACGTAGAGCTGGAGCACATAACATAGAGACCCGATTAATCGATACGACTAAAGTGATCAAAAAGCTTCATGGAAAAATGGATCGTATACTTATTGATGCTCCATGTAGTGGATTAGGTGTTTTACGTCGTAATCCAGATGCAAAATGGAAACTTGAACCTCAATTTTTAGAAACGATTCAAAATACTCAACAAGAAATTTTACAATCTTACTCTAAAGTGCTTAAATCAGGTGGAAAGCTAGTTTACGCAACTTGCTCCATTTTACCTTCAGAAAATCAGGATCAAGTAAAAACATTTCTAGAATCAGAAATTGGTAAAGAATTTGAGCTTGAAGAAGAAAAAAGCCTATTCGCTCACCTTGATGGTTTTGACGGATTTTACATGGCAAGACTTAGTAAAAAATAATATGAGAACAATTTTATTCTATATAGTTATTGGATGTTTCGCTTTCGCGAAAGCGCAACCACCAGCAAACTACTACAACAGTGCCAATGGGCTCACAGGATATGCGTTAAAAACCGAATTGAGTAACATTATTTCCAATGGTTATAATAACCAAGGATATGGCGCATTACATACTTTATATCTTACATCTGATAATGATGAATACTACGATAACGGGACGCAAACTGGTACCATATTAGATATGTATTCTGAAAACCCTACCGGTGCAGATCCATATAATTTTAATGGAAATACAAATGAGCAATGTGGTAATTACAGTCAGGAAGGAGATTGTTATAATCGCGAGCACCTGTTTCCTCAAGGATTTTTCAACCAAAGAGAGCCAATGCGTAGTGATGCTCACCATGTAATACCGACTGACGGTTTTGTAAATGGAGGTCGTGGTAGCTTACCCTTTGGAGAAGTTGACAGCTCTAGTGGCGGCGTTACTACTTACAGAAATGGTTCTCGTCGAGGCCCTAGTGCTACATCAGGATTCACTGGGACAGTGTTTGAACCGATTGATGAATTTAAAGGCGATATTGCTCGCTCTTTATTTTATTTTGCCACTCGTTATGAAGCTCAATACAACGATACGAGTTGGGATAGTCCAAATGCCACAAATGACCCTAGAGATGGTTCTCAAAATCAATATTTTGAACAGTGGTTTGTAGATTTACTTTTAGACTGGCATAATGCCGATCCAGTAAGTCAAAAGGAAATAGATCGTAATAACGATGTTTATTTACATCAAAATAATCGAAATCCCTATATCGACAATCCATCGTGGGTAACAGATATTTGGACATCAAGCAATGCTCCATCTGGAAGGTTATTTGTTACTCTTGAAGATACTTATGTAGACACGAATAACAACGCTACAATCGATGCTGGTGATCGCATAGAATATGACTACACCTATAACAATATAGGCCAATCGATTTTATATAACCTAAGCTCTAACCCTATTGTTGGGACTTTTGAAAACACAGTTACGCCAGTATCTAGTTTGAATCCTGGGCAATCGATTACTAACCCGTTTGGAAAACTTGTGGTAGTTTTAACGAACAATCTAATCAATTCTTCTCCAAATTGCGAACTTGAAAATTATCTTACAACCACTGCAGATTTCAATTCGACTGGGACAAATGGAGGATTATCCAAATTAAGTGATGACCCAAATAATTTTGCTAATATTGATACTGATGGAGATAATTTACCCGATGATCGTAATAGAACGACAGTATGTACTTCAACAGGAGTGGTATTTAATACATTATTTATCAGTGAATACATAGAAGGGTCCGGAAATAATAAGGCAATTGAATTATCTAATTGGACTGGTGCTCCTGTTGATTTAAACGGGTATACACTTGCTCGTGATGCGAATGGTGGTGGTAACTGGTCTGGTACGGTAACACTATCAGGAACTGTTGCTGATCAAGATGTTTGGGTAATTGCTCGTGGAAATGCGTCCAGTACGATTGTCAATGCTGCAGATCAACTGGTTAGTAGCGGTAGTGCTCTAGACTTTAATGGTAACGATCCTGTAGGACTGTTTTTAAATGGCAATCTTATTGATATTGTAGGAACATTTGGATCTGGAAGTAATGATTTTGCCAAAGATGAAACTCTGGTTCGTAAATCTAATGTTCAAGCACCTTTGATTCCTTTTAATAAAAATCGTGATTGGGATGTCTTTCCTACAGATGACACTAATGATTTAGGAATGCATGATGCAGTAACATTGTCAATAATTGCTTCAGAAATAGGCGATGTAATACTATATCCTAATCCTTCAACAAATGGTACATTTACTATTGATAACTTTAAGTCGGATATGAACTATGTTGTTTTTGACATGACTGGTCGCATCGTTTTGAATGGAACAGAAAACAATTTCACAATTGAAAATCAAGGACTGTATTTAATACAGATTAAACAAAACGATAAATCTGTGACTAAGAAAATTATCGTTCGATAATAACGCATAAAAGTATTTCATAAAAAAGCCTGCTATTTATAGCAGGCTTTTTTAATTTAAGTATCAAGTTAGATACGTTTCATTTGTTGCTTCATCATTCTTATTTGATCAGTCAACATATTATGTTTGTCTAATTTTTTAGCTTCAGTCAATAGCATTTGAGCTTCTCTTTTGCGTCTCTTACTCATTGCTATACCAGCAAGGTTAAGTTTTGCCATGGCAAGATCTTGATCCATGCTCAACCCTAGTTTAATGGCTTTTTTGAAATACTTCTCTGCCTTAGTCATATTGGTTTGAGAAATCATTAATCCATTCAAATAGTTATAATAACCTTGTTGTTTAGTGACTAGTGCTGCTTCTGGGTTTTTAATTTTATCCAACCATTTTTTTGCACCTTCAAAGTCTTGTTTTCTCAATCTAAGAAAAGCAAGTACAATTATTTCATTTTTGAAATAAAGTAAAACAAACATTCCGGCAAGTAATAGAAGACTAATACCAGAAAGAATTTCATTTCTTGTAAAGAGATAAACCGCCCAAGCTACAACAGCAGCAGCTAGAACAAGCTTTATATTTTTATTGAACATACTTCTTTTTTTACACGGGCAAAGATACTGGTAATTTGAAGTAACTTACAACTTGTAGAAGGACTTAAAACTTCTCTGGCTCAATTGCGGTTATATTAATAAGATAGCGTACAACTTTCCCTTTATCATACACTTTACCAAATTTAAGAACGGCGGTCCCTAAATCACATTTGTAAGTATAGTAATATGGCAAGGCGACAATTTTTTCTTTGGTATTAGGAAAACTTACTGTACTATCGACCACCTTTTTTAATCTATCACCTCCAAAAAGACTAAATTTTTCAACGTATTTAGAAAAATTATTATCATCAGTAGTGATGTAGTTTAAATAACGTTGTGGTTGTATAATAAAAACATCAGTTTTATAGAAACTATCTGAATTTGCTTCTAGATGATAATTATTAAAATTAAAAGTGGTTTCAGTTTGAGTCAAACAAAACATGTGCGCCTGAATTTCTGACACATGGTAATTCTTAATATCTAAGAAATCAAGAAATTGTTTACTAGTAAACAATTCGACGGGACGATCAATTTTGCATTCTTCTTGTGAAACTACCGAATTCATCCCTAGTAGTAGTGCCACAAGGCATACAATAAATTTCATTTTCAATTGGTTTAGCAGTCAAATATAGCATTAGTTAAATATAACTACTAATTTTATTTTTGTATTTCCTTGAATAGTAGGTATATTAATAAAAAAGAAGTATTTTTGCACTCCCAAAGCGAGAATATGGAAACCGCTTGGAAATCAATAATTTAAAAACAACCCTTCTAGAAATTGTTTCTATAAAGTTTCCAGCAAGTCTAGAATACAAATTTTTAATCAGCAAATATGGCTGAAGAAACAACAAAACAAGAGCTTGAAGCTGCAAAAGACGGTGTAACGGATACACAGGTTCAAGAACGTGTGGAAAAAGTAACTACTTCTCCACAACAAGAAAACCCACAAGATTTCCTAGATAACTTTGACTGGGAACGTTACAGTGAAGGAATTGAAAAAGTTGATGAAGAGCAACTTAAAAAATTCGAAAAGCTTGTAGCTGAAAACTTTGTGGATACTATTGATAATGATGTTATCGAAGGAACTGTAATCAAAATTACTGATCGTGACGCTATCATCGATATCAATGCAAAGTCTGAAGGTGCTATCTCTCTAAACGAATTTCGTTATAATCCACACCTAAAAGAAGGTGATAAAGTAGAAGTACTTGTAGACGTAAGAGAAGATGCTACTGGACAGTTAGTATTATCTCACCGTAAAGCAAGATTAATCAAGGCATGGGAACGTGTAAATGCAGCTCATGATACTGGTGAAATCGTAAATGGTTATGTTAAGTGTCGTACTAAAGGTGGTATGATTGTAGACGTATTCGGTATTGAGGCTTTCCTTCCTGGATCTCAAATCGATGTTAAACCTATCCGTGATTATGATCAGTATGTAGATAAAACTATGGAATTCAAAGTGGTTAAAATCAACCATGAATTCAAAAACGTAGTAGTTTCTCACAAAGCTCTTATCGAAGCTGATATCGAAGAGCAGAAGAAAGAAATCATTTCTCGCCTAGAAAAAGGTCAAGTATTAGAAGGTGTTGTGAAAAACATTACTTCTTACGGTGTATTTGTTGACCTAGGTGGTGTTGATGGATTAATTCACATTACTGACCTTTCTTGGTCAAGAATTAATCACCCACAAGAGGTTGTTGAATTAGATCAAACTTTAAATGTTGTAATCTTAGACTTTGATGAAGATAAGTCAAGAATCCAATTAGGTCTTAAGCAACTTGAAGCTCATCCATGGGATGCTCTTTCTGAGAAAATCAAGCCAGGTGATAAAGTAAAAGGTAAAGTTGTAGTAATCGCTGATTACGGTGCTTTTGTAGAGATTGAAGAAGGTGTTGAAGGTCTTGTACACGTATCAGAAATGTCATGGTCTACTCACTTAAGAAGTGCTAACGACTTTGTTAAAGTAGGTGATGAAATCGAAGCAGAAGTTCTTACAATTGATAGAGAAGATCGTAAGATGTCTCTAGGAATGAAGCAACTTTCTCAAGATCCATGGACTGATATTACTTCTAAATATCCTGTAGGTTCACGTCACACCGGAACTGTAAGAAACTTTACAAACTTTGGTGTATTTGTAGAACTTGAAGAAGGTGTTGATGGATTAATTTACATCTCTGACCTTTCTTGGACTAAGAAAATCAAACACCCAAGTGAATTCTGTTCAGTTGGTGATAAACTAGATGTTGTAGTATTAGAACTTGATGTTGATGGACGTAAACTTTCATTAGGACACAAGCAAACTAAAGATAATCCATGGGATAAATATGCTACTGAATTTGCAGTAGGAACTACTCATGAATTAACTATTGACGAAGTATTAGATAAAGGAGCTGTTGTAAATGTAAATGATGACATCAGCGTATTTATTCCTTCTCGTCACCTAGAAAAAGAAGATGGAAGTCGTCTTAAGAAAGGGGAAACTGCTGATATCCAAATCATAGAATTCAACAAAGAATTCAAGCGTGTAGTTGGATCTCACATGGTAATCCATAAAGAAGAAGAAGCTAAAATAGTTAAGCAAGCTGCTGCTAAATCTCAAGAGGAAAACAAACCTACTTTAGGTGATGCAAATGCTAAACTACAAGCTCTTAAAGACAGAATGGAAGGTAAATCTTAAGCCTACTCTATTCTAAATAGTTTAGAAAACCCTTACTTAAATTAAGTAAGGGTTTTTTATTTATTTAAAAATCACATTATACTAGTGATCACATCATACGTTCTACTACTAAACAAGCGCTTTTAAGTTTCATTCTTACGTTTCTACATTATTAAAATACTTATCTTTGTCCCTAGCAAGTAACCTCAATGAGTCAAAAATTACTTCTAGACGCGACGGCATTAAACATCACCTTACATAGGTTAGCCTGTCAATTAATTGAAAATCACGGAGATTTTAAACAAACTGTTCTTATTGGCATTCAACCTCGAGGAACATTTTTATTAAATCGATTGACACAATTACTTCAAGATCATTATGAAATATCCGATTTATTATCGGGAAAATTAGACATCACATTCTATAGAGATGATTTTAGAAGAAGTAATGAACCACTGAAAGCAAACTCCACCGAAATAAATTTTCTAATAGAAGATAAAAAGGTGGTGCTTATTGATGACGTACTTTATACAGGACGCAGCATACGATCAGCACTTACCGCTCTTCAATCCTTTGGAAGACCCGAACATATTGAATTATTAACATTGATAGATCGTAGGTTCTCTAGGCATCTACCTATACAACCTGACTATAAAGGCAGACAAGTTGATGCTATTGACAATCAAAAAGTAAAAGTACATTGGAAGGAAAATGCTGGTGAAGACGCCGTTTACTTACTTAAAAACAAAGAAAATTAATGAGTGAATTAAGTGTAGATCACGTTTTGGGTATCAAATATCTTACACCACAAGATATTCAATTAATTCATCAAACTGCCGATCAGTTTAAAGAAGTAATAAATAGACCTATTAAAAAGGTTCCATCACTTAGAGATATTACAGTTGCCAATCTTTTCTTTGAAAATTCAACCAGAACAAAACTTTCTTTTGAACTTGCCGAAAAACGATTAAGCGCCGATGTAATTAACTTCAGTGCTGCCCAAAGTTCTGTAAAAAAAGGGGAAACTTTAATAGACACCGTCAACAACATTCTCGCTATGAAGGTGGACGTTGTAGTAATGCGTCATCCAAATCCAGGCGCCGGTGTGTTCCTATCAAATCATATAAATGCCAGAATAGTAAATGCTGGAGATGGTGCGCATGAGCATCCTACGCAAGCATTGTTAGATAGTTATTCTATTAGAGAAAAATTAGGTGACATATCAGGAAAAAAAGTAGTCATTGTTGGTGATATTTTACACAGTCGTGTAGCCTTATCTAACATCTTTTGCCTACAAAAATTAGGTGCCGAGGTCATGGTTTGTGGCCCTGCAACGCTTATTCCCAAGCATATAGAAAAACTAGGTGTTAAGGTAGAGCTAGATTTACGTAAAGCTCTTCAATGGTGTGATGTAGCAAACATGTTGAGAGTTCAAAATGAGCGCATGGATATTTCCTACTTTCCTAGCGTGAGAGAATACACCCAACAATACGGTGTAAATATGGAATTGCTTCAATCGTTAGACAAAGAAATAACAATCATGCATCCTGGACCGATTAATCGAGGTGTTGAAATTACTAGTGAAGTGGCAGATAGTGATCAAGCTATTATTCTGAATCAAGTAGAAAATGGTGTTGCAGTAAGAATGGCCGTTTTATACTTAGTAGCAAGCAAAATAAAGAGAAATTAAATGAAAAGCTCATCGCACGACAACTTTGTCCTTTTAAAGGATGAACATAATGATATTGTTCAATTTGCAGAATTTTTACCTACAATCTGGCAACAGTTTTCAAGTAAAAATGTTATAGTTGATTTATCCGAATATGATCAAGCTACATTAAACCAGCTTCTACATTTTCTAGAATTAAGTAATAAACACCGTGCTACAAAACAGTCTTTTGTTATTATCAACAAAGCACTTTCTACAGATCAAATTCCTGAAGAACTTATGGTTGTCCCTACCCTTCAAGAAGCGCAGGACATCATAGAAATGGAAGAAATAGAAAGAGACCTAGGATTCTAGATCTCTTTTTTATTACTCTTCGGTGTTGTAAAAAAACTGCTCTCGCCATATTTTTCCATCCTTCACTTGATAAACTCCAATCTCGGTCATTTGAGATCGTTGTCCGCTAGGTTTGTGTGTAGTATCCATCCAAAAGGTAACCGCAAAATGATTGTCGGCAACAATAGGATCACTTACCTTATTGCCATGGACTTCAAAATTTTCACGCCACCACTCTCCTTTCTTAGATAATCCTTCAAAACCATGAACTTCTTTCATAGGTTCTGCCATTTCGACGCTTGTAATTTCAGGACTATACAAATTTTCATAGCATTTTGTTTCCTCACCATTTCGGCACCATTCGACTAATTGATCAGCCACTTGTTTAGTTGTCATAATGTTATTGGTTTTTGTTTAGGTTTAAAGATAATTAAAACCAATAGGTAAAACAATGATCCTTAGTTATCAAATAGTTATGATTTAATTATGATTTTTTAGTAAGATATTATGCTTTCGCAAAAGCGTACTATCAACAATCAATCCGTGCAAAACTTATATTCTAAATATGTAAGATCTTCTTGAATAAATCGAGTAAAACTAGCAACTTTGTATTATGCATGTTTCTAAAGATAAAACAACCTTAGGTTTACAGTTACCTACTGATCCTAGATGGGCCAACTTGGCTAAATTTAGTTTACAAGATATTCTTACTGATCACGCTTTTTGTGAGCAAAAGGCTGCCAGCACCATTATTTCTATCATACAAATGCACAGTGATAAAGAAGAAATTGTTGAAGCCTTATCACCTGTGGTAAGTGAGGAATGGGGACATTTTAGGATGGTTCTTAGTAAATTAAAAGAACGTGGTTTAAAATTAGGAATCCAGCGACCTGACGAGTATGTAAAAAAACTTATGAAAGGCAAGCCCAAAGGACAAGGTCGTGATCAACTGTTTTTAGATCAATTATTAATATGCGCATTGATAGAAGCACGCAGCTGTGAACGTTTTAAACAATTGTGGCAAAATTTAAACGATGCCGATTTACAAGATTTCTATTACACCTTTATGGTTGCCGAAGCGCAGCATTATAAGCTTTTCCTAAAACTTGCACGAACGTATTTTAAAGAAGAAATAGTGAAAGAAAGATGGCAGTACTGGTTAGATTATGAAGCTAGTTTTATTCCTCACCTAGAAGTAAGAGGTGATAGAATGCATTAATTGTTTCTTGAAATTTCTCCTGAAAAGTAGTAAGCCTCTCTTTCCAAAAAATTAAACGATCTTCCTTGTATCAATTCGTCTGTGAAATAAAACAAATAGAACATAATTGCATGAGCGTCTAAATAAAATATAGAAGAATCAATTTTATTTAACCATTTTTTTTCTTGTTTAAATTTAGTAATGATTGAGTTAAATCCCACATATTCGTCATACTGAAATACATGCACCATTTCGTGGTTAGCTAATCTAAAGTTATCGATTAAGCTCTCTCTAAAAACTATCGAGTTTCCATGAGTGATTGCACTAGCGTTTGGTAGATTTTGGTCTTGCGTAGTATATATTGGTGTCCCGTAAACTAATGATTTATTTAAATCAAAACGATTACCTATCATAGAATAGGCATTTAATGTGAATGAAATTGGTTTTATTCTAGAATTAAATTTAAATCCATTTTTAAAAATAAATTCAGCACGATAGAAACCAATATTAAAAACATATTGTTCAAAAATTGGACGGTTATTACTACCATTTTCTATAAATGAAGTTCCCAAGTTGTGAATGATTTTCGAGGCCCAAGAAATTTGCCAATCATTATCATCATCAACTTCCATAAGTAATGTTTTACCGCTGTAAGTGAGAGAACCTCCTAAAGCTCCTTTCCACGCACCGTCAAAAAAGGCTTCATTCCATTTCTGTTCAGGGGTTTTATTGATTGTAGAACCTACTCCCGAAGTAAAAGAACCTAATAACACGTTATAAGCCAACATTTCAAAATCTGATTGCGCTTTTAGATAAGTGAATGAGAAAATTAAGAAAACAGCAAAAAGGTACTTCATCTAAATATATCAATAAGTATTTGCCTTAAACTTAAAAGATTATAATGATTTATAAGTAACTTATTCTGTAAACCTTATCATTGAGTTCGTATATATATTCTTACTATATTTAAAGCCTAATCAAACCACATGCTCACAAAAGTTTATGGAAGTGCCGTCTTTGGAGTCGAGGCACAAACTATAACTGTTGAAGTAAATGCTGCAACAGGAATAGGATATCACCTAGTAGGTTTGCCTGACAAGGCTATAAGTGAAAGTAGTTTTAGAATTACAGCTGCTTTATCAAACGTAGGTTATAAAATGCCTGGTAAGAAGATGATAATCAATCTTTCACCAGCCGATTTACGTAAAGAAGGTAGTGCTTATGACCTACCCATTGCTCTAGGTATTCTCAATTCTAGTAAGCAAATAGATAGCGATCAACTGGGAGATTATATCATTATGGGTGAAGTATCACTCGATGGTCAACTACAACCCATTAAAGGAGCCTTACCAATAGCCATAAAAGCAAGACAAGAAGGGTTTAAAGGTTTTATTCTACCCAAACAAAATGCCGCCGAAGCTGCTATAGTAGATAATCTAGATGTATACGGAGTTGATAACATATTGGATGTTATTCAATTTTTCAAAGGAGAAAAAGAATTAGAACCTACGATTATAGATACTCGTGAAACCTTTTATCAAGCTCTTGAACATCCAGAATTTGATTTTGCCGATGTAAAAGGTCAAGAAAGTATTAAACGCTGTATGGAAATTGCGGCAGCAGGTGGCCATAATATTATTCTCATCGGTCCACCAGGAGCAGGAAAAACGATGCTCGCCAAAAGACTACCATCTATATTGCCACCTATGACTTTACATGAAGCTCTTGAAACGACTAAAATTCACAGTGTAGCTGGAAGAACGAGTAATCAAAATGGACTCATGGCACAACGACCTTTTAGGAGTCCACACCACACTATTTCAAATGTAGCGTTGGTAGGTGGTGGTAGCTATCCACAACCTGGTGAAATATCATTAAGTCATAATGGGATACTATTTCTAGATGAGTTACCAGAATTTAAACGAGAAGTGCTAGAAGTAATGCGTCAACCTCTTGAAGATCGTGAAGTTACCATTTCAAGAGCAAAGTTTACCGTTACCTACCCATCAAGTTTTATGCTTGTAGCAAGCATGAATCCTAGTCCAGGTGGCTACTTTAACGATCCAAATGCTCCAGTACAATCAAGCCCGGCAGAGATGCAGCGCTACTTAAGTAAGATTTCTGGTCCGCTACTAGATCGTATTGACATTCATATTGAAGTGACTCCTGTTCCTTTTGAAAAACTTACTGAAGAAAGGCAAGCAGAAAATTCAGCTGAGATAAGAAAACGAGTTACAGCCGCAAGAGATATTCAAACTGAACGCTTTCGCGAAAGCGAAAAAACCCACTACAACGCTCAAATGAATACTAAAGACATACGACAACATTGTGTTCTTGATGTGGCAAGTAAGGAACTACTTAAAAATGCTATGGAACGTTTAAACTTGAGTGCTCGAGCTTATGACCGTATTCTTAAAGTTTCTCGAACTATTGCCGATCTCGAAGGAAGTAAATCTATCAACGGTACCCATATTGCTGAAGCTATACAGTACAGAAGCCTAGATCGTGATGGATGGCTAGGTTAAAAACCTTTGATTTTTACTGTAAGAGTATTTTGAATAAATGAATAATTGTTTAGTTTTGAAAGCATGGGGCAAAGCACAATTCTAGAATTACAAGGATTAAAAGAAAATTTTGGCGATGATAATGAAATTATCGTATCCATATTAGATATGTTTTTACAAGAGGTACCTACCGATTATGATAATTTAAAGCAAGCCGTAGAAAATAAAAATTATGAAGCTGCTGGACTACTAGCTCATAAAGTTAAAAGTAGCTATCGTACATTGGATATGGAAACGGAAACATTCTTGCTACAAGAAATTGAGAATAAGGCTAAAAACAACGAAGACCTAGAAGATGTGCACCAACTGTTTGATCAATTTAATCAGAATTATCAAGAAGGATTAAATCAGGTCAAACTTACTCTAGATCATCACGCTAGTCTTTAATAAAATCTTTATAGTCTAAAAAGAAACGCTCTAACTTATCCATATTCTCATAGAAGAATTCATAGACTGCAGGCCAATCTGTTTGTTTCTGTATTTTTACTTTATCCAATTGAACATAAACTCTTGATATCTCCTTTCCAGAATCTAGGTAGTAACTTTCCTCAAATATGAGGTCTTGACTTACCTCATCTTTAAGTATGCTTTTAAGACTGAGGAGCTTGTCGTAATAATACGCTCTTAACAATTCATCGTCATGGGTTATATCTATACTGACTAATGCTTTTTTATGCTCAAATGAAAATTTTAAAGCAAAGTCCTTAATCTTTGTATTGTACAACAACCATTTACGATCGTATCGTTTACCAAACATGGTCCAAAATTGTTGTCGTATTTGTTTAGCCTCTTCTCGCGAATACATATGGCAAAGGTACGTTTTAAGGTATTGAGTTAATTAAAAAAGCTGCTTAATAAACATCTAGTTTTATTAAACAGCTTTATGATTTGTGAGTAGTTCAAATACCTACTACTCTGCAGTATTTTTATTTTTTACATGCTTTTCTAACCATTGATCTTGTTCCCATAATACATGTAGAATAGATTCCTTGGCAACATAACCGTGACTTTCTTTAGGCAACATTACTAGCCTAGCTTGAGCTCCTAATCCTTTAAGAGCATTGAAATAACGCTCGCTTTGTAATGGATAAGTTCCACTATTATTATCAGCTTGTCCATGTATTAAAAGAATTGGTTCATCAACTTTTTCAGCATTCATGAAAGGTGACATCGTGTTGTAAATTTCCGGTGCTTCCCAGTAACTGCGTTCTTCACTTTGAAAACCAAATGGTGTCAAGGTTCTGTTATAGGCACCAGATCGTGCAATTCCTGCAGCAAATAAATCAGAATGCGCCAGTAAGTTTGCAGTCATGAAGGCTCCATAACTGTGACCACCGACTCCTACTCTATTACGATCGACATATCCTAATTTATCAACAGCATCTATTGCAGCTTTACCATTTGCTACTAATTGCTTGATAAAGGTATCATTAGGTTCCTCATCACCTTCTCCTACAATAGGAAATGCTGCATCGTCCAAAACGATATATCCTTTCATTACCCAATAAACAAAACTTCCATAGTAAGGATAGGTAAATTCATTTGGGTTTTGAGTGTTACGGCTAGCACTTGCTTTATCCTTGTATTCTCTAGGATAAGCCCAAACTAGCATAGGCAGTTTTTCTTTCTTTGATTTATCATAGCCTGGTGGTAAGTACATGGTTGCACTAAGCTCTAGACCATCATCGCGTTTATAGGTAATTACTTCTTTTTCCACATTTTGAAGACCTTCAAACGGGTTTTCAAAGTAAGTAAGCTGTGTTACATCATTTCCTTTTGTAATATCTCGCATATAGTAATTAGGGAAATCAGTCGCAGATTCAATACGTACTAGCACCTTACCGGCTTTCATATCGACTACATCAAGAAGACTTTCTTTTTTATCAGTATACTTTGACTGGTAAAGGCGTTGTTTTTTACTACTGTTCAAATTAATCTTATCGATAAAAGGAAACTGCCCTTCTGGAGTGTATCCAGCTCCCATAAGGTAAGCTTGATTCTTATCTAAAAGTAGCACACTGCGATTGTATTGATTGCGAGTAGTTACAAACCTTCCAGGATCGGCATAAACGTCTTGATAATTTAAGTCAAATAATACCTGAGCATCTTGATTTTTATCACTCGGATTAAATTTATACACCTTACGATTACGCGTGTTCCACCATCGGTCATAGGCTATAGCAGTGTTCTTATCACCGTATTGAACACCTGCAAATCTATTAATGGTTCTCATCATCTCACTAGCCGTTCCTTCTTTAAATGGCACTTCCCAAGAGTAAAGGACATCCCTATGACTAACCTCAACAGCTGGATCACCACCATCAAGTGCCGTCACGTAATGAAGAGTATGTGGGCGATCTGCACGCCAGCCCAAACTACGTTTACCTGTTCTTGTAGCCATAAAACCTTTAGGCATTTCTTCTATTAGAGGAACGTCATTCACCTTGGCAACCATGTTTCCATTATTGGTGTAAACGTGACTTACTTGTGGAAACCTTCCATAAGTAACAATGTAGCTAAATGGTTTTTGAAGTTTTGTTACCATAACGTGTGATCCATCTGGTGAGAATGAAATACCACGATACATAGCATCTGGTAAAAAATCTTTTTGAGTTCCATCAAGATTCACTAGTACAATTTTACTCAAGGCCAATTGTTCAAAATTGTGTTCGTCGTTTGGATTTTTAAGAAGGTCTTGATAAGTACGGTTTTGAGCTTTGGAACCATCACTAGTAGATATGGTAGGACCAGTAGGAACTTTTTCACTGGTATCAATTAAGGGTTTACGGTTGTTACCTAACATCTTTACGAGTAAGGATTTTCCGTCTTTAAACCAGCTTATAGGATTACCCATATTCGCGTTTACTGTAGCATCAGTTATTTTACGAGCAGCAGCTTTTTTAATATCCAGTACCCATACTTCGGTCCCATTTTCAACAGTATTTGTCATTGCGATCATCGATTGATCGGGCGACCAGGCGATGTTTGCAAGTTTCGGTTTTGCTGGCAATCCAGTAACAGTCTTTGGTTCATTACCACCTACTTTTTGAACCATAACTTTATTATAAAAGGTAGTTCTACTTCCTATATTGGTTTTAGGGTTGATACGTAAACCTGCAAGTCGCATTTCCTTTTCAGATAAATCTTCAATGGATTTGTAGGTATCACGATTAATAAGCACCATGTATTTTGCTTCATCATCCATAAGTACAGTAGGTGGACGATCATAATCCACCAATTTCATAATTTCCTCAGGTGGTTGCTGGTAAGTTAATTTTTCTTGTGAATACCCTTTAATTAAGGTTAATAGGGCAATCACACCTATCCAGATGTGTTTCATCGTAAGTATTTTTTAAAGTTAGTGGCCTAAAGATAGTACGTGACTTTTAAGGATTGTATCTTTTTAACGCATCGTTCACGTATTTGAAAAGGGCAGCTACTATTTGTTATATATCTTTGCAACATGCATGTAAATGATACTATAGTTGCTTTAGCCACACCATCTGGAACTGGTGCCATAGCAGTGGTACGTCTTTCTGGACCAGATTCACATTCAATAATACGCTCTATTTTTAAGCCCGCTTTCGCGAAAGCGGAATCCAAAATAAATCCTGATAATTACGATCAAATAAAGGCAAACACCATCACTCTAGGTCATATTTACAATGGCGATAGAATGATTGATGAAGTACTACTATCTAAATTTGTAGCACCAAGGTCTTATACCGGTGAACACGTAGTAGAAATTTCATGTCACGGATCTATATATATCCAACAAGAAATAATCAATGTGTGTCTTAAAAATGGTGCACGCATTGCAGAGGCTGGCGAATTCACTCTACAAGCTTTTCTTAATGGAAAAATGGATCTTTCACAAGCAGAAGCTGTCGCAGACTTAATCTCTAGTGAAAGTGCTACTGCTCATCAAATTGCTATACAGCAAATGAGAGGTGGTTTTTCCAATGAACTACAAGTCTTGCGTAAAAAACTACTGAACTTTGCTAGCCTAATTGAACTAGAATTAGATTTTAGTGAAGAAGACGTAGCTTTTGCAAATAGAGACGAGTTAAAATCACTTTTACAAGAGAGCCAACTGAAATTACGTAAACTCATAGATTCTTTTGCTTTAGGAAATGTAATTAAAACCGGAATTCCTATTGCAATTGTAGGTGAACCTAATGTAGGTAAGTCTACCCTACTTAATGCTTTACTTAATGAAGAAAAAGCCATTGTAAGCGATATTGCAGGTACTACCAGAGATGCTATTGAAGATGAAATCAATATTGACGGAATCAGATTTAGACTAATCGACACTGCAGGAATTAGAGAAACTAAGGACAAAGTTGAAAGTATAGGAATTGAGCGTTCTTATTCAAAAGCAGAGCAATCAAAGCTTGTATTGTACTTGCTAGACGCTACTCAATTAAATACCCAACCGCGCATATTACATTGTTTAATGCGTATTCACATCATGCGTGAAAAGTTTCCTGACAAACCCTTGATCGTAATCTTGAATAAACTAGATCAAATAACTGGTCTAGAGCACGCTGAAATAAGCAAGCAAATAAAATCAAAACAACCCGATGTTCATTTAATTAGTTTGAGTGCTCAATCAGGTTCTGGTGTTGACGATCTTAAGAAAGCACTGGTGGACAGTTTTAATAGTGGTGCGTTGTCCCAAGACAGTACCGTGGTAAGTAATGCACGCCATTATGATGCTTTACAACGAGCCTATGCTTCATTACTTGAAGTGCAACAAGGTATGGTACAAGAAGTAAGCAGTGAGTTTCTAGCGATAGATATACGAGCGACTGCCGAGGCTTTAGGCAGCATTACCGGTGAGATTACCAATGATGAACTATTAGGTAATATTTTTAGTCAGTTTTGTATTGGGAAATAACTTTTTTCTTAGAGGTTCTTCAGACCCATAATTGACAGCCATACATAATTACTTTGTTTGAAATCAAAGCTTACTAGACAGGAAGTTGCCCAGAATTTATTTTGATTGAGAAAAAGCATCGATCCAGTTATTCAGTTTCTTTTTGAATACTTTACTACCTGCATAGCCTACAGCTCCTGCCGATATACCTACTAAAGCATAAAATATTCCATAAGTATTTTTGATACTTAACAGCATTGGTAGTCTCGTAAAAACCTCGGCAGTAAAAGCACAGTACAATCCTATAACCGACCAATACATCCATGATAGATGCATGATAATGGGCTGTTTAAATCTGGACTTAAAATAAAGAGGCAACATTCCTAGCAGTAATGTTACAGTGCTTATTACTGCAAAAAAGTGTAGTACCCCAAAGCTTCCATGAACTCGATAAATCATAAAAGAAGTAATACATACCAAAATCATAGCGACTCCATAAATGCGACCAATTTGTTTATGTAAAACAGTTCCCTTTGTTTTAATTAAAATAATTGTTCCAGTAATAAGGGCTAGAATAGCAGCGATTGTGTGAAACCAACCTATAAAATCATGTGGCATGGCAGTAGTTTTATGGTAAATGTAAAAGTCAAGCAAAACAGGATCAAGGAAATAGTACCGAATTGTAATAATGAACGACTCAATTGTAAACACCTTTTTTTCTAGTGACTAAATTTTGTTCTGATCTGGTAATGACAGAATCAAATCACCCTAGTAGAATTGGTAATCAACAGCTTCATAAACTTGATTATTATGTGTTTTACTTCGCTTTCGCGAAAGCGAACTAACTTACCTTAAATAAAAAAAGCCTGCGATGCAGGCTTTTAATTTAAGTTTTAAATGACTATTTATTGAGCATTATCACAGTTAATAATTTGTCCATAAGGCATTTGTCCATGAATAACACCACCAAATTGAGAACTACCGTATCCAGAACCTGTATAAGGTTGCTTGATTAGAAAACCTTGTAAGTAGCAGTCGTTGTTTTTATTTTTTTCAGTAAAAGCTCCCTTAATCCAGCGATACATAATGTGCCCTGTATATTTATTCCTTACGATATTCCAGTCGTTGGATTCAATATGGATTTTTAATAATTGAGCACCGTCTTTTTGAATGGTTTCTTTAACCTTTTTAGTAGCAAAACTTAGTAGATCGGCATTTGAATTCATACTTCCAGAACTAGGCATTTTAATACTACCCTGTTTTGCCATTTGAGCTTTTTTATAGTTTTCTTGTAAAGAGGCTTCAAATTCTTTGACGATATCTTTTGATTTCACCAGCCATTCTTGATGTAATTGTGGGTCACCAGCTCCTACGATATTTAATACAGTAATATCTTCTTGATTCATATAAGAAGGTACGTTAAAAGCATGACCACCAACATGAGATCCAGCATAGACTACAAATAAATCCTTATCAATCAGCATACCTCTTACTAGAACAGGTCTACCCGTACCGAACTCCATAACCTGAGAGCGGTCTGGTCCTACTTTAGTAGTGAACATACCACTTACCATCTCATAACCTACTGTACCTTCCGGTGACATAGTTTCTAAATCGGGAGTTGTTAAAAATCGTAACCAGGCGTACTCTGGATCTTGATAGGGTAAAATATCTACGTTATCACCTTTATCAGTCATTTGACGTCGTAACATAACTCTATCTACTCCGTAAGCACTTGTCCCAGAAGAATAAGCAAACGGATAGGATAAATACAGGAACTCATCACCTATTGCAGAAGAGCCTGTTTCTTGAACTGCGCTAGCTTGTTCTTTTTTCTTTTCTCGATATTTTTTGTAATATAAATCTTGTTTGGCTTTATCGTTAGGATATTTTTTAGCTAATTCCTGCCTCACCTCTTCATCAGAGTATTCTTGTTGATTCGAGTTGCTTTTTACCAGTCCAGTAGCTTCTTGGTCTTGTTTGTTCTCTTTGGTGCTAGATTTAGGATCTATTTCTTTTTCAATCGCTGCTTTGGCTTTTTTCTTGAGAATTTTTCCAAATTGAGCTTGAGCAGTAAAGGAACTTATAACTGCTAAAGAAATAAACAGTATGTTTTTCATGAGAATTGGATTTAAGATTGTTAGGATTCAAAAGTCCCAATCTATGGTTGATTAATTGATTGCTTTTTTCTGTGCGCAGTTAGTTTTTTTCTAAATAGCTTTAAAATCAGTTTTTAGGTAGTAAAACACTTAAACATTCTGACTGTAAATTGGTTATCAATAATCGATTAACTTAAAAATAACCTGGTACAGTCTCGATTAAAAAACAAAAAATTACGGTAAACAAACAACTGAAAAATTTTAAGGAAGATTTTTAAGGTAAATTATTCTATACGAATACTTTTGCCCGTTATGAAGCAAAAAATTACAGTCATTTTATTAATGTTGTCAACTTATCTAGTTACAGCACAGGTAGGGATAAATACCAATTTGCCTCAAACGACTTTGGACGTACGAGCAACGAATCATATGGGTGCAAATACTGCAACCGACGGCGTTTTAGTTCCTCGTGTGACAACTCTTTCCACAGATGGTGTTGAAAATGGACAATTAATCTTTCTGGATAATGACTGGACTGACGATCTGGGAACTACTTCTACCAGCGATGATATCGACTACACTGCTGGATTTTATTTTTGGAGTACAGCAACTAGTTTATGGACACCTATTAATACTAATATTGAACCATGGAACGAAGCTAACACTACTAATCCTGCGACTCAAAACACTCAAAACATTTACACGATGGGACAAGTAGGAATAGGAACTACAAACCCTTTAGGCGCATTACATATTACTACTGAAAATTCTAGAGATGTGCTATTTCTGCGATTCATCGATTCACCAGATGATGACCTTGATATCGACCTTTTAAGATCCAGAGGTACCCTTGCTTCTCCAGCAATTCTAGCGGATGACACACGTATCGGCGGATTACGTGGGCAATCTTTAACTAATCCCACTTCATATACGTTTAGACCAGCTGCTGAGGTTTATTTTAAGAGTGATGGTACTTCAAGCACATCAAGTAGCGCAGGTAAAATAGTGCTTGCCACCACACCAACAGGCTCATTAAGTACGGTAGACCGTGTTATCATACGTGAAGATGGCGATGTAGGGATTAACCAGCCCAACCCTGATGCAAAACTAGACGTTAATGGTACCGTAAAAATCACGGATGGTACACAAGGTCCTGAAAGTGTGCTTACTGGTGATAATCAAGGAAATGCAAGTTGGGATAGACGTGCCATCACAAAACACACTCACACGTATATGCCTGGAACCACAACAGACAAGTTAGTTGACATTGAATGGATAGAAATAGAAAATAACGGTACTAATGGTGAACTTACCATTAGAAACACCAGTACCTTTACACTACGTTATGCTTGGCATAGCAATTTTATGAGCAACACTGGATCGGGAAACCTCGGTGCCGGAAGTACTACAACCATTGCAATCGGAACATCAAATGATGTAGAAATAAGAGCTACTAGATACTCTAGTAATGAAGAGAATAGCTTAATTTTTCAGGGAACGATAATCAGTGGAAACGTCAAAGGATTTGCAACTTTTGATCAGTATTAAATCATAAAAAAAGCCACCATGCGGTGGCTACTTATTGTTACTAATTTGTTGTAAGAACATCCAGTTCTTGTAACAAGGCTCAAGATTACTTCTTGCCTGCCTTGCGAGAAGTTTTAGCTTGTGGTTTGCTAGCTGCAGGAGCTTGTTTACCAAAGTTTTTAGCTTCTTTCTTAGGTTTGTTTGCCATGGTATTATGACTTTAATTATGATGTAAATGTGCATCTGTTTTCATCGTCACACATTATTTTTTTAGTTAAATTTTTACCTGTTTTTAGTTAAATTTTCATGACTGTTCAGAACGTAAATAATACATTTAAAAAACTCATTATCAACCTCTTATTACCCGGTATTGTTTCCCTGAAATAACTAGTATGTAGCAACCTGTATTTAGCCACTGTACATCAATGAATCCAGAGGTCGTTCCTGTTGACACTACTCTACCTTGTAAATCTATAATTTCAAACGTTTCTAGTCCTGATAATCCATTTATTTGTAGCGTGTGGTATACTGGATTAGGATGAATACTCAATTCAGTAATTTCTGAATGGTCGGTGATAAGAAGATTGTCAACTCGATTTTTAATATCCGTATGTATTCCAGACTGTACCATTCTCTCAAAAAATAGTTGATGTGCGGCGTTATTTACATGAACTCCATCACCACTATCAAACTCGTCGAGCAAACCATTATCTCCAGGTACAGGTAATCCTGACCAAAAGTCGACAGTAGTGCTAGGATACTGTTGCCAGGTAGCTGCAAGCATACCTTGCTGTATGGATAGTTTTGAAGCATTATTACCGAAATCTCTAGGTTGAGGTGTCGTTTGCCACACTGGGATCCAATAAGAACTAGCCTCTGCCATGATAATAGCATAATTGGCAAGTTGATCATTTACTGAATAAGATCTAGCCGCATCGTTACTGGGTAAATTAATGATAACACCATCAGCGGTGGAATTGATCGCAGCAGAAATATTACCATTATTATTGATAGTCTCATTCACACCTGTAGGAATGGTACTTCCAGATGGTAATAAGTTATAGGTAACCTGACCACCTACAGCTAGATTTTCCACTCGATACCTTGTATCTAATTCATACAAATACCTCTCGTATTTATTCACCCAAGTGTTGATTTCATGTGATGGACCTGTTCCTGCCGCCGTGCTACTACCCAAAATGAATATATCGTAGAATACGCCATCATCAGGTATTATTCTTATGTCATTGCTTTGCTCACTTAATCCGTTACCAGAAATTCTAAACTGATAAATCCCTGTGTTTGGCGGCACGGTATAAGTAAACCTGCCTGTTACTGCTGGAACTGTAGATACTGTGGACCAACTGGCACCATTATCCTGAGTAGCTTCAATATCTACAGTAGCAATACCTGAACTACGCCATTTAAATTCTATTGTTTTGCCAGATTCCCATGTTGCTAATTGTTTAGGATAAAGTAACTCCAATCGATTAGTGATAAATACTGACGATAAAGTAGTATCGTGTTCAATGAGTTCCATCGCATTGATATAAAAGAATCCACTTGAACTTGTATTATTAGGTCCGGCAGTTAATTGAATGTTTATTTCGCCCTGTGCGTCTGGTTGAACGTTTAATAATTCTATGGTTTGATCAGTGTTATTGGATGGATTTAAGTAAACGGTTTGGGAAGATTGTCCAGATATAAGGTAACTCGTCTCACGATTATCTGTAACACCCATTCTAGAAGCAAAAATCTCAAAGGAATAATACTTGGACGGTAATAATCCCTTAAGTACAAAAGCTGCTGTAGGATTAGTACTGTTTAAAAAAGGTTGTGTATTTCCAAAAAAACTGTCGCTAGATTGACTACTTTGATAACTCAACGAACTATCGGGAATTGAAGCTCCTGAGGTGTTGACACTCCTAAAATCGTCTGTCACCTTAAGAATGATATCAGTTTGTACGCCATCAGAGTTTAATAACCTGACTTCATCAATAGTACCGGCATTAAATGATCTAGCAACGTTGTTAACGGCGCCATAAGTTCCGCGAGACAAACTAGAACTACCAAAATCAAAAGAAAAACGTTGTTGCGCACACAAAAATGTGCTACAGAACAAGGATAAGGTTAGAATAATTGGTAGTCTTAACATACTATAAAAAGCTATAAGATAGGATTGATTGAAATATACAAAATTCTAAAATTCAACTTACTACAAAAACCTAACTAACAAAATCGTATCTTAGATAAATTTATATAAATAACTGAACCATGAAATTAATTCAATCCCTAGCTGTTCTATTTGTAGTTATGATAAGTTTATCATCTTGCAAACAAAATCCAGCTGAAAGCGCCGAACACCTTGCCCTAGTAGAAGCCCATGAAGAAATGGAAGAATCTCACATGATGATGAAGGAAGCACATAATGCCATGTCTGATGATCATTCTGAAATGATGCTTGAACACGAGCAAATTGAAAATGATAGTTTGCACATGATAACAGAACAAAAACACAGCATGCTTCTTTCTAAACACGATGAACTACTAGCCAAACACAGTAATTTGTTAGAACGTCATGCTACTCTAGAAAAAGATCATAAATCAGGAAATGTAACCCTAGAAGACATGAAAAAAGACCATGAGAACATGATGGAAGAGCATCAAATGATGAAGAAAGAACATGAAATGTTAGAAAAAGAACACGAACAAATAAAAGCCGAGGATTCCAAAATGATGGAAGAACATCAAAAAGAGGACGAGGCATAATCGCACCATCATAGATAAAAATGTCCTGAAACTTCAAAAAGTTTCAGGACATTTTTTGATTCTAAACTATTCATTATAAATCCGGTTTTAAAACAAAGGCACTACCCTATTCGCTCCATATATAAAATCGTTTGTCTAGAGCCACTTCAAGAGAAAAGCCAGCAGCATTTTTATCATGCACATCGATTACAAGACTATTCTTGAATCTATCAATCGTAGCTTTAGGAATAAGCACCTTTACAGGTGGCTCATTGTATACAACAACATCATTACTGTCGCTATAAAACTCATCCTGTAAGTAGCAATTAGGAACAGTGCCATCACAACATCCATCACTTATGTGGACTACTAAAGAACCCTGAACCTTCAAACGATTCAGGAGTTCTATAGCATCAGGAGTAAAGGTTACTTGAAGAGATTGTTTACTAGAAAAATCCGAGTGCATTTTTATCATGGCTTATAAGCATGTTTTTTGTCTGTCTGTAATGATCTAGCATCATTTTGTGATTCTCGCGTCCTATACCTGACTTTTTATAGCCACCAAAAGGCGCATGAGCTGGATATAAATGATAACAATTTACCCAAACACGACCTGCTTGAACAGCTCTAGAAATTTGATAGGCTTGGTGTGTATCTCTAGTCCATACTCCAGCTCCTAAACCGTACAAGGTATCATTTGCAATTTCTATAGCTTCGGTCTCGTCTTTAAATTTGGTAATACAAGCTACAGGACCAAAAATTTCTTCCTGAAAAACACGCATTTTGTTATTCCCTTCTAATAAAGTAGGCTGTATGTAATAACCGCCTTCTAATCCTTCATTATAGGCAGCTTTACCACCTGTGAGAACCTTACAACCTTCTTCCCTACCTATATCTATGTAATTTAAAATTTTGTTGTATTGTTCCTCGCTTGCTTGTGCGCCCATCATAGTATTAGGATCTAAAGGATGACCTAATTTTATAGCATTTACACGTTCAACCAGTCGTTCTATAAATTTGTCATAAATACTTTCCTGTACCAAAATTCGAGATGGACAAGTACACACTTCGCCTTGATTAAGAGCAAACATAGCTGCTCCTTCTAAGCATTTATCAAAAAAAGCATCGTCCTCATTCATAACATTAGCAAAGAATATGTTAGGCGATTTTCCTCCCAATTCAAGAGTAACAGGTATTATATTTTTAGAGGCATACTGCATGATTAACTGACCTGTAGATGTTTCTCCCGTAAATGCTACTTTGTTAATACGTGGACTAGAAGCTAGAGGTTTTCCTGTCTCTACCCCAAAACCGTTAACCACGTTTAAAACACCATTAGGTAATATACCATCGATTAATTCCATAAGAATCATGATCCCTACAGGCGTTTGTTCGGCTGGTTTTAACACCACACAATTTCCTGCTGCTAGTGCTGGTGCAAGTTTCCATGTTGCCATAAGTAAAGGGAAGTTCCATGGAATAATTTGTCCTACTACACCTAAAGGTTCCTTTACATTCATGGATATTGTAGTTGCATCTAGCTCACTTACTGAACCTTCCTCTGCGCGTATTACTCCTGCAAAGTATCTAAAGTGATCTACCGCAAGCGGTAAATCTGCTGCACGAGTTTCTCTTAAGGCTTTACCATTGTCCCAAGTTTCTGCTCTTGCTAGTGCTTCTAGATTTTCCTCGATCACATCGGCGATTTTAAGAAGCATGTTACTACGCTCGGTAGCCGATGATTTGTTCCAGGATGGAGCAGCTTCCCAGGCTGCATCCAGCGCAAGATCCACATCTTCTTGCGTAGATCGTGCTACTTTGGTAAAACTAGAACCATCAACAGGAGAAATGCTGTCAAAATATTTTCCTTGAACAGGTGCTACCCATTTTCCTCCTATATAATTATCATATTGACTTTTAAAGGTTGGTTTTTGCAGTTGCGTTGCCGCTGTAGTTTGTACGGTACTCATAATAGTTGTTTTTTAGTTAATAGAAAGATTACTAGCGGACTAGAAAATCATTGACTAAAACTATTAAGTAAGATTGATGAAGTATTGAACAATACTATCATGCTTGTGAACTATTCCATCAACCTGTGTTAAATCGGTAATTTTAATCCTTATTTTTTCGTTACTTGACAATAAATAACAACTACTATTAGTAAATTAGTAGACTATTAGCCAAAACAGTATGCATTTATCGTCTTCCTATTTTAAGAATCGCAAGGTGGAAACCTTAATTGAAAATCAAACCTCATTTACTACGGCTAGATCTAGCATGCATATTTTTGAAACACAAAAAGTAACCGAGCAAGTACATCTCACCTTTGATAATACAGTACTAGCAACTATGATTGCCGGTAAAAAACATATGTATTTAAAAGGTATGCCTTCGTTTGATTTTTTACCTGGCGAGAGTGTGGTATTGCCACCGCAAGAATTGATGTGTATTGATTTTCCTATCGCTTCTCGAGAACGTCCTACACGTTGCCTAGCGCTTGAGCTAGAAACGGCTCAAATTCACAAAGTCGTTCAATATCTAAATGAATACCAACCTAAAGTAGATCACGGCGACTGGAGCTCACTCACAGCCAATCTTCATTTTGCCCATGATGAGGAAGTTACTAATATCATACAACGACTCATGTTCTTGTTTACCGAGGATCACAGTTCCAAAGATTTCTTTATCAACAACATGTTACAGGAGCTTATAATAAGACTGTTGCAACACGCCTCATTCAAACAATACGAGTCACCACATACTGCCTTACAAAACAGCTCACAGCGTTTTGCCTATGTCATGGAATACATCAAATCTCATTTGGATGGCGATCTAAGTATTGAAAACCTTAGCAAAAAGGCTTGTATGAGCACATCACACTTTTACAAAGCCTTTAAAAATGAATTAGGACTTACTCCTACTCAGTATATAAATAAAGTACGTATTCAAGCAGCGCGTCGCATGATTGACCAAACCAATTTATCACTCAAGGAAATTTTTATGGCTTGCGGTTTCAACAACCGTTCTTATTTCAACCGTCAGTTTAAAAAATTCTACAACATCAGTCCTGGAGACTTGCAAACAGGCCTCGTTTAACTCAGGAATTCTACTGGATTTGTTCTAGCTTGTAAACTTTATTTATGACGACAAATGATCCTAGTAATACAACCTAAAATCTAGGAGTTTACACAGTGCATATTGTTTTCTAAACATGTGTTCAACTACCTCTTTAATATCATCGTCCTCATAAAACAAATTAAAAAACAACCTATCTATAGTATAGGCACTTGTGGTGTTAGGTGAAGAAACTCCATAACCCGATACAGCTCGTGCACCCGTAACGTCTAGAAAATATTGTGATTCTTCATCGGTGAGATCCAGTAGTTTCTTATTGGCAAAATGAATCACTTTTCCATCCATTTTTCCTTCAAAAAGTTCGGCTATTTCTTCAATACTGTAGTAATAACCATTAATTAAAATAGAATTGGCCTCGCCAGGTAGTACGAGGTATATGATTTCATAATTTTTAAAATTATGATCGTCGTATAACAAATGATTCAGGCTTTCCTCTAGACCTTCAATCGTATCGCATGCCTTGTAAATACTCGTGATATGCTGTTGTTTAGCCAGATGCTCTAGGATTAAAACCACCTCAGTACTTTGCTCCACATCGGCATCGGGTACTACCTCTAGGCAGTAAATAAAATTCTCCACATCTGTATAGGCGATTTCCAGGTTGTTCATGATGGCAGGCTCTATTTCTGTGGATTAATGACCCGATATATACCCGTAAATTTGATACACAAACAAACCTATCCCAGCGAGTACTAGGTACCAATTTGTTGCTTTATAAAAGGCTTGAAAATGGGTACGCTTTCGCGAAAGCGTAATCACAAAAACTATAGGAATCAACGCGAGCACCTGTCCTATTTCAACACCTAGATTGAAGCACAGAATTTTGGCAAGGAAATCACCAGATCCCATTTCAAAGGATTGTAATCTGGTGGATAGACCAAAACCGTGTATTAGGCCAAAAAGTCCTACCATGAGCAGTAAATTAGGCGATTTGACTCGGATTTTTTTGAATCCACCTAAGTTTTCAAATCCTTTATACAGTACGCTGAGTGCGATTACGGCATCAACAAGATGCTCATTGGCCGTGATACCGGCATACGTAGCACCGATTAAAGTAATACAATGGCCGATGGTAAATACCGTGATGAATTTAAGAATGTCCTTAAAACTGTTGAGGTAAAACACCACACCTGCCAAAAACAGCAGGTGATCGTACCCAGTTAACATGTGTGTAGCACCTACTTGAATGTAGGCCCATAATCCACCACCGCGCAGCAATTCCTGATCGGCGCTGGTGACGTCGTGGGCAAAACCTAAAAAGGGTACCAAACACAGCCCTACCACAAGTAGGTACTTTATAGATTTAGGCATTGTTATTCTTGTTTTTGAACAGGAAGAATAAAAGACCTATAACTAGAATACTACCCAAAATAAAAATCCAGGTAGGAATGCCGTCTTCATCATGATGCTCGTGATCGTGATCGTGTGTGTGCGTGGCTGCACCGTGTTCATGGGTAACTTCAAAAGTAAGTGTTGCCCATTTAGACTGATGAGTAAGTGAATCGTTATCCTGTACTTCGTTCATGTGAATGGTACGTACGTAGTAGATACCGTCTTTTGGTAAGTCTACTGTTACCATTCCCATATCATCGGTTCTTATTTGTTGACCGCTGGTATGTGTGTGTGATTCCTGTTGGGCTTTTTGATCGTGGCTGTGTTCTTTTTCATGTTTATGACTGTGCGTACTACCGTCGTGCGTGTGCTCGTGCTCGTGATCTTGCGCAGCTTTGTCATGATCGTGGCTGTGCTCTTTTTCATGTTTATGACTGTGCGTACTACCGTCGTGCGTGTGCTCGTGATCTTGCGCAGCTTTATCATGATCGTGGCTGTGTTCTTTTTCATGTTTATGACTGTGCGTACTGCCATCGTGCGTGTGCTCATGCTCTTGTGCAGCTTCGTCGTGAGAATGGCCCGATGCTACATAATTAGCATACACTAATTGATTGGTGAGCGGTCTACCGTCTAACAGTAATTGCACTTCTAGAGTACCACCAGAATAGGTGTCGTAAGGATTTTGCATAGGAACAAATTCGATAGGATAACCTAAAACGGTTTGCCAGTCGTTGGTACGCGTATCACCTACTTGATAAATTGCTTTTACGTGTTTTTGATAGCTTTCAACAGCATCTTGATCTAGTTTTTGTTCTGTTTTGCGTTTTTCTAGCATGTCTAGCACACCATCGTGCTCTAGGTAGCTGTTAAACTTTTCAGCGCTTAATTCTATATTGCGAGCCTTAGTTGATACTCCAGCTACATAAGTTCCAGGTTGTGTTGCTTCAAACGAAACCTGAGTTATGGTGGTATCTATATCGGTCCATTGATCTTCTTTAATGCTGGTTCTTGTACCGTTTACGGTATAGGACGCATCGAGCATGCGGTCGCGAGTTATGGTATTTTCGCTTTTATCAAAAGTCCCGTTGTACAGCTGTAAGGTAGCTGTATCACCGGTAGATAAAAAGTAAGTTTCCATTTTAAGATACAAGTCGTGACTGCAGAGTAACAGCACCGCAAGAATTAAGTAGTAAGGTTTGCGCATGGTAATTTTTAATTTGGTTTCAAATATATACGAGCCACCACTCAAAATGGTTTTAAGTTTTGTTAAGGTTGGTGAGAAATGGTGTCATCACAAGGTATTACGAATAAACAATTTGGTTTCACTAAACATTGGTAGTCATCCATTTTGTCTGAGTTGTGTTATGGATTCATCCAAATAAATCCAGTTGTTACGGAAAACCGTAAGGAAAGTTTTACTCATAAAATTAGGTTTGCCGCTCAGTCGGAATAAGCTGAAAAACGACTTGAAACAGGAGTAGGCAACAACTAAACACTTTATTACATGAAAAGATTTTTATTAACTTTTTTAATGGCTGTATTGTTTCTGACTAGCTGTGCAACGCACCATGGTATTCCTAAAAACTACATTCAAAACTCTACTGAAGTAGTACTCACCCAAAATAATTTCAAGGTAATTGATATTGTAAAAGGAGAGTCTGAAGCTTCCTATTTTTTAGGTTTTGGCGGATTAAATAAAAACGGACTAGTTGCAGAAGCTAAAGCAAAAATGTTAGCATCAGCTCAACTAGAAGGAACTTCTAGAACCATTATCAACGAGGTAGTAGAAGTTAAAAGATCAGGAATATTTTTTATCAAAAAATATAAAGTTATAGTATCTGGACAATTGATTGAATTCGAGAATTAAAGATTTTTAAATGGGTTGTAAAAGAGGAAAGGAATTGTAATTAATTCCTTTCCTTTTTTATATTTAATCCTCTAATTTTTACAAACATATTTGTTGATCATATAATTAGTTATAGGTTTTAACGTCTTACCGGTCTCGGGATGTAAACCTAGGTCTGTAAAATATTCTATTTCTTTATTCTTATTCTTCCCATACCAGAAGCGAACACTGTTATCCTCGTTATAAAAAATGGTGTCGCAGGTGACTCTTACCTTTTTAAAAGATATAATTCGATCCTCTTTATATAATTTAAGTCTGTGCACACTGTATTTTTCAGCATCAAAACTTGTTTCAACATAATGGTCGTCCTGCCATACCATCCAGCGTTGCTTTTGAGAGTTTTTATATAGTAAAAAAACTATGAAGACTATAATACTAGCTGCGATAAAAAGTTTTATCGTTAAAGAATAATGGTGCTTGCTTTTTATAACTCCAAGTCTAGGTTCTACTGGTTTGGTGTTCTTGTTTTGAAAATAATCTTGATAACCTTGGAAGCCTAAGTATTTACATAGACCGTTGATCACAGCAATCTGTTTTATACTTATATCACTTTCATCATCCTCCAACTTGAGCGCATCGCCTCGGTAATCCCTCAAACTCCTTTCACCCAAAATAAAATCTTCTTTCTCTTCAATGAACATCGACAATTCGGTAGCCATTTGAGTTAAAGAAGGTTTTAACACACCTGTTTTTTTGATTTCTTGTTCCGCTTTCGCGAAAGCGTCTAAAATTAAAATCTTATTCATGTAACTGATATTCAGTTTTTTAATTACGGAAATTTTCTGGAAAACTAATTCTTTAAAATTTCCTATTCAATTCCACGATACTTCCCATCAAATTTTACAGACAGCTCTTTATTTGTTTCAGAATTAATAACCGCCTTACTCGCAATAGGGCTTGCGAATATTAATTCTACCATGGAGTTGCATTGTAAAACGAGACAACGATTTGGGAAGTAATTATCTCTTTTACTCTCGCATCTCCATACTTCCCTATGAAGAGAAAGCTCTTCAAATCATAGCAAGTGTTGCTAATTAAAATTCTCTGAGAAAACCTCAGACAGCAACACTATTGTCCAATCTTAAATCATTCAAATATGAAAAAAATAACATTAACAGTGTTTATGGGAATCCTCATTTCTACGTCTATATCATGTACACCAGATAGTATCATGGACGACATCAATGATAAACAAGCTTGTTGTGAAAATGAAGGTACTATCGAATTACCACCACCGCCACCACCGCCGGAAGATGACACAGAAGATTAATACTATATTTTCAATATAGTTATTACTTTAGAGGAATGAAATCAACCACCCTTTCATTCCTCTTTTTTACTATATCCCTATTACTGCTGCAGCCTTGTATAGCGCAAGTTTCTGACAGTTTGCAATATTATTCAAAGATTGTAAACAACCCTAAAAAACCAGATGACCTAGCCAAGGCATTTACCTTTTTTACAATAGAAAAAAGGAAGTATGCTAAGGATAAAAAAATGATCATCAATGAAATTCATGCTACACAGTTACTAGCTGAAATCCAGAAAAAATTAGGCTACTCTTCTGAAAATGAAAAGTTGAACCTAGAAAGTTTAAACTTATTAGAGCAACTGGAACATAAAACGGATTGGACTCACATCAGTTATTTGAGAATCATTAATGAGTTAGGTATTATCTATAGAGAAAGAAAAGATTATGCTCAAGCAATCAAATTATATCAAGAAGGGTTATCTAGAGCGACATCTTTAAATCATCAGTCTGTACTATTAAATAATATTGGACATGTATATGAATCCACAGAAGAGTTTGAAAAAGCACTTGATTATTACCAACAAGCCTATGATAAAGCAGTTGCTTCTTCTAACAAGCGAGAAACTGCAAGGTCCTTGAGTAATATGAGTTTTATAAAATCTAAACTTAACTTACCTAAAGCAGAAAATGGATTATTAGAAGCGTTAGATATTAGAAAAACGAATAAGTATAACTTTGATCTAAGTTCGAGTTATAATCATCTGGCTCGATTTTATTACGAAATAAAAGACACCATTTCAGCTAATTTATACACGGATAAATTTTTACAATTAGCGCTCAAAAATAAAAAAGCAGATCATCTACAAAGTGCCTTACGATTAAAGATAGAAACCGGTCAATCACAATATGCTAAACGATTTATTACCATTAATGATAGTATTAATAATTTGAAGAAAACACAACGTAATAATTTTAATTACTACGTGTATCAATATGATAAGAAGGAAAGAGATCTTCAAAAAAGCCAATTAATAAGTGAGCGATTGTTATATCTCTTACTTTTTATTGCCTTAGCTTCTTTGTCCCTTTATTTTATTTTAAAGTACAAGCATAAAAAAGAAAAATTACAAGAAGTTTATAATACTGAAACACGTATTTCTAGAAAAATACATGATGAGGTAGCCAATGATGTATATCATGTGATGACCCAGCTGCAAACCGGTACTAAGGATAACAAAGACCTTCTAGATAACCTAGAAAACATCTATTATAGAACTAGAGATATCTCTAAACAAAATAGTATTATCAACTTTAATATTCCCTATAATGAACTACTTACAGATCTGTTTTTAAGTTACCAGAATGATCAGGTAAACATCATTACAAAAGGCCTACAACACATTTCATGGGAGCGTTTAAACAATCCACAAAAAACAGCTCTCTATAGAGTGCTGCAAGAGCTATTAACCAATATGAAAAAACACAGTCATGCTAGCATTGTTGTGTTGAATTTTGAAGAAAAAGGAAAATCATTAAGCATTATTTATAAAGACAATGGTGTAGGTTCAACAGTAATCAAAGGTAGCGGTCTTCACAATACGGAAAACCGTATGCATTCTATTAACGGAACAATTACATTTGAATCACAAATAGACAAAGGCTTTAAAGCCACAATCATGATTTAAAAGATGTTTAAAAAGGTATTAATTTCAGACGATTATAGCAGTATTAATCAAGGTGTACTCGCCGTACTAGATCAATTAGGTATTACAAAGGTGAAACAAGTGCAATATTGCGATGATGCTTATCTCGAAATTAAAAGCGCTATTCTTAATGAAGAACCTTATGATTTATTTATTACAGATTTAAACTTTAAAACAGATCATCGCCAGCAAAAATATACCTCTGGAGAGGAACTTGCTGCACAACTGCGCAATGAGTATCCTGATTTTAAAATGATCGTTTATTCTGTAGAAGATCGTTTACAAAAAGTGCGTTATCTGATTAATTCGATTAAAGTAAACGCCTTTGTATGTAAAGGTAGAGATGGCTTAAAAGACTTGTCTAAGGCTATTACAGCAGTAAATCAAGATCAAATGTTTCTCTCTGGAGCTGTACAACAAGCTTTAAACCCTAAAAACAATCTAGAGATCAATGATTATGATATAGAGTTATTATCACTACTAGCCTCTGGACAATCTAAAGAAGCCATTAGTAAACAATTTAAAGTTCATGGCATCACTCCTAGCAGCCTGAGCTCTATTGAAAAAAAACAAGCAAAACTTTTATTACAATTTAGAGCCAACAACGCAACGCATCTTATAAGCATTGTTAAAGATTTAGGTCTTATTTAAAAAAAATCCATATTTACGGAAAACCGTAAAGTTTAAAGCTCGTTTCAATTTACTTTTACCGTACAATGGGTTATTACTCATTTATAGGGGAATGAGAGCGCATACTTGATAAGTATGCGCTTTTTGATTGAATAAGTATTTTCAATTTTCTGATTACTGCCCTACACTCGCCATACGCCTCATTGTATCAAAGAATGCTCGATAGAAAGAGTCGTCCTTTGCATACAATTTATACAATTCCAGTTCTTGTTTACGTTGTCTACGCATTACATCGTCCAGTATCTTTTTAAAGGCTAAATCACTATTCTGTTTGTCAGAGTTGTTGACTACCTTTTCCATAAAGTCTGGATGTGCCTGAACTGATTTAGTTAGATTGATAAACTTAACTCGCTGATCTTCGGGAGTGGCATCCCAGCCATGAAACCATTTCTCATTAAAAGATTTGATGATTAAATCTAAAGGATCTTTTTCTTCATCACTTCCATGAGCACCACGCGGATTAGGATTTTGAGGATCCACTTCTGTTTCAGAATCATCTAATTGAATGGTAGCATTTAACTTCACTCTTTCTAGACCATAAGTCGATAAATCAACAGACTCCAGAAGCTCATCAAGACCTTCAATATCTGGATCTTTAATTGGTAATTTTGGAATTAAGAACTTCAAAAACCAGAACAATTTTTCCCACTTCAAAACTTCATAAGGAAGAATGGAAGCCATCTGACCATAAATCTTTACAAACTGTTTTGCCTTGATCTTAAAATCTGCTTTTTCATCATCTTCTAGCTCTAATCCATGGATAAAACGTTCTGATGCTTTTTCAATAATTGGACTTAACACTTGAGCATTTTCCTTATTGAAAAACTTGACATTAAAATCTTCTACTTCATCCCATTCATATACACCTACATCATCTAGAACATCTTTTAACTCATGTAATACGTTGACATCAGTGGTTTCTGTGAGCGACGTTGCTGTATAAAAAGGATCAAATGCTGCCTTAATTTCATCAACGGCGTTAAAGAAATCAAGCACAAATACATCTTCTGTTCGTTTGTTGTATTTAGGTGCTGCACGATTTAACCTGGACAAAGCTTGTACAGCTAGTACGCCTTGCAATTTCTTATCTACGTACATGGCACAAAGCTTTGGTTGGTCAAAACCAGTTAAATATTTATTAGCCACCACAAGAATTCGATAGTCATCTTCATCAAACTTGTGTCTGGTTTCCTTCTCTGCAAAGCCATTCAAATCTGCTTCTGTGTATTCTATGCCATCTACTTTTTTAGTGCCTGAAAAGGCTATTGCGATTTTGAACGGATTCCCTTTATCTTCTAGAATACGTTTCAATGCCTTGTAATACTTAATGGCAGATACGATGCTTTGTGTCACTACCATTGCTTTTCCCTTACCTTTCAATCGCTTTTTATTTACGATATTTGGAATGAAATGATCCAGTATAATTTCTGCTTTGGTAGCTATGGTACTTTCATTTTGTTCTACGTAAGCACGTAATTTTTTTTGCGCTTTCGCGGAAGCGAACTCAGGATTATCCTCTATGGATTTAGAAATCTCATAGTAACTTTTTAAAGTCGTGTAATTTGCCAGCACATCTAAAATAAAGCCTTCTTCTATGGCTTGTTTCATAGAATATAAATGGAATGGTTTCCTTCCTTTTCCATCTTCCTTTATTGTACCAAACTTTTCTAATGTTATGGGTTTAGGTGTTGCGGTAAAAGCTAGATAACTGGCATTGCCACGCATTTTACGAGACTGCATGGCTTTAATGATCTTATCCTGCGCATCATCATCTTCACTTACTTCTATCTTCTCACCCATAGCGCGATTCATATTATCATGGGCGCTACCGCTTTGACTAGAGTGTGCCTCGTCTATGATAACCGCAAAGCGTTTATCGCTTAAATCTGCGATGCCATCGATAATAAATGGGAATTTCTGAATGGTGGTAATGATGATTTTTTTTCCTTGCTCTAAACTGTCACGTAATTCTTTTGAGGAATAGGCCGGAGCAATAATATTTTTCACCTCAGAGAAGTTGGCGATATTATCTCTAATTTGTTTGTCCAATAATCTACGGTCTGTTACTACGATTACCGAATCAAATAAGGGTTTCTCTATTCCTTTTGCTCCTGGTATGCCATCCCTTACTGGATAAGTTTCAATTAATTGATAAGCAGCCCAAGTAATAGAATTTGATTTTCCAGAACCAGCAGAATGTTGAATTAAGTAGGTTTGTCCTACTCCATTCTCGCTAGCATGTTTGATAATCTTGCGTACCACATCCATTTGATGGTAGCGAGGGAAAAACAAGGTCTTTGTGTTAAGTGCATCTTTCTTCTTTCCATCTAGACGCACAAAATGCTGAATGATATTAGCTAGACTTTCTCTGGTAAATACTTCATCCCACAAGTATTGTGTTCTATGACCTACTGCACCAACCGGTAATTCTGGATTTCCTTTACCATTTTTATTTCCTTTGTTAAAAGGTAAAAAGAAGGTAGCGTTTCCATTTAGTTTTGTCGTCATGTAAGCTTCATCTGTATCAACAGCAAAGTGTACGATACATCGCGCAAAATGAAGCAACGGTTGCTTATTATCACGTTGTGTTTTGTATTGATGTTGTCCATGCACCCTAGCATTTTGTCCCGTCCATGCATTTTTTAATTCAATCGTAACCAGTGGTATCCCATTTACAAAAAGCACCAGATCTATTTCCTCGCGTGGGTTATCCATGCTATAGCGCAACTGTCGTGTGACACTAAATCTATTGCTTTCAAAATTGTCTTTAACCGTTTGACTACTACTAGCTAGTGGCGACTCATAGAATAAGGTAAAATGAGCATCATCTACTTCTAGACCTTTTTTAAGCACATGCAACACACCGTATTTCTTAATCATACGGTCGTAACGATTGAGAATTTTTAATTTCCAGTCGGTTTGCTTTTGCAGCTTTTGTAGTTCTTCTTTTTGGGTGTTTTGTAAAAAATCCCAAAAGAATTGTTCGTCTAGCGCAAACTGCGCATTAAAGTTATTGGGTTGTCCTATAAAATAGCCTTTACCGGTTCGATAGATTTCACCGCTTTCGCGAAAACTATCTACCGATTCACCACTTGCTTTAATTTCCTCTAGGTTAATTCCTGTAAGGTGTTTTTCTATCGCAGCTTCTAGTGCTTGTTCGTTGGTTTGGCTATGCATCAATTAATTTTAATTCTATATTTCTTAATACTCACTTCTAATTTACTACTAATAATTAAATCAATGTGTTAATGATTAATTCCATAAATCATGTTGACGCCAGTTAGTAGGAAACCCCATATCATTTTCTTGTTGCATAGGACATTTATCCATTAGTTTTTTTAATTTTTTTGAAAAGTTGAAATCACTTTCGATCCTGTGCAACATATAATTCATACAACATATACTTGCATAGAGTTTATTGGCATGTAAAGCCTTGGCTTCTTGTTTACTTAAAAACTTATAGTTTGTATTGTAAGGAAGTTTAGGCTGTACTGTTAATCTTCTATTCCACAATCGCCCGTGATGTGCACAAATATTACGTACATGAGAAAAATTGTGCATCCAGTTTTGAAGAGTAAAAGTATTGGGTAAACCAAAACTGTCAGCAATTAGATTTTTTTCATTACCATTTTTTAAATTACGATATAACATGGATAGTGTTCCAAAACTAGCGACTTCTAGTCCCATCCAGCATGGTGGATCAATAGGATTAGTATAAGTTGATTGATAATGTTTTATAAAAGTCTCATCAGAGCGTTTTACCTCTTTTTGTAATTTTCCTAATTGAGAAATAGCTCGTGATTTATCGTAATAATGACTTTGATCAATGTGCCAATGGCTGCCGTAATTCAAAGAGTATTGATAAATAATCTGTGTACGTAGTGCAACCTCTATTTTTTCTAGTGCGCCAAATATGAGTAAGCGTAATTTTCTATCAAACTTATAAAGCTTGATAATTGTTTTAAAATCTATATCAACAGTAAAGGGATGATCTGGATTATTATTATCCTGAAATGGATAAGTATAAGCGCGTAGTCTATAAAAACTAATGCGTGATAACATAGCCTGAGCATAAGCCTCATCACTAATTTTTAAACCTCTCTTTTTAAGTTTGGTTACTTGATCTGTTATAGGAATAGCTGGTTTATTGTATCTCATACCAACTCTATTTTAGAGATCCCATAAAAATCGAAAACCCACCTGAGGGCGCTGTTCTTATGGGTAGCGTGGTGGGTATTATTATTGCAAATGTAACTATAAACCGCAAATACGGTACCATGATTTAACATTTTTATTTGTACTACTATTTCCATCCCTAACAATCCCTAACCTTACCCGTCACCACACTATTGATCAATCTACTTTTATACTCTTGTAGCTTTTCTATTTCTATGAGAAATTGTTCAGTGAATAGTTTTCTTTCATTTTTCATTGGTTGGTTATTTTACTTTTTATTTAATCATTTTTTATCTCCCAATAGATCTCATTAAAAAAACTGTCAGCTTCTAGCATATTTTCAAGATCTAGTTCTTCAGTAATTTCCCTAATTAGCAAACAATATTCTGCGTAGTCGTTTCCATTAAAGGAACTACTGTGAGATTTAAAATATACACCTGCTTCCTGATCTAAAACTGTGATGGGATTTCTATTAAGTATAGCAAAACGATTGGGTTGAATGGTTGCCATAATTTCAGTGGCATAATTAATACTGGCTCCATTTACCTTTTTTACGAGCTCCTTGGCGCCTGAAAAAACAGCTGAAGTTGGTTTCTTTTTATTCTCAATAACAAATTTCACCAAGTTTTGAAACTCATTTTTACACTCATAAACTTTAAAGCGCTGCCTGAATAAACTACCGCTTTGCCACAAACTGCCATAACCAGCAGAACCGACTAAGGAATCTATAATTTCCTCAAATCTATTCTGAGAAAGTCTACTGTTATCTGATATTTCCTGTAAAAGTTGTTTTGCTTCTTTATAATTAAGTTTACGCTGCTCGAAATTAGCATAGCTATCGTCACTTCTGTATTCTCTTAAATGAGCTTTTAATTTCCTATAATCAAATTCAAAATCGGTTTCTTGTTTTTTGGGAATCGCCTTTTGATATTTTCTAATACCTTTTTGCTCTTTATAAAATTGCTCATATCGCTTGATAAGCATTAGATTGACAGAACTGGCATTTTCTTCACTGGTAATATGATTAAAATAAGTTATTGCGTTCTCCCATTCTTTGCTAGAAGTGTCGGTTTGAATATGAATGGAAACTTCTTGATTTGAGATAAGCCCACCAGCAGTAATATTAGCAGAACCTGAAACGATAAATCCCGTGTCTTTAGTCCTAAAGAGAAATAGTTTTGGATGAAAGACTTTAGATTTATCTGCTGCTTTATCAATAAACAAATGCGCGTTGATTTGATTTTTAAATAACTGAAATAAAGTTTTCAAAGCCTCTGGATCGGTTAGTCCGAAATTCTGACCAGCAATAATCAAAATTGGTTTGCTGGCTTTAACGTGCTTTTTGATCAGCGGTAATAACAAATTTAAACCAGACATTTTTAGAAAAGCTGTTGCCAACCATAGCTCGTCGGAAGATTTTATTAAATCCTTAATCACATGTAAATGATTGCTTGCGCCAATATTATGTACTAACTTTTTTTCCATGTTGTTAATATTCAAGTTTACTTATTACCATATTGACAATCAATCATCTAATTCATTTTGTTGTTTCATGATGTATAAACTTTACTTTTATTAAAACCCATAAAATCACCCATGATTAGGTTCTTCTTTAATCATTGCATCTAATAATTTGCTAAAAACCAAAGAAACTATATCATCTTCGGTTAGTAGTCTGTTTTTCTGAGACCAAATCACATTTTTTGATTTATCAAAATCAGGATAAATTGTTTCACTACGAATTGCTTGCCAATCGTGTGAAATGGGTTGAATTGCATTCATATCAAAAGTTCTAGTAGTTGGGTCGTAATGAACATTTTTACCAGATCTGAGATCAAATAATAGTTGTCTAACTGAATTATAAGGATATTCTCCATAGTATAAATTAACAAAAAAATCATCCACTTGAACTCGTATTGCATTATGCTTTTTAGCTCTTTCAACGTAAAAATCTTGCTTCATTTGAATAGAATATCCTTGTGCTTTAATTTCGATCTTTTCGAATATTCTTATAACAGATTCTGATACTTTACGAACTCCATCTATGGAATTGTAAAGCCTATTTATTTCTTTTTTTAATCGTTTATCTTCTAGAATTCTCCTTGCGCTTTCTGCAAAACCGTCATCAAGTATTTCTTTTTTTTCGTTTTTAATTTTTGAATTAAAGTCTGGAACTTTACCTCTTTTTGGTTTGACTAGTTCAGGTTTTCCATGAACTACTCTCAATAAGTCAAATGCCATTTTCTCAAATTTCAAATCATTTGACATATCATGATAAATGGTTGTTTGAACAAATGTAGGTGCACTTGTTTCTAAGCTGCCTTTTCTAAGGATAGGAAGGAATTTTGTGTTATTGGTTTGATCACCGTACAAGCCTTGTGAAATCATTGAATATTCAGCGCCTACTCCACCTTGTCTACCATCTGCCTTAAGTTTGTAATTAGGTGTTAGAATCAACAAAACTTTATCTGCATCATTAACCGCTTTTTCCATAAACAACATGGTATTACCACCAGTTGTCAGATCGTATTGATCTAGCGTCACTTCACAGCCACCTTTTTCGATTAAATAGTCTGCTAGCTTCTTTACCCATTCTTTGTGAGCTTCATCATCCCAAGAATATGATATAAAGATATGTAACGGCTTTTCCTCCATCCCTAACACACCCTAACCTTACCCGTTACCACACTATTGATCAAACTACTTTTATACTCTTGTAGTTTTTCTATTTCTTGCTCTTTAAGACCTATTGCGGTTTCTATTTTAGTTGATGCCGTTTCTATATATTCAGCGATTTCTTGTTGCTCGGATTTTTCTGGATGAACAACAAATAATCTACTTAAATCAGTGCTGTTAATTGCTGGATAACTCATCCCTTTGGAGTTCACTGTCACTTGTTCTGTGAAAGCATCACTTCTAACAAAACTTGCGATAAACTGTGGATGCATAAATTTTTTAGGCTCTAGAACAGCAAATCCTGTAGAATAAATAAAATTTGATTTTTCCACACCAACAAAATCTATCGCTTTCAAATAAGTTCTTACCGTAGAAATAACGGTATCACCACTCTTAGCGATTCTTCTAGCTCTGGATGGTGCATCTTTAAAGAAAAAATTTTCGGTTTCAACTATACCTTCTTCTAAGGTTACACTTCCAATATCGACATAAGTTAATTTGTAATCTTTATTAGTAGTTTCTGGCAAAGCATTTTTATTGATTGAACAAATATTCTTCAATCTCTTTACTTCCCAATGCTCCGGTATCTCGCCTATCCATTCTACACCAGAGTCTTTTAGCTTGACCTTATCATTTAAACCACAAGTGACGGCTTTATGAATAAGGATTTGCTTGCGTTCTTTTAATAGGGCTATTTGTTGCTGTTTTATGGCTATCGCCTGATCGATTTTGGTGGTTTTATCGTCTAGAAATTGGGCAATGGCGGTTTGTTCTGGTAGTGGTGGGAAAGGAAAAGGAAACCTTTTGAAATCTTCAAAACTGATATTCTGCCTTAAACCAGAACCTAATCCGTAAATTACCTTGTTTATATCAATAGTATGCAAATAATAATGAAAGTATTTATTAGAGTATCCTTTTAGTATTCGAAGGTTTATATAAGCACTTGTTATGATGCCCTTATCTTTAGCCAAACCAGTTCTTAAACTAGTCTTATCATTCTGTAAATCTGTAGGCCTTATTATTATATCTCCAGGTTCTACCAACTGATAAGTTTCAAATGACTCTGGAACTAATCCAGTAAGTTTTTCTTCAGGTTTAATTATAACATTACCATAACTTAAAGAGAGAACTGTATTTTCTTTAAACCCAGTATTCTTTTCTTTACTTTCAAACAAAATTGTAAAACCAGGCTTAATCTGCCAATGCTCAGGAATCTCACCTAGCCATTCTACACCGCTGTCATTGTAGTTGTCGTAGGTAGTTGCTTTTATTGCTTCCATATTAACCTAAATTTAAAATGTCGGCAATTAATCCATCGCTTTGTTGCTCAAGTGCTAGGATATCGGCAGTGACTTCTTCTATAGACCGCAGTGGCGTGTGTTTATAGAAGTATTTATTAAAACTAATCTCATAGCCTATTTTGGTCGCGTCTAGATTGATCCAAGCTTCGGCCACGTGTGGTTGCACCTCGCGTTTAAAGTAACTGTGTATGTGGTCTTTAAGCGGTACGTTTTCGGTATCGCGCAGGTCGCTTTCTGTTTCATAGGTCACAAATTGTCCTGCCTTTTCTGTAGGATAGTAACCAAAGTCTGGCAAGTGTGCCACCTCACAATCTAGGTGTTGTAACAATTGGTCAAGTTTGTCACCAGACAGCTTTTCTACTTTCTTGATGACTTTTTTGGCGCTGGCATCATACTCGCTCATGGCGTTAAGTATGGCTTTCTTTTCGCTAGCTGCTAGGTCTAATTCTTGTGCCTTGATCTCGTCGGTTACTGCTTTTGCAAAAGCGTTATAATCCATAAACACCTCATCGCCTATCGTGTTGTACAAGGATTGTGCTGCCTGTACTAGTTTTAAATGCTTGCTCCAGGTAGCGGCTTTAGTCAGTTTTGTTTTATAAGCACTGGATAGATTAAGATCTTGCTCCTCACACCAGGCTAGTAGTTCTTCCTTATAACTAGCTAGATTTTTATACAGGTCGTCACCGTATTGTTCATAGGCCCATTGCATAGGCTCCTGTAAACGATTGTCGTAGCGTAGTGATGCCACACGAGCTGCCGTAAATTGAGATTTTAATCGTTTAGGACGTTCAATGGTTGCCTTGTAGTAGCCAAAATCACTGTTGTCAAACACCATGGCTTCTAGTGCATCTTCTGGGTCGTTGTCATTACGCTTTCGCGAAAGCGCACTCACATACACATCTCGTATTTCATTAATATGCTGTGCGGTTAATTCACAGTTCTTGTTTCCTAGGTTTTTACGCAACTTTTTGTAAAGGGAATTGGCATCAATTAATTGTACTTTTCCCTTGCGGTGTGCAGCTTTGTTATTGCTTAAAATCCAGATGTAGGTGGTAATACCTGTGTTGTAGAATAAATTGTTGGGCAGTTGTATAATCGCTTCTAGCCAATCGTTTTCTATAATGTGGCGTCGTATGTTGCTCTCGCCACCACCAGCATCACCGGTAAATAAGCTACTACCGTTGTGCACACTTGCGATGCGTGTACCGGTAGGACTTTGCGATAGTGGTTTCATCTTGGACACCATTTCCATAAGAAATAGCAGCTGGCCATCGCTAGATCGTGGTACGGCATCTACATCTTCTAGTTGTCCCCAACAATTAGCTAGTTGTATTTTAAATCGAGGATCGATAACGTCCTTACCGTCTTTGATATACTTCTGCTCACTGCTCCATGATTTTCCATAGGGTGGATTTGACAGCATAAAGTCAAAGCTTTTACCAGCAAATTCATCGGTAGATAAAGTAGATCCTACACGTATGTTTGCTGGGTCATTACCCTTGATCATCATGTCACTTTTACAAATGGCATAGGTCTCGTCGTTGATCTCTTTTCCAAATAGGTAGACGTCACCCATGGCGCGTATGCTGCCTTCTTCATCCTTGATGAAATTTTGACTTTCGGTAAGCATTCCACCACTACCACATGCAGGATCGTAGATCGTCATCACCGGTGGTAGGTTTTCTTTTATAGGATCAAAGATGATGTGCGTCATGAGATCAATCACTTCACGTGGTGTAAAGTGCTCACCAGCTTCCTCGTTGTTTTCTTCGTTAAATTTTCTAATCAATTCTTCAAAGACATAACCCATTCCTAAGTTAGATAAGGCTGGTAGCTTGCGACCTTCTGGATCTTCCTTTTCAAATGGTGTTAAGTTGATGTAGGGCGAAGTGAATTTCTCTAGTACATCGAGTAATACATCTTTGGTTGCCATGTGGCGCACCTGGCTGCGCAGTTTAAATTTCTCTATGATCTCCTTTACGTTAGGGCTAAAACCATTGAGGTAATCTTCAAAGTTGGCTTGCAGGATTTGTGAGCTGTTTGTTGCGGTATCTTTTATTTGTTGCAAGGTCCATTTACTGGTGTTGTAAAACACGTAACCACTAGCATCGCGCAAGCCGCTCTCATCCCATTCAGTAAACTGGGCTTCATCACGTTGAAACGCCAGTTCTTCTAGAACGGCTTCTTTTGTAGGTTCTAGCAATGCGTCTAGACGTCGTAGTACGATCATGGGCAAGATCACATCGCGGTATTTACCGCGTACGTAAACGTCACGCAAACAGTCGTCTGCAATGGACCAAATAAAGGATACTAATTTATTATGGGATTGTTTGTTCATAGTCAAAATGTGGTTGTAGTGTAGCTCTCAAAGTTAGGGAATAAGAATGCATAATACCTGATATCTTAGTGTGTTCTAAAAGTATTCAACGTAATATTATGGGCTACTGCAAAGTGTATTTCAAAGCTTGCCAAAACATCGTCATTTTCAATGGGTAAGTAAGCGATTTCACAATTTTGTAAAAATTCAAAAACAGCCTGTGTGTCAATGTTTTGGAAAAAGTCCTTTCTAGAACCTTTATATGGGCTTTCTATATTCTTTAAATTATAAATGTCTTTACCTATACGATAAGCTAAAGTAGATGTGAAATGAGATTGAGTTCGTAGATGTTGGTGCGTTCTATAAATACAACTTCTAGATATTCCTACGTAAATAGGTTTTTCTTCATATAGGTAAATGTAAGCTCCTTTAAAATCTTCCTTTGTGGTTTTAGCTTCTTGTTCTCTGTTTTTAGAGTGGACCTTAAGATTTGGATGATTTTTATAAATATTTCTCAAGGTAGGTTTGTAAGTTGATGCTTCCATTCCAAAATATTTATTAGCTTTTATAATAAACGATTTTGTTCTCCATTGAGCATTCAGAAGTTTCACCTTTTCAATCAGTGACTCAATTTCAAGCGTAGCTGCTCGAGGCTTTGATAAAACATTTTCTATATCACTTTTGTTATATTCTAGTTTCATGTTTTCAAATTATTTCACCATCACTTTTAAATCCTTAACCAGTTCCATTAAACTACCGCTACTACCATCTACCGTCCAGAGATTATCGCACCAGTCCATACTGCGCCAAGAGCTACTGCCAATGTTCATACAGTGAAATCTGTTTTTCTTTTTTTGTAACTTTTTTACTTCTTTAATTCGTTCACCGTCTAAGGAAGGAAAAACACCGTCGGTAATCATTAATAAATCCGCATTTTTATACGTGTCAGATTTCATGGTATCAATAGCATATTCTAGGGCTGGATCGATGTCCGTACCACCATGAAAACTATGCCCTAAAAAGGTGGCCAGCTGTGCGATGTCCATGGTTTTGGTATTCAACTCTATCGTTTTAATGCTCGTGGAAAATGAAATAATCGTCATAGGTCTATCATCTTTTGAAGCTTCTTTTGCAATGGCGAGTGCTATTAATTTTGCCATTAATTCTGGCGTGCCGTGCATACTACCACTAGTATCTACCGCTATGAGAAAAGGCCCTTTATCCTGTGGTATTTCTTTATCTACTGTAATTGTACGGTTTTCTTGAAACTGCGCAGTATTTCTATCGATTAACTCTAAGGTTTGAATTTTTTTTTCGGCAAATTTCTTGAGAAATATATTTTCTGTTTCTGGAGTTTCTAGAAGCGCCATCTCGCCTGGTAATGCATAATTGAGATCATTACTTTCTTTGATACCCATTACCTCAGCCTTTCCATGAGGATTGATAATATCTTCTGGTCTGAAGAACATTTCTTGCATTTCTTCCTTTTCAACGGCAATTCCTGCCAGTCTTAATCGGCCTAAAAGTGCTGCCAGCTCTTTTACATGTTTATTTTCTTCTAGTAAAGCGGCATATTTATCAATAGATGCTGTATCGATCTCATGCCACAATCCATGTGATAAATCCCATAATCTACCTGGTGGTAAGATTTCTTGAAGAATAGGATTGAGCTTTTTTATGAGATCTAAGATCTTCTTTACATGCTCCTCTAATTGTTGTACCAGATCATTTCTCCACTTATCAATAGCATCAATTTCTGCCTGCATCGCTGCTAGATCTAATTGCTCTTCTAGGTTTCTGATGCGTTCATTTTTTAGGCGATCAATTTCCTTTTGAGAAGTAGATTGAGGTAAAGCAATAATTTTTTTAAACTGTAGATCTAGTTTATTGAGATCTATCTGCCTTTTCTTATACTTTTTCCTGATAAAGTCTTTATGTCTATTATTTTTCTTCCAGTACTTTTCAAAGTATGTGTAGCTATACCCATTAAGATCTGCTATAAGCTCATTCTCTTTCGTTTTATAACCAGCTTCGTTGAGTTGAACAGCTATTGCGCTATTTGAAATAGGTTTTATTTGTTTTTTCCATAAAGCAATTAAATCGTTTTGAAATTTTCTTATTTGTTCTATTCTAGAAGTTTGTAAGTCCTTGTCTTTAGATTCAATTTCTTTATTATGAATTCTATACTCTTTTGACACGGGAATGTTGTGATCGCTTTCGCGAAAACGTAATTTCTTACCATCTTTCCACTGCTGCAATAATTCTCGATCTTCTTGAAACTGATCTTCTATTTCTTCTGGTGGAGATTCTTCCAAAGCCTTTAAAATCTCTTCAGTGATTTGATCTTTAAATGAGGCATCTTGTTTCAGTAATCTTGTAATAGAGCCATTACTAAAAAACTCTTTTAACAAGGATCGAGTAGCGTCATTCAATACAGTATTCTCTTGTGTGATTAAACGCCATTTATCTATGGTCGCAACAATTTCTGATCGTTGTTCTCTATTATAAAGAACACCAAAATCAAGAAATTCTTGCAGTTGTTCTTTACTTGAGCTTGTCATAGTCTAACTTAATTTGAGCGAGTTGTTTTTCAAGAGCAATAGCTTGAGATTTTAATTTAGATAAAGGGTGATCTAGCATTCTGGTAAGATGCTGTGATACAAATAAATTGTCAAAAGTTATGGGCTCTTTTGTTACTTTAGAAGATTTTAGAAATTCTTGAAATTCTTGGGTTAAGGTTTTAAAGTTTTCCAGAATGTTATTGTGTGTGGTATCATCTGGTTTGAGACGGACAGTTATTTCTTGTTTAATTGACTCAACTTTTAATTTATAAGAGGTAAATCTTCTACTGTAATCTATTTTTTTATGCAGGATATCATTACCATATTTTTTGAAATCTGTATTTTTCCAGAAGTTGTCATGATAATCCAAACGTTGATAATCTCCAGTTAAGTTCAGCCAGTCATTTTTATCTATTAATATTGTATCATCCTTACGTTCTCTATTTACAAATTCGTATAAACTTTCTCCGTCTATTTCTTTTTCACAAATTTGTTGAATTACCTTTGTCTCTTTTCTAGTAGTATCACGATCTGTTTGCTTTTTAAGTCGCTCAATTTTTGCCGTCCAATTTGCCAGTTCTGACTGCCCCTTGATTCCATGACTCAAAACAGCGTCTGTGACAAAGTCTAGTACTTTATTCTCTTGAGAAGGATGGTCCCAAATCATATGGCGTATCAAAAAACAATCTGTTGCGTTAATGACTTTTCGACCGTTGAGGTAGGCACTAGTTTTAAGAACTTCTATGATTTTTTTCCATCGCCGGTCAGATACGTATATTTTGTGCTCATTAACGATATCATCATTGTAAACGTTGATATAATTTTTAATTTTAAATACTACATCTACTATGTGTGGCAAAACTTTTACTTGATTTGCCTTTTTTCTAAGCGTTTCATAGTCTCGCGTAGACAGTTGTAATTTGGGATCTATTTTAAAATCAGATTGTGATTTACTCATTAAGTAATCGCTAAATTGCGATTGGCAAGTAATATTTTTTACAGAAATACGAACGATAAAACGATCCCATAAAGCTTCCAGTCCTTGACCTTGATCAGGTAGTTCATTACTAGCGGCAATTAGTCCTTTAAGCGGTACTTTAATATCATTCCTTCCATTGCGGTATACCTTCTCATTGATAATGGTCAATAAAGTGTTTTGTATAGAAGGTCCAGCTTTCCATATCTCATCTAAAAAAGCAATGTCTGCATCTGGCAAGTAACCTTTTACAACTCTTTCATAAGTATCTGACTTTAGTTTAGAAATTGCCACAGGACCAAAGATCTCATCTGGAGTACTGAATCTATTCATGAGGTACTCAAATGCAGTAGCATACTTAAACACTTCTTTAATTCTGCGAGCAATTAGACTTTTTGCGACTCCTGGTTTTCCTAATAAAAATATGCTTTGCCCTGAAAGAACAGTAAGCAAGGTTAAACGTATACCTTGCTCTCTTTCATATAAACCTTCATTTAAGGATATTAATAGGTCTTCAATCTGTTTCCTCATCCAATTACTTTTTCCCTTTTTGATTAGGGTTCAGCTGCTTACCTCTATTCCCTTGAGCCTTATCGTAAGCCTTATTAGTGCCTGATGTTCCTTTGTTTTTGTTTACTTGATTTGAATTGTTGTTATTGTTTTTTTTAGCCATGGTAGTTTTTTTTAAAATCAAAAACCCTAAAACGCACTGATCCAATTATGTAGGAAAAAGAGCGTTTTAGGGGACTGTGAATATAAGAAATTGTACTTTTTTTATGAATCCTAATACACAAAAAAGAAATACCCATAATAAATTCAGATACAATTTCTATCTACCACTGTAATACTTGATTGCAAAACTTCCCACAACTCTTGTGCTGAAATAATCGAATCCAAATCCTATAGGAGCACCAAGTAAAGGGACCATTTTGGTAAAACTAGTCAATGATTTCTCACCAGCTTTAGTAATAATTTTTTGTGGGACAACTTTCCATATTTTTTTCATCACTTCCACAGAAACCTTCTTCTGTATTGCTTTTTTTGTAATTTCTTTAGAAGCAACAACACCTACTGTTTTTAACGCTTCCTTCGCAGAGTTCCCTGCTAGTATTAAATAAACATCAGTTTTAAGATCTGCTGTATCGTGCGTCTGCCCATAAACATGAGCAATCGCAAAAGCTAGTCCTATTTGAATTTTCCAAGATGCAATTAAATCAACTGGAACAGTAATAGGAAGAGTTATTAAACCTCCTACTCCTGTGGCGGCACCAACTAATCCATTTTTAAATGATTTTCTATTCCTTATTTTTTTGGCAAGTTTTTCATTTGATATATTAGGATTTTGCTCACGTAATTTTGCAACATATCCTTCAATATATGATTTGTTTGCACCTAAAAAAGTTTCAATGTATTGCTCGATCCAAAGAGCAACTTTGCCTTTATCTTCTTCTATAATTTGTTCTGACATAGTTAATTACTTATTGGACTGATGAAACATTCATAGTCATTAAAATTCTCTCCACAATTTGTACAAAATTCACTCTCTTGTATTTCTAAGTATTTTTTCATTTCTAAATTTTTAGATCGTTAGTTGCAAGGTCAATTAATCCAATTCTGGTGCACAAGGTGAGTTATCTCCATAAGGTTCTATATAACTCCAGAAGGCTTTTCCTGCGCTATCCAGATAGTTCATTGAGTAGTTGTACTTTGTATGGGACCCTACTTGATACAGGTACTCACTACAGCCATAAGAGTATTTACTTTTAAAACAAACTACGGCAAAATGTACCGTCCTATAATCTATTGTGACTTCATAAAATGTAATTTTTAATATCGCCGTACTGGTAGGACTGTTATAGGTGGTACCGTAGTAATTATCTTCTAAATATTCAATTTGTTCATCGCAGGTTTGGGAAATCGTAGTGTTCGATAATAATGATAATAGGATAGTCAAGAATATGGCTTTCATGATGTATTATTTTACGAATTTGCTCCGCCGATAATAGCAACAAGAGCCATGGCAATAAAATGACCTATTTTACTTAAAACACCCCAAATAATTAAAAACCCTATCGCTCCAATAAAACTATCTGGATCGACCCAATTCCAGGCCATAAATCCAGAACCTATCGATATCCCAATTGTAACTATCCACATTAATCCCATTAATGCACCATCTTCACTTGAATTACTCATTTTTATTTAATTTTAAATTGATGTTATTTGTATAATTGATTTAAATTATCTTTTTTAGAACTGGTAGCAACTCAGGAATATCATCAGTCCTTGTTTCTGTCCAGAAGGAGTAATTCCTATAATCATCACTCTCATAATCATTTAATGTAATTGTAATTCTAGAACGTCGCTCATATATAAAATAGCTAAAAGTCACCTCTCTTGCTTTAAGCACAAATTCTTTAGATTGATCCTTCAACTTAACGTCTAGATTGGGGACAACATACTTTTCTATGAAATCTATGAAGCCTGCAATCTCATCTAGTCCTACCCATGCTGTTTTATGTAAATCTGGATTTTTGATGAACATATCTAGTTGTAACGCTTTAATTTTTTCACCTGTTTTGAGGTCTATTACTTCTATCGGGAAAAATGAAACCGTTTCATTTAGGCCAGATTTGAATATTGCTGTAGTGGACCAGTCTTTATTAATTTGAGTATAAGAAGCGTCCTCAATAAATTTTCTGGTAGAAGATTTTTCGTTTTTTACTTGTGCATTTGTAAATGCTAAAGAAGCTAAGCATAGAAAAGCTGCTAGAATATTTTTCATAATTGAAATAGTCTTGAAATTTTGTTATCAAACCTAAACCAACCCCACAAAACTTCTTTACGGATTCCCGTAACGCAGGTTTAATTTGTTATGAATATCTTTATAGTTCTTGATTAGTCTTCTTGCACGAGTTGAGCAGTTAACCTCTTTATAATTCCGCTTTCGCGAAAGCGAAATGAACAAAAAAATCACTTTATATCACTTTTTTATGAGCATAAAACAGTTCTTGTTAATAGTTCTCTTATCTCTAAGCATACCGCTATCGATCCATGCACAAGAAACGTCCTTGATCTCGTGGAACATTAGAGATTTTGGAAAAACAAAGTCTGCTGAGGAAATTGAAAGTATTGCCGAAATCTTAAGGGATTATGACATCATTGCTATTCAAGAAGTGGTTGCTGGATATGGCGGTTCACAAGCTGTTGCCAGACTGGCTGATGAGCTCAATAGGAAAGGAAGTAAATGGGATTATTCTATAAGCTATGCGACTAAAAGTCCTAAGTATAAAACAGAGAAGTATGCCTTTCTATGGAAAACGAGTAAAATAAAAGTGATTGAAAAAGGAGCTCTTGTGGCAGAATTGGATTCTTGTGTATATCGAGAACCTTATAGGATGAGATTTGAAGCAAATGGGAATAGGTTCACTATTCTTAACTACCATTCTAGAAAGTATAGTGAGCAACCTGAAGTTGAGATGAGTTGTCTAAGTGATTATATGCTTACCCATCAAGATGAAAAGTTGATTCTCGCAGGAGATTTTAATTTATCAATAAGCCATCAGGTATTTAACATACTTGAGGAAAATAAATTTAAAGCATGTCTCAACGGTGATAAAACCACTTTAAAGAGAACTTGTGAAAACAATAACTACTTGAATCACGCCATAGATAATATTATTTATGACTCAACCAAAATTAACGTAACTGATTGCGGAAGCATAGACATTGTGCAGTCTTGCGATCGATTACATGACATGAGAATGCTATCTGATCATTTGCCTGTATATATGAAGTTCCAATAACTGATACTAGTTTAGTCTTATAACTTTAAGATAGCTGCACTCCTATTACCACGTAGGTCGTTAGCAATGTTCCAGAGTGTTTGATGTAGTTGTTGTTGTTGATCTTCTGAAACAGATCTATAAGAATGTAAACAAATAAAGCGGCTCGTAGTTGAGTCGCTTTATTTTGATAGCTTTATAGATGAAGAAGCTATAGTTCACAGCTTGCTTACCCATAAGAAACTTTACATAACCTTGCTGGCGAGGTATTTTTGAACCTCGTATACATTGATACTTTTATTGAATTTTTTGCTTACTGATGGTATGTTTTCACTAGAAATCCAAATTTTTAGCTCGGCATCCAGATCAAAAGTACCTGCGGTTTCTAGTGAGAATCTTGAAATACTTTTATAGGGCAATGATTTGTACTCTACCTTACTTCCTGTAAGACCTTGCACATCAATAAGTACCAGTCGTTTATTAGTAAACATAAACACGTCTCTAAATAATTTAAAGCCCAATTCAATTTGCTCATTATCAGTAAGTAGTCTACCGTATTTTTCACTTAGTTGTTCTGAGGAAACTTGACTAGCGTTACCTAAAATCTTATTAAACAATCCCATAATTTTTTATTTGTTGGTTTAATTATTATTCTTTTTTAATTCTATTCTTTTCCTTTAAACCCGTGTTCTACCGCTTGTTTTTATTTCCTTAAAACAACCAATTGCTGTATTCAAAAAAGAATTTCTCAACACGATAATAGGGTTTTATTTAGGTCACAACGAGTGATTACTCTATGTAATCTCGTTATGATTAAACATAAAAACACCCTAAACCACTCATTTTCTTTTGAGTAAGAAAACGCAGCGATTTAGGGGACTGTGAAGATAGAAAAAAACTGGTTTTTTAACTAATGTGTAGTGTTTGGTTTTTAGTGAATTTAATATGGACATTGGTTAACATGTGATGTGATGTTGGATAAAAAAAAGAGCAAAAAACTTTTAACGTTCTTTACTCTTTAATGACATACTAGGAATTATTTCCTACGCTTTTTACGTTTTCTCTTGCGCCAAGGTGCATTTTTTTGCCAGTCACCTGCCATGATACAACCGTATGGCATGACCTCGTCTATAACTGTTCCCAAACCATACTCTTGCATTTGATAGCGTACCGTAGCCGCTTTTTTATAAGCACTAGGTAATTCTGAAATATCAATCTCTTTACTGAAAAAACGAACATCTAGTCCTGCTGTTTCTTCTTTAAAAATATCCAAATCACTACGTTCTGCCAGGTTACGCTTGTGCTGTGAACGACTCATATTACGACCTGCGCCATGCGGTGCAAATCCTAAATTACCACTGGTAGTCGCTCCTTCAACAATCAAAACAGGTTCTGACATGTTTAAAGGTATTAACCTAGGACCAGTAATATCAGGCATAAATTTTTGATCCAGCGGTGTAGCACCTTTGGCGTGGTAAAAAATGTCTTCATCCTTAAAAACAAAATTATGTTCGTTCCAAAACCTGTTTTCTACTTGATAATTGGCTTCTAGAGCGGTTTGCTCGTGAATAATCTCATGGTTAAGCTTAGTCCAGGCGCGTATAGCTTGAAGCGCTTTCCAGTATTCTTGTCCTTCATCGGTATCAAAAGGAATCCAGGCATTTTGCTTTAGGGTTTGTGGCGACAATAATTGTCTAAAACGTTCGGCCACATTCATCCCTTTCTTATACAAGCGCGCACCTGGACCACGTGAACCGTGGTGCGTGATCATCATTGTATTACCAGTCGCTGCCGATTTTCCAACAAATAGAAAGTGATTACCGTCACCTTGAGTTCCTAAATGTTCTTGAGCAATGGACATGGTGACATCATCGTTTAAGAACCAATTGTTTTTAAACAACTCTTCTACTTCTTGTGTAAGAGAAAATTGCTGTCCTCTAGGTCTTCCACCTGGACCAAAATGCGTGATCTGGTGTGCTGCATCTAGCACCGTTTTAGGATTAGCATTTCCAAAATCAGTTAGCATGACCGAGCAACATATATCGGCACTATGCATACCAGGATGTATGGCATTTCTAGTAGCTACCACGCCACCTACAGGAATAGTACCTACTGGTCCTGCTGGACAAGCATCAGGCATTACCGCACCATTTACCACAGTAGGCGTGCGCATGACTTGTTCCATAGTAGCCTTTACTTGATTTACATTTTCCTGCTCTAGCTCGTTTTGCGCTGCAATATTTAGTTTAAATGAAACTGGAGTCTCATGTAAATCCTGAGCATCGGGCAATCTAAACTGCTCCAAATATTCCAACATTTGTTCTTGTGATAGTTGGTGTTTATTAATATGTTCCATCGCTACTTTATACCATCTTCCCGGTGGGAATCCTAGATCGCGTATGTCTTTTCCAGTAATTGTTTTCATTTTCTTTATTTTTGATATTAAACTGCGCCACGTCCCATGGTGGCGCAGTTACCACAAGAAAGGATCTAACCACAATACCCTTTCCCTTTTGACATTACAAATATTTAATTCCTACTGCGCAATGTTTTTGCGTAGTTAGAATTTTATTGTATTTATGTATGAATTTATGGTGATTCCGCTTTCGCGAAAGCGGAATTAAAACCTACAATTTCAAAATAAACTAGGGAAAATGGCTGTTAATAAAAATGCGTTAATTCGCTATAAAACAATAGATAAGTGCTTGCAGAATAGCATGCGCAACTGGACTTTACAAGATTTGATAGCTGCCTGTAGCGATGCGTTGTATGAATTTGAAGGTAGGGATATCAATGTGAGCAAACGTACCATACAATTGGATATACAAATGATGCGTAGCGAAAAACTGGGATACCAAGCTCCTATCGAGGTATATGATCGCAAGTATTACCGGTATACCGATCCTAATTATTCTATTACAAAAATACCGCTGTCACAAAATGATATGGGTATTTTATCTGAAACCATGGATATGCTGCGACAGTTTAAAGATTTTAGCTTATTTCAAGAACTTAGCGGTTTGTTCAATAAGCTTGAAGATCGTATCCATACTGAGCGGCATCATAAAAATGCCATTATTCATCTAGAACAGAACACCAAATTAAAAGGTCTGGAATTACTGGACGAACTGTACCATGCTATTCAAAAACAAGTGGTGATCGAAGTGTTTTATCAAAGTTTTACAGCAATCGCACCATCCATAATAACTTGTCATCCTTATTTTTTAAAAGAATATAACAACCGCTGGTTTCTTATTGTGAAGTCCAATAAAAGCAATAAATTGATCACGCTAGCGCTGGATAGAATACTGGGAATTGATTATGATTTCAGTATTGAATACTCACCTAGTGATATAAATATTGAGGAGTATTACAAAGACACGATAGGAGTTACTGTACTGGATAATCGCAATTTAAAAACCATTATTTTTAAAGTAGATTCAAAAAATGCTCCTTATGTAGAAACGAAACCCTTTCACAGTTCGCAACGTTTTATAGAAAAGGATAAGAATGGTTGGTCTACCTATAGCATCAAGGTGCATACAAATTTTGAGCTGGATAGATTGTTATTAGGTTTTGGTGATAGTCTCGAGGTTCTTTCTCCTAAAAGATTGAGACGTAGAATTGCATTCAAAGTTCAAAATGCAGCTAGTAGGTACAACGACATATTATCCAATTAGCAATATTCTTAAGGTCCCAGCTATTTTACTACCTTTGAGTAACTACCTGAAATACCAGACCATGAAATACGTACTAACCTTATTGACAATGAGTGTGCTGTTGTCTTGCAAACCGACTAAAAACGATACAGAATTGTTGTTTGAGGATATGACTACCTCTTCACAAGAAATGTTCAATGAACTGGTAGAAATACGTAGAGATTTACATCAATATCCTGAACTAGCTGGTAATGAAAAACGAACCGCAAATCTTGTAGCTGATTACCTCAAGGAGTTAGAACTAGAAGTTCATGAGAATATAGGTGGTTATGGTGTGGTTGGTATTTTAGATACGGGCAAGCCTGGTAAGAAAATAGCCTGGCGCGCCGACATTGACGCACTTGCGACAGAGTTTGAAGATGATCCAGTAGCTTTTGCGTCTAAAAATCCAGGTTTAAGACATATTTGTGGCCACGATGTGCATACTACCATTGCTTTGGGAATTGCTAAAAATTTGAGCTTGCACAAAGAGCAATTAGTTGGAACGTATTATTTCGTTTTTCAACCTGCCGAAGAAACTATTACTGGAGCAAAGGCCATGCTAGAAGATGGCTTGCTAGAAGTAATTCAACCTGATGAGTTCTATACCTTGCATATGACTCCGTTTCCTGTAGGTACAGTGGCCGTTAAACCCAATGAGATTTATGCCCATTACAAGAAAATCGTTTTGGGTTTACATACTCAAGATACTAGCAAAATTAATGCGGCTACTTCCTACTTTAAGCAATTACAAAATGTGACTGATGAACGTTTTGGTACTGATAGTTCTTTTGAAGATGCTAATATTGGTATCGTAGGTAGTTCTAGTATTTATAAGAATTATACCTATTTAGAAAGTCCGGTGAAAGTGCAAAAACTACAAGATAGCACCACTTTGAGTGCCTACATTAGTTTTAGCAACGCGGAAGAACTGGAACAAGGTCGTCAAAAGATGGATTCTTTATTTAAGCATGGAGCTTTGCAAGATGTATATGAGTACCACCGCATTGAACCGGTTTCTTACGTGATTAAAAACCATCCGGAAACCACTAAAGAAGCCATGCAATTCCTGTCTAATCATTATGAGGATGCACTCACAGAGCTTTCTGGAAGTTTTCCTGGTGGACGTAGCGATGATTTTGCTTTGTTTCAAGAAGAAATTCCAGGAACTTATTTTTTTATGGGTGCTTCTAATTTGGAACAAAACATAATTGCCATGCCTCATACACCCATTTTTCAAGTTGACGAATCGGTTATTGAATACGGTGTGCGTTATTTCAGCACCTTACTAGCTGCTCGCGCCAAATATGAGAACATAAATTGATACTAGGCTACTAGCCTATCTTTTTAATGAGAACGTGAGTTTGACCATTTAAGATCGTGGCACCCGAACCATTAGTTACTATAAAATCAATTTCACCAGTAGCTGCGGTAATATGAACAATGCTTATTTGTTTGATCGTACTGGCATTGGTATTGAATCCAGCTGGATTTGCAGATCCAGATGCTCCTGTAGTAACCTGTGTGCCGTTTAATCGTACATTCCAATCAATAGTATTGTTGGAGTTTAATCGCAAATCAGATTCTATAATGTACAATCCTGTAGGTAAGGTTATTTGATTTCCATTAAAGCTGGCACCTGTAATAGTATTAAAAAGCTGGTTAGGAAAATTGAAAACGGTACCGGTGCCGCCTATTCCCGTTGCGGTAAAATTACGCATCATCACTCCAGTTTGTACCGGTGCCAAAGTTTGGAACCTTAACCAAGCAGTACCATTCCAGTAATAAAAACCTGGTGTTACATCACTTACCGTAGCGGTATTATAAACTATTAATCCTTCAACATTTCCGTGCGAGATGGTGGTTGTATCACCGCTACCAGTTAAGGCTACTCTAGGTAATAGCACACCGGCATCAGTTCCTTGAATATCTAGGTAAGTTGAAGGACTAGGAGAATTGGTGTTAATTCCTACCTGAGCTAAAGAAATGGAACTTATAAAAAAACAAATAATTAAAAGTAAACGGTACATAATAGAATGAAATAGTAGAATGAAATAAGGCTGCAAGAATAATTATCACAGCCATTACAGCCACAGAAGAAGTCTTAAAACATTGTTAAAAATAAATACCTAATACACTGATTTACAGTTTGTAGGGAATTATCAACCAGTTGTCGAAGTGGTTTGAAAGTAACTACTTACACTGCCAAATCATCCTCTAAAACTGCGACCTGTTTTTGATGCTTTTGTTTGGACCAAATCGCCAATCCAAAAGTGAGTACTCCTAGTCTACCGATAAACATTAATACAATAAGGATAGCTTTTCCCCAAGCCGTTAAATCACCAGTAATTCCCATACTAAGTCCGACAGTTCCCAATGCAGAGCTTACCTCAAACAGTATTTTTTCAAAAGAGAAATCTTCTGTAAAAGATAGCAATAAGGTAAATAGAAAGATGAGTGATGTATAAAATATAAAGGAAGAGGTAGCTATATACAATCGTTCAAAAGGTATTTTACGTCCCAAAAAGGTTATTTCTCTTGCTCCTTGTAGCCTGCTTTTCATAATAGCAAAAACAGCCGTAAGTGTGGTAATTTTCATTCCACCAGCAGTTCCAGATGGAGATGCTCCTACATACATCAAGAAGATAGTGACCAAAACAATAGGAAGAGAAAATATACCGTAGTCAACTGTGTTGAATCCTACTGTAGTCATGGCAGACATGGTTTGAAAGAAAGCCGCATAAATACGTTCAGATCCCATTAAAGTAGTAACACTAGGTTCTAAAAAATACATAAACATAAATCCTGTACTTAATAGGAAAGCAAAACCTATAAAAATGATTTTGGTAGTAAAGCTCAGTTTGTGAGTCTTGTCTTTTAGGTATAACACTAAATCGGTTACAACAATAAATCCTAATGATCCAGCGATCGCTAAAAACGAAATAATGAAGTTTATAAATCCGTCGTCAACGTATTCGGTAAAACCACTATTGAACAAACTAAATCCTGCTGTACAAAAAGCACTTATACTGTGAAATATAGCGTTCCAAACTGCTTCCCAGAATGGCATCCCATCATGATAAAAAGCAATAAAAAACAAGATTGCTCCTATCAATTCCATAATCACGGTGAATAAAATTACCGATTTTAAGAAATCCTTGATGCGTATCGTAGTCGGTAATGTAAACTCACAGCTAAGTAATCTTTTATGCCAGTGTGTTATTTTTCTCGTCGTTGAGAGTAACATAAAAGTGGTGAATGTCAAATAACCTATACCACCTAATTGGAATAAGGACATTACCACGAATTGACCGAAAAAGTTATAAGAGTCAAATACACTTACAGTAACCAGACCTGTAGTAGAAACCGCACTGGTGGCTATAAATAGATTATCCAAAAAAGATACGTCCTGTTTTTGAAACCAAGGCAAACATAATAACAAGCAACCTGTGATAATGTAGGTGAAAAAACCGTAAAATAAATTGCGCTGCGGACTTAGTCCTAACTTAAATCTTTGGTATTTCTGATTTAAGGTTTTAAAAAAGTGGCCCATGATGGATTTTAATACTTGGCAAATTTCTTATTATATGCAGTAACTTTAAGTTAAATTCTTCCTATTTACCAAAATTATAAGTCCAAGGCTGTTGACTTTTGTATTATGAATTTATCGAATACACTATTCGTTCTTTTTTGTGTTTTTACTGGAATCTTTACCGGTAGAAGCCAAGAAGAAACCATTGAAAAGAAACTTACTGTAGACTTTTACTTGGATACCTACTATTCCAATGTCCCAAACGGTAGCCATGATGGTTTTAGATCCTTTACGACCACGTCCAACAGGAATAATCAAATAGGTTTGAATATAGCGCAATTAGGTGCTCTGTATGAATCAAAGGACGTACGAGCTAGCCTTACCCTGCATTATGGTGATATCGCAAAAGCAACCTGGTCCGATGACTTTAATGAAGTACAAACTGCAACAGTTGGCTTAAGGTTGTTCAAAACACTATGGCTGGATGCAGGTTTTTTTACTACCCATATAGGAACAGAAAGTTTTCTACCAAAAAACAATTGGACGGCTTCTACAGCTGTAGCTACGTTTAATGAACCCTTTTATCAAGCAGGAGCTAAACTTTCAAATCAATTCAATGAAAATTGGTATGCCGAATTATGGGTTTTGAATGGGTATAACCAATTTGTTGACGAGAATGACGAGCTCAGCGTTGGAGCATTACTTACCTATGCCTTTAATGACCGTACAAGCATCACTTATACCAATATTTTTGGACAAGAAGCTACTCTTGATGATCCTGTTTCTCGATACAGAACCTACCACAACGCCTATTTAAACACCCAATTTTCTGAAAGATGGTGGTTGACAGCTGGATTTGATATAGGTTCTCAAACCAATAGTGAATTAGAAACGGGAAAAACCGCCTGGATGTACAATGCTTTACTTACTGCAAAATTTCAACAAAATAACAAATGGAGTTATACAAGCCGAATAGAATTATTTAAAGATCAAAATGGATTCATATCGGGAATCGTTCCTTCTCAACTAACAGTGGATGAAGGATTATCAGTTTATGGAATAACGCTATCGACCGAGTACAAGCCTACCAACTATTCGTTTTTAAGATTTGAAGCACGTAGATTAGCTAGCACCAACGATGCTCAAATATTTGAACAAAATACCTCAACTAGTAGGTATGAATTTATTATCAATCTAGGAATAGTTTGGGACCGCAGCTGGTTGTTTTAATTCTTAGGAGCCGCTTTGGATCGCTCTGGTTGTAAGATAAGACGTGCAGCACGATCAAAGTTGAAATAGTTATAAATCCAATTAAGAAAAACAACCACTCGATTTCTAACACCTACCAAAAAATAAAGGTGTACTGCCAACCATGTGAACCAAGCAGCAAAACCGCCAATCGTAAATGATCGTACATCGGCAACGGCTTTATTACGCCCTATGGTAGCCATGCTTCCTTTATCAAAGTATGAAAAAGGTTTAAGGGGTTTTTCCCTGAGTAGCCTTTTAAAGTTTTTGGCAAGATTTTTCCCTTGTTGTATAGCTGGCTGCGCAACTTGTGGATGACCTTTGGGATAGTCATCCGTTTCCATTAATGCGATATCACCAACAGCATAAATAGATTCGTAACCCATGATACGGTTATATTCATCTACTCGATAACGTTGTGTTTTCTCATGAAAGGAATCTTCTTTAATACCAGGAATGTGATTTCCAATAACACCAGCACTCCAGATAAAGGTGGATGCTTCTAGATTAAGATCCGTATTTGTAGAGATGACATCATCTTCATAATTCTTAACCAAGGTATTCAAATGAATATTGACACCTAATTTTTCGAGATATTTTAAAGACTTCTTACTAGACGCCTCGCTCATACTAGACAATACCCTATCTGACCCATCGATGAGGTGTATTTCCATGTTTTCAGGATTAATATCGGGATAATCCTTGGGAACTACTCCTTTTTTAAATTCGGCAAAAGCACCAGCAAGTTCTACTCCAGTAGGTCCAGCGCCAGATATTACAATACGCATTAATTTTTTACGCTCCTTTTCACTAGCTGTAATAGTTGCCTTTTCAAAATTTTTGAGCATGGTACTACGTATGTTAAGCGATTCAACCACGCTTTTCATTCCCATACTAGAATTTTCTATTTGTTGATTATTGAAATAATTGGTCTTGGTACCTGTGGCAAGAATCAAGTAATCAAATTGTAATTTTCCGATATTAGTTTCAATTTCATTCTTTTCGGGAACAACCTGAGTAACCTGTGCCATTCTAAAAAAGAAATTCTCCTGATTGTCCGTAATTCCTCGTAAAGGGAATGCAATACTATCAGGTTCTAAACCGCTAGTGGCGACCTGATACAATAAGGGTTGAAAGGTGTGGTAATTATTTTGATCTATAAGTACCACTTGAAGTTGGAGCTTTGTTAGCTTTCGCGAAAGCGTAACACCACCAAAACCACCACCTACTATAATGACTCTAGGGTGATTGCTTTGAGGAATATTAAATGCATTCATAGCATAAAGATACTCGCAGCCGAAATTATAAAGGATGACATTAACATGTAATTAAGGTTGATTGAAAATTAAAAACCACTGAATAATTTAACCTTAACACATTTTTTAAATTCTAATTACAAATTACATCGATGAAATACACTATTTACTGAACAAATGCTAAATATTATGTAATTAATCCAATAAATAAACCTTTCACCTGTATATTTGTGTCGTCTAAAACATAACGGTTTATAGATATTTAGAATGAAAGATGCCTGATGAAGAGTTTCCCTATACTCTTCTCAGGCATTATTTTTTTTATATATTATCCCTAGGGAATAGCCGTTTAAAAATAGTGAAGTTGCGTAAGTATCCTATTCAGATATCCTATAAACTATCTTGCTCAGGGACAGTTTAAACGACATTGTTACGCACAATGTACAGGATAAAGGACAGCTATTCCCATTTTTGAGATAATGTTATTTCCAGTCTGGCATCATTGCATTTGTGAATTCATCTTCACGTGTATCAGGCACTAATATGGCAAGTGTTTGTACTTTACCTGGTGTGATACCATCGTTGTCTTGATTATACACAATTATGGAAGCCTCAGTCGGTGAAAAACGAACGTCCAAATCATTGGTCCCTGGATCCTTATTAAAGCTCACATTAACCTCATTCATGGTATTGAAATTGTAGACGTAAGCATTAACATCTAGCCTGCGATACTGCTGGTTTTCAAATCCACTAGCGTCACGTGTGTATAAAATTTGAGAATTATCGGCACTTAGATCAATACCACCTACAGCTCCAGTCACTCCAGTTAAAACCACATCGAGCACATTACCTACAGTATCAATAGTATAAATCTCGCAGTTATAGCCGGATAAATTATTAGTCTTTACCGCTAGAATACCGTTGTTAAAATCAACTTCGGTAATTAGATTACCCGTCGTTTGATGTACTTGTGTTAATCCTGTTCCATCTAATTGAATGCTGTACAATCGATCTTGTACAGGATAATAAATCAAGGAACCATCATCTGACCAAGTGATGTCTATTTCATCAGGATTAAATCCTGAAACTGGTATTTGACTAGTTATTTGTTGCTGGTTATTGCCGTCTGGATCCATGGTAAATACGTGGATTTGAGCACCCACATTTCGTAAAAAAGCTATCTTATTTGCGGTACGATTGATTCGTGGTCTCCAAGAATTAGTGGTGGCATCAGTAAGCGCTATTTCTACTCCATCGCCATCGGCACTAAAAATTTGATTGTTAGAACCTGACTTTCTTACGAAATGGAATCTGTTTAATGGAAAGTCTGCAGTTGAAAAAGTAAATACCGGACTGTTTACAGGTGTATTGATTTCATCATTTGCAATTACTTGCCAAAAATAGGTAGTATTAAATGCTACTTGCACGTCTAGTGTTTCCTCGGTAATATCTTCAAAAGTCTCTACCGTATTATCCCTGCTGTTTCTAAGTAAAACTGTAAATTTTAATTCGTCCTCATCAGGATCGACGGAACTCCATTCTAGCGTAAGTTCAAAGGGTTGATCAACGGCATTATCCACCGGAGCAACCAATGACGGTGTAGCTGGTGGTTGATTGTTTGCTGTTGATGGTTTAAGTTCATAAACAAGTTCTACGGTTTCTCCCGTAAAGACATCGGCGCTTTCAAATGATGCTAAGAAATCATCCTTTTGGGCTTGTACAGCATATTGTCCTTCTTCAACCTCTATTTCAAAATTCCCATCTACGTCGGTAAAAACGACATTGGTTTGTGGATTAGTTGATATTTTTACATTTTCAAGTGGTAAAAAAGTGATATCCTCTACTACCCTACCTTTAATAATCCCTTTACCATTAATCTCGATAGTATCTTCACTACAACCCATCAACATGAGTAGCAGTCCTAGCAGAATGTATGTTGTGTATTTCATGATTGTTTAGTTTGAGTTAGTAGATTCGTTTGAGTTATCATCTTTTTGAGCAGGACGAGAAAGCGCATCTAATTCTTTAGCTTTTTTCAAACTTTCTCTCAATTGCTTGCGCTCACTACGTTTTTGACGGCGTCTAGCTTTACGTTGTTGTTTAGTAAGATTGTTTTGTTTCGCTTGATTATCTCCTAGATAAAAATTGAGACCTATTCCTACTCTATAATAGTTATCATCTCGTTTACCTGCCACGGTTCCATCGAGCTCGTCGGTAAATGTCATGTTATATTCACCAAAAGCTTGAATTCCAAAACTAGGAGTTAAGGCATATTCAAAGCCTGCTCCTACTTGTAGTTTAGGTTCAAAATTTGAAATTCCATTTACAGCCAAAACTCCTGCTCCACCATAAACATGTGGAGTAAAAGATTCAAAAGGTAGTAAGGTAACTTCGGCATTTAAATCAGCGGTGTGAAATTGTTCATTAAACAAGCCCTCGTTGTTTAATCGCAACTGACTAAGATTTCCACGCACACCTAGGTATGGGTTAAAGTTATATTTAAGACCTACATTAAAATGGTGTTCATAATCGGCATTGGGTAAATCACCTTGCATGTAAGTTCCACCAGCGCCCAAATCAATTCTTAATTTACTACGTCGTTGTAGTAGATCACGTTGATACACATCAGTACGCTCTGCCACTTCTTTCTCTTTATTGTACTTACGAACCATGGCTGTAGCAACTTCTTGACCACCAGCAGGCGACCATAGGTTTACAGTTATACCTTCTATAATCAAAGATTCTACTGCCTTTTCAATGGCTTCTTTAATAGCAAGCTGTCCTGGTTCATTTCTAGTAAAACCAGTTTCTGCCTCTAGCAATCTTTGAAAACTCACATATCTAAAAAGACTAGCATCAACTGCTTGTGAGAAAATAGTTTTTGAAACATATACGGTTTTTAATATTTCACCACTTTTAGTTGAAACTGCTCTCAAATAAACAGTTACTCGATCCTGGCGGTATTTTGTTGAACCACCAGCGCCAAAGTATCTAGCTCCTGCGCCACCGGTGAGAACGTTAGTGTCATACGATACAATACCACCTTCAATTAAGATCCCTGCATATAATAAAGGATCCAAGTCCTTCATTTGAGTGTTGCTTTGCTTGGCATAAGAGCGACGAGTATCTAGTATCAAATTACGTTCTGTAATTAGATTGGTAAGATTTTCTCTCTCGATAGGTCTAAACCATCCAGAATCTTCAAGAGCTTTAATTAGGATAGTTGTTCCTCCTTGAGTAACAGCGTTACTAAAAGTACTTCCTACCTCACTCAATTTAAATTGTCCTGTTTGGTCTTCAAATTTATATACTCCTACAACTGCTGGTATGATAGGTGGTGGAAGATTACGCAAGCGATCAGTAACTTTTGTAGTCTCACCTATTCTAGCGTCTTGAGTATCTAAAGGCTGGTTAAAGTAGGCACCACATCCCTGCAAAACAATACAGGCCAGTAGTATCACTACTAGTTTTAAAAGTCTCATAATAAAGGTTGGTTTATTGAGGAACGACTACCTGAGTCTGATCACCTGTAGTTGTATCTAAAATATTTATTACCAATCCTTCTAAAGATTCCAAGACTTCCACTTCAAGATTTCCAAAACTGAAGGTACCTGGTTCTAGATCCTGACTGCTGTCAAATTGTAAGTTTAATAAACTACGAGACAACGAACTTAAAAGTTGTCTATTCAAACCTTGAGCAAAAGCATCTAATGCAGACTCATCTTCTGCAAGAGCTGCTTCATTGGGATCAGTAAATTTATTTTGTAATTCGGCACTTTGAACCAACCATTGATAGTTAAAAGTATCGCCACCAAAGGCTGGATTAATAGGTCGGTACACTAATTGTTGAGCTTGGGAATCTGTTGTTGAGCTTAACAGAATAACCATAAACAACGTGAGCATTGTTGTAATCGATTTGAGCATGATTTTGGTTTTTAGTTATTAATATTCTCGAGTTTCTTTTTCTTTCATTTTTTGTAGCTCGATATATACTTGTTGTAGCATACGTGAAGCCATATATTCAATGTATTTTTTTTGTGGGCTGAGTACAAAGGGCTCTAACTTGGTAAAACCTACTTGTATTTGAATTTGTGAAGTACGTCCCTGACCAAACACTTCCCTGACAACGACGATTTTATCACTATTGACATTGTATTTTTTATATAATCGGAAGAATTCAATATAAAAATCCTTACCTGGTTTTGTTCTTGTTTTATTAGTTACTATTCCCCTAAACCCTAGATATTCATCGTCATTTCGAAATTGGTTTGCTGTTACCAATTGTGTAGTATAGGGCGCTATAGTTTCTATTTTTTTACCTATTAATTGATCCAGTTGATCATAAATAAGTACCATTATTTTTATTTCTTCTGGAATGTTAATTCCTACCTGTGTAGTACCTAAAAGGGCTTTAATACCAGCCTTGACCACACCATTACCTTTTTGTTCATTTTTACTAGAATTATTTAAACTGTCTTTAGTAAAAACAGTAAACTTATAGCTGATACCTGTATCAACTTGAGTTTTGTTTACAGCAAGTGCTTTAATCACAATATTTTCAGCTTGTTGCTCCAGCACAATTTCTGCTGCCATCGTTCTGTTGTAAAGAGATTCTTGTGCGCTAGTAAAAGCACCTATTAAACAAAACAATGCTATTAAATATTTAAATCTCTTCATTGATTAATAATGAAGTACATATACAGTACTTCCTACTCCTTGCTGGTTTACTCTCACTCTCTCAGTCACACTATTGTTACCTACACTAATTGTAGTATTGTAATTTCCTTCTTGATTTACGTTAGCCACATTGAGTAAATTACCTTGAGTACTGTAGTTATAGTATTGATTTCCTACTCCATTTTGATTTACATTTTGCCTAACAACAAGAGAATTAATTCTCAAATCAGTTAGATTGTAAGATCCTGATTGAGTAATATTAACCTCAGCATCATTCGATGCTACATTGGTAAGTGCCAAGTTGTTTACACCTACTTGCGCAATAAATACCGAATTATTTTGAGTTGTATTACCTCTCGCAGCGTTTTGTTGTGTTGTAGTGGTAGCTACATTAAGCTGCGCATTTTCTGTCTGTAAATTTCCTCCATTAACTAGATTTTGATCATCCACGTATGTTTGCGCTTTCGCGAAAGCGGAAAACAGAAGAACTATTAGTAAATATTTCATATCTCTTATTTTATTAAAAGAAGCCGGAGTTGTGATTTCTCCAGCTTCTTGGGTTTTTAAAATTGGTGTGCTCTTGTAGCAGCTGCTCTTCTTGAGTATCCTGCTAGAGAAACATTTGCATTACGTTGTATAACAACAGCACTGTTTGAACCAGCATTTGGTGTTACACTTCCTTGATTTTGTTGAATCACACTTGTATGACCGTTACCTACTTGATCTACAGAGGCAAAGTTGTTACTTGCTTGTTGTTGTATCAAGGAGTTGTTATGTAAACCACGCTGTAAACTTATCGCCTCGTTCATACCATTTTGACCACCGTTTTGAGCAATAATTGAGGTATTGTGAGAAAGATATTGTTCCTGATAAGCATGATTATTTGATCCATTTTGTGTTGCACTAGCAAGATTATGAGTTCCTGCTTGATATTGTTCTATGTAATTAGAATCACCTGTCAAAGAACTTGCATTCTGTGAGGCTATTGCAGTATTTGATTTACCCCATTGCTCTTGGAATACTGCGTTGTCATTACCATATTGAGTAATATACGCCTCGTTGTCATCACCAGCTTGTAACTGTTGAGCGACATTTCCTTGAGCTGCAGTTGTTGAATCACCTTGATCGATTTGAGCGTAATTCCCATTGTTATTTGGAAAGAAAATAAATCCTCTTTGTTTTTGAATCGCCTCGTTATCGTCGCCATATTGTGATACAATAGCAGTATGACCTGCACTTTGATTAGGATTTGCAATTTGTTCTGTATAAGAACGGTTACCTATTCCGGCACTTCCTACATTATGCTGTGTTATTTGCGCACGACTGTTGTCAAAACGCTGTTGAACCTGTGCATAATTCTGTGAACCATTTTGGTTTACTAGAGTTAGGTTATTTTGTGCTTGTTGAGGAATAGTTGCGCCTTGTTGTACAAGAACTTTATTGTTATCTCCTACTTGAGTACCAAAGTTTTCATTCATATCGCCTTGCTGAATTAGCGTGTACTGGTTACCAGCTCCATTTTGTTTTATGTCAGAATAATTCTGCTCACCACTGGTTCCTGGTTGTACATTTCCCCATTGTAAAACAGAAACTGTGTTGCGATTTGTTACACTAGTTCCCGTTTGTTCAATAAAAGAAGCATTTGCTGTACCTTGCTGGGCTACAACGGCATCACTACCTACTTGCTTTTGATCAATGGAAGAATAATTTCCTCCTTGCGAAGCATTGTTTGTAGGATAACCTTGCTGCCCAGGAGAAACAACCTGTTGTGGATTTTGAGCCACAAGAATGCTTACCTGAAGGAAAAACGCTATACCTATTAAGAGTTTCATTGGGTTGTAATTGAATGAAAATAATCTCGTTCTAGTGTTACTAGAACGAGATCATTAATAATTATTAGAATCTAGCTCTAGTTGCACCAGCTCTTTGTACTTGAGGTGCTAGTGATACATTAGCATTTCTTTGGATAACAGTAGCACTGTTGTATCCATGTCCATTAGGAGATGAGTTAGAAGTAAGATTTTGATTAATTACACTCATTTGTCCGTCTCCAGTTTGATCTGCAAAAGCTGTGTTACCACGAGCTTGTTGCTTAATTCTACTGTCGTTTAATGTACCATCTTGGATAGATAATGCTACATTACCGTCATTTGGGTTTACTCCACCTCTTTGTTCAATCGTAGAGTAGTTCATAAGACCATATTGCTCTTGGTACGCTTCATTGTTACGTCCATTCTGCTTTGATCTTGCTTCATTATCGGTACCGTCTTGGTACTGCTCAGCATATAGGTTACTTCCATTTACAGGGTTATCTGCTTGAGATGCAACCGCTTTGTTTCCAGATCCTAATTGTTCCTGGAATAATGTATTATTTGCTCCTAATTGAGATGCATATGCTTGGTTAAGATCTCCTGACTGTTTTTGTTGAGCAAATGCATTTGTAGCTGAGTGTGCAGCACTACCTTGCATAGACTCTGCATAGTTACCACCACCAGACGCAGGGCTACCGCTATCTTGCATTTGAACTAACTTATTATCATCACCCCATTGCTCACCAATAGCTGTGTGACCAGCGCTAGCATTAGGATTTGCAGTTTGAAGTTGGTAAGATTGGTTACGGATTCCAGCAGTTTGATCATTACGTTGCTTAATTGTCGCCACGTTATTGTCATAATATTGCTCAATTTCTGCGCTGTTTTCTTTACCATCTTGATCAGAAATAGCAATGTTGTGCTCTGCATGCTGTGCACTGTTTGCACCTTGCTTAACCATTACAGTGTTATCAAAACCAGCTTGGGTACCAAAGTTTTGGTTTTCATCACCTTGTTGTAAAGCAGTAAAATCATTACCTGCACCATTTTGAGTTATATCAGAATAATTCAAATGACCAGAAATGGATGGTTGCACATTACCCCATTGCTTCACATAAACTTCATTTTTATTACTCTGGTCAGATCCAGTTTGATCAATAAAAGAAGCATTTGCAGTTCCTTGTTGCTCTACCAAGGCATTACTACCCACAGCCTTTTGATTGATATTAGAGTAGTTTCCACCTACTGTGGCTGTCGCGGTAGGCGAGCTCTGCTGAGTAGGAACTTGTACCATAGAAGGTGTTTGAGCAAAAGCTGCACCTGCTATTAACATTGCCCCAGCAGTTAAGAATAAATTTTTCATAGTTTATAGATTTAGAATATTGAAAACATCTAGCCTATTTTAATTATAGACTAGATGTTTGTATATGGTTTTATTAGAATCTAGCTCTAGTTGCGTTAGCTCTCTGAATTTGTGGAGTTAATGCTACGTTTGCATCTCTTTGAATAACCGTTGCACTGTTGTAACCAGCACCTGCCTGAGCAGTAGTACCGTTACCAGCTGGGAAGTTTTGATTAACAATACTCATTTGTCCGTGACCAGTTTGATCTACAGTAGCCATGTTACCAGAAGTCTTTTGGTTGATTTCAGACTGGTGGTTCATACCTTCTTGAATAGATAAGGCAACGTTACCAGCTATTTGACCTTGACGTTGAGTTAATACAGCACTGTTATTTGTACCGTACTGTTCTTGGAAAGACTGGTTGTTACTACCATTTTGATCTGCACTAGCTCTGTTACCAGTACCTTCTTGATATTGCTCTAATAAATTGTCACCTCCGCTAGTTGGAAGAGTGTTTTGCCTAGCTACAGCTACGTTTGCAGAACCATTTTGCTCTTGAAAAGACTCGTCATTTACACCAAATTGGTTAGAGTATGCCTCATTATTATCTCCAGACTGTAGTTGTTGAGCAAAAGCATTCACTGCTCCAGCAGTTGCGTTACCTTGATAAGCCTCAGCATGATTAGCTCCACCACTAGCAGGGCTACCGCTATCTTGCATTTGAACTAATTTGTTGTCATCACCCCATTGCTCACCAATAGCTGTGTGTCCAGCAGTTTGGTTAGGGTTAGCTGTTTGTAATTGATAAGATTGGTTTTCTACACCAGCTACTTGATCATTGCGTTGTGTGATAGAAGCCATATTGTTATCATAATATTGCTCGATTTCTGCACTGTTGTCTTTACCATCTTGATCAGAAAGAGCAACATTATCTTGTGCTTGTTGAGCAGCATTAGCCCCTTGCTTAACCATCACGGTATTATTTAGACCTATTTGCGATCCAAAGTTCATATTGGTATCACCTTGTTGTAAGGCTGTGAAGTCGTTTCCTGCACCATCCTGGGTAATTTCAGAGTGGTTTTGATAACCTGAAATAGATGGTTGAACATTACCCCATTGTTTAACGTAAACGTTATTTTTATTACCAACATCAGATCCTGTTTGGTCTATGTATGAAGCATTAGCAGTACCTTGCTGTTCTACTAAAGCGTTACTACCTACAGCTTTTTGATTGATATTAGAATAGTTTCCTCCTACTGTTGCTCCAAGAGTTGGAGACACTTGTGGAGTAGGCACTGCAATCGCAGAAGGAGTCGTTGCTGGTACCGTTGCTGGTGTTTGTGCAAATGCAACGCTAGCGATAAGCATAGCTCCCGCACTTAATAATATATTTTTCATGGTTTTGATATTTAGAATTTAGAATTTAGAATTAAAATCCAGCACCAGACAGGGAATGAAGATTCTCGGTAGGTGCTGGATTAGTTATACTATCTACGACGATCTGCTCTTGTTTGAGCCGCTTTAAGCGTAGATGGAGTTAATGCCACGTTAGCGTTTCTTTGAATAACAGTTGCACTGTTAGATCCAGAAGTAGCTGCTGGAGAACCGTTAAGTGGGTTGTTTTGGTTGATTACAGACATTTGACCATCACCTGTTTGATCTACAAGCGCCATGTTTGCATTAGCTTGTTGATTAATAACAGAGTTGTTCAATGTACCATTTTGATAAGAAATAGCTTCATTACCAGTTACTTGCCCGTAACGTTGCTTAATCTTAGAGTAGTTGTCATCACCATATTGCTCTTGTAAAGCTATGTTGTTATTACCATTCTGATCGATTCTAGCTTCGTTCAAGTTACCGTCTTGGTATTGCTCAGCATGGTTATCACCACCTGCATTTGAACCACTTAAGTTCTGCTTAACCTCAGCAAGGTTAAGATCACCTATTTGCTCTTGGAAAGAAGTATCGTTAGTCAATTTTTGACCTGCATAAGCTTCGTTACCGTCACCTAATTGTACTTGTTGAGCAAATGCACCTGTTGCGCTGTCTGGAGCTGCAAGAGCGTCTCCTTGATTTGCTTGAGCGTAGTTACCTAAAGAGTTAGGTCCTGATGCAGATCCTTCTTGCAATTGGATTAACGTATTATCGTCACCCCATTGCTCACCTACTGCAGTGTGACCTGCACTTTGGTTAGGATTTGCAATTTGTTCTTGATAGGACCAGTTACCAGCACCTGATGACACGTCATTACGTTGCGTGATCGTTGCTTTGTTGTTGTCATATCTTTGCTGGATTTCAGCATAGTTTTCAAGACCGTCTTGGTCTGATAAAGCAAGATTTTCTTCAGCTTGCTGTGGAGTATTAGCACCTTGTTGCACAACTACACTATTGTCTACACCATTTTGTAGACCAAAGTTTTCGTTTTTATCTCCTTGTTGCATAAGGTCAAAGTTGTTTCCTTCACCAGTCTGTTTAATATCAGAATAGTTCAGGTAACCACTAATACCTGGTTGTACGTTACCCCATTGTAGTACATCTACATTATTTTTCTTTGATGCATTTGATCCTGTTTGATCAATAAATGAGATGTTTGAGGTACCTTGTTGTTGTACCGTGGCATCACTACCTACTGCTTTCTGGTCAATATTGGAATAGTTACCTCCAGCAGAAGCAGCTGGTAATACAGCTACAGGTGCAGTTTGCTGACCTGGGCTTGCTACAGTTTGTGGAGATTGCGCAAAGGCAAATCCAGCCACAAGAAGTGCTGCTACACTTAAATTTACTCGGTTCATAATTAGAATATTTAGAATTAATAAAAACACATTCATTTTGAGCACTCTAAATAATCTTACGCATTATTTACAGTTGGAATAATGTTAATTATTCTAAAGGGGACTATTTAAAACCGTAGTAGGGTACGATAAAACGACATAAGGGATTTTGTCGTTATCTTCTAGTGCAATTAGGGTTGGCCGTTGAAGACATTCCAAATGTACACATAAAAAAAAGTGTTAAGCAAGTACATTATGGCTCGCGCTATTCCCATTAATGGGTACAAATCGATGAAAACACTAGTAAATTCAATAGTTAAAAATTTATGTTAATTTTAAGTTAAATAGATAAAAAACACTTAAATACGATGAGTAGAGCTTAAAACCCTAGTATTATTCTAGAGTATTTTACTTAAAAACCTCTTTTTAAGTATTTTATCGGATGAAAAATCAACGACTATTCTAGCTTCAACAAAAAAACCGCCAGATTTTAAAAAATCTGGCGGTTTTACAATTAGATTTCTAAGATTAATTCACTAAATCGTAACTACGTTTAATGAAGTCTGTTAAATCTTTGCCTTTTAAAAGACCTTGGCTCAGCTTGGCAAGATCTACAGATTGTTTAATCAATTCCTGTTTTTTACCATCTGGTGCAGCAACAATCTTTGATATTAATTCATGATTACTGTTCACGACAAGATTATACATATCAGGCATATTTCCCATACCCATCATTCCACCACCAGTAGCTTGCATTTCTTTCATTCGTCGCATGAATTCTGGCTGAGTAATCATGAAAGGTGCTGCATCACTACTCATCGCCTCTACCTGAACGTTGTAATTAGTACTTGCGATTACGTCACTTACAGCAGTTTTCAATTGCTCTTGTTCTTCTTCATTAAGTTTGGATACTGTGTTCTCTTCCTTTTTAATGAGGTTATCAATATGGTCAGCATCAACTCTAGCAAATGATATGTTCTCCTTACTAGTTTCTAATTTCTGCATAAGATGAGAAACTATTGGACTATCTAGCAACAATACCTCATAGCCTTTTTCATGAGCAGCGGTAATATAACTGTCTTGCTCTTCTTTATTTGAAGCATATAACAGAACGGTCTTACCATCTTTATCCTTTTGTGATTCACCTACTTTTTCAATAAGTTCGTTCCAAGTGAAGAAAGTATCGTTCACGGTTGGGTAAAGTGCAAAAGCATCAGCTTTTTCAAAAAACTTCTCCTCACTCAACATTCCATACTCAATCACCAGTTTAATGTCGTTCCACTTTTTCTCAAATCCTTCTCTATCATTATTAAATAATGATTTCAACTTATCTGCTACCTTTCTTGTAATGTAGCTAGAGATTTTCTTAACAGCACCATCAGCCTGTAAGTATGAGCGAGATACATTCAATGGAATATCAGGACTGTCTATCACACCACGCAACATGGTCAAAAACTCTGGAACAATACCTTCTACATTATCTGTAACAAATACCTGATTTTGATACAGTTGTATGCGGTCTTTTTGAATATTTAAATCTCCCGTCATTTTTGGGAAAAACAAAATACCCGTTAAGTTAAATGGATAATCTACATTTAGATGGATATGGAATAATGGTTCCTCAAACTGCATAGGATACAGTTCACGATAGAAATTTTTATAATCTTGATCCTCAAGATTAGCAGGTTGTTTAGTCCAAGCTGGATCTGGATTGTTTATAATATTGTCTACTTCTTGAGTAGGTGCAGGATCTTCCTCTTTAGCATCTTCTGCTTTTGGTAAAGTCTCTGTTCGTGTACCAAATTTAATAGGCACCGGCATAAACTTATTATACTTGTTTAATAGCTCGGTAATTCTATGATCCTCTAAAAATTCGGTCTCGTCTTCAGATATATGTAAAACGATCTCAGTTCCAAACTCTGTTTTATCCGCTTGCTCTAGCGTATATTGTGGTGATCCATCACAGGTCCAGTGTACAGCAGGTTCGTCTTTAAAGGATTTTGTAATGATCTCTACTTTATCGGCAACCATAAAGGCACTATAAAACCCTAGACCAAAGTGACCAATTATTCCACTATCTTGGGCTGTGTCTTTATACTTTTCAAGAAACTCCTCGGCACCAGAAAAAGCGACTTCATTAATATACTTTTGCACCTCATCTTCCGTCATCCCGATACCTCGATCGATAATACTTAATGTTTTTGCCTCTTTATCAATCTTGATTTCAATTTGTTGATCTCCTAATTCAACATTGGCCTCTCCTATTCTAGCAAGATGTTTTAATTTAAGAGTTGCATCTGTTGCATTAGAAACAAGTTCTCTAAGAAAGATTTCGTGATCGCTGTATAAAAACTTCTTAATCAGTGGGAAAATATTCTCCACAGCTACATTAATAGTTCCTTTTTGTGACATAGTTATAGTTTTATTAGTGTTTGTGTTTGTTACGCTTTCGCGAAAGCGAAATTATTTACATCACTAGCCCACTATTCAAACCTAGTACCAATTATAAAATGGGTGTCAAGCTGGCAGTAATTATGTCACAATTGAAAAGTTTAAAGAGTAACTTTGCACTATGGATCAAGATGTATTAGGAACCGCTATTCGCAATTATTATTTTCAAGACGACCCTACCGATATCGAGGTATTAAGTCCAACTATGGAGGATGATGTTTTACCGGTGTCCTATTTATTTAGATCTATTGATGACATGCCAAAGATAGAACGCAAGGCATTGTCTTTAAGTTCTGGTAGCGTGCTCGAGGTAGGTTGTGCCGCCGGATGCCATACTGCCGTTCTTTTATCTCGTTCCTTGCCTGTGACTGCAATTGACATAAGTGCCGGAGCTATTGATGTGGTTAAAAATAGATTTAATTTTGATCACTTGATGGTAATGCAACAATCTGTGTGGGATCATAAAGGAACCTATGATACTATTCTAATGTTGATGAATGGTACAGGAATCATGCAATCTCTGAATAAACTTACCGATTATTTAAGGCGATTAAAAGCGTTGCTTTCAGAAAACGGGCAGATTTTAATAGACAGCTCTGACCTAAAATTCCTTTATGAAGATGATGAAGATGGTGGTTTATGGATTCCTGCCGGCATTGATTACTATGGCGAAGTGAGTTTTCAATTTAAGTATAAGAACTTAATAAGTGATTCGTTTCCCTGGTTGTACTGCGATTTTAAAACTCTTAAAGAGCATGCCCAAAAAGCAGGTTTTTCTTGCACTAAAGTAATGGATGGCGATCATTACGACTACCTCGCTCAACTGAGCATAAGCTAACTAATTGCTAGTCAATAAGTTTTTATTTATTTATCTATACCTATCTTAGCAGACTCTAAAATTCTAGGATTTATATGGGATTATTAAAGAAAAATCCTTTCGGACATATTCTTTTTTTGAAAAAGTGGTTGATTAGAATTGCAGGTCTACTTTCTCATAGACGCTATCAAGGGTTTAATGAATTACATATAGAAGGTAGTGAGATCATAAGAGATCTTCCAGATCGTCATGTTTTATTTATATCTAATCATCAAACTTATTTTGCCGATGTAGTTTGCATGTTTCATGTATTCAATGCCGCGTTAAAAGGAAGAGAAAACACGATTAAAAATATAGGCTACTTATGGAAGCCTAAACTTAACATCTATTACGTAGCAGCAAAAGAAACCATGCGCAGTGGACTACTGCCTAAAATTCTTGCTTATGCTGGTGCCATATCAGTAGAAAGAACCTGGCGAGCAAAGGGTAAGGAGATTCAAAGATCTGTAAATCCTGATGACACAAAAAATATAGGTGTAGCTTTAGAGGATGGTTGGGTAATTACTTTTCCGCAAGGAACAACTAAACCGTTTAAACCTATTAGAAAAGGAACCGCTCACATAATCAAACAATACAAGCCTATAGTGGTTCCTATTGTTATTGATGGTTTTAGAAGAAGCTTTGATAAAAAAGGGCTTCGAATTAAAAAGAGAAATATTCTACAATCCTTTATTATAAAAGAACCTCTAGACATTGATTATGATACTATCAGTGTAGATGACCTTGTGGAGAAAATTGAATATGCTATTGAACAACACCCGAGTTTTTTAAAAGTAATTCCACAAGAAGAATTGAACGCACAAGAGGAATTGAATAAAAAACGTATGTGGGAATATTAAATTTTTTGTGCTCGTATGACCGAAAGACTTCCTTTTACAGTAGTAAAAAATAAATAGTCTGTCTCATGCTCTCCTAGTTTAAATTTTTGCCTGAGTTGTTGTACACTCAATTTAAAGTTACGAGTTACTACACCAAATCTTTGATTTCCATACTTCTTTTTTACAGATTTAGGTTGATAAGGAGCAATCTCTTTTATTTTAAAAACTCTACCAGGGATACCAGGCTCAATTGTCGTAGCTGTGAATAAATGACTGTTTGCGTCTATCTTATCTAAGCCATACTTTTTTGAAAACTCGCTGAACCCTTGAGACTTCATTATAGCCGCATTAGGTTCAATTAAGTAAGTTTGTGGCGATTCATAATTCGAGGTAGGAGCAATACTATCCCATGGGAATTGAAATACGTTTTGATTTGTTTCCAAATTAACACAATGAATAACAGGAGAGTAATTAATGGATTTATCCAATTTCCATAAAACCTCTTTCACTTCATTTTTAACGGCGACAATATGTATTTCTTGAACATTTTGCAATTGTTGAATGCCTTGTGACAAATCTAACATGGGTGACGTTTTAATCCAGACTTGATTTGCTTTAGCTAACATCAATTCCTTAAATTCTAACACATTGGGCTCGTAATCTTCAATAAATAATGCTTTGCTTTTTGAACTTGTTTTACGACTAGGATCTAAATAAATCGACTCAAAGTGCCTATCAGTTTCCTTTAAATACGTGAGTCCGTTTGCATTAACCGAATGAATGCCATAATCCAAAGTTTTAAATAGATGCTCAGAGTACGTTTGTAAATCTGGATTTAATTCAACGTGAGTGACATCTTTATTCGAGTGTTGGTAAAACGCACAACAATCAATCCCAAAGCCACCTGTGAGGTCGATAATGGGTCCTTTAATTCGTGATGCTTTGTAAGAAGCGGCCGTTTGTGAACTCGTTTGTTCAAGATTTACTTTAGGTGGATAGATAATTTCTCCATTTTCATAGAGATCTGGAAATTTTTTACGAGCGATTTGCATACCAGCTAGCTGTTGTGCTAGTTGGTTAGATGATACATGGGGAAACGGAGATTTTTTAAGAGCTATATCAAGCGAATTGCTATGAATTATCTTTTTTAAATAGGCTACTACTTCCTTATCAGTAAGATGCTCATTCATTACAAATTACGAGTTAACTTCTTAACAATTTTATACTCACTTAAAAACTCTTGAGCGATTACTTTAATAGCTGTGTACGTCGGTACTGCTAGAACTAGTCCTACCACTCCAAATACTATTCCTGCTATTAAGATAATGATGAAAATTTCTAATGGATGAGATTTTACACTCTTACCAAATATTAAAGGTTGATTAAGAAAGTTATCGATAGTTTGAACTATTCCATATCCTACCGCAATAATGATCAATTTAGGGAAAATAACTTCACTAAAGTTTGCTCCTAAATTATCCGTAATTACAAATGCACTCATAAGAACGTATCCTACTGCCGGACCTAGATAGGGTACAAGATTTAATAGCGCACAGAAAAATGCTATTAATATGGCATTTTCTGTACCGGTGATAATCAGAATAATGGTGTAAAGGACAAATAAAATTAGTACTTGGAAAACAAGACCTATGAAATATCGGGATAAAAGCTGTTTAATTTTTGTAAAGGCTCTCAAAAACCTACCTTCATTACCTTCCTTTGAAAAAACCAATATTCCTTCTAATAACAGTCGACTGTCTTTTAGTAAGAAAAAAGTAATGAACATTATAGAAAATAATCCTATTGCAAAATCTCCTAAGGCACTAAAAAGTTGAATAATCAGGTCTGAGAAAAATCCAAGATTAAATTTTTGATAATACTCCGTTTCTTTAACTAGCTCATAGATGTTTACACGCTGTATACCAAAAAACTCACTTACTTGATTGGCAAAAATTTCTAAATTTCGAGACACCTCATCATTATCTAACAACTTCAAGTTGTCACTTTGCTCAATGGCTAGTGGAATTAATAATGAAACTGCACTTAATATGAGTATAAGTAAAAAAACCAAAGTAAGTAAAACAGCAAACGTGTTTCCAAACTTTAACCGGTCTCTTAAAAACATGACAATAGGCCTACCTATAAGAGATAATACCGCTGCAATTCCAATATATGCTAGAACAGCAGTAATGGACCATAGAAACCAAGCTAGAACAAATAATCCCAGTAAAAAAGCTAATGCTCTTAAAATACCAAAGGATATAGTTTTTGATGACACAGACGAACTCATTAATTAGAAAAAACGTATTTGATAATATTTGCACCCATATCAAGTGCCTTTTTGCGAACTTCTGGTGGATCATTATGAACCTCTGGGCTTTCCCAACCATCGCCTAGATCACTTTCTACTGTAAACAATAATACCAATCTACCTTCATAAAATAATCCTTTAGCTTGTGGTCTTTTACCATCGTGTTCATGAATTTTAGGCAAACCAGATGGAAAACTGGCATAATTGTTAAATATAGGATGAGTCGCTGGCAATTCGATTAATTCCTGTTGTGGAAATAGTTTTATTAACTCCTTGTTTAAATACTGTTCCATTCCGTAATTATCGTCTATATGCAAAAAACCGCCACTCATTAAGTAATTACGTAAATTTTCAACCTCATCATTATTCCAAATTACATTACCATGACCTGTCATGTGCACGTATGGAAATTGAAAAATATCCACCGAACCAGGTTCTACAGTAGCTACCTCTCGATCAATGGTAGTGCCTATATTTTCATTACAATATGTAATAAGATTGGGAACAGCAGTTGGGTTTGAATACCAATCACCACCGCCATTATACTTCAAAACAGCCAGCTGTTGCGCGTTTAACACAGATACTGTAAGAAATAACAATAAGATTAAAATCTTTCTCATAGTTTTGCAAAATACAACATTCCATTTTCAAAAGGAACAAATATTTACCTGTAGATGAATATAGATAAGAGAGTAGATTACTGACTTTGTTATATTTGAAAATAATAAAATGAAATTTAACCAACTCCAATACATAGTTCCCTTGCTAAGTTTTTTTGGTATAGTAGGAATTATAACATACAGCCATTACAATAATAAGCAACTACCCATTCCAGCGGTAGAGCGCGATTATCCTGTGGTGCTAGAATTATTTACCTCACAAGGATGTGCAGATTGTCCTAGTGCAGAGGCTACCATTAGCCAAATAAAACATTACCCTAACGTTGTAACACTGTGCTATCCGGTAACATACTGGAATAAACTAGGTTGGGTAGATCGTTTTTCAAGAAGAGACTTTGACGAATACCAAACCGCTTACAATTCAAAATTTGAACTCAATAACTACACACCACAAGTGGTAGTCAATGGAATGGAAGAGTTTTCTGGTAATAACATTAAAAAACTGAACACCTATCTTAATGACAGCCATCAGATAAAAAAAATAACCACTCCTATAGTAAAGCGTAAAAAAAATCATCTAGATATAACCTATGATTTATCTAATGTGGAAGATTATGAAGATGCTCACCTAGCCTTATTATTAGAGGAACAAACCACCCTTATTGATTCCGGAGAAAATGAAGGTAATGAATTACATCAAACTCACATTGTTTTATACAAAGAACGCATAGGAACAATAGACAAAAAAGGGCAATCCAGTATAGACATCCCTAATCGCTTTCCCTTAACCAACAGCTATAAAATTGCTCTTATCGTAAAAAACACAAACAACGAAATTATAGCCGCAACTATAACTAATTCAATTTAGTAGCATTAAATATTGCTGCAGCGTAGACTCCAGCAGTCTCTGTACGCAGTCGAGTAGGTCCTAAAGACACCGGTTTAAAACCTGAAGATTTTGCGAGTTCTATTTCTTCATTTGAAAAATCACCTTCTGGACCTATTAATAAACATGTGTGAGGTTGTAATTCATTGATAAGTTCACTTTTTTCTCCGTCCTCTTCACAGTGCGCAATTAATCTACTTCCGTGAGTTGATAAAAGAAATTCTCTGAAATCCGTGAGTTCATCAAGGACAGGTAAAAACAATCTGTTACTTTGCTTCATCGCACTTACCACTATTTTTTCAAAACGTTCAAGATTGATTTTTTTACGCTCACTATGGTCGCATAGTATAGGAGTTATCCTAGCTATTCCCATTTCTGTGGCCTTTTCTAAAAACCACTCCATACGGTCGTTCATTTTGGTAGGTGCAATGGCAATGTGTAAACTAGATGTTGGTTGTGATTCCGCTTTCGCGAAAGCGAGATTAACCACACATTTTGTACTAGTAATTGACATAATTGTCCCTAGAAAAAGTCTACCATTACCATCGGTAATATGAATTTGATCGCCTTGTTTCTTACGTAAAACTCGTGAAATGTGCCGTGTCTCATCTTTAGGTAATTCTATAGAAGATTGGTCTGGTTCTATTTTTCCGAAATAAAATAATTGCATTACATGGATAATCTAGGTGCGGCACTCACGTCCAAACCGCAGAATTCTTTATTCAAATATTTAAAATAGGCACTTATTCCTATCATGGCAGCGTTGTCTGTTGTGTATTCAAATGGAGGAATAAAGATGTCCCAACCTTGCTGCTGTTTTGCTTGTAAAGCAGTCCTTATTCCTGAATTTGCACTTACTCCACCGCCGATTGCCACTCTTTTAATCCCAGTTTCTTTGACAGCCTTTTCTAGCTTTTTAAATAGAATTTTAATGAGCGTGTGTTGAATACTAGCGCACAAATCGGCTAGATTTTCTTCTACAAAATTTGGGTTTTTACTTTTCTCCTTTTGTAAAAAGTACAATACTGCAGTTTTAAATCCACTGAAACTAAAGTTGAGCCCAGGAGCTTTGGGAATAGGGAATTCAAAGGCAGACGGATTACCTAATTGAGCTAGTTTGTCGATTTGAGGTCCAGCAGGATATCCTAGTCCCATCAACTTTCCAGACTTGTCAAAGGCCTCACCTATTGCATCGTCTTGAGTGGTTCCTACAACCTCCATTTTGTGATAATCGGTCACCTTTACGATTTGTGTGTGTCCACCGCTTATAGTAACTCCTAAAAAAGGAAACTCAGGAACTCGTTGACCATGATCAATAAAATGAGCTAGTATATGAGCTTGCATGTGGTGAACATCGATTAACGGAATATTTAATGAAAGAGCAAGAGATTTTGCAAAACTTGTTCCTACTAACAAACTTCCCATAAGACCTGGACCTTTTGTAAAGGCTATAGCTGTAAGTTCGTTTTTATCAATACCGGCATTTTTGATAGCGACATCAACTGTGGGAACAATATTGGATTGATGAGCTCTTGAAGCTAATTCTGGCACTACTCCACCATATTGTTCATGAATAGCTTGTGCCGCAGTTACGTTGCTGAGCACCTGATTATTTTTTAAAATTGCGCAAGACGTATCGTCACAAGATGATTCTATGGCAAGTATGTAAGAATTTTGTAGTTTCATTATGTCTTTTAGGCACAAAATTTGGTCATCTTTGCAAAAATAACTGTTCTACCATAAAAAGACTCTTTAAAATACTAATACGCACGGTGCTTATTTTACTCCTACTATTTTTGGTAGTAGTTATAGTATTTAGTATTCCTAGTGTTCAAACCTCAACCGCGCAGTACTTAACTAACTCTTTAAATGAGGATTATGATATTAATCTAGATGTCAAAAGAGTTCAAATCACGTATGACGGCAATGTGGCTCTTAAAGAAGTTTTGAGTCTAGATCATCGTGGTGACACCTTATTTTTTATCAACAGATTGGAGAGTTCTATTTTGAGTTTAGGGAATTTACTTGATGGGCAACCTAACCTAGGTTCCACCTCTTTAGATGGTGTGGTTTTCAATTTGAAAAGGTATAAAGGTGAAGAGGACGATAACCTGCAAATATTTATTGAAAAGCTTTCTGACAGTACATCTACATCAAGCAGTAAATTCATACTAACTACAGGTGATCTTGAAATTACAAATTCAGATATTAAAATAATAGATGAAAATTTAAGGTATCCAGAATCCTTTATAGCTACCAATTTTAATGCTACTGCTGCTTCTTTAACCATTGATGGATCTGACATTATTGTGCCTATTGAGTCGTCTAATTTTGACATGTACAATGGTGCAATGACAGAAATAAACGGTACAAAATATTTAAAAATAACTGACCTCATTGCCGACTTAACCTATACTCCACAGAATATATCGGTCCCTAACCTTTCTATAAAAACTGAAAACTCTACTCTTAAAGGTGATCTACAACTTACTTATGACAGAAAAGACTTTGTTGATTTTGTCAATAAAGTAAATTGGGATTTTAAGATAAGTGAAGGTGATTTTGACACTAACGATTTAAGAAGGTTCTATAACGAGATAACACCAAATGAAAGGGTAACCATATCTGGCAATTTGACTGGTGTTTTAAATGATTTTAAAGTTGATAATTTAAAAGCACAAACCCTTGATGAAATAGTTATAGAAGGTGATATGCATTTTAAAAACCTCATTGAAAATGAGGAAAACTTTTTTATTGAAGGTGATTTTGAAAATCTGCAAGTTTCAAAAAGTAGCCTAGAGAAGTTTTTGCCTAATATTCTTAACGGAAAAATGCCTAAAGAGCTTAATAGTCTAGGTATCGTAAAGGCTAAAGGGTATGCTAGTGTTAATGCAAACACTGTTGTTTCTAACCTAACAGGAACTACTCGTAAAGGTAATTTTGATACTCAATTAACCTTGACAGAAATACAATCAGATCAAATAGGTTATAATGGTAATATAATTTTAAAATCTGTTAATCTGGGCGAATTATTAGGCGTAGCTTCCTTAGGTAAAACTACACTTAACCTCGATGTGAATGGGCGTGGTTTTAATCCTAATAATGCAAACAGTCAACTTAAAGGAAGTATTAGTAGGTTTGAATTCAATGGTTACACTTACAGAAATATTAGAGTTAACGGTAGCTTAAAGAAACCTTTGTTCAATGGTGAGCTCGTTGTCAACGACCCTAATTTGAAGCTTACATTTGATGGACTAGCGGACTTTTCTGACGACATAAATACTTATGACTTCACTGCCAATATTGAAAAAGCAGATTTGAATGCCATTAATTTATTCACTCGTGATTCAATAGCCATTCTACAGGGAAATGTTGCTATGAAAATGAAGGGTACTAACCTTGACGACGCAGCAGGAACTATTGAGTTTAAAAATACTTCGTATACAAATCCTAATAAAAAATTCTTCTTTGAAGACTTTTTAATCACCTCTTATTTTAAAGAAGAAGAACGATTTATTACCATTAATAGTACAGATATTATTGAAGGTGAACTATCGGGTAAATTTATAATTGAGGAAATTCCTGAGTTATTTAAGAATAGTATAGGTAATGTATACACAAATTATAAATCAGAAAGTATAACTCAAGATCAATATTTGAAATATGAATTTAAAATATATGATAAAATAGTTGACCTTGTTTTTCCTTTTTTAGATTTTGGTGAAAACACGATTCTTAAGGGCGAGGTGGCTAGTAATGAAGCCGAGTTCCGAATGAACTTTAGAACTCCAGAAGTACAAGTTTATGACATGAAATTGGACGATGTGAACGTTCAAGTTAATAATCAAAACCCTCTTTTTAATACATATATTAAAGTTGAAAACTTTAAAAATGGTATTTATGATATAGACGATTTCCAGCTCATTAATGTTACTAGACAAGACACTTTGCTATTTAGAACAGAGTTTGTAGGGTCCGACGATAATAGTGAAAAATTCAACTTAAGTTTCTATCATACAGTTAACAGTGACAATAATTCGGTAATAGGAGTTCGTAAAAGCGACATCAATTTTAGAGGAAAGGAATGGTTGCTCAACAAAAAGCAGGAGAATGTTCAATTAGTTTTTGATCATGACTTTAAGGACTTCAAATTGGATACGATAGTAGCTCAACATAAAAAAGAGAAAGTTGTTGTTTCTGGAAACATGAATGGAACTCAAGATAAAGATCTCTTTTTAGATTTTGAAAACGTTAGGCTTTCTAGTTTACTTAAACCTATTGATAGCTTAAGTATGAAAGGTAAATTAGACGGCTATCTATCGGTTTCACAAAAAGATGGAAATTATGCACCAGTATCTGATTTTACGGTAACTGATTTAAACGTAAATGAAACACCATTAGGAGATTTTGCATTAGAAGTTAAAGGAAACGATGCCCTTACCGCCTATAACGTCAATGCTCAACTTAAAAATAAAAACGACAAATCTTTTCAGGCTAAAGGAACCATAGACACAAGTGGAAAATACAGTACCATAAATGTAGACACTTATTTTAATGATTTTAACTTAATAGCGCTCAGTCCACTAGGTGGTATTGTATTAGATAACATGAGAGGTTTTGCAAGTGGCGAAGTTGCCATTACAGGTAGATTAGTCGAACCTGATCTTGACGGTGAATTATTATTAAAAAATGCAGGTTTAAGAGTTCCTTATTTAAATACAGACTTTGATTTTGGTGAAGAGGAAGAAATTACTATAACAACTGGCAGTTTTGATTTTAACACAGTAGAACTTACAGATACTAAATATGGAACAACAGGTGAGTTAACTGGCGAAATACGACATAAAAACTTTGGTTTCTGGGAATTGGATTTAGCTCTCGCTTCTGATAGGTTATTAGTTCTAAATACGGAACTCACACCTGACGCTCTGTATTACGGAACAGCATTTATCAATGGTGATGCAACCATTAAAGGCCCTGCAGAATCTCTAGTAATCGATGTTGTAGCTACTACTGGTGCTGGCACTGTATTTAAAATACCTATAGATGATGGTGAATCTTTAGGAGATACAAGCGCGATTTATTTTTTAAGCCCAGAAGAAAAAGAAGCTAGACTTAATGGAGAAGATGTGGCTATAAACGATGTGGACGGTCTAGAACTCAATTTTGATTTAAACATTACTCCTGAAGCTGAGGTTGAAATTACCGTAGATCCTACTAACGGTAGTTATCTTAAAGGTAGCGGTGCAGGAAATTTATTATTAGAGATTAATACAAATGGTAAATTTATTATGAATGGTGACTTTATTGTTACCGATGGTATTTACAATTTCAAATATGCAGGTATAGTAAATAAGAACTTTATCATTCAACCTGGTGGTACAATCGACTGGAATGGTGATCCATTCAATGCAAATATTGATGTAAAAGCCACCTATTATACCAATGCAAACCCATCAATCCTTTTAGATAATCCTAACCTTAATGCACAAATCCCAGTAGAAGTTGTTACGGAATTACAAGGTGATTTAACTTACTTTGATCCAGAATTTGACATACAATTTCCTAGCGCCGGCAGTGTTGTAAGTTCCGAGCTTCAATACCGTTTACAAGATAAAGCACAACGTCAATTACAGGCACTATCCCTAGTTGCAACTGGTTCCTTTTACAATCCAAATAGCATTGGGCAAAATGCTGTAACAGGAAACGTAGTTGAAAGTGTTACGGGAATTGTAAATGATTTGGTGAATAGAGAAGACAGTAAGCTACAATTTGGTGTGAATTACGAGGCGTCAGAACGTAATCCAAATTCTGATTTACAAAGATCCGATCGATTCGGTATAACCTTAAGTACACAAATCAATGACCGTGTACTTATAAACGGGAAATTAGGGGTTCCAGTTGGTAACACATCATCTACAGAACGTACGGTGATAGGAAATGTACAAATTGAATTTTTACTTAACGACGACGGCTCATTAAGATTAAAACTATTTAATCGAGAAAACACTTTACAGCAATTAGGTCAACAAGAGGACTTCACCCAAGGAATTGGATTACAATATTCGGTGGATTTTGATAGCTTAAAAGAACTCTATAATAAGATATTCAAAAAACAACTTGCACTAGAGAACAAAAAGAAAGCACGTCGCGAAGAAGAGGAAGAAACCGTAGTTAATTTTAAATAATTACCTCAATATAATTTTCTGGATGAGCTCCTTTCCTAAATGCTCATTTAGATTTTCTACAATTTTTGATCTTCCGTAAAGCAATTCCTGTCTAAGTACAGAAGAAGATAGAGAAACTAATAAAGTTCCGTTATCAAACTTTACATGAGTGGTATAGTTCGAAATTCCAGGACCCATTACTTGTTCCCAGGCTTTATTAACGTCAACTTTATCAAAACCTTTTTGTAAGTTATTTTCAGTCTTAAAATTTTTTAAGACTTCTTTCATATCTACAAAATCTTCTTTTTTATTATTCCTCATTAGACGTATATCGTTTGTATGAATAAATAGTACCGTTTTCGTGCTTCAGTTCTAGATCGGTAGTTGTCACTTCTTCAACACTTTGCTGGTAAGAATTATCTCCTTCCTTAAAAATAAGAATTAGTTCATCTTCGTTTTCTTGCCATTTAAAGTACACCGGACTGCCATAATTTACAAAACCACCATCGTAAGTAGGGCTCACTCTATGTTTTACACCGTTAAGACCTTCTACTTCAAAATGATCCATATGGTTAGAAAAAGGGAATTCTTTCTCACTACCATCGGGTAAAGTAACCGTATCAATATTCCAATAACCATCCAGTAATTCAAGTTTTTTATCACTATCACTGCTACATGAAATAAATAATAAGCTAGCTATTAACAGTACTATTCTTAGTTTCATAATTCAAAGATCTTATAAGATTGATCAGTAGTTTTAATAACGGCTTCAGTCCTATCTGTGTGCGTATCACTTATAAAAATTTGACCAAATCTATCGTCATTTACCATATTGATGAGCTGACTCACGCGGTTTTCATCTAATTTATCAAAAATATCATCCAATAACAAAATAGGAGTTACACCACTACGTTCTTTGATGAATTGAAACTGGGCCAACTTTAAAGCTGTCAAAAAGCTTTTTTGTTGTCCTTGACTACCGTACTTTTTAATTGGATGATCTTGCAAAGTAAAAATTAAATCATCCTTATGCACACCTACACTAGTGTATTGTAAATGCATGTCCTTTTGTTGCGCTTGTGTAAAGAGCTGTGCAGCGCTAGTATTATGCAAGTCCGATTTATAATGAATCGTAACCTCTTCACTACTACTCGAAATTTGAGCATAAAAATCTTTAAATATTGGTAAGAACTGCTCTAAAAACTCAACCCTTGTAAGGTGAATTTCTTTGACTAAAGGAATCAACTGCTCGTCATAAACTTGTAAAGCTGCACTGTCAAACTTTCTATTGGCTGCAAAATACTTGAGCAACGCATTACGTTGTTGAATAAGCTTGTTGTACTTTATTAAATTATTGAAATAGACCGAGTTTTCTAGGGATATCACACTATCCAGAAATTTACGCCTAGTATCGCTGCCTTCAGTAATCAAATCCCTATCAGCAGGTGATATGATCACCACAGGGATTAAACCTATGTGCTCACTTAATTTGTCGTAAATCTTACCATTGCGTTTAACTACCTTTTTGTTTCCACGTTTGGCGCTTACGGTAATTTTTTCTACTTGTTCATTTTTGAGAAATTCACCGCTTATAACAAAAAACTCTTCGCCATGCTTAATGTTTTGAACCGTTATTGGATTGAAATAACTTTTTGTAAGTGCTAGGTGATATATAGCATCGAGCACATTAGTCTTACCTATTCCATTATTACCAACAAAACAATTGATGCGTTCATCCAGATCAAAATCTGCCGCTTCAAAACTTTTGTAGTTTATAAGATGTAAGTTAGTTAAATGCATGATTTTTAGACTCATTAGAGATAATAACACCTGTTATAAACAAGAGTAACAATAACTTATTATTGACTATTCTTATTAGATTAAGTTCGCTTTCGCGAAAGCGAAAACACCACAAACAAAGCATTAATTATATCATAGATCTTAACAGAAATCTATTTCCTGCAAATGTAATTGATGCAGGTGTTAACAATAAAGCTTTCACACGTTTTTATAATTGCAGAATTGTTATATTTTTGCGCGTTTAACAATCAAATTATGGCAACGTATAATAAGCGCGGATATAAACCTAAAACGAAGAAAGAAAAGATTGATAATGAAGTAGAAGAAATCTTTGACGAGAGTGAATCTACTACTGCCGAAGTTTTTAGTACCCTAGATGAAGGTGCGAGTAAAACTGAAGAATGGGTAAGTAAAAATCAAAATATCATTTTTGCTATCGTTGGTGTAGCTGCTCTTGTAGCATTAGGATACTGGGCTTACAACAATTTTGTTATGGCGCCTAAAGCCGATGAAGCTATCGTTGAAAGTAAAGAGGCTGACAAGTACTTTGACCTAGCAATGAACTCAACTAGCACTCAAGAAAAAGACTCGCTATTCATGCTTTCTATAGAAGGTGTAAATGGTAAATACGGATATGCCAAAATAGCTGAGGAATACGCTGGTACTGATGCTGCAAACATAGCTAACTATAAAGCGGGAATGGCATACCTGAACATAGGTGGCGACAAATATCAAAAAGCTATCGATTATTTATCTGAATACGATGGTAACGGTTCTGTACTTGCATCTCTGGCTAAGGCTGGTATCGCAGATGCTCTAGTACAAGCTAATCAAGCAGAACAAGCTATTCCTTACTACCTAGAGGCTGCAGAAATAGAATCAAATGAATTCACATCACCTAAGTACTTATTAAAAGCTGCACAGGCTGCTCTACAAGCAGGAGATAATAGTACAGCAGTTGATGCATTAGAAAAAATTGAATCAGAATTCCCAGAGTCTGATGAAAAAACTACAGCACAAGTTTTATTAGCTCAAGCTAGAGCTTCAAAAAACTAGTGTATTTTAAACTACCTAAAGGCCGTCGCAGAACACTTTTCTACGACGGCTTTTTTAGTTAATTTAACTAAGTAACTATCAAACCGACTGTATTTTTACCGTCACAAAATTGTAAATATGGCAACAGCAGGAAAAAACCTTTCAGAATACGATAAAAATGAACTACCAGATTCTAGTGAACTGCGAGTAGGGATTGTAGTAAGTGAATGGAACGATGATATTACCGAAAACCTATTTAAAGGTGCGTATGAAACACTCCTAGATTGCGGCGTGGATGAAGAACGTATTTTCAGAATGAATGTCCCTGGTTCATTTGAACTTATTTACGGTTGTTCTCAAATGCAAAAGAGCACCTATCCTATGAAAGAACGCAATCTTAAAAAGCAATTGGATGTTATTATTGCTATAGGTAGTGTGATTCGTGGTGAAACTGCTCATTTTGATTTTGTATGTCAAGGAGTGACGCAAGGAATAAAAGATTTAAATTTAAATAGCACTAATATCCCTGTAGTTTTTTGTGTGCTTACAGATGATACTCACGAGCAATCTGTTGCTCGCAGCGGTGGCGTTCACGGCAATAAAGGGTCTGAAGCGGCAGTGGTAGCGATTAAAATGGGTAACCTGAAAATGAGTATATAACCTTATACGGCGATTAAGGAGATAGGTATAAAATACAAAGCAAACTGGAAAGTTAGACTAGTTATCTTTTTATTTACCTCGATTACTTACGGTGGTATTATGGCGCTCATGACATATTACATGGATAAAGAATTGTTCACGTGGCAATACATTTTATTTAACGCCTTCTTTTTTGCTCTGTTCTTCACTTTTGTATTTCCTACAATCATGATAAAAATGGGAAAAGGCTGGAACAAAAAGTCTCAACCTACTCTTGAACATGAAGAAGAAATTATAGCCCAAGGTCCAGCAAACTTTAAGAAAAAATATGAGATGGTTGGTGGAAAGCTTTTAATAACCAACCTAGGTTTGATTTTTAAAAGTCATAAAGTAAATTTTCAAGCTGGTCAACATAATATTCGGTTTTCTGACATTCGTAATTTAGAACCAACTCACAAGTTTAGATGGATTAAAAATCAATTTATAGTTCATACCTAGGACAAACAATATCTATTTACTGTAAATGATCGCGAGGAATGGATAAAAGAAATTGAATATCAATTACGCAAATCTAAATAACCTGAATAAGTACCATTAATTATTCTGGTTTTTTAAAATTTCTATTGAGCATTATTAATTGATAAACACCCATAAGAACTAGAAATCCGGCTAGCACTATTTGATAAGTAGGTAGTTCAACGCCGTCAATAAAATGCTGGTATAGCTTATAACCACCTATACCAATGAAGGCTAGGTTAAGAAACAAGGTGTAGTTCTTTTTATTCATTTTTTGTAAAAGCTGAATAGGCCAAGAATAGACCGTAGATGATGAAAATAGCAGAAAATGCTAAACGCCATGTTGGAATATTTTGATCATAGAAAAAATAATCTACCAAGCGCCATGAACCAAATCCCACAAATAGTATTGCTAATAATATTCCAATTTTGGGGTTTCTTTTACGTTGTGTCATAACTTGAATTTAATGCTAAAATAAACAATTAAAAGCCAGCTTACCTCGGAATAGTTTACTTTAGTACCAGATGAAGGTCAAAGCAAAAATTCTATTATATAGCGTCATACTCGTTGGCCAGTTTATGGTATTTTTCGGATTAAAATATGCAAATAATTTTATCGAGGTTTACTACAGCAACGGTATTTATCCCTTTATAGCAGATGCTATGCGCATAGGACTAGGCTGGATTCCCTTTTCCTTTGGTGATTTTATTTATTTATTACTTATCCTTTTGCTTATTAAGTGGATCATTAAGTTGATAACCAAAATTCTATATTTCATTAAGGATAAGAATTCAGTAAACAATTCAATTCTTAAAGGAACAATAGGTAAACAAGTTGCAAAGATCTTAATAACGCTTAATGTTATTATTTTTTATTTTCATATGGCTTGGGGTTTTAATTACTATCGATTACCCATGCACGAAATACTGGAAATTGAAGAAGATTATTCTACAGAGCAATTACTCGAGGTGACTAAAGATTTCATTGAGCTTAGCAATAATTTGCATGAATCAATCCAAGACAACGATTCTCTAAAAGTAGATTTTGGAAACGACCAAATGGTTTGGATGAATATGGCTCCTATGGCTTTTGAGAATTACCACCTCAATAATACTAGGATAAAGTATTCAAACGTAAGTTTGAAAAAATCATTGCTCACAGTACCACTTACTTATATGGGTTACAGTGGTTATTTAAATCCATTAACAGGAGAAGCTCAAATTAATGGCTGGATAAACGCATACAAAACTCCAGTGCTATGCTTGCATGAAATGGCTCATCAACTAGGGTTTGCCAAAGAAAACGAAGCAAATTTTATAGCTATTGATGCTGGATTAAAACATCCTGATCGTCATTTTCAATACAGTGCTAGTTTATACGCCCTTAAATTTTGTTTGAATGATTTGTACTTGAGAGATCCTGAAAAGTATGCTGTGGTAGCTAAAGAAATTAAACCAGGTATTTTCAAAAACTATCAAGAATTAAGAGATTTTTGGAAACCATATCAAGATGGATTGGTGGAAAAGGTTTCACATTCTGTCTATGATTCCTATTTAAAAGTTAATAATCAACCTAAAGGAATTGACACCTACAATTATGTAGTTGCATTACTAGTGAATTACTACTAGTAGTTTTAACTTTTATTTAGCAACGGCTCAACTATCTTTAAGCCTTAACAAAAATTTATATCATAATAATCAGTCTTAAAAGATGAAAAAAATTCTTTTCCTTTTCTTCTTGTGGTGTTTTATTGGGCATTCACAGGAATATTTCCCTAACAACGATGATATAAGCGCTGTAAATAATGTTTCAAGAGCAATTACAAACGCTACTGTTCACACAGGAACAGGTGATGTCATCAAAAATGCAACTATTCTTATTAAAGATGGTAAAATTCAAAGCATAGGTAAAAATGTATCCATACCTAAGGATGCCGTTATAGAAGATGCAAATGGGAATCATATTTATCCTTCATTTGTCGAAGCATATGGTGATTTTTCTATGAAAAAACCAAGCCGAGCGGAACGCAGTCGCTCACAACAATATGATGAAGGTCGTAAAGGATACTATTGGAATGATCACATAAGAGCAGAACAAAATGCTATTGATTATTTCAAGTACGATGAAAAGGCTGCCAAAAAGCTTTTAGAAGCTGGTTATGGAACAGTACAAACCCACTTACATGATGGTATTGCTCGTGGTACTGGAATGTTAGTTGCCTTAAATAATAATGGTGATGATGGTAATCGAATTTTGCGTGGAGAAAATGCAGAGCATTTTTCTCTAAATCGTAGTGTTCAAACTAATCAAGCCTACCCTACTTCACTTATGGGAACCCTTGCCTTACTTAGACAGGCTCATTTTGATGCAAATTGGTATGAAAAAGGAAACTCAAACACTCGAGATCTCTCTTTAGAGGCACTCATAAAAAACAAGAACCTTACTCAAATAATTGAAGCTGGTGATAAAAAAAATATTTTAAGAGTTGATAAAGTAGGTGATTTAGTTGGAAAACAATTTGTAATTGTAGGTGGTGAAGATGCTTATGAAATGATAGGTGAGATTAAAAACACAAACGCATCTCTTATCGTTCCTATAAATTTTCCTGACGCTTATGACGTTTCAAATCCTTATCAAGAGTGGTACGTAAGCCTGGGAGATATGAGAGAATGGAAACAGTCGCCTGTAAATCTTAAAGTGCTTAAAGAAAACAACATCACATTCTCAATAACAGCACATGGCCTTAAGGATGTTAAAAAACTTCATGAGAATATACGTCAAGCAATGGAGTATGGTTTAAGTGAAGATGATATCCTACAAGCCCTTACTTTAACACCAGCCCGTATACTAAAAGCTGATGATCTTGTAGGTTCTCTTGAAAAAGGAAAACTTGCAAATTTCATCATGACCTCTGGTCCCTTGTTTGATAAGGAAACTAAAATATTTGAAAATTGGGTGCAAGGATCAAAACACATCATTAAAAATCGTCATACGCCAGACGTAGATGGAACCTACACGACCACCTTGAATGGTGATGAATACAAGATTGTTGTTTCAGGAGATGGTAAAAAGGCCACTATTAAAATCGATACCTTAAAATTAGGTAGTAAATCAAGTTTTGATGGACAATGGCTTAATTTGATGATGACTCAAAAAGACAGTGATGATAAAAGCTATTCACGTATAGTGGTACAACCCGATGGTAAAGATCTTACGGGAACTGTACATTTACCTAGTGGTGATACCTTGCCTGTTACTCTTGTAGCATCTTCTACTGAAGAAAAAGAAGAAGACCAAGAAAAAGAAGAAGACAATAAGGATAAGGAAGTTAAAAGTTTAGGTGCACTCACCTACCCTAACCTAGCATATGGAGCTTCTCAAAGACCACAGCAAGAAACAATTCTATATCGTAATGCTACAGTTTGGACAAACGAGGATGATGGTATATTAAAAAATACCGATGTACTTGTAAAAGATGGTAAAATTGCAAAAATTGGAACAAATTTAAATGCAGGAAGAGCACGTGTAATTGATGCAACAGGTAAACACCTTACTAGTGGTATTATTGATGAACACAGTCATATTGCTATAGACAATGGAGTTAATGAAGCTGGTCACAATAGCACTGCCGAGGTTACTATTGAGGATGTAGTAGATCATGAAGATATAAATCTATATAGAGACCTAGCTGGTGGAGTTACCACCATGCAACTATTGCATGGTAGTGCAAATCCTATAGGTGGTCGTAGCGCTATAATTAAACCTAAATGGGGTTATCCTGCCGATGAAATGATCTTAGAAAACTCACCAAAGTTCATCAAATTTGCATTAGGTGAAAACGTTAAACAATCTCGTTATCAAAACGGTACAAGATTTCCACAAAGTCGTATGGGTGTTGAACAAGTCTTTGAAGATTACTTCACAAGAGCAAGAGAATACGAAAAAACTAAAGGAACAGATTCATTTAGATACGACGAGGAAATGGAAGTAATGCTAGAAATTTTGAATAAAGAGCGATTTATTTCATGTCATTCCTACGTACAAAGCGAGATTAATATGCTTATGAAATTAGCCGAACGTCACGGATTTAGAGTAAATACTTTTACCCATATTCTAGAAGGTTATAAAGTAGCAGATAAAATGGCCGAGCACGGTGTAGGTGGTTCAACCTTTAGTGACTGGTGGGCTTACAAATATGAAGTAAACGACGCTATACCGTACAACGGTGCGATCATGCATTCTCAAGGAGTTGTTACAGCTTTTAATTCAGACGATGCAGAAATGTCACGTAGATTAAATCAAGAAGCGGCCAAAGCCGTTAAATATGGGAATGTAAATGAGGAAGATGCTTGGAAGTTTGTTACCCTAAACCCTGCAAAACTTTTACATATTGACGACCGTACAGGAAGTATCAAAGTAGGTAAAGATGCCGACTTGGTACTTTGGAACGATCATCCTATGAGTGTAACAGCAAGTGCAGATTATACTATGATTGATGGTATTATTTTCTTTAGCAAGGAAAATGATTTACGCTTTCGTGAAAGCATAAAAAAAGAAAGGCAACAACTCGTAAACGAGATGATAGAAGCAAAAAATAAGGGAATGAAAACGCAAACCCCTAAAAAGCGAGAAAAAGAATTGTATGAATGTGAAACCATTAACTGGTAAATTGAATAAAATGAAAAACTTAGTGATAGCTTTTTGTGCTCTTTTTACCGTAGCGGTGAGTGCACAACAAACTCCGGCAAGCATAAAAAAATCCTTTACTATTATGAACGCAACTGCTCATATAGGTAATGGTGATGTAATTGAAAATTCTGTTATTATCGTTGATAAAGGTGTGATAACAGCCGTAGCAGATGCACGTGTAGTACGTATCGATCCTGTAGGTGAGGTAATCGAGGCTAGCGGTATGCACGTCTATCCAGGAATTATAGCCATGAATAGTACTCTAGGACTTGTTGAAGTAGATGCAGTAAAAGCCAGTGTCGATCAACGTGAAATAGGTGTGTACAATCCACACATACGCAGTATAATAGCTTACAATGCGGAAAGTCGAGTAGTCGAATCAATGAGACCTAATGGAGTTTTAATAGCTCAAGTAGTGCCTCGTGGTGGAAGAATTTCTGGTCAATCCAGTGTAGTACAATTAGACGCTTGGAATTGGGAAGATGCGGTCATATCAATGGACGAAGGTATCCATGTAAACTGGCCTAGTAGTTTTAGTAGATCAGGTAGCTGGTACAACCCTGGTCCAATTGAACCTAATAAGAAATATGACGAAAACATCATTGAATTACAAGACTTTTTTAACGATGCTGTGGCACACAATATGACTCAAGACAATGAATCAAACTTAAAGTTTGAAGCCATGAGAGAAGAGTTAAATGGAAATGGAAGGTTCTATTTTCACGTGAACGGTGAAAAATCAATACGAGATGTCGTTACTTTTATAAAAAAGAACAACATTAAGAAACCAGTTTTAGTTGGAGCTCAAGGAGCGCAAAATGTGACAGATCTTCTTAAACAGAATAACATTCCTGTGCTTGCAGGTAGAGTTCACGATTTACCAGCACGTGAAGATTCAGACTATGATATGCCTTATAAATTCCCATATTTACTTGCTAAAGCTGGTGTAACCGTTGCACTTGAAAATTCTGGTGACATGGAACGTCATCAAACGCGTAATTTTCCATTCTACGCAGGAACTGTTGCTGGTTATGGTATGGATAAAGAACAAGCCCTTAAAATGATCACACTTACTCCTGCTCAAATTCTAGGAATTGATAAAGAGTACGGTAGTCTAGAAGAAGGTAAAAGTGCAACGCTATTTATTTCAAAAGGCGACGCTCTAGACATGAGAGGAAATCAACTTACAAGAGCCTTTATTGATGGAAGAGATATCTCTTTGAATTCTCATCAAACCGAATTATACGAGCGTTACATGAAAAAATTTGGTGAAAAACCACAACGTACCAATCAGTAACTATTAATCTAACTCAAAACCCTTATTCTCAATTAAACATTTAGGAATAAGGGTTTTTAATTTTTAACCATATGCGATACATAATAATAGCTTTATTAGGACTTTATGCCACTGCGCAAGTACCTAGTGACCACCAACAAGATTTATATTCAATCATTGATGAAGTAAGTGAAAAACGTATTGAGAACGATGTTAAAAAATTAGCAGGTTTTGGAACTAGAAACACGTTTTCTGATACATTGAGTAATACACGTGGTATAGGTGCTGCAAGAAGATGGATAAAAGCCGAATTTGATAAGATATCTGCAGAATGCGGTGGATGTCTAGAAGTATTTTATCAAAGAGATTATGTTACTAAAGAAATGGGTAGTCGCGTACCAAAAGACGCTTGGGTTGTAAACGTTGTTGCTATTCAAAGAGGTACATCACAGCCTAATAATTTTGTGATTATGAGCGGTGATATTGATTCAAGAGCAAGTGATACTATGGACTTCACAACCGACGCTCCAGGTGCTAATGACAATGCGAGCGGAATGGCAGGAACAATTGAGGCTGCACGAGTACTAAGCAAACGAAAGTTTGCAAACAGCATCGTTTATGTTGGCCTTAGCGGAGAAGAACAAGGGTTATTTGGTGGTGCAGGGCTTGCACGATATGCCAAGGATAATGATTGGAATGTTTTAGGAATTCTTAATAATGACATGATAGGCAATATTAAAGGTGTAGATGGTGTCATAGATAATAGAAGTTTCAGGATTTTTAGTGAACCTACCAACGTTACAGATGATGAGAGAACTAAACGTTTAAGAAGATTTTATGGAGGTGAAGTCGACGGACATTCTAGACAGCTTGCTAGGTATATTCATAATTCCGTTAAAAGTTATATGCCCGAAATGAATCCTATGATGATCTATAGACTGGATAGGTTTGGACGTGGTGGACACCATAGACCCTTTAATGACTTAGGTTTTCCAGGAATTAGGATTATGGAAGCTCATGAGAACTACACACAGCAACATCAAGATATTAGAACTGAGAATGGAATTGAATATGGCGATGTTGTAAAACATGTGAACTTTCCATATGCCAAAAAATTAACCGCAGTAAACGCTATCAACCTTGCGCAACTAGCTTGGGCTCCTGCTCCACCAAAAACCGTGAAAATTGGTGGAATGGTTGAAGCTAGTGCTAGATTAGAATGGAGTAAAGTCCCTAATGCGGTTGGTTATAAAATATATTGGAGAGACACCACAAGTCCTACATGGGACCACAGTCGATTTGTAGGAAACACCAATAACCATACTTTGGAAGGTATTGTTATTGATAATTATTACTTTGGTGTTGCAGCTGTTGCTGCCGATGGAACAGAAAGTATAGTTGTCTTTCCTAATGAAGTAAGTAGATAAATTGTTAATCAAATGAGTAATGAACACACTCAATTAATCGTAAAAACAAGTATTTTAACAAAAATCCGCTAGAAATCTACAAAAATCCTAGAGGAAAAATTATTTTAGAAGGTAAAATATTTTTTTGATTTTGTAGGGGAAATCATTTTTTTTGCATTAATATCCATGATGGGGAATGGATATGAAAAATGGAGCTCGTGCTCCATTTTTTTTGTAAGAACTTCCAAGTAAATAGACTTCTTAAATAAAATACTTCAGCTTAATTCTTGTGAAGTATTTTTGTGCTAGGAATTTCTTTATGAAAAATATCTTCACCGAAAAAACATATCGCAAGTGGTTACGATTAAGTATTGTCGTAATATACCTCATAATCGTGGCTGGCGCAGTAGTTAGAATGACTGGATCTGGAATGGGATGTCCAGATTGGCCTAAATGCTTCGGATATTTAATACCACCTACTGAGCGAGCTCAACTAGATTTTCAACCGTTGACCTCATACGAAGAAGGAATGGTCATTATCGTTGATGAAAGTTTAAGGGTTGCAAAGAAAGATTTTACTTCATCAAATTCTTACAATGCCAATAATTGGGAACCTTACACAAAACACGATTATAGTATATTTAATAAGTATCATACTTGGACAGAATATATCAATAGGTTAATAGGCGCATTAGGTGGACTAGTAGTATTGATAGCAACTATTATTTCTTTTCAGTTTTTCAGAAAAAAGAAATACATCACCATCCTAACAGCCGTTGCCTTATTAGCTATGCTTGTACAAGCCGTTATCGGAAAAATAGTAGTGGACACCAACCTATCACCACTACTCATAACCATACATATGATAGTGGCATTACTTATTGTAGGACTGCTTATATATTTATTGCACGAAGTGCAGCCAGTAGATAACAGATATGCGCATAAGGGTAAATGGCATCAATTCGCTTTGGTGCTTATCGTTCTCACATTAATTCAAGTAGCACTAGGAACACAAGTAAGGCAGTACATCGATCATCAAATAGATATTTTTGGTTATCCTGTAAAAAGTACCTGGCTAGAAAATAATGCACCGTTAGTATTTTTAATACACAGGAGTTATTCCATTTTATTAGTACTACTACATGGATATTTTATTTATAAAGCAGTACGTTTTTACAAACATCCTCGTAATTATTACTACTGGCTAGCTGTCCTTTTTATTTTAACTATTATTGGTGGAGTATTAATGAATTACGTTGACTTCCCATTTGGCTCACAGGCATCACATTTAGTGCTAGCATCTATTATTTTAGGAGTGCAATTTTATCTTTGGATGCGTCTAAGAACCGTTCATTATCGTTCATAATTTATGACGTTAAAATCTTAAGGATACATGTAAATAATTTTATCTTTGAAGCCCTTTAAAAGTTACACATGATTTATAAAATTAGAGTGATACTAGACAGCGCCGATGATGTTTTGAGAGATCTTGAAATACCAGCAACTAGTACACTAGAAGACTTTCACAATATCATTCACCAGTCATTTCAACTTCAAGGTGATGAGATGGCTAGCTTTTATGAAACCGACGATGAGTGGAATCAAGGGCAAGAATATTGCCTATTTGATATGAGCGGTGGTATGGAACCTGTCAAGAAAATGGAAGACACCACTATAGATCAGGCATTGAGTAAACAAAAACCCAACCTTATCTATATCTACGATTTTTTGAGCATGTGGACCTTTATGATAACTCTTGTTGATATAGATCAGGCCGAGGATGGTGAACAATACCCTAGAGTACTTTTTGCAATGGGAGAATTACCAGATGAAGCACCAGATAGAAATTTTGAAGCTGATCCTAGATTTGATAACGATCTAGACGATGATGACCTCAATGATGATGAGGACTATTATGATGAGGAATCTTTTGATGACTATGAACTTTACTAGTATATGATTAATCTTTACAATACACGTATAGAGGACCTAGCGATTCATCGTATAGGTAACAAAAATAAAGGCGAACTGCTTTATACTTCTTCAAAATCTACTCTTTTAGATGATGAGATGCACTCATTATTAAAAGAATATTTCTTAAAGCCATTTCGTAGTAAAGAAGAAGCTTATTATAGCTTTTATCATGATACTGATCTCGATTTTCATGATATGTACGCTTTCGCGAAAGCGATATTCTCAACACCTGCAATCCTGCTAGATAAAAGTAAGGAAATTGCAAAGCACCTTTATGAGCAGTCGGTTCATCCACATATACGTAGCGGTGAGTTGTACGTGTGTTACTTTGACAATGTAATGGTAGATAATCAGAAAACGGATGCCATCGGTATATTCAAAAGTGAACTTAAACAAGACTTTTTACAGTTTGAAGAAGGCGACATTGAACTGGAAATGATCCTACAACAAGGTGTTAATCTTAACAAACTGGATAAAGGAGCTATCATTTTTAATGTTGCAGAAGAAAACGGATACAAAATTTTAAGTGTAGACAGCAATCGATATGATGCAAAATATTGGCTAGAGAGCTTTCTAGGTGTGGACGTTTTTGAAGATGAAAACTTCTTTACTAAAAAGTACTTGAAGTTTTGTCAAGACTTTGCCAAAGAGGTCGTACTTCCTGCAGAGGATAAAAAGGAAGAGGTGATGTTTTTGAATAGAGCTGTTAACCACTTTGCAAAAAATGATAATTTTGAAGAAACAGCCTTTTTAAATGATACCCTTGAAAATCCAGAATTAATACCTGAGTTTAAGAATTTTAAGGTAGAAAAGGGACCAAAGTATAGTATTGAAGATGTATCAGAGTTTCCTATATCAAATACCGCTGTTACACAAGCGCGTAAAGGAATCAAAAACGTGATTAATCTTGACACTCATGTGCAAATAAAAATGGATTTTACTAATCCTGATAGCGCTGAGAAATTTATAGAAAAAGGCTGGGACGAAGAAAGACAAATGTATTACTACCTAGTGTACTTTAATAGAGAGGAAAAGAAATAATCACATGAGAGCAAAGGCACCACTTTTAATTCTCTTGATTGCGGCACTTGCTTTTGCAATCCTCAATGTTACCAAAATCAACTATGCAGATCTAAGCTGGTCTACTAATCAAAATCCTTTTTTAGGTATTGGATTATCTGTGGCGGTAATTTTGCTTACTTTAATAAGATTGAGAACCTCTACACGCTAGGTTTTGTAGTTTCTAACTACAAAGTCTAGCGCAGTATTTAACACACCACCCATTGTTCTTGATTTTTTAAACTTTATATCACCAGTAAAGTTGTGCAAATCAGCTTTTAACGATTTAAGCTTCGCCTTGGTCGTAATTTCATCCTGCTTCATGCATTTCATGAGTTGCCTAAAACGTGTTTGAGTATTTGTCAATCGTTTGGCAATTAAGGATCTTTCTTCTTTCCTATACTGTTCTACACTTTCTAATTTAAGATGCTTGCTCACATTATCCACCATAGGAAAATTCTCTTTGAAGAATTGAGGTCTATAAACTTTTAAATTTCCTTCATAGGACTGTTGATCAAAATCTATAGCTCTTATGGTAAAACTTACTCTATCAAAATCATGGGTAGGAATGACCACGTAGTTGTAAGCACGCATGTCTCCTAACAATCTAATAGTACATCGTTCATTGAATTTCACAAACTCTTTAGCTATTTGAGTTTTTTCTAAACGATCACAACGTTCCAGATAATCCTTAATAAATTCATCACCTGGAATACCAGCAATATGCTCTTCAATCAAAGTGTCGTCGTGCACCAAAAAGCTTATACGGTGTGGTGATAACAAGTGTTCAATTTCTAGCCCGTATACCCTACTTGCATCGGCCTTTTTTACATAGAAATAAGTGAAACTGTCGTTTAATACATTACGTACTTTGATTCTAAAGGGTTTTGTATTACCAAAGGTGCAAAAGTCAATGGCATCTATGTTTAAATAGTCCAAAGTTTTGTCTTTCCCATCACTGTATAAAATATCATAAACTCTTTTAAGGTAATTATCTATCATATCACGCTCATGATCTGGATAATAACATCGTACCCATAATGTATCTTCATCATCTTTATTATAAACACTTATTGAACCTTGAAATCTGAGTAAATCGTCATAGGAAACTGGAATATTAGTATACCTATGATATTTTTTCACATACCCAAATAGAGCGTCGTCTATGGGATAAGTAGGCTTTTTACGTGATAATAATTTTTCTGTAGCTATATTTTCGCTCATTGTTTGTTACAAATCAATTTTTTTTCAGTCAGATAAAATAACCAAAATAACTTCTATATGAAAAACATTCTTGAAGTAAATCACCTTCATAAAAATTACGGAGCGCTTACAGCAGTAAATAAAGTCTCCTTTAAAATAGAGAAAGGTAACGTTTATGGTATACTAGGCCCAAATGGTAGCGGTAAAAGTACTACCTTGGGAATGGTCCTTAATGTTGTAAATCCAACAAGTGGCTCATACAAATGGTTTGACGGTAGCATGTCTACCCATGATGCATTAAAAAAAATAGGCGCTATTATAGAAAGACCTAATTTTTATCCATCAATGAATGCTGTGCAAAATTTAAAGTTGGTTTGTAAAATTAAAGGTGTTGCTTATGATAGAATAGATGAAACACTTGAGTTGGTAGGTTTGCTTTCGCGAAAGCATAGTCCCTTCAAAACCTATTCTTTAGGTATGAAACAAAGACTTGCAATAGCGAGTGCTTTATTGAATAATCCAGAAATTTTAATTCTAGACGAACCTACTAATGGTCTGGATCCTCAAGGAATAAGACAGATTAGAGACCTTATAAAACATATTGCAAAATCTGGCACTACCATTTTGCTCGCCTCTCATTTATTAGACGAGGTTGAAAAGGTTTGTTCTCACGTTATTGTATTACGACAAGGCAACATGCTGTATCAAGGCAGAGTTGATCAGATGGTTCAAAATCACGGTTCTATATTCTTAAGCTCTGAAAATATTGCTCAATTACGTAGTTTCCTAAATGAAAAATCCTTTGTCGCAGAATTGATTGAACAGGATAGTCTACTAGAAGTAAAACTATCCAGTCCGGTAACGACAGCCCAAATCAATAAAGAGGCTTTTGAAAAGGGTATTGTTTTAACTGAACTTGCCTTTAAGAAACAAAGCCTAGAAGATCAATTCCTAGAATTAACCAAAAACTAACCAATAGAATATGTTACGATTACTCGATATAGAATTTCACAAATTCAAACACAGTAAAAGCAGTAAGGTTTTAACCATTATTTACCTAACGATTATTGTAGTTTTAATGCTTACCGGTATTATTCCCATTACTATAAATGGTGAAAAATATGCTCTTAGCGATTTAGGTCTTTTTAATTTTCCCCTAGTATGGCATTTAAGTACATATTTTGCTAGTTTTCTAAAAGTCTTTATTGCGATTGTGATAGTTTCACTTACTGCAAGTGAGTACAGCAATAGAACACTCAAACAAAATCTTATCGATGGATTGAGTAAAAAAGAATTGTTGTTATCCAAAGTGTACTTCACTATTGTACTAGCTATTACAGCCACAGTTATTGTCTTTTTGGCATCATTAATACTTGGATTAATTTACTCTGATTTTGATGAACCATCAATAATATTTTCTCAAATGGGTTATCTAGGTGGATTTTTTCTAGCTCACTTAGTCTTTTTCACCTTCTGCCTATTCGCGGGAATTTTGGTGAAACGTGGTGCCTTTGCACTAGGGCTGGTATTTGTTTACTACATATTTGAAAGTATTATTAATGCAGTTGCAAAAGGACTGGATACCTACTATGATTGGAACATCTACGATGGTTACCTTGTTCACATACTTCCATTAAATGCCATGAGTAATTTAATCAAACAACCTTTTACTAAGATTGACTTGGTCAAATCTACCACTAGTCAAATTCCTATAGAAGGTCTAGAATTTACTTACGATATTGAATGGTTAGACATAATCTCAGTACTTATATGGTCTGGACTGTTTGTCTATTGGAGTTTTGCCTTATTAAAGCGCAGGGATTTGTAAAATATTAACGTTTTGGATGTTATTTTAGCGGGATGAAATTGAAAAATATTTATTCCGCTTTTTTTATTGTGCCATTTTTATTTATAAACACCAGTGTTTATGCACAATTAGAAGCTTCAAATTGGTATTTTGGATTTAATGCAGGTTTACGATTTGATCCTGTTTCAAATACAGTTACTCCTTTAGTTAATGGACAGCTCAGTACAAATGAAGGTTGCGCGAGTATAAGCGACGCACAAGGAAACCTCTTATTTTATACGGATGGTATCACTGTATATGATAGAAATCATGGAGTAATGCAAAATGGTAACGGACTTTTAGGAGATCCGTCAAGTACTCAAAGTGCGATAATCATACCCAAGCCTCAAGATTCTGACATTTACTACATATTCACAGTTGATACTCAAGTAGGTGGTGATGCTAATACTGGATTTCACTGGTATGAAGTGGACATGTCTTTAAATCTAGGACAAGGTGCTGTTACCACCAATTTAAATACTCCAAACAATCTTTTACGTAGAACCTCTGAAAAACTTACCGCTATTAATCATGCGACCAATGATGAGATTTTTATTATCGTTTATGCAAATCAAAACGGTGCAAGTGGAAACTTTAATACCTTTTACACTTATAAAGTGACTCCAACTGGTGTTGATCCAGTTCCCGTAAGGTCTACCTTTACAACCTCAGTGACAGACCCTAGAGGTAACATCAAAGTATCACCAGACGGACAATATTTAGTATCCTGCAACATGGTAGGTGGAACTTACATCTATGATTTTGATCAGACCACTGGTGCCTTGAGTAATGAGAGACGATTCAATTTTGCTTCAAGCGACAACCTTGGTTATGGTGTTGAATTTTCTCCAGATAGTAGTTTACTGTATATCTCAACCTTAAATAATGCTTCAGGAAATAATCCTACCGCTTATTCAACGTCATTGTTTCAATATGACCTTAATGCACCTAATATTCCAGGATCAGAAATATTATTAGACACAAGGCAAGGTTACCGTAACTCTATGCAATTAGGGATTGACGGGAAAATATATAGAACCACTTCAGACACCTATGATAACGGGAGACCTTTTTTAAGCGTCATTAATAATCCCAATGTAAGAGGTACAGGTTGTAATTTTGTGGCCGACGCAATTCCACTTTCTGGGCGACTGTCTACACAAGGTCTGCCTCCGTTCATTCAAAGCTTTTTTGCACTGATTGATGTTGAAAATACTTGTCTAGGAGACACGACAGAATTTACATTTGAAACCGATAATTTACCTGATAGTGTTCTTTGGGATTTTGGAGATGGTAACACGTCGTCCCAAACCATAGGGACCAATGTTTATAATACACCTGGCGTATATCAAGTTACGCTTACTCTAACTACTGGTGGTGCATCTAGAACATATAGAAAAACAGTAGAGATTTTTGATTCTCCAACTGCAAATAATGTTGTAGATCAAGATATTTGTGATCTAGACAATAATGGGAACGAAACTTTAGACCTAGATACAGATGTGACTCCTATTATTTTAGGAACTCAAGATGCCACGACTTTCAACGTAAGGTATTTTACGAGTCAACAAAATGCGATTGACAATGTAAATGAATTATCAAGTCCATATACCGTTAATACTCCTTCAGAAACTATATATGTTCGTATCTATAACCGTAATAATACAGAATGTTTTGACACGACCTCATTCGATGTTAATATTTTTCAACAACCTGTAATTCAATCTGTTCAAGATATTGAAGTTTGTGATGACGATTTTGACGGAATTCAACAATTTGATCTCACCTCTATTAACGCTTTAATACTCGGAAATCAAAGTAGTACCGATTTTGAAATTACTTTTCATACTTCACAAGGTGATGCAGACTCAGGATCAAATCCAATAAACAGTCCATACACCAATAACACTCCGTTTTTAGAAACAGTTTATGTGAGGTTAGAAAATAGAAACAACACTACCTGTGCAGATACTTCTCAATCTTTCAATCTTATAGTGCAAGACAAACCAGAAGCTATTGATTTTGATGCATTTCAATGTGATGAAGATGGTATTCCTGATGGAAGAACTACCTTTAGTTTTGATAGTTTTAGCGATGCTATATCAAACAATGCAAGTGATGTTACAGTTTCCTACCACAGTACACAGTCCAATGCAGATTCAAATACCAATCCATTAAACACAACAAGTTACACAAACACTACTCCTGCCGAGATAGTTTACGCACGTGTAACCAATGATGTTACAGGATGTTATTCAACATCTCAAGTTACATTGAGAGTAAGTGCAAGCGATGCGCAAGACACCACTTTACAAGCATGTGATGACCTATCTAATGATGGAATAGCAGATTTTACACTAACCCTAGCCGATAGCGATGTTTTAACCAACGCTCCAGCTGATGTTACAGTGAATTATTACGAAACTAGAGATGATGCACTTACAGAGCAGAATCCGTTAACTAGTCCATTTACCAATACGACACCTTTTTCACAAACCATTTTTGCCAGAGCCGAATCTCCTGATGGGAACTGTTACGGAATTAGTGAAGTAGAACTTACAGTAAATGCTTTACCTAATATTGAACCACAGGCATTATTTGAATATTGTGGTAATGATCCACAACCGCTCTCAATAGATGCAGGTCTCATCTCTGGAAATCCTGATGATTTTACTTATTCATGGAGTAACGGTGAGACTACAAATGAAATACTCGTTTCAACTGGTGGAGATTATACGGTAACCGTTACTAATGCCGAAGGCTGCTCATCACAACGTATAGTTACAGTTGTTATTAGTGAACCAGCAACAATTGATAATTTAATTATCAATCATGCCGGCACTAATAGTTCAGGATCTATGGAGGTTGAAGCTAGCGGATTAGGTGATTACGAATACAGTATTGATATTTTAACTCCTTATCAGGATAGTCCAATATTTACAGACATTGAACCAGGCTTTTATACCTTATATGTACGAGATAAAAACGGCTGTGGTGTAACTAGAAAAGATTTCAGTATTGTGGGATATCCTAGGTTTTTCACACCAAATGGTGATAGTTTTAATGATTACTGGCAATTAATAGGTGTTAATACTGTGTTTGAACCTAATTCCACAATATTTATCTACGATCGATTTGGAAAATTATTAAAACAAATCTCACCAGAAAGTGTAGGCTGGGATGGAACATTTAACGGTAATCCTCTACCGTCTAGTGACTATTGGTTCACTGCGACACTTATGGATGGTACGCAATTTTCTAGCCACTTCTCCTTGAAAAGGTAAAAAAGGCTATCTTTAAATGCTATGAAACAGCATTTATCCTTTCTACTTATTTGTTGTTGTTTCGCTTTCGCGAAAGCGCAATTACAATCTAACAATTGGTATTTTGGTATTAACGCTGGTATTAATTTTAGTAACAACACTGTTACCGCTCTCAATGATGGTCAACTAGTTACAGGAGAAGGTTGTGCCACAATATCTGACAATCAAGGAAACCTTCTATTCTATACTGATGGAAGTGTAATCTATGACCGTAATCATAATTTAATGCCTAATGGTACAGGACTCAAAGGTAATTCCAGCAGCACCAGTAGCGCGATAATTGTACCACAACCAGGAAGTTCAACTAGGTTTTATGTTTTTACGGTAGACACGGATGACATCTTATATCGCAATAATGAAGGATTCTTTTATTCCGTAGTAGATCTAAGTTTGAATAATGGTGATGGTGATGTTATCACCACTGAAAAAAATATAAATTTACTAGCTCTTACGTCAGAGAAACTTACTGCAATTTCTAATTCAAGCGGTACAGGTTTTTGGATAATTACTCAATTCGAAGACAAATTCTTTAGTTATGAATTAACATCGAGCGGATTAACCACAACACCTGTAGTATCTATAGTTTCACCGTTTATAGAGCTTGTAAATACAAATCTTACGAATATTGACGTTGCTGCAATGCGAGGCTATATTAAGGTAAACCCTAGAGGTGACAAATTAGTAGCTGCTCATTTTTCAAATAATACTTTATCAGATTTTTCAAATACCACTACCCTATTAGAAGCACGCAGTATCGCCTACACGAACGGCGGAGAATTATACCTGTATGATTTTGACAATTCCACTGGTATAGTATCCAATCCACAACCGTTAATGACCAAAGCCGATGGAGGTTCCTTTTACGGTGTAGAATTTTCAAGCAATGGTCAATTTTTATATGCCGAAGTCGATTTTATGAATCCATCAACTACTCAAACTTTTGAATTTGTTAATGGTCAAATACTACAATTTGATTTAACATCAAATAATATAGCAAATTCAAGGACAGTTGTTTATGAAGATAATTTAGTGACCTTTAGAGGAGCTTTACAGCTAGGTCCAGATAACAAAATTTATCACAGTCGGATTAATCAAAATGCGCTTAGTGTAATCAATACTCCTAATTTTTCTGGTATCTCGGCCGATTATAGATTTAATGATTTTCAGTTATCGCAAAACTCGTTTGCGATATACGGATTACCGATATTTGTCCAAAGTTTTTTAATTTCAGGAGAAATAGTAGCTGAGGATCATTGTTTTGGTGAAAATCATTTATTTACCGTTCAAACTTCAGCTCAAATTGATAGTATTACATGGGATTTTGGCGATCCTGCAAGTGGAACAAACAACTCATCTATCAATCTTAGCCCTACACACACTTTTTCTCAAGTAGGTACTTTTATAGTGCGAGTAACCATTCAAACGCCTACTCAAACAATTGATTTAGAAAAAGAAATACAAGTATATCCAAACGTAGTTATTAATAGCATTCCTGATCAAATAACTAAATGTGATGAAGGTTTTGATACAGCTTCATTTGATCTAAGCGTAATCGCTGATCTAGTTTCGACTAGAAACGATCAAATCGTTTCCTTTCATACCTCAAGGGAAGATGCGACAAATGGAAGTAACATTATAAATAGTAATATGATTTATAGAAATATTTCCAATCCTGAAAGTATTTTTATTAGAGTCGAAAACGACAACTGTTTTAACATTTCTCAACTGAATTTACAAGTAGAAAACTGTCCAATAGAGGTGTTTAACGTGGTAACGCCTAATAACGACGGATTAAATGATACGTTCATCGTTTCTGGGTTAAAAAATGTTTATGAAAATCATAAAATTTCTATTTTTACTAGATACGGTCAAAAAGTATGGGAAGGAGATAATAACTCTGCATCTTGGGATGGAACAAGTAATGTTGGACTTACCTCGACCACAGGTTTGCTACCTACAGGGACATACTTTTACGTGATTGAATTAAACGAACCAAACACAAAGCCACAAGCCGGCTATGTATACTTAAGATAACTTGAAAAACAACATGAAAACAATTTACTCTTTATTACTCTTAATTTTTGTAAGTACAACCATGCTTGCCCAAGAAGAATCCTCATGGTGGATCTTTGGAGATCAAGCTGGTGTAGAATTCACTCCAAACCCTCAAAATCGTTCACTAGATCCAGCAGTAGCTACATCTGGATATGATACGGATGAAGGTGTTGCATCGATTTCAGATGATTCAGGAAACCTTTTATTTTTTACAGACGGAATCACAGTATGGAATAGAAATGGTAACATAATGCCTAACGGTACAGGTTTAGATGGTAACTTCTCTAGTACCCAAAGTGCCATAATCGTAAAAGCTCCAGAATCACCTGGAGTTTATTTTATTTTTACGGTAGGTGCTGGTGGTAATGGCCCTTTATCATACTCTAGAGTTGAAATGTCTCTTAACGGTGGATTAGGAGATGTTGTTGCCGGTGTTAAAAACGTAGTACTTATCCAATCCTGTGCAGAGAAAGTAGCTGCTACTATTCAAACAGGTAGTAATAATGCCTATGTAATGACCTTTGCTGAAAGTAATGCCACTTCAACTGTAAATGGTACTGGTAACTTTAACGCACTATTTACCTGGGAAGTAAGAGGTATTCCAGGTCCTAATGTTTCATTTGTATTCCCAAATCCTGTTTTACAACAAGGAAATGGAAACCTTCCATACTATTCAGTTCCAACTGCATCTTCTAGTGCAGACAGAGGACAACTTAGAGTAAGTCCTGATGGTACAAAGCTAGTAATCTGTAACCAGAATAGCTTTAATGGTTTTGAAGGTACTGTTTTGTACGACTTTAACCCAGGAAATGGTCAATTTGGTGGAAATGGTTTAGTCCTTCATAACGGTCCTGTTTATGGAGCAGAATTCTCTCCTTCTTCTCAGTATTTGTATCATGATGAAAGTAGCACCTATGGATTTAATGGAAATAAAAAGATCTTTCAATACGAGTTGTGTGATGCTAATAATATTCTAGCAACCAAAAGAGAGATAGCTGATGTTTCGGAAGGGAGATCTACGTTACAATTAGCTCGTGATGGAAATATTTATGTTGGTCGTTTTGATCAAACAGAATTAGGAATGATAGTAGGGCCTGAAACTCCTACCGCAACCTATAATGCAAACGGATTTGACATCAGCCCTGGTGTATCAAAACAAGGGTTACCTGTATTTGTTCAATCTAGTTTCTCCAGTTCTTTCACTCTTAACGATCAGTGTCAAGGTGATGCAACTGAATTTCTTTTAGCTTGTTTACCACAGGTAGCAGCAAGTACATGGGATTTCGGTGATGGTAATACAGCCAGTGTTACAGGACCTGTTGCTGTATACAATACCTATGCTTCTGCAGGAACTTATGTAGTGAGTGTAAACGTGACTAACGTTTCAGGAGATACAAGAAACTTTACTCAAGAAATTACCATTTATGAAAATGGAATCGTTGATCCTATTGATACTACATTACTTAACTATTGTGATGATGACGCTTCAGGTAGTGAGATTGTTGACTTAAGTCAGTTCACAGCAGATGTTTTAGGTAGCCAAGATGCTACTACATTTGATATCACTTACCACGCAAATCAAACCGATGCAGATGCAGGTGTAAATGAATTACCATTGAATTTTGATGCTCCTTTAGGAACTACAACAATTTGGGTAAGGATAGCAAACAATACCTCACCTATTGACGATGGATGTAGTGCTATTGATTCATTTGATTTAATGGTAAGTCCTACTCCAGCAATCAATCCGATACCAGATTTTGAAACTTGTGATGATATTTCACAAGACGGAATTGAAGATTTTGATCTTGCTTCATATTTACCTACCATACAATCAGCTGTAAGTACTTCATTCAATGTTACCATTACCTTACACCCTACTCAAATGGATGCAGATACTGGCATGAATGCTATTGACACATCTGTCGCTTACACTAACACTTCTAGTCCTGAAACTATTTATGTAAGAGTTGAAAACGACGTTGATCAAGACTGTTACAGTACTGCTCAATTTAATTTGGTAGTTTTAAACGAGCCTACAATCGGAACTCCTATGAATATAGAAGTGTGTGACGATGCTCCTTTAGACGGTAGTTCAGACTTTGATCTAACAGAACAAGATATTGAAGTAGATCCAAATGGTCTAGGTTCAGTAAGCTATCATGCTTCACAAGGAGATGCTGAAACAGGAGCTAATCCATTATCCTCGCCATACACTGTAACTGGAACTCAAACAATTTATGTAAGATTGACTGATTCAAATGGTTGTTCAAATACTACACAGTTTGATATCTCAGTTTTAGATGCTCCAAGTATTGGTCAACCTCAAGATCTTGCCAATATCTGTGATGAAAATAGCTCTTTAGATCAAAATACATTTGATTTATCAGTACAAGATGATGCTGTGCTTAATGGTAATGATCCAGCTAATCACATCGTTAACTACTATGAATCTCAAGCAGATGCTGAAGCTGATTCTAATGCATTAGGAACAAATTACTCAACGCCTTTTCAGGCCGGTGTTACTACAGGAACTCTTTTTGCACGCTTAGAGAATATACAAACAGGTTGTTTCAATGTGGTTGCATTTACAATAATTTTCGAAAGATGTGAAATCATTTTTCCAGAAGGATTCTCACCAAATGATGATGGAGTAAACGACACATTCTCTATTCCAGGACTAGCAGAACAGTTCCCTAATTTTGTATTGAAGATTTTTAATCGTAATGGAAGTATGATTTATGAAACGTCAGCAAATAATTATGAAGAATTTGCAGGAATACCAAATAAAGGTTTACTTGCTGGCGATGGCCTAGTACCTGTAGGAGTATATTTCTATACTATTGAGTATAATGATCCTGATGAAGAAGATACAGCTAGTTGGGTTTATATCAATTACTAACAAAGATTTTTAAGTAACCGACTCTTTAGAGCCTCTGATTATAAAAAATCAGAGGCTTTTTTATTTATCGAACTTTTATAAACTTATAGTCAGATATTTAACTCTAAAATTGAGCTATTCAACTCGAGTATAATTAAAATATAATTAGTAATTTTATGATTATTCAAACTACTATAACGATTGAAGTTTTTTGTTAATTTATTATGCGTGCATAGTAAAATGTTTTATCTTGCGGTCTATTAATGAGTATGAGACATAATAAAACAATAGATTATATTTTAAGAGCTACCTGGATGTCAGTGTCTAAAATGTACAACGAACAAGCCGCAGTAAAAGGCAGTACAATGGCTACAGGTTTTGCTTTAATAAGTATAGATCCCGAGAATGGAACTCCTAGTACAGCCTTAGGTCCAAAGATGGGAATGGAAGCGACATCATTATCTCGAACACTTAAAATGATGGAAAACAAAGGACTTATTGAAAGGAAAAAAAATCCAGAAGATGGTCGTAGTGTTTTAATTCATTTAACACCATTCGGTAGGGAAATGCGAGAATTTTCTAAATCCGTTGTAAAAACCTTTGACAACCACATACGTGAGGAAATTGAAGAAGATAAACTAGAAACATTTCTAGAAGTAGCTTACCGAATAAATGAAATAGTTAATTCAAAAAAGATATTTAAAAATCAACCCTTTTTAGTTAGAAAGTAATATGGGAAAAAGAAGAATCAAACATGTAACCGTAATCGGTTCTGGAATCATGGGTAGTGGAATTGCCTGTCACTTTGCCAATATTGGCTGTGAGGTATTATTATTAGATATTGTTCCACGAGAGCTTACAGATAAAGAAAAAGCTAAAGGTTTAACCCTTGAAGACAAAGCTGTACGTAATCGTATGGTAAATGATAATCTTGCTGCTGCAATAAAAAGTAAGCCAGCTCCTCTGTATAATAAAGCTTTTGCAAATCGTATTTCGACAGGAAACGTAGAAGATGATTTGAAAAAAATCTCAAATACAGATTGGGTAATAGAAGTTGTTGTTGAGCGGTTAGATATTAAAAAATCTGTTTTTGAACAAATTGAAAAGTACCGTAAACCTGGTACCTTAATAACCTCAAATACTTCTGGAATTCCAATTGGATTTATGAATGAAGGTCGTAGTGAGGATTTTCAAAAGCATTTTGCAGTAACCCACTTCTTTAATCCTCCTAGATATTTAAAATTATTCGAAGTAGTTCCAGGACCTAACTGTGATCCATCAGTTACGGATTTTCTTATGGAGTACGGTGAAAAATACTTAGGAAAAACTTCAGTATTAGCTAAAGATACACCAGCATTTATTGGAAATAGAATCGGAATTTTTTCTATACAAAGTCTATTTCATACAGTAAAAGAAATGGGCCTTACAGTTACAGAAGTAGATAAACTTACCGGTCCTGTTATTGGACGTGCTAAGTCTGCTACTTTTAGAACAGTAGACGTAGTAGGATTGGATACGTTGGTACACGTAGCAAACGGAGTCTATGAAAACTGTCCACAAGACGAGCACCGTGACACGTTTAAATTACCAGATTTCATCAGCACTATGATGGAAAACAAATGGTTAGGTTCAAAAACAGGTCAAGGCTTCTATAAGAAAAGTGTTTCAAACGAGGGTAAAAAGGAAATTTTAGCTCTAGATCTAGATACACTAGAATATGTTAAACAGCCTAGAGCAAAATTTGCAACATTAGAGTTAACTAAGACTATTGATAATGTTGCAGATCGTTTTCCTGTTCTGATAAAAGGAAAAGATAAAGCAGGAGAATTTTATAGAAAATCATTTGCATCACTATTTGCTTACGTACAACATAGGATTCCTGAAATCTCAGACGAGTTATACCGTATTGACGATGCGATGAGTGCTGGATTCGGATGGGAACATGGTCCATACCAAGTTTGGGACGCTGTAGGCGTTGCAAAAGGTGTAGAACTTATGAAAGCAATAGGTAAGGAACCAGCTGCTTGGGTGACAGAAATGCTAGAAAAAGGTTATGACTCTTTTTACACTGTACGCGATGGAGCAACTTATTACTACTCTATTCCTGACAAGGATTACGTTAAGAAACCAGGACAAGATGGTTTTATTATTCTAGACAACCTTAGAGCACATGCGCCAGTATTTAAAAACAGTGGTGTTACTGTTCATGATATAGGTGATGGTATTTTAAATGTAGAGTTCACTTCAAAAATGAATTCGATTGGTGGCGATGTATTAGCTGGACTTAATAAAGCTATAGATATTGCCGAAGACCGCTTTGATGGACTTGTAGTTGCAAACAATGGAGCAAATTTCTCCGTTGGAGCAAACATCGGTATGATATTCATGATGGCTGTAGAGCAAGAATACGATGAGCTTAATATGGCTATTAAGCAATTCCAAAATACCGTAATGAGATTACGTTACAGCAGTATTCCAACAGTTGTTGCACCTCACCAAATGACATTAGGTGGTGGTTGTGAAATTACGATGCACAGTGATATGGCAGTAGCCAGTGCCGAAACCTACATAGGTCTAGTAGAATTTGGAGTAGGAGTTATTCCAGGTGGTGGTGGATCAAAGGAAATGGCGCTACGTGCAAGTGACACCTTCGAAAAGAACGATGTAGAACTTAACCGTTTACAAGAATATTTCTTAACTGTAGGTATGGCCAAGGTAGCAACTAGTGCTTACGAAGCCTACGACCTAGGAATCTTAAGAAGAGGAATTGATCAAGTCGTTGTTAATGACAATCGTCGTATCGCTTTCGCGAAAGCGCAGGCACGCCTAATGGCAGATAAAGGATACACACAACCTGCACCACGTAAAGACATTAAGGTACTAGGTAAACAAGCATTAGGAATGTTCTTAGTAGGTACAGACAGTATGGAAGCTGGAAAATACATAAGCGAGCATGATAAGAAAATCGCCAATAAATTAGCTTACGTAATGGCTGGTGGTGATTTAAGTGCTCCAACTCTGGTATCCGAGCAATATTTATTAGATCTTGAAAGAGAAGCCTTTTTAAGTTTAACTGGTGAACGTAAAACTTTGGAACGTTTACAGCACATGTTGCAAAAAGGTAAACCGTTAAGAAACTAATTTAATAAAACAGTTTCACAGCAAATAAAAAAATAACAAATGATAGGATTTCAATTAGATAACTTGTTCTCAAACATAAATCTATAATCCTGTTATAATATTAAAGAAATGAACAAGACTGCATATATAGTTGCTGCTAAAAGAACAGCAGTGGGAAAAGCTCCTAAAGGAGTATTCAGATTTAAAAGACCAGATGAACTGGCAGCAGAAACAATTGAAGCTATGCTTAAAGATGTTCCTGCCTTGGATAAAACAAGAATTGATGATGTTATCATAGGTAACGCAATGCCCGAGGCTGAACAAGGACTTAATATGGCGCGTTTAATTTCATTAATGGGATTAAAAATTGATGATGTTCCTGGTGTAACTGTAAATAGATATTGTGCTAGTGGTGTAGAAACTATTGCCATGGCGACCGCAAAAATACAATCGGGAATGGCAGATTGTATTATTGCCGGTGGTGCAGAGTCGATGTCCTATATTCCAATGGGTGGTTATAAACCTACTCCAGATTACCGAGTAGCAAAAGCCGGTAACGAAGACTATTACTGGGGAATGGGGTTAACTGCAGAGGCTGTTGCAAACGAATTCAAAGTTTCTAGAGAAGACCAAGATGAGTTTGCCTTTAATTCTCATCAAAAAGCTTTGAAAGCACTTGCTGAAGATAGATTTCAAGACCAAATCGTTCCTATAGAAGTAGAGGAAACTTTTATTAACGCTGCTGGTAAAAAGGAAACACGCTCCTACACTGTAAACAAAGATGAAGGACCACGTGCTGATACAAAACTGGAGGTTTTAGGAAAATTAAGACCTGTATTTGCTGCTGGTGGTTCGGTAACCGCTGGTAACTCATCACAAATGAGTGATGGAGCAGCTATGGTTCTAGTGATGAGTGAAGAAATGGTAAAAGAATTAAATCTTGAACCTATCGCACGTATGGTAAACTTTGCAGCTGCAGGTGTTCCTCCTAGAATTATGGGTATTGGTCCAGTAAAGGCTATTCCAAAGGCACTTAAACAAGCAGGAATTACTTTAAATGATGTAAGTATGATTGAATTAAATGAAGCATTTGCTTCTCAATCACTTGCAGTAATCAGAGAATTGGGCCTTAACCAAGATATAGTGAACCCAAATGGAGGAGCTATTGCACTAGGACATCCACTAGGATGTACAGGAGCAAAATTAAGTGTACAATTATTTGATGAAATGCGACGTCAAAATTTAGAGAATAAATATGGTCTTGTAACTATGTGTGTAGGGACAGGTCAAGGAGCTTGTGGTGTTTACGAATTCCTTAAATAAAACAATCATTAAAAAAGTTAGAAGACTGATCTGCTAGGCACAAATTAATATGCTGGGACTAGGTAATCAATTTCAAAATAGATTTGAGTACCATTCTTTCTTCTAAGTATCGTAATAAAAAGTAAAAAAATGGCAACAGAAACAACAAATGAAAGCGGTATAATCCGTGGTGGTCAATTTATCGTGAAAGAAACAAATCCACAGGACGTATTTACTCCTGAAGATTTTTCTGAGGAACAAATCATGATGAAAGAGTCGGTAACAGAATTTGTAGACAAAGAAGTTGTACCGCATAAAGAAAGATTTGAAAAGAAAGATTACGCTCTTACTGAAGAAGTAATGCGTAAAGCAGGTGAAATGGGATTCTTAGGTGTAGCTGTACCTGAAGAATATGATGGTCTAGGAATGGGATTCGTCTCAACCATGTTAGTATGTGATTACATATCAGGAGCAACTGGTTCTATTGCTACAGCTTTTGGTGCTCATACTGGAATAGGTACTATGCCTATTACACTTTATGGAACTGAAGAGCAGAAGAAAAAATATGTTCCAAAACTTGCTACAGGTGAGTGGTTTGGAGCTTACTGTTTGACAGAGCCTGGTGCTGGATCAGATGCAAATTCGGGTAAGACTAAAGCTGAACTTACTGAGGACGGTAAACACTACAAAATCAACGGTCAGAAAATGTGGATCTCAAATGCAGGTTTTTGTAACGTATTTGTAGTATTTGCCCGTTTAGAAGATGATAAAAATATCACAGGTTTCATTGTAGAAAATGACCCGTCAAATGGTATTACATTAGGTGAGGAAGAACACAAGTTAGGAATTCACTCCTCTTCTACCCGTCAAGTATTTTTTAATGATTGCCTAGTTCCTGTTGAAAATATGCTGGCTGGACGTGGTGAAGGATTTAAAATTGCTATGAACGCTCTTAACGTAGGTCGTATCAAACTTGCTGCAGCTTGTTTAGATGCACAGCGTCGTGTAATTTCTTTAGCTACTCAATATGCAAATGAACGTGAGCAGTTTAAAACTCCAATCGCAAAATTTGGTGCTATTCGTAAGAAATTAGCCGACATGGCTACAAGTGCTTACGTAGGTGAAAGTGCTTCATATCGTGCAGCAAAAGACATAGAAAATCGTATCCATATTAGACAAGAACAAGGAGATGAATTTGCAACTGCAGAACTGAAAGGAGTTGAAGAGTTTGCGATTGAATGTTCTATTCTTAAGGTAGCTGTATCTGAAGATATTCAAAACTGTAGTGATGAAGGTATTCAAATATACGGTGGTATGGGATTCAGTGCCGATGCTCCTATGGAAGCAGCGTGGCGTGATGCTCGTATCTCAAGAATATATGAAGGTACAAATGAAATAAATAGAATGCTTGCCGTTGGTATGCTTGTTAAAAAGGCGATGAAAGGTCATGTAAATTTACTGGAACCAGCAATGGCTGTGGCAAATGAACTTACCTCTATTCCTTCTTTTGATGTACCAGATTTTTCTGAGCCATTAAGTGAAGAAATGGATATGATTAAGAAACTTAAAAAAGTATTCTTAATGGTAGCTGGTAGTGCAGTTCAAAAATTTGGAACTGAACTTGAACAACACCAACAGTTACTTATGGCTGCATCAGACATTCTTATTGAGATTTATATGGCTGAAAGTGCTATCCTTAGAACTCAGAAAAATATCGCTAGGTCAAGTGAAGAAGCGCAAAAAGAGCAAATTGCTATGTCTCAGCTATACTTATACAATGCAGTGAAAATCATCCAAAACAGAGCTGAAGAAGGTATCGCAAGCTTTGCAGAAGGTGACGAACAACGCATGATGCTTATGGGACTTAAACGATTTACTAAATATACAAATCTGCCTAATATCGTAGCGTTAAGAAATACGATCGCAGATAAAGTAACTGATAGTAATGCTTATCCTTTCTAATTAGAAAGTTAATTTTAAATGTTGGAAACCGCTATTCTTTAATTAGAAATAGCGGTTTTTTTATCGATGAAATTTTCATTTCAACTAATTCAATATTTGTTGATTAGTCAAAAAGTTAAGTAAGCTTAAGCGAGATTAGGTTTGGTTAAAGATTGTATAATAATTCTAACATAAATAAATGGTTAACTATTGATTCTCAGTTTGAAATAAGATAATTAAACTAAATTCAATGTTATGCTAGGCCGTCATTTTAATGACGGCTTTTTTACAATTATTTCATTAAGTGATAGCCTTTAAATAAAGAACACATAAAATTCTTATAACCTAGTAATCAACCCTTTCAATTAGTTTTATAAACATCATTATTAAAGGGTTATATGAAACGAAAAGTGGATCTTGTAGTAATAAGCGATGTACATTTGGGAACCTATGGTTGTCAATCAAAAGAAATCTATAGCTATTTAAAAAGTATAAAACCAGACACTTTAGTTCTTAACGGCGATATTATTGATATGTGGCAGTTCTCAAAACGCTACTGGCCCAAAAGTCACATGAAAGTAGTAAAACAACTATTTCAACTAGCATCCAAAGGAACTCTAATTTATTATATCACTGGTAATCACGATGAAATGCTCAGAAAATTCAATGGCCTTGAACTGGGTAATATCAAAATTGTAAATAAGCTAGAATGGAATTGTAACGGAAAAACTGCCCTGTTTTTTCACGGTGATATTTTTGATGTTTCCATTCAAAATAGTAAATGGTTGGCAAAAATAGGTGCGATGAGCTATGATAGCTTGATTTTAGTAAACACCGCTATTAATTATTTGTCTAGAAAACTAGGTAAAGGTAAAGTTTCACTATCTCGTAAAATAAAAACCAGTGTAAAAGGTGCAGTAAAATTTATCAGCAACTTTGAGCAAACTGCTATAGAAATGGCTCGTCAACAAGGTTATGACTATGTGATTTGCGGTCACATTCACCAACCTACCGACAAAACGATAGATTTTAAAAATGGCTCGTCAATACGATATTTAAATAGTGGTGACTGGGTTGAACATTGCACAGCCTTGGAATATCATGATGACAAGTGGAAACTTCATAAACATGATTTGAATAATAATAATCTTGTAAATGCTATAGAGAGTGAACTACTCGATGATTCAATGAGCTTAGTAGACATGAATCAAAAACAACTTTATCAATATATTCTTCAGGAATTCCTTAAATAAATCTTACTTACTTTTATTTAATGATTTTCGCTTTCGCGAAAGCGAAAACACCATCTCACCTTCAAATAATTAATTATCAATTATTTAATTAAGTTGAATAATCTGTAATCCATTTGAGACGACTGCTAGTTGTAGGAATATTCATATTGTAAAGAATTTTTACATTTACATAGCTAGACGTACCCCATAAAGGGTATTGAATAATGCTAGCCATTTAACTTAATTTACTCATTCTATAAACCAATTAATTATGAAAAGAATTTCACTTGCATTAATCGCCGTTGCAACTTTAATGACCGCCTGTAAAGAAGAAAAAAAGCCAGAAAATATGCAGGAAATGGAAACCACAATTGAGAAGAAAGCAGCATCAATGGAATGCAATTACACTATCGATCCTGCTATAACGGTAGACTTTTATTACGAAGATGAAAATGTAATTCTTGCCTCAAAAGAAAATGCTCCTATCGTAAAAGCAGATTTTACCTGGGAACCTAGTGGGACCAACGATGAAACTGTAACTTTAGTAAGTGGTACGTTTCATACCATTGCTAATGATATAGGATACGTTACCGATGCTCAAATTATAAACGAAGATGATAAGTATAAAATGGTAATCGTTTTTGAACAAGGCGCTCCCGACAATAAAACGATTGAATTTAACCAAAGTTTTAGTGGTGATTTTATCATGGATACTTCTTTAGATATTGATTACTGTGAGGACGCCGAAGAAGTTTCTAAACCTATCCTAATTGGTAATATGATGAAAAGAAAAATAAAATAAGACCTTCTTGAGAACAGTAGCCAGCCTCTTATTTTTATTTATTTCTCAATGGATTGTAGCTCAGGAATTTTCATATGTAGACTTACTCATCAATAATTATGATAATGAATATGAAACTACTCTAGCTATTGTAGATACATTGAACCTTGATGACTATTCAATATATGAGCAGTACCGCATTAAAATTGCAGAAAGTGCTGCTCAATATGGAATAAATCACGATGCTCCTGCTCATTATAATAGGCTTCTTGAACTTAAAAAATCATGTGATCCACAAGATTTAAAAAGTCTATTCTATATTAATGATGAATTAATCTATACCTATTTTTATGTAAGCGAGGTGCCTGATGGTTTTATGGATCTTATAGAGGTCAATAAAAAAATTGCTAAAAAATTAGAGGATCCCGATCTTGAGATTACTAGCTACCTATATTCAACAGGGTACTTAATCCACAATAATCAATATAACCAAGCAAAAAATGAATTGTGGAAGGCTAGAGAAATAGCAAAGGAATACAACAAAACTGAAGATATTTTTACTGTTGAAAGTAATCTTTCAGTAGTTTATCAGCGTCAAGGATTGTTAGATTCTGCTTTAATTTTTCAAAAAAAAATAGAAAAGTACTATTCTAAAATTAAGGATACTACTGGACTATATGGTAACTACAACAATACTGGACAGGTCTATAAAAGAATGGAGAATTATGAGAAGTTTCTTGAGTATACGTTGAAAGCTCAAGAACTCGCTCCTGATAACCTAGACCTACTTAACCTTATTAATAATAAGAGAAATCTTGCTGAAGCCTACCACTATAACAACAAATATAAGCTGAGCAGCGAATTATTTGTTGATGTACTTGATAACATTGATACCATTAATGCTAGACAAAGTGAGAATAAAATACAAGAGCTTGAGGCAAAATATGAAACTGCTGAGAAAGAGAAAAAAATAGCAGAACAAGAAGCTAAAAACGAACAAAATCAAAAGGTTATTATCGCGCTTATAGCAACAGCAGTCCTTATAAGCGTTATTGGTTTGTGGTTTTTTAACAACCAGCGTAAGAAAAAGCTTTTAGTAGAAAAAGAGAAGAAACTCATCATGGCCCAAAAAGATAAAATACTGAAAGAGCAAGAGTTATCTACTATCGATGCTATGATTGCTGGTCAAGAAAAAGAACGAAAGGAAATAGCCACCGAATTACATGATGACCTAGGCAGTTCTCTTACCACTATGAAACTGCATTTTGAAAATTTAAAACGGCAAGCAGCCCAACAAGACAATAAGATTTATTTTGATAGAACAGAACAACTGCTTAACGATACTTATGAAAAAATTCGTCAAATGTCGCATAAACGCTTTACAGGTGTTCTAGCTAGTAAAGGTTTAATACCTAGTGTAGAGAGTCTAGCTCAAAAAATCAGTCAAAGTAAAGAGTTAGATGTCGAAGTGATCCACTATGGGCTAGACACGACATTAGAAAACAGTCTAGAACTATTGATTTTTAGAATAATACAAGAATTATTAAATAATATTATAAAACACGCACAAGCCAGCGAGGCCTTTATTAATCTAACTGCTTATGAAGACCATTTAAACATCATGATTGAAGACAACGGTATAGGGATGAATGTTGTATCAATTAAACCAACTGATGGAATGGGACTATATAGTATAGAGAAAAAGGTAGAAAATACAGGAGGAACATTTGAAATAGACTCGCAACCTGGTTTTGGAACCACAATAACCATCGATATACCGTTATGATCAACCTACTAATTGCAGACGACCATGTATCCATTGTAGATGCAACTAAATTATTACTTGAAAATGATCCAGAAATTACCGTGATAGGAACTGCCCACGACGGTAAAGAATTGTTAGAAAACATCAAGCACCGTAATCCCGATATTATTCTATCAGATATAAGTATGCCTCGTATGAATGGTATTGAAATGTGTAAAACAATCAAGAAAACGCATCCAAAAATTAAGGTGATTTTTTTCTCTATGTTTGAGCATGATGATGCTATAAACGATGCTATAAAAGCCGGTGCATCTGGGTACCTATTGAAACGTAGGCCACTAGAAGAAATCAGAAAAGCTATTATTGAAGTTTCAAGAGGTAAAAGTTATTTTGATAAAAATATTGCTGTTGAAGAAATTTACACAAAAGCGGATATTAAACCTAAATTGTCTCCAACTGAAAGAGTTATACTTAAATTAATAGCGCAAGGGAAACAAAGTTCAGAAATTGCAGAGATCAGACATACCGCAGTAGGTACTATTATAAAGCATCGTAAAAACATGATTCAGAAGTTGGGGCTCAAAGGAAAAGGAGAACTCATGAGATACGCTTTATCCGTACACAAACACTACAATTAACATTTGTTAATTAAAATCGTGTTTTTATATATAAATTATTTTAAAAATACCCATTTAGGGGTACTTCTTCCCGCTTAGATGCTAATATATTTGGATAAGTAATAAGAGGATTTTCACAATCGACCAATACTTCTTTTATTAACTGAATTTTAGGGGGAAGAAAGTCTCTAGACTTTCATCAGACTGCCGGCTTATACAGCTGGCAGTTTTATTTTATATAGATTTGTCATACCTTTTTGGCCATTAATTCTATCAACCCTATGAAAGCATTAAAGTACTTTATCATCTTATTAGTAATTGGTATTATTGCCAGTGTAGTGTATTTCTCCCTTCAAGACGGAACATATAGTATTACTGAAGAATATACTATCGAAGCACCTACACAAGTTATCTATGAGCAAATAGATGATTTTGAAAGTTGGAATAATTGGAATCCATGGACCATGCAAGATGGTATAAACTCGACAATGAGAGAACAAACAAGCGGTGTAGGTGGCTATTACACCTTTACAGATGAATATGGTAATGGTAAAATGACTATCACAAACGTAGACCCAAATAAGAAAATAGTCTTTGATATGCAGTACGATAGCGGATTTGCTGTTTCCAATAGTGAGGTAAGTATGATGATAATGCCTGAGGAAAAAGCAAATAAAGTTATTTGGAATATTAAAGGTGAGAATAGCCTGAAAGAAAAAATGCTCAACGCGATTTTTGGAATTGATTTAGAAAAGGAAATAAGACCTATGTATCAACAAGGCCTTAAGAATTTGGACAGTGTTGTACATCAGGAATTGAATAAATATACAGTATCAGTGGATGGAGTTCTTGATACAGGCGGCAGTTACTACTTATACATGTCTACAAGTGCAACAACAAAAACCATGGAAACCTTGCAAGAAAGTATGTTTCAAAACATAAAAAAGTACATGAATATTCATGATATAAAGCCATTTGGAAATCCTATGATCATTTTTGAAAAAAACGATCCTACTTTAGGTCAGTTAATATTTTCTGCTGCCATTCCTGTTAAAGATAGAATAGAAACTGAAACAGGTAGCAATGTTTTATGTGGTTTTACACCTGCAACTCAGGCCATTAAAGCAACCTTAAAAGGAAAACATGAATTTTTAAATAAAGCCTGGGAAGAGGCAACAGCTTATAGAGTCTCGAATAATTTAGATGCCTCTGATATTTCTCCTTATATCGTTTATAGAGTCTCTAAAGATGAAACGGTAAATCCAGCAGCATATCTAACAGAAATTTATTTACCTATTCAAGAATGAAAAGCTTCTTTTTAGTTTTTATTGGTGGTGGCATAGGTAGTTACCTAAGGTATGCCCTTTCCATATACATGAATTCTGGTACAATAAAATGGTTACCTACCTTGATTGTAAATGTTCTAGGTTGTTTCTTATTGGGAATCTTATGGCAGTTGACTGAGCGTACAGATAGTATATCGCATCCTAGATATTTATTATTAGGAATAGGATTTTGTGGTGGCCTTACCACCTTCTCAACATTTTCATTAGAATTAGTAAAATTTATTAAAAATGGAGATTTTTTAAATGCAGGCCTTTATTTTTTCGGAAGTATGATACTAGGAATGATTATGCTGCACCTTGGATATAGCATTTTTAAATCATTTATCTAATCCAATCCATTAATCAAGATATTAAAAAAAGATATCTCCTTAAATAAAAAAACCACGCTTATCAGCGTGGTTTTTTTATTTCGTGATCGCGACAGGATTCGAACCTGTGACCGTCTGCTTAGAAGATAAACTACAATATAATCATAATCAATTGACTTACAATACATAACAAACTTTAACACAATATTTTGTTGTGATTTTGTTGCGATTTATAACTATTAATTTGTATTTTCACAACCTCATTTTGATACTCTTTCATCTTTTTAAAACCTATTTTTGTACAAGAATAGGTTTTTTTATGCAATTAACTACAGGCAAAAAATACAAGGTACTTCCAGAATACCCAGAAAACGATAAAGATTTCTACAAACTAACTTGTAAGCGTATAGGTGAAGGTAAATGCTTATTTGTTGGAAACATACCTACAAGAAAAGACTTCCAGATATACATTCCCACAGAAGATCTTGAAAATAGAGTATTTGAACTATAAAAACCTATACCCTACTCCAACTAAATAACTAGGCTTATTATCCTGAGTTATTACAGCATCGCTGGCAAAAAACCAATTACCGGTCAAAGGAAAGCTTAATCGTGGTTGAAAACGTATCGCATCCCATTGTTGCACATCAGTAAGTAAATAACCAGTAAGCTGTATGCCTTTTGATTGTTTTTTAAAGTATCTTAAAATATTACTTTGACTTTCATCAACTTGATCACTAGCCTGCTGTTGTTCATTAACCTGCTCATCAATCTGTTGTGATGCAGTTAAAGCAAGTTTAATAATTTCTTTTTTCTCGCTCTCTAGCGTGTCTATGCGATCTCTTAATCGTGACACCTCTTTGAGTAGTGAATCTCTTTCTACAGTTAAGAAGTGATAGGCGTTTGCAGCATCGTTTGAAATAACCCATTTATTGCCTTTTCGTTCTATATCGGTTTGTGGCGTTTGTGACAGACTTAATAATGGTACTATCACTAACATCAATGTATATAATCTTCTCATAATACTTAGGAATTTGTACAGCTGGCTTGTTTAGTTCTCGTTCTAGATCCAGTTGTAGATTAGTATTGATTATTCTCAAACTATCAATAGCCTTTTGCTCACGCTCCTGTGCTTGTTTAAGAATTTCTTTGTCATGTGCTACTATTTCGGACTGGTGTTCACTTCTTTGCCACCAGATAAACAATAGCAATAAAACTATAACAAGTACATACCAGTATTTTCTTAAATAAATCATCCCAGGCGTGCTAGTACATTATCAAGCGAACTACTAAATATTCCAAAACGAACTTGTGCATCATAACAAGGGCAAGCCTTGGTGAATTCAAAAGGCTCGATAACTCCATTTCCATTCAAGTCAGGACTATAATCGCGGTGGCCTTTTACCTTCATTTTTGGATTGCCCTTTTTTAATGCTAGCAGCAAGGCCACAACTGCAAATTTTTGTTTACCAGTCATTGTATCTGCTGGTGCTCCATTTTCAGCAAGTCCACCTTCACAACATATTCCTATAGTCCCTACATTATGACCTTTTACGTGAGCACCGTTTTTACTTAATGGCCTACCTATATGTGTTTTTCCGTGTTTATCAATGTAAAAATGATAACCAATATCACTCCATCCTTTACTTAAGTGATACCTACGACAGTCATCAACTGTAAACGATTGACTCATTTTTGTCGCGCTCACATGCATTACTGCAGTATGCCTTTTATGATAAATCACAGCATCCATATCTATTCTATTTTCTTGAGATCACTAATTCCTTTTACATAGGTCAATGCTTTAAAACCATGTGGTTCACCTGGTGGCAAGTCTATAATATCACCAGCTTTAAAAACATCACCACTGTGTAGTTCTAGTACTTCACCTTCAATGATTCTTATACGTTCATGCGCTTTTTTATGCTCCTGCAGTCCAAATACCGAATTGTACATCATGTAAAACACAAAACACATATCGCTATAAGCATGTGGTGGTATTTTTCTAATAGCCTTATCACGAGCATTAGATGTTGCATAAGTCACATTAATCTCTAGCATTTTATCTAGATCATCAATACACACATGAGTGATTTCTCCATCATCGGCTTCAATATCTTCTAGTACTTGTAATTTTCTGGTGATTACTTCATCAGTAATAGTATTTTCAATAGTATTTACTGCCATAGCAATATCACGTGCACTTACATAGAAGTAATGTGACAAGCCTATCATAAACAACCATATAAAAGGAAAACGCTCTGCAAGCAGCTCTGGATTATTAGTTTGATGCAGTAAACCTATCAAACCAGCAATTAACGGCACCACACGTGTGATAAATGCATACCACCGCATGTGTTTTTTTGCCATGAATAAATAAAAAATCGCCCTTAGGATAAATGCGATGATCACAAAGTGTATCACCAGGTAAAACAAATCAACTACTTTCATCTTCTTTGAAATTAAATTTTTTATTGATAAACTTTTCTATCCATCCTGCACCTTTGGTGATAAACAGCTCCACAACATCTACACTTATGATACCAGCGATGATACTTAAGTATACCTTACTATCAGTGATACCAAAAAGCGGTGGTAGGTGCCATATTACAATCAATAAAGCACCTGTACACATTGCTATGTAAGCCTTTCTTTTATTAGGTATTTTACGTTTCTGCAATTCGTTTAGTATCCTTACTACACTACCTACTATGCCAGCACCTATAACTATTAACATTAATTTGAGTTGAGCATCCATGAGCGTATGTATTCTTTTAATTTTACTAATGATTTTGCAGTATTCACAGTACACACGCCTATAACAGTCATAATCATACAATCTATCACATACCCATTATTAGTGTACAGGAATAGATCTATTTGCCATGCCATTATAAAGCAGCTTATTATCAATTTTATACCTGAATAAATCATACTATTTAAGCTTTCGCGAAAGCGTAATTACACTTAATTAATACTCCTCAATACTCTCTCTTTAATTACCTAAATCAGTTTTTAATATCAATAAACCTTTTTAAATTCCTAGCCATTATAGCGTGTCCCTCTTGATTAGGGTGAACAGCATCAGGCATATATGGATTATAATCGTCTAAACTAGGTGCATCAACTCCAGTTACTGTTCTGAAAATATGAGGGTTTAATCCACTTAACGACCAACCATCCCAAAACTGTAAGGAATAATATTCAGCTACTTCCTTAACTGCTAGACCATAATCTCTTATAGTTTTTCCTTGTGCGTTTGTTGTAGCCTCTAGGTCGATACCTTGTTTAATAGACGCTATAAATAGAATGTCAACGCCTTGACCTATTGTCAAACCTTGATTTATATAGTACTTTTCAATTAATCCTTTTGCTAGTATATGCAATGCACCATAGTAGGTCGTTTCGTCTGTATCTGTAAACGTGCCTAATGGGATACCTTTATTTAAGTCATTAGTACCACCTTTTACTATAATTAATTTAGCATCGTCATCTAGGTCATTATATCTATAAACAAATGGAGAATTAGAAGAAGTACCAATAGACAATGCGCCTAGTGTACTACCGTTAATACCATTGTTTTGAAAACTCATTCCTAGTTCTTGTGCTAATAACTTTGCATAGCTGTCTAATTGACCAGGGTAATCAGGATCGTTTCTAGGAATAAAACCATAAGAAATAGAATCACCTAACACAGCAAGTTTTTTACCTGCGTAAAACCCACTTACTGTTGATTCTGCATTTGTTTGAGGTGATAGGTCGTCTTTTTTTATCTCAAAAACAAGGTCATCTAATTGCTGTTGTGTTATAGTTGATCCATCAGGCTTTGCCAGTGATAACCTTATTCCGTTGATATTGCTACCTATTGTTATTTTGCTGTTTGCAAATGGAATCTCACCAATAAAGCTACCATCTAAATAGCCGTAGCATTTATTAACGTCTAAAATATCAGATCGGTTAATTAGTGTGTAATCACCTTGAAGTAAACTAACAACATCAACAGACCTAACACGTACAAAATTAGAAACCTCACCACCGCTTGCATCAATACCACCAAACTCAAAACCTTGATTTTCATAGTTAATATCAACCTTACCCATAAACTCAACTAGTTTAGGTAGTTGTTGTAAATCAACTTCATTTGAACTTATGATACTTATATCTAGTGCTTGAATCTCAGTAGAAGTAAAAGAACTTCCGTCTACTTTTTTAAGCGAAAATCTTATACCGTCTTGGTTTCCTGTTGTAGTAAATGAAGTGTTATTGCTTATATACTGCGATGGTGTATTACCTTCATAAGCAACTACAAAACCTATAAGAACTGTGCTAGGTAAAACAATCTTATAAGTACCTACTGGTACTTTAAAAAGCAAACTCCTTGCTCTAACATCGTTGAATACTTCAGCACCCGAAGTAGTGATACCTCCAAACTCTAAAATACCATCGTAAAAATAATCGATGATAAATTTATTGTCGATAAATTCTCTATACTTTTTTACTCCGTCTTGCTCACTAGCTAGATAATAATATTGGCCAGCGTTATCAGGATCGGTAGTAGGATCAACAGAAAAACCAGTATAATCTGCTGGTGTAGGTGTAACTGCTATCGCATCCGCTAGGGTTTCATAAACCTTTACACCGTCAAAATTTATGTTTTCAATAGATTCTAGTGCTTGATCTACTAAACCCATATTGAAATCATGATCGGCACTTGTTAAGGGACCATTATTGCCGCTTCTTTTAATTGTTCTACTCATTATTCAAATGTTTCATTTTCATACGTATTTGCCTTATACACTCCTTCATCTATATACAGATTGTACTGTGGCACTCTAAATTCTATCTTATGTATCTCATTATCTTGCGGCATACTACTGGTAAATTGTATTAATATCATAATCACGTACAATCACGTAATCACTAGCAGCCAAAGGCGCTGCTGCATTCAATTTATAAGGTGTGGTTGTTGATACAGAAAAACTATCACTGTTCCCACTTACTGTGATTCCATAGGTAGCAAGCACATCTGTTTCAGTAGATTGTAAGGCTTGCCCAGCTGCAATAGTTAATGGCAATTCTAGTTGATTATTTAAACCATTAAACCATGCAATGGTAAATACAACAATAAGCTCATCACTTGAAGTAAGAGCTGTTCCAGAACTAGGTATACCTGTTCTTACATAACCATCCAGCGTGTGCGTGGTTCCATCAAAACTTACTTTAAATACTTTGGCCGGATCTTCATTTTGATAGGTAGCTACATCAATACTATCTTTAATAGCCTTTTGATACATACCTGATAAACTATCATAATCAACAAGTACCGGTGCTTCACCCAGATAACCATTAATCACTTCAACTTGCAACACATCACCAGCTGCTGTTGCATCATCAATAAAATCTTGATCAACACGCACATGGTTTCTTAAAGTTGCTATTTTAATTGTAGCCATTATTCTTCATTTATTATGGTTGTAGTAGTCTCTACATCTGGTTGATATATATTTTCTACCATTGTCACTTGACTCATTCCCTCATCCAGTTGTAGTGATAAATCAGTGGTAATAAACCTTTTAACACCATCAATGTTATACTGCAACATGGTCCATGGATCTAACAACCCAAAAACACTAGCATCTATTTTAACTAGCGCAGCTGGTTGTGTGTCATGAACTAGTTGCGCACGCACCGCAGTATAGCGCTTATTTTCGTTTAAGGTGTCTATATTTGAACGACTCCACAACTCTCTAAACTCACGAGGTATATTTGTTTGTGCAGTAGTTTGATTGTAAATAAATAATTGATCTTTAATAACATCACCAGCAAGTACATAGTAATTAAATACCCTACCATCTACATATTCTAGATATACGTAGTATTGATTACCTACTATTCTAAACATGGGAAAACTCGCAGGATAACTAGTTCTAATTTGGGTATAGTTAAAAGTATCAGTAATAATACCATACAACTCTTTACCATCATTTACAGCCGTTTCTAGCGCGTTGTAATCAGCTTGTGAAACTTCTATGTATTGATTAGTGGTATACGGTGGTACATATCCAGTAGTTAATTCTCTTGAACCTATTGGAGTATATTCTGTGTAATTTGCTAGTAAATTATCAGTAGCATCTAGCGTAAAGTGTGAGATACTTAAATCATTTACATTACCACCATGAATAGTATCTATTTCAATTTCAGTGGTCCAGTCTATATCTCTGCTAACTGTTGTTACTTGCTCCTTATCTGCTGTGTAAATTATACGCAAATTGCGCATACCTACTGTATCTATGTAAATATTGTTATTGTTAATATTACCACCAGCACCACTGTAAATACGCAATTGTAATTCACCACCAGGATATGGTAGTTGTAAGTCCTCAATAGACAAACTACCTACAATACGTTTAGGATTAGCAGCATTATTCACGCTACCACCTTCAAAATTGATATCTAATAGATATGCATCTCTATTGATATAATCTGGATGATTACTTATGATCATTTGACCATCATAGAGTATCGCATAATTAAGATTATCATTACCATACAAAGTCTCGTCTAGTGCAGGAAACGGTCCACTATTATCAATGAAATTAAAAATACCTACTAGTGTGATGCTAAAGCTTATGTAATCAGGCACACTTTTTAAGTACACTGGTTGCGATAACTCCATATAATGGTTGCGGTTATCTTGTACCACAATACCATTTTGTGTCATTACCACATACTGTTCACTGCTCACCATATTACGACGTCGTGCTACTTCATCATCACTTAATGATAAATTTCCTGCACTCCACACACTTATATTATCTGGTAATCGTCGTTCACCTAGCGGTTCTTGTCTCAATCCCATGTAACCTTGACTGCGTGACCAATATTTTATAGCTGGTGGATTTTGCCACTGTAGATTGGTTTCATACGGTTGTTGTATAATATCATCAGGCAATATGTTTTCTGGTTCATCTACTGGCCAGTTAACAGTTACCTTCTTTAATGGTGGTAATAGACTTACTTGTGGAGTAGCTTCAAAATTCACTACATCTGGATTGATAAACATATCTTCAAATCCAGTAAACTCACCATCATCATACACGTAATACTGTATTAAGTTTGAAGAAAAAGCATCAAACTCATAAGCATTGTGCGCGGTTATAAACCATTTATCCTGGTACGTGAAAAGGCTACAACCTAAAGTTTCTAGCAATCCTTCTAGGATTTTATAACAATCATCTGGTTTATTACTCGTTCCCAGGTACGTACCACCATCGACAAATATCTTAGTGTAATCCGTTCCAACGGCTGCAAAATCATTTCTTATCGCTGGTGAAAAATACAAGGGCAACTCTAGATTGGTTTGCTTTAAACACTCGTTAATAATTGTAATTACACTATGTCTACCTTTATACAATTCACCAGGTAATCGCTTACCTTTTAATCTTGCCAGTCCATCAGTTGCTGTGAAGTTAACATAGAGTATTTTATGTTCATAAGGTTCTTCATACTGTTCTGGTAATAGATGACCGCGCCATATCACATCACTATTTTCATTAGTGATTACTACTTGATATTGTTTTTCATTACCGGTAAAAAGATGTTTAAAAGCTAGATCTTGAGCATCTATCACTTCCATTGAAAAATTAAGCTCACTAGGCATCATATACTGGTGCCTATCATCACCACCATTCCATTTAAGTTCTAGTGTACCTTTTTGTGCAAATTCTTCATCTAGCGGCATATTATTTACCGCAGTATTTACAATAGTGATCGTTAAGTTACTTGCTGGAATCATCGTGTGCGGCTATCTCTATTTTCTTGTCTCTTTATTACTCGTACTAGATCGTTACCACGTAGTACAAACTCACCTTCAATTACAGTTGTGCCACCACCCATAGGTCCTAACAACCTTTGTAATTTATCTAATGGTGCAATCACTTCTGGATTGTTGCGTGCACCAGCGTATTCACCTACTAGTGCATTAACTGGACCGCTTACAATACCACCATTTGCAAAAGGTGTAGGACCACCATCTGCAATGCTAGATAACGCACTTTTAGCTAGCGTACCTAGCGCCACAAGAGCAACACCAGCCGCAATAGCTACTGGACCACTTAAGGATTTTAAAGCTGCTTTAATACCATCAACTGCAATACCTATTCCTATTGCCGTTTTACCTACTTGAATTGCTACCGTAGCAAGTGTATCTACAAACAAAGTGAAAAAACCTTGTAAGAAGTTACCACCTTGTGCTGCCTGACCTAACAATTGACCAAAACCAACTGCAAAACCTTCTGCAGCGGTTTCCATTATTGGTGCTAGTTCTTCTGCAAACTGCGCTGCGTTTGCTTGCATTTGTGCCAGTCGCTCATCAAATACATCTACATCTTCCTGTGTTACAAGTTCTAGTGGCGCATCTGCATTTGGTCTTTGTATCTCTGGAACAATTATTTCAGGAGCTTGTATTTTTAATTTTTTAGGATCAAAATCATTTACTGCGCTAGTTAAATCTTTAACTGTTTTAGTTGCTTTTTCATTACCTAAACTGAATTTTTCACCTTCACGAATAATCTCAATTAAAGCATTACGCTGTTTTACTAGGCTTGCAGTTCCAGCTTCTATAACTTTATCAAAAGTTTCTACTGCTTTTTTCTGCTCATTAACTAGATCAATATTTGTTTTTCTAGCATCATTTTGTAGTCTAAATTGCTGTTCAGTAAGTTTAGCAATATCAACTCTTGTTTGAGCAGATGAAACCTCAGTATTAATAATTTTTTTCTCAATCTCAACTAACTTTTGTTGAGCTGCTTTTACTCTAGCCGTTTGCAATAAAGCTTCATTATAAGCTTCTATCGCATCCTTTGCTTTATTAGTGTTTATAGTTTCTAGAGTAAGATCACCTAAATACTTTGGTGATATAGCGTTAATTTCTTTAATAGCTTTTAAACGCTGTTCCTTACTTACCTTTTCATCACGTGCAACGATTAATAATCGCTCTAGATTAGCACGTTCTTTTGCAATACTATCAGCTGCCTGTTTTCTTACTTCTGCTAGTGCACTTTGCTGCACTATAACTTCTTTTGTACCTGCGTTTAATGCAATAAAAGCACTTAACAATAAACCAACTGCTACTGCAGCAGCTCCAAAAGGATTTGCAGATATTACTGTGGTTAAAGTTGTAAAGGATGTAATTAAACCAGGTATTACAGATGTCATCATAAAACCTAATGTCACTAATAACGGTCCTACTGCAGCAGCAAGAGCTGCTATAACAACTATAGTTTTCTTTGTGCTTTTATCTAGTTTTGAAAATCTATCAGCTAGATTCTTTAAGTAGTCAACCAGTGGCAGTATGGCTTCACTTATAATTTCACCAAATTGTTCACTTAAATCTCCTAGTGTGTTTTGTAACTGTTTTAATGGCCCAGTACCAGCACGCGCAGCAGCTTGTGCAGCACCACCATATTGTTTCTCTAATTCATCAAGGATGATTGTTTGAGCATCGGCCAGGCGATTAGTTTCTACTAGTGATTTAATAAGAGCCTTTTGCTCGTTTGAGAATTGTATACCAGATCTAGAAAGCGCACTTAAGTTTGCTATTGGATCATTTAAGGCCTTACCTAACTGTATGGATGCACTTTTTAAATCACCATCTAACCTAGTGGCTAGATCAAGCGCAGCTTGTTGCGTGCGGTCAAATTGTGCGCCAGCAATGTTTGTAAAAGTAAGCAGCTGTGCGGTAACATCTTTTAAAATTTCCTCATCACCAAATAATGAGGTGTTTTGCAACTGCGATGCCATGGCTTGCAGTTGTTCACTGGTTTTATTTGCAGCGTTACCAGTAGATTTTAAACCAGCTTCTACCTGTGCTATTGCTTTGGCTTGTTTGTCAAAGGCTATAACACTGGCAGTACCTAATGCAACAATAGGAGCCGTAACTCCTATTGATAATCCTTTACCTACACTTTGCAGCTTTCTACCCATTTTTGTGATGCTGCGTTGTGCATTCTGCATCTGTGTAGAGAACTGTTTGAGATCGGCTGCAAATTTTATATTAATCTGTGCTAAACTAGCCATTATCTACTTGTTTTGCCATCGGTCCTATACGATCCCAGATGGAAGGTTTTGTGCTTTTTTCTTGCTCCGGTTGCTCATCCCACGTAAATTTTAATATATCCTGTGGTTTCAGTTTACCGTTCTTTTTGCTGTCGTAGTGCGGTAGTATCATGTACATGCACTCGCGCCTGTGGTTTTCTAGAAGTAGTTTTGCGTTCTCGCTTTCGCGAAAGCGTACACCTTCTAAATAATTAAAGAAAGCACGTGGTGTGTACTGGTAAAACTCACACAGCGGTAAACCAATCTCACCACACAGCCTTTCTAATGTGTCCCAGGTGACTATTTCTTGTTCCTGGTGGTTTTCTTTTTTTTTGGAGCAGGTTGCTTACTTGTAGCTGCCTGTGGCATACTTGCTACAAACTGGTTGATGACTTGCATCATATCATCATTATGAGCTAGGAAATGCGTGATTAAATCCTCACGTGATAGTGTGGCCTGTGAATCACTTGCTAGTATTGATGCTAGTGCTATATCACCTATAAGATCTAACGACTCAAAGTTGAGCTTACCGTTTGCCAGCTCGCCCAACTTACCGAGACGTGAAAAGACCTCTTGCAAATCGTTAACTTTTAAAAGAACTCCTAACTGCCTGAGTACAGCATATCCAAATTTTAAACCATAGCGAGTGCCTTGCACTTCTATGAACAACGTCCCGGCTGTCATAATTATGCTACAGTATCTTTTTCTAGCACACCGCTACCAGTGATAGAGAAACTTGCTGTTGCATCTTCCTCATTAGGAGCGTTTAAACTAAGCTCTGTAATAATAGCCTTACCCTTGTAGTAAGTATCACCTGTTGCTCCTGTTGCACCTAGTGTTAATTCTACATCTACAAGTGCATCTGTATCATCATTGTAGGCATCAAACAGATCTTCAAAGGCTTGTGATGTAGTCACACCAGCTGGCAATTCCATCACTGCAAGACCTTCACCAGATCCTGACCATGATTTAATACCTTTTGCAACCTCAGTTCCATTAGTGTCCTTTGTTGCGCGTTCTTTAAGCGCTCTACTTACTGTAATTGAACAGTTTGTAGCGTGGTAAACAGTCTTACCATTAAGTGTGAATCTTAAATCACTACCATCATATACCGCCATGGCTATATCATTTTAAAATTATACGTTGTTACTACAACACAGCGATCTTGTTCATCGTTATATACCGGTGTGCCGGACTGAAAATAAAAGCCTTTTACAGCTCCAAAATATGATTGCAGCAGTTCAGTCAACGCTGCTGCATCATTATAGGTTTGTGCTACTACTGTGAAATCACCTGTATACTGGCGCATTCTATCCTTTGTAGGATCACTGGTTTGTACTATCGTATAGGTTGCAAAAGGCTCTACAGCCTTTACCCCACCAACTAGTGGATAGAACTTTGTGAACTTACCATCAGCCACTGTGTTGTTCATATCTACCAATAACGCATGTATGTCCTGACTATCCTTAAGTAGCATTTCTTAATTTGTTTATTTGTTTTTGCACGTATCGTGCGACTTTTTGTTCTAGGTCTGGAGTGACTTGTCCTTTTGTCTGGTTGTACGCTCGATCCATAAAAGGATTGGGCTGTATACCAGATCGTGTACCACCATGTACAAAATGTGCGTACCAGCCATCGTGGTTGCGCTTTGCTCTTGCTCCTACATAAATAGTAGGTACTGTTTTTGACCTACCAGTGATGTTCCCTATACTTTTCTTAAGGTTACCTGGCTGTATTACCTTGCGTGTACGCCTACCACTTACTAGGTGTGGCGCTGCACTTACAGGAGCTTCACGCTTTGCAGCTCTTACAGTTGCTTTGGCGCTTTGCCTTAATATCTTGAGCATTTCACGACGCTTTAAACTGTCCTTACCTAGTCTAGATATTTGCTGGCGCAGCTGGTCAAAACCTTCTATTTCTACTAGTGACTTACTCATGTAATGTGCAGGTTATTTTTAAGAACTTATTGCGGCCCATTTCAACCACACTGTACACTCGATAATCACTGTTATCAATTCTTACTACTAGCGACAATCTATTATCATACACATCTTGCCTGTAGCGTATGATGTACTCACGTGTGTTTACATGAAGTACTTTGTCATCTTGTGTAAGTGTATCACTCCTATCCTTGTATTGTGCCATTGCGTTACACAGCAACACCTCACTTTCTTCATCTTCACCTGTACTGGTGTCGATTGTCGTGTTTTGGTATATAGCTATCCTGTGGTCCAGTTGACCAATGAATGGCTGTTCTGTGTACTGCTTTACCATGTTTTAATACTTATAAGGCCTGAGTAACTTGCTTACTGCACGGTCTGTGCCTGCTAGTTGCCTGTCCTCACGATAGGTATCACTATCACCTATTAATAGTTTTACGGCTTTTTTTACATCACCTGGTACTTTACCCAATCCACACACACCTGTAATGGTTACTGCGGTAGGATTATTAGCTTGTAGTGATGGAATATTACCTATAAAATGTATGCTAGTAACTCTTTGTTGATCTAGTTGAAACAACCTGTAATCACTATCACTCATTGTTTGTTCATCACCATTTTCATCTTGATAGATTATAGACGTAATAGACTGTACTGGATATACTGGTAGTTCTATTTTATTGGCTAGTTGTGCGGTTTCTACTGTGAAATCACGTGTACCAAATAAAACATTGCAGTAATTTTCTACTTGTGCAGCTGCGCTTTCAATACTATCTGTGATGTGATCATCATCAATGGTATAATCTGCTTCAATACGCAGGTGTTTTTTTGCTGCTGCTAGTGTGCAGTATCTGTCTGAATCTAATGGATCTACTGTGAATTGCATGGTGTTATGCTTTTTTTACATCACCTGCATCAATTGCAAGTTCTGCTTGTTTAGCTTCCATTTTTACTGGTTTACCCAGTTTTGATGCTACATTATATTTACCAGCTAAAGGAACTAATGGCACTACGTTTACCATTTTAACTGATTTCTTTTTAGCTGTTTTAGGTGTAGATTTTGCAGCTTGCTTAGTTGTTTCAACTTTGTTTTCTGCCACTTCTTTAGGTGTAGACATGATATAAATTTTTAAATTAGATTTTAAAAAAAGCCGCCGTTACAGCGGCTTTTTCCTTCTTAACTAAATAAACCCTACTACTATGAAGTAGCTTCTGAAATAAACTCGTTTTTAGCAAACGCATCAGGCTTTGCAATTGCAACACCAGCGTGTAGATTAGGTATAAGCCTAATACTATCAGCATCTGCATCGGTATATGGATCAACTACTAGTGACATTGCACCCCATTGACCAACAAATAATTGTGAGAAATCACCATAGATTAATGGGTAAACATCAGTACCAGAAGCATCTAGTGTAGGTACTAGTGTAGTTGAAACAAATTTTTCACCCATGAATGTGTCTGCTCCTGGCTCTAGTAAGAAACGGCCAGATCCAGCATCTTTCTTAATCAACTCTGCAGCTGCTTGCACTAATGGGTGCATAATCCAACCACGGCTTATACTTGTAGCATCTTCTGCATTGATAAGCTTTCTAAGTTCAACAGCTAGCGCGTGAGTTAACGCTTGTGCGCTTGTTCCTGTACCTTCTTTAACTCCTGATGTATTTAACACACCCAAAGGAGCAACACCACCAGCACCATTAATTGCTGCAGCATTCATAATGCGCGCTGCACCTTGTCTTAACAATCTTCTGATTATCTCTTCTGCCGATCCAGATGTTTGCATGATCAATTGATTTGACACACCTACATTTGTACTAGCACGTTTAGGAGATAATGATGGACCTGTGAAGGTTTGTTTTTGCTTTGAAGCTTTTGCACCTTCTGCCAACCATTCAAAGTTGAAATTTTGCGCATTAGGCATTGGAATATCTCCACCGGTTAAACCTGTTAACACAGTAGCTCCTAAATCTTCAAGAAATAATCTAGGCATGAATGGATCTTGCACGCGTGGTGCCTGATCTTGCACTAATTGACCACCATAGTTACCTGAATCTTGTGTTACAGTTTGCTGGTCTGCACGTTGAATCATAGGTACAACGATAGCTGCATTGTTAGGTGTATCCACCTTTGCATTACGGTTGTCCTCACGACCAATAGCATCTAATTCCTTTTCTGCTCCTTCTAATTGTTTACCGTTTGAACGGTCACGAATTGCTTTAAGGATGCTGGCACGTTTTTGAATATCACGCTTTTCTGCTTGCTCACCACGCTCTTGTCTACCACCTGGAATAGCTGGTGCGGTGTCTGCAGCTTGTGCAGCGGCACGTGCTTGTGCAGCTTCAATAGCTTCTTCATTTGCAATTTGAGTATCTAGATCAGTGATTTCTTGTTCTAGTGTTCTAAATTGCGTTTGTTGCTCATCTGTGAATGTACCATTTGCAGTTGCATTTCTGGCCTCGATGAGTTGTCCTTGTGCTGTTACTTTTGCAGCACGTTGTTGTTTTAAAATGACAGATTTTTTCATTTTACGAATTGTTTTTATTATATAAATAGACAGCTTCAAACTCATCGAGTTTTCTCACTGTTTGCTCTTGTGGTTGTTGTGGTTGTGATTGCGCTTTCGCGAAAGCGGTATCTATATTCTCACGGTTACGTTTAACAGCATCTGGATTTGATGGTGCGCTCACGATGGACCACTCTATCAATTCTTGACGTGTGAAATACAAAGTATCTGGATCCTGACCGCGCTCTTTATCACCCCATTCACCTTCATGCACTAGTGCGCCAACGCTTGCACCGCGTATGGTGCCGTTGTCTATCTTGCGTTTTAACTTATCGGCTTTTTTATTACCTGTTTCTAGGGTTACTCGTCCTATCCACTGGTCACCATCGCGAAATACTTCACTGGTCCCTACTACATCGTCTGGATCGTCGCTGTGGCTGCGGTGGTTCCAGCATACTACTGGATTGCTGGCGTATCGTGTCATGTCCCAACCTGCTGCGGTGAATACTGTACCGTAACTGTCTGGTGATTCACTTGATATTATGAATTCATAGGTGCGATTTTCTGGACTGGTATCCACATTGCGCACTTGCACCATACGGTGTTGTGTGATGTTTATTTGTTTATCCATCGCTGTTTGTATTTTGTAGGGCTGCTTGAATTTGCTCCTGTGATTGTGTGTTTACTGGTGTGAGTAGCTGGTCATGACCATCTATTGTATTGAGATCTTCTAGCGTGCGCACCTCGTTTTGTGTTTGCCAACCCATCATGATGGACTTGCTGTAATAGTCTGCTCGTGACTTTGCATCAGTTTGCATTAATGCGTTGTACTTGAATGCGGTGTAGGTTGTTGCTTGTTCAACTGGTGTGAATAGTTTGCGATCACATTCTTGCTGTATTTTTACTGCCCATGGCTGTATACAGTCTGACACGTGCTGTATTGACACAAATTCTAGTGCGTTGTATGATGCACCGTCCATGTCTTTAAGTTTTTGTGGCGCGATGTTTAACCAGCGTGCTACTTCTACTACTCCGTTTTTATGTGTTTCTATGAATTGCAGTTCAGCTGGTGTGAGTGAAATACGCTTGTACTTCATCCCTTCATCCAGTACTGCTGTTCTATAGGTGGTAGGTTCTTGCATTGCGCTTGCAAATGCAGATGCTACCAATGGTTTATTGGTAGTCTTTATTTCTTTATCGGTTTCTAGTACTCCGGTAGAAATTGCCTTGTTGTCGTAGGACTTACTGGCAAAGGCTTGTGCATTGATGCTTATCCCTAGTGAAGCTGCTGCGTATTGTATCACGCTGCAACCACGCAGGCCGTTGTCGCTGTAGCCTTGTATATGAATCATTTCACTACTAGGTAGTGGATTTTTATATCCTTTTACACTATACCAGATGTCGTTATCGTACTTGAATACTTTGTGCACGTCGTAGTAATCAGTGTATCGTATTTCTACTGGACGGCCAGCGTTGTTACGTATGATTACTGCAAAGCCGTCACCTTTTACGATTGCACTTTGCACTAGCATTTTGCGTAGTGTAAAGCTGGTCATGAGTGGTGATGGGTTTGAGGATATAAGTTTATCTACTGGATGGTTGCGATCACGTGAACGGCCTTGGTTTGTTTTTTTGTATACCTGGAATGGTATTTTGGCAAGGTCGTTTGATATTTGATCTACACCGTTATAGAAAGCAGAAACAGTAAGCGCACTGGTGGCGCTTACTGCTTGTGCAGATGGAGTTGTAGCAAATAGATTAGGAAACCATCCACTACTGTGTGATCTAGTAGTGGATGTTGCATTATTACCAACCAACATGAATGCGCTTCCTAATTTCATCAATCAATCTAACTATGAATGACACAATATTAGGTTTAAGGCTTGGTTGCGTTGTCGTTATGTTATGGAGTTGTTGTGAGGAATGTTTATGTTCATAAGTTTCATAAACAGATAAGGGTGTTTTTGCGTTTTATATATGAATCGACAAAAGATTTAGTTTATGAAACAGATTTACTTGAAACTCAAAAGTTTTAATATGCAGGACTACCTTTTAAAAAAGCTGGAGAAGTATAAAAACTTGATCAATTTTTTACGACTATTAGTAAGTGTTTTAAGGTTATTATTCACTATCTATGTCTGTTGACATAAATTCGTTTACTCCTTCAATTGGGTGGTTATCTATATCTTTGTTAACGCCACACTGTATAACTTTAAAAGCTTCTTGCATACCAAAAATAAAACCATAATAATGCGAATGCCATTCATCTTTTGAAGAATCTATTTCATTATTATCTGCGCTTTGTTTAGCTAGTTTTTTAATCTCTTGGATGTTCATTACTTAATGCTTTTAGTTTTTCGATTGATTTATTTAAATTTTTATAATGCTTGCTTTTAACCAATTGACTAGCAGCTTTATTTAATTGTTTAATTGCTTTTTGAACGTTTGATAATGATGTCATAGTTTGTATTTAATTAAGAGTTCTTGTAATAGAGGTATTTAGGTGGTTTTTGTTGTTTTCTACCATTGAGATCATAAAGCAGGTACATGTATTTTAAGTATAATGATAGGCTGTCTACTTGCAGCTGCTCAAACCTTTTAATGGTTGCTATTGATACTTTACACCACTTACTCATGTCTATTTGAGTGATTTTATTGAATCTCCTGTTATTGATACAGGTTACAATATTAAGCCTGGTATCTAATATGATACCTTCTTTTACTTTCATTTTTAAGAAGGTATCATCTTTGAGTCTTTTAATTAGTTTAATATGTTGGTCCATAGTTATTTGTGTTGAAAGTTGCGGTTGAATTGTTGTTGTAGGCAATTAATGCTTTCTTCCTATTCGTTCAAGCACTTCTTCAACAGTCGGTAATTCATCGAGGTCACAGTATATTTCTAAGGTCTGCTTAATAGCAGTGTGTTCCCTAACTCTTGCAGTATCTTCACGAGATTTAAGGAGTGCATCACGCATTAACTGTACGTCTTTAGACCCTACAACACCGTGTATAAATAATTTTTTAAAGGCATTTAAAGCAGTATAGTAAGCGTACTTTTTTCCTTGCCTATATTCGGTATCTTCTAATTTTTGGTCTTTCTCTACTTGCTCAATTTCAAGCTTTAAGTATTTTTCAAATTCAGTCATTGTTTATTATTTAAGGTTAAAAACTATTCATACACTCGTCCGTTATGCTACAATAGCCATCGAGGCACGCAATCAAACCAGTAAAAAATTAACTAAGGTCTTTTTCATCAGCATCAAGAATATTTTGAAAAGTTTCCATAAAGGCTTTTGCATTTTCCTGAGTTATCGTAAACCTTAATTCTTCAATACCACTTTCCCTAACTATCTGAGACTGATTGTTTAATTTATATGTGTGTTTGTGACACAATACAATTATCTCATTAATCTTTTCAAAATTTTCTTTTTCATCCTTGATATAATAAAGGTTTGTTCTTACTTGAATAGCTTGTTTCATAATTTTTTAATAGTTTAAAAGATTGCTATTGTAGCATAACGGGCAGCGTAATGGCTACGCATCGGCAATCGTGAGTTAATATTTATTTTCTTTTTTTCTTATTCGATAACTACTATACATAACAAAGTATAAAGTTCATAGATGCGCAGCTCAATCGGTTTCTACGTGTATGCTGCGCATCCACAAACCTTATACGCTGCCCGTTATCTGCGATAACCTCAACCTCAGCAACTACGCTACGCTTGTTGCTTTCGGTTTTCGGATACGTGTTACGAAACTACGTTTCACCTGTAACACTAATCACAGATAACGCTCGCGGATAACGTTTAAAAAAACCTTTCAATGCTGCGCATTGATTAGAATTAAACTTTATGGACAACACTCTAACAATAGTTATAATTGGAATATACACATTAATATATCTAATAGTTTTCTTTATTCAAAAAACACAAATAAATAAGCAAAAAGAAATCATAAACTCAATGAAAGTCTTTACCGAAATATTCAAGGTAGATGAAGTTAAAAAATACGTTGAAATGAGAGATGAACGGTTGTCTTTTGAAATAAGTAAAGTCATATATGATAGTGATAAATTCAAAGAGTTATCTGATTATTTAATTAAAGAATCCACTAAACCAATTCAAGAATTCTATTCTGAAACATTACAAAAAGGTCATATGGAATTAGCGCAATTTGCTAGTATTGTAATTCTTCAACAAAATGAAAATGAAAGAGAGGATTTTATCAAGAAGTATTTTCCAGAGAATCAAGATTTTTTTCTAGAGGAATTGAAACACTACAATGAAAAGCCTTAGTTTTATTATAACTTTCTATAGTATCAAGACCGTACTCAGTAATAAATCGAAATCTTTTATCAAATTCTTTTTCTGTCATAATTATTCATATTTTACCGCAGATAACTATGGATATGAATTATTGCTATCGCAATTGGTTTTTTTTAAGCGTTTGTTACTCCTATTTCTACTACCATTTACAAGAGTAAACTCTTGACATGGCTCGAAATCCGCAACAAATCATATCCGCGAGCGTTAGTGATAATTCTAACATCCATTGACATCTTCATAGCTACTAGGTAGTATAACTCCACGACCTTTTAAGTGATATGTTTTTCCTTTTTCACCTTTTCTATAAGCGTTTTTAAGGTCTTCAGTATTATATCTTATAAAGTCCATAGAACTATCACTAACACCAGATATAAACAAATTTTCAAACTCATTTACTACTGTATCAATGGCAATTCCTAATTTTTTAGGGTTTGTCATTTGTATTGTTTCATCTTTACCTTTTCGCCATAAATTATGGTCTTTTAGTACTTGTATTGCTTCTTTTATTTCCATTTTTATTTAATCGTTTTAAAATCAATTTATATCTATTTCCGTTGTGGGGAATGACCACAAGGGTCGCATTGCTACGCTATAAATATTTTTTAAGAACAGTTCTACCAACCTTATTAATTTGTAGATACCACCATAAGAACCTGAAATGATAAGTTACCTCATTGGTGTCTGTGTAAGAATGCAATGATCTTGCATAATGAAACCAATAGAATTTATCGGTTCTTATTCTGAATTCCCATTTTACTTTTTTCGTTTCCATATCAAAATATTTAAGACTCCCGCAACGCTCATTCCCCACAACGGTCAGGGCATGCTACGGCATTGGGATGTTATTGTTTATTTGGTTAATTAGTTTCCTGCCTTGTGGTAACTCCACACAACAAAGCTTATATTCAAGATGCCGCAGCAATCTTTCACCCTGTCTGGCTGCGCCATCCAGAAAGATATGCCCTGACCGTTAGGCAACATTAGCGCATAATCGTAGTGTATTTCAATTTATGCCCTTTCCCTTTTTCTGCAATAAACTTATCAAAATTCCACATTCTGATAAACTTTCGCCATTTCTTATCAAGCTCTTTATATTCTTTATCCGAAAGTGTTTTGTGATGGTCTTTGTGGTTCATTAAATTCCCCCAATGTGGATTTATAGTAGCTCCAATTTTATCGGCTTCTCTCTTTAAAAATGTTTTATAAGCTTGTTCTAAATCCTGATATTGACTTTCCCAAACATTATTTATATAAGTGCCATTATCAAATGAATTAGACTTGTATGTTATGTAAATCATAATTAACGTTGCCTAACAATTTGTAAAAATAATAGCCGAGTTAAGCGGTTTATTTAAGCTATTATCTATGTTCAATATTTGTTGTAATTTGACAAGTTAGTGTTTCAAAATCGGCTACTATTCTTACAAGTAGCCGTTAAGGAGAATGTCCTAAAGGCACGCATTGCTACACATTTGTGTCAAGAGTATTTTGTTATACAAGATTCACAATAAATTCCGTCAGGTAGTTTTTCTACTTTTTCAAGACAGTAATTACAAATGTTCTCGCCCTGCTCATTCTCCTTAACGGTCAGGGTATGCTTCGGCTTATTCAAATTATTTTTCATATTTACTTAATTAGTTGTTTAATTTAGTTCACTGCTCATTAACAAAGCTTATCTTCTAGATGCCGCAGCAATCTTTCACTTTGTATGGCTGCGCCATCCAGAAAGATATACCCTGACCGTTAGGGTGCATTATGAGTTCCACGCATTAAGTAAGTCTATTAAAGCTGTTTGTTGTTTTCGCCACCTATAAATTGCCATATTTAAGCAATCGTGTTTTATTCGAGTTATTCTAAGCTCTTCTTCAAGTTTGTGCTGTGAGTAAAAGCTAATCTTATTTTCTAAATCCTTTACTTGGTGTTCGTATCTTTCGATAGTTTCTTCACTATCATTTAATATTTCTTGCAATTTATCTTCCATTTTAAATAACGCACCCTAACAAAGTATAAAAACAAAAGCCTGTTAAGGTGCTTAATTTTAAAGCTTTTGCTTGTTTAATAATTAGTTTCTAATTCAATGTTTATCGTTTGTTTACGGCTTCAATTTTTATACAAAGCCGTTACAGGACAATTTGCCTGCGGCCATATCCCTACGCTATAAAAATTATGCGTACTTGTGTATTTTCGCATTTCTTCTATCTTCGTTGGTAGGTAACAAATTGCAAACATGAAACTCTCTACTTACTCTGCCATCTTTACTACAAATACCTTCTGTCTTGTAATTTTTATCTCTAGTCCAGTATTTGCAATTTTCACATCTAACTGGTTTTAGTTTATACGCCATTATGAGTCCAATATTTTAAATAACTATCCTCGTTTTCATCCCAAAAAAGCTTTTCAGACCATAGCTCAAAAGCAGTTTTACCATCTTCATCTTTTTTAATAACTGGTTCACCTTTTATTCTGCCACACTCTACATCCATTTCATTTGCAGGATAAAAATCATCTTCTTTAAAGCCGTTTTCTATCAAACTGCTTTTTGCTTTCATTGTATTTTCAAGAGTATATTTCATGATTAAGCTTTTCAATTATTTGTTTTCTGGTGGATTGTTGATGTATAGGTTTGCTAGTGATACTTTGATTCCTATGGCTAGCATGGCCAGTATGTATAGTATTACTAGTGCCTGGCGCAACCAGTGTGCTGCTATGAAATCCCACATAAATAATAGGCTTATAAGCATGCATATCACTATGGTAACAGTAAGGATGATAAGTGCGTTTATTATATTCATAGCGCTAGTTAAGTATGTTATCTATTTGCTTGAGTTGGTTAAAGGTTACTTCTTTTCCTATTACTTCATCAATGGTGATGTCTACTGTTTCTAATTGCTGGCTAGCGGTGTGGTAGGTAAATTCTACTTGTATCACTCCTTTTTGAAAGCGATCAGTATTGTAGGCATCGTGATCATAGGATTTTATGTGCTGGTAACCTAGGTTTTTTACTTGCTGTGGTGTCATAATTCTGGATTGTTGTTTTCACATTGTGTGGTGCAGCTGCAGTTGCCGTAGGATTGTCTAGGACAATCAAATAGTTTGTGTTCTTCAAACTTGCTGTTGTCGTGGTCGTGTGTGATGGTCATGGTATTTGGTTTATAGTTGTTTAGAATTTCTTGCATTGTTGCTGGATTCGTATCTGATAAATTGATATTACCTAGATACTGAACATAGGAGTTAACAAACTTTCCTATCTTATTACTGTTTGGTGCTTTTCTTAAATCATTCTTATTGATTAATACAGTATTTAAAACATGATTTAGGATAAGGTCTAAGTTTTCTTTCATGGTTTTAGTTTTTAATTTCTAGTTCTTTACCAGTTAAAGCAAAGTATAAATTTTGTAACTCGTGAACGTATTTAACTTTCACACCTATATCAACACCTTTATAAAAAACATTGTTTTCGTGGAAACAAACACTACCTTTATGCAATCCCCAATGTTTAGGGTATTTTTTAAACCTTAAATCATTTAACCATTGAAATGATATTAGGATAGGTTTTAAATGAAATAATTTCATAGGAAACAATCCTTTAAACTCGGCATAATGCAATTCAGTTTCATTTGTTCCATTATGTTTGGTTACACCTAGAATCTGTCTTGACTCGTTTAAACATTTAACGTAATTCCCTATTCTTAATTCGTTTGCTTTCATGGTTTCTGTGGTATTATGATGCTTGATTTTTTAGGTAATCGTTGTACTTGTTTTCAAATGGCTTTGCTTTTAGGGTTCTAATAGCGTGTAGTCTATCATCGAATCCTAGGTGTTTTGCGTACTCGTTTTCTGATAGTACTCCACTACTTGCGCTGCCTGCTATTTGTTTTACTAAACCATCGGCTAGTACTGGTTTTTGTGGTTGTTCTTCTAGTATTCCTGCCGGTACTGTTCCTATTTTATCTTGAGTTTTAATAGCATCTAGCTGCAGCTTACTGCTTGTGACTATTGAATTTGATATTTGCACAAGTGTGTTGGCTGTTTTGGTTTCTACTTTACCTGCTTTTACGTCATCAAATAGCTGGTGTAGTTTCTGGTTTAAATTATGAATATCCATAGTTTTATATTTTGCTTTTAATTTTTTAAGGTTTGTTTCTCTTATAATGTAGATGTTTAACACTCTAAACACTACGTAGTAGGGTAATTTTGTGCGGTGCGCTATTGCACTGTCTGTATTATCTTGATGGTGAAAGAAATCATGTAGTACTACATCGCGCACTATCTCTTGTTGCTCATCATTGAAGTGTTTCCATTTGTATTCCTCTATGTTTTTAAGTTTCTTCATGGTGTAGGTGCTTTTTAAGTTTGGCTAGTGTGCGCTGTGCTTTGGCCATTTCTGGTCCGTATCTATTGATGGAGTTGCGCAGCATGTTTTCTTTTTGGCTTACTTTTTCTAGGTTTTCTGGTTTACAGTTGTAGGTGTTGCCGTCAATAAATCGTACTACTTCATCATCTTGCAGTGGTCCTACTTGTGTGCGGTAAACGTGGCGTTGTAATAGTTCCCAATTGCTTTTTGATATTCGTATGTATAGGTAGGTTTTACCAGTATTGTCTGGTCGTTCTACTATGGCGCCATTATGTTTTGTATTGTGCGGCTTGTTACCTTTTTTAAACTGTGTAGCCTGGATGGCTTTTTTACCTTCTGGTGAGATCCATTGATCCATGGGCACTCCTTTATTATGGGATATGTGCCCTTTTTTGAAATAGGATTGTTGCTTGCGCTGGTCCTTTATTTCTTGTGGTATGTGAAGGTTTAATTGTTTCATCTTGTTACCTACTGCTGGCGCGCTTATCCCTATATGGCGTGCTAGTGTTTTTTGCGGTAGTTCTAGATAGTTTTGTTTTAAATACTGGATCATTTGTGGTGTCCATTTACTTCTGTGCTCGCGTTCTTGTGCTAGTATGCGTTTTTGCTGTTGTTCACTTACTTGTAGTTTGTACTTGAGGAATCTATTGCGTACATAGGTGCGTGATTTATTCAGCTTTCGCGAAAGCGTACTTACTGACATACTGAGGTAATTGTCTAGTATATATTGTTCTTGTATGGTTGGTTTGTTATTTATCACGGCGCATGTATTTTGAGTAGGCTTTTTGAAATGCTTTGTAATCACTATAGCGGTATTCATTAAAGTGCTGGTAGTACTCGTTGTTGATGGCTTCAAAGGTTTGTTTGAAGGTGTCGTACTGTGGCAATGCCTGGTAATAGGCTTTCATGAAGCCAGTTCTTGTTGCTAACTGGCAAACTCGCTTATAGGTTTCAAATGTTACTGGTTGATTCATAATTCAAGGGTTTTTTAATTGATTATTACGCCACAATTAACGATTTTTCTTACTTTTTAATTATACATTTACTCTAACTCACTGGTGTTGAATAGGGGTAACTATTGTAAAACTGATTGATTATTCATACAAGTACTACACATAATCATATTTGAGATACTGAACATATTTGTTTGTCCATGTTTCTCTAAAATCCATTGTTTAGGTGGACTTTCTTCATATCCCCAACTGAATTCTGTATGAGCAGTTAACCATTTTTGAATGTCCACTAATTTTTGATGAGTAGATGGGCTTGCTATTTTTATTTCGTTTAATTCACCTTTGCCAGCAAAACAACCACAGAAACATTCACCACTCATTCCTATTGCTTTTGATATAGGTGATCTGTATTTACTAAGCTTATTATCTTCTGCAAAAGCATGAACTTCACTATTTGTCCATTCATTACATATGTTAACCCATATATTATTACCTATAACAGTAACATCTTCACTGGTCCCCATTCTTCTTACACTCTCGTATTTTCTTGCACCACTTATTATAACAATAGGCCTATTGTGCTTTCCTTTTCTAATATTTGATATTATTGAACTAACAGTATGATCCTTTAACCATCTATACATCCAATTATGAGCTGTTTTTGTTTTACCTGGGAATCCGTGCTGTTTAACTACCTCAAAATATGTGTCTTTGTTTTCTTTTTTACCGTTGTATGGTGGTGCTTTACATATCCATTTTAAACCATAAACTTCTTTAGCCACTTTTTCACAGTTTGCTAGTGTTTCTGGTGCAGCAATTGTTGTATCACAAGTGAAAGCTGCATCAACTTTAAAAAACATGGTAGCCAATTTTAAAGCAACATTACTATCAAAACCTGTTGTCAATCCAACAATTACAGCATAAGGATTTACATCTTTGATTATCCTTTTTGCTAGCGATTCACTCCATCTTAATTTTTCCTTATAATCAACCATATCTATATATCTAAATCATTAGCATTAAACAATGTATCATTAAGTATTTCTACTTGTTTCATGCGTACTAGATAGCCGTAGTCGTAGATGTCATTGAGGTTTTTAAATGCAAGGATGATGTGATGCTTTTTGTTATTGAAGCTTTGCGCAACTTGTTCTATGGTAAAGTGGTTTGACTTCATTTCTTCTAGTGCCTGCTCGTGCGCTTGTTGCTCGTGGTGCGTGAGTTGTAACTGTATATTGTGCATGGTTATGAATTTTCTGGTTGTGTATTCATGAAATTCAAAAACTCTGATAGCATGACTGATGGTTTTTTGTAGTTCCAGGTGCCTGCTACATCGTGGTTTTGCTTGATGCCGTAGTTACTGGTGTTGTTTGTGTAACCTTGTGATTGCATAAACTGCTTTACTTTACTTGCTGTGCTCATAGTTGTGGTTTTAGAATTGGATTTGATTTGCGTCGTTGTACTTACTGAGGTTGCTAGTATCTACCGGTGTCATGGTGCCACCTAGTGCCATCACACCGCTTATGATGCCGTCAATCCTGCGACGGCTGTCTTTTTTATCAAATTTTAGGTTTTCGTTAAGGTCAATTTTTGCCACCAATCCACCTATTTGCCATCGCAGTAACCTGTTGCCACCATGGCGCCACTTGCCATCTAGGACTAGATTTTCAAAGGTTTTACACGGTACATTCATGTGACGTATGTTTTGTGCAAATTCACGTACTAGCAGTCCTTTGTTGGTTAGGTTTTCATCTACACTGTTTGCATTCCAGCTGTCAATCTCTAGAGCATCGGCTCCTAGTTCTTCATACCACTGTGTTGCATATCGCTCTACTACTGTGTAGTCTACTCTATCGCCTGGTGTTGGTATGATTAGTCCTTCATCTGCAAATGATTGGTATGGTATTCCATCTTCTTTACTGCGCAGCAGGATTGTTTTTTTAGGGCAAAAGTGCAGCGCCTTGTGATAGCGCACTCCGTTTTCATCTGGATAGCTTACTGCACTAAGTGCTGTAAGGTCTTTATTAGTTGAAAGGTCCAGCGCTAGTACACAGCCTAATTCTTTAAAAACGTCGTCACTGAATGTGGCATCGTTACCTTTACCCATCCATTCTTCATCGGTAAAGAATGAGGTCATGGAATTCACCCACATATTGAGGTGTTTTGTTTTGAAATTAGGGACCTTTGATGGTTGGTTTTGTGCTTTTGTGAATTCGGCACGCAGGTTTTTAACGGATAGGCCTTGCCCTAGGAGTGGATTTGCCTTGTACCAGTTGGTTTCATCTTGCCAGTCATCGCCTTCATCTAGATCATGAATCATAATCCATGTGTGATCATCTTCTTTAAGACCTATTAAAATATCTTTACACACCTGCTCGTACTCATAACACACTGAACCAATGGATGCACCAGCGGTAGTGATGTGATATGTGATAGGTTGTTGTCGCATTACACTGGATGATTCTAAGTTTTCTTTTACTGAATCGTCGCGGTGTGCGTGATATTCATCAATTATTGATAGGTGCGCAGATATACCGTCTTGGGTTTTACTGTCACCACCTAGTGGCATCATCACTGAATTAAGTGGTTTAAATATTATCTCGCGTTGTTTTGTTTCAAAACCTAGACTGCGCAATACTGGATTTGATCTTGTGTGATCTATAAAGTCTTTGGCTTGTTTCCAACATAGCTTTGCTTGTTCTTCTTTAGTGGCACCCACGTAAACTTGTGAACTGCTTTCATTTTCAAATGACATCATAAATAATGCAACACCAGCCATTTCTGCAGTTTTTCCATTCTTTTTGGCGCGCTTATCATACACAGTTGATATACGTCGCAGGTCGGTTTTCTTGTTTTTCCAAGCGAATACATTGTACAAACAGAATTGCTGGAATGGCGCTAGTACAAATGGTTGGCCAGCTAGTTTACCTTGTGTGTGATTAAGGCAAGTTTTAAAGAAATTAATCACCATCATTCCGTTTTCGTGGTCCAGGTAGTAGCCGTCTTTTTGCGCTGTTTTGATCCAGCTAAAAAAACGATCTACCACTAGCTTCATCATTTTGCCAGTAGGAATATCACCTGCAGCAACACTCATTGCATACTGGTATGGAATAGATTGTTTTATTTCTTTTGTGAGTTTCATTTTTTAGCTGGTTTTCTTTAATTCTTTCATGATGCCATCAAACAGATTCAATTGATTGCTAGGCTCAGTATTCAATTCCTTTTCTGATTTTGGATCTAATCCAAATTGCTTAAGGCACTGCATCATTGTTTTAATAGCATCGCGCTTAAGTGTTTGCTCTACTGAAATATTTTTTGCACCGGTGCTGAATTGCTGGATGTAACCAGATCCTGCTTTTTTGCGATTTGATTTCTGAATAGCTCTCACCGCATATTCAAACTGAGCTTTTGCATCAACAAGTACTTCTAGACCTGTTAAGTGAGTAGGCTTAAGCACTTCTGCATCTATCAAGATTTTTGCAACTTGCTTCCAGTGCTTTTTAGCACTAGGTGATAAGTACACCGGTGCAGCTGGTACTTTTTTGTACTGCTGATTTTTTGCAATCGGCTTAACTGTGTTTTTTATTTTTTCCATAACTCTAGACTTAAGGTCCCCCCTTAAAAATTATTCGTGAGTAAAATTTTGACTATCATGCGATGTACATCGCTTGTAAACGCTCAGTTTTTTACCCATACCCCTTTTTTTTGCGCTCTCACTAGCACTCTTTTTTTCGTGACATTTTTTACACAAAGGCTGTAAATTTTTCGTGTTTAGCTTATCACCACCTTCACTAATTGGTATTATATGATCAACCACATTTGCTGGTGTGGTTACACCCAACCTTTCACAATGAATACACAATGGATTGTTTTCTAGAAATAATTTTCTAGTCTTACGCCAGGTTCTACTGTTGTAAAACTTTGAATTATCAACAGTTCTTTCCTGCTGCTTATATTCTTTTACCCAAGGTCTATTCACTTTCATATTAAAATGCTAAATCATCTTTATCACCAAAAGCATCACTAGGAGATCCCTGTGCTACATAATTTTCATATGGTATATAATCATGATTATAAAATTTAGTTTTATCAGCTTTGAAATAACCCAAAACAGAACCGACTGGACCATCTTTAAACTTGGCTATTATAAATTCCATATTACAATTCTCGCGCACCATATCTTCATCATCCTTAGGATCAATACCATATACTTCTGGTCGGAAAATAAAAAACACAATATCTGCATCTTGTTCTATAGAACCTGATTCTCTTAAATCTGATAGCACAGGTCTTTTACTTGGCCTATCTTCACATTTTCTGGATAGTTGAGATGGAGCAACTACAGGAATATTCAACTCCTTAGCAAGCAACTTTAATTTTCTAGAAATACCAGAAACCTGACGCTCTCTATTATCTCCTTTATAAGATCTATCTTTAATTAACTGTAAGTAATCTATATAGAGAATTTTTATTTGATGATCTCTCACCCATTTTCTAGCAACTGCTATTATATCTGAAATATCATAAGCCTGATCGTTGTAATAACATTTATAGCCAGACATAGCTTGTGTAACTTTTCTAAGCTTTTCAAAATCTTCAAGCTTATCAAAACCTTTAGTCAATAATTGTGTCAAATGAAAATGACTATCTTGAGCAACTTGTCTTGTAACCAATTTAACAGTTGTAGTTTCTAAAGAAATAAAACCACATGCTAAATCTTGTTTTGCTGCGGCATTCATCCCACCAATCATGAAAGCAGTTTTACCCATTGAAGGTCTAGCAGCAGGAATAATTAACTCACCTGGCTGCCAGCCACTTGTCCATTTATCAAGTTTTGACAAACCACAAGTTACACCTGTTAGAGCATCTGAGTCTTTAGAACTTATTATTTCAACCCTTTGCTCCACCTTCTTTAAAACATCTGTAAAACTTGGCTGCTTACTACCACTCAATGTTAAATCCTGAAGGTTACTATATTGATTACTCACATCTGCTAGAAGATCAATCACATCAGTAGTATCATCATACGCTTTACTAGCAATTTCATTAGACAGCAAAATTGTTTGTCTAGCAATATATTTTTGCAGTAATATTCTACAATGATGCTCAATATGAGCGGTAGAAATTGATTGGCTTACTAACTCAACTAAAAACCTATCACCACCTACTTTTTCAAAGTAACCTAGTTTACGTAACTCTTGACCTACAGTAATCATATCTACTGGTGCCATCTTATCAACTAATGATAGTACAGCCTTGTAAACCATTACATGTGCTGGTTTATAAAACACTTTTGGTTCTTTAATTACATTCGCTACTTCATGTATAGCATCTGCAGTAGTAAGTAATGATCCTAAAATCATAACTTCTATATCAACTGCTTGTGGTGGGACCATACCTTCGCCACTTATTTTTCTTAAGCTGGATTGATTTTGCTTATATGTATTTTTTGGTTGTTTCATTATTGAAGAAGTTTTCTTTTTGGAGCAGCAGCATTGACAACTGTATCTACTTTCCAGTTATTAATCAAACCGATTAAACGGCCATAAAGTTTTTTAGGAACATATTCAATATCTTCCTTCAATACTTTTGCATCGTAGTCTGCTAGTAATTTTTTCATATCCTCGCGCACATGTTGCGGAGCTTTTTGCATAGCATCTGTGAATAAGGTTGGATATTTAGTTCTTAAGAAATTAGAAGCTGAATCTGGTATAACATCTAAATTTTCAGAAGAAGGCTGTGTATAGAGTTTATTATCTGTGTTTATTATTTGCTCCTTATATGAGTTGACTTTTTTGTCAAGTGGGCTTGTCAATTTAGTCAGCTGCATTTTACTTTTTGGTAAAGTTGTAAATTGATCCGTAGTGGTATACCATTTAGTTCTATCACGATTGTCTTTATTATACTCACCTTCAAGCAAATAACCCCTTTGAGTTAACTTATCAATACAAGTCCTAATCTGTCTAGTAGATAACCATTCAAATATTTCAGTAAAAGCTCTAACACTGTTATAAGTCCAATACTTTCCATCATGAAAATTCTTATCATTTGCTGCGTTTTTAAACACCCAGTATTGTATGTTTGACAGTACTATAGCAGCATCTGTTCCTACATCTTTTGCAACCTTAACATCAAAGGTCATTTTTATAACTTGACTCATAACTAATTGATTAACCCATTTACACAACCACACTTCCTACACGTGTCAACAAATGGCCCAGCATCTAGCTCACAAGTACCAGGCTTACATATTTGCACAGTTGGTTTTTGGTAAGTCTTACTTACCCTACACAATTGCTCGCTCATCACGTATCTGTTTTATAGCGCTAGTAAGCACCTTGTTAACTCCATTTATATTCTTATAGATAAGATCACAATCAGGCCTACTTTCTATAACTCGCAACACACCAGATCTTGAACCTAATTCAATAAGGTTCCCATCAATGATCTCTCTAATACTCAACCACTTTTTTGACAAAAGTTTTCGTTGCTTATGTTTCAAAATTTCCATTTTGAGCGCGGCATCATTCAAGTTTTCACGCTTAGTAATTACAAGATCATTTGCTCTTAAGTGATCCATAAAATCCTGTACATTAATACTACCCATCATACTGCTCATATTTAGGTATTAACACGCCTATACAAACTAGAACTACAAACACACCTATTGCTATGCATACCGTACCAGCAAGAAGATGTTGAAAGGTTACCATCACAAAAAAGCCACATAAAATAATTACACATGCAATCAGCATAGTGACTGATAATATTTTATCCTTAATTTTCATCTTTATTCAGGTTTATTGTAGACGTTCCAGTCTAGCGTTATAGTTTCTTATCATGGTTTCCTTTTCCTCATCAGTAAACAGCGAGCTAGATTTAACCTGATCTATTCTTGCAGCAAGCACATTAATCTCACTTATATGCCTAGCAGTATTTATCACTTTTACATGATCTGGAACACTACATTGATTAGTATTTACCATCTTTCGATAATTCAGTTAGTTTAAATTCCTCTTGATATTGTGCCGGTAAAGAATCAACCATATCAATATGATTTTTAGCATTCTCTACAGACAGCTTTATTGCATCAATAACAAGTTGCTTATTATTACTTGTAACATTTTGCTCACATTTCAATATGGATTGAATGGTCCATTTCTTATAACCATGAGCTTCACACAATTCCTTGCGCTCTATCATAGTTAACATTCTAGTGACAGACTTTGCCACAGCTACTGGAAGCGGTTCACCTATAATTACATCAATCATAATATTTGCTCTTTTCTTACCCTTCTACCTGTGCGCGCTGGTTTTCTTAATTCTTGACCAGGATTCACAGCAATACTCAATACATGAACTGCTAGTAAAACAGCAGTAAGAAAATATTGCTTAGGGTTCTCAATTGATAAAATGTACATACGTACTAGGTGAGCCACATTGTGCGCTTTATTCCTGCGCATCATACGAACCTTTGTATTTCTAACAGTATGATCACTAATACACAGCTTATCAGCTATTTGTTTATTAGGACTACCATCACAAATAAGATCCAGTATCTCAGTTTCACGTTTCGATAATTCCATTAGTACTTTTGTTTCAAACTGGTAGTAATCACTTTTTTAAATCAGTATTAATACCAATATTTGCACCAAATATACACAAACTTGTACAATGTTATACAACTTTAGATGTCTTTTTTTTAATTTAACTTTGTAAACCCTATAAAAACAACAACTATGAAAACAGTAAATGAGATACGCAACTATTTACTAAACAATAACTTATCATCATATTTAGTAAGTAAAGAAACAGGAATTGCCATTGCTACAATTGATAACATAATTGCGCAAAAAACAAATCCCAGAAGTACAACTTTGAATAAATTAATAGAATATTTAGAGTCCCACGAAGCAAAAAAACACCTTAATAAAGTAGAAGAACCTACCACAGAATACAGGATAGAAAAGGATCCAGTAAGCAATGTTGAAATAATGAATATGATCCAGTATATAGGTGATCAATTACTTACTAGCAGTAGAGCACTAGTAAATAACAATGAAGCAGTAAGTGAGCTATTGCTCAAAACCTACAACAACACAAAAAAAATACTTAAAACCACAGATCAAATTGATACAAAAGGCTTAACTTCCATCACCAAAAAATTAAAAAACACATGAAGCTTACTGTCATTTTCCTATTTTTTACTACTACGATAATTGCTCAAACCAATTTTGCCGCGCAAAATGGAAATTTGCAATATCAACAAACCTTCAATGACAGTGTACAATTACAACAATTTAAGAGTTATTTGCTTAAAAATATACCCATTGACCAGCAGCTTACCACCACCAGTAATACCATAGTAGGCTATACACAATACAGCGATATAATACATGATAAAAGTTCACTAGGCGTTATCTTTAAACGACCAGTTAAGTATAAATTCGTGATAGAATTTAAAGAAAATAAATACAGGGTAACAATCACAAATATCAATTTCCGCGATGTAGAAGTTGGTGTTTTAGGTGTCACCGATAGCAATCCAGATGCACCTGCAGAAACTTATTTGCTAAAAAACAAAGACAACACAATACGCAATAACAAAATGACTACACGCGTGTTGACTAGGTTAGAAAATGCTTTCAACGATCTATTTACCTATAAAATAGATAACTGGTAGTATAATTACGCTTTCGCGAAAGCGTACCATCATCAAAAACTTATAACCCTACTATGAGCTTGATCTCTTACCTTTTCTGGATAAGCTTCCTTGTAATAATTATCAATATCATTGCGGCGGTGACCCATAAGTTCACGAAGTAAATCACCATCAATACCCATTTCTTTGGAGCGACTAGCAAAGGTGTGCCTAGCACATTTCATCGTAATTTCACCACCAGTAATATCTTTAATATCCAATTTTGCCGCGCCACGTCTTAGGTCACGCCTAGCATTATCCCTAAAAGTGTGATAACCTTTCAAATCCTTGCGCCATGGGAACAAGTATTTATCACCATTAACCGCATATTTTTCAATAAAATCATTCAACCTATCACTCACCATTAAATCCATAGAACTACCACGCACCTTACTGCGCTCAAAGAATATACGACCACGATGCAATTGTTTGCGCTCCAGGAAATACAGATCAGTAAGATCACAACCACATAAATCAAATAAAGCAACAAATATATCGCGTGCCCTTTCCTGGTTTCCAGATAAGTCTGCATTGATAAAAGTCATCATACTAGTATCATCTAGGCGCTTTTTGCGTGCTTCATAGCTGCGCTGGCTTACTCTTAATTTAGGTACAGCATTAAAACCAGCAGCATCTGGCAACCTATATTTTAAAATCATCTTACTGTACAGTGATTTTACACGGCTCATATAACTATTGGCCGTTGCATCACTTATATAAACATCCTCATGCAATTTTTGTTGTAATTGCTGGCACCACCAGCTATCAATCTGAGAATAGTTTATATAACTGTAGTAATCCTTTAATTTTTCAAACACCGTATTATAGTGTTTAATATGTCCCATTTCGCGGTTGCGCTCAGTTAGATTTTTTCTATTTTCTAACTCATTTGCTACTTGCTTGCGTGATTGTAGATATTCATCAATAAACTCTAGGAAATCAGGATCAGTATTTACACCATTAAGTACATAATGCATTACTTTATCCAAATCCTTTTCCAGTTTCAATTGTGGCTCACGAGATCGTTTAATAATCTCTTGTAAGTAAGGATATATTTTTTCAAACTGTGGATGATCACCGGTAATCATTTGCGCGCTTTCATTCCAGTGTTTAGGATCACAATCACACAACTTAGTTTGCTTGCGGTTGTTTTTATGGACCGCTCTTAATACAATCTCACAGTTACGGTTGTGCTTAAGGTATATTTTCATGTTGTGATTTTATTGTGATCTTGTTGCGCTTTTATTGCGTTTTAAGTTATAATAAGGTTGTGTAAAGTTATAAATAACCACTTTAAACACATCAAAAAAGCCTTAAAAACAAAGAAGCCAGCTACTCAAGTAACTGGCTTTTAACCTTTTATATTTTCGTGATCGCGACAGGATTCGAACCTGTGACCGTCTGCTTAGAAGGCAGATGCTCTATCCAGCTGAGCTACGCGACCATGCTTGTACAATAATCAAGCGCTATTGTGAAAAGCGGTTGCAAATATACTATTATTTTGTTTTGTTAAAAATTAAAATTCGATTTTTGAGTAGAAATATTACACTTATTTCATAGACTATTGTTAATCAGCGTATCAAAACAACTTCTAAGTGTATCTTTGCAAATTATCATTTACCTATGAGGCGACTAGTAATCATTCTTATTCTACTTTTAACCAACAGTTTATCTTTTAGTCAAAACTTCAAATCAGATAAATTCACATCTTTACAAGTTGAAGAAATGAATACCTGGCAACTACTAGCTTATGATGGAAAAAATGCGTTTAATGGTGTAGCCTACACCTATTCAAGGCCTTTTCACTGGCAACAAAGAGATTGGTTGCGTGCAGGTGCTACTGCTGGTCTTGTTGGTGGTTTGTATTTAGTTGACGAACAAACAAGCGATTGGGCACGCAGACAACAAGACGATATTCCAACTGTAATTAGTGATTTTGGATGGTACTTTGGAAGTCCTCAAAACAATTATGGTGTAACTGGTGGTATCTATTTGTACGGACTATTTACCAAAAGCCCTGAATGGAGGCGAACAGGTGTATTGATGATAAGTAGCGCAACCGCTGGTGGTCTTCTACAACAGTTTTTAAAATCTGTTACTGGACGTGGTAGACCAGAAACTGGTGTAGGAAAATCTGAATTTAGACCGTTTTCTGGCGAGTCTGGTTATAGATCATTCCCATCTGGTCATACCATTTTGTCATTCACCACAGCCTATGCGCTCGCAAAACATTTTGATAATCCTTGGGTAAAAGCAGGTATTTATACTCTAGGTTTAGTTTCACCTGCTTCACGTGTTTGGAAAGGAGCTCACTACTTAACCGATGTAGTTCTAAGTCTTGCTATTACGATTGCAACCGTAGAAGCCGTAGATAGATATTTAGATACTAGAAATGGATATGGCGAGCAGCGTTATGGAACTAAAAAACCTAAACAACGTTCCTACTCTCTCAGTTTTAGTGCGACCCCAAATACGGTAGGACTAACGTTAAACTTTTAAACCTACCTTTATAAAACATTAAAATACAAAGCATTAATCCTTTTTCAGATACTAAAAAATAAGTTTGGAACGTTATTTGAACTAAACAGTTTAAAAAACTGAATATGTTTCAATCTAAAAAATCAAAACTTTTTGCCAGTATAGCCTTAGATTTAGTAGGTATGTCATCTTACATCCTTCCATTTTTAGGAGAGACGACAGATTTATTTTGGGCACCCATAGCAGGTTACCTCATGACCCTACTCTACCCAGGAAAAACAGGTGTTGCAGCTGGTATCATTACTACAATAGAAGAACTGGTTCCTGGTATGGATATCATTCCTACCTTTACACTTACGTGGTTATTTACTTACGTATTTAACAAATCAGATCAAAAACCAACTATAGACGTTCCTAGTAAATAAATAATATTTTTTGTTACGCTTTCGCGAAAGCGTAATTTAAAACAGACTACTTTGTCCCGTATCATCCACCGGTGGTTCTGGAAGATTACTATCTTCAGACTTATTGGTCGTAGGTTCATCTTTAGCATCAGTTTGTTGTGACGTTTCAAGATGTTCTTTTGAGGTGGTTATTTCATCATTTTCACTTTCATTTTCCTCCTGTACCTCATATGGTAACGCATCTAATAAGTTAATTTGTTTCACTTTAGATTTAGTAAGCATATTACCCTGAGCACCTATGCCTTTTACAGCGATAAATTCCTCAATATTAACCTCTTCATTAGGCGGCTGTTCTTTACCTCTAGGTTTATTAAAAACCAGCTCTGCCATAGGGCGATAATCAGTAGATATAACTTCCAGATAGGATCCTTGTACATCTGGAATAAAACCTTCTTCTCGTTCTGGGTTTTCTATAAAAAACCTTTTGATATAAAATAATTCCTTCTCACCGTGATAATAGATAACACTGATAGGTTTTTTAGACTCCCATTTTTCAAGGACTACCATATCATCATCAAATCTAGCAGTCACCTCAGGAATAATAGTCTTTGCGATACCTTTTTGATTGATAATAAGTAAACGATCTTCTCCCTTAAATTCACCTAGTAATTCACCACGACCGTCTACATTAAGACGCTGTACTGTATCATCAAACCAAATTTTTCTAGGTTTAAGTGTACTTACACCTTCTTCTTTAAGCTCGACCTTCTTAATGTTATACTTCGTTACAAGATTTCCTTTAGATGCTCTTCCTTTAATGAGGATTTCACTAAAATCTATATCCCATTTAAGCTTTTTAATACTGCCTTGCTGTCTTAAGTTTACTGTAACAACTTCAGCTTCACCATTAGGATTTGCACTGAAATAATGAACTACAGAACCTTTATCTGATTTACCCATAGGGTAAGCCCTATCTCGTGTCACACTAGTCACAGCAAATCTTTTTATATAACTAGGTCCTGACTTACCATCCTTATAGATAACATTGTAAATAGTACGTTTATCTTTTTTCTTAAATACAGCGACATGGATTATGTTTTTTCCTATAAAGGTTTTGGAATCCACCTTTGTCACCATCATCGTACCATCTTTTGTAAATACTATTATGTCATCAATATCTGCACAATCACATACATACTCATCTCGTTTAAGAGCTGTACCTATAAAACCTTCTTCCCTATTAACATATAGTTTTGTGTTTCTAATAACCACTTTACTTGCTACTATATCCTCAAAGTTTTTCAGCTCAGTCTTGCGTTCTCTACCTTGACCATAATCCTTCTTGAGTTTAGTAAAGTAATCTATGGCAAATTCAATCAAATGTTCTAGATGATGTTTAAGTTCTGCAATGCGATCTTCTAGAGCCTGAATCTTTTGTTGTGCTTTATCAATATCAAATTTTGAAATTCTCTTGATTCTAATTTCAGTTAACCTAACAATATCCTCTTCGGTTATTGCGCGCTTTAGGTGCTTAATATGTGGTTTAAGTCCTTTATCGATTGCACTAATTACTCCTTCCCAAGTTTCTTCCTCTTCAATATCTCTATAAATTCTATTTTCAATAAATATTCTTTCTAGAGAAGCAAAGTGCCATTGTTCTTCAACCTCATGCAATAATATCTCAAGTTCTGACTTAAGTAATTGAACAGTATGATCTGCGCTGCGACGCAACATCTCAGAAACACCAATAAATAGTGGTTTATTATCCTCAATTACACAGCCTAATGGCGAAATACTTACCTCACAATTTGTAAAGGCATAAAGAGCATCCATGGTTTTATCTGGTGATAAACCACTAGGCAAATGAACGACGATTTCTACTTGTGCAGCAGTGTTGTCTTCTATACGTTTAATTTTAATTTTCCCCTTTTCATTTGCCTTTAAAATAGAATCAATAAGGGAACTTGTAGTTGTTGAGTATGGTATCTCTGTAATTACGATGGTGTTTTTCTCAGGCGAGTGCATCTTGGCACGCACTCTCACTTTACCGCCTCTTAAACCATCGTTATAATTTGAAATATCTGCCTCGCCGCCTGTTGGAAAGTCAGGATAAATTTTAAATCTTTTTCCTTGTAAATGCTTGATACTAGCATCAATGAGCTCATTAAAGTTGTGAGGTAATACTTTGGTGCTCAAACCTACCGCAATACCTTCAGCACCTTGTGCAAGTAATAAGGGAAATTTTACTGGTAAATTTATAGGTTCTTTTCTCCTACCATCATAGCTAGATTGCCATTCCGTAATTTTAGGATTATACAATACCTCAAGAGCAAATTTTGAGAGTCTAGCTTCAATATAACGAGAAGCTGCTGCAGGATCACCAGTTAAAATATTACCCCAGTTACCTTGCATATCTATAAGAAGGTCCTTTTGACCAATTTGCACCATAGCATCACCTATACTGGCATCACCATGAGGATGGTACTGCATACAATGTCCCACAATATTGGCTACTTTGTTGTACCTACCATCGTCTAAATCCTTCATCGATTGCATGATACGTCGCTGTACTGGTTTAAAACCATCCTCTATCGCTGGTACAGCGCGTTCCAATATCACGTAGCTTGCATAATCAAGAAACCACTCCTTGTACATTCCTGTAACTCTGGTTATAGTTTCAGTAGAATGCTGTTCTTGATCGCTACTGTTTAAATGCTCTAGTTCTTCGTGTTCTTCGCTCATTTACTCGTTTCAGTTATCTGCTATTAGTTAACTGTGTTTTATTTGTATGTTCTCACTCAAAATTCAATACATCCTCATCTATTGAAAAAGTGATCACCTTTAGATTTATAGGCTTTTATTATTAATAAAGTACCCGATATGATCCACATAACAGTTGATAGTACAATTAAGTCTTCACCACCTAAATAATTACCATTTCCATAAGGAAACGCCCAGTGTAATATTTTAAACGTGCTACCTATCAAAAAAAGTAGAACGGCTATCACAGCTACAATTATCACATGTTTGTATTTAATCATACTACTCCTCTATCACATCCATTTCTACCTTAAGATTGTCAATAATAAATTCTTGACGATCTGGAGTGTTTTTACCCATATAGAACTTCAATAAATCATCGATACTCATACCATCGTCCAACATCACTGGATCCAATCGCATGTCCTCGCCAATGAAATGAACAAACTCATCTGGACTGATTTCACCTAATCCTTTAAATCGAGTTATTTCTGGATTTTTACCTAATTCCATAAGTGCGGCAGCTCGTTCTTCTGGTGTATAACAATACCTTGTTTCTTTTTTGTTACGAACTCTAAATAAGGGTGTTTGTAAAATATACAAGTGCCCCTTTTTAATTAATTCAGGAAAAAATTGCAGGAAAAAAGTAATCAATAACAAACGTATATGCATACCATCCACGTCGGCATCAGTTGCAATGACAATCTTGTTGTAACGCAAATCCTCCATACTATCCTCAATATTGAGAGCAGCTTGTAGCAAGTTGAACTCTTCGTTTTCATAAACAATTTTTTTGCTCATGTTATAGGAATTCAATGGTTTCCCGCGTAATGAGAATACCGCTTGTGTGTTTACGTTACGTGATTTTGTTATAGATCCACTTGCAGAATCTCCTTCCGTTATAAATAAAGTACTATCTAGATTATTCTCTTTTTTAGTATCTCCTAGATGTACTCTACAATCCCTTAGTTTTTTATTGTGCAAACTAGCTTTTTTGGCTCTATCCCTAGCTAGCTTACGAATACCAGAAAGCTCCTTGCGTTCTCTTTCTGCTTGTATAATTTTCTTTTGAAGAGCGTCAGCAGTTTCTGGATGCTTGTGTAGGTAATTATCTAGATATGTTTTAATAAAATCGTTAATGAAAGTTCTTACAGTTGGTAAGTCTCCACCCATTTCTGTAGAACCCAATTTAGTTTTAGTTTGAGATTCAAAAACAGGATCCATCACCTTAATAGCCACAGCGCTTACAATGGATTTTCTAACATCGCTCGCATCATAGTTTTTTCCATAAAACTCACGCACCGTTTTTACTACACTCTCTCTAAAAGCAGCTTGATGCGTTCCACCTTGGGTGGTATTTTGACCGTTTGCAAAGGAATGATACTCTTCACTGTACTGTGTTTTACTGTGAGTAATAGCCACCTCAATATCATCACCTCGCAAGTGTATTATTGGATACAGCCTATCGGATTCGGTAATTTTTTCACTTAATAAATCCTTTAGACCATGTTCAGAAAAATATTTTTCTCCGTTATAGATAATGGTTAAACCCGGATTTAAGTACACGTAGTTCTTAAGCATGCGAGAGACATACTCAGGCCTAAATTTAAAATTTTTAAAGATTTCACCATCGGGAACAAATGTCATTTTGGTACCTCGACGTCTTGATGTCTCTTCAAGGAAATCCTTGTCGGTAAGTTCACCTCTTTCAAACTCGGCACTTGCACTTTTCCCATCACGTGTAGATTCTACTCTAAAATAAGTGGAAAGAGCGTTCACGGCCTTAGTACCTACACCGTTTAATCCTACAGATTTTTTAAAGGCTTTACTATCGTATTTTCCACCAGTGTTCATTTTTGAGACAACATCAACCACTTTTCCTAGTGGGATCCCACGTCCATAATCACGTACGATAACACGTTCACCTTGAATGGACACCTCGATAGTTTTTCCTGCACCCATCACATACTCATCAATCGAGTTGTCAATAACTTCTTTCAGTAGGATGTAGATTCCATCGTCGGCACTAGATCCATCACCCAGTTTACCGATATACATCCCAGGACGCATTCTTATGTGTTCCTTCCAGTCTAATGACCTGATATTATCCTCAGTATATTGTACGTTTTCTGCCATATCCCATCTATCTGTAGTAGCTTGAAATATACTAATTGTAATGCTTATTACGCTTTCGCGAAAGCGTAATTAATTAACAGAGTTTTATCTTTTATTGTGAATAAAAATCTTTTAGTGTAATAAAACCCATTATTATCGGTAGAAGGAGACTAAATGTAACCGAAGTTAAAATTACTTTGTTAACACCACCAATCTTATCGGGCTGTTATTAAGCTTATTAAGTTTTTCATATACAGTTTATCGACCTACTAACCCATTTTTATCATATTCTTAGGTTTACATAGAAAAAAATAGATATTATGCTATGAATAGTTAATTTTTTGATAAAATAATTAGTTTATCCCTATATTCAGAGCTCAAATGTTAACCCTAAATATTTATACATGAAGAAAATGCACTCTATTGGAGTATTAGCTCTGTTTATGCTAATCTCTACTTTAGCCATGGCCCAACAACGTGACTGTTCTACACATGATGATATGGAATACGCCATGGCACAAGACCCTAGCCTTGCCCAAAAAATCGCAAAAGAAGAACGATACATTCAACAGAAAGCCAATGATTTAATTCAACAAAAAGCCGTGAATGGTGCTGTTATAACCATTCCTGTTGTTGTTCATGTGATTTATAGCAATGCTACTCAAAATATAAGTCAAGCTCAAATTCAATCTCAAATTGATGTGCTCAACGAAGATTTTAGAAGAACTAATAGTGATCGAGACAACACATGGTCACAAGCAGCAGACATGCAAATAGAATTCTGTCTAGCGCAAGTTGATCCTAATGGTAACCCTACCAATGGTATCACCCGTAAAGCTTCTAGTGTTACATCTTGGAATACCACGCAAAATAGAATGAAAAGTAGTGCAACCGGTGGTACCGACCCTTGGGATACCACTCAATATTTAAATATGTGGACTGTTTCTGCTCTTAATAGCAATGGTAGACCAGGTATTTTAGGATATGCTCAATTTCCTGGTGGAAACCGTGCAACTGATGGTGTTGTTATGGGATACAATTATTTTGGGCGTGTAGGCGCTGTTTCGGCACCATTTGATGGTGGAAGAACAACTACTCACGAGGTAGGTCACTTTTTAGGTTTGCGCCACATTTGGGGTGATGGACCTTGTGGTGCCGATGATTTTGTTGCAGACACACCAGAATCTGACGCCTCAAATGGTGGTTGTCAAATAGGTAGTGTTTCTTGTGGATCTGTAGATATGGTCCAAAATTACATGGATTATTCTGATGATGCTTGTATGAACTTGTTTACCGCTGGACAAAAAGCACGTATGAGAGCCAATTTATTAAATGGAGGTTTTCATGCTGCGCTAGCGCAGTCTACAAAATGTACGCCTCCATCTGGTGGTGGTGATACAGGATGTAACAGTACAATTGATAGTTTCCCTTATTCTAATGGATTTGAAAATTCACTTGGTGGATGGACTCAAGATACTGGTGATTCTCTTGATTGGACTCGTAGATCTGGCACAACTCCATCAAGTAGCACAGGACCTAACGGTGCTGATGAAGGATCTTTCTACGTATACGTAGAAGCATCAGACCCTAATTTCAATAAAACTGCAATTTTAAATTCACCTTGTTTAGATTTTGCTGCTGGTTCTTCACCAGATGTTAGCTTTAGATATCAAATGACTGGTAATGCAGTAGGTACTCTTGAATTACAATCTAGGAATGCAGGTAGTTCATCCTGGTCTACTCTTTTTACACAATCTGGAGATCAAGGAGCTTCATGGAAAACGGCTAATGCAACACTAAGTTCTAATGTAGAACAGTTAAGACTTGTAGTTAATACAACAAACTCATGGCAAGGAGACATTGCTGTCGATGCTATATCTATTTCTGAAGGTGGTTCATCTGGTGGTGGTTCTGGATGTGCAAATGGTGTTTCAAGTTTCCCATATTCAGAAGGGTTTGAAAATACTCTAGGACAATGGTCTCAAAATAATACAGATTCTTTAGATTGGACTTTACGATCTGGTGGAACTCCTTCAAGTAGTACAGGACCTAGCGGTGCTGTTCAAGGATCTTTCTATATTTATGTAGAAGCATCTAATCCTAATTTTGATAAAGTAGCAGCATTAGACTCTCCATGTTTTGATCTTACTTCAACATCAAATGCCACACTTTCTTTCCAATATCAAATGACTGGTAATGCTGTAGGTTCATTAAGAGTGGATGCAAGTAATGGTGGTGCTTACTCCACTATATTCAGCGTTCAAGGAGATCAAGGAGCTGCATGGAGACAAGCAAATATTGATCTAGCTAGTTATGCAGGACAGGATGTACAATTGCGACTTGTGGTTAATACAACTTCATCTTGGCAAGGTGACATTGCTGTTGATGACTTAAGAATAACAACTGCCACAGCGTCAACAGACAAATGTGATGGAGTTCCTGCTTACAACAGTAATAATTCCTACTCAGTAGGCGATCAGGTTGTTTATCAAAACTTCCTATTTGAATTACAACCTGGACAATGGGTAAATCTAGGTGAATGTGGTACAGCAAGAGATTCTAATAATTCACAAGTATCTATTCCTGTAAATGCTATCAGTGTTTACCCTAATCCTGTAAGAGATATTCTATTCACTACCGGTATAGAACAACAATCTACGTATGTAATATACGATTTGACAGGACGCAAGGTAGCAAGCGGTGCTGTGATGAAGGAAGGAATAATCGTAGGTGATTTAAATCCTAATGTTTATATCATACAACTTCAAGCAAATGGAACAACAGTTTCGCGTAAGTTTGTTAAAAAGTAATTGATTTAATTAATTAAGAAAAGGCTGCCTTTTGAAGGCAGCCTTTTTTATTATACCCTAAATAAGTGTTGTGGTTTTTATCACCTACCAAATAAAAAAGCCGGTTTACAAATTGTAAACCGGCTTTTTTATTTCTCTAGTCTCTCCTTCTTATAGGTAACAATTTAATTGTCATAAACAATAACAAAATGAAAGGTAAGCTGTGTAAAAATAGATCGAAATAATCCATAAACTTCATACCCTTTGCTCCTCCTAAAAGCCAGCGCCATTTCCCAACCACATGAGGTTCTGGTATAAAAGGAGCTAATCCTAAGGTGAGGCTACCTATTAAAGCTACGAGAAAGTAGGTAACATTTTTTCTACTACTCATTTTTAAAGGTATCGATAGACACTTGCTTCATTTTTTGAACGTAAGGTTGCCAATGAGTATTAAGTAGAGATTTAGTCTCCTTAACTGCTTTATCAACTGCATTTTCTGCATGTTCATACAGTTGAGCTTCTGTAGCTGTTTGAGAACTTTGACGACTACCTATATAACTTTGAGCTGCATACAGTCTATTAAGAACAGTAATTTCGGGATTCCTAGTAATTCCTTGGCGTTTATCTACCTTACCAAAGTATTTTTCTTGCTCCTTCTTCAATGTATCTACCATTTTCTCAGTTGCCTCAATTTCGTTCTTATAAGACTCCTTATCTAATTTTGATAAATAGGATTTAAAGTTGCTGGCTTTCTCAATATTCTCTGCCAATTTATCGGTAACCTCAGAAATTTTAACCGTTAATTGTTCGAGCTTTTTCAGAGCATCATACTTTTCCTTGGCATGAACATCTGTATATTCAGTAATTCTAGGATCGTCTTGGACTTTTATCATGGTTGTACTTACAACGTCATTATAGACTAGTTGCGCCTTGTAGTCTCCTGGCAAAACTCTTAATCCTGATGGTTCTCTCGTACTCTTTCTTACTGATTTTGAAGGTCTATTAACTCCTTTTTCTGTAAGATTCCATCTCCATGAATAAATACCTTCTTCTTTTGGAGCTTTTCTTTTCAAGGTGCGTATAAGTTCTTCACCTCTGTAAATTTTAAGCATTAAGGAGTCTGTTTTTGTGGAGTCCTTTGCTACGGTTGGATCCTTTTTAAAGTAGTATTTGAACCTACCGCCAGTATCTCTATTCTCTCCATGGAACATCGCGTCTGCACCAAATCTACTACCAGTAGGCTGTTGAAATCTTGCCATATAAGCAACTGGTGGTTCAAATAGAGCTATGTTTGATTGTGAGTTCGCTTTCGCGAAAGCGATAAATGGAGCTAAATCATCTAAAACCCAAGCTGCTCTACCAAAGGTTCCTATTACCAAATCATTTTCTCGAGGATGGATTACCATATCCTTAACCGAAACTGTTGGGAAACCATGTGTGTATTTTTGCCAGTTTTCACCAGCATCAAAACTCACATAAAGACCATCGTCTGTACCAAGAAACATCAAATTATTTTCTTCAGGATGCTCTATGATGCTTAAGGTATAGCTTACTACATCGTCTTTATCAACGATACGTTCCCAGCTTTTACCATAATTTGTAGTACGGTATGCGTATGGCTCGTAATTAAAACGACGGTAATCGTTTGCAATAAGTAAGGCGTGTCCTTTTTTAGATTTACTTGCTTTGATTTGTGCAATCCAGCTACCTTGTGGTAAACCTTTTAGTCCTTTTGAAATATCAGTCCAACTTTCTCCTCCATTTTTAGTAACGTGTACTCGACCATCATCTGTTCCTACATAAAGGACATCCTTTTCAACATCACTAGGTTCGATTACTAAAATGGTTGTGTGATTTTCGGCACCTGTTGCATCCATTGTTAAACCACCTGATTCAGATTGTTTTTGTTTCTCTGGATCGTTTGTGGTAAGATCGGGTGATATTACCTTCCAGGTCAAGCCTTTATCGGTTGATTTGTGTACAAATTGGCTTCCAAAATATAAAGTTTTGCTATCAAATGGATCAATATTAATGGCTGCATTCCAATTGAATCTCAATTGAACGTCTGGATCAGGATGAGTAGGTCTTACACTGTAATTATTTCCAGTTTTCCAGTCGTAACGACTTACAAAACCTTGTTGACTCATACTATAACCGAATTGATTGTTATCAGGATCTGGAACAACGTCAAATCCATCACCAAAACTAATTTCCTGCCAATAACTATTACGAATTCCTTGAGCTCTCCAAACATATGCTGGACCACGCCAGCTACCGTTATCTTGCATTCCTCCATATACGTTATAAGGGAATTCATTATCTACGTTAATATGGTAAAATTGCGCTACTGGTAAATTACCAATAAATCTCCATGTTTTACCTCTATCATAAGTGATATTAAGTCCACCATCATTCCCATCAAGCATAAATTTTCCATTTTTAGGATGAATATACCAAGCGTGATGATCGGGATGAACGCCATTGTTTGCACCGTAAGCTGGCATTAATTGGGTAAAGTTTTTTCCACCATCTTCAGATACGTTTACGTAAGTGAAAATAGAATATACTCTATTCTCATTTTGTGGATCTACATAAATCTCAGAATAGTAAAAAGGTCTATTCCCTATATCGCTTTTATCATTTATTTTTTTCCAGTTAAATCCTCCATCAGTAGACTTATACAAAGCATTCTTTTTAGATTCAACTAGTGCATATACTATATTAGGTTCACTAGGAGCTATAGCGACACCGATTCTACCTAGGTCGCCTTTAGGCAAACCATCTTTTTCGGTTATCTTTTTCCAATTTTTTCCAGCGTCATGTGTGATGTACAAGCCTGAACCAGATCCACCAGATTTAAAAAACCACGGATCTCTTTTGTGTTCCCACATAGCAGCTATTAGTTTATTAGGATTAGTAGGATCCATTACTAAATCTGCAGCACCAGATGACTCATTGGTAAATAAAACTTTTTCCCAATTTCTACCACCATCGGTAGTTTTATAAACTCCTCGCTCCTTATGAACACCCCAAGGTGAACCTATCGCAGCTGCATAAACAACATCTGGATTTGTGGGATCAATGATTACACGGTGGATGTGGCGAGTTTTTTCAAGTCCCATACAAGTCCAGCTTTTACCACCATCTAATGATTTGTAAATACCATAACCACCGTTCAAACTATTACGAGGATTACCTTCACCAGTACCTACCCATATCACGCTAGGGTTGCTTTGTTGTACAGCAACAGCTCCTATAGAGGCTGTTTTTTCATTATCGAATATAGGATTCCAGGCTACACCACCGTTTTCACTTTTCCATAAGCCACCGCTAGCGGTACCTGCATAAATTATTTCGGGTTGATTTTCAACAACATCAATAGATGTTACACGACCAGACATTCCACCTGGGCCAATATTTCTAGGTTTTAAATCTTTGAATAAATCAAGGTTTACTTCTTGTGCATTGGTAATCATAACCGATGCCAAAAAGCAAAATAAAAGAATACGTTTCATGAGTTATTTTAGTTAAGAGCACTAAAATACAAACGAATGACAAAAAGAAATCATTAAAAACTTGTTAACGCTACTGATTTAATAAAGCAGGATTGAATTCTTTTCGAGGTTCTTGCACACTAGGAGTAACGATTCCCATTGACGTATTGGATTTATACCATCTTTCTCTAGTTCGTTTAAATTTCTCGTAATCTAAAAGATCATAGATGTCAAATTCAAATTCCTCACTATTACTTAAGGTCATTTTACCATCTGGGAAAATGACTATTAAACTACCTAAATGATTAGAATATTCTGGTAAAAAAGTTTTTCTAATATTATCCTCAAAATCATAATATCCTTCTTCTGGTATGTATAGAGAACCTGGTTCAACCACATGAAAATATTTTTGATTATCCTCTCGTTCTACCGTTCTTTTTAATCGGCGTTTTATCTCATAAATTAAACTGTAATCTTGGTACGTATAGTATTTATTAAAATCAATTACTATAGTATCATTACGCTCTACTACTTGGCCTGAGATATCAAATAAATAATCTGCCAGATTATTACGCAATACCGTATCAATGGTTCTTACTTCATCCATTTCATGTATCACTTTAAATACTTTAGATTGATTGAGTGTAAAGTATTCAATCTTTTTTACCAATTGATTAGTTTTAGGAACTTTTGTAGGCTGTAACAAGTTATTTACTGTTACAATCTCCTCGGTCACAGAATCATTTTTTACTGGTTCATAATCTTTAATACTTATCCATTTCCTTTGATTAAGAGAAGCATAAGTAATCATAAAATCTACAGGTTCAATAAACGAGTTTTCTTCTGATAGATAAAAAAATGACGCAGTACTTATTTTAGAATTGAAGTAAGTGTACTTAAAGTAATTTAAATCATCATTATATATTCCTGGTAGTTTTATATTAAATGGATTAGGCCCAGCAACAATTAGAATATTACCCAAGGATTTATTTATCTCTCTGAGTATAATAGCATATTCTCGTGTGTACCAATGTTTAGAAATTAGTAATTCATCCCTTACTAAAGTTGCCTCTTCAATAGTTGGATAATAAAGAATTAGTAAAGGCTGCTCAGTATCAAAACTATTTCCTGTGATTTGATTTATAGTATTAATTTCTTCATTAGAATTTGAGACCTCTACAATTTTTCGTCTCAGGCGTAATTCATTCACTTGATTATCCATACTGGTTATTTCAAGTAAGCTATCACTACCCTTACGCTTTAATTTCCTAAACTCTTTTTTTGTCAACGCCTCACCTAACTGATCGAAGTATTGCTTTTGAGCATTAATCTGAGAAGAGAAAAGTGTAACGATTATAATTACGTATGCTGGAAATTTGGTAAAATTCACAATGCTATTCATTTTATTTCCACATATCATTACCTAGTAGCTTAAAGTCCTTACTATCACTTATAAGTTGGAATTCAGGTTGACTAGTTCTATTTTGTAATCTTCCATTTAAAGCTATATCATCTAAACATGCTTTTAATAAAGGCTCGTTTTCATCACCTAACTCACCTAAATTTTCAAAATCCTCAAGTAATCTGATATCAGGAGCAAGACCATCAAAATAATCTGTAACTCCTGCACTATTAACACTTTTTAAAACTAAAGGTTGCATAGCATACCTGTGAGAAGGGTTAACATTATTAAATGAAAAATCTGGGCTGTCGTATAGAGTAATACTGGCTTGAAATTTACCTGCTGTATCGTCACCTACTTGAACTACATCTATATAAGGGTCTAATCCATTTATGACAAGTTCACTCGCACTAGCACTGCTACCTGTGGTAATAATATGTACCTTGTCTAGATTAAGTGTATTTAATGCATTGTTGTTAATAGTTGTACGTCTAAAGAAATTAGTAAGTCTTTCTGGATTATTATCTAGAAAAAATTGTTGTACATCTGGATTCCATTCTTCGGTTGAGAAAACATCACTAGTTGGATTACCAGATATCATACTGGCAAGAGTGATCGCACTATTGACCGATCCGCCACCATTATATCGCAAGTCCAATACTAAATGTGTAACACCTTGAGCTTGGAAATTAGCAAATACAATATTTAAATCTTCATCAAATTGGGATAGAAAACTAGTATACATCAAGTAGCCTATTTTTTGGGATCCTTGATCTATGACCTTAGATAATAAAATAGGATTCTCTTGAAGCACCTGTTTATTCAATGCGATTGAATTTCCAGTTGATGTTGTCGTTCTACCCGATAGTGTAGCCAGATCAATACTGTAAGAATCTTGCGACAATAAGGTTTGAAAGTTATTTCGTGTAAGTCGTATGCCATTAATCCCGTTAAAAACCATTCCTCTGGTCACACCTTGCAAATCGGCATCAGAATTAGGCTGAACGTATCTTACATAACCAAAGATGTCGGATGCACTTCCATCCTCGGCCACGAGACCAAATTCCATTCCATTGCTTAAATTTTGACCTGATAACACATTTTGTAGGACTACGTAATCTTCAAAAATGACACTAAATTTATCTACATTTTCTGGTTCAAAAATCAAGGAACTAAAAAAGGATTCTGGTGATGGAAATTGTGCATGATATTCTTCTAGGTCTGCTACCGTCGCAAATCGATCGTTATCTAAAACAGGCACATCGGCTTTGTATAAATAGAAAGCGTTCATACCTCGATAAACAAAATTTTTAACCGTATTGCCACTGGCAAAAACATCATCGTTGTCATCAAAACACGCTGTTACCGATACTGCCAATACCAGTATTATCAAAAGCTTTTTAATATTCATTCTCATCAATTTGTAGTAAATGTAAGTAAAAGTAATCACAAAAACATTGCCATAAATTTCCCCTTGAACCTGTATATTTCACCTAATTTTACTTGAAACCACCTATCATTACAAAAGCAACAATCTATCTTACAATAATTTACGATTTTTTATTTTCATTTTGTAACAATGTTTGAAGGTCCTCGTCATGATAATAGAACCACAACAATGAACCAAACAACTTTTGTAAATACTTTTAAAGAAGTACAAAACAAAATGTACTTTCTCGCTAAAAGACTTTTAAGTTCTTCTGATGAGGCAGCAGATGCCGTACAAGAAGTAATGGTAAAGCTTTGGGAGAAAAAAGACAGCTTGAGTTCTATCAATAATAAAGAGGCTTATGCCATGCAAATGACTCGTAATTATTCATTAGATAGACTTAAAAGTAAACAGGCCAGTCATCTTAAAATTGTTCACAACAATTATGAGTATGATGAACGTAATGCTCAAGAAGAATTAGAACGACGGGCACAAGTTAAACTGGTACAGAAAATGATTAAAGAACTACCAGAACAGTATAAAACGATTCTGGAATTAAGAGATATTAAACAGTATGATTTTGAATCCATTGAACAAATAATGGGAATGAAATCAACAGCTGTTCGAGTAAGTTTGAGTAGAGCTCGTAAAATGCTCAAAGAAAAATTAGAGTCTCATTTTAAAGCAGACATAGCATGAATGAATTATTACAAAAATATTGGGAAGGCAATACCTCTTTAACCGAGGAGCAGCAATTGAGAGACTATTTCAATTCAAATGATATAGCTCCAGAACACAAAATGTATTCTGCCATGTTCAAAACTTTTGAAGATGATGCTGTAGAAGAGGATATTGAATTTGACGCTTTCGCGAAAGCGATACCAGCACATTCCACTAGTAATGAAACAGGCTTTTCTAATTGGAAAGGTCTAGCAATCGCCGCAGGATTCTCATTTCTAATAGCAGTTGGCGCTGGGTTTTATTCTTATAATCAAAAAGCAGATTTAGGAACTTACGAATCTCCAGAAGAAGCCTATGCTGCAACAATGGATGCACTGAAATTAGTCAGTGAGAAATTTAATAAAGGAAAAAGTAAACTGGCACCTGTTAAACATGTTAATCAAAAAACAGAACCCATTATACAATTAGTAAAATAGAAAACAATCACAATCACAAAAAAAGTACAACAATGAAAAAGTTATTATACCTAGCAGTATTTATTCTAAGTGTAACCTACACAACTGCTCAAAACCTAGATGCCATGGGCAATCTTAAAAACACATCAGAAACAGTGGTAACGAGTGAAATGTTTGGCCTTATTACAAACATTGACTTTAATTCCCAAGATGAAGAGGTTAAGGAGATGAAAAAGATGATAGATAAGCTTACTGAATTACGTGTGTATGCTACCGATAATCCAGAAAGTGCTACTCGTATGGCCGCAATGGCAAATAAGTATATCGAATCAAAAAAGCTAGTTAAGTTGATGCATGTTAAAGAGGATGGTCAATTATTTACATTCCACATGCGCAAGGGTAGCTCTGATAAAAAAATACGCGAATTGGTAATGCTTATCAATAACGTAAATGGCGATGAACCTAATGCCGTATTTCTTGTTATCACCGGTGACCTAGATCTAGATCAAGTTTCAAAAATCACTGAAAAGCTTAATGTTCCTGGACAAAAACAGATTGAACAAGCCACTCAGGAGTAAAACACAATTAACACCTCTTGTAGAAAATTACAAGAGGTGTAATTTATAAACCATTAAATCAAACTACTATGAAAAATTTAATCAAACTTATAGGAACTAGTCTATTCTTAGCTCTTGCCTTGGTTTCCTGTGAAAAAGAGGATAGCTTACAAAAATTTCTTGTTGATACTCAGGAAAAGGATGGATATCTGTCCACCAGTGTACCTAAGGGTATCGTAGGTTTTAAAATGGATAACATGAGTGAAGATTCACAAAAAGCCTATGAATCCATTAACAAAATTAATCTGGTAGCACTACCTAAGGATGCTCAAAAAGTAAATTTTGAAGAAGAAAGAGAACGCTTAGATAAAATTCTTAAAAGTGATTCTTATAAAACATTGATGAGACATAGTTCTGATGATATGAAAGTTCATCTAGTGTATGAAGGAGAAAAGGATGCTATCGATGAGGTTCTAGTGTATGCAAATATGCCAAAAGTAGGAATGGGACTTGCCCGAATCACAGGTGACAATATGAATCTTAATGATATCATGAAAATGATGAAAGAGCTAGAAAACAGTGATCTTGACGAACAAAAGGTAAAGAATATGCTTGAAGGGTTTGGGATTAAAACCGATAGCGATGACAACATTGATGAAGATAGTATTAAAGAAGCCCTAGAAAACAGCGGTATTAATATTCAGTAGATTAGAAATAATTCACTTATAAAATCCTCTTCTATAAAAGAGGATTTTTTTTACGCTCTACTTTTTGAAACTAACCAATTAAAGATGCTTTACTTGTATATTTGCAGCCTTTAAAAACAAACAACATATCTTTTCATAATTGATCAGGACGATGCAAAAGGAAATTTGGAAGATATGTGAATCTCATAAAATTGTTTAGTAATGAAAGCAGGAATTGTAGGATTACCTAATGTTGGAAAATCAACCTTATTCAATTGTTTATCAAATGCCAAGGCACAAAGTGCCAACTTCCCATTTTGTACAATAGAACCTAATGTAGGTGTTGTTAATGTACCAGATCCTAGATTATCAAAACTTGAAGAACTTGTACAACCAGAAAAGGTAATTCCTGCTACTGTAGAAATAGTTGACATTGCAGGTTTAGTAAAAGGAGCCAGTAAAGGTGAAGGTTTAGGTAATCAATTTTTAGGGAATATTAGAGAGACCGATGCTATTATTCATGTTTTAAGATGTTTTGAAAACGATAACATTGTTCATGTAGATGGTAGTGTAGACCCTATAAGAGATAAGGAAACGATTGATATTGAACTTCAATTAAAAGACCTAGAAACTGTAGAAAAAAAGCTAGAAAAAGTTAAAAGGGCTGCAAAGACTGGTAATAAAGAAGCTCAAAAAGAACTTGCAATACTAGAACAGCTTAAAGAAGCTTTAGAAAGCGGCACAAGCGTAAGAGCTGTTGAAATTGATCAAGACGATCGTGATGAATTTGTAAAACCGTTGCAACTTATCACTGATAAACCTGTACTTTATTTATGCAATGTAAATGACGATGCTGCTGTTTCGGGTAACGACTATGTAGAACAAGTTAAAGAAGCCGTGAAAAATGAAAATGCCGAAGTACTTGTACTTGCTGTTGGAACGGAGGCCGATATAAACGAGTTAGATGATTATGAAGAACGTCAAATGTTCTTAGCTGATATTGGTCTTGAAGAGCCAGGAAGTGCAAAATTGATAAGATCTGCTTATAAATTACTCAATCAACAAACTTATTTTACAGCTGGTGTAAAAGAAGTAAGAGCATGGACCGTCAATATAGGAGCTACTGCGCCACAAGCTGCTGGAGTTATCCATACCGATTTTGAAAAAGGATTCATTAGAGCCGAAGTAATCAAATATGACACTTACGTAGAATACGGCTCAGAACAAAAAGTGAAAGAAGCTGGTAAACTTAAAGTTGAAGGTAAGGAATACATCGTTCAAGACGGTGATGTAATGCATTTCTTATTCAACGTATAAATCTTTACTAATTATATATTGAAAGGTAATTACTGATGCTCATTCAGTAATTACCTTTTATTTTTTAGAATATTTACGTTTTCGTAATAACAAGAAGATAGCTGCTAGTAGAGCAACAAAAACTAATGGTATTATTACATTGATTAATTGCCATTGTAATCGATCATTATACGTTTTTTGGACATCTAAAAATGGAATAATGATATCCTTATTCCTCAAGGAAATCAAACCTGAATCATCCAACAAGTAATTGATAGTATTCATTAAAAACTCCTTATTACCAAAACTCATTCCCGTTTTAATATCATATCCTAATTCTTGAACCTGTCCAGCAATTATTTGATTTTTCATTATATCACCGTCAGAGATAAGAACTAATGCACCAGATTTCCCATAGTCCAAGTGTTCTTTCAACATAATAGGTTTCACTCTATTTTTATAAGCACTTTTGAAATTTCCTTGAGCTAGAACTGCTAGCGGTTGTTGAGTTGAGTTGAATGCCTGGGAATTAATAGGCTTTTCTATTTCATTTAAACTCACAGCAGCAGGTAGCGTGACTAATTGAGTAGCTTTTGAAGTGGTTAATAAAACCGTTTTCTCGATATCATTTTTTAGGGTATCAATAGTTCCAGCATATTCAAACTTTACATCCTCAAGATTTTTTATAATTGATTGGGCTGTTTGAGTCGTATCTGTAGTAGAATTTGAAACAGGATAATAAGGCCATGGGAACGCTTCATACTGAGTGTTTCTACCTTGACCTACTGCTAGCGCTATAGGTGCAAACTTTTCATCACGAACTAACCCAGTTTTTAATCGCAATCCATAACTAAATAGCATTTCGTCAATATTGAGAGACCTAGGAAGAGCATACGCTTTAGCTTGTGAATTGCTTAGGCTATCATCCTCCATAATGATCGGGTCTACAGCCATAAGCATTTTTCCGCCATCTATTAAATATTGATCTAGTATATATTTTTTTATTTCACTGTAAGGTTTAGTAGGTTTAGGAGCAACCACCAGATCGAATTTTTTAAGACTATTTAATACCTTTTGTGGTTGGACACTATCATTGTCATTTAAAAATTCAATAGCATAAGGTGCTGCCTTGTAGTACGATTGAATAGACTGTAAAAAATCTTGTAGTTGCCTGTCAGTTAGATTACCACTATCACGTAAAACGGCTATCGTTTTTGACTTTTTGGTTGAAACTCTTTTAAGGGCATCTATCAATTGATATTCTAACTGTTGAATACTGGAGTTTACACGATCTTCTGCACTTGCACCAGCTACCGATTTTAATAGTGGAGTGACCACTTGTTTTTCATTATAATAAAACTTGGCATAAGGAAATAAAAGTACTTTGGTATTTTTACCAGCTTCCTGCACGCTTGCAACTGCTGGTTTCATACCTTCTTGTGCTAGTTGGGCCGCAACTCTATCTGTTTCATTTTGATTCAAGTCGGCTATCGGATTAATAAACTCGAATTTTAGATTCGAATTGATGTTAGACAATTCTTCTAGTAATTGTCTGGTTTCTAATTTCAATTTTCTAAATTCAGCCGGTAGATCACCATCTAAAAGAACTTGGACATACATAGCTTGGTCAATACTTGTAAGCAGCTCTTTGGATTGCTTTGATAAAGTAAATCTTTTATCTTTCGTAAGGTCTAACCTTTCATGATGTAAAGAATTTAATATTATTAATCCCACTATTATCAAACTAGGCCACAGTATAAGTTTTAATCTGGATTTCATATTACTTCCTCTTACGTTTTAGGGTTAATATGTTTTCGCTTAAAGCGAAAAAGAATACACAAATTACTATGAAGTAAGTTACATCTCGAGTGTCTAGAACGCCTCTTGAAAGGCTAGAATAATGATATTTCATACCTAATGACTCTACAAAATCATTACTAGATAACTGACTAGCTAATCCTTCAAATCCGAAATACATAACAAAACTTAAGACTGCAGCTAGAAGAAATGCTATTATTTGATTACTGGTTAAACTACTTGCAAATAATCCTATCGAAACATAGCTAGCTGCTAATAGTAAGGCTCCTAGGTAGCTACCTAAAACACTTCCTAAATCAATATTAAATTGCGGATTACCTAACCACCCTAAACTTAGGATATACAAAATGGTAGGAACAAGCGCTACTAAAATCATTAGAAAGGAAGCCATAAACTTACCACCGATTATTGCTCGCATGCTTAATGGACTAGTATATAGCATTTCCATTGTTCCTAATTGAAGCTCAGTTGTAAAACTGCGCATAGTTATGGCTGGAATTAAAAACAAAAACAACCAAGGTAATAAACTAAAAAATGGTGAAGCATCAGCAAATCCGTAGTCTAACAAATTAAACTCTCCTCGAAATACGAATAATACTAATCCTAAGATCAATAAAAACAACCCTATAATCAAGTAACCCGTAATGGACGAAAAGTATCCATTCCATTCCTTTATAAAGATAGCTCTCATGACAAACTTACTTTTTTAAGCACTGAATATGCAGTTGGAGGCTGGGCAAACATTTCTTTTGTTTTAGGCCAAACTTCCTTAAATAACGTAGATTTCCTGTATTTATTTAAACACTCTTCTGAATCCCAATAACTGTAAGTAAAAAATCTTTCAGGCTCATTTATATCCTGATATAATTCTAAAAAGGTACAACCTTCTTGATTACGTATTTGTTCTTTATAATGATCAAACATGGTTTGGAAGCTAGAAATATGTTTTTCTTCAAAAACCATCTGAACGATGCGTACTATCATGATTCAAATTGTATTGTTACTGGTGCGTTAATTTCTAAACCAAAAAGACTGCTAGCACTACCTACTGTGAGCGGATTACTTTTATAGGTAGCTAGTTCTAGGTATCCTGAATTATTAAAGAGCGCTAGCCCTTTACCATCTGGTTTATTCGATTTTCCGTTCTCATCATATTTGACGATTTCAGAGTATCGATTATAAATTCTATTAAATTTTTGATCGCGTGCTTGTAGAATAAAGTTCCTACCCTTTCCATAACTTTCAAATACGTCACGAGATATGTTTGTGATGGCATTACCGTAATTATCTATAAATATCACTTTGCCCCTTATACTTGTACTATCATTAGATAGAATAGGAAGAATTCCAGGTAAGCTTTTAAGCTCAGTTATTGGTTCTCCTATTACTTCCAAAGTACCACCTCGTTTAATGTGACAGGCTACCTGAACAAAGGCATCCAAAACCGTAAAATTGGAATAAATTCTATCGTGAATATTTATTACTACCGCTTTTGTTGATCTAAACTTCTGTAAGATAAACGATAGAACCCCATTATCTGCACATACGAAATAATGATCATCTAATAGAGCTGCGATGTGAGGACTCTCAGGAGTATGCTCTGCATCTACTCCAATTACATGTACAGTACCTTTTGGGAACTGTGAGTAACTCGTATAAATCATAAATGCAGCCTCGTCAACACTAAATGGAGTAACATCGTGAGATATATCTACAATACGTGCATCAGAAAATTGAGAATAAATAGCCCCTTTAACAGCTCCTGCATAAGGATCTTTATATCCGAAATCTGTAGTCAAGGTTATAATGGGCATAGGTTAGTGAGATGTAGCTGCGTTTAATTGATAATATTTTAAACTTAAACTAAGGTCAGTTTCAAGAAATATGTGTAATTTTCCTAAAGCTTAATTCAATAACAAAGCTATAAAATTAATCACGCAATAGCTTATAAAACTGAATACATTTGAACGAACTTATAATTGATCTCTCCGAAACTAATCCATCTGACTTTTTTGGTGTCAAAAACAAGAATCTTTCTTTTTTAAAAAGGCATTTTCCAAAACTTAAAATAGTTGCACGTGGCGGCACTATGAAAGTATATGGTGACGAAGAACAGTTAGAGGAGTTTGACAAGCGCATGGAGATGTTGTTAACTCATTTTTCCAGATATAATGCGATTGATGAAAATGTGATTGAAAGATTACTAATGACTGATGGCGCTAGCGATTATAAGTCAGAAAAAATTGATGATGTGTTGGTTCACGGTAATCGTGGATTACTAATTAAACCAAAAACAGATAATCAAAGAAAGCTTGTTGATCTATGTAAAAAGAACGATCTAGTTTTTGCAATTGGTCCAGCGGGAACTGGAAAAACATATATAGGTGTTGCAATGGCTGTCAAAGCTTTAAAAGAAAAACAAGTAAAGCGCATTATTATAACAAGACCAGCTGTTGAGGCTGGAGAGAATTTAGGTTTCTTACCTGGTGATCTCAAAGAGAAGTTAGATCCCTATATGCAGCCTATCTATGATGCGTTACGCGATATGATTCCTAATGAAAAATTAGGTTCACTTATTGAAAAAGGAACCATTCAAATTGCACCGTTAGCTTTCATGCGAGGTAGAACTTTGGACAATGCATATGTTATCCTAGACGAAGCTCAAAATACAACTCATGCACAAATGAAAATGTTTTTAACTAGAATGGGTAAAAACGCAAAATTCTTTGTGACTGGTGATCCTGGACAGATTGATTTACCTAGACGTGTCATATCAGGTCTTAAAGAAGCATTATTAATTCTTAAAGAAACTGAAGGAGTAGGAATGATGTATCTGGACGATAAAGATGTCGTAAGGCACCGATTAGTGAAAAAGGTGATTGAAGCTTATAAACATATTGAAAATCGCAATTAAGATTTCAATACAGTCCTTAAGTCGTAATCAGCAAATTTTTTCATGTAAGCCTTAACTGAACTTCCATAGGCGTCTTTATTATTACGTCTACCTTTAGTTCTAAAAAAACGCTTTACTCCACCAGGTCCAGATAAATGCGCTGCGGCCAGTGCTCCACTTGTTGTAACCTTTACTCCAGCGATCTCTTTACCTTCATATTCCTCAAGAAAATCTTTCAAAACTTTATAGTTATAGTTTAGATTCTTGACAAATATTTTTTCTTGAAGAGATGGTGAGTTCAAAAAGTATAAAGTATCATTCACACCTAATTGCTCGAGTGTAGATTTTCCAAATTGATATTTACCTAAGTACCCTAAGGAATTTACCTTATGATATTTACCTTGTGACTCTTTAAATGCCAGCGCAGTTCTGAATGCATCAAATCCTCTTTCACTTTCAATTGGGAAAGAAGTCACCTTTGCTTTTTTTACAGAATACTTAGGTCCCATGGTATGAAAACCATAAGCTATAAATTGCTGAGGCTCTCGATTGACTGCAATTTTGGTTTCTTTATCCAGTAGGTTTGCTCCTACATTACTCATTGTCATGAGTGATATTCCTATTATTAAGGAATACATTAACACATTTAATAAACGTGTATTCATAAAATTTGATTTCGGTATGTTACTGTCACCCCTTACCTATTTCGCGGTGCAAATTTACGACTATATTTAGATTAAAAGTTAAATACTTCATAAACAGATTTTTAAGTGTGTTACTTATTGTTAATAAAAGCAAGTATTTACATCATATTTATAGCCCTTACATTCAGTGTTATCAGTAGTTTCCCAACATTTCAATGAATTAATGTGTAGAATTTAACACTGAAAAAGATTCCTGTAAAAAACAAAATAAATTTATTCACAAACCATTATCGCAAACGTTGTAGTTGTCTTATTTTTGCAAAAAATAAAACTAAACCTTTTTTCCATGAGCCAAATGGACACCTACGAGAAAGAAATTGCTTTTCAAACAGACCGACGTCGTGCCGCTGTAGCCTTCATTAAAGCTGTTAGTGATTTATGGTATGACAAATCAATTGAGTTAGTACTTTTCCGTAATCAACTAATCGATCGTAACGTGAGCGAAATCATCAACTTACATGAGTATGCTGGTGAATTTGTTCAAAAACCTATCTCGGTATTTGATAGTGTTGAAATTGCGCAAGCAATTTTACAGCTTAATTTACCACCTGCCAAAGTAGATATAGGCAAGCTTACCTACGAGTATCATCTTGAAGATAATGAAATACAAGATGCTACTAGTTTTGTTGCAAAAAAATTAGGAGACGCTCAAAATCAAGATAACATCACACCAAAAGATGTTGTTCTTTACGGTTTTGGTAGAATAGGTAGATTACTTGCTCGTGAATTAATGACCAAAGCAGGTAAAGGAAGCCAGTTGCGACTTAGAGCTATTGTTACTCGTGGAGAAATATCTCAAAGTGTTCTAGAAAAAAGAGCCTCTCTTCTTGCACAAGACAGTGTGCATGGTGATTTTTCTGGAACGGTAAGTTATAGTGTAGAAAATAAAGCTCTTATCATTAATGGAACAACCGTTAACATGATAAGCGCCAATGCTCCAGAAGATATTGATTATACAGAATACGGTATAAACGATGCTTTAATAATTGACAACACAGGAGCTTTCAGAGATGATGAAGCCTTAGCACGTCATCTAAAGGCAAAAGGAGCTCACAAAGTTTTACTTACTGCTCCAGGTAAAGGAATACCAAATATTGTTCATGGTGTGAATCACCTAGAAAACAATCCTGATGAAATAGACATTTTCTCTGCGGCAAGCTGTACAACAAATGCTATTACACCTGTTTTAAAAGCAGTGGAAGATAGCTTCGGAGTTGTAAAAGGACACCTTGAAACCATTCATGCTTATACTAACGATCAAAATCTTGTAGACAATATGCACAAGAAATACCGTCGTGGTAGAGCTGCTGCACTCAATATGGTAATTACTGAAACTGGTGCTGGTAAAGCAGTAAGTAAGGCACTACCTAGTTTTGAAGGTAAATTAACATCAAACGCTATTCGAGTTCCTGTTCCTAATGGTTCTCTTGCTATCCTTAATTTACAACTAGAGAATTCTACAAGCAAAGAGGCCTTAAACGCAACCATGAAGAAATATGCATTAGAAGGTGATCTTGTTGAACAAATAAAATACAGTATTGACAACGAATTAGTATCTAGTGATATAATTGGTTCAAATGCTCCTTCTATTTATGACTCAAACGCAACAATAGTTGATGATTCTGGGAAGAATGCTGTTCTGTACGTATGGTATGACAATGAATATGGATATAGTCACCAAGTTATCAGACTGGCTAAATACATTGCAAAAGTTAGAAGATTTACTTACTATTAGTAGATTAGAAGCTATTATGAAAAAAGCCCAACTTATTAGTTGGGCTTTTTGCTTTTAAATATCTGAGCTGCTCTGGTATAACCACCTTGATCACCATCGACAAAATGCACATGATAATCATCAAGCGCAGTTACAAAACAAGAAAGTACACTTGTATTACTTACATGATAACCAAAAGTAATTTGTCCACTTTCTTTTAGTTGTTCCAGTTTCTTTAATAGTTTCTCTCGCTGGATAGAGCTTCCAGTAATAACAGTATTAATTGAACCATCAATCATCAATGATTCGGTATGTAGGGATAGTTCATTTAAATACCGTTGTCCTTCTTTACTATTTTTTAAATAAAATTTGCCTATCAAAATTCTCATGATAGACTTTGTCATTTCTAACCAACTCATCGAAGAAAACTTCATCAAAACTTCATCTTTCAATTGTTTAAGATTGTCTACCATATTAAGTCTTTCTGGAATAATAGGATGCCTCATACCATATTCACCATAAATTTCGTCTAGTAATCGTAATACGTTACTATAAATGTCACTTTGCCACTCAGTTTTGGTAGCATTAATGATTAAAGTTAAAATCTCATTATTGGTTTGTGGTGGCTCGATTTTATCCCATTTACATTCCATCCCGTTAAGATTAAGATTAAAGGGAAATGAAGATAATTGGATTTCACGGTTATCCTTCTTAATACTTTTCTCTGCGATTTGAAGAGCATCTCCTAGGACAATTGGAGAAACATGTAACTCATTCAATCTTACTTTAGTAATCTTTAGAACTGCTCCTTGATTATATAATTCTTTAAGCGGCCTAGAATCAACTCTTAGAAAGAAATCAAAATTGTCCTTACAGTTCTGTTGGTGTAAGACAAGCGCATGCAAACATTCGTCTAGTAATGACTCGGGAACCATAATAGTAGCACCATCGCCGCCAAAGAAAAAGGGAATTGAAATTTCACGCTCTCTAGAAATATTAAGACATGCCACAATGCAACCAGTGGCAGCTAGGTTAACCAATTGATGTTTTCCAGCTGCTACGGCTGCCGATGAGTTTTGGACATCAGTCACTATAATATGCCAGCTTTCTGGCACAATCTCAAATAAAGATTCATCTGCCAGCACATCATGAACAGCGTCATAATAAACATATAGATTTTTATAAAAATCAACATCAGCCATAATCAAACCTAACTCTTTTTCTCTAAATGAAATTAAAAAACATGATAAAAGCGACTGAATACGTACCGTTGTTGATAAAAGAACTACTGACAACGTTATTCTTAACAATAACTTCATACTAAGGATTTTACCTTTGCAGCATAATTCCCTCTTTATGAAATATGTATACACACTGTTTGTGTTTTGTTTCGCTTTCGCGAAAGCGTACTCACAAGTAGTTATCAATGAACTTGATACAGATACTCCAGGCACAGATTACATGGAGTTTGTCGAGCTTAAAACAGACAATCCATTTCAATCATTAAATGGTTATGTATTGGTATTTTTTAACGGAAGTACTAGCACCTCTAGCGGTCAAGGAAGAAGTTATTATACCGTTGATCTAGATGGATTAACTACCGACAACAATGGATTAATAGTTCTAGGTAGTTCTCAAGTATCACCAGTTCCAGATAGATTACTAGCAGAATCAAACATACAAAATGGTGCTGATGCAGTGGCTATTTATCTGGGTGATGACACGGATTGGCCAGATCGTACTTTTGCCAATCAGACCAATTTGATAGACGCATTAGTTTATGAAACAGATGATGCTCTTAATCAGAATTTACTTAATTTACTGGGTGAAACGGTGCAGTATAATGAAAATGAGAATGGTAATAAGCTGTCAGAATCTATTCAACGTAAAGCCGATGGAACCTTTGAAGTAAAAACTAGCACACCTCATTCTCTTAACGATACGACCACACCTAGTTATACTGGTGTAAGTTATACCACTAGTAGTGCATCTGTCGATGAAGGATCGTCAGTTGATATCACTTTTACTCTTACTCAAGCATCGAGTACCTCATTTACTCTTAATTATAGTTTAAATAACGCAGGTTTTGATACCAGCGATTATACAGGAGTTACACAAGTAACCTTTACGCCTGGTGTAACTTCTATAACAGAAAGTTTTACCATAATAGATGATGTTGTTGATGAAGGTGATGAATTCATGCGTATTAATATTCAAAATAGTCTGCCTGTAGGTTTCAAAAGGTTGAAGGATAATGAAACTGTATTGATAGTTGACAATGATTTTCAAATAGCAAATTACGGTACACCACTTCAACCTACATATGGTATAGTTAATAGCACCGCACCTTCAAATTATTATGATAGTTTAAATAATTTATCAGGAAACACTCTTGAAACAGCTATTACTAATTTAATCGCAGATGAGAATACCGTACGTATTCACACTTACGATGACACCATAGAAATTTTAAAACAAGCGGATGTTTCTCCACTTAATTCTAATAAAGTGTGGTTACTATATTCTGAAGAGGATCGCAGTGATATTTTGTTTCAAACAGGAAGTAGTAATGTAGGTAGGTGGAATAGAGAACATATTTACCCAAGATCTAGAGGCGGCTTTTTTGAAATTGAGTATGATGAGACCATCGACGGTATGTCTGCCTGGACTCCTACTAATGCGGACAGTTTAAGACATGGTCAAAGCGACGCTCACCATTTAAGAGCTACAGACGGACCAGAGAATAGTCAACGTGGTAATAAAGACTATCCTGAATATGATGGTCCTAGCGGTTCACAAGGCAGTTGGCATGGTGATGTAGCTAGAGCCATTTTCTACATGACGCTACGTTATAATGGATTAGACGTAGTAAATGGAAATCCTAGTAATTCTACCAGTGGTCAAATAGGCGATCTTGCAACTTTACTGCAGTGGCATCGTAATGATCCACCAGATGATTTTGAAATGAACAGAAATAACGTAGTCTACAACTGGCAATTCAATCGTAATCCGTTTATAGATTTACCCGATCTAGTGGAATACATATGGGGTAATCAATCTGGTCAAACGTATTTATTGAGCGAGGATGAGGTCAGTTTTAATGAGTATATCATTTATCCTAATCCTTCACAAAATAGTTTCCTAATTCAAACTACTACACCTATTAAGGAAGTTGCTATTTATGATGGTACTGGAAGATGGGTACAAAATAAAACTGTAGACAACAATTCTACTATTAATCATAACTTACAAGCTGGAGTTTATTATTTAAAAATCACATCTACCGAAGGAAACACCAGCACTATTAAACACATAGTAAAATAGACTAATCTTAGGTTATAAGATAAAAAGGCTCTTGAATGATCAAGAGCCTTTTTAATATTTGTTAAAATGGAATTATTAATCCCACTTAGATCCAAAGAAATTTGATCGCCCCTTTTTCTTTGATTTTCCTTTACTACCATTTCCTTTTCTTTTACTTGGGAATTCAACTACCTTATCATCTTTATTGGGTCTAGATCCTGACTTATCAAAGTCTGATCTCTTTGAGCGTCCTTTAAAAGAACCATTATCGTTTTCACGCTTCTTTCCACCGCGACCGCGATTTCTATCACGACCACCGCTACGACCTCTATCTCTAGATCTTCTTACCTCACCTTTGTGTTCATTGCATCGTAGTTCACGTCCATCGCGTTGTGCTCCATCTAGAACTTTCATAAGTGGAGCAACTTCTTCACTTACGTCAATAAATGAATGTGCACCTTCAACTAGAATTCTTCCAACCTCTTTTCCTTTTATTCCAGTAACATCACAAATAAAACCAAGAATAGCACCTTTATTAACGTCGTCTTTACGACCTAGGTTTAAGAAGAATGTTTTCATCCCTTCTTCCTTACCATTAGTTTTATAACCTCTATCCTTACCAGAATCTCTATCACGTCCCTTGCTGCGATCATTTACATCAGTAATAGAAGAGCGCTTGTAAATACTTTCAAATTCACGGCTCAAGAATTTCATTACCAATTGTTCTTTGGTAATACCTTCAAGGGCTGCCATAACGCCATCTACTGTTTCAACATTCAGTTTCTTGTGTAGATCTTGAACAATAAGCTGTTCTGTCCAACGATTAATACGCTTATCGGCTATGTCTTCAATCTTAGGAATTTCACCCTTCTCAAAGTTTATTCCCAATTTACGTTCTAGAAATTTAAGTTTACGAGTATCTCCTTTGGTAACAAAGGCCATGGAAACACCCTTTTTACCAGCACGTGCGGTACGACCAGATCGGTGTGTGTAAAATTCTGGATCGTCTGGTAGAGCAAGGTGAATTACATGAGTAATGTCATCAACATCAATTCCTCTTGCAGCAACATCGGTAGCAATAAGAAGGTTTATATTTTTATCTCTAAAGCGCTTCATCGCTGCATCTCGTTGATGTTGCGACATATCACCGTGTAAAGCTTCGGTTGAGTAACCGTTATTATTTAACTGATCGGCTACATTTTGCGTATCGCGTTTTGTTCTACAAAACACTACACCAAACATATCCTGATCATAATCTAACATACGACGCAATCCTTCAATCTTGTCACTTGCTTTAAGTTGTACGTATTCATGAGAAATATTTGTATTTACAATATTCTCACGATTAACCTTAACTTCTTGTGGATTGTTCATGTAGGTATTAACGATTTGCTTGATCTCACGTGCCATAGTAGCACTGAACAACCAAATATTTCTACCCATATCACTCTTAGAAAGGATGTAATCGATATCTTCCTTGAACCCCATGTTAAGCATTTCATCGGCTTCATCAAGCACCATGAATCTTAAGGAATCTAGGCGTACTTCCTTACGTTTCATTAAGTCCATCAAACGACCTGGAGTAGCAACAATTACTTGTGCTCCTCTTCTCAAATCCTTGATTTGACCCATGATATTAGCTCCTCCAAACACGGGTACAATTTTCAACTTACCCAATTTGGAAGACATTAAGTCTAACTGCTTACAAATTTGTTGTGCTAGTTCACGAGTAGGTGCTAGAATAAGCGCCTGTGTATCGTCTGACGATGTGTCCATGAGCTCTAGTAATGGAATACCAAAAGCTGCTGTTTTCCCTGTACCGGTCTGCGCCAGACCTATAAAATCTCCATCATGTTGTAACAAGATGGGAATCGCTTGCTGTTGAATCTCTGTTGGATTCTCAAACCCCATTTCAGCAAGGCCGTCTAGTAACGGCTGTGATAGCCCTAAGGCTTCAAAATTTTTCAAATAACTTGTTTTAAATATTTTGCAAAAGTAGTGTTTTAAATTACTATTACGCACACTTATTGATATTTAACTATTAAGAAGGATTTTATATTTAACTTATTGTGCTTTCATACCTTTGCCCTACACTATTAGATATGAAACTTACCATTTTAGGATGTCACAGTGCTACACCTAGAGATAACGCACGACCTACTGCACAAGTATTGGAATTACGAGGCCATCTTTTTTTAATCGATTGTGGAGAAGGAACTCAAATGGCCTTGCGTAAAAACCGAATAAAGTTTGCTCGTATTAAGCACATTTTTATCTCTCATTTGCATGGTGATCATGTCTACGGTCTTATAGGTTTAATTTCTACATTTTGTCTTTTAGGGCGCGAGTCTGATTTGACGATTTATGGACCTAAAGGAATTAAGGAACTTATTCTACTACAATTGCGACTTGCTAAGGTGTATACTAGTTTTGATTTACGCTTTCGCGAAAGCGTAGAAAACAAAGAAACTTTACTATACGAAGATGACCAACTAGCTATACACACCATACCACTAGATCATAGAGTTTTTACGCAAGGATTCTTATTTCAAGAAAAACCAGGCGATAGAAAATTAGATGTCGCAGCCTGTGAAAGCTATGGTATCGATCAAGCTTATTATCGAAAGATAAAACAAGGTTTTAATTTTGTGCTTGATAATGGTGAGGTGATACCTAATGTTGAACTTACTACTGATGGTGATGAGCCAAAGAGCTATGCTTTTTGCAGTGATACAGTTTATAAAGAAGATATTGTTCCACAAATACAAGGTGTAACAGCCTTATACCATGAGAGTACTTTTTTAAAATCTCATGCTCATTTATGTGACAAAACAAAACACTCTACCGCCGAAGAAGCTGCAACTATAGCTCTCAAAGCAAATGTAGGAACCCTTATACTGGGACATTATTCATCAAGATATGGTGACTACAATTTGTTTAAAGAAGAGGCTCAAACTGTTTTTAAGAATAGTGAGCTTGCTCTAGATGGCAAGGTTTTCCAATTTTAACCTCTACGTCGCTCTAATAATATCATCATCATTAAACTGAGCATGACTCTTATTTTGTCATCTTGATCGATCTCTGCTATTTTGTTTAAACTAAACTTGCGACCAAAAAAAGAAGGTTCTTTCACTAGCTCTACTACTGGACTTCCATTTGATACGACCGTTACATCATAAGCTGGATTAAACAAATATCCTGTAAAAAAACCAAGTACAGGAACCTCTCCTAGCAAGCCATCTAAGAAGCGTGTCATTGCACTGCGCTCTTTTATTATATACTGTGGTTGGTTATTTTGATCTACGATATGATACTCTGCCTTCCACATTGAACGCCAGCCTTTACGAGCAACCTTACCAATTACCCTACCGTTGGGATCAATCATGGAATAAGCTGTACTCCAATCCAACCATTTGTCTGCCTTTATGTTATAAAGAATTTGCGTTCTACTCTCATCGGTATAAACATTGACCGATTCTTTGAGCTTAAACATTTTTTGTCTCACATAAGCGACTGTTTTGCCAGTAGCATCTGTAGCGACAAAATCATTACTTATGGTCGAGATTTTGAACTTAAAATTTATAGGGAATTGGATGTTCTGCATGATCTGGTTTTTTGGTTGTAATTGAGTTTTTTGATTAACTTTCTATTTAATCTTTAACCACTTCTAATTTAGCAAACCTTAGAAGTAACTTTTTAATACCACCTATTTTAAAATTAATTTCAGCTTTTTTCTCGCCACCAGCTCCTTCAATGTTTAAAATCTCACCACGACCAAATCGGGCGTGCTCCACTAAAACTCCTGGTTGCAGAGCGCCTAGATCATTAATAGGCGCTGCTTTATTAGATGCGCTAGCAACTGGACGCAGTTTTCTCAACTTTCTTAATTGTTCTGGACTAGGATTGTTAACACTAGGTGGCGTACCGTTTTTGGGTTTTGATTGACGTAATTTTGACTTATCTGGTTCATCCCATAGATGATCGCTAAGTGCACTTTTAAAACGATAATCATCAGGTGGTGTGGTGTATTCTAAATATTTATCATCAATGTCGGTTAGAAAACGACTAGGTTCTGCATCAACTAATTTTCCCCATCTATATCTACTTAATGTGTATGTGAGGTAAGCTTGATGTTCGGCACGAGTTAAAGCTACATAGAATAAGCGTCGTTCTTCTTCTAGTTCTTCTCTGGTATTCATACTCATAGCACTAGGGAATAGATCTTCTTCCATACCAACTATGTATAAATAGGGAAACTCTAAACCTTTTGATAAGTGAATCGTCATAAGAGATACTCTATTTGTATCACCTTTATCATTATCCAGGTCTGTTGCCAGCGCCACATCTTCTAGAAATTCTGCGAGAGACCCACGCGCTTCATCGACTTCCTTTTGTCCTTCGACAAAATCACGCATACCATTAAGCAATTCTTCTATATTTTCTATTCTAGAAATACCTTCTTGAGTACCGTCTTTCTTAAGCTCGGTGAGATAGGCACTTTTTTTAATAACATGTTCGGTTAATTCAAAAACATTGCTAGTCTCTTCCATTACTTGGAAACTTTTAATCATGGTAGCAAAGTTTTTTAACTTGGTTCTAGTTCCTGTATGAATACCAGCTCCTATTTGATCAATATTTTCTATAATTTCAAAGAGACTGCGACCATAATTTTTTGCAGCAACTACAATTTTATCCATTGTAGTTGCTCCTATACCTCGAGCAGGATAATTGATTATGCGTTTAAGAGCTTCTTCATCTTTTGGATTAACGATTACTCGTAAATAAGCTAGTACGTCCTTAACTTCTTTACGTTGATAGAAGCTTAAACCTCCATAGATTCTATAAGGAATATCTTTTTTACGCAATGCATCTTCTATTGCTCTAGATTGAGCGTTAGTCCTATATAGAATTGCAAATTGATCGTTATCTAATTGATGTTGCATCTTGTTTTCAAAGATGGAACTCGCAACGTAACGACCTTCTTCGGCATCACTCATTAATCGGTGTACGATGATTTTAGGACCATCCGAATTTGCGGTCCAAACCACCTTATCCAATTTCGTTTTATTGTGTTCAATTACCGAGTTTGCAGCTTCCACAATATTCTTAGTTGAACGATAATTTTGTTCAAGTCGATAAGCTTTTACATCATCATAATCACGTTGAAAATTCAGAATGTTATTAATATTTGCACCTCTAAAGGCATAGATGGATTGAGCGTCATCACCAACTACACAAATATTCTGATACTTATCAGAAAGGGCCTTTACTATCAAGTACTGTGAATGGTTGGTATCTTGATACTCGTCTACCAGAATATATTTAAATCGTTCTTGATATTTGGCTAAGACTTGTGGAAACCTATTCAATAATTCATTTGTCTTAAGTAACAGATCATCAAAGTCCATGGCTCCTGCTTTAAAACAGCGCTCAACATATTCTTTATAAATATCTCCAAACCTAGGTCGACGTGCCATCGCATCGGCCTCTTGAAGATCGGCGTCATTAAAATAAGCTCTTACAGTTATAAGGCTGTTTTTAAGTGAAGAAATTCTATTTTGAATTTGTTTGTATTTATAAACCTCCTTATCCAGTCCCATCTCTTTAATGATAGCACTTACTAATCTTTGAGAGTCTTGAGAATCGTATATGGTAAAATTTGATGGATATCCTAATTTATCTGCTTCCATTCTAAGCAGTCGAGCAAATACAGAGTGAAAAGTACCCATCCACAAGTTTTTTGCCTCACTTTGTCCAACTATGTCAGCGATACGAGTTTTCATTTCTCGTGCTGCCTTATTAGTAAAGGTTAAAGCCAGAATATTAAATGCGTCAACACCTTGCTGCATAAGATAGGCTATTCGTAAAGTAAGTACACGCGTTTTTCCTGAACCTGCACCAGCAATTACGATCATAGGACCATCTTTTTGCAAAACTGGTAATCGCTGTGCATCATTGAGTTGTGATATATAATCCTCCACTTAGTATCTTTTTCTAGAACGGTTCAAGATACGAGTTGAAGGTTGATTTTAAAACCTATCTTTTAAAATTTTATACACGTTAACAACTGTAAAATCAGGGTAGCTTTTTGAATTCTTTTTTGATAATAACTTACTGCATCAAAATAAAGATACTCATCCACGAGAAAGGGTATCATAAAAAAACCGCTCTAAGAAAAGAGCGGTCTTTCAACATTACATTACTATTACTAAAACTTAATTATCCAGTTACCATTTTAATTACCTCAACATCTACTTGTGGCGACTCAAATTGATTACTGGTATTTTTTTCTCCACTAGCCTTAAGAGCCTTATCTCCAGCAAAAAATGTTTTATGATCATCTCCAAGATCAGATCCTGCCATACGTTGATGCTTCACACAACTTACTCCTTTTCTAATTTCCTGACGTTGAACATTTTCAACATAGGCAAGCATTCCTTGAGAACCAAAATAATCTTGAGCTAGATCATTCATGTGTAACGCAGTGGTATGATAGGTAGGCAAAGTTATGAGATGGTGAAAAATTCCCGCTTGCAATGCAGCATCACGTTGGAAGGTTTTAATATTTTGATCTGCTATCTCGGCCAATTCCGTATTATCATATCGTTCATCCATAAGATAATCACGATTGTATAGTGTTATATTTTCACCATTGGCCAGCATTTGGTCATAAGCTTGTTGCCTGAAATTCAATGTCCAGTTGAAAGATGGCGAATTGTTATAAACCAATTTTGCATTTGGTACAACCTCACGCACACGCTGTACCATATGGGCTATTTGCTTCACGTTAGGTGTAGGTGTTTCAATCCATAACAAATCTGCACCGTTTTGTAAACTCGTGATACAGTCTAATACTACTCTATCAATATTAGTCCCATCCTTGAACTTATACAGGCCATTTGCAAGTCTAATAGGGCGTACTAATTTACCATCTCGCTTAAGCAACACATCGTCGTTATTTGCTTCATCTAGGGTTACTTCTTCAGTATCTACAAATGATAAGTATTGAGAAGCAAGATCACCAGGTTGTTGAGAAACTGGTAATTTTTGAGTAAGTCCTGCTCCTTCTGAATCTGTACGAGCAACGATTACTCCTTGATCTACACCTAGTTCTAAAAACGCATAACGTATTGCTTGTAATTTTGCCACAAAGTCCTCATGAGGAACAGTTACCTTACCATCCTGATGACCACATTGTTTAGCGTCAGAAACTTGGTTTTCAATTTGAATAGCACAGGCACCAGCTTGTATCATTTTTTTTGCCAATAAGTATGTAGCTTCCTCATTTCCAAAACCAGCATCAACATCAGCAATAATAGGAACCACGTGAGATTCAAAATTTTCTATCTTGTCTATAACATCTTCTCCATTTTCTAATCTTTTGAATAGATCATTAAGTTCAACGGCATCAGCCTGTTTGAGAAAATCATATATTTCTTCAATTAGTGCAGGAACTGCTGTTTTTTCATGCATGGATTGATCAGGCAATGGTCCAAATTCTGACCTTAATGCCGCGACCATCCAACCTGATAAATACAAATAGCGTTTTTGAGTTGTTTGATGATGCTTTTTTACGGCGATCATTTTTTGTTGCGCCACAAATCCGTGCCAGCAACCTAATGACTGGGTATACTTTTCTGGATTTTCATCATATTCTGCCATGTCTTTTCTCATAATCGCAGCAGTATATTTTGCAATATCTAATCCAGTTTTAAAACGATTTTGTACACTCATTCTTGCAGCATATTCTGGTTGAATTTGATCCCAAGAGTTACCGTATTGTTTTTTTAATTGTTGCACTTTTTCTAATACAGTTGTGTAGGTACTTTGTGCGCTAGTTTTCATAATTTTGCTATTAGTAAATTAATTTTGCTTGAATCCTGTAGATTGTTGCCGCAATCGCAGGATTTTTTTATATAAATTGATATGCTGGTAAAGTCAAGAACTCCTCAAAATCTGGATTCTCCACCAGCTGTGTATAAATTTCGATTGCTTTATCTAACCGGTTATTCGGTATTTTACTGAATATCTCTTTGAGCTTATTTACCTCATCATTAAAAAGCTCGGCATACAAGGTTTTATTTAAAACACGATGATCATCTAATCGAACTTCATTTTTCAGCCATTGCCACAATTGTGTCCTTGAAATTTCGGCAGTTGCAGCATCTTCCATTAGATTATAAAGTGCTACTGCACCGTGACCTCTCAACCATGCCTCAGTATATAGAATACCTACATTAATGTTTTTACGCACTCCTTTTTCTGTTACTGATCCTTTAGGCAACTCAACTAAGTCTGCTTCATTTACCGTAAGGTCTTTAAGTAGGCGATCTAATTGATTTTCCTTAGGCATGTGCTTATCAAACTCATCCATTGCTATTTGTACTAGCGCAGGATGTGCAACCCAGGTACCATCATGACCGTTTTTAACCTCGCGTTCCTTATCCTTACGCACCTTTTCTAGTGCAGCTGCATTTGCCTCGTCATCATTCTTAATAGGAATTTGAGCAGCCATACCACCGATAGCTAGAATACCTCGTTTATGACATCTTTGAATAACTAATTTTGAATAGGCATCCATTAATGGAGATGTCATGGTAACCTGATCGCGATCTGGAACTATAAAGTCTTTATGATTTCTAAATTTTTTGATATATGAAAAAATATAATCCCATCGACCACAATTCAATCCTACTATATGATCACGTAATTCGTAAATAATTTCATCTAATTGAAAGCTCGCCGTAATAGTCTCTACCAACACTGTAGCTTTAAAAGTTCCAAGTGGTACTTCTAGGTACGCTTCCGCGAAAGCGAACACATCATTCCACCATGTAGCCTCTTCATAATGCTCAAGTTTAGGTAAATAGAAATAAGGTGCACTACCCTTTTTCAAAAGCACTTGCGTATTGTGAAAAACGTATAGGCCAAAATCAATAAGACTACCAGATGAAATCTGATCTCCAAACATCAAATGACGCTCCTCTAGGTGCAGTCCACGCGGACGTACAAGAAGAACTGCGGGACATTCATTGAGGTTATAAGATTTACCAGTTTTAGGATGTGTGTATGAAATAGTCCTTTGATTGGCATCCCTAAGATTTTGTTGTCCTTGCATGTTGTTGTCCCATGTAGGAGAATTACTGTCCTCTAGATCTGCCATAAAAGTGCGCGCTCCAGAATTAAGAGCATTTATAATCATTTTTCTATCCACAGGACCTGTAATCTCCACACGTCTATCTCTTAAATCACTGGGAATAGTTCCTGCTCTCCAGTCAGAATTTCTAATGTGGGAAGTTTCCTGAGGAAAGGATGGAAAATTACCTTTATTAAAATATTCCTGTGTGGCTTTTCTTTTATCAAGCAGTTCTATACGTCTTTCATTGAATCGGTGATGAAGCACCGATAAGAAATCTAAAGCTTCATCGGTTAAAACATCATTATAATGATTAGTAACCTGAGGATCAAAAGATACTGCCGGAGCTTGAGCTATTAAATTTGTCATGTCTTGTAGATTTGATTCCAAAACTATATCAAAGAATTTTATAAAACAAGCGAACGTTCGCTAAATATGAATATTTTCTATTATCATCTTATTCTCAAAATGATTATTTTTGAAATATGAAGGAAGATTATATCAAATTGATTTTTGGGCTTAAGCTACGTCAAATAAGGAATGATAAGGATTTATCTCTTTATGGATTATCTAAATTGAGCGGACTTTCAAAATCTTATTTAAATGAGATAGAAAACGGTAAAAAGTACCCTAAACCGGATAAAATTGTGCTGCTTGCCGAAAAATTAGAAGTTCCTTATGATCAACTAGTATCTCTTAAGTTAGATAAAAAACTTGCACCTATAGGTCGATTATTAGAGTCTAATGTATTTAAGGAAATTCCTTTGGAACTTTTTGGAATTAAGGAGCGACACCTTATAGAACTCGTTTCCAACGCTCCTGATAAGGTAAGTGCTTTTATAAGCACAATCATTGAAATAGCCCAACATTATAATTTTAGCAAAGAGAGTTTTTACTTAGCTTCATTGAGATCCTACCAAGAGGCCAATTATAACTATTTTAAACATCTTGAGGATGAAGCAACAGCAATAGCAAATAGGTTTCAAATAAATTTGTCTTCGTCGATCAAATCAGAAGATTTAAAAGAAATTTTAATCGAAGAGTATCATTATAAGATTAATGCAGAGGCGTTAGGACATCAACATGGTTTAGAAAACTTAAGATCTGTTTTTGTACCAAAAAGCAAAACACTACTTGTACATCATGAGGTGGATGAATCCCAACGCACTTTCATATATGCAAAGGAGTTAGCCTACCAACATCTTAAAATTGAACAGCGTGTCAATACGTTCCCATGGCTTAGTTTTGATTCTTTTGATCCTGTTTTAAATAATTTTTACGCGTCCTATGTAGCAGGTGCTCTTATTTTAAGTAAGCAAATTCTTGATATCAAGCTAAAAGCAATATTTGAAAAGGACACTTTTGATAAATCTGCCTTTTTACAACTCATAAATAGTTTTAACGCATCTCCTGAATCCTTTTACCAAAGGCTAACGAATATTTTACCAGCATCTTTCGGAATTAAAAATTTATTTTTTCTTAGACATACGCATCAAGTAGGTACAGATGATTATTGGCTTAAAAAAGAACTTCACCTTGCTCATCAACATTCTCCTAGGGCCAATGAAACAGATGAACACTATTGTAGAAGGTGGGCTTCCATAAAAGTTTTTAAAAAAATTACCTCATCAAATAAGGAACATGAAATGGATATTCAAATTTCAGAGTTTCCAGAACCAAATGTGAAATACTTAATTCTATCGTCGGCCACCAAAGATCCTTTTAAGGATGGTCATTACCGTAGTATCACAATAGGTATGTTTATAGATAAAAGTCTAGAAAGAAAAATCAAATTTATTAAAGACCCTTCTTTAAACTCCTATAAAGTAGGTGTAACTTGTGAACGTTGTAGTATCACAGATTGCGACGTACGAAAGTCACCACCGAAACATCTTATTAAACAAGAAAAACACAATCAAGTGGCAAATCTTGTTAGAGAATTAATGCACGAATTTGAATGATTTTAATATCCATTTAAAGTACTCAATTTAGTATATTTACTTTTAAACTTGCTAACTAAGAATAATGTTATTATGTCTTTATACAACAAATTAAAGTGGATTCTAGGTATACTTATTGTTTTCGTTTTAATCATCGCAACCAATCTAATTGATAAGAACAACTTTACACGTGTTCGTGATTCGGTGGTTACTATTTATGAAGATAGAATAATAGCAAGCGATTTGATTTTTGAATTGCAGCAATCCATACATGAAAAAGAGGTTGCTATCGTTTTAAGGGATAGTTTGTTTTACAAAAATCAAAACTCTAGAGTAAACCAACATATAGAGTCTTTACTTGCTAGGTACGATGAAACGAAGCTCACCAAAAAAGAATCCAAAATTTATAAAAATTTAAAAAGCAACCTGGCAGATTTAATGACTCTAGAAAACAAGAATACCTCCATTAATCTCTTAAATAAGAATGAGATTCTAGCAAAAATTGATAATCTTAAATCTAATTTAAGTGATTTGTCTAAAGTACAGTTGGACGAAGGTGGAAAACAAATGTCAATAAGCAGAAAAGCTCTAGACACTGTCGAATTTTTTACTCAATTAGAAATTTGTATTCTAGTTGTCCTTGCTATTGTGATACAACTAATTGTAATGTATAATCCTAAAAAAACGGAGTGATGAAATTTTGGCCTTCCATATAAAATCGAATTATATGAAAGGACAAAATTATTTATTTATAAGTAACTAGGATATCAGCAACTTTTTGAAGATCTGTTTCATTAATTTCTGTTTTTGGTGCTAAAGGAAAAATCTGTTTCCCAGGTCTACTAATGAATGCAGCACGCCATCCAGCCCAAAGTGCGCCAGCAACATCCCATCCATGAGCTGCAATTATCATCGCCTCATTTGACTTTATTCCCATCTTCCTCGCTCCCCATTCATACGTCTCTCTGAATGGTTTAAATTTTCCAATATCTTCTACACTTAACTTTTCGTCAAAGAAATCAGTGAGTCCAGCGCTTTCAAATTGTTTTTTAACTCCTGCGTTCGAGGAATTAGTAAATGATACTAATTTGTAACCATCATTTTTTAAATCTGCTAAAGCATTTTTTACATCAGGATGTGCAGGTAAACCTCTTAAAGCTTCAACTATTACTTCACGCGCTTGAGATTCGGTAATATCAATCCCATTATTTTTTGCTACCATTTGTAAGGCTGCAGCGCCTATGTAACCAAAATGTTCATACTGACCACTCGCTGTTGTTACTAAGGAGTATTGTAACATTGTAGTGAACCATAAGAACAAAAGATCGTCTCTTCCATTTAAAGCTTTACCAACCTGCGTTTTCATTTGTGTCAAATCCAGTAATGTTTCATTAACATCAAAAAACAACACCTTAGGTCGTTCTAAATTTTCGGTTTTCATAGGATTCCAGTTTGGGGCTGAGTTTATCAAGTTAGGTAGCATCATTGATGATGCTCCTATCATACTCAAATTTTTAATAAAGTTTCTTCTGTTAGTCATAATCTAGATAAAATTTAAGTAGGCACACAACAATGTGTACCTACTTAAAATAGGCTTACTTATTTTTTTTCCAATCAAATTTTGCAAAACCTTCATCTAGCTTGGTTTCTGCAATGTGATTAGTATAATTACTAATCACTTTTTGGGATAAACCTAAGATTATATCCAGTAAGTTCTTTTGATTATATCCTGCTGCATAAAAATCTTGTAAGGTTTTTTCATCTATAAAACCTCTGTTTCTTACAATTGCAAGAGTTGTATCGCGTAAAGTTTCCAATTTAGCAGATGGCAATTCAGATTCATTACGTAGGGCTTCAATGATTTCATCATCAACTTTCATTGCTTTTGCTATTGCTGTATGAGCTGGAACACAGTAATGACATTCATGTTCTACATTGATCGTTTGCCATACCACAGTTAACTCTTCATCATTGAATGATGATGAAGCAAAAAGTTCATGTAGATTTTGATATGCTTCTAAAAGATTAGGTGATTCAGCTAGTACGCCATGTAAATTTGGAACGTATCCATAAGCTTTTTGCGACTTTTCAAGAAGAGCCTTACTCTTCTCTGGAGCACTTTCGATTGTGTGAATTTCTAAGATTTCTGATTTTTGACTTGTATTCATAATTTGCAATTTTTATAACTAACTAATCGGTTAGTTATAGATTAAAAAAAATTATATTGAATTAAATATTTGTTCGATGTAATTTTCTAATTGATCTCTATCAAAAACTCTTGAGGCACTGGACAAACCAAACATAGCAATCAATAAATAATCTGATTGTTGATTAATTGTTTCGACTGTTCTTGAACTATCCTTACTTAACGCATTGGCAAAAATGTCTTTCACTCCTAAGGTAAAGTTTACCAAAGCATTCTTTATTTCTGGAGCAGCCTTATCTCCTAATTCGTTTTTTGTATTGGTAATCAAACAACCATTTTTGTTGTTACCTCTTTGTGAAAATGAAAGGAATTTATAGAAGTAATTTTTAATCGCTTGCTTTCCATTCTTTCCTTTTTCTATTTCAATTAACAAGCTGTTCAATTGTTCTTGATAACATTTAATACTGGCTAACAAAAGACCTTGTTTACTGCCAAAGCTTGAATAAATGGAAAATTTATTGATTCCCATTTCCTTCTCCAGCATATGCATCGAGGTAGTTTCAAAACCATTACGCCAAAAAAGATTCATCGCCTTCTCTAGCACATCACTTTCGTTATATTCTTTAATTCTTGGCATTTTAAACAAAGTTGAATACAAAACTAAACAATCGTTTAGAAACAGCATACAAATTAACGTTACTTTAATCTATGAGCACTATATAACCTTAGAATATCACAAGCTCCAAGTTTTGCATGTTTATTTTATAGTAATCATTGTACTTTTAGGCCTTTAATACTTCAATATGGAAAATGTAATTAATTTTTTATCTGAATTAGCGTGGTATTGGTACCTAGTTGTATTTATTATCCTAGTAGCGCTTTACGATTTATTCAATCGCAAGCATATTATACTACGTAATTTTCCGGTGGTAGGTCACATACGCTACTGGCTAGAAAGTATAGGTCCAGAATTAAGGCAGTACATAGTGGCAAATAATAGAGAAGAACTACCCTTTAATCGAATTGAAAGAGGTTGGATTTATGCTAGTGCAAAAAACGAAAACAACTATGAAGGATTCGGTACTGATCGAGATATACACTCTCATCAATACATATTCGTTAATAATGCAATGATGCCTTTTAAAGTTGAAGAGGATCATATTTCCAAACGCAAACCAGAATTCGTTCCTTGTGCTAAGGTCATAGGTGCTTCAAAAAATAGAAAAAGACCATATAGACCAGCAAGTGTTATAAACATTAGTGCCATGAGTTATGGATCTCTTAGCGCCAAAGCAGTTGACGCCATGAATCAAGGTGCAAAAAAAGTTAATGCATATCACAACACTGGTGAAGGTGGCCTTTCTCCCTATCATAAAAGAGGAGCCGATGTAGTCTTCCATTTTGGAACTGGATATTTCGGTGTACGTGATAAGGAAGGTAATTTTTCCATGGAACACATGAAAAAATTAGTCGCAGACAACCCACAAATACGTGCAATCGAGGTCAAGCTATCACAAGGAGCCAAACCTGGAAAAGGCGGTGTGCTTCCTGGATCAAAAATAAGTAAGGAAATAAGTGAGATACGTAATGTACCTATGGGTAAAGATGTATTATCTCCGCCTACTCACAGTGCCTTTGACGGTATTGAAGGTTTAATTGAATTTGTTGAGGATATCGCTCGAGAAACAGGACTACCAGTTGGTATAAAAGCAGCCATCGGTAAGCTTGCTCAATGGGAACAACTTGCAGACATCATGCAAGCTACAGGAAAAGGACCCGATTTTATAACTGTAGATGGCGGTGAAGGTGGTACTGGAGCGGCGCCTCCTAGTTTTGCAGATCATGTTTCACTTCCATGGGTGCATGGATTTGCAGATCTATATCAAGTCTTTAATAAACGAGGCATGGCAAATGACATCGTCTTTATTGCAAGTGGTAAATTAGGATTTCCGGCAAAAGCAGCTATGGCATTCTCAATGGGTGCCGATGTGATTAACGTAGCACGTGAAGCGATGATTGCAATAGGATGTATACAAGCACAGGCATGTCATAACAACACCTGTCCTACAGGAATAGCAACTCAAAACAAATGGTTACAACGTGGGATAGTGGTTCCTGAAAAGGCAGATCGACTGGCAAGTTACTTTACTAAGTTTAATAAAGAACTACTAGAAATTACCCATGCTTCAGGATATGAGCATCCTTGTCAATTTAACATGGAAGATGTTGATATTTCATTGGGTGATATGAATCTCACACAAACTTTAGAACACACCTACAGATACAGAAAGACTCCAGTAGATTATATCGGTTTATCAAAAATGGAAAATTGTCCCTATTTAGGAGGCAAATTAATACTTTAAAATAGGTTCTTGATCAAATTAATTTTGATAAAGATATCTGGTTAATAGAATACAATTACTGGACTACAAGTGCGTTATTTATTTTAAATTCGCCTGAACTATATTAAAACTAAAACAACTTCAATGGACAACATTCTTCCACAGGTCTTTTTATCTTTATTACCAGCTGCCATAGTAGGATTTGTAGCATACATATCTATCGCTTCATTTATGAAAAATGAAGAACGCCGTCGCAGGTTTTTAACCGTTAGAGAGTCGCAAGGAAAAACATTACCTACTCGCATGAGTGCCTATGAAAGAATGACTCTTTTTCTAGAACGTATTAAACCAGCCAATATCGTTGTACGAACAAAACCTGGTAATCTATCAAAAAGTGATTACGAGCAGTTACTGGTTAATACCATTGAGCAAGAATTTGAACACAATATTGCTATGCAAATTTATGTGAGTGAAGAATGCTGGAATATCATAAGGGCTGCAAAAAACACAACCATTCAACAAATAAGACAAGTAGCTCTCAAAGAAAAAAATTCATCGGCGGCAGAGTTGCGTAGTGCGTTACTCAACGATCTTATGGACAAACGATCTCCTAGTTCTACAGCGCTAAGTTTTGTGAGAGAAGAAGTAAGCAATCTATTCTGATCAAGATCAACTTTAAAATTTAACAACCTTTTTCAAAACTATTTTTGTTTAAGTATTAATTTTATAACTTAAACAAATGTTTTGAAATTATATCAGCATCACGCTACACAAAAACTACCGATAACTTTAGATGAGACATGGGAATTCCTTACCGATGCCAATAATTTAAAGTTACTCACTCCACCAGAATTACAAATGAAAGTTCTATACGGGACTGATCGCGGTATGTATCCTGGGCAGCTTATAGAGTATTCAGTAAAACCACTTCCTTTCTATAGAACTAATTGGGTTACACACATTACTCAAGTAGAACTCAAAAAATTTTTTGTTGATGAACAAATGTATGGTCCATATGCTACCTGGCACCATGTACATTTCATTAAAGAAATACCAGGTGGTACTTTGATGGAGGATCTTATACATTACCGATTACCATTGGGAATTTTAGGAAAATTAGGAGCTCCATTGGTAAAGAAAAAGCTTGAAGAGATATTCCGCTTTCGCGAAAGCGCACTCATTAACCATTTTGGTTCCTTCAAAGAAACAACCGCTCCTGAGAACAAATCCGTAAGTAAACATCAAATATTAAATTAACATGTCAAAAAATATATTATTAATAGGCGGAAGCCATGGAATAGGAAATGCCATTGTACAACACATGCATCAAGACCATAATCTATTTGTAGCATCTAGAGAAAATGAGAATTTACCAGACGATGTCACACATATACCATTTGATGCTACTACAGACGAGCTTGATGTAAGTCAATTACCAGAAAGTCTAGACGGGTTTGTGTATTGTCCCGGCAGTATCAACCTTAAGCCATTTAAAATGCTTAAACAAGAACATTTTGAAGATGATATGAATATAAATTTCTTTTCACTTCTTAAAGTTACGAGAACCGTTCTTCCACTATTAACTAAAGATGGTAACAGCAGTATTGTTTACTTTTCAACCGTTGCAGTAGGAACAGGAATGCCTTTTCACACAAGTGTAGCTGCCGCAAAAGGCGCTATAGAAGGATATGCTAAAGCTCTTGCTGCAGAATATGCTCCAACTGTAAGAGTTAATGTCGTAGCACCATCTCTCGTTGACACACCACTTGCTGGCAGGTTATTAAATAACGATGCAAAAAAAGAGAAAATGGGTGATTTACATCCATTGAAAAGAGTAGGAACTGCTGATGATATTGCCAGTATAACTAAATTTTTACTAGAACAAAATAATGGTTGGATCACAGGTCAAGTAATTGGAGTTGACGGCGGAAAATCCACTTTAAATTTAGGTAATTAATGTCTCGTAAGGTAAATGTATTTTGGTTTCGCAGGGATTTAAGACTAGATGACAACGCTGGTTTTACTGAGGCTTTGAAGGGCGATCTACCCGTTTTACCCATCTTTATTTTTGACAAAAACATTCTTAATAAATTACCTGAAGACGATGCCAGAGTGACTTTCATTTTTGAACATTTACAAGGTATGCGTGATGAGCTTCAAGAAAAGCATGGTAGCTCGATAGCAATTTTATACGATGATCCGGAAAGTGCTTGGAATGAATTGCTGAAGGATTTTGATGTCAATGCTGTTTATACTAACCGCGATTACGAACCCTATGCCAAAGAGCGTGATGAAAAAGTTCAAAAGCTCCTGAGTAATAAAAATATTGAATTTAACACGTTCAAGGATCAAGTTATATATGAAAAGGATGAAGTGGTTAAAGCAGATGGTGATCCCTATGTGGTTTACACTCCATATAAAAACAAATGGTTAGAACAATTTAGAAAAGACGTAGGACAAGGTAAAGACATCACCACATACAACACTGGATATTATTTAAAAAACTGTATCGAGCATAGTAGATTACCTAATGTGAGCCTGGCAGATATGGGATTTAAAAAATCTAGTATCGATGTTACCGACTATAGAGTGACTAAAAAAGTATTATCTGAATATGAATCTACTCGTAATTTCCCTGCTAAGCACTACGGTACATCTAGGTTAGGTCCTTATTTAAGATTTGGAATGGTGAGTGTGAGAAAAATGGTAGCAAATGCAGATCATGTAGAGAACAAAACATTTTTATCAGAGCTTATTTGGAGAGAGTTCTTCATGCAAATTTTGTATCATTTTCCACATACTAAAGACGAAGCGTTCAAATCAAAGTACGACCGTATCGAATGGCGCAATAATGAAGATGAATTTGAAAAATGGAAAAACGGTCAAACAGGATATAAATTAGTTGACGCAGGAATGAGAGAACTTAATGCTACTGGATATATGCATAATAGAGTTCGCATGCTTGTGGCAAGTTTCTTGTGTAAACATCTATTAATAGACTGGCGCTGGGGCGAGACCTATTTTGCCGAAAAATTATTGGATTATGAAATGAGTTCAAATGTAGGTAATTGGCAATGGGCTGCTGGTAGCGGTGTAGATGCTGCTCCTTACTTTAGAATATTCAATCCAATAACACAAAAGGATAAATTTGATAAACAACAAGAGTATATCAATGAATGGGTACCTGAACACGATACTGATAAATATCCAGACATGATGGTAGATCACAAAGAAGCTAGAGAACGTTGTCTTAAAACCTATAAAGAAGCTGTATCCTAACAATTGAAGCTTGATAAGATTAATATCGTGTGGTTTAAGCGGGATCTTCGTTTACAAGATCATCTGCCTTTAAAAATTGCACTTCAAGAAGATGTCCCTACCCTACTGCTGTATATTTTGGAACCAATAATATTGAATGACGTTCATTACAGTGAACGTCATTTTACTTTTATAAAACAAAGTCTTGAAGATTTAAACCGTACCCTTTATAACTATAATACTAGGATATTATGTATTAAAGATGATGCTAGTTTAACTTTTAATAAGCTATCTAGTTTATTTAATATTACCACCGTTTACTCACATCAAGAAACTGGAATTTACAGTACATATGAGCGAGATATACAAGTAGGTAAATTATTAAAAGATAAAGGTATTCGGTGGAATGAATCTATCTCTAATGGAGTAATAAGAGGTATATCAAATAGAAAAACCTGGAAAGATCAATGGATTGAATACATGAATGATGATTTACAACATTCTGTATTTAATAATTCTATGGTAGTACATAAAGACAGTGTTTCCCAATTGAGCAACCATTTCAATACTTTCAGTTTAACCTATAAGGAATGTGCTAATATTCAAAAAGGTGGAACGACCACCGGTTTGAAATATTTTAATTCCTTTTTAGACGATCGTATAACAGGCTACAATAAAAACTATTCAAAACCATTGACCAGCAGATTACACAGTAGTAGGTTAAGTCCATACATAGCTTGGGGTAACCTAAGTATGCGTATGGTAGTTCAAACTGCCGCAAGTAAAAAAAATAGTATTAAGGACTTACGTAATCTTAACTCATTTCTTTCAAGATTAAGATGGCAGGCTCACTTCATCCAGAAATTTGAAATGGAATTTCAAATGCAATGGCGCAGTCTTCATCCCGCTTATAGAAATTTGGGTAAGAAAACAGATGAAAGATTAGTAAAGGCATGGAAAACTGGTCAAACAGGCTATCCACTGGTAGATGCTGCCATGAGATGTCTTATAGATACGGGATTTATCAATTTTAGACTGCGAGCCATGCTTACCAGTTTTTTTGTTTTTCATCTATGGCAACCTTGGCAAAATGCGAGCCCACATCTCGCCCAACATTTTTTAGATTTTGAACCTGGAATTCATTTTCCTCAATTACAAATGCAAGCAGGAGTAACAGGCGTCAATATTATTAGAATCTACAATCCTATCAAGAACAGTTTAGACCATGATCCAAATGCAACCTTTATTAAAAAATGGGTTCCAGAATTGAAAAATTTACCTATTGGATTTATCCATGAACCTTGGAAAATGACTTCCATGGACGAGGCTTTTTATGAATTTAAACTAGGTGAATCTTATCCAAAACCGATTGTTGATGATAAGCTTTCGCGAAAGCGTGCAAGTGATATCCTTTATGGCATCAAAAACTCTATCGCATCCAATTTGGATTCACAAAAAATTATAAAAAAACATACCAATCCAAATCGTAAGGTGTGGAATGGCGATGAAGGATTAAATACAAGCAACTAGATTTCAACGCAATAACAACTTAATCAAGTGCCCTAGCAAGGCCGTAAGGTTATTTTGGCACGCTGGTTGATATTACTTAATTGTAGTTGACAATGAAGTCCTACATCTAAACTTACAACTATGAACAAGCTCATTACTTTACTACTATTATTAGTAGGATCAGGTGTAAGCCAAGCCGAAAAACTAGAAGATCATCGTAGTTACAACTTTGATGATAGAATTATTTTTGTTGAAGGAGGCATTGAATTTGCTGTGTTCCCAGATGGACAATTTGACTTCAATTTTTTAGAATACGGTCCTCAATCTAGCGTCAGTATAAACACGTCTAATATTAATATATCCTTTAATACGGGTTATGATTATGACCGTTATGTACAATATGATAATTACGGAGCGGTAATACAAGTAGAAAGTGTTCCTATTTATTATGATGGCTATGGTAGAATTATACAGGCAGGCGATGTATTTATAAATTACCGTAATGGATGGGTAAACCGTGTAGGAAGCTTATCTGTATTCTATAATCGTCCAGGAGTTATTGTAAGAACAGCTGGCTTTATTAATCCTTTTAATCGCGTTTATGTTTATAGGCCATGGCACAGGTTTTATGCTATTCCAATAGTTGATAGATGTATTGTATGGAACAATCCTTACAGATTGTATTATAATCCTATTAGATTTTCTTGGAACTACCACCGTACTTACTGGAGAAGCCCTAATTATTATAACGGTTGCTTTGTACGTAATAATGTGAGACGTAACTTTTATAGACCTAACGATCGTGTACGATTAAGAAGCTTTGAAAGAGGTCGTAGAGATTCTCGTGGTCGCGCAATAGCTTCAAACAACCGAGGTCGTAACGAAAGAGCTGCAATTTCAAGAGGAAGAACAACCGTAAATCGTACTGCCACCTCATCAACACGACGCAGTAATGCTACTCGTAGTTCAAATAATAATAGAAATACTGCCATTACAGGACGTAGTTCTAGTAGGTCTAATGAAAGAGCAACACGATCAACTCGTAGCTCAAGAAATACAACCTTAGGTACAACTAATAGAAATTCCAGAGTAGAATCTAGATCAAATAGAACTGCCAGAATCACGAATAATTCAGGATCAAACAGGTCCAACGAACGAATCGCAAACTCTAGAAGTACACGAACTAATCGAGTAGCTCCTGCAAGATCTAATAGATCCACTAGAGCAACAAGTTCTAACAGATCTAGTAGACCAACTAGTGCAAGAAGCACAAGAGGAAACTCGAGAGCAAAGAGCACTAACTCCAGTAGATCAAAAAGATCAAATAATACTAGTTCTTCTAGATCTCGTAGTGGCGGCAGATCTTAAATAAAAAATAGTGAAGTTGTAACTGCCTGAGCAATCAGGCAGTTTTTTTTATTCTATACTTTTGGTATAAACCAGTAAGTTCATAGCTCACCTTACCTTTTAAAATAGCTAGTATGTAATAAGCTGTGATTAAAATGCTTTTAAGTGCTATGTTGAGATATACATTTAAACTAAAATCCCAAAACACAAATAGAAGTACCCCAACAATCACTATCAGTAGTGATTTCCAGGTTTGTGGCGTCCAGGGATGAATGTAAAGTCTGTGATAAACGTAAAGGACTTTTGCAAGAGAATAACTCAAGTAGGCAACACATGTTGCAATGGCAGCACCTACCAATCCATAAATGGGAATAAGCCAAATGTTTAAACCTATGGCGACTAGTACCAAACACAAACCCATCCAAAGTGTCACTCTATATAGATTAGTATTGTATAATATAGCATTATTACTTCCTAAAAGTGATTCAGAAAATTTAACCAAACTTATCAAGTACACTACCGGTATCGCAATGCTAAATTCAGGTTCCAGTAGTTTGTAAAACTCATTTACATTACAAACAATTATTAAAAGCAAAAAACCAGATACGATGCTTAAGTTAAGAGAACTACGTTTATATAATTTCTCTAAATCTGTGGTATTGTTAGCAGCATAATAACTAGCAACTAGTGGATGTAAAACTTGCGCCATTCCTCGAGCAGGCACTGCTATAACCGCAGCTATAAAAATTGCAACGTTATAATAGGCAATATTCTCAATTTCATTAAATTGATTGAGCATTCCTTTATCTAAATCTAGCATGGCCGTCCCTACCGATCCAGCTATAATCATAAATAAGGAATAAGTAATTAGTTCCTTAGTAGCTAGTAATTTTCCCCAACGCCATTTTGGGTAATAAATTCTATAAGCCACAATCTTCATGAGAAAAGCTCTCAAAGCATAAATAAGAACTAGACTATAGATAAATTGAACTTGCGTAATGATTTGGGTTGCTACAAGAATAAGCATTACTGTAGCAGACAACCTATAAAAAACTTCTTTAAGGAAATTGCCACCTATTGTCTTCATATGTACTTTGGACCAAGCATAAAAAATTTCGAAGTAACCTTGAAAAACAGCTATTAAAGGAATCGTCCAAAGAAAATCACCCGTTATCTGATTTTCTCTAGAAATGAAAAGCCTTGCTTGGTCTTGATTAAAGTATAGCAAAACAAAGAAAGGTATAATTATTAATAATGGCCAGAAGAGCATTTGTGTAAGAAAAGTATCTTTCTCCTTTTTAGTTTTAAAATGAGCAAAGTTTTTTACGATTGTGTTGTGAATCCCAAAAGACATAAGTGGAAATAGCAGGAATGCCATGGATAACACATAACCCCATAATCCATAATATTCGTCATCTAAATAAGTAGTGGCTAGCAATAATACATTAACAGCTCCTAGCAAAAAACCAGCTCCTGTGATGCCAAAATTCCACGCGCTATGTTTAATTACTATTCCCATACCTCATTTACCAATTGATTCAAACTATGCGTAAGATTCTTACGATGGAACTGCTCGATATCAGTTGCATCAATCCCAATATTCTTATTTTCTAAATAATCATTGAATCTGGAAAGAATATAGTTTTTAAGATCTTGTTTAGCATCATAGGTGAAAAAAGAACCAGCTTTTGCCTTCTCTACCCTAGTTTTAATTTCGGCATTAGAAGGTCCAAGGGCAATTATAGGTCTTCTACTAGCCAAGTATTCAAATAACTTACCAGGTACTATGGCTTGTGTGTCCTTAGAATCTATTTCAATAAGTAATAGTAACTGAGTTGCCTTCATTAGGCTGTATGCCACATCATGCTTAACATAACCATGATTTTCGAGATAAGGATTCAGGTTATAATCCCTAATACTTTTTAATATTTCATCACTTACATTTCCTGCAAGTACTAGCTTGAAATGAGATTTAAACAACTCGTTTTCTTGAGTCAATTCTAATAGAACTTGCCATAACACATGTGGATTACGATCAGAAAGCAAGGTCCCTATATGAGACATTGTAAATACACCAGGCGGCTGCTTAGTCATTGAGTTTACAGCCCTATCAAATCCATTGGTAATTACTCGTATAGGTGTGTGAGTTTTCGTTGCAAACTCTTGTTTAGTATGTTCACTAGTGACTAACAAATGATCACAAGCATCCAGTACTTTTTGTTCTAAGGATTCGTGTTTACGTTTTGCGATACGGGTAAGTTGTAGTGATTTGTGATAACCTATCGTGGTCCATGGGTCCCTAAAATCTGCTATCCACTTCAACTGTGACAACATCCTCTTGAGTTCTAATCCAACCAAATGAACAGAGTGCGGCGGTCCGGTTGTAATGATAATGCTGGAATTATTGACTCTATCTTTTAGTTCCTTGACCACGCGATTCTTCCAACCAATTCTTGCGTCTGGTATAAAGAAATTACCTCTTATAAACAAAGCGATTTTTTCCTTCCAGGATGGTTGCTTATCAAGTATGCCACGTTGTAATTTTTTAGTACGCTTTCGCGAAAGCTTACCCAACCACTTACTAGGTTCCGCTATTGGAACTTTTATAATAGATATGTTTTCTGGAACATCGCTATTCAATGAAGAATCAACTACAGGATAATCTGGATTCTCAGGTATGACAACAGTTATATCATAGTTGTAATGCGATAGATATTTTATGAATTTAAGCCAGCGCTGCACTCCTGGACCACCAGCAGGTGGCCAGTAATACGTAACCAGAATTAAGGAATTATTCATTATTTACTCTTGCGAAATTCATAAAACAATCCACCAATAAATAACAGTAATAGTAGCGCATTACTTGCCAGCATAATTTTAGTTCCTGTTGCAACAACTTCAGGTTCAAATTTCATTGTTACTTCATGTTTTCCTGCAGGAACAGCAATGGCTCGTAGAGCATAGTTAGCTCTAACTATAGGAACTGTTTTACCATCAACAGTTGCTTGCCATCCATGCGGATAATACATTTCTGAAAACAGCACTACACCATCTTCATTGGATTGAGTAGTATAGGTTAATTTCTCTGGATGATATGAAGTCAATTTAACGGTAGCGGCAGAGTCTAATTTTATAATAGGACTGCCTAACTTTTCATATTGGTCTTTAGTGATGTAGGCGTGATTATCTCCATCCAGATTTTTAAGCTGTAGTATTTCTTCATTTTGATTTTCAACTACTTTTAAATCCTTTACAAACCAAGCAGGACCTAAATTTAATGGATTGCGCTGGGCCAATACTCCTGTACTGTCTTGATCGATCACGTACCTAGCATTTAGCATACTCAACAATTGAATGTTTTGCGCGGTTACTCCAATAGGTCTCGTATTTTCATCTTCAAAATAAAACCTGTGCAAATCATAAAATCTTCTAGGTTTAGCGCCGTGATAACCACCCAAAGCTTTATGAAATTTTGATGCGCGAGCACTAGTCAAAGGGCTCATCAGTAAATCATATACCTTAAAATGCCCTTGATCTTGTTGTATTTGAGCATCAGCTTGTGTGTAAGGTAATGCGTTATCATATTCTCTTGCAGAGACATAGTCCTCTTCATTCACATATTGTAAGTCAAAACTTACTAAGTCAATTAGTATCACCAATGCACAAACGATCAAAGCAACCTTTTCTGTAACTTTTTTCTCGAGTGCCGTGTAAATTATAGCAGCAATTATCAAAATACTTACAAGTGCTTTGATAGCATCAGCTCGCATCATATTAAGTCTATCTTTTCTAAGGGCTTCTACAAATAAGGTTCCTAGTTGTTCATTTTGAGCAAAATAACCATCTGATGGACCAGCAAAATCAAATAGTTTACCGCCAAGTAGAATTAGTATTAACAAAAAACCACCAAACCCTGCTGTAGCAAAGAGCAATGCTTTTTTACGTTTAACAGCTAGTGTCTTGTCATTGAAGATATGATATAATCCAACCGCGGCGAGAACAGGCACTAAGAATTCTATAATGACCTGTATGGATGTAACTGCTCTGAATTTATCATAAAATGGTACGTACTGGATAAAGAATTTAGTCAAAAACGAGAAGTTATCTCCATAGGAAAGTAATAATGCTAAAAGGATAGACCCTAATGTCCACCATTTCAATCTTCCTTTAATTAGAAATAAAGCTATAACAGCAAGAAAAACCACGCTTACTCCTAGATAGGCAGGAGCTTCAACTATAGGCTGTGCTCCCCAATAAGTACTTACATTAGTATTAAGAAACTCTTGGGCATAATTTGCTGGTATTCCTTGCCCCAAAAGATAGTTCATACTTCTTGAGTCAGCATCTGGCGTTGTTCCACTACCACCACCGGCAAAACTTGGAATGATAAGATTTAAGCTTTCACTTAAACCATAACTGTACTCTGTGATATAATCGTAAGGTAAAGCTTGTTGTGGTTCCACGCTTTCGCCTTGAGCATTAATAGAAATAGAAGATGGTCCACGTGTACTTTCCTTAGAATATTCACTGGTTGCCATGAGATTTGCACTGTTTGTACCAAATGCCAATAAAACTGCTACTACCAGTATACCTGTGCTCTTAAAGAAATGTAGCAATAAGCCTTTTCTAATTGCATCAATAAAATAAGCAATTCCTAAAATTACCATTGAAAGCCCTAGGTAATAGGTCATCTGTGGATGGTTAGCCTGTAACTCTAGTCCCATCGCCAGTGCGGTGAGCATAAAACCCCATAAATAGCGTTTTTGAAAGACTAGTAAAATTCCTGATAGAACAAGTGGGAAATAGCCTATCGCATGGGCTTTGGCATTGTGACCAACGCCTAATATTATAATAAGATAGGTGGAGAATCCAAATGCGAGTGCTCCTATGATCCCTATTTTCCATGGTATGCGCATTACCAGCATTAAAATGTAAAAGGAAATTAAGTAGAGAAAGAGGTAATCTGCCGGACGTGGCAGGAACCTTATGGTCCTATCAATAGTATCAAAAAAATCGTAATCATATCTTGCTCCTAACTGATAAGTAGGCATACCACCAAAAGCGGAATCGGTCCAATAAATATCCTCACCTTGTGCTCTATAATCCAGTAACTGACTGGCATTACCTTTATATTGAACAATATCGTTTTGGTATAATTTTTTACCGCTTAGAACAGGACTGAAGTAAGCTAAGGCTGCAATTAAAAAAATCGCGATAGCGATAAAGTGCGGCCAGATTTTTTTAAAATCAAGCTTCATGAAGAAGGTTATATGGTTAATGGTGGGAAATTAATCAATTTCCTCAAAGTCGACGTACTCACCGACCTTTTTCTTTTCTTTGGAGCGAGCTTTTTTAAATGATTTATCAGGTGTTTGGTATGCGTTTTCTGACTTATTGGTAGCGGAATATGGATTGTTAAAACCTGCTCTTTTTTCAAAAGATTTTTGAAAACGTTGCATCGCTTTTTTACCCAGCCAGGCTAGTATAGGTTTACGGAATATCTTAAATAAAATCCTTAAGGCTATTAAGACCATAAGGATGATTAAAAAGGTCTTCATTAGAGTTAAAACGAAATGTTTCTATCAAAAATAAAATATCAGTAGATAGATAGTATTTAATAAATCTTAAATTTGGCTCATAGATATTAATCCATGAACGCAATTATTTATAGAATAAGTATAATTACGGCGCTTTTTGTTACACCTTTTCTATCACAAGCGCAATATACGGAAACAATAAACACAAATAATCCCGGTCTTTCTCAAGGTGCTTATGCTTTGGGTACTGGAGTAGCGCAAGTCGAAGCAAATGTATTTTATCGTACTGAAGAACATGTAATTCAACGTTATGAACGTGACTATTATGGTTTAAATTTTCAATTGCGATACGGTGCCTTTTTTGAAGAACTAGAATTCTCGTATATAGGAAGATTCGCTAGTGTGGAACAAACTCAAATAACCGGATTTGGAAATTCTCAATTCAGTTTTAATAACTTTTCTAGAAGTACTTTGGGTGCAAAGTATATGTTTTTTGATCCTAAACGTGTATTTGGTGAAAAGAAAATCAATCTTTATAGCTATCATGCCAATAATCGTTTGAATTGGAAAGATCTAATTCCTGCACTAGCTATATATGCTGGCGCCAATATTGATTTGAGCGATAATAATTTACTTACTCCACCCAAGGACCCTACCTTCTCTCCCAGAATTGAATTAATCACCCAAAACAATTGGGGTCGATGGGTTTTAGTTACAAATTTTGGAGTAGATCGTCTAGGAACTGATTTTCCTTCATGGCAATGGATCATTACCATGACACATAGTATCAACAACAAATGGGCGTTTTTTGGAGAGTATCAAGGTTTTAAATCAGATTTCTATAGTGACGATCTAGCGCGTGGCGGTGCTACTTACTTGATTAATAAAGACTGGCAGGTCGATAGTAGTGTGACTGTAAACTTTAAAGATACACCTACCGTGTTCCAAGTAAATTTAGGAATGTCCTATAGAATCGACTTTCACAAAGATCCTGAGATAAAACAATCCGGTTCACAAGGTGGGAACAAACGCAAAAAGAAAAACAAGGAAAACAAGCTTAATCTAGAAGAAGACCAAAACCCAGACGGAAGAGGATAAGAATATGATAGAAGTTAAACAGATTTCTTCAAAGAAAGACATTAAAAAATTCGTTCAATTCCAACTGGAATTATACAAGAACAATCCCTACTACATACCACCAATCGTCAAAGACGAAATGGCAAACTTTGATCCAGAGAAAAATCAGGTTTTCAAGAACGCTGATTGCTGGTTATTTCTTGCTTATAAAAATGGACAAATTGTAGGTCGTATCGCTGGCATCATTAATTATATTGAGATTAATGATCAGAAAAAACCTAAAATGAGGTATGGTTGGCTGGATATGATTGATGACATTGAAGTTACAAAAGCGTTAATAAATGCAGTCGAAAAAATTGGCCACAAAAAAAATCTAGAATTTATAGAAGGGCCTGTTGGCTTCTCTAACATGGACAAGGCAGGAATGCTGGTAGAAGGGTTTGAAGAATTAGGCACCATGATAACATGGTACAATCATCCTTACTACATGAAACACATGGAGGCGTTAGGATTCAAAAAAAGTGCGGACTGGATCGAATTCAAATTCACTCCACCCAATCCAGTTCCCGAAAAATTCAACAAGTTTGCTGATATCATCATGCAACGTTACGGCCTTAAACCTCTAGAATTTAAATCGACAAAGGATATTTTACCCTATGTAGACGAGATGTTTGAATTATTGAATAAAACTTATTCGTCATTGGTAACCTATGTGCCTATCCAGCAATATCAAATAGATTTATATAAAGAAAAATACCTGCCTTTTATAAATCCTGATTTTATTAAATGTGTAGTAGACAGCAATGGCAAATTAGTAGCATTTGCTATAACAATGCCTTCATTTTCTAAAGCTTTACAGAAAGCCAAAGGTAAATTATTACCATTCGGATTTATACATTTACTTAGAGCTAAACGAAAAAATAACCGTGCCGCATTTTATCTAATTGGTATTGATCCTGAATATCAAGGAAAAGGAGTAACTGCATTAATATTCAGAAATGTAGCAAAAACTTTCATGGATAATGGGATCACCTTTTGTGAAACAAATCCAGAATTAGAAGATAATATTGCTGTTCAATCTTTATGGAAGAATTACGATCCAGTTTTGCATAAAAGAAGACGTTTATATCGTAAGGACCTGGTGCGATAATTTACAAATGAGTAAGCTTGACCGAACAGATCGTACTAAGAGAATAAACAATGAAGCTTACCTTACAATTAGCAGCAATTTACAATATCCTTTGGGGTTCATGGGTAGTACTTTTTCCTAATCATTTTTTTGAGTTAGTAGGAATGCAACCACTTAATCATCCCATGGTATGGCAAGGAATGGGAATGGTGATAGGTGTTTATGGTCTAGGTTATTGGTGGGCTAGCTACAACCCAATGAAACATTGGCCCATAGTCGCCGTTGGATTTTTAGGTAAAATTTTTGGACCGGTTGGATTCGTATTCAACTATCTACAAGACACAGTACCTTTTGAATTTATTTATACCTTAATTACAAATGACTTTATCTGGTGGATACCATTTTATCTCATACTCAAAAAGGTACATACGGATTATAAATGGAAATTAACCTGATGAAAAAGTTGTCGCTATATCTATTTTCAATTTTTTATGGAATAGCTGGGGTTTTTCATTTTATATTTCCTGAAGTATACCACACAGTGATTCCTTCTTACTTACCCTACCCATCCGCAATTAATTATATATCAGGAACACTAGAAATATTGGTAGCAGTTCTCATATGGATTCCACTTCCTTTGCAGTCTCGTATAAATACTTCAATGCTGCAGTCGCGAAAACTAGCTTCTCAAATCACCATTATAATGCTAGTAGCATTTATTCCTGCTCATATATACTTCATTCAAAATGAAGGATGTGCGGGATCATTTTGTTTACCTAATTGGATAGGTTGGTTAAGACTTGTCATTATCCATCCATTTTTAATCTACTGGGCTTATAAAATAAGAACTATAAAATGATAGAAAACTTACAACTTGCAATCGATTTTGGATTAGTAGTACTTATTTGGATGGTTCAATTATTAATTTATCCTAGCTTTAAGTACTTTACTAATGAATCCTTATCAAAATGGCATGAGATCTACACACGCAACATAACCTTTATAGTTGCTCCTATGATGATTATTCAATTGATTATAAGCATTTATTTAGCCTGGAACGATCTTTCTTTTGTTAATGCCATCTATTTTGCACTAGTTATCCTTACTTGGGTGACAACGATGGTTATTTACGTTCCATTACACAAGAAAATTGATTTACATCCAGATAAAAAGGAGACATGTATTAAACTAACTAAAAAGAATTGGTTAAGAGTCGTTTTATGGACTACAATCTTTCTTTTAATGCATTTAATAAATTAATTATAACACTTCTCAATCGTTTGAAATATAGAAGTGTAGATAATTAACGAATAATTCTGTGAAAAAATTAAACACGAGGTGTAATAAAATCGAATGTTTTACGACTAATTAAATTGTGTAAAAGTCTTACCATTACTAGGCTGAAGATTAGTCAGCAAGTAAGTGAACGGCATGATTTTTGCTACTTATTTAAAGACTGACAAAAGCTGTCAGTTGTTTAACCCTTATAAATCTTTCATTACTACATGAGACAACTCAAAATCACCAAGCAGGTTACAAACCGTGAGTCTAAATCGCTGGATAAGTATCTACAAGACATCTCTAAAATTGATCTTATCACCGCAGAGGAAGAAGTAGAATTAGCTCAGCGCATTAAAAAAGGTGATCAAAGAGCCCTAGAAAGACTGACTACAGCAAACTTACGATTCGTAGTTTCTGTAGCAAAACAGTACCAGAATCAAGGTCTTAAGTTGCCAGATCTAATTAATGAAGGAAACGCCGGACTCGTAAAGGCTGCAAAAAGATTTGATGAGACTCGTGGATTTAAATTTATATCATACGCAGTATGGTGGATCCGTCAGTCTATTCTACAAGCACTAGCAGAGCAGTCACGTATCGTGCGCCTACCATTGAACAAGATCGGTTCTATTAACAAGATTAATAAGGCATTTTCACACCTTGAGCAATTGCACGAGCGTCCACCATCACCTGAAGAACTAGCTAAAGAGCTAGACATGACAGTGAGCGACGTTAAGCAATCTCTTAAAAACGCTGGTCGTCACGTATCCATGGATGCTCCGCTTAAAGAAGGAGAAACATCAAACCTTTACGATGTTGTACGCAGTGGTGAGTCACCTAATCCAGATAAGGAATTATTACACGAGTCGTTAACGTTAGAAATTAAGCGTGCACTTGAAACCTTATCTCAAAAAGAGGCAGATGTTATTTCTCTTTACTTCGGTATAGGAAATCAACAACCTATGAGTCTTGAAGAAATAGGTGAAACTTTTGACTTAACTCGTGAGCGCGTGCGCCAGATTAAAGAAAAAGGTATTAAGAGATTAAGACAAAACTCAAGAAGTAAAATCCTTAAGTCATATTTAGGGTAATCAGTCCCTACTTTTTATTATAACGCCTCGATTTCTCGAGGCGTTTTTGATTTCAGATATTTTTAAACTAGTTTTAGGAATATCTATTGATAAAATTTCTTTTCTTGAAATAAAAACATGAATACTCTGATTATACTCAACCATTCTAAAGAAACCTTTACCTCTTCTGGAATTTCAATGGGAACCGCCATATTCACCTCACTTGCCGTGGTTTGTTCTTGGACTCGCAATAGAAGTATGTTCTGGGCATTTGTAGCAGGAGTTTTGAATATCTTTTACGTGATTTATTGGTTAATGACTCGTACTGAAGAAGAACAGCGAAAAAAGAGATAGAAATGTTATTTCTACCTTAAGTTGTCTATCTCCTTTTCAGAATTCTACTACATTTAAAGAAAAGACAGTTTTATGGATTTTATTTACTCAAGCGACGACCCCATTTGGGAAACTATAGTAAGTAGTGTGGCAATCTTCATTTTGATTATTATAATAACACGAATTGTAGGATTAAGATCATTTGCAAAATTTACTACTTACGACTTTGCCATCACAGTAGCGATAGGTAGTATTGTTTCTTCTACTTTAACCTCATCGACATCAGTTGCTCAAGGCTTTACAGCAATAGCGGCCTTATTATTACTTACTTTAATTGTTTCAATAATCCAAAAACGTAATTCCAAAATAAAAAGCAGTATTTCAAATCAACCTATTCTGTTAATGAAAGGAAAGGAAATTCTTTATGACAATCTTAAAAAAGCTCACGTACATGAAGATCAATTAATAGCAAAATTAAGAGAGGCTAATGTTATCCACCTAGATCAAGTAGTAGCAGTAGTTTTGGAAACAACAGGAGATATCTCAGTATTACACTGTGATGATGCAAGTAATGCAAACTTGCACGATAAAATTTTACAAGGCGTCAAGGATAATTAAAGAGCTTATAAAAAGACAACTAAAAAGACTTAAAGACAAGCATAAAAAAACGCCTCGATTTCTCGAGGCGTTTGTATATTCTGAATAAGTAAACCTTATTTCTTTTTGAATTTTGCGTACTTGTTCTTGAACTTGTCGATACGACCAGCAGTATCGATAAGCTTGCTCTGACCTGTATAAAACGGGTGAGATGTACGAGAGATTTCTAATTTGATTAGTGGATACTCATTTCCATCCACTTCAATAGTTTCTTTAGTATCTGCAGTAGACTTAGTGATAAAGATTTCATCGTTAGACATATCTTTAAATGCTACTAGTCTATAATTATCTGGGTGTATTCCTTTTTGCATGACTATACTTGTTCTTTTTGCGGGTGCAAATTTAAACTTTTTTATTTGTAATACAACATCTTTTAAAAAAATATGTTGCTTGAAACGCAAATATCAGCATTTTTTAGTTTTTCTACTACTTACTAAGAGCTAAAACATGGAAACTTATTTTAAACAAGTTTCTCTTGTACATAACAAAAGTACAGTAACTATCTTTGCCTTAAATAAAATAAATATACATGCTGCCTCCACAAATTAAAAAGATAGGATTATCCTACGGGATTATAGGAGCAATCGTAATGGTTACCACCTATCTTATATTCTGGAAAACAGGTGATTTTCTCAATCCCTTAATAAGTGTATTTGCACATATACTGTGGCCACTGGGCTTTGGTTTTGGCGCGCAAATCCACGCAAAAATCAGTCAGAAAGGTTTTATTCAAACACGTGAAGCAGTCGCAGGTTTTTTCTTGGCAATTTTACTAATTTGCATTGCAGAATCAGCAACCATTTATTTAATTTACACACAAATAGATCCTGAATTACAAAACACGGTGCAAGACGCTGCTATGAAAGTTTATGAAGAGCGTAAGGCAGCAGGGTTGACTATACCAAAACCGCAAAAAATGGATTTAAGTTTTCAAGGGTTCTCCCTTTCTACAGTCATGAAAATATTACTACTGCTGGTTCCTGGAATAATCGTAGGTTTGATTTTAAGAAAAAAACGCCCACAACAGGTTTAAATCGTGAGTAAACAACTGTCCATAGTCATCCCTCTTTTAAATGAAGAGGAATCCTTAGAAGAACTTCATCAATGGATTCTACGCGTCTTGGAACAAACAGATATCACCTACGACATCTGGTTTATTGACGACGGTAGCACTGATAACAGTTGGGATGTGGTGAGTACGCTTTCGCGAAAGCATAACAACACAAACGCCATTAAATTTCTCACTAACTATGGAAAATCACAAGCTCTACACGCAGGGTTTGCTGCTGTAAACGGTGAAGTGGTCATTACAATGGATGCCGATTTACAGGATAGTCCTGAAGAAATCCCGGCATTGTACCAAATGATTACAGAGCAAGGTTTTGATTTAGTAAGTGGTTGGAAAAAGAAACGTTATGACAGTGTTATTGCCAAAAACTTACCTAGTAAATTATTTAATTGGGCTGCAAGAAAAACCAGTGGATTAACCTTGCATGACTTTAACTGCGGTTTAAAGGCTTATCGCCGTGAAGTGGTAAAGAATGTTGATGTTCACGGTGAAATGCACCGATACATTCCCGTTCTTGCTGCAAATGCTGGTTTTAAGAATATTACTGAAAAGATTGTTGTTCATCAAGCTAGGAAATATGGTAGTACCAAATTTGGATATGAAAGATTCATCAATGGCTTTTTGGATCTAATTACCATTGGCTTCTTGTCTAAGTATGGAAAACGCCCCATGCACTTATTCGGTAGTTTAGGTATCGTTATGTTTTTAATTGGTTTTGTAATCGCAGGATATGTAGGCATTTCAAAACTTTACCGATTATACAATGATTTACCCTATAATCTTGTGACTGACAATCCTTGGTTCTTTATTGCGCTTACCGTTATGTTATTAGGTACGTTATTTTTTATTGCAGGTTTTCTAGGAGAGTTGATATTGCGCAGTGGTAACCAAAGCGGCCGTTACTTTATTGAGGAGAAACTAGATCATTAGGAGAATGACCACCATGTAGTTTAACAAACTCTATGTAAGAGTTTAAAAGCTAGCATTGCTACTAATTCCTATCTTTGCAATTCTAATCAATGATTATGAATAAACAAGAAATCTTGAATGTAGCCCAAACTTGGACTCAAGAACCATTTGATAAGGAAACACGTAGTCAAACACAACATCTAATTGATCAAGATATAGCTCAATTAGAAGAGTCATTTTACAAGGACCTTGAATTTGGTACTGGTGGTATGAGAGGAATAATGGGAGTTGGTACAAACCGAATTAATAAGTACACATTAGGAAAAAACACTCAAGGACTTTCTCAATATCTTAAAAAAACATTTCCAGGAGAACAAATAAAAGTGGCTATTGCCTATGATTGCAGGCACAATTCAAAAGAATTAGCTCAAACTGTCTCTCAAGTTTTTAGCGCAAATGGTATTCAAGTTTATTTATTTGAAGAATTGCGCCCTACTCCACTGCTCTCTTACACCGTAAAACGTAAAGATTGTCACGCAGGTATTGTACTCACCGCAAGTCACAATCCGCCAGAATACAACGGTTATAAAGTCTACTGGCAGGACGGCGGACAACTAGTTCCTCCACAGGATAAAGAATTGCTAGAACTCATTAATTCGTTAGAATTTAAAGATATCAACTTTAACGGTGATGATAAACTCATAGAATTATTAACTCCAGAGGATGATAATGCCTTTATTGAAGATAGTATAAAAGCTGCAAAAGTTGCAGGTGATGTAGATCGTAGCCGGGTAAAAATTGTGTTTACCAGTTTACACGGTACCAGCATTACATTAATTCCTGAAACTCTTAAAAGAGCTGGTTACACCGATTTACACGTTGTTAAGGAACAAGCTATACCTAACGGTGATTTCCCTACCGTAAAGTCTCCTAATCCTGAAGAGCCTGAAGCATTACAAATGGCAGTAGAACTTGCCAATAAAATTAATGCTGATATGGTTATAGGAACTGATCCCGATAGTGACCGATTAGGAGTCGCAGTGCGTGATAATGATGGTAACATGGTATTGCTTAATGGTAATCAAACCATGATCACCATGACCGATTTCTTACTTAAAAAAGCTGATCTAAGTTCATTAATTAATCCTTTCATTGGTTCTACCATTGTAAGTACACCGATGATGCATGATTTGGCAATGGCTTATGATGTAGAATGTAAGGAAGGATTAACTGGTTTTAAGTGGATTGCCAAAATGATTAAAGATCATCCAAATCAAGATTTTATAGGTGGTGGAGAAGAAAGTTTTGGATATATGGTAGGTGATTTTGTAAGAGACAAAGATGCTGTAACCGCAGCACTACTAGCCTGTGAAATGTACGCGCAAGCTAAAGCAAATAATTCTACCGTTTACAAGGACTTGATCAAACTTTACCAGCAACATGGTCTTTATCAAGAAAAACTGGTTGCTCTAGTAAAAAAAGGTATATCTGGTGCTGCAGAAATAAAGCAAATGATGATTGACTTAAGAGAACAGCCACCACAAACTATAGCTGGTCAAGAAGTTATCATAACAGAAGACTACTCCAGTAGTATTAGGTACAATAAGCATTTGGATAAAAAAGAAACCATGGAAGTTCCAAAGTCCAATGTGCTTATATTTTATCTAGCAGACGGTACTAAGATAGCAGCCAGACCTAGTGGTACAGAACCTAAGATCAAATTTTATATTTCAACTAAAACTGGATTGTCCAATCCAGAAGATTACAAAGCAACACAGCAACAATTAATTAATAAAATAGACGCTGTACTTAAAGATTTAGACATTCAATAAATGAATTATTTTAAAGAAATTCTGAGGTATGCAAAGCCCTACAAAACCTCAGGAATATTGAATATTACTTTTAATATTCTCTTTGCTCTATTTGGAGCATTGAGCTTTGTATCCTTAATCCCTATGCTAGATGTTTTGTTTGACAAAACACAAGCAATTACCGAAGAACCTGTTTGGACTGGAATTCAAAACGGTATGGACTATCTCAAAGGATACTTAGGATATTATGTAACCACTCAAACTGAAAGTAAAGAACAAGCATTAATAGTTGTTATCGCCCTAGTTCTATCACTTTTCTTCCTTAAAAATCTATTTGGTTATTTAGGAATGTACTTTATTGCCTATTTGAGAAATGGAGTCTTAAAGGATATACGTGATGATTTATACGCAAAAATCATCAATCTGCCTATTTCTTATTTTTCTGAAAAGCGTAAAGGTGATGTAATCGCACGCACAAGTGCCGATGTATTACAAATTCAACATAGTTTTTTGTCGATTCTAGAATTGATTATAAAGGAACCACTTAATATTATTTTCACTTTAATATTAATGATCATCTTAAGTCCACAGCTTACCATTTTTATGATTTTATTCTTACCTGTCTCTGGATTTTTGATTTCTAGATTGGGTAAAAAATTAAAAAACCGTAGTAGTCAAGTACAGCGAGAGCAAGGTTACTTTTTGTCCCTTTTAGAAGAAACCCTAAGTGGTTTGAAAGTAATAAAAGGCTTCAATGCAGAAGAACGCTTACAAGAAACATTTGAGAGTAGTACGCAGCGCATGAATAGATATGCCATCAAGCTCAATCACAGAAAAGGATTGGCTAGTCCAGTGAGTGAGTTTTTAGGAATTCTCATGATTGGAGTATTGCTTTGGTTTGGTGGTAGACTGGTACTCACAGAAGAAAGTATAGATCCCACGACATTTATTGGTTTTATGGCTTTGGCTTACAACATATTAACACCAGCCAAGGCTCTTTCAAAAGCAAGTTATCAAGTAAAAGAAGGTAATGCGGCTGCACAGCGTGTACTTGAAATACTCCATACAAAGAATGAGATTGAAGATAAAGAAGGTGCTGTTGAGATGTCCGCTTTCGCGAAAGCGATACAGCTTAAAAACGTTACGTTTTCATACATTGATGAACCAGTACTTAAAGACTTCAGCCTAGATATCCCAAAGGGAAGTACCGTCGCACTGGTTGGTCAATCTGGCTCTGGTAAAAGCACGATAGCTAACTTACTCACAAGGTTTTACGACATTGAAAATGGCACCATATCTATTGATGAACACGATATTAAAGATGTTAGTTTAAAAAGTCTAAGAGACCAGATGGCATTAGTTACACAAGATTCTATCCTCTTCAATGATACCGTGGCTGCCAATGTCGCGTTGAGTGACAAAAATGCCAGTGAAGAAAGTATTATTGAGGCTTTAAAAATTGCTAATGCTTGGGAATTTGTAAAAGATCTTCCTAATGGTATACACACAAATATTGGTGACAGCGGTGGTAAATTAAGCGGTGGTCAAAAACAGCGTCTTTCTATCGCACGAGCAGTTCTTAAAAACGCTCCTATTCTTATACTAGATGAAGCTACTAGCGCACTAGATACTGAAAGCGAACGACTAGTGCAAGATGCGCTAGAGCGTGTGATGAAAAATAGAACATCAGTAGTTATTGCACACCGACTATCTACTATTCAAAACGCAGATCACATTGTGGTGATGAAGAAAGGGCAAATTGTAGAGCAAGGAACTCATGATGAATTATTATCCAAAAACGGTCTTTATCACACTCTAGTTGAAATGCAAAGTCTGGGATAAATGTCGCTAGTACATAGATTTTCAAAGGACATATCAGGTATTGAATTACCAGATAGGTTTACATTTCCTTTTTATTATAAACCTCATGAACTAGCTAGTATAGCGAGTCAGGAATTACAGGAATACCTGGAAAGTTTTGATAATTGGTTTTTTGATTTAAATCTTGGTCCAAAAAATTATAAACACCATTTGGGTAAAATGTTTGGTGTTTTGGTGGTAAGAGATTCACAAGGAGAGCTGGGCTATTTGAGTGCTTTCTCTGGTGTAATTACAGGTGAACAAGAGAATAACTATTTTGTACCGCTAGTGTATAATATGTTTGAAACTACTGGCAGGTATGCCATTGAATCTAAAGAACTTGCCTTTATCAATGATCGTATTTACCAACTAGAACATGATGAGAAGTTTTTATCTCAAAAAATAAGGTATCAAAAAATTCTAGAAGAAAACGAGGAAAAGATACAGGCTCAAATAGCCAAGCATAAAAAACAAAAGCAAGCTAGAAAAGAATCTAGAAACCTAGCGCTTGGTCAACCTGAAGATCTAGAGGAATTACGCAAAAAGCACCACGATCAGAGCATGAAAGAAAAGTTTCTTTTGAGAGAGTATCGTGCTTATCTAGAGGAAAAAGCAACCAAAGCCGGCTCCATTGTTACAAATCAAGAGAAGGAAATCTCTAGACTTAAATCTTTGCGCAAGGAAAAGTCAAACGATTTACAATCTTTTATTTTTGAACAGTACAACTTTCTGAATGCAAAAGGCGAATCGAGAACGGCATTAGATATCTTTAAAAACGTTCCTCCTTTCTTCCCTCCATCAGGAACTGGTGACTGCTGCGCTCCCAAACTATTACAATACGCTTATTTAAACAAACTAGACCCCATATGCATGGCCGAATTTTGGTATGGGGAATCACCACCATCACAGGTGCGTAAACATGGTAACTTCTACCCAGCCTGTCGTTCAAAATGTGAGCCATTACTCCTGCATATGTTACAAGGTTTACAAGTCGATGAAAATCCCATGTTACAAAACCCAGCAATAGGTAAAGTAATTGACATTTTATATGAAGATAAATACATAGTCGTCATTAACAAACCAGCAGAGTTTTTATCAGTTCGAGGTAAGAATATTTCCGATAGTGTTGAAGAACGTATGAGAGCAAGATATCCTAATGCCACAGGCCCCATGATTTTGCACAGATTGGATATGTCAACATCTGGAATTATGATTATTGCTCTAGATAAAAAAGGACATAAAAGACTGCAAGAGCAGTTTATCACGAGAACTGTGAGTAAAAAATATACTGCGGTTTTAGATGGTATCGTTCAAAAACAAGATGGGTTTATTTCATTACCCTTAAGAGTAGATCTAGACAATAGACCTTACCAACTTGTAGATCCCATTCATGGTAAGAATGCTAGAACAAAATTTGAAGTCATAGAGGTTAAAAACGGATATACCAAAGTAAACTTTTATCCAATAACTGGGCGCACCCATCAATTAAGAGTTCATGCAGCTCATCACGAGGGATTGAACGCACCTATAAAAGGTGATGATCTTTATGGAACAAAACAGGACAGGTTGTACCTACATGCTCAAGAACTCACTATTGTACATCCTTACACAAAAGAAAAAATGACCTTTGAAGCACCTAGTCCTTTTTAATTGTGGAAAAGACTTTGTAAAAGTGATTTTAGTACTCAACCAACTGATGTATTTTTAAGGTTTAAATCTGTTTTTATGTTTGACGATTTTTCTTGGTTATTTATTTTTTTAATTGGTGCTGTTTTAGGTGCTGTCATCGCTTGGTTTTTTTCTAAAACTAAGTTTTCTGGTGAGATTAATTTACTACGTAACAACAAGGAGCAATTAGAAGCTCAACTCACAGAGGTTCTACAAGTAGCTAAGGAACGAGATCAACTTAAATTAGAGCAAAACACCTTACAAAGTCAGATAGCTGGTAAAGTAGAAAACTTCAATGACTTAAGTAAACGTCATGAGTCTCTAAAAGAAGAACTTAAAGAAGTAGCTCGAGAGAAGGAACATTTGAATGTGTTGCTGGCAGAGCAACGTACCGCTTTCGCGAAAGCGGAAGAAAAACATGCTGAGGCACAACTAGAAATTGAGAAGCTCAATGAAAAGTTCACTAAAGAATTTGAGAATCTTGCTAACAAAATTTTAGAAGAGAAAAGCACCAAGTTTGCCAGTCAAAACAAGGAAAGTATTGAACAAATATTAAATCCGCTACAGGAGAAAATAAAGAGTTTTGAAAAGAAGGTGGAAGACACTCATAAGGACACGATCGACCGTCAAAGTGCCTTGAGACAGCAAATTATAGGTTTAAAGGAGCTCAATGAAAAAATGAGCACCGAGGCAAATAACCTAACCAAAGCGCTTAAAGGTGATGCCAAAATGCGAGGGAATTGGGGTGAACTTGTTTTAGAACGTGTGCTGGAAAAGTCTGGACTAGAAAAAGGCATGGAATATGAAGTGCAGCAAAGCTTCAAAACAGAAGATGGTAAGACTGTTTTTCCTGATGTTATTGTGAGTTTACCTGGTGGCAAAAAGATGATTATAGATAGTAAAGTCTCTCTTAATGCCTATGAACGCTATGTAAATGAAGAAGACGATCAATTACAAGAACGTTATCTTAAAGAACACATTAATGCGCTTAAGAAACACGTAAGTGATTTATCGGGCAAGAACTATCACGATCTATATAGAATAGAAAGTCCAGATTTTGTATTGTTATTTGTGCCTATAGAACCTGCCTTTGCCATGGCGCTTAATACAGATAGCAGTTTGTACAGCGATGCTTTTGAAAAGAATATTGTAATTGTGACACCTACTACCCTACTAGCTACCTTACGTACTATTGACACAATGTGGCAAAACGAAAAGCAACAGCGCAATGCACTAGATATTGCCAATGCTGCCGGCGCACTTTATGATAAGTTTGTAGGTCTTACAGAAGATCTAATCAAAGTAGGAACTCAACTAGATACTGTTAAAAAAACATATTCTTCTAGTATGAACAAGCTTACAGAAGGTTCTGGTAATCTAGTAGGTCGTGTTGAAAAACTTAGAAAATTAGGAGCCAAAGCTAATAAACATCTCAACGAGAAGCTGGTAGAAAGGGCTGTTGACAGTGATCCTGACATTTTAGGAATTGAGTCTAATGATTAGATCAATAGCTAATTCTTATATAATAATTACATAAAAACGTAATATTTCTATTTATTACACTATAATGTAATATATTTGAAGTGCTACTTAAACATGTAATGGTATGAAAGCTATTATTGCAGGAGACATCATATCTTCTCAACAAATGGAAGCTGGCTTTTTTTTAAATGAGCTCGATAAAGTACTTAACCAACTTCAAGAAGTTGATTTATTTCACATTTATAGAGGAGACAGCTTTCAACTACTTATAAAAGAAACCTCAACGGCGTTACTAGTTTGTCTCAAAATAAAAACAGCTCTTAAACGTAAAGGAATAGCTGCACGCATGGCTATAGGATTAGGTGATGTAGAATTAATACAAAACAACATTGCCATATCAACAGGTAGTGCATTTACAAGATCTGGTGCTTTACTAGATTCTCTCAAAGAATTAAAACAAAATATAATGGTAAGTAGTGGTAATACTCACTACGACACCTATATGAACACGTCATTACAACTAGCCCTTACCTTTATGGATAGTTGGACAAATAATGGCGCCGAGGCCCTTTTTGAGGTTTTAAATCATCCCGATCAAACTCAGCAACAAATAGGTGAACGACTAGGAATAAAACAATCTACTGCCAGCCGTAGATTAGATAGAGTACAATTAAAAGAGGTACAGGCACTATTGGAGTTATTTGAAAAGTATTATTTTAAGGACATCAATCATGGAACTACTATTTAAATTACTGCTCGCTCATTTATTAGGAGATTTTGTCCTGCAATCCGATAGCTTTACTAAGAAGAAGGAAAAAGACGGATTATCATCCTATCACTTATACCTACATGCTTTGATACACGGCTTACTAAGTCTTGTACTTATTTGGGATCTAGAAATGTGGTACATAGCAGTAACTATAACCGTTACTCACTTACTTATAGATGCGCTCAAAATTAAATTGACAAGAAAGAAAAACAAACGCTGGATGTTTACCGCAGATCAAGTGGCACATCTTATCGTTATACTAATACTCGTCAATTTGCATTTAGGAAAAAACGAGATCGTTCCAGATAGTTTTCCAGCTTATACCATACCCTTAATTACTTGTGTAGTACTACTTACATCGCCAGTAGCCATTATGCTCAAAGTGTTTTTCACACGATGGAAATTAACCGAAAAAGATACTGGCATCTATGGGCTCAAAAATGCAGGTCGCTGGATAGGAATTATTGAGCGATTACTCATTTTTGTTTTTGTAATCACCGATAACTTTAGCGCAGTCGGTTTATTACTCACTGCAAAATCGGTTTTTAGATTTGGTGATTTAAGCAAGGCAAAAAATATGAAGCTCACCGAGTATGTCTTAATAGGAACATTGCTTAGTTTTGGTATCGCCATTTTAACTGGCCTATTCTTTAAAAATTATATCGCATGAAACGTATTTTAGGAGTAATTCTAGCCACCATTTTAATTATGGCCGTTCTATGGTACACCTTTTTGTACTATGCCACCTATTCCGACGGATACCGTACCGGTGAATTAATTAAATTCTCCAGTAAAGGTGTTGTGGTTAAAACTTGGGAAGGTGAAATTTCTCAAGGTATAAGCGGTGCTCAAATATTTTCATTTTCAGTGATGGATCATGAAAAAGAGGTCATTGAGAAATTAAAAGAGTATCAAGGTCAATACGTAAAATTAAAATACGAAGAAAAATTTGGCACTTTCTTTTTTTGGGGTGATACAAAGTATTTCATTACTGAGGTCAGTAAAGAACAAAGCCCTCATTTTAATCGCGAGTAACTTGTGATGGATTACGCTTTCGCGAAAGCGTAATAACGATCAAACACTTTAAAATAAACATGCCATGAGTTCATCAACATTTAAATCACCAGAGCAGTCCCGAGTTATGTTATCCATTCTCATGCTGCCGTCAAATGCTAATTTTTCTGGAAAAATTCACGGTGGTTATGTGTTATCATTAATTGATCAAATTGCATTTGCCTGCGCATCAAAACACAGTGGTCATTACTGTGTTACAGCAAGTGTTGATGTAGTGGATTTTAAAGCTCCAATAGAGGTAGGTGAAATGTTGACTCTTAGAGCATCAGTCAACTACGTAGGAAGATCATCGATGGTAGTAGGTATACGAGTAGATTCTGAAAACATTCAAACTGGTGAGTCAAAACACTGTAATTCTTCATTTTTAACCATGGTTGCCAAAGATGAAAATGGAAATACCGTGACAGTACCAGGACTTAAAATTACTAACGAGACTCACGTAAGAAGGTTTGCTCGTGCTATAAAGAGAAAACAAATTAAAATCAAAAGTGCCAAAGAAATCGCCGAGGCAAATTTCTCTGACACCAAATACCTAGAAGAGTTTAAAAACTATAATGTTCAGGTAAAATTGTAACGTTTTAGGCAACCACCATCTTCTCTTCCGACTCAAAAACATAACTCTGTAATTTTTGCAGAGTGTTTCTCTTATATTCCGTATTAATCAATAAGGAAATATTGTTATTGCTACCACCATAAGCGATCATGCGCACTGTTACATCTTGAAGGATATTAAATAATTGTGGTGTATCCTGATGGTAGATTATATTATTTCCTACTAGACATACGATACTCATTCCTGCATCAACCTCTACGCTCGCTATTTGTTCAAGTTCATTTACAATAGCATCTATATGAGTGGCATCATCTATGGTTAACGATACAGCAATTTCTGAGGTAGTGACCATGTCAATAGGAGTTTGGAATTTCTCAAACACTTCAAATACCTTTTTAAGAAATCCATGGGCTTGCAACATGCGCGCCGATTTTATTTTAATAGCATAGATACCATCCTTTGCGGCTATAGCTTTGATCCCTTCACCATGTACTTGTTGAGTAATTAATGTCCCATAGGCATCTGGTACCATCGTGTTTTTTAATCTTACAGGAATATTCAAATCTCTAACCGGCATGACGGTTTGTGGATGCAGAATTTTTGCTCCAAAGTAAGCCAACTCAGCCGCCTCATCAAAAGATATCTTTTGTATAGCGGTTGTATTTTCAACGTACCGTGGATCATTATTATGAAACCCATCAATATCAGTCCAAATTTGGACCTCTTCTGCTTGGATTGCTGCTCCTATTATAGATGCGGTATAATCACTACCACCGCGTTGTAAATTAGATATTTGACCTTGAACATCTAGGCAAATAAAACCTTGAGTGATATAAATGTCAGCTTGTTGATTATCATCAAGAATCCTGTTCAAATTTTGTTGAATGTAAAAAGAGTCAGGCTCATGTTGTTGATCCACACGCATAAAATCAAGTGCTGGTAATAAAACAGCATTAATACCTTCTTGAATTAAAAATCGGCTGAATATAAAGGTAGAAAGTAATTCACCTTGCGCAACTATCGTATTATGAACTAGCTCGTTATACTTGCTTTTCGTTTGCTCTATGAGCGTTTCATAAACAGACAGCACATACTTGCTTACTTCTTCTTTCAATTGTTGATCTTGAAGCAAGTCCTCTACCACTTGAGCATATTTGACAAATAGTTCTTCAATTAATTCTAGCGCATTATCTCGATCACCTGCATTGAGTTGTTCCGATATTTCAACTAGGGCATTAGTCGTTCCAGACATGGCCGATAGTACTACTATCTTTTGTGTTCCATCGTTAATGATAGATCTCACATTGTTCATATTTTCAATAGAGCCTACTGATGTACCACCAAACTTTAATACCAACATTTCAATAAATTTTTGGCAAACTTACGTCTGACTTGCAAGTTGAGTAAATTATTACTGATATTTGAATAAAATTACACAACTTGTTATATAATTAACAAAATGAAAACTGTATCAGAATGTGTTGAGGAGATATTACTCACACAACCCTTTTTAGAAGAAGCACTTGCCAGACGTATAATCAACTTTTCGGCACTTGCTGAAGAGCTACGAGAACCTATAAGCGATATGCTGAGGAAACCTATCAAGACAGGAGCAGTAATGATGGCATTAAGACGTTATAATCCACCCAACAATTTAAGACACTCTAATAAATTAAAAACGGTTCTAAAAAATCTAGGTGATATAACAGTGCGCTCAAATCTGGTTGACTATACGTTTCAAAACTCGAGTACCTTGATGATAAGCCATAGTAAGATGATATCATCCATAGAGACGAATGTATTTTATGGCTTTTCCAGAGGTACACATGAGAGTAATCTCGTGATTTCTGCCAGTCAAAAGCAAAAAATTGAAAAGCATTTTACTAGTGAACATCTTATTGGGCTTCAAGAAAATTTATGCGCGATAAGTATCGGATTACCTGAAATTAATACTAAAATCCCAGGTCTATACTACCAAATATTTAAGAGGTTTGCTTGGGAAGGTATTTCGTTATACGAGGTAATCTCTACTACAAATGAGTTCAGTGTACTTGTTGAAGATCACATGGTTGACAAAGCTTTTTCTGCAATAAAAAAATTAAGCTATAAGTCATAAATTGAAATGCAAACAATTTATGCTATAGCTTTTACCATGTGAAATAGCCAGTTTTAGACTATTTCTTTCATGTGGTTGATTCGCTTTCGCGAAAGCGTGAATAGTCACTTACTTTCTAAAAAACTCGTACCAAGTTAAATCCAAAATAAAATCTACCTTCGGTCCAATCGCCTGTTCCACCGCTCAAAAAGTTGTTGGTCAACATAGGCTGGGCATTTGTGAAATGCATTTGAAAAACGTGTCCACCTGTTTCCAAATCAACTCCTATACTTAATGGATTAACAAAATTGTTCTCACTAGCACGGTTCAAATGATAGCCATAATCGGCATTTATACTCCATCTATTAGACAGCTTATACCTAGCTCCTACTCCAAGCGCATATTGAGTGTTATCTTGTTCATCAACCGGAACAAAGCCTTGATGAAAAAGAGTCGGGCTAATTTGTGCACTAAAACGATCAGAGAATTTACGGGCTGCGATAAATTGTAACGTAGCACCGGTGCGGTCCATAAATTCAATACCTGGATAAAGTTCTTCATTTACGGCGCTGTAAAAATCTGCTGCTGTAAATAAAGAAATAGTGAAGGGAAATCCCTGCTTTTCTTGTGATTTAAGTTTGAATTTACCAGCTAGTTGGTATGTTTTATTGAATCCGCTGCGGCTTGCTTCTAGATGCATCCAGTCGGTTACTCCATACACAAATTGAAATCTGGTCACGGCGTTGTCAAGTCCAAAAAGATCGTCTATTCCGTTTTCTACACTACCAAATCTGTGAGATATTATAACTTGAAACTCATTTTTTGCAACCAATTTGGTGGTCTCAAAATTTACCACTTTAAGAGATTTCCAAGTACTGGTAACTTGGTTATCATCTTCAATGTCGAGTCCATCTAATAGATCGTCTTGACCGGTAACAAAAAAAGGTAGTAGTAATAAAAGTAGAAATTTGTTCATTCTATAAAGAGGTGTTTGTAATACTTACAATACGGATTAGGTGCTATTAATATTTAACAAATTTTGCAACAGACACTGCATCTTCTACCATTACACGAGTGATGTATATACCACTAGACAAACGAGTTACATCTAATTCATTTTGATCCTGAATTTTTGATTCTAGAACAAGGTTACCTTGCATGTTATAAACTTGTATTTGAGCAGCACTTGCGTTTTCTAGGGCTATGCTTACTTTATCCATTACTTGAGTAGGATATAAAGTAAAGTCTGATAATTTACTATCAATGGTGGTAAGAACAGCGTTTGAGGATCCTGTAATTACTTGATCACCACTGTTACCACTAGCACCGTTTGCTTGTAAGGCTGCATAATAAAAAGTTACCGCTCCTACATCGCTTGCTGGCGCTGTCCAATTGAAGCTCCAGTTGTTTTGACTAGATCCTGCTGCTGTGTGAGTCAATCCTGATCCACCTGATCTCAATTGACTACCTGTTCCTGTGGTCCAAGTTCCAATTTTGTTACCGCTATCATCTTCTGCTGTAATGTTAAAACCAAATTTTGAAACTGATGATCCTGTTATGGCTAGATTTAAATTATAGGCCTGATTTGCGTTATATGTAGCTGGTACACCACTTAATGCTGCACTTCCACCATGATTTGCTCCTGGCGCGTGACATGCGGTACAATTTTGATTGTTATCTCCTGGCGAACCAGAAAAACTACCTGTTTGCCCACCAGTAAAACCTACTAATACTAGCAGTGCAACCGGTATTGCTGTTAAAATCGAATAAAAAGAGTAATTATTTTTCATCATCATTTGAGTTTTGTGGGTTAAGAATGTATGCTTGATCTATTTTTACTTCACCTAAAAGATCATCGTAACCTATGCATCGACCTTTTACTGTATAAGTGTGATTAAGAGGAAACTTAGTTGGGTTTGCGAGTTGAATGAAAACATTAAAATCTAATGTCATTTCTTGCGCCGCTTTATCTGTTGCTACACCAGTAACCTCTATAACTTGATCCAGAATTAATTTATCGTTTTCTAGGTCATCATCAGTGAGCATCAAAATTAAATCTTGAGAATTTAATTTTATGGAAGCACTTTCATTCTTTATATCCTTATGATCCTGATAAACATAATTATAACTGAGGACACCAACAAGGACAAGCAGAATAAGAAATATGTATAAGTATTTTCTATTCAAATTGATGAACTATAAACAAATTAACTTTATTGATTATCAATATTATAAAAAATTCTTGTCAATTTTAATATATACTTATATTTATACTGAATTCAATATAATTTAATGAGGTTTTTTCTTACTTTTTTGTTTATTTCCCTATTTATATCATCTTGTAGTGAAACAAGTCCAGATGATTTTGAAGAAATACAAAATGATCCACAACCACAGGTTGTAACTTATGATGGCTCCATAAAGGAAATCATGCAAAACTCTTGTGTGAATTGTCATCAAAATGCTGCTCCTAGTGGTGGATTAAGACTGGAAACTTATGACCAAGTACGTAACAGTACCGAAAACGGTACTCTTATAGATAGGATAACCAGACAACCTGGCGATCCATTATTAATGCCACAAGGAACAAATGGTTTACCTCAATCTTCTATAGATCTTGTCTTAAGATGGCGAGATGGTGGATTCATAGAAAATTAATTCATCATGAAAAATCTCACGCTTTTAATAACGGTAACTTTATTTCTACTAGTAAATCTTCAAAGAGAACGGTTTTTAACTAGAACAGGACAAGTTCAATTTAATGCCAGCGTTCCTAGCTTTGAGCCTGTCGAGGCTATAAACAATAATGCCACCATTGTACTCGATGTTAAATCTGGAGAACTAGCCGCTCTTGTACTACTTAGAGGTTTTAAATTTCCCATTGCTCTTATGGAAGAGCACTTTAATGAGAATTATGTAGAAAGTGATACCTATCCTAAAGCTGTTTTAAAAGGGACTTTGGCAGAGTTCTCCTCTACTGCACTTGATGATGCGCTATTGCATGAATATACTTTTAAAGGCACCATAGAATTACACGGAAAAAAAGAACTATTGGAGTTTCCAGTTAATTTAACCCAAAGCGGCGAGCAAGTAAAGCTAACAGCTAACTTCACCTTGTTACCAGAGCGATTTAATATTGAAATCCCTTCTATTGTAAGTAATAAAATCGCTGATGAAATTAATGTATCAGTAAACGCGGTTTTAGAAAAAAGATAAGCTTTATTTTACCTTCTTTGCATTAAGTTCTTCCATAAAGAAATCGTCATTTGGGACATCAAATGAAATACCGATCACGTTATTATAAGCATCGGTTTCAAAATTCACAGTTCCAAAACTGAACCAGACCTGTGGATGATTCCACTTCATTTCAAAAGCATTGTAATTGAAATGAGACAAGGTACTAGATAGTAAAGGGCTGTGTTCCCAGATCAGCTGTAGCTCACCGTTTTCCTCCTTTACGTAAAAATTACCATAAGCCGGTGTGTGATAAGTCCCCATCAACTCTTCTTTAGTAACAGTTGGCGTTGTATTTTTAACACGAGCGGCCTTTCTATCTGCAATTCTTGTATCACTAGCTTTCCATTTATTATAGCCATTAAGCATTTCTTTACTCCAATCCTTCATCGGCCTGTTTAAAAACCTATCAAAAACATAATAAGCAATAGCATTTGTGGGAGCTTTTACTCCGTTTGTTAAAACCACAACGCCCAGTTTTTCATCAGGTAACATTTGAACTGTAGATATCATACCATCGTATCCACCGCCATGGCCTATTTGAAAATGCTCTTGATAATTTGTGATAAACCAACCTAGACCGTAACCGTTAAAAGCCTGACCTCTACCATTGCGATTTACTTGATTCACCTCAAATGAGTTTTGTAAGCTCCACATTTTATTGCGATTGTTTTTATTAAATAAAGTATCGGCTTTATAAACCCCATGATTCATGTTAAATATCATCCATTTACCCATATCGTGAACACTAGAAATCAAACCACCTGTAGATCTTACGTTATCCCAAGCAACGTGATCGATTTTATAATTAGTATCACCAGATCTACCATGAGGTGTCGCTACATTGCTATTAGAACCATAATCATTTACACTTACTACAGTGTCATCCATTTCTAGAGGTTTTAAAAAACGCTCAGTAACATTATCTTTAAAAGACTTACCTGTTACTTTTTCTATCACTGCGCCTGCTGTTATAAACATCAAATTAGAGTATCCATATCCATCCCTAAATTCATATGCTTGTGGTACAAATTTGATTCTCTTTACTATTTCTTCGGTAGATAATTCGCTTTTATACCAAATAGCGTCGCCAGAAAAAGTACCTAATCCCACATTATGACTCAGTAAATCTTTAATGGTTACCATACGACTAATGGTAGGGTCATACACTTCAAAGTAAGGTAAGTAAGATTGAACTTTATCATTCCAATCTAATTTTCCTTCCTCAACTAACTGAGCAATAATAGCTGCTGTAAAGGCCTTGGTATTACTGGCAATGGCATATAAGGTGTGCTCATCGGGCTGCTGTTTCTTCCCTATTTCCATAACACCGTATCCCTTTTCAAATACAATTTCTCCATCTTTTACAATAGCTACGCTCAAACCAGGTATATCCCATTCCTTCTGAGTGCTAGTGATATACTTATCTATTTCTTTGAGATCTATATTTTGGGCTGTAAATAATTGAGCGGTGAACAAAAAGGCGATTAATATTCTCATGATCTGTATTTAAAAATGGTAAGATAATATTTGTTACGCTTTCGCGAAAGCGTAATCTCACCAACACCTTTCATTCAACCGATCTATTGACTCCTTAAGTTTTATAGGATTTTAGTAAATACTTTTCTTATACCAAGGTTGTGGATAAATGATTACCTTCACCCTAGATACTGGCATAACCAAGACTTCCTTTTATGAGCAACGACCGACTTAATGACCTTATTTACAAGCTGCAATATCTAGAGCGGAAACAAGAAGAGTATGCACGCAACATGAAGCAGTTACGTGAGGAAATTCAAGCTTTTAAGAAGGACAGCTTGGTACAGGAATCTCAGGATCAACCAGTAAAACAACAACCTAAACCTGTATCAGAATTAATTGAAACCGTTGAGAAAAAACAAACCTCAACCGAACAGCCAATAAAAAAGTTTGACAAGCTAGATCCACAGGTTAAGGATAGGTTTAATGATATGAGTAAAAAAACCTCAACAAATAGCCTAGAAAAATTTGTAGGAGAAAATTTGCTCAATAAAATCGGTATTTTAATCACAATTATAGGTGTAATAATTGGGGTGAAGTATTCAATTGAAAATAACCTGATAAGCCCACTTACAAGAATTATTCTAGGTTATATCACTGGTATCTCGTTACTGGGAATCGGAATTAAGTTAAAGAAGAAATACGAACCATACAGTGCGGTGCTAGTAAGCGGTGCGATGTGTGTGATGTATTTTGTCACCTTTTCAGGATATAGCTTCTACCATTTATATTCCCAATCGGTCGCCTTTATTTTGATGGCCTTGTTTACCCTATTCACTGTAATTACAGCACTTAAATACGACCGCTCTATTATCGCGCATTTAGGACTAATAGGCGCCTATGCCGTACCTTTTTTTTTAAGTGATGGTTCTGGTAGGATGGCGATACTGTTTAGCTATATTTCTCTTATTAATTTTGGAATTCTTGCCATTGCCTTTAAAAAGGAATGGAAATCACTTTACTATGTCGCCTTTGGCGCTACGTGGCTCATTTTTATAACTTGGTCAATAACCAGCTATAACGTAAACGATGACCTAGGTAAAGCTCTGTTCTTTTCTAGTCTTATTTTTCTCACCTTTTATACGATGTTTATTGTATACAAACTGGTACAAAAAGAAGTGTATACGGTAATCGATATTGTCATGCTATTGGCGAATTCGTTATTGTTTTTTGCGACTGGTTATTTACTCCTAGAGTCCCATTCAAGTACAAGGGATTTTACTGGATTATTCACACTATTAAATGCTGTAATTCACTTTATAGTTGCTGTTATAATCCATAAGAAGCAATTAGCTTCAAACAATCTATTTTATTTGGTAGCTGCCCTAGTGTTAAGTTTTATTACCCTTGCGATTCCTGTTCAGCTAGATGGTGAATGGGTAACTGTATCGTGGACAGTTCTCGCTGCTGTTCTTTTTGCAATAGGGCGAATTAAAAATATTGCTCCCTATGAAAAAATAGCTTACGCGATTATTATTCTAGCTACCTTGAGTTTAATTGAAGACTGGGATCAACTTGACCGTGAGATTTATGATTCAAATTTGAAAGCGTTGTGGCATACTACCTTTTTTACAGGGTTGTTTTATATAATAGGATTAGGTAGCATCAATTATCTCTATTTTAATAAAAAGCGAGCGATTCCAGAATTCACGATTAATGGATTCTTTCACGTAATGCATTATGTTTTACCATCACTATTAATAATGATGTCTTATGTGATTTTTAAAGTTGAAATTGATATTTACTGGGAACATGCACGTAACATATCAACCAAAACGCTCACTGCCTTGTATGGTGGTACACGCCATGATAGAAATGTAACTTTACTACATGACACTTGGCTTTTGTTTTATTCGTTTGGATTTGTGGCTTTACTAGCAGGAATTAATTTAAAATGGATTAAAAACAAAATACTTGGTCAAGTTAATTGTGGGTTTATAGGATTTTCTATTCTTGTGCTCCTGATAGCAGGATTGTGGAACTTCAGTGAGCTTAGGGATTCCTATTTAGATGGAGTTAAGGATGGTTATACCAGTATTTCTTTATGGCAGGTCAATTTGAGGTATCTAGGAATTACTACTGCTGTATTACTGCATTACCTTATAAGATTACATTATAAGGAAAACTATATAGGAAAAGCGTTTGCTAAGCCCATAGTTTTGTTCGTACACACTACTATTCTATGGATTTTGAGCAGTGAATTATTGCACTGGATGGATTTTGCTGGAGTAAGCAATAACTACAAGTTGGGTTTAAGTATTCTGTGGGCTGTATATTCATTAGGTTTAGTAATTCTAGGAATTTGGAAACGCAAACAATACATTAGAATCACTGCCATAACCTTATTTGGACTTACACTGGTAAAATTGTTTTTCTACGACCTCACCTATTTGAACACCATTTCTAAAACTATAGTATTTATAAGTATAGGAGCTTTGATGCTTATTGCATCCTTCTTGTACAATAAATTCAATAAACAAATCGCAGATGAATCAGAAGAATAAACTGGCATTTCTCTTTCTTTTTATAGCCTCATTGACTTTTGCCCAACTCCATACTTATGAGTATAAGCGCAGTATAGAGCGACCGACAGATAGTTGGCACAAAATAAATATAAAGCCAGAAATGTATAAGCATCTCAATCAACGATTGTCTGATATGCGTATTTATGGAGTTTCTAAAACAGATACAACGCAGGTTCCATTTTTAATGCATTCAAGCACTAGTAAAAAAGTAAATAGAGATCTAGCTTTTGAACTTATCAATCAAACCAAAAATGAAGATGGTATCTTCTTTACTTTTAAATTGGAGGACGCACAAATTATAAATAAAATACATCTAGATTTTATTGAGACAAACTTTGATTGGAAGATTCAACTAGATGCTAGCAATGACCAAAAAGAATGGTATACTTTACTAGACGATTATAGAATTACTAGTATTAAAAATAAACAGGTTACTTATCAATATAGTCAATTGCATTTTGAACCTAGTGAATATCAATACTACCGAGTGCTAGTTAAAAACATAGATAAAGCAGAGCTAGACCGAGCGAGATTAAGACGTTTTGAAGTAGAAAAAGGAGAGAACATCTCATACCCATCAACAATTACAAAAAAGGAAACAACAAATTCAAATGAAAGTCTAGTATTTACTCAAATGGATGATACTGCGCGTATAAGTAGAGTTCTTATTAACATTAAATCAAATTTCGATTACTACCGTCCATTTAAGCTAGAATATTTAGCCGATAGTGTAAAATTAGATGATGGTTATCGCTATCAGTATGCCACCTTAATCACAGGTGTTTTAGATTCTAGTAGCGATAATACCTATACCTTTCCAGCAACCACTTGTAAAAAGTTACGATTAAACATTTATAACGGCAACAATGAACCTTTATACGTAGACTCTTTTAACGTATCAGGATTTAGAGATTATTTGTTAGCTCGATTTACAAAGGAAGCCGATTTTTTTCTCGCCTATGGTAAAGAAAACGATCAACTACCTAGCTATGATATTGAAAAATTTAAAGACAACATCCCTGAAGAACTCACCTCATTATCATTAGGAGAAGAAATTTTAATCATTCCCAATCAACCAATGGTAGAAGAAAAAGGCTTATTTGAAAACAAATTATGGTTGTGGATTCTCATGATTTTGGCAATTGCAATCATGGGTGGATTTACTTTAAAAATGTTGAGGAGTGAGAGTTGATTTAATCAAACTTAATCCTCTTCTCATCTCTCTTAATCTGCTTTTCTAGTTTATTTTTCCAAGGAAAGCTTATCCACATACCTATAATTCCAAAAAATAGTAAGCCTAAGACTTGATTAGTTTTTGTAAGTTGTCGGTTAGGCGCAAGGTTTAAAACATACCAAACACCATAAAACGAGATAGGTAAACTCAAAAAACTTAAAAAATACCACTTAAAAGTGTATCCCATCACAACCTGAGATAAAAGCTCTGGTTTTGCAAATTTTACAATAAGAAACGCAACAAAAACTAAGGAATAAGCAATAATTAAACCTCTAAAAATACTGGCGTGTTTGCGTATTTTATCTTTTTTATCGTTAGTCATTTTCTACCTGATTTTTTAAGTTCTACTTCTGCCTCGTGCAACCAAAAACACAATCCTATTAAACCCAATATTAAGACCGTCATCGAGGAAAATACTTTTTTGCTCGTGCTGGTTGTAGAAAACATCCAAGTAACCACAGCTGCATAACTGCCCAACAACAAAAAACTTATTAATATCCAGATCCAATCTACATAGATCACATCTAATCCTGGTATAGGAAAAAACCTATGAAGTAATTGAACTAGGAACAATAGAAATAGCAAAACAGTTGCAGACTTAATAACAGTTACATGGCTTCTCATATTATTTAAAAATAAAAGCCTTTGTTCAAACAAACAAAGGCTTTATCAATTAATTTAATTTGATATTATTTACTTAAATACATACGTCGACGTGCATATAAATCGTAGAACTCGTCATCCTTAAGGCTGTCTACAAATAAAATACTCTCACCGGTTGATTTCATTTCTGGACCTAATCTCTTGTCTACATTTGGAAATTTATTGAATGAAAACACAGGTTGCTTGATCGCATAACCTTCTAGTTGTGGATTAAATTCAAAGTCAGTAACCTTTTTCTCTCCTAGCATTATTTTAGTAGCATAGTTTACATACGGTTCTCCGTAAGCTTTAGCAATAAAAGGTACTGTACGAGATGCTCTAGGATTAGCCTCGATAATGTAAACCGTATCATCTTTGATTGCAAACTGTATATTGATCAAACCAACAGTCTTAAGTGCAAGTGCGATTTTTTTAGTGTGATCTTTAATTTGCTGCATTACAAGATCTCCTAGATTAAAAGGAGGCAATGTAGCGTTAGAATCACCAGAGTGTATTCCACATGGTTCAATGTGTTCCATGATACCTATGATATATACATTTTCACCATCACAAATAGCATCTGCTTCAGCTTCTATGGCACCATCTAGATAATGATCTAGTAAAAGAACGTTATTAGGTATTTTTCTTAAAATGTCAACAACGTGTGCTTCTAGCTCTTGCTTATTGATCACAATTTTCATCCCTTGACCACCAAGTACGTATGAAGGACGCACTAGAATCGGGAAATCTAATTCATCGGCTACTTTTAAGGCCTCATCTGGCGTTGTCGCTGTATCAAATTTAGGATAAGGTATGTTGTTCTCTTTTAACAAGGTTGAAAAACGTCCACGATCTTCAGCTAGGTCCAGCGCGTCGTAGCTTGTACCCATAATTTTAATACCGTAACGATCTAGTTTCTCAGCTAGTTTAAGCGCTGTTTGTCCACCTAATTGAACTATAACTCCTTCTGGCTTTTCATGACGAATAATATCATAGATATGTTCCCAGAATACAGGTTCAAAATACAGCTTATCTGCTGTATCAAAATCGGTAGACACAGTCTCAGGATTACAGTTAATCATGATAGTCTCATAACCACATTCTTGAGCAGCATATACACCATGAACACAACAGTAATCAAATTCAATTCCTTGGCCTATACGGTTAGGACCTGATCCTAATACAATAATTTTCTTTTTATCCGATACAACACTTTCATTTTGTGCAAACCTCTTACCATCAGCAGTTTGCATCTCTGCCTCAAAGGTTGAGTAGTAATAAGGCGTCATAGCAGGAAACTCTGCAGCACAGGTATCTACGAGCTTATAAACACGGTTAATGTTCATCTCGTCTCTTTTGTTGTATACCTCACTTTCTAGGCAACCTAGCATGTGTGCTATCTGTCTATCGGCAAATCCTTTTTGTTTAGCCTCTAAGAGTAGCTTTCGCGAAAGCGTATTTATATCAAACTTTGAAATCTCCTTTTCCAGTTGGTGCAATTCCTCAAACTGCTGTAAGAACCACATGTCAATACGAGTGATCTCATGAATACGTGAAAGAGAAATTCCCATTTCAATAGCATCATATAGTGCAAAAACCCTATCCCAACTTGCATTAGTCAACTTATCAATCACTTGATTGTAGTCACGGTAACCCTTACCATCGGCACCTAGTCCGTTTCGTTTAATTTCAAGTGACTGTGTTGCTTTGTGCAAAGCTTCTTGAAATGATCTACCAATTCCCATCACCTCACCTACGGCTTTCATTTGTAAGCCTAGTGTGCGGTCTGAGCCTTCAAACTTATCAAAGTTCCATCGTGGAATTTTAACAATTACATAATCGATTGTAGGTTCAAACAAGGCAGATGTACTACCCGTGATCTGGTTGTTCAACTCGTCTAGGGTATAACCTAAGGCAAGTTTAGTAGCTATTTTTGCGATTGGATAACCGGTAGCTTTACTTGCAAGCGCCGATGATCTAGAAACACGAGGATTTATTTCAATGGCAATGATTTCCTCTTTTTCGTCTGGACTAACAGCAAATTGAACATTACAACCACCTTCAAACTCACCTATACTGCGCATCATATGGATAGCCATATCACGCATTTTTTGATACGTACGATCTGATAAGGTCATAGCAGGTGCTACTGTAATAGAATCACCTGTATGAATTCCCATAGGATCCATGTTTTCAATTACACAGATGATCACTACGTTATCATTTTTATCACGTAATAATTCTAATTCGTATTCTTTCCAACCTAGCAAGGCTTTATCGATCATTACTTCATGTATAGGAGAAGCCTCTAGTCCACGACGTAGTAATTCATCATAATCTTCTTCCTTGTGAACAATTGCTGCTCCTGCACCACCTAAAGTAAAGGATGACCTTATACAAAGAGGAAATCCGAATTCCTGCGCAATTTCTTTTCCTTTTAAAAATGATGTAGCAGTAGCTTGTGGCGCCATACCTACACCTATTTTTTCCATGAGTTCTCTAAACTTCTCACGATCCTCGGTGATATTAATAGCATCAATATTTACACCGATTAAGTCTACACCGTGTTCTTCCCAAATTCCTTTTTCTTGCGCTTCAATACACAAGTTAAGAGCTGTTTGTCCTCCCATTGTCGGTAACACTGCATCAATTTGTGGATGCTCTTTTAGAATCTTTCTAATTGAGTTTGTGTTAAGCGGTAGCAAGTATACATGATCTGCCATACTAGGGTCAGTCATAATAGTCGCAGGATTTGAATTGATAAGTATGGTTTCAATACCATCTTCACGCAGTGATCTCAATGCTTGAGAACCTGAGTAGTCAAATTCACAAGCTTGTCCAATAATAATTGGACCGCTACCTATAAGTAATATGGATTTTAAGTCTGATCGTTTAGCCATCGGTGTGGAAATGTGTAATTTAGGAATTCAAAGATAAGTTATAAAAAAAGGCGTTAACCCTTAAGATTAACGCCTTTATTAAGTAATAATGAACAATCATTATTTTTTATGTCTTCTTTCAGTAGAAACAGATAATTTTTTACGTCCTTTTGCTCTACGACGAGCTAGTACTTTACGACCGTTTGCTGAAGCCATACGCTCGCGGAAACCGTGTTTGTTTCTTCTTTTTCTCTTACTAGGTTGATATGTTCTCTTCTGTGCCATAGCTCAAAAATCTGTTTCAATAAATTATAAAGAAGGTACCATACCTTCATTTTAAATCGGGTGCAAAGATAATCTTATTTTATACATGTACAATAGTTAAGAAAAGTTTTTTTGATTATTTTAAAGGAAAACATCGAGATCATAAAACGTAAGCATAAGTACAATTAGTTATTTCAAAATCAATTTAATTTTTAAAATATTATCTGAAGAATACTTATTCCATATCTTAGGTTTTTTACCAATGATCATAACATTTCTGATTGAGTCACTTTCTTTTTTGCGTACAGTTTTAACAAAAATTGGTTTACTAATTGGATTTACTTTAACTATTATATTATCCAAATCCCTCAAATTCAACTCTTCTATAGGAATAGTTAACCATTTAGAAAACTTACCTTCAAGATAAAAATTGATTTTTTTTAGTTCGACCAAAGTATCATTTCGCAAACTGTATAATTGGATTCTCAAGCCGCCTTTTTCTCGTTTTGCTCTTGTAATGTTTGTATATGGAATAAACCCTTTTTTGATTTTAATTTTAATACCAATTAAGTTTTTGTTGGTATGTTCGACTGGAAAAAACGTACCTATTCTATTATTTGGCCTTAATTCGGAAGGAACAAAATTAGATCTATCAATTCCATATTCTTCTATTTTTCGAACATTTAAAACAATCTGTTCTAAACTAGTGGTATTATCTAAATATATCTTCTCCTGACTAAATTTTTCCTTTTTAATTCTAATTCTATTCTGAAAATTCAATAATAATATGGAGTCTGAATTATTAATTAGGTTTTTCTCCAAAACTACTTTACCATTTGAATCTGGTAGATATTTTAAAGGCTTTCCGTAATTGTATAGTAATAAAGTGTAAAAATTAATTTTCTCTCTATCAGAGCTGTTATAAAAATAAAAGCTGCTTGTTTGCGCTAAAATATTATTAAGCGTAAACAAGCAAACTATTAGTAATAGGTTGTATTTCATTTAAGAGTTATTAGGCCAATCTTGAAAACCTTCATCTGCCCATTCCTCACCACTGCAAGGTTCTACTATTGTGGTATCGCTCCATCCAATCCAGAATCTTCTGACCCTACCTGGACTGGTTCTTTGAAAACCAATAAAGTCACCATTAACAATAACTCTTTCGCAAGGTCCAGAAGTAGTTACCTCCGAACACCAAAAGCAACCTTCAGTCTGAGTGGTACCGCTTTGATTAATATCACTAGGACCATTTTCAAGAGTTAATAACAAAAAACTTGAAGTATCTTCATCAAAAACAGATTGTATTTGATCTTCTAATGAAGCTTCTGCGACAGCATTTGGCTCTGTGTCAAAATCAACCGATTCAACATAATTTTTTACAGCATTTACAACATCCAATTGTGCTGTATTTAGAATATTATCCGTAATAAATCTGTTATACTTAAATACCCAAACAGCTTGTTTTTCAGGATTATCAAGATTATCAAATTGTATCATTCCTTCCTCAGTGTTCGATAGAATACTAAAATAGGTCGATTCTGCATCAAATCCTGATTTTGATAGGGTTTGATTTGATTCTTTTTCTAATGATTCTTCTGAATCTGTTTCACAAGAAAAACTTACCACTGATAAAAGTAGTAAAAATAATAAATTAAATTTTTTCATGGTTTAATTTTATGCTTCGTTAAGAAGCGGTTAGTGAGATTAAACCACCGGTGGCTTTGATTAGTTAACTCTTGTAAAAGTGAAAAAAAAAACTAATTAAGAAGATTAATCTAACACTTCTAAATTAATATTTATTTTAGGGCAAGAATCTACAGTTGCATCCTTTAAAAAAATAGAATCATTTCTTTTTGAAGCAAAGAAATTCTTGACATTTTTATTCTTTTTTGAAGGCGCCTCTTTTAAATTAAAGGAGCCTTTTATGGGAGACAAGCAGATTACAAAAGTTTCTCCAGAGTTAACAAGAATCCTTTCAATTATTTTAATATTAATAACATGAGAACGATTGCTTGTAATATTAATTTGATAGTTCTCGTTATTCACCTTTCTTATATATCCAGTGGATTCATTAAGAACAAAAAAATCTACCTTGCAAACAGCTCCTTTACTTCCCGGAACCCAGATTCCTTTTTTTCTAATTGGTATATTAACATCGCGCAATAAATAAGATAATGAATCAGGAACCTTTATACCAACATAAAAGGGCTGAGAGGTAATCGTCATGGGAGGCTTGCTACCCTTGAAGGCACCTATATTTACAATTACAGGTACTTCTTCACCAAGTACAATTTCATCCAAAATTTGTTCAGGGCTTTTAATATTGATAGTTTCTTTATTAAAAAGACTCTTTTCTATAAGTATCTGATTAAAATTATGATGTAAATAAATAGAGGAACTAGTTTGAATAATTTTTTTATCAATTGTAACTATTCCATTATTGTCAGGATAAAATATCCGGTGATTTACCTCACTTACAACATCTAAATAAAATTCCTTTAGTTGGGTTTTAGAATTTAAATCATAAAACTTGAAATTTTGCTCTTGACTAAATAGTAACGCTGGATACACTAAGAGCATCCAGCGTAAGATATTTTTTAAACTATGTAAAATCATTTTTTCCATCGTTTATCTAATCAGGTTCAAAATATGACAAAAGTTCACTTTTAGTTTTACAGCCTGTTCAAAATTACCCAACTCGATAAGAGATCCGCCTGTAGTATCCCAATAATCACAACATTCAATAGCATCAATGGAGTCATAATACGAAAAGATCCTTAAGCCTGAATGTTACCTTTATTACAAGAAATACATACAGCAGTTTTAAAGTATTAATTTATAAGCATCCTTATCCATTATCTCTATTTGGATACCACTCCATCAAACTTACTTTGATGTCGGAATTAACCTCTTCAATAGATTTTTTGAATTTCTCTACGTCTTGATAACCATCGGTACCGCGATAATGATAAGGAATCACCTCTTGTGGTTGAAACTGTAAAACAGCATTTGCCGCTTGCTCTATATCCATAGTATATGGTAAGTTCATACAAACAATAGCTTTATTTATATTCTCAAGATTACGCATTTCTGGAATATCCTCAGTATCACCAGAAATGTAAACTCGATAACCGTTTTTTTCAATAACATAACCATTACCGCGTCCCTTTTCATGAAATTTTAATCTTTCTTCCGTAAGATTATACATAGGAATTGAAGTTATAGTAAAGTCCTGGATCGTTTTTACTTCTCCATTATTAAGAATTATAGGTTCAAAATCATCTCCTAATTTATCAGCCACTGCCTGTGGTGATATTAATGTAGCATTTCCTTGTGTTGCTTTAAGGGTTTCGGCATTCATGTGATCACCATGAATATCAGTCACGAGCTGAATATTCGGGTTTTTCATTCCTTCAAAAGCTTGTGCGCCTCCTACAGGATCCACGTAAAATACGGTTCCATCCCATTCCATTGAAAAAGTAGCATGAGATATAGGGTTTATCGACAACTCGGGTTCATAACTAGTCTGTTCTTCAACCATTACTTCTTCCTCAATGACTTCTTTTTTATTTTCCTCTTTACAAGAAAGAGTGACAGCAAGAACTAAAAAACTTAAAATAATTTTATTCATTTTGATATTTATTTGATTTTCAATCGATGTAACAATGAGTTAAAGTTAAAGTAAAGTGTTTTCGCAAAATGTTTACGTGGAGTTAAGATTTTAATAGCGGTTTTAAAACCTGACCATGATCGATGTGTGAATAGTTTTGACAACCTAAAAATTTTAAAACACATGAAAATTAAATTACTAACCGCTAGCCTTTTAGCAACTGCTATTTTTGTCTCTTGTAACGACGATGATAATCAAGCTTCAAATCCGCAAGCTGACAGCATCGATTTTAAAGCTCACTCCGTTACCGGTAATTACCTTAAAACAACATCTGACTTCTCTTCAGTAAAAGTATACCCAATACTATCTAGTGAAGATCAATTGACTGAATCTCCAAATTTCGTATACGGATCAATGGCCGATGGAATGGGATTAATTTACAACCGCGCCGATGATAACTTCACTCTTATCAATAACATTGAAGCAGATTACTCCATAGCTAGAATCACCTTGGACAATACCTTTAAACCTGTAAAAGGTGAGTATATTTTAAGTGAGTCGGCAACAGCAAGTACCGCTCAATGTTCTGGATCACTAATTACTCCAGAGGAACATGGCTTTGGACCGCTTTATTTATCAGGTGGTGAATGGGGTGGATCATCTAAAGGTGTATTCGTAACTGAACCTACAAAACCTTCTAGCGCACGCACTACTCCAGAATTGTTAACTGCTATGGGACAATGGAGTACTGAAAATGCAGTAGCGATAGGTAAAGATGCTTATCAAGATAAAACTGTTGTTTTTATTGGTGACGATCATTCTGATAATAACATTCCTTCTGGACAATTAGGAATGTACGTAGGTGATAGAGGTGATCTGTACAGTGGTAAATTATACGGTCTTAAAGTTACTGCCAGCGGTATTAACTATGAAATGGACATGCAAGAAGGTCAAACATACACAGCCGAATTTGTAGAACTTAATCAGCGTAACATTGATCTACTAGATGCTGAGGCTAAACAAAAAGGCGTAATGGGATTCTCTAGACTTGAAGATATCGACTGGAGAAGAGGAAACGCAGCTAATCAAAGAGAAGTTTATATAGCCGTAACTGGTAGAGACAAACCAGGTTTGATAGGAAAAGGAACTAGATACGGTCGTGTGTACAAAGTAGTACTTAATGAGAATGATCCTACAGGACCTGCTACTATTACTTGTGTGTTAGATGGTGATAAGGTTAATGGAAAAGCATGGGGATTCCATAGTCCAGATAATATTCTTGTTACAGAAAACTATGCATACATTCAAGAAGATCCTAATGGATACTTTGACGATCCTGCAAGACAACACTATGCAAGAATGTATCAATACGACCTAAACAACGGTACTGTAAAAACAGTTCTTGAATGTGACCAAGTTGCTGCTGCTGCTGCAGGAGTAGGAACTGAAAATAGCATTTGGGAAATAACAGGAATGATTGATATCTCTATGCAAACTGGCCTACCAGGTTCTTTCCTAGTTGCTACACAAAATCACGGATGGGAACCTGCCGATGGTAGTGCCTTCTCTGATCCTACTGCGGTTATAGATGTTGCAAACAGCCGTAAAGAAGGTAGTATGTTGTATGTAATTACAGGATTAGAACAATAATCATGTTACGTATTATAAATAATATTTTAAAGGCTTGCCTCATGGCAAGCCTTATTCTCTTAAATTACGCCTGTAAGCAACCTCAAGAATATTCCCATATAAGTACTACCAAGCACTGGGAAGAACTTGAGTCTACTTATAAAAAGGAACTTATTGAAAATCGTGATCTTCTAGATTCTATTAGTGAGACCAAGGAGATCAAAGTAATGAGGGATTTGTTTAAAGTTTCTAGACAAAATTTCAAATCTCTTGAGCCCGTTCTATCATTTCATGATAAACAAGTTTATGCTAGTTTGAACGCTCCGAATATACTTAAGGTAGAAGAGGAAGATGCTACAGATATCAAGGAACTTAATCCTTTAAGTTTTCAATCTTTAGAGGAAAACATTTTCGGTGAAAATCCCGACCTCATACTTGCTCAAAAAACTGCTCATCACATGAGTAATAAAATGGATGCACTTGCTCGCAATGCCGATTTTTCTCACTATCAAACCTATCATGTATTATGGATGGTCCGTAATCAAATCCTACGTACAACAACCACAGGAATTACTGGGTATGACAGTCCAGCTTTACAAAACAGTTTAGAGGATGCTGTTTCCGCTTTCGCGAAAGCGGAATACCTAATCAATCTAGTGTTATCCAAACACCCTAATGAATCTCTAGCTAAAGAATGGGAAAACGCATTTACGGCAAATAACAACTACTTAAAAAAACATTCATTTTCTTCTTTTGATCGCTATCATTACATTAGAAATCATAGTGATCCCATGCTTAAATTATGGGCACAAACCGTTAAAGAACTAACCATTCATTTTCCACTAGAAATGGCGGTATCTAATGAAGCAGAAGCTCTATTTTCTAACGAACTACTCAATCTAGATCATTTTGCAGGATACCGAGTAGACACACTTACACAAGAAAAAATTGAGCTAGGAAAAAAACTATTCAATGAGAAAGGGTTTTCAAGTAACGGAGCAATAAGCTGTGCTACATGTCATGTAGATAAACTAGCATTTACAGACGGACTTGCAAAAAGTAAGGATCAAAAACGAAATAGCCCTAGCCTAACCTATGTAGCTTATCAAAATAATTTTTTCTATGATAAGAGATCTGGAAGTCTAGAAGGACAAATTATTAATGTAGTTGAAAATGAAACAGAATTTCACACTGATGTTTCTAAACTATTACAAGTGGTAAAGCAGAATGAAGATTATTTAAAATCAATTACCACCCTTTATCCTGATCAACCTTTAAATGAATCAACTGTAAGAAGATCCATAGCAGACTATTTACGTAGCTTGAATAGCTGGGATTCAAAATGGGATAGAAATCTACGAGGAGAAGAATCAAGCTTAACTTCGTCAGAAATTAATGGTTTTAATTTGTTCATGGGTAAAGCACAATGTGCAACTTGTCATTTTGCCCCAGTTTTTAATGGAACTATTCCGCCTGATTTTACTGAAACCGAAATTGAACATTTGGGAACTCCTGCAACAATTGAAAACACAAACGCTACAATTGATGAAGACCTAGGTGTGTATGAGGTTTATCAAACTGAATCTAGAAAACACTTTTTTAAAACTCCAAGTTTGCGCAATGTTGAAATCACATCACCGTACATGCACAACGGAGTTTACAGCACACTTGAGCAAGTAATTGATTTTTATAATCGTGGTGGTGGTTATGGTATTGGAATAACTGATCAAGAATATCAAACCTTGCCACCAGATCCATTAGACCTTACTAAACAAGAGCAAACTGATCTCATAAATTTTCTAAAAACCCTAACAGATCAACGATACGAATCAAATGTTGATCAAAGTATTTACTAAATAGGAAAGCGCCTTTCCTACTTGATTTTTATAACCATAAACAGGAGCAGCCTCGCATATATGAATATAGCGAGGCTGTCCTTTTTTGACTATTTCGGTAACTATATCTATTAATTCTTGAAATGAAAAACCTACAGGAGATTGTGCGCTACTTGGAAAGTCTTTTACTACGTCCATATCAATTTCAAGAGCAAAGTGTTCCAGTTTAATTTTATCAAACACCTGTTCTACTCTTTGAGTAAAGTCTATTCTATCTGTTATAAAATCTGCCGAAATTCTCAAATCATGATCTATGAGTTCTTGCATTTGAGTAGTAAGAGCACTAGGTTGTAATCCTATTGCATGATACCTGCCGATTGCTCCGACTTTAAGTGCGTGAGAAAACCCGTTACCGCTGTGTCTTCCTATTGCTGGTCGCAAATCAGTATGTGCGTCAATATTCACTACATCAATTGCATGGTCTACAGCTGTTGCTTTTAATAAAGGGTATGCATTATTATGACCGCCACCTATTACTATAGGGATTTTTCCTAATTGAACGATTTGACTTATGACCTGTTCTACTCGTTTATCTATTTCTTGTACACATTTACTTAAAATCAAACGATCATCTGGATGATAGGAATAAAGACCTTCACAAAAATCCATTTGATCCTCGGTCTTTATAGTTCCTAATACAGCAATATTATCTATTGAGCGATATCTATTAATTTGAGTAGAAAGAAAAATCGGTAAAAATGAATCCCAAGCTTCACTAGCTCCTACTCTACCAAAATTTGCTCTTACACCGATATCCTCTGGTACTCCTAGTAAGACATATTTTTCTTGACAACGAACTAATTCTGCATTACTATTAAGAAAGGTTATTTTTTCTGCATAAACAACAGAGGCGTCTTCCCTTTCTTTAGAATTATCAATTTGGGATCGGTGATTTACAAATTGCTTCTGAGCCGATTTGTCAATAAATTTAACGTAATTCATACCTACATAAAAGTTCCAGAAATCATCACTTTATCAATTTGTGATGTTCCAAAATTATAAGGAATTCCAGCTAGATTATCAATATTTTTAAAGAATAATAAGTCGGCTCTTTTTCCTTTGGTTATACTTCCTACTGATTCATCAAGCTCTACAGCTGCGGCAGCGTTAATAGTTAGCGCATTAAAAGCTTGTTGCGGTGTCATTTTCATTTTAATACAAGCTAAGGAGAAAACAAAATTCAAATTTCCCGATGGTGTACTGCCTGGATTATAGTCACTAGCTAGTGCAACCGCAATATCTTTATCCATTAAATCATGAACAGGTGTATAATCTAATCCTAAGAAAAAACTGCAACTAGGTAAAGCCGTAGCAATTGTTTTTGAATTACTCAGTGATTCTAAGTCTTCATCTTCTAGAACCTCGAGGTGATCTACACTTATAGCATTATGTTCTACCGCTTTTTTGATAGCTCCCAATACATTAAACTGATTTACATGGACCTTTGCTTTTAAACCGTATTTTGCTCCAGCTTCTAAAATTTGGACCATTTGTGAAACTGAAAAGTAATTTTTTTCACAAAAGACATCGATATAATCTGCGAGATTTTCAGAGGCTACTTTAGGTAGCATTTCTGCAATGATAAAATCTACATAGTCTTGTTTATTGTCTTTATACTTCAATGGCACCGCATGAGCTCCTAGAAAAGTAGCTTTGATAGACATAAATACTCCAGGTGATAGCTCTGTTTCCTTAAGACGTTTAATGACTCTAAGCATTTTTAACTCGCCTTCCATGGATAATCCGTATCCACTTTTAATCTCAATAGATGTTGTTCCTGTTTTTATTACCTCTTTAAGTCTTATTAATGCTTGTTCGTACAATTCATCTTCGCTCATGTCTTGCAATCTGGCAGCACTATTTAAAATTCCTCCACCACGAGCAGCAATTTGTTCATAGGTTAATCCGTTGATTCTGTCCTCAAATTCCTTTTCTCTTGTAGCTGCAAAAACAAGGTGAGTATGACTATCAACATATCCAGGAGTTACTATAGTATTTTGTACATCGACTATTTGATCCTGGTTTTCAACAACAACTAGATCACTCATTTTTCCAAAATCCTCTATTACACCATCTTTTATTTTGATAAAAGCATTCTTAATGCTGGGACATTCTTTCATTTGACTGCCTATTACTCTTTTGATGGATGCGTCACGTATTTGAAAAAGTTCTTTAATATTAGTGTAAACAGTGGTCATTTATAATTGAATTTTGTAATCAGGTAAAGGTATGTTTTTGCAGGTAATTGTGAGAAGATGTGATAGACAGTTCTTACATTCGCTCTATGAAAAAAAATATTAATTACCTGTGCGTTCATTCTGGGCAATTAAGAGATGACAAATACGGTGGTGCTACCGCTCCATTGTACCTATCTACAGCCTACGATTACCGCAATCCTGGCACTAATTTATATCCTCGTTACATGAATACACCTAATCAAGTTGCATTGGGTGAAAAGATGGCTGCATTAGAAAATACAGAGGCCGGACTCATTTTAGCGAGTGGTATGGCTGCCATAAGTGCTGTTTTCATGAGCTTTTTGAAAACTGGTGACCACATCATTTTACAAAGGGCTATTTACGGTGGAACAGCACATTTTGCCGCTGCCGAATTTAAAAATACGGGTATTGAATTTACCATGGTTGAACGTATTAATGAAGAAAACCTTCAAAAAGCTCTTCGACCGAATACTAAAATGATTTATGTAGAAACACCTAGTAATCCTTTACTAGAGCTTGTTGATCTTGAAGTTGTTTCCGCTTTCGCGAAAGCGAACAAATTAAAATCTGTAATCGACAACACCTTTGCCTCACCTGTTAATCAAACACCAGCAGATTTTGGGATTGATATTATAATTCACAGTGCTACCAAGTATTTAGGTGGACACAGCGACATAACAGCAGGAACGGTAAGTGGTTCACAACAGGATATTGATCGTGTGTGGAATACAGCTAAAAATTATGGAGGCAGCATAAGCGATCAAACCGCGTGGATGCTAGATCGTAGTATAAAAACTCTAGGATTAAGAGTCAAAAAGCAATCGAAAAATGCAAAAAAACTGGCTAAGTTTTTAGAATTACATCCGTTAATTAGAAAAGTGAACTATCCTGGATTGCCATCACATCCTGATTACGAAATTGCAACAAATCAAATGAAGGGTTATGGTGGTATGCTTTCTTTTGAGCTCAAAAGTTCTGTAAAAACGGATAAATTTTTAGAAGCACTAAACTTAATTCAGCCAGCATTAAGTCTTGCAGGAGTTGAAAGTACTATCCTAGCCCCTAGTTTAACATCACATAGTTTGTTGACACCAGAACAAAGAGCTGAGCAAGGAATAAGTGATGACTTGCTTAGGTTATCTGTAGGTATTGAGGAAGTAGATTTGTTAATTAACGACATCGAACAAGCGATGGAGAAAAGCACAAAATAATGGAGCCAATTAAATTAGATATACTTGCCATAGGTGCTCATCCTGATGATGTAGAATTAAGTTGTTCTGGTACATTAATCAAAGAGAAGTCATTAGGAAAAAAAATTGGTGTGCTTGATCTTACTCGTGGTGAATTAGGTTCACGAGGTAGTGCAGATATAAGAGATAAAGAAGCTGCAAATGCCGCTAAAGTTATGAATCTAGATGTAAGAGAAAATCTAGGATTTAAAGACGGCTTTTTTACTAACGATGAACATCATCAAATGGAAATCGTAAGGGTAATAAGAAAATATAGACCAGAAATCGTTTTATGTAATGCTATCGACGATCGTCATCCAGATCACGCAAAGGGTTCCAACCTTGCAAGTGTGAGCTGTTTTTTATCCGGTTTATTAAGGATTGAAACCTTTTTAAATGGAAAAAAACAAGACCACTGGCGACCTAATCACGTTTATCATTATATACAATGGAAAGATATCGAACCAGATTTTGTTGTAGATATTTCAGGGTTTATAGATCAAAAATTAGAAGCAGTAATGGCTTATGAATCGCAGTTTTATAAAGCTGGTGATGAAGGTCCTAAAACCCCTATTAATTCGGAAAACTTCTTACAAAGTATAAAGTATAGGGCAGCAAATTTAGGTCGATTAACGGGAAGCAATTATGCCGAAGGATATACAGTCGAACGATATCCTGCAATAAATAGTTTATTTGATTTAAAATAATTAAAAAAAATAGCGAGTATAATTTTTAAATGTTATAAATTTGCACCGCTTTAAAAGTCGTGGTTGAGATATCTTGAGCACCACGTTAAAAAACTCACATTGATATGGTGGTTGTAGCTCAGCTGGTTAGAGCGCCGGATTGTGGTTCCGGAGGTCGCCGGTTCGAAACCGGTCTTCCACCCAAAAAGCCTTAGATATTCTAAGGCTTTTTTTTATTTCTATACTTATCGTGCGTTCCTAATAATTTATCATTGGACTTCCAATATTTTAATTTCTTTACACTATCACTGTGATGTTTTATCGCTAAAACGTTAAACATTAAGATTAAAATCAATTATCGTGCCGTATCGATTAACAAATGATAATTTTAATATTATGATGCACTTAATCGAAAATATAAAATGTAAAAATAGTCCTACATCAGATTTAAGTATTTGAATATCATAATTTTATATATTGAATCATGAATTTTATGTAAAAAACGTATTTTGTTGCTAAGGATTTAATCTTCTAGTTTTAAGGCATTAACCTTTAAATTTTTTAAAAATGAAAAAATCCCTTATCAAATTATCAATGATTGGATTTGCATTAGTAGGTCTTTTAATTACTTCTTGTTCCTCGGATGAGTCACGAGAAGAAAATTTAGACAATCCTAGATTAAAAGCTATACAAGATCATGCTGTTAAACTTGGTTATAAAGTAGAAGACGTAGAATTAAAAGACTTTCTTCTACCTGATAACACTTCAATTGAACGTGTTTTTCTTCAAGATGATATTGCTTTAAGTGAAGATGAGTTCTTTGCGCTTGAACGAGAAGGAGATCTTGAAAAGCAATACAGAACTTTTAATCTAGTTAGCAGTTCAAACACTACAATTGATATACTAGGTTACACTGGTAATAATCAATATGGATTATCTTCTAAGGCACAGACTGGATTAAGATGGGCTGTAGCGAATTATAATCGTTTAAGTGGAGTAAGTTTAAATTTTAGATTGACTTTTGGAACTGACACTAATAGTGCCGATATGGTAGTTTACGATACTTCCTTTTCTAATTCTGGATCTGGTGGTGTAGCTGGATTTCCTTCTAATGGGCGTCCTTACAAATGGTGTCAAATCTATAATTTAGAAAACTTTTCGACTAATGTGAATGAACATGTGATTTGTCATGAAATGGGCCACTCTATAGGTTTCCGCCACAGTGATTGGTTTTCTAGACAATCTTGTAATCAATCTGGAGAGTCTGCAGGTTCTGATGGAGCCGTTCATTTAGCTGGTACTCCAACTGGTTGGGATCCTACTAGCCTTATGAATGCATGTTTTTCTGGAAGTACAGGTGGAGAGTTTAATAATAACGACATCACTGCCCTACAGGCAATGTATTAAGTTAGATTTTTTTTGGAAGAAAAGCCCGAAGAATAACTTCGGGCTTTTTTTGATTAGTATTTTAAAATAGAGTGTGTCGATTCAGAAAACTGTTTTCTCCCATTTAAAAAGCCTAGTTCAAGTACAAAATTAGCATACACCTTACTTGCTCCTGCCTCCTTTAACAACGATATAGCAGCCGCAGCGGTTCCTCCTGTGGCCAAAACATCATCATGAAGTAAAACTACATCATCCTCTTTAATCGATTTCTCCTGAATTTCTAATGAATCTGTTCCGTATTCTAGCTCATAGCTTGTTTTCAGTATTGGTCCAGGAAGTTTTCCAGCTTTACGTATCATAATAAATTTGGCCTTCAACTTTTGCGCAAGCAACATTCCAAATAAAAATCCTCTTGATTCTATACCAGCAACTACATCAATCCTTTTACCCTGATAAGGTTGGGTTAATTTATCTACGACACCACTTCTGATTTCATTAGTACTTAATAAACCAGAGATATCTTTAAAAATGATTCCTTGTTTAGGAAAATCTGGGACATCAACTACAATTGCTTTTAATTCTTTTTCAGTCATAGATCAAAATTAAAAAACTGAATAAACTTTTTAATTAAAGTTATTTCAATATTTAAAAAATGATAGTATATTTGCAACCGCTTTGTGAGAAACATGTTTTCATTAAGCAGCTATAAAGGCCTCGTGGCGCAACTGAATAGCGCATCTGATTACGGCTCAGAAGGTTACAGGTTTGAATCCTGTCGAGGTCACTTTAAAGAGCTTAAACTCTTATCAAAACCACGTAATTCTTATGAATTACGTGGTTTTCTGGTTTTTAGAGCAACATTTAAAATGATATGATTTGCTTTAATATGTCAGTTATCCGTCAGTTAATTTTCAAAGTGTCAGTTCAACTGACGCTTTCACAAAAAGCGCTGAATGTATTGCTATAGTTGATTTGACTTTCGTCAAGACGATTTGTTTAATCTAAAGACGACAACTATGCGGTCAACACACACATTTTCAATTCTCTTTTGGGCAGACCAAAAGAACGCTATCAATGGCGAAGTATTAATCTACGCTAGAATAACTGTAGATAAAAAAAGAGCAAATATTAGTTTAAAAAGACGGGTACCTCAAAATCTTTGGGATCCAAAAAAGAAAAAACTAAGAGGTAATTCGCACCAAGCTCAAAACGCTAATCAGTATTTAGATCAGATTTACACACAACTCTTCCAGATTTACCAGGACCTTAAATTTAAAGGAGAACTCATTACGGCTCAACTTATTAAAGCACAATACACAGGCGAAGCTGACAACAAAGGAAAAACACTTAAAAATATTTTTGAGTATCACAGTAAAAAAATTGCAAACACACTTGCTTCTGGTTCCATAAGAAATTTTGGCATTACAGAAAACTACGTATTTAAGTTTCTGGAGCAAAAAAGAAACACAACAGACATTTACCTCAACCAACTCAATTTTGAATTCTTAAGTCATTTTGAATTGTTTCTGTCAGAAGTTTGGCCAACTGGCCACCCAAAAGCATTAAGCAACAATACAAGAATGAAGCACATACAAAGACTCAGAAAAGTTGTTACGCTGGCTTATCACTTAGAATGGATAGATAAAGACCCTTTTGTTAGATGGAAAATGACTTACGATAAAACAAACAGAGAATTTCTATCAGAGCAAGAATTAAAAAAACTCGAAAACAAGGTTTTCATTTCTGAACGATTAGATCGTGTTCGCGACCTATTCGTTTTTAGCTCCTACACTGGTATTAGCTATGTAGATATAATGAACTTAACACCCAATCATTTAGTCTTAGGTATAGACGGAGGTAATTGGATAATGACCAAAAGACAGAAAACCAATACAACAGTCAAAGTACCTCTATTAGGGCAAGCTTTAGATATCGTAAATAAATACAAAGATCATCCGGTAACAGCAGTTAATAATTCATTACTTCCAGTACTCACAAACGAAAAACTCAATATGTTTCTTAAAGAAGTAGCCAATTTTGTAGGTATTAATAAGAATCTAACCTTTCATATGGCACGACATACATTTGCAACGACTGTAACGCTTTCTAACGGCGTTCCCATCGAAACGGTTTCCAAACTTTTAGGTCATTCAAAAATCGCAACAACTCAAATTTATGCTCGTGTACTTGAAAATAAAGTAAGTGCAGATATGAATGCCTTAAAAAACGTTTTACTCAATAAATCAAAAGATAGCACAGTTGCAAAAAACTCAAAAGCAAGCAGTTAAGTTTTTACAAGAACCCGCTTCCCTCACTCCTATTTTGAAATTTTAAATGTGTTGTATAGCTTAATGGATAAATTTTAAATCCAACCTATGCAACACATTTCCCAAATCATTGAACGTTACAAAAAAGAAATCATTAAGATAGAAGAATCTAACCTGAGAAATCTATCTGTTCTTAACGACGGTCTTAACCTTTCTGTACAGACATTAAATAAATTAAGAAAACAATTAAGGACCAAGGATAACTTCTTCACTCAAGAAGAAGAAATATCTTTTTTCAAATATGATAAACCGTTTATCAATGGACGTATAAAATTCTTTTCAAAAGTTAGACGATTTATTTCTGAAAAACCTAACGCGAGTATTACTAAACAAATTAAATATGTTCATTCTGCAATAGACAAACTAGAAAAACATAAAATGCGAAATCTTGAATTCTTCCAGTATACCAGGCAATGCAATAACACACTAGACCATATATATTTTGTTCGTGGTAAAGACAACATAGACTTTCCCGTAGATACTTCTCATTATTTTACAGATCCAGAATTTTCTACCAGTCACGACAATCTTGCTGCGCAAGTAATTGGTTATGATTTACTCTCCAACTACTACGATCTTGAATTAGAATACCTCAACAAAAAGAAAGACAACATAATTATTGAAGAAGTCAGTCCAGCCATTTTAAATGGCTTGTCCTGGACAGCTTCTAAAACTGATTTAGTAGAAATTATTTATGCACTACATAGTGCAGGAGCTATCAGAAACGGACAAGCTGAATTAAGCAAAATGGCCGAAGTCTGCGCGACACTATTTGATTTAAACCTAAACAATTTCTATAAAACCTATGCCGAAATTAAGAATCGTGAGAAAGACACCACAAAATTTTTAGACCATTTAAAACGCAGTCTAGAAAAACGCATAGACCTTGACAATGCTAAGTGAACTCAAAATAAATGCTCATTTTTTACAACGTCATAAATGTTAAATTATCTCGGTAGTACCGAACACATACCGAATAAAAAATTATAAATCTTACCAGCTTTGTAAAACGAAAGTCAAATCAATGCAAAGTCATCTGTATCCAATTAACCGGATGACTTTGCTTTTTAAAACAGTTTTACAAATGCCAACATCAATTCTTACCACAGACGATCTTTACGATTTTAAACTAGAACTTCTTGGAGAACTCAAAAAACTTCTACAAGAAAAAGCTCCAACAACTATCAAAAAATACCTCAAATCTGCAGAGGTGATGGAAATGCTCCAAATCAGTCCCGGAACATTACAGAACTTAAGAATCAACGGTACACTGCCTTACACAAAAATTGGTGGTATTATTCTATACGAGTATGAAGAAATACTTCGTATTCTTCAAGAAAACAAAGTTGCTTCTTAAAATGAAACAATGGCAGACGTTAATTACATCAAACACCTCAACGCGGTATTTGCTTTGTTCCAAAAAGATACCAGACTCAACCCTACACACATTAGTCTATATTTAGCATTCTTTCAAATATGGAACCATAATCGCTTTCGCGAAAGCTTCCACGTAAACCGAGAAGATGTAATGCAATTGTCTAAAATAGGTTCAAAATCAACCTATCATAGATGCACCAAACAATTGCACTACTACAAATATCTCATTTATTTACCATCTCACAATCCGTTTAAAGGTTCTGTAATCAAGATGCTCAACTTTAGTTCCCGCGAAAGCGGGAATCTCATAAATGAAGACGCTCATTCTCATCAAAATTCAACTGTACCATATTCAGGACAACAAATGGAACAAGTTGCGAGACAAGCTCTAGACTTAGGTGTGCCAAATCAAGGACAAGCACTGGTACCTTCTAATAAACAGTATAAACAAATAGAAAACAGTTATAAACTGGAGCTTCCAAAAAACGAATTAGAAGTTTTAGATTTTTTCAAAAAAGAAAACTGGCCTCAATTAGAAGCACAAAAATTCTACAACCACTATCAAGCTAATGGCTGGAAAATAGGTGGTAAAATAAAAATGGAAAATTGGCACGCTTCCGCTAAAAATTGGATGCTCAAACATATGGAAATATCAGTTCGAGCAGGTCATATCGAGCGCAGTCGAGATGCGAAAACAAATAACAAACAGCAGTCCCAAATCAGAGACAACCTACACACAGTTAGAAACAAAGATTATAATCAACCGCTATGAAGCAATCAGAAACAATATTTAATCCAAAGGCACCACACATACTTATTGAAGGCGCCACACAGTTTGAATTAGGTAGTTTTAATGGCAAAGCCATCAATTATGATTTTCCTAAGATACTTAACTACCTAGATGCAAAAGGGAAATTATGCTTTGGCAAGAATTTCAAAATCTACAAAGAGGATCACGAGTTATTACTTAAGCTTGCAAGCTACTTCATTCAAGATCACGAGTATTGTAAGAAACTAAATATTGACACTAAAAAAGGCATACTCTTATCTGGTCCAGTAGGCTGTGGCAAAACGACGCTGATGCGTCTATTACCTCATCTTGTTCCTCATAAAAAAACTTACAAGTTTATTCCGTGTCGCAATATCGTTTTTGGTTTTAATGGTATAGGGTTCAAAATGATTGAAGATTATAGCGATAATAAAGCATACTGTTTTGATGATTTAGGCGTTGAGCACATTGGCAGACATTACGGTAAAGACTGTAATGTAATGGGCGAAATTCTCATATCAAGATATGAGGTTTTTAAACAAAAAGACATCTTAACTCATATAACAACAAATCTTAATGCTGTAGAAATTGAAGAACGTTATGGAGAGCGTGTTCGCTCTAGAATGCGCGAGCAATTTAATCTTATTAGCTTTTCAGCAAAAAGCAAAGACAAAAGAATCTAAAATTTAAATTACACAAATCAAGAAAAGTTCAACTTATCCTCTAGCAATCGAATCAATTCTTTATCATAATACTTAAAAACATCTGGAATATCTAACACTCTAATCTTTGAGTAATATTTAGACCCAGTATGTTTTTGGATTTGATTAAGATGTTTCTGCTCCATTACATAAACCGTATCAGCCCATTGCAACAAATCTTCAGTCAGCTCCGTAGTACCTTCTCTCTTACAAATCCTAAGATTAGTACCGGCACTTAAAAATTTGTATGCTTGATATTTTTCAGCAAAATAGTCCTCTGCAGTCTTTGACCGCTGTTTATTTACCGAACAAACAAATAAGATTTTCATAGTAATAGCTAATATACCAAAACTAAACATATCACTGCAAAACACTATAATTTAAAATGCATCATAGCAATTATGCGTAAATAAATTTGCATAAACCATAAATTTTACATATATTTGCATCATAATAATTATGCAACATAAATTATGCGGAGTAAAATTGTGTCATTAAAATCTATTCTAAGCTATAAAGGCTTGTCTTCTGGATATTCCTTTAGAGGTAAAATTCAGCATATTCACAATGGAGGTGTTCGTGTGATACAGCTTAAAGATTTTGAAAATGACTATACCGTAATTGGACAAGACTGCACTCTTGTGGAGCGAGAAAAAATAAAAGATAAATACTTTCTTGAAAACGGCGATGTATTATTCATAGCAAAGGGAACTAACAATTTTTCACTAGTTTTTGAAGAAATTGATGACACTCCTACTATAGCTTCATCTGCGCTGTTTGTTCTCAAAGTTGACACCAGGTTAGCTAATCCTTTTTACATAGCCTGGTACCTAAATCAAACTGAGGTGCAAAATTATTTTAAATCTAATGAGACAGGAACCTACACTAAAAGTATTAGTAAACCTATTTTAGAAGAAGCACCTATTGCTCTACCATCATTAGAAACACAACATAAAATAGCTCAAGTAGCCAGTTTACATAATAAGGAACTAGCATTAAGCCATAAAATCATTGCATTAAAAAATCAATTAACAACCACTCAATTATTAAACGCACTATAAAATGTCAAACCAAACAAAACCCACACAAGAGCAAATAAATGCAGCATTATGGAATGCCTGCGACACTTTTAGAGGTGCTTTTGATTCGTCAGAATACAAAAACTACATCCTCGTTTTTATGTTTATTAAATACCTAAGTGATGTCTGGAAAGATCACTATAATGAACTAAAAGAACGCTATGGTGATGATGACGAACTTATACAACGTAAACTAAGAAGAGAGCGATTTGTATTACCAAACAACTGCACCTTTGATTATATCTACGAGCATAGAAACGATACAGATATAGGTGAAAAAATTGACACCATCTTTGCAAAAATTGAGGAGGCAAATATTGAAAAACTCGATGGTGTTTTTAGAAACATCAGTTTCAACTCTGATAAGCTAGGTCAAACTAAAGACCGTAACCGTCGTTTAAAAAATCTAATTAACGATTTTGCAAAGCCAGAACTCGATTTCCGCCCATCACAATGGGAAGGTAAACAAGATATTTTAGGTGAAGCCTATATGTACCTGCTAGAAAAATTTGCTTCTGGAGCTGGTAAAAAAGGAGGTGAATTTTTTACGCCTAAAGAAGTATCAAGCCTATTAGCAAAATTAGTAGCTCCGCAAGAAGGAAATAGAATATTTGATCCTACTTGTGGTTCTGGATCACTACTTATTAAAGTAGCTGAAGAAACTAAAGATAAAGATGGCAACCCATCTAATGATTTTGCAGTATATGGTCAGGAGAGTAATGGTGATACCTGGGCACTAAGTAAGATGAACTGTTTCTTGCATAGTATGGATGCTGCACAAATTGAGTGGTGCGACACCATAAATAACCCTAAACTGCTAGAAGGCGATGCCTTAATGAAGTTTGATATTGTGGTAGCAAATCCTCCTTTTAGTTTAGATAAATGGGGACACGAAAACGCAGAGGCTGATCGCTACAAGCGTTTTATGCGTGGTGTACCTCCTAAATCTAAAGGAGACTATGCCTTTATCCTGCATATGATAGAAACCACCCTACCTACGGGTAAAGTAGGTGTTATTGTACCACACGGCGTACTCTTTCGCGGAAGCGCAGAACAAAAAATACGCAAGAAGCTTATAGAAGAAAATCTATTGGAAGCGGTTATAGGATTACCTACTAATCTATTTTATGGTACAGGTATACCGGCTGCCATTCTCATCTTTAATAAAGCAAAAGCAACTAAGGACATCTTATTTATAGATGCGAGTAAAGAATTTGATGACGGTAAAAAGCAAAATGTACTACGTAAGCAGGATATTGAGAAAATTGTAAATACTTATAAAGAGTTTGCTACCGTAGACAAATACAGTGCTGTGGTATCTCCTGCCGAAGTCGCAGAGAATGATTACAACTTAAACATACCGCGCTATGTAGACACTTTTGAAGAGGAAGAACCTGTAGATATTGCAGAGGTTCAAAAAAACATTGAACAACTAGAAGCCCAGCTCGTAGAAGTACGTGCAGAAATGAACAAGCATTTAAAAGAACTAGGGTATTAAAAATGGAAAATAACGAACAAAATAACATCATCATTTACACCAGTTCAGATGGTAAAGCATCAGTAGCTTTATTTGAACGTGATGATACCGTGTGGCTCAATCAAAAACAGCTAGCAGAAATTTTTGACACCTCTGTTCCTAATATCAGTATGCATATCAAAAGCATACTGAAAGACAAGGAGTTAAACCCTAATTCAGTTATTAAGGATTACTTAACAACTGCATCAGATGGTAAAGAGTATGAGGTGTCATTCTACGCACTAGAAATGATTCTTGCTATAGGATATCGTGTACGTAGCAAACGTGGTGTACAGTTTAGACAATGGGCTACACGTAACCTTACCGAATATATGCGCAAAGGTTTTATTATAGACGACGAGCGTCTTAAAAATCCTGATGGTCGCCCAGATTATTTTGATGAGTTACTAGAGCGTATACGTGATATACGTGCAAGTGAAAAACGCTTTTACCAAAAAGTACGTGACCTTTTTAGTTTAAGTAGCGATTACGACCCTACAGACAAGGCAACACAAATGTTTTTTGCCGAAGCACAAAACAAACTACTTTTTGCAGTAACACGACAGACAGCTGCAGAGCTTATTGTTGCTAGAGCAGATGCACGTAAGCCCAATATGGGATTGACTAACTGGAAAGGTAATGTGGTGCGCAAACAAGATATCACTACTGCAAAAAATTACCTAGTTGCAGATGAGTTAGACAGCCTTAACAGACTCGTAGTTATCTTCTTAGAACAAGCAGAATTACGTGTAAAAAACCAGCAAGACCTTACAATGTCTTACTGGCAAAACAATCTGGACAAGCTCATTGCTTTCAATGAATTTCCTGTGCTTAAATCACCAGGAAAAATATCACACAAAGCAATGGAGAAAAAAGTACGTATGCACTATGTAACTTATGATAAGCTGCGCAAAAAAGAAGCTGCTGAAGAAGCAGACCGTAAGGAACTTGAGGAATTAAAAGCTCTAGCTGAGAAAATTAAAAAGAAAAAATAATATGAAAGCAGTTACAGATAACACCGCTTTCACGAAAGCTTAAATTATAAAGAATATGAATGAAGTTTGGAATTATACATTAGAAATGGCAGGATTGATTGCACAACTATACGCAAACAACCCTAAGTATAATAATGTAAGAGTCTTTATACCTAATTACGCAATAAACATTGCTGAAGATTACAAAGAGAGATTGTTAACAGATATAGCGAACATCAATCCTAAATCCGTTGTAGCAATCTTCATTGATGCTTCTCATATACAACTAGAGGAAATCGCAATGCAACCACGTATCGTTTTACACTTTGATCCAAAACGCAAAACTACAGATGTTCATCTTGTAACTGTAGACGACGCTATTTATAAAATAGACACTGTTAGAATGCAAGAGTTATCTCCACCAGATGCTGCAGCTTATTATCATAAACTTTCAAATGATACACAAGAGTATTATGAGCAATACCTATCTAACTAAATAGATGCTTTAAAAACATTTAAACTTAAAACAGAATGACCAAAGTACTAAAACTAGAAACAGAGTTTAAAAAATTCATCCGTAAAGCAGATGAAATTTGCATCGCTGTAGCGATGATAACAGACTATGGCCTATCCTTATTTGATGATAGAGATGAAGACTGTGCTTTGGAAATACTGGTAGGGTACGATTTACCTACACAACCTAGTGCATTGCAAAAACTAATAGATAATAAAGTTGCAACTAAAATTTATGATGTAAAAAATCATTTCTTTCATCCTAAAGTGTACTTATTTAGAATTGATGAAGAGTGGACGGCGTTTGTAGGTTCTGGCAACTGTACTAAAGGCGGTTTAAATGCTAATATAGAAATGAGTTTAAAAATTGAAGATGAAGATACAGTAGATGATTTATTAAATTGGTACGAAACTTATTACAACTTAGGCACCATACTCACTCAAGAATGGCTCAATGACTATAAACTGTTTTATACAGAACGTAGAGATAAAGAAAAGCAATTACAATCACTTACAAAGCAATTTAAAAAGGCTACTGGTGTAACTAAAGGAGCGGTAGCATTAAAAGATTACGATTTTACAGGCCAGTTTTTTACGTTTAAGCATTATGACGCTTTTACAGCACCCAAACCAATCTTAGACGAGCCTGGCCCTATTAAAGAACGACTAGAAGTACGTAATAAATTAGAAGAATTACACAATCGCATCTACCCATTAATAAATAAAAAGGGTTGGGAAATATATGCGCACCACCAGTCACAACACCTTACATCTTCTTTTAGACATAACGAGCGTGCATCTAGCAGCCTTAATGCTATTTGGCTGCATTACGGTCGCAGTGAGGAAGAACTTGAAGAATATAAAAACCAGTATGGAGATAATATGACATCACTATACCATATGCGTTTAGAGATTTTAATTCTTAAAGACTATTTATGGGTAGAACTGCGTGTGGGAAAAAACGATGGTAGTTATCCAGATAGAGACTACATTAAAAAACAACTTAAAAGCAATCCTGATTTCACAAAACAATATTATCAACTAATTAAAGAGCTTGATAAATCATTTACAATAACCATTGCAGATGAAGAAGTACCTGTAACCGATTTTACAGATGCGACAGATCTTAAAGAATTCACGTTGCAAGACAACCCTAAAATTTATTATTTCAGGATTGGACGTATATATAGACCTGATGACAGAGCAATTTCAGACAACAATATTGTTACCACGATAATGAATGACTTTGAAAAACTATATCCTCTATACCAACTTTTTAAGCACACATTTTAATGAACAATACAGCTATAAACAATACCGCTTTCGCGAAAGAACAAACAAAACCAGGCTACAAAAAAACCAAATTAGGATGGATTCCTGAGGAGTGGAAAATCTTAAAGCTTGAAGATGTTGCTAGATTTAAAAACGGTAAAGGACACGAAAAACTTATTGATGAGGATGGTGATTTTTATCTAGTAAATTCAAAGTTTGTCTCTACAGAAGGACTTGTATTTAAAAAAACTAATTCCCAATTAGTTCCATTAGAAAAAGACAATATTGCTATAGTTATGAGTGATATTCCAAATGGTAGAGCGATAGCTAAGTGTTTTTATGTTAATGAAAGTAATAAATACACTCTAAACCAACGTATTGGTGGGTTAACAACGAAGGGAATAGATAGTAAGTATTTATTTTATAGTTTGAATAGAAATAGATATTATTTAAAATTTGATGATGGGGTTAAACAGACTAATCTAAGAAAACAACAAGTTCTTGATTGCCCTTTACGTATCCCACCACTACCAGAACAACAAAAAATAGCCAACATCCTCAACACTTGGGACAAAGCTATCGCTGCACAAGAACAACTCATTGCCCAAAAACAAGAGCTTAAAAAAGGACTTATGCAGGAGCTACTTACTGGTAAGAAGCGTTTTGATGGGTTTACTGAGGAGTGGGAAGAGGTGAAACTTGGTGAACTAGCTGAAGTCAAAAGAGGCGCAGGCTCACAATATATTACCTACGTCAATCAGGAACATAAAAATGCTATTAGATTAATAAGAATTACCGACTTCTTGAGTAGTGACTCTAAGTATATTTTAAAAACTGAAGCAACAGAAAGATTTGTTTTGAAAGAAGGTGATTTATTAATAGCCGGAACAGGAGCAACAGCTGGTATTAGTTTTGAGGTCCCAAAGGAGTTCTCTGGACTTGTTTTTTCCTATAATGCGCCTAGAATTAGAGTTAATAAAAAAATAATGAAAGAGTTTCTAATCTATTATTTAAAATCAGATATGATTTTAAGACAACAGCTAGGGTTGTTTACAGGAAATGCACAACCTTTCTTAGACACAAAGGCTATTAGAAGATTTAGAGTTATGCTCCCAACCGTAGATGAACAAAAGAAAATAGCAGATGTACTTTCTTCCAAAGACAAAGAAATTGACATCTTAAAGGAAAAAGTTGAGCATTTAAAAAAACAAAAACAAGGTTTAATGCAGCAGTTGTTAACTGGTGAGAAAAGGGTTAAAATTTAGGACTATGGCTAAACAAACAAGAAATTTCTTTGTGAGTTATCATCACGATTATGATCAGCAATATGTTGAAGAACTGCGTCAAATAAAACGTGGGATGAAAGTAGCAGATTATTCATTAAAAAATGATATCTCTCACTATTCTGAAGAACAAATTTATAAGGTTATAAGAGATAAAATGCGCTCTTGTTCAGTTACAATTGTCCTTATAGGAGAAAGAACAGGTCATAGAAAATGGATAGACTGGGAATTATGGGCATCTCTTAGAGGCTATAAAAACAGTAAAAACCCTAAACGTTCATTCAGACCCAAAGGATTGCTAGCAGTGTACTTACCAGTAGCGAATCATTCTGTTCCAGACCGTTTACAAGCTAATATTGATTCAGGTTACGCAGTCTCAATGAGATGGAAAAATGTTCAACGTGATTTAGAAAGTAAAATCAACTATGCAATTTGGAAACGAGACAATGCTAATCACGAGATAGTCAATAATCTAGAAAGATTAGATAGAAATGCGTTCAACTTTTTAGGATTTAAAATATAATTATGTTAGGTATTAACAGAGCGCACAGCCTCAATGAGAGTAAAGCTAAAATAAACCTATCTATAGGTAAGAAATGTATTTTCATAAGTCATCACAAAAGTGACCTTGAATATTGCAAAAAAATAGCAACTTATATTATGAAAGCTGGTATAGACGTCTATTTAGATGAATATGATTATGATTTAAAACATCAAGTTCAAACTAATAATCCAGCTGGTGTAGTACGTTGTATTAAAAAAGGGATTAATAACAGTTCTCATATGTTATGTATTATTTCACCAAGTACTATATACTCAAAATGGGTTCCTTGGGAAATAGGATATGGTTATGATAAAACAACTATTGGTGCACTAACTCTTAAAGGTATTTCTAACGCATCTCTACCTGAGTATATAAAAACCGTACCTGTCGTAAGAGGAACAAAATCATTAAACACTTATTTAGCAAGAATTTTAGGTAGACCTCAACCGGTCCTAGAGTCTTATGGTTATATAAAAGCACATTCCAATACTATGCATTCGTTGGATAGTGTTTTAGACTGGGAATTATAAAAGAGAAATTATGAGTAAAGAATATTTAATATCAAAGCTATCCTTCAGAGAAGATCAACAACTAATTGACACAGTAAGTATAGGATTAGTAAATAACAACACATTAAGTCCTTTTGAAACAAAGGATAGAAATTGGTTGGTTAATTGCCACAATCAAGGGAATAATATTGGAGGTCTTAAACGCACATTAAACAATAAATGGTCTAGGTATGGAAGTTTTACCTATGATGGCAGTTATTTCAGTTGGTCACACTCTCTACCAAAAAACATATCCAAGCGTAATGTATTTGTAAGCTATTATCACAATGATGATCAATTAAAAAGGCAAGAATTTGATAATCTTTTTAGTGATTTAATAATTAATCAATCTGTTATGCTAGACGAGATTAATGGCGAAAATAGTGACGAGTATATACATAGATTGATTAATCAAGGCTATATGAAAGACACAACAGTACTTGCAGTTTTGTTAGGTCCCAAGACCAAATGTAGAAAGCACGTTGATTGGGAAATAGGTGGTGCACTCAATAAAAAGGTTGGAGATAGATATGCAGGCTTATTAGGAATTAGACTTCCTTCTCATCCAGATTACGGTTTAGGTGAAACATATAACGAAGCTAATTATTCAGAGAGGTTTTATGCAAATATAGAATCAGGTTACGCAGTTGTTATGGATTGGACTGAAAATAGGCTAGAATTTCAAAATGCAATGGAGCTGGCATTTTATAAGAAGAATAATGAATCGGATAAAATTGTGAATACTGCAATACCAAGATTAACCAAAAATTTATGCGTATGAAAAAGTTTAAAAGCCTTTTATCAATTTATGTTTTATGGCACCCAGATTTCAAAGTAGGTATAGATTATGCAGAAAGTATATACAATACTTATAGTGGTGAAAACGGAAACGTAACACACGCCAAATATGACATACCTGTTAATTATAGGTCATTGCCTCATAACAAGGAAACCTTTGCTGAAATACCATTTTCGGAGTCTAAAAAAAATGTTCTTATCATTCTGGTGGATGATTATATGTTTAATGACACGAATTGGACAACTGCTATAGATGATTTAATAAAATCAAAACCTAAAAACACAAGAATACTACCTGTACCATTTAGTAAATACGCATTTGATTTCAACCCAGAGCACTTAAATAATTTTCAATTTATTAAGACAGATGAAAGCCATTTTTATCCAGATATGAATTCTTTTGATGCTAATAATAGAGTTATTAAATACAGACTACTTGAAAGCATTGCAAAATTTTTATTTAACGTTAAGGAAAAATATGATACTGAAATACACAGTGATCCGCCAATTAAATTATTTATTTCGCACGCCAAGGATGACGGTAAAGATTTAGCGATACAATTTAGAAATCATATTTACAGTAATACTAAACTGAAAGCATTTTTTGACGCTAATGATATAGCAGATGGACATCAATTTGAACAGGAAATAAAAAAACATATAGACCACTCTGCATTTGTAATATTCAATACAGATATATATTCCGATAGAGAATGGTGTAGAAAAGAGATCATTATTGCTAAAAGATATAGATGTCCAATTATAGGTGTAATGGATATTAAGAAGGGAGAAAGAAGAAGTTTCCCTTATAGTGGAAATTTTCCTACTATCACTTGGAACAATAATTTTGAAGAAATTATAAATCTAATTTTATCGCAAATTATCAGCGATAAATACAACGAACTTTATTTGAAATCAATCGTTGAGATGTATGAATTAGAAAAAGAACATAGTTGTTTAGTGCTTCCCAAAGCACCAGAACTATTTAACTATATTGATATAGAGAATCTCAAATCAGACAACAAAAAAGTTAAATCTCTTATTGTTTTATATCCAGATCCACCAATTGGTATCGAGGAACTTAGTCTGCTAAATGATGTAGACAAGAAAATTAAATTTATAACACCTCTTTTATTACCAACATATATTTTATAGATATGAAAAAAGAAAATAAAGTAACTAACAAGGATTTAGATAAATATGTTGCTGACGAACTAAAAGAATCGTCAAAAGAAAGAGAAGTTCATCTTTTTGACGGTAAAAATGTTGCTATTTCAATTAGCAATAGTTCTGAAATAGAAAATTTAGGTTTCTCATTAGCACATCAAAAAAATCTAATAACTGAGATAACCAGGTTTTTAATAATACACGGTAGTAATTTGATATATGGTGGGGATTTACGTCAAAATGGATACACTAGATTATTCTCAAATTTAGTATATCAGTATAGACCTAGTAAAGAAGCAGGTAAGATTTTTTTTCAAAATTACTTCAGTTTCCCTATATACCTTAATCTTAAAACTACCGATGTTTTAGAATTTAGAAAGAATGGTGTTTTACCTATTAAAGTTCAGCCACCAGCAAATTTAGATATTGATGAGTCAAAATTCTATCCTCCTGAAGGAAATGATAATCTCTTTATATGGTCAGAAAGTTTAACGAAGATGAGGGAAGAGATGCAAAGTAATACAGATGCTAGAATTTTCACTGGTGGTGGTATGTCCAATTTTAAAGGCAAATATCCTGGTCTTTTAGAAGAATCCATTCTTGCATTAAAAAATGATACACCTGTATATTTTATGGGCATCTTTGGTGGGCTAACATCAAGAATCATTGAAGCTCTTAAAGGCAATAAACCACAAGAATTGACAATTGAATGGCAATCGTCACAAAACAAAATTTATAAAGAGTTTGTAAGTCACTACAATTCTAAAAAGAGTGAAGATAAAATAGATTATAAGTCAAATTTAGAGTTTTTAAACAATTACACTTTAGATAGATTAAGTAAAAACAATGGTTTGTCAGTCGAGGAAAACAAAAGACTATTTAGTACAGTTCATACTTCAGAAATAATTTTCCTCATTATGAAAGGACTAAATAAAACATTATCAAAATAAGATGACAAACTACTCAGAATATAACGACTCTCAAAAACCAGCACTTTCTCTATTACAAAAAATGGGCTGGCAATACATATCTCCAGATGACGTATTTAAAGCACGTGGCGAGCTATTCACTAACGTAATTCTAGATGATATACTAGCAGCTCAGTTAGCTAAAATTAATGCTTTTGAGTACAAAGGAGAATCATACCAATTCTCTACCGGTAGCATTCAAGGTGCCATTAATGCATTAAAAAATGTACCTAATGAAGGTTTAGTACAAACTAATGAGCGTGTGTATGATTTAATTACACTAGGTAAGAGTTTTAACGAGACGGTTCAAGGAGACCGTAAAGCCTACACCGTAAACTACATAGACTGGGAGCATCCAGAAAACAATGTCTTCCACGTAACAGAAGAGTTTGAGGTAGAAGGTCGCAAAGGAAAACGTCGTCCAGATATCGTACTATTTGTTAATGGGATTCCTTTTGTTGTTATAGAGAACAAACGTCGTGATAAAAATGAAGCGCTAGACGAAGCTATTTCCCAAAACATTCGTAACCAAAGAGAGGACGAAGGCATTCCTAGACTGTTTTACTTTGCACAGTTGTTACTAGCAGTACACCCTAATGAAGTAAAGTATGGTGCTACTGGTACCAAAGCCAAATTCTGGAGTGTCTGGAAAGAGGATGCAGAACGTGAAATTACCAAGCTACTTAAAAAGAAGACTAATAACACGCTAGCCGAAGAAAGATTGGTTACAGAGCAAGATAAGGGCATTTATGCGCTGTGTAAGCCTACAAGATTACTCGATTTAACCTATAAATACATAGTTTTTGATGGTCCAGACAAAAAAATATGTCGTTACCAGCAATACTTTGCTGTACAAGAAACCATACAGCGTGTAAAAACTAAAAACAAAGAAGGGAACCGTCAAGGCGGTGTAATATGGCATACTACAGGTAGTGGTAAGTCATTAACAATGGTAATGCTTTCTAAAGCACTTGCGCTAGATAAAACAATAGAATCACCTAGAGTAATCATTGTAACCGATAGAATAAGCCTAGACAAACAAATATTTAAAACGTTTGTAAACTGTGGAAAAAATGTAAAAAAGGCAAAAAGTGGTAATGACTTAGTAGAGCTATTGCAAGACAAAGGCAATGAAATTATCACCACCATCATTGATAAATTTGAAGTAGCTACAAAACGTGCATCTTTTAAAGAGGAGTCTCAAAACATATTTGTACTCGTAGATGAAAGTCACCGCAGTCAGTACGGTAGCGCACACGCAAATATGAAACGTATTGTACCTAATGCCTCATACATTGGTTTTACCGGTACACCTTTAATGAAGTCTCAAAAAAGCACCTCTAAAAAATTTGGTGGTTTTATTCATAAATACACCATAGACCAAGCAGTAAAAGATGGTGCAGTATTACCATTACTATACGAAGGACGCTCTGCAAAATTGAGTATCAACAAAAAACAAATAGATAAGGGTTTTGAACGTCTAGCAGCACCGCTAAATGAAGAAGCGCGAAAAGATTTAAAAAAGAAGTTTGCCACTATAGCTAAAATCTATGAATCTGATAACGTGATTGAAGAAATTGCCTATGACATTTCAGAACATTTTCGAGACAATTGGAAGAACACAGGTTTCAAAGCGCAGTTAGCGGTTCCTAGAATAGATGTAGCCATCAAATACCAAAAGTATTTTGAAGCACAAACAGATCCTTCTCTTAGAATTAATACACGTGTAGTTTTTACACCACCAGATAGCAGACAAGATAACGATGATGTGTGGTCAGAAAGCTCTAGCGAATCGCAAAAATATTGGAAACAAATCTTAGAACGCCATAACGACCAAGAAGCCTATGAAACAGATGTAATTCAGCGTTTTAAAGAAGATAGCAAGGAGGTTGAACTTATTATCGTAGTCAGCAAATTACTAACAGGTTTTGATGCACCGAGAAACACGGTACTATATTTAGCAAAACCACTAGTAGCACATAACTTACTGCAAGCGATTGCAAGAGTAAATCGTCTATTTGAAGGTAAAGAATATGGACATATCATAGACTATGTAGGTATTTTAGGAAAACTTGATGAGGCATTAACCGAGTACAGTGCTTTAGAGGATTTTGATGAAGAGGACTTAAAAAACACCGTAGTTGATGTAAAAGATGAAATACGTAAAGTTCCTATACGTCACGCAGAGGTTTGGGATATTTTTAAAGGCGTTTATGACAAAAAAGATATTGAAGCGCTAGAAAGACATATAGCAGATAAAGACATTCGTGATCAGTTTTACGACCGTGTTTCTGCATTTGCTAGAATTCTCCAAACCGCATTAGCTTCAGACGACTTTTATAATGAATTTACTACAGAGCAAATTGGCTTTTATAAAAGTGAATTAAAGAAATTCCAAAGTTTACGTCTATCGGTGCAATTTCGCTATGCCGAAAAAGTATCTTATAAAGAATATGAACCACGTGTACGTAAGCTATTAGACACTTATATAGATGCCGACAATGTACAAGTACTATCTCGTGATGTAAATATTTTTGACAAAAATATGGTACAAGAGGCATTAGAAAGTTACGGTAAAACACCAGCTTCTAAAGCAGACTTTATAGCTCACCAAATGAAAAAAGTCATCACAGAAAATATGGAGAAAGATGAGGCTTTTTACAAAAAATTCTCAGAGTTGATAGAGCAAACCATTAAAGATTTTTACGATGGCAGACTTACAGAAAAAGAATACCTCGAGGCAATGCAAAAAACAAGAGACGACCTAGAGAACGGCTATCAAGAAGGTATTCCAAATGCAGTACAAAACAATCCAAGAGCGAGAGCTTTTTATGGAGCTTTAAATGAAGTACTCAACAAAAAACTGGATAAAGAAATAAGCAAACAAAAAGTTGCAGAGGCAGGTGTTGAAATTGAACAGATTGTAAACAGTCTTATCATCACAGATTGGAAAAAGAATGTCGACATTCAAAACAAAATGGAAAATCAAATAGAAGATTATTTGATCAGTAAAAGAAGCCAATTAGGAATTGAAATCAGTTTTGATGAAATCGATGCCATATTAATCAAGTGCTTGCGTGTAGCTAAAAACAATTTCTAATGAGAAGTATACAATACGGCACAAAAGAAATCTTTTACGAGCTGCAGCGGTCTAAGCGTAAAACATTAGCTATCGAGGTACATCCAGATAGTTCTGTTCATATCATTGCTCCAGTAGAAAGTTCTGTAAAAGATATTGATTTAAAAGTCGAAAAAAGAGCATCCTGGATTATAAAACAACAACAGTACTTTGAACAATTTCTACCACGCACTCCAGAGCGTCAATATATCTCTGGCGAAACGCATTTTTATCTTGGTAAATCCTACCTTTTAAAAGTGATTGCCGGTAACACGAATCAAGTAAAACTTAAAGCTGGAAGATTACAAGTAACCTGTAAAGAAACAACTAATCAAGAATTGGTAAAAAAACTATTGGCAAAATGGTATTATGAGCACGCCGAAAAGAAATTCAACAAAATAGCTATTGACGCTTTCGCGAAATTTAAAGAGTACGATATCAAAATGCCCACAGTTGAAATTAGAAGAATGGCCAAACGCTGGGGAAGCTGTAATACAATTGATAAAGTCACCATCAATCCTGAAATTATAAAAGCTTCTTCTAAATGTATTGAGTATGTTTTGATCCACGAAATGTGCCATCTTGTAATACCAAAACACAATAAAGAGTTTTACAATGTCTTGACTTCTATAATGCCTAATTGGAAAAAGTGGAAGGATAAGTTAGAGAATAAGTTATCATAACGCCACACTTCCAGCACTTACTCATTCATTCCTTTCGCAAGCTACATTCATTCACTCGCAAAAGCTTTCCGTTCGTGCGCAATACTAGTTATGTCCACTACGCTCCTACCTATCGGATAGACGCTCCATTACCATAACCAGTATTTTTTGCCAACGCGCAAATTGCAAATTCAAAAAAAATCAGAACACATAGTATTAATACTCAGATACCCAGTATTTAGCTACATACAATTTTTAAATAAAAAAAGGATTGTATTTTGATCACACATTTTTAATAGCAAGCTCTAAAGCTTCCTTAGAATATCTTTCACCTCCTACTGTCTTTAAAACCTTATCAGCCAACCAGAGTATATACAGTTCTTTTTTAGATTGTTTAAAGATTTTTGCAAGTGCATCAATATCTTCTTTTCTAAAAGAGCGCTCACCTCGTTCCATCTTACTTAATAATGCTTGATCCATATCCAGCTTAGCTGCAAGCTGTCGAAGTAGGATATCATTAGCTTCTCTCAGCGTTCGTATGCGTTCACCTATCATCTTAGTAAAGTTTTCATTAAAAGACTTGACAAATATTGGACAATTTAAGGATTATGTACGAAAATATTAGTATTTTGTTGAACTAAAATTATCTAGGATAGTATAATATATTTTGCTTATGGATTTATTTAATCAAGAACCAAAAGAAAGAGTATTTAAAAAGATGCAATTGCTTGATGGTGAAGTTTGGTATATGGACAATTTTATGCCATTAGACAAAGCAAAATCTTATTTTAAAATCTTAAAAAATTCTATTGAATGGAGGCAGGAAGAAATTAAAATGTACGGAAAAACTTATCCTATACCCAGAAAGACTGCTTGGTATGGCTATGAAGGTTTTAATTATAAATATTCTGGTATTTTATGTAATCCCAAACCTTGGACTAAAGAATTGTTGGGTATAAAAAGAGTCATAGAAAGTTTCTTGCCAGAATCAGATTTCAATAGTGTCTTATTAAATTTATATAGAAATGGAAACGATAAAGTAAGCTGGCACGCAGATGATGAAAAAGGACTGGGTATAAATCCTCTTATTGCTTCTGTTAGCTTGGGAGCTACAAGACGTTTTGATTTAAAACATAAAACAGAGCCTAATGAAAAACTTCAATTAGAACTAGTACCTGGCTCTTTAGTAATTATGAAAGGCGCTTTGCAGCATAACTGGCTTCATCAAATTCCAATACAGAAAAAAATCAATGACCCAAGGATTAATCTAACATTCAGAACCATTGTAAGCTAATGAGTATTTACAATCAAATTGTAGAAGCTATTGCTGAATTGAATGATGAATCATTAGAAATAAAGGATTACTTACAATCACTTCAACCTGATGTAAGGCAATTAAGAGCTTCATATCGAAAGCCACCACCAGTTTATGTAGATTATGCAAAACAAAACATACAAAGCGCTTATTTAATAACGTATCTACCGCATTACTATCAGTTGATTTATAAAATACTGTTAGAGCAAGATCTATCGACAATGAAAAGTAAAACAGAATTTTCTGCTGTTTTTATTGGAGGTGGTCCAGGATCAGAAGCTTATGGTACAATAAAATACATTCTGGAATATTGTGCTAATATTATATATATTAATGTTGACATCTTAGATATAAATGCTGCAACTTGGGGTTATAGCCATTCTGCTCTTACTGGTTTTATGCTACCAGATTTAAATAGATTTAATGATATCTCATTGAATTGGAATAGACATCAATTTGATCTCGTTGATCCAAATGTTGTAAATTCTAATAAATCAATTTTTAAGAATGCGGATTTGGTTGTAATTCAAAACTGTATCAACGAAATAGCTCAAAACAAGTATAAAATCTTAGAAAATAATATTCTCGATATTTTTAATTTTATCCCGAATACCTCAACTCTACTTATGATTGATTTAACAACTAGCGTTAGATCACAAATAGCAAAATTAGAAAAGGCGATTGAATCCAAATTTCCAAACATTAATAAAAACACTACCTCTGGAAACAGGAGTGCTTCTGCTCTAACTTCTATAAACTATAGACCATCTCAAATTATAAGAGAAAACTTATTGAATTATACTGACGGCTTAATTCCTAGAAAAAATCTAAAGTATGATTATTCGCTTTTAAATAAAGTTAAAACTCAAGTAAAGCAAGAGTCCAATAAAGTAGGTATTAATGCTATATACAGGCCTCTAAATGATATAAATGACTCAATACAAGATTTAACAAATCGCTCGTTTATTGGTATTGATTTTGGTACATCTAGCTCTGTTTGCTCTGTAGCTTATGTTCAAGATGATAATTTAAAAGTTGAACTACTCGAAATTGAACAAAAAGATCATTTGGGGATCGCTTCTAGTAGTACAATAGTTCCTTCAATTATGGGAATCGTAGGAAATCAGTTTTTACTTGGTAAGTATGCTAAAGAGAAAAGGCATCAGTTCTCATTTGGTAAAAATGGTTGGTATGGGTTTAAAGAAAACATTTTAAACCTAGAAAATCAATCATTTCCAGATTCAAAACTACTTAATCACCCGTCACTCCAAATAAATAATGGTGCAGATGCTCTTATCGTTTTTTTCAAGAGACTGAAAGTTGAAATTGATAAAATTATTGCAGATAAACAATTACCATTTGATAAGCGTTATTCTTTTAGTACTCCTGCTAATTATGGATTAAAAGAAAAAGAACTTCTTGAAAGCTACATTTTACAAGCAGGCTATGAAGAAGGAACATTTGCTTTTATAGAGGAGCCTGTTTCTTCTCTTTTAGGTACTATCCATCAAGAAAATCTTGCGTTAGATTTAGAGGAAGACCTAAATATTTTGGTAATTGATGTTGGAGCAGGGACAGTAGATTGTTGCGCTATTAGATTAGTTAAAGATACTGACAACGTCATTGCAGAAAATTTAGCTATCTACAGAAATAGTAACATCGGTGGTAATTTTATTAATAGATTAATTTCTAAAAGGCTTTTTGAAAAAGATAATAGTTTAGTTATTGATGAAGATTTTATTTTAAAAAATTGTGAAGATTTAAAACTAGAGTTTTGTAAATCGGTTAAGACAGACGCTCAAGTACATTATACTTTAAATGAATTATCTAAGTCAGAAATAAATAAACAGTGTAACACCCGCGATCACGGAAAATACAATTCAATTGACATTAGTTATTCAGAGTTTAATGATATAATGACAAATTATTTTAATGGGAATGAAAATTATAAGGGATTTAAAAGTAGTATTGATAAAACGATAAACGAAGCTAATTTATCAAGAGATGATTTTGATTATGTCATTATATCTGGAGGAGGAGCAAAAAACCCTTATTTAAGATCACTATGTGCTGATTATTTTCAGGCAGATAAAATAGTTATGCCAAATAATAGCCAAGAACAAGTAGGATTCGGAAATGCGATACAATCTTTTGTGTCAAATGCTTTTGGCAAACAAATTATAGAGACTGTGCTAAATGGAGATATTTATCTCGATGAAAATATTAAGAAAACTATTTTATTTAAAAAAGGAGAAATTCTTCCTTCTTTAGAATATGAAAGTAAAACTGCCAACAATAAAAATTCAATAACCTTAATATCAAGTGTTACAGGCGAAAAAATTCGGTTTGATTGGGATGAATATACAAATGATATCCCTACCAAACTTATATTGAAAGTTAATCAAGAATCTAGATTGATTTGTGAATTAGTTACAAACAAATCAATTATTAGATTAAAACCAAAAATAACCAAACTATAGTAATATGCAATGGATGATAGAAGAAGCTAGGCTAGGTCCTGAGCAACGAGAAATAATAGATGAAATACCCAATTTAAAAGGAAAACCTATTTGGATACAGGGTCACGCGGGATCTGGCAAATCTATTGTTTTACTTCACGCCTTAACGGATTATGTAATAAGAAACCCAAGTGCTAATGTTGTCGTTGTCGTTTTCACCCACGCCTTAATTGATTTACTGGCTTCAGGATTGAGACAAATTCCTGCCTTGAGAGGTAAAAGTATTCCAGTAATAACAATCTATGATGTCAATAAGCGTCTTTTTAAAGGAGAAAAATTTGACGCAGTTTTCTGTGACGAAATACAAGATATACCAACAATTCTATTAGAAAGAATGAAAAATGGGTGCAATCAATTAATCATAGCTGGTGATGCAGCGCAATCTATTTATTCAAGAGTTCCTCAATTTCAAGAAAAACCCGCTACGAAAGAAGAAATTATAGCACAATTAAGTCCAATAGAAAGAACTACAACTACTATTTATCGTTTAACAAGAACTGTTATAGGAGTATTACAAAACGTGTACAACAATCTTTTTGCAGATATGGTACATATAGGTAGAGAGGATTCTGAGATAAGACTATTTAAAGCAAATAGCTATGAAGAAGAAATAACTTTTTCCTGGAATGAAACAAAGCAAATTAATATTGATAGACCTGGAGAAGTTAACGCGGTATTGTTTTTTAAGAAAAATGATATGATAAAGTATGTCGATACCATTTTAGAATTGGAAGGGAAACAAAAATGGTCTGAAGGTACTTATCCAGATTATGCCTTGTCAAGTAGAAATTTTGAAGCTATGAATACTTACTTAAATAACCAAGGTGTTCCATTAATGTATGTAGGGAACGGTACTGGTTCATTAGAGAAAGCTAATACTGAAAACAAGATTGTTTTAATTACTTACCATTCTTCTAAAGGGCTCGATTTTGATGCTGTTGCTTTGCCTTGTATTCAAACTGATTTAGGAGAAGCAGATAATGAAAATGCGGTAATCTTAGTTGCTCTTTCAAGAGCTAAAAGAGATTTATTGATAACCTTTACTGGCGCTATGTATTCAGGATTTAAGAGGTTCTTATTAAACACTAAAGTAAGAGAAATAAAGAATTTAGAATCTGATAACGACGAGGTCGTTTTTTAAATAAAAAAAATAAATGAAAAATATAATCATCGTTCTATTTCGTTCAGAATTAAATTATTTAATTAAATATGATAGATTAAGAACATCATCAGATAGAATTATTCCACTAACGTATTACGATTTTGATATACTGTCGGAAGAAAATCAAGTAGATTTATTACAAAATTCAATACCAATTTATGAGCAAGAGCACGAGGTATTACTCATTGAATATAGCAGAAATTTAGAGTATGACAATGCTCCGTTATTAAAATTTGAGGGAATAAAGTCTATTATACCTTTATCTGAAATTGGTTCAAGGCTGCTTATATCTAAACTTAATAACGATCTTAAAATATCGAGACCTCTCAACCCATCAGTTTACTCATCATTTACTAATCATCGAAGTCATATTTTAAGAAATACAGCAGGTACTGAGCTTTGCTCAATATATGAACTTGAAGTTCCAAAAGATGATTTTATAAGTGATTTTAAAGCTGCAACATTATTTCAATTAAATAATCAAAATCCAGAAAAAAAAGATTCAACTCTTGCTCACTTAGTAGATTTTAATATCACACCAAGTTTTATACCTGAAGGCAACATTGAAGCGGTCTTAAAAACGGCTTGTGTCGGTATGAAAAAAACAGGGATAGATATTGAAAAAACTAAGAGTAGTATGTTTTATAAATTCGTGATTGAAAACAAAGAAAGGATAAATGAAGTTTCATTTTATAAAGCACTAAAATTTATAGAAGAAAAGATCCAACTTGAATCGCTTACTAGGGAACCTTTCAAAAAACTCAAAAATGTGCTATCAGAAAACGGAAAACTAGAAAATGCTTTTACAATTTATAGTTATTTCTATTTTTTGAAAAAGAAAATGGAAAAGAATGAATATGATATTTCTAGCATAAAAGATACCGTTTTAGAGTTGAAGTATCACGATATTATATCTACTTCAAAAGTTCTTTTTATGCTTGGTTACACGTTTTCTATGCAAACAATCTCAAAATCATTACAATCATATTCAAGTTCTCCCTTGTTGAAGTCTACAAGATCTTTGGATTTAAATTGGAAACCTGAGATTGTAGAAGAACTTAGTGATGAAGAATTTGTAAATAGAGAGCCTAGCAAAGAAGAGGCTGACAGTGAAAAGACAAACAATATAATACCTAATCAAAGTAATTACAACGAAGAAACTGAACAATCAATAGAAGTTGAGCTCTCAGTTAATAGTAAACCAATAAATTCAGTAACAAATATTGAATCAAAAATCAATGCTGACTCTGAAAAAGACTTAATTGAAACTAAAGCAAAAAACAATCAAGTCAATGAAGGCTTATTTTCAAATACTTCTTCAGTAAATGACTCTTCTGATTCTATATTCACTTTCCAAGAATTCCAAAAAAACTTAAAAAAAAGAAAGTCTTTTTTGTCTAAAATACTAGAAGAACTTAAATCAACAAAAATTGAGGAAAGTCAAATTACAAAAGACGTACTTATCAAATGTCTTAAAAATATTAATGAATACGAGAAACAAAAAGGTGGGTTGAAAGTCGCTGCAATTGATGCTCTAAAAATCTTTGATAAAGATGAATGAAAATAAAACAAAAGGTAATTTACAAAAAGCAATTAACTATATCTCAAAGCTTTCAAGTTCTAAGAAAGAAAAACTGATGACGATTTTAAAGCAAGTAAATAAAGTTCAGTCATCAAATCTTACGACCAAGGAAAAAGCAAAAGAAATCAAACAAATTATGTGGAGTGATCAATCAACTAATAGCAAGCTATTTATTGGCGCTTTCCTAGGTGCTGTCACTGGCCTATTCATTTTTGGTACTGGAGGCATTGGTATTGCAGCTTTAGGTACAGGTGTAGGTGTTTGGGGTTGGTTAGCTACAGCAGCTGGTGGTGCTTTCATTTCTTCACTAATACAGAATTACGAGAAGAAAGAGAATGAAGATTAATTCTATTAATGAAATAACACAAGCCATCAAAAACTTCGACATAGCTGCTTTAAAAGAACTGCTGGATGATAATAAGCCATATCAAGATGTTCCTAAATCACTTTTTCTTGAAAAATTAGAAAAGAAGTTTAATCAAGCTAGGCGTGACGATTGCCATTCCTTCGACGATGTATTTTTTGGTATTTGTGAATCTTGCAATAAGGGCTGTGAAGGAATGACCTTTCTATCAAATTCTGGATACTATTTAGACCTGTTTATTGAAAGTCAAGATGGAGAGTTTGCAGATGATATTTACGTCTGTAATAAACTCACAAACTTTACAGATCTTGAAAAGTCCATAGATTTAGGTTTCAGTTTTAGAAAAGATGAATATTACAACTTTAAACCTACCTCAAAGTACCTCATTATAAAAAAAGAATATAATGAATTATTAAATCAAATAAGTGAGATCGAAAAACCCATAAAAGTAGATAAATTATTGAATTGGTACTACAATAACTTTAACTACTTAAGCGAAACCATTAACGGTTTTGGTCCATTTGAATGTTTCGACTACAACTTATATAACGATGCTTATAGTTTGGTATGTAAAGTAGAACGCGTATTTGAGATAACACAAGTGAAAGAACAAGCAATTGAGAGTCTGGTGGATTATCACAATTGTAGTACTGAAAGAGAAAGACTAATCTGGTTCTTTAAAAATCAAGAAAACCTATATGGATCTATCTATTTTGAATTTTCTGAGAACTGGAAAACAGATTCCATAATATTTTACGAGCAGGAACAAGTTGAATTGGAGTTAGACATTACAGGATATGAATATGTTATAGATTACTTTTTAATATTAGATAACTTATATGATGAACTCATAGAAAAGTATAAACCAATACCAGTGCACTTTGAAGATTCAAAAAATGGTAGCATCGAATGTTCATTAGAAAACTATCTAAGATTGCACAACAAGTATATAGACGTAGTGAAAAAATACGGTAGAAAAGGATATTAGATCAATTCGATAATTCAAAAAGGATTAAAATATATTCGAGTAAATGCTTTTACTAAACGCTTTGCCAAAAAGGTTTAATATAACCTGTATAATCTAAATTAAAAAGAATACATCTTTCAATTCATCTGCACTAATAATTTCAAAATTCGGGAAGGCAGGTAATAAGGTGTTCGTCAGTCGCTCCATTTCGTTTCATAGTACATAATCAAAAATACTTCTATCGTCGCATTTGTGCTTACCGTAAATAGTACTACTGCGGCGTAACGTCCTCGGTCGCACTATTTACTTGTACTATTGCACACATTACGCTATTCCTCACCCATAGCTACTCTTGTGCCTTAAAATCCAAAGCTGTGTGTGCTATGCACACGCATAATTTATTAAGGCACAACCGCTATTTAATGTTTTGCGAGCCTGCGTGTCGCTGCGGGCTTAAACGGTGTCACATTTTTTGATACCTATTCAATAAATTTCAGTTATTAAATAACGTCCTACAGCCATACCACCTTACCTAGCGGATAAGCTGTACCGCTTCCGTCCTAGTTTGTAAGAACTATGTATTCCTTCGGCGACTTCCTACCGTCAGTCACCTCACTCACACACAGCACTTACCTATTCCATTAAAAATAGAAATCACTTTTAGCCAAATCAAAAAACTGCGCCACCTAGTGTTACCACATTACCGTGAGAGTGCTCGTACCTCACACTATCACTCACAGTACCCTTGCTAATCTCGCAGTCGGCTCGCGCCTTTTAGATTACCTGCTTAACAAACAATAGCGAATAAAAAAACCTTCTACTTAAGAAGGCCTTAAAACTTCTTTTTAAAATTTTTAAACCTCTTCAATAGTTGCTTTTGGTGCATTAGATGTAACCGATGCAATACCATTTTCCATTCCAGAAGAAGATTCATACATTTCACTAGTTCCTATAACCTGACCATTACTCGCCTTAAGATTAAAAAAGTGCTTACCATTACTCGATTTTAAACGTTCATATCGTTTATTATCTTGTGAATTCTTACGAACAGATTCTATTCCATTCATACATCCAGCTTTAGCTGAATACCCTTCACTTGCTAATATTTTTTGACCATTACCAGCTTTTAATCTAAAACGATACTCACTCCTAGCATCTTGATATACTTCAAATTTTGACATAATATTTGTATTGATTTGATACTAAATGTACTTAAAATAGAAATTCAAATAACAATAGTAAACTCTAGTTATCAACCACTTATTCAACAGTCTGAAGAAGAATAATAAAAAAGGCCACAAATTTAGTTGGCTTCCATCGGCCACCACAATAATGCTATAAAGTTCAAGCCAAAGGTTTTGAAAAAAATAGCACGCCAAAAGGCAGTTCTTTTTTTTTCAACCTTCCTCCTAGGCGCACGATTTTTTCCAAAAAACTTGACAGCATTGCCACGCCACTAGAGAAATAGCTTTCTTTTTTTTGTTTTTCTTTTAAAATAATACGGAAGGGTTTTGTGATACAATGAAAGTATCGGAATAAAAAAAGAGCCTCTTCGGAAGCTCTTCTTTATTACTTTTTCTTCTTTCTCGGCACTCGTCCAGACCGTAATCGTAGTAGCGTATGATGCAGTCTTTTTACGAGTAATGAAACCACATAGCTAATTACAGCGCCTATGGCAGCCATAAGTGCTGTCTTAATAAGGTCATCTGATGTGATATGAATCCACGCAGAAGATAACGTCCCACCGAGTACCGAAAATTTGATATGTGTCACATTTTGTGTCACTCTATTTAATATTCGACGCGGAATCTTTTCCGTCTATTTTAGGCACCTCTGTTTTTTCGTCAATCGTTACTGCTTGACTAACAGCAGTAGCAACGGTTCCGGCAACAGTCATATAAGTTGCTACGGTTATCAGGACAGCTGGCAAACTAATGGGTGCTGCGATAATTGCGCCACCTGCGGTAGCGAGCGCAATACCGATGTTACGCAAAGTTCTGAAGAACTTTGGCGTTGGTTTTTTATAACGTTCTACAATATTCATTGTCTTAAGATTTAATAGTTAATAATACATTTTCGTTTCTGTCAAATGCTTGATAGCAAAGAGATACTAATTTTTGAAACAGTGGTTTGGAATAAGTTCCTTTTCCTATACCTGTTAACTGAGTTACAGGAGCTATACAACCACGAAGCTCACGCTTCGCGTTATTAGCAGGATGCAGTAGTATAAGACTTCGACCTTCTACATTAGTAAGATGTAAATGATGCTTAAATTTTGCCGAATACCTCGCTTTCAGCTCGTATTCGCCTTCAGGTATACAAGACACGTTTCTTTCATTGTTTAACCAAGGTAATTCAATAGCAAAACCTAAAAACTGACCATTATAGAAGAGAGCACTATTAGTGCCCTCTTTATAATAGGTCCTTTGCAACAACACATTCATTTAGACAGTATCTACTTTTGCTACAGCAAGTGCGTTAAATGCACCGTTTTTCAACGGATACATTTGTCCATTTACTTCTTGATAAAACTCAATACCAACGACTTGCAAAATTGGAAGCGCTGAGTTTGCTGGAAGTGCAACACTCAAATCAATTGCTGCAGTATTTGCACTATCATAAGGAAGAATCGCCGTTTCATCACTCTCAAAAGTTGAGGTCTCATTGGCAAAATCAAGCTCTGCAGCACCCATTACTACCTTAAAGTGAGTAGTACCTCCTGGAGCTGCAATTCTTACTGTTGGTGAAAATGGAGCCAAACTCACATCGACATCTCCAGTTGTACGATCAAGAGATGTAGTATAAGGAGCAAATAATGTTGCGCCTAGCTTTCCGTTAGCATTGAATTCAAAGCCTTGCAATGTAGCCATATCACCATCTTCAATGGTTCTAAGACCACGCTCATTGACAGTATCAGTTTTTGTAATAGCTACAAGAGATTTAGTCAAACGACTCACTACACGCTTGTCTTTTGCGTTCTGCAAAAGCACACGAATAGCATTACGAATCGCTTTACCTCCTTTACCAGCACGTCCAAACTCAGAGCCATTTTCACGAGTTCTCTGAAACGCAGGATCATTGGCAATACGATTGGCATCGACACCTCCTTTATAGCGCGCAAGGTGTCCATCTGCGCTTTTGTAAAAGGAAATATCTCCGATAGTTCCTTTTAATTTGATAATACCTGTTTGTCTAGCCATAATACTCTAATTTTTTGATTATTAGACAAAAGACATTAGTTTTATAAAAGAAATCAAAAACAGCCATACATTGGTGCCACAAAATGCGTTTTATGCCATAAGAAGACATATAAACAATCCATAGTTGAGGTATAGATAAAGTATGGATAGAGTATAAAATGAGAATAGTAAGAGCTTGTATATACCCAAAAGACATACAGCGTATCACTGGAAGAAGTGAACGCTACGGTCGTAAGCTTTTAAATGACATTAAAACCCACTTTGGTAAGAAGTCACACCAATTTATCACTGCAGAAGAATTCGCCGAATATAGTGGCATTAAAGAGGAAATCATTAACCAATATCTTGAACAAATTTCATAGTATTTAATATGATTTATATAGGTTTGAATCCTTGATTTTCGTATCTTTATGATGTCCTGAGAAAGACAAAAAACTATAAAGACTTTCAATGTAAATGGTAGCTATTAGGTTAGTAATCAAATTGAAAAACTAAGAAAGTCAATAATACTAAGGAATTACAGACAAGGTTTGAATCCTGTCGAGGTCACTTTAGTCATTGCAAAATGACAACAAAGCCACGCAATCACTATGATTTGCGTGGCTTTCTGGTTTTTAGACCAACATTTGAAATGAAACGATTTGCTTCTATATGGTAGCTAATCGTCAGTTAATTTTCAAAGTGTCAGTTGAACTGACACTTTCAAGAAAAGCTTTGAAATACTTGCTATAGTTGATTTGACATTCGTCAAGACGATTTGTATAATCTAAAGACGACAACTATGCGGTCAACAAACACATTCTCAATTCTCTTTTGGGCAGACCAAAAGAACGCCACAGATGGCGAAGCTCTGGTTTATGCCAGAATCACGGTAAACCAAAAACGAGCTAACATCAGTTTAAAAAGACGAGTGCCGGTAAAACTTTGGGACCCTAAGAAAAACCGAAGTAAGGGTAACTCTGCAGAAGCTCGCCAACTCAATCAGTATATCGACCAGACTTACACTAAGCTCTTCCAGATATACCAAGACTTAAAATTTCAAGAAAAATTGATAACGGCCAAGCTCATAAAAGCCCACTACACAGGCGAGAACGAGCAATCCAAATCACTTCAAAACCTCATCGCCTATCACAGTAAAAAAATTGAAAATACTCTGGCAAAGGGAACGATTAGAAACTTCGGAGTGACCGAAAACTACCTCAACAGATTTCTCAACAAAGTCAAGAAAACAACCGATATCTATTTAAAAGAGCTCGATTATAAATTCCTGTGCGACTTCGAAAATTACTTAGCCAATTACTGGCCAGCTGGTCATCCAAAAGCCTTAAGCCAGAATACTATAATGAAGCATATTCAACGTTTACGTAAAATAGTAACGTTGGCTTATCATATGGAATGGATTCCACGGGACCCATTTGTAAGATGGAAACCAGTTTACGAGAAGAAGCAACGTGAGTTCCTTTCTGAAAATGAGCTTTCCAATATGGAAAACTTTCAGTTTTCTATCGAACGCCTGGACAGAGTGCGTGACTTATTTGTGTTTAGCTGCTACACCGGTATCAGCTATGTGGATATAATGAATTTGACAGAAGATAATTTGGTGCTTGGTATGGATGGCGGAAATTGGATATATACCAAACGTCAAAAAACAAAATCTTCAGTCAAAGTCCCGTTACTTGGAAAAGCAGAAGAAATCATTTCTAAATATGAAGGGCATCCTATGACAGAAGTAACAGGAACACTTTTGCCAGTAATCACTAATGAGAAATTGAACGTGTATCTAAAGGAAGTTGCTCACTATGTTGGTATAACTAAAAATCTAACGTTTCATATGGCACGCCATACCTTTGCAACTACCATAACGCTTTCCAATGGTGTTCCTATAGAAACGGTATCAAAACTCTTAGGACATAGTAAAATTGCTACTACTCAAATTTATGCTCGAGTACTCGAGCATAAGGTTAGCAATGATATGGATATCTTGAAAAACAAGTTGTTGAAGAATAAAAATGAACGCATTAAAAAAGCAGACTAATAACCAAATTTATACTTTCAAGAAGCATTCTAAATAAGAAAGTACAACAAATTATATCAAATTTTATTATTTTTGTACTTAATGAAGAAATTCCTCCACAAATCGATGGCTATCTTAATGGCAGTCGTGGTACTTTTTACCACGATGTCATTTACTGTTGATATGCATTATTGTGGGGATTCTCTTGTAGATTTTTCATTGTTCCAATCAGCAGAAACCTGTGGAATGGAAAAAGAGCAGTCAAGTATAGGTTGTGAAAATCCGATGCTTACCAAAAATTCCTGTTGCTCTGATGAGCAATTAATTATTGAAGGACAGGATGATTTAAAGCAAAACTTTACCAAGTTGACTTGCGAGCAGCAAACGTTCATCGCTGCTTTTACATATTCTTATATAAACCTATTTGAAGGAACCGAATCTGAAGAAGTTCCTTTTGAAGATTACCCGCGACCCTTTGTCAAACGGGATGTGCAAGTGATGTACCAGACTTTCTTAATTTGATTTGTTAGATTTTTTGAATGAAGCCCAATAGCTATGCTGTAGTGGGCTAAAACTCGTGTTTGCCATTTTCCGCAACACGTAATTCCAATTATCTAATACATCAAATGTTATGCTGAATAAGAGCATTAAATTTCTCATAGAAAACAAACTTGTTGCCGTTCTACTATTCGCCCTATTTGTGGGTTGGGGCGTGGTCAACGCACCCTTTAATTGGGAAACGGGCTTTTTACCTACAGACCCAGTTGCCGTTGATGCCATACCGGATATTGGCGAGAACCAGCAAATTGTTTTTACCAAGTGGCAAGGTCGCTCGCCACAGGACATTGAAGACCAAATCACATATCCTCTTACCACTTCGCTTCTCGGTATTCCAGGTGTGAAAACCATTCGTAGTTCGTCTATGTTTGGATTTTCAAGCATCTATATCATTTTTGAAGAAGACATCGAGTTCTACTGGTCACGCAGTCGCATACTTGAAAAACTGAACTCACTTCCTGCAAACCTATTACCTGATGGTGTCAATCCATCATTAGGACCAGATGCCACGGGTCTCGGACAGATTTTTTGGTACACGCTGGAAGGTCGTGATAAAGACGGCAACGTAACTGGCGGATGGGATTTACAGGAATTGCGTAGCATACAGGATTACTATGTGAAATATGGATTGTCATCGGCAAGTGGTGTTTCTGAAGTAGCTTCCATTGGTGGCTATGTTCAGGAATACCAAGTGGACATTGACCCAGAAAAAATGCGCCAGTACAACGTGAGTATGGGCGATGTGGTTAAAGCCGTCAAACAGAGCAATCAAGATATAGGGGCACAGACTCTCGAAATCAATCAAGCGGAATACCTCGTACGCGGATTGGGTTACGTCAAGTCCATAGCAGATATTGAAAATGCAGTTGTAGATTCTGAAAATTTCACTTCCATCCGCATCAAAGATGTGGCTAACGTCCATTTGGGGCCTGCTACCAGACGTGGTATTCTCGATAAGGAAGGGGCCGAAGTCGTAGGTGGTGTCGTAGTCGCTCGCTACGGTGCAAATCCGTTGGAAGTTATCAATAATGTCAAGGCGCAAATTGCCGAAATAAGCTCTGGACTTCCCACAAAAACTTTATCAGATGGTCGCATTTCGCAAGTTACCATTGTACCATTTTATGACCGGACAGAACTCATACAAGAAACGCTGGGAACGCTCAATGAAGCACTCACTTTGGAAATCCTAATTACCATTTTGGTCATTATTATAATGGTTTTCAATCTGCGTGCATCCATCCTTATTTCAGGGTTGTTACCCGTAGCCGTTTTGATGGTTTTCATCACGATGAAGCTCTTTAATGTAGATGCAAATATCGTCGCACTTTCAGGTATTGCCATTGCCATCGGTACAATGGTGGACGTGGGCGTGATACTCGCCGAAAATATGATACGGCACTTGGAAGATGAAAAGCTGCGCCTTAATGAAAACGGTAAAGAATACACCACAAACGAAATCATCTACAACGCAACTGCCGAAGTCTCTGGTGCTATTCTAACAGCAGTTTTAACAACAATAATCAGTTTCCTGCCCGTATTTACAATGATTGGTGCCGAAGGAAAACTATTCCGTCCGCTTGCCTTTACCAAAACAATGGCACTCACGGCATCACTCATCATTGCGCTATTTCTCATCCCACCCATTGCGGCATTTCTTTTCCGTAAGACGAATTTGCGTGAACGGACACAGTACGTCATCAATGGCTTACTTGTTTTATTGGGAATTCTCGCCATCGTTTACGGCTTTTGGTTGGGGCTAATTCTAATTGCCTTTGCCATAACATCACTTTTAAAGATGCGTGGTACGCTTTCGCGAAATCGAGCTGGCGAGATTCACGACCAACGAGAGAGCGTAGCGGTAAAGCGTAAAAACCTTCTGGACATCATCATTTCATCGGTTGCCATCGTATTCTTGCTCGCTACCTACTGGCGACCGTTAGGCTTTGACCGAAGTATTGTGATGAACTTGTTATTTGTTTCCATTATCTGTTTTGGACTGCTTGGTGTGTTCTCGATTTTCAGGATATACTATGAGCGTATTTTGCGATGGGCACTTCAGAACCGATATCTATTCTTAATCGTTCCGGCTACGGTGCTCACGTTGGGTATCATTATTATGCGAAATACGGGCAAAGAGTTTATGCCAGCGCTGAATGAAGGCTCTTTCCTGCTGATGCCTACATCCTTACCACACGCTGGTGTGGAAGAAAACAAGCGAGTCTTACAACAGCTCGATATGGCGGTGGCGAGCATCCCTGAAATTGAAACCGTAGTAGGAAAAGCAGGACGAACGGAAAGCGCACTCGACCCAGCACCACTCTCGATGTATGAGAATGTCATTCAGTATAAATCTGAATATATGCGGAATAGTTCAGGCGAGCGACAACGCTATAAGGTCAATGACGATGGATTGTTTGTACTGAAGAACGACAAATTTATTATTAACCCAAATAATGAGATAGACGAAGATGTCAATTATGACAAAGCATCGCTCAAGACTACCGCTACACGCGAAGAGTTGATTGAAGATGAAAACGGCGAGTATTACCGAAACTGGCGACCAGACATCGAGAGTCCAGATGATATTTGGAACGAGATAGTTCGAGTAACCAAACTACCAGGCGTGACATCTGCACCCAAGTTGCAACCCATCGAAACACGATTGGTAATGCTACAAACGGGAATGCGAGCACCTATGGGTATCAAGGTAAAAGGTCCCGATTTAAAGTCCATAGAAAATTTTGGACTGCAACTGGAAGACATCTTGAAACAAGCCGAAGGCGTTAAAGAACAAGCTGTCTTTGCAGACCGTATCGTGGGCAAACCCTACTTGCTCATCGATATTAAGCGAGACCAATTGGCTCGATATGGCATATCCATTATGGACGTGCAGGAAATCCTTCAAGTGGCCGTGGGCGGTATGCCACTAACGCAAACCGTGGAAGGCCGTGAACGCTACGCCGTGCGTGTCCGCTATCCAAGAGAATTACGGGCAAATCCAGACGACTTGCGTAATATCTATGTTCCTGTTGAAAAAGGAAGTCCTGTACCGCTTGGCGAATTGGTAGATATTCGCTACGAGCAAGGACCACAGGTCATTAAGAGTGAAGACACTTTTCTTATTGGCTACGTGCTGTTTGATAAACTCGATGGCTTTGCAGAAGTGGATGTGGTCGAAAATGCCCAAGCGCTGATTCAAGAAAATATTGATAACGGTTCGCTGGTCGTGCCACAGGGCGTGAGCTATCGCTTTACAGGAACGTATGAAAACCAGTTGCGAGCAGAAAAAACGCTGTCGGTTGTTGTACCACTTTGCTTGCTTGTCATTTTCTTGATTTTGTATTTCCAGTTCAGGTCGGTTTCTACATCGCTTATGGTGTTTACTGCAATCGCCGTGGCCTTTGCGGGTGGGTTTATAATGATATGGTTGTACGGACAAGATTGGTTTTTCAACTTCAGTTTTTTCGGCGAAAATCTTCGGGACTTGTTCAATATGAAGACCATCAATTTAAGTGTCGCCGTTTGGGTAGGTTTTATTGCCCTATTTGGTATTGCTACAGATGATGGTGTAGTTATGGCGACTTATTTAGACCAATCTTTCAAAAGCAACGAACCAGACAATAAAAAAAGTATAAGACTCGCCACTTTGGAAGCCGCAGGTAAACGCATTCGTCCGTGTTTGATGACTACCGTAACAACGGTGCTGGCACTACTTCCCGTACTCACATCCACAGGCAAGGGAAGCGATATAATGATACCGATGGCGATACCCATTTTTGGCGGAATGATAATCGACGTTACGTCTTATTTCCTATTACCAGTTTTATACAGCTGGAAAAAGGAATACCAACTTAAAAGAGCAAACAGATGAAAAAATTAAAATATATACTCGTGTTTTTGTTTGTTTCCGCTTTCGCGAAAGCGCAACAATTACAATCCTATATTCAGGAAGCCGAAGCGAACAATCCAGAAATTCAAGCCTTTGAATTGCGGTACAACATCGCCGAAGAAAAGGTAAACGAAGCCAACTGGATTCCCAATACCGAAGTAAGTGCCGGCTACTTTGTGAGCGAGCCAGAAACCAGAGTGGGCGCACAACGTGCACGGATAGGTGTAAAACAGATGTTGCCGTGGTTTGGTACTATTACAGCTCGTGAAAATTATGCCACCGCAATGGCAGATGCCGAATATGTGGACATCACGATTGCAAAGCGCAAGCTCGCACTTTCGGTCGCACAATCCTATTATAGCCTGTATTCTATACGTGCCAAGCAAGCTGTGCTTGATGAAAATATACAGCTATTGCAAACCTATGAGCAACTTGCGCTCACATCTGTAGAAGTGGGTAAAGCGAGTGCCGTAGATGTGTTGCGACTTCAAATACGGCAAAATGAGTTACAGCAACAAAAGGAAGTGCTGGAAGAAGAATTTACAGCAGAACAAACGGCTTTCAACAACTTGCTCAACCGCGAATCAATGATGACGGTTGACGTCGTTCCAGAAATGGAAATTCCACAGGAAGACCCGTTTTATAGTAATGAAGCGCTGGCGCTCAATCCTGAACTGCTCAAATACGATAAACTTTATGAATCTGTGGCACAATCTGAACTACTCAACCAGCGTGAAAGCTTACCTATGATTGGTTTTGGTGTGGACTACTTGCCTGTAACAGAACGTAGCGATGTCAATTTTAGCGATAATGGGAAAGATATATTGATGCCAATGGTTTCGGTATCCATTCCCATTTTTAACAACCGTTACAAATCCATTTCAAGGCAAAATGAACTGCGCCAGCAAGAAATAGAAACCCAACGGGAACAGCGATTGAATGTGCTGGAATCCGCTTTCGCGAAAGCGCAATCACAACGCAACCAAGCGCGCATCGCTTACAATACACAAGAGCGCAACTTAAAACAAGCCCAAGATGCCGAGGAAATTCTGGTAAAAAATTATGAAACGGGCACTATCGATTTTAACGATGTGCTGGACATTCAGGAATTGCAGTTGAAGTTTCAGATGAATCAAATCGAGTCGGTGCAAATGTACTATGTACAATCGGCCATTATTAACTATCTAATCAATTAATTATGGTCAAGGATTTTTACATAAAAAATATGGTTTGTGATAGATGTATCAAGGTGCTCAAATCTGAAATTGAATTGCAGGGCATTGAACTAAAAGAAATTGAATTGGGACGTGTAAAACTTGACATCAAGAACGACGATGAGCGATATGCTTTTAAGGAAATTCTGAGTAATAACGGCTTCGCAATTATCGATTCTGCTGAGGATACACTAACTGAGCAGGTGAAAATTATTCTTATAAAAATGATGGAAAATCTACCCATCCAACTAAGCGACAAATTATCTAAGCACCTATCAGAAAAATTACATCAAGACTATTCAAAAATCAGTAAGGTATTCTCATTCACACAAGGAAATACCATTGAAAAATACTTCATTAAACTGAAAATCGAAAAGGTCAAGGAACTCATACAAACACAGGAAAAGAATTTTACCGAGATAAGTCAACTATTGGATTATAGCCATATCAATCATTTGAGTAGACAATTTAAGACCGAAACAGGAATGAGCTTAACGACCTATAAAAAGCAACAGCAAAATTTTAGGAATTCATTAGACCAAATTTTATAGATAAGAACCAAGATTATGACACAACTCGCTGAAAAACAGCTTTAATTTTGGTAAAAATTAAAAATAAATATGAAAAAACTACTAATATTCTTCTTAATACTATTTGGATTTGCAGTGCAAGCACAAAAACCAGACAATCCTTTTGTGGCCAACAAATCCGAAGAAAATGTTGATAATTGGCCAGAACGTGTCTATGATTTAACTATTGATTATGAGACTGTAAACTACACGGGTAAAGATGTAAAAGCGATGACCTTTAATGGTAGTATTCCTGGTCCAACTTTAGAATTTAATGAAGGGGAATTTGCTATTATTAACGTAACCAATAAAATGGATGTAGAAACATCTGTGCACTGGCACGGTTTAATACTTCCACATTTTTACGATGGTGTACCTTATCTAAATACACCACCTATTAAGCCAGGCGAAACTCAACAGTACAAATTTGCGCTCAAACAATCTGGAACTTATTGGTATCATTCACATACGGGATTGCAAGAGCAACGAGGTGTTTATGGCTCAATTCAAATCAATCCTAAAGAGACCACATTAGAGTATGATAAAGATTTGGTACTCGTACTTTCGGACTGGATGGATGAAAATCCTAAAACACAACTCCGTAACTTAAAACGAGGTAATGAATGGTACCTCATTAAGAAAAATCAAGTACAAAGTTGGGATAAAGTAATCGCCAGAGGTGCTGTTGGAGCTAAGTTGAAAATGATGTGGCAACGTATGCCAGATATGGCTATACTTGACAATTACTACGATTATTTTTTTATAAATGGAAAACCTGAACAGAACTATCCTGATTTTAAACCTGGTGAAAAGGTAAGGGTACGTTTTGTAAATGCAGCTGCTGCCACTTATTTCTGGCTTACATTCGGTGGCGAAGACCCTACGCTAGTAGCAGCGGATGGGTTAGATGTTGTTCCTGTACCACACAATAAAACATTAATCGGAGTTGCCGAAACATATGACTTTATAGTAACTATTCCAGAAAGCGGAAAGCTGGAAATCCTTGCAACTTCACAAGACGGTTCTGGTAAAGCATCTACCTTTTTAGGAACAGGCAATACATTGAAAGCTCCAGAAGTTCCTAGACCTGATTTGATTAAACAGATGCAAGAGATGATGTCAATGGATATGAAAATGGGAGCCCCAGCAGTTAAGTTCAACCCTTCAAAAAATGATAGTATTGAAAAAATGAAGAAATACGCAATGAAGATGGATGGAATGCAAATGGATGGAATGAATATGAAAGATGACAAAATGCAGATGGATGGGATGCAGAAAGATAAAGATTCCATCAAAATGAAAGACAACGGTATGGCTCATCAGGATATGAAAATGAAAGACGATAAGATGCAAATGGATGGTGGAATGAAAATGGGCTATATGGTTCCAAAAGACAAAGTGATAGGTGATAATATGAAAACAGGTGGTAATCCTGAATTTAATTATCACTATTTAAAAGCGCCAGAAAGTACCGAATTTGAGGAAGACAGACCTACACGTGAGATGCTATTTAACCTAACTGGTAATATGAACCGATATGTATGGTCAATAAACGGAGTACCACTTTCAGAAACCGATAAAATAAAAATCAATCAGGGAGAAGTTGTACGAATAACGCTTAACAATATGACAATGATGCACCACCCAATGCATCTACACGGACACTTTTTTAGGGTACTTAATGAAAATGGTGAGCGCAGTCCATTAAAACACACGGTTAATGTTGCACCGATGCAAAAGGTAGTCATTGAGTTTGCTGCGGATGAAAAGGGTGATTGGTATTTTCATTGTCACGTTCTATATCACGTAAACAGTGGTATGGCTAGAATTTTTAGCTACGATACACCACGAGATGAACGATTAGAAGGATATCCTTTGACCAATCTTACCAATGAGGCAAATCATATGTTCACTTGGGGAGAAGTCACTGGGGCAAGCCATATGACAGAATTATATTATACGGCAACGAACATTCGTAATCAGTTTACCTTAAGAGGAGAATATGGCTGGAATGAAAATTTAGAAGCAGAGTTTACATACGAGCGTTGGCTCAATAGTTATTTCAGGGTTTTTGGAGGTGTAAATGTTGAAAACGAAGGCGTGGATAGCCTTGAAGAAATATCTACCACAGGTGTCGTAGGTGTTCGTTATTTGCTTCCACTTCTAATCGATTCCGATTTACGGATTGATAACAAGTTACGTCCTACTATCTCTTTTGCGACAGCGACTATGATATTTAGAAATGTTGCCCTTTATGGTGAGTATGAATACCAAATGGATTTTGGTTGGGTAAATGACTTTGAAGAAGGGACTGATTTTGAAGAAGAAACGACTTGGCAAGTAGGACTTGAATATGTACTGAGTAGAGATTTCTCTTTAATGGGAAGCTATGACAACCGTTTTGGATGGGGTGGCGGACTTTCATTAAGATTTTAAAACAATAATTAACTTAAATAAACAACAAAGATGAAAAAAGTAAAAAGAACACTAGGTATGATGGCACTTGCTGCTACAACGGTACTAACGGTTTCCTGCAAAGATGTAAACAAGAACGAACCGGCTGCACCTATGAGTAATGAGATGCATCAAGAGTCTATCGATGACAAAGACGATATGGCGATGAATGACAACCAAGATGCAAAAGCAGAAGCAATCTTGAATGACTATTTCAACTTAAAAGATGCTCTTGTAGGCGATGACAATGACAAAGCAAAACAACTGGGCGCCACGCTGGCAAGCACTTTAGGCAGTTTTGATGCATCGAGCTATTCAGATAGTGAGCAACAAGAACTCAAGGATATTATGGAAGACGCAATTGAACACGCAGAACACATTTCAGAAAGTGATATGGCACACCAACGTGAGCACTTTAAGATATTAAGCAAGGATGTTACCGATATGGTTGCCATTACTGGAACAGAGATGAAGATATACGAGCAATTCTGCCCTATGTATAATAATAATGAGGGTGGTGCTTGGCTTAGTATGAACGAAGAAATTAGAAACCCCTATTTCGGTGACAAAATGTTGAAATGCGGTAAAGTACAGCGAGAAATCAACTAATTGAAGTTTTTAAAAATCATAGCGTGGCTTGCCCTTGTGGCATTGATAGTGATTCAGTTCTTTCCAATAATTCTGAACGAGAGCGATTATGTACCGCAAAGTGATTTTATGGTCGAAAATCAAGTGCCTGCAACGATAAAAAATCGGTTGCAGGTTTCTTGCTACGATTGCCACAGTAATAATACAGATTATCCGTGGTATAGTAAGATACAGCCTGCGGCTTGGTTTCTGGAAGATCACATACAAGAAGGTAAGGACGAACTTAATTTTAATGAATGGGCAACATATTCAGACCGGCGAAAGAATAGTAAACTTCGGTCTATCATAAGCCAAATTGAAGAAGATAAAATGCCCTTGGATTCTTATACACTCATTCATAAAGATGCAATTCTTTCAGATGAATATAAGAGGATGATAATAGATTATATGACAGCGTTAAAAGACAGTTTGGAATAAAGTCCTGATATGGGAAGGGAAAGTTGATGGTTGGTTAGTTAGTAGCCCTTCCCTTGTCAGGCACAATAAAAAATATTAGAAAAATGAATAATGATATAAATGAATTTGAGTAAAAATTCTTAAAAATAAACAGGATGAATGCACTTAGAAAAACTACAATATTCGCATTAATTATAATAGCAACAAGCCAAGTGTTCGGACAAGATACAAACACAGAAAAGCAAGCGGTGCTTAAAGTAATGAAAACCTACAAAGATGCGCTACAAAACTTGACAACCGAAGGTACTTTTGACTTATTTACAGAAGATTCCGAGGTTTTTGAATCTGGTGGTGTTGAAGGCACCTATGCCCACTATATAGAACATCATTTGGGTCCAGAATTGGGGCATTTCAAGAAGTTTGAATTTTCAGATTATGAAATTGATGCAGAAGTAGATTTGCCCTATGCGTTTACTACCGAAACTTATGTCTACACCATAGTTCTCAATCCCGATGATAAAGGCAATACTCGAACCATAAAGAAAAAAGGGGTGGCGACTTCTATCCTTAAGAAGATAGAGGAAAAATGGCAGATAGTAAAAACACATTCATCATCCAGAAATGTTAAATAATTTTTAGCCAATCATAAAATGACACACACCTATCACATACACGGAATGACCTGCAATGGTTGCCGAAACCACGTCGAACAGACGCTTTCCAAAATAGAAGGTGTTACTAATGCATCTGTCAATTTAGAAAAAGCCGAAGCGATCATCGAAATGCAAGCACATATTCCCATCGAAAAATTTCAAGAGGCTCTAAAAGCGGACGGTGGGCAATACAGCATCCATCAAAATGGGGAACATCATCATACCCACGATAAGAAGCAAGTTGATAAACCTAAAGGCAAAGGAACAGGAACATTTTACTGTCCGATGCATTGCGAGGGCTACAAGACTTACGACAGACCAGGCGATTGTCCTGTTTGCGGAATGGATTTGGTCGAAGAAGTGAATTTAGCGACTACTTCTGATACTCAATATACCTGCCCGATGCACCCAGAAATTATTAAGGACGAACCGGGAAGCTGTCCAATTTGTGGAATGGATTTAGTTCCTATGAAACCCGATTTATCCGCAGAAGAAAAGACCTATAAAAAACTGCTTAAAAAGTTCTGGATAGCGGTCGCTTTCACATTGCCCATTTTTATCATTGCAATGTCCGAAATGCTGCCCAACAACCCCTTATATGATGTTTTAGAATTAAAATATTGGAACTGGATTCAATTTGCGCTTTCTATTCCTGTGGTATTCTACGCTACTTGGATGTTCTTTGAACGTGCCTACCGCAGTATAAAGACGTGGAACTTAAATATGTTTACGCTTATCGGTATCGGTGCTGGCGTTGCTTGGCTCTTCAGCGTGTTCGGGATGCTCGTACCCGATTTTTTCCCTGACCAATTCAAGACCGAAGCCGGTACGGTTCACGTCTATTTTGAGGCTGCTACGGTGATTCTAACTTTGGTTCTACTTGGTCAAGTCCTCGAAGCTCGTGCGCATAGCAAGACCAATTCCGCAGTCAAGGAACTTTTAAAATTGGCACCTAACAAGGCTATAAAGGTAGTTGATGGGGAAGAACAGGAAGTGGCCATCGATGAAATTGAATTGGGCGATATCCTACGTGTGAAGCCGGGCGATAAGATTCCTGTGGATGGCGTTATTACCGAAGGCGAAACTTCCATCGATGAATCGATGATTACAGGCGAACCCATTCCTGTAAACAAATCAGTAGATGATAAAGTAAGTAGCGGAACTATCAACGGCAATCAGTCCTTCTTGATGAAAGCTGAAAAGGTGGGGTCTGACACCCTGTTATCACAGATTATACAGATGGTTAATGATGCCAGTCGAAGCCGTGCACCCATCCAAAAGTTGGCCGATACCGTTTCGGGATATTTCGTGCCAATCGTGGTCATCATCGCTGCTGTGACATTCGGCGTTTGGGCGATTTGGGGCCCAGAGCCAGCCTATGTTTATGCCTTGGTTAATGCGATTGCCGTATTAATTATCGCCTGTCCGTGTGCTTTGGGGCTTGCGACACCTATGTCCGTAATGGTCGGTGTTGGTAAAGGCGCACAAAATGGGGTGCTTATCAAGAATGCTGAAGCCCTTGAGAAAATGGATAAGGTAGATACTCTCATTGTCGATAAGACCGGAACGATAACCGAAGGAAAACCTACAGTTGAGAAAGTGGGTTCTTTTGAGAAGGGTTTTACCGAAACCGAAGTACTACAATACATTGTTTCCTTGAACAGCCAAAGTGAACATCCGCTGGCGGAAGCCACCGTAAAATATGGAAAAGAACAAAACGCAGAGTTTTTAAAAGCAGATGGATTTAACGCAGTAACTGGAAAAGGCGTTGAAGGTGAAGTTAACAATAAAGAAGTGGCTTTAGGTAACGCCAAAATGATGGAACAGGCAAATGCTACACTTACCGAAGCTATGGAAAACGAGGCACAATCCTACCAAAAACAAGGGAAAACGGTTTCCTATCTCGCTGTAGAAGGTCAAGTTGTAGGCTACGTCGTTATCGGCGACAAAATCAAGGAAACAAGTGCAAAAGCTATCAAGGATTTGCAGAATAAGGGAATTGCGGTCATTATGCTTACTGGTGATAATCACGACACCGCCCAAGCTGTCGCAGATGAGCTTAACCTTGCCGATTTTCAAGCAAGTATGCTACCAGAAAACAAATTGCAGGAAGTCGAGAAATTACAAGAGCAAGGCAAGGTGGTTGCAATGGCAGGCGATGGTATCAATGATGCACCTGCACTCGCTAAAAGTGATGTAGGTATCGCAATGGGAACAGGTACGGATGTTGCCATTGAAAGTGCAGCCATTACATTGGTGAAAGGCGATTTACACGGTATTGTAAAGGCAAGAAATCTAAGTGATGCAGTAATGCGCAATATCAAACAAAACCTCTTTTTTGCAATGATTTATAACACGCTGGGTATCCCTATTGCAGCAGGACTACTGTATCCGTTTTTTGGAATACTCTTATCGCCAATGATTGCGGCTTTGGCGATGAGCTTCAGTTCGGTATCGGTAATTGCCAACTCATTACGTCTAAAAAGTAAAAACATATAATCTAACTAATTAAATACTTATGAAATATAAAATTTTGATAATCCTATTGGTAGTTGCTGTCAGCGGATGTAAAAACGAAGAAAAGAATAATACCAAAATAGAGATAGAGCACAATCATACCCAGAGTGAACCTAAATCTGAGAACAAAAAAACCCTTAGTCCACATACATCGGCAATGGCGATGATAGGCGATACACATATCCATATAGATTATTCGTCGCCAGGCGTAAGGGATAGAATTATTTTCGGTGGACTGTTGGCTTACGACCAAGTCTGGCAGGCTGGTGCCCATATGGCTACTTGGCTTGAAACAAATAAGGATTTAGAAATTGACGGTAAAGAATTGAAAGCCGGGAAATATGGGTTTTTTGTAATTCCGAATCAAGAAGAATGGACTGTCATTTTCAACAGGAATTGGAACCAACACGGTAAGGACGACTATAATGAAAATGATGATGTATTACGATTTAAAGTGACACCTAAAATTTCCGAAGAAATTAAAGAACATTTAGAGTATAACGTAAACAAAACAACTGAGACTTCCGGAACAATATCAATGAGTTGGGAAAAAGTCACGATTGAATTTCCTTTTGAAATAAAGTAAAATGGTGAACAGAAAAACAGCGAAATGGATTAGAAAAGCGCACCGCTATTTGGGTATCTTTTTAGGGATTCAGTTTCTGATGTGGACGATTAGTGGGATGTATTTCAGCTGGACAGACATCGACGAGATACACGGCGACCATTTTAAGAAAGAAGCACCTTTAAAGACTACATTTAATGATTTGCTCGGCACATCCCAACTTGCTACTAAAGAACCCGTACAATCTTTGGAATTACTGGAAATAGCCAATGAACCTTATTATTGGATTAATGAAGCACAGCTTTATAACGCAAGAACGGGACAAATGAAAAACGGAATTTCTAAAGAAGAGGCACAACAAGTTGCAAATAGGTATATGTTGAACGATTTAGAAATAGCAAAAATTCAATTAGTCGATTCTGTAGGGCCACATCACGAATATCGAGGTCGCCCACTTCCAGCTTATGAAATCTCGTATGAGACACCACAAAATTTAAAAGCCTATGTGGCGGTTGAAAATGGCGCTTTTCAAACGGTGAGACACAGAGACTGGCGCTGGTTTGATTTTCTATGGATGACCCATACAATGGATTATCAGGGAAGGGATAATTTCAACACGTTGTTGTTAAGGGCATTTTCACTTTTGGGATTGATAACTGTCTTAAGCGGTTTCGTTTTGTGGTATATCAGTTCCCCATCAATCAGAAAACTAAAAAAGAAAATCAAATAATTAGTAACAAATAAAACCAAAAATTATGAATTCAAACGAACACGAAAACAAGAACAAAGGAATGAGCCAATACACTAAATTCTTCCTTATGCTAGGGTCATCATTTATAGCAATGTACATCACAATGTATTTAAATACCTACGAGTTTGACCACGTGTGGTTCAGTCTTACACGATTTTATATGGTGTGTTTAGGAATAGCTACTATGGCTGTTATTATGTTGTTATTTATGTTGAATATGTATAAAGACAAGAAAAAGAATATTGCAATTCTCGCAGGTAGTGTTATATTGTTTTTGGGAGCATTAGGACTAGTACGCGACCAAAAATCCACTGTGGGCGACGTACTGTGGATGAAAGCAATGATACCGCACCATTCTATAGCAATTTTAACAAGTGAGCGTGCAGATATTAAAGACCCAGAAGTAAAAAAACTGGCAGAAGACATTATTAAGGCACAACGTAAGGAAATTGCAGAGATGAAAGCAATGATTGAACGTCTAGAAAACGAAAAATAAGATTATGAATAAGAACATTTTATATATAGCAATAGCCCTAATAATAGGTCTGGGCGCAGGCTGGCTCATTTTTGGAAACGGGTCAAGTGATACTATGGCAAACAAGGATATATCCGAGATGTCTGATCAACACGACCACTCTGGCGAGAGTGCAGACCAGATGTGGACGTGCTCAATGCATCCACAGATTATGCAACCAGAAGCTGGCGATTGTCCTATATGTGGGATGGACTTAATCCCTGCAGAAGCTGGTGCAGAAGGTCTCGCTGCAAACGAGATAAAAATGACTGAAAACGCAATGGCGTTGGCAAATATTCAAACCACTATCGTGGGCAATGCAGAAGCCAGCGATGATGATGGGATGATATCCCTTTCTGGAAAAATAGCTGCTAATGAAGAAAACAATACTGTGCAAGCCAGCTATTTCAAAGGAAGAATAGAAAGACTCAACGTCAACTATGAAGGTCAACAAGTAAATCGTGGTCAGCTGCTCGCAACCATTTACGCACCAGACCTTGTAGCGGCACAACAGGAATTGATTACCGCAGCATCGTTGAAAGAATCGCAACCCGCTTTGTATAAAGCAGTTCGCAATAAACTCAAAAACTGGAAACTTTCAGATACACAAATCAATGCTATTGAAGAAAGTGGAACGGTACGAGAGAATTTCCCGATTTATGCAACGGTTTCCGGAACGGTTTCAGAAGTAATGGCAGCACAAGGCGATTATGTAAATCAAGGACAGCCTATTGTGAAGTTGAGCAACCTCAATTCGGTTTGGGCAGAATTTGATGCCTATGAAAATCAAATAGCGCAATTCAACATTGGGCAAAAAATCAACATCACGACCAATGCCTATCCTAACAAGGAATTTGAAGGAACTATTTCATTCATCGACCCTATTCTAAATAATGCGACACGCACGGTAACGGTACGTGCAACCCTTCAAAATAGAGACAACCTGTTTAAACCAGGAATGTTTGTGACGGGCAAGGTTAAAGGCGCAACGCAAACTATGGAAAATACCCTTACCGTACCTGCAAGTGCTGTACTATGGACGGGCGAGCGCTCATTGGTATATGTTAAAACCAATCCTAACGAGCCTGTGTTTGAAATGCGCGAAGTGACCTTGGGCAATCGCTCTGGCGAAACTTACCAAGTATCTTCCGGATTAAATAATGGCGATGAAATTGTTACCAATGGAACGTTCACGGTAGATGCAGCAGCACAATTACAGGGTAAAAAATCAATGATGAATCAGCAAATGATGCAGGACGAATCAGCAATGATGGGCGATATGGAAATGAGTTTCAGTAATGCGTTTAGTTCTGATTTCAACAAAGCATTACCATCATATCTCAAAATGAAAGATGCCCTTGTAGCAAGCGATGCAAGTCAAGTTTCCGCTTTCGCGAAAGCGACATCAGAAAAATTAAAAGCAATATCGACTGATGATTTAGGTACGATGGAAAAACAACATTTAACCAAAAGTATTGAGATGCTGGATGCCATTGCAAACAATGACATTCTGGAAAATCAGCGTTCTCACTTCGTCATTCTAAACGAGAATATCGTGCCTATTGCAATGAGCATAGAAAACTCGACAAATTATTACATTCAGAAATGCCCTATGGCAAATAACAATAAAGGTGCGGTATGGTTAAGTATGGAAGAAGAAATAAGAAATCCATACTATGGCGATGCAATGTTGACTTGCGGAAGTTTAATTGATTCGTTGTAAAAACCCTTTGCAACTCAATTGCATCATTATTCTTTTATCTTTGTAATATATATGAAAGCATTTTGTTCTATATCAATGGCAATCTTATTCCTTTTTCAAGGGGCTACAGCCAATATGGAAATATGTGAACAAATAGAGAAGTTTTCACATTTTTTATCGCATTACCAAATGCATAAAGAGTATGGTGGAGATACGTTTTATGAATATGTAGTAGAGGTAGTTTTCAATGATGAGTCTGATAACAAAGACCATCACGATGGCTCGTACGACGATAGTGCGCCTGTACATTCACATCATCAATGCTGTTATCCTACAGTTTTTTTAACGCCTTCTAACGCATTAACCATAAAGCCACTTCTCTTTGAAAAAAGGGTGACATATTCATATTATTCTTTTCAATTCAATTCCAGATATCTGGAATCTCTTTTCCAACCACCTCGGGCATAATTCAGTTTTAATAGGATAACTATATCCTTTTTGAAGTTTTCCTAACAGGAATACTCAACTATGTTTTTGCTTTTGCGAAAGCGTAAAGTCATTTATTAACTGAATTAATTTTCTAATCTATGATTAACAAAATCATTGATTTTTCAATCAATAACAAATTTATTATTGGCTTGTTTACCTTGACTCTTGTGGGTGTCGGTATCTGGTCAATGGCAACGGTAAATCTTGGGTCTGTGCCAGATATTACCAATAATCAAGTGCAAGTCATCACGCAATCGCCCAATCTGGGAACGGAAGATATTGAACAGTTCGTGACCTATCCTGTAGAATTATCTATGGGTAATTTACCGGGCGTTACCGAAATAAGATCTATCTCACGTTTCGGACTCTCTGTAGTAACCATCGTTTTTGAGGACGATATGGGGACTTATCTTCCTAGACAACTGGTAGGGGAAAAACTCAACGAACTTGGAGAATCTATACCTGAAAAATTTGGAAGTCCTTCGATGGGACCTATTTCCACAGGATTAGGTCAAATTTATGAATACACCATTCAGCCAGGGAAAGGATTTGAAAACAGATATTCGCCTATGGAACTGCGTACCGTACAGGACTGGGTTATCAAACGACAACTTACTTTACTGGAAGGTGTGGTAGAAGTTAACTCATATGGTGGTAGCATTAAGCAGTACGAAGTTGCCGTCGATCCAGAAAAGTTAAATAGTATGGGCATCAGCATTTCACAAGTGTATGATGCTCTTGCTATGAACAATGTCAATACAGGTGGTGCCTATATTGAGAAAAATAAAATGTCAAACTTCATAAGAGGCGAAGGTCTTATTCGCTCTTTGGAAGACATCAAGAATATCTCGATTATCAACGAAGGCAACATTCCCATAACAATTGGAGATGTAGCAACGCGTGTCCATTTTGGGAGTCAGGTACGTTATGGTGCATTTACCCAAGACGGTAAGGAAGCCGTGGGCGGTATGATTATGATGCTCAAGGGTTCTAATCCTAATGCAGTTATTCAAAATGTAAAGGATCGTATGGCAGAAATTGAAAAATCCCTGCCAGAAGGTTTAACGATCGCCCCTATAATTGATCGTAGTGAGCTTATTGCCAGAACTACAGATACGGTTAAAACTAATTTACTGGAAGGTGCTCTTATAGTGATTTTTGCCCTTGTGTTATTGCTGGGTAGTTTAAGAGGTGGAATCATAACAGCCACGACCATACCCTTGTCCTTACTTTTTGCCTTTATCCTGATGAAGCAGTTTAATGTATGGGCAAACTTAATGAGCTTGGGAGCTATTGATTTTGGGATTATCATAGATGGTGCGGTAATTATTATAGAAGGAACGGTTTATGAGATCCAAAAACGAATTAGGTCTGGCAAGCTAAAATTCAATCAAGGAGTGATGGATAAAGTAGCTTATGATGCAGGAAGCACGATGATGGGTTCCGCTTTTTTTGGACAGATAATTATCCTCATCGTTTTTACGCCTATACTTTTTCTAACTGGTGTAGAAGGTAAAATGTTTAAACCTATGGCATACACCTTTGGCTTTGCAATGATAGGTGCCATCATCTTGTGTCTCACGTATGTGCCTATGATGGCAGCGCTTTTTATGAAACCAGTACAAAATACCAAAAACTGGTTCGGCAGGTTTGAGCGCTGGCTCGAAAAAATAAGTGATAAAATTATAGGTGCTATTCATAGTGCATATATGCCATTATTAAAGGGAGCCCTTAAACTAAAACTTATTGTTTTATCAGCTGCTGCCGTATTACTTCTTATTGCTGGTTTTATCTTTTCTAATATGGGTGGAGAATTTGTGCCCCAGCTTGATGAAGGAGATCTAGCAATGCAAGCACTCATTAGACCAGGAAGTTCATTATCCGAATCTATTGAAGTTTCCAAGAAAATAGAAACTATCCTATTAGAAAATTTCCCTGAAATTAAAACAGTCACAGCTCGTATAGGTGTTGCAGATATTCCTACCGATCCTATGCCTATGGATATTGCAGATATGTACATCATCCTAAACAAGGATATGGACCAGTGGACAACAGCTACTACTAAAGAAGGTTTGATAGATGCCATTAGAGACAAATTAGATGAAGAACTCGTAGGTGTGAATTTAGTCTTTACACAACCAGTAGAGTTACGATTTAACGAGCTGTTAGAAGGTGTAAGAGAAGATATTGCGGTAAAGCTGTATGGCGAAGATTTAGAGGTGTTATCACAAAAGGTTCAGGAAATGGCAGCGATTATACAGACCGTTCCTGGCGCTGGTGATGTGAGTGCAGAACGAACTGCAGGATTACCACAGATGACCGTAAAATATAAGCGTGATAAAATGGCGCAATATGGACTGGATATTCAAAAAGTAAATGATTACATAAGTACCGCATTCGCTGGGGGAACCGCAGGAGTAATTTTTGAAGGCGAGAAACGATTTGATCTCGTGGTACGATTTGATGAAAGCCATAGAAAAAGTATCGATGACCTACGCAATATGTATATCGATCTTAAGGATGGCAATCAGATACCCATTATCGAAATAGCCGAAATTGAATACGTCCCTGGACCTATGCAAATTTCACGTGACAATACGTATAGAAGAACCTACGTAGGTGTAAATGCAAGAGGCAGGGATGTGGAGTCTGTAGTAAAAGATATTCAGCAAAAATTAGATGAAGAACTGGACTTGCCATCAGGCTATTATATTACCTATGGTGGCGAGTTTGAAAATCTACAAAGCGCAAAGGATCGTTTGATAATCGTTGTGCCCATCGCCCTGTTTTTAATATTTATACTGCTGTACTTTGCCTTAAAATCCTTTTCACAATCGCTAATGATTTACATAGCGATTCCCTTGGCGGCCATCGGTGGTGTGTTTGCCCTATGGTTGCGGGATATGCCATTTAGTATTTCGGCAGGTGTCGGCTTTATTGTGCTATTTGGTGTTGCAGTTCTTAACGGACTGGTACTTATAAACCGATTTAATTCCTTAAAAGAAGAAGGTGTGATAAGTATAAAGGATAGAATATTTAAAGGGACTAAAGAACGTATTCGTCCCATTATGCTCACGGCTACTACAGATATCTTTGGCTTTTTACCTATGGCGTTTTCCACATCTGCCGGTGCAGAGGTGCAGCAACCACTAGCTACAGTGGTCATCGGTGGAATGCTTACAGCTACGCTACTCACGTTGGTCGTTCTTCCCGTGCTCTATACGTTTATAGAAAAGAGACGCGAGCGCAAAGAGCAGAATAAGATTGGTTCGTTTAATCCGCAAGCGTTGACTACAATTTTGATACTTGGTTTTATGTTAGGTGGTACCGCTTCGGCATCTGCCCAGAGAGCAGTCGAAGGGAGAGCGCAACAATCACAAGCACCTGTGCAAGATCTCATTGCTAAGGACAGCATCACGCCCATCACATTATCACGAGCTGTAGAAATTGCCAAAGAAAATTATCCTGTACTCAAAGCAAGCCAGCTCGAAATCGAAAGACAGAATGCACTCACAGGCAATGCCTACGACTATGGTAGTACACAGGTCTTTACGGGTGGCGAAGAAGTGGCAGATGGTCAGGGTATTTATACCTTGATAGGTATCGGTCAACAAAATATTGATCTACTGGGAATAGGTGCTAAAAAACGTTTGCAACAACAACGCATCCAGTTAGCCGAAACAGCTCTTGACCTTTCGGAAATCCAGATAGAACGGGAAGTCAAAAAGGCCTGGTCAGAAGCTTTTCAGGCAAAGAAGAAGTTTGTTTTGTACCGAGAACTGGACAGCATTTATGATCAGTTTGCACAATCTGTAGAACTCAATTATGAAGTGGAAGCCATTTCAAGACTGGAATATGCTGCTGCGCGCAATCAAGCACTACAAATTAACAATAAGTTTCAGCAGGCAGAAACAGACTATTTCATCGCCTTGCAAAAGCTCAACCTTTGGTTGACACCAGATGCGATGTACGGCGTTTCTGATGAATTGGGAGCTAGTGAAATTTCAATTTTAGAGTCTAATAATACATTGAATGATCATCCTGAGTTATCGCTTTCGCGAAAGCGTATAGACGAAGCACAAGCAAGCTATGACGCAGCAAGGGCAAATTTACTGCCCCAGTTTAATCTGCAAGGTGGTCTGCAACGAGTAAATGGCGATAGCGGTTTCTACACCTATCAAGCGGGCATTACCGTTCCGCTGTTTTCTGGCCCAGACCGCAGCCGTGCAAAAGCTGCAAAACTGGATGCACAGATTGCAGAAACCAATGCAGCCTATAAACAGCGTGAGTTACAATCTGAATATACACAAGCGATGCAAAATTATGTGCGATGGCGGGACACTTGGTTTTTCTATAAAACTGAAGCGCTGCCGCTTGCCATAGACCAGCGAAAGGGCGCGTTGCTGGCATATAAAGAAGGAGCGCTGGACTATGCGGCATTCACACAAATAATCAGGGATGCCATCCAGACTGAAATGGATGCGCTGGACGCACTCGATAATTATTTAATAGCCTTGTTTGAACTACAATATTTCCAAAACTAAAAAGATGAAAACGATAAAATATATACCTGTTACAACAATGCTACTAGCATTATTATTGACCAGTTGTGGCGACTCAAAAACTGAAGATGGCCACGATGAAGCCACCCATTCTGAAACAGAAAAAAACCATTCTGAAGGTGAAACTGATGGAGAAAACCATACCGAAGGCGAGGCTCGAGAAGTAATGCTTACGCAAGAACAGTTTGTAGCCTTACAAATGGAAATTGACACTCTTGCACAGCGCAATATGAGCGGTTATGTAGAAGCAAACGGAACGCTGGAAGTACCACCGCAAAACGAAGCTAATATTACCACGCTCGCGGGAGCAAATGTGGCTTCAATAGAAGTAATTGAAGGCGACGAGGTTAAAAAAAACCAGGCGGTTGCATACCTCTCACATCCCAGTATTATTCAGATACAGAGTGATTACCTAAATGCCTACAGCAACAGTCTTTTTTTAAAACAAGAATATGAACGTCAAAAAAGACTTTATGAAGCTGGCGTTGCATCTGGTATGAATTATCAAAAAGCCACCGCAGACTATCAGGCATCTACGGCAATGGTAAAAGGCCTTGAAGCGCAATTGCAACAGTACAACATCAATGCAAGTGGCGTGCGCGATGGTACGATTTACCAGCGTGTGGCATTACGCAGTCCCATTGCAGGTGTTGTAGAAAAGGTATTTATAAAAACTGGGCAGTATGTAGAGCCACAGACCAATCTGATGGAAATAGTAGATACAGACCACGTGCACGCAGATTTAATGGTTTTTGAAAAAGATGTAGATAAAGTAATAAAAGGACAAAAAGTGCGCTTCAGTATTCAATCGCGTCCAGGAAAAGAACTGCAAGCCGAAATTTATTCGGTCAGCCAGACCTTTGAACAAGATCCCAAAGCAGTGCACGTTCACGCTGAAATTGAGAACAAAGAAGGCGGTCTTATACCTGGAATGTACATTAAAGGTAAAATTGAAGTTGACAACCAGCAGACTATAGCACTACCAGAAAGTGCCGTAGTTACAGAAGCAGGAAAGACGTATGTATTTACAGCGCAAAGGGAAGGTGAAGCGTGGAGTTTTACACCAATAGAGGTTAAAACTGGCGAAAAAGATGGTGACTGGATAGCGATACGTTTTTTTGAAACCCCAAGTCTAAACACACCTTTTGCATTTAATAACGCCTACTACCTAATGGCAGAAATGAAAAAAGGAGAAACAGAACACGAACACTAAATTTATGGAAGCTACAAGACAACAAAATTTAAAAGAAGCACGCACACTTCAAATATGGAACGTCATCTATGACATCATTGAAGTGGTCGTGTCACTTATTGCAGGATTTACCGCAAACAGCTCTGCCTTAATTGGCTGGGGACTTGACAGTACCATAGAGGTAATAAGTGCTGGAACATTGGGCTGGCGGTTACACGGCGAAATCAAAGGAATAGATGAGAAACGTGTAGAAAAGCGAAAAATGATAACGCTTTATGTCATTGCTATATCCTTTGCGCTTATCTGTGCCTTTATATCCTATGATTCCATATCTAAATTAATAAGTCAAGAAACGGCTTCTTGGTCAACTATTGGGGTTGTGATATTAGTAATATCCTTAATCGTAAATCCCATTTTGATTTATTATAAAAGGAAATATGGTAACAAATTGGACAGTCCAGCTCTAAAAGCTGATGCAAAGGATACATTTATTTGCCTTTATCAAACGGTAGTAGTTTTATTAGGATTACTACTTGTGAATTGGTTAGGCTGGTGGTGGGCAGACCCAGTTGCTGCGCTGCTGATTGTTCCATACGCAGCAAAAGAAGGATGGGAAGCTTTATCGAAGGCAAAAAAAATCAAAAACAATCTGAAATAACAATGACCGAAATAGAAAAAACATTAGAGAATCATCAAGTGCGTCCTACAGCGATGCGCATTTTGATTTATAAATATTTGGCTGAAAAGGAAGTTGCGGTAGCACTAACGGATATTGAGTCCGCTTTCGCGAAAGCGGAACGCACCACATTATATCGTACACTCAAAACCTTTGAAGAAAAGAAAATTGTTCATCAAATAGATGATGGTACTGGCATTTCAAAATATGCGCTATGCGAAAGTGGCTGTAACTGTGAGATTGACCAAGATTTACACTTGCATTTTCATTGTAATAATTGCAATGAAACGGTGTGTCTTACGGAACATAAAATCCCTCAAATAAAAGTGCCTGATGGGTTTGTTTCAGAAAATGTGAATCTGGTCGTAAAAGGAATATGTGATAAATGTAGTGGTCAATAAATGCACTTCTGTTGCACTAGTTATTAAACTACTTTTATTCAAAATCAATGGATATGAGGTTCAATATTAAAATACCAAGACATCTAAGACAGGCATATAGTAAAGAATTAGAGTTGTACCGCAATAATTTGAAAATGGAACAATTTGCAATTGCTTGGTATCATTTAGAAAGGAGTCATATTATAGGTCAATCGTATCCAATTGAGCATACCTATTCACATTGGTTAATGTTGAAATTTGGGTTTATGCAAAAGAATACTAAAGAAGTATTTGGTCAAATAATCAGATTAGTTGTTGGTGGTTGGAAGTCGTTTATTAATCACGTTCCACTAGGAAATACAGGAGGTTCAAATGTGCCACCATTAAAACGTATGCCTATACCAAATGACATAATTAACTTATTCAATAGTCAATGAAAAAGAAAAAAATAAATTTACGGGACATAGACCCTAAAGAACATAAGGGCGAGCACAGTCACGATGATGGACACAATCACAGTAGTCCAGACGAAGTGTCTAATTTGAAAACTTATCTACCGGCGATTTTCAGTTTTGTAATGCTTATAATAGGTATTGCAGTTGATTATTTTGACACTTTTCCCTTCTTTAAAGGATGGGTAAGAATCGTATGGTACACCGTAGCTTATATCCCTGTTGGCTTCCCTGTAATAAAAGAAGGTTGGAACAGTATTAAGAATGGAGATTTCTTTACGGAGTTCTTTTTAATGTCCATTGCAACTTTGGGCGCATTTGCCATAGGAGAATACCCAGAAGGTGTAGCTGTAATGTTGTTTTATGCCGTGGGCGAATTATTTCAACAAGCAGCGGTTAACCGAGCAAAAGGAAATATCAAGGCTTTATTAGATGTGCGACCTAATGAGGCGTTAGTATATCGAAATGGCGACTTCATTTCGGTTAATCCTGAGACGGTTGAGATAGGCGAAAAAATTCAAGTACGCGTAGGAGAAAAAGTGCCTCTTGATGGAATATTACTTTCAGATAAAGGTTCTTTCAATACCGCTGCTCTTACCGGAGAAAGTAAACCGGATACCGTCCAGAAAGGAGCATCTGTATTTGCAGGAAGCATCAATCTTGATGGAGTTATTGAGGTAGAAACTACTAAGGAGTTCAAGGACAGCTCTATCGCACGTATTCTAGATATGGTGCAGAATGCCACCGCTCGTAAATCTAAAACCGAGTTGTTTATTAGAAAATTTGCTCGTGTTTACACGCCTATTGTAGTTTTCTTAGCCATAGGTCTGACCTTTTTACCGTATTTCGTTGTAGATGATTATGTGTTCAGAGACTGGCTATATCGAGCTTTAATCTTTCTAGTTATCTCTTGTCCTTGTGCTTTGGTAATATCCATTCCGCTAGGATATTTTGGTGGATTGGGTGCTGCATCTCGCAACGGAATCCTGTTTAAAGGCGCATCATTTTTGGATGCAATGACTAAGGTGAATACCGTGGTAATGGATAAGACGGGAACGGTGACCAAAGGTGTTTTTAAGATTAAGGAAGTGGTAAATAAATCCACTTTTGCGGAAGCTGAATTTATGCAGTACCTGATGGCGATGGAAGAACAATCCACACATCCTATTGCAAAAGCAATTCTGGAATACAAGGCAGAAGGTGCCGGCTATGAAGCTACAGCAGTATCTGAAATTGCTGGTAAGGGATTAAAAGGAAGTGTAAATGGGAAAACCGTTTTGGTAGGAAATAAAGCATTGATGACTTCAAATAGCATAGATGTTCCTGCTGAAACCGATAGCATTATTGAGTCCATCGTGATGGTGGGTATCGATGGCAAATTTGCTGGCTATGTTACCATTGCCGATGAACTGAAGGAAGATGCCCATCAAGCGATTAAACAGATCAGGGAATCTGGAATTTCAAAAATTATAATGCTCTCTGGCGATAAGGATTCAATTACCCAACAGGTTGCTAAAGAATTAGGCATTGATTGGGCAAAAGGTGGTTTGTTGCCAGAAGATAAGCTTAACGAAGTAGAAAAGCTTAAAGCACAACCGGATACAAAAGTCGCTTTTATAGGAGATGGTATCAACGATGCACCAGTTTTGGCAGCAAGTGATGTTGGTATGGCAATGGGTGGTCTAGGAAGTGACGTTGCTATAGAAACTGCAGATGTTATCATTCAAAATGACCAACCTTCAAAGATTGCACGTTCCATAAAAATAGGTCGTTCTACCAGAAGTATTGTTTGGCAAAATATTGTTTTAGCCTTTGGAGTTAAAATCATAGTCCTCATTTTGGGAGCTGGTGGTCTTGCCACAATGTGGGAAGCTGTTTTTGCAGATGTTGGTGTTGCCTTGCTTGCTATTTTAAATGCTGTTAGATTACAGAAGATGAAGTGGGATTAAATCTTTGCGAGGAAGCATTATTCATAATCATTGATTTTGAGAGAATTAAGCTAATATCTTCCTTCAAAAAGTTCGAACTCTGTCCCGTTGAGTTCACTAAACAAAACTTGAAAGAGTACTAAAACCTTGTAAATCTTATGATTTGCAAGGTTTTGTAGTTTTTAGACCATCATAGAATTTGATACGATTTCAATTGAAACGTCAACAATTCGGTCAACAAAGAATATGGCAGTCAACAGTGTTGACCGCAGGCATAAAACTCTGAACCATAGTTGATTTGACATTCGTCGCATAAAGTTTAACCTTTTAAAGACGACAACTATGAAGTCACAAAACACCTTTGCAATCCTATTTTGGATTAACACTTCGCGCGCCAAAGATGGCGTTGCCAATCTATACGCTCGTGTAACTGTAAATCAAAAGCGGGCAAACATCAGTCTAAAACATAGCATTAACGTAAACAAGTGGGATGTTACTAAGAAGCGTTCAAAAGGAACTGATGCCAAAGCCAAACAGCTTAACTTTTATCTTGACCAGACGTACACAAAACTCTTTCAAATTTACCAAGACCTAACTTACAAAGAAGAGCTCGTCACCGCCAAAATCATCAAAGCCAAATTCATAGGTGACGATGAAAAATCAAAATCATTGCTTGACCTCATCGAATACCACAGTAAGAAAATTGAAAATACACTTGCGGTTGGTTCCATTCGGAATTTCGGTGTAACAGAAAATTACCTTAACAAATTTCTGAAGAAAGAGAAGAAAACAACGGACATCTACCTTAAGCAGCTGGACTATAAATTCTTGGTGGATTTTGAAAACTATCTGGCGAATGTCTGGCCAGTCGGCCACCCAAGAGCATTAAGTCAAAATACCATTATGAAGCATATTCAGCGCCTACGCAAAATGGTAACACTCGCTTATCATTTAGAATGGTTGGAGCGCGACCCATTTGCGAGATGGAAACCGAAGTATGAGAAATCAAATCGTGAGTTTCTTTCAGAAACTGAGCTTGAGAATCTCGAGAACCACGACTTCAATAGTGACCGTCTGGACCGTGTAAGAGATTTGTTTGTATTCAGTTGTTATACTGGTATCAGCTATGTGGATATTATGGCGCTTACTGCAGATAATGTGATGAAGGGAATCGATGGTGGTAATTGGATAGTTACTAAACGTCAAAAGACCAAGAGTGCTGTACAAGTTCCATTACTGGGCAAGGTTGAAGAACTCATTGAAAAGTACAGCGACCATCCTATGACAGCTATAACCTCATCACTATTACCGATCATCACAAACGAGAAATTGAATGTCTACCTCAAAGAGGTAGCCAACCACGTAGGCATCAAAAAGAATCTTACTTTCCATATGGCACGTCACACTTTTGCCACAACAATAACTCTTTCCAATGGTGTGCCCATAGAAACCGTTTCAAAGCTTTTAGGACATACAAAGATTGCCACCACTCAGATTTATGCAAGAGTGCTAGAGAATAAAGTAAGTGCAGACATGAAAGTCCTACGAGATAGATTGCAACAAAACAAAAGCACAAGAGAAAAACACAAATCTATGTAACCTATGTTACTGAAAACAGTTAGTAGTTCATTTAATTTTATCAAAAAATTTCTAAAATGTTTAAAAGAACAAAGTTATACAGTATGTTATTCTTGAAATGCCCACGCTGTAAGAAGGGTAAATTTTTAGAATCGCATCCATATCAACTTTCATCAGGATTGAATAAGGTAAAACCAAGATGTCCTAAATTTGATTTAAACTATCACATAGAACCTGCTTTCTATACTGGTTCAATGTATGTGTCATATGCTGTAGGGGTAGCTATAGGGGTAGCCATTTTCGTCTTGACTTTTTTCTCAGGTTTGGCAAAACACCCACTTGCCATATTTAGTTATATTGTTTTAGGTTTATTTCTATTAATGCCTTACATAGGAGCCGTTTCAAAATCTATTTGGGCACATTTTTTCCTTAAATGAAAACTAATTTTAGACAATAAATTTTATTTACAAAATGATTCAAGAACTTAAAAATAGCTATGGGCATCTTTTTGAAAGTGCCTTAATTAATGAAATATTACAAGTGGGCACCTATAAGGTAGTTCCAGCAGGTTTCAAATTAATGGAAATTGGCTCTTACGTAAAAGGGATGCCCTTACTTGTCTCTGGAGCAATTAAAGTATTGAGAGAAGATAAGAATGGTGATGAGCTTTTGTTGTATTATCTCGAAAAAGGAGAAACTTGTTCTATGACAATGACGTGTTGTATGGGACAAACCAAAAGTGAGATTAGAGCTATTGCAGAAACAGATACCAAACTTATTATGATTCCTATTCAAAAAATGGAGGTTTGGACTTCCAAATATAGATCTTGGAGAAATTTTGTTTTTGAAAGCTACCATAATAGATTAAATGAAATGCTTCTTACTATGGACAGTATTGCTTTTGACAATATGGACGAACGACTTCTAAATTACCTTAAGGAAAAAGCTCGTATAAATAAAGACAACATAATACATAGTACACATCAGGAAATTGCTTATGAATTGCATAGTTCAAGAGTAGTGATTTCGAGACTTCTTAAAAAATTAGAAAACCTAGGTAGCATCGAACTTCACAGAAATTACATCGAAATAATAAATTTAGACTAGCTATGTAACCTATGTTACTCCTAATTAATTGATGTCTGCATACTTTCGTCCCAAATTACTTAAATACATATGGAATTATTAGAATTACTTGGATACGTTAGTGCATTAATTATAGGCATTTCTTTAGGTTTAATAGGTGGTGGTGGGTCCATACTTGCTGTACCAGTACTCGCTTACTTATTCTCAGTTAATGAAAAAGTAGCAACAGCATATTCCCTCTTTATTGTAGGTGCTAGCGCTTTAGTAGGAGGTTTGAAACAACATTTAAAGGGTTATGTAGATTGGAGGACAGCTGTAGTATTTGGACTACCAGCAATTGCAGGTGTTACACTCGTAAGGAAATATGTGGTTCCTGCTTTGCCTGATGTATTATTTAGTATTGATGATTTTGACTTTACCCGAAGGATGGCCATGTTTGGACTGTTTGCCATTCTAATGATTCCAGCCGCCTTCTCAATGTTAAAAAAACGAGAGGATAAAAAGCAACAAGAAAGCCAAAAGGTTAAATACAATTACCCTTTAATATTAGCAGAAGGTCTGATTGTTGGCGGTATAACAGGACTCATAGGAGCAGGTGGCGGTTTCCTAATAATACCGGCTCTTGTAATATTAGCAAAAGTCAAAATGAAAGTAGCAGTCGGTACGTCCTTGATTATAATTGCATTTAAATCTCTTTTAGGGTTTTTCTTTGGAGATGCATTAACTATGGAAATTGATTGGATGTTTTTATCAATTTTTACTGGATTATCTTTTGTAGGAATTTTTATCGGAAGCTATCTGAGTAATTTCATAGATGGCTCAAAATTAAAGAAAGGGTTTGGCTACTTTATATTCGTTATGGCAATTTTTATTTTTTATATGGAATTCTTTATTGAGCAATGATATTTTAGTGTACTTTGATAACTTAAAGCGACCTCTTTTCAGGGGTCGTTTTTATTTTACAAATTTCTTGATAAAAAAACCACTTTTATGACAAAAGTCATCGTTTATTATTAAAGTTCTCTTGTGTAACTTAAGTAACTGATAAAAAATTAATTAGAGTCTACTTTTAACTTGTTTAATCATAAAATCTAATCAGTATGAAAGTAGAACAAATTTATACCGGATGTATAGCTCACGCAGCGTACTATATTGAAAGCAACGGTGTAGCTGCCGTATTTGACCCTTTAAGAGAAGTTCAACCGTACATTGATCGTGCACAAATTGACAATGCAGCAATAAAGTATGTGTTTGAAACTCATTTTCACGCAGACTTTGTGAGTGGGCATTTAGACTTACGTAAAAAAGCAGGTGCTGAGATTGTTTTTGGCCCAGGGGCCAAACCAGCCTATGAAGCTACAACTGCTGAGGATGGACAAGTATTTGAAGTAGGTGAATACAAAGTAAAAGTAATCCATACACCAGGTCATACAATGGAAAGTACCACCTACCTTCTTATTGATGAAAACGGTAAGGAACATGGAATCATTACAGGAGACACCTTATTTATTGGAGATGTTGGACGCCCTGATTTAGCGCAACACGTAGTTTCTGACCTTACAGAAGAAAAACTTGCAGGTCATCTTTACGATTCCCTTAGAAATAAGATAATGCCTTTAAGTGATGATTTAATCGTATATCCTAACCACGGTGCAGGTTCCGCTTGTGGTAAAATGATGAGTAAGGAAACGACCGACACCCTAGGAAATCAAAAAAAATATAATTATGCGCTTCAAGATATGTCCAAAGAAGAGTTTATCAAAGCGCTCTTAACTGGACTTACGGCACCTCCAGGATACTTTCCACAAAATGTATTGATGAATATCAAAGGTTACGAAAGTCTAGATACTATTATGGATAGAGCCACAAAAGCCTTGAGCCCAGATGAATTTGAAGTAATTGCAAACGAAACAGGAGCACTAATGCTCGATACTCGCGATGCTGATGATTTTGCTAAAGGATTTATTCCCAATAGTGTTAACATTGGGCTTGACGGTAATTTTGCGCAATGGGTTGGTGAGATGATTCCAGATGTAAAACAACAAATTCTTTTAATTACCGAAGTAGGTAAAGAAGAAGAGGCAATTACTAGGCTATCCCGAGTGGGTTATGATTACACTGTAGGATACTTAAAAGATGGATTTGCATCTTGGCAAAACAGTGGAAAGGATATTGAAACTGTAAATCGTATAACGCCATCGCAATTTGAAAGTGAATACAAGAAAGACAAACCTATGGTAATTGATGTACGCAAAAACAGTGAGTTTCAATCAGAACACGTCATAGATGCTACAAACGTACCCTTAAACGAAATCAATCAGCATTTAGCACAATTCCCTAAAGACAAACCTTTTATTCTTCATTGTGCAGGAGGCTATAGAAGTATGATTGCCGCTTCCATTCTTAAGCAACGAGGTTGGGATGATTTTGTAGATGTAATAGGCGGTTTTAAAGAAATTTCTGAAACCACAGTTCCTAAATCAGAATATGTTTGCCCAACGACCTTATTGTAATCAATGAATTGGCACCTTCAAAACTCCTATTATCACAGAAATAATAGGAGTTTCTGTTAATTTTACTATTATGTAACTTAGGTTACTGTACATACTTCACAATCTATATAGTTTTACACTATAAAATTTAAAATAAAAGAGATGAACGTTGAACAAATCTATACGGGTTGCCTTGCTCAAGGCGCCTATTACATCGAAAGTAATGGTGATGTTGCCATTATCGACCCCTTGAGAGAGGTAAAACCCTATTTGAATAGAGCCAAACTCGACGATGCAAAAATTAAATACATTTTTGAAACTCATTTCCACGCCGATTTTGTTAGTGGTCACGTAACCCTAGCAAAAGAAACAGGCGCACCTATCATTTACGGGCCTAATGCTAATCCTTCATTTGATGCAATAATAGCAGAGGATGGTCAGGAGTTTAAACTGGGTAATGTAACTATTATTGCTTTACATACGCCTGGTCACACAATGGAAAGTACCACATATCTTCTTAGAGACGAAAACGGAAAAGACCACGCCATTTTTAGTGGAGACACGCTTTTCTTAGGAGATGTTGGTAGACCAGATTTAGCACAGAAAATGGGTGTGTTAACAGAAAAAGATTTAGCAGGTTTTCTCTACGATAGCTTACGCGAAAAAATAATGCCACTTGCTGACGATGTTATTGTATATCCTGCGCACGGAGCAGGTTCTGCTTGTGGTAAGAATATGATGAAAGAAACCGTAGATAGTTTGGGTAACCAAAAGCAAATGAACTATGCCTTACGTGCAGATATGACAAAAGAAGAGTTCATCGCAGAAGTTATAGACGGGTTACTACCACCACCACAGTATTTTCCAGCAAATGTAAAGTTGAACAAAGAAGGATACGATGATATCGAGGAAGTATTGAGTAGAGGAACTCAAGCCCTTTCGCCTAATGCTTTCGAAGTAGCAGCTAACGAAACGGGAGCAGTCGTTTTAGACGTACGACATCAAGATGACTTTGCAAACGGACACATTCCTAGGTCAATATTTATAGGTTTGGATGGTAGTTTTGCACCTTGGGTTGGTGCACTAATTGCTGATGTAAAACAACCTATACTTTTAGTTACTGACGAAGGTCGCGAAGAAGAAGCTGTGACAAGACTATCTCGTGTAGGTTTTGACAATACATTGGGCTACTTAAAAGGCGGGTTTGAAGCTTGGAAAAAGGCAGCTAAAGAATATGACGTAGTAAGTTCTGTTACAGCTACACAATTCAAGAATGACCTTGAAGAAGAAAAACTACCTGTATTTGATGTACGTAAAGAAAGTGAGTATTTGTCAGAGCACGTGATTGATGCAAACAACACACCGCTGGATTTCTTGAACAATCATCTAGCAGAATTTCCTGAGGACAAACCTTTCTTTGTACACTGCGCTGGAGGTTACAGAAGTATGATTGCTTCTTCCATTTTAAAAAGTCGCGGCATCCATAATTTAATTGACGTAAAGGGTGGTTTTAAAGCCATAAAAGAAGCAGGAGTACCTGCGACTGATTATGTTTGCCCCTCAACACTTTAATAAACAATAGATGAGAAATATAAATCAAACCGAATGGTTAGAGCTAGTTGCAAATGATAGTAATGCTGTAATTATTGATGCACGTACACCTAAAGAATGTGCTGAAGGTATTATTGAAAATGCAATAATGATTGATTTTCTAGATGCCCCTAAGTTCAAATCAGAAATTGAAAAATTAGATAAAGACAAGAATTATTACGTCTACTGCAGAAGTGGAAATAGAAGTGGGCAAGCCTGTCAACTTTTAAATGGATTGGGTATTAAAAACACCTACAACCTTTCTGGAGGGATGCTCGCTTGGACAGGAAAAACAGTTATTCCTGCATAAAAGAATCTTGAGGACCATAGCATCATTGCTATGGTTTTATTGGTTGGTTAGTAGATAAAAAAGCAGTCTTAAAAGGCTGCTTTTTTCATTAGCCTTTTCTCTGTGTGTAACACAAGTTACTTACAATCCAGTTGTTGTAAACTAATTTTGATAGAAAAATTAAATGAAATTTTTACTAATCATTATGTCTTTACTTTCTTTCTTATTTGGCTCAGGCCAACAACAAAGCAATTCCATTACTATTCTTGATAAAGCATCTTTTAAAGCTGCCATAAATGCCAAAAAAGTACAGCTTGTAGATGTGAGAACGCCCAAAGAATATAAAGCAGGCCATATTGCGAAAGCAAAAAATATTGACTTTTTTAATCAAAAAGAATTTATAAACGAGTTTAGCAAGTTAGAGAAAGACAAGGCAGTTTATCTGTATTGTCGCTCTGGAAATAGAAGCCAAAAAGCAGCTAGAAAATTAGACAGCTTAGGTTTTAAGGAAATTTACGATTTAAAGGGTGGATATCTTAACTGGTAATAAACTTAAAATTATAAACAATGACGATTGCAAGTGGTTCTATATGGCATAGTTTTTTAGAGCAGGATGCAAACCCTGAAGTACTTTATGTAAAATCTGAAAATGAGCCTGAAGGAACAACACGCTTTGGCGCTTTGAGCATACCGCTTCACAATACAAAATCGTTTAAACGTACCATTGAAAATCTAGACAAGCAAAAGCACTACTATGTTTATAGTAAGAGTGGTAAAAGTGGAGCAATAGCGTGCCAGAATATGGAGGATGCTGGCTTTGTGGAGACCATTAATCTTAATGGAGGAATTGCAAATTTCTGAACTTATTACCCTAATGAAAAAAAATGGAGACAAAAATTGTCTCCATTTTTTTTGCTCGTATGTAACCTATGTTACTGCACACTTTTGACTTTCGAGATAAATTGCTACTATAAATTGAAACAATATGAAAACATCAATAATAGTTCAAAATTTAAAGTGTGGCAGTTGTGCAAAGACCATCACTTCAAAACTATCCGAGATAAGTAATATAACAGATATCACTGTTGATATTGAAAATTCCACTATCGCCTTTTCAGCAACAAATTCTGAAGACGCACTAGAAGTAAAAAGGAAATTAAAAACGCTGGGCTACCCTACAATCGATGACTCAAATGGAGTTTTGTCCAAAGCGAAATCGTTTGTGAGTTGCGCAACAGGTAAAATGAAATAAAACTACTGTAAAATCAACCTCTTGATAAATAATTTCCTAAATGAAGAATTTCATCAAATCAATCCCAATACTTGCTATAACACTATTAGTTAGCTGTAATCAGAATAAAAATTCAGACTACTCAAAGCAAGTAGAAATCAAAGAGCCTTCGATAGCATACTCGGCGAGTAATCATCCTGGGAAGAAATTAATGGAAAGCAAATGCTACGTTTGCCATAATCCATCTACCGACCACGACAGTAGAATAGCACCGCCTATGGTGGCCATTAAATCCCATTACATTGGTGATGATACTACAAAAGAAGAGTTTGTGACTGCTATGTGGAACTTTGTGAGGGAACCTTCAAAAGACAAAGCCAAAATGAGAGGAGCTGTAAAACGATTCGGTGTTATGCCTTATCAACCGTTTTCAGAAGAAGAAATCAAACTGATATCAGAATATATTTATGACTTTAAAATAGAAGAGCCAGAATGGTTTAAAGAACATATTGAAGAAGAAAGTAAGGGCAAAATGAAATACCGCAACGACGGCAAAGCAAGTGCAAGTTCCGCTTCCGCGAAAGCGAACACACCAGTAGAACGTGGGTTACAATATGCTTTAAACACCAAAAAAGAACTAGGTAAGAACCTTATGGGTACTATTCAGAAAAAAGGAACCAAAGAAGCTGTTACCTTCTGCAATAAACGAGCTTATCCTATAACCGATAGTATGGCAGTCGCACAGAACGCCAACATCAAACGTGTTTCGGATAAGCCACGCAACCCAAATAATCAGGCAAGTACCAAAGAACTGAGCATCATCGCTCAATATAAAAAAGCTATTGCAAACAACGAAGAATATAAGCCAATAACAGAAGTAGAAAATGGGAAGGTTACTTTCTATGCGCCAATACTAACAAACTCAATGTGTTTGCAGTGTCACGGCACACCTAGAAAAACTATTCAGCCAGAGGTATTTAAGACTATTACTAGCCTTTACCCTGAAGACAAAGCCATAGGATATGATGTCAACGAAGTGCGAGGTATGTGGAGTATTACTTATAATCAATAAAATGAAACAAGTACTCTTTGCGCTATTGATAGTATCGCCATTTTATAAAACGAATGCACAGGAGGTAGAAAAATATTATAGCAGCTGGAATACGGTAGATATTGGTATAAAAATAAGCGATAAATGGTCTATAAATTCTGAGTTTAATAATCGGCGAACCGATTTTTTAAAAAAATGGGAGCAATTCATTATCAGACCCTTTGTGCATTATAAGGTAAGTGAAGAACTAGACCTAGCCTTTGGGTATAGCTATATAGACAACAATAGCTTTTCAGATTTTAGAGCGCCTATAGATTTTAAGGAGCATAATATATTTCAACAGCTTACCATAAAGCACCCATTTTCAAAATTTTCGCTTCAACATAGATTGCGTTTTGAAGAGCGATTCAAGCAAAATATTATTGAATTAGCCCCAGAAAAATATATCATCGATGGAACCAATTATAGAAATCGATTGAGGTATAAGTTTCAAGTTACTATTCCGCTGAAAACCTTTGCCTCTAATAGGAAATTAAATTTAGTGCTATACGATGAACTGCATCTAGATTTTGAAGACAGTTTTAGACCCGAAGCCATAGACCAAAATAGGATGAACATAAGCCTTAGCTATCGAATAAACAACCATATAAAAATACGTTCTGGATACCACGATATCTATTTCGTTAGAAGTAACACTAATTCCAATAATCGAATTTGGGAAACCAAAATCATTTATACAATTTAAAATGAATACCTTAAAAATTACAATAGTTCTACTCATAGCAATGGTCGCTCAAGCAAATGCCCAGGAACATAAAGAACACTTACATAGGCAAGCTGGAGCGAGTGGATTTAGAATTGCCGGAGTTATTGGCCATACACTTGTTAACAGTGAAGGTATGGATAATGTTTTTGTACCTTCTTGGGGTTTAGATTTTGAGTACTGGTTTAATCATTCGTGGGGAATCGGACTTCATAATGATATTGAAATAGAAACCTTTATCATCCGAACTTCTAATGGTGAAGAAATTGAAAGAGTAAATCCATTGGTGCTCACTTTAGATGCACTTTACCAGTTTGGTGGCGGTTTTGTCGTGACGTTAGGACCAGGTGTAGAACTAGAGAAAGATGAATCGTTTTACTTGATGCGTGTCGGGATTGAATACGAAAAAGATATAACAGATTCTTTTTATTTATTACCTAACTTATTTTTAGACCAAAGGTTTGACGGTTATAACACTTGGAACATTGGTTTGGGAATTGGATTAAAACTATAGTAATATGCCCAAAAAATTCATAGACATAATAAAAGAAGACAAACCTGTATTGGTAGATTTTTTCGCAGAATGGTGCGGTCCTTGTAAGATAATGTCACCCATTTTAAAAGAGGTTAAGGAATCATTAGGAGACAGAATTACCATTTTGAAAATTGATGTAGATAAAAATCAAGCACTCGCTTCAGAGTATAATGTGCGCGGAGTTCCTACTTTAATTTTGTTTCAAAAGGGAGTTATTAAATGGAAAGAGTCGGGTTTAATGCAAAAGACCGAGCTCATTGAAAAAATTATAAGACACCAGAATTAGTCTATTATTGAAACCGATACTTAAAATAGCAGTTAAACTTTATGATAGCGTAAAAACTGTCTGGACATCTTCCTTTACTGAACGCTGGGTGAGTAATATCCTTGTTGCAAGTTTTGTTTTAGGTATATGTTATTATGGTGCAATAAAAGCAGAGTGGTTATTACCTGCCAACGAGTTTTTTACTCATCCATTTTTTGCCATAGAGATTTCATTTACGTTGCTTTTAATTTTTGAGCTGTTTAGTTTAATTTTTTCACTTCCGCAATCAGTAGCACGTTCCAACAGTAAACAATATGAAGTCCTCTCTTTAATTTTCTTAAGGTCTGGTTTCAAAGAATTTAGTCATATTGATAATCTTTCAGACTGGGCGTTTAACTCAGAACCAGTAATTAATATGTTTGCCTATGGAGCTGGTGGACTTATCATCTTTGGTTTGACGAGCCTTACCTACTCCCTGCAAAAACACGCTAAAATAACTAGTAGTAAAACAGAGCTACTATCATTTATAGCAGTAAAAAAACTGCTTGCTTTAGTTCTTTTGGTAGGCTTCTTTATCATTGGCATTAATGACACCATTCATCTTATACAAACAGGTACCTATACGCAGTCGTTTGAGTCCTTTTATACCATACTTATTTTTTGTGATATTTTAATTGTACTTATAGTCTTGCGCTACTCTACAGCATACAATGTAATATTTAGGTATTCATCATTTGTGCTTGCAACTATATTCATAAGAATTTCTTTTAGTTTAGACACAATGGAGAGTATTTTGGTAGGTATAGCTGGTGCTGTATTCGTTTTACTGTTAACGCTTACCTACAACTACTTTCTTAAAACCAATAATATTGAAGCAAATGAAAAAAAATCCTGAACTAGCTTTGGACTCTAACTATTGGGAGAACCGCTATCAAAGCAATAGTATTGGTTGGGATTTAGGTAAAATCTCTAGGCCTTTAGAATACTATTTTGAACAGTTGGATAATAAGAAACTTAAAATCTTAATTCCCGGTGGCGGAAATTCCTATGAAGCAGAGTATTTAGTAAAAAAAGGATTTAAAAACGTTTTTGTTGTTGATGTATCTGAGACGGCTTTAACTAACCTTAAAAAAAGGGTACCAGACTATCCTTCGTCTCAATTAATCAAAATGAATTTTTTTGATGTAAAGATGAAGTTTGACCTTATTATAGAGCAAACATTCTTTTGTGCTATTGACCCAAAACTAAGAGGCCAGTATGTTACAAAAGCATCAGAGTTATTAAAAAAAGAAGGCAAACTAGTAGGTTTACTTTTTGATGCACCACTTTACAAAGACCATCCTCCATTTGGAGGAGATAAATGTGAATACAAGGCCTATTTTAGCCCATACTTCTCTATAAAGACAATGGAACCTTGTTATAATTCAGAATCTGAAAGAAAAGGAAAAGAACTATTCATAAAACTTCAAAAGAAATAGACTATGAAAACCTTAGGTCTTATAGGTGGCACATCTTGGCATTCTACCATAGAATACTACAAACTTATTAATGAATTAGTAGGTAATAAAATTGGCACTCGAAGCAATCCACCATTGATTATTCATAGTATTAATATCGAATTAATGCGTGAGCAAAATATAGAAAAAATAAACGCAAAGTATCTAGATGTGTCTCGCAAGCTAGAACAAGCAGGTGCACAAGCTATTGTTATTTGTGCTAACACCCCTCATATGACCTATGAATATGTACAGCCCAAAATAAACATTCCAATTCTACACATTGCTGATGCCACCGGAAATGAAGCAAAAAAACAAGGTCTAAAGACTTTAGGATTACTTGGTAATAAACCTACAATGACAGGTGACTTTATACCTAAAATTCTAAAAACTAAGCACCATATTGAAACCATAATCCCAGAAGAACATTGTCTAGGTCAAACTCACAACTATGTTTCTAAAGAACTTACACAAGGTATTTTTACAGATAAAGCAAAGCAATTTTTTCTTAATCAAATAAACTTACTCGTAAAAAGTGGTGCAGAAGGAATAATTTTAGGATGTACAGAGTTACCATTATTAATAAAGCAGGATGAAACTATAGTCCCATTGTTAGCTACTACAGACTTACACGCACAAAGGGCTGTAGAATTTATTCTTTCTTAGCTTATTAAGTGCATTAAATAAAATTGAGATATTGCAGAATAATTTTAAATCGTCTTGATAGAAGAAGCTCTAAATACATATTTCCCTAAATTGGCTACGATGCCAGAGCTCAAAAAAGAACTTATATTTATAAGTAGCTTACATACGTTCGATGCTGGCACTATAATTCTTAAGCAAGGTGCTTATGTAAAAGTCATTCCTTTAATGATATCAGGTCTCGCTAAAGTTTTTAAAGAAGAACCAGATAATGGCAATGAAGTTTTACTCTATTATATAAAACCTGGTGAAAGTTGTATAATGTCAATGACCACAGTACTTCATAATACAACCAGCAAAGTAAAGGCAATTATAGAAGAAACTGCAGAAGTGGTATTAATACCTGCTGATAAGGCAATTAGTATTGCAAAGAAATACCCGCGATGGAATGAGTTTATCTACGACCTTTTCAACCTAAAGTTTGAGGAACTGCTCAATGTTATTGAAATCTTGACCTTCTCAAATAAAGACACCAGATTACTAGAATATTTAAAGAAAGAGGCTCAACTAAAAAAAACACACACAATAGTAACAACCCATCAACACATTGCAGACGATTTAGGTTCTTCGCGAGAAGTCATATCACGGTTATTAAAAAAATTAGAAACTGATGGAATTGTAAAGCTAGCTCAAGGTAGTGTTACCCTACTTTAATCACTTTTGTCCTTTTCTAAAACCATAGGTATTCTGCGCTACAAAATCGGTAGGGAATTTAGTATCGCCAGGAAATCCTAGTTCAATAGTACCACTGTCTTCAGGAATATAATTGGTTTTAAATACGTAATCCCAAAGGCTTAGGCTAATTCCAAAATTCATCCCATATTTTCCCTCAGGCAAAACATAGGCGTGGTGATACAGGTGCATTACAGGATTATTGACAATGTACTTTAATGGTCCCCAAGTTATTTTAATATTAGAGTGATTAAAGTGCCCAATTGCGATAGCTAAAAAGTGAACGATATAAGCCTGCTGTGTCTCAAAGCCAAACAGTATCATTACAGCAAACGTCTTTAAGGGCTTGTATAAAATGTTCTCCATCCAATGGTAACGCAAGTGCGCAGCAAATCCCATCTCCTTAACACTATGATGTACTTTATGAAATTTCCAAAAGAAAGAGTACTTGTGTAAAAGTGTATGTGTAAACCATTGCACAAAGTCTAATACCACAAAGAATACGACTAACTGCGCCCATATAGGCCAGCCTGATGAGTGAAACAAAGCGAGGGATTTATAAGTTATCCCAATATCGGTAAAACCTAATTGAAGTAATTTATAAAAACCACTTATGGCTACCGAGAAAATGAAGAAATTAAAAACATATAAAACCCGTCTAACCAAAAGTCTTTTCTAAAGATGGACTGCTCTTTACGCCACGGGAATATTATTTCTAATACCCATACGAGCAGGGATATGGCAATAAGATCATAAAAATAATTGGTGTACCAAGGGACTTCAAAAAAGAATTGATTTTAAAGTCCAATCTACAGTGCCTAAAAAGACATCCATAAAACCGTTTAAATACTTTTCCATAGCCTTTCATTCTTTTTCAATAAAAATAGATTTCAAAGAAATAAAAGTCTATAACACAAGTTACACTTTACAAAATATCAAAGTGGTCATAGCTCTCTTATCTTCAACATTGGTTGTCTTTACCGGTTCAATAAGTTCTATCTCGTGGTTTTCCAGAAGTGCCTTAATATGTCCTCTTGTAAGAAAAAAAGTTCCTGCTCTATTTGTTTTACTTTCTTTTAGGTAGGGTACATTTCCATCCAAACCAATATCAGACCCCATTCTTATCAATAAGGTCCCATTAGGCTTCAACACTCTTACAAGTTCAGAGAACATCTTAAAAAAATGTTCTTCGCTTTCCGCAAAATGTAACACTGCCGAACAAAATATATGATGAAATTCATTTTCACCGTAAGGCAAATCATCGATGTTACCTACTTTAAAGTTTGAAGCAGATTTTGGGTAATTCAATTTTGCATTTTCCAAACGTTGATTGTCGGTATCTAAACCATAGATATCGTAATCATTGGCATAAAACCATTTCAGGTTTCTTCCTTCTGCACAACCAGCATCTAATATTTTTTCATTAGGTGCATATCTTTTTTTTAGAATTTGGTCTATGATATAAATATCTACACTGCCGAGTACAGCTTGTGTTTGAGTTAAATTCATTTGTATTTTTTTGTCTTGTAACATCCGTCACAAGAAATAACACTCTAATATTATATTTTTGATTCAACATTAAAAGAAAAAATGAAAAAAGGTTTAAAGTTGCTTTGGGTCTGTATTATTTGTGCAGGTTTATTTACGGCACTTTATTTCTTAATAGATTATTTTAAAAAATGTTTTTATGAAAAAAAATATGGGAGGTGCAGACCGCATTATCAGAATTATTATAGCAGCAGTTGTTGGTGTTTTATATTGGCAAGGTATTATCGAAGGTACTTTAGCGTACATCCTATTAGCGGTTGCTGGAGTTTTCCTAATAACAAGCTTTGTCAGTTTCTGTCCTTTATACACCATTGTAGGATTAAATACCTGCAGGGTAAAGAAATAGTTTTAAGTAAATTAATGATTTTTCAAGCAGTTATGATTTTTAACTGCTTTTTTTTATTCTTATGTAACTCAAGTTACACATTTAATGTTTTTTGTCGGGTATTTTTATGAAGTTAAAAAAATAGCATAAAAAAATGGCATCACATTTTCAAATTTTAATTATAGGAGGAGGAACTGCAGGAATAATGACCGCAGCTCAATTACTAAAGCAAAAGAAATCTAATAGCGTTGCTATAATAGAACCTGCAGACACCCATTACTATCAACCTGCTTGGACTTTAGTTGGTGCTGGCACCTACGACTATGAAAAGACGGGTAGGCCTATGTCATCCATTATCCCAAAAGGAGCAAAATGGATAAAAGATAAAGCCAAAGGTTTTGATGCAGATAACAATACTGTCCACACAGAAAAAAGTGGTGATATCACTTATGATTATCTTGTTGTGGCACCAGGTTTGGTTATGGAACCTTCCTTAATAGAAGGATTACCAGAAGCACTAGATAAAGGTATGGTATGCAGTAATTATACTGACCCAAAACACACTTGGGAGGTCATTAAAAATTTCAAAGGAGGAAACGCTGTATTCACACAACCCACCACTCCAATCAAATGTGGAGGTGCTCCTCAAAAAATCGCTTACTTAGCAGCTGATTATTTTAGAAAAAATGGTTTAAGCAAAAAGACAAACGTTGTATTTGCTACCCCTGGTACAGTAATATTTGGTGTCAAACCGATAAGGGACACGTTAATGCAGGTAATTCATAGATATGGGATGCACTTCAAACCATATTACGCTCCTTTCAAAATTGATGCTGAAAAACAAATTATCTATTTTAGAAATACAGCTACAGATGAGAATCAGTGCATCATTACTGAGGATAATTCGTTAGGAGAAAAGATGAGTAGCGATGCAATTATAGAAATGCCGTTTGATATGCTACATTTAGCCCCACCACAAGCAGCACCAAAATTTGTTCGCGATTCTACACTTGTAAACGAAGCTGGATGGTTAGATGTAGACCACCACTCATTACAGCATAATAAATACTCGAATATCTTTGGATTAGGGGATGTTGCTGGACTACCAACCGCTAAAACAGGAGCGGCAATTCGTAAACAAGTTCCTGTGGTAGTAGACAACTTAAGTCTACTCATCGCCCAGGACAAGATAGGTACAAAGTCCTATAATGGTTATTCCAGTTGTCCACTTGTAACTGGATATGGTAAAATGACCTTAGCAGAGTTTGATTATGATGGTAATTTTACACCAGACCCAAAACTAAAAAGAATGTTAGTGTTTAATAGTGCCAAAGAACATTGGAGATTATGGATGCTTAAGAAGTTTATGCTTCCTTATCTCTACTGGAATAAGATGATGAAAGGACAAGACGTTTAGGAAAAATCTTATAATCTTAAAATTCAAAGGCGTATTTCAAATAAGAAGTTCGCCTTTTTTAATATCGTTTGTGATAGCAAATTATTAAGTGAAATGATAAAATCAAGTTGGGATTATATCTATGTAGCGATTCAGCTTATACTCTTTGTTATATACATTATACCTACAACAGCACTTAGTTTTTCAACTTATGAAATACTAAAAAACATAGGTCTTATAACGCTGATTTTAGGTGTTCTACTCGGAATCATAAGCTTACTTCAACTCAATAAACATTTATCACCTTTTCCTACGCCAGTTTCTGGAAGTGAATTGATTCGAGGATATGCATATAAGTACATAAGACATCCTATCTACACAGGCATTCTTTTTGCCTTATTTGGATATGGTCTGCACATAGGCTCAGCATATAAACTAATTATTACGTCAGCCCTTCTAATTTTATTTTTCTTTAAATCAAAATACGAAGAAAAGAAACTCACATCTATATTTATTGATTATCCTATATATAAAAAAAGGACAGGACGATTTTTACCTAAACTCTTCTAAAACCCCTATGAAGTCACGGTTGTCTCGTGTATTAAATGTTAAAAAAAGTTAATTCCATTAGTATGTAACACAGGTTACAGTAGATACTGTAATCATAGTTTATCTTTATACTACATTAAAAATACGATAATTAAAAACTATAAAATGGATAAAGAAAATTTATTACAAGAGCCAGTTACTTCAATGCCAAGAATTGGAGACACAGCACCAGATTTTGAAGCAGTAACTACTAAAGGGAACATCAAAATGTCTGATTTTGCAAAAGACAAATGGATAGTGATGTTTTCTCACCCTGCAGATTTTACACCAGTTTGTACCACTGAGATGAGTGGTTTTGCGACTAGAAAAGCCGAATTTGACGCGTTAAATACCGAGTTACTTGGTTTGAGTATCGATAGTATTCACGCCCATTTAGGTTGGGTACAAAACGTAAGAGAAAATACAGGTGTGTATTTTGACTTTCCTATTATAGCAGATATCGATATGAAAGTATCTAAATTATACGGTATGCTACAACCTAATGAAAGTGAGACAGCGGCTGTAAGAGCAGTATTTTTCATAGACCCTTCTAAAAAAATACGTTTAATTATGTACTACCCGCTTAACGTAGGTCGTAATATGGATGAAATTCTAAGAGCGCTAGACGCACTTCAAGTATCTGACAAACACAAAGTAGCTATGCCACTAGACTGGAAAAGAGGTGATAAAGCTATTTGCCCACCACCAAAATCACTCGATGCATTAAACGATAGACTTGCAGACGACTCGGTAGAAAAAGTCACTTGGTATTTAGCTAAAAAAGATATCTAAAAAAAGAAAACAAGGGCTTTCGATACGATACGTAAGCCCTTTTTTAATCTCTTAAAAAATATACATATGAAAATAAAGCAATTTGAATATAAGCCGTTAGCCCATTACTCTTACGCTGTAGTTAGCAATGGAGAAATGGCCATTATAGACCCAGAGCGCGACCCTGAGCAGTATTACGCTTTCGCGAAAGCGAATAACGCAAAAATTGTGGCAGTGCTCGAAACACATCCACACGCAGATTTTGTGAGTTCTCACTTAGAACTACAGAAAGAAACTGGAGCAATTATTTACAATAGCGAAAAGTTAGGAGCCGACTATCCGCATCAAACTTTTGACGATGGAGATTCTATCAAAATTGGGAACGCTACGCTAGAAGCTATTAACACACCTGGGCACTCGCCAGATAGTATTACCATTGTAGCAACAGAAAATAATGATACAGCTTTATTTACTGGTGATACACTATTTATTGGTGATGTGGGCAGACCTGATTTACGTGAGAAAGCAGGCAATATGCAAGCTAAACGTGAAGAACTTGCCGAAATGATGTACCAAACTATAACCACTAAATTCAATGAGCTACCAGACGATGCCGTGGTGTATCCTGCACACGGTGCGGGCTCTTTATGCGGCAAGAACTTAAGTGATGCTGCTAGTAGTACACTGGGAGACGAGAGAAGAGACAATTGGGCGTTCAAAAAGCAATCAAAAAAAGAATTTATGGACACCATTCTCGATGGTCAGCCCTTTATTCCTTCTTATTTTGGATTTAATGTAGATGTGAACAAAATTGGCGCAGAAAATTTGCAGCCTGCTATCTCGAAAGTACCTTTTGAAAAAGAGTCTACAGCTACTGACCTAATTATAGATATGCGAGATGAAGCTTCTTTTAAGAAAGGACACTTACCTGGAAGTATAAACATTCAAGCAGGTTCTGAAAACGCAAAATTTGAAACTTGGTTAGGTTCCATCGTAGAACCCAAAGAAGCATTCACTTTAGTCATAGATAGTGAGGATTCTAAAGACTATATGTTAAACAGAGTTGCCAAAATAGGATATGAAAAACAACTCAAAAAAGTTATTACGCTATCTGATGAAAATCTTATGAAAACCGAACAACTAGATGTAGCAGATTTCAAGAAAAATCCTGAAAAATACACCATCGTAGATATACGAAATATTAGCGAAGTTGAAGACGGTAAATTTTTTGAAAGTGCCATATCGCATCCGCTCAATCAATTACGTGATACGGCCGATGACATCCCAACAGACAAACCTATTGTAGTGCATTGTGCAGGTGGTTACAGAAGTGCAGCAGGAAGCAGTATTTTGGAAAGACAGCTCAAAGATGCAAAAATTTACGACTTGAGCGACGCTGTAAATGATTTTAAATAATACACTATGAAAAACACAAATAACATAGGTTTAGATAATAAAACATCTCAAACCACAGCATTACAACTCAACGACTTATTGTCTAATTACCAAATGTTCTATATGAATCTTAGAGGATTCCACTGGAACATAAAGGGAAAGAAATTCTTTGAACTACATCTAAAATTTGAAGAGCTATATAACGACGCTCTTATAAAGGTTGATGAAATTGCAGAACGTGTACTGACGTTAAGTGCAACGCCACTACATTCATTCAAAAAGTATCTGGATACTTCTGATATTAACTCTGCTGAAAATGTAACAGATGGTGAAGATGCTATCGATAACATTCTGGAATCTTTAAAAATATTGCTTAACAAAGAAAGAGCAATTCTGGCCATAGCAGCAGAAGCTAATGATGAAGGTACAGTAGCATTGATGAGTGATTACATTGTTCAGCAAGAAAAACTTGTTTGGATGCTGTCCGCTTATCGAGATTAAATAGCAAAACAAGTATAAAATTAAAAAGCCCTTTTGAAATCATCAAAAGGGCTTTTATTTTTAATAAAGCATTTTTAAAATGCATATTGTACGAATACCGAGAAGTTTCTTCCAGGGTCATTTATTGGTATCCTTGTAAAATCTGCTTGATTAACGAATGAGAAATTCAAGTGATTGTTATACGTTTCATTAAATAGATTAAGAACTGCAAACCCAATATTTAGTTTGTCAATGGGTTCGTAACCTAAGCGTAAATCGATAACTTCATAACCTGCCGTTTCTTGTTCTCTAAAACTTATTGCTATTTGGTCCTGCTTTGATGTTATAGTATAATTTATGCTAGCCCAAAATTTATTTTTTTCATAGCTCAATCCTATACGTGTAGTTAAAGGTGGTGTTAAGGGTAATGACTCATCAAGGTCTTGATTTCTTGTATATACGTAAGATAATACACTAGAAAAATTGAAGTAGTTTGCAAAATCTATCCTAGCCTCTGCTTCAAAACCTATCTTATACGCTTTATCAAGGTTGATAAATCGTTTCACTTCTTGCGGCTGTGCATTAGGCATAAACTTTCTATCTAGTGTAGGGTCTACAACGGCAACAATGTAATTCTCATAGCGCGCATAATACCCAGATATAGCATAACGCAAAGCGTTAATCCCTTTTTCAAAACGCTTACGACCTTTAAAACCTATTTCAAACTGATTATTTACCTCAGCGTCCAGATTAGGATTTCCTACATACTCAAAAGGATCCTGACCTACCTGAAAATGATTGATATAACGTTCAATCATATTTGCAGAACGTACCCCACGACCATACGCAACTTCTAGCGTTTTATTGGCTGATAATTTATGTTTTATTGATACTGTAGCAGAAACGTTATGCTCTTCGCGCTGTTCTAAATTGGCATAGAGTTGTTGAAAATCTGCTTCAGGGTCTTTAATATCAGAAAATACTACATTGTAACGCACCCCAGCCGTTAACATCGTTTTGTCTGAAACAGCATACTTGTTTTCTGCAAATATGCCATAGTCATTTACATAAGAATCTTGCCATATCTTATCTTGAAACACCCTAGGTTCAGGTAGCAAGTCTCCCATCATATTACGCTTTCCCGTACGAGTTCTTGCACCATCTCTCGCAATAAGCAAGGCATCCAGTCCGCCATATAGCGTCCATTTATCGGTAGGTTTCATTTTAAGTTCCACTCTTCCGCCAGCAGTAGTTACATCTATTTTAGATAAGGCTCCTGTCATTGTAAAGGATGGCCTTCTCGAATTGGACATTATATGGTCAACATAAGAATAATAGGCTTTTGCATTTACTTCTTTTACTAAACCCTTTAAATTAGAAATTTTGTAATCCAAAGACAAAATAGAACTATTATCCTCTTCAGTATCCATAGGCAGTCCAGCGTGCAGTACATCCCTACCAAAAGATTGCCTCCAGTGTGCTTGTATTCGCTGATTCTCTGATATATTATATCCAAAACGTAAAGCGTAATCCAAACTTCTAAAGGATGATGGGATTTCAGTACCATCACCATCTTCATAATCACCGAAATCACGATAACCAACATTCCCAGTTATGTCATAGGTATCGGTTACCTGATGAAGTTTTAAAGAAGATACTAATGCGTTGCCATTAGATTCGTAACCAGAGTTAATACTGCCGTGCAAACCGTTATCCATAGCACTAGGTTTTTGAGTTACAAGGTTAATAACTCCTCCAAAAGTTGCTCCATACCTAACAGTATAAGGCCCCTTTATAACCTCTATTCTTTCAATATCCTCTGGTACAACGTGAGTGGTAATCGGGTCCATCCGATTTGGGCAAGCGTGCATCACTTTTGTACCTCCATCAAATTGAATATTTAGTTGCTCATATTGTGAAGCTCTAAATGACGGGTCAATGGCATAATTACCACGTTTTATCAAAGAAAACCCATTGAAATCATTAAATAGGTCTGCAACATTCTTTGGCTGAACGACTTTTTTAAGCAAGTCTGTTTTTACAATTGTGAGCACCGGATCTGTTTTTCCTTGCCCAGTCACAATAACAGTATTTAGTTTAATTGATTTTGTCTTAATTGAATCTTGTTTTATGGTTTCCTGACCTAATAAGATAGCAGGAATAAGCGCAGCGGAGAGCGCAAATTGTTTTATTTTCATTTTTAAATTTCAAAATTGAATAATAGTAATCTGGAGAGAACATAACAATTCTCTCTTTTAATAGTAAAGCTGTGTGCAGATTACTCTTTAGGAGGATGAAAAATAGACTGGAAGTAACCTTCGGTAAACATTCTTGAATCGTAGAAATTTTCAGATCTTAAAACAACTGTATTCGCTTGACTATCTTGTATAGAATCGGTTAAACAAAATATTAATTGTTCCCACTCTATAGTAGGAATAGTCTGCTCATCTTGAGTTAGTTCTTTACTACTCATTTTGCTCAAATAGCATTTTCCGTTGCATTGCAACTGAGGTCTGTTTTTGTTTTCGCATAATTGCTCTACAAAACTCTCAATATCTAAAGCGTACCAAGTATAGACTAAGGAAATTCTAAGACTGTTACTTAGTATTAGGATAGATAATATGACAGCACTTATAAACTTCAAGGGGCAAAATTAAATAGCTACAGCGTAAATAAAACTGATAAAAATCATTCAGAAATTGATTTTCATATTTACGCTTTTGCGAAAGCGTAAATTGTATTTATACCGCTTATTGAAGACAAAATAAAAAAATAAAAAAAACAGAATAAGCAACCTAAGTTACACAGCTAAAAAAAAGAATAAAAAAACTCTATATGTAACCCAAGTTACCTATTTAAGAAATATAGGATTTTACCTTTGATAAAAATTTTTCGTCACTATGGATACAGAAATTCTTGCTAGAATCCAGTTTGCTTTCACCATTGCATTTCACTACATCTATCCGCCATTGAGTATTGGTTTAGGGCTGATTATGGTGTTTATGGAAGGTATGTATTTGAAGACTGGAAATAAACAGTACGAGGTATTAACTCGTTTTTGGTTAAAAATCTTTGCTATCACTTTTGGTATAGGTGTGGCAACAGGTATTATAATGGAATTTGAGTTTGGAACTAACTGGTCTGTGTATTCTCGATATGTAGGTGATATTTTTGGAAGTGCGCTCGCTGCAGAAGGTTTGTTTGCTTTTGGTCTTGAAAGCGCTTTTTTAGGGATTCTACTATTTGGTTGGAATCGTGTATCGCCCAAGGTACATTTTATATCCACCATAGGTGTATTTTTAGGCTCGATGTTTTCTGCAGTATGGATTGTTGTTGCAAATAGTTGGCAACAAACACCTGCAGGATATCACATCGTAGGCGAAGGTCTTAATGCAAGAGCGGAAGTTACCGATTTCTGGGCTATGGTATTCAACCCTTCAAGTGTAGACAGAATCATTCACGTTTGGCAAGGTGCCTTTTTAGCAGGTGCTTTCTTAGTGCTAAGTGTACACGCCTATTATCTGTTGAACGGACGTTATGTTGAAATATCGAAAAAAGCGTTTAAAATAGCCTTAGGTCTGGCGACTGTAATTTCATTAACACAATTAGTTTCAGGTCACAGTTCTGCCGACGGTGTAGCAAAAAATCAGCCTGCAAAACTAGCTGCAATGGAGGGGCATTATGAAGAATCTGCTCCTGCTGATTTATATTTATTCGGTTGGGTAAATGATGAAACCCAAGAGGTAACAGGTATAAAAGTTCCAGGCGGTTTATCGTTTTTAGTGCATCAAGATTTTGAAGAACCCGTAACTGGATTAAACGCATTTCCTAAAGAAGATAGACCTGGGCAAGTGAACGCTGTATTTCAATTTTATCATATTATGATTTCTATTGGTATGTTCCTTATAGGTCTAACTTTATATGCAAGCTATTTATGGTGGCGAGGTACCTTATTCAATAAAAAATGGCTGTTACGAATATTTGCTTTTTCAGTATTACTGCCTCAAATAGCGAACCAGGTTGGATGGTTTGCTGCCGAAATGGGGAGACAACCTTGGATTGTTTATGGGCATTTAAGAACTAGCGAAGGTTTTTCTCAAGAAGTATCTTCTAACCAAATACTCTTTTCTTTAATACTATTCTTAGTGGTCTATACGATATTGTTTCTTTTATTTCTCTATTCTGTAAATAAAAAAATAAAGCACGGTCCTTACGATGAAGCTAAGAATCCAGATGAATTTTTAAAATACGTTTAAGCGCATAATTATGGAAACATTTTTAGGGATAGATTATCCAACTCTTTGGTACTTAGTAGTAGGACTACTGTTTTCGGGTTATGCAATTTTAGAAGGCTTTGATTATGGTGCAGGTTCTTGGCATTTGTTTTTTAGAAAGGACTTAAGTAGACGTATTGCAATAAATGCTATTGGCCCATTATGGGATGCAAATCAGGTATGGTTAATCATTGGTGCAGGTGCATTATTTGCAGGGTTTCCTGTGATGTATGCAACGATGTTGTCTGCGATGTATGTACCGTTTATGCTCTTTTTAATGCTTCTCGTATTAAGGTCATCGGCCATCAAATTTAGAAGTGCTGAGGATATGCTATGGTGGCGAAAAACTTGGGATATTATTTATTTTGTATCGAATACACTCATCTCATTTTTACTAGGAGTTGTGTTAGCAAACATTTTACAAGGATTCGAACTGGGTGAGAACTACAGTTATAAAGGCGGTATGTTCTTTTCATTTTTAAACCCATATGCAATAATGGTGGGGTTAACCACGGTATCACTTTTTATGACTCAAGGTGCTATATTCTTGCTGTTAAAAACAGAAGGACGTCTACACGCTAGGCTTACTTTTTTACTTAAGAAAGGGATGGTGTTTTTCATTGTAAGTTTTGCAGCAACATCGCTTTATACATTGGTTTTTCTTCCCGGTGTAACGGACAAGTTTAAAGAGAACCCTGTTTTCTTTATCATTCCTGTACTTGCATTTTTGGCCGTGGCAAACGTTCCTAGATTAGTATCAAAGAAGAAGTATGCCTATGCATTAATTTTTTCATCATTAACTATGGCGTTTTTATTAATGCTCGTGGCATTTCAACTGTATCCTGTGCTGTTGCCATCAACCATTGACCCTGAATATAGTGTTACTATTTACAATGCTGCATCATCCCAAAAGTCTTTGGGTATTATGCTTACCATTGTAGCTATAGGTTCCCCTTTATTGGCTGGTTATTTTCTGTTTTTATATAAAACATTCCACGGTAAAGTGAAGCTGGACGATACGAGTTATTAGACACCTTTATAATTACCAAAGAATTTTTAAGATTTATAAATTAAAAATCGAAACTAAGATAAATATCTAGCATTTAGCTGGGTGTTTTGCATTATAATATTTACTCCAATGTAACATTGGTTACTGACAAAATCTATAAATAGACATTTCTTTGTAAAAAATTAAAAATATGAATTGGATTTATGAACCTTGGCCTTGGTATGTCGCTGGGCCACTCATCGCTCTTACAATGTTTGTACTATTAGTTGTAGGAAAGCAATTTGGAATGTCTTCAAATTTACGAACGGCTTGTGCTGCTATCGGCGCAGGAAAAGCCTCTGACTTTTTTAAATTCGATTGGAAAGCGGAACGCTGGAACCTGATGGTTGTTTTAGGTGCAGTAATCGGTGGGTTTATCGCTGCAAATTACCTAAGCGATAATACGGTGGAAATCAACCCTGAAATTGCACAACAGCTTTCAGAAGATTATAATATTAAAAGCGCCGGAGAAGCTTATTTACCACCAGAAATTTTTGCAACAGAGGCACTTAGCGACCCGTTTACACTTGCCATATTATTGACAGGCGGTTTATTAGTAGGCTTTGGAGCCCGATATGCTGGTGGTTGTACATCAGGTCACGCCATTTCTGGATTGAGTAATCTACAATTACCTTCACTTATAGCAGTAATTGGCTTCTTTATTGGCGGGCTTGTAATGGTTCATTTTTTATATCCTTTAATCTTTTAGACAATGCGTTATATAACATATTTAGTAATTGGAATTTTCTTTGGAGTTATAATGTATAAATCTGAGGCTGCTTCTTGGTTTCGTATTTATGAAATGTTTCAATTTGGTAGTTTTCATATGTATGGAATCATAGGATCTGCTTTGGTAATTGGAGTCATTGGTGTTCAAGTCATAAAACGAAATAACATTAAACCTTTAGATGGTAGTGAGATGAGCTTAAAACCAAAAAACAAGAGTGTAGCTCGTTACCTTTTAGGCGGTATTCTTTTCGGATTAGGTTGGGCACTTGCCGGTGCGTGTCCAGGACCAATGTATGTACTTGCAGGTTCAGGCTATATTTCAATATTAATAGTGATTTTTGGAGCAATAGCAGGTACTTTTCTGTATGGTATATTGAGAGATAAGCTACCGCATTAATAGATGCTTAATAGTATTCGAGAACTTATCCAATCCTACAAGGATGAGGTGTTACCTATTTCCCAATCAGACCTGTCTGATACCAAAAAAATTTGATTGCGGGTATCGAAATATCTCAAAGTTATTTGCATAAATTAAGAGATGTAATTAAAGGTAGAAAATTTGAACGTCAACAAGATATAATAGATTTTTTCAAATTAGAAAAACCGTTTATCTATGGGCGTCTAAAATTTCATGTCAAGCTCTATAAGTACGTGTCACTTTTAAATTCCAGCTTTTATAGCTGGGTTTTTTATTTTCTTACATTAACAAAACAAAAGTCACAAACCCAAGAAAGCGTTAATTTACACGTTGTTGCAAATCACTATTACTATCTTTGAGAAGACTAAAAATTTAAATTAACTAACAAACTAACATCATGAACATAAAAAAATATAGAATAGCAGCTATTGGTTTAGCCTTAACAGCTACCACACTTATTGCATGTAAAGAATCTCCAAAATCAGAGGAAACCGAAGAAATGCTCTCTGAAGAAGCGATGGTAGAACAAGAATTGCCTTCTATTACTATCGAAAAATTAATGGACTCACCAGCTTATGAAACTGCTAGTCTTTCTCTTAAATCTCCAGATGTTTCTGGAACTATTCCTTCCGGTGATACTAACTTTGATTTTGAAGTTACAAACTATGAATTAGGAGCAATTACTGAAAGTGAAAATGCAAACCGTTTAGCCAATTCAGGAAAAGGTCAGCACATTCATTTTATTGTGAATAATCAACCCTACTCTGCTCACTATGAGCCTACCTTTACTAAAGCTCTTCCTGACGGAACACACCACCTAGTAGCTTTTTTAAGTAGATCTTACCATGAATCTGTTAAAAATAACAATTCTGTCGTGGTAAAGAAAGTACAAGTAGGTGACGAGATAACTCAAGAATTGGATATGAATGCTCCTACTCTTATTTATAGCAGACCTAAAGGAGAGTATTCTGGTAAAGACACTGAGAATTTACTATTAGATTTCTTTGTTATTAACACCACTCTTTCAGAAGACGGAAATAAGGTAAGAGCTACTATAAACGATCAAGTTTTTACTATTACTGAATGGGCTCCATATATTGTAAAAGGACTTCCTATGGGTGAAGTTTCCATCAAACTAGAGCTTGTTGACGATAATAATCAAGTTATACCTGGACCATTCAATAGTGTGACAAGAACAGTTACTCTTAAGGAGTAAGGTATTAAGGAAAAAGAACTGAAAATCATAAAAAGTGTTTTTACATATGTAAAAACACTTTTTTTATATTTTAAGTAGTTGCTAATATGATTTAAAATTTAAAACGAGAGAAAGTTCATAGTTTTATATTTACTAAGCTTACACGAAGTTATATACTGAATTAAGTAAGTAAAGCCAATTAATAAAAAAACAGCTTTATGAAATATTCACAAAGCTGTTTTTAATGTTGTATAATAGGATGTTACTTTTTCTTCTTCTGTAACTCTTGTTGAGCTTGTGCTTGTTCCATCATCTGTTCCATTCTTTTAGCAAATCTACCCTTCTTTTTAGGTTTAGCTTTTGCTTTCTCAATTTTGGCAAGGACCTTATCCTTATCAATTATCACATTCTTTATAACCAACATCAGTCCTATTGTAATTAAGTTAGATACAAAATAGTAAAGCGATAGACCAGCTGCATAATTATTAAAGAAAACTAACATGAATAATGGCGATAAATACATGATAAACTTCATGTTAGGCATTCCTGGTTGTTGTGCCTGCGCCATGTTTTGACCAGTGGTCATTTGCATATAGAAAAATATAGCAACAGATGCTAAAATTGGAAATAAACTTACATGATCTCCGTAAACCGGTATGTGGAAAGGAAGTTTAAAAATTTCGTCGTAACTCGACAAATCATGTGCCCATAAAAAGCTTTTTTGTCTTAATTCGATAGCAGTTGGGAAAAATTTGAACAAGGCAAAAAATACAGGCATCTGTAATAAGGCCGGTAAACATCCCGATAAAGGACTCGCTCCAGCCTCACGCTGAATACGCATAGTTTCTTGTTGCTTTTTAAGAGCGTCATCTTTATACTTTGCAGTTACTTTTTCAATCTCAGGACGTAATATTTTCATTTTTGCCTGAGTTAAATAACTTTTATATAAAACTGGCGATAATAATAACCTTACCCCAAATGTTAGAAGAATAATACCTATCCCAACAGGAATTCCTAGATATTTAGGAGACGTAATAAAAGTAAATAGTGGTCTAATTACATATTTATTAATGACACCAAAAATTCCCCAACCTAAATCAACTACTTCTTCCAGATTGGCATCATAATTTTCAAGAATATCATAATCCGTAGGACCAAAATACCAGTCCATATTATACATTATTTCACCACCAGAATACTCTAATTGAAATTCTGAACTAAATTCCTTGGTAAATTTATTTTGTGTATCGTCTATTGATGCAATATTCTTCGTTCTTAAAACACCAGACGTAAATGGAGTGTCGGTTACAAGTATTGAACTGAAAAAGTGTTGCTTGTAAGCTGCCCAAGTAATAGCGTTTCCTTCCTCCTCGGCGGTTTCTCCTTGTCCTGTATAATCATCGCTACCACCATCATATTCAAATTTAATTTCAGTATATCTGTTCTCATTTTGGATACTCTTTGAACGTCTATACCCTTGCATATCCCATTTAAGTGAAACAGCATCACTTGTATTTGCAACCGAGTTTAAACCAGTACTTCTAATAGTAAAATCAACCATATAATTATCTGGTTTGATTTCATATCTAAATTCTATTTTGGCATTATTACCTGGTGTAGCAACGAAGTTAAAAACCTTATTTTCACCGTTCATGCTTTGTTGCGGAGTAAAAAGCATGTCTGCGGTATTTAACTTACGACCATCCTTGGTCATAAAGGTCAAATTCAATCGCATATCACCATCGTTTACTAAGTAAACCGGTAAAGAATCGTAAGTCTTAAACTTTAAAAGTTCTGCTTGGGTTAAATAAGCTCCTTTTGTACTGAATTTGTAATCTACTAATTCGGTCTGGTACGATAAAGTTTCAGCACTATTACTAGGATTAATTGAATCATTAACAACTGTCAAGCCATCAGGAACAGGTTGATCATTATTGGATATAGATTGTTCAGTTGTGGTATTGGGTTCTTGTTCTTGTACTTCTTCCTTATTCATAAAGAACATGTACATCAATATTGCAAAGATTAAGGACATACCTAATATTTGCTTCCAGTCTGTTTTATTTTCTTCCATTTCTAGATAGAGTTTGAAACTCTGTAAAGGGTTTGTGGTGATTCTGCTTTCGCGAAAGCGGAATCAGATTATTTATTTTTATTACTTTTAAATGTTGCCGCCGCAGCTACAAATGATTTGAACAATGGGTGTGGATTTGCTACTGTACTTTTATACTCAGGATGGTACTGTACTCCAATAAACCAAGGATGATCCTCTATTTCAACGATTTCAACCAAATCAGTTTTTGGATTGACTCCGGTAGTTTTTAATCCAGCTTGTTCAAGTTGATCTCTATATTCATTGTTATATTCATAACGATGACGATGACGCTCACTTATCAATTCATTTCCATAGATTTCTGACACTCTACCACCATTCAATTTACAATCCCAAGCACCTAGTCTCATGGTACCACCCATGTCTAGTATATTTTTTTGATCCTCCATAAGAGAAATTACAGGATGCGGCGTGTTGTCGTCCATTTCTATAGAGTTAGACTCTTTCAATTTTAAAACGTTACGTGAATATTCAATTACCGCCATTTGCATACCCAAACAGATACCAAAAAATGGTAATCCGTTTTCTCGAGCATACCTAACTGCTTCTATTTTACCTTCTATCCCTCGTTCACCAAACCCAGGTGCAACTAGAACGCCGTCTAAATGTGATAACTTTTTCTCAACATTTTCTACCTCTAAGTACTCACTGTGAATACTCTCAATCTTAACTTTTACCTCATTTTCTGCACCGGCATGAATGAATGCTTCTAAAATAGATTTATAGCTATCTTGTAACTCAACATATTTACCAATTAATCCAATCGTCACCTGACTTTTAGGATTTTTATGTTTGATAACAAACTCGTTCCAACTTTTAAGGTTTGGTTGGCTCTCAGTTTCTATGTGTAATTGTTTAATGACAACTCTATCCAATCCTTCTAATAGCATTTTATTAGGAACGTCATAAATAGTTTCTACGTCAATAGATTGTATTACTGCTTCTGGTTTAACGTTACAAAAACGTGCTAGCTTCGTTCTTATTTCATCAGAAAGTTCGTGTTCAGTTCTACAAACTAATATATCTGCTTGTATTCCACTTTCCATTAATGTTTTAACACTGTGCTGGGTAGGTTTTGTTTTTAACTCGCCTGCCGCACTTAAAAATGGTATAAGCGTTAAATGAATAACTAATGAATTGTTATCACCTAATTCCCATTGTAATTGACGTACACTTTCGATGTAAGGTAATGACTCAATATCTCCAACTGTTCCACCTATCTCGGTAATTATAACATCATAATCACCTGATTTACCTAAAATCTGAATACGCTCCTTAATCTCATCAGTTATATGTGGAATCACTTGAACCGTTTTTCCTAGGAACTCTCCTCTACGTTCTTTTTGAATGACACTTTGATAAATACGTCCTGTAGTAACGTTATTTGCTTGAGAGGTATTAACATTTAAAAACCTTTCATAATGTCCTAGATCTAAATCAGTTTCGGCACCATCCTCTGTTACGTAACACTCACCATGTTCATAAGGATTCAGTGTTCCAGGATCTACGTTAATGTATGGATCAAGTTTTTGGATTGTAACTCTTAATCCTCTAGCCTGTAGCAGTTTTGCTAGTGAAGCTGCGATAATTCCTTTTCCTAATGATGAGGTTACTCCACCCGTTACAAAAATGTACTTAGCATGTGCCATAATATCTGTTTCCTTACTTTAAAAACAGGTGCAAAAGTAATTATTTAATATGGGATTGTAAGCATAATTGAAGTAGTTATTAAGCACTTCACCGATTAAGAAATTTAGTTGCTATTATTAAAGAATCCCTATTCCTTTTTTATGAGGAATAGGGATTTGAATTATAATTTTATTTTATATACTTACTCTACTATGAGTTTAGTAGAAATCGTATTACTATTTTGTTTTACTTCTACTATATACATACCGCTGGCAATTGTTTCCAAAGAAAACTGCTGCTCTACAAACGAGTTCTCAAAATTGCGAGTTATAATTTCTTTACCAGACAGGTCATATAAGGTTACAGAAGTAGGTTCGTCATTCCATTGATCTAATAAAAGGTTGAATGAATTTGTAGCAGGATTTGGATATATAGAAACTTGCGGAGTCAATACAATATCCTGATTACTCAACGGAGTGACTGTTGTTTGACATACTTGAACAGCCCATTGATTCAATACACCAGCATCTCCATTAAAAAAGTCTGCCATTACTATAGTCCAATTGCCATTAACATCACTGTTTGATAATGTTGACATAGGATCAACCGGACTAGAGTAAGTTCCTGAAACAGGACTAACACATACAACATCAGGTGCACCATCTTGAAACAAAATATCAATATCGTCCTCACCAATACATGTTCTACCCCAAATCGTAGCAACATCACCGTTCGGATTATTAACTTGTACTACTAAGTCCTGAACATAGTCATGTGTAATATCTAAATCTATTCTAATTTCTTGGGAAATATTAGAAACTGGAATGTTAATTTGATTTGCTAATACAGCTCCTTGAACATTACTTCCTTGACCATCAGGAATAGGTAAGTTGATACTTCCTGAAGAATAGGTATCACAAGTGGTTTGCACATTTGCGTTTATATTGAAATCTTCATCATTTATATTAAAAAAGATGTTATTAGCTGCCTCTATCATTAACCTACAATTAGGCGCTACAATTCCGCCAGGAACTATCAAATCATAAGAACCATTATTAGGAACGTTTGATGCTAAAACAGTATCGAAGGTTTGACCACCATCAGTTGATAAAACAATATTAACAAACCCTTCATTAATACCGTTTGCATTGGTTCCTGCTACGTCCCAAGTAATGGTTTCAGTACTTCCTGGCAACCATACTATACCCGTAGTATTTTGAGATGTAACTCTAAAGGGTCCTGCAGCGGTTATTGAAGTAGCTCTCATGGTATCAGAGTCCGTTTGTCCACCTCTTGCATCATTATCCCTTACGGTTACGGTAAAATTCATTCCCCTTGTTACAGAAGGAAGTACTTCCCACTCTGTAGATACTCCTCCATTTGCAACTATATCTTCAAGCTGTGGGATAAATCTTGTAGGACTAGTAGTTCCTTGAAAAGATCTAAATAGTGGTCCTGTAGTATTAGTTGGGCTAGGCAACCCTGCTGAGCCAAGATCAAATTGCTCCCAAGTATATGTCAACCCTGCAGTACCATCTGCATCCGTTGCGCTTGCAGTTAATTTGAAAGGAGTTTGACTAGGTATAAAATAATCTAAACCAGCATTTGCAGTTGGTTGAGAGTTTCCAGTAGGAGTTTGTTGTGCGCAGGTAAAATCGATTGTATTCCATATACTATTAATACTCGTTTGATGAAAATAAGCATCACTATTAGGTTGAACGTTTTGAGGTGGACAAATTCCTGCATATGCCATAATTGTTGAACCACTTCCTACTTCATAGGCAGATCCACCACTTCTATTACCACCCGAACAGCTTCCTGCTGTACCATTAAAACTATGTGGCGCACCAAATTGATGTCCTAATTCATGAGCTACAAAATCAATATCATATGGATCTCCAATTGGTTGTGCTCGTCCAGTTACTCCTTGTGCTTTTCTACCAGGTACGCAAACACTACCTAACGAAGCCAAACCACCACCACCAGTTGTGAAAACATGTCCAATATCGTAATTACCTGACCCTATAGTTGAGTCAATTAATTGCTGATTTTGAGGTAAAATTGCTCCAGCATTGTCGTTGCTTAAATTATCAGAATTGATAAAAATTAATAAATCATTGTTAGCCACTAAATTCATTGTAACTGATAAATCTTGTTCATAAACAAAATTGTTTCGCGCGAGTGTTACATTCATAGCTGCTAGAACAGCCGCTCTTCGTACTTGTTCAGTGTCTGTATTTGTAAAACCTGCTCGTTCCCAATGAAATCTAGAATATTCTATGGTAGCACTTATAGCAATTCTATAAGTACGCAACTGACCGTCATTTGCATTCTTAGAAATATCGTGGCTATGATCCTCACGTGATTGAACATTTGACGTATCTAGTGTACAATAACCGCCAGCATCAATAACTGGTAGATCCTGTTTTGAATAAGATATATAAACTGATCTATCCTTTGTAAAAGGATCAATAAATTCCAATCCAGATTCTGGGTTATAAATCATTCCGTGAAATCCTAATGGTGTGATTGTAAAACGAATTTGAGTACTGGAATTATCTGTTGAATAGCCTATATAAGAATTGATATCGCTATACTTATCCTGCAATGCTTTTTCCATAATAGGTGCTGCGTAAACCTCAAAATCCAAAACACCATGGCTTGTAGGCAAGGTGATAATGTCAGAGCTATGGGTGGTACTATCAAAACGATGAGGAGCATTAATAATCGATGCCTTAATTTGATTTACATCGATAGAATAAAGTTTGTACCTAAAAGGCTCTGATTTCCTTTCGAGTTTATCAGAATCCTTAATTTGAATTTTAGAAATTTGTTTAAAAAAATTATTTTGAGCAATCGAAATTGATGAAATCAATATTACTAAAACTAAAAATAAAGCATTAGAAGGGTATTTGTTTTGCATAATCTATATCTTATGCTGTAAAAATAACGTTTAATCATCACATTTATATAAACAAACTCATAATGAATAGTGGACAAAAATTTAAAATTTCTATAATGAAGATCTTTCTTTTAATTGTTCTAACTGTAACCTTGGGATGTAAAACTGAAAAGGATATGATAATGAAAAACAGTTCATCCAATTGCCCAGAAGGAGGCACATGTCAATCTGAGTTTTTTGAAAATACAATTTTCAAGATACAAGCAGATGAATATGGTGCCACCTACATTAAAAAGATGAACTCTGATCAAAGTTCTGTTCGTTATTCCTTCTTAAGAGATGAGATGAATAACATTGCAGATTCTTATTACAAGGAAGAACTTCACATTTTAATTCCTAACGAGAATGGTACCTACGAGTACAATCAGGAAAATATCAAGGATTTGTCTTTCGGTAGATTGTGTAATTGTAGAGGAGCGACTGGATACTATCCAGTTGAAAAAGCTAATATTAAGCTCAATAGAAACAATGAACAGATTACTTTAACAGGAACTTTCTCTTTAAGTGAAGTGCCTCACATTTTAAAATCAATTAATACCACTATCAAATTATAGATGAGTAGTTTTAAAAAGTTGCTCCTTGATTTTTATGTACCACCTAGCTTGTTCTTCCTTGTCGATACCGTGATTAGTTTCCCTATCGTACTGCTTTTGTAGCTTTCGTCTTTCTGATTCAATTTTTTGGAAGATTTCATTCAAATCAGTTTTGTATGACTTTCTAGGTCGATATTTGCTTAAAGCTGTTCTAAGTTTTCTAGCATAAATTTCAGAAATATCCCAATGCAATTGCTCGTGAGCAAGTAAATCTCTACTACTTTCTTGTATATTTTTTTTCCAACTGAGCTGAGGATAAAATTGACTTTCTATTTCATAGCTCAAATGAAAATCACCATTTAAAATCTTAACCTCATAACTATAGGCTATACCTGTGTTGACACTCGCAAAATGTCTCGCATTTTGTGGTGGAATACCTTTAAAATCTTCCCAGGTCAATACAGGATGATCCGCATAAGTAAAATATTCTGAAGGATTAGAATTAAGAACTAAAAGAAAAACGAAACACCAAGCAAGTTTCATCATTCCCAGTTGAACTTAATTACCTTTTCAATGTCAGGATGCAAGCTATTTAGTACAGGACAAGTATTCCCTATCCTCTCAAGAATAATTTGAGTGCGCTTATCACAATTACCCTTCATTTCAAGTGAAACTTCTATTTTAGAAATTCTTCGAGGTTCACTTGCCATTGTTTTTAACACATGAGCACAACTACCAGAAATATCCTGATTAAGATCATTTGCCTTTATTCCCATTACAGTAAGCATACAACTTGCAAGAGCTGTTGCCACAGTATCAGTTGGTGAAAAGGCTTCTCCTTTCCCATTGTTATCAGTAGGAGCATCTGTTACGAATGAGTTATCACTTTTAATATGAACAGATTTACACCTTAAATCTCCTAAATACTCAACCCTTGATGTCATATCTCAACTATTCGTTTAATTAATTCTCTTTTGTTTCCTCAGACGAGTCCACATCAATAACTTTTATAGATAAATCCTTTTGATATTGTAATAGAAAAACTGCTTCATTATAATATCCCGCAAGAAACTTCTTTCGATAATCAAATTTGTTTTCAACCATCGTTGTTGCTCCATGGCGCATGGCACTTTCAAATAAATCACTAGCGCTAGCTTGTCTTAATATCACATCCATAGTTACATCAAATCCTCTTGCTGCATACTCATTGGGTGAAATATTGTGTGCTCGATAGTACGCTTTCGCGAAAGCGGTATCACCACCAGAATCTCTATTCATTTTTGGGTAAATATAATTAAGCTGCGCAAGTCGAGTATTTGACAAATCCATATCCTCGTAATTATCCATTCCTATCATGGTGATTTTAAAGTCATCAGCCTTTGCGCTATAATTAGAAACAGCATCAGTGATAAATCCAACGTTATCAACTGCAAGAATTACTAAATTTTCTTTTTCCTTATCCAAGGCATCAAAATAGTGACGACTAAAAATGTAATTCTTTTTTTGATTAGGAATTAACAGTTTTGCTTCGGGAACAAGGTTTGCAAATAAATTTTTAAGCTCAGGCTTTGTATTGTCTGTAACTATAATAATATTTTTTCCTTCCTTAATACTAAGGATATATTTTTGCATTTTTTCAATAAAAAGCTCATCTACAGGTCTTGATTGAAAAAGATTTTTATACAGTCTTACATCGGTTGTTGTGAGAGGACTCACCACAGGAATATCATCTCCTTTTACGTGTTTTGCCACCTCTACTACATTTTTACCCATCAATGGACCAATAATAGTATTGTAATTCGAAAAATCTGTTTGATTTAAAATGGATTTTGTTCTATCTAAACTTTTACGAGTGTCGTATAAATCAAAGTTGACGTCTATTCCTAATTTTTTGGCACTGTCTCTGGCTACCTGCATACCACTATAGAAATCTAGGGCAATCCTTAGAGTACGATCAGCTTGCAATCTATCATCCTGGGATTGTTCCTCAGTAATTTTATGCAATGATAAAGGTAGCATTACTGCTATACGCTGTTGGTCATAATTAACAATACTATCTCGTAAATTGCTATATAACCTATTTGTATTTATACCATTACCACTTAAACCATTATCTAGGTTAACTCTGGCAGGTAATTTTAATTGCATTCCAACTTTGAGACCTTCTTTAACATCAGGATTTAAAGATATTATACTATCCTCGGAAATTCCTGCTAATCTAGTAAGCGAATACATTCCCATTTTTGCCGGCACAGTGTAGGTCACAAATTTACTTGCATCAGTTGACCCTTCATTTTCAATGGTATTCTTTTTGGGAACGTTGATTATCATTCCAGGTTGTAAGTTATCTAAACCATCATTAAGTTTTTCTAATTCCTTAACTTTTATACCATATCTAGTTGCTATACCGTATTTAGTATCCTTGGGCAAGACTTTATATTGTCCATCTATCAAAGTGATAGGTGAATTATCCTGTGTCACTTGTTGCTTTTGGTCTTCGGCAAAAACAGGAATTCTTATTTTATCACCTCGTTTTAAGGGTTTTGAGTATAATTCTTTGTTGGCCTCTTTTATATCTAGTTCATCAATCCCATACTTTTGAGCAAGTCTAAAAAGATTATCTTTTCGTTTAACTTTATGGGTGATATATTTTTCAATCCTACTATCTTGCTTGCCAGACTTTTCAGGTATCAATAGTACTGCACCCATTTTTAATCCTGATTTAAGGTCGGGATTAAGTTGAACTAGAGCATCTTCGGTTACGTCATATAACTGCGTTATACTATACAAGGTCTCACCCTGATCAACTGTATGCTTTTTATAGGTTTGTGCGCTTGCACAGCTCGCTTTCGCGAAAGCGAGACAAATAATTAATAAACTATATATAAAATGCTTCATATTATTCCCACTCTATTGTTGCTGGCGGTTTTGAACTAATGTCATACACTACTCTATTAACGCCCTTTACTTTATTTATTATCTCATTACTGGTAGCTTGTAAAAATTCATAAGGTAAATTCACCCAATCGGCGGTCATACCATCTGTACTTTCTACAGCTCTTAAAGCTACACATTTTTCATAAGTGCGTTCATCACCCATCACTCCTACAGAATTTACAGGAAGTAAGATTGCTCCTGCCTGCCATACTTTATCATAAAGATTCCATTTTTTAAGATTCTCAATAAAAACAGCATCTACCTCTTGCAGTATAGCGACTTTTTCTGGTGTGATATCACCTAGAATACGAATAGCTAATCCTGGACCTGGAAAAGGATGACGACCCAATAATTCTGGTGCCATTCCCATACTTGCTCCTACTCTACGAACTTCATCCTTAAACAATGCCTTAAGAGGTTCTACCACTTTTAATTTCATAAAATCTGGCAATCCTCCTACATTGTGATGAGATTTAATCGTGGCACTAGGTCCACCAGTAGCACTTACACTTTCTATCACATCAGGATAAATCGTTCCTTGTGCCAGGTAAGTAACGTCTTTGATAGAAGTAGCTTCATCATCAAATACTTCTATAAACACACGCCCTATTGCCTTACGTTTTTTCTCTGGATCGCTTTCACCAGCAAGTGCTTCCATAAATCGTGCCGAAGCATCCACTCCTTTTACATTAAGTCCCATTCCTTCATATTGATGAAGTACTTGAGTAAATTCATTTTTACGAAGTAAGCCGTTGTTTACGAAAATACAATACAGATTGTTTCCTATCGCCTTGTGCAGTAACATAGCAGCCACACTGCTATCTACTCCACCAGACAATCCTAATACCACTTTATCATCACCTATTTTCTCTTTAAGATGGGCAACTGTTTCTTCAACAAAAGCATTAGGCGTCCAGTCTGGTTTTACTTCGGCTATGTCTATCAAAAAGTTTTGCAGTAGTAACTTACCATCTGTACTATGATAAACTTCTGGATGAAATTGAATAGCATAGGTTTTTTCTCCTTCTATTTTGTATGCGGCATTCTCCACATCATTTGTAGAAGCTAAAAGTGTTCCGCCTGTGGGAAGTTTTTTAATTGTATCACTGTGACTCATCCAGACCTGACTGCCTTTGTTTATTCCTTTGAAAAAAGGCTCATCTGGGTGAACGTAATTCAAATTAGCTCGTCCATATTCTCTTGTGCTACTAGCTCCTACTTCACCTCCATGGAAATGTGCAAGGTACTGTGCTCCATAACAAACACCTAAAAGTGGCTTTTTACCACGTATAGAATCTAGATCTATGTGAAATGCCTGATCAGACCTTACAGACATTGGACTACCAGAAAGTATTACGGCTTTAAATCCATCGATATCATCAGGCAAGTGATGATAGGGATGAATTTCAGAATAGATATTGAGTTCTCTAACACGGCGAGCAATAAGCTGAGTATACTGCGAGCCAAAATCGATTATAAGTACCTTGTCATGTTGCATGGGCAAATTTACCCTTTTGCTAGAAAAAAGCCATCAGGCTTTTAAATAATTGTCATCAGGTTTTGTTAACAACTATATCTTATCAATCAGGTAATTCAATCACCGTAAACCTTAAATCAAATGGATTTAAATTACTCTTCAGTTTTTCCAGCCATTGAGAACCGTATTTTTCATAAAAGGATGAAAAATTAAGAACTCTCTCTTGTAAATTACCATTAGGAAACAACTGTTCTTGCAGCTTTAATGCTCTTTCATTCACATCCTTTAATTTACGTTTTTGAGCTGTAAGGAGTCTCTTTTCTAAATTTTCAAGACCTTTTATCTGTTTACGCTCTTGTGCTGCCACTGCTCCATAAAATGAGTGATCTGTTTTTGTCGCTATTTCATACAAATCCTGAAATTGCTTTTTAAGATGACTCTTCTGATTAGAAAAATCTATTTCAATCTCACTATGCAAATTGGTAACCTTTTCTTTGAGCTCGTCCGGATGTAAAAACAATTCTTGCACAGACAATTTGAGGGCTGTTAATTTTCTAAGCTGCTTTTCAGTTGCAATCAACACACTGTTTCTAAGAAGTAATATTGGAAACGTCACGTTATAACTATCGAACATTTGCTTTAATTGCAACCAGTAGGCCATTTCACCACCACCACCTATATAACACAAATTAGGTAATATAACTTCTTGATAAAGAGGTCTCAATATAACATTAGGTGAAAATCTTTCTGGGTGTTTATTTAGGTCTTCCAAAATTTCCTTCTTGTCAAATTTTAAATCTGTACCGTCAATCGAATAGGTGTTATTTTCATGAGAAATTATTCTAGACCTTAAATTATCCTTTAGATAAAACAAATTGTTCTCTCTAGGGTTTACTTGAACCTTATATTTTTCAGGCCAACTAGCAAGAGTATTGTTCACCTGATTATAAGATTTTTGATCTGTAAATTCCTGTTTAAAAAAAGGAAACATTGTTCTTTTTAGCGTTGTATCGTCAGCGTCTAGAATAAGTAACCCATCATCTTTAAAAAATTGATGAACTAGTACCCTAGTGGCTTCAGATAACGAACTGGTTTTTAAATAGGCTTTTTCAAATGTTTGTAATAATTCCTGAGCGTAATCACTTTTACCCAAAGACAATTCAAGAACTTTATAAACCTTATTTAATTCACGGTTTTCAAATCTACCTACTGCCCCTGTTTGATCTGTTTCGTAAACAATTTTTTTCCCTGCATAGTTAAAGTATTGAATTTCTTCAAAGTCATGATCCTCACTAGCCATCCAGTATACAGGCACAAAATTATACTTGGGATAAAATGACCTTAGTTTGTTGGTTAGGTTTATGGTGTCTATGATTTTATAGAAAAAATATAAAGGACCCGTAAATAGATTTAATTGATGTCCAGTAGTTATTGTGAATGTGTTTTCTTTTTCGAGTAAATCAATATTATACAGAACTTTATCAATATCTTCCAAACCATTGTATTGATCTCTTAGGACTTTTACCAAATTTTGTCGCTCTAGTGATTTTGAAGACCATTCTATGGACTTTTCTTCTATTTGATTTTCAAAATTTTTAATATTTGGAAATCTGTGGTATAAAGATTTAACATCAGGTTTTTCATCTAAATAATCCTTTATTAGGTTAGAAAAATATCTTAGATCTTGATATGAAATATGACAGTCGTCCATTAATCTTACTATAGTTCTTTGAATTGTAGAACAAATTGGAATTGATACGCTTTCGCGAAAGCGTAATATTATTTATTCTTTGTTTTAGGTTCGTAGATTGGTAAAAGCTTATTTGTTACTTCGCCAAAACCTATTCTAAAAGGACCATTATTACAATAACCACGCAATGTAACCGTATCGTTGTCTTGAATAAACTTACGTTCTGTACCATCGTTAAGTTTAACCGGTTTCTCACCTCGCCAGCTCAATTCCAACATACTACCATAACTATCTGGCGTAGGTCCAGAAATAGTTCCACTACCCATTAGATCACCGCTATTCACACTACAACCATTAATGGTATGGTGTGCTAGTTGTTGTGAAATATTCCAATACATGTACTTAAAATTGGATTTACAAACTGTTGTTGGTTTTCCATCTTCTGGGGTTATATCCACTTCTAGATGAATATCAAAACTTTTTTTCCCTTTACTATTAAGGTAATCTAACACAGGTTTCTCCCTTTTAGGACTTTCTACCCTATAAGGTTCCAAAGCATCTAAGGTAACAATCCATGGAGAAATACTACTAGCAAAATTTTTAGCAAGAAATGGACCTAAGGGAACATATTCCCATTTCTGGATATCTCTTGCGCTCCAGTCATTAAATAAAACCATACCAAAAATGTAATCCTCTGCTTCATTTACTGGAATGGGATGTCCTAGATTATTGGCATCAGTAGTTATAAATGCCATTTCTAATTCAAAATCTACTAATTTAGAAGGACCAAATACAGGTGCATCAGAACCTGCTGGCATAGTTTGTCCTTGTGGTCTATGAATATTGATACCAGATGGGATAATTGTACTACTACGCCCATGATATGCTACTGGCATATGCAACCAATTAGGTAAAAGAGCATTTTCGGGATCTCTAAACATGGTTCCAACATTGGTTGCATGTTCTTTACTACTATAAAAATCAGTATAATCACCTATTGAAACTGGCAATTGCATTTCAACTTCGTCCATAGCGAAGATTACTCTATCTCTATGTTCTTTATTGTCCCTTAATTCTGGATTGTTTTTATCAAAAATATCGCCAATTCTATTACGAACTAGTCTCCATGTTTTTTTACCATCCGAAATAAAATCGTTAAGAGTATCCTGCATGAACATGTCATCAGTCAACGGGATCATTGAGAAGTAATTCATTTCTTGCAAGGCACCTAGATCTATGGCATAATCTCCAATCCTTGTACCTATTGTAATTACATTATCTCTAGTCAAAAAAACTCCAAATGGAATATTTTGTATAGGAAAATGAGTATCTTGATTATAGCCGATCCATGATTTTCTATTCGGGTCGTTAGTTTTATTTGGCATACCGTAAGTTATTGTTGTTGAAAAGTACTAATCAAATATATAATTTAAGTATAGATTATATATAGCAACATGTATTTTTGTCAAATAATTAATATAATATGGCACACAGAGATAAGGAAATTTTCAATTTGATTGATCAGGAAAGAATCCGTCAAACAAATGGTATAGAATTAATTGCTAGTGAAAACTATGTAAGCCCAGACGTTCTAGCTGCAGCAGGTTCTATTTTAACTAATAAATATGCAGAAGGCTATCCTGGCAAGAGATACTACGGTGGTTGTGAAATTGTGGATGAAATCGAAAATCTAGCCATAGAAAGAGCTAAAGAATTATTTAATGCAGAATATGTAAATGTTCAACCTCATTCTGGTAGCCAAGCTAACACAGCTGTATTTCATGCTTGCCTTTCTCCTGGTGATAAAATACTAGGATTTGATTTAGCTCATGGTGGTCATTTAACACATGGTTCACCTGTGAACTTTTCTGGAAAACTTTATCAAACATCCTTCTACGGTGTTAATAAGGAATCTGGTTTACTTAACTACGATAACATCGAGAAAATAGCAGAAGCTGAAAAACCTAAACTTATAATAGCTGGTGCTAGTGCTTATAGTAGAGATATTGACTACAAAAGATTTAGAGAAATCGCAGATAAAATTGGAGCTATACTACTAGCAGATATTGCACATCCCGCTGGACTAATTGCCAAAGGTATTCTAAATGATGCAGTCTTATACGCTCACATCTGTACGTCAACTACTCACAAAACATTAAGAGGTCCACGAGGAGGAATTATTATAATGGGTAAGGATTTTGAAAATCCATTTGATCAACGTTTGAAGAGCGGTAAATTGAAAAAGATGTCATCATTGTTAAACAGTGCTGTATTTCCTGGTAATCAAGGAGGTCCTTTAGAGCATATAATCGCTGCTAAAGCAGTGGCATTTAAAGAGGCACTCTCTGATGATTTTCTTCATTACATGGTTCAAGTAAAGAAAAATGCACAAACACTCGCAAGTGCCTTAATCGATAAAGGGTTTAATATTATTTCTGATGGTACAGATAACCATATGATGTTAATCGATTTAAGAAACAAAGGCATTACGGGTAAAGACGCAGAAGAGCTTCTTGGTAAGATAGATATAACCGTAAATAAAAATATGGTGCCGTTTGACGACCAGTCACCGTTTATAACAAGTGGTATACGCATAGGAACTGCAGCTGTAACAACAAGAGGATTGAAAGAAGATCAAATGAGTCTAATATCTCAATATATAAGTGACGCAATCACAAATAAAGACGATGAGAGTAAATTAAAATCTATAAAAGAACAAATCAATTTGATGATGAGCACATATTCTTTATTTCAACTCTAAAGAACATATTAATAGAATACAATAAAAGGCTGTTATTAAATAAATAATAACAGCCTTTTATTTAATTTATTTCTAATTAGAAAAAATTTACCACAACAAAAAACCCTTATCAAATTGATAAGGGTTTTAAAAGAAGGCGGCGACATACTCTCCCACAAATGCAGTACCATCTGCGCTAATGGGCTTAACTTCTCTGTTCGGAATGGTAAGAGGTGAGCCCCATTGCTATAACCACCTTAAAGGTTTCAGTTAAATTAAAATAATCCAACTGTATATGTTGACATTTTGAAAAGTTCAAAATCAATACAAGTAGATAGAGGTATCTAAGCTTACGGGTAATTAGTATCACTCGGCTATGACATTACTGCCTTTACACCTATGACCTATCAACGTGGTAGTCTCCCACGACCCTTTAAAGAAATCTCATCTTGTGATGGGTTTCGCGCTTATATGCTTTCAGCGCTTATCCCTTCCCGACGTAGCTACCCAGCAATGCCCCTGGCGGAACAACTGGTAGACCAGCGGTCAGTCCAACTCGGTCCTCTCGTACTAAAGTCAGATTCACTCAAATTTCTAGCGCCCACTACAGATAGAGACCGAACTGTCTCACGACGTTCTGAACCCAGCTCGCGTGCCACTTTAATGGGCGAACAGCCCAACCCTTGGGACCTTCTCCAGCCCCAGGATGTGACGAGCCGACATCGAGGTGCCAAACCCCCCCGTCGATGTGAGCTCTTGGGGGAGATCAGCCTGTTATCCCCGGCGTACCTTTTATCCTTTGAGCGATGGCCCTTCCATGCGGAACCACCGGATCACTATGCTCTTGTTTCCAACCTGATCGACCTGTATGTCTCTCAGTCAAGCTTCCTTATGCCATTGCACTCTACGCACGGTTACCAAGCGTGCTGAGGAAACCTTTAGAAGCCTCCGTTACTCTTTTGGAGGCGACCACCCCAGTCAAACTACCCACCAAGCAATGTCCCCATTTCTGGGTTAGATTTCAAATAAGCAAAGGGTGGTATTTCAACAATGACTCCACAACGCCTGGCGACGTCACTTCATAGTCTCCCACCTATCCTACACATTACTTATCCAAAATCAATACTAAGCTATAGTAAAGGTGCACGGGGTCTTTTCGTCCCGTAGCGGGTAATCGGCATCTTCACCGATACTACAATTTCACCGAGCTCATGGCTGAGACAGTATCCAAATCGTTACACCATTCGTGCAGGTCGGAACTTACCCGACAAGGAATTTCGCTACCTTAGGACCGTTATAGTTACGGCCGCCGTTTACTGGGGCTTCAATTCAGATCTTCGCCGAAGCTAAACCCTCCTCTTAACCTTCCAGCACCGGGCAGGTGTCAGGCCCTATACTTCATCTTTCGATTTTGCAGAGCCCTGTGTTTTTGATAAACAGTCGCTTGGATCTTTTCACTGCGCCCTATTAAATAGGGGACCTTTCTCCCGAAGTTACAGGTCTATTTTGCCTAGTTCCTTAGCCATGAATCACTCGAGCACCTTAGAATTCTCATCCCAACCACCTGTGTCGGTTTACGGTACGGGCTGCTTCACTTGCTTTTCTTGGAAGTTGCTCCTCTGGATTATCCACGTAGCCGTAGCCTTGTGGTACTATCCCAACCTTAACAGTTGGTTCAACGTACATTTCCGTCAGTACGCACCAAATTCACACCTCCGTCACTTTTATTGTGAGCAGGTACAGGAATATTAACCTGTTATCCATCCACTTCCCCGTTCGGGTACGCGTTAGGACCCGACTAACCCTCAGCTGATTAGCATAGCTGAGGAAACCTTGGTCTTTCGGTGAGGGGGTTTCTCGCCCCCTTTATCGTTACTTATGCCTACATTTTCGTTTCTAATCGTTCCAGCAAACCTCACAGTTCACCTTCAACACAATTAGAATGCTCTCCTACCACTCTCAATGGAGTCCATAGCTTCGGTAGTATGTTTATGCCCGATTATCATCCATGCCGTACCGCTCGACTAGTGAGCTGTTACGCACTCTTTAAATGAATGGCTGCTTCCAAGCCAACATCCTAGCTGTCTAAGCAGTACAACCTCGTTTTTTCAACTTAACATACATTTTGGGACCTTAGCTGATGGTCTGGGTTCTTTCCCTTTCGGACATGGACCTTAGCACCCATGCCCTCACTGCTGATCATCATTTTATAGCATTCGGAGTTTGTCAGGAATTGGTAGGCGGTGAAGCCCCCGCATCCAATCAGTAGCTCTACCTCTATAAAACTAAATCAACGCTGCACCTAAATGCATTTCGGAGAGTACGAGCTATTTCCGAGTTTGATTGGCCTTTCACCCCTACCCACAGGTCATCCGAAGACTTTTCAACGTCAACCGGTTCGGGCCTCCACTGTGTGTTACCACAGCTTCACCCTGCCCATGGGTAGATCACACGGTTTCGCGTCTACCACTACTAACTATAGCGCCCTATTCAGACTCGCTTTCGCTACGGCTCCGTGTCTGAAACACTTAACCTTGCTAGCAACGGTAACTCGTAGGCTCATTATGCAAAAGGCACGCCGTCACCCGAAGGCTCCGACCGCTTGTAAGCGTATGGTTTCAGGTTCTTTTTCACTCCCTTATTCAGGGTTCTTTTCACCTTTCCCTCACGGTACTGGTTCACTATCGGTCTCTCAGGAGTATTTAGCCTTAGCGGATGGTCCCGCTAGATTCATACAGGGTTTCCCGTGCCCCGCACTACTCAGGATACTACTATCAATAACTAAAATTACCAATACAGGGCTATCACCTTCTTTGGCTCCTCTTTCCAAAGGATTCTTATTCTTTTAGCATCAAATATTGTAGTCCTACAACCCCAATTAGGCCGTAACCTAATTGGTTTGGGCTTTTCCGCGTTCGCTCGCCACTACTAACGGAATCACTATTGTTTTCTCTTCCTCCGGCTACTTAGATGTTTCAGTTCACCGGGTTTGCTCCATTACTGGTGACATGTCTTCAACATGCCGGGTTGCCCCATTCGGAAATCTGCGGATCACATCGTATGTGCCAATCCCCGCAGCTTATCGCAGCTTATCACGTCCTTCATCGCCTCTGAGAGCCTAGGCATCCCCCATACGCCCTTATTTGCTTATGATACCTATTACTATACAACGATATATAGTAATATTATTTTTTCTATCTTGTATTAATCCTAATTAATATTAGAACTAATGCTCGTTTTGATCTTTTCAAAATGTCAATGAACGTTTAATGATTAATCTCTACTAATCATTCGTGGAGAATATCGGAGTCGAACCGATGACCTCCTGCGTGCAAGGCAGGCGCTCTAGCCAGCTGAGCTAATTCCCCATGACGAATCCTAAATACTGAATTCAGAATATCGAATTTAGAATCCTCAACCTCTAGAATTTCCATTAAAATTCTATAAATGAACTTTATCTCTTAGCTATAATTATCTACTCAATAACTACCTAAGACATCGTAGTCTCAGGCAGACTCGAACTGCCGACCTCTACATTATCAGTGTAGCGCTCTAACCAGCTGAGCTATGAGACTGAGTGTCTTGCGACTATTTCTTGATTGACTTGCTTTTTAAAATAAACACACACTAATTGAGTGTTAAAGGTCTTGAAACTATCCCTTGTTTCGTTCCATTATTTCAGGAACTCCAGAAAGGAGGTGTTCCAGCCGCACCTTCCGGTACGGCTACCTTGTTACGACTTAGCCCCAGTTACTAGTTTTACCCTAGGCAGCTCCTTTCGGTCACCGACTTCAGGCACCCCCAGCTTCCATGGCTTGACGGGCGGTGTGTACAAGGCCCGGGAACGTATTCACCGCATCATGGCTGATATGCGATTACTAGCGATTCCAGCTTCACGCAGTCGAGTTGCAGACTGCGATCCGAACTGAGATAGGGTTTGTAGATTCGCTCCTTCTCGCGAAGTGGCTGCTCTCTGTCCCTACCATTGTAGCACGTGTGTAGCCCAGGACGTAAGGGCCGTGATGATTTGACGTCATCCCCACCTTCCTCACGGTTTGCACCGGCAGTCTCTCTAGAGTCCCCACCATTATGTGCTGGCAACTAGAAATAGGGGTTGCGCTCGTTATAGGACTTAACCTGACACCTCACGGCACGAGCTGACGACAACCATGCAGCACCTTGCAATATGTCCGAAGAAAAATCTGTTTCCAAATCTGTCATACTGCATTTAAGCCCTGGTAAGGTTCCTCGCGTATCATCGAATTAAACCACATGCTCCACCGCTTGTGCGGGCCCCCGTCAATTCCTTTGAGTTTCATTCTTGCGAACGTACTCCCCAGGTGGGTTACTTATCACTTTCGCTTGGCCACTCAGATCTCAATCGATCCAAACAGCTAGTAACCATCGTTTACGGCGTGGACTACCAGGGTATCTAATCCTGTTCGCTCCCCACGCTTTCGTCCATCAGCGTCAATATATTGTTAGTGATCTGCCTTCGCAATCGGTATTCTATGTAATATCTAAGCATTTCACCGCTACACTACATATTCTAACCACTTCACAATAATTCAAGATAACCAGTATCAATGGCAGTGCCGGAGTTGAGCCCCTGCATTTCACCACTGACTTAATTACCCGCCTACGGACCCTTTAAACCCAATGATTCCGGATAACGCTTGCACCCTCCGTATTACCGCGGCTGCTGGCACGGAGTTAGCCGGTGCTTATTCTTACGGTACCGTCAAACAATCACACGTGACTGTATTTCTTCCCGTACAAAAGTAGTTTACAACCCATAGGGCCGTCTTCCTACACGCGGCATGGCTGGATCAGAGTTGCCTCCATTGTCCAATATTCCTCACTGCTGCCTCCCGTAGGAGTCTGGTCCGTGTCTCAGTACCAGTGTGGGGGATCTCCCTCTCAGGACCCCTACCTATCGTTGCCATGGTGAGCCGTTACCTCACCATCTAGCTAATAGGACGCATACCCATCTATTACCGTAACCTTTAATTATTAAATGATGCCATCTTATAATACTATGAGGTATTAATCCAAATTTCTTCGGGCTATCCCTCAGTAATAGGTAGGTTGTATACGCGTTACGCACCCGTGCGCCGGTCGCCATCAGATAGCAAGCTATCTATGCTGCCCCTCGACTTGCATGTGTTAGGCCTGCCGCTAGCGTTCATCCTGAGCCAGGATCAAACTCTTCATCGTAGAATCTTTTAAAGATCATTTATTAGAATAATTCCAAAAACCTCTTTTAAGAACCCTCAATTAGCGTACATGTGTCTATTTTTATTTTCTTACCAATACTTGCCTTTGTATTAATCAATACAAAAACAGTATCGCTGTGCTGTCAATCATTATTTTCAATGAACTACTTCAAAATATCTAGACCGAAAATTTGATGCGAAATCCTCACAATCCGCTACAAATATTTCCAACCTTTTTGAAGAACTATCGCTTTATGTAAACATCATTGTCTCCCAAAGCGGGTGCAAATATACACACACTTTTTCTTACCAAACAAACTTTTACGACAAAAAAATTGAAAAAAATTACAACCCATCCTTAAACACCTTCAAATCACTTACTTACAAAATGAAAAAATCAAAACTTTTTTAATCACAATATATAATCCGTTGTCTAGTCGTAAATAGAAATTTGATCAACGTTTGAAGAGCGGTAAATTGAAAAAGATGTCATCATTGTTAAACAGTGCTGTATTTCCTGGTAATCAAGGAGGTCCTTTAGAGCATATAATCGCTGCTAAAGCAGTGGCATTTAAAGAGGCACTCTCTGATGATTTTCTTCATTACATGGTTCAAGTAAAGAAAAATGCACAAACACTCGCAAGTGCCTTAATCGATAAAGGGTTTAATATTATTTCTGATGGTACAGATAACCATATGATGTTAATCGATTTAAGAAACAAAGGCATTACGGGTAAAGACGCAGAAGAGCTTCTTGGTAAGATAGATATAACCGTAAATAAAAATATGGTGCCGTTTGACGACCAGTCACCGTTTATAACAAGTGGTATACGCATAGGAACTGCAGCTGTAACAACAAGAGGATTGAAAGAAGATCAAATGAGTCTAATATCTCAATATATAAGTGACGCAATCACAAATAAAGACGATGAGAGTAAATTAAAATCTATAAAAGAACAAATCAATTTGATGATGAGCACATATTCTTTATTTCAACTCTAAAGAACATATTAATAGAATACAATAAAAGGCTGTTATTAAATAAATAATAACAGCCTTTTATTTAATTTATTTCTAATTAGAAAAAATTTACCACAACAAAAAACCCTTATCAAATTGATAAGGGTTTTAAAAGAAGGCGGCGACATACTCTCCCACAAATGCAGTACCATCTGCGCTAATGGGCTTAACTTCTCTGTTCGGAATGGTAAGAGGTGAGCCCCATTGCTATAACCACCTTAAAGGTTTCAGTTAAATTAAAATAATCCAACTGTATATGTTGACATTTTGAAAAGTTCAAAATCAATACAAGTAGATAGAGGTATCTAAGCTTACGGGTAATTAGTATCACTCGGCTATGACATTACTGCCTTTACACCTATGACCTATCAACGTGGTAGTCTCCCACGACCCTTTAAAGAAATCTCATCTTGTGATGGGTTTCGCGCTTATATGCTTTCAGCGCTTATCCCTTCCCGACGTAGCTACCCAGCAATGCCCCTGGCGGAACAACTGGTAGACCAGCGGTCAGTCCAACTCGGTCCTCTCGTACTAAAGTCAGATTCACTCAAATTTCTAGCGCCCACTACAGATAGAGACCGAACTGTCTCACGACGTTCTGAACCCAGCTCGCGTGCCACTTTAATGGGCGAACAGCCCAACCCTTGGGACCTTCTCCAGCCCCAGGATGTGACGAGCCGACATCGAGGTGCCAAACCCCCCCGTCGATGTGAGCTCTTGGGGGAGATCAGCCTGTTATCCCCGGCGTACCTTTTATCCTTTGAGCGATGGCCCTTCCATGCGGAACCACCGGATCACTATGCTCTTGTTTCCAACCTGATCGACCTGTATGTCTCTCAGTCAAGCTTCCTTATGCCATTGCACTCTACGCACGGTTACCAAGCGTGCTGAGGAAACCTTTAGAAGCCTCCGTTACTCTTTTGGAGGCGACCACCCCAGTCAAACTACCCACCAAGCAATGTCCCCATTTCTGGGTTAGATTTCAAATAAGCAAAGGGTGGTATTTCAACAATGACTCCACAACGCCTGGCGACGTCACTTCATAGTCTCCCACCTATCCTACACATTACTTATCCAAAATCAATACTAAGCTATAGTAAAGGTGCACGGGGTCTTTTCGTCCCGTAGCGGGTAATCGGCATCTTCACCGATACTACAATTTCACCGAGCTCATGGCTGAGACAGTATCCAAATCGTTACACCATTCGTGCAGGTCGGAACTTACCCGACAAGGAATTTCGCTACCTTAGGACCGTTATAGTTACGGCCGCCGTTTACTGGGGCTTCAATTCAGATCTTCGCCGAAGCTAAACCCTCCTCTTAACCTTCCAGCACCGGGCAGGTGTCAGGCCCTATACTTCATCTTTCGATTTTGCAGAGCCCTGTGTTTTTGATAAACAGTCGCTTGGATCTTTTCACTGCGCCCTATTAAATAGGGGACCTTTCTCCCGAAGTTACAGGTCTATTTTGCCTAGTTCCTTAGCCATGAATCACTCGAGCACCTTAGAATTCTCATCCCAACCACCTGTGTCGGTTTACGGTACGGGCTGCTTCACTTGCTTTTCTTGGAAGTTGCTCCTCTGGATTATCCACGTAGCCGTAGCCTTGTGGTACTATCCCAACCTTAACAGTTGGTTCAACGTACATTTCCGTCAGTACGCACCAAATTCACACCTCCGTCACTTTTATTGTGAGCAGGTACAGGAATATTAACCTGTTATCCATCCACTTCCCCGTTCGGGTACGCGTTAGGACCCGACTAACCCTCAGCTGATTAGCATAGCTGAGGAAACCTTGGTCTTTCGGTGAGGGGGTTTCTCGCCCCCTTTATCGTTACTTATGCCTACATTTTCGTTTCTAATCGTTCCAGCAAACCTCACAGTTCACCTTCAACACAATTAGAATGCTCTCCTACCACTCTCAATGGAGTCCATAGCTTCGGTAGTATGTTTATGCCCGATTATCATCCATGCCGTACCGCTCGACTAGTGAGCTGTTACGCACTCTTTAAATGAATGGCTGCTTCCAAGCCAACATCCTAGCTGTCTAAGCAGTACAACCTCGTTTTTTCAACTTAACATACATTTTGGGACCTTAGCTGATGGTCTGGGTTCTTTCCCTTTCGGACATGGACCTTAGCACCCATGCCCTCACTGCTGATCATCATTTTATAGCATTCGGAGTTTGTCAGGAATTGGTAGGCGGTGAAGCCCCCGCATCCAATCAGTAGCTCTACCTCTATAAAACTAAATCAACGCTGCACCTAAATGCATTTCGGAGAGTACGAGCTATTTCCGAGTTTGATTGGCCTTTCACCCCTACCCACAGGTCATCCGAAGACTTTTCAACGTCAACCGGTTCGGGCCTCCACTGTGTGTTACCACAGCTTCACCCTGCCCATGGGTAGATCACACGGTTTCGCGTCTACCACTACTAACTATAGCGCCCTATTCAGACTCGCTTTCGCTACGGCTCCGTGTCTGAAACACTTAACCTTGCTAGCAACGGTAACTCGTAGGCTCATTATGCAAAAGGCACGCCGTCACCCGAAGGCTCCGACCGCTTGTAAGCGTATGGTTTCAGGTTCTTTTTCACTCCCTTATTCAGGGTTCTTTTCACCTTTCCCTCACGGTACTGGTTCACTATCGGTCTCTCAGGAGTATTTAGCCTTAGCGGATGGTCCCGCTAGATTCATACAGGGTTTCCCGTGCCCCGCACTACTCAGGATACTACTATCAATAACTAAAATTACCAATACAGGGCTATCACCTTCTTTGGCTCCTCTTTCCAAAGGATTCTTATTCTTTTAGCATCAAATATTGTAGTCCTACAACCCCAATTAGGCCGTAACCTAATTGGTTTGGGCTTTTCCGCGTTCGCTCGCCACTACTAACGGAATCACTATTGTTTTCTCTTCCTCCGGCTACTTAGATGTTTCAGTTCACCGGGTTTGCTCCATTACTGGTGACATGTCTTCAACATGCCGGGTTGCCCCATTCGGAAATCTGCGGATCACATCGTATGTGCCAATCCCCGCAGCTTATCGCAGCTTATCACGTCCTTCATCGCCTCTGAGAGCCTAGGCATCCCCCATACGCCCTTATTTGCTTATGATACCTATTACTATACAACGATATATAGTAATATTATTTTTTCTATCTTGTATTAATCCTAATTAATATTAGAACTAATGCTCGTTTTGATCTTTTCAAAATGTCAATGAACGTTTAATGATTAATCTCTACTAATCATTCGTGGAGAATATCGGAGTCGAACCGATGACCTCCTGCGTGCAAGGCAGGCGCTCTAGCCAGCTGAGCTAATTCCCCATGACGAATCCTAAATACTGAATTCAGAATATCGAATTTAGAATCCTCAACCTCTAGAATTTCCATTAAAATTCTATAAATGAACTTTATCTCTTAGCTATAATTATCTACTCAATAACTACCTAAGACATCGTAGTCTCAGGCAGACTCGAACTGCCGACCTCTACATTATCAGTGTAGCGCTCTAACCAGCTGAGCTATGAGACTGAGTGTCTTGCGACTATTTCTTGATTGACTTGCTTTTTAAAATAAACACACACTAATTGAGTGTTAAAGGTCTTGAAACTATCCCTTGTTTCGTTCCATTATTTCAGGAACTCCAGAAAGGAGGTGTTCCAGCCGCACCTTCCGGTACGGCTACCTTGTTACGACTTAGCCCCAGTTACTAGTTTTACCCTAGGCAGCTCCTTTCGGTCACCGACTTCAGGCACCCCCAGCTTCCATGGCTTGACGGGCGGTGTGTACAAGGCCCGGGAACGTATTCACCGCATCATGGCTGATATGCGATTACTAGCGATTCCAGCTTCACGCAGTCGAGTTGCAGACTGCGATCCGAACTGAGATAGGGTTTGTAGATTCGCTCCTTCTCGCGAAGTGGCTGCTCTCTGTCCCTACCATTGTAGCACGTGTGTAGCCCAGGACGTAAGGGCCGTGATGATTTGACGTCATCCCCACCTTCCTCACGGTTTGCACCGGCAGTCTCTCTAGAGTCCCCACCATTATGTGCTGGCAACTAGAAATAGGGGTTGCGCTCGTTATAGGACTTAACCTGACACCTCACGGCACGAGCTGACGACAACCATGCAGCACCTTGCAATATGTCCGAAGAAAAATCTGTTTCCAAATCTGTCATACTGCATTTAAGCCCTGGTAAGGTTCCTCGCGTATCATCGAATTAAACCACATGCTCCACCGCTTGTGCGGGCCCCCGTCAATTCCTTTGAGTTTCATTCTTGCGAACGTACTCCCCAGGTGGGTTACTTATCACTTTCGCTTGGCCACTCAGATCTCAATCGATCCAAACAGCTAGTAACCATCGTTTACGGCGTGGACTACCAGGGTATCTAATCCTGTTCGCTCCCCACGCTTTCGTCCATCAGCGTCAATATATTGTTAGTGATCTGCCTTCGCAATCGGTATTCTATGTAATATCTAAGCATTTCACCGCTACACTACATATTCTAACCACTTCACAATAATTCAAGATAACCAGTATCAATGGCAGTGCCGGAGTTGAGCCCCTGCATTTCACCACTGACTTAATTACCCGCCTACGGACCCTTTAAACCCAATGATTCCGGATAACGCTTGCACCCTCCGTATTACCGCGGCTGCTGGCACGGAGTTAGCCGGTGCTTATTCTTACGGTACCGTCAAACAATCACACGTGACTGTATTTCTTCCCGTACAAAAGTAGTTTACAACCCATAGGGCCGTCTTCCTACACGCGGCATGGCTGGATCAGAGTTGCCTCCATTGTCCAATATTCCTCACTGCTGCCTCCCGTAGGAGTCTGGTCCGTGTCTCAGTACCAGTGTGGGGGATCTCCCTCTCAGGACCCCTACCTATCGTTGCCATGGTGAGCCGTTACCTCACCATCTAGCTAATAGGACGCATACCCATCTATTACCGTAACCTTTAATTATTAAATGATGCCATCTTATAATACTATGAGGTATTAATCCAAATTTCTTCGGGCTATCCCTCAGTAATAGGTAGGTTGTATACGCGTTACGCACCCGTGCGCCGGTCGCCATCAGATAGCAAGCTATCTATGCTGCCCCTCGACTTGCATGTGTTAGGCCTGCCGCTAGCGTTCATCCTGAGCCAGGATCAAACTCTTCATCGTAGAATCTTTTAAAGATCATTTATTAGAATAATTCCAAAAACCTCTTTTAAGAACCCTCAATTAGCGTACATGTGTCTATTTTTATTTTCTTACCAATACTTGCCTTTGTATTAATCAATACAAAAACAGTATCGCTGTGCTGTCAATCATTATTTTCAATGAACTACTTCAAAATATCTAGACCGAAAATTTGATGCGAAATCCTCACAATCCGCTACAAATATTTCCAACCTTTTTGAAGAACTATCGCTTAATTTAAACATCGTTGTTTCCCAAAGCGGGTGCAAATATACACACACTTTTTCTTACCAAACAAACTTTTATGACAAAAAATTTGAAAAAAATTACAACCCATCCTCAAACACCTTCAAATCATTTACTTACAAAATAAAAAAATCAAAACTTTTTTAATCACAATATATAATCCCTTATCTATTCGTAAATAGACATAATACTTGTACTTTTAAGAAACTTAAAACTACATTGCAATCCTTCTCACTAAATACTTATATCTGAAAAACATCATAGTTGCCGATGATGTTAACGCAATTAATAAGGCTACCCATATACCCATTGAAGATAAATAAGTGTGCAACCCCAAGTAATACGCCAAAGGAAATCCTATGCACCAATAACTTATAAAGCAAAATAAACTAGGGTACCAAACATCATGCAATCCACGCAATAAACCTAAAAGGAAAACTTGTATTCCGTCACTAACCTGAAAAATTGCTGCTATTAGCAATAAATGTGAGGCTATCTGTATAACCTCTGTATCGTTTATATAAATCCAAGGCAGGTAATTTCTTCCGATGAAGAATAAACACATGAATAGGATCTCAATTACTAGAACCATAAAAAATAAGCTTTTTACAATTTGCTTCATGTAAGCGAAATTTCTTTTCCCTAGTTGGTTTCCTACTCGAATAGTAGCTGTAACTCCTAATCCTATACCGAACATAAATGTTAATGCAGATAAATTCAATGCAATTTGATTTGCAGCCTGATGTTTTGTTCCCAACATACCAGATAAAAATATTGCTCCTGTAAAAAGAGACACTTCAAACAACATTTGCAATGCAGTGGGAAATCCTAGCGATAAGATTTTAGTGATATTGGTCTTAGATATAGTTATTGGACCCTTGAATTGTTGATGTAGACTCGGTTTTTGCGAAAGCGAAATATAAATTATTATCACCATGATTATTCTAGAGACTAAAGTACCCCATGCTGCACCTACTAATCCTAATTTTGGAAAACCAAACTCTCCATAAATTAATAGATAGTTCAACATTACGTTTATCACGTTTGCAATAATTGCAGCGTTCATTGCATGTTTAGTAAGACTCAATCCATCAGAAAATTGCTTGAAGGCCTGAAACAACATTAAAGGCACCATGGATATAGAGACAATATGCATGTACGGAATCGCGAGTTCAACAACTTCTTCTGGTTGATCCATGTAAAATAATAGAGGTTCTGCCACTATAAGTAATGCAGTGAGTAATATTCCCATAATAAAGGATAGGAACACTCCGTTGTCTAGAATCCTTTTAACCTTGGTCCAGTTTTCCTGACCTTGTGCTGTAGATACTAATGGCGTTATAGCGAAGGAGAACCCAATACCAATACTTAATGCAATATAGATAAGGGTATTTCCCAAGGATACTGCTGCAAGAGGAGCATCTCCCAGTTTACCTACCATAACATTATCAGCCAACGCTACTAATAAATGAGCTACCTGTCCTAAAACTATAGGATAGGCAATTTTGTAATTAGTTAAAAATTCTTGTTTATATGATACTAGGTTCACGCCAGTTTTTTTTGTTATTAAGGCGCCAAAACTAAACAATCAAATGCTCACGATAACATATTAAGGTACTTTAGTCACATCAATAGAATTAAAAAATTCAAGGTTAGAATGTAACTAGAATTTATTCCTCGTTTTCTAATTGGCTGATATAACTCTGAATATTAGCAGCTTTATCCATGTCTAATTTAGGTGGTTGTATCTCACTAAATTGTTGCAGTGTTTGATTCAAAACCTCAGCAACTATTAATCTTGCCATTGGTTTATTATCTGACGGCACTACATACCACGGTGCGTATGTTGTCGAAGTATTTTTTATAGCGTCTTGATAACAATCCATATATTTACCCCAAAGTTTCCTCTCTGCTAGATCTCCATCTGAAAACTTCCAGTTTTTTTCTGGTATGTGCAATCTCCTTAATAAGCGATTTTTTTGTTCTTGCTTGCTGATATTCAAAAAGAACTTAAATATAAAGGTACCATTTTGCGTAAGTTCTTTTTCGAAATTGTTGATTTGTTCAAATCGCATACTCCAAAAATCAGAATTAGCATCGCTAGGATCATTAAAATCAGGGAGATTTTCTCCCATCAGGTATTCTGGATGTACTCTAGTCACCAACACATTTTCATAATGCGTTCTATTAAAAATTCCAAAATGACCTTTTGAAGGTAAAGCTATATAGTGACGCCATAAGTATCCATGTGAACGTTCTAAATCGGTAGGTACTTTAAAACTATAATGTTCAACACCTCTCACATTAAAGTCTTTAAAAACTTCTCTTACTAAGCTATCCTTTCCTGCCGTATCCATACCTTGAAAACAGACCAGTACAGCGTGTTTGTCATGGGCATACATTCTAGCCTGGAAATGTGCTAATTCTCTTCTAACCTTAGCTAGCCTTTTTTTTGCCTCTTTTTTTTCTAAAATATCTAAAGGTAAGGTAGGATGAGATGACAGGTTAAAAGTAGAGTCAACTTTAAAATCTGATGGCGTTACGTTGAATTCCATTATTTACTTGCAAATAGTTTGACATCATTTTCACTAATCTCTTCTCCTCCTAATATGATTAGTCGTTCCACTACATTACGTAATTCTCTAATATTTCCCGTCCAATCATATTCTTGCAATAATTTAATTGCATTAGCATGAAACTCTTTTCTCGAACCACCTTGTTCCTGAGCTATTTTTTGTGCAAAGTGCTCTACCAATAAGGGTATATCATCACGTCGATCATTCAGTGATGGAACGTTTATTAAAATCACAGCTAATCTATGATATAGATCTTCTCTAAATCTTTTTTCTTCAATTTCTTTTTTTAGATCCTTATTTGTAGCTGCAAGAATTCTCACATTTACCTGTATATCCTTATCACTACCTACTCGTTGAATTCTATTTTCTTGTAACGCTCGTAAAACTTTGGCTTGAGCAGGCAATGACATATCACCTATTTCATCGAGAAAAATGGTTCCGCCATTTGCGGCTTCAAATTTTCCTGCACGATCTTTATTTGCTCCAGTAAAGCTACCTTTAACATGACCAAAGAGCTCACTTTCTATGAGTTCACTAGGAATAGCGGCACAATTAACTTCAATGAATGGCTTTTTTGAACGATCACTTTTTTCATGTAACCAGTGAGCCACAAGTTCTTTACCTGTACCATTCCCACCGGTTATTAAAACTCGGGCATCTGTAGGAGCTACTTTCTCAATAATATTTTTGATTATTGAAATTAATTCGCTCTCACCAATCATCTCGTAATTCTTACTTACCTTTTTCTTTAACCGCTTATTTTCTACGACTAGAGTTTTACGATCTAAGGCGTTGCGCACAGTATTCAACAACCTATTTAAATCTGGTGGTTTTGAAATGTAATCAAAAGCTCCTAATCTCATAGTTTGAACAGCAGTATCTAAATCACCATGTCCAGAAATCATTACTACAGGAGTTTCGGGCTTAATTTTTTGAACAGCTTCCAAAACCTCTACTCCATCCATTTTGGGCATTTTTATATCACAAAGTACCAGATCATAATCGTTGTCCTTTATAAGGTCCATACCTGCAAGACCATCCTCGGCTTCAGTGATTTTGTAATTCTTATCCTCTTCACTTAATATTTTACCCAGCACTCTTCTAATTGCGCTTTCATCTTCTATAATAAGTATTTGTGCCATTAAATTTGAAATTTTATACCTGCTCTAGAATAAAATGTATTGCTGCTATTAATAGTGCGCACATCTTCTCCATCTGCATCTCTTAATCTTATATCGTTAAAGATAGTGTATCCTGCATATACATAAAATGAAATATGCTTTGTTAAGTTATATGTATAACCTGGTCCCATCATGGCAGTTGTCATACTTATATTATCAGCAACTCCATTAATTGTGTTTACGTCGTTTTGAATATTAGCATAAAAACCATCTAATCTTGCATATAATTGTACACTATGTTGATCGTTAAATCTATATCTTAAATTCATTTTGGGAGCTCCTATACTATAGCTCCAATCTGTTGCAAACTCTCTGTAATAATTTACGTAAGGTAATGGGAATGGTCGACCAACCGTTGTTGAGTACTGCACACCTAATACAAGTCGCCATGGTTTTCCACCATCTGTTCGTTTTTTCATGTCCTTGATGAAGTAAGCACTTCCTGTAAAAAACAAATCTTCACTTATTGGCTTTGCCTCATCAAAATTTGATGCTGCTAATAAACCTACCCTTGCACCAAATCGCCAATTATTCTCCATAGGAAATGTATATCCTAATGCAACTTCAATACTTTCATACCTATCAGTCTTAAGTTGTCTAAATCGTTCATCATCTCTTATTAGTAAGTGAACGTTCCTATATTCTATGAAAGGAACAAGATAGGATTGCTCTTTTACTTTCAAAGGAACATTGACAAAGGTTCTAAATCTCCTAAAGCTATTATCACTATCACTTTGTGGGAAATACGTAAATTCTGTTCTAAATAGATCAGTTGCTTGTGAGTTCGCTTTCGCGAAAGCGAGAACAACAATTATCAGTATTAATATTTTAATCAGTTTTTTCATCATCTTTTTTCCATGTGATATTAGAAGATACTAGGTGTAAATCTCGTTGAGGGAACGGTATTGATATATTGTTTTCTCTAAAAGCTTTGTCAATTTCAAAACGCAGACTACTCTTAATTTTAGGATCGGTAAAAGCATCGCGTACGTAAAAAAACAGTTCAAAATCTAAAGAACTATCTCCAAAATTTTGAAATAGAACCATGGGTTCTGGACTTTTAAGCACTCCTTTTTGATTATTCGCAACCTCGAGTAGTATTTTTTCTACTAGTCGTGTATCACTTCCATAGGCTACTCCTACTCCTACCTTTTCTCTTGTTTTTGCATGATTTTGTGTGTAATTAAAAACAATGTCCGAGAGAAATAAGTGATTAGGTATAATCAATACTTTATCGTCTCTTGTGATGGCTCTCGTACTTCTTAATTTGATTTCAAAAACACGACCCACCTTATCATCCACTTCTATGATGTCATTAACCAGAACCGATTTATCCACGATAATTGTTATACCTGCTATGATATCCTTGAAGAAGTCCTGTAAAGCAAATCCAATCCCGACGAATAACGCTGCACTGGCTGTAAGTAATGCCGTAATATCTGCTCCAGAACTATTCAGTATAACCAGGATAACAATGATGTAAACCAGATAGTTAAAAAACCTGAAAATACTATCAAATTTTAGTTTGTCACTGTGATCCATTTTACGAGTAAGAATTTTTTTCAATACTCTTAAGAGGACCTTGGTTGCAAGTAAAGCAACAATGGCAAGAATCACCATCCATGTGTCTAAATGAAAATCGCCCTTTTCCTTTGCTTCAATTATTTGATAGGTCAAAAAATCTTTGATGGATTGCCAATCTAATTTCATCTCGTTAATACTTTAACCACTTATATAATTGTTTCCAACTCGTCTTTTTGCCATACATTAAAATACCTACACGGTATATTTTGGCAGCTATATAGGTAACTCCTATTATACTTGCGTATAGCAAGCTTACACTTATAAGAATTTCCCACCAAGTTATTTCTCCAAAAGGAATTCTCATTAACATAACGATGGGACTGGTTAAAGGTATATAACTAAATGTAACCGCAACAGTACCGTGTGGATTATCTATAACTGAGAAAAAACCCACATATATGGATAGCATTAATGGTAAGATGATAGGAAGCATAAATTGCTGTGTATCTGTCTCACTATCTACAGCTGCACCTATAGCAGTATATATGCTAGCGTATAAAAAATATCCTCCTATGAAATAGACGAAAAAGAGGAAAATCAATTGTCCTATTGGTAATTTTAAAATGTCATTGACAAAAGCTTGGGCTTCACTAGCTGTTTGAACTTGATTAACGAGTTGCTCGTTAGCTGGGTTTTGAAGAGAATCTGGTCCCAAAACGACTGACAAAACAATTGCCAGCGTTCCACCTAAAACCACCCAAATAAGAAATTGAGTAATTCCCGCCAGTGACGTTCCTGTTATCTTACCCAACATAAGATATATAGGTTTAACACTGCTCACTATAATTTCTACAATACGATTTGTTTTTTCCTCAATTACAGACCGCATGAGCATGTTACCATATATTATGATGAACATCATTAATAAATATCCTGCTGCTCCACCTGCAGCAATTTTAATCCATCCTGCTTCCTTACTGGTCGTATCGCCATCAAATGTTTGTAACTGCAACTGCTTTTTTACAGTTGCTGCTTGTAAAATGCTAGGTTGAATATTGTTTTCTAATAATTTATACTCAGTGGCTTTTTTGTTTATGGCATTCTCTATTCTTTCTATAAAACCTGAAGATGGATTGTCTTTTGAATAAAAGGTCAAATTTTCGACTTCATTGTCAACACCATATATATGTATCAATCCATAATAGCCTGCCTCCTTAGTAGCAGTTATGGCTTGATCGATCTGATTATCAACTCGAACGAATTTGAAGTTGCTATAGTCTTCAAACAAATCTACATAGGACGCACCAGTCTCATCAAGTATTGCTACAGTCCTAGAATCTTCTCTATTCAAATTTGTGAGCCAACCTATAAGCACAGCTACACCGATGAATATCATAGGACTTACAAAGGTCATTATTATAAAGGTCCTATTACGAACCTTTGTCAAGTATTCTCTTTTAATTATTAAACCTAGTTTACTCATTGCTACCTACGTTTTTAATAAATATATCGTTTATGCTAGGTATAATTTCACTGAAATGAGTTACTTCGCCCAATTGGGTTAATCTATTGAAAACCTCATTTATAGAAACTTCTTTTTGTAAATGAATTTTAAAATCAACTGTATTATCTAGTCCTTTGATATCGGTTGATTGTGCTTGCCACTCAACTGGAAGTTCTTTTAACCATGAATCTGTTTCACTTAAAACACTTATTTGATAATCGTTGTTACGATACTCTTGTTTTACACGGTTAATAGGGCCTTCCAAAACCAAATTTGATTTGTTAATTAAAGCAATATGATCACACATTTCTTCCACACTTTCCATTCTATGAGTAGAAAAAATAATAGTAGCACCTTGATCTCTTAGATATAGGATTTCATCCTTTATGAGGTTGGCGTTTACTGGGTCAAATCCTGAAAACGGTTCATCAAAGATTAATAGCTTAGGTTGGTGTAAAACAGTCACAATAAATTGAACTTTTTGGGCCATACCCTTTGACAATTCTTGCAGTTTTTTATTCCACCATCCTTGCATCCCTAATCTTTCAAACCAAAACTCCAGTCGTTGCTTAGCTTCTTTTTTAGACAGACCTTTTAATTGGGCTAGGTACAGGCATTGCTCGCCTACTTTCATGCTTTTATACAAACCACGCTCTTCAGGCATGTATCCAATTTGTGCAATATGATTTGGTGCTAGTGGTTCACCATTCAATAACACACTACCTTTATCAGGCATTGTAATTTGATTGATAATTCTAATAAGAGAAGTTTTACCTGCACCGTTTGGACCTAATAATCCATATATAGATCCTTCGGGAACTTTTATGGTCAAATTATTCAATGCAGTATAATCGCCATATTGTTTTGTTATGTTTTCTGCTTGTAATGCGTATCCCATATTCAATAATGAAACACGCAAGTTAACAATATAGGCCGTGGTATAAAGTATTTTAGATATATTTAATAGGAATGATTTATTTAAAGGTAGATTAAGCCATAAAAAAACCCACCTCTTTTGACAAAGAGGTGGGAAAAATTGCTATGAAAAAGAAAAATAACAACTGGTGTTGAAACCAATTGTTATTTCAAATATAGAACTTTTTTCTAATTCATTAAGTTTTTTTTAAGAAAACATGTCTTTTACCTTTTCAAAAAATGATTTATCCGACTTCTCAGGAGCTGGTTCAAAGTTTGAATCGGCCATCATATTTTCAAAAAACTCTTTCTGCTCACGAGTTAAGTTACGTGGTGTCCAGACGTTTACATGAACAAGTAGATCACCAGTTCCATAACCATTTAAGCTAGGCATCCCTTTTCCACGTAATCTTAAAATTTTTCCACTTTGAATTCCAGATTCTATCGGTATTCTGACTTTTCCTGTAACCGTTTGAATTTCTTTAGAGGTTCCTAATACAGCTTCTGGAACACTTATATATAGGTCATAGTGTAAATTATTTCCTTCTCGTTGTAGTGATTCATGAGGTTTAACTTCAATATCAACTAGTAGGTCTCCACTCACACCATTTCCTGGTGCATCGTTCCCTTTACCACCTACCTTTAATCGCATGTCACTTTCAACACCAGCAGGAATTTGAATAGTCACTAACTCCTCTTCTACTATGAGACCTTGAGAGTCTGCACCATTAGGTTTTTTGTCCAAGATTTGACCTGATCCACCACAGGTGCTACAAGGAGCGCTGGTTTGCATTCTTCCAAGAATCGTGTTTTGAATACGAGTAACTTGTCCGCTACCGTTACAAGTGCCACAAGTTTTATAAGAAACTCCTGCCGCTTGTTTTTTACGTTTAACCTTAACCTTTTTATCTACTCCATTTGCAGCCTCTTCTAGGGTAAGGGATACTCTTATTCGCAGGTCTTTACCTTTAACTCTGCGGCGTCCGCCGCCGCCACCGAATCCTCCAAACCCAGAAAAGCCACCACCAGCACCGCCGAATATATCGCCAAACTGACTAAAGATATCATCCATATCCATGCCGCCAAAATCACCAGAGCCACCTCCAAAACCGCCAGCGCCACTCGTATATGCCTGATGACCTAGTTGATCATATCTAGCTTTTTTCTGAGGATCGCTCAAGGTTTCATAAGCCTCGGCTGCTTTTTTAAACATTTCTTCTGCCTCTGCATCACCAGGATTCTTATCTGGATGGTATTTAACCGCCTTTTTACGATATGCTTTCTTAATCTCTGCAGCACTCGCATTGCGATCTATACCTAATACTTCATAAAAATCTGCCATATTATTTTCCTATAACCACTTTTGGGTAACGTATCACTTTGTCACCTAGTTTATATCCTTTTTCTATTACGTCAATGATTTTACCTTTCATATCATCATTAGGGGCTGGAATTTGTGTAACAGCCTCGTGATCGTCTGCATTAAAAGTATCTCCAGCCTCAACCTCAACTTCTTCTAGGTTTTTTGATTTTAATGTATTGCGCAGCTTGTTGCTTATAAGTGTAACACCTGAGGTAAGTTGTTCATCATCAGACTTATTGATTTCTACAAGTGCTCTATCAAAATCATCTAATACCGGTAACATATCCTTTAAAATGCCTTCACCGGCTGTTTTGAATAACTCTACACGTTCTTTGGCTGTGCGACGTTTATAGTTTTCAAATTCTGCAAACAACCTTAAGTAGCGGTCTTTTTCTGCTTGTAACTCCTCTTGAACTTTTTCCAGTTCAGTTTTTTCCTCACTTTGATCTTGCTCTTGAGCAACATCTTGTTCTTCAGTGTTATGCAACACCTCTTGCTCTACTTCTTCTTGTTGTTGTTTATCTTTCGCCATGTTAAACTGGTCTTTTATTTTCTTGTAAAACTTCAATTTTTTCTAATATGTCGATGTATGAGAATTGATAGTTTGAATTTGTACGCTTTCGCGAAAGCGTAATTATCAACAACAATGCACAAACATCATCGCGCCTGAAGGAGCAAAATTACTGCCATCTAGTGGAACGATGTCAAAATGTCACAGGATTTTTTAATAAACCTTTAACCTGTTTAATTGTAGGTACATGTAATTTTACAACAACTTAAATTCAAATTATGAAAACGTCATTTATAAAATTTGCTAGTCTAGCACTTTTATTAGTAGGTGCAGTAGCTTGTAAAGAAAACAAAAACGAGGTAGATGCTACTGAAGAAAAAGAAGTTGCTGAAGCAACTGTAGAAGCTGTAACATACACGATTGATACAGAAGCATCAAACATTGCATGGGTAGGTTCAAAACCAACCGAAGATCACACAGGAAACATCTCACTTAAAAGTGGAATGGTTAAAGTGAACGGTGAAACTTTAGAAAGCGGTGAGTTTGTAATCGACATGACCTCTATCGAGGTAACAGATCTTGAAGGTGACAAAGCTGCAAGTCTAAAAGCTCACCTAGAAGGAACTGTAGAAGACCAACAGACTGACTTTTTTAATACACCAGAATATCCTACGGCAAAATTTGTTGTAACTGGAATTGAAGGTTCTACTTTATCTGGAAACCTTACTCTTAAAGATGTTACTAAAAATGTATCATTCCCTGTTACTGTAAAATATGAAGGTGATAAAATGATGTTAGACTCTGAAGAGTTTACTATTAACAGAACAGATTGGGGAATTAAATACGGATCTGGGACATTTTTTGACATAGCCGCTAATAAAGCAATTAGTGATGACATTAAATTAACTGTAAATTTAGTAGGAACTAAATAAGCAAAAGTTTTTTGATAATTGATCAAAGACCTATGAGTTCAAACCTCATAGGTCTTTTTTATTTTTGCTTACAGTATGAAACTTACCCAACCTCTTTTTATTTTTTTACTGCTATGCTGTTTAAGCAATAAGTGTGTTGCCCAAGATGAACCTTTTAAAATCGATTCTTTAGTTACCATTAATTTGGCTGAAGGAATAGATCTTAGTCACAAATATTCCAATAGACATCAAACGAATGAAGTAGTCGTTTTTAAACAGTATGACACTTATTATATTATTAGGAAAAGGAGTTTAGGCGATAGGATTCATTTTTGTGACCGGGAAGAATTGAAATCGTTTTATAAATCTACTATTGAAGATTTCATCGATAATAATTCACGATCTATACAAGTCGCTTATAATTCTAGATTTAGTCAAAATGGGGTTTACCAAGCAGTATTTGAATATTATCGGAATCAACAATTGGAACCCTTGCATTATGATACTAGATTATTAGTAATAAAAAACTATTTATATCAAGTAAGTATAATTCAACCTAAAAATAAACATAGTGTGTATTCCAATCAAGATTTTTTTGATAGCATACAATTCAATTCAAAATACACTGGCATCAATCAATATGCTGCTTGTCATCATAACCAAGTCAAAACAGATCATTTATTCAAATTCGAAAAACCATTAAATAAAAAAACTATTAATGGTTTAATGAATCTATTTTATTTAGGTACTGGTATTGCAATAACGGTTGTACTAGTTATTCTTTTAATAGTAGTGCTCAGAAAAAGAAACAATAACTAGCCTGTCAATGATTATTTTCTTTAGGATAAATAGTTTTGAAGAGCATTTTCTAATTCTCTATATTCAAAAGTATATCCTGTTTTTTCAATTTTTTCACTACTTACATGTTGGCTAGACAAAACGATAGCAGACATTTCACCTAGCATCATTTTCATTATAAATTTGGGGACATTTGGTAGAAAAACGGGTTTTCCTATAACCTTCCCTATAGTTTCCATCATATTCCTGTTGCGCACTGGATTAGGCGCAACTCCATTATAAATACCTTCCAACTGTTCTTGAGCTATATGTATAAAAATACCTGAAAGATCGTCAATAGCAATCCAGCTTTGCCACATTTTCCCGTTTCCAAAACCTGCGCCAGCATAGTACTTTACCGGTTTGCTCATTTGGTCAAGAGCACCACCTTTGTCTGAAAGTACGATACCTATGCGCACTATACTGTGTTTCAATCCAAGCTGGGTAAAAAGAGCTCCTATTTTTTCCCAAGCGATACAAACATCTGCTAAAAAATTGGAAGCCGTAGGTGGAATTTCATTTTCCTTTAATGCTCGACCATCTTGTTGATCCGGATAGATCCCTATCGCGCTTGCAGTAGTTACGTGTTCAACTTGATGCTTGTTGTTTTTAAGCGTATCGATTAATAACTGGGTTGAAAACACCCTACTATCCATAATACGTTTCTTAGCATCATCGGTCCATCTTTGAAAAACAGTTTCACCTGCTAGATGAATGATATTAGTAACGCCGTCTAGACATTTTACATCTATACTACCTTCTTTTACATTCCACAAAAAACCTTTGTAGTTAGGCTCATCTTTAATTGCCTCTTGTCTCGTGGTCAAATAATGGACCACATGTCCCTTTTCATGTAAATCATTAACGATTTGTTTACCTACAAGTCCTGTTGCTCCTGTTATTAGTACCTTCATAAAGTAAAAATAGGATGACTTAAAGACATCCTATTACTTATTATCAAGAGATTAACGTTATTACAACCTTACAATAATCTCTTTGTTTTCACTAATCTCAAATTTGGCCTCGCTCCATTGTGGTGGACCATAGCTCATGGGATTATTACTCAATCCATATGCCTCAGTAGGCATACCATTATCGGTAAAATCCATTCTTTGATTATTATTCTTGTCGTGCAGTACGGTCACGGCATACTCACCTTGCGGAATGTTTTCAAAAGTCGCAATCGCTTTACCGTCCTTGATCTCTATACTTGTTGATTGATAAGGTTTCTTATTCCATGTTTCCGCAGTGTTTAAAGCATAAACCATTTTTCCATCATCGGTAGATGCGTTGTTCACAGTTACCGTCAATGTAAAAGTTTTTTCCTCTTGTGCATTTATTGTTAAAGAAACTAATGCTAGTAAAATTGAAGTGATAATCGTTTTCATAATTGTGTGTTTAATATGTTTGACAATGCAAATATGTGATCATGCTTCCGCGAAAGCGTAATTCAACTTACTCAATTGTAAAATATAAGTACTCAATTGTCATCTATCCCTATAACTACCATTAACACATTGAGAATGCATTGTATATTTACGACAATGAGACTATTTATACTCCTGTTACTTGTATTGATTTATAGCTGTAATAAATCTGATCATAATAATTACGGTCCTGTTTTTAAGTATAACGAGCATGCTGGTGTCACAAGTTTAGATCCTGCATTTGCCAAAGACCAACGCAATATGTGGGTTTGTAATCAATTGTATAACACACTCGTCAAATTGGATAAGGATTTAAATGTGATTCCTGATCTTGCTAAAAGCTGGAACATTGACAGCACAGCCACAAAATACACTTTTATTTTAAGGAACAACAGCTATTTCTATTATCCTAATCAAGATAAAAAGGAACGTGTTAAAGCCAGTGATGTCGCCTATAGTTTAAATAGATTAAAAAATGAAGCGCTAGCCAGTCCAGGTTCTACTATAGTAAGTAATATTGAGAATATCGAGGTGACCAATGATAGTGTGTTAAACATTAAACTTAAGCAAGCGTTTCCTGCTTTTTTAGGTTTAATGAGCATGCAGTATGCATCTATATTATCTGAAAATGCAATCGAAGTTCTCGAGTTAAATCCTAGAAGTCAGCCAGTAGGTACTGGTCCTTTCTATTTAAAAAGATGGGAAGAAAACGTAAAAATGGTATTACGTAAAAATCAATCTTATTGGGAAACTGATTCACAGGGAAATAGGCTTCCTTATCTTGAATCAGTAGCGATTACTTTTAAGCCAGATAAACAAAGTGAGTATCTTGAGTTTGCTCAAGGAAATCTTGACTTTATTAACGCTATTGATGCTAGTTATAAAGATGAATTGTTAACCAGCACTGGTGATCTCAAAGAGAAACATCAACAAGATATAACCCTTGCCAAAGCACCATTCTTAAATACAGAATATCTAGGAATTAATTTAAAGTCTAAAAATCCTGCATTGCAGTCAAAAAAAATAAGAACTGCCATAAATATAGGGTTTGATCGTGGCAAAATGATTACCTATTTAAGAAACAACATAGGAATACCAGCTACGCGTGGTTTCATTCCTGCTGGTTTACCAGGTTCTCAACAAGCACCAGAGCTCATTTATAATAGGAAAAAAGCTCGTGAATTGGTAAATGCTTATAAACAAGAATCAGGTGCCAATTCAGTAATTATCAATCTAGCTACCAGCGCAAATTATTTAGACCTTTGTGAGTTTATCCAAAAAGAATTAGAAAAAATTGGTATTACTATACAAATTGAGGTAATGCCGCCAGGAACTTTAAGACAATTGCGTAGTAAAGGACAATTAGAAATGTTTCGTAGTAGCTGGATTGCCGACTATCCAGACGCTCAAAATTACCTAAGCTTATTTTATTCTAAAAATCATACACCATCAGGTTCTAATTATAGTTTTTTTCATGATGATCACTACGATGCTTTATACAAAAAAAGTATTGTCACAGCTAGTGTAGACGAACGAGTGATACTGTATAAAAAAATGGACAGTATTATTAATGAAGAAGCTCCTGTAATACCTCTATACTATGATGAAAGTACCAGATTTTACCCAAAAAATATAATAAACCTAAAAGCAGATCCGACCAATATTCTTGATCTTACATCGGTAAAAAAATTAAGTAAGTAATAATTTACGCGACTTATATAAAAAATGCGTTTTCTGTTCTTCATTTTATGCCTTATGCTAACCACCACTCATACTATAACACCAGATAAAAATGATGCTGAAAATTGGTATGTAATAAATGATGGCGTGATGGGTGGATTGTCACAATCTAATTTTGAGATCACAAGTAAACAACTACGATATTACGGTCATGTATCGACAAGAAACAACGGTGGTTTTGCCTCGTTGCGATATAATGTAAAACCTTTAGATATTAACGAGGTTAAATCCTTCAAGCTCACGATAACAGGAGATGGTAGCGATTTTGAATTTAGGTTGAGAGCTGCGCAAGATTCCTGGATATCTTACGTATATAAATTTCAAACAACTGGTGAAAAGCAAACCATTAATTTTACCGTAAAAGATTTAAAACCTCAATACCGCGGTAGAAAATTAAATAAAGAAGTTTATAATGGAAAACAGCCCATTGAAATTGGGCTGCTTATTGGTAATAAAAAGGAACAAGATTTTGAAATCTTGTTTCATAACTTAGAAATTATAGAGTAAGACTAAGTCCTAATATGATTTGACTAGGTCTAGTATCAAGTGTACCTAGAGATCCTACATTGGTGAACTCGGCTTCGTTTTCTGTAAAACCACGTTCATAACGCACATCAATACCCAGATTACCTAAATTAACGCCTACTCCAAATTGTGCTCCTATGGTAAAATCCTCTTCTACGTCATCAATATCAACATCCTCAAGGTCAGTATCTAGAATATATTGAAAACTAGGCCCTGCAAAAATATGGAGAGGTCTTATAATATTGACACCTACTAAAACAGGAGCATCCAATTTATTAACTTCAAATCCCAGCCCATTATACTCACTATTCAATTGAGTATACATTAATTCTGGTCTTATATAAATAGCTCCTAAATCAATTTTCCCAAAAACACCAACGTGAAATCCTATTTTCTCATCAGGATTATCAATAATAGTTTGACCGTCTTGAGATAAATCTCCTGTAGACCCATAATTAACTCCTGCCTTTAGTCCTACTCCTCCATCAGTTTGAGCTTGAGCAAAATAAACAGACATCAAGGCAATTAAACAAATCAATTTTCTCATAGCAATTTTTCTTTTGTTAACGTTCAAACTTACTATTTATTCTCTTTGCATTTCTTTGATCTTAAAAAGCTTAATTTATTTTTAACATGAAATAAATCTAATCGTAAGAGTAAAATAATATATTTGTACCTACAATTAATTCAATTGTAATTAATGAAAGAAAACAAAATGCATATTCCGCTTTCGCGAAAGCTAACTACTACAATCATCAAGAAGGGTACAGACTTTACTGATGAAGTAAGTAGCGCTATAAAAGAGCAAGGAATAACCCTTCAACAATTTAATGCATTGCGTATTTTAAGAGGTAGAAATGGTAAACCAGCCAGTTTACAGGATGTAAGCAAGGACATGATTCACGCCAATTCTAACACCACTAGAGTAATCGATAAATTAGTTACAAAAAAATTGGTAAAACGAGTACAATGTCCGTCAGATCGCAGACAAATTGAAATTACCATAACTCAAGAAGGATTAAATCTACTAACTATCCTCGACCATCAAGTGGACGAAAAAGAAAGCGAAATCACTCAAAACCTTAACGACGAGGAGAAAAATCGATTAATTGCCCTTCTTATGAAGCTTTAAAAAAATTTTAATAAATATATGTATATACAATTAATGTAAAAACAATTAAAATGAATCTAATTTTTAAATCGACTGTTGTTCTAGCTATAGTAGCTGCAACATTCACAAACAATGTTAACATGAAAAAAATAAATACTGAAAAAAGCACCGCTGTATGGACCGGTAAGAAATTTGGTGGACAGCACACAGGAACTATTAATCTAACATCGGGAACTTTAGAGTTTGAAAATGATAAGATTAAAGGTGGAAGTTTTGTAATTGATATGTCTAGTCTGGTAGTTACAGATCTAGAAGGAGAAATGAAAGGAAAATTAGAAGGTCACTTAAAAAGTGATGATTTTTTTTCAACAGCAAATCATCCACAAGCCACTCTAGATTTTACGAGTATTGATAATAAGGAAGGAAATGCGACAATCACTGCAGATTTGTCAATTAAAGGTATTACTCACCCAATAACTTTTGATCTTACTTATAACAATAATGAAGCTAGCACTACCCTTGTTATAGACAGAAGCAAGTACAACGTAAAATATGGGTCTAAAAGTTTTTTTAAGGGATTAGGCGACAATTTTATCTATGATAATTTTGAGGTTGAAGTATCCTTAATTTACTAGCAAAATTTCAAATTGAACTATTATAGTGAATTAAATCCCACGAATGCTATTCGTGGGATTTTAATTTTATACAATAATAAGGTGCGTATAGATTATGATACTTTTTAGTAAACTCTTGCGTCATACTAGTACATTTGTAGGAATCTTATTTTTATGAAAATCTATACTAAAACAGGTGATAAAGGAACCACTGCTTTATTTGGAGGCACAAGAGTACCTAAACATAATTTAAGAATTGATAGTTATGGTACGGTTGACGAGCTCAATTCATGGATAGGTTTATTGAGAGACCAACCAGTTACAGCGTCTACTAAAAAAATTCTTATCGATATACAAGATCATTTATTTACAGTAGGTGCTATACTAGCAACACCACCAGAAAAAGAAAAATTGAAAAATGGTAAAGATCGCCTTAATATTTCCAAAATAGCCGATGAAGATATATTAATGCTAGAACAAGAAATGGATAGAATGAATGAGGATCTTCCGCCTATGACTCACTTTATTCTTCCTGGCGGACATCAATCGGTGTCATTTTGTCACATTACTAGAACAGTATGTCGAAGAGCAGAGCGTTTAGCTAGTGAATTAAACGAAAATACTCCTGTTGACGAACAGGTTTTAAGGTATTTAAACAGACTGTCTGACTACTTATTTGTCTTGGCACGTAAATTGTCATTTGATTTGCAAGCCGAAGAAATAAAATGGGTCCCAAAAAAGTATTAAGAATCAGTTGATTTTAAATCAGCATTCACAAGTGGGGTAACTGAGTCTATAACACTGGGCACAAAACATTTTGATTTTCAAAAGCTTGTACGCTCTTTGCAAATCTTGAATCATTAATAAATAATAACTTGCATAAATCGACGATAAGTTTATTTTTGCAAAAATTAACGAGTAAAATTATGTATTGGACGCTTGAACTAGCATCATATTTAAGTGACGCTCCATGGCCAGCTATGAAAGATGAGCTTATTGACTATGCCATACGTACTGGGGCACCTTTAGAAGTGGTTGAAAATCTTCAAGCAATTGAAGATGAAGGTGAAATATATGAGTCTATTGAAGAAATATGGCCCGATTATCCTACCGATGAGGATTACCTCTGGAACGAGGATGAATATTAAAAAACAATTACATCATAAAAAAGTCTCGCAAAGAGACTTTTTTTTTGCTTGAATTTAGGATATTAGCAAAGGTAGTATTCATTTTTTAAACTACTATTAATCAATTAAGTAACAATATATGGGACTATTAGATTCCGTTTTAAAAATCTTTGTTGGAGATAAAGCAAAGAAAGATATTAAAGATTTACAGCCTTACGTGAATCAAATTCTTTCCTTTGAGAAGGAATTAAGTTCTCTTTCCATAGATGAATTAAGAGCAAAAACTCAAGAATTTAAAGATAAAATTCAAGCTGCTAAAAAGGATACTTTAGAGCAAATTGAAAATCTTAAACTTCAAGTAGAACAAGAACAAGACATCGATAAAAAGGAAGATTTATATAATGAGATCGACCAATTAAATGATGTTGCTTATGATCAAACAGAAGCTGTTCTAGAAGAAATAATGGCCGAAGCTTTTGCTGTTGTTAAAGAAACTGCAAGACGTTTTGTTCAAAATGAAGAATTAATAGTACAGGCTTCACCTAGAGACCGTGAACTTTCTGCTGTAAAAGATTATGTTCGATTAGATGGTGACAATGCTATTTGGGCCAATTCTTGGGATGCAGCTGGTAAAGCAGTTACTTGGGATATGATTCATTATGATGTACAGCTTATTGGTGGTACTGTACTTCATCAAGGAAAAATTGCCGAAATGCAAACTGGTGAAGGTAAAACACTCGTAGCTACTCTTCCTGTTTATCTTAATGCCTTAACTGGTAATGGTGTTCATGTAGTTACCGTTAACGATTATCTAGCAAAACGTGATAGTGCCTGGATAGGACCTATTTTTGAATTCCATGGACTTACTATCGATTGTATCGATTATCACAAACCTAATTCAGAAGAACGTAGAAAAGCTTATCTAGCAGATATTACCTACGGTACTAATAACGAGTTTGGTTTTGATTATTTGAGAGACAACATGGCTCACTCGCCAAAGGATCTTGTTCAACGTAAACACAACTATGCAATCATTGATGAGACCGATTCGGTTTTAATTGATGATGCTCGTACGCCTTTAATCATCTCTGGTCCTATTCCAAAAGGTGGTGATCGTCAAGAATTTGACATGTTGAAGGCTCCTGTCGAGAATGTGGTAACCATTCAACGTAGAGAATTAACGCAAACACTTGCACAAGCCAAGAAATTGATTAATGACGGTGACACTAAAGAAGGTGGTAAATTACTTTACACAGTTTATAGAGGATTACCTAAGAATAAGGCATTGATAAAATTCCTAAGTGAAGAAGGAAATAAAACTTTACTTCAAAAAACTGAGAATTTTTACATGCAAGATAACAATCGTGAAATGCCAGAGATTGACAAATCTCTTTATTTCGTGATTGATGAAAAGAACAATCAGGTTGAATTGACCGATAAAGGTATTGAGCATTTATCAGGTGCCGAAGATCCAGAGTTCTTTGTACTTCCTGAGTTAGGTATTGAGATTGCCAAAATTGAAAAAGAAGATATTTCTGCCGAAGAACAAGCTGAAAAGAAAGAAGATCTGTTTCGTGAATATTCGATAAAATCAGAACGTATTCATACTCTAAATCAACTTCTTAAAGCTTACACTCTTTTTGAAAAAGATGTTGAATATATAGTTGCAGAAGAAGAAAAAGAAACTGCAAAAGGGATTACACGTGAAATGTCTGTAAAAATTGTTGATGAACAAACAGGTCGTGTAATGGAAGGACGACGTTACAGCGATGGTTTACACCAAGCAATTGAGGCAAAAGAAAATGTAAAAATTCAAGACGCCACACAAACCTTTGCTACCATTACCTTGCAAAACTATTTCCGTATGTATAAAAAATTATCGGGAATGACAGGTACTGCAATTACTGAAGCTGGTGAATTCTGGGAAATCTATAAGTTAGATGTTGTTGAAATTCCAACTAACAGACCAATTGCTCGTGACGATAGACAAGACTTGGTTTATAAGACTAAACGTGAAAAATATAAGGCAGTAATTGATGAGGTTTTATCTTTAAGAGAACAAGGAAGACCTGTTCTTATAGGAACAACCTCTGTTGAAATTTCAGAATTATTAAGTCGTACATTACAACGTGCAGGAATAGAACACAATGTTCTTAATGCAAAACAGCATAAAAAGGAAGCTGATATAGTCGCTCAAGCTGGTAACCCAGGACAAATAACCATCGCTACAAACATGGCTGGTCGTGGTACAGATATTAAACTATCAGACGAAGTTAAGAATGCAGGTGGTCTTGCCATAATTGGTACAGAACGTCATGATTCTAGACGTGTAGATCGCCAGTTAAGAGGTCGTGCTGGTCGTCAAGGTGATCCAGGTAGTTCACAGTTCTATGTCTCTCTTGAGGATAATTTAATGAGGTTATTCGGATCAGAGCGTATGGCGAAAACTATGGACCGATTAGGAATGAAAGAAGGTGAAGTTATTCAACATTCTATGATTTCTAAATCCATTGAACGAGCACAGAAAAAAGTAGAAGAAAACGCATTTGGTGTGCGTAAAAATCTTCTTGATTATGATGATGTAATGAACACGCAACGTGAGGTAATTTATAAACGCCGTTATAATGCCTTATTTGGAGAACGTCTTGCTGTAGATATCGCAAACATGATCTATGATATCGCCGAAGATGTAACTACAAGTAATAAACTTGCTCAAGACTACAAGAATTTTGAATTTGAATTGATAAGATTTTTCTCAATGAGCAGTCCTATCAATGAATCAGAATTCAAGTCAAAATCTGATCAAGAAATCACAGGTATCGTTTATAAAGCAGCATACAACCATTATAAGGATAAAATGGAGCGCACTGCGCAAGAAGTGTTTCCGGTAATTAAAAACATCGTAGAAAATGATGAACGTAATTATGAACGTATTGCAGTTCCTTTTACTGACGGTATAAAAACACTTAATGTAGCGACTAACCTTAACGATGCTTACGAGAGCGAAGGGAGAACTCTAGTTACAGATTTTGAGAAAAACATTACGCTAGCCATAATTGATGACTCTTGGAAAAATCATCTACGTCAAATGGATGAATTACGCCAAAGTGTGAGACTAGCTGTCCATGAACAAAAAGATCCTCTACTTATTTACAAATTTGAAGCCTTTGAACTTTTCAAACAAATGGTCGATAAAGTAAATAAAGAAGTAATAGGATTTATGTTCAAAGGTGACCTACCTACTAGAGACACTTCAAACATAAGTGAAGCAAGAGAAAGAAAGACTGAAAAAACTACCACTCAAAAAGAAGAAGTTTTAAACAGCGATGAGCGAGCAGCACAAGCTAGATCAGTTGGAGCAGGCGCTAGTCAACAACGTCCACAAGTTACTGAGACCATAACCCGTGAACAACCTAAAATCGGTCGTAATGAAAAGGTAGTGATTAAGAACGTGATGACAGGTGAGACTAAAGAAGTTAAATTTAAACAAGCAATCCCTTTAATAAACAAAGGTGAATGGGTGGTTCAAGGTAAAGCATAATTGTAACTATCACCATAAGATAAATCCTCAACATTTTTTGTTGGGGATTTTTTTATTCAGTAAACCCAGTTAAAATATTCTTAGTTAACAACTTACTAACTACAAAAGGTATATTCATTTTATAGTTTTAAATAAAAAATGAGTGATAAGAGTAATGAAGAAATTTATAACGAGTTCTATGATGCTGTAAACATGACTCCGAGTGAACTAGAACAATGGTTAGATACCGACAAATCAAAAAGTGTAGGTCAAGATAGTGGTGATGGAGAATCAAAAGGTCATAAGTCTGGACGTAAGATTATAACTATCAAAAACAAGAAGAAGGACGATCTCAATCAAAATGACTACGAGCACATGAATAAAGTGATAGGATATATTCACAGGCACACAGCTCAAAAACCAGACAGCGATATAAAAGAAAGCGATTGGAGATACAGTCTTAAAAATTGGGGACATGACCCTTGTAAAGAAATGAATTGTTAAGATTGTTCAGTAATAGTAGTATTTTAGTGGTTGAAAATCTACCATTATGAAACCTCTATTACGAAATATTATAGCATTACCAGCAGGAATAATCGCTGGTGGTTTACTCAACAGCGGTATCGTCTTTATAGGTAACGCAGTTTTTCCCACAGGAATCGATCCTAATGATTATGAGGCCTATGCTCAAGTGATTCCTACCCTATCGATGGAATACTTCATCTTCCCATTTTTGGCACATGCTTTAGGAACCTTATTTGGGGCATACATTGCTTCAAAAGTTGCTGTATCATACCAACTACTTTGGTCTTTATTAATTGGTGGGTTTTTCCTAGTTGGTGGTATTACCGCTATTTCAATGTTTGGAGGACCTACCTGGTTTATGATACTAGATTTAACAATTGCCTATATACCTATGGCTTATCTAGGCTATAAATTTGCATCCAAATAACTTTTATGAGTTTAGAGCACCTTAATCCTAAATCCTGGCAACGCAGGAAAAAACCTTCCTCACAGGAAGTTTTTGAGAAATTAAGAAAAGGAGATATAAGTGCTTTAAGTAGAGCAATAACTGGTGTTGAAAGTAAAGCTAGTGAGGATTATGCTTTCGCGAAAGCGTTACTACAACAAGCACTACCCTATTCAGGAAACTCCTTTAGATTAGGAATAACTGGCGTTCCGGGAGTAGGCAAATCAACATTTATAGAGTCTCTAGGAATTCATTTAATCAAATTAGGTTTTAAGGTAGCTGTACTAGCTATTGATCCCAGTAGTAGCGTGTCCAAGGGAAGCATACTAGGAGACAAAACTAGAATGGAACAATTGGTTAAAAGTAAATTTGCTTATATAAGACCTAGTCCAGCAGGCGAAACTCTAGGTGGCGTGGCAAGAAAAACCAGAGAAGCCATCTTGCTGTGTGAGGCGGCAGGATTTGACTTTATTATGGTAGAAACTGTTGGAGTCGGTCAAAGTGAAACTGCGGTTCACAGTATGACTGACTTTTTCCTTCTCCTTAAACTAGCAGGCGCTGGAGACGATTTACAAGGGATTAAACGAGGAATAATGGAAATGGCCGATGCTGTTATCATCAATAAAGCTGATGGTGATAATAAAAAAGCAGCTTTACATGCCAGAAGAGAGTTTCAAAATGCGTTGCATCTTATAAATCCTAAATCCCATCAATATCCAGTTAAGGTGCATTTATGTAGTGGATTGCACAATGAAGGCATTGAAGAAATTGCTCAAGAGATTGCATCATTTAGACAACATAGTAATCAAAACGGTAGTTTACTGGAACGTCGTAACTCACAGGAATTATACTGGTTACATCAAACTATAGAAGACCGATTAAAAGAAGCATTCTATTCAAGATCCGAAATAATAAATCAAATTAAAGAGATAGAAACTTCTGTTGTTGAGCGTAAAATATCGGCATTTGATGCAGCCGACAGATTACTTTCTCTCTAACCGACAATTAGTATCAACAACAAGCAGGCAGCAGTAATGCTTATTGATGAAAATATAAGTTGCACCCAATTTTTGTAAATTTTAGATAGGTGCTGATTTGCAAAAAGAAAGAGAAAAACTGGTAACAACCAAAAGCTATATTGGTATTCTTGAACTATTATCTGGGCATATTCCATAGTGACTGATTGCATTTTAAAAACAAAATACAATACCATAAAAAAATAGAACAATACTTGTGTTGCTCCATATCTCGCAAATCCTGAAATTCTTCTATTGATATGATTAATATGGGAAGTAAGCCATAGATAGACGGTAATAAGATAACCTAGACAAAAACTTAATCCAGATAAAGCATATAGTGTTGAACTATCTTTATGCCTATCTTGATAAAGCCATCGTATAAACGGTAATCATTATTGAAACTTAAAAAGGAATCTATATAAAAAAATAAGTAAAAGCCATAAAATAGAATCAGTCCTACAACAAATCCTACCAATATGGAAAAACAAAACCTAGTTCTACCAATACTGTGTATTGTAAAACTAGGTCTTGAATATTTAAATGTTTTTTCAAACACTGACTGTATTAATAAAAGTCTACTGAGCCTGTTGAAATGTCATACATACCACCAACTAATAAAACATCTTCATCCTCTACAAGTTCTCTGATTACCTCACTTTTTTTAAGGATGTTTTCAATGGTCATCAATACGTTTTGTTTAGCGACAGCATTTACAAAGTCAATATTTTTAGATGTACGTTGGTCTTCTTCCTTTGGCTCTTTTACAGCTTCAACTGCTGGTTCTAATTTATTAATCAATGTGGTAAGGTTACCCATACGTGCATGATCACAAGCACCTTTAATGGCACCACATGCAGTATGACCTAATACTAAAATAACTTTGGTTCCAGCAAGTTTAGTAGCAAACTCCATACTTCCCAAAATATCTTCATTAACGAAGTTTCCTGCAATTCTTACACTAAATAAATCTCCAATCCCTTGATCAAAAATATGCTCGGCGCTTACCCTACTGTCTATACAATGAAGTACGGTAGCAAATGGGAATTGTCCAGTGCTAGTTGATTGTATTTGTTCGTTTAAATTTCGTGAAATTTGTTGTTGCCCAACAAATCTTTGATTTCCTTCTTTTAATTCTTTTAAAGCGGCTTGCGGAGTCATCGCCGCTTGTGTTTCTTTATTTTGTGTAATCATCATTAATAATTAAGCTGATTGTAATTTTTTTCGTTTAAAAAACTCGATAAAACTATCCGGATTTTCCACCGTACCTCTTTGTGAGTATAGTTTTATGTAGATGTTTCTATTTTTAGCTTTTGTCCCAAAGTCCTCTAAAATTTCGATAACATCGTGATCTAGATAAACTGTATTACGCACGTCTATCTCTAGGAAGGTATCTTCTGGTATGCTATCTAATTCTTTTAAAATAGTTGCTTTATTGAAGAAAGTCACTTCTTCAGCAAAAGTCATGTTTATCTTATGCTGGTTGTCCACCTCAGCTTCTTTTTTATGTAGAAAATGACTGTTCTTAAAACTTTGATATAAAGTAAATACAATTCCTATGGCCAGTCCTACTCCTACTCCTGCAAGGAAGTTAAAATATAAAACTATCACAGTTGCGATAAAGGGTATAAACTGTCTCCATCCTGCTTTCCACATTGCTGCAAAAGTTTTTGGATTAGCAAGTTTATATCCTACTATTAATAATATAGCTGCAAGAACCGAATTAGGGATCATGTTAAGTATGGTAGGGATTGATATAACTGATATCAAAAGGAAGAAACCATGAATTATTGCGCTCATTTTAGTACGTCCACCACTTTGAACATTGGCGCTACTGCGCACAATAACTTGAGTAATAGGTAATCCTCCTATTAAAGAAGAAAGTACGTTACCAGTTCCTTGGGCCAGTAATTCTCTGTTAGTTGGTGTTACTCGTTTTTGAGGATCTAGTTTATCAGTAGCTTCCACACACAATAATGTTTCAAGACTAGCTACTAGTGCAATCGTAAAGGCAGTTATCCAAACTGAAAAATTACCTAAATCACTAAAATCAGGAAAAGTAAATTGACCAAAAAAGTCATCCATACTGGATGGCACAGGAACATTTACTAGGTGTTCATTGGCAATACCATATACTGTATTATCTTGAGTAAAATAATAGTATAATATTCCTACTACCACAGCTACCAAAGGCCCTTGAATTAAGTGGAACACTTTAGACTTTTTAATTAATACGTTACTCCATAACAACAAAATTGCCAATGAAATTACAGCTATTATAGTTGCACCAGGACTGATAAATTCACCAATCTTTCCTATTTCAGAAAAAGTAGTTTCTCCGTCTAATTGAAAAAACATCCAATCTCCTTGAGGATCTTTATCTAACCCGAAAAAATGTGGAATTTGTTTAGTGAAAATAATAATACCAATACCTACTAGCATCCCTTTAATCACACTACTAGGAAAGTAGTATCCTATAACACCTAGACGTACAACTCCAAAAACTATTTGGATAACGCCAGCTATCACTGCTGCGGCTAGAAAGGTTTCATATCCTAATTCACTAATAGATGCGAGTACAATTGCAGCAAGCCCAGCTGCTGGACCGCTTACTCCAATTTGAGAACCACTAAGAGCTCCTACTACTATTCCTCCTATAATACCAGCTATTATTCCCGCAAAAGGCGGTGCACCGCTGGCTAGCGCTATTCCTAAACAAAGTGGTAGTGCAACGAAAAACACTACGATACTTGCCGGTAAATCTGATTTTAAATTTTGTAAATACTTGGTTGTAGACATAATACGTTTTTTTTACATGCATGTGCATGGATAATACTAAATAAAGGGTAGAAATATTACGCTATGACTGGCGGCGGCAATTGGATTTGCCTGATGGGAGAATCCCAATTAAATGCATTATGATGACTAATCGAGCTTTTCACCTTATAAGATGGTATCGAAATGGATAAGATCGAATAAAATAAAACTGGTAGTTGGTTTTCTTTCTCTATCTCGTTAAGAGAAATTTGTTCAGAATCTAATTCGATATCAATATCATAAACTAGTTCTGATTTACTTACTTGATCCATTAAAGTAGGAATAACAGGTATTGAGATCAAAGCTAAAGCTAAGATCACCGCACCTATCATATATAGTCTTCCTAACTGCATATGGGGTAAATATAAACTATTTTTATAACTACTATAAACATATTTAATAGAACAATATAGGGCGTAAAAAAAGCCACCTTAAAGGTGGCTTAGCTATTTATTAATCAGATTACTTACTTCAAAGTAACACCTAATTTTGCTGCTACTGCTGGTGTAAGATTAACAGACTCATCTGCAAACAACACTGCACTTGCATTTACGACAAGTTTAAAACCTTTTTCTTTGGCAACGGTCTCTATTGCATCATTAACCCTTTCTAGAATTGGGTCTAACAATTCTTGACGTTTAAGACCTAGTGTTCTTTCTGCACTTTGAGCACTACTTTCTAATTCCTTTTGTAATGCATCTGCTTGTGAGGCATACTGCTTCATTTGTTCTTCTGTAACTCCAGGAGCACTTGCTTTATATTGTAAATCGGCTAATTTTTGTTTCGCATTTGCCTCTGCTTTTTGCAAGTCGCTGCCTAAACTTTTATTCAATTTTTGAATTTCTGCATTTGCCGCTTGCATCTCTGTCATTGAAGCTAGTAGATAATCAGAATTCACATAGGCAGTCTGTGCCATTGCCATTGAACCTATTAAAAAGAATAATAAAAATACTTTTTTCATTTGTAGTTATTTAAGGTTTGCAAGATAAACAACATGTCACACCTTGCATATTATTTCACTCAGACATTTCAATTATAATGCCGTAAATATAACCTGTTGAAAAAGTGGTTATTACGCTTTCGCGAAAGCGTAACAAGTACTCTCCTTAACATTAATTAACCTACTACTTTAATGGAAAATGGCTCAAAAGATGTCGTTACCTTTTCTTGCGACGACGATTGGCATTCTTATCGCCACGAGTTTTGGGCTTTTTATACTTAGCCGCCATTTTGCGACGGTAACTACCGCCTTGATTTGTTTTTTTGTTTTTATCCTTTTTTTCATGGAAAGCGGCACCACGCTCGTCTTCTTCTACTTTATTAGGATTAAAAATTTCTCTGACCTTGGGTTGTTCTTCAGGAGTTTTTTGTTTTGACACTTCTACTTCATCAGGAAAGGCAACTTCTGGAATAGAATAATCCATAAGTTGTTCAATAGCTTGTTTTGATTCTATCTCCTTTTCAGTGTAAAATAAAATAGAATTACCAGCATTTTGAGCCCTACCAGTACGTCCTATACGATGCATGTAGTTTTCAGGAAATGCGGGTACATCGATATTAATAACGTGTGAAATTCCCTCAATATCCAGTCCACGTGCCATTACATCTGTAGCTACAAGGATACGACAATCACCGTTTGTAAATGCCTCAATGGATCGTAAACGATAATTTTGTGTTTTGTTGGAATGAATAACTGCTACTTCATTACCGTAATGAGGTTGGATGACCTCATGCAACCTGTCAGCACTACGTTTATTATCTACAAAAACCAGTACTTTACTATAAACCTCGTGATCGCTTATAAGGTGCATGAGTAAATTTACCTTAGTATAAAAGTTAGGTACTGCTATACTTTGTTGATTTATGTTATCCAGCCTTGTTCCAGAAACTGCTACAGACACCTTGGTAGGGTTGTAAAAATAGTCCTTGATAAAGGCTTCTATTTGATCAGTCATTGTTGCAGAATACATGATATTCTGTCTTTTATTGGGTAAATGATCAAAGATATTGGTAAGTTGAAATCTAAATCCTAAATCCAACATCACATCTACCTCATCGATAACCACCTTTTTGCAATGTTTAAAACTTATAGATTGATGTACTATAAGATCATACAACCTTCCTGGAGTTGCTACCACAATATCAACACCGTTTGCCAGAGCTTTCTTTTGCGTGTTAATATTAGTGCCTCCATAAACTCCTTGAACCCTTAGCTCCATTTGCGCTGAATAGGATTTAATATTATCCACTACTTGAACTACTAATTCTCGGGTAGGCACCAGCACCAAGATTCTAGGATCATCGATTTGTGCATAGGGTAAAGAATTAAGCAAGGGAAGCATGTAAGCAAGAGTTTTCCCTGTACCCGTTTGGGCAATACCTATAACATCACGTCCTGATGCTACCACTGAATAGGACTTTTCCTGTATAGGAGTCATGGTTTGAAAACCTAGGTCTTCTATACTTTTACGCAGCGGTGTTCTTAGTTCTAATTCAGTAAAGGTATTCATGGTTTATTGCTTTCTAGATTGCAAAGGTAAATTAATCTACTTGACCACTATTATTCAGTCATACAGTCAAATAGTTAATCGTAATTTATAATTCCTATTAATCAACTTTTAAATTAATTAATAGTTGGGTTTCATATGAGTATTTACATTTGTTCAGGAACATCGATTCCTAGCAGTGAACAAGCGTCCTTGATTACTAACGCTGTTTTGTAACACAACAACAGTCTAAACTGTTTTAAATCGGCATTTTCCTCTTCAACGATCTTAGGGACATTTTGATAGAAAGAATTAAATTCTCGTACTAGTTCATACGTATAATTGGCAATACTAGCAGGATTTAATTTTGTAGCAGCATTGTGGATCACATCAGGGAATTGCTCAATTGTTTTAATGATTGCAATATCCTTGTCGGTGATATCTAGATCACTATTAGCATTTAATTTAACAGAATCAAATTGAGCCTTCTTTAAAATAGATTTTATCCTAGCATGTGCATATTGAATAAAAGGACCTGTGTTTCCTTGAAAATCAACAGACTCTTCAGGGTTAAACATCATGTTCTTCACTGGGTCAATTTTAAGCATGAAGTACTTGAGAGCTCCTAGTCCTATAATTTTGAAAAGGTCTTCTTGTTCCTGTGCAGAAAGTCCATCAAGTTTACCTTGTTCAAGAGCTATTTTACGTGCAGTAGCTGTCATCTCTTCCATTAAATCATCGGCATCTACAACGGTTCCTTCACGTGACTTCATTTTACCTGATGGTAATTCAACCATTCCATAACTAAGGTGATGCAGGTTTTCGGCCCAATCATACCCCAGTTTCTTTAAGATTAAAAACAAGACTTTGAAATGATAATCTTGCTCATTTCCTACCGTATAAACCATAGCGTTTATAGGGTGATCCTTAACACGCTGAATAGCAGTACCTATATCCTGAGTCATGTAAACGGCAGTACCATCACTACGTAGTACTAGCTTTTCATCCAATCCTTCATCTGATAAATCAATCCAAACTGAACCATCATCTTTCTTAAAGAAAACGCCTTTTTGCAAACCTTCTTCAATGATGTCTTTACCCAGTAAATAGGTATTACTCTCATAGTAAAGACTATCAAAGCTTACTCCTAGATTATTATAAGTCACCTCAAACCCATCATAAACCCAGCCATTCATTTTTTCCCAAAGAGCAACTGTTTCTGGATCACCAGCTTCCCATTTCCTTAGCATTTCTTGTGCCTTAAGTAAGGATGGAGCTTGTTTTTCTGCTTCTTTAGGATCTATACCTTCATTAATGAGTTGAGCTATTTCTTCCTTGTATTGTTTATCAAACTTCACATAATAATTCCCAACTAGTTTATCACCTTTTAATCCTGTACTTTCTGGAGTTTCTCCATTTCCCTGTTCTTGCCAGGCAAGCATGGATTTACATATATGGATACCTCTATCGTTTATTATTTGTGTTTTATTCACACGTCTACCCGATGCTTCTAGAATTTGCGCAACACTATAACCTAATAAGTTATTTCTTATATGACCCAGGTGTAGTGGTTTATTCGTATTAGGTGAACTATATTCAACCATAATACCTGGTGAGGAATCATCAACTGGAGTAAAACCGTACTTAGAATTACTTAGCATTTCATTGAAAGCGATAATAAAGACAGCGTTTGTCAAAGTTACATTCAAAAAACCTTTGATTACCTCGTAGCTACCGATGAGCTCGGTATTTTCTTGTAAGTACGCTCCTATTTGTTCACCTATGACTGCTGGATTACCTTTAATTTGACGCAACATTGGAAAAACCATAATGGTAAAATGGCCATTTTGATCTTTGCGAGTTAGAGTTACCTCAACTTTTTCTAGATCAACTTGAAACAACTCTTTAACTGCTGTTTTAGTAACATTTTCCAACTGATGGATCACAGACATAGTATAGTAATTTAGGCCTGCAAAGGTAGTATTTCTAAACAGATAATGGAATAGAAAAAAGACTTGTGAACTAGGGTATTATAGACAAGATACTAGGGTAATTAAATATTTCTATTTAATTGTTACGCTTTCGCGAAAGCATAAAACCTCAAACATTATTTCATTTTTAAAAAAACACAGCTACCTTAATGTCTTTTAATGATATATATTGAAAGGATTAATCAGTAAAACAGACTCAATTAAAAACAATATGCTGTACAACGTTTCCTATAACAAGCCTGAAATTCAACGTAAACTACGACAGGAAGTTGGTGTACCGCTTTCCTTAAAAGAACGCTGGAAATTAAGAGGTTCTGGATCACCTAAACTGAACATCACAAGTTGCAGCATTCATATTCACAATCTACTCGTGCTTGACAATAATGCCAATATTTGTAATGTAGAAATACTCGAAAAAGGAATTATTGTGAGATTTAGATCGCTTTTGGAGACTTTTGCCTTACCCATTCCTTTTTATAAACTAAGTATCTATAAAGGTGAAGCCGATGTCTATTCTATTTATAGAGATAATTATTTCATTAAAGTAAAGGCTAATCATAAGAGCGTTCACAAATTTTTTCAAAAAGTATTGCAACGCAAGGAAGAGCAAGGCTACACTTTTATTGACGATTTGTAGTACTATATTTGAAACATGAAACGTATTTATTTATACTGTTTAATGATTGCGTCTTTCTCGTTTTATTCTTGTAATGAGAATGATAGTCAGGACAACTACAATGAATCCACAATCTTTTATAAAGGTATGGACTTATCCTTTCTAGAAGAACTAGAACAATCAGGATTGCAATTTAAGGACGAGAATAATAATGTCATATCAAACAATTATGCATACTTATCTAGCAAAGGCGTTAATCTCGTAAGAATTAGATTGTGGTTAAATAATCCAAACGGATTATACGATCTAGACCATCTAAAAAGACAAGCTTTACGCGCCCAAGAAAACGGCATGGAATTTTTACTAGACTTTCACTATTCCAGCACATGGGCCGATCCAGGTTCACAGCGCTTACCCAGTAATTGGAGTAATTATAGTCATCAAGAATTAACGGTCGCAATAGAAAACTATAGTAAAAATGTTTTACAGGAATTAAACGATCAAGGTACGTTACCAAAATTTGTTCAAATAGGAAATGAGACTGATAATGGCTTTTTATGGCCTATTGGAAAGATATACGACGGTGGTAATGAGAATTGGAATAATTACATTAATCTGACAAAAGCCGCAATTAATGGTGTTAAAAGGGTATCTCCTACTTCAAAAATTATTATTCACAAGGCAGATATTGCAACTAGCGAGTACTTTTTTCAACAGCTTATAGATAGCAACGTTGAATTTGATGTTATAGGATTGAGTTATTATCCGTGGTGGCAAACTACTAATCTTGATGATATTGAACAAAAATTAGAGGAATTAGCACAAAGTTTTAATCAAGAAATATTGCTAGTAGAAACTGCCTATCCTTTTACCTTAAACTGGAATGATAATAAGAATAATATAGTAGGACTTCAAAATCAACTTATCCCAGAATACGGCGCCACACCATCAGGACAGCGTAATTATTTATTGCGCATTCGTAATACAATTAAAAACCTTCCTAATAATAAAGGAATAGGTTTTTGTTACTGGGCACCTGATTGGGTTGCAGTAGTACCTGGTGTTTCTACTAGTACACAGGGAAGCAGTTGGGAAAATTTAGCCTTATTTAATTTTGAAAATCGTGTGACTCCTGCCATTGAAATATACGCGATTGAATAATCGTTTTGATATGTAACATATTGTGACGTTCTTGCACTAACCATTCAAATCAAAAGAACATCAATTATGTTATTAAGTCTTAAAAATGTTTCTAAAACTTATAAAAACGGTGTAAAAGCACTGGATAATGTAAGTATTGATATTCACGCTGGAATGTTTGGATTATTAGGTCCTAATGGAGCTGGAAAATCTTCATTAATGCGTACTATCGCCACTTTACAAGCACCAGATGGAGGTTCTATTCATCTAGATGATTTAGATATTCTTAATAACAAAATTGAATTTAGAAAAACTCTGGGATATCTACCTCAAGAATTTGGGGTATATCCTAAAATGAGCGCTCACGATCTATTGCATTATTTTGCCCAACTTAAAGGAATTTCAAACAGTTCAGAAAGAAATGCAATTGTAGACAAAGCTCTTGAAGTTACCAATTTAAGTGATGTAAGACATAAACATGTAGCTGGGTATTCTGGAGGAATGAAACAAAGGTTTGGAATTGCTCAACTTTTACTCAACGATCCTAAATTAATAATAGTTGATGAACCTACAGCTGGTCTAGATCCTGCAGAACGTCATAGATTCTTAAATGTCTTAAGAGAGATAGGAACAAACCATATTGTAATTTTTTCTACACACATCGTTGATGATGTGAAAGAATTGTGTACTGATATGGCCATTTTAAATGGTGGTAAAATTCTGGCACAAAACACACCGAAAAACCTGGTTAAGGCATTATCGGGAACCATATGGAAAACCACGGTAACTAAGGATCAATTACCTACTTATGAAGCGTCTTATAATATTATTTCATCCAGTTTTGATGAAGATAGCAATCTGGTAATTAGAGTAATGAACGATACACAACCAGCTCCAGAATTTATCGCTACTGATGCGTCTTTGGAAGATGTGTATTTCACAACATTAAAACAGGAACAACAAATAGAATTAAACTCATAATCATGTTTAGTACTATTTTTTTACACGAGCTTAGAACCTGGTTTAAGAAACCACTGTTCTATATTTATACTGGGGTTATCTTTCTATTAAGCTTATTAATTACCGCACTTGCCGTTGGAGTATTTGATAGTGACTCTGTAACCGTTACTTCTCCTTTTTATCTAAACAGTGCAGTAGGAGTTTATAGTTTAATAAGTGGTGGTATATTAATCACTTATTTACTTATCCCTAGTATTATAGGAGGAACTATTCAACGTGATTTTAGCAGTAACATGCACCACGTACTTTATTCCTATCCCTTAAATAAAGTAAGCTATTTACTAGCAAAATTCAGTGCTGGGATGCTACTCACACTATTAATCATTCTTGCAAGTATGCTGGCCGTTACAATTGGCTTTTACTTACCTGGAGCAAATGAAGATTTGATAGGACCTTTCTCACTCATGAATTACATTCAACCATTTTTAGTAATGGTAATACCTAATGTATTTTTCTATGGAGCCATCGTTTTTGCTATCACGACCTACTTCAGAAATATCAATTTAGGTTTCATGAGTGTGCTCATCTTGATTATCTGTCAATTTGCTGCTGCTAGTTCATTAGATTCTGTAGATGATACCTTTTGGATAGAACTTCTAGAACCTACTGGAGAAAGTGCTATTGGACAAAGAATTAAATACTGGACACCAGATGAGCAAGGCAGTAAATTATTACCTACCGATGGTACTGTATTGTATAATCGATTATTGTGGTTAGGGTTTTCCGTTGTTCTATTCCTTTCTGTAATCGTTGGTTTTAGATTTTCTCAACATGCTATTTCGGTAGGAAGAAAGAAGAAATCATCACGAGTAATCAAACGTAATTTTGGAACTGTTCAGGATATTACCTTACCTAAGGTAAGTCAAAACTTCAGCTTTTTTAATCAATTGAAAACAGCTTGGACAATATCAAAATCAGACATTAAATACATTGTAACAGGATGGCCATTTATTATTATAGCGGTAATTGCTTTTGCCTTTTCACTTCTTACTATGTTGGTAAGCGGTCAAGTGTATGGTACAGACATCTTGCCAAAAACCTGGTTGATGTTACAAATCCCTGCAGGAATATTTAGCACATTTACCTATCTATTAATATACCTGTACACTGGCTTCATAATGGACCGTTCCAGAACGGCTCACATGTTACAACTAGTAGACACCACTCCTACTAAAAATTGGGTTTTCCAACTATCACGAGTATTCTCTATGAGTATAATGGTGTTTTCTCTATTTGTTATAGTGATGTTAAGTGGTATCATCATACAAACCGTAAATGGTTTTAATGATTATCAAATTGACCTTTATTTGTTTGATTTGTTCATGATCAAATTTTGGGAGTTTTTACCATGGATATTGATATCAATTTTAATTCACACTTTGATTAAAAATAAATGGTTAGGACTTATGACCTTGCTTGTAATTGCCTTAGGAGTACCATTTGCCATGGAGGCTATAGGAGTTGAACAAGCTCAATTTATTTTTAACCAAGGAACCGGCGCTCCTAGTCCTTCAGATATGAATGGTTATGGAGATAGTATCTGGCGCTACTTCACCTTTAGAGGTTACTGGATTGCATTAGGTATAGCGCTATTTGGTGTTAGTTTATTATTCTTTAGACGTGGAATGAGTATAGGTGCAAGTGAGAGGATCGCTTTCGCGAAAGCGAGATTAAAAACACCTATCATCACACTACTCAGTGTAGGATTAATAATATTCGTAGGAATAGGAAGCTACATTTGGAAAGTTAACAACATTGATAATGAAAGAACTACAGGAAAAGAACGTGAACTACTGGCAGTAAATAAAGAAAAGGAATTAAGTAAATATTTAAACGTTCCCCAACCTAGAATTACTGATGTTAAGGCGTTTGTTGATATTTATCCAGAAACTAGAGACTTTAAAGCTAGAGCAGAAATGCTTATGGTCAACAAGTCCAGCGCCGTTATTGATACACTGCACGTTAATATAAACGACACACTTACTACAATTGAAACAGATCGTAAAATTGAAGTGGTTTATGACAATGAGGATTATGGCTATCGCATGTATAGGATAACGCCACCCTTGCAACCTGGAGATACGCTAGAGTTTAATGTAGCAACTTACAACAAAGAAAACACCTTCTTTGAAAAAAACTCACCTGTTGTTGAGAATGGAACTTTCATGAATAATTTCGTTTTTCCATCCATTGGATACAATGATCAAGGAGAGATCCGAAATACTCAAATTCGCAAAAAGTATGAATTACCTCCAAAAGATCGCTGGCCTGACGCAACTAAACCAGGTGTGCGAGACAATAATTACATAGGCGGAAACAGCGATTGGATAAACTTTGAAGCTACATTAAGTACAAGTCCAGATCAAATTGCCATATCACCAGGTTATCTAACTAAAGAGTGGGAAGAAAATAACCGTAAGTACTACTATTATAAAATGGATAGTAAAATGGTGAATTTTTACAATTTTATGAGTGGTAGATATGAAGTCATGCGCGACGAGCACGACGGCATTAAACTGGAAATCTATTACCATAAAGATCATGATTACAATATCGACCGCATGATGGCTGGCCTTAAAGCCGGACTAGATTATTATAATGACAATTTTACACCTTATCAACACAGGCAAGTACGCATCATTGAATTCCCAAGAAATTTTGGAACGTTTGCACAGGCGTTTGCAAACACGATACCTTTTAGTGAAGGAATAGGTTTCATTGCAGATGTTGATGGAAGTGACAAGGATGCAGTAGATTACCCTTTTAGTGTTACCGCACACGAACTTGCCCATCAATGGTGGGCACACCAGGTAATTGGAGCCTATGCGAAAGGTGCTACATTACTTTCAGAAAGTTTATCAGAATACAGTTCATTAAAAGTTCTAGAGAAATCTAGAGGAAAAGAACAAATGAGGTCTTTTCTTAAAGACGCTATGGATAAATACCTTTTAGGAAGAACGGTAGAGTCCATTGGAGAAAACCCATTGATGTATAATGAAAACCAACAGTATATTCATTATCAAAAAGGATCTTTAGTCCTTTATGCAATGAGCGATTATTTAGGTGAGAAACCATTTAATAACGTCATTAAACAATTTGCAGAGAAATATCAGTTCCAAGGTCCACCATACCCAACAGCTATCGAATTTGTAGACGATATAAGAGCCGCAACACCTGACTCGTTACAATATCTTATTAAGGATATGTTTGAAACGATAACTTTGTATGATAATGATGCAAAAAAAGCTACGTATACAAAACTTGATGATGGTCGTTATCAAGTGGAATTTACTGGATACATAACTAAGTATAGATCAGACAAAAAAGGAAAAAGTGTTTATAAAAACACGGTAGGTGATAGCCTTTCATACACTCCTGAAGGAAAGAAAAAAGCCTTAAAATCATTACCTCTAGCTGATTATATAGATGTTGGTGTTTTTGGAGAAAAGGATGATGAAACAGGAATTAACAAGGTTCTTTATCTCAAAAAACATAAAATTGTAGCTATTGAAAATAAATTCTCAATCATCGTAGATGAAAAACCTGTAGAGGTTGGAATTGATCCGTTCAACATATTGATAGACCGTAACTCTAACGACAATAGAACAGCGGTTAAAGAAAAGGAATAGATTTTTTCTTCGCGAATTAAAAAATAGAAAAGCCTTACTTTAAAATATTTAAGTAAGGCTTTCTTTATTCAGTAAAAACCATTGTAATCCTATAATCGATATCGAGTTGTTTATAGCTCCGTCTCGTAATAGTTGTTTAATTTCAGCCAAAGGTATTTTGGTTAACAAAATATCTTCCTTTTCTGATGCTTCACCACCACCTTGAAAAATCTTATCATGAGAAGAAACTTGAGAAAAATATAAATGTATTTGTTCTGAACAACCACCTGGTGATGGAAAATAAGAACAAATTTTTTCAATATTTTTTAATGAATAGCCTATTTCTTCTTCTACTTCCCTTTTTATTCCTTCAACAGGATCTTCATTAAACCCTAAGCTACCAGCTACTAATTCCATCATAAACGCTTTACCTCTTCTTGCACTGGGATACCTAAATTGTTTAGTAAATAAAAACGATTTTGTGTCTTGTTCATAAAGTAATATTGCTACACTATCTCCTCGTTCTAGGGATTCCCTTGTAACTTCCAGTTGCTCATTACCGTGCCAAGTAGCATGTTTTATCTGGGCTTTTATAACTTTTAGAAAACCATCGTAAACAGTTTCTTCCTTGATTATCTCAAAGTTATTTAAAGTATCGTCTTTCATTATAAATCAAGTATCATTTGAACGGGACAAGAGTAATGTCCAGTATTACCTATGGGCTCATTGAGTAATTCAAAACCCATATGCTTGTAAAGCCCTTGAGCTTCAAACATATTATCCATGGTTTCAAGATACATTTTTGAATAAGCTAATTCCTTAGCAGTTTTAATACATAATTGTATAAGCTCCTTGCCATATCCCTTACCACGTGCTTCTGGCAAAAAATACATTTTTTGAAGTTCACAGATATTCTGCTCTTGATTGTCTAGCGGTCCTACACCACCGCAACCTACAATTTCATCATCCAATTCTATAACGTAATAAACGCGTCTAGGTAACTGAAAGTGCTCATACATGGATTGGGTTGCTTTATCACTATATGCAGTTCCCTCTTTAGGAGCTCCATATTCAAGAATAGTTTGTTGGATAATATTCTTAACAACTGTATTATCCTCCGGTAGAATAGGTCTAATTATCATAATTTCAAAAGTACATCTAGTAACTATTATAAGTTTGCTATTGAGTCTAAATTTAACCCAGCCTTGTGATTTAAATCTTACTTTTGCTGGAATCATGAACAAGGACGAATTTTATATGCAACGTTGTTTGCAGTTAGCTCAAAATGGACTGGGTACTACTTATCCTAATCCATTAGTAGGAAGTGTCATTGTATATGAGAATAAAATCATTAGTGAAGGCTGGCACCAAAAAGCAGGAAAACCTCATGCCGAGGTTAACGCCATTAATAATGCAATTAAAAAATTAGGTGAGGAAAAGTTTGAAAAAATAGCTCCTAAGTGTAGTATTTATGTAAATCTTGAACCTTGCTCACATACTGGTAAAACGCCACCATGCGCTTTGCTGCTAGTAAGGTATAATTTTAAAGAAGTTATAGTAGGAACACTAGACCCACATGATAAGGTAGCAGGAAGAGGAATAAAGATTCTTGAAGAAGCTGGTATTTCATGTAAAACAGGAATACTTGTAGATAAATGTAACGAAGTTAACAAGCGTTTTTTCTCATTTCACAAGTATAAAAAACCATTTGTTCTGCTTAAATGGGCACAAACTAACGATGGCTATATCGCTCCAGAATTTAAGACTAAGAAGCAACCTGTTTGGATTACAAATTCATACAGCTTACAAAGGGTACATCAACAACGATCTACAGAAAACGCTATTTTAATAGGTGCTGGAACAGCGCTTGCAGACAATCCAAGTCTTACAACCAGAAATTGGAAAGGTACACATCCCTTTAGATTTGTTCTTGCTAATAAAAAGGAGCTGCCAAAAAATCTTAACGTTTTTCAATCACCTGATCCTGCTCAAATTTTAGACATTCCTCTATCCGACATTAAGACAGTATTGCAAGAGTTATATAAAAAAGATATCCAATCGGTAATTATAGAAGGTGGATCTAGGACTCTCCAAGCATTTATAGATGCAGGGCTATGGGACGAAGCACATATTTACACGAGTGAAAATACGCTATTTCATTCTGGAGTAAAAGCACCAGAACTCGACAATCAACAATTAAAAAATCATTTTAATATAAAAGGTGATACTTTAAGAATTTACCATCGTTTATGATCTATCTAGGATTAAGCATATTACTATCTAGTTTACTATATGTAATTTTTAAATTGTTTGATGTTTATAAAATAAACACCCTACAAGCTATAGTGGTAAATTATCTTGTAGCTTTTATAACAGGTATTATTTCAAGCAATGGTACTTACGATATAACATCTGTTTTAAAGTCAGACTGGTTGTTTCTAGCGATGTTCATGGGAATTCTTTTCATAACTATTTTCAATGTCATGGCGTTAACGGCACAGCGCAATGGCCTGTCTGTTGCCAGTGTTGCCAGTAAAATGTCATTGGTTATACCTGTGATCGCAGGTTTCACAATATTTAATGAAGAGTGGAATATATTAAAAGCCATAGGAATAATAATCGCTCTGGCAGCAGTTTATTTTACCACAGTTAATAAGAAATCGCAGTCAAATATAGATTGGACTCCAAAAAAACTACTCTTACCACTAGCGCTATTTGTAGGAAGCGGTATAATTGATACAGTTCTCAAAATTCTACAAAACAACCATATGTCAAATAGTAATGAAGATGTTATAAGTGCCACAATTTTTTCTTTTGCATTTATAGCAGGATCTGCGGCTGTGATATATCGGTTAATTAATAAAAATGAGAAATTAGAATGGAAAAGTCTTATCGGAGGAATTTTTCTAGGAATTCCTAACTTTTTTTCGATTGTGGTGATTTTAAAAGCCCTCAATTCACCTGGTTTAGAGAGTACATTTGTTTACCCTATTAACCATGTAGGAACCGTAGTATTGTCAACCATGTTTGGTTTATTTCTATTCAAAGAAAAACTGAAATCTAGAAACGTTCTAGGTATTATACTTGCTATAATTGCGATTGTTTTCATCGCTTTCGCGAAAGCGTAAATTTATGAGAGACACTTATAAAACGATAGCAAAAGAAACAACTGAAACCTTATTCAAGGACAAGGGTAGTAAATTCTACGCTCGTGCATTTCCTATCAAGAATCCAGATGAAGTTTCACCTATCATTGATGCTCTGAAGAAAAAATATCCGAAGGCAAATCATCATTGTTATGCCTGGAAGATCGGTCCTGGAGAAAACAATTATAGGGCAAATGACGATGGAGAACCTAATCATAGTGCAGGTGATCCCATTCTAGGTCAAATTAATTCAAATGAATTAAGCGACGTTCTAGTAGTAGTCACTAGGATATTCGGAGGAACAAAATTAGGTGTGAGCGGATTAATAAATGCTTATAAAGAGTCTAGTGCTTTGGCCATTGAGCAGGCTACAATTATAACAAGAACCATCACTTCTCAAGTGAAAATCGACTTTGAATACGCTCAAATGAGTCAAGTTATGAGGTATATTGAAGAGCAAGGACTCACTATGGCCTTGCAGGATTTTACCGCCAGCTGTTCTATAACTATAGATGTTCCTCTCAACAATGTTGAAAAAGTAGTCAAAGATATTAATCAAATGTACCCAATTAAGGCAAAAGCTCTAGAAGACTAGACATTATGGAGCAAGCCAGTGACCAGCCCAATTATCTTCGCGTTTATATAAAGCTCTTAAGTGATTAGGACGTTTAAGTTTGAGATATTCTATTTCACTAATTTCAAATCGTAGCGGTAAAAAAAAGCTTTTATCGCGTGACACGTATTCTACATGATCAGGATTATCAATAGGCGTACCTGGTGATGGAATTGAGGTATAATCCTTTATACTTTTTGATGTAACCTTTTGAAACAATCGTTTAACTTCTTTGGGACTGTTAATTATAATCAATCTACCATTACACCTTAATTGTAAAAGTTTTTTAGAATTGTAAAATAAAAAACAAGCCTTATCATTTGATTGTATATGTTCTACTTTAATAGATCTTGAATCGGTAAAAACAATTAATTCCTTCTTTTCGACATCAATCTCTCTTAAAACAACAGTTCTAGACCTAGGTACCCCATTGTTGTCTACAGTTGTTAGAACGGGATATTTAAAATCGTGTTTGGATTTAGATGTTGCTAATTGCAATTCATCGATTAGACTTTCAAAATATTCAGGAAGCATACTTTTGATAAGTTAGTAGATTTTAAAACAATTTCTTACAAGCTTCTAGAAATTCCGGAATTGGTTTTCTAGGTCTAAACGAGTTTGCATCAGTAAAAACAAGAGTTAAGTTTGCGGACGCATGTAAAACATCATTTTGATCGATTATTTCGTAGTAAAATTCAACACGCGTTGTAGGAATATTCTTAAGAGTGGTTTTGACGAAAATTTCATCGTTTAATCTAATTGGTTTTCTGTAAGTTATATCGATATTGTAAACTGGTAGTAGTACTCCTTTTTTTTCCATTTCATCATAAGAGAAACCTAAAGTGTCCAACCAGGACATTCTACCTAACTCTAAATATATCAAATAATTAGCATGGTGAACCACACCCATTTGATCAGTTTCGGCATATCGAGGTGTTATCGGAATAATTGTACTTTTCATATAATTTTCATATCTTATCCAAAGTTAAAAAACCAGTGAGCCCATGCTACTTTTTTTTTAATTTATCAAATGGTTTTTTAGTTTTTTTTAAGGTTTTTTATACACATATTTGTACTCGA